>NZ_AP035925.1:0-4127702 GCF_059730925.1 gamma proteobacterium symbiont of Axiagastus rosmarus
CCAGTAGTTATCCAAAGAACAACCGCTGATGCTTTTTTACGCTGTGTATAAGTAGCAAAGTTGATCTCAGCTTATACGGATCAGGATCACCGATCATTCACAGTAAACGATCCTCGCTAATCCCCTGTTGCCACAGCGCTTTTCCGGGTTATCAACAGACAGGGGCGATCCTAATAAGAGATCTAACAGAGAGATCATATAAAAGACTTAAGATCCTTTCTTTTAAACCGCAGGATCCCGCGACTTTCGCCCTGAACAGAATTTCAGTAGAATCCACCGCCCAGGGCAACGATCCCTGTCCGAACACTAACGAGGACCCACTTCATGTTTTATCCAGATCCTTTTGACGTCATCGTAATCGGTGGTGGTCATGCGGGCACAGAAGCCGCGATGGCCGCTGCCCGAATGGGTCAGCAAACCCTGTTACTCACCCATAATATTGATACGCTGGGACAAATGTCCTGTAACCCGGCGATCGGTGGCATCGGGAAAGGACACCTGGTTAAGGAAGTGGATGCCTTAGGCGGTTTGATGGCCAGCGCGATCGATCAGGCCGGTATTCAGTTTAGGATACTAAACGCCAGCAAAGGCCCGGCGGTGCGTGCCACGCGTGCACAGGCAGACCGGGTACTGTATCGCCAGGCGGTACGCACTGCGCTGGAAAACCAGCCGAACCTGATGATCTTCCAGCAGGCGGTTGATGATCTGATTGTGGAGAACGATCGCGTTGTCGGCGCCGTGACCCAGATGGGCCTGAAGTTCCGGGCGAAAACCGTCGTTCTGACGGTGGGCACTTTCCTGGACGGCAAAATCCACATCGGCCTCGATAACTACAGCGGTGGTCGGGCAGGCGATCCTCCGTCGATTCCGCTGGCTAAACGTCTGCGTGCGCTGCCGCTGCGCGTAAACCGCCTGAAAACCGGTACGCCACCGCGTATCGATGCCCGCACCATCGACTTTTCGGTGCTAACGCCGCAGCACGGGGATGACCCGATGCCGGTGTTCTCGTTTATGGGCCATGCCGGACAGCATCCGCAGCAGGTGCCATGCTGGATAACCCACACCAATGAGCAGACACATGAAGTGATCCGCAATAACCTCGATCGCAGCCCGATGTATGCCGGGATCATCGAGGGGATCGGGCCACGCTACTGCCCGTCGATTGAAGACAAAGTGATGCGCTTTGCCGATCGTAACGCACATCAGATTTTCCTTGAGCCGGAAGGGCTGACCAGCAACGAAATCTACCCGAACGGTATCTCCACCAGCCTGCCGTTTGATGTGCAGATGCAGATCGTGCGCTCGATGAAAGGTCTGGAGAACGCGAAGATCGTGCGCCCGGGCTACGCCATCGAGTACGACTTCTTCGATCCGCGCGATCTCAAGCCGACGCTGGAGAGTAAATTTATCCACGGCCTGTTCTTTGCCGGCCAGATCAACGGCACCACCGGTTATGAAGAAGCGGCGGCGCAGGGGCTGCTGGCCGGCCTTAACGCTGCGCGTCAGTCAGCGGACAAAGAGGGCTGGGCGCCGCGTCGCGATCAGGCCTATCTTGGCGTGCTGGTCGACGATCTGTGTACGCTGGGCACCAAAGAGCCGTATCGCATGTTTACCTCGCGCGCCGAGTATCGTCTGATGCTGCGTGAAGATAACGCCGATCTGCGCCTGACCGAAACCGGACGTGAACTCGGCCTGGTCGACGACGCGCGCTGGGCTCGCTATAACCAGAAGCTGGAAGCGATTGAGCAGGAGCGTCAGCGTCTGCGTGACCTGTGGGTGCATCCGAAGTCTGAAAACGTCAGCGAAGTGAACACGGTAATCAGCGCGCCGCTCACCAAAGAAGCCAGCGCGGAAGATCTGCTGCGTCGTCCGGAGATGACCTACGAACTGCTGATGTTGCTGCCGAGCTACGGTCCGGCGCTGGCGGATGAGCAGGCCGCAGAGCAGGTAGAGATTCAGGTGAAGTATGAAGGTTACATCGCGCGTCAGCAGGAGGAGATCGATCGCCAGCAGCGCAATGAAAACACCTTACTCCCGGCCGACCTCGACTATCGCCAGGTGAATGGACTGTCGAATGAAGTGATCGCCAAACTCAACGACCACAAACCGACTTCCATTGGCCAGGCATCGCGTATTTCCGGCATCACGCCGGCGGCAATTTCAATTCTGCTGATTTACCTGAAAAAACAGGGCCTGCTGCGTAAAAGCGCCTGATCGACCCCCGGGGCGGGCATGCTCGCCCCTGTTAATGGAATTCTCGTCGTGATTAATAAACTCTCCCGGCTGCTGCAAGCGGCAAACATTTCCCTCTCCGATCAGCAAAAACAGCAGCTGGTGGGTTATGTCGAACTGCTGCACAAGTGGAATAAAGCCTACAACCTGACCTCGGTGCGCGATCCGCAGCAGATGCTGGTGCGCCACATTCTCGACAGCATCGTGGTAGAACCCCACCTGCAGGGTGAGCGCTTTATTGATGTCGGTACCGGACCGGGCCTGCCGGGGATCCCGCTGGCGATTGTCCGCCCGCAGGCGCACTTTACGCTGCTGGACAGCCTCGGGAAACGCGTGCGTTTCCTGCGTCAGGTGCAACATGAGTTAGGGCTTACTAACGTCACGCCGGTGCAGAGCCGGGTGGAAGAGTTCCCGGCTGAGCCGCCGTTTGACGGGGTGATCAGCCGCGCCTTCGCGTCGCTGGAGGACATGCTGAACTGGTGTCATCATCTGCCGGGCGCGACAGGCCACTTCTATGCACTGAAAGGCGTCAGGCCGGATGACGAAATTGCCGCGCTGCCTGCCGGCTTCGCCATCGAAAAAATTGAGCCACTGCGGGTGCCGGAACTGGAAGGTGAGCGTCATCTGGTGGTGATCAGGCGGCAATAGTCGCGCAAACGGTGTGGATTTATCGTGATTCATGCCGTTTGGCTTAGCGCAGCAGCCGGCTAAAAAAACAGCGGTTGAACGCGTCACGATAAACGCTTTTATTCAACAGGGCAGGGGAAGCAGGTTAACATCCGCCGCGGAAATTATCCGAAAACCTCTGTTACATTTAACGAATAATTCACATTTCATTATCAGTTACATCACTTTAACCGCTGTATTTACTGTGCCGAATAATCACGGCGGAAAATATAACTCTGCAATAAATCGGCGGACGTAATATCAGTTTTACGTTTTTATTGCGGTGGGTGATGTCAATAGAGTGTTTTTATCGAAAATCTGGCGCTAATCCTGGAACAATAATTCTATCTCACTGATAGAAAAGTAAATTACGGGTTTGATTAATTGCGCGGCAGGGGTTAAAAAGCAAATTATCGCTGCCGGGGGTGCTTATAATGTGATCTGAAGCACGCTTTAAAAGCAAGTCTGCCGGGCAATTTCAAGCCTGTTTCGTCAGGCAGGCCGAAGCGGATGTTTTGAAAAATAGCCCTCCAGAAAGAAATTTAAATAATTGTTCACCTTTTCGCTACTTACCGATTGAAATCGCAGGTGCGGCCCGTATAATTTGCACGGCTTTTGCTGCTTGACTCAAAAGAGTAAAGGCAGTCTTATACGACACGCGACATACCCCGTTCGGGGCAGGAGAGTTAAGCGTCATGTCAGTGTCTCTTTACAGTGTGAAATTAGCCCGAACCGTGCTGGTGATCCAGCTGGTGACCTTTGTCGTAATCGGTGCGCTATTTGCCCTGAAAGATGTCACCTGGGGCGCCTCTGCCATCGCGGGTGGTGCGGCAGCCTGGCTTCCAAACGTACTGTTTATGTTTTTAGCCTGGCGCCTGCAGGATCAAACTCCGGCAAAAGGGCGTGTCGCCTGGAGCTTCGCCTTTGGTGAAGTGCTCAAGGTGTTTGCCACCGTTGTTTTTCTCGTTGTGGCGTTAGGTGGATTTGGAGCGGTCTTCTGGCCACTCGCAATCACCTGGTTATCGGTGCTGGTGGTACAAATCGTCGCGCCGGCTGTAATTAACAACAAAGGGTAAGAGGCATCATGGCCGCAGGAGAGATCTCAACGCCGCAGGAATACATAGGTCATCATCTGACACATCTTCAGATGGACCTGCGTACTTTCGAGCTGGTGAATGCACACGACGCGCCAGCAACGTTCTGGACGTTAAACCTGGACTCCATGTTTTTCTCTGTTGTACTGGGACTGGTGTTCCTGGTGCTGTTCCGTAAAGTGGCGAAAAGTGCCACCAGCGGTGTGCCAGGGAAAATGCAGGCGGCTATCGAGCTGGTCGTTGGCTTTGTTGATAGCAACGTCCGCGACATGTACCACGGTAAGAGTAAAGTTATCGCCCCGCTGGCTCTGACGATTTTCGTCTGGGTCTTCCTGATGAACTTCATGGATCTGCTGCCTATCGATTTGCTGCCGTTTATCGGCGAGCACTATCTGGGCCTGCCGGCGCTGCGCGTCGTGCCGTCTGCAGACGTGAACATCACGCTGTCTATGGCGCTGGGCGTATTTATTTTGATTCTGTTCTACAGCATCAAAATGAAAGGTGTAGGTGGCTTCGCCAAAGAGCTGACGCTGCAGCCTTTTAATCACCCGATCTTCATCCCCATCAACCTGATTCTTGAAGGTGTTAGCCTGCTGTCTAAACCGGTTTCGCTCGGTCTGCGACTGTTCGGCAACATGTATGCGGGTGAGCTGATCTTTATCCTGATTGCCGGTCTGCTGCCGTGGTGGTCGCAGTGGGTGCTGAATGTGCCATGGGCCATTTTCCACATCCTGATTATTTCGCTGCAGGCTTTCATTTTCATGGTCCTCACGATTGTCTATCTGTCGATGGCATCTGAAGAGCATTGATTTTTATCTCAACAACTTAGCTTTTAACTGAAACAAACTGGAGACTGTCATGGAAAACCTGAATATGGATCTGCTGTACATGGCTGCCGCTGTGATGATGGGTCTGGCGGCAATCGGTGCTGCGATCGGTATCGGCATCCTCGGAGGTAAATTCCTGGAAGGCGCAGCGCGTCAGCCGGATCTGATTCCTCTGCTGCGTACGCAGTTCTTTGTTGTAATGGGTCTGGTGGATGCAATCCCAATGATCGCTGTTGGTCTGGGTCTCTACGTGATGTTTGCTGTCGCCTAAAGCCTGTAGCCGTGGTTCACTCATGGCACGCAGTGTGATGAGGAACGGATTCTGCCGTTTATCGCTGATAGCGGCAGAGCAAGTTAACTTAATAAGAGGCATTGTGCTGTGAACATTAATGCAACAATCCTCGGCCAGGCCATCGCGTTCATCCTGTTTGTCGCGTTCTGCATGAAGTACGTATGGCCGCCGATTATGGCTGCCATCGAAAAGCGCCAGAAAGAAATTGCTGAAGGCCTTGCTTCTGCTGAACGCGCGAAGAAAGATTTGGATCTCGCGCAGGCCAATGCGACCGACCAGCTGAAAAAAGCCAAAGAAGAAGCTCAGGTCATTATCGAGCAGGCGAACAAACGCCGTGCCCAGATTCTGGACGAAGCCAAAACTGAAGCTGAGACTGAACGTAACCGCATCGTGTCTCAGGCGCAGGCAGAAATCGAAGCCGAGCGCTCACGTGCACGTGAAGAGTTGCGTAAGCAAGTCGCGCTGCTGGCCTTAGCTGGCGCCGAGAAGATCATCGAACGTTCCGTGGATGAAGCTGCTAACAGCGACATCGTTGATAAACTGGTCGCTGAACTGTAAGGAGGGAGGGGCTGATGTCTGATCTGATTACTGTAGCTCGCCCCTACGCCAAAGCAGCTTTTGACTTTGCTGTTGAGCATCAAAGTATCGACCGCTGGCAGACCATGCTGGCGTTTGCCGCAGAAGTGGCTCGCAACGAACAGATGGCAGAACTCCTTTCCGGTGCATTAGCACCGGAAGCCTTGTCTGCTTCTTTCAACGCAGTCTGTGGTGATCAACTTGATGAACACGCTCAGAACCTGATTAAGGTTATGGCGGAGAACGGACGTTTGACAGCGCTTCCAGCGGTACTGGAACAGTTCATTCAACTGCGTGACGCTTATGAAGCGACAGCCGAAGTTGATGTGATCTCCGCCAGTGCGCTGAGTGACAGCCAGCTGAGTAAAATCAGCGCCGCGATGGAAAAACGTCTGTCACGCAAAGTTAAGCTGAATTGCAAAATTGATAAGTCTGTAATGGCAGGTGTGGTTATCCGTGCGGGTGACCTGGTGATTGATGGCAGCGTGCGCGGCCGTCTTGACCGTCTGGCAGACGTCTTGCAGTCTTAAGGGGACTGGAGCATATGCAACTGAATTCCACCGAAATCAGCGAACTGATCAAGCAGCGCATTGCTCAGTTCAATGTCGTGAGCGAAGCTCACAACGAAGGTACTATTGTTTCTGTAAGTGACGGTATCATCCGCGTACACGGCCTGGCCGATGTAATGCAGGGTGAGATGATTGCTCTGCCGGGCAACCGTTACGCTATCGCACTGAACCTCGAGCGTGACTCTGTAGGTGCAGTAGTGATGGGTCCGTACGCTGACCTCGCCGAAGGCATGAAGGTGAAGTGTACTGGCCGTATCCTGGAAGTGCCGGTTGGCCGTGGCCTGCTGGGCCGCGTGGTTAACACCCTGGGTGCACCGATCGACGGTAAAGGCGCTATCGACAACGATGGCTTCTCACCGGTTGAAGTGATTGCACCAGGCGTTATCGACCGTCAGTCAGTCGACCAGCCTGTTCAGACCGGTTACAAATCTGTCGATGCGATGATTCCAATCGGCCGTGGCCAGCGTGAGCTGATCATCGGTGACCGTCAGACCGGTAAAACTGCGATGGCCATCGACGCCATCATCAACCAGCGCGATTCTGGCATCAAGTGTGTCTACGTCGCGATCGGTCAGAAAGCCTCTACCATCTCTAACGTGGTACGTAAGCTGGAAGAGCACGGTGCGCTGTCTAACACCATCGTGGTTGTCGCTTCCGCTTCTGAATCCGCTGCGCTGCAGTACCTGGCTCCGTATGCCGGTTGCGCGATGGGTGAATACTTCCGTGACCGCGGTGAAGATGCGCTGATCGTCTATGATGACCTGTCTAAGCAGGCTGTTGCTTACCGTCAGATTTCTCTGCTGCTGCGCCGTCCGCCGGGTCGTGAAGCATTCCCGGGCGACGTGTTCTACCTCCACTCTCGTCTGCTGGAGCGTGCATCACGCGTAAGCGCTGACTACGTTGAGCGTTTCACCAACGGTGAAGTGAAAGGCCAGACCGGTTCTCTGACCGCGCTGCCGATCATCGAAACCCAGGCGGGTGACGTTTCTGCGTTCGTTCCGACCAACGTAATCTCGATTACCGATGGTCAGATCTTCCTGGAATCGAACCTGTTCAACTCCGGTATTCGTCCAGCCGTTAACCCGGGTATTTCGGTATCCCGTGTTGGTGGTGCTGCACAGACCAAGATCATCAAGAAACTGTCCGGTGGTATCCGTACCGCGCTGGCACAGTATCGTGAACTGGCAGCGTTCTCTCAGTTCGCTTCCGATCTGGACGATGCAACGCGCAAACAGCTGAGCCACGGTCAGAAAGTGACCGAGCTGCTGAAGCAGAAACAGTATGCACCGATGTCTGTTGCACAACAGGGTCTGGTACTGTTCGCTGCCGAGCGCGGCTTCCTGAACGACGTTGAACTGGCGAAAATCGGCAGCTTCGAAGCCGCTCTGCTGGCGTTCGCCGATCGCGAACACGCGGAGCTGATGGCTGAAATCAACCAGGCGGGTAACTACAACAACGAAATCGAAGAGAAGCTGAAAGGCCTCCTCGAAACGTTTAAAGCAACCCAGTCCTGGTAATGTCTGGCGGCTTGTCTGAAAAGGCAGGCCGCAAGGCTTTGAGGAGAAGCTAATGGCCGGCGCAAAAGAAATACGTACCAAGATCGGAAGCGTGAAAAACACGCAGAAGATCACCAAAGCGATGGAAATGGTCGCCGCCTCCAAAATGCGTAAAACGCAGGAACGCATGGCGGCCAGCCGTCCGTATGCAGATACCATGCGCAAAGTGATTGGTCACCTTGCTCTGGGTAATCTGGAATACAAGCACCCTTACCTGGATGAGCGCGACGTTAAGCGCGTCGGCTACCTGGTCGTTTCGACTGACCGCGGGCTTTGTGGTGGTTTGAACGTTAACCTGTTCAAAAAATTGCTGGCAGAAATGAAAGGCTGGTCTGATAAAGGCGTGCAGAGCGATCTGGCGATTATCGGTTCCAAAGGCGTTTCTTTCTTCGGCTCTGTAGGTGGCAACGTCGTGGCTCAGGTTACCGGCATGGGCGATAAGCCTGCGCTGTCCGACCTGATCGGCCCGGTAAAAGTGATGTTGCAGGCTTATGATGAAGGCCGCATCGACAAGCTGTATATCGTCAGCAATAAGTTTAATAACACCATGTCTCAGACTCCGACCATTACCCAACTGCTGCCGTTACCGCCAGCGGAAGGTGAAGAAGAGATGAAGGCGAAGACCTGGGATTACCTGTACGAACCCGATCCGAAAGCGCTGCTGGATACCCTGCTGCGTCGTTATGTCGAATCGCAGGTTTATCAGGGTGTGGTGGAAAACCTGGCCAGTGAGCAGGCTGCACGTATGGTGGCCATGAAAGCGGCAACCGATAACGGCGGAAACCTGATCAAAGAGCTGCAGTTGGTGTACAACAAAGCTCGTCAGGCCAGCATCACTCAGGAACTTACCGAGATCGTCTCGGGAGCCTCCGCGGTTTAACCAGGCATATATCCCGTCGCGCGAGCGCGGCCGGATATTCTCGTATTAGGTAGAGGATTCAAGATGGCAGCTGGAAAGATTGTCCAGATTATCGGCGCCGTAGTTGACGTCGAATTCCCTCAGGACGCGGTACCGCAGGTATACAGCGCTCTCGAGGTAAAAAATGGTGATGCTCGTCTGGTGCTGGAAGTTCAGCAGCAGCTGGGCGGTGGCGTGGTGCGTACCATCGCCATGGGTTCTTCTGACGGCCTGAAGCGCGGTCTGGAAGTCACCGACCTGAAAAAACCTATCCAGGTTCCGGTTGGTAAAGCAACACTCGGCCGTATCATGAACGTGCTGGGTGAGCCAATCGACATGAAAGGCGACCTGAAAGAAGAAGACGGCAGCGCTGTAGAGGTTTCCTCTATTCACCGCGCAGCGCCTTCTTATGAAGATCAGTCAAACTCGCAGGAACTGCTGGAAACCGGCATCAAGGTTATCGACCTGATGTGTCCGTTCGCGAAGGGCGGTAAAGTCGGTCTGTTCGGTGGTGCGGGTGTGGGTAAAACCGTAAACATGATGGAGCTGATCCGTAACATCGCGGCTGAGCACTCAGGTTATTCGGTCTTTGCTGGCGTGGGTGAGCGTACTCGTGAGGGTAACGATTTCTACCACGAAATGACTGACTCCAACGTTATCGACAAAGTAGCGCTGGTGTATGGCCAGATGAACGAGCCGCCGGGTAACCGTCTGCGCGTAGCACTGACCGGTCTGACCATGGCGGAAAAATTCCGTGATGAAGGCCGTGACGTTCTGCTGTTCATCGACAACATCTACCGTTACACCCTGGCCGGTACAGAGGTTTCTGCACTGCTGGGTCGTATGCCATCGGCGGTAGGTTATCAGCCAACGCTGGCTGAAGAGATGGGTGTGCTGCAGGAGCGTATTACCTCCACCAAGACCGGTTCAATCACCTCCGTACAGGCCGTTTACGTTCCTGCGGATGACCTGACTGACCCATCACCAGCAACCACCTTTGCTCACTTAGACTCAACCGTTACGCTGAGCCGTCAGATCGCGTCACTGGGTATCTACCCGGCCGTTGACCCGCTGGACTCTACCAGCCGTCAGCTGGATCCGCTGATCGTCGGTCAGGAGCACTACGACGTCGCGCGTGGCGTTCAGTCGCTGCTGCAGCGTTACCAGGAGCTGAAAGACATCATCGCCATCCTCGGCATGGACGAGCTGTCTGAAGAAGACAAACTGCTGGTGGCACGTGCGCGTAAGATTCAGCGCTTCCTGTCTCAGCCGTTCTTCGTAGCAGAAGTCTTCACCGGTTCTCCGGGTAAATACGTGACGCTGAAAGACACCATCCGTGGCTTCAAAGGCATCATGGAAGGCGAATTCGACCACCTGCCAGAGCAGGCGTTCTACATGGTCGGCGCGATCGAAGAAGCTGTCGAAAAAGCGAAGAAACTGTAATAACGGTTTCCCAGGAGGAGTGGTATGGCTATGACTTATCATCTGGACGTGGTCAGCGCGGAGCAGCAAATGTTCTCCGGTCTGGTGCAGCGTATCCAGGTGTCAGGTAGCGAAGGTGAGCTGGGTATTTACCCGGGCCACGCCCCGCTGCTGACTGCCATCAAGCCTGGTATGATTCGCATCGTTAAACAGCACGGCGAAGAGGAGTATATCTACCTCTCTGGCGGCGTGCTGGAAGTACAGCCGGGCAGCACGACCGTTCTGGCCGACACTGCAATTCGCGGTGAAGACCTCGACGAAGCGCGCGCGCTGGAAGCGAAACGTAAAGCAGAAGAGCACATGAACAGCAGCCACGGCGACGTGGACTATGCTCAGGCCTCTGCGGAGCTGGCGAAAGCTATCGCGAAACTGCGCGTCATCGAGCTGACCAAAAAAGCGATGTAATCAGGCTTTATGCGTCACGAAATGCCAGCCCCCGGGCTGGCATTTTTTTTGCCTGCTGCCGGTGCGCATAAATGCGCACCCTACGAATAGCTATGCTAGTGGGCGCCATTCATGGCGACCAAATGTCGGTGCGCATAAATACGCACGCTGTCCAAAACCGCACAATCACCCCGTAGGGGCGCCATTCATGGCGACCAAATGTCGGTACGCATAAATGCGCATGCTGTCCAAAACCGCACAATCACCCCGTAGATACCGTCTTGCCGGTTACCTGGCAAGACATATTTCGGCATCGAACGGACGACCCGATTTCAGCACGCCATAAGCCAGCTGCAGCAGCTTCTTCATCGCCGCGCACACCACGACTTTTCCCGTTTTCTTACCCGCATCCAGCCGTTTCTTCAGCGCACTCACCGCCGGATTCCACTTCATCGCCACTATCGCAGGCATGTACAGGGCCTTGCGCATCGCGCTGTTGCCCATCTTCGATATCCTGCTTTTGCCCTTCCACTCACCGGACTCCTGCCGCATCGGATTCAGACCCACCCACGCCACAAGCGCCTTGCTGCTGCTGAACCTCGACATGTCCCCCAGATACGCCAGCATCGTGCTGCTCAGCACGCCCGCGATGCCCGGGATGGACTCCAGCAGTTCCCTGTTCTTTTTAAGGCCCGGATCATTGTCGATATGGTCGTTTATTGCCCGCTTCGTTTCGTCTATCTGCGCATCCAGCGCCGCAATGACCACGCGGATTGAGGGCTGCACCACCGCATCCGAGACCTCCAGCCGGTTCTCTTCCATCTGCCGCATTTCCTGAAGATTCGTCAGGCGCTTCACCAGCGCCTTCAGCCTGCGTTCATTCAGCGGCGCCGGCTGCCACAGCGACGGGCCGTGCAGTTTACAGTAGCGCGCTATCATGCGCGCATCGTCTTTATCCGTCTTGTTACGGCTCAGCTCCGCCTGTCCGAAGCGCCTGATGCGCGCGGGATTTTCCACGCTGACATCATAGCCTTCGTCGTGCAGGAAGGTGGCCAGCGGCTCACTGTACGCGCCGGTAGCCTCCATGCAGATATGGCAGCAGCCGAACGGCTCCAGCCATTTTTTCAGGGCGATAAAGCCCTTAGGGGTGTTGGGAAAGACTTTGGTTTTGTAAGACGTGTCGCCTTTCCAGACGGCCACATCAAACTTTCCGGAGGCAACATCAATGCCGACAGGCATACGGGTTTGCATAGATTCTCCTTAACAGCACAGGGAAACCGCCATGACCATCCTTATGGATGCGTGCTCGGGGCACAGGATACCGTCCGGTCTTGAAGGCGGGAGTTAAGTTGCCGGGGATGAATCTACGAAGCAGGCTTTATGCCCAGGGGGCGCCCCCATCTCACCAGCAACTTCCCGATGATCAGTCGGGGATCATCATACCCGGAGGAGAATGATCGGGATATAAGGGGCGCCATTTATGGCGACCGAAAATGGCGCAACGCCCTTACCTTATGCCCTCCGCGGCGACCCGTGCTGGCCACTCGCCGCCGCTCATCCTCTTCCGCTAATTTCGCACGGAGAAAAATGTAGTAATCTCAGGGGTAAACCTTACACTTTCGAAAGCTAAATTGAGTCAGGATAGTTATGTCGACAAGCGCAATGAGCGTGGTGATCCTCGCCGCTGGCAAAGGCACCCGCATGTATTCCGATCTGCCTAAGGTGCTGCACAGCCTGGCAGGTAAACCGATGGTGCAACACGTTATTGATGCCGCTACCGGCCTCGGCGCACAGCATGTGCATCTGGTCTACGGCCACGGCGGTGAGTTGCTGCAGGAGAAACTGGCGCATAACCCGCTGAACTGGGTGTTGCAGGCGGAACAGCTCGGCACCGGCCATGCCATGCAGCAGGCGGCACCGTTCTTCGCCGATGACGAAGATATCCTGATGCTGTACGGCGATGTCCCGCTGATCGCCCAGGAAACCCTGCAGCGTCTGCGCGACGCCAAACCCGCTGGCGGCATCGGGCTGCTCACCGTGGTGCTGGATAACCCCACCGGCTACGGACGCATCGTGCGCGAAAACGGCACCATCACCGGCATCGTGGAGCAAAAAGATGCGTCAGCCGAACAGCTGAAGATTCAGGAGATCAACACCGGCATCCTGATCGCCAACGGTGCCGACCTGAAGCGCTGGCTGGCGCAGCTCAACAACCACAATGCGCAGGGCGAATTCTACATCACCGATATCATCGCCATGGCGCATCAGGAAGGCCGCGTGATCAACGCAGTGCACCCGGCGCGTATCAGCGAAACCGACGGCGTGAACAATCGTCTGCAGCTATCCACTCTGGAGCGCACTTATCAACGTGAGCAGGCAGAAAAGCTGCTGCTGGCTGGCGTCATGCTGCGCGATCCGGCGCGCTTCGATCTGCGCGGTACGCTGCAGCACGGTCGTGATGTCGATATTGATACCAACGTGATCATTGAAGGCAACGTCACGCTGGGCCATCGGGTGAAAATTGGCGCTGGCTGCATCATCAAAAACAGCGTGATTGCAGATGACTGCGAAATCAGCCCTTATTCGGTGATTGAAGATGCCACGCTGGCCGCCGCCTGCACTGTCGGGCCGTTTGCGCGCCTGCGTCCGGGCAGCGAACTGGCTGAACAGGCGCACGTCGGCAACTTTGTCGAGATGAAAAAAGCGACGCTGGGTAAAGGTTCTAAGGCCGGCCATCTGTCGTATCTCGGGGATGCGGAGATTGGCGCGGGCGTGAATATCGGTGCCGGCACCATCACCTGCAACTACGACGGTGCCAACAAGTTTAAAACCATTATCGGTGACAACGTGTTTGTAGGCTCGGACACCCAGCTGGTGGCCCCGGTCAGCGTGGCGGCGGGCGCCACCATCGCAGCCGGCACGACGGTGATGAAAGACGTTACCGCTGCCGATCTGGTCTATAACCGCAAAGAGCAAAATCAGAAGTCTGGCTGGCAGCGTCCGGTTAAGAAAAAATAAATGTAAGGGCTGGCAAAGATCGGCCCGGTATTAAAAACCCGAAATATACCGGCTTTCAGGCAGCTAACGCACCTGCAACCTGGAATATGAAGGGCTATCCCCCACTCTCTACAAGGCTCGGGGAACAATCAGGTCAGATGACAACGCAATGGCCGAAAGCCATGACGTCAGGAAATTACTATGTGTGGAATTGTTGGTGCAGTAGCGCAGCGTGATATCGCAGAAATTCTGCTGGAAGGGCTGCGTCGTCTTGAGTATCGCGGTTATGACTCTGCCGGTCTGGCGGTTGTCGATCGCCAGGGCCACATGACGCGGTTGCGTCGTCTGGGTAAAGTGGCCAATCTGGCAGAAGCGGCGGAGCAGCAGCCGCTTATTGGCGGAACCGGCATCGCGCACACCCGCTGGGCGACGCACGGTGAGCCGTCGGAAGCCAATGCGCATCCGCACGTCTCAGAGCACATTATTATTGTGCACAACGGCATCATTGAGAACCACGAACCGCTGCGTGAGCTGATGATCGCACGCGGTTACCGCTTTGCCTCCGAAACTGATACCGAAGTGGTGGCGCACCTGGTGCACTGGGAGCAGAAACAGGGCGGTACACTGCGCGAAGTGGTACTGCGGGTGATCCCGCAGCTGCGCGGGGCGTATGGCATGGTGATCATGGACAGCCGCGATCCGTCGGTGCTGGTGGCTGCGCGTTCCGGCAGCCCGCTGGTGATTGGCCGCGGCGTGGGCGAAAACTTTATCGCTTCCGATCAGCTGGCGCTGCTGCCGGTGACCCGCCGCTTTATCTACCTCGAAGAAGGGGATATTGCCGAAATTACCCGCCGCGAAGTGACGATTATTGATCGCCACGGTAACCAGGCACAGCGCGCGGAGATCGAATCCAATGCGCAGTACGATGCCGGCGATAAAGGCGTTTACCGCCATTACATGCAGAAAGAGATCTACGAACAGCCGAACGCCATCAAAAACACGCTGGCCGGCCGCTTCCATGACGGCATTGTTGATCTCAGCGAGCTGGGCGCTAATGCGGAAACGCTGCTGAGCCAGGTGGAACATATCCAGATCATCGCCTGCGGCACCTCTTACAACTCCGGCATGGTGTCGCGTTACTGGTTTGAGTCGCTGGCCAACATCCCGTGTGACGTGGAAATCGCCTCCGAATTCCGCTATCGCAAATCGGCGGTGCGTAAAAACAGCCTGCTGATCACCCTGTCGCAATCCGGTGAAACCGCCGATACGCTGGCAGCGCTGCGCCTGTCCAAAGAGCTGGGCTATCTCGGTTCGCTGGCCATCTGCAACGTGGCCGGTTCGTCACTGGTGCGTGAGTCAGACCTGGCGCTGATGACTAAAGCCGGCACCGAAATTGGCGTGGCCTCGACCAAAGCATTCACCACTCAGCTGACGGTACTGCTGATGCTGGTGGCGAAGCTGGGCCGTCTGCACGGCATGCGCGCTGACACCGAGCATGAGATTGTTCATGCACTGCAGGCGTTGCCGAGCCGCATTGAACAGATGCTGGCGCAGGATAAAGTGATCGAGAATCTCGCCGAAGGCTTCTCTGACAAGCATCACGCGCTGTTCCTCGGCCGTGGCGATCAGTATCCGATTGCCATGGAAGGGGCGCTGAAGCTGAAAGAGATCTCATACATCCACGCCGAAGCCTATGCGGCGGGCGAGCTGAAACACGGTCCGCTGGCGCTGATTGATGCCGATATGCCGGTGATTGTGGTGGCACCGAACAACGAACTGCTGGAGAAGCTGAAATCCAACATCGAAGAGGTGCGCGCGCGCGGCGGTCTGCTGTATGTGTTTGCCGACCAGGATGCCGGTTTCAGCGACAGCGAAGGCATGAAAATCATCCCGCTGCCGCACGTCGAAGAGGTCATTGCCCCAATCTTCTACACCGTGCCGCTGCAGCTGCTCTCCTACCACGTGGCGCTGATCAAAGGCACCGACGTCGACCAGCCGCGTAACCTGGCGAAATCGGTTACGGTGGAATAAGCGTAGCCCGGTCTGGAAACAGGCCGGGTTTTTTAACTCATTGTTGTTCCGATTAAATTAATCGTGAATTCTGTGAACGTTGTGAATTAATTTTTCCCTGATATGTGAAATCAACTTTCATAATTCGCTGGCTGTCCTTCACTTCTGTTTTGTTTAACTTTAATTTAACCTTTCAGTCATAAGCTTTCTGATGCATGTAGCAAGCCAAACTCGTTCTCTGCATGTAGGAATTTATGGCGCGTTATTTCATATTTACTTTTTTGTGTCTGATGCTTTTATCCGATGCACTGGCATCGTCATTCAGTGTGAATATTTCCGGTAACGTGATGGTACCTGCCGACTGTAAAATAAATAATGGTATGCCGATTAGTGTTAATTTCGGCGATGTGCGCACCGATAAAATAGATGGGAAAGCGTATCAGCAACCTGTGTCATTTACGCTTTCCTGCACTAATCTTCCCTCTAATGCGCTTAAACTCCAGCTACAGGGGAATGCAGCCAGCTTTGATAGCGGTGCGTTACGCGCATCAGTCAGCGGTTTAGGTATTGCGTTTTTTAAGTCTAACGCTGAAAGGTTAAATATTAATACCAGCTGGGTAAACTTTACTTATCCCGCGCTGCCGGTTATTACGGCCGTCCCGGTGAAAGATAACAGCAGCAGTTTAACGGGTGGAAGTTTTACTTCAGCGGCAACACTGGTAGTGGAACTGCAATAAATGAAACGTACGTGGTTAATGGCACTATTGCTGCCCGCTATGCTGAAGTATAACGCAGTGGCTGCTTTCAGCGTGCAGGCTAACTTCAGTGGAAAACTTATCGAGCCGCCGTTATGTCAGATTAACGGCGAAAAGCCAATTATGGTGGAGTTTGGTTCAGTGGTTATTTCCCAAATCAATGGCGACAGCTACAGAAAACCTGTCTCCTGGACGTTAACCTGTAGCAATAATCCCGATAAGAGTATGCGTGTACAAATCAGTGGCACCGGAAGCGCATTTAATTCTGCTTTGCTGGCGACCAGCCAGCGTGATTTGGCGATTCAGATATTAAGCGGTAAAAATGGCGAAAATGCCCTGGCACTGAATAACTGGCTGCCGTTTACCTTTCCTGCGCTGCCCGTCATTCAGGTGGTACCGGTGAAAAAAAACGCCGCGGTGTTAACCAGCGGTGACTTTTCTGCTTTTGCTGCGCTGGTGGTTGAGTACCAGTAGATGATCGGCGTTGACGCAACCACAGGATTAGACCAATGCTAACAGGGCTTGTTTTCCGCTATCTGGCTTTTTTCGCTGGCCTGCTGCTGTTCTTTTCAGCGCAAGCGATGGAAGCCCCGCGCGTGGATGGCATTCGCTGGGTCAACGCAAGCCAGGTTGAAATTACCTGGTCAGTGGTGGATGTCGGTATGATATCCGGCTATGCCCGCTGTAACTCTTCAGAGAGAACCTGCGCAGCAGGCATCGGTGTCAGCGCCTGGTTTATCGGGCATGGCACCGTATTCAGCGCTGCGGGCGGGCCGCAAATTTACGTTGATCAGGGCGAGAGCCTGGCCTCGGTGGCTGAACGTTTTATCCGTTTTAATGGTCGGGGTGGCAAGTTTCTGCGTAACTCAGATACCCGTTATTACAGTTCATACTGCGGCAGTTTTGTGACAGCCTCCGCGACCGTAACTGACTATTCCGGAATGGTTGCGCCCTGGGCACCTTGCGTCAACATTCCGGTGGTGCCGGTATCCTGTTCGGTAAGCGGAGCCGCGCTGAATATTAATCATGGTACGCTGGCCCCGGCCGCCGTTAATGGCACCAAAGCCAGCGTTAACTTCTCGCTTTTCTGCAACCGTGATGTGAATATCAGTTTTGCGCTTGCCGGTGGGATCAATATCCTCAAACTGAGCAACAACATCAGTACGCTGTTATCACTGGCTAACGGGAGCCTGAATAAACCGCAATTAGTGCGGGCTAACGTGACAACGCCGTTCACGCTGATTTCGACGCTCTCCTCAACAACCCCCAGTCCCGGTAACTTTACTGGCAGCACGGTGGTTTTCATTAATTACCTCTGATTAGCCAGCCGACCCGGCTGTCATATAACTGTCACAATTCGTACATTTCACTGTCATCAAACTGTCCTATTTTGCCTCCAGCAGCAATCAATGACTCTTACTAAAACGGCGTCAAGCCTGATTTTTAATCCCCTGGAGGGAACATGACACTGATGCGTAGCACCGTAGCCCGAATTCTCGCCGCCACCTTCGCAGTAAGCGCGGTTTCTGCTTTTGCAGCCACCGACCTGACAGGCGCAGGCGGGACGTTCCCGGCACCGGTTTATGCCAAGTGGGCCGCAGAGTATCAGCAAGCCACCGGTAGCAAAATCAACTATCAGGGTATTGGTTCCTCGGGTGGCGTGAAGCAAATCATTGCCAAAACCGTGGATTTCGGTGCGTCCGATGCGCCGATGAAAGAAGAAGATCTGCAGAAAAATGGCCTGTTCCAGTTCCCGACGGTGATCGGTGGCGTGGTGCTGGCGGTGAACATTCCCGGCGTTAAATCCGGTGAGCTGACGCTCGACGGTAAAACGGTCGGCGACATCTATCTCGGCACCATCAAAAAGTGGAACGATCCGGCGATCACCAAACTGAACCCGGGCGTGAAGCTGCCAGACACCAACATCAACGTGGTGCGCCGCGCGGATGGTTCCGGCACCTCTTTCGTCTTCACCAGCTACCTGTCTAAAGTGAACGAGACCTGGAACAGCAAAATCGGTAAAGGCAACACCGTCAACTGGCCAACCGGTCTGGGCGGTAAAGGTAACGACGGCGTGGCCGCGTTTGTACAGCGTCTGCCAGGCTCGATTGGCTACGTAGAGTACGCCTACGCCAAACAGAACAACCTGACTTACACCAAACTGGTTGATGCCGATGGCAAGCCAGTGGCACCGAGCGAAGCCAGCTTTGCTAACGCCGCCAAAGGCGCTGACTGGAGCAAAACCTTTGCCCAGGATCTGACCTTCCAGAAAGGCAACGATGCATGGCCGATCACCTCAACCACCTTCATCCTGATCTACAAAGAGCAGGCGAATGCGGAGAAGGGCAGTGAAGTGCTGAAGTTCTTTGACTGGGCGTACAAAGGCGGCAGCAAAACGGCTACGGCGCTGGATTACGCAGCGCTGCCAGAGAGCGTAGCGAATCAGATTCGTGCTGCCTGGAAAGCCAACATCAAAGACAGTTCCGGTAAAGCGCTGTACCAGTAAATGTATGACCCGGCCAGCGCCCGCGCTGGCCAGCCTGATGGGCGGCCTCGTTGCCGCCCTGATTACCCTCTGAGATCGAGAATTCTATGGCTGCCACTAAGCCGACGTTTAAAGCACCGGGCAAGCAGGGCGACATGATATTCGGCGCGCTGGTGAAGCTCTCCGCGCTGATCGTGTTACTGCTACTGGGTGGCATTATCGTCTCCCTGATTTTCTCCTCCTGGCCGAGCATCCAGAAATTTGGCTTCTCCTTTCTGTGGACCAAAATCTGGGATGCGCCAAACGAAGAATTTGGTGCGCTGGTGCCGATTTACGGCACCCTCGTAACCTCACTGATTGCCTTAATCATCGCGGTGCCGGTGAGTTTCGGTATCGCCCTGTTTCTGACCGAACTGGCGCCAAACTGGCTGCGCCGTCCGCTGGGTACCGCGATTGAGCTGCTGGCGGCCATTCCCAGCATCGTGTACGGCATGTGGGGCCTGTTTATCTTTGCTCCGCTGTTCGCGGAGTATTTCCAGACGCCGGTTGGCGAGGTGCTGGCAAATATCCCGATCGTCGGCGCGCTGTTCTCCGGTCCGGCTTTCGGCATCGGCATTCTGGCGGCGGGCGTGATCCTCGCCATCATGATCATCCCTTACATCGCCTCGGTGATGCGCGATGTGTTCGAACAGACGCCGGTAATGATGAAAGAGTCGGCCTACGGCATCGGCTGCACCACCTGGGAAGTGATCTGGCGCATCGTGCTGCCGTTCACCAAAAACGGCGTGATCGGCGGCGTGATGCTGGGTCTCGGCCGCGCGCTGGGCGAAACCATGGCGGTCACCTTTATCATCGGTAATACCTACCAGCTGGACAGCGCGTCGCTGTTTATGCCCGGCAACAGTATCACCTCAGCGCTGGCGAACGAGTTCGCCGAAGCCGAATCCGGCGTGCACGTGGCGGCGCTGATGGAGCTGGGCCTGATTCTGTTCGTGATTACCTTTATCGTTCTGGCGATCTCCAAACTGATGATCCTGCGTCTGGCGAAGAGTGAAGGAGCCCGTTCATGACAGCAATTGAAATGCAGGCGCGCGCCGAGCTGGAAGCCTCGCGCCGTAAAATGCAGGCGTGGCGCAGCACCAAAAACAAAATTGCCCTGACGCTCTCGCTGCTGACCATGGCGTTTGGCCTGTTCTGGCTGATCTGGATTCTGTTCACCACCGTCACGAAAGGGATCGACGGCCTGAGCTGGACGCTGTTTACCGAATCCACGCCGCCACCCAACACCGCGGGCGGTGGTCTGGCGAACGCCCTGGCGGGCAGCGGCCTGCTGATTTTCTGGTCCACCTTCTTTGGCACGCCGCTGGGCATTCTGGCGGGTATCTACCTGGCAGAATATGGCCGCAAGCACTGGCTGGCGGAAGTGATTCGCTTCATTAACGACATCCTGCTGTCCGCGCCGTCGATTGTGGTCGGCCTGTTCGTGTACACCATCGTGGTGGCGCAGATGCAGCACTTCTCCGGCTGGGCCGGTGTGATAGCGCTGGCGCTGCTGCAGGTGCCCATCGTGATTCGTACCACCGAGAACATGCTGCGGCTGGTGCCGGACAGCATGCGTGAAGCGGCTTATGCGCTGGGCACGCCAAAGTGGAAGATGATCTCGGCGATTACGCTGAAAGCCTCGGTCTCCGGCATCATTACCGGTGTGCTGCTGGCGATTGCGCGCATTGCCGGTGAAACCGCACCGCTGCTGTTCACCGCGCTGTCGAACCAGTTCTGGAGCACCGACATGATGCAGCCGCTGGCCAACCTGCCGGTGACCATCTTCAAATTCGCCATGAGCCCGTTTGCCGAATGGCAGAGTCTGGCGTGGGCCGGTGTGCTGATTATTACGCTGTGCGTGCTGCTGCTGAACATCGTGGCGCGCGTGATTTTCGCCAAAGGCAAACACTAATTTTCCGGCGCGGCTTCGGCGGCGCTGCACATGAGAGATGAGCAATGAGTATGGCAACTCCTTCTGCCGGTAAAATTCAGGTGCGCAATCTGAACTTCCACTACGGTAAGTTCCACGCGCTGAAGAACATTAATCTGGATATCGCCAAAAACCAGGTGACGGCGTTTATCGGTCCGTCGGGCTGCGGCAAATCCACCCTGCTGCGCACCTTCAACAAAATGTACTCGCTCTATCCGGAGCAGCGTGCTGAGGGTGAAATTCTGCTGGATGGCGACAACATTCTGGCATCGCATCAGGATATCGCCCTGCTGCGCGCGCGCGTCGGCATGGTGTTCCAGAAGCCGACGCCGTTTCCGATGTCGATTTATGACAACATCGCCTTTGGCGTGCGGCTGTTTGAGAAGCTGTCGCGTGCCGATATGGACGAGCGCGTGCAGTGGGCGCTGAGCAAAGCCGCGCTGTGGAATGAAACCAAAGACAAGCTGCACCAGAGCGGTTACAGTCTCTCCGGCGGTCAGCAGCAGCGCCTGTGCATCGCGCGCGGCATCGCGATTCGCCCGGAAGTGCTGCTGCTGGATGAGCCATGTTCGGCGCTGGATCCGATCTCTACCGGACGCATCGAAGAGCTGATCACCGAGCTGAAGCAGGATTACACCGTGGTCATCGTGACCCACAACATGCAACAGGCGGCGCGCTGTTCCGATCACACGGCGTTTATGTATCTGGGCGAGCTGATTGAGTTCAGCGACACCGACACGCTGTTTACCAAGCCAGCGCAGAAGCAGACAGAAGATTACATCACCGGTCGTTACGGCTGATTCAGGAGAGAAACATGGATAATTTAAATCTGAACAAACATATCTCCGGTCAGTTCAACGCGGAGCTGGAGCACATTCGTACTCAGGTGATGATCATGGGTGGCATGGTGGAGCAGCAGCTTACCGATGCCATCACCGCGATGCATAACCAGGATGGCGAACTGGCGCGCCGGGTGATCGATGGTGACCAGAAGGTCAACATGATGGAAGTGGAGATCGATGAAGCCTGTGTGCGCATCATCGCCAAGCGTCAGCCTACCGCCAGCGACCTGCGTCTGGTGATGGCGATCATCAAAACCATTTCGGAGCTGGAACGCATCGGCGACGTGGCGGAGAAGATCAGCCGTACCGCGCTGGAGAAGTTCGGTCAGCAGCACCTGCCGCTGCTGGTGAGCCTTGAGTCGCTCGGGCATCACACCGTGCAGATGCTGCACGACGTGCTGGATGCCTTCGCGCGCATGGATCTCAACGAAGCCATCAAGATCTACCGCGAAGACAAAAAGGTGGATAAAGAGTACGAAGGCATTGTGCGCCAGCTGATGACCTACATGATGGAAGATCCGCGCACCATTCCCAGCGTGCTCACCGCGCTGTTCTGCGCGCGCGCCATCGAGCGCATCGGTGACCGCTGCCAGAACATCTGCGAAATTATCTTCTATTTCGTGAAAGGTCAGGATTTCCGTCACGTTGGCGGTGACAAGCTGGATGAACTGCTGTCGGGCGACGACGGCAGCAATAAACCCTCCTGATTGACGTGATGACTGCCTGTTAGCGCTGAGGCTGACAGGCAGTGCGCTTGATTTCTGCCTGTTCTCAACCTGCCGCTCTCTTTATACTTGGCGCACATTTTTCTGCCAGGTGCTGTTTTATGTCCTCTGCAAATAACAACAAAACCGCCGTTACGCCGGCGAAAGCAATGGTGGCTGCCGTCAGCGGCTATGCCATGGATGGATTTGATCTGCTAATTCTGGGCTTTATGCTGCCGGCGATCAGCGTGTCGCTGGCGCTGGATGCGTCGCAGGCCGGTTCGCTGGTGACCTGGACGCTGATCGGCGCGGTGGTCGGCGGCATTGTGTTTGGTCATCTGAGCGATCGCTACGGCCGCATCCGCATTCTGACCGTGACGATCCTGATGTTCTCACTGTTCACCGGGCTGTGCGCCGTGGCGCAGGGCTACTGGGATCTGCTGGCGTATCGTACGCTGGCCGGCATGGGACTGGGCGGTGAATTTGGCATCGGCATGGCGCTGATTGCCGAAGCCTGGCCGAAGGAGAAGCGTAACCGCGCCTCGGCGTGGGTCGGTATCGGCTGGCAGCTCGGCGTATTGCTGGCGGCCTTTATCACGCCGCCGCTGCTGAGCGTGATTGGCTGGCGCGGTATGTTCCTGGTTGGCCTGCTGCCGGCGCTGGTGTCGTTTGTGATTCGCCGCAGCATGGGCGAGCCGGAAGCCTTCACCCGCCATGTGGAAAAAGCCCCGCATCTCTCCTTTTCCGCGCGCATTAAACTGCTGTTTGCCGATCGCGCCACCAGCAAAGCCAGCCTCGGCATTCTGATTCTTTGTTCGGTGCAGAATTTTGGCTATTACGGCCTGATGATCTGGATGCCAAGTTATCTCTCTTCCAGCTTCGGCTTCAGACTGACCAAATCCGGCCTGTGGACGGCCGTTACGGTGGTGGGCATGACGTTCGGCATCTGGCTGTTCGGCGTGCTGGCGGACCGCTTTGCGCGCTGGAAGATTTTCCTGCTGTACCAGTTTGGTGCCGTGGCGATGGTGGTGGTTTACGCCCAGCTGCGCGACCCGACGGTGATGCTGTTTACCGGTGCCATCATGGGGATGTTTGTTAACGGCATGATTGGCGGCTACGGCGCGCTGATCTCGGACACTTTCCCACCGCAGGCGCGCGCCACCGCGCAGAATGTGTTGTTCAACCTCGGCCGCGGCGTCGGCGGTTTCGGTCCGCTGGTGATCGGCATGCTGGCCACGCATATTTCTTTCACCGCTGCGATTACGCTGCTGGCGCTGATTTACCTGCTGGATATTGTCGCTACGCTGTTCCTGCTGCCAAAAAGCCAGGGCAATGAGGATTCGCTGGGCGCGATTGGGTGATTTTTTCCCCTCACCCTAACCCTCTCCCGCAAACGGGAGAGGGAACCGTTCAGTGCGGTTTTACAAACCCGTGCTTCACCTTAACACCCGCTCGATCGGCCCCTTCTCCCGCTGGCGGGAGAAGGCTGGGATGAGGGGGCTGCGCGCACTTACCTGACCAGATCCCAGCCACGTGCACGCCACAGCGCTGGCAGCTGCGCCATATCGTCAAAACGCGTCACCAGCGGGTGATCAATCACCGGATTGTGTGCATCGGCACAGTAGTAAAACACCGGTATGCCAGCGGCGATGCCAGCCCGCGCGCCAGCCTCTGAATCATCCACCAGAATGCACTTTTCAATCGGCACCTGCATCTGTTCCGCCGCGTGATACATCAGCTCCGGATCCGGCTTCCAGTGATTAATGTCATAGCCGCTGTACAGGCGTCCGCTCAGATACGGCAGCATGCCGGTCAGCCCCAGCGAATGCTCCATCTTCTTCACCGTACCGTTCGACACCACGCACATCGGCACCTTCACGCGCTCCACCAGCGCTCTGGCGCCGGCAATCGGCTGCAGATCAAGATCAAACAGGCGCGCCACTTCCGCGCGGTAGGCACTCTCCACCTCAGCCAGCGGCAGTGTCACCTGATGCTGTGCCGTCACATCGCGGATGATGTCGTAAAGCTTCACCCCTTTGTACTGCTCAAACATCTGCTGCAGCGAGAGTTCGATACCGTAACGGGCAAAGGTGTTGACGTAGGACTGCGTGCAGATCACTTCGCTGTCGACCAGCGTGCCATCGCAATCAAAAAAGATACATTCAACTGACATCGCGCCTCATCCTTTTAGTAAACAATAAGCTGTCACTCTAGCGCACTCAGCGCAGAAAGCGACCCCAGGCAACCGGTTGCGAAAAATCAGTGTTTTGCGGCGCTAAAGTCTATAGGATACGCGGCGATAAATTTTTCATCGGAACAGCGAAATGAACGAGCAGGGCCTTTTGCAGCGTATTTTCAGGCTGCAGGAACACGGAACCACCGCGCGCACCGAAGTGATTGCCGGTTTCACTACTTTCCTGACGATGGTGTACATCGTCTTCGTTAACCCGCAGATTCTTGGTGCCGCAGGCATGGACACCCAGGCGGTGTTTGTTACCACCTGCGTGATTGCTGCGTTCGGCAGCATCCTGATGGGGCTGGTGGCCAATCTGCCGGTGGCGCTGGCACCGGCCATGGGCCTCAACGCCTTCTTTGCCTTTGTGGTGGTGGGTGCGATGGGCTACTCGTGGCAGGTTGGTATGGGCGCGATCTTCTGGGGCGCGCTGGGGCTGCTGATCCTGACGCTGCTGCGCGTACGCTACTGGATGATCGCCAATATTCCGCTCAGCCTGCGCGTGGGCATCACCGCCGGTATTGGTCTGTTCATCGCCATGATGGGGCTGAAAAACGCCGGCATTATTGTGCCCAACGCGGACACCATCGTGACCGTCGGCAACCTGGCCTCGCACAACGTGCTGCTCGGCGCGCTCGGCTTCTTTATCATTGCGATTCTGGCGTCGCGCAACATCCACGCGGCGGTGCTGGTTTCTATTGTAGTGACCACCGCGATCGGTCTGCTGCTGGGCGACGTGAAGTTTACCGGGCTGTTCGCCGCGCCGCCGGCCATCACCTCGGTGGTCGGCCAGGTCGATATCAAAGGCGCGTTCAACGTGAGCATGGCGGGCGTGATCTTCGCCTTCATGCTGGTCAATCTGTTTGACTCATCCGGTACGCTGATTGGCGTAACTGATAAAGCGGGCCTGACCGATGAGAAAGGTACTTTTCCGCGCATGAAACAGGCGCTGTACGTGGATAGCATCAGCTCCGTCACCGGTTCGCTGATCGGCACCTCTTCGGTGACGGCGTACATCGAAAGCTCATCCGGCGTGGCGATTGGTGGCCGTACCGGCCTGATGGCGGTAGTGACCGGCATCCTGTTCCTGCTGGTGATGTTCCTGTCGCCGCTGGCTGCTATGGTGCCCGCCTATGCGGCGGCCGGCGCGCTGATTTATGTCGGCGTACTGATGACGGCTTCGCTGGCGCGCGTGCGCTGGGACGATCTCACCGAAGCGGTGCCGGCGTTTGTCACGGCGGCGATGATGCCGTTCAGCTTCTCGATCACCGAAGGTATTGCGCTCGGTTTTATTTCTTACTGCGTGATGAAACTCGGCACCGGACGCTGGCGTGAAATCAGCCCGTGCGTGGTGGTGGTGGCGCTGCTGTTTGTGCTGAAAATCGCTTTTATCGACGCGCACTAAACGCAACAGGCCGCGGGTGCGGCCTGGTTATCCGGGATGCCTGACTTCCGGCTGACTGGCGACACGCTCGCCGGGCAGGCTGGTGAGGCGCAGGGTGCGCGGCCCGATGTTGGGTTTGCTCATCTCCACATCGCGCAGCGACTGCCACTGCTGCTGCGCATCAATCTCCCACAGCCGTAAACGCTCAGTGCCGGGCGACAGCGCGCAGGACCACACCAGCGTCGGCTCGGCATCACACACCGCCTGAATATCGGGATAGACGCTGGATCGCAGCCGGCCGGCCGCCGGATGCAGCCGCAGCGCATCAATACCGCTGTTGGCTTCGCCGGTCAGTTTGAGGATGCTCTGGCGTAGCGTCCAGATCTGCGTCACCGCTTCCATAAAATCCTGCTGGGCGTTAATCCACGCCTTTTCACCCGATGACAGCCCCTGCGTGAGGGCATCCTGCGCCTGACGGCTATGCGCCCGGACGATTTCCATATCCAGGCCAGCGCGCCCGCCTTCTTCCGCCAGCAGCACGCCGACCATGTTACCGGCATAGGAGATACTGAAGTCAGGCAGATTAGGATCGGCAAAGCAGGGGCGACCGCTGCTGCTGGCGATCAGCGGCGGCAGGTCACGAATACCATAGACGCGCAGCATCAGCTGGGCCAGCAGCGCGCGTGCGGCAAGAAAGCGGCCGCGGCGCTTATCAGGCAGGTGCCCGGCGCTGGTCATCACATCCTGTGGAACCCGCATGGTCTCTGGGGTGAGGGGCGGGTTAACCACCCAACGAACAAAATGACTAGCCATCTGTCGCTCCGTGAAAATGGTCGGATAATCATCAGGGCTATTGTAAGAATTTTCTCATGGGTTTGCATCCCGCTTACGCTGGATAGCCAGTAAATTCAGATAAGGACGAGGCGAATCTCATTGCCATGAGCTGCAATTGAATATGAGGCTTTTGCACATTGGTGTCGGATGGGGTGCCGAAGCGGCGGATGTGGTGTAGGATTTGGACAGGAAAGAGCTGCACAATGAAGTGCTTAAATTATTCACCTATCTGCCAATCGTGCGCATCGCAAACCATGCACGTCGGAGTTGTTATGTCTGTTACCTCTCTTGCTCGCCAGGAATCGATCTCGCTGGATGAATTTCGTCACGGCATGCGCCGTCTCACTGCCGGTGTCTCGCTGGTGACCACCTCATCCAGCGGAGAAAAGTTCGGGCTGATCGCCACCTCGGTCAGCTCGCTGGCAGCGGAACCGCCCAGCCTGCTGGTCTGCGTTAACCGCAGCGCATCAAGCCACGATGCCATTCTGCAGGCGGGCTACTTTGCCGTGAACGTTCTGCGCGAGCAGCACGATGACCTGTGCGCGCAATTCAGCTCGCCGACGCGCCGCGCTGAGCGTTTCCAGAGCGGTGAATGGCAAACCCTTAATACGGGCGCGCCCGTGCTGGCTGATGCGCTGGTGAGCTTCGATTGTCAGCTGGAAAAAACGGTGGAGTGGAACACCCACAGCGTGCTGCTGGCGCGTATCGTGGGTATTGCGCTGCCGGGCGAAGCGACAGCGCCGATGGTCTACTTCAACAGCGGTTTTCACTCGCTGGGCTAAGTCATGGCGCAGCGCGCGCGTCGGGCGGCTGCGCGGCTTAACGCATCAGGCAAATTTGCTGGCTTCGTCAAAGCTCAGACGCGGCAGGCGCGGATGCAGCTTGCTGGCTTCGCCATAGCCGAGGTTGATCAGTAAATTGACCTGCCAGTTATTTTCGCTAAAGAACGCGGCGTTAACTTTAGCCGGATCAAAACCGGACATCGGGCCGGCATCCAGTCCCAGCGAGCGGGCCGCCAGAATCAGATAGCCCGCCTGCAGGCTGCTGTTGCGAAACGCGGTCTCTTTGGCCAAATCCGGGCTGCTGGTAAACCAGCTGCGTGCATCGCCATGCGGGAACAGTTTTGGCAGTGCTTCATAAAAGGTCGGATCCCACGCCACAATCACCGTCACCGGTGCCGCCATAGTCTTATCCACATTGCCTGAGGAGAGCGCCGGTTTCAGCTTCTCTTTACCTTCCTGAGACGTCACGAACACAAAGCGGCCTGGCGAGCAGTTGGCTGAGGTCGGCCCCAGCGCCGTCAGCGCATAGAGCTGCTTCAGCACCTCCTGCGAAATCGGTTTATCCTGCCAGTAGCTATGGGTGCGGGCTTCAGTAAACAGCGCATTCAGCGCCACGCTGTCGAGCGGTGTACTCATGTTTCTCTCCTGTTCAGGCAACAACCTGCGCCTGATTTTTAGCATGAATAATGGATGGGGCCGCTGCGTTTACGCGGCGACCCTCAACCGTTATACGACAAAGGCGAGGGCGCGCCAAATAACAAAGATGTATGTTGGTAGCGATTCCGGTGCGCCTAAATGCGCACCCTACAGCATCACATGAATCCCCTGTAGATACCGTCTTGCCGGTTACCTGGCAAGACATATTTCGGCATCGAACGGACGACCCGATTTCAGCACGCCATAAGCCAGCTGCAGCAGCTTCTTCATCGCCGCGCACACCACGACTTTTCCCGTTTTCTTACCCGCATCCAGCCGTTTCTTCAGCGCACTCACCGCCGGATTCCACTTCATCGCCACTATCGCAGGCATGTACAGGGCCTTGCGCATCGCGCTGTTGCCCATCTTCGATATCCTGCTTTTGCCCTTCCACTCACCGGACTCCTGCCGCATCGGATTCAGACCCACCCACGCCACAAGCGCCTTGCTGCTGCTGAACCTCGACATGTCCCCCAGATACGCCAGCATCGTGCTGCTCAGCACGCCCGCGATGCCCGGGATGGACTCCAGCAGTTCCCTGTTCTTTTTAAGGCCCGGATCATTGTCGATATGGTCGTTTATTGCCCGCTTCGTTTCGTCTATCTGCGCATCCAGCGCCGCAATGACCACGCGGATTGAGGGCTGCACCACCGCATCCGAGACCTCCAGCCGGTTCTCTTCCATCTGCCGCATTTCCTGAAGATTCGTCAGGCGCTTCACCAGCGCCTTCAGCCTGCGTTCATTCAGCGGCGCCGGCTGCCACAGCGACGGGCCGTGCAGTTTACAGTAGCGCGCTATCATGCGCGCATCGTCTTTATCCGTCTTGTTACGGCTCAGCTCCGCCTGTCCGAAGCGCCTGATGCGCGCGGGATTTTCCACGCTGACATCATAGCCTTCGTCGTGCAGGAAGGTGGCCAGCGGCTCACTGTACGCGCCGGTAGCCTCCATGCAGATATGGCAGCAGCCGAACGGCTCCAGCCATTTTTTCAGGGCGATAAAGCCCTTAGGGGTGTTGGGAAAGACTTTGGTTTTGTAAGACGTGTCGCCTTTCCAGACGGCCACATCAAACTTTCCGGAGGCAACATCAATGCCGACAGGCATACGGGTTTGCATAGATTCTCCTTAACAGCACAGGGAAACCGCCATGACCATCCTTATGGATGCGTGCTCGGGGCACAGGATACCGTCCGGTCTTGAAGGCGGGAGTTAAGTTGCCGGGGATGAATCTACGAAGCAGGCTTTATGCCCAGGGGGCGCCCCCATCTCACCAGCAACTTCCCGATGATCAGTCGGGGATCATCATACCCGGAGGAGAATGATCGGGATATAAGGGGCGCCATTTATGGCGACCTGTGACGGCGACTATTTACCAATACAAAAGCTGGAGAAAATCCGGCCCAGCAGGTCGTCGGAGGTAAACTCGCCGGTGATTTCACTCAGCGCCTGCTGCGCCAGCCGCAGCTCTTCGGCCAGCAGTTCGCCCGCCCAGGCTCCCAGCAGCTGCTCTTTGCCCTGCTGTAAGTGAGTGGCTGCTAACTCCAGCGCCTGCAGGTGGCGGCGACGCGCGAGGAAGCCGCCTTCCATATTGCCGGCGAAGCCCATGCTCTGTTTCAGGTGCTCGCGCAGCGTATCGACGCCAGCACTGGTGCGCGCCGACAGGCGAATAAGTGAGTGGCCATTTACTTCTGTCAGGCCCAGCGTTTCACCGGTCATGTCCGCTTTATTACGTACCACCGTAATTGGCAACGCGGCTGGTAAGCGCGCCACGAAATCAGGCCAGATGGCGGCGGCTTCAGTGGCGTCAGTGGTGGTGCCATCCACCATGAACAGGACGCGATCCGCCTGCTCAATCTCCTGCCAGGCGCGTTCAATGCCGATACGTTCCACTTCGTCGCTGGCTTCACGCAAACCGGCGGTATCGATGATGTGCAGCGGCATGCCGTCGATGTGGATGTGCTCGCGCAGCACGTCACGCGTGGTGCCGGCGATATCCGTGACGATCGCTGCTTCGCGTCCAGCCAGTGCGTTGAGCAGGCTCGATTTCCCGGCGTTGGGACGACCGGCAATCACCACTTTCATCCCTTCACGCAGCAGGCTGCCCTGACGCGCTTCGGCGCGGACGCCGTTGAGATCGCCGATCACCGCATTCAGCTGCGCTTCGATTTTGCCGTCGGAAAGGAAGTCGATCTCCTCATCCGGAAAATCAATCGCCGCTTCCACATAGATGCGCAGATGAGTAAGTGCTTCCACTAACGCATTAACGCGCAGTGAAAAGGCACCCTGCAGCGAGTTGACGGCGGAGCGGGCGGCCTGCTCGGAGCTGGCATCAATCAGATCGGCAATCGCTTCAGCCTGCGCCAGGTCGAGCTTGTCATTCAGAAAGGCGCGTTCCGAGAACTCGCCCGGCTGCGCAATGCGCACACCCGGCAGCGCCACAATGCGCTTCAGCAGCAGATCGAGAATCACCGGACCGCCGTGGCCCTGCAGCTCCAGCACATCTTCGCCGGTAAAGGAGTTCGGACCCGGGAACCACAGCGCGATGCCCTGATCCAGCACGCTGCCATCAGCATCGTTAAAGGGCAGATAGTCGGCGTAGCGCGGCTTTGGCAGCTTGCCCAGCACGGCCTGCGCCACCTCAGCGGCTTTGCCACCGGAAATACGCAGAATACCGACGCCACCACGGCCGGGAGGCGTCGCCTGGGCAACAATAGTGTCACTGTGGCTCATAAGTACCTTCTTCCAAAAAAAAACAGGGCGGCATAAATGCCGCCCCTGGAGATGTTGCGTCCTGCTCAGCGTTGCCGGGCGTTACGCTTTCTTCTTGTCGCGGCTGTGTAAACCACGCTTTTCCAGCCCGCGATAAATCAGCTGCTGCTGGAGAATGGTTACCAGGTTGCTGACGATGTAGTACAGCACCAGACCTGACGGGAACCACAGGAAGAACACGGTAAAGATAACCGGCATGTAAGTCATGATCTTCTGCTGCATCGGATCGGTCACGGTGGTCGGTGACATCTTCTGAATGAAGAACATGGTGATACCCATGATGACCGGCAGAATGTAGTACGGGTCCTGCGCGGACAGGTCATGGATCCACAGTACAAACGGAGCATGACGCAGTTCAACGGAACCGGACAGCATGTAGTACAGCGCCAGGAAGATTGGCATCTGGATAACCAGTGGCAGACAGCCGCCCAGCGGGTTCACTTTCTCCGCCTTATACAGCGCCATCATCTCCTGGCTCTGCTTCTGCTTATCATCACCCAGACGCTCACGCATAGCCTGAATCTTCGGCTGCAGCATACGCATCTTGGCCATCGAGGTGTACTGCGCTTTGGTCAGCGGGTACATGATGCCACGCACGATGAAGGTGATAACGATAATGGAGAAGCCCCAGTTACCGATAAAGCTGTGCAGGAACTTCAGCAGCTTAAACAGCGGCTGAGAGATGAACCACAGCCAGCCGTAATCCACGGTCAGATCGAGGTGCGGCGCGATAGCGGCCATTTTGTCCTGGATTTCCGGACCGACCCACAGGGTGGCACCGAGATCCTGCTGCGCGCCGGCGGCGATGGTCACAGGCGCCGACTTATAGCCGATTGCCGCCACACCATTGCCGAGATTGCTGGTGTACAGCGTATTGTTACCCTGAGTGCGCGGCACCCATGCGGTCGCAAAGTACTGCTGCAGCATCGCCACCCAGCCGTTGCTGGTGGTGGTGTTCAGGTTCTCGTTATCAGCGATGGTATCGAATTTGTATTTTTCATACTTCGCATCGCTGGTCGAGTAAGCGGCACCACGGAAAGTGTGCAGCGCAAAGTTATTGCTGCCGGTATCGCGATGCTTCGGCAGATCGATCGTCTGCTTCAGCTGACCAAACATCGCCACTTCCAGCGGCTGCTGCGAGGCGTTATTGATGTTGTAGTCGACGTTAACCGCGAATTCGCCACGTTTGAACACGAAGGTTTTGGTGTAAACCACGCCGTTCTCACCGGTCCAGCTCAGCGGCACGCGCAGCTCGGTCTGGCCATCGGCCATCTCGAAGTGATCCTGGGAAGCGGTATACAGCGGACGTGCGCCGTTGTTCGGGTTATCCGGACCGTTACGGCCGGTTAAGCCGCTCTGCGCCTGATAAACGAAGGCCGGGGTGGTTTCCAGCAGCTGGAACGGTGCGTCTGAACCCAGTTTGTCCGGGTAAGTCAGCAGCTGTGCCTGCTCGATATCACCGCCGCGGGTATTAATGTTGAGTGACAGGACATCAGTCTTAACGGTGATCGTTTTGCCCTGGCCGCTAGCCGGCACGCCGGAAGAGGCGGCATCACCCGCTGCGCTGCTTGTGTTCTGCGTGGTCTGGGTCTGCTGTGGCTGCGGAGCGTGGTCCGTCTGCCAGGCTTGCCAGATCATAAAAGACACGAACAGAAAAGCGATGAGAAAGAGATTGCGTTGCGAATCCATCGTTAATGTTCTCTGGTATCAAAGGTTTTTGGCGGCACCGGATCGTCGCCACCCGGGTTCAAAGGGTGGCATTTTAATACGCGTTTAATCGTCAACCAACTGCCTTTTAACATGCCGAAGCGGCGTACAGCTTCCACCCCATACTGCGAGCAGGTGGGATGGAACCGGCAATGAGGTCCCAGCAGTGGGCTGATGGCGCGTTGATAAACGCGTATCAGGGCGATCAGGAGCCGCGCGCCAGGCGACAGTGACGACGCCATAATTTCTCCAACGCTTCCGTCAGTGCACGGTTATCGAGGTCAGCAATCCCTTTTTTCGCCACGATGACAAAATCCATCGGCGGCAGCTCGTGTTGACGCAAACGAAAGCTTTCGCGGGTCAATCGCTTGATCCGGTTGCGTTCATGGGCGCGTTTCACGTGCTTCTTGGCGACGGTAAGACCGATGCGGGGATGCCCCAGCGAATTAAGGCGGCCGAGGATGGTGATTTGCGGCGTGCCAGCCCGAAGAGGTTGCTGGAAGACGAAAGTGAAATGAGCGGGAGTTAACAAACGTAACTCCCTGGGAAATGCGAGCTTAACCACGAGGGTTAGCTTTTATTACTTAGAAACGGTCAGACGAGCACGGCCTTTAGCACGACGACGTGCCAGAACCTGACGACCATTTTTAGTAGCCATACGAGCACGGAAGCCGTGAGAACGGTTGCGCTTCAGTACGGACGGTTGAAAAGTGCGTTTCATGGCGATTTCTACCTAAACTTGAAAAATTTCACTGGGTGACGCGTTTTCGGGCCAGTAAAACGACCGACGCCTCAATGTGTCTTTAATAAAGAGGCGGGATTGTAATAATTGTACAGTCCGGAGTCAATTTACTTCGCTGGGCGCGAGACCTGAAAACTCTGATACAGCCCGCTAATTCCGGGCATCAAAGCTTCACGCGCCAATGCCGGGTGGGGAATTATACGGGCTATAAAGGAAAGCGCAAGGATCGTCCAGGATCTTCTTGCGATCGCCGCGCCGATCGTAACGGCAAAAATGCGAGCGCGGTGGAAAATTTCTCGCTTTCAGCCTGATCCCCGCTCGCTTTTTCCGCAGACGGCGTAAACTGATGCATGCCTGGACACCCTGTGGATAAAATGGATCAAAACTGTGTAGAAAGGGAAGATCTCTGAGGCGCTTTGCGCTATGATCCGCCCTTCCGCTGACGATCCTCCTTGCGATCGCCGGGGATGACTACCGCGGATAGCGGTCGCAGGCGCTTTCTGACCGCCTGTGTCAAAAAAGACAGTTTCTATTATTAGCGCCTGAAATTCTTATCGATTTTGTACGAGTGGAGTCCGCCGTGTCACTTACGCTTTGGCAACAGTGTCTTGCCCGTTTGCAGGATGAGCTTCCTGCCACCGAATTCAGCATGTGGATTCGTCCGCTGCAGGCTGAATTGAACGACAATACGCTGGCCTTGTATGCACCAAATCGGTTTGTACTCGACTGGGTTCGGGATAAATATCTCAATAGTATCAATGGGCTGCTGAATGAATTCTGCGGTGCGAACGTGCCGCTGCTGCGTTTTGAGGTCGGCACGCGCCCGGTTGCGCCGGTGGCTGCTACGCAACCCGCCATGGCCAGCAGCGTCAGCGCGCCTGCACCGGCTGAGAATCGTCCGGCACCGGCACAGCCGCTGCGCCCGAGCTGGGATTCGGTTCCGGCACCGGCTGATGTGACCTACCGCTCGAACGTGAATAACCGCCACAACTTCGACAACTTCGTTGAGGGTAAGTCCAACCAGCTGGCGCGCGCGGCGGCACGTCAGGTGGCGGATAATCCTGGCGGCGCTTATAACCCGCTGTTCCTGTATGGCGGCACTGGCCTCGGTAAAACGCACCTGCTGCACGCGGTGGGCAACGGCATCATCGCGCGCAAGCCGAATGCCAAAGTGGTTTATATGCACTCCGAACGCTTCGTGCAGGATATGGTGAAAGCGCTGCAGAACAACGCCATCGAGGAGTTTAAGCGCTACTACCGTTCGGTGGACGCGCTGCTGATCGATGATATTCAGTTCTTTGCCAATAAAGAGCGCTCGCAGGAAGAGTTTTTCCACACCTTCAACGCGCTGCTGGAAGGTAATCAGCAGATCATCCTGACCTCGGATCGTTACCCGAAAGAGATCAACGGGGTGGAAGATCGTCTGAAATCACGCTTTGGCTGGGGATTAACCGTGGCGATCGAGCCGCCTGAGCTGGAGACGCGTGTCGCGATCCTGATGAAAAAGGCGGACGAAAACGACATCCGTCTGCCGGGCGAAGTGGCCTTCTTTATTGCCAAGCGTCTGCGCTCTAACGTGCGTGAGCTGGAAGGGGCACTGAATCGTGTGATTGCCAATGCCAACTTTACCGGCCGTGCCATCACCATCGATTTTGTGCGCGAAGCGCTGCGCGACCTGCTGGCACTGCAGGAAAAGCTGGTGACCATCGACAACATTCAGAAGACGGTGGCCGAGTACTACAAAATTAAAGTGGCGGATTTGCTGTCGAAGCGCCGTTCGCGCTCGGTGGCGCGTCCGCGTCAAATGGCGATGGCGATGGCCAAAGAGCTCACCAACCACAGCCTGCCGGAAATTGGCGATGCGTTTGGTGGCCGTGACCATACCACCGTGCTTCATGCCTGCCGTAAAATCGAGCAGCTGCGTGAAGAGAGCCACGACATCAAAGAAGATTTCTCTAACCTCATTCGAACATTATCTTCCTGACGCATATGAAATTTATTGTTGAACGTGAGCAGTTGCTGAAGCCACTGCAACAGGTGAGTGGCCCGCTTGGCGGACGCCCGACGCTGCCGATCCTCGGAAATTTACTGCTGCAGGTGAATGAAGGCACGCTGCTGCTGACCGGTACCGATCTTGAGATGGAGATGGTGGCGCGCGTGGCGCTGACCCAGCCGCACGAACCGGGCGCGACGACCGTGCCGGCGCGTAAGTTTCTCGATATCTGCCGTGGTCTGCCTGAAGGCGCAGAGATCAGTCTGACGCTGGAAGGTGACCGCATGCTGGTGCGCTCCGGCCGCAGCCGCTTTTCGCTGTCGACGCTGCCAGCCAGCGACTTCCCGAATCTCGACGACTGGCAGAGCGAAGTGGAATTCACGTTGCCGCAGGCCACGCTTAAACGCCTGATTGAAGCCACGCAGTTCTCAATGGCGCATCAGGATGTGCGTTACTATCTCAACGGCATGCTGTTTGAGACCGAAGGCGAAGAGCTGCGCACCGTTGCCACTGACGGCCATCGCCTGGCGGTCTGTTCGATGCCTGTCGGACAGGCGCTGCCGAACCATTCGGTGATCGTACCGCGTAAAGGTGTGATTGAGCTGGTCCGTCTGCTGGACGGCGGTGAGACGCCGCTGCAGGTGCAGATTGGCAGCAGCAACATTCGCGCGCACGTCGGCGATTTCATCTTTACGTCGAAGCTGGTTGATGGCCGTTTCCCGGATTATCGCCGCGTGTTGCCGAAGAATCCAGACAAAGCACTGGAAGCGGGCTGTGATCTGCTGAAACAGGCTTTTGCCCGCGCGGCAATCCTGTCGAACGAGAAGTTCCGCGGCGTTCGCATCTATATCACCGAAAATCAGCTGCGCATCACCGCCAATAACCCGGAGCAGGAAGAAGCAGAAGAGATGCTGGACGTGTCGTACAGCGGCACCGAGCTGGAGATTGGTTTTAACGTCAGCTACGTGCTGGATGTGCTGAACGCGCTGAAGTGCGAAAACGTGCGTCTGCTGCTGACGGATTCGGTTTCCAGCGTGCAGATTGAAGATGTAGCCAGTCCGGCTGCGGCCTACGTCGTGATGCCCATGCGTTTGTAATAGAAAATATCGGCCTGGCTTACTTGCCATTCTGGTCCCGGGCAGTGCTCGCCCCTGGTCACATACTTCAGTATGCTCCCAGGGCCTGCGCGCTGGCCGTGGCCAGACTGCCTGCGCCGCCAACGGCCTGGATTGTTAATGTTAGGCAACCCCCTCTGGCTGGATTGATTCATGGCTTTAACCCGCCTCCTGATTAAAGATTTTCGTAATATCGAGCAGGCCGATCTCACGCTGGCGCCGGGCTTTAATTTTCTTGTGGGCGCCAACGGCAGCGGTAAAACCAGCGTGCTGGAGGCGATTTATACACTGGGCCACGGCCGCGCATTCCGCAGTTTGCAGGCCGGACGCGTAATTCGTCACGATCAGGACGCGTTTGTATTGCACGGGCGGATTGAAGGCAGCGAGCGCGAGCTGGCGGTCGGCCTTAGTAAAAACCGCGCCGGCGACAGCAAAGTCCGCATCGACGGCAGCGACGGCCATAAAGTCGCCGAGCTGGCGCAGCTGCTGCCGATGCAGCTGATTACGCCAGAGGGGTTTACTTTGCTCAACGGCGGCCCCAAATACCGTAGAGCCTACATCGACTGGGGCTGCTTTCATGCTTATCCCGGTTTCTTTCTGGCCTGGAGCAATCTGCGTCGCCTGCTGAAACAGCGCAACGCGGCGCTGCGCCAGGTCGCGCGCTACAGCCAGATCCGGCCATGGGATCAGGAGCTGGTGCCGCTGGCAGAACAGATCAGCGCCTGGCGCGCTGAATACAGCGCAGCCATTGCCAGCGAAATCACCGTCACCTGCAGCCAGTTTTTACCGGAGTTTGCGCTGAGCTTCTCCTTCCAGCGTGGCTGGGACAAAGAGAGCGACTTCGGCGAGCTGCTGGAGCGCAACTTCGAGCGCGATCGTGCGCTCACCTACACCGCCAGCGGTCCGCACAAAGCCGATTTTCGGATTCGTGCTGAAGGCACGCCGGTGGAAGATTTACTCTCACGCGGTCAGTTAAAGCTGCTGATGTGTGCGTTGCGGTTAGCGCAGGGCGAGTACCTGACGCGCAGCAGCGGACGTCGCTGTTTATACCTGATTGACGACTTCGCCTCCGAGCTGGATGACACCCGTCGTCGCCTGCTGGCGGAACGCCTGAAAGCCACGCAGGCTCAGGTGTTTGTCAGCGCCATTGGTGTCGAGCATGTAATCGATATGAGTGACGAAAAGGGCAAGATGTTCCGCGTGGAACAGGGTAAAATAGCGGTTCAACCTGAAGATTAAATGAGCGAGAAACGTTGATGTCGAATTCTTATGACTCCTCAAGTATCAAAGTCCTGAAAGGGCTTGATGCGGTACGCAAACGCCCGGGTATGTACATCGGCGATACGGATGACGGCACCGGTCTGCATCACATGGTATTCGAGGTCGTGGATAACGCCATCGACGAAGCGCTCGCCGGCCACTGTAGTGATATCGTGGTCACCATCCATGCCGACAACTCTGTCTCCGTACAGGATGACGGCCGTGGTATTCCGACCGGTATCCACCCGGAAGAGGGCGTCTCTGCTGCCGAAGTGATCATGACCGTACTGCATGCCGGCGGTAAGTTTGATGACAACTCTTATAAAGTTTCCGGTGGTCTGCACGGCGTCGGCGTATCGGTGGTGAACGCCCTGTCGCAGAAGCTGGAACTGACCATTCGTCGCGACGGCAAAGTGCATCAGCAAACCTACGTGCACGGTGTGCCGCAGGCGCCGCTGGCGGTGACCGGCGATACCGACGCTACCGGTACGCGCGTGCGTTTCTGGCCGAGCCACGATACGTTCACCAACGTCACCGATTTTGAATATGAAATCCTGGCGAAGCGTCTGCGCGAGCTGTCATTCCTTAACTCCGGCGTGTCGATTCGCCTGGAAGACAAGCGCGACGATAAAAACGATCACTACCACTACGAAGGTGGTATCAAAGCGTTCGTTGAATATCTCAACCGCAACAAGAACCCGATTCACCCCAATGTGTTCTACTTCTCCACCGAAAAAGACGGTATCGGCGTTGAAGTTGCGCTGCAGTGGAACGACGGTTTCCAGGAAAATATCTACTGCTTCACCAACAATATTCCGCAGCGCGACGGCGGAACGCACCTTGCCGGTTTCCGCGCGGCGATGACGCGTACGCTCAACGCCTACATGGATAAAGAAGGTTACAGCAAAAAAGCCAAAGTCAGCGCTACCGGTGACGACGCGCGTGAAGGCCTGGTGGCAGTAGTTTCGGTGAAAGTACCGGATCCGAAATTCTCCTCTCAGACCAAAGACAAGCTGGTCTCTTCCGAGGTGAAATCGGCGGTGGAACAGCAGATGAACGAACTGCTGAGCGAATACCTGCTGGAAAATCCGTCTGACGCCAAAATTGTGGTCGGCAAAATTATCGATGCCGCGCGTGCGCGTGAAGCCGCACGTCGTGCACGTGAAATGACCCGTCGTAAAGGCGCGCTGGACCTGGCGGGCCTGCCGGGCAAGCTGGCAGACTGTCAGGAGCGCGATCCGGCGCTGTCTGAAATCTACCTGGTGGAGGGTGACTCTGCAGGAGGTTCCGCCAAGCAGGGACGTAACCGTAAGAACCAGGCGATTCTGCCGCTGAAAGGTAAAATCCTTAACGTGGAGAAAGCGCGTTTCGACAAAATGCTCTCTTCACAGGAAGTCGCCACGCTGATCACCGCGCTGGGCTGCGGTATCGGCCGCGATGAGTACAACCCGGACAAGTTGCGCTATCACAGCATCATCATCATGACCGATGCGGACGTCGATGGTTCGCACATCCGTACGCTGCTGCTGACCTTCTTCTATCGCCAGATGCCGGAAATCATCGAGCGTGGCCACGTCTACATCGCGCAGCCACCGCTGTACAAGGTGAAGAAAGGCAAGCAGGAGCAGTACATTAAAGATGACGACGCGATGGATCAGTATCAGATTGCCATCGCGCTGGACGGCGCAACGCTGCACACCAACGCCAGCGCACCGGCGCTGGGCGGCGAGCCGCTGGAAAGCCTGGTGGCGGAATACAACAGCACCCAGAAGATGATCAAGCGTATGGAGCGCCGCTTCCCGTCTGCGCTGCTGCGCGCGCTGGTTTATCATCCAACCCTGAGCGATCTCAGCGATCAGACGGCAGTGACCGCATGGCTGGAGAGCCTGGTGGCTTACCTGAACGAGCGCGAAGCGCATGGAAGCAGCTATGTGGCACAGGTGCGGGAAAACCGCGAACAGCAGCGCTTTGAGCCGGTGCTGCGCGTGCGTACTCACGGCGTTGATACCGATTATCCGCTGGACAGCGAGTTCATTGACGGCGCGGAATACCGCAAAATCTGTGCACTCGGCGCGCACCTGCGTGGTCTGATTGAAGAGGATGCCTACATCGAGCGCGGCGAGCGCCGTCAGCCGGTTGCCAGCTTCGAGCAGGCGATTGACTGGCTGGTGAAAGAGTCGCGCCGCGGTCTGTCAGTGCAGCGCTATAAAGGTCTGGGCGAGATGAACCCGGATCAGCTGTGGGAAACCACCATGGATCCGGACAGCCGCCGCATGCTGCGCGTCACCATCAAAGACGCCATCGCCGCCGACCAGCTGTTCACCACGCTAATGGGCGATGCGGTTGAACCGCGCCGCGCCTTCATCGAAGAGAACGCGCTGAAAGCCGCCAACATCGATATCTGATATCGCAAAACCCTTCCCAAACGGGAAGGGTTTTTTGTTTTAATTGCCGTTATTAATTCCCTCCTGAGCACCAACCTCTTTGTTCGCAACGCATCTTCCGCTGCCGATTAACTGGTCAATGTGAGCTGAATCGCGCTAGCATTAAAGCCAGACCCTGAATTAACCGAGGACGTTATGGCGATAAAACTGATTGCGATCGATATGGACGGCACGCTGCTGAATCCGCAGCACGAAATCACGGTGGGCGTCAAAGCGTCGATTGGCCGGGCGCGGGATAAAGGTGTGTCGATCGTGCTGGCCACCGGACGCCCGTTTGTTGGTGTGGAGCGCTACCTGATGGAACTGGATCTGCGCCAGCCGGGGCAGTATTGCATCAGCAACAACGGCGCACTGGCGCACAGCGCGGACAGCGGTGAGGTGGTGGCTGAGAAGACGCTTGGCTTTGATGACTATCTCTACCTGGAACAACTGGCGCGCGACCTTGGGGTACATTTTCAGGCGTTCGACAAATCCTTCCTCTACACGCCAAATAAAGACATCAGTGAATACACCATTCACGAAGCCAGCCTGACTGGCATTCCGGTGCGCTATCGCGCCGTAGAAGAGATGGACCCGGCGACGCGCTTCCCGAAACTGATGATGATCGATAAACCGGAGCTACTGGATAAAGCCATCGCCGCCTTACCGGCGCGGGCCCGCGACAGTTATACCATTCTGAAAAGTGCACCTTACTATCTCGAAATCCTTAATCCGCTGGTCAACAAAGGCTACGGCGTAAAAATGCTGGCGGAGAAACTCGGCCTGCAGCCGTCAGAAGTGATGGCGATTGGCGATCAGGAAAACGATCTGGCGATGATTGAATACGCCGGCACCGGCGTAGCGATGGGCAATGCGATTGATTCCGTGAAGCAGATTGCGCAGTTCGTGACGAAAACCAATATGGAAGATGGCGTCGCGCACGCCATTGAAGAGTTAGTGCTGTAACCCTCCTTTGATGCGGGCGGCGTTCTGCTGCCCGTCACTTCCCTGCTGAATTTTTTGCTGCCAGTGTGCCGATGGGTTGTCTGTTTTGTGATCCACATTGTAGTACAAACAATCTATATGGTACTACAATCGCCGCTACAGGATGCGTCAGGGATTGGGCTTTGCACTACGAAAGCAGTAATCTGATTTCTCACGCCTTTCATGGAATCGAACACGATGACGCAGGAACCACTGAGTAAAACAGAGCGCATCATCCAGACGCTGGGTGAAGAGATTGTTGCGGGAAAATATGTGCCGGGCGCCGCGCTGCCGGCGGAGGCGGAGCTGTGCGAGCGATTTTCAACCTCGCGCAATATTATCCGCGAAGTGTATCGCTCCCTGATGGCTAAACGCCTGATGGAGATGAAGCGCTATCGCGGCGCGTTTGTCACTTCACGTAACCAGTGGAACTATCTCGACAGCGATGTACTGCAGTGGGCGCTGGCGCACGATCACGATCCGCGCCTGATTGCGGCCATGAACGAGGTGCGCGTGCTGGTGGAACCGCAGATTGCGCGCTGGTCGGCCGAGCGGGCAACGTCGACCGATCTGGCGGCGATTGAGCTGGCCTACAACGAGATGGTGGCCAACCACCTCAACCGTGATGCCTTTAACGACGCAGATATCCGCTATCACGAAGCGGTGATGGCCTCGGTGCATAACCCGGTGCTGCAGCAGCTCAATGTGGCGATCAGCCAGCTGCAAAAAGCGGTGTTTGCGCAAACCTACATGGCGGACTCCGGCAACATGCCGCGCACGTTAGCCGAACATAAAGCGCTGTTCGATGCCATTCGCCACCAGGATGGCGATGCGGCGGAACAGGCGGCGAAGGCGATGATTGCCAGCTCAACCGCCCGACTCAAGGAGATTTTGTGACGCGTTATATCGCCATTGACTGGGGCTCCACCAACCTGCGCGCCTGGTATTACCGCGCCGGTGAATGCGTCGATGAGCGCCGTTCGGAAGCGGGCGTGACGCGCCTCGGCGACCGCACGCCTGCTCAGGTGTTTGCCACCATTACCGACGGCTGGCCGGTGGCCGAAGTCCCGGTGATCATGGCCGGTATGGTGGGCAGCAACGCTGGCTGGCTGGCAGTGCCTTATCTCGCCTGTCCGGTGGCGCTCAATGCATTAAGCAATCGCCTGACCTGCGTGGAAGGAAAAGCGTGGATTGTGCCGGGACTGAGCGTCGAACGTGACGACAACTACAACGTAATGCGCGGTGAAGAAACCCAGCTGCTCGGCGCGGTCACGCTGCAGCCCGCGCCGCTGTATGTCATGCCGGGCACGCACGCTAAGTGGGTGCAGATGGAGCAGGATCGCGTCATCGATTTCCGCACCGTGATGACCGGCGAGCTGCACCATTTACTGCTGAAGCAGTCGCTGATTGGCGCCGGTTTACCCGAGCAGGAAGCCAGTCCGGACGCGTTCCGGGACGGTTTGCAGATTGGCAGCCACGACCGCTCAATTCTGGCGCGCCTGTTTGAAGTGCGTGCCGCCCACGTGCTCGGCGCGCGCGATCGGCGCCATATCAGTGATTTTCTCTCTGGCCTGTTAATCGGCCATGAAGTGGCGCAGATGACGCAGCAGTTAACGCATAGCCGCCAGCCGATTGTCATTATCGCCGGCAGCGCGCTGGCACAGCGTTATCAGCAGGCGCTGGCCTTTATCGGAACAGATTCAGTCACGCTGGAGGGCGATCGCGCTTTCCAGCACGGAATAAGGAGTATTGCGCATGTCCTGGCCCACTAAACTTCCGCTGATCGCCATTCTGCGTGGCATCACGCCGGATGAAGCTGAAGCGCACGTCGCGGCGTTAATCGATGCCGGTTTCGATGCGATTGAAATTCCGCTCAACTCGCCTGAGTGGGCGAAAAGTATCGGCGCGATGGTGCAAACCTTCGGCGATAAAGCGCTGATCGGTGCCGGCACCGTGCTGCAGGCGACGCAGGTCGATCAGCTGGCGGCGCTCAACAGCAAGCTGGTGGTGACGCCCAATACCGATGCTGCGGTGATTCGCCAGGCCGTGGCGCACGGTATGCTGGTTGCCGCAGGCTGTGCCACCGTCAGCGAAGCCTTTACCGCGCTGCAGGCTGGGGCGCAGGCGCTGAAAATTTTTCCGTCGTCGGCGTTTGGTCCGGGCTACATCAAAGCGCTGAAAGCGGTGCTGCCGCCGGAGGTGCCGGTCTTTGCCGTGGGCGGCGTTACGCCGGAAAACCTGCATGAATTTATCGCCGCCGGTTGCGTCGGGGCTGGCCTGGGCAGCGATCTCTATCGCGCCGGTCAGCCGCTGTCGCGCACCGTGGAGAAGGCCCGCGCATTTATTGCTGCCTATAAGGACGCTGTACGATGAAAATTACGAAACTGACCACTTATCGCCTGCCGCCGCGCTGGATGTTCCTGAAAATCGAAACCGATGAAGGCATCATCGGCTGGGGCGAGCCGGTGATTGAAGGGCGCGCGCGCAGCGTCGAAGCGGCGGTGCATGAGCTGTCGGAATATCTGATTGGGCAGGATCCGGCGCGGATTAATGATCTGTGGCAGGTGATGTATCGCGGCGGTTTTTACCGCGGCGGCCCGATTTTAATGAGCGCCATTGCCGGTATCGATCAGGCGCTGTGGGATATTAAAGGCAAAGCGCTGGGCGTGCCGGTGTATCAGCTGCTGGGCGGTCTGGTGCGTGACAGTATCAAAGCATACAGCTGGGTGGGCGGCGATCGTCCGGCTGAAGTGATTGATGGCATTAAGAAATTACGTGGTATCGGCTTTGACACCTTCAAACTCAACGGCTGTGAAGAGATGGGCATCATCGACAATTCTCGTCAGGTCGATGCCGCTGTTAACACCGTAGCGCAGATCCGCGAAGCCTTTGGCAGTGACATTGAGTTTGGCCTCGATTTCCACGGTCGCGTCAGCGCGCCGATGGCCAAAGTGCTGATCAAAGAGCTGGAGCCGTATCGCCCGCTGTTTATTGAAGAACCGGTGCTGGCCGAGCAGGCAGAATACTATCCGCGCCTGGCGGCGCAGACGCACCTGCCGATTGCCGCAGGCGAACGCATGTTCTCCCGCTTCGAGTTCAAGCGCGTGCTGGAAGCCGGTGGGCTGGCGATTCTGCAGCCGGATCTGTCGCACGCTGGCGGCATCACCGAATGCTACAAAATCGCGGCGATGGCCGAGTCCTATGACGTGGCGCTGGCACCGCACTGTCCGCTGGGGCCAATTGCGCTGGCTGCCTGTCTGCATGTCGACTTCGTGTCACGTAATGCGGTGTTCCAGGAGCAGAGCATGGGTATTCACTATAATCAGGGCGCTGAACTGCTCGATTACGTGATCAATAAAGATGATTTTAAAATGGATGACGGCCATTTCTATCCGTTAAATAAACCCGGCCTCGGTGTGGAAATTAATGAAGAGCTGGTGATTGCGCGCAGTAAAAATGCGCCAGACTGGCGTAACCCATTATGGCGCTTTCCGGATGGATCGGTAGCCGAGTGGTAATAACCGTGGTATTGCGCCCGGTCGCTGCGTTTACCGCTTTATAACAGCACTGATTACCAAGCGATTAAACATCTGACTATTTAAACCATGTGCGGAATATATAAGGCACAGGGTAGCGCTCAACCTGTTTTCACCGCGCTGCCAGTTTGCCGCTGCTGCGGCTTTTATCTTCGATAACCTCACCCTGCGTTGGCTGCGGCGTGTTTCGGCACGTCTGCCAGCTGACACCTGACGGAGAAACACCATGGATCTCTCTGCTGTTCAGGCGAAACCTACGCGTCGCCGTTATATTACGCTGCTGATGATTTTTATTACGGTAGTCATTTGTTATGTCGATCGCGCTAATTTAGCCGTGGCCTCGGCGCATATTCAGCAGGAATTTGGCATCAGCAAAGCAGAAATGGGGTATGTGTTCTCTGCTTTTGCCTGGTTATATACGCTGTGCCAGATTCCCGGCGGCTGGTTTCTCGATCGCGTAGGTTCACGCCTGACCTATTTTATCGCTATTCTCGGCTGGTCGGTGGCGACGTTATTGCAGGGATTCGCCAGCGGCTTATTATCGCTGATAGGTCTGCGCGCCATTACCGGTATTTTTGAAGCGCCGGCTTTCCCGACCAATAATCGCCTGGTTACCAGCTGGTTCCCGGAACAGGAGCGCGCTTCGGCCGTCGGTTTTTACACCTCCGGTCAGTTTGTCGGCCTGGCGTTTCTCACGCCGCTGCTGATCTGGATTCAGGAACTGCTGAGCTGGCACTGGGTGTTTATCATCACCGGCGGGATTGGCATTATCTGGTCGCTGGTGTGGATGAAGGTTTATCAGGCGCCGAGCCAGAGCAAAGGCATCAATCAGGCCGAGCTGGATTACATTCGTGCCGGTGGCGCGATGGTCGACGGCGATGCGCCCGGCGAGAAAAAAGCACGCGTTAAACTCACCGCGGCCGACTGGAAACTGGTGTTTCATCGCAAGCTGTGCGGCGTGTATCTGGGCCAGTTTGCAGTGACCTCAACGCTGTGGTTTTTCCTTACCTGGTTCCCCAACTACCTGACGCAGGAGAAACATATTGCCGCGCTGACGGCCGGCTTTATGACTACCGTGCCGTTTCTCGCCGCCTTTGTTGGCGTGATCCTCTCCGGGATGGTGGCCGATCGTCTGGTGCGCAGCGGCCGCTCGCTCGGCTTTGCCCGCAAGACGCCGATCATCTGCGGCCTGCTGATCTCCACCTGCATTATGGGCGCAAACTACACCAACGATCCGCTGTGGATTATGGTGCTGATGGCGCTGGCCTTTTTCGGCAACGGGTTCGCGTCCATCACCTGGTCGCTGGTCTCGTCGCTGGCGCCGGTACGCCTGATCGGCCTGACCGGCGGCATGTTTAACTTTATCGGCGGCCTCGGTGGCATCACAGTACCGCTGGTGGTGGGGTATCTGGCGCAGGATTACGGCTTTGCGCCCGCGCTGGTGTACATCTCCGCCGTTGCGCTGATTGGCGCGCTCTCATACATCCTGCTGGTGGGGGATGTGAAGCGCGTGGGCTAAGCTTCCGGGTGCGCATGCCTGCGCACCCGCATTAGCTGCTCAGCTTTTGCTTAACTGGACGGCATCACGTAATTTGTCCGGCAACGGTTACATCTGAGGTTGCCCCATGTCAGAAAAACAGCTCACCTTTACTCAGCGCCATCATCAGCTGACCAATATCAACGTCTGGACCGCCGACAGCCAGTGGCTGGCATTTGATGTGCGGCCGTCCGGCGCCTCGTTTACCAGCCTGACCATTGAGCGCGTCAACGTGCACAGCGGCGCGGTCGAGGTGCTGTATCAGGCGCGCGATGACGCGCACGTCGGCGTGGTGACCGTGAGTCCGGATCTGCCGCCGCGCTATGTCTGTATTCATGGGCCAGAGCATCCCGATGCGCACTGGCACTATGACTTTCATCACCGGCGCGGCGTGATTGTTCAGCAGGGCATCGCAGAGAACCTCGACGCCTGCGATATCACCGCGCCCTACACGCCGGGTGCGCTGCGTGGTGGCTCGCACGTGCATGTGTTCAGTCCGGATGGCTCGCGGCTGAGCTTTACCTATAACGATCACGTGATGCATGAGCGCGATGTGCGTGACGACCTGCGCAACGTCGGCGTGGCGGTGCCGCTGCATCCGGTGTGCCCGCCGAAGCAGCATCCGCGCGAATATGACGGCAGCCACTACTGCGTGCTGGTGAGTCATACCCGGCGCGATCCACAACCGGGCAGCGATCAGATTGACCGCGCTTATGAAGAGTGCTGGATCGGTGAGCGTGGCTATCAGAAAGCGGACGGCAGCTGGCAGCGCTGGGCCATCGCCTTTATTGGCGATACGCGCAATGCCAGTAGTGAAAAAGTACCGGAAGTGTTTGTGGTCGATCTGCCTGAGGCGCTGGCGGACTATGCCAGAGCCGGCAATGCACCGCTGCAGGGCACGGCAGAGCAGCTGCCGGCACCGCCGGCTGGCGTGCAGCAGCGGCGGATCACGTACAGTAAAGGGCTGGCGCTGCAGCCGCGCCACTGGTTGCGCGCTGCGCCGGATGGCAGCGCGATCGCCTTTTTGCAGGCTGACGAGCAGGGTATTGTGCAGCTGTGGACGGTCTCACCCAACGGTGGCGCGGCGCGTCAGATCACCTCACTGCGCAGCAGCATTCAGTCTGCTTTCAGCTGGCAGCCGGACGGCGCAGCCATCGCCTTTATCTGTGATAACAGCGTGATGCGTTGTGAGATAGCCAGCGGACAGTGTACGCGCCTTACCGCGCGCAGCGCGCAACCGCCGGGCGGCGACGCGGTGGTGTGGTCGCCGGACGGGAAGCAGATCGCCTACATGCGCGAGGTTGACGGCTGGCGACAGCTGTTCTGCGTCAGTGCGATTCCGCCGGCATAGCCGCCGCGGTGGCCAGGCTGGCCTGGGTGCCAGCCATCTTCTCGCTCTGCAGCACGCGTTCGCGCGGCGAATCTTTGGTTTTATCGTCGTCGGCGCGGAAGTAATCCCACGGCAGCAGCAGCGTATCCATCACCGCCGAGAAGGGCAGATCGATCAGCGCCAGCGGTTTAATCGCCCAGCTGGTATTGTCATCGGTCAGCATCTCTGCGCTGGCGCGCGTGCCGGGGTAGTAACCCTGGCTGGCACCGGTATGCGACATCACGCTGGAGCAGCCTGATGTGGCACAGGCGCAGCAGACCAGCAGGCCGGTGAGTGGAAAGCGTTTCATCATTTTCATCATCATCATCCCTACAGTCATGGCATGGCCCTGGCTGGAGTGTGTCACCTGACATCCGCATAACTCTGTGGTTATGTCCTTCCCGTCAGGCGAAGCGTCCCCTGAGTGTATGCCATATCGTCAGAATTGCTGCAAAAAAAAGCGCATTGCCCCTTGAAAGCGACCTGAGCGCACCCATCTTAAGCTACGGTCACGACGCGGTCGCCGACAGGGACACCGACGGGCCGGACAACCTGTCCATGGTGGAAGGTTGCCAAAACTTGCTGATTATCAGGAGTCTTATTATGCGTAACTTTGATCTCTCTCCACTTTATCGTTCTGCTATTGGTTTCGACCGTCTGTTTAACCTGCTTGAGTCCAACCAAAACCAGGCTAACGGCGGCTACCCTCCGTACAACGTCGAGCTGGTAGACGAAAACCACTATCGCATCACCATTGCCGTCGCCGGCTTTGCGCAGAGCGAACTGGATATCACCGCCCATGACAACATGCTGGTGGTGCGCGGCGCCCACCCTGAAGAGCAGCAGGAACGTAAATACCTGTACCAGGGCATCGCAGAACGTAACTTCGAACGCAAATTCCAGCTGGCCGATCACATCGTGGTGCGCGATGCGCGTCTCGAACTGGGCCTGCTGAGTATCGATCTGGAACGCATCGTCCCGGAAGAGGCGAAACCACGCCGGATTGAAATCCTGAAATAAGGCTAACGAAGTAAAGAAAAACGCCGCTGCAACGCGGCGTTTTTTTATGGCTGCATCATCAGGTACGTACCAGCAGGCGCTGGCTCACCATACCGCCGAACACATTCACCAGCAGCCCGAGAATGATCACCGACGCGCCGAGAATCTCCTGTGCCGACAGAGTTTCACCGAGGATCAGCGCGGCGCTGAGAATGCCGACCACCGGCACCAGCAGCGACAGCGGCGCCACGCGCCAGGTTTCGTAGCGGCTGAGCAGATTTCCCCAGATGGCGTAGCCAATGATGGTGGCGAAAAACGCCAGATAGAGCAGCGCCAGCACCGTCTGCAGCGAAATATCCAGCAGGCTGGTGACAATGGCGGATTCGCCCTCAAACCACCACGAACAGGCAAAGAACGGTGCAATCGGCACCAGCGCGCTCCACACCACCAGCGACATCACCGGCACCTTGCGGTTGCGCAGGATAATCTTGTTAGTGATATTGCCCAGCCCCCACGACAGCGCTGCCGCCAGCGTCAGCATCATGGTGGTCAGCGTGATGCCCGCGGTTGTCTGGCCCTCCATACCGGCGGTTGCCAGCATAAACATGCCGAGCGTGGCGACCAGAATGCCGGCGATGTGGTTCCAGCGCAGCTTCTCTGCCAGCAGCAGCGCACCGAGCAGCAGGGTGAAAAATGCCTGCGCCTGCAGCACCAGCGAAGCCAGCCCGGCTGGCATGCCAAGCTTGATGGCGAGGAACAGAAACGCGAACTGACCAAAGCTGATGGTCATGCCATACACCACCAGCCAGCGCAGCGGAATTGCCGGACGACGCACGAAAAAGATCGCCGGAAACGCCACCAGCGTAAAACGCAGTCCCGCCAGCAAAAAGGGCGGCATGCCCTGCAAACCCAGCTTAATCACCACAAAATTTACGCCCCACGCCACCACGACGCACAGGGCTAACAACATATCTTTCACGGACATACGCATTCCTCAGCGCGGCAATCAGGCGGTTGCCGTCACCGGTGTGGCGATCTCTGCACCGCAGTCATCGCCGATCAGTCGAAAATAATCATCCACATCCAAAGCTACCGAGCGGTCCAGCGCACCGGCGTTAAACCACAGCGTCCCGACATCACGCAGCCGCGCATCCACGCGCAGCGCCAGTCGGTCATCAAAACTAAACGGCGGCACCGCGCCCATCACACACTGCGTCAGCGCTTGTGCCTGCTCAGGGGTGGCAAACGTCGACTTCTTACCGCCAATGGCACGCGCGGCGTGTTTGAAGTTGATTTTGCAGTCGCCGGGTACGATCGCCAGCAGATAGCGCGGCGCGGCGCCGTCCGGCATGGTGACTTCCAGCACCATCGCTTTGGCTGCCTGCTGGAGATCGTTTCCGCGGATGGCGCTGATCACCTCGGTCTGGCCGATGGCCTCATGCTCCACCACGCGGTAGCGGGCCTGCTGCGCATCCAGCAGCGCGATCACTTTGTCATAGGTTGTCATACTGTCTTCCTCGTCTAAGGCCGGGATTAACTCCAGGCAATGGCGTGCTTCATTTTTTTGTCGGTCAGGCCAAAGAAAAAGCCCATGGTGATGCGCGTGTCGCCTTCAACGCGATCGATTTCATGATAAAACGCGGGATTAAACAGATAGATATCGCCACTGCGCGGCGCGAACTCACAGGTCTCGCTGCCGGCGATGACGCCGCTCTGGTAGCCCAGCTCGCCGGGCGTTTTAAAGCGCTCGTCTTCCGGCTGCCATTTCTTATTGAAGATGCGCAGCGCGCCGCCGGCGTTGCACTCCTGCAGGCACACGACGCAGCTCAGCTGATGCAGAATGTGCGTCACCGCCAGACCGCTGCCAGCGGCATCGCGCACGATGTTGTCGTTATGCAGCGGATTAGCGACGCCGTCAGCGTGGAAACGCACAATCGAGCCGGCGTAATCACCCAGTGCCGGTTCGGTGGCGGTTTGCAGACTCTCAAGGCGCAGCGCATGCTGCACCCAGTGGTAAATCTGCGCGCGCAGGGCGTGCAGCGAGGCCGGCAGCGCCGGCTGGATGTCGCGCAGTTCGGTGAAATAGTTTTCCGGCGCGGCGGTGTGCTTCGCCAGATACGGGCCGAGCGTGGTCAGCGCGCCATTTGGATAGTGAGAAACCCGTACCTGCTCGCGGCACTGCTGGAGATCAGCCACCACCGCGTTGCGCACCTCTGGCGTGAGGAAATTGCGCAGCACCAGCAGCGGCACGCGCGCGGTGACGATGTCATCCAGCCAGGTGCTTTCGACGAACATGTTGGGGTTAATGACGCGAATCTGATTGAAAATGGCCATGGGTTCACTCTCCAAATGGAATTTCATGAAGTTCATGGTTGCTCATACGGTGCCATGCTGACGCCGTGCCCAGTGTTGAAACAGGTTCAGAGGAGATAAAGGTGCTGTTGTTCTGCTGACAACGATGCAGGGTGAAATAGTCGGGGTAAGGCGTGTCATCAGGATGCCATTGCCACGCCCAGGCCTTCTCGCGGGTGACGAAAATGGCGTTTGCCGCGCTGCCACCCGGCGCCACCCGGGCCATTTTTTCGCGCAGATAGTCGCGGGTGAAATCGGCGGGCGTGACGCGGTCGACGATATATTCCAGATATTCAGCGGAATCAAAGCGCGACTGCGCCATGCCAAGCTGCGCATAGACGGTCGGCAAAAAGCCGTTGTGCATCATGTACCACTGGGTGGTGCCGCTGGTGCGCCGCAGCGGATGGGAGAACGCAATGCCCTGGTTTTTGCTGAGCGTGGCGTGACGCACGTGCACCGCCAGAAAGCGGCTGTGCTGCATGCGCGTGACGTCAATGCCTGGCAGTGCTTCGGCAAAGGTGCCGGTGCCATGCAGTGTACGGATCTGACCGTGCTCCAGCCACAGACAGCCCCAGCCGTTGGGATGTTGTTTAATCGGGCCATCGTGCGCGGCGGTTTCACCGCAGCTCATGGCGCGTGCGGCGTCCAGTACCGCAGCGGCGTCAAACTGGCCGTGTGCCAGAATCATTCTGCACATAGTAAATCTCTCCGTGAGGTCAAAGCGGGAACAGCAAGAAGGGCGTGAAACACCGCCAGAATTTCGTCGCGACTGGCGGCAGGCAGACGCAGCGTGGCGAGAATCCCGGCGTGGCGCGTCAGATCGGCGTACAGCGATGAGCGCGGCGAGACCTCCAGCGCCGGTAAATTGAGCGGTGGCAACAGCTGGCCGCGCTGGTGCTCGGCAATCCAGCGCTCGGCGGCGTCATACTGCAGCCGCTGGCGCAACCGCAGCCGGCCGACGGCCTGTGACGGTGAAGCGAAGTGCAGTTCAGGCAGGCCGCGTCCGGCTTCAACCTGAAAGGCCACCTCGGCCCAGTTGATGCCGGTCACTTCTTCCACCAGGTTCACCACGCCCATGCCGGACAGGCGAAAGCCCATTTCGAGAAAGTGCGGCTCGCCATTCACCATAATAAAGTCGATGTGGAACGCGCCGCGCCGGTAGCCGAAGGTTTCACAGCAGAAGCTCATCAGGCTGGTGAAGGCGGCGGGCAGCTGCTGCGCCGCCATCGCCACATGGCCGGATTCGTAAAAGCTGATACAGCCGTCGGCCTCGGTATGCTGCTCAATCACCTTCTGGCAGCAGGTCAGCGCCACCGCGTGTCCATTCTCCACCACGCCCTGCAGCGAATATTCGTCGCCGGCCAGCCAGCTTTCGACGATAAAGCCGGTAAAGCCGCGTCCGCCATAGTTCATGGTGTCGAGCAGCCGGGCAATCACCGCATCCAGCTGGCTGGCCTCTTCCACCAGCCAGATGCCCAGTCCGCCGCCGCCGTCGACCGGTTTGATCACGCAGGGATAAAGCAGCGCATCCCGCGCATCGCCAATGCTGAGCGGTGAGGCAAAGAAGCGAAACTCCGGCTGCGGAAAACGCGGCCAGGCTTTGCGCAGCGCCATGCGCTGTGCGTATTTATCCGGCGGGATGAAGCCCGGACCGGCATCCGGGCCGGCCAGCAGTTCACGCACCCGGCCAGCGCTGGCGTTGTAAGCCTCAAAACCGGCCAGCACCACCTGTGGATGCTCCAGCAGACCGGCGTGCAGACAGGCATTGAGGACATCCCACGGATTTTCCGGGCGATCGAGACGCACAATCAGATCGAACGGCAGGGCGATGCTGAGCGATTGATAGTCGACAAAATCCCCCATTTCGGCCAGTACGGTAAAATAGCCTTCGGGTTTTGCCACCGCGCAGTAGGGATTTTGCCCGTCGCGCGTGGCGCCAATCTGCAGAAAAATCTTTCTCATCGCGTCGCCTTACCGGGTTAACGCCCGGAAATCACTTCAGTAACGATGTCCTGTAACGCACCGTTCTTAACCTGAATCACCGCTTTGTGCGGGTCGAAACGCAACACGCGCGACAGCGCATCGCCGCGTGCGCCGTCCAGCAGCGAACTCACCGCCGCGCTGCGCCAGCAGTGCCGCATCTGCGCCACGCTGAGGCCAGACAGCTGCGTGAGCTGCTGCGCCAGCGCCACATCCTCGCTCTCTCCGCTCAGCAAGGCGCGCACCGCGGCTTCCTCCGGCGCGGCCGGCAGCTGCAGCAGCCAGGCTTTCAGCTGCTGGCCGGCGGCGATAAACGGTGAATAGATCATGCATACCAGCTGGGTTTCACTGAGGCCGAAAGCGTCGAGTGCGAACTGCGCGGCGCGCTGGCGTGCGCGGGCAATCGCGGCATCATCCTGATAGCGCGCGGCCATCTCATCGATCAGCTGCGGCGGAAAGTCCTTCTGCACCATCAGGCCGAGCGCAAAGCGCACATATTCGCGAATGCCTTCGGCGTAGCTGCGCTGCAACAGCGTCTCCGCACGCAGACCGCGAATATGTGCCATTAACGTCGGGTTGCCGCAGTCCGACTCGGAGAAGCTGAACATCAGCTCGTCGAAGCGGAAATGCATGAATTCGGTCAGCAGCGCCCAGTGCGCGCCAGCCTCATAAGCGGTGTCCTGATAGATGTTGAAGAACAGCGGGTCGCGCGCCAGCTGCCAGGTAATGCGATGTGCCGGCGTGACCTGGTCAGCGCCGTAAATGTCGGCGAAGTAGCGCGCCGCCACGCCGTCAAGCGTGTGCAGAAAGCCGCTGAAGCCGCGCGATTTATCGGCCATTGGCGCATCAAACAGTTTTGACAGGTGGCGCGCCCACGCAAGGTAAGCGGTCTGTTCCTGCGGCGAATCGCCGGTGATGATCACATCGACGCCGCCATCGTAGTGCGCCGCCAGGCCAAACGAATTCACCATGCTCAGGTTGCAGGCGTTACAGAAGGTGGAGCGCGCGTCGGCACGGAAGCGGTGACCATTCATCAGCACATCGTTGCGGTTCTGCTGACGCACGCTCTGCGGCATCGGCAAATGGCGATCGAAGGGACGAATCTGCAGCCCGTCGGTCACCAGGCACTCGGTGAACGCGTCGTCATGGATACGCAGCGCGCGATAGACGCGGTCGATGTTTTCCATCACGCTGTCGTTCATGGCGGCATGGCGGTTAGTGCTGATGCGCAGCTGAAACGTGCTGTTGCGCTGTTGCCAGATTAACCCCTGAATGTAACGTACGTAGGCCACCATATAGCTGCTGTCTTTGCCGCCGCCATAGGCCAGCAGCACGCGGTTACGTTCGGGATGATCGGGATCGGGCAGGGCGGCGAGCAGTCGCTGAGCACAGTGCTGGGCGGAATCGAGAATCGCGGGCGTCAGGTATTCTTCAATTTCACTCATCATCGCGGACAGATTATTCATTTTTCACTTCATCCTTTGGCTAATAAAATCGCCGCTGCCGTGCGGGCGACAACGGGCTGGAAAACGGGCCACGAAGGTGCTGCGTGAAGCTGAATTAACAGATGCAGCCTAAAGTACTTTGAATGTAATCTGATGAATACGCACAGATCAGCACGATATGGGGTGGAACAGATGGCGGGTGAAACGCAGGAACAGGAGAGTCAGAGCAGTCGTTACCGTCAGATCGCTGAGCAGATAAAACAGGCCATTCATAGCGGATCGCTGCCGCCCGACAGCCGTTTGCCGTCGGTGCGCACGCTGGCGACGCAGTATCGCGTCAGCATGACCACTGCGCTGAAAACATTACGCACGCTGGAGGATGAGCACTACGCGGTGGCGCGGCCGAAGTCTGGCTTTTTTGTCGCACCGCGTCCTACAGAGAAAAAAGTGCCGGCAGTATTCAGCGAGCAGCCGCGCGAAGTGGCGCCGCTGGATGAGCAAACTGAACTGCACCTGGCGATGCTGGGATCGGACTGCCGCGTGCGGCTCGATCTGGCCAACGGCGACATCTCGCTCTATCCGGTGAAAAAAATTGGCCTGCTGATGCGGCAGATGGGTTACAGCAAACCGGCGCTGCTCGGTAATACGGTGAAAGGCACCGGCTATGCGCCGCTCAAGGCGGAAATTGCCCGGCGCGCGGTGGATTATGGCTGCAACATCAGCGCCGATGACATCCTGGTCACTAACGGCTGCATTGAGGCGATTTCGCTGGCGCTGCGCGCCACCACGCGGCCAGGCGATATCGTGGCGGTGGAGTCGCCGTGCTACTTCGTGCTGCTACAGATGCTGCACAACCTCAACCTGCGCGTCATTGAAGTGGAAGCCGGGCCGGAGGGTTACGTCAACGTCGCGAAACTCACCGGGCTGTTCCGGCGTAAAGCGGTGCAGGCCTATCTCACCATCAACAACATCAATAATCCGCTGGGCAAAAGCATCCCCAACGAGCACAAGGCGTATATCGCGCGCCAGGCCGATGAGAATGATGTGGTGATCATTGAGGACGATATCTTTGGCGATACGGCTTTCGGCGAGCGCCGGCCGTTTCCGATGCGCGCCTTCAGCCCCAATGCCATCCTGTGCAGCGGCTTTTCCAAAACCGTGGCGCCCGGCATCCGTATTGGCTGGGTGCACAGCACCAAGTACATGCGCAAAATCGCCTCGCTGAAGTACACCACCAGCATGGGCACGTCGGTGCTGTCGCAGGCGGCGATTGCCGAACTGTTGCGCAGCGGCGGTTACGATGCGCACCTGCGCAAGCTGCGGCGCGAGCTGAAAAATCAGATCCACCATATGCGCCAGGCGGTGCTGCGCTACTTCCCGGCGGGCACGCGTGTGTCGGATCCGGAGGGCGGTTACGTGCTGTGGGTGGAGATGCCGCAACAGGCGCTGAACGTGCGCGCGCTGTTTCTCAAGGCGCGCAACGCGGGCATCGGCATCGCGCCCGGGCACATCTTCGCCACCGATCACCGCTACGATCACTGCTTCCGGCTCAACGCCGGTTTTGGCTGGAATGCCGAAGTCGAACAGGCGATTCAGCAGCTGGCGCAGTGGTGCCAGCTGTCGTTAAGCGCGAATTAAGCGTTCCAGGCGTTATCCAGCTCTTCCGCCAGAATCTGTACCGCACGCTCAATCTTGTCGCTGTCCGGTACGTAATTCATGCGCATGCACTGATGGGTGTGCGGCCAGGCCTGTTCCAGCCCCGGGAAGAAGAAGTGGCCCGGCACCATCAGCACGCCGCGCGCTTTCAGACGCTGATACAGCGCTTCGGTGCTGATCGGCAGGTCGCGGAACCACAGCCACAGGAAGATAGCGCCTTCCGGTTTGTGGATCAGGCAGCGATCTTCGCTGATATAGCGGCGAATAATCGCGATAGTTTCGCTAACCTTGGCCTGATAGAACGGTTTAATCACTTCCTGCGACAGGCGCAGCAGATCGCCACGCACAATCATCTCGGTAGCAATCGCCGGACCGATGCTGCCTGGCGCCAGGCTGATAATGCCATTCATGTTACCAATGGCACTGATCGTGCTCTCATCGGCAACGATAATCCCGCAACGTGCGCCCGGCAGGCCCAGCTTCGACAGGCTCATGCACAGAATGGTGTTGGGGTTCCACAGCGGACGTGCCTCACTGAAGATGATGCCGGGGAACGGCACGCCGTAGGCGTTATCGATCAGCAGCGGGACGCCGTGCTGCTGTGCCAGCGCATCCAGCTGCAGCAGTTCGTCATCGGTGATGACGTTGCCGGTTGGATTGGTCGGACGCGACACGCAAATCAAGCCAGTCTCATCATTCAGCGGCAGATGGTCGAAATCGACGTGGTATTTGAACTGGCCTTCCGGCAGTAGTTCAATATTGGGTTTGGCGGAGATGAACAGATCCTCCTCCAGCCCGGCATCGGCATAGCCGAGGTATTCCGGCGCCAGCGGGAACAGCACGCGCTTTTTGCTGCCGTCGGCGCGGCGGCCGGCGAACAGATTAAACAGGTAAAAGAACGCGCTCTGGCTGCCGTTGGTGAGCGCGATATTTTGTGGCGTCACCGGCCAGCCGAGCTCCTCGCGCAGCAGCGTGGCCAGCGCCTCCAGCAGCAGCGCTTTGCCGCGCGGGCCGTCGTAGTTGCACAGCGCTTCGTTCAGCTTGCCGTCCTGATGCATCTGCAGCAGCAGCTGACTGAAATAATCATTGATGGCCGGAATCTGCGCCGGATTACCGCCGCCCAGCATGATCGTGCCAGGCGTGCGCAGCCCTTCGCCCATATCTTCCATCAGACGAGAGATGCCGGAATGTTGCGTAAATTTGTCGCCGAACTGAGAAAAAGCCATAGGAGGTAAAAACATTGTTATCAGGGGGAAGACCACCATAGCGCCCGCAACCGGCAGGCGCAATGGCTAAAGCCGTGGGATCAAGCCTGGACCTGCGGGTTAACGCAGTTTTTCTCCACTTTACCGCTCAGCGCGGCGATCAGGTTGTCGACCGCATCGCGCGCCATGCCGTAGCGCGTTTCATGCGTGGCAGAGCCGATGTGCGGCAGTGCGACTACGTTCGGCAGCGTGAGGATTTCCGCATCGGCCGGCACCGGCTCGACTTCAAACACATCCAGCCCGGCGGCGTGAATGGTGCCGTCTTTCAGTGCGGCGGTCAGCGCCTGCTCATCGACCACCGGACCGCGTCCGGCGTTGATCAGAATCGCGCTCGGCTTCATCAGTTTCAGCTGTTCCGCACCGATCATATGGTGCGTCTGCTCGGTCAGCGGCAGGCTGATGCAGACAAAATCGCTCTCTTTCAGCAGCGTTTCCAGATCGCAGGCGCGCGCGCCAAAGCGGGTTTCCGCCTCTTCATGCTGGCGGCGGGCGTTGTACAGAATGTTCATGCCGAAGCCAAAGTGCGCGCGCTGCGCCAGTGCCAGACCAATGCGGCCCATGCCGAGAATACCCAGCGTCTTGTGGTGTACGTCGATACCGAAGTGCTCAGCGTCGATACTCTTTTTCCATTCACCGGCTTTGACCCACTTATCCAGCTCGGTGACGCGACGCGCGGTGCTCAGCACCAGCGCCATCATGGTATCGGCCACGGTTTCGGTCAGGACGGTGGGCGTGTGCATCAGCAGAACGTTGCGCTGGTTGAGCGCATCAACGTCAAAGTTGTCATAGCCGACGGAGACGGTAGAACAGGCACGCAGTGCCGGCATGCTGGCCAGCAGCTCATCATTCACTTTGCCGCCGGAGCCCAGCAGACCCTGCGCTGCGGCGAACTGCGCCGCATGCTGTTTCACCGTCTCCGGCGAGACATCTTTCACTTCCGTGACGCTGAAGTGCTGGTCCAGCTTAGCACGCAGGTCATCGGGCAGGCTCTTATACAGAATCACAGCAGGTTTCATTATTTGCTCCCTGTAGAACGTGTGACGGGCGACCTGAGTCGCCCGGAAAAGTCATCGCTTACGCTTTCAGGCGTGCTTCGCCCCGTGAATTGGCGGCGGCGTTTTGTTGGCCGCCGGTTTAACAATCAGCGTCAGCCACACCGACGCCAGTAGCGCAGCACCCATAAAGACATAGGAGGCGGCAGGACTGCCGGTCGCCCCATTAAGATAGCCTACGATCCATGAACCGATGAAGGAACCCAGTGCGCCCATACTGTTAATCAGCGCCATGGCACCGCCGGAAACGTTGCGTGGCAGCATCTCCGGAATGATGGCGAAGAACGGACCATAGGGGGCGTACATGGCCCCGCCGGCAATCACCAGCAGCGCATACGACAGCCAGAAGTTGCTGGAGCCCACCATCCACGAGCCGAGGAACGCCAGTGCGCCAATCAGCAGCAGCGGCCAGACAAACAGCTTACGGTTTTGCGTCTTGTCTGACGCCCACGACACTACCAGCATGGCGATGGTCGCCACCAGATACGGTACCGCCGACAGCCAGCCCGCTTCGACCATGCCCATCTGCGTGCCGTTACGCAGAATCGACGGCAGCCACAGCACGAAACCGTACACGCCGATGCTCCAGGCAAAATATTGCAGGCACAGCAGGATAACGTTGCGGTTGCGGAAGGCTTCGCTGTAGTTGCGCACCGCTTTAATGTTCTCCTGCTCCTTCTGCAGCTGCGCCTGCAGCGCCGCTTTCTCCTCGTCGCTCATCCATTTGGCCTGGGCCGGTTTATCCTGCACCATAAACCACCAGGCAATCGCCCAGATCACCGCCGGGAAGCCCTCGATGATGAACATCTCGCGCCAGCCAAAGGAGTTAATCAGGTAGCCGGACACCACCGACATCCACAGCACCGTCACCGGGTTGCCGAGGATCAGGAAGGTATTCGCGCGTGAGCGCTCGGATTTGGTAAACCAGTTGCTGATGTAGATCAGCATCGCCGGCATCACCGCCGCCTCCACCACGCCGAGGACAAAGCGGATGGCGGCCAGCATCGGAATATTGCTGACGATACCGGTCAGCGAGGCGCAGCCGCCCCAAAGAATCAGACACCAGAAAATCAGTTTTTTTACGCTGCGGCGCTCGGCATAGACCGCGCCGGGGATCTGAAAGAAGAAGTAGCCAAGGAAGAACAGGGCACCGAGCAGCGATGACATGCCTTTGGTGATACCGAGATCCTCATTTATCCCTGCGGCAGAGGCGAAGCTAAAGTTCGCCCGGTCCAGATACGCCAGACTGTAGGTGATAAACACGATGGGCATGATATACCACCAGCGTTTTGGCGCGATTGTCTGCGATTTCATGGGTGACTCCTCTGGTTGAGGCGGGCGCATTCTGTGGATGCGTCTCGAAATTAGGGTGTAGAGACAGTTTTAGCGTATTGGCACGGCATCGTAGCGGCGCGATTCATCGCGCGTTGTTGACGTTGCGTCCTGCATGTGCGCAATAAATTGCGCCGCTACGGGTCCGTGCGTTGGTTTAATAATCGCCTAGCGCTGCGCGCGTCGGCAGACCTTCGCTGTCGCCGGCAACCTGAATCGCCAGCGAACCAATTTTGTTACCGCGCAGAATCGCCTGCGGCAGCGATTTCCCTTCCAGCAGTGCGCTGATCAGCCCGACCGCAAAGCCATCGCCCGCGCCGACGGTATCCACCACATTCTCCACGTGGATCGGCGCAATCTGGCCCTGTTCGCCCGCGGCGGTTTTATACCAGGCGCCGTCGCTGCCGGTTTTGATCACCACCGCCCGCACGCCTTTGTCGAGGTAGAAATCCGCGATCGCCTCAGGCTGACGGTAGCCGGTCAGAATCAGCCCCTCTTTTTCACCTGGCAGCACCCAGTCGGCGTATTCTGCCAGCAAATTCAGCTGCTTACGCATATCTTCTTCACTGCGCCACAGCACCGGACGCAGATTAGGATCAAAGGAGATGGTTTTGCCGCGGGCGCGCATCTCTTTCGCCGCATGTTTAGCCAGCGCCAGTGAGCTATCGGAAAGCGCGGCGGCCACGCCGCTCAGATGCAGATGGCGCGCGCTGCCGAAATAGCTTTCGTCGAAATCATCCGGTGACAGGTGGCTGGCGGCGGAGCCTTTACGGAAATACTCCACTTCCGGATCGGATCCGTCGTCCACGCGCGCTTTGAGCTGAAAACCGGTGCGATAGCGGTTATCAATGGTCACGCAGCGGTGGTCAACGTGCTCTTTCGCCAGCTGCTGCAGGGTAAAACGGCCGAAGCTGTCGTCGCCGACGCGGCTGACCCAGCCCACCTGCAAACCGAGGCGCGCCAGACCAATCGCCACGTTAAGTTCGGCACCGGCAATGCGCTTCGTGAACTGATCGGCTGCGGCGAGATCGCCGGTTTGCCCGGCGATAAACATCGCCATCGCTTCACCAATGGTGACGACATCCAGCTGAGAGGTGTGTGTCATGCTCAACTCCTTACACCGCGCGCAGCAGATCGACGTAGTGGCGGGTCACCGCCAGTAAATCTGCGCCGGCTAATGGGAACTCAATACCGCGCGGTGCATCGGCCGGCAGCGCCTGCAGCAGCGTGCGCCAGCTGTCGTCGGCGTCATCCAGCGCAATGGCGCGGAAGCTGTCACCGTGCGGCACCGCCGCCTTAACATGAATGTAGCTCACGTAGCGACTGAGCTGCGCCGCCGCCTGCAGCGCGTCCTCGCCGGTCCAGAGCCAGTTGCCCATGTCGAAGGTCATATCCAGCGGCAGCGCGGCATCGCAGGCGTGATGGAAGAAGTGCAGCATTGGCGTCAGCTTACTGTCCGGCGTCTGATCGTTTTCGATGACCAGCGTGACGCGCGAGCCGGCCAGCACCTCGACCAGCTGGCGATCGGCCAGCGAGACATAGTGACCCAGTGCCAGCTTGAGGCGCTGAGCGCCCAGCAGCTCAGCTTCCTGCAGAAACTGCGCCAGACGCGGATTGAGCGCACCGTCCGCCTGCCACAGCGCTTCCGGCACTGAATAGCTGACGCTGAGCTGATGCTGACGCAGCGCGTCGCCGAGCGTATGCAGCTGGCACAATTCGTCGTCGCTGAACAGCTCGCGGCGGATCTCGACGCCATCGGCACCGGCTGCTTTAATCAGCGGCAGCAGCGCTGCCTGGCCGCCCAGTTCTGCCACCTTGTGCGCGCCGTAGGCAGCCGTGACCACAATAATTTCCGCTTTCGACATCTTTCCTCCAGCCTGTCTCGCTGTACTGCCCGCCGCACCGTTTTGCGCCGGACAGCACGTTAATGTGCTGTAAAAAGCTTAATGGAACCGGTTCCAAAGGAAAGTAGCAGAGTGCGGAATTATGATCCTGCTCACGAAGTGAGCCGTGAAAAGCGGGATTAGCGCAGCGGCTGGCTGGAGCCGCGCACAATCAGTTCACCGGAGAAAACCTGCTCGCGAATCGGCTGTTCGCTGCCTTCGATACGCGCGATCACCTGCTCCAGCGCGGCATAGCCGATCTGCCAGGTGGGCTGCTTCAGCGTGGTGATACCGACGCCAGCCAGCGCCGCCCACTCCAGTTCGTCAAAGCCCAGCAGGCCAATGCTCTCGCCCCAGCGCAGCGTCAGGCGCTGTAACGCCCGCGCCACCTGTAGCGTCAGCGCACCGTTGGCGGCCATCACCGCGCAGCGTTTGCCCGGATGGCGCTGATGAAACGCCTGCAGCACCTGTTCCAGCTGCGCCGGCTGATGCAACACCACTTCGGCATTCTCTGCCACCACCTGTGGCGCGCCGCTGATGGTATCAAAGAAGGCGGCGAGACGTTCGCGGCGGGTATTGACGCTGCCGAGCGGTTCACTGAGAAACAGCAGCGCTTCATAGCCGTTATCCAGCAGATGCCGGGTGGCGATGCGGGCGGCCTCCGGGTTGTTGAGCCCGACCACGTCGCAGGCGAAGTCGGGAATTTTGCGGTCAATCAGCACCATTGGCAGCATCGACTGCTGCAGACGGTTGAGCACCTCTTCGTGCATCCCGACCGCATTCACCACAATGCCTTCCACCTGATAGCTGCTGAGCAGCTGCAGGTAGTGCTGTTCGAGGTCAACTTCGTTGTTGGTGTTACACATCAGCAGCGTGAAGCCGCGCGCGCGGCAGGCGGCTTCAATGCCGCTCAGCACATCCACCGAGTAGGGGTTGGTGATATCGGCAATGATCAGGCCTATCAGCCGGGTGCGGCCGCGTTTGAGTCCGCGCGCCATCTGGCTGGGGCGGTAGTTGAGGTCGGCAATTGCCTGTTCGATACGGGCTTTCAGATCCGGCGAAAGCAGATGAACTTCGCCATTCAGATAGCGGGAAACGCTGGTTTTACCGGTTTTTGCCGTGCGGGCAACGTCACTGATTGTGGCTCGTGGCGGCCTGGTTTTCATCACATACACCTGATTAATTGCATCAGGCGAAGACTATCACAGCGCGGCACCCGCGCAATCACTGTGCGTCAGAAGTGAGGCGCAGCATTGGCTGCCACAGCGTCTGTAACTGCGCGGGCGGCGCGCCTTCCAGCAGCTGCAGCACCATTTCGGCGACGCGTTCGCCAATCCGCTGCTGTGATGATTGCAGAATCGCGTTGACCGGTTGCGTGATAATCGAGTCGTGCGGCAGACCATCGTACACGTACAGGGGAATTGCCTGCGCGCCGCTCAGACGCCCGGCCTGCTGCAGGGCAATCGCTGCGCCTTCGCCGAGCGGGCTGCAGTCGGTGATGATGGCGTCAGGCTGAGTATCGTGCGCCAGCCAGGCGCGGGTTTGCTGATAGCCCGCGCGGCGCGAGGGCGGCAGCGCGGCCATCCAGCCAGCCTGCTGTGCGCATGGCGTGGCGGGCAGCGCGTCGATAAACCCCTGCCGGCGGTCAAGAATGTAGGTGCTGGGCTCGTTACCGCCGAGATAAGCGATGCGCGTATAGCCCTGCTGCTGGCAGTGCTGCGCCGCCAGTAGCGTTCCGGCATGGTTATCATAATCAAACCAGGCGTAAGGCTGCGGCAGCTGACTGCGCCCCAGCGTAAGAAAGCGAAAACCCTTCTGCTGTAGGCGCTGCAATCGCACATCCTGCGGCGTGGTATGGGTGACTATCAGCGCGTCCAGCACGCCGCTGCGCAGCATGCGCAGCAAATTGCGCTGCTGATCCTGCGGTTTGTCGGGGAGCAACAGCAGATCGATCTCGTGCAGGGCGAGACGCTGATCGAGCGTCAGCAGCATTTCACTGTAGTAGCTGTCGTTGAGTGAGGCATTGCTGACCGGAAACACCAGCCCGACCGCATTGGCACGGCCGGTCTTCAGGCGACGCGCGGCGGCATTCGGGCGATAACCGCGCCGGTCGGCTTCCTCTTCGATGCGTTTGCGGGTAGCAGCGGCGACATCATCAAACCCATTCAGCGCACGGCTCACGGTGGTCACAGAGAGGCCAAGGGCGGAGGCGATAGCTTTGAGTGACATGATGGCTTTCCACTGATCAAATTTTGATCACGCTAGCATAAAGTCATCGCTGGCTCTATCGTCCGGCGACGTTTACGCGTTATCTGCTGCTTTGCGCGTCAATAAGCGCGTAAAAGCGCGTCAAAAGCCGGCCTGCAGCGGCAGACCGGCCTGTGCCTTAGCCCAGCGGACTCAGGGTGATTTCGACGCGACGGTTTTGGGCTTTACCGGCTTCGGTGCTGTTGCTGGCGACCGGGTTATCCGGGCCCATGCCCTGGGTGCGCAGGCGGTTCTGCGCCACGCCCTGCACGATCAGCGCGCTGGCAACGCTTTCTGCTCGCTGCTGCGACAGGCGCATGTTCAGTGCGCGTGTGCCGGTGCTGTCGGTAAAGCCGACCACGTTGACGGCGGTTTTCGGATACTCTTTCAGCACCATCGCCACGCCGGTCAGCGTATTTGCGCCGGCCGGTTTCAGGTTGGCGCTGCTGGAGTCAAAAGTCACGTTGTTCGGCATGTTCAGTACGATGTTATCGCCCTGACGCGTTACGCTGACGCCGGTGCCGCGCATCTTGTCGCGCAGTTTGGCTTCCTGCACATCCATGTAATAGCCGACGCCGCCGCCCAGTGCCGCACCGGACGCTGCGCCAATCAGCGCACCTTTACCGCGATCTTTCTTCGACGAAGAGAGCACGCCCACGCCAGCGCCCAGCACCGCGCCCAGACCCGCGCCGATGCCCGATTTCCCGGCCTGCGATTCGCCGGTATAAGGATTGGTGGTACAACCCGACAGCGCCACGCTGCCGCTCATTAACAAGGCCAGCGCCAGTACACGCTTTTTCATGAAAAAGTCCCTCATACGGAAACGGGGAAAATGCCCCAAAACGGCACTATTATGCCGTTCAATGATGGGGAAATTCGTGAGGCGCAGTCTTAATTTGTAAACTTTTGCCTTAAAGATTATCGGGATGGCAGAAACAGCTGGTTTGATGATCGTTTATCAGCCCGCAGGCCTGTAAAAAAGAGTGGCAGGTTGTAGGCCCGACGAATTTAAAACCACGCTTCTTAAGCGCTTTAGACAGTGCAATGGCCGGTTCGGAGGTGGTGGGCGCCAGTTTGTAATCCGCGTAACGGTGCAAAATCGGCTGGTTATCGACAAATGACCAGATAAAGCGGGAAAAGTCTTCACCGGTGGCCTCCAGCGCCAGCAGCGCTTTGGCATTATTGATGATGGCTTCCAGCTTGCCGCGATGGCGGATCAAACCGCTGTTCTGCAGCAGGCGCAGCAGATCGGCCTCATCCATCAGCGCCACCGCCTGCGGATCAAAATCATGAAACGCCTGGCGGTAGTTCTCGCGCTTTTTCAGCACGGTGATCCATGACAGGCCAGCCTGTTGCCCCTCCAGACACAGCATCTCAAATAAGGCGCGCTTATCGGTCTGCGGCACGCCCCATTCCGTGTCGTGGTACGCCAGATAAAGCGCATCCTGTGTTACCCAGCCACATCGCTGCATTGCATCACTCCCTAAGCATGAGGAAAAAGCGGTCAGTCGCTTGACGTTTGAAAGAATCGATTAATAGTTAATCAATGGGTGCCGATAATAACGTCATGGACGTTCGCGCTGCAACCGGGTGAACGCTTCAGGATCATCATCAATTTCAAGGCCAACCCGATCCCTTCCGGCTCGTCAGGAGTCTTTCATGTGGCAGAACAGTCAGCGGACCGGCCAGCGTCTCCTTGCGCTGGCCTTTAGCGGTGGGTGGCTACTGGTGGCGGCCCTGCCGGCGTACGCCTGGGATCAGGCCAGCGAGAGCAGCGCGCCGGATTACAATGCGATACTTGCCGAAAAAATTTCCAGTAATCATCTGATGCTGACAGAAAACCGCGACAGCGATCTGCTTGATGCCGCGCTCAATCCGCCCGGCGGCGGCATGGCGCTGCATAGCGAAACGGCCAGCGTCGGCAACTCGCCGCTGGTGAACCGCTACTCGGCAGGCTGGAACCTGCCAATGAATGACCGCCTGCGCACCGGTCCGGTGGCGCAGTTTGCCGTCGATGATTCCACTCTCAGCTGCGCCGCCTGCGCGCCGGTTGATCGTAATAACGCCGAACACATCGCTTCACTGGGCTGGCGCGTGGATTCCAGTTTTGGCTGGATATCGCCGTGGGCACAGGTGAGTTACAGCCATCAGCTCAGCTTCGACGGCACGGCCGCGCCGCGCGATCGGCCGGAAGAGATGAACCGGGAAACGAACTGGATGGATGTCAGCGTCGGTGCCCGTCTGCCGCTCGGCCAGAACATGGCGGCGTTCGCCTCCTTCGCCCAGACCGGTGCGGTCAGCAGCGGCGAACAGTTCATTTACAACCTCGGCGTCAGCGCCAGCTTCTGAAGCGGCATGAAATGAGAAGTGGTGCCAGCCAGCGGAAATATAATAAGCGCGCTAATTATTTTCTGATTTGGTATCACAATGCGCGAAAACATTATTCTTATTAGCCGCGAACTGGCGGCCTTTATCATCAGTGGATTGGTGCTGGTCTTCTGTATGGCGATGGTCTACATCGACGTCAACTGGATGAACGATGCACTGCACGAAACCTCTTTCACCGAAGCGACACAGGAGCTGATGCTGGCGGCCATTGCCGCACTGTTCTTCCTCGCCGCCTGGCAACGACCGCAGCAGCGCAGCGCGCTGATTCTGGTCGGTGGCTTCTTCAGCTGCATGCTGATTCGTGAAATGGATTTTCTGTTCGACGTGGTGCAGCACGGCGCATGGCTGTGGTTTGCGCTGGCAACGACCGCGGCCTCGCTGGCGATGGCGCTGCGTCAGCCGCGGCAAATCCTGCCGGGCCTGGCGGCACTGCTGCAGCATCGCAGCTGGCAAATGATGGCCGCCGGGCTGCTGGCGGTGCTGGTGTTCTCGCGGCTGTTTGGCATGCATGAGCTGTGGCAGCAACTGATGCTGGATGGCTATAACCGCGTGGTGAAGAACATGGCGGAAGAGGGCAGCGAGCTGTTTGGCTACAGCCTGTGTCTGGTGGCATCGCTGCGCTATCTGTGGCAAACCCGCCCGGCGCTGGCAACGGCCCACGCCAGCCGTCGCATGGTCAGCATTGAGGCGGCTGAACCGCACTTCGCCTCGCGCTAAATCCGCGCGGTTTTATGGCGATCCCCGGTGCTAAAACAGGTACACTGACCGCTTAGCACCGGGTCGCCGGTGCACCGGGTGAGTCAACGTCAGGTTTCTTCATGTCAGTCAAAATCTTATCTTCAACGCTGGTGGGGCTGGACGGCTTTTGCCACGATCCCCTCACCACGCTGCAGCAGGCCGATAACGGCACGCTGGCGGTGCTGCACAATAATGTTCCGGCGTTTTACGCGATCACGCCGCAGCGTCTCGCGCACCTGCTGGCGCTGGAAGCGGCGGCGCAGCAGCCGAATGATGTCACGCTGGACGACAGCCTGTTTCACAGCGACGCCGCGCCGGTCGCCGTGCCGGTGGGCAAGTTCGCCATGTATTCGGGCTGGCAGCCGGACAGCGACTTCCAGCGCCAGGCGGCGATCTGGGGCGTGGCGCTGAGCGAGCCGGTGACCGCCGCAGAGCTGGCGGCTTTCGTCGCCTACTGGCAGGCCGAAGGCCGGCTGTTTCACCATGTACAGTGGCAGCAGAAACTGGCGCGCAGCGTGCAGATGAACCGCGCCGCCAACGGCGGTCAGCCAAAGCGCGATATCACCCAGATCAGCAATACTGATTATGATATTCCCGATGGATTCCGAGGTGAGTAATGAAAACGCCGAACGATCTTTTCAGTCGCCTGAAAAAAATCATGCCCGCAGATGTGCAGCCAAAGTTTAAAAACGGCGCCGAGCTGCTGGCGTGGAATCAGGAGCAGGGCCGGCTGCGCTCAGAAGCGATTGTGCGCGAAAACCGCGCCATGAAGATGCAGCGCATCATGGGCCGCTCCGGCATCCGTGAGTTGCACATGAACTGCTCGTTCGACAACTACCGCGTCGAAAATGACGGCCAGCGCAAGGCGCTCAGTCTGGCGCGTGAATACGCCGCCGGGTTTGAGAACAGCATCGCCAGCTTTGTCTTCTCCGGCCGTCCTGGCACCGGTAAAAACCATCTGGCGGCGGCGATTGGTAACGATCTGATTCTGCGCGGCAAAAGCGTGCTGATTGTCACGGTGGCCGATCTGATGTCGAGCATGAAAGGCACCTTCAGCGGCGGCAGCGACCTGACCGAAGAGCGGCTGCTGCAGGATCTCAGCCATGTCGATCTGCTGGTGATCGATGAGATCGGCATGCAGAGCGAATCGCGCTACGAGAAAGTGATCATCAATCAGATTGTTGATCGCCGTTCGTCGTCAAAGCGGCCGACCGGCATGCTCTCCAACCTCGATCCGGCCGGCATGAATACGCTGCTTGGCGAACGGGTGATGGATCGCATGCGCCTCGGTAATAGCCTGTGGGTGCGTTTTGACTGGGAAAGTTACCGCAGCCGCGTGCGCGGCGACGAGTACTGATACGCGGCAGAAGCGGTAAAAACCCGGTTTTACCGGCGATTAACCGACGGTGCGGGCTGCTAAACTTACACCTATTACTCTTTGTCAGGTGAGGGTGCGATGAAAGCAGCCGGGAAAGGACCAGCGGTACTTCGACTGAACAACCTCAAGCGGGTGATGACGCAGCTGCGTACCACCCGCATCACTTCCCGCCAGGATCTGGCGCTGGCGCTCGACCTGAGCAAAAACACCGTTTCCCTGATTATCGATGACCTGCTGGCGCAGGGGCTGATTCACGAGCTTGGCCCGGTCAGCGTGGCGGCGGCCGGCCGGCCCAAAATTGAGATCGAACTGCGCGCGGGTCAGCTGAAAAGCGCGGGCATCATGGTGGAGCGCCAGGCGATTCACTGGCGCGTGTGCGACTACTTTTCGCGCGTGGTGGCCGAGCAAACCTGGCGCACCGAAACGGCCGATGCCGACGGGCTGCTGCACGAGCTGACGGAAGTGTGTCAGACGCTGCGCGCGGCGCATCCGGCGCTGCTGGGCGTCGCCATCGGTTTTCCCGGCATCATTGATTCTCAGCGCGGGCGGGTGCACTTTTCTGCGCCGCTCGGCTGGCAGGATGTCGATGTGCTGACGCCGCTGCGGCGCGGCGTTGAGCTGCCGCTGCGCATCATGAATAACGTCAAAGCGGCCGCGCTGCTTGCGGTGCAGCAGCTGGAGCTCAATAAAGCGCAAAGCCACTTCTATCTGCGCATCGCCGATGGCGTGGGCGGCGCGCTGGTGGAGCGCGGCGAGGTGTTCAGCGGCAGCAGTTGGACCGCCGGTGAGATCGGCCATCTGAGCGTGCAGCCCAACGGCGCGCGCTGCAGCTGCGGGCGACAGGGTTGTCTGGAGACGCTGGTCAGCCTGCCGGCGATCCAGCAGCAGCTGGCCCGGCGTAAGCCCGGCTTACGCTGGCAGTCCGGCGACAGCGAGCCAGAGATCGTGTATGAGCTGATGGCGCAGACCGGCCGCTATCTCGGCCATGCGCTGAGCCAGGTGATGCAGCTGGTCAATCCGGCCAGCATCATCATTGACGGCCCGTGGAATGCGCAACCGGCGTTTGTGCAGGCGGTACAGCAGGCGGCGCAGGCCGGCACGCTGGCGTTTACCTTTGCCCATACCGCGCTGCACTTTCTGCCGCAGCGCATCGATCCGGCCAACGGTCTGGCGCTGGCGGTGATTGAGCATTACGAACGACCGGTATGACCGGCTGAGCAGCGTTTCTTTTTTGACTCGCCAGCGGGCATAATACGTTGATTGACAGGCTCTCTTTGCGGACCGCGCAATGAAAACGCAGCGCATCACTCTGGACGATATTGCGACTCTCGCAGGGGTCACCAAGATGACGGTGAGCCGCTATCTGCGCACGCCGGAAAAGGTCAGGGCGGAAACGGCGGCGAAAATCGCCAGCGTCATGGCCGAAATCGGCTACGTCGCCGAACAGGAAAACACCGCGGCGTCGCGGCACCCGCCGCCGCGCATCGGCGTGCTCATCCCCTCATTCAATAATCAAATCTTTGCCGATCTGCTGGCCGGAATCGAATCGGTCACCAGCGCCCACGGCTATCAGACGCTGGTGGTCAACTACGATTACAATCCGCAGCGCGAAGAGGAGCAGATTGCCACGGTACTGGCTTTTAACGTGCAGGGATTGATCCTGACCGAGTCGGTGCACACCGTGCGCGCGGAAAAGTATCTCAACGCGGCCACCATTCCGGTCGCCGAAGTGATGGGACTGAGCGAGACCCGCGGGCGCATTAACGTCGGCTTTGATAATTACCGTGCTGGCTACGACATGACTGCGATGCTGCTGGCCAGCGGTAAACAGCGGGTGATTTATTTTGGCTCGATGTCCGATCGCCGTGACCAGCAGCGCTACGCCGGCTATTGCGATGCCGTGGCGGCGGCCGGATTGCCGGCCGGACGCATCGTACCGAACAAAGTCTCTTCGGTGTCGATTGGCACCGGCATGATGACGCTGGCGCGCCAGCTCTATCCGCAGATGGATGCCATTCTCTGTACCAACGATGATCTGGCGGTCGGCGTGCTGCAGGAGTGTCAGGCGGCAGGCATTGCAGTGCCGCAGGCGCTGGCGATTGCCGGATTCCACGGACTGGAGATTGGTCAGGCGACAACGCCGCGGCTGGCCAGTGTGATTACACCGCGCTTCGAGATGGGCAAAGTGGCAACGGAAATTGTGCTGAAGAAGATTAACCAGCAGCCCACCATTGAACAGGTGGATTTGCATTATCAGCTGTCGATGGGCGCCACCATTTGAGCGGTGGCGCTTTGGTGCAGGCGCGACGTGCGCCTGCATAATTAACGCTTAGTCGCGTGCAGCGGTGGGCGGCACAATCGACGGCTGAGCGTGATGGGTGCGCTTCAGGAAACGGCTCTCCAGCAAATTCCACGAGGTGTAAGCCAGCGCCAGCGTCATTACAATTGTCAGCCCCAGGCCAGCAAACGCGTTGGCATCGAACACACCGAAATGCTGCAGCACCTGAATAATCGGCCAGTGATAGAGGTACATGCCGTAAGAGAGATCGCCGTACTGGCTGATTTTAATCTCTTTACACAGGCTGGTGCAGAACAGAATCACTACCGCCGAAAACGCCACCGGCTCAACGATAAACGCGTAATCCGTGCTCTTGAACAGCAGGAACACCACCAGTGACACAATGGTGATCTCTTTCAGACGGTCAAAGGTTGGCTGATGCACCGCCAGCAGGCTGCCAAAGAAGAAGTAGGACGACAGCGCAATAAACTGCTTGGCCAGCGTATCGGCTTTCGGGCCGCTGTACAGCGCGGTGAAGTAGAAGTACCAGGCGCAGGAGATAATAAAAATCACGCTCCACACCTTCAGCGGGCTTCGCTTCAGCAACGGCACGATAAAGGGCAGCAGCACGTAGAGCGTCAGCTCGGCTTTGATGGTCCACAGTGAACCATCCAGCGGCTGATTGGGGTTGTTGGTAAACACGCCCGGCAGCGACGGCTGAATAAAGTTAAGAAACGAGAAGTTGGCGACCAGATATTTAAGGGTTTCTTTATTTTTCAGGAAATCCATCAGCGGCAGAGTAGTAAGACACATGCCAATCACAAAACACATGATGATGGTGAAAATATAAGCCGGCAATATACGTTGCGCGCGCTTAATAAAATAGGACGTCAGCGATTTACTTCTTAAGTAACTTTTTGCAATAAGAAAACCACTTATTGCGAAAAATCCTTTGACGGCAAAATCACTATTGAGAAAATGCGCCAGGAAACGGATATCGGCGTTTCTCGTCACCTCAGCGGAATGCACCAGCATTACGATAAAGGCGAGGGAAAGTCGTACGATGTCAAAATTGTTTTTTTCGTTCATGTCAGCATTCTTTCATTGAGTGACGACGTGCCAGGAAAAGCCATGAAAGACTTTGCATGGTTGCTTCGGAATATTCTTATCACAGGTGTTCTGCGTGAGCAGATGCAATCTATTAGAATTTTAATCCACATAAAAAGCAAGCAATGTTCAGGACCAGTAAAATATTCGGATTTTCCCTGGATGACGATGAGAAAGGGCTTATTAATGAAAAAACGCTAACCAGTTGGCTAGCGTTATTTCTGGACCTAACGGAACAGCTGGAAAGTGCGTGACACCTCATAGCCGACAATCGACTGCTTGCTCGATACGGTGTTGTAGTAGAGATAGTACAGCACCATCAGAATGGTGACAGCCACGGCAAGCACCTTCTTCAGCTTTCTGGTTTCCCAGATACACAGCGAAATAAGCACCGGCTCAACCTGCAGCAAATAGTTCGCCAGACGACCACCAGAAGCGTAATCCTGTAGCGCCATCCTCAGGCCACTGCCGATGGCAAAAGTGATCACCAGAATGTAATAGGTATTAAACTTTTCCGGGTCGAAATTTTTAATTTTATCGCTCAGCAACATGTAGCTGAAGATAAAGACGAAGCCGATATTCTTCAGGTTCGACAGGGTCAGAATACCCTGTTCCTGGCGAGAATCGGCATCGGCATAGCCCATGGCCCTGTCGCCCAGCGCACCGAGGTGGCTGGAGAGCGCGGCGATCAGCGCTGAACTGCCGAGAAACGCCAGCGGCAGGCTGGCGACCACGATAGCAATCGGGATGTATTTGTTTTTACGCACAATCATCGCCAGCGGAATCAGCAGCGCGACAATCGCGGTGGCGTGGCTGATAAACGACAGGATGAAGGTGGTGATCATGCCAGACTTGCTGCGCCGCGACATGTGCCAGACGAAGCCCATTAAAAACGCCGAACATAAACCGAAGCGAATCTGGTTCATGTCTTTGTTGATAAACAGGTGTGCAGAGTAGACGGCGAGGGCCACCAGCGGCAGCGGTGTCAGCTTACGGAAGTAGTGCGCGTTGACACCAACAGCGATGACCGCGAAGACAAAGATGAAAATGTCCGGATTAGCGGTAAAGATACGTGTCGCGCCGGCAATGGCGTAAATGGCTGGTTCATAACGGAATTCCACGACCGCACGCCAGAAACCTTCGATAATAATTTTATCGATAAACTGGGCATAGAAGTCGCGATACTGGAAGTCATCAAGGCCGGTTCCCAGGCCACGAATACCGCCAAAAGTAAAAAGTACTACAACGGCAACAAAATAAAGCCACGTCCTGATTTGCGCTGTGTTTTCATTTTTACTTAACATGATTTCGACAATAGCGACGAAAGTCAGGCTAAGACTTATGATCCAGTAAATTCCCATGGTCACAGATTCTTATAGTTTAAAATTCACTTATAACATACGGCCTTGTTAACGTAAACATGAGAAAAGTCTAATTTTTCCTGGTCCGATATTATATTGAATAGGTTTTGCCATATTTATTTGCTACCGTTTCCACAGACATTTTTCGATGAGTATTTTTTTTCATTATCTCGCGGGGAGCTGGAGCGTCACTGAGCGATTTTATCCGCTCAGTTTGACTTTTGTTACTGTTTTTATTCAGGATTTGGAGCCAGTGCGATGAGAGGGTTGCGGATATTTAGCCTGTTTTTTTTACTGTATCTTCCGGCCGCGTTTGCCAATAAGGAAATTCCGATCTGGCCAGATGAAGTGTCAGCAAATAATAAATTTATTAATTTTAGTAAAAATCCGGCCATTAATAACCGGGCTGTTACCCACGTCGATGCGCCACAAATGATTTATGTTCCGGCAACCGGAAAAAATAATCATGCGGCGGTGCTAATCATTCCCGGTGGGGGTTTTTCTTATATTATGAAAGATCTTGAAGGGCTGGATGTGGCCAACGTGCTCAGCCAGCAGGGCTATGCTTCATTTGTGTTAATTTATCGTCTGCCACACGACGGTTCAGCGCAGTATCGCCAGCAGGCTTTTGCCGATACCCAGCGAGCGCTGCGGCTGATTCGGGCCAATGCGCAGCAGTACCAGGTAGCGCCTGACCGCATTGGCGTGATGGGCTTTTCCGCCGGTGCCTTTCTTGCCGCCAATCTTAGCAACACTCCCGATGAAGCTAACTATCAGGCGGTCGATGCGCAGGATAAGGTGTCGGCGCGCCCGGATTTCAGCGCGCTCATCTATCCGGTGCTGTCGCTGAAACAGGGCGTGACCCACCCAGGCACGCGCACGGCGCTGTATGGTAAAGATCTCACTGCCCAACAAATGGCGCAGCTTTCGCAGGAAGATCGCGTCAGCGCGCACACGCCGCCGACTTTTCTGGTGCAGGCGCTGAATGATGGCACCGCCTCACCGCAAAACGCGCTGGGCATGTTCAGCGCACTGCGGCAGAACAAGGTCAACGTGGAGCTGCATCTGTTCCAGCAGGGCGGTCACGGCTTTGGCACCGGCCAGAAGCAACATCTGCCGGTGCAAAACTGGCTCACCCTGTTCCACGCCTGGCAAATCAGCCTGGTGAAGCGGTAAGCAGGATGTTTATTGCTTTACAACACGATTGAACGGCAGCCAGCAATCAATGGCCAGCTGTAGCTGCTCGATACGCGTAGTCAGGCCAGCCAGACCCACGCTGAGCAGGTCGCCATCGCGCGCATCGACGCAGGCCTGCTCCAGCTGCTGGCAAAGCTGATTGATATCTGCTGCATAGATAATTTGAGCTGCCCCGGCCAGCCGGTGCAGCGTGCGTGCCAGCGCCGGCCACTGCTGCTGCGCCAGTTCCTGCTGGGCCTGTTGCAAATCGCGCTGATTCTCTTCGCATACCCTGGGCAGCAGTTTTGCCACCATATCGTCATCGTGGTGCACCATGGCGCGCAGCTGCGGCAAAGACAGCAATGCCGGCAGGGCAACAGGCTGCGCCAGGGCAGCGTTAAGCTGATCCGGATGCAGCGGCTTAAACAGGCACGCATCCATACCAGCCGCGAGGCCGCGTTCGCGCGTCTCAACCAGTGCACTGCCGGTAAGTCCGATGATTTTGTGACGATAACCACGGCGACGTAACACACTGGTCAGCGTAAAACCATCCATCTGCGGCATATGGCAATCGGTGATTACCGCGTCAATTTGCTGTGTTGCGATGATCTCAGGTGCGAGGTCAGGCTGGCCGATCGCAGTAACACGATGCTGCAGCGCTTCCAGCTGACGGGTCAGCAGCAAACAATTCGCCGGATGATCGTCAACCACCAGGATATGCAGTGCCGGCACGGCGGGGGGCGCATCAGTCGCGCACAGGGCTACCGGCGGCGGTGCACGACTCGGCAGCGGCAGCGTGACGTGAACCAGGGTGCCTTCACCCGGCTCGCTGTGCAGGCGCATGCTGCCCTGCATCTGTTGCAGCAGCTGCGCGCTGATCACCAGCCCCAGTCCGCTGCCAGTTTGCTGACGACCGGCTGTGGTCTGCGCAAATGGCTGAAACAGCTGCTGTTGCTCCTGTTCGCTGATGCCAATGCCGCTATCCTGCACTTCAATTTCCAGCACCAGTTCGCCAGTGGCGTTTTGCTCACCGCTGAGATACACCGCCACGTTTCCCTGCGGCGTGAATTTAATGGCGTTGCTGATGTAATTGGCGATCACCTGACGCAGGCGCGGCGCATCAACCCAGACTTCAAGATCAGGCAGCGTAGTGTGATAGGTAAGCGTAAGGTTTTTTTCATGCGCCAGCCCCTGATAGAGCTGCAGTACCGGCTGGCACAGGGTCGCGATGCTATGCCACTGCGGTGCCAGCGTCAGCTGCCCGCGCTCAATCTTCGCCATATCCAGAATATCGCCCACCAGGCCGCTTAATGCCTGTGCCGATTGCCATGCAGTCAGCAGCGCCTCGCTGGCACCGGCCTTACGCGCTTCCAGCGCCAGCAGGCCGATGATCGCGTTGACCGGATTGCGAATCTCATGGCTCACGGTAGCAACCCAACGGCTTTTGGCCTGATTTTCACGATCGGCACGATCGCGGGCGATCTGCAATTGCCGCTGCGCCCGGCGGCGGCGGCGGATTTCCCGGCCGCGCTGATACACCCAGAGCAGGCAGGCGAGGGAGACGACGGCTGCCACGCCCGCCAGCGCATAAAATGGCGTGCGATACAGTGGCCAGCTGCTGGCCGTCACCTCGGGCGTACCCTGCCAGCGGCTGGTGAGCTGCGAGATCTCACTGGGTAATATTTCATTCAGGGCCTTATTCATGATGCTGAGCAGCTCGGGATCGCCAGCGTGCACGGCGAAACTGATGTGAGCGGGCTGGGTGCCGACGCGCTGGGCAATGCGCATCCGTCCGGAAAAATAGCGTTTGATCAGGTAAGCGGCGCCCAGCTGGTTATGCACCATGCCATCGGCTTTGCCTTCCACCACTTGCTGCATGCCGAGACTGGCATTGTCTACCAGCTGTAGCTGTACTTCAGGATAGTGTTGCTGCAGCCAGCCAATGACCGGGCTGCCTTTCATTACGCTGATACGTAAGCCCGAGTGCAGCGCGGCGGGTGCACCCGCGGTAGCGGCGGTAATCAGCACAAACGGCGTGTGCAGCCACGGCTGGGTAAAACGGCCTGGCCACTGCGCGTTATAGGAGAGTGCGGCCACCATGTCGATTTTATGCTGTTGAAGCTGCATCAGAAGCGTGTCTTCGTGATACTCCGGCACGGCGACAAAATTGATACCGGTGCGCAGGTGGATTTGGTGCAGCAGTTCGGCACTGATGCCCTGAAACTGATTACGTCCATCCAGCAGCGCCAGTGGCGCAAAAAACGGATTAAAACCCACGCGCACGCTGCCGTGCTGCTGTAGCCAGCGCTGTTCAGCAGCCGTAAGCGCCAGCGGCTGCTGCAGACGCCAGATGTCCGGGCGCTGTGTCCACTGGCGTGAGATCGCGCGATGCTGCTCTGCGGGGATCGCCGCGATGACGCGATTTATCGCACGCAGCAATACCGGCCTGCGCTGACTCACCAGTAGCCGACTGGCATCCTGCGCGCGTGGGGCGAGAATGTCGGCCAGCGCCAGCTGATTGAGGTAGTTGCGTTCAATTAAAAAGCTGGCGGAGGTCAGATTATCGAGCACGTAATCCGCCTCGCCGGTCGCCAGCGCCGACAGCGCGACGCGACTGGAGGCATAACGCATGATGTGCGCCTGAGGAAATTGCGCCCGGATTGCGCTGTCGCTGAGATAGTGCTGGTCCACCGCCAGTCTGACTGGCGCTGCATAAGGCACCGGCTGCATGGCGCGATCGCGCTGGGTCACCACCACCGGTCGGTTGATCAGCAGATTGTGTGAGGCGTCCAGCTGGGCGTTGGAAGGCACAGTGTTCCCGGCTTTGCTAAACAGCATATCAGCCTGGTCGGCAGCGATAGCGGCCAGCGCCGCGTCACGATCGGCATAGCGCAGCATCTCTATCCGCATGCCGAGTGCCTGGCCTATCAGCCGGGCGTAATCAGCAAATACGCCTTCCACGTTTTTTTCCTCAGATGACATATCAAGGAAGGTGAGATAAGGCGGAATATCGGGCGCCCACAGCGCAATGCGCAGCGTGGGCAACTGACGCAATGCCTGCCAATCGTCCTGCGACAGTTGCGGTATCAGCGGTGCCAGCGGTTCCCGCTCCAGCGGAATATAGAGCTGTGGCATCGGCTGCGCCACCGTGGGGCTGCAGCACAGCACCAGTCCGATAAACATCAGCAGACGGATCATGAGGCTTCCATTTGATTGCGATGCACGAAAGCAAATAAATCACTCATGGTTTTGCAGTGCAGTTTATCCATTAACCGGCTTTTATAAGTGCTGACGGTTTTATTACTGACGCCCATCCGCGCCGCGATGCGCATATTATTCAGGCCCTTAATAATGTGATGAAAAACCTGAAACTCCTGTGGTGACAATGATTCAATCATTTTTTTCTCCGCCTGCGTGCTTTCCTGCTCCATTTGCTGCATAAAACCGCCCAGCGGGAAATAACCGTAACCACGTTGTGTCGCCTGAATAGCAGTGGCGATCTCTGGCATATCGGTTTTTTTACTGACAAAGCCATTGGCGCCGCTGCGCAGGCTCTGCACGGCATACACGTTTTCATTTTTCCCGGAGATAACAATGATTTTTCCTGGAAAACTCTGATCGCGCAACGACTTAACCACTTCAATTCCGTCCAGCGACGGCAGGTCGATATCAATGATGACGATATCCGGCTGCTGCTGCTGAATCAACGTTACCGCTTCCCGGCCATCGGCGCTTTCGGCCAGCACCGTATGTCCATTTTGTTCCAGCAAATAACGAACGGCCATCCGCGCGATCGGATGGTCATCAACCACAACGACCTGAGCCATAGTTAACCTTTTCCTGATGAGTGAATGACAGGTCAAACTTTAGCCGCTCGCTGAATTTTATATATTGCGTATGATCAAGAACAATAAAATAATTATTTGTAGTCTATGTCCTACAGAGTGAATTTAATTTCAAAAAGGAATTTATTATTCCGCCTAGGGGAGTTTTGTTTCCTGGTGGGAAATATACATTCCGTTTCTGTCACTTAGTTCATTAATTAATTAACTGATGCCCAATCGCCTTTTCACCGTAATTTCTTTTACTGTGGCGGTCTGCCTTTTCCCATTTGGCAGCCTGATTAACGCGGATGCCTGGTCAGGGCGCCATCAACCCTCAGCCGGGATAAATTGTTGCCGCCAGCATGGTTTGCTACAGTAGCGGGAATTTCAGAGGAAACGTCCATGCCACGCGATAACCGCCTGTCCCGCTCGCTGCACGCGCTCATTCATCTTGATCGTCACGTTAAACGCACTACTTCCGATGCCATGGCAAAAATGCTCGGCACCAACCCGGTGGTGGTGCGTCGCATGATGTCAGGGCTGCGTGAAAAGGGGTATCTGGTGTCGGAAAAGGGGCACGGCGGCGGCTGGGAGCTGCGCGCGGACCTGCGCGATATCACGCTGCTGGATGTGTACCAGGCCATCGGCTCACCGGCGCTGTTCAGCATTGGCCCGGCGGCCGATCCTTCGCCCTGCCTGGTGGAACATGCGGTAGACGCCCGGCTCGACCAGGCGCTGGGTGAAGCCGAAGCGTTACTGCTGCAGCGCTTTAGCCAGATTACCGTGGCGGACATCGCCGACGATTACCTGCAAAAAATGGCCAGCCTCGGGCTGGATCCGCACACCTTTCCGCGCTGCAGCGACTAACCCGCGCGGCCGTTAATCCTGCTTCTGCAATTTGATCTGCGCGTCATGCTTCATCACATGCGTGGTGACGGCGGCCTGAAACACTTTAAACATCATACCGCTGACAAACGTGGTCAGCGTCAGCGTGATGAAGGCTGTCATGAACCAGTCGACCAGCGGCCAACCGCTGTTCAGCAGCGTTGGGTGGTAAATCAGCATCGCGGCAAACACCACCCAATGGCTCAGGCAATAGAAACAGTGAAACAGATGACCGAGCAAGGCGTGTTTGCGTGCGGTCCAGGCGCGCAAACCGGCAAACAGTTCGGTCTGCGTCATGGTCATCGCGATGCTGGCTGAGGCTAGCGCAATCGCCACACAGACACCCAATTCAGACGTTATAAATGCTTGCATAGACTTTTCTCCTTCATGTCGTTAAGCGCAGTGAGAGCTGCTGATCATCTTTCATGTAACTTACAGTATTACATGATGGGTCATGCCGCAACTGCGGTTTCCCGCGCCTGAACATGGGAGAGTATATTGGCGAGTTATCGCTATTTATTGGCTTTATGCGCAAACACAGCCAGTCGTCCTGTTTTTACAATGTCGCAGATTGAGTCGCACCACGGCATCAGGAGGAGAGGATGGATATTAACGCAGCTTTTATGCATCAGCTGATGATGTGGATAGAGGCGAATATTGAACAAAAGCTCATGCTGGAGACGGTCGCACAGCGGGCCGGTTATTCGCAGTGGCATTTGCAGCGGCTGTTCCGCAGCTACACTGGCGTGGCGCTGGGAGCCTATATCCGTGAACGCAAGCTGACGGCTTCCGTCATCACCCTGCTCAGCAGTAACACGTCGCTGATGCAGATTGCGCTGCAGTTTGGCTTCGATTCACAGCAAACCTACTGCCGCACCTTTCGGCGCATGTTTGACCTGCCGCCGGGCGCTTATCGCCGCAAATACCGGCACAGCCTGCCACCGATTGACGGTCCGGCTAGCCTGCTGATGCTGCATTCGCAGAGTCGGCTGGCGTCGTAAAGTATTTGCCTGGCGTTGAGCCGAAGGCGGCGCGAAACGCGCTGATATAGCTGCTGACGCTGTCGAAGCCCACCTGCCAGGCAACCTGCTGCACACTGTGGCCTGCCGCCAGCCCTTCCAGCGATTTCAGCAGGCGCGACACCTGACGATATTTACTCAGGCTCATGCCAACCGCGCTGGACCAGTGGCGACTCAGGCTGCGCGCGCTCAGACCAGCCCACTGCGCCAGCTCCGGCCCGGTGCGTGTATCAGCCGGATCGTCCATCAGCAGGCGTGCAATCTGCCGCAGCCGCGGCTCATCCGGCAGCGGCAGGGTGAGTTCCTGCGGCGTGGATTCGTACAGTTCATCAAGAAACACCTGACCCAGCCGGGTATAGCGCGCGCTGCTCCACAGTTCAGGCTCCAGCACCGCCAGCCGTTCTGCCAGCGGCTCCAGCACGGTCGGGCAGGAGAGCAGCACCGGCCGATCCGGCAACGGCGCAGCCAGCGCTTCGTCAATCAGTACCGTCCAGCCCAGCACGCGCCCCGGCCCGACAAGGGCATGGTCAAACCACGGCGGAATCCAGCCGACCAGCCGCGGCGGGTTAGCAAAAATGCCCGACGAGGTGTTCACCGTCATCAATCCCTGGCGCAGACAAAACAGCTGACCGGCGGCATGACGATGCGTGCGTCGCTCGCGATCCAGCTCCTTCGACAGTGACACGGCAATGACTTTGGGCGCATCCGGTCGCATCAGCCGCTGGCGCAGCTCTTCCTTACGCGGATCGCCAGAGAACGGAAGGTTGTCGGATGGATGGATGAGCATGGCTGGGCCTGAGTGGTGAGTGGCGGAAGATCACCGATGTAGGGTGATGTTTTTAAATTATGAATTTAAGAGATTCATAGCTACTGGTTTTGACCGGAGAGTTGAACCTGATACAAGAACCGGGCAGCTCTCACATTCATACTACCGATCAAGTCATTCAGCACAAGCCGGTTTACTGAATCTGGCAGCAGATCGCAGCAATAACTAAAAACCTGAAAAATTATGAGCGTTCCGAGCAAAGACAGTGTTGCCCTTTTGGTCTGATGACTTTATGAATTTGAGGGTAGTGATTCCGGTTTCATTTATGCTTAATTGATACCGGATTTGCAGGCAGCACATCAAACTTGAGTTTCGTGCAAGTTTTTTAATGATTCATATCTAACGAGTCTGAGTGAGAGCGTATAAGCCAGAAGCTACTTTAAATCCTCAGGCTTGGTTGTTAATATCAAAACTTATTAATTCATTGATTTATATGACGAAGAGTGGATTGATGTATTTTTTATTTTATAAATTGAGATGGGTATTGGAGCCATGCCACTTTGTATTCATATTTCAATCAAACTGGCGTGGCATACCTGGATTTCATGTGGCTTTTCATCATTGGATTGTGATATATTTGATTCGGAACAGGATGTCTAATCGGGATGATTTATATGAACGAATATGAGAAAAAGCTGTTTGATAATGGTTTCACTAGTAAAGATATCGGTAAGCTCAGGAGTATCGTAAAAAAGGATGAGTCCCAATCTGATACCCTTAAAACTCTGGTTATTGATTTAAGCAAACGTTTTTGGGGAGGTGTTATCGGAGTATCTATATTGATCCTCATAGGATTATATGGTGCCCTTAATGCCGATAAATCAGATTTCCTCTCTTATGTGATTGTCCTTGGCTTCGCTTTTTTGATTATCTATTTCGTTACTCCATTGAGATTATCCTGGAAAGCCTATAGGTTTATTAAGAAGAACGATAATAGTTAATTATTTGCAGGGTTGTTTTGCATTTGATAAAGATTCAAACCTATTCCAGTCCCTTTGATCGCCGCTCCTGCACCTTTTATAGCAAGGGCGGGCTTGCTCATAGTCTGAACTTTGCGATAATAATCAGCAGGAAGATATTTGTATAATCTCCAGGCTTCCGGCTTTAATGTAAGTTTGAAAATACCATAATAAGAGGTGGTTAAATCAACTACCTGATATGCAAGTAATCCCAGCCTTTGGTCAAATCCAAAAAACTCAGCTATATCCTCATATGCGTCTCTGACCGGATTTGAAGGGTTAGGTACACCTCTCAGCTTTCCAATTCCTTCAATACCTGAACCTACACCATTCATAATGAGTGTTGAACCGGCGATTACGCCTAGCACATTGCCTGTTGCTGCAGACCCGACTAATACACCCGCCCCTGCCACAATTTGTAAGCCACTTAGGACAACGCTTATACCGTCAATAACATAACCGATGACCTTTTCATTATCATGGTAGAACTTTACTGATGAGGATATCGTCGCCTGGCCGGTTCTGAGCATTCTGTCCTGAATTGAAAGGTTATGAGACTCTTTCTTAAGATTCTGAATGCACTCCTGACATTGTTCATCGCTGGTAGCAGAACGGATGGTATTAAGTTGAAGATTAATGAAGTCCCGTACTTCATCATGAAATCGCATCCTAAGCATTCCATCTTTCAGATGAATGAGAGAAAGATTGTTAGCTAAGCTTACTAGTTGATTTGCCTGAAGATTACCCATTGTGAGGAAGTAATCTGAAAATCTGTTCTTATTCCAGTAGTTGTCCATAACGATACCTTTGTGTAAACATAGCTTTCAATTAACAGGGCTAATCAGATCCTAAAATAACTGGAGTCGAAAAGGAAGACAAATGAGCATTGATATTTTTCTCAAAATTGAAGGCATCACAGGCGAATCTCAAGACTCGAATCATAAGGGATGGATTAATGTTGATTCTTTTACCTGGGGTGCCAGTCAGCCAGGCAACATGAGTGTGGGTGGCGGTGGTGGTGCAGGAAAAGTGCAGTACCGGGACCTAACAGTTCAGACTCATATCGACAAAGCCACACCAGCAGTGATGAAGTATGTCTCGAACGGCAACCATATTAGTAAGGTGGAACTTTCCGCCTGTAAGGCAGGGGGCAGCCAAACTGAATATTGCAGGATAACATTGGAAGATGTCCTTATTACCAACGTTCTCTTCAATGGAGCAAACCATTCAGAGCTTTTAGCCTTATCTTATCAGTTTCAGGCTTCAAAAGTTAAGATTCAGTATTGGGAACAGTCTTCCTCTGGCGGTAAAGGTGCTGAGTCGCAGTCGGGATGGGATATTAAAAGTAATAAGGAAGCTTGAATGAGTACGTATCTGAAAGGCACCCTGTAAATATTTAAGGTAGTTCTCTCAGATGCGTTCATTAGCGTTAACGAAAGATTAGAGTTAGCGCTAATTATAGGTTGTAAAAATGATCACCTGAAGCGGTGGAATTCAGAAAAAGCAAATTGGCGGAAGATCACAGGAGTCGAACCTGCCCGGGACCGCTGGCGGCCCCAACCGGATTTGAAATCCGGCCGCCTCACCGGAGACGACGATCTTCCTTTGAAGATGCCGCGCAGTATAGCGGCAATTGGCGGTAAAATCTTGATCGCAGCGGGGCGTTATTGCACCTTCTCGCCGTGATGCTGCCGATACTCCTTTGGCGTGGTGGCGTAGCTTTTCTTAAACACCGAATAGAAGTACTGCAGGGAAGGATAGCCGCACATCTGCGAAATTTCATTAATATTCAATGAAGAGCAGGCCAGCAGTTCACGCGCTTTCTCCAGCTTCTCGCGGTGAATCATGGCGTGAATGGTGTCGCCGGTCTCATCGCGAAAACGTTTTTCCAGATTGGAGCGCGACAGGCCAATCGCATCCAGCACCTGTTCGACCTTGATGCCTTTACAGGCGTTAAAGCGGATGTAATGCATCGCCTGAATCACCGCCGGATCGCGCAGCGAGCGAAAATCGGTAGAGCGGCGGGCAATGACTTTTACCGGCGGCACCAGAATGCGTTGCAGCGGCAGCGTTTGCCGATCGAGCAGACGATGCAGCAGTTTGGCGGCCTGATAACCCATCTGGCGCGTACCCTGGGCTACCGAAGAGAGCGCCACGCGGGACAGATAGCGCGTCAGCTCTTCGTTATCGATACCGATTACGCTGAGCTTCTCCGGTACCGGAATTTTCAGGTGTTCACAAGCCTGCAGCAAATGGCGTGCACGCGCGTCGGTCACCGCGATAATGCCGGTCTGCGGCGGTAGCGTTTGCAGCCAGTCGGCGAGGCGGTTTTGCGCGTGCTGCCAGTTTTCCGGCGCGGTTTCCATCCCCTGATACACCACGCCCTGATAGCGCTCGCGCATCACCAGCTGGCGAAACGCCTGCTCGCGCTCCTGCGCCCAGCGTTTGCCACTGGCGGCGGGCAGGCCGTAAAACGCAAAGCGATGAATGCCTTTCTCTTTCAGATGCAGAAAGGCACTCTCCACCAGCGCAGCGTTGTCGGTGGCGATGTAGTGCACCGGCGGATAATCCTGCTGCCGGTGATAAGAGCCACCAACGCCGACAATCGGCACCGGCACATTGCTGAGCAGGCTCTCGATCGAGCTGTCGTCGTAATCCGCAATGACGCCGTCGCCCAGCCATTCGCGGATGTTGTCGATGCGGCAGCGGAAATCCTCTTCAATGAAGATATCCCAGTCGGTTTGCGAAGCCTGCAGATACTCGCCGACCCCTTCCACCACCTGACGGTCATACACCTTGTTGGCGTTAAACAGCAGCGTAATACGGTAACGTTTTTCGTGCATCGTGGCGCGCTCCCTTAAACCTGTTGCGCATTGCATAGCACGGCGGAAAAGGCAGCAGAAATTGTTTGCGCCACATTGTGATCGCCCACGCGATTACACCCGGCGGCGCGTAGCCGTATCCATCCACACCGCCAGCAGTAAAATCGCCCCTTTAACGATGTACTGCCAGAAGGTCGGCACGTCCATCATGCTCATGCCGTTATCCAGAGACGCCATGATGAAGGCGCCCATCACCGCGCCGGCCACCGAACCGACGCCGCCCGCCAGGCTGGTGCCGCCAATCACGCAGGCAGCGATGGCGTCCAGTTCGGCAATATTGCCCGCTGAGGGCGAGCCAGCACCAAGACGTGAACTGAGGATCAGGCCGGCAATAGCCACCATGACGCCGTTGATGGCGAACACCGCCAGCTTGGTGCGCGCCACGTTGATGCCCGACAGGCGCGCTGCATCAATGTTGCCGCCGATAGCATAAATCCGTCGTCCGAAGGCGGTGCGTGTGGCCATAAACATGCCGCCGAGCAGCAGCAGTGCCAGCAGCAGGACCGGTGTCGGCACGCCGCGGTAATCGTTCAGCAACCAGATGGCACCCAGCACCAGAACAGCGGTAATCGCCTGGCGTGCCACCGTGCCGCTGGCGGCCGGTTGTGATAACCCCAGCTGCTGGCGACGCAGCCGTAGCCGCCATTGCCAGAGAATAAACAGTGCCAGACCGGCGAAGCCGAAGCCAAAGCCGACGCCGCCGGGCAAATAGCTTTGTCCGATCTGCGACATCGCCGGCGTTGTTGGCGCTACGGTGGTGCCATCGGTAATACCAACCAGAATGCCGCGAAACGCCAGCATGCCCGCCAGCGTGACGATGAACGAGGGCACTTTACGGTACGCGACCCACCAGCCATTCCAGGTGCCCAGCAACAGGCCAAGCACCAGCGTTACCACGATGGTCAGCGGCAGCGGCCAGCCGAGCCAGACGTCAAAGATGGCCGCGGCACCGCCCAGCAGGCCCATCATCGAACCGACGGAAAGGTCGATCTCCGCCGAGATAATGACAAACACCATGCCCACCGCGAGGATGCCGGTGATGGCGGTCTGGCGCAGCAGGTTAGAGACGTTGCGTGGGCTAAGCCAGGCACCGTCGGTGGTCCAGGTGAAGAACAGAGCGATAAGCACAATCGCTCCCAGCATCACCAGCACCTGCAGATTGAAGCGCGGAAACTTGCCCGGCGCTGGCTTGCCCGGGGTACCGGACAGGCTCTGGCTACTTTCAGTTTTAAGCATAATGTTCGCTCCGCAGGGCAGCTTCCATGACCTGCTCCTGAGTCAGGTTGTCGTTAATCAGATCGGCTTTGATTTGCCCTTCGTGCATCACCAATACGCGGTCACTCAGACCCAGCACTTCAGGCAGTTCGGAGGAGATAACAATCACCGCGATGCCCTGCTGCACCAGCGCGTTAATCAGCAGATAGATCTCCTGGCGAGCGCCGACGTCGATGCCGCGCGTCGGTTCGTCCAGAATCAAAATGCGCGGATTGAGCAGCAGGCATTTGGCGAGGATCGCTTTTTGCTGATTACCACCGCTGAGGCGGCCAATCGCCAGCTCGGGTGAGGAGGTTTTGACACGCAGACGGCGGATAGCATCGTTGATCGCCTGCTGCTCCTGGGCTTCATCCAGCGTGGAGAAGCGATGGCTGTATTGATCCAGCGCGGCCAGCGTGATGTTTTTCCCCACGCCCATCAGTGGCACGATGCCATCTTTTTTCCGGTCCTCCGGCACCATGGCGATGCCGTGCGCAATCGCGGCCCGGCAATCGTCGATCTTCACCTGCTGGCCATCAATCCAGATTTCGCCCTGCCAGCGACCGGGCCAGACACCAAACAGGCACTGGACCGTTTCGGTGCGTCCTGCGCCCACCAGCCCGGCAATACCGAGAATTTCGCCGCGCTTCAGGCTGAACGACACATTATTAACGCGGCGCACATGGCGGTTGACCGGATGCCAGGCGGTGAGGTTTTCCACTTTCAGTACCGTTTCGCCGATCTCGTGCGGCTGGTGCGGATAGAGTGCGGTGAGCTCGCGACCCACCATCATCGTGATGATGTCATCTTCACTCAGCCCGGCCGCTGGCCGTGTGGCGATGTGCTGACCATCGCGAATCACACAGATGGTGTCCGAAATCGCTTTGACCTCATTAAGCTTGTGGGAGATGTAGATGCAGGCAATACCGTGCTCGCGCAGGTTAGTGATAATCCCAAGCAGCACTTCGGTTTCCTGTTCGGTGAGCGACGAGGTCGGCTCATCAAGGATTAGCAATCGCACCTGCTTATTCAGCGCCCGCGCGATCTCTACCAGCTGCTGCTGGCCGAGACCGAGCTCGCCAACTTTGGTAGCAGGCGAAACGTTAAGTTTGACCCGCTCCAGCAGCTGCTGGCAGCGCAGCGTCATGGTTTCATCATCGACCATACCGAAGCGACCGAGCTCGGCACCGAGGAAAATGTTCTCCATGACCGTAAGCTGCCGCACCAGCGCCAGCTCCTGATGAATAATCACAATGCCTTTACGCTCGGTGTCGCGGATGGTTTGCGCCTCGATGCGATCGCCGGCAAAGCGAATTTCGCCGTCAAATTCGCCGTGCGGGTAAAGCCCGCACAGCACTTTCATCAGCGTCGATTTGCCCGAGCCGTTCTCACCGCACAGCGACATGACTTCACCGGCTTCGAGCCGCAGGCTGACGGCATCCAGCGCTTTTACCGCGCCGAAACGCTTGGTGATGTTGTTCATTTCCAGCAGCATCGATCTGCTCCTTCGCGTTTCAGGCGCTTAGAGTTCGCTCTGTTTATGGAAGCCGTCTTTCACTACGGTGCTTTCGATGTTGTCTTTGTTGACCGGAATCGGCTTCAGCAGGCGCGACGGCACCTCTTTCAGGCCATTATTCAGCTTGCTGTTGCTGGCGGGGGTTTTGCCATCGCCCAGTTCCACCGCAATTTTTGCCGCTTCGGTGGCAAGTTCGGTGATGGGTTTGTACACCGTCATGGTTTGCGTGCCGTTCATGATGCGTTTGATGGCGGCGAGATCGGCATCCTGACCGGAAATGGCGACTTTGCCCGCCAGTCCCTGCGCGCTCAGCGCCTGAATGGCCCCACCAGCGGTGGCATCGTTGGAGGCAACGACGGCATCAATGTGGTTGCTGTTAGCGGTCAGCGCGTTTTCCATGATTTTCAGCGCATTCTCTGGCAGCCAGGCATCAACCCACTGATCGCCCACCACTTTGATGCTGCCGTTATCGATGTAAGGTTTTAACACTTTCATCTGGCCGGCACGGAACAGACGTGCATTATTATCCACCGGCGATCCGCCCATCAAAAAGTAGTTCCCTTTAGGTACCTGTTTAACCAGACTTTCGGCCTGCAGTTCGCCGACTTTTTCATTATCAAACGAGATATAAAAATCGATGTCGGCATTATTAATCATGCGGTCATAAGCGAGGACTTTAATGCCTTCGCGTTTCGCTTCGGCCACCACATTACTCAATACCTGACCGTTATAAGGAATGATGACCAGCACATCGACACCGCGGTTGATCATATTTTCAATCTGTGAGATTTGCGTCTCTTCATTGCCGTTGGCCGACTGGACAAATACTTTGGCCCCAGACTTTTCCGCCTGGCTGACAAAAATGTCCCGGTCTTTCTGCCAGCGTTCCAGACGTAAATCATCGATCGCCATACCGATTTTCACTTCTTTCGCCAGCCCGGCGTGGCTGAACAGGGCCAGTGCAGCGCTGAGGGCTAACAGCGTGTGTCTCATTTTCATCATGGTCATCCTGTAGGTTGAGGCTATTGTCGTTGTAAGGCTATGAACCAGGGCGGATGAATTGTTGCCCCGCGACGTGAACAACATCAATTACTGATTTTTATCCTGCTATTACGTTTTTTTGTTTATTTGTGATTCTTTGAGCGCGATCGAAATTTTACGCGGCCATCTGTTAAATCTTGCAGCGGCGCTGCGCGCCGGTACGCGATGTAATTAAATACATGGATTTGCGAGCTGCCGCACAAATAATAATTATCTTAAGTTCAGTGTGAAATATCGTAATTGAGCTGAACGCTTACGCCTCCGCAAAATAACGCTTCACTGCTGACCATTCGGGTCTGATGCTAAGGAGCACAACATGCACGCTTATTTCGACCAGCTTGAGCGCGTTGGTTATGAAGGGGCCAATACCCCTAACGCACTGGCGTTTCGTCATTACAATCCGCAGGAAGTGATTCTGGGTAAAACCATGGCGGAACACCTGCGTTTTGCCGCCTGTTACTGGCACACGTTCTGCTGGAACGGGGCGGATATGTTCGGCGTGGGGGCCTTTGATCGCCCGTGGCAGAAAAATGGCGATGCGCTGCAGCTGGCGAAGCTCAAAGCGGATGTCGCGTTCGAGTTCTTTTACAAACTCAACGTGCCTTATTACTGCTTCCATGATGTCGATGTGTCACCGGAAGGTGATTCGCTGCGCAGCTACCGGGAAAACCTGGCGGTAATGACCGATAAGCTGCTGGAAAAACAGCAGGAAACCGGCGTCAGATTGCTGTGGGGCACCGCGAACTGCTTTACGCATCCCCGCTATGCGGCCGGCGCGGCGACCAGCCCGGATCCGGAAATTTTCGCCTGGGCAGCCAGCCAGGTGTGCAGCGCGATGCAGGCGACGCAGACGCTGGGCGGTGAAAACTATGTGCTATGGGGCGGACGCGAAGGATACGAGACGCTGCTGAATACCGATTTGCGGCAGGAGCGCGAGCAGATCGGGCGCTTCATGCAGATGGTGGTGGAGCACAAGCATAAAATCGGTTTCCAGGGGATGCTGCTGATTGAGCCGAAGCCGCAGGAGCCGACTAAACACCAGTACGACTTTGATGTCGCGACGGTCTACGGTTTCCTCCGGCAGTTTGGCCTGGAAAAAGAGATCAAAGTGAATGTGGAAGCCAACCATGCCACGCTGGCGGGTCACTCTTTCCATCATGAAATTGCGACGGCGATTGCGCTGGGCATCTTCGGTTCGGTCGATGCCAACCGCGGTGACAGCCAGTGCGGCTGGGATACCGACCAGTTCCCGAACAGCGTCGAAGAAAACGCGCTGGTGATGTACGAGATCCTCAAAGCGGGCGGGTTCACCACCGGCGGCTTAAACTTTGATGCCAAAGTACGGCGCCAGAGCACCGACAAATACGATCTGTTTTATGGCCACATCGGCGCGATGGATACCATGGCGCTGGCGCTGAAAGTGGCGGCACGTATGGTGAGCGATGGTGAGCTGGATAAGCGCGTGGCGCAGCGCTATAGCGGCTGGAATGGTGAGTTCGGCCAGCAAATTCTGAAAGGTGAGTTTTCTCTTGCCTCGCTGGCGGCGCATGCTCAGCAACAGCAACTCAATCCGCAGCATCGCAGCGGACGCCAGGAGCAGCTGGAAAATCTGGTGAATCACTATCTGTATAATTTCTAATCCATCGGGAGCGAAGCATGGTTATCGGGATCGATTTAGGCACCTCCGGCGTCAAAGTGGCGCTGCTGGATGCGCACGGCCAGGTTCAGGCAACGGCCAGCGCGCCGCTGCAGGTGACGCGTCCGCAGCCGCTATGGAGCGAACAGGATCCCGAAAGCTGGTGGCAGGCCACCGATAGTGCCATGCAGGCGCTGGCGCAGCAGCACGATTTACGCCACGTCAGCGCCATCGGTTTTAGCGGCCAGATGCACGGCGCGACGCTGCTGGACGCCGCGCATCAGGTGCTGCGTCCGGCGATATTGTGGAACGACGGGCGCAGTAGCGCGCAGTGTCACGAGCTGGAGCAGCGCGTGCCGTCGTCGCGTCAGATTACCGGCAACCTGATGATGCCGGGTTTTACCGCGCCCAAATTGTTGTGGGTGCAGCAGCATGAACCGGCGATATTTGCGCAGGTAGCAAAAGTGCTGCTGCCGAAAGATTATCTGCGCTGGCGGATGAGCGGCGATTTCGCCACCGATATGTCAGATGCGGCCGGAACGATGTGGCTGGATGTGGCACAGCGCGACTGGAGCGATGCAATGCTGGCGGCGTGCGGGCTGAACCGCAGCCACATGCCGCAGTTGTTTGAAGGCAACCAGATTACCGGCACGCTGCTGGCGGAAATTGCGGCACGCTGGGGGATGGAGCCGGTGCCGCTGGTGGCCGGCGGCGGCGACAATGCGGCTGGCGCCGTCGGCGTTGGCATGGTTGAGCCAGGACAGGGCATGCTGTCGCTCGGCACCTCCGGCGTCTATTTTCTGGTGAGCGAAGGCTATCTCAGCAATCCGCAACGCGCCGTGCACAGTTTCTGTCATGCGCTGCCGCAGCGCTGGCATCTGATGTCGGTGATGCTGAGTGCCGCCGCCTGTCTGGACTGGGCCGCTGCGCTGACCGGCTGTGATGATGTGCCGCACCTGCTGGCCGAAGCTGAACGCGCCAGCGCGCAGGCCACGCCTGTGTGGTTTTTGCCTTACCTTTCCGGCGAGCGCACGCCGCACAATAATCCGCAGGCACAGGGGGCTTTCTTTGGCCTGACGCACCAGCACGGCCGGCCGGAACTGGCGCGCGCGGTGCTGGAAGGTGTGGGCTTTGCGCTGGCGGAAGGCATGGATGCGGTGCATGAGTGTGGCGTACTGCCCAACACGGTGATGCTGATTGGCGGCGGTGCGCGCAGCGCGTACTGGCGGCAGATGCTGGCGGACATCAGCGGACTGACGCTGGATTATTGTCACGGCGGCGAGGTGGGGCCGGCGCTCGGTGCCGCACGTCTGGCGCAGCTGGCAGTGGAACCGGCCAGCGAATGGCCGGCACCGGCGTTAGTGCAGCGCCATCAGCCGGACGCCGCGCAGCATCAGGCTTATCAGCCGCGCCGTGCGCGCTTTGCGCAGCTATACCAGCAGTTGTTACCACTGATGTCCTGATTTGGCTGACGCATGGCCGGATGAGGTCGCAAGGCGTGAACAGAGTCGGGTATGATGGGAAGAATCGCTGAAGATACGTGGCCGGATTTGGCTGCGCATCTTCTCCCATCGTTACACTTCATCGCCTGAGGAACCCACCATGCCGCAGCCCGTCTATTTTCTTGTCCTGCCGGGCGTTATGGCGCTCGACCTCACCGGGCCGGCAGAGACGCTGCAGCTGGCGGGCGGACATTTTGCGCTGCACTACATCGGCCCGCAGGCGAGCGTCACCTGCTCGACCGGCATGACCATTGCTGATATTGCACCGCTGCCCGCCACGCTACCCGATAACAGCCTGCTGATTGTACCCGGCGTGTTCGATTCCCGCATCTGGTTCGATACCGGGGCAGCCGGGCAGGCGCGCGACTGGCTGCGCCAGCAACGCAGCGCGATTCATACGCGGCGCATTACCCTCGTGTGTATTTGCTCCGGCGCGCTGCTCTCCGCGCAGGCTGGCCTGCTGGATGGCGTACAGTGCACCACGCACCATGATGTGTTGCCGCGCCTGAAAGCTGCCGCGCCGGCTGCGCTGGTGAAAGACAACCGCGTGTTTGTGGAAGATGCCGGCATCTGGACCAGCGCGGGGATTACTGCGGGTATCGATCTGGCGCTGCACCTGATCAACCGTCTGTGCGGCGCGCGGCAGGCGCTAACGGTGGCGCGGGAAATGGTGGTGTGGTTCCGCCGCTCGGGTGACGATCCGCAACTGTCGCCGTGGCTGCGTTACCGTAATCATCTGCATCCGGCGATTCATCGCGCGCAGGACGCGATGATTGCGCATCCGGAACATGACTGGTCGCTGGGCGCGCTGGCCGAACGCGCCCACGTCAGCGAGCGCCATCTGACGCGCCTGTTTCGCCAGCATTTGGGTATCAGCGTGCGGGAATACCACGAGCAGCTACGGCTGGTGATTGCGCGCCAGCGCCAGCAGCAGGGGGAAGCGGCGGAAAAAGCGGCGCTGGCCGCCGGCTTCTCCTCGGCACGCCAGCTGCGCCGCGCCCGGCAGCGCTGGGACGATCAGCTCACCAGATGATGCTTGTCCACGCGTTTCAGCAACATCGCCAGCAGCAGACTGCCCAGCAGGGTTAAGCCAAAGACCCACGGCAGATCGAGCCACGGCCGCGACATATCGTCGTAATGATGGGTACGCAGATAGTGAATGAACAGCGCATGGAAACCATAAATCGGCAGCGAATAGCGTGAAATGGTCGCCAGCAGCGGCAGCGGCCGGTGGTTCAGCACATTTTTAAACAGCACCAGCAGGCTTATCGCCGCGATAAACACCAGTGGGCCACAGTAAAGATACCAGGTGTCATTAAACGCGCCGTTAATCTTCAGCATCTGTCTGGTGCCAAGTGCGATACCGATGACGCAGGCGATAAAACTCAGCCCGGCCAGCCAGCTGATGCCGCGCCTGTCGGTATCCATCACGCCAATCGCCCGTCCAAGCAGCGCGTACAGCAGGTAGTAAATCGAGTCGCCGCTGACATACAGATTGACCGGCAGCCAGTGGAACGGCCCCAGCGACTGGCTGACGGTGTTCGGATTGGCGATCACCGCGAGGACCAGCACCAGCAGCGCCACATAGCGCGGCGGCACGTTTTTCACCTGAATCAGCGGAGACAGCAGGTAGATGCCGATAATAGCGAAGAAGAACCACAGATGGTAGAAAACCGGCTTCTGCAACAGCTTCAGCAGCGAACGGCCTTCACTGATTGGCGTCAGCCAGGTGATGTAGGCCAGCGCGACGGCGCTGTAGAACAGCAGGCACAGCACAATGCGCAGCAGATGGCGGCCCTGCGCGCTGCGTTCGCCAAAGAACAGATAACCGGAAATCATGAAGAACAGCGGCACGCAGACGCGCGAAGCCGAGTTAAGCAGATTGGCGACGTCCCAGCTGGGTCCGGTGACTGCCATCGGTCCGGTGATGTACCAGGTAGTGGTGTGAATGACGATCACCATCAGACAGGCGACCGCGCGTAAGTTATCAATCCAGCAGATTTTTTGCGACATGGCTTCCTCGTGCGTACTCCGTGCGAAGAAGGGTAGCCAGTGCACAGCGGGCCAACAACCCCCACAGCCTGGATTTCGGAGCTCTCTGTTAACCGCCGCACAACCGCACCCGCCTGCGCCAGGATTTCCGGCTGCACAATGCGCGGTCAAAGGGTATACTGTCGCACTCTTTTTAAATCCACCCGTATCGCGTGCGAATTCAACATGCAAAAGTTTGATACCAAGACCTTTCAGGGCCTGATCCTGACCTTGCAGGATTACTGGGCGCGTCAGGGCTGCACCATCGTCCAGCCGCTGGACATGGAAGTGGGCGCTGGCACTTCTCACCCTATGACTTGCCTGCGTGCTCTCGGGCCAGAGCCGATGGCGAGCGCCTACGTGCAGCCATCGCGCCGTCCCACCGATGGCCGCTACGGTGAAAACCCGAACCGTTTACAGCACTACTACCAGTTCCAGGTGGTGATTAAGCCGAACCCGGACAACCTTCAGGAGCTGTACCTCGGATCGCTGAAAGAGCTCGGTATCGACCCTGGCGTGCATGACATTCGCTTCGTCGAAGATAACTGGGAAAACCCAACGCTGGGCGCCTGGGGACTCGGCTGGGAAGTGTGGCTGAACGGCATGGAAGTTACGCAGTTCACCTACTTCCAGCAGGTCGGCGGCCTGGAGTGTAAGCCGGTGACCGGCGAGATCACCTACGGTCTGGAGCGCCTGGCGATGTACATCCAGGGCGTGGACAGCGTGTACGATCTCACCTGGAGCGACGGCGCGTTCGGCAAAACCACCTACGGTGACGTGTTCCACCAGAACGAAGTGGAGCAGTCGACCTATAACTTTGAGTACGCCGACGTCGATTTCCTGTTCAGCTGCTTCGAGCAGTATGAAAAAGAGGCACAGCAGCTGCTGGCGCTGGAAAAACCGCTGCCGCTGCCGGCCTATGAGCGCATTCTCAAAGCCGCACACAGCTTCAACCTGCTTGATGCGCGCAAAGCGATCTCGGTAACCGAGCGCCAGCGCTATATCCTGCGTATTCGCACCCTGACGAAAGCCGTGGCGGAAGCCTATTATGCCTCCCGCGAGGCACTCGGCTTCCCTATGTGCAACCGTAATAAGTAAGAGGCAGCCATGACCGATAAAACTTTCCTGGTGGAAATTGGCACCGAAGAGTTGCCTCCGAAAGCCCTGCGCAGCCTGGCAGAAGCCTTTGCTGCGCACTTTACCGCTGAGCTCGACAGCGCCGGTCTGGCGCATGGCGACGTCAGCTGGTTTGCGGCACCGCGTCGTCTGGCGCTGAAGGTGGCACAGCTGGCGGCCGCGCAGCCCGATCGCGAAGTAGAAAAGCGCGGCCCGGCCGTCGCTGCGGCGTTTGATGCCGAAGGCAAGCCGACTAAAGCGGCAGAAGGCTGGGCACGTGGCAACGGCATCACCGTAGAGCAGGCTGAGCGTCTCAGCACTGACAAAGGCGAGTGGCTGGTGCATCGTGCTGCGGTAAAAGGCGAAAGCGCGCAGGCGCTGCTGCCGGCGATGGTCGCGACCGCGCTGAGCAAGCTGCCGATTCCAAAACTGATGCGCTGGGGTGCCAGCGACGTGCAGTTCGTGCGTCCGGTGCACACCGTGACGCTGCTGCTGGGTGATGAGCTGATTCCGGCCACCATCCTCGGCATTCAGTCCGATCGCGTCATTCGCGGCCACCGCTTCATGGGCGAGCCGGAATTGACGCTGGACAACGCCGATCAATATCCGCAGCTGCTGCAGGAGCGCGGTAAAGTGATCGCCGATTACGCCACGCGTAAAGCCAAAATCAAAGCCGATGCCGAAGCTGCCGCGCAGCAGCTGGGCGGTAAAGCCGACCTGAGCGACAGCCTGCTGGAAGAGGTGGCTTCGCTGGTGGAGTGGCCGGTGGTACTGACGGCGAAGTTTGAAGAGAAGTTCCTCGCGGTACCGGCTGAAGCGCTGGTGTACACCATGAAAGGGGATCAGAAATACTTCCCGGTTTACGCCGAAGACGGCCAGCTGCTGCCAAACTTCATCTTCGTCACTAACATTGAATCGCGCGATCCGCAGCAGATCATTGCCGGTAATGAAAAAGTGGTGCGTCCGCGTCTGGCCGATGCCGAGTTCTTCTTCAACACCGACCGCAAAAAGCGTCTGGAAGATAACCTGCCGCGTCTGGAAACCGTGCTGTTCCAGAAAGAGCTGGGTACGCTGCGTGACAAAACCGACCGTATTCAGGCGCTGGCCGGCTGGATTGCCGCGCAGATTGGCGCTGATGTCAATCACGCCACGCGCGCCGGGCTGCTGTCGAAGTGCGACCTGATGACCAATATGGTGTTCGAGTTCACCGACACCCAGGGTGTGATGGGCATGCACTACGCGCGCCACGATGGCGAAGCGGAAGATGTGGCGGTCGCACTTAACGAGCAGTATCAGCCGCGTTTCGCCGGTGACGATCTGCCGTCCAGCCCGGTGGCCTGCGCCGTGGCGATTGCCGATAAAATGGATACCCTGGCCGGTATCTTCGGCATCGGACAGCATCCGAAAGGCGATAAAGACCCGTTTGCGCTGCGTCGTGCCGCGCTGGGCGTGCTGCGTATCATCGTTGAGAAGAACCTGCCGCTCGATCTGCAAACCCTGACGGAAGAAGCGGTGCGCCTGTACGGCAGCAAGCTGAGCAACGCCAGTGTGGTTGATGATGTCATCGACTTCATGCTGGGTCGTTTCCGCGCCTGGTATCAGGAAGAGGGCCACAGCGTGGACACCATTCAGGCGGTGCTGGCGCGTCGTCCAACCCGTCCGGCCGATTTCGATGCACGTATGAAGGCGGTTTCGCACTTCCGTACGCTGGAAGCGGCTTCGGCGCTGGCGGCGGCTAACAAGCGCGTGTCGAATATCCTGGCGAAAGCCACCGAAACCCTGAACGACAGCGTGCAGGCGTCCCTGCTGAAAGAGAACGCTGAAATTCAGCTGGCGACCTTTGTCACCGCGCTGGGCGACAAGCTGCAGCCGTACTTTGCGGAAGGCCGCTATCAGGATGCTCTGGTGGAGCTGGCGCAGCTGCGCGAAGCGGTGGATAACTTCTTCGACAACGTCATGGTGAATGCCGATGACGAAGCGGTGCGTATCAATCGCCTGACGCTGCTGGCGCAACTGCGCCAGCTATTCCTGCAGGTGGCGGACATTTCGCTGCTGCAGTAAGCGATGGGCAGAAGTGAACCGAAGGGACGAGCAATCGTCCCTTTTTTTGTTTCAGGCGGCAGAAGAGGTGAACAGGCGCGCGTCGCGCAGCAGGTGATCGTTACCGCGACGGCGGGTAAAGCCGCTGCGGTCAAAGAATTCCAGAATCTGCACTGCGACTTTGCGGCCGGTACCCAGCTGGTTGCGGAAGTCGGCGGCGCTGGTGCTGCCTCCGGCGGCAGCGCGCTGACGAATCAGATCGGCGAAGATCTGGATCTGCGCGCTGCGGTAGTAGCGATCGCGCACGATCGCTGTGATATGACCGAGACGCGCCGCGGTGAGCAATAAACCGCGAATCTGCTCTTCATCCTGCTGCAGCGTATCGGCAATGTCGCGCACCCACAGCGGCTGGTCGCTGAACAGCGGCTCGACCTGCTGCCACAGCGTGGCTTCCTGCGGATTAAAGCGCGGCGCGAAGTCGGGAAGGTGCATCCAGCCCTGTTTCTGCCGCAGCTCGCCTTGTGCCAGCATCTGGTCGATTAATCCCGGCACCAGCGGTGCCGGCGCATGCGGCAGCGCCACACGGCGCAGGCGATCGTGGCCGATGCCCGGCAGCTCCGGATGCTGCTGGTGGAAGGCGCTCAGCGCTTCCCGTAAACGCTGCTGCCAGGCGCTGGCCATGGTGTCGCTCATCAGGCTGGTCCCCAGCCGCACCGGATTCAGCGGCAGCAGCAGCGCGTCCAGCGCCGACGCAGTGAGCTGGCGCGCCCAGCCGAGCTCGTCATACGCGGCCGGTTGATACGCCAGATGCGCCTGCAGGCTGGCGCTGTCATCCCGCGCCGCGGCCAGCTGTTGCAGCCACTGCAGGTAGTCCGGCTGGCGTTTACCGCGCTTTTTGCTGTCGCACAGCAGTACGCGTCCGCCGCCCAGCGTGTGCTGCGCATTGCTGTCGCGAATAATTATCCGATCGTTTTCCGCCAGCCACAGCGGCTGGCTGAGCACCAGTTCAGCCACATCGTCCGTGAGCTGCGTTAAGCGGCCGGTGACGTGGCTGGCCGCGTGATGCAGATGCACCGGCTGTGAGGCCGTTTTCAGCGGCTGCAGCAGGCGCAGTGCGACGATCAGCCGCTGCGTGCCGGCGGGACGCGGCTGTGCCAGCAGCCAGTCGCCGCGCGTAATCTGTGCTTTCTCTACGTCACCGACGATATTCAGCGCGATGCGCTCGCCCGCCTGCGCGCGCGTCACTGGCTGGTTCTGCGCATGCAGCGCCCGCACGCGCAGCGGCAGGTTCAGGCTGCTGAGCCACAGCGTGTCGCCCACCCTGACTTCACCGCTCAGCGCGGTGCCGGTGACTACCAGCCCGGTGCCTTTCAGCGTGAAAGCGCGGTCGATGGCGAGCCGGAAACGGCGGCCAGGCTCAAACGCCGGTGCGTTCAGGCTGTTGAGGTGCTGGCGCAGCGTTTCAATGCCCTGCTGCGTATGGCTGCTGGTAACAAACTGCGCTGCCGCTGGCCAGCCGAGCTGCTGCGTGAGCTGCGCGACCTGCTGCTGCACCTCCGCGATGCGTGCGGCATCGACGCGGTCGGCTTTGGTCAGCGCCACGCTCAGCGGCGGCTGTCCGGCGAGGCTCAGCAGCTGTAAATGCTCACGGGTCTGCGGCATCACGCCATCGTCACAGGCCACCACCAGCAGCGCATGATGAATGCCGCCGATGCCGGCCAGCATGTTGGCGAGAAATTTTTCATGGCCAGGCACATCAATGAAGCCCAGCGTGCGGCCATCGGGCTGCGGCCAGTAGGCATAACCGAGATCGATGGTCATGCCGCGCCGTTTCTCTTCCGGCAGGCGATCGGCATCAACACCGGTCAGGGCCTGCAACAGTGCGGTTTTACCGTGATCGACATGTCCGGCCGTGGCAATAATCATGGTACTAAGGTCCGTATCAGGGAGGCTTCGTCATCAAGGCAGCGTAAATCCAGCCACAGTTTGCCCTCCTGCAGGCGGCCAATCACCGGGCGTGCCAGCTGGCGCCAGCGTTGCGCCAGGGCGTTGAGCTGGCTGCCGTGACCGTCGCGTGGCGTGAAGGTGATAGCAAAGCTGGGCAGACGTTCGACCGGCAGCGAACCGCTGCCAATTTGCGAGGAACAGGCGGCGATCGCCAGCGAAAAATCGGCGCTAAAGGCGTGCTCCAGCGCCGGCATCAGACGTTCAGCCTGTTGCAGAATATCGTGCGCGCTGCGCGTCAGCAGGCGCAGTGTCGGCAGCGCCTCGTGCAGGGTTTCCGGCTGACGGTAGAGCTGCAGCGTCGCTTCCAGCGCCGCCAGCGTCATTTTATCGACGCGCAGTGCGCGCTTCAGCGGATGCTGTTGCAGCTGGTCAATCAGCGCTTTTTTGCCGACGATAATCCCGGCCTGCGGGCCACCCAGCAGTTTGTCACCGGAGAAACTCACCAGGCTCACGCCGGCCGCAATCAGCTGCTGCGGCATCGGTTCAGGCGGCAACCCGTACGCCGTCATATCCACCAGCGAACCGCTGCCGAGATCGCTGATCACCGGCAGGCCGTGCGCGTCGCCTAACTGCACCAGCTCGGCTTCAGACACGGCATGGGTAAAGCCCTGAATCTGGTAATTACTGGTATGTACCTTCATCAGCAGGCCGCTATCCCCGGCGATGGCGCCGCGATAATCCTTCAGATGGGTGCGATTGGTGGTGCCGACCTCCACCAATCGGCAGCCCGCCTGGCGCATCACGTCAGGGATACGGAATGCGCCGCCGATCTCCACCAGTTCGCCGCGCGACATAATCACGTCGCGGCCCGCTGCCAGGCTGGCCAGCATCAGCAGTACCGCCGCGGCGTTGTTATTGACGATACAGGCAGCTTCGGCGCCGGTTAGCTCGCACAGCAGTGCGCTGACCGCGCGATCGCGATGGCCGCGCGCCGCGTCGTCCAGCGCATACTCCAGCGTTACCGGCTGGCGCAAACAGGCGCTGACCGCCGCGATGGCGCGATCGCTGAGCTGCGCGCGCCCGAGGTTGGTGTGCAGCACGGTGCCGGTCAGGTTAAACACCGGGCGCAACGCGCTTTGCTGCTGCTGCTGTGCGCGGCGCAGCGCTTCATCCGGCCAGCTGGCGTGCCAGTGCGGTAACGATTGATGTTGCTGAATGTGGTCGCGCGCCTCCTGCTGCATGCCGCGCAGCTGGCGCGTGATAAAGGCGGTACCGGATTGTGCCAGCAGCGGCTGCAGCGCCGGATCGCGCAGCAGGCTGTCGATGGCAGGGAGCTGACTGTAGAGGGCTTTCATCACATCACTTAGTGGGTGGGCGGAACCGTACGGGCAAAGCTTTCCCGCTCGAACAGCGTTTCTGCCAGTTTAACCAGCGCCGGGCGATTGACGCACCAGTTGGGCAGCACGCGGCGAAAATTGAGATAGCCCAGGGTGCAGCCGGTAGCGATATCGGCGAGGTTGAGCGTGCCGCTGTTGAGCAACTCGCCCTGTGCGGCGGCGGTTTCCAGCGCGTCGAGGCCGCGCGCGATTTTCTCGCGATTACGTAGCAGCACCTCTTCCGATTGCCGATCGCCGGGACGCATCTGTTCGCGCACGATCATCACCGCCGCATCATTGATGCCGTCGGCCAGCTTCTCCAGCTGGCGGATCTGCAGGGCGCGCAGTGCGTCGTCGGGCAGCAGGGCAGGCGCATCGCCACGCAGCTCAATCACCTGAGCAATAATTGAGGAGTCAAACCAGGTCAGCTGCTGGTCATCAATGAAGGCCGGCACTTTACCCAGCGGATTGTACTGCGGGACGTGGCTGTCAGGCTCCCACGGAGAGTGGTTGACGAATTCAAACACCAGGCCCTTTTCCAGCAGGATCACTGAGATTTTGCGCACAAACGGGCTGGTATAGCTGCCAATCAGTTTCATCAGATGTCTCCGTTGCGATAAATGCCAGGCTCCACATTGTAGCGGCGCGATTTATCGCGCAGGGTTTGATGGTGCAAAACCGCGCGATAAATCGCGCCGCTACAAATCGCAGGATGAGTAAATTTACTGCATCAATCCCCGGGAAACATAAACGGATTCAGGCTGCTGCGCGCGAATCCTTCCTGCTCCATGCGGGCATCCAGCACCAGCGAGGCGAGATCGTCGGCCACCGGTTCCAGCGCCGGATCTTTCTCCTGGTATAGCATCTTCAGGTAGGTACCGCAGTCGCCGCAGCTTTCGGCTTTCACGGCGGCCTGCTCGCTGTCCAGCGACCAGTAATGCAGATCGCGCGTTTGCTCGCAGTTCGAGCACTTGCTGCGCACCACGTACCACTCGCTTTCGCACAGGTTACAGTGCAGATAGCGCAGACCCTGCTGGCCAACGTCCATGTGCACCACGCTGGCGACCGGCACACTGGCGCACACCGGGCAGAACTGACGGTGCTCGCCATACTCGGCCCGCGCTTTGCCGGGGATCATCGCCGCCATCTGCGCCCAGTAAATTGACAGCGCCGCCCAGATGAACGGGGCTTTATCACTGCTGACCTGGGCGAATTCGCCTTCCAGCAGCGCGCTGGCAAGGGTTTCCAGCTCGGTGGACGAGGCCTTCTCCAGATTCTCCAGCACCGCCAGCGCCTGGCCGCTCATCTCTGGCTTCAGCTCGGCGATCAGCGAATGCAGCAGCCGCTGCCAGTGCACATCGCGCGGATAAGTGTGGATATCCAGCGGCGGTTTGCCCTGCTGCGCGCTCTCTGCCAGCCGCTGATGCAGATCGATCTGCAGCGGATGGTCATACAGCACGATTTCCTGGGCCTGCGCGATCACCGCGGCAAAACGCAGGTAGTCGCCCAGTGGATTTTTCGCCGCCAGATCACGCAACCGCGCCGCACGGCGGCTGTAGAGATTTTTCAGCCGGGGGAAAAGTAACGGCGGAACTTGCTCCGCCGTGTTCTTTTCGCTCTTCTCCAGCTGCTCCTGCGGGATGATGCGAATACTCATCAGGGACGTTTTTCCTGTTGTGTTTGGCGTTGGCGCTGCTCGCGATACCAGCGTGGGTGATGTTTCTTCGCCCACGCGGCCGGTACCCAGCCCTCAACCATGGCGGTAATGGTGCCTTTCACCCACAGGGCGGCATAAATATGCACCATAATCGTCATGATCAGTGCCACAGCCGAGACCGAATGCACCACCAGCGCGGCGCGAATCAGCGGAATGGTGAAGTACCCGGCGAACCAGGGGCGCCAGATGACAATTCCGCTCGCCAGCAGCAAGACTAAGCTGATGATAGCAGCCCAGAACACACACTTCTGCCCGAAGTTGTATTTCCCGGTATCGCCCACCTCTTCATTACGCACGATTTTGCGGATATTTTTCGCCCATACCAGATCTTCGCGCTGGATAAGATTGTGCTTCCAGTAGCGTAAGAACATGATAATAAAGGCTGCAAACATCACCACGCCGACGAACGGGTGCAGAATACGCGCCAGCTGTGGCGTGCCGAGCACGTGCATCAGCCAGTTAAACGACGGGAAAAAGAAACCCAGTCCGCTGAGCGCGGCAAACACAAAACAGAACGCGACAATCCAGTGATTGATGCGTTCCGGCGCGCTGTAGCGCACCAGACGATCGCGCTTTTTCATCATTCGCGCTCCTCTTTTTCATGCAGGTTTTCGTCGTCGTCCTCTTCCACCCGGTTCGGACCGACACCAACGTAGTGGAACACCGCGGCGGCGAAGGTGGCGGCAAAGCCGATAGCAGCCAGCGGTTTCCAGACGCCTTTCCAGAAGGTGACCGCCGGGCTGATGTTCGGGTTAGCCGGCAGGCCGTGATACAGCTGCGGTTTGTCGGCGTGGTGCAGCACGTACATGACGTGCGTGCCGCCGACGCCAGCCGGATCGTACAGCCCGGCGTTGGCATAGCCGCGCGTGTTCAGCTCGGCGACGCGATCGGCAGCCAGCTGCTGCATGTCGCTTTTGCTGCCGAAATGAATCGCCCCGGTCGGACAGGTTTTCACGCACGCCGGTTCCTGACCGACGTTAACGCGATCGACGCACAGCGTGCATTTATACACGCGGTTGTCGTCTTTATTCAGCCGCGGCACGTCAAACGGACAGCCGGCGATGCAGTAGCCGCAGCCAATGCACTGTTCCGACTGAAAATCGACGATCCCGTTCGCGTACTGAATAATCGCGCCTTCCGACGGGCAGGCTTTCAGACAGCCGGGGTCGGCACAGTGCATGCAGCCATCCTTGCGGATCAGCCACTCCAGCTTGCCGTTCTCCTCGACTTCCGAGAAACGCATCACCGTCCAGGATTTGGCGGTCAAATCCGCCGGGTTGTCATACACCCCGACGTTATGACCGACCTCGTCGCGGATGTCGTTCCACTCTGAACACGCCACCTGACACGCTTTACAGCCGATGCAGGTGGTGACGTCGATCAGTTTCGCCACTTCCTGCTGATGGTCACGCGCCTGCGGGGCAGGCGTGAAACCATTGGTGGCGGAGCGGCGGATAATGTCTTGCGATTGATAAGCCATCTTCGTTCTCCGTTACACCTTCTCGACGTTAACCAGGAACGCCTTAAACTCCGGCGTTTGCGTGTTGGCGTCACCGACAAACGGCGTCAGGGTATTGGCGATAAAGCCTTTTTTCGCCACGCCCTGATAGCCCCAGTGAATCGGGATGCCAATGGTATCGACAGTTTTGCCATCGACGTTGAGCGGCCGCAGGCGCTTGGTGACCACCGCTTTGGCTTTGATATAGCCGCGGTTGGAGCTCACTTTCACCGTATCGCCCTGGGCGATGCCGAGCTTGTTCGCCAGCTTCTCGCCAATCTCCACAAACTGTTCCGGCTGCGCGATAGCGTTGAGCAACGCGTGTTTGGTCCAGTAATGGAAATGCTCGGTCAGACGATACGTGGTGCCGACATACGGGAACTGCTCCGCTTTGCCCATCGCCGCCAGATCGTCTTTGAACACGCGCGCGGCCGGGTTGGAGACCACGTCAGGATGCAGCGGGTTGGTGCCGAGCGGCGTTTCAAACGGCTCGTAGTGCTCCGGGAACGGTCCTTCTGCCATTTTGTCGATGGCGAACAGGCGGCCCATGCCTTCCGGCTGCATGATAAACGGCCCGACGTTACTGCCCGGCGCGGCCGTGCTGTAGTCCGGAATATCCATACCGCCCCACTTGCTGCCATCCCATTTGAGGATCTGGCGTTTCGGATCCCACGGGTTGCCCTGCGGGTCGGCGGAGGCGCGGTTATACAGGATGCGGCGGTTCAGCGGCCACGCCCAGCTCCAGTTCAGCGTATTACCCAGCCCGCTCGGATCGGTGTTATCGCGGCGCGCCATCTGGTTACCGTCCGGTGTCCAGCTACCGGCGAAAATCCAGCAGCCGCTGCTGGTGCTGCCGTCATCTTTCAGATGAGCAAAAGTGCTGAGCTGCTGGCCTTTTTTCACCAGCAGCGTGCCTTTGTCATCGTAGATGTCCGCCAGCGCTTTGCCGTTGCTCTCCATCGCCACCTCTTCCGAGGCCGGATTGTCGGGCGTCAGGTAGTTCCAGGTCATGTTCAGTACCGGCTCTGGCTGTGCACCGCCTTCGCGCGCATACATCTCACGCAGGCGCAGATAGATACCGGAGAGAATTTCACCGTCGTTGAGCGCTTCGCCCGGCGCATCCTGACCTTTCCAGTGCCACTGCAGCCAGCGGCCGGAGTTGACGATTGAGCCGTTCTCCTCGGCAAAGCAGGTTGACGGCAGACGGAACACTTCGGTCTGAATCTGCGCCGGATCGACATCGTTAAACTCGCCGTGATTTTGCCAGAAGGTCGAGGTTTCGGTGTTGAGCGGGTCGATGGTGACGAGGAACTTCAGCTTCGACAGCGAATCGATCACTTTGCGCTTGTTCGGGAACGACGCCACCGGGTTAAAGCCCTGGCACAGATAGCCGTTGACCTTGCCCTGCGACATCATCTCGAAGTACTGCAGCACGTCGTAGCCTTTGTCCCACTTCGGCAGCCAGTCAAAGCCCCAGCTGTTCTCCGCCTGCGCTTTATCGCCAAAGAAGGCTTTCATCATGCTGACGAAGAATTTCGGGTAGTTGCCCCAGTAATTCACCTGGCCCGGCAGCGTCGGCTTCGGCGTGTTCGCCGCCAGATAGCTGGTGAGATCGGTCTGTTTTTCCGACGGCAGCGTCATATAGCCCGGCAGGCTTTGCGACAGCAGGCCGAGATCGGTCAGACCCTGAATATTGGAGTGTCCGCGCAGCGCATTGACGCCGCCGCCGGCCATCCCCATATTGCCCAGCAGCAGCTGAATCATCGCCATGGTGCGAATGTTCTGCGCCCCGACGGAGTGCTGTGTCCAGCCCAGCGCATACAGGAACGAGGTGGTGCGGTCGCGCGCGCTGGTTTCGCCAATCAGCTCACAGACGTGCAGGAAATCCGCCTTTGGCGTGCCGCAGATGCGCTCGACCATTTCCGGCGTATAACGGCTGACGTGCTGCTTCAGCAGATTCCAGACGCAGCGCGGATGGCTCAGGCTGTCATCGCGTTTGGCAAAGCCGTCGTCGCCCAGCTCGTAGTTCCAGCTGGTTTTGTCATATTTGCGATTGGCTTCGTCGTAGCCGCTGAACAGGCCGTCGTCGAAATGGTAATCCTCCCGCACGATCAGGCTGGCATTGGTGTACGCCTGCACATATTCATGCTGGATTTTGTCATTCTGCAGCAGCCACAGCAGTACTCCCGACAGGAAGGCAATGTCGGTGCCGGGGCGGATAGGCGTGTAAAAGTCTGCCACCGATGCCGTGCGCGTGAAGCGCGGATCGATAACAATCAGTTTGGCTTTGTTGTGAATTTTGGCTTCCATCGCCCAGCGGAAACCGACCGGATGCGCCTCAGCAGCGTTTCCGCCCATCACCACAACCAGATTGGCATTACGGATGTCGACCCAGTGGTTGGTCATCGCACCGCGACCAAATGTTGGAGCAAGACTTGCTACCGTTGGTCCGTGTCAGACGCGTGCCTGGTTGTCGACCGCCAGCATACCGAGCGATCGGGTAAATTTTTGCGTTAAGTAGCCGGTTTCGTTGCTGGAGGCCGAAGCGCACAGCATGCCGGTGGAGAGCCAGCGGTTTACCGTCACGCCGGCGGCGTTCTGCGCGATAAAGTTGGCGTCGCGATCGGCTTTCATCAGCTGCGCGATGCGCGTAAAGGCGTCATCCCAGCTGATGCGCTGCCATTTGTCGGAGCCTGGCGCACGGTATTCCGGATATTTCAGACGGCTGTCGCTGTGGACAAAATCAAGCAGGCCCGCGCCTTTCGGACAGAGCGCGCCGCGGCTCACCGGATGGTCCGGATCCCCTTCGATGTGGAAAATGGTCTCTTTGGCGTTTTTCGCGCCATCGCCGAGGCTGTACATTAACAGGCCACAGCCGACTGAGCAGTAAGTGCAGGTATTACGGGTTTCGCGGGCACGCAGCAACTTATACTGCCGTGTTTCCGCCAGCGCGGCTTCCGGCGTAAAGCCGAGCAGTGCTGCCGTGGTTCCTGCCATACCGCCAGCGCAGATCTTGAAGAATTTTCTTCGGCTGACGTTCATGGGTAATCCTTGAGTCGACATTGCTGTAATAATTTTTTTGCGCTGGATGGAGCCGGGGTTCAGAATGGCTCCACGCAGGATTGCGTCAAAAGCGACCTGATATTACCACTACTTTAATGTGGTTGTTATGCGAGACGAGAGAAGTGAAAGCGAAACAGCAAAAAAGTAACCAGAATGTGAATGAGATCGCAGGACTGAGCCAGACCACCGTATGGCAGCGCCACGCGATTACTGAAGCGGAAAGCGACTGGCTGGCGCAGGAAGTGCCGGTGGCGCTGGTCTACAACGGCATTTCACACGTGGTGATGATGGCGACGCCGGATAATCTGCAGGCTTTTGCGCTCGGTTTTTCGCTCTCCGAAGGCATTATTGAGCAACCCGGCGAGATCTATGGCATGGATGTGGTGCCGGGCTGCAATGGGTTCGAAGTGCAGATCGAACTCTCCAGCCGGCGTTTTATGGCGCTGAAGGCGCAGCGTCGCGCCATGGCGGGCCGCACCGGTTGCGGCGTATGCGGGGTGGAGCAGCTGGATCAAATCGGCAAGCCGGTGCAGCCGCTGCCGTTTACGCAGACCTTCGATCTGGCCTGCCTTGATAACGGGCTGGCACAGCTGCGCGATTTCCAGCCCATCGGCAATCTGACCGGCTGTACGCACGCCGCCGCGTGGATGTCGCCGCGGGGCGAACTGCAGGGCGGCTGCGAAGACGTGGGTCGCCACGTGGCGCTGGATAAGCTGCTGGGTCAGCGCAGCCAGCAGCACTGGCAGCAGGGTGCGGTGCTGGTTTCCAGCCGCGCCAGCTATGAGATGGTGCAAAAATCTGCCATGTGCGGCGTAGAGATTCTGTTTGCCGTCTCGGCCGCCACCCAGCTGGCCGTTGAAGTGGCCGAGCGCTGTAACCTGACGCTGGTCGGTTTTTCTAAACCGGGACGCGCCACGGTGTACAGCCATCCGCAGCGTCTGATTAACGGTTGATGTGCGGTACATGCCGGGGATTTCATCGTTCGCGGCGTGCGGCGTACCGGGATGTGTCAGGCAATCTTTTATTACGCTGCGCTTTTCTGGTTAGCCTGCTAAATAATATGCATGCAATAGTTTTTAATGTGACATTCTTTTTGATAGGAATGAAGAAGTTGATGCGCTATCATTAACGTCTCAATCAATAATAATATATCCATTATGGCTTTAATTAAAAAGCTGCGGCAGCTGAATCGCAGGCGTAATTATTTAAAGAAAGAGATTAAATATTCTCTTGATCTTTATTTTGCAGCAAGGAAATGGAAAAAGTCTTCATGCCACAAACAGAATAAACAGGATATCAAATCCATTCTGCTGGTTCGCAATGAAGGTAAAATCGGCGATGCCATTGTTTCTACGTGTTTTCTCAGAGCGCTGTTTGAAGCCGGGTATCGTGTAGATATTCTGGCGGTAAAGGAGAATGAGAGCCTTTTCCGACATAACCCGTATATTCACAACATCTATCTCTCGGACAGTTTCAGCGATTGTCATCAGCGCGATAAATATGACACCGCCATCGGGAGTGAGGTCGTGACCCTCCTGAGAGACAATGCTTACGATTTATTGATCGATACGGCTATCTGGCAAACCGCGCTGTATATGCCCAAAATGATTGCCGATATCAATCCTAAAATGACGCTGGGTTTCAACAAGCCTGGCTGGCTTAAACCTTACGATATCAACATTCAGTTCGATCACCTTAATAACCACGTTAAAAATATCTATCGTGCGGTTCTTGACTATCTTCAGGTTGAGACGGTTGATGGACTGAATTATGAAATATTTTACCCTGAGCGAATTGATGCCGAAATTCACCAGTCCGGCATGTTTTCCGCTGATGAGCACAATATTTTAATCAATATTTATGCCAGTCATGCCGATCGTGACCTCTCTGAGCAGCAGCTGAATGAGCTAATCGGGGCGATTGTCAGGCACAATGCGGCCACCAATATCGTGGTGCTCGATCACAAAGGCGCGCTGGAACAGGCGTCGCTGCACCCCGCGAAGTTATACCGCGTTCCCTCGCTGTATCACGCTTTCGCTGCGGTTAAGCAAAGTGATTGCGTGATTACTCCCGATACCGCCGTGGTGCATATCTCGGCGGCTTATAACAAAGCACTGGTTGGCATCTATCAGGACTCACTGAAAAATAATCAGCTGTGGTCGCCTGGCTACAGTAACGGCCATCAGATATTTTCCGATGAGTTTGTTTTTAAAAATGACGGACGGCTGGTTGAGAAAATAAGCCAAAAAATCCACACGCTGGTTCAGCCATAATCGATGAGGTCACCGTGCCGTCAGTACGGTGACCGTGCCTTACACCACCTGCACCGCTAACGCCTGCTGCAGAGCGTTGAGCGCACCGGGCTTTGCCGCGCCGCCGTCGCAAATCAACAGATCGATATCGCCGACAGGGGCGTACTGGGTACGGCTGATCACGCCGAGTTTGCTGTGATCCGCCAGCAGCAGGGTGCGGCTGGCCTGCTGTACCATGGCGTGCGCGATGGCGGCTTCATGCGGATGGAAGCTGCTGGCGCCGTTTCGGGCATCGATGCCGACCGGTGACAGCAGCGCCACGTCGGCGCGATATCGATAAATTTCCCCCACCGTCATTTCTCCCCGCGTCTGCTGCGCGCCGGCCATCATCATGCCGCCCAGCAGCAGCACCTGGTTATTCAGGGTTTCATGCTCTTCGGCCGCGCTGAGCGCCAGTGCCGCCTGCAGACTGTTGGTGATGATGGTCAGGCCGGACATGGTGCGCAGCTCTTCAGCCAGCAGCGTGGTGGTGGTGCCGGCATCGAGGAACAGCGTCTGGCCGGGCTGCAGATGTTGTACCGCCGCGGCGGCAATCGCGCGTTTCTCTCTGGCCTGTGCGTTACGGCGCACCTGCAGCGGCGGCTCCGGCGGGCTCTCCAGCGCCACCAGACCGCCATGTACGCGGCGCGCCAGCCCCTGCGCCTCAAGCGAAATGATATCGCGCCGTGCCGTTTCCCGTGAAATGCCCAGCTCTTTGATGATGCGTTCAGTGCTGAGCTGATGTTGCGTGCTCAGCAGCGCGCGGATGCGATGTAAACGGGTTTCCTGCAGCATGACGTTTCCCTGTGGCAGAGCGAAGCTGGGCCTAAGCTTACCTGAGTGTCATCGTGGCGTCATGTGTATTTGGTTGTATTTGTGTATTTGGTTGCATTTTTCACTAAAGCAGGCATGATGTTCGCAGAGATCAGGCTGCAAACACCCCTTTCACGTTCGCAACGGGAGTTACCATGGTTACACGTTCCACCATCATGGATACCAACAGTTTTCGCGCCGAACACGCCGACGCGCTGGATCCGGCCACCCGCACTCTGACGGACAAGCGCAGCAAAGTGCTGGGCGAATCGTATCGTCTGTTTTATCGCAAGCCGGTGCATCTGGTGCGCGGCGAAGGGCAGTATTTGTGGGATGCGGCGGGTAACAAATATCTGGATGTGTATAACAATGTGGCGAGCATCGGCCACTGCCATCCGGCGGTCATTGAGGCGGTGAATCAGCAGATGAAGATGCTGAACACGCACACGCGTTATCTGCACGAGCGCATTCTTGACTACAGCGAAGCGTTGCTGGCGACCACGCCGGAAGCCATCGACCGCGCCATGTATATGTGTACCGGCTCAGAAGCCAACGATTTGGCGATTCGCGTGGCGCGCGCCTGGAGCGGCGGCACCGGCATTATTGTCTCGCAGGAGGCGTACCACGGTACCAGTGATTTGACCTCTGGCGCGTCACCGGCGCTGGGTAGCGGTCAGCCGCTGGCACCGACCACCCGCCTGGTGCCACCGCCGGATGCTTATCGTGTCGATGCGCCCGACCTCGGGGCATGGTTCGCCGATCAGATACAGCAGCAGATTGATGACATGAAAGCGCACGGCATTAAATTCGCCGGTTTCCTCGCCGACTCGATCTTCTCCTCCGACGGCGTGCTGCCTAATCCGCGCGGATTCCTGCAGCAAGCGGTGGATGTGGTGCATGCTAACGGCGGCATTTTTATCGCTGATGAAGTGCAGCCCGGCTTTGCCCGCACCGGCGATGCCTTCTGGGGCTTTGCCCGTCACGGCGTGGTGCCGGATGTGGTCACCACCGGTAAGCCGATGGGCAACGGCATTCCGGTTTCCGGCCTGCTGGCGAAAAGCGACGTGCTGGCGGCGTTCAGCGATGAGATCCCTTACTTCAATACCTTCGGCGGTAACCCGGTGGCGATGGCGGCTGCGCAGGCGGTGCTGACGGTGATTCAGGAAGAAGGGCTGCAGGAGCACAGCCGTGTGGTCGGCGCACAGTTGCTGGCGGAGCTGCAGAAGCTGATGGATCGCCATGACTGCATTGGTGATGTGCGCGGTGCCGGGCTGTTTATCGGGTTTGAGCTGGTGCAGGATCGCAGCAGTAAGATGCCGGACAAAGCGCTGGCGCTGGATTTGATCGAGAAACTGCGCGATCACCATGTGCTGACGTCGGTGGCCGGGCCGTACGGCAACGTGCTGAAACTGCGTCCGCCGCTGGCGTTCCAGAGCGGTGATATCGACTGGCTGGTGGGAGCGCTGGATAAGTCGCTGACCGAGCTGGGGCGTTAATTATTCAGATATCAGGTCGCCATGAATGGCGACCCTTCAGCATAATGTGCCAGATGCGCGTTGATGCGCATCTGGCAGGGCGTGAAAGGACATCACGCTGTGGCAGTTTCCTGCGCAAAAATCTGCTCCATCTTCTGCCACGCCTGCGCCACATCATCGTCGAGATTGAACAGGCCGGAGGTGCCGACAATAAACACGTCGACGCCCGAGGCGGCAATCTGCTTAAAGGTGCGCGCATTGCACGACCCATCGATTTCGGTCAGATAGTGATAACCGTGCGTTTCCCGCATAGCGATCAGCTGGCGAATTTTGTTCAGCGTTTCCGGAATAAATTTCTGCCCGGCGAAGCCGGGATCGACCGACATCACCGTCACTTTATCCAGCAGATGCGCATATTCACGAATGCTGTCGGCTGGCGTAGCCGGATTCAGCACCACGCCGCAGCGACGGCCGGCCTCTTTAATTTGCGTCAGCAGACGGAAAATTTTGTTATTCGCCGTCTCCGGATGGAAACTGATAATATCCGCGCCGGCGTCAATGCACATCGGAATAATATCTTCCGGGTGGTTCACCATTAAATGCACATCAATCGGCACATCGGTAATTTTACGCAGGTTCTCAATAAAGAACGGCGACAGCGTAATATTCTTAACATAGCTGCCATCCATAATATCGACATGATAGAACGAGGCGCTGGCGTTCATCGCTTCGATCTGCTCGCGGAAGCGGGTCAAATCCATGCACATCAGGGACGGTGAAAAGCGGGCGTTCATGCTGATTTCCTCATTACGCAAACAGCGCCCGCAGGCGCTGTCTGTGACATCAATGGAAGAACGAAATAATATGGCCGAGCACAATGCCGACGATACCGAAGTCCGCATCACCAAAGGTGGTGGACGCGAAGCCAAGGTCACCCATCAGCGGCAGCAGAATGGCGGGCAGGAAGGAGATCAGCAGCCCCTGAACAAAGGAACCGATGATGGCACCGCGCCGTCCGCCGGTGATGTTGCCGTAGACGCCAGCGGTCGCGCCGCAGAAGAAGTGCGGCACCAGGCCCGGCACAATCACGCTCAGACCGAACAGCGGGCACAGGAACATGCTGATCAGCCCGGCGGCGAAGCTGCACAGGAAGCCGATGATCACGGCGTTCGGCGCGAACGGGAAGACCGTCGGGCAATCCAGCGCCGGTTTAGCGTTTGGCACCAGTTTATCGGCGATGCCTTTGAACGCCGGGACGATCTCGGCAATCACCATGCGTACACCGGCAAGAATGATGTAAACGCCCGCAGCAAAGGTGATCGACTGGATAATGGCAAAGACGATGAAGTTCTGGCCGCCGCTCACCTGGCTTTCGGTAAACTCTTTACCGGCGACCAGCACCAGCGCGACAAACAGAATCATCATGGTTAGCGAAATTGCCACGGACGAGTCGCGCAGGAAGTTGAGGGTTTTCGGTACTTTCAGCTCTTCAATCGACGGGCTGCCTTTGCCCACCGCTTTGCCGACCAGCGCCGACAGCAGGTAGCCGGTGGAGCCAAAGTGGCCCAGCGCCAGATCGTCCGAATTGGTAATTTTGCGGGTGAACGGCTGCAGAATCGCCGGACATACCACCATCATGGTGCCGAGAATCAGCGAACCGATCAGCACCAGCCAGAAGCCGTGCACGCCGCCCACTGACAGGATCACCGCCAGCATGGCTGACATATACAGCGTATGGTGCCCGGTCAGGAAGATGTATTTCAGCGGCGTGATGCGCGCCAGCACAATATTCACCAGCATACCGAACACCATGATCATCGCGGTTTCGGTACCGTAGTTTTTCTGTGCCAGCGCGGCCATTGCATCAGTATTCGGCACTACGCCCTGAATATTGAACGAGTGCTCGAATAGCTGGCTGAAGATGGTCAGGGTGGCCGCAATTAAGTTGGCCCCGGCGATAAGAATAACAAAACCCATGATGGTTTTTAGCGTACCGGAAATCACATCGGATACCGGTTTCTTTTGCAGTAATAAACCAATCAGGGAAAAAAGGCCGACAAGTATAGCGGGTGTTCCAAGAACATCCTTAATTATAAACTGCAGCATAAATTACTCCGTGTGAGTAAATTTCGTCGGGTCAATTACAGGTTGTCGGCGAGAATTTCTTTGATTCTGGCGTTATCCAGTAAATTGCTCAGGCCAAATACCTGTGCGCTGTGGCTCGACAGCTGGTCAGCGATATCTTTAGCGCTGATGATAATATCGGCCTGCTCAGATTTGGCAGAGGTTAAATCGGTATGACCCACTTCAGCCTCTTTACCCAGCTCCTTAATAATTTTCTTCACGTTCATTTCCACAATGAAGCTGCTGCCTAAACCGTTTCCACACACAATCAGTACTTTTTTCATTTTCAGGTTTCTCTGGTGATTAATCTTTAATGACAGCTTCAATCGCTGGCAGGGTCGATGCCGACAGCAACTGCTGCAGGCGGGATTCGTCGCTGAACACCTCAGCCAGCGCGGTGATCATCTGAATATGATCGTCGCCAGACAGGGCGCACAGCATAATAACGACAAATACCGGGTCGTTTTCATCGGCGGCAAAATTCACGCCTTGTTTTACATGCAGCAGCGACAGGCCGTTTTTGCGCGCACCCTGTTCCGGACGCGCATGTGGCATCGCCAGACCCGGCGCCAGCACATAATAGGGCCCCAGCTCAGCGTGCGAGGTAAAGATCGCATCCAGATAAGCCGGGGTAATTGCCCCCTCCGCCAGCAGCGGCTCGGCCGATAAACGCACCGCTTCCTGCCAGTCGCTAACGTCGTCTATTACCCGGATATGTTGCGGTGTCAGCCATTGAGTGAGCATCAGTAATTCCTGTTTATTCGTCGATGCGGTGCACTGTAGGTGATTTTATCGCCTGGGTTCTGTGATGTTGCTCGCAAAAGTTAGCGCTAACACGAGTGATGTTAAAAAGTGTGTTAGCGATAACATTTTTGCGCGCGCGGTTTGTCACGCTGAGGCCGGGGTGACATGCTCAGGCCAGCGAAAATCACGCAGCCAATGAGACATGCCCGATTCTGTGGTTTTTAACATGGCACCAATTTGCTTTTGGTTTTAAGCTGCGTGCGGATAAATCGAGCGCTACCCGGAACCAGCAGGGTAGAGACAGGAGAACGCATGACAGAAAAACGACGGCGCAGTACCGGCAAAAGCACGCTGGCCGATGTTGCCCGTTTGGTCGGTGTCAGCGCCATGACGGCGTCGCGCGCTTTGCGTATGCCGGAGAAAGTGTCGCCCGAAATTCGCGCAAGGATCGACGCGGCCGTCGCGGAACTGGCCTATGTGCCCAACGTGCAGGCGCGTAACCTGGCGTCGGCCTCGTCGCGGCTGATCACCATGGTGGTACCCTCTTTTGCTACGCCGGGCAGCGCGATTGTGTCAGAGGCGCTGCAGGGGGTGCTGCGGCCGCAGGGCTATAACATGATGCTGGCCGAAGCCAATCATTCGGCGGCGGAGGAGAGCGAGCTGATCGAGATGCTGCTCTCTTACAACCCGGCCGCGATGGTGCACTTCAATTTCGACAATGCCGCCGAAGCGCAGCGCCTGCTGAGCAATTCCGGCCTGCCGGTGATGGACATCGGCGGCGTGCATCAGGATTCTGCCGGCATTAGCATCGGCGTGGACTATGCGAAAGCCATTCGCCAGCTGGTAAACAGCCTGGTGGAGCGCGGCTATCGCCATCCCGGCCTGCTGTGCACACAAACGCACAGCACTATTTTCCGTCAGCTGCTCAACGGCTGGCACAGCGGGATGCTGGCGCTGAATCTGGCACCGCACCGCGTAGTGACCTCACCAAAAATGCCCACCTTTGCCGCCGGCCACAGCCTGCTGGCAGAGATCCGTCTCACCTGGCCGGAACTGGACGTCCTGATCTGTACCAGCGATGAAGTGGCGTGCGGCGCCATCATGGCCTGTCACGCGGCCGGCGTCTCGGTGCCCAGCCAGCTGGCGATTGCCAGCATCGGCGGTGGCCCGCTGGCGGCGGTATGTTCGCCGCCGCTGACCAGCATTGTGCTGCCGTACGAGGAGATGGGGCGCATGGCCGGTAAACGCCTGCTGGCGGCGCTCAACGGCGACGAGCCGCCTGCCATCAATGAGTTGCCGGTGCAGCTTAAGCTGCGCGCCAGTACACACAAGGCGTAGCCGTGTGTGCGCACCTTTTGCCAGATTGATCAAATCCTTATCATTACTAAGGCATTGATAACCCTTTTCCGGATCATGATTTTAACTATAATGATCCGACTGCTTATGCGGCACACCAGCAAGGTTGTGCTGCCAAACACTAAATGGAGAGGAAGAACATGAGTTATTCACTGCCATCCCTGCCGTACGCCTACGACGCACTGGAACCGCACTTCGACAAGCAGACGATGGAAATCCATCACACTAAACATCACCAGACCTACGTTAACAACGCCAACGCGGCGCTGGAAGGTACCGAATTCGCAAACCTGCCGGTTGATGAACTGATCACCAAACTGGATCAGCTGCCAGCAGACAAAAAAGGCCCACTGCGTAACAACGCTGGCGGCCACGCTAACCACAGCCTGTTCTGGAAAGGCCTGAAAACCGGCACCACGCTGCAGGGCGACCTGAAAGCGGCAATCGAAAAAGATTTCGGTAGCGTTGAGAAATTCCAGGAAGAGTTCGAGAAAGCGGCTGCGACCCGTTTTGGCTCTGGCTGGGCGTGGCTGGTGAAAAAAGGCGACAAGCTGGCGGTCGTTTCAACCGCTAACCAGGACAACCCACTGATGGGCGAAGCCATCGCCGGCGTGTCTGGTTTCCCAATCATCGGTCTGGATGTGTGGGAGCACGCTTACTATCTGAAGTATCAGAACAAGCGCCCTGACTACATCAAAGCGTTCTGGAACGTGGTGAACTGGGACGAAGCAGCGGCACGTTTCGCCTCGGCAAAATAAGTTCTGGCTTACGCTATGTGAATAACCGGTGCCTGCGTGCACCGGTTTTTTTATCGCCATCCTAAACCGCAGCTCAACAAACTCCACGTCATGACCAGGCTAAAGTGGTTATTAACGCGCCGTTGATAATTTGGGGCATACAGTAGCCTTCAGTTATCTCGCGACGTAAAAATAATCATGTCTATTATTACACATTCTGAGCCGGACTCCGTTTCGTCGGCCGCGCTGTTTATACCTTTAGTCAGTGGAAAGCTGCGGCCAAATAAGCTGTGGAATAGCCAGCAATTTCGACTGAAATTTGCCTTAAGGTCAGCGGTATTTCCACTGACCACTTTTAATTATCTCCATCAGCTGGCCAAACTCTCTTTTCTGCCGCAGCTGTTAAACAGCCAGGGCTTACTGCCGGCTAAGCCGCATCGTCCCTATTTGCGCGCCGGTTTCAGCGTGGCGCAGCGTGCGCAGGCGATTCTCGATCATTATCAATTGATGGATAAGCTGGCGAATAATCAGCTGCGCCAGTTGCTGCTGAGCCCGAGCGGTAATCTTCTTGCCCGTTTCACCGGCAAAAACGAGGAGCAGTTTGCGCTTTATTGCTGCTCCGGCCATTACGACCGGGAAGGGGAAATTACGCTGCTGCTTAATTATCAGGACATGACGCTGGCCTCGCTGTCATTCTCTATTATTCAGGAGCAGCAGCAGTGCACGCTATTAATTGGGGGCTTGCAGGGGCCGCGGAAACATATTTCCAGTGACGTTATTCGCGATGCCACCAAAGCCGCGCACGGCGTATTTCCCAAGCGTCTGCTGATGGAAGCGGTATTTATTCTGGCGGCACAGTGCGGCGTACAGGCCATTACCGCGGTTGGCGATACCACCCATGTTTTCCGCAGTCTGCGCTACCGTCACAGCAAAGGTGACAAATTCTTTGCCAGCTATAGCGAGTTCTGGCTGTCACTGGGCGGGGAAATGCGTGGTGATGAGTTGTTTACGCTGCCACTGAGCATGGCACGTAAAGATCTGGAAGAGATTGCCAGCAAGAAGCGCGCGGAGTATCGCCGCCGCTATGCCTTGCTGGATACGCTGGCGCAGCAGGTGCTGCAGGCTGCCGGGGCAGAACGCGACGTGGCCCACGCCGCGTAACGGCAATCAGAACGGCTGCTTCGCGTAGCCGGTCATCACCTTTAGCCCCATCTCGCGTCCCAGCGCGGTCATCGGGTGTACCACCACCAGGCCGCGCACGCTTTTCTTCAGCGCGCCCATGTTAGCCTGCTCTTTTTTGGTGATTTCACGGCTGAACGGCAGCTTTTTCAGCTGCTGGGCTTCTTTGCTCAGCTTCTCTTCGCGCACGTTGCGCAGACGCTCAATTTCCTGCACCAGCGTCTCTTTCTCTTTCAGCAGCGCGCCAAGCTTTTCGGCATCGCCCGCTTCCAGCAGCTGCGGTTCTTTGCGATTCAGCGCGTCCAGCTGGTCGCTGAGACGTTTAATCTCGGCTTTTTCTTGTTCTTTCATTGGGAAAACTCATTAAGGAAAACAGGCAAAGGATACATCAAATCCGCCCGCTTTTGCAGCGCAGCGACAACAGAGGCAACGGGATAATCGGGTGCAGCGGGCGGGCGGGAAAAAAAATACCCAGCGCAAGGCTGGGTATTGACTGGAATTACAGAATGAAGCGGCTGAGATCTTCGTCGGCCACCAGTTCATCCAGATGCTGACCAACGTATTCGGCATCGATGGTGATCGATTCGCCGTGGCGATCGCTGGCGTCGTAGGAGATATCTTCCATCAGACGCTCCAGCACGGTGTGCAGACGACGTGCACCGATGTTCTCGGTGGTTTCGTTCACCTGCCACGCCGCTTCGGCGATGCGACGGATGCCGTCTTCAGTGAATTCAACGTTAACGCCTTCGGTGCCCATCAGCGCTTTGTACTGTACTGTCACGGACGCGTTCGGCTCGGTCAGGATGCGTTCGAAATCATTGACCGTCAGCGCCTGCAGCTCAACGCGAATCGGCAGACGACCCTGCAGCTCCGGAATCAGATCCGACGGGCTGGCCACCTGGAACGCACCGGAGGCGATAAACAGGATATGGTCGGTTTTGACCATGCCGTGTTTAGTGGACACGGTGCAGCCTTCCACCAGTGGCAGCAGATCGCGCTGTACGCCCTCACGTGACACATCCGGGCCCGACGACTGGCCGCCGCGCTTACAGATTTTGTCGATTTCGTCGATGAACACGATACCGTGCTGTTCAACCGCGTCGATGGCGTCCTGCTTCAGCTCTTCCGGATTCACCAGCTTGGCCGCTTCTTCTTCAATCAGCAGCTTCATCGCATCTTTGATTTTCAGCTTACGCGGTTTCTGCTTCTGACCGCCGAGGTTCTGGAACATCGACTGCAGCTGGCTGGTCATCTCTTCCATGCCCGGAGGCGCCATGATTTCAACGCCCATCGGCGCAGCAGCCAGATCGATCTCAATCTCTTTGTCATCCAGCTGGCCTTCGCGCAGTTTTTTGCGGAACGACTGGCGCGCAGCGGACGGCTCAGCGCTCTGCTCCGGCTGGCCCCAGTTGTTTTTCGCTGGCGGGATCAGCACATCCAGAATGCGATCTTCTGCCATCTCTTCAGCGCGGTATTTGTTTTTCTCGATCGCCTGGCTGCGCACCATCTTGATGGCGGAGTCCGTCAAATCGCGAATAATCGAATCCACTTCTTTCCCGACATAGCCGACTTCGGTGAATTTAGTGGCTTCAACTTTGATGAATGGCGCATTGGCCAGCTTCGCCAGACGGCGGGCGATTTCGGTTTTACCGACGCCGGTCGGGCCGATCATCAGGATATTTTTTGGGGTCACTTCATGGCGCAGCTCTTCGTCAAGCTGCATGCGGCGCCAGCGGTTACGCAGCGCAATGGCGACCGCTTTTTTGGCGCCGTCCTGGCCGATGATGAAGCGGTTAAGCTCGCTGACAATCTCGCGTGGAGTCATCTCAGACATGGTTTTGGTCCTTACGCCTTAGACGGTAATTCTTCGTAGTTAATGTTGTGGTTGGTGTAGATGCAGATATCACCGGCGATATTCAGCGCTTTGGCTACGATATCGTGCGCACCCATCTCCGTGTTCTCCAGCAGCGCGCGGGCGGCTGCCTGGGCGTAAGGCCCGCCGGAACCGATGGCAATCAGGTCATTTTCCGGCTGAATCACGTCACCGTTACCGCTGATGATCAGCGAGGAGTTCTCATCGGCAACCGCCAGCAGCGCTTCAAGGCGGCGCAGCATCCGGTCAGTACGCCAGTCTTTCGCCAGTTCGACCGCGGCTTTCACCAGATGGCCCTGATGCATCTCCAGTTTGCGTTCGAACAGTTCAAACAGGGTAAAGGCATCTGCGGTGCCGCCAGCAAAGCCCGCGATCACTTTGTCGTTGTAAAGACGACGCACCTTTTTAACATTGCCTTTCATTACGGTATTGCCGAGCGTCGCCTGGCCATCACCGCCGATCACGACCCGGCCGTTGCGTCGTACACTTACTATTGTTGTCACGGGCAGACCCCTTGTTGCAGTGGAAAAAAGACACCGCGCAGCGGGCGCGGCGTATCATGCAACCAGATATGGGGTAATCCTGTGGGGTTTCAACCCCCGGCAATATCTGATGCTGCAAATTGCCGGGGGCGAGCAGGGAGGGTTAAGGCAGGGCGAGCGGGATACAGCTGCTGTGGCCGGAGCTGTGCAGGCGCTTCACGGTGCTGTCTGCGCTGCTGCGGTCTTTAAACGGCCCAATCACCACGCGATTCCAGCCGCCGCCAGTCGTGATGCGGCTTTCGAAACCTTCAAACGCCAGACCGGCGCGTACCGATTCCGCCTGATCGGTGCCTTTAAACGAGCCACACTGCACCATCCAGCGCTGGGTGCTCGCTTTCTCTTCCGTTTTGGCTTTGGCGCTCTCCTGCGGCTTCGCCGGCTCGCGAGTGATCGGCGCGGCCTGTTGCTGCTGCTGGCGTGCCGCCTGCTGCTGCAATTCCTGCTGGCGCTGCTGCTGCAACTGTTGCTGACGCTGCTGCTGTAACTGCTGTTGCTGACGCTGCAACTGCTGTTGTTGCTGTTGTGCCTGCTGCTGACGCTGCAGCGTTTGCTGGCGCTGAGCCGGGGTCTGTTCGTTCCACGGCACTTCATTCAGCTGGGTTGGCTGCTGGCGCATATCGGCCTGCATCTGCTCCAGCAGCTGACGCTGTTCGTCGGTCAGCTGGGTTTGCGACTTGATTTCGCCACCGGCAGACGGCTCGGTGGGCGACGGCACGGTCACCTGACGATTTTCCAGCTCTTTGATGTACTTCCAGCGCTCTTCCGGCTTCGGCGGCAGGCCATTACCGTTGGCTTTATGATTCGGAATCACCGGTGTTTCTTCTTTTTTGTGATGCGAGATGAACCATAAACCACCGGCAAAGGTCACCAGCACTGCCACGGCCAGTACTATCATCAGCTTTGAAGTGCCGGAGCCGACTTTGCTTTTCTTGCTGCGGCCTGCGGGTTTTTTGCGACGCGTCCCTGTTGAACGCCCGCGGCCTACGTAATCTCTCTGTGCCACTTTCGTTCTGATACCCTTCAAAAAAATGCCACTGGGCGTGTAAATGGGGTGTTAATTTTGCCCGGCAAGGAATGCGTCATGTTACTCAAGGGCTGGAACTTTGACCAGCACAGTCTGCCTTCAGAATCTGCTGAAAATGCAGGGTTCCCGCATTCATTTTTCGCGTTTTGCTGCCGGTGCGGTACTGCCGCGGACGCGGAGTTCGGCGTCGAGCAGGCGTGAACCGTTGTTGACCCGTTTGCCCTGCAGCTCATCCAGCAGCAGCAGCATCGCTTCGCGGCCAATGGCAAAACGCGGCTGTGCCACGGTGGTCAGGGGCGGATCGTAGTATTGCGCCAGCTCGATATCATCGAAGCCGACCACCGACAGATCCTGCGGAATACGCATTCCCAGCTTGCGCGCCTGGTTCATCGCGCCCAGCGCCATCAGATCGCTATGGCAGAACAGGGCTTTCGGCGGCTGCGGCAGGCTCATCAGCTGCTTCAGCGCGCTGGCACCGGCTTCAAAGGTGAAGTCGCCGTGCACAATCAGCGTGGGATCGATGGCGATATTGCTGCGGCGCAGCGCCTGGATGTAGCCCTGCAACCGATACTGGCTGAGCGGGATATGTTCCGGTCCGGTGATGCAGGCGATCTGCCGATGGCCCAGCTGTAACAGGTGATTCACCGCTTCAAAGGCCGCGGTCAGGTTATCGATATGCACCGTGGGCAGCGCCATCTCCGGCGCGAACTCGTTGCCCATCACCATCGGCGGCAGATTACGCTGATCTTCAATGCCGGCGTCAAACGGCAGCTGCGAACCCAGCAGTACCATGCCGTCAATCTGGCGCGTCAGCATCAGGTTAAGGAAGGTTTTTTCCTGCTGATCCTGATGCGCGCAGTCACCAATCAGCACCAGATAGCCTTCCTGCGCGGCGGTCACTTCCACGCCGCGGATAATCTCGCTGAAGAAAGGGTCACAGATGTCCGGCACAATCACCAGAATGGTTTGCGTGTCGCCGCGTTTAGCGTTGCGCGCCAGACCGTGCGGCGCATAGCCGACCGCCTGCACTGCCTGTTCCACTTTCTGCCGGGTCGCGGCGGAGACTTTTTCCGGATTCATCAGCGCGCGCGAAACCGTGGCGGTGGAGACGCCAGCCTGCTCGGCCACATCTTTCATGGTGGCTGCCGATGAGGGTTGCTTCTGATCCAACGTTAACTCCTGACGCGGTACAGCGCATAGATATTCACACATAGCCGGCCCAGTGCCGGGACGGGCACTATTGTTAACCCAACGCCGTGTGAGGTTGTTACTTAATTTGCATAAAAATTGTGACTTGTGCGACTTTTTTCGATCTGGCTCGCAGATGTGGCGCGGCTTAACTCTCGGTGGGGTCGATATCCAGCGTCCATTTGACTTTGCGCGCGGCGGGCAGGGTGGTGACCAGCGGCAGTGAACTGCTCAGCAACTGCTGCAGCCGCTTGCGCGACGGATGCTGTAGCAGCAGTTGCCAGCGCCAGCGTCCGCTGCGCTTCGGTGCCAGCGCCGGCACCGGCCCCATCAGCCACATCGCCTCATCTTTGAGCGGGCTGGCTTCCAGCAGGTTACGCAGCTGAGTAAGGAACTCCGCCGCCTGCGTGTTATCCAGATCTTCAGCGCGAAACAGTGCGTGGCTGGTCCACGGCGGCAGCTGCACTGACTGACGCTCCAGCAGCGTCTGATCGGCAAACGCAAAATAGCCGCGATGCAGCAGCGTTTGCAGCAGTGGATGTTCCGGATGGTGCGTCTGTAGTAGCACTTCGCCCTGCTTACCGGCGCGGCCGGCGCGGCCGGCAACCTGCGTATAAAGCTGGGCAAAGCGCTCGGCGGCACGGAAATCGGCGGAAAACAGCGCGCCATCGACATCCAGCAGCGATACCAGCGTCACGTCCGGGAAGTGATGGCCTTTGGCCAGCATCTGCGTGCCGACCAGAATGCGCGCCCCGCCGCGATGCACATCGGCCAGATGCTGTTCCAGCGCGCCTTTGCGGCTGGTGGTATCGCGATCGATGCGCGACACCGGTACGCCAGGAAACAGCGTGCTGAGCTGCTGCTCCAGCTGTTCCGTGCCCACGCCGACCGGCAGCAGATGGGTGGAACCGCAGCCCGGACACTGATGCGGCAGCGGACGCTGGCTGTCGCAGTGGTGACAGCGCAGCTGACGATGCTGCTGATGCAGCGTGTAATAACTGTCGCAGCGCTGACACTCCGCCAGCCAGCCGCAGTCGTGGCACATCAGCGCCGGCGAAAAGCCGCGGCGATTGAGAAACAGCAGAACCTGATTATCCGCCTGCAGGTGCTGGCGCATCCTGGCCAGCAGCGCTGGCGCGAGACCGCCTTTCAGCTGCTGCCCCTTGAGATCGATTAGCTGCTGCAGCGCCGGTTTGGCGTTACCGGCACGTTTGGTCAGGTTGAGCTGGCGATATTTACCGACACGCACGTTGTGCAGCGTCTCCAGCGCTGGCGTCGCCGAGCCCATCACAATCGGCACATCTTCTTCGTGAGCGCGGAATACCGCCAGATCGCGCGCCTGGTAGCGCCAGCCCTCCTGCTGTTTGTAGGAGCTGTCGTGTTCTTCATCGATGATGATCACGCCCGGCCGCGCCAGCGGTGTGAACAGCGCGGATCGTGTGCCGATAACAATGGCGGTCTCGCCGCTGCGCGCGCGCAGCCATACCGCCAGACGCTCGCTGTCATTAAGCGCCGAGTGCAGCACATCAATTGGCGCATCGAAGCGTTCACGGAAACGGGCGATAGTTTGCGGCGTCAGGCCAATTTCCGGCACCAGCACCAGCGCCTGTTTGCCGCGTGCCAGCACATTCTCCAGCACGCTGAGATAGACCTCGGTTTTACCCGATCCGGTAATGCCTGCCAGCAGCCACGCGGTGTAATGTTCATCCTCGCTGCGAATGGCGCCCACCGCCATCGCCTGATCGGTATTCAGCCGCAGCCGTTCACCTTTCACCGCGAAACTGGCGCGCCAGTCGTGCTGCTGTGGCGCATGTTCGCGCAGGTCGCACAGGCCTTTGGCACGCAGCGCCTGCAGCGCGGCATCGGTAAAATCCTGCTCGCCGATCTGGTGACGATACAGCGGCCGCTGACGCAACGCCGCCAGCGCCTGCTGCTGTTTCGGCGCGCGCTTCAGGCTTTCCAGCGCCACTTCGCGCCCGGCTTCGTTCACCACCCACTGCCACAGCGGCGCTTCCTGGGCCGGTTTGCCCTGACGCAGCAGTACCGGCAGCGCATGGCTGAGCACTTCGCCGAGCGGAGAGTGATAGTAGCCGGCGGCCCAGTTGAGGATGCGCCACAGCGCCGGCGAAAACAGCGAGCGGTCGTCGAGCAACGCATCAATCTGTTTCAGCTGGGCAAGGGGGAGATCGCTGGTGGCGCGCGTGCTAACCACGATGCCCGTCATTTTCCGGTTGCCGAACGGCACGTTCACGCGCGCGCCGGCCACCGGCTGCGGCGCATCGGCGGGCAGCAGGTAGTCAAACAGGCGAGGCAGCGGAACGGGCAGGGCAACCTGAACAACGGGCATGTCGATCTCTATCCGGTTCTGTAAAAAGGAGAAGTAGTGTACACGCTGGCGTCACCCCCGTCATACTTCAGCGCGCGGCGGCGCTGGCCGCAGGCGTTTCCCCGGCATGGCAGAGCGCGGCGCATTGCGCGGATTTGATCAATGCGCTCATTTTCTGTATACTATGCCGCCTTTGATGAGATGACTCGTCAAAGATACACCATTTATTAACCGCGTGTGGTGCTGTGCAGGTTCGCCTGGCACGGAGAGCGACACGGCCTTTTATGAGGTTCTCCCATGAAACAAGGTATTCACCCGAAATACGAAGCTGTGACCATCACCTGCTCTTGCGGCAACGTGATCAACACCCGTTCAACCATGACTGGTACCCTGAACCTGGACGTGTGCGGCAAATGCCACCCGTTCTACACCGGTAAGCAGCGTGTTGTTGACTCTGGTGGTCGTGTTGATCGCTTCAACAAGCGTTTCAGCATCCCAGGCAGCAAGAAATAAGATTATTTGCCGGCGAATCTTCACGATTCGGTTGCAAGAAAAAACCCAGCCTCGGCTGGGTTTTTTTATTTCTGGCCTCAGTATTCCCAGCTGTCGGGATCGATGCCCATCTCACGCATAATCTGTTTTGCTTCTTCCGGAATCTCGTCGCTGCGCTCTTTACGCAGATCAACATCATTCGGCAGCGGTTGCCCGGTGAAGGCATGCAAAAAGGCTTCGCACAGCAGTTCGCTGTTGGTGGCGTGACGCAGATTGTTCACCTGACGGCGGGTACGCTCATCCGTTAAAATCTTCAGCACTTTCAGCGGGATAGAAACTGTAATCTTCTTAACCTGCTCGCTCTTCTTACCGTGTTCAGCGTAAGGGCTGATATATTCGCCGTTCCATTCAGCCATGGGTTACCTTAATCAATAAAAAGTTGAATATGGGGAAATCCGTTGATTATGCCCGATTTTTCGATGCCTGACCGCTTAAACTGCCGGTTTTATGCTTACACATCGCGTTTCACAGGAAAGCGCGCTGAACACCAGGCGATGACGCGTAATTTTAGCGGGTATTGCGGCTTTGCTCAATCTATACGCAAAGACATTTAGATGTCCAGATGTATTGACGTCCAGTTGCGGAATGTTATTCTGTTGCCACTTTTTTATTACACTTCAGGAACAGTAAGCACCATGACGCGTAAACAGGCAACCATCGCAGTACGCAGCGGTTTGAATGATGACGAGCAATATGGCTGCGTTGTCCCACCGATTCACCTCTCCAGCACCTATAACTTCCTCGATTTCAACGAGCCGCGCGCGCATGACTATTCACGCCGTGGTAACCCGACGCGCGATGTGGTCCAGCGCGCGCTGGCTGAGCTGGAAGGGGGCGCGGGCGCGGTGCTGACCAACACCGGGATGTCGGCGATTCATCTGGTGACGACGGTGTTCCTGAAGCCAGGCGATCTGCTGGTGGCGCCGCACGACTGCTACGGCGGCAGCTATCGTCTGTTTGACAGCCTGAGCAAGCGTGGCGCTTACCGCGTGAAGTTTGTCGATCAGGGCGATGAAGCGGCGCTGGCGGCGGCGCTGGCGGAAAAACCAAAGCTGGTGCTGGTCGAAAGCCCGAGCAATCCGCTGCTGCGCGTGGTGGACATTGCGGCCATCTGCGCCGCCGCGCGTGCTGCCGGTGCGGTGAGCGTAGTGGACAACACCTTCCTCAGCCCGGCGCTGCAGAACCCGCTGGCGCTGGGTGCCGATCTGGTGATCCACTCCTGCACCAAATACCTCAATGGTCACTCGGACGTGGTGGCCGGTGCGGTCATCGCTAAAGATCCGGCGCTGGTCACGGAACTCGCCTGGTGGGCGAATAACATTGGCGTCACCGGCGCGGCATTTGACAGCTATCTGCTGCTGCGCGGCCTGCGCACGCTGGCACCGCGCATGGCGGCGGCGCAGCGTAACGCCCTGGCGATTGTTGATTACCTGAAGCAACAACCGCTGGTGAAGAAGCTGTATCATCCGTCTCTGCCAGAGAATGCCGGACACCAGTTTGCCGCCCGTCAGCAGCGCGGTTTTGGCGCCATGCTCAGTTTTGAACTCGACGCCGATGAGGCGCGGCTGCGCCGCTTCCTGAAGGCGCTGCAGCTGTTTACGCTGGCGGAGTCGCTGGGCGGCGTGGAAAGTCTGATTTCGCACACCGCCACCATGACGCACGCCGGCATGTCGGCGGACGCGCGTGCCGCAGCGGGCATTTCCGACTCGCTGCTGCGTATTTCTGTCGGAATTGAAGATCACGAAGATTTAATCGCCGACCTGGATAATGCATTCAGGATCGCAGCCGAGGGGTAACCATGACGATTTCAGCAGGCGCGGGAACGCCGATCAAGCAGTTGCATAAATTTGGTGGCAGTAGCCTGGCCGACGCGCGCTGTTATCAGCGCGTCGCCGGTATCATGGCCGATTACAGCCAGCCGGGCGACTTAATGGTGGTCTCTGCCGCAGGCAGCACCACTAACCAGCTGATCAGCTGGCTCAAGCTGAGCCAGAGCGATCGCTTATCGGCCCATCAGGTGCAACAGGCGTTACGCCGTTTTCACAGCGAACTGATCGCTGCACTGCTGCCTGCTGAATATGCAGAAACCCTGACCGCAGCCTTCATCCGCGATCTTGAACGCCTGGCGGCGCTGCTCGACGGCGCCATCACCGATGCGGTGTACGCCGAAGTGGTTGGCCATGGCGAAATCTGGTCGGCGCGCCTGATGGCGGCGGTGCTCAGCCAGCGCGATATCGAAGCGGCGTGGCTGGATGCGCGCGACTTCCTGCGTGCCGAACGTGCGGCACAGCCGCAGGTAGATGAAGGCAAATCCTGGCCGCTGCTGCAGGCGCTGCTGGCGCAGCATCCGCATAAGCGTCTGGTGGTCACTGGCTTTATCAGCCGCAGCGAAGCGGGCGAAACCGTACTGCTCGGCCGTAACGGCTCTGACTACTCGGCAACGCAGATTGGCGCGCTGGCGGGCGTTAACCGCGTCACCATCTGGAGCGACGTGGCCGGCGTTTACAGCGCGGACCCGCGCAAGGTCTCCGATGCCTGCCTGCTGCCGCTGCTGCGGCTGGATGAGGCCAGCGAGCTGGCGCGACTGGCAGCACCGGTGCTGCACACGCGCACGCTGCAGCCGGTCTCCAACAGCGATATCGATTTACAGCTGCGCTGCAGCTATCAGCCGGAGCAGGGCTCGACGCGCATTGAGCGCGTGCTGGCCTCCGGCACCGGTGCACGCATCGTCACCAGCCACGACGATGTCTGCTTGGTTGAGATTCAGATTCCCGACAGCCACGATTTTGCGACTCAGCAGAAAGAGATCGATCTGCTGCTGAAGCGCGCGCAGCTGCGTCCGCTGGCGATGGGCGTGCACCCGGATCGCCGTCTGCTGCAGCTGTGTTACACCTCGGAAGTGGTTAACAGTGCGTTTAACCTGCTGCAGGACGCGGCGTTGCCCGGCCATTTGCAGCTGCGCGACGGTTTAGCGCTGGTGGCGCTGGTTGGCGCTGGCGTGACGCGTAATCCGCTGCACAGCCACCGCTTCTGGCAGCAGATCAAAGACCAGCCGGTTGAATTCGTCTGGCAGTCAGAAGATCACATCAGCCTGGTGGCGGTGCTGCGCGTCGGACCGACCCAGCATCTGATTCAGGGGCTGCACCAGTCGCTGTTCCGTGCTGAGAAGCGCATCGGCCTGATTCTGTTCGGCAAAGGCAATATCGGTTCACGCTGGCTGGAGCTGTTTGCGCGCGAGCAGGAGACGCTGTCGGCGCGTACCGGGTTCGAATTTGTGCTGGCGGGCGTGGCGGACAGCAGCCGCAGCCTGCTGAGCTATGACGGTCTCGACGCCAGCCGGGCGCTGGCCTTCTTTGATGATGAAGCGGAAGCGCGCGACGAAGAGTCGCTGTTCCTGTGGATGCGAGCGCACCCGTTTGACGATCTGGTGGTGCTGGACGTCACCGCCAGCCACTCGCTGGCACAGCAGTATCACGATTTTGCCAGCCACGGTTTCCACGTCATCAGCGCCAACAAAGTGGCCGGCGCTGCCAGCGGCCAGAGCTGGCGTCAGGTGCGCGATGCCTTCGCCAAAACCGGTCGCCACTGGCTGTACAACGCGACCGTGGGCGCCGGACTGCCGGTCAACCATACGGTGCGCGATCTGCGCGAAAGCGGCGACAGCATTCTGGCGATCAGCGGTATCTTCTCCGGCACACTGTCGTGGCTGTTCCTGCAGTTCGACGGCACGGTGCCGTTCAGCGAGCTGGTCGATCAGGCGTGGCAGCAGGGCTTAACCGAGCCCGATCCGCGCGTTGATCTCTCCGGTCAGGATGTAATGCGTAAGCTGGTGATTCTGGCGCGCGAAGCCGGTTACGACATCGAACCGGATCAGGTGCGGGTTGAATCGCTGGTGCCGTCACAGTGCGAAGGCGAATCCATCGACCACTTCTTTGAAAACGCCGACGAGCTGAACGAGCAGATGCTGCAGCGCTTCGAAGCCGCACAGGAGATGGGTCTGGTGCTGCGCTACGTGGCGCGTTTCGATGCCAACGGTAAAGCGCGCGTCGGCGTGGAAGCGGTGCGTCCTGAGCATCCGCTGGCGGCGCTGCTGCCGTGCGATAACGTGTTTGCCATCGAAAGCCGCTGGTATCGCGACAATCCGCTGGTGATCCGCGGGCCAGGTGCCGGCCGGGATGTCACCGCCGGTGCGCTGCAATCGGATATCAATCGTCTCGCCCAACTGCTGTAAACCTGCTGCGCAGACGGCGTCCGCTGTCTGCGTTTTTCCCTCTGCTTCCCCGTCAGGTGAATCCCTTTCACTTTGGTTGAATATTTGTCACGCCCGGCAAACAATTTTATGTTGACGCTAAGCGGAAGATCGTTCATTTTGTGCATCTGGACGTCTAAACGTATGGATGTTCGCGGTTCGCAAATTAATCGATATGTGATGATGAGGTAACAGGATGAGTTTCTTTCATGCCAATCAGCGCGAAGCGCTGAACCAGAGCCTGGCTGAGCTGAACGGGCAAATTAATGTCTCTTTTGAGTTTTTCCCGCCCCGCACCAGCGAAATGGAAGCAACTCTGTGGAACTCCATCGACCGCCTGAGCAGCCTGAAACCCAAATTCGTCTCGGTAACTTACGGAGCCAACTCCGGCGAGCGCGACCGCACTCACAGCATCATCAAAGGCATTAAAGAGCGCACCGGACTGGAAGCGGCACCGCATCTCACCTGTATTGATGCGACGCGCGATGAACTGCGCGCCATTGCGCGAGACTACTGGAATAACGGCATTCGCCATATCGTGGCGCTGCGCGGCGATTTACCACCGGGCGGCGGCAAACCGGACATGTACGGCAGCGATCTGGTGTCGCTGCTGAAAGAGGTCGGTGATTTCGACATCTCGGTAGCGGCCTATCCCGAAGTGCATCCGGAAGCGAAGAGTGCGCAGGCGGATTTGATCAACCTGAAGCGAAAAATTGATGCCGGCGCCAGTCGCGCGATTACCCAGTTTTTCTTCGATGTGGAGAGCTATCTGCGCTTTCGCGATCGCTGTGTGGCCACCGGTATCGACGTGGAGATCGTGCCGGGCATTCTGCCGGTCTCCAACTTTAAACAGCTGCAGCGTTTCGCCACCATGACCAACGTGCGCGTACCGGGCTGGATGAACGCCATGTTTGACGGGCTGGATGATGATGCGGAGACGCGCAAAATGGTCGGTGCCAACATCGCCATGGACATGGTGAAAATCCTGTCGCGCGAAGGGGTGAAGGACTTTCATTTCTACACGCTGAACCGCGCAGAGATGAGCTACGCCATCTGCCACACGCTGGGTGTTCGCCCGACGCTGGCGGCATAAGCGTGAAAGGATAAAAAAGAGAAGGGGGCCTCAGGGCCCCCTTTTTGCTGTGCGAGGCGTGATGCGCCGCCAGCCGTTAGCCGGTGTTACGCATGCCGGCCGCGACGCCAGCGATAGTGACCATCAGCGCCTGTTCTACGCGCGCATCAGGTTCATCGCCGCGCTCTTCCTGCGCACGCGCACGCTGCAGCAGTTCCGCCTGCAGCACGTTGAGCGGATCGGTGTAGACGTTACGCAGCGCGATGGATTCGGCGATCCACGGCTGGTCCGCCATCAGATGCGCATCATTCGCGATGGTCAGCACCGCTTTGATGTCGGCATCGAGCTGATCGCGCAGCTGTTTGCCGAGCGGCCACAGCGATTTATCCACCAGACGCTGATCGTAATACTCCGCCAGCCACAGGTCAGCCTTCGAGAACACCATCTCCAGCATGCCGAGGCGCGTGGCGAAGAACGGCCATTCGCTGCACATGGTTTCCAGCTGATCCTGATGGCCTTCGTCCATCGCTTTCTGCAGCGCCGCGCCGGCACCCAGCCACGCGGGCAGCATCAGGCGGTTCTGCGTCCAGGCGAAGATCCACGGAATGGCGCGCAGCGACTCAACGCCGCCGGTCGGACGCCGTTTCGCCGGGCGCGAGCCGAGCGGCAGTTTACCCAGCTCCTGCTCTGGCGTCGCCGAGCGGAAGTAGGGTACGAAGTCCGGATTTTCACGCACATAGCCACGGTACATGGCGCACGAATAGGCTGACAGGCCGTTCATGATCTCCTGCCATTCGCGTTTTGGCTCTGGCGGTGGCAGCAGGTTGGCTTCCAGAATCGCCCCGGTGTAAAGCGACAGGCTGGCGATGGTGACTTCCGGCAGGCCATATTTGAAGCGGATCATTTCGCCCTGTTCGGTCACGCGCAGGCCGCCTTTCAGGCTGCCCGGCGGCTGTGACAGCAGGGCTGCATGCGCCGGTGCGCCACCGCGGCCAATCGAACCGCCGCGTCCGTGGAACAGCGTCAGGGTAATGCCGGCTTTGTCGCAGGTTTTAATCAGCGCATCCTGGGCCTGATACTGTGCCCAGCTGGCTGCCATCACGCCGGCATCTTTTGCCGAGTCGGAATAGCCAATCATCACCATCTGCTTGCCGTTGATGAAGCCGCGATACCAGTCGATATTCAGCAGCTGGCTCATCACGTCATTGGCGTTGTTGAGGTCGTCGAGGGTTTCAAACAGCGGCGCCACCGGCATTGCGTAAGGGATACCGGCCTCTTTCAGCAGCAGATGCACCGCCAGCACGTCAGACGGCGTTTTGGCCATCGAAATCACATAGGCGGCAATCGAGCCCTGCGGCGCTTCTGCCGCCACTTTGCAGGTATCCAGCACTTCACGCGTGTTGTCGCTGGGCTCCCACTGCCGCGGCAGCAGCGGCCGCTTGGAATTCAGTTCACGGATCAGAAACGCCTGCTTATCGGCTTCTGACCAGCTTTCGTAGTCGCCCAGTCCGAGATAGCGCGTCACTTCGGCAATCGCTTCGGTGTGGCGGGTGCTCTCCTGACGGATATCGATACGCACCAGCGGCACGCCGAAGCACTTCACGCGGCGCAGCGTATCCAGCAGCTGGCCGTTGGCGATGATGCCCATGCCGCACTGCTGCAGCGACTGGTAAATAGCAAACAGCGGCTGCCACAGCTGATCGTTTGAAACCAGCAGATCGGCTGGACGCGGCAGGCGCTCACCCTTCAGGCGGCGCTCCAGATAGCTCTGGGTGCTCATCAGCTGGCTGCGGATACGCTTCAGAATCACACGATATGGCTCCAGCGCCTCCGCATCGCCACACAGTTCGCGCACTTCGTCGCTGCACTCGGACATCGACAGCTCCGACACCAGCACGCCGATGTCGCGCAGGAACAGGTCGGCGGCTTTCCAGCGGCTTAGCTGCATCACGTGGCGGGTAATCGGTGCGGTGACGTTCGGGTTACCGTCACGGTCGCCGCCCATCCACGAGGTAAATTTGATTGGCACGAAATCCACCGGCAGCTGGATGCCGAAGCTCTCTTCCACCTGCTGGTTTAGCTCGCGCAGAAACGCCGGTACGCCTTCCCACAGGCTGTTCTCCACCACCGCGAAGCCCCATTTGGCTTCATCTACCGGCGTCGGGCGATATTTACGGATCTCATCGGTGTGCCACGCCTGTGCTACCAGCTGACGCAGACGGCGCATAACCTGGTTGCGTTCGTAGTCGGTGATGTCACTGTGGTCGAGCTGCTGCAGACAGCTGTTCACTTCGCCCAGCTTGTGGATCAGCGTGCGGCGGGTAATTTCGGTCGGGTGAGCGGTGAGCACCAGCTCCAGCGACAGCTCCTCAATCGCCTGGCGGATGGCCGGCTCGCTGAGATCGCTCTGCTGCTTCAGGCGCTCGAAGGTCTTTTTCAGCAGCTCCGGATGGTTAGCACCGTCGCCGCTGCGCGAAATGGTTTGATACTGTTCTGCCACGTTGGTGAGGTTAAGGAACTGGCTGAACGCGCGTGCCACCGGCAGCAGCTCGTCGTTAGACAGGTTTTGCAGCGTGGAGAGCAGTTCCTTACGATGAGTGTCATTTCCTGCACGGGATGACTTAGAGAGCTTGCGGATGGTCTCCACCCGATCGAGGATGTTCTCTCCCAGTGCATCCTTTATCGTATCCCCGAGCAGTTTGCCGAGCATACTGACATTACTTCGCATTGCGGAATATTGTTCGTTCATGTGACCCTGACACCCTTATCGTCTTAAATATAAAACCTCTATACCCAACGGGCATAACATCGTCTTTTATCTAGCCACGGTTCTTCCTGTTCGTCAATTGACTTAAATTGCCGGTATCGTGCTGCTAACTATCGGAAATTCATCGAATTTAATTGACAGGAGGTGGGATAAGTTATTCTTATTATCAAATCCCGGATAATGACGGGGCAATTTGCTGATTTCGCAGTGAAATGCCCCATCTTTTAATCATCAATGGCAAAAATGCTGCACAACCTGAGTGATAAGCGCATGAGTCGGCTTAATAAATGCGGTATCAATAAACTCGTCTGGCTGATGCGCCTGATTGATGGATCCAGGCCCTAACACCAGCGTCGGGCACAACTGCTGGATAAACGGCGCTTCGGTGCAGTAATTCACCACTTCTGTCGGCACGCCCAGTAGCTTCTCCACCACTTTGACCAGTTCATGGTCGGCCGGGCATTCGTAGCCGGGAATCGGCGGATGCAGCTCACCGACAGTCAGACGGCCTGGCCAGCGCGCGCTCACCGGTGCCAGCGCTTCATTGAGTAAACCGTCGAGATCGCTCAGCGTCAGTCCCGGCAGCGGACGAATATCCATATGCAGCTCACAGCAGGCGCAGATGCGGTTCGCCGCGTCGCCGCCATGGATATGGCCAAAGTTCATGGTCGGATATGGAATGGCGAAGCCGTCATGGTGATAGCGCTCTTTCAGCGTATTACGCAGCTGCATCAGCTGAGTAATGGATTCATGCATCAGCTCGATCGCGTTCACGCCGCGCGCCGGATCGCTGGAATGACCGGACTGACCCTGAATGCGGATGGCGTGCGACAGGTGGCCTTTGTGGGCGCGCACCGGTTTCAGCGACGTCGGTTCGCCGATGATGGCGCAGTCCGGCCGCAGCTGGGTCGATTCAGAAAAGTATTTCGCGCCGGCCATCGTGGTCTCTTCATCGGCGGTGGCGAGGATGTACAGCGGTTTGCTGAGCTTCGTCACGTCAACGTCACGCAGCGCATCAAGAATAAAGGCAAAGAAGCCTTTCATGTCGGCGGTGCCTAAGCCGTACAGCTTGTTGTCGTGTTCGGTCAGGGTGAAGGGATCGCGCGTCCAGCGGCCATCGTCGTACGGCACGGTGTCGGTATGGCCCGCCAGCAGCAGGCCACCTGCGCCGCTGCCGCTGCGCGCCAGCAGGTTGAATTTATGGCGCGTACCCGGCACCGGCTGGACTTCCACGCTGAAGCCGAGATCGCGGAACCAGCCCGCCAGCAAATTGATTAAAGTTTCATTGCTCTGATCCAGCGCGCTGTCGGTGGCGCTGATCGACGGTGTTGCAATCAGCTGGCGGTAGAGTTCGATAAAAGGTGGAATTTTTGTCTTCACTGTTGACGGTCCCTGGGTTAGGATGTATCAATATTAATGCATTAATAGTGAATAAAAATACATTAACGTCGTCTGCATGTGAACTGAAAAAAGCTGCAAACGGCATCGTGGGCAACGGGGCAATGCCGCGACCCGATACGTGTGACTGTAATAAGGTATACAGCCTGATGTTGAATACGCTGATCGTTGGTGCCAGTGGTTATGCTGGCGTAGAGCTTGCCACCTACCTGAATCGCCACCCGCATATGAACATAACCGCTTTGGCGGTTTCAGCGCAAAGCCCGGATGCCGGAAAGTTACTCTCCGATCTCCATCCGCAGCTGAAAGGCAGGGTCGATTTGCCATTGCAGCCGCTGGGTGATGCCGCAGAGTGGGCCGGCAAGGTCGATGTGGTGTTCCTCGCCACCGCACACGAAGTCAGCCACGATCTGGCCCCGGAATTCCTGAAAGCCGGCTGCGTGGTGTTCGACCTCTCAGGTGCGTTCCGCGTTAACGACGACGGCTTTTATCAACAGTATTACGGTTTCAGCCATCAGCACCAGGCGTGGCTCGACAAAGCCGTTTACGGCCTGGCCGAATGGAACCACGCGCAGATTAAAGACGCGCAGCTGGTGGCGGTGCCGGGTTGCTATCCGACCGCCGCGCAGCTGGCGCTTAAGCCGCTGATTAAGGCTGGCCTGCTTAATCCGGCTCAGTGGCCGGTCATCAATGCCACCAGTGGCGTCAGCGGTGCCGGGCGTAAAGCCAGCGTCACCACCAGCTTCTGTGAAGTCAGCCTGCAGCCGTACGGCCTTTTCAATCACCGTCACCATCCGGAGATTGTGGCCCATCTCGGCACGCCGGTGATCTTCACGCCGCATCTCGGTAATTTCCCGCGCGGCATTCTGGAAACCATCACCTGTCGTCTGAACGCCGGCGTGAGCCAGCAGGATGTGGCGGCGGCGTTCCACAGCGCTTACCACGACAAACCGCTGGTGCGGCTGTACGACAAAGGCGTACCGGCGCTGAAAGGGGTGGTTGGCCTGCCGTTCTGCGATATCGGCTTTGCCGTGCAGGGCGAGCACCTGATTGTTGTCGCAGCGGAAGACAACCTGCTGAAAGGTGCCTCCTCACAGGCGGTGCAGTGTCTCAATATTCGTTTCGGCTTCCCCGAAACGCTGTCTCTGATTTAACGGACGGATAACCTGACCATGAGCAATCCTCTGATCATTAAGCTGGGCGGCGTACTGCTGGATAGCGAAGAAGCGCTGGCGCGTCTGTTTGATGCCCTGCTGGCGTACCGCACGCAGTATCAGCGTCCGCTGATCATCGTCCACGGCGGTGGCTGCCTGGTGGACGAGCTGATGAAGAAACTGGCGCTGCCGGTGAAAAAGAAGAACGGTTTGCGCGTGACGCCAGCCGATCAGATCGACATTATTACCGGTGCGCTGGCCGGCACCGCCAACAAAACGCTGCTGGCATGGGCGAAGAAGTACGGCATTGGCGCAGTGGGTTTATGCCTCGGCGATGCCGGCCTGGTGAACGTGGCACAGTTCGATGAGGAGCTGGGGCATGTCGGCAACGCCACGCCGGGTAATCCGCAGCTGATCAATACGCTGCTGGATGCAGGCTATATGCCGGTGATCAGCTCGATTGGCATCACCGACGGCGGCGAACTGATGAACGTCAACGCCGACCAGGCCGCGACCGCGCTGGCGGCGACGATCGGTGCCGATCTGGTGCTGCTGTCAGACGTCAGCGGTATTCTCGACGGCAAAGGTCAGCGCATCGCCGAGATGACTGCAGCCAAAGCCGAGCAGCTGATTGCCCAGGGCATTATTACCGATGGCATGATTGTGAAAGTGCATGCGGCGCTCGACGCGGCGCGTACGCTGGGCCGCCCGGTGGATATCGCCAGCTGGCGTCATGCTGAACAGCTGCCAACCCTTTTCAACGGCGTGTCGATTGGCACCCGGATTCTCGCATAATCAAGGATTACGACATGAGCACGCAAAACATCAAAAAAATCGTTCTGGCTTACTCGGGCGGTCTGGATACCTCGGCCATCATTCCCTGGCTGAAAGAGAACTACGGTGGTTGTGAAGTGGTGGCGTTCGTGGCCAACATTGGTCAGGATCCGGCCGATCTGGAAGGCGTAGAGAAGAAAGCGCTGCAGTCGGGCGCGTCTGAGTGCCACGTGGTCGATCTGCGTGAAGAGTTTATCAGCGAATACGTTTACCCGGTGCTGCAGACCGGTGCGCTGTACGAAGGCACCTATCTGCTGGGCACCTCAATGGCGCGTCCTATCATCGCCAAAGCGCAGGTTGAACTGGCGCTGAAAGTGGGCGCAGACGCGCTGTGCCACGGCGCAACCGGTAAAGGCAACGATCAGGTGCGTTTCGAAACCACCTATACCGCGCTGGCACCGCAGCTTAAAGTGGTGGCACCATGGCGTGAGTGGAACCTGCGTTCGCGTGAAGCGCTGCTGGATTACCTGAAAGAGCGCAATATTCCGACCACCGCGTCGCTGGAAAAAATCTACAGTCGTGATGAGAACGCCTGGCACATCTCGACCGAAGGTGGCGTGCTGGAGAGCCCGTGGAACGCGCCGAACAAAGATTGCTGGGTGTGGACCGTCGATCCGCTGGAAGCGCCGGATCAGCCAGAAAACGTCACCGTCAGCGTGGAGAAAGGCCAGGTTGTCGCGGTGAACGGTGAGAAACTGAGCCCGTTCCAGTGTCTGGAAAAACTCAATGCGCTGGGAGCGAAACACGGCGTGGGCCGGATTGATATCGTGGAAAACCGTCTGGTGGGCATCAAATCACGCGGCTGCTACGAAACCCCTGGCGGCACCATCATGGTTAACGCGCTGCGTGCGGTTGAGCAGCTGGTACTGGATCGCGACAGCTTTAAATGGCGTGAACAGCTGGGTCAGGAGATGTCTTACGTGGTGTATGACGGCCGCTGGTTCGCACCGCTGCGTCAGTCAATCCAGGCCGCTGCCGCATCGCTGGCAGAGCTGGTGAACGGTGAAGTGGTACTGCAGCTGTACAAAGGCCAGGCCACGGCGATCCAGAAAAAATCGGCGAACAGCCTGTACTCAGAAGAGTTTGCCACCTTCGGCGAAGACGAAGTGTACGATCACCGTCACGCGGGCGGCTTTATCCGTCTGTTCTCGCTCTCTTCACGCATTCGCGCGCTGAACGAGCAGAAGAAGTAACACCGCGGCAGGCGACATATTTTGCAGGGGCGGCTTCGGGCCGCCCTTTGTTTAACAGATTCAGGAGCAAGCAGATGGCACTTTGGGGCGGACGTTTTTCACAGGCGGCAGATCAACGGTTTAAACAGTTCAACGATTCACTGCGGTTTGACTACCGCCTGGCGGAGCAGGACATCATCGGTTCGGTGTCCTGGTCAAAAGCGCTGGTAACGGTAAACGTGCTGAGCAGTGAAGAGCAGCAGCAGCTGGAAGCCGCGCTGAATGCGCTGCTGGAAGAGGTTCGCGCCAACCCGCAGCAGATTCTGCAGAGCGATGCCGAGGATATTCACAGCTGGGTGGAAGGCAAGCTGATCGATAAAGTCGGCGCGCTGGGCAAAAAGCTGCACACCGGGCGCAGCCGTAACGACCAGGTGGCGACCGATCTCAAACTGTGGTGTAAAACGCAGGTGGCGCTGCTGCTGGAAGCTACGCGCGAGCTGCAGTCAGCGCTGGTAGCCACGGCTGAAGCCAATCAGGATGCCGTGATGCCGGGCTACACCCACCTGCAGCGGGCGCAGCCGGTGACGTTTGCCCACTGGTGTCTGGCCTACGTTGAGATGCTGGCGCGCGACGAGAGCCGTCTGCAGGATACGCTGAAGCGGCTGGATGTCAGCCCGCTGGGCTGCGGCGCGCTGGCCGGTACTGCTTATGAGATTGACCGTGAGCAGTTGGCCGGCTGGCTCGGCTTCGCCTCTGCCACGCGTAACAGCCTGGATACCGTGTCAGACCGCGATCACGTGCTGGAGCTGCTGTCTGATGCCTCGATTGGCATGGTGCACCTGTCGCGCTTCGCTGAAGACATGATCTTCTTCAACACCGGTGAAGCCGGCTTTATTGAGCTGTCCGATAAAGTGACGTCGGGCTCATCGCTGATGCCGCAGAAGAAAAATCCGGACGCGCTGGAGCTGATCCGCGGCAAGTGCGGTCGCGTGCAGGGCGCACTGACCGGCATGATGATGACGCTGAAAGGGCTGCCGCTGGCGTACAACAAAGATATGCAGGAAGACAAAGAAGGGCTGTTCGATGCGCTCGATACCTGGCTTGACTGCCTGCATATGTCAGCGCTGGTGCTGGACGGCATTCAGGTGAAGCGTCCGCGCTGTCAGGAAGCCGCCGAGCAGGGTTACGCTAACTCGACCGAACTGGCCGATTATCTGGTAGCCAAAGGCGTGCCGTTCCGCGAAGCGCACCACATTGTCGGCGAAACCGTGGTGGAAGCGATCAAACAAGGCGTCGCGCTGGAGGCATTGAGTCTGGCGCAGTTTAAGCAGTTTAGCGCGGCGATCGGGGAGGATGTTTATCCGGTGCTGTCGCTGCAGTCTTGTCTCGATAAGCGTAACGCGCGCGGCGGCGTGGCACCACAGCAGGTGGCGCTGGCGATCGGCGAAGCGAAGCAGCGCTTAAACCTGGCGTAATGCGCGCCAGGAAATTTCTTTCGCAAAAAAGAGACAATTCTTGATCGGCCTGGCGTGAAGAGTTCTTAAAGTGTGCTCGCAGTTAATTTGGAGAACATAAATGAGCACTTCACGCTTTGGCTACCCTTTCTTTCCTCTGGAGCCGGCCGTTGAAAACCAGGTTCCTGTCACCTTCGATTCCGCCTCGGTGAATGACGGCGGTTTTATTGTCGATGGCGAAATCACCCGCGATACGCGCCCTGCGCTGAACGGCTATGCCGGCCGTGGCGTCACGCTTGAGTGTTACCATCACGGCGAGTTAGTGGGCAGCACGCTCAGCGATGCTCAGACCGGCTACTTCAGTTTTACGCTGCCTGCCGCGCTGGCGGGCGGGAGTCATCAGTTCGTGGCACAGGTGGCGGCAATGCCGCAGAGCGCCAGCGCGCCTTTCACGCTGATCGTCGAAGACGCCGGTTTTGTGCCGGTCACGCTAACCGCCATGCACAGCGGCACGCAGTTTATCTGGCCGGAAGAGAGCACCACGCAAACCCAGCCGACCTTTTCCGGTAAAGGCCAGCCCGGCAGCCGGGTTGAGCTGTTTGATAACGATGAGCCGCTCGGCAGCACGCTGGTCGATAGCGATCACAAATGGACCTTTACGCCGTCTCATGCGCTGGCCGCTGGCGAGCATCAGATCGTGGTGACATGCGGCGCAGGGAATGTCAGTGCGCCGGTCAGCCTGATCGTTGCGGATGATATTACGGGAGATGTGGCCCGGCCGGAGGCACTCAGCGGCCTGCATCTGCACGACCTGCTGGCCAGCGTGCCGGTTAACCTGTTCCAGGACGCGGAGCTTAACCCGGCCACGCAGCAGTATGAGCTGGTGCTGAATAATGACGATCTGCAGCAGGAGCTGACGCAGTCCGGTATCGTCGGCCACTCCCTGGTGCTGACGGAGCAGGATTTGCAGCAGTTGCTGGGTGATGTGCCACTGTGATGCAGAGGCAAAAAAAAAGCGGGCTTTAAGTAGCCCGCCAACCTCTAGCTTCGGAATTACATATAGTTATAGGCACATCATCAAAGGGCTGGCACTCCCGGCCAACTCAGTGATTTCGTGAGCAGGTTGCAGGTGCTGCTCCAGATTGTTGTTGTTGCGTGTCTGCGTTAGCCGCTTTAACAATCTTTGGTCTTAATCAGATGGCCGGTATTATTCCTGTTCACCGCTTGATAGGGCTAATCGTTCATTGCTATTCTATCTATCGCCACGGGCTATCGTGGTTTGGAGGCTATCAATGAACATTCGTGATCTGGAATATCTGGTTTCGCTGGCGGAACATCGCCACTTTCGTCGTGCCGCTGATGCCTGTCATGTCAGCCAGCCGACCCTGAGCGGGCAGATTCGCAAGCTGGAAGATGAACTGGGTGTGATGCTGCTGGAACGGACCAGCCGTAAGGTGCTGTTTACTCAGGCTGGACTGCTGCTGGTGGATCAGGCGCGAACCGTGCTGCGTGAAGTGAAGGTACTGAAGGAGATGGCCAGCCAGCAGGGCGAAACCATGTCCGGGCCGCTGCACATTGGTCTGATTCCGACCACCGGTCCCTATCTGCTGCCGCATATTATTCCGATGCTGCATCAGACCTTCCCGAAACTCGAGATGTATCTGCACGAGGCGCAAACGCAGCAGCTGCTGGCGCAGCTCGACAGCGGTAAGCTCGACTGCGCGATTCTGGCGCTGGTAAAAGAGAGCGAAGCTTTTATTGAAGTGCCGCTGTTTGATGAACCGATGAAGCTGGCGATCTATCAGGATCACCCGTGGCACGATCGCGATCGCGTGCCGATGTCGGATCTGGCCGGTGAGAAACTGCTGATGCTGGAAGATGGTCACTGTCTGCGCGATCAGGCGATGGGCTTCTGCTTCGAAGCCGGCGCTGATGAAGATACCCATTTTCGCGCGACCAGCCTGGAAACGCTGCGCAACATGGTAGCAGCCGGCAGCGGTATCACTTTGCTGCCGTCGCTGGCGGTACCGAATGAGCGCGTGCGTGATGGCGTGTGCTATCTGCCGTGTTACAAACCGGTGCCGCAGCGCACCATCGCGCTGGTGTATCGTCCGGGATCGCCTCTGCGCAGCCGCTATGAGCAGCTGGCAGAAGCAATTAAAACCCACATGCAGGGTTACCTGGACCGTTCGTTAAAACAGGCGGTTTAAGCCGTTTAACGCCGCCACGCGGTAGGCTTCGGCCATGGTGGGGTAGTTGAAGGTAGTGTTCACGAAATACTCAATCGTGTTACCGCCGTTCTTCTGCTCCATGATGGCCTGGCCGATGTGAATGATCTCCGCCGCACGCTCGCCAAAGCAGTGAATACCCAGAATCTCTTTGGTTTCGCGGTGGAACAGGATCTTCAGGCTGCCGACGTGCATGCCGACAATCTGCGCGCGCGCCAGATGCTTAAACTGTGCACGGCCCACTTCATACGGCACTTTCATCGCCGTCAGCTGCTGTTCGGTTTTGCCGACGGAGCTGATTTCCGGAATGGTGTAAATCCCGGTCGGGATATCTTCAATCAGGTGCGCGGTGGCTTCCCCTTTGATTATCGCCTGCGCAGCAATGCGGCCCTGATCGTAAGCGGCAGAGGCCAGGCTCGGGTAGCCAATCACGTCGCCCACCGCATAGATATGCGGCTGTGCGGTCTGATACATACTGTTCACTTTCAGCAGTCCACGGCCATCGGCTTCCAGCCCGACGTTTTCCAGCGCCAGTGAATCGGTATTACCGGTACGGCCGTTAGCGTACAGCAGGCAATCGGCTTTGACCTTTTTGCCGGACTTGAGGTGCATGATGACGCCATCGCTGACACCTTCAATCTTCTCAAACTCTTCGTTGTGACGAATCACCACGCCGCTGTTCCAGAAGTGATAAGAGAGCGAATCAGACATCTCCTGATCGAGGAACGCCAGCAGGCGATCGCGGGTGTTGATCAGGTCAACCTTGACGTTAAGACCGCGGAAAATCGACGCGTATTCACAGCCAATCACGCCCGCACCATAAATGATGACGTGGCCGGGTTCATGATGCAGGTTGAGGATGGAGTCGGAGTCGTAAATGCGCGGGTGGGTAAAATCGACGTCCGCCGGGTGATACGGGCGGGAACCACAGGCGATGACAAACTTCTCTGCGGTTAAGCGCTCGCGCGTGCCGTCTGGCTGTTCCACTTCGATGGTGTTGGCATCAACAAAATGGGCGTCGCCCTGATAAAGCTCACAGCGGTTACGCTCGTAAAAGCCCTGACGCATGGCAGTCTGCTGGCTGATGACGTTCTCAGTATGATTCAGAATGTCGGCGAACGAGGAGCGCAGGAGTCGGGTGTGATCGCTATAAAGAGGGTTTTGATTGAACTCGATGATACGGCTGACAGCGTGACGCAGAGCTTTGGAAGGGATGGTTCCCCAGTGAGTACAACCGCCGCCGATGTTGTGGTAGCGTTCGATCACTGCAATGCGCGCTCCCTGCTTCACCAGCCCCATCGCCGCACCTTCGCCGCCCGGACCGGAGCCAATCACAATGGCATCGTAATCGTAAGACTTTTGCATACCAGTACGTCCTATGTTTCTATACATTTTTACAACGAGATTCTAACATCTCGCCGCGCACATCTGAATTCTAACAGCGTAAATTGGCAAAGTTTGACAATCAGTGAGGTTAACAGGCGGTCACAAACTTTGCGCCGCTGTACGCTGAAAAGTTTGTTATAGTACCTGCCTGATTACTCACAAGGCCGGGAAAATGGGCGTTCGAGCGCAACAAAAAGAACGTACACGACGTTCACTGATTGAAGCGGCATTCAGTCAGTTAAGTGCAGAAAGGAGTTTTGCCAGCCTGAGTTTACGCGAAGTGGCGCGCGAAGCCGGCATTGCACCGACCTCGTTTTACCGTCACTTTCGCGATGTGGATGAGCTCGGCCTGACGATGGTCGATGAAAGTGGCCTGATGCTGCGCCAGCTGATGCGCCAGGCGCGCCAGCGCATTGCCAAAGGCGGCAGCATCATTAAAACCTCGGTCGCCACGTTTATGGAGTTCATCGGGAACAATCCCAACGCTTTTCGTCTCTTACTACGCGAGCGCTCCGGCACCTCAGCGGCTTTTCGTGCGGCGGTCGCGCGGGAGATTCAGCACTTTATCGCTGAACTGGCCGACTACCTTGAGCTGGAAAACCGCATGCCGCGCAGCTTTACCGAAGCGCAGGCGGAAGCGATGGTGACGATTGTGTTCAGCGCCGGCGCGGAAGCGCTGGATGTGGATATCGAACAGCGGCGCAAACTGGAAGAGCGTCTGGTGCTGCAGCTGCGAATGATCGCCAAAGGCGCGTATTACTGGTATCGCCGGGAGCAAGAGCGCCTGGCGGTTACCCTGGAAACCCCCGAAGAGTAATGTGATAAGGATAATGAAATGATTGAGCAAAACCCTCGCGATAAAGGAACGCTGTTACTGGCTTTTATCACCGGTTTAGCTATCAACGGCTCCTTTTCGGTGCTGTTCAGCACCTTTGTTCCCTTTTCGATTTTCCCGCTGATCGCCCTTGGCCTTGCCGCGTGGTGTCTGCATCAGCGCTATCTCAACCGCAATATGCCGGACGGCATGCCTTCGCTGGCGGCGGCATTTTTTCTGCTGGGGATCCTGGTGTACAGCGCGCTGGTGCGTGCCGAATATCCGGATATCGGGTCTAACTTCATCCCGACCATTCTGATGGTGGCGCTGGTGTTCTGGATCGCCATGCGCTTCCGCCGCAGCAAGAACAAGCACTGAAAACAATCACGGGAACCGCAGGGTTCCCGTTTTTTTAGGCTTTTCGCGTCAGTAACACACCGCATTCCATATGGTGGGTGTAAGGGAACTGGTCAAACAGCGCCAGCCGCGTGATGTTATGCGTGGCACTCAGTACGCTGAGGTTGTCGCACAGCGTCTGCGGATTACAGGAAATATAGATAATACGCGGATAGGCCTGTACCATCTTCACCGTCTCGTCATCCAGCCCGCTGCGCGGCGGATCGACAAAGATGGTCTCGCACTGATAGCTATTGAGATCGATGCCTTCCAGACGGTTAAAGCTGCGCACGCCGTTCATCGCCTGGGTAAACTCTTCGGCTGCCATACGAATAATTTGCACGTTGTCGATGTGGTTGGCCGCGATGTTGTACTGCGCCGAAGCCACCGACGGTTTGGCGATTTCCGTCGCCAGTACGCGACGGAAGTTACGCGCCAGCGCCAGCGAAAAGTTGCCATTACCACAGTACAGCTCCAGCAGATCGCCGCGCGAATCTTGCGTCACGTCCAGCGCCCACTCCAGCATCTGAATATTCATCGCCGCATTCGGCTGGGTGAAGCTGTTCTCCACCTGACGATAGATCATCTCCTGGCCGGCTACCGGCAGGCGCTCATCGACGTAATCGCGATCGAGGCAGATTTTGGTTTTCGTGGCACGGCCAATCAGCTGCACATCAAACCCTTCTGCACGCAGACTATCGCGCAGCGCAGTCGCGGCTTCGGTCCAGTCGGCTTCCAGCTTGCGGTGATACAGCAGTGAAATCACGATCTGGTTGCTGAGGGTGGAGAGATAATCGATCTGGAACAGTTTGAAACGCAGCGCGCGATTATCGCGGATCGCGGCGATCAACTTTGGCATCAGCGTGTTGATCAACTGGCTGGCCGCCGGAAACTGATCGACGCGGATACGCTGTTTGGTCTCTTGATCGAAGATGATGTGATAAAGATCGTCACCGTCGTGCCAGATGCGGAATTCGGCGCGCATACGATAGTGGCTGACCGGCGAGCGGAACACCTCCACGTCGGGCGCTGCGTAGGGGGCCATCATCGCCTGTAAGCGGCTGACTTTTTCCGCCAGTTGCGCGTCGTATTGTTCAATCGGGAGTTGTTCGGGTGTCATCTTCAATCCTGGTGTTAAGCCTGCCTGCCGGGCGATTGTAGGCATTCACCTGCTGATGTCCAGTCCCGGACAGTGCAGGAAGGCTGGCAGTCTGGATTTCCGGCCTTCTTAAACGTAGACTGCGGCTGCCGGCCTCCTTGAGTTAAAAGGGAATCCAGTGTGAATCTGGAGCTGACGCGCAGCGGTAAAAGAATGTCGTGGTGATCGCAATTGCAGACACTGTCCTCGCGGATGGGAAGTCTTCACCACTTATGATTCCCAGCCCGAAGACCTGCCGGTGTGACGTCGCAACTTCTGAGATCATCGCGTGCTATCGATCCCGGACCTGCGGCATCCTGCTTCGTCTTTTGGATGCTATAACAATGAAAACAACACACGCTTCGCTGTTTGCCTTTAGTGCAACGGCGTTGTCGCTCTGGGCGCAATCTGGCTACGCGCAGCAGAATGATGATACGCAAATCGTTACCGCCAACCGGTTTTTGCAGCCGGTTTCCTCCGTTCTCGCGCCGACGACAGTCGTGACCCGCGACGATATCGATCGCTGGCAGGCTAAAAGCCTGACGGACGTCATGCGTCGCCTGCCTGGCGTGGACATCGCGCAGAACGGTGGCCTCGGCCAGTTGAGCTCGCTGTTTGTGCGCGGCACCAACTCCAGCCACGTACTTATACTCATCGACGGTATCCGGCTAAACCAGGCGGGTGTGTCCGGATCGTCTGATTTAAGCCAGATTCCGCTTTCTCTGGTTCAGCGCATCGAATATGTGCGCGGTGCGCGCTCGGCGGTGTATGGTTCCGATGCGATTGGCGGCGTGGTGAACATCATCACCGGTCGTGATAAGCCGGGCACGACGCTGAGCGCGGGCGTGGGCTCGAAAGGCTATCAAAACTATGAAGGTTCTACCCAGCAGCAGCTGGGCGCAGCCACGAAGCTGACCATGGCGGGCAACTACACCTATACGCGTGGCTATGATGTGGTGGCAAACCTGCCGGATGTGTATGGCGATCCGGCGCAGAAAGATCGCGATGGCTTCATGAACAAGACACTGTATGGCGCGCTGGAGCACCAGTTCAGTGACGGGCTGAGCGGCTTTGTTCGCGGCTACGGTTTTGACAACCGTACGGCCTACGACGGCACCTACAGCTACGATAACAGTTTTAACATCAACGGATTAAACGATACCCGCCAGCTCTACAGCCAGACCTGGGACAGCGGCCTGCGTTACAGCAACGACATTTATTCGACGCAGCTGATCGCCAGCTACAGCCGCAGCAAAGATTATAACTATGATCCGCGTACAGGCCGCTACGGCCCGTCGACCACGCTGGATGACAGCAAGCAGTACAATGTGCAGTGGGGCAATACGTTGCAGGTGGCGCAGGGCAGCGTAAGCGCGGGCGTGGACTGGCAGAAACAGACCACGGAACCCGGCACCGCTTACGTGGCTGACAGTACTGAGCTGCGTAACACCGGCATTTATGCCACCACCCAGCAGCAGCTGGGCAGCGTAACGCTGGAAGGCGCGGTACGCGGTGACGACAACAGCCAGTTTGGCTGGCACGGCACCTGGCAGGGCGGGGCGTCGTGGGCGTTTGTTGATGGCTATAGCGTGTTTGCCAATTACGCGACGGCGTATAAAGCGCCTCGTCTCGGCCAGTTGTATGGTTCTTATGGCAACAGCGACCTGAAGCCGGAAGAGAGTAAACAGTGGGAAGCGGGCTTCTCTGGCCTGACCGGGCCGGTAAACTGGCGCGTATCCGGTTATCGTAACGATATCGATAATCTGATTGATAGCGATCCCACCACCTATATCTATTACAACATCGATAAAGCGCGCATTAAGGGCGTAGAAGCCACGGCGTCGTTCGATACCGGTCCGCTTAGCCATCAGATTTCTTACGACTATGTCGATGCGCGCGATGCTGAAACCGATCAACCGCTGGTGCGCCGTGCGAAGCAGCAGGTGAAATACCAGCTCGACTGGACGATTTATGAGTTTGACTGGTCACTGACCTATCATTATCTCGGCGATCGCTATGATACGGATTACAACCACTCCTTTACCCCGCAGCGCGTCAAACTGGGCGGTGTAAGTTTATGGGATCTGGCAGTTTCGTATCCGGTCACATCACAGCTCACCGTTCGTGGTAGAATTGCCAACCTGTTCGATAAAGACTACGAGACAGTGTATGGCTATCAAACTCCAGGAACGGAGTACTATCTCAGCGCCAGCTACAGCTTCTGATCTGCGCCCCACCGTGCTGGTGTTTGACTCCGGCGTCGGTGGGCTCTCCGTCTATGATGAGGTCCGGCAACTGCTGCCGGGCCTGCACTATCTCTATGCCTTCGATAATGCCGGCTTCCCTTACGGTGAAAAAAGCGAAGAGTACATTGTTGAGCGGGTCGTGGCGGTGGTGGAGGCTATCGTGCAGCGCGTGCCGCTGGCGTTAGTGGTCATCGCCTGTAACTCCGCCAGTACTGTATCGCTGCCAGCATTGCGTCAGCGCTTTGAATTCCCGGTCGTTGGCGTCGTGCCAGCGATTAAACCGGCGGCCCGTCTGACGCGTAACGGCGTAGTCGGCCTGCTGGCCACGCGCGGCACGGTGAAACGACCTTACACCCATGAGCTGGTGGCGCAGTTTGCGCGCGAATGTAAAATCGAAATGCTGGGGTCGGCGGAACTGGTCGAACTGGCGGAAGCCAAACTGCACGGAGAAACGGTGTCGCTGGACGATGTGCGTCGCGCAGTACAACCGTGGCTGCGTATGAAAGAGCCGCCGGATACCGTGGTGCTGGGTTGTACCCATTTCCCGCTGTTACGTGAAGAGCTGCAGCAGGTGTTGCCTGATGGCACCCGGCTGGTGGATTCGGGCGCAGCCATTGCACGGCGCACCGCCTGGTTGTTAGAGCACGAAGCGCCTCAGGCGCGTTCCAGCGGACAGAATGTGGCATTTTGTACGCGTATGGATGACGAAGTGGTGCAATTATCACCGGTTTTGCAGCGTTATGGCTTCCCGCTGCTGGAAAAACTGGCGATTTGACGGGCTTTCGCCGAAAAAAACAGCACTCGAAAATTAATTTGCATTTAGCCCTTGTCAGCCCGAAAGAACTCCCTATAATGCGCCTCCACTGACACGGCACAACGGCTTACGAAGCGCCCTGTTAGTGAGGTGGCCTTTCACGGCAACCTTCAGAAAAGCAAAAATAAATGCTTGACTGAGAAAGCGGAAAGCGTAATATACGCATCCCGCGCCGCTTGAGAAATCGCGGCACTGCTCTTTAACAATTTATCAGACAATCTGTGTGGGCACTCGCAGGATTGATATCAGCGTCTCCGGACGTAAAAAATATCAAGTCTTTGCTGAGTGAACACGTAATTCATTACGAAGTTTAATTCACAGAGCATCGCTGCACTCGTTGCAGCAAATCAAACTTTAAATTGAAGAGTTTGATCATGGCTCAGATTGAACGCTGGCGGCAGGCCTAACACATGCAAGTCGAACGGCAGCACAGAAGAGCTTGCTCTTTGGGTGGCGAGTGGCGGACGGGTGAGTAATGTCTGGGAAACTGCCCGATGGAGGGGGATAACTACTGGAAACGGTAGCTAATACCGCATAACGTCGCAAGACCAAAGTGGGGGACCTTCGGGCCTCACACCATCGGATGTGCCCAGATGGGATTAGCTAGTAGGTGGGGTAATGGCTCACCTAGGCGACGATCCCTAGCTGGTCTGAGAGGATGACCAGCCACACTGGAACTGAGACACGGTCCAGACTCCTACGGGAGGCAGCAGTGGGGAATATTGCACAATGGGCGCAAGCCTGATGCAGCCATGCCGCGTGTATGAAGAAGGCCTTCGGGTTGTAAAGTACTTTCAGCGGGGAGGAAGGCGGTGAGGTTAATAACCTTGCCGATTGACGTTACCCGCAGAAGAAGCACCGGCTAACTCCGTGCCAGCAGCCGCGGTAATACGGAGGGTGCAAGCGTTAATCGGAATTACTGGGCGTAAAGCGCACGCAGGCGGTCTGTTAAGTCAGATGTGAAATCCCCGGGCTTAACCTGGGAACTGCATTTGAAACTGGCAGGCTTGAGTCTCGTAGAGGGGGGTAGAATTCCAGGTGTAGCGGTGAAATGCGTAGAGATCTGGAGGAATACCGGTGGCGAAGGCGGCCCCCTGGACGAAGACTGACGCTCAGGTGCGAAAGCGTGGGGAGCAAACAGGATTAGATACCCTGGTAGTCCACGCCGTAAACGATGTCGACTTGGAGGTTGTGCCCTTGAGGCGTGGCTTCCGGAGCTAACGCGTTAAGTCGACCGCCTGGGGAGTACGGCCGCAAGGTTAAAACTCAAATGAATTGACGGGGGCCCGCACAAGCGGTGGAGCATGTGGTTTAATTCGATGCAACGCGAAGAACCTTACCTGGCCTTGACATCCAGAGAACTTAGCAGAGATGCTTTGGTGCCTTCGGGAACTCTGAGACAGGTGCTGCATGGCTGTCGTCAGCTCGTGTTGTGAAATGTTGGGTTAAGTCCCGCAACGAGCGCAACCCTTATCCTTTGTTGCCAGCGATTCGGTCGGGAACTCAAAGGAGACTGCCGGTGATAAACCGGAGGAAGGTGGGGATGACGTCAAGTCATCATGGCCCTTACGGCCAGGGCTACACACGTGCTACAATGGCGCATACAAAGAGAAGCGACCTCGCGAGAGCAAGCGGACCTCATAAAGTGCGTCGTAGTCCGGATTGGAGTCTGCAACTCGACTCCATGAAGTCGGAATCGCTAGTAATCGTAGATCAGAATGCTACGGTGAATACGTTCCCGGGCCTTGTACACACCGCCCGTCACACCATGGGAGTGGGTTGCAAAAGAAGTAGGTAGCTTAACCTTCGGGAGGGCGCTTACCACTTTGTGATTCATGACTGGGGTGAAGTCGTAACAAGGTAACCGTAGGGGAACCTGCGGTTGGATCACCTCCTTACCTGAAGATACCTTCCCGCGAAGTGCTCACACAGATTGTCTGATAGAAAAGTAACGAGCAGAAAAAACCTCTACAGGCTTGTAGCTCAGGTGGTTAGAGCGCACCCCTGATAAGGGTGAGGTCGGTGGTTCAAGTCCACTCAGGCCTACCAGATTTCTTCTCATGCCGCGTTATGTTTCCGGCTCGCATAGTTCACTATGCTTCGCGAAAACATGCCTTGCCTGAGACGAAATCACATTTCCCGTGTGAGAAACGTGACTCCTGGTGAGTGGATGTAGATGGTCTCTGCAGTGACTGTATGGGGCTATAGCTCAGCTGGGAGAGCGCCTGCCTTGCACGCAGGAGGTCAGCGGTTCGATCCCGCTTAGCTCCACCATTACAGTACTGAAACTTACTTCAGAGTATACCGGCGACGGTGTGCTGCGAAGTATTTGCTCTTTAACAATCCGGAACAAGCTGAAAATTTGAAACGACGCGTCGTGTTCATTCTCCGTAATAAGAATGAAATGGCGATGCGTTCGGGTCTCTCAAATGCTTACAACAGACAGCGTTGCAAAACGCCTGTGGGTTGTGAGGTTAAGCGACTAAGCGTACACGGTGGATGCCCTGGCAGTCAGAGGCGATGAAGGACGTGCTAATCTGCGAAAAGCGACGGTAAGGTGATATGAACCGCTACAGCCGTCGATGTCCGAATGGGGAAACCCAATGCACTTGTGCATTATCGTTAACTGAATACATAGGTTAACGAGGCGAACCGGGGGAACTGAAACATCTAAGTACCCCGAGGAAAAGAAATCAACCGAGATTCCCCCAGTAGCGGCGAGCGAACGGGGAGCAGCCCAGGACCTGAATCAGCTTGTGCATCAGTGGAAGCGTCTGGAAAGTCGCGCGATACCGGGTGACAGCCCCGTACACGAAGATGCACAGGTTGTGAGTCCGACGAGTAGGGCGGGACACGTGGTATCCTGTCTGAATATGGGGGGACCATCCTCCAAGGCTAAATACTCCTGACTGACCGATAGTGAACCAGTACCGTGAGGGAAAGGCGAAAAGAACCCCGGCGAGGGGAGTGAAACAGAACCTGAAACCGTGTACGTACAAGCAGTGGGAGCACCTTTAGGGTGTGACTGCGTACCTTTTGTATAATGGGTCAGCGACTTATATTCTGTAGCAAGGTTAACCGCATAGGGGAGCCGAAGGGAAACCGAGTCTTAACCGGGCGTTAAGTTGCAGGGTATAGACCCGAAACCCGGTGATCTAGCCATGGGCAGGTTGAAGGTTGGGTAACACTAACTGGAGGACCGAACCGACTAATGTTGAAAAATTAGCGGATGACTTGTGGCTGGGGGTGAAAGGCCAATCAAACCGGGAGATAGCTGGTTCTCCCCGAAAGCTATTTAGGTAGCGCCTCGTGAACTCATCTCCGGGGGTAGAGCACTGTTTCGGCTAGGGGGCCATCCCGGCTTACCAACCCGATGCAAACTGCGAATACCGGAGAATGTTATCACGGGAGACACACGGCGGGTGCTAACGTCCGTCGTGAAGAGGGAAACAACCCAGACCGCCAGCTAAGGTCCCAAAGTCATGGTTAAGTGGGAAACGATGTGGGAAGGCACAGACAGCCAGGATGTTGGCTTAGAAGCAGCCATCATTTAAAGAAAGCGTAATAGCTCACTGGTCGAGTCGGCCTGCGCGGAAGATGTAACGGGGCTAAACCATGCACCGAAGCTGCGGCAGCGACACTATGTGTTGTTGGGTAGGGGAGCGTTCTGTAAGCCGCTGAAGGTGTGCTGTGAGGCATGCTGGAGGTATCAGAAGTGCGAATGCTGACATAAGTAACGATAAAGCGGGTGAAAAGCCCGCTCGCCGGAAGACCAAGGGTTCCTGTCCAACGTTAATCGGGGCAGGGTGAGTCGACCCCTAAGGCGAGGCTGAAAAGCGTAGTCGATGGGAAACAGGTTAATATTCCTGTACTTGGTGTTACTGCGAAGGGGGGACGGAGAAGGCTAGGTTATCCGGGCGACGGTTGTCCCGGTTTAAGCGTGCAGGTGTGAAGACCAGGCAAATCCGGTCTTCTTTAACACTGAGGCGTGATGACGAGCCGCCACGGCGGTGAAGTAACTGATGCCCTGCTTCCAGGAAAAGCCTCTAAGCTCCAGGTAACACGAAATCGTACCCCAAACCGACACAGGTGGTCAGGTAGAGAATACCAAGGCGCTTGAGAGAACTCGGGTGAAGGAACTAGGCAAAATGGTGCCGTAACTTCGGGAGAAGGCACGCTGGCGCGTAGGTGAAGGGACTTGCTCCCGGAGCCGAGGCCAGTCGAAGATACCAGCTGGCTGCAACTGTTTATTAAAAACACAGCACTGTGCAAACACGAAAGTGGACGTATACGGTGTGACGCCTGCCCGGTGCCGGAAGGTTAATTGATGGGGTTATCCGCAAGGAGAAGCTCTTGATCGAAGCCCCGGTAAACGGCGGCCGTAACTATAACGGTCCTAAGGTAGCGAAATTCCTTGTCGGGTAAGTTCCGACCTGCACGAATGGCGTAATGATGGCCAGGCTGTCTCCACCCGAGACTCAGTGAAATTGAAATCGCTGTGAAGATGCAGTGTACCCGCGGCAAGACGGAAAGACCCCGTGAACCTTTACTATAGCTTGACACTGAACATTGAGCCTTGATGTGTAGGATAGGTGGGAGGCTTTGAAGCGCGGACGCCAGTCTGCGTGGAGCCAACCTTGAAATACCACCCTTTAATGTTTGATGTTCTAACGTAGGCCCGTAATCCGGGCTGCGGACAGTGTCTGGTGGGTAGTTTGACTGGGGCGGTCTCCTCCCAAAGCGTAACGGAGGAGCACGAAGGTTGGCTAATCCTGGTCGGACATCAGGAGGTTAGTGCAATGGCATAAGCCAGCTTGACTGCGAGAGTGACGGCTCGAGCAGGTGCGAAAGCAGGTCATAGTGATCCGGTGGTTCTGAATGGAAGGGCCATCGCTCAACGGATAAAAGGTACTCCGGGGATAACAGGCTGATACCGCCCAAGAGTTCATATCGACGGCGGTGTTTGGCACCTCGATGTCGGCTCATCACATCCTGGGGCTGAAGTAGGTCCCAAGGGTACGGCTGTTCGCCGTTTAAAGTGGTACGCGAGCTGGGTTTAGAACGTCGTGAGACAGTTCGGTCCCTATCTGCCGTGGGCGCTGGAGAATTGAGGGGGGTTGCTCCTAGTACGAGAGGACCGGAGTGAACGCACCGCTGGTGTTCGGGTTGTCATGCCAATGGCACTGCCCGGTAGCTAAGTGCGGAAGAGATAAGTGCTGAAAGCATCTAAGCACGAAACTTGCCCCGAGATGAGTTCTCCCTGACCCTTTAAGGGTCCTGAAGGGACGTTGAAGACGACGACGTTGATAGGCCGGGTGTGTAAGCGCAGCGATGCGTTGAGCTAACCGGTACTAATGACCCGTGAGGCTTAACCTTACAACGCCAGAGGCGTTTTGGTCTGAGAGACCGAAAGAATTTTCAGCTTTGTTCACCGGATTACGTCCAGTGGATTTTGTGCTGTGACAGGGCGGCACGCGAGACGACGTGAAGGAGCATACACGAGTATGTGACTGAGCGGCGCGAGCGGGGCAACGCAGTCAGAGCGCGAAAGACGCGGACGAAAACAGAATTTGCCTGGCGGCAACAGCGCGGTGGTCCCACCTGACCCCATGCCGAACTCAGAAGTGAAACGCCGTAGCGCCGATGGTAGTGTGGGGCCTCCCCATGCGAGAGTAGGGAACTGCCAGGCATCAATTTAAGACCCCTAATCGGGTCGTGACCTTCCCGGTGACGCGGAAAGGGCGAAACACCTGAAATCAGCGACGGTCTGATATCAGTACAGAATCGGTGGAGCGGTAGTTCAGTTGGTTAGAATACCTGCCTGTCACGCAGGGGGTCGCGGGTTCGAGCCCCGTCCGTTCCGCCACCCTAATTAGGGGCGTAGTTCAATTGGTAGAGCACCGGTCTCCAAAACCGGGTGTTGGGGGTTCGAGTCCCTCCGCCCCTGCCAGAAAATAATCCTTTGCTTCGGCAAAGGATTTTTTTTGCCTGAAATTCGGCACAGGCAAGAGCCTGAGTTTCATTTCTTCCACTCAAACTCCCTCAATTATTGCTTCAGTGAGTCAGGACCGGATATTTAAGCAGCTGACGAATGTGTGCCTGTTGATCGCTATTCTGCAGCCATACCGCATATAACGGTCGCACTGCGACAGGTGTGTCTGGAATAACCATCAAATCGCTGTAAATGCCGTGCCAGAAATCAGGTAAAAAAGCGCAGGCTCCCGTGGTATGCAGCAATTCGCGGGTCACATGTGCTGAAGTGGTAGTTAATACCGGTACGTCATCACTGGAAAGATAACTTTCATGCTGATGGAAATCCGCGCCCCACTCGAGTTTGATGTAATCATATTTTTCACGCTTTTCAGTTTTGCGTGCGCGAAAGAGCGCGAGTGAAATATGACCGATCTGCTGACTGGTGAGTTCATCCATTTTTGGCGCTTCGGTGGTGATCAGCAAATCGAGTTGGCGCTCATGTAACTGCTTGACCAGCAAATGGCGCTGAGCAATACGTGCTTCCAGATGCAGGCTCTCCCGGTTCTCGTATAGCGTCTGCAGCCAGGGCGTAAGATACGCTTCCCAGAGCGATGCACTGGCACCGATTGATAGCTCATGGTGCTGCTGGGTATGCGAAACCTCCTTCTTTGCCATCAGCCATGTACTCATCAGGCTCTCAGCGTAGGGCAATAAGCGCTCGCCTGCTGAAGTCAGCCGGATATTATTGCGGTGACGGGTAAAAAGATTAACGCCCAGCTGATTTTCCAGCTGACGGATGCGAAAACTAACGGCAGATTGCGTGAGGTAAAGCGCTTCAGCAGCACGCCCGAAATGACGCGTTCTGCTCACTTCGAGGAAAGTTTTCAGTAATTCCGTATCCACAGCATTCTCCCAAAAAATGTTTGTCGTACTGATTTAAATGTTTTGTTTTACACTCTGTCAAGCCTATCTAATACTCCGCGCCATAAATAGCACGGCCATATGAGAATCAGGAGCGTGTAAGATGGCGGACAGCTTCGCAACAACTAATCGTTTCTTTGATAACAAACATTACCCTCGTGGTTTTTCGCGTCATGGTGACTTCACCATTAAAGAAGCTCAGCTTCTGGAACGCCACGGATACGCTTTCAACGAACTGGATCTCGCTAAACGCGATCCGGAGACCGAAGAAGAGCGTCTGTTTATTGAAGTCTGTCGTGGTCTGCGTGAGCCGCAGACTGAGGCTGAACGTGTCTGGTCAAAATACACTGCACGTATCAAGCGTCCGAAACGTTTTCATACCTTGTCCGGCGGTAAACCGCAGATGGACACGGTGGAAGACTTCAGCGATAGCGACGATTAACATGACGGGGCTGATTTCAGCCCCGTTGTCATTCCAGGCTTTTATGCAGGTAAATCAGTAAACGATCGATACTGCGATATCCCACCGCCTCCTGCAGATGCTGACGCGTAATCTGCCGTTCACCCGCTAAATCTGCGATGGTTCTCGCCACCTTTAAGATGCGCTGCCATGCACGCACCGATAATCCCAGTGCATTCAGGATCTCCTCCAGCCATTCCGCGTCCTGCTGCTGTAACACACAATCACGGGCGATCTCCGGATTAGACAGCTGCGCATTCACTTTGCCCGCGCGTGCCATCTGTATCGCCCGGGCGGCCAGTACGCGGGCGCGCACCTGCGCGCTGGTTTCGCTGTGCTGCTGCTTCTGGCTGAGCGAGCCGCCCGGTAGCAGCGGAATCTCCAGCGACAGGTCGAAGCGATCCAGAAACGGGCCAGACAGCCGGCTGAGATAGCGCAGCACCTGCTGCGGCGTGCAGCGATTATGATTCCCCTGATAATGGCCCGTCGGGCTGGGATTCATTGCACCAATCAGCTGAAAGCGCGCAGGGAAAGTGACTTTGGCGCGGGAACGGGAAATGGCGATTTCACCGGACTCAATCGGTTCGCGTAACGCATCCAGCGCTTTGCGCTCAAACTCGGGCAGTTCATCAAGAAACAGCACCCCATTGTGCGCCAGCGAAATTTCGCCCGGCCGCGGCAGGGATCCTCCGCCGACCAGCGCATACAGCGATGCGCTGTGATGAGGCGCTCTGAACGGCCGTTTACGCCACTGATGATGTAGCGTACCGCTGCTGACCAGGCTGGCAATTGCGGCGCACTCCAGCGCTTCCTGGTCATCCAGCGGCGGCATAATGCCGGGCAGTCGGGTTGCCAGCATGGTCTTACCGGTGCCGGGCGGGCCCAGCAGCAACAGGTTATGGCCACCGGCGGCGGTAATTTCCAGCGCGCGCCGTCCCTGCTGCTGGCCAATAATATCGCTCAGGTCCTGCTGCTCGTGCGGCACCGTTTCAGGCTGGTAATGGGCGACCGTCAGCGCCGTCTGGTTATGCAGGAAAGCGCAGATCTCCACCAGATGCTTGCCCACCAGCGTTTCACCCTGTTGTATCAGGCCGACATCCTGTTGATTCTGCTCCGCTAAGACCATCTGACGTCCGGCCTGCAGCGCCGCCATGGCAGCAGGAATCGCGGCCTGAACGCCACACAGCGCGCCGTTTAGCGCCAGCTCACCCAGGAACTCATAATGGGCCAGTTTATCGCCTGGCAGCTGCTCTGAGGCCGCGAGAATGGCGATAGCGATGGGCAGGTCGTAGCGCCCACCCTCTTTAGGTAAATCAGCTGGCGCGAGGTTAATGGTGACGCGCTTCGCCGGAAAGGTGAAACCGCTATTGATAATGGCGCTGCGCACGCGTTCGCGGGCTTCTTTGACGGTGGTTTCCGGCAGACCTACCAGCGTCAATGCTGGCAGACCGTTGCTGATATGCACTTCAATCGTCACCAGTGGAGCCTGCACTCCGAGCGCCGCGCGTGTTAATACTTTCGATAAAGACATAACCGCTCCTTGTTGCCTTTATCCTTGCTGAAAAAAATCCACACGGCGACCGCTGAAACTATCATCCTGAAGCGGTATTCAGGAAAATCGCTGCGCTTTTCATCCTGTTCATTAATTTTCGCAGCCAGATCGCAAAAGCAAAATAACGGTTGCGTCGCGGGCGTAATGAATAATTATCACAAATGCGAATAACCTTTTACTTACAAAGCGATAACGCACGTCAGCTGCGCGCGTCATAAAATTTTCCGATGAAAATTATTGTAAATCCCCTGCTAACTATGGTAACTCTGTAGGTATTACTTCGAACTAACGAAAAAACAGACGACACATGAAAGCCCTTCTACAAGTGATTAGCCTAGTCGTGATTAGCGTGGTGGTGATTATTAACCCACCGTGCGGGGCTACGCTTGGAGAAAGAAAGGCTTAAAAATCAAGCCTGGAATTCGAAAAACCCCCGCACCGTAAGGTCCGGGGGTTTTTTTTCGACCAGACGAAATATCAGCGAATCAGCGAGGAACAGATTATGAGCAGTAGCATAAAATTCTGTTGTTCCAGCAGGAATACAGGAGAATAACCATGACAGGTGCACAGTGGGTAGTTCAGGCTTTACGCGCGCAGGGTGTCGACACAGTGTTTGGTTATCCTGGCGGAGCAATCATGCCAGTGTACGATGCGCTCTACGATGGCGGCGTGGAACATCTACTGTGTCGTCATGAACAAGGTGCGGTGATGGCAGCGATCGGTTATGCGCGTGCGACCGGCAAAACCGGGGTTTGCATTGCGACTTCCGGACCGGGCGCCACCAACCTGATCACCGGACTGGCCGATGCGATGATGGATTCCGTTCCGGTTGTCGCCATCACCGGGCAGGTCTCTTCAGCGTTTATCGGTACCGACGCCTTTCAGGAGATCGACGTTCTTGGCCTGTCATTAGCCTGCACTAAACACAGCTTCCTCGTTGAATCGCTGGATGATTTACCCTCGGTGATGGCGGAAGCTTTCGCCATCGCGCAGTCCGGCCGTCCGGGACCGGTGCTGGTCGACATCCCCAAAGATATTCAGATTGCCAGCGGTGACCTGACGCCGCACCTGCTGCCGGTTGAAGAAGCACTGAGCCACTCACCGCAGCACATTGCCGAAGCGCGCGCGCTGATGGCGCAGGCGCAAAAACCGATGCTGTATATCGGCGGCGGTGTCGGCATGGCGCAGGCCGTCCCGGCGCTGCGGGCTATGGCGCAGGAGACCGGCATCCCGATGGTTTCTACCCTGAAAGGGCTGGGCAGCGCCGAAGCCAGCAGCGATTTCTATCTTGGTATGCTCGGCATGCACGGCACCAAAGCGGCCAACCTGGCGGTGCAATCCTGTGATTTGCTGATTGCCGTCGGCGCACGTTTCGACGACCGCGTCACCGGTAAGCTGGATACCTTCGCGCCGCACGCCAGCGTCATTCATATCGATATCGATCCGGCGGAATTAAACAAACTACGTCGCGCTCACGTTTCACTGCAGGGCGACCTCAACCAGGTGTTGCCGGCGCTGAGCATGCCGCTGCAGATCGACGGCTGGCGTACTGAAGTTAAAGCGATGAACGCGGAGTTCGCGTGGCGTTACGACCATCCTGGCGAGGCGATCTACGCGCCGCTGCTGCTGAAGCAGTTGTCAGATCGTAAACCTGACAGCGCGGTGGTAACCACCGACGTTGGCCAGCACCAGATGTGGGCGGCGCAGCACATGCGCTTCAGCGCGCCGGAAAACTTCATCACCTCCAGCGGTCTGGGCACCATGGGCTTTGGGCTGCCGGCTGCGGTGGGCGCGCAGGTTGCCCGTCCGGATGACACCGTTATCTGCGTGTCCGGTGACGGCTCAATCATGATGAATATTCAGGAGCTGGGCACCATCAAGCGTAAGCAGCTGCCGGTAAAAATCCTGCTGCTGGACAACCAGCGTCTTGGCATGGTTCGCCAGTGGCAGCAGCTGTTCTTTGATGGTCGCTACAGCGAAACCATCCTCACCGATAACCCCGATTTCCTCACGCTGGCCAGCGCCTTTGATATTCCGGGCCAGCGCATTAGCCGTAAAGATCAGGTCGACGCCGCGATTGATGCTCTGCTGAACAGTGAAGGTCCTTACTTCCTGCATGTTGCGATTGATGAGCATGAAAACGTCTGGCCACTGGTACCGCCGGGTGCCAGCAACGCAAACATGATGGAGAAAACCGTATGAACCAGCATCAATTGTCTATCGAAGCCCGCTTTCGCCCTGAAATATTGGAGCGCATTTTGCGCGTCGTGCGTCACCGTGGCTTCCAGGTCTGCGCGATGAATATGGCGTCCGCCGTCAATGCGGAGAACATTAATATCGAAATGACCGTTGCCAGCCAGCGCTCTGTCGATTTACTGTCTTCGCAGTTAAGCAAACTTATGGATGTCGCCTGTGTCGAGATCCAGCAACAGACAACACAACAAATCCGCGCTTAGTCGCCAAAGGAAACAACAATGAGTACAAAGAAAGCAGACTTTATCTGGTTCAATGGAGAGATGGTTAAGTGGGAAGACGCTAAGGTTAGCGTTATGTCTCACGCACTGCATTACGGCACCTCTGTGTTCGAAGGCGTTCGCTGCTACGACTCACACAAAGGTCCGGTGGTGTTCCGTCACCGTGAACACATGCAGCGTCTGCACGACTCCGCCAAAATTTACCGTTTCCCGATCAAAGCCAGCGTGGATGAGTTGATGGAAGCGTGCCGCGAAGTTATCCGCGTCAATAAACTGAAGAGTGCCTATATTCGTCCGCTGGCCTTTGTCGGCGACGTGGGTCTCGGCGTTAACCCGCCAGACGGCTTCACCACCGATGTGATCATCGCTGCGTTCCCGTGGGGGGCTTACCTGGGCGCCGAAGCGCTGGAGCAGGGCATCAACGCCATGGTTTCTTCCTGGAATCGCGTGGCGCCAAACACCCTGCCAACCGCGGCGAAAGCGGGCGGTAACTATCTCTCTTCCCTGCTGGTTGGCAGCGAAGCGCGCCGCCACGGCTATCAGGAAGGTATCGCGCTGGATACCCAGGGTTATATCTCCGAAGGTGCTGGCGAAAACCTGTTTGAAGTGAAAGACGGCATCCTGTTCACCCCGCCGTTCACCTCTTCGGCGCTGCCGGGCATCACCCGCGATGCAATCATCAAGCTGGCGAAGGATCTCGGTATCGAAGTGCGCGAGCAGGTGCTGTCACGCGAATCACTGTACCTGGCGGATGAAGTGTTCATGTCCGGTACTGCCGCAGAAATCACGCCGGTACGCAGCGTGGACGGCATCCAGGTGGGTCAGGGCAAACGCGGTCCGGTGACCACCAAAATCCAGCAGGCGTTCTTTGGCCTGTTCACGGGCGAGACCGAAGACAAGTATGGCTGGCTGGATCAGGTGAATCCATAACAAGACAGTAACGCGGGTGCAGCAGCGTCCGCGTCATTTTTCAGACTGGAGTAAATAGAGCATGCCTAAGTACCGTTCCGCCACCACCACCCATGGCCGTAACATGGCGGGTGCACGAGCCCTGTGGCGCGCCACAGGAATGACCGACGACGATTTCGGTAAGCCGATTATCGCCGTGGTTAACTCCTTCACCCAATTCGTACCGGGCCACGTGCACCTGCGCGACCTCGGTAAATTAGTCGCTGAGCAAATCGAAGCTGCGGGTGGTGTGGCCAAAGAGTTCAACACCATCGCGGTGGATGACGGTATCGCCATGGGTCATGGCGGCATGCTGTATTCACTGCCTTCACGCGAGCTGATTGCCGACTCCGTGGAATATATGGTGAACGCCCACTGCGCCGACGCCATGGTGTGTATCTCCAACTGCGACAAAATCACCCCCGGCATGCTGATGGCCTCGCTGCGCCTCAACATTCCGGTGATCTTTGTCTCCGGCGGTCCGATGGAAGCCGGTAAAACCAAGCTGTCAGACAAAATCATCAAGCTGGATCTGGTGGACGCGATGATTCAGGGTGCGAACCCGAACGTCAGCGATGCCGACAGCGAACAGATTGAGCGTTCCGCCTGCCCGACCTGCGGCTCGTGCTCCGGCATGTTCACTGCCAACTCCATGAACTGTCTGACCGAAGCGCTGGGCCTGTCGCAGCCGGGCAACGGCTCGCTGCTGGCAACCCACGCCGATCGTAAAGACCTGTTCATCAACGCCGGCAAGCGCATCGTTAACCTGACCAAACAGTACTACGAGCAGGATGATGCGCGCGTGCTGCCGCGTAACATCGCCAGCAAAGCCGCGTTCGAAAACGCCATGACGCTGGATATCGCCATGGGCGGTTCCACCAATACCGTGCTGCACCTGCTGGCCGCCGCGCAGGAAGGTGAGATCGATTTCAACATCTCCGACATCGATCGCCTGTCACGTAAAGTGCCGCACCTGTGCAAAGTGGCGCCGAGCACACAGAAATATCATATGGAAGATGTGCACCGCGCGGGCGGGGTAATCGGTATTCTTGGCGAGCTGGATCGTGCCGGCCTGCTGCACACCGACGTGCGCAACGTGCTGGGCCTCAATCTGCGCGAAACGCTCGATCAGTACGACATCATGCTGACCAAAGACGAAGCGGTGAAGAAGATGTTCCGCGCCGGCCCGGCGGGCATCCGTACTACCCAGGCGTTCTCGCAGGATTGCCGCTGGGATACGCTGGATGACGATCGTCAGGAAGGCTGTATCCGCACACGCGAACACGCGTTCTCTCAGGATGGCGGTCTGGCAGTGCTGTACGGCAACATGGCGGAAGATGGCTGCATCGTGAAAACCGCCGGCGTCGACAAAGAGATCCTCACCTTTAAAGGTCCGGCAAAAGTGTATGAAAGCCAGGACGATGCGGTGGAAGCGATTCTCGGCGGCAAAGTGGTGGCCGGTGACGTGGTGGTGATCCGCTACGAAGGGCCGAAAGGCGGTCCGGGCATGCAGGAAATGCTGTATCCGACCACTTATCTGAAATCGATGGGCCTTGGCAAAAGCTGTGCGCTGATCACTGACGGACGCTTCTCGGGCGGTACCTCGGGCCTCTCCATTGGCCACGCATCGCCGGAAGCGGCGAACGGCGGCACCATCGCGCTGGTTAAAGATGGCGACATCATTGAAATCGATATCCCGAATCGCGGCATTAAGCTGGCGGTACCGGATAACGAACTGCATGCCCGTCGTGAAGAAGAGGAAGCGCGTGGCGAAGCGGCTTATACGCCGCACGGTCGCGTGCGTCAGGTCTCCTTCGCACTGCGTGCTTATGCATCGCTCGCCACCAGCGCTGACAAGGGCGCGGTGCGCGATAAGTCTAAGCTGGGAGGCTAATCTCTGATGGCTGAGTCTCAACCGCTTTCCGCGTCGCCCAATGGCGCGGAGTATCTGCGCGCGGTGCTGCGTGCGCCTGTGTACGAAATTGCCCAGGTGACGCCGCTGCAAAAAATGGAAAAAATTTCGTCGCGTCTTGGCAACACCATTCTGGTGAAGCGCGAAGATCGCCAGCCGGTGCACAGCTTCAAGCTGCGCGGTGCCTACGCCATGATTGCCGGGCTGACGGAAGAGCAGAAAGCGCGCGGCGTGGTTACTGCTTCGGCGGGCAACCACGCGCAGGGCGTGGCGCTCTCGGCCAGCACGCTCGGCATCAGGTCACTGATTGTGATGCCAGTGGCAACGGCGGACATCAAGGTTGATGCAGTGCGCGCGTTTGGCGGTGAGGCTTACCTGTTCGGAGCCAACTTTGACGAGGCAAAAGCCAAAGCGATTGAGCTGGCGGAGCAGCAGGGTTACACCTTCGTGCCGCCGTTTGATCATCCGGCGGTGATTGCCGGTCAGGGCACGCTGGCGATGGAGCTGTTGCAGCAGGATGCGCATCTCGATCGCGTGTTTGTGCCGGTAGGCGGCGGCGGCTTAGCGGCGGGTGTGGCGGTACTGATTAAACAGCTGATGCCGCAAATCAAGGTTATCGCGGTCGAGTCGCAGGACTCTGCCTGCCTGAAGGCGGCGCTTGATGCCGGCGAGCCGGTGGATTTGCCGCGCGTCGGGCTGTTTGCCGAAGGCGTGGCGGTCAAGCGTATCGGCAGCGAAACCTTCCGCCTGTGCAAAGAATACCTCGACGACATTATCACCGTGGACAGCGATGCCATCTGCGCGGCGATGAAGGATCTGTTCGAGGATGTGCGTGCGGTGGCGGAGCCTTCCGGCGCGCTGGCGCTGGCGGGCATGAAGAAGTACATCCAGCAGCACGACATCAAAGGCGAGCGGCTGGCGCACGTGCTGTCGGGCGCCAACGTTAACTTCCACGGTCTGCGCTACGTCTCTGAGCGCTGTGAACTGGGTGAACAGCGTGAAGCACTGCTGGCGGTCACCATCCCTGAGCAGCAGGGCAGCTTCCTGCGTTTCTGCCAGACGCTGGGCGGCCGTGCGGTAACCGAGTTCAACTACCGTTATGCCGATGCCGACAACGCCTGCATCTTTGTTGGCGTGCGTTTAACGCGCGGCCTTGAGGAGCGCAGCGAGATCATCAGCCAGCTGGCTGAAGGCGGCTATCAGGTGGTGGATTTGTCAGACGATGAGATGGCGAAGCTGCACGTGCGCTACATGGTGGGTGGACGCCCGTCAAAACCGCTGCGTGAACGGCTGTTCAGCTTCGAATTCCCGGAAGCGCCGGGCGCGCTGCTGAAGTTCCTGCAGACGCTGGGCGCGCACTGGAACATTTCGCTGTTCCACTATCGCAGCCACGGCACCGATTTTGGTCGCGTGCTGGCGGCGTTCGAGATCAACGACAAAGAGCCGGATTTCGACACTCACCTCAACGCGCTCGGCTATGAGTGGCACGACGAGGCCAGCAATCCGGCATTTCGCTTCTTCCTCGCCGGCTAAACTACAGCAGGTGCCAGAAAGCATTAATCAGCGGCTCCCCGAGCCGCTTTTTTTGCACGCATACGCCGAGCTCCAGCGGCGCCACCGACTCGACATTTTCCAGCGTCAGCACGCGATTGCGCACCGGTTCCGGACTGTTTTCCAGCACCACATCCGGCAGCAGCGCGATGCCGCAGCCGAGCGCCACCATCGACACAATCGCCTCATGGCCTGACACCGTGGCGTAAATCTGCGGGTTGGCAATGCGGTGGCGGCGAAACCATACATCAATACCGCGCCGCGCCGGCCCCTGATCCGGCAGGATAAAGGGAATCTGCGACCAGTCCGGCTGTTCCTGCGTCGCCTGGCTGCGCACCGGGCAGGGCAGCGCCGGGGCGATTAGCACCAGCGGGATCAAACCCAGCGGTGTAAAATCGATACTGGCGGGCAGCGACTCCGGCCGGCCGGCGATGGCCAGATCCGCTTCGCCGGACTGCACCATTTCAATTGCATCGGCGGCGTCGCCGGTGGTGAGTTTGATCTCCACCTGCGGATGCTCCGCGCGAAAGCGGTCGAGAATCGGCGGCAGATGGCTGTAGGCGGCGGTTACCGAGCAGAACAGGCGCAGCTCGCCGCTCAGCGACGGACCGTTCAGGTCCATGACATGGCGCAGCTGCTGATACTGCAGCAGGGTCTGCTGGGCGAACTGACGCAGCCGCTCGCCGGCTTCGGTCAGCGTCACGGTGCGGTTGTCGCGCAGGAACAGCGCGTGTCCGACATCCTCTTCCAGCCGCTGGATCTGGCGTGACAATGTCGACGGGCTGACGTGCATGGCGCGCGCGGTGCGGCCAAAGTGGCAGCTTTCCGCCAGGTGAAGAAACAGTTTCAGGTCTCGTAAATCCATGCGCGTTTTGCCCTCAGCGTGATGTTGCAAATTCTGCAATGTGACGTTGTTAATATATCAATTTAAGCAACAGATTTCCTGTCATATGATGGGGTCATTCGCGGCGCTAAATCCGGCGCCGTTACTGAACAAAAGCAAACACAACATCTGAGCGGAGTACCCATGGCTAACTACTTCAACACATTGAATCTGCGCAATCAGTTAGCGCAGTTAGGCAAATGTCGCTTCATGTCGCGCGATGAATTCGCGGATGGCGCTAGCTTCCTGAAAGGTAAGAAAGTGGTCATCGTCGGCTGCGGCGCGCAGGGCCTGAACCAGGGTCTGAACATGCGTGACTCTGGCCTCGATGTGTCTTACGCACTGCGCGCTGAAGCCATTGCTGAGAAGCGTGCGTCGTTCCGTAAAGCCACCGAAAACGGTTTTAAAGTGGGTACTTACGAAGAGCTGATCCCGCAGGCGGATCTGGTAGTTAACCTGACGCCAGACAAGCAGCACTCTGCCGTTGTGCAGGCCGTTCAGCCGCTGATGAAAGACGGTGCCGCGCTGGGTTACTCTCACGGTTTCAACATCGTCGAAGTGGGCGAGACCATCCGTAAAGACATCACCGTGGTGATGGTGGCACCGAAGTGCCCGGGTACCGAAGTGCGTGAAGAGTACAAACGTGGCTTCGGCGTTCCAACGCTGATCGCTGTTCACCCGGAAAACGATCCAAAAGGCGAAGGCATGGCGATTGCCAAAGCCTGGGCTGCAGCCACCGGCGGCGACCGTGCAGGCGTGCTGGAATCGTCCTTCGTGGCAGAAGTCAAATCAGACCTGATGGGCGAGCAGACCATTCTGTGCGGTATGCTGCAGGCCGGTTCACTGCTGTGCTTCGACAAGCTGGTGGCTGAAGGTCACGACGCGGCGTACACCGAGAAACTGATTCAGTTCGGCTGGGAAACCATCACCGAATCGCTGAAGTTTGGCGGCATCACGCTGATGATGGATCGTCTGTCTAATCCGGCAAAAATCCGCGCTTACGCACTGTCTGAGCAGCTGAAAACCATCATGGCACCGCTGTTCCAGAAGCACATGGATGACATCATCTCGGGTGAATTCTCTTCCGGTATGATGGCTGACTGGGCGAACGACGACAAAAACCTGCTGACCTGGCGTGAAGAGACCGGCAAAACCGCATTCGAAAATGCCCCGCAGTTCGAAGGCAAAATCGACGAGCAGGAGTATTACGACAAAGGCGTGGTCATGGTCGCGATGGTGAAAGCGGGCGTTGAGCTGGCATTCGAAACCATGGTTGACGCGGGCATCATCGAAGAGTCGGCTTACTATGAATCGCTGCACGAGCTGCCGCTGATTGCCAACACCATCGCCCGTAAGCGTCTGTATGAAATGAACGTGGTAATTTCCGATACCGCAGAATACGGTAACTACCTGTTCTCCTTCGCGGCCGTTCCGCTGCTGAAAGAGTTTATGACCACGCTGCAGCCTGGCGACCTGGGCAAAGCGGTAGAAGGCACGCAGGTGGATAACGCGCAGCTGCGCGACGTGAACGAAGCGATCCGCCAGCATCCAATCGAAGCCGTTGGCCGCAAACTGCGTGGCTATATGACCGACATGAAACGCATCGCCGTCGCGGGTTAAGGCACGCGAGACACAGTTTTCAGCCCAATCAAACCCCGGCTTGCCGGGGTTTTCTTATGTCTTATGTCTGGGGGCAGAAGGGTTTTTTCACCCTCACCCTGGCCCTCTCCCGCTGGCGGGAGAGGGAACCGTTTGGTGCGGGCTGATGTTTCTGCACTTATCCATCAATACCGCGCGGACGCTCCCTCTCCCGTTTACGGGAGAGGGCCGGGGTGAGGGACACACCGCACCATCCCCACACCGCCAATAAAAAACCCGGCCGGAGCCGGGTTCTGTCAACACGCAATCAATCACACCGCTTCATACAGCGTCTGATGGCGCGTCTCTTTACAGGCAATCAGCGCGATAAGTGTCAGCACCGCCATGGAGGCCAGATAGAAGCCCACCGCCTGCAAGCCATAGTTCGCATTCAGCCAGGTCGCAATATAAGGCGCTACCGAGGCACCAAGAATCGACGACAGGTTGTAAGAGAACGACGCGCCGGTATAGCGTACTTCGGTCGGGAACAGTTCTGGCAGCAGCGCGCCCATCGGGCCGAATGTCAGACCCATAATACTCAGGCCGAGCAGCAGGAAGCCCATCACCAGAATCTGCGAGCCGGAGCCGAGCAGCAGCGGGAACATCAGCGCAAAGGCGATGATCATCAGCGTAATGGTGATCATCGTTTTGCGACGGCCAAAACGGTCCGCCAGCAGGCCGGCAATCGGCACCATCACGCCAAAACCGATGACCGCCACCATCAGCATCCACAGGAAGCTGTTACGCGAATAACCGAGACCAACCGGCGCCGGCGCGGTGCCGTAGCTCATCGAATACACCGTCATAATGTAGAACAGCGTGTAGGTCGCCAGCATGATAAACGTGCCGAGGATGGTCGCCGTCATATGCTTGCTCAGCAGCGTACCGATAGGGATCCGCACCTGCTTCTTCTCTTTCTGCACTTTGGCAAATACCGGGCTCTCATGCAGCGATACGCGCACATACAGACCGATAATCACCAGCACCGCAGAGAGCACAAACGGCACGCGCCAGCCCCAGTTCATGAACTGCTCATCGGTCAGCAGCCACGAGAGCAGCAGGAACGTGCCATTGGCAAAGAAGAAGCCAATCGGTGCGCCCAGCTGCGGGAACGAGCCGTACAGCGCACGTTTCTTCGCCGGGGCGTTCTCGGTGGCCAGCAGCGCCGCGCCGCCCCATTCGCCGCCCAGTCCCAGGCCCTGACCAAAACGCGCCAGCGCCAGCAGCAGCGGTGCCGCCACACCTATGGTCTGATAACCCGGCAGCAGGCCGATCAGTACGGTAGAAACGCCCATGGTCAGCAGCGAGGCAACCAGCGTCGCTTTACGGCCCACGCGGTCACCAAAGTGACCAAACAGCGCAGAGCCAATAGGGCGCGCAACAAAGGCGATAGCGAAGGTCGCCAGCGACTGCAGTGTGGCAACCGTAGCGTCACCCTGCGGGAAGAAGATATGCGGAAAAACGATTACCGCGGCGGTGGCATAGATATAGAAATCGAAGAATTCGATCGCAGTGCCGACCAGCGAGGCAACTACCACTTTACTGCGTGAGTTAACCGGTGTGCCGTCGTGTGGTTGGTCGGATGTTTCGGAGATGGAGGCTTGCATAACTGTTTCTTAATTGTAAATGTAAACAAAGAATCTTACGCACCTGTTTTGCCGCATTCAATGACGAAAAACCGCGTCACACCGGGCTTTGGCGGCGAAAAAGAGGATAATTTCTGAGTTACGGCAATCGGCGGCGGATGGGAAGGGGAAGCGCGGCTTTTCTGGCGTGATTCTCTGCAAAAGGGCCAAATAAAAGTGACCCTTTAGCGTTTCCTGCTGGTTTTTGCTGCTTTAGTAGCCAGCAGGAAACATTTTTTGCTGTTGCGGCAAATGTAACTGAATTGTCGCGTTACGCAGATTGGTGCGGCTGCGACATCTCGGGATCATCCTTGTATTTTGCGGTGGCGATCCACGCGGCGCAGAACAGCGTCAGACGCGCGAAAAAGTAGAAGAAGGCCATCAGCCCCAGCACCGATCCAAAGGCGGCACCGGAGGGCGACGTCGCCAGCTTCGGCAGCGTCAGCGTCATGACAAACTTGATCACCTCAAACCCAATCGCCGCCAGCAGCGTACCGCGCAGCAGCGCTTTTTTGCGTGGCTTGTGGCGCGGCAGAATCCAGAAAATCCACAGGAACAGCAGATAGTTGGCGAAGATGGAGATCGACAGCGCAATGATGGTCATCGCCGGCCGCAGCCACTCGATATCGCCCAGCCCCAGCGCATTCACGATCGCCGCCTGCGCTGCGCCGGCAATCGAGGTCAGCGACAGCGTAATCACCAGCGCCAGCATCAGACCCAGCAGCGAAACCAGGTCGCGCAGATATTTCTTCCACCACTTTTCCTGGTCATCCGGCTTGCGTTCCCATACGTCACGCGACTGGGCGCGCACCGCTTCGCGCAGGTTACCCATCCAGTTAATGCCGGAGTAGAGCGCCAGCAGCAAACCGGTCAGGCCGACGGTTGCGCGCTGCTGAATCGCGGTATTCACGGTATTTTTCAGCGTGGTGGCCAGCGTCGGGTCGCTGATGCTGTTAACGATTTTGTTGATCAACTCAGAAAGCAGGTCCTGATTGGACGCCAGCACAAAGCCGACCGCCGCAAAGGAGACCATCAAAATCGGTATCAGCGAAAGAAATGAAAAATAGGTGATCGCCGCACCAAACTGGCTGCCGAGGCGATCGTTAAAGCGCTCCAGCGCGCGCAAAAAGTGCGCCACCGCCGGGATCGCCTGGAACCAGGCGGCAAAGCGTGAGACGCGCCGGATTGAGCCATCCACCGTTTTGTTCCCGGTTTTGATATCAATCAGCGGCTTAGCTTCAGCCGCTGAGGCTTTTGTGGTTTTGTCCGTCATAGACCTTCTGCATCCTGTTCACAGCGAAAATAAAATTATAGCCTGCCCGTTCAGGTCACGTATTCCTGCAGCACCTGACTCAGCCACTCCATAAACACCCGCACGCGGCGCGCCACGTTGCGACGGTGAGGATAGAGCAGGGAAATCGGCATCGGTTTGGCCGGGAAATGGTGCAGCACTTCGACCAGCTGGCCGGATTCCAGCAGCGGCTGCACGCCAATCGCCGGTACCTGAATAATGCCCAGCCCGGCAATACAGGCGGCGCGATAGGTCTCGGTGCTGTTTACCGTCACCACGCCGCCGGTCTGCACGTAGTGGCACTGTTTGCCATCAAAGTACTCAAAGCCCGGCGAGGGCTGCCCCAGCTGTTGGGTATAGTGCACCATGGCGTGCTGGCCGAGATCGTCCAGCCGCACCGGCATGCCGAAGCGGGAAAGGTAGCCAGGGCTGGCGCAGTTGATCAAGGCGTGCGAGCCAATTTTTCGCGCAATCAGGCCGGAATCTTTCAGTTCGCCAACGCGCAACACGCAGTCAAAGCCCTCGCGAATCACATCAACCTGGCGATCGCTGCTGCTCAGTTCAATCTCCACGCCCGGATAGTGCTGCAAAAACTCCGGCAGGCGCGGCAGGATAAAACCGGTCGCCATCGCCACCGACATATCGACGCGCAGCTTGCCGCTCAGCGTGGCAGGATCGTGCTGGAACAGGCTGTCCATATCATCCAGCATCGACAGCAAATCCAGGCAGCGATCGTAATACACCAGCCCATCCTGGGTGAGATGCACACGGCGCGTGGTACGGTGCAGCAGGCGTGTGCCCATCTGGTTTTCCAGCGCCTGCAGCTGGCGGGACACACTGCCCTTGGGTAAACCCAGACTCTCAGCCGCGCGGGTAAAACTGCCCATTTCTGCCACCCGCACAAACACCTGCATAGCGTGAATTTTATCCATGTTGTTCACCGATTGTTGTTGTTAGTGAAACAGTGCTGTGTATTCCCCTGCGTTTATAGATCAATTATTCGCGAATATCCTTAATCCGTGTTCAATTTTCCAACCGGAGCGAAACATGTCTCATAAAATTGCGTTGATTACCGGCGGCAACCGCGGTCTGGGCAAGAATGGCGCGCTAAAACTGGCCGCTAAGGGCGTCGATATTCTGTTTACCTGGCGCGGTCATGCTGAAGAAGCGCAGGCGGTAGTGAAGGAGATTGAGGCGCTGGGCGCGCGTGCGGTGGCGCTGCAGCTGGATGTGGGCGACAGTAAGCAGTTCGATGACTTTGCGGCGCGGGTCAAAGCAACGCTGAACGAGACCTGGCAGCGCGATAGCTTTGATTATTTAGTGAACAACGCTGGCCACGGTCATTACAAGCTGCTGGCCGAAACCAGTGAAGAGGAGTTTGATGCGCTGGTGAATGTGCATTTCAAAGGGCCGTATTTCCTGACGCAGAAACTGCTGCCGCTGATCGCCGATGGTGGACGCATCCTGAACATATCCAGTGGTCTGACGCGCATGACGCTGCCGGGTTCAGGTACTTACGCCGCGATGAAAGGGGCGATGGAAGTGCTGACGCGCTATCAGGCGAAGGAGCTGGGCGAGCGCCGCATTCGCGTCAACATTCTGGCTCCGGGGGCGATTGAAACCGACTTTGGCGGCGGTCGCGTGCGCGACACCAAAGATCTGAACGCGCATATTGCTTCAGTGACCGCGCTGGGCCGCGTTGGTCTGCCGGATGACATCGGTGATGCCATCAGCGCGATCCTGAGCGACGAAACCGGCTGGATTACCGCCCAGCGCATCGAGGCCTCTGGCGGTCAGGCACTGTAAAAACATCGCGCTGCGACCGAATCGTGTTAACGAACGGAGCAGCGCCCGTTTTACACCTCAATCGTGCCATCAATCAGGGTGAGGGTTTGCCCGCCGATCCAGATTGTCTCACCGGTAAAACGCACCACAATGCGACCGGCACGCTGGATGGCGCTGCCCTGACGCGCGCAGTAATCCTGCCGCTGGCCCTGCGCCGCCAGATAGCGTGCCAGACAGGCGTTGGCGCTGCCGGTGACCGGATCTTCGACCAGGCTACCGTTCTCGACCAGCAGCGCGCGCAGCTCGTACTGCGCCTCTGCGTCCTGCGGCAGCGGGCCAAACAGGGCGATGCCGTTCACACCCGCATGCTGCTGCAGCCGCAGTAAATCGTCCGCCTGGGTGACCACCTCCAGCACCGCCTGCGCGCTGCTCATCGGAATTAACAGCCAGCGAATCCCCATATCCGCCACGGCTGGCGTCTGGCTGAGATCGAACGCGTCACTGTGCAGTGCGCTGCTCATCAGCGCATCGCTGAACGGCGTCAGGCTGGCGTCCGGCGCGGCAAAGGCCAGCGTACCGTCAGCGCCAATCTGCACCTCCACCAGGCCCACGCCGCACTCCTGCACAATCTTACCCGCTGTTTTCAGGGGCCAGCCGGCTTCCAGCAAGGCATGCGCGGTGCCAAGCGTGGGGTGTCCGGCAAACGGCAGTTCGCCGCCAGGCGTAAAGATGCGCACACGATAGTCGGCTGTGGCATCCTGTGGTGGCAGCACGAAGGTGGTTTCCGACAGATTGGTCCAGCGTGCGATGGCCGCCAGCTGTGCGTCGCTCAGACCCTGGGCATCCATAATCACCGCCAGCGGATTGCCGCTGAACGCACCTGTGGAGAACACATCCACTTGTTTAAACGCCACCTGCATGTTCGCTCCTTTCCTCATTGAGGTTGTCTGAAATCCGGATTTACATCCTGCTGATTGCTTAAGGCGTCTAACAGGACTATGAATAGATTAACAATTCTGCCAGCGGAGTCCGCTATGTTAAAAATTCTGGGCCGTAACTCGTCAATCAACGTTCGTAAAGTGCTGTGGCTCTGTTCAGAGCTGGATATTGCCTGGGAGCACGAGCCGTGGGGCGAAGACCCGCAGTCGTTGCACTCACCGCAGTTTATGGCGCTCAATCCCAACGCTATGGTGCCGGTGATCATCGAAGATGACTTCGTGATGTGGGAGTCCAACGCGATTCTGCGCTACCTCGCCAACAGCAACGGCGGTGAATGGCTCTACCCGGATAATCCGCGCGCGCGTGCGCCGGTCGATCAGTGGATGGACTGGCAGGCCACTGAGCTCAACACCTCATGGCGCTATGCTTTTATGTCGCTGGTGCGAAATTCGCCAGCCCATCAGGATCCGCGCCTGCTGGCTGCCGCCATCAAAGGCTGGAGCCACACCATGGGTATTCTTAATCAGCAGCTGGAAAAAACCGGGCGCTACGTCGCGGGCCGTAACTTTACCCTGGCCGATATTCCGGTTGGCCTGGCGGTGAACCGCTGGTTTGAAACCCCGCTCGACCATCCGGACTTTCCCGCCGTGCAAACCTATTACGAGCGGCTGACCGAACGCGAGGGTTACACCACCTGGGGCCGCAACGGTAAGCCCTGATCCTGACCCGGCGCGATACCGGTGATTTCACAGGCCAGCGCGCCGGTGCGTTTCAGTGCCCAGGTGTAACGCTCATCAAACGGATAGCAGCAGGAGAGACGCAGCGCATGGCGATAGCGATCGCTCAGTGAATAGAGCGCGCCCGGCGTGACGCAAATCTGCTCCTGCAACAGGCGATGGAACATCTCCACCGTGTCAACCTTGCCCGGCAGCTCGACCCAAAACACAAAGCCGCCGCGCGGCAGGGTAGCGCGCGTGCCCTGCGGGAAGTGACGGGCAATGATGCCGCGCGCCGCATCCAGATTGGCGGCATAGCGACGCCGCAGCGAACGCAGATGGTGATCATAACCGCCGCTGGCGAGAAATTCGGCCAGCGTTTCGCTCAGCAGTTTTGATTCGGTCATCGACGATACCGCTTTCAGCCGCGCAATCGCCGGGTGGAAGCGGCCGGCAGCCGTCCAGCCCACGCGAAAATCGGGCGCGACGGTTTTGGTAAAGCTGGTGCAGTAAATCACCCAGCCGTCGCGGTCAAAGGCTTTGACCGGCGGCGACAGCGGCCAGTCAAACTGCAATTCGTCATACAGCCCATCCTCCAGCAGCGGAACGTGGTAAGTGTTCACTAACTTCGCGAGACGCTTTTTATTTTCCAGCGGCATCACGTAGCCCAGCGGATTCTGCGCGCCCGGCATGGCGATCAGCGCCTGAATGCGCTGCTCCTGTAGCAGCATCTCCAGCGCGTCCAGCGACAGACCGTTTTGCGGATCGGTGGGGATTTCCAGCGCCTTCAGCCCGAGTGAGGCCAGCAGCGGGAACAAAAAGAAGTAGGTCGGCGATTCAAGCCCGACGCAGTCGCCCGGCTTCGTCACCGCACGCAGCGCCAGCTGCAGCGCTTCCATACAGCCGTGGGTCAGGGTGATGTCCGCGACAGTCAGATTCAGGCCGGTGTGCAGGCTACGGCGCGCAATCTCCTCCCGTAAGCGCTCACTACCCGGCGGAAGCGCGTAGCGACCAATGATGTCGTTATCGCGGCGAATAAGGGAGGCGGTAATGCGTCCCAGTTTCGCCGCCGGAAACAGCTCACTATCCTGCGGGCAGGCCAGCGAAATATTGGTGTAGTCGGGGTGATTCTGTGCGGCGAACACCTGCTCGATCAGTTCCAGTTTTTGCGTGCTGGGGTCATTAACGCTGGCGCTCATTGGCCTGAGCGGTCGCGTCACCGCGGGCAGCACGCCACGCACGTAGTAGCCCGACTGCGGACGGGCTTCTATCAGGCCGCGATCTTCCAGGATATGCCAGGCACTTAGCACGGTATTGATGCTGACCTGGTGCGACTGTGCCACGCGCCGGATGGCCGGCAGGCGCTTACCCGGCTTCAGCGTGCCCTGATGGATAGATTCGGCAAAGCTGTCCGCCAGCTGCTGGTACAGCGTCTGGCCGGATGAGAGAGGAAGGGACACAAAAGCCTCCGCGCGCGATAGGTACAATTTAAAATTGCCTTAACTGTATCCATCACAATAGTGATTTTGTGTCTCTGTTGCCATCGTAATTTGCGCATTAGCATGGTGCTTCGTTGATTCTCAGGGAAACGCACCATGCTCGATCCATCCTTCTTTAGCTACGTTACGGTGATGTCGATTACACCGGGCCCGAACAATCTGTTACTGGCCACGTCCGGCGTCAATTTTGGCTTCCGGCGCACGCTGCCGATGCTGTTTGGCATCCTGCTCGGCTGTGCGTTACAGATGCTGCTGGCGAGCGTGGCGCTGGAGCTGCTGTTGCACTGGATGGCGTCTGTGCGGTTGCCGCTGACGGTGGTGGGATGCAGCTATCTGCTGTGGCTGTCGTGGAAAATCTTCCGCGCCGGTGCGCCGCAGCTGCGCGAACGTCCGCGTCCGATGACCCTGCTGGGCGGCGTGTGTTTCCAGGCGGTGAATCCCAAAGCCTGGCTGATGGTCACCAACGTGGCGCTGATGTACGCCAACAGCAACGGTGTGCTGGCGGTGCTGCTCGGCTTTGCCGCCCTCAACCTGCCGTGCATTTTAATCTGGGCAGCGCTGGGCGACCGGCTGCGCCATCACCTGCAGATTGCGTGGAAACGTCAGGCGTTCAACACGCTAATGGCGCTGTCGCTGGTGGCGACCACCGGCTGGATGCTGTATGACGCGCTGCTATTGAGCTGATGCTACGGCGTTTGATGGCGCGGTAAGCAGGGGCACAATATGGGGGGCTGGTCAGTTAACGAAGCCGTACGACGCACCCTGATGTAGCGGCGCGATTTATCGCGCAATGTGCAATGTATTGTGCCGCTAACAAACGTGCGCTTCCTGGTGAATAAATTCCAGGCTGGAACCGTCAGGGATTGCGTCATCCAAAGGGCGACACTGTAATCAAAAAAGAGGCCGCGATTGCGGCCCCAGTCAGGTCTGTATTTACCGGTGAAGGGACAGGCGTCGCCGCTTACTTGCCCACCACATGGGCGGTTTCACGGCCTTCGTCGTTGGCAGCTTCCGGCGTGATGACCGGTGCGTAATCCAGCTGCAGCACGCGACTGGTTTCGGCCAGCACCTTCTCGGTCAGCGCTACGTCGCCGTTCAGCTTGCGGCCCCACGACGGGATTACCGCGCGGATTTTGGTTTGCCACTCTGGCGAGCGCATTTGCTCCGGGAACACTTTCGCCATCAGCTCCAGCATAATCGGTGCTGCGGTGGAGGCGCCCGGTGACGCGCCCAGCAGCGCAGAGATCGAGCCGTCGGCCGAGGTGACCACTTCGGTACCGAGACGCAGCACGCCGCCCTCTTTCTCATCATTTTTGATGATTTGCACGCGCTGACCGGCCGTGACCAGCTTCCAGTCTTCCTGTTTTGCCTGCGGCACATAAGCGCGCAGCGCTTCCATACGATCGTCATCGCTTTGCAGCACCTGATCGACCAGATATTTCACCAGATCGAAGCTTTTCAGCCCAACCTGCATCATCGGCAGCAGGTTACTGCTGTTCATCGCGCCGAACATATCCAGCAGCGAGCCCTGCTTGAGGAATTTGGTGGAGAAGGTCGCAAACGGGCCAAACAGCAGCACCTGCTTGCCATCCAGCACGCGGGTATCAACGTGCGGTACCGACATCGGCGGTGCGCCCACGCTGGCTTTGCCGTACACCTTCGCCATGTGCTGCGCCACCACGTCCGGGTTTTCCGTGACGAGGAACGAGCCGCCCACCGGGAAACCGGCGTAGCCTTTTACTTCCGGGATGCCGGTTTTTTGCAGCAGCGGCAGCGCGGCACCGCCGGCACCGATAAACAGCTGGCGCGCGGTCAGCACCCGCGACTCACCGCTGGCGAGGTTGTGCAGGCTTACCTGCCAGCGCCCATCGCTCAGGCGCTTGATATCGCGCACTTCCTGACGCAGACGCAGGCGGAAATTCTCTTTCTTCTCCAGCGCAGCAATCAGCTGGCGCGTCACTTCACCGAAGTTAACGTCGGTGCCCATGTCGGTCCAGGTGGCCGCCACTTTCTGCTTGCGGTCGCGTCCATTCATCACCAGCGGAATCCACTCAGCGATCTGGTCACGATCTTCGGAATAGTTCATGCCGCGGAACAGGGTGCTTTTCTGCAGCGCCTGGAAGCGCTTTCGCAGGAAAGCCACGTTGGCCTCGCCCCAGACAAAACTCATGTGCGGCGTGCTGTGAATAAAGCTTTGTGGATTACTCAGGTTGCCTTTCTGTACGTGATACGCCCAGAACTGGCGGGAAATCTGGAAGGATTCGTTAATCGCCACCGCTTTGGCAATGTCGATGCTGCCATCCGCTCTTTCGGGCGTATAGTTCAGCTCGGCCAGCGCCGCGTGGCCGGTGCCGGCATTGTTCCAGCCGTTAGAGGATTCGACCGCGACATCATCCAGCCGCTCGACCATCTCAATCGACCAGTCTGGCTCGAGATCCTGCAGCCAGGTGCCTAAGGTAGCACTCATCACGCCTGCGCCGATCAGCAGGACATCTACGTCTTTTCGTTCCTGAAGGTGTGTGCTTTCCATGCCAGCGGCGGCTAGCGCCAGATTTACCGCAGTGTTGCTCATGAGGCGACATCTCCTCTCTGTTGCCCTGAAGCTCAACAGGTTCGCAGGCGAAACAGCCACGCTTTTTGCAAGCGCGTTGCGCTATTTCTCAAAGGTTAAGACTCAGGTTTAAGCCATAGGTGTGATAACGGTTAACTGCACGTTATGCATATGCATTCGAATATAACATTCTCGTATCGGAATTAAACGTTTGTTTATTTTTTAAATGCAGAAATGATTCAGCATAAGAATTAATCAGCCCGACGGCGCTGTCATAAGGGATTTTTATCCCCTAATCAGGCAGTTATAGTAACGTAGTTGTTGCGACAGTGTGAGGGAAATGGAGAGGGTTGATTTCACAAGGTGAGCTGGGTCACAAATTAACGCATTGAAAACGATAGGTTTTAGCGAAATTGATTTTTTATGCGGATTTTATGTTGCCTGATGTTTCGCCAGATCGTGTAAAAATAATGTTACATTTGTGTGACTTTTAATTTGGGCACTGTGTCAGGCGCCCGTCAGAAGAAAAATGCATCACGCGCACCGCTCAGCGCAACTGGAACCAGCGGCGCCAGACGAAGCGGATAATGAAAAACTCAACGGTACCCAGCAGCAAAAACCAGACGCAGAACACCATGGTGTACAGCTGATTCACATCCTGCAGATGCAGAGCCTGCTGCAGCTGTTTTGCCAGCGCCACGCCAAACGAAGGGGCGGGCAGCAGTAGCGCCGAAAGAAAGCCCAGCAGCAGAATGCCGCCCGGGATGATCAGCGTTTCAAATGGGTTTTTCATCGCATCATTCCAAATCAGTTAGCGCGGGCATTAGCGCATAAAACCGCGGCGCGGTGCAATCCCCGCCGCAGCGTGCGCTAAGAAATTTCTTCTATTCCATCCACTTAGCTACAGAAATAGCGGCAGTTAAGAGTTATAGCCTTTGCTATACTTAAACCCATGATTTTGTTGTCTTTTTTTTGGCTGGTTGGCGTGCTAGACTGCGCGCACTTTTTCATTACTGAACCCGATATGCGGACAAAGTGCAGGCTTAATCGTCTTATTTCACCGCATTGACTGAAAACCATGACATTTATCGCAACCCTGATTCTGGCCTTTGGTATGTCGATGGACGCTTTCGCTGCAGCACTGGGCAAAGGCGCGTCGCTGTATCGTCCGGGTTTCAAAGAAGCATTACGCACAGGGCTGATTTTTGGCGTCATTGAAATGCTGACGCCGCTGGTGGGCTGGGCCATCGGGCTGGCTGCCAGCCACTACATTATGGCGTGGGATCACTGGGTGGCATTTGGTCTGCTGGGCATTCTTGGCGGACGAATGATCATGGAAGGTTTCCGTCAGACGGCCGACGAGCCGTGCGAAGCGCCGCAGCGCCACGGCTTTATGGTACTGGCGCTGACGGCGGTAGCGACCAGCCTTGATGCGCTGGCGGTGGGGGTTGGCCTCGCGTTCCTGCAGGTTAACATTGTGCTCACCGCGCTCACCATCGGTGCGGCCACCACTATCATGGCGACCACCGGTGTGCTGGTCGGCCGCTTTATCGGTCCGGTAATGGGCAAATGGGCGGAAGTGCTGGGCGGCGTGGTACTGATCAGTATTGGCTGCACCATCCTGATTGAGCACTTAGGGCTGTTCCGTTAACGTCTGGCACAATGGGGTGGCGCGTTTTTGTGATCTGGTTCAAAAATAATTGCGTGAAAAATGCGCGGGCGTTATAATTTTCGCGTAATTCTTCAACAATTTTTGTATCAGGTGCACCATGAAACGTTTTTTCCGCTCCGTGTTTCGCTCTTATGTTGAGACCTTCAAACACGTACCGCCGGGCGCCTTAAACTAAGCGCTCCGCCAGAAACCCTCGATAATCGCGGTCAGGGATCGACCTGTGGTTATCACCCGGCGCCGTTCCCCTCTGCGCACCTCTGTCACCAAAACTCACAAACATTAATTACTTTACCCTCAGGTCATACCGCTTTTCCGTCTGGCTTTTGATAACCTGCGCGCAAATTCTCTATAACATTGAGGCCATCATGCAGCTGTGCAGTTTTTCTCTTATTGACCAGGCAAGAAAAAGTTATGGCATCGTGCAACCCGACGGCGTGATCGATCTCGGTGCGCGGCTGGGCGACAGCTGTTCGGATTTGAAAACTCTGCTGCAGCGCGGTGGCCTGAGTGACCTGCAGGTGTACCTGAGCGAGCCGGTGGACTATGCCTTCAGCGCGATTCGCTTCCTGCCGGTGGTGGAAAACCCAGGCAAAGTCTTCTGCGTTGGTATGAACTATGCCGACAAGCGCCAGGAGTTTGCCGCCACGCTCGACGCGCCGACGCTATTCGTGCGCTTTGCCGATTCGCTGGCTGCGCACGAGCAGCCCCTGCTGAAACCGGCGACCACGGCTGAATTTGATTACGAAGGCGAGCTGGCGGTGATCATCGGCAAGGCTGCTTATCAGGTAAAAGCCGCCGATGCGCTACAGCATGTAGCGGGCTACAGCTGCTTTATGGATGCCACGGTGCGCGACATGCAGTTCACCTGGTTTACCGCAGGCAAAAACTGGCAGCAAACCGGCGGCTTTGGCCCGTGGATGACCACCGCCGACGACATCCCGGACCCGCAGCAGCTGGCGATCAAAACCTCGCTGAATCAGCGCGAAGTGCAGAACGATACCACGGCCAGCATGGTGCATCCGGTGGCGAAGATCATTGAATACATCTCGGCGTTTAGTCCGCTGTCACCGGGCGATGTCATCATCACTGGCTCACCGGGCGGCGTGGGGAAAAAGCGTACGCCACCGCTGTTTATGTTCCCTGGCGATGAGATCGAAGTGGAAATTGAGAAGATTGGTCGTCTGCGCCACCGCATCGTCTGACGTTTTGCTGCGCGGTGGCGAACGTTGCACTGCCACCGCGCTACCGCTTAAATAATTATTCAACAATACGAAATGTCCCGAATTTATATTTAAATGGCGCAGATTTAGTTATCAGGTTAAATAATTATTGTTAAGTTAATTTTCCTGCGATGTATTGCGTAAATATTTTTGTGATCGCCAACTAATTCCCTCGCTTTGCTATAGTTAAAATTAAAAGCAGCGGCGTATTATCGTCCACTGCCGATTCCGGCATGGAAATAAGGGATGATAATGAAAACCATCAGTCGCGAGATCATTAACGATCTCATTGACCGCGTGGGCGGTCGGGAAAATATTCTGTCACTTTCGCACTGTATTACCCGCCTGCGCTTTGTGCTGCAGGATGTCGACAAGGCCGATCCAGAGGCCATCCGCGCCACGCCCGGCGTTAAAGGATGCTTTAATTCTGCCGGACAGTTTCAGGTAATTATTGGAACCGAAGTTGACACTTATTATAAAGCGTTAGTTGAAGCACTAAATATTAGTGAGACCTCTAAGGAGCAGATTAAATCTGCAGCGCGCAGCCAGATGAAATGGCACGAGGCATTATTATCCCATTTTGCTGAGATATTTTTCCCGTTATTACCGGCGTTAATTAGCGGCGGTTTAATTCTCGGTTTCCGTAACGTGCTCGGCGATATTGCCGTGGCGGATGATAAAACCCTGGTGCAGCTCTATCCCGGTGTGAAAGGGCTGTACGATTTCCTCTGGCTGATTGGCGAAGCGATCTTCTTCTATTTGCCGGTGGGGATTTGCTGGTCGGTGGTGCGCAAGCTGGGCGGTACGCCAATCCTGGGGATTGTGCTGGGCATTACGCTGGTTTCACCGCAGCTGATGAATGCGTATCTGATTGGCAGCCAGGTGCCGGAAGTGTGGAACTTCGGCTGGTTCAGCATTGATCGGGTCGGCTACCAGGCGCAGGTGATTCCGGCGCTGCTGGCCGGGCTGGCGCTGGCGAAAATCGAACTGGCGCTAAAACGTATCGTGCCCGCCTATCTGACGCTGGTGGTGGTGCCGGTTTGTGCGCTGCTGCTGTCGGTTTTCCTCGCCCACAGCCTGATTGGCCCGTTTGGCCGTCTGATCGGCGACGGCATTGCCTTTGCGGTGCGTCACCTGATGACCGGCAGCTTCGCGCCGATTGGTGCCGCGCTGTTTGGCTTCCTGTATGCGCCGATGGTGATCACCGGCGTGCATCAGACCACGCTGGCGGTTGATCTGCAGATGATTCAGAGCATGGGCGGCACGCCGGTGTGGCCGCTGATTGCGCTGTCCAATATTGCTCAGGGTGCAGCGGTGGTCGGCATCATTATCGCTAACAAAGATCGTGCTGAACGCGACCTCACCGTGCCGGCCGCTATTTCAGCGTGGCTCGGCGTAACGGAGCCGGCGATGTACGGCGTCAACCTCAAGTACCGCTACCCTATGCTGTGCGCCATGATTGGCTCTGCGCTGGCGGCGCTGCTGTGCGGCCTCAACGGCGTGATGGCCAACGGCATCGGCGTGGGCGGCTTGCCGGGCATCCTCTCGATTCAGCCACAGTACTGGACGGTTTACTCGCTGGCGATTCTGGTGGCGATTCTGGTTCCGCTGCTGCTGACCATCATCATCACCAAACGTAAATCGGCAACCGCCATCATCAGCCAGGCCGAGGTGCAACATGAACAGGCACGCTGAATATCCCTGGTGGCGCCAGGCGGTGATCTACCAAATCTATCCCAAAAGTTTTCAGGACAGCGGGGCGCGCGGCACCGGCGATATCAACGGTGTGATCCAGCGGCTGGATTATCTGCAGCAGCTGGGCGTCGATGCGCTGTGGCTGACGCCGATCTATGTGTCGCCGCAGATCGATAACGGTTACGACGTGGCGGATTACACCGCCATCGATCCCGCCTACGGCACCATGGCCGACTTTGACCACCTGCTGGCGGAGACGCACCGGCGCGGTATGCGCATGGTGCTGGATATGGTGTTCAACCACACCTCGACCGAGCATGCCTGGTTTAAGCGTGCCGAAGCCGATGAGCAGCCGTACGTCGATTTCTATATCTGGCGCGACGGGGTGCCCGGCACGCCGCCCAATAACTGGCAGTCTAAGTTTGGCGGCAGCGCCTGGGCGTGGAACGAACGGCGTCAGCAATACTATCTGCACCTGTACGCGCCGGAGCAGGCCGATCTCAACTGGGAAAATCCGGCGGTGCGCGAGGCGTTAAAGCAGGTGTGCCACTTCTGGGCGGATCGAGGCGTCGATGGATTGCGGCTTGATGTGATCAACCTGGTGTCGAAGCACCAGGATTTTAGCGACGATCTGCCCGGCCATGACGGGCGGCGCTTCTACACCGATGGCCCGCGCATCCATGACTACCTGCAGGAGTTCAACCGCGATGTGTTCACGCCGCGCGGACTAATGACGGTGGGGGAAATGTCCTCGACCACGCTGGCCAACTGCCAGCGCTATGCTTCGCTGGCGCAAAACGAGCTGTCGATGACCTTTAACTTCCACCATCTCAAGGTGGATTATCCCCAGGGCGACAAATGGACGCTGGCGGCCCCGGACTTCGTTCAGCTCAAGGCGATTTTTGCGGAGTGGCAGCGCGGGATGCACGACGTGGCGTGGAATGCGCTGTTCTGGTGTAACCACGATCAGCCGCGTATCGTCACGCGCTTTGGTGATGAAGGTGCGCTGCGCATCGCCTCGGCAAAATGCTTTGCGATGCTGCTGCACGGCATGCAGGGCACGCCCTATATCTATCAGGGCGAAGAGCTGGGGATGACCAACCCTCATTTTACCTGCATTGAGCAGTATCAGGACATCGAGAGCCACAACATCCACGCTGCGTGGCTGGCGCAGGGCAAGCCGGAGGCGGCAATCCTGGCGATTCTGGCCAGCAAATCGCGCGACAACAGCCGCTCGCCGATGTTGTGGGACAGCAGCGCCAATGCCGGCTTCACGCGGGGTGAGCCGTGGATAGGCGTGGCGGATAACTATACGCTGATCAACGCGGCTAACGCGCTGCTCGACAGTAATTCGGTGTTCTATGGCTACCAAACGCTGATTCGGCTGCGTAAGCGTTACGCTATCTTCACCGAGGGCGATTATCAGGATCTGGCACCGGAAGCGTCACACATCTGGTGTTATCGTCGCAATTCGCCGCGTGAAAGCCTGCTGGTGGTGGCGAACCTGAGTCACAGCGCGCAGCCACTGCTGCTGCCGGAAGTTGAAGGCAACTGGCAGGTACTGATGAGTAATTACAGTGAGGCATCGCCGCCTGGGGCATTGACGCACCTGCGGCCTTTTGAAGCGGTGTATTACTACCAGTCGTAACGGAGAAATCCGGCGGCGCGTTTCAGCAATGAGCAGAGCGCGCCGCCTGCACTCACTTCAGCGTGCCGCATTCCGCCACGGCGAGATAATCGGTATACAGCTGCGGCGAACCGGAAAAGGACGCCAGCTGCTTCCACTCTTCATACATCTGTTTGGTATCCCGGTGCGCGCGCGCAAAGTCAGCCGCGCTGGCGGTGGCGATATCAGGCTGCGGATAAAACACATTCAGCGCCGCTTCACTCTCAATCTCCATCATCACCACATAGCCGTCCAGCCGGTTGCCGCTGTGGCCTTTCAGCAGATGAAACTTCCAGCCGGGATAATCAACGATACGCGCGGCATTCTGCGCGATGAATTGCTCAAATTCCTGCGGCTGGACGCCCGGCCGCAGCGCCAGATAGTGGGTACCGAGAATGCGCGCGGTGCCGCTGCGGGCATCAAAGCGCGGGCCACCCGGCAGCGTACTGTGAGGATTCTCTGCCAGCAGATCGAAATGGGTGAAAATTGTCGGGCGCCGCGCGAAGGTTGCCAGCTGGCGCCACTCGCTGAGCAGCGCGTCCGCGTCAGGATGCAGATGCCAGAAGTGCTCTGCCTCGGCGGTAAGTTCACCGTCATCCTGCATAAAGCGCGCGCGCTGTGCCGCATCTTTCATTTCAAACAGCATCAGGTATTGATCGACGCGCTCGCCGCGCAGACCGCGAAACAGCGTCCAGCGCCAGCCGGGATAGCAGGGGAGATGCACGCCTTTTTCGCGCACGAAGGTTTCAAACTGTTCAGCGGTGACGCCCGCTTCGGTGTCGATGGCGATATAAAAAAAGCTATAAACAGACTGGGACATAACAGGCTCCAGGCACGCCGTCGCGTGCCGTTGAGAGGTAAGGGCGGTTTAGTCGAACTGGGTATTGATGATGGCTTCTACCAGCACGCGGCCGGCGGGGGTGAGCGTGACGTAGCGGCCATCGCTGTGCACTAACCCGCGCTGCTGCAACTCACGCAGCGCACGGGCGATGGTTGGCTGGGCAAACAGGCTGACGCCAAACTTCTGCTGAAACAGCACATCGTCGAGCGGAATCAGCGTTGACAGCGCCATCTTGCAGCCGTTGATGGCCTGCTGATCCGGCGACATACCGCGCACCGAGGCGATCGGCAGCTCACCGTTATCCAGTGCGCGCTGATAATCGGCGTAGTCGGTCAGGTTAATCAGCTCCGCGCCGGCACATTTGGAGCTGCCGCCAAGGCCAATCGCCACTTCCGGTGCCTGCTGGTCGAGATCGGTAATGATCGCTTTCCACTTTTCCGGCGGTGCGCTGCGATGGTGGAAATACATGGTGGGATGTTCAAGGTAATCGCCATCCAGCCACTGCTCGGCCAGCGCGCGCATCTGATATTGCTGACCCAGACTGGGCATCGCCGCATTCTTACGCTGCCAGGCATTTTCTCCCTCCGCCGACACGCCGGTGCGGCTTTCGGCGAACGGCTTCATGTGCAGCTTGGTGAACACCAGATGCGACAGGTCAAGCGCGCGCGCCTGCTGCAGATCGTCACGCACGTCATCCACCGTTTGTCCCAGCAGGCCATACATCAGGTCGACGCTGACCAGGGCGAAGCCCAGCTCGCGCGCATCACGAATCACCTTGTAGCAGGCATCCGCGCTGTGCAGGCGACCACAGCCTTTGATCAGGCGGTCAGAGAATGACTGCGCGCCAAACGACAGTTTGCTGAAGCCCAGTTCGCGCAGCTGCGCGAGGAATTCGCGCGTCAGCGTGCCGGGCTCGCCTTCGAAGCGCAGCGTGGCCTCGCGGAAGTTGAAATGGTTGCGGTAAAAATCCATTAAGCGCCGCAGCTCATCCGGTGGCAGCAGCGAGGGCGTGCCGCCGAACAGGTTGAACTCACCCACCGGCACTTCACCCAGTGCCGGCAGCTGCGCCAGCCACAGTTTCGCCTCCTGAATGTTGCGATCGACGATATCGCGGAACAGCTCAGGCGCGCGCGGCGACTGCGGATTTACAATCACCGTAGGAAACTGGCAAAAGTGGCACTTGTAGCGGCAGGTGGGGATATACGCCCACAGATGAATTTGCGGCGCATGGCTCAGGCTGTGCTGCATGGCGCGGAAAAAATTCGGCAGCGGAAAATCGTCGATATCACCGGGAAACACATGGCAGCCAAAAGGATCATGTACCACGTATTCCAGCAAATCGGCGTTTTCCGGCCGGCTAAGCACCTCGCATATGGCCGGGCGAGGATAGTGACGATCGATATCCTGCAGGGATTGCAGCCAGGCAGCACGCATCAGAACACCCCGCCGTTTGCAAAGTAGTTATGCGCCTCACCGGATTCGCGATCTTCGCAGTAATACCAGACAAAGCGGGCGAAATCATTTTCCGTCACCTGGGCAAAGCAGGCCGGCAGCGGCGGTGGCTCGCCAATCTCTGCGCCGACGGCACGCCGCAGCGCGGCAAACAGCTCATGGCGGAATTCAAAATAGAGGCGAAACGCCGGGGTTTTGTAGCTGTGAATCGGCAGGAAATCGGTCACGCTCATCTCCAGCATTATGCTGTGAATGCGGTCGAACAGGCGTTCAGCCACCTCTGGCGTGAAGAAATCAATCACCGCGGCATCGTCGCGCAGCAGCGACGGATTCAGCAGCACCGGCAGCACCAGATTTTTTGGCACGTAATCTTTAATCGAGTAGTGCCACGCCTGCTGCGCCTGCTCTGCGCTGACATCGGTGAACGGCGTCAGCGCGGTGAGCGTGGGGCGCACATCTTTCATGATGATGGTGCCGTTATGGCCGTAGGCCACGCCTTCAATCACTTCGTGCAGCAGGTTATCCACCCGGCGGCTGTTGATCTGCACGCGGGAGTTGGGCGCATACACCGGTTTGCCGCCGGCCGCGATCACCTTGATGCCAAAATCCCAGTCGTCTGACAGATGTTCAACAAACTCACCGTTTTTCAGCTGGTAAAAAATCTCGATGCCGCCCACTTCGTCGTACAGCTGCTTTTCGACGCCAAAGCCTTTGCCGTCCGGAAAGCCGCCAAACAGGGAGAAGGAAGCGTGGCGGCAGCGCAGCGTTTTATCAATCTCCGCATACAGCCGCGGGCGCTCGTGAAAATCCGCGGTTTCGTAGTAGTAGTTACAGGTGCCCAGATCGCCGTTTTGCGCAATCATGGTGCCGACCAGTTCGTCGATCCACAGCGCATCAACGGTGCAGTCCGCATCGGCCGAAAGAATGTAGTGCTTGCGCTGAAAACCGCTGTCCTCGTCGCGCAGACCGGCGCGCTGTGAGGCGAAATCCATGCCTTTTTTCCGCGCCGAAGAGACGCCCTGCACCGTCTCCTGCAGCTGATGAATTGTCAGCTGCGGATGCTGCGCGGCAAAGGCTTCAATCAGCGCGACCGAGTTATCGGTGGAATTATTATCCACCATGATCACTTCCAGATTATCAAAATTAAACAATCCGCCGGGTGAACGCTGCTGCAATATTGATTCCAGCACCGCGTTAATACGTGCTGCCTCGTTATAAACCGGCAGCACGACAGAAATAAAACAACGGTTATCCATAGTCACTCCTTAACTACACATTAAATATCTGCCGGAAGATATGATCCGACAGCAGGGATTTTCCTTTCTGATAATTGCGCGTGGCGATGGCGTCGCGGCGTGCGTCATCTCGTAATAAATCACTGACGCGCTGAATAAAATCGGCATCCGGCAGGCCATCATGACTGGCGGAAATTTCCATCAGTTCGCCTTCAAAACCGTACTGGCCATACACCTCGTGATAATATTCATAGCGGGTGGCGATATAACAGCGCTGATGGCTGATCGCCTCGCCAATCGGATTACCGTAGCTGTCGTAATCCCATGCGGTTAAAAACGACACCACATCGCAGGCGTGATAAAGATCCTGAATGGTGGTGGCCTGTGGATTACGCTCCATGAAGTCGTGATTTAACGCGCCAAAAAAGATGACGTAACGCTCCAGCTGGAACCGGCTAATTAACTGCTTTAATGCGTGATAATGCACGCTGTCTTCCAGCGGATCGCCAGCGACCATTAAATAAACGCGCTGTGGCTGATGCTGCGCGATAAGTTCACTGTTCAGCGCATGCAACAGGTGAATATCCCGATCGAGTCGCTTAGCCGGAATAATTCGCGTGGTGCGGGCAATCACCTTGTCCTGCGCCAGCAACCCAAACTGGCGGCGTAAATCTTTGCGCGGATGGCTCGGGTCAAAAGGATAGGTATTACGCATCACCTCGATTTCGACCTGATGTTCGCACCAGGCCGCCAGCTGTGAGGCCAGTGCCTGGTTCAGCGTGACGTAGGTGATATGCGGCGAGGGCTGTGGCCTGACGGCATGTGGCCAGGGCGCGCTGCCGTAACGCGATGAGGTGGATTCGCTGTTCCACATCAGGTCATGGTCGCGCCACAACACAAACCGGCCGAGCTGTTTTGCGGCGCCGTATTGCGCAATCGCCAGATAGAGCGCGCGGGTAAAAATAATATTATCCGGCAGCGTCCCGTTCTCAATGATTAAATAATTGATATCCAGCGCCTGCCATTTTGCGCACAGCGCGTTTGCCACCGCCTGTGCCATCTTTTCCGTCTGCTGCACCAGGATTTTTTCTGCCGCGGCATCCAGCGTCTGGCTATGATTAATCAGCACGTCATGAATATATTGCAGAAAGGCCGGGTTATAACCTTCCACCTGACGAATTTCATCGTGCCGGACTAAGGTAAAATGATGCTTTAGCGAATTAATTTCATTTTCGGAATAGGGGCGTCCGAAGTTTCCCTTATCAATTTTTATGTCGTAGCCGATATCAAGAAAGGAGGTGATTCCCTGCTCGCGTAAACGAACGGCAATTTTAGTGGCTTCTACTGTAATACCCGATAATGCCACGGCATCAAAAGAGATAAAAAGGGCCTTGCGTTGTAAATCCATTTGGTCACCACGCTCATACCTGAACATTAATAGTGACTGAACGGTAAGTTAAATTATCCGGTCAAACTTTGATCCAATCCACAAAAGTTTACTGTAGCTAATTAATTCACCTTCGTTAATGCATTAATGGATAATAATGCACTGAGGGTGGTGATTTATAATATTCGTCCTTGAGTTTTGTCTTAAAATAATAACTATTACCGGCGTGTTTAGCGGTATATTTTCCTTATTTTGGGCTTAATGGTGCTGGATAGTGATTGCCATCATTCAGTTTAATTTATCTGATCATGCGCAGAATCAGGGGATAACGCGGCGGCTGGAATACATGTGGCGGGCGGATGAAGCAAGGGTGCGCATAATCTGCGCACCCGGAGAAGAGGATTAAGCAGAAACCCTGGCGTTACACCCCATCGGTGATCGGTTTTCTGACCAGCAGCAGGTAAGCCAGCGCGCCGACCACCGTGACGCCAGCACATATCATCAGCGCGAGGCTGAACGATTTGGTGGTATCCAGCACCCAGCCGGTAATTACTGGCGCAAAAGAGGCGAAAACGAAGCTGGCAAAGTTCTGGATACTGCCCACTGATGCCGTCATGCGCGCTGTGACGTTAGCGTGGATCAGGCCCCAGCATGAGGTACCGGCAAAGTGAATGCAGAACAGCGCCATACCAATCAGCGTCACCGCGCTGGTGGTGTCGGTGGCGCGCGTCACAAAGGTGGTAAAGGCCGCGGAGAGCAGCATGCCGCTGACAATCGATACTTTACGCACTTTCACCGCGTCAAAACCGCGACGCACCAGTGAATCCACCACGTAACCGTTGAGCAGCATGCCCGCCGCGCCGAACAGGAAAGGAATGGCGGCCAGCAGGCCGGTGCTTTTCAGATCCAGATGATAGGTCGACTGCAGATAGCCCGGCAGCCAGGCGATGTACAGCCACGCGGTATAGTTGATGCCGCTGAAGCCAATCATCATGCCCCACATGGTGCGCTGCTTAAACAGTCCACGCCACTCGGCGAAACTTAGCGGCTCTTTGCGTGATGCCACGCTGCCCGCCTGCAGATAGTGAATCTCTTCACCGCTCAGCTTGTTGTTATCCCGGTCGCGGTAGGTGAGATACCAGCCAATGGCGAGAAACATACCCAGCACGCCGATGGTGACAAACATGCCGCGCCAGCCCATCACCAGCATCATCGCCGCCAGAATCGGCGGTGCCACCGACAGACCAATCATCGACGCCGCGTTAAACATCCCCATCGGCATACCGCGATCTTTGATGTTGAACCAGTCGTTGATCACCTTCACGCCGCACGGGTTCATCGGCGCTTCGCCAATGCCCAGCCCGATGCGCACCAGCACAAACTGCGTGAAGTTATGCACCAGCCCGGCCGCCGCCTGGAACAGTGACCAGAAGAACATGCCGATGGCCAGCATAATGCGCGGGCCTTTGCGATCGAGCAGCGCGCCGCACGGCAGCTGGGCTAAACCGTAGGCCAGCGAAAACGCCGACAGCAGCACGCCAATCTCGGTGGCCGATAAGCCCAGCTCCTCGCGGATGGTCATGTTGGCCACCGACAGCGAGCTGCGGTCAAGGTAGTTGATGATGGCGGCGAACAGCAGCAGCAGCATGGCGGTGATTTGAATCTTACGGATGCGCGGAGAGCGCACCACATCGGCGCGCGCCGGTACATAATCCTGCCCGGCGTGCTCGGGTGCTGGCGCGGTGGTGCCGCCGCGCGTTGATGTATTTTCCATTGCAACCTCCCAGGTTCGGGTACTTATCGTTATCAGTCTTGGGGTTCCTGCGGCAGCGAAACGGGCTGCCCTAAGGGGCTGCCTTCGAGACTAGAAGTAAACCGCGGGAGATGTTGCAAACATGTTTCTGATTCGTGCGGGCGCTTATGCTTTGTGGTTTTTAATCGGTTTTTAATTGTACTGCCGGATAGAGCGGATCATCGAGTGTTTGGCGGTTCTGAGATGCGCATGCAGCGCGCACAGCGCGTCCACATCCTGGCGGCTGATGAGCGCGGTAAGAATCGCCATATGCTCCTCCAGCGCGACGATGTTGCGCTGCTTGAGATCGCTTTCATCCCACTGATAATGCGAGTGAAAAATCACAGAGATAATTTCCAGTGACTGGTTGAAAAACGGGTTGTTGGCGGCGGAGAGAATCAGCGTATGCATCTCTTTATCCAGCGCGGCAAACTGGCGGTAGTTGCTGGCGATGGTGTCGCGCAGCGCGCGATGGCGATCCAGCAGATCGCGCGCCTGCACCCAGCGTTCATCACCGGCGGCGAGGTTAAGAAAGCGGGTTAGCGCGTGCGTTTCCAGCATTTCGCGCAGTTCAAACAGCTTTTCGGCGTACTCCTGATCGAATTTCTTCATCCGCCAGTGGCCGCGCTTAACCGGTTCCAGCAGATTATAACGCATAAAACGCAGCAGGAACTCGCGCACCACCACCGGGCTGACCCGCACCTGCTGCGCCAGCTGCAGTTCGGTGAAACTGTCGCCTGGCATCAGTAAGCGCTGATTAATCAGGTTAAAAAACGCCTGCTCAAACTGCACCGCCTGTTGGTCGATCGGTGGGCTGAGTACGCTAAACCCATCCTCCTCGCAGGGATCGCGCACAATCACGTAGGTCTCAGCCACTTTTTCCAGCACGCCGCGCTGATGCAGATGCTGCAGCGTGTGGCGCACCGTGGTGCGGCTGATATTAAACATCTCGGCCAGCGCCGCCTGTGGGGGCAGCGGCGAGCGCACATGGCGGCGGGCAATGGCTTCCAGCATTTGATTGATGACGTTCTGGCGCAGATTCTGGCTTCGGCTCATACGGCCCTCCGGTTTTTTATGCATTAAAAACCACACAAAGCCCAAAAAAATCGCGCTGCCTCACACTTCGTACAGCGCAACCTCCCGCCGCGGTCGATTTTCGCCATAACTGCGTGAACAGCCCAGGAGGAAACGATGACGAACATGAAAACGCTGGTGGTCGCCGAACCGCGCAGCATGGTGTGGCAGCAGCGCAGCGTACCGACGCCTGCCGCGCACGAAGTCCTGATTAAACCAATTGCCGCCGGCATTTGCGGCACCGATATTCACGCCTGGGCCGGCAATCAGCCGTTTTTCTCCTATCCGCGCGTGCTCGGTCATGAGCTGTGCGGTGAAGTGGTGGCGCTGGGCGCGGCGGCGCAGGGATTTCAGCCAGGGCAGCGCGTGGCGCTGATTCCTTACGTGGCCTGTCAGCGTTGCGACGCCTGCTTAAGCGGCAAAACCAACTGCTGTGAACAGATTTCAGTGATTGGCGTGCATCAGGACGGCGGTTTTTGCGAGTTTCTCAGCGTGCCGGACACTAATTTGCTGGCGGTTGACGATGTGGCGCCTGAAGCAGCGGCACTGATCGAGCCCTTTGCCATCAGCGCCCATGCGGTGCGACGCGCGGCGCTGGTCGCCGATGAGCAGGTGCTGGTGGTCGGGGCCGGACCGATTGGCCTGGGCGTCGCGGCGATTGCCGCCGCAGCCGGTGCACAGGTGGTGGTGGCCGATACCAGCGCTCAGCGGCGCGCGCACGTTGCGCAGCAGCTGCAGCTGGCGACGATCGATCCGCTGGCCGATGATTTTATCGCCGCGCTGCGCGCAGAGTTTGGCGGGCGGCTGGCCGCTAAAGTGATTGACGCCACCGGCAGTCCGGCGGCGATGAACAGCGCCGTGCAGCTGATTCGTCACGGCGGTACCATCGTGTTTGTCGGCCTGCACAAAGGCGATCTGGTGATCCCCGACACCGAGTTTCACAAAAAGGAGACTACGCTGCTGGGCAGTCGCAACGCCACGCGGGAAGACTTCGACAAAGTGCGCGCCCTGATGGCCAGCGGTCAGCTGCGGGCCGATATGATGCTCAACCGCCATTACGACTTCTCGACGCTGGCCGAGACTTTTGAGCCCGGGGTGATCAACAACCCTGAGCTGATCAAAGGCGTCATCCATTTCGCCCGATAGGAATACCGTCAGGCGCGCAGCGTGGCAAAAAAATGTTGCCGTACCGCCTCGGCATCGACGCCCAGACACAACCGCTGGGCGCGCAGGCCGGCGAACGGATCGTCGCGCGAGGCGAGAGCGCTCACGCGCTGCAGCGTCTGGCCGCGGCTGATGCCTTCGGTCACCACGCGCACCGGCGCTGTTGTCACGCTGAACGCCTGCGGCAGCGCCAGCCACGACAGCGTCAGGGTATCGTGCAGCGCCATGCCATCAAATCCTTCTTTTTGCAGGCTGTAAGCCAGATAAGGCCGGCAGATGGCACTTAACACCGGCTGATTCAGCTGGCGCACTTCCTCTCCGCTGATCAGCACCTTGTGCGTCACATCCAGCGGCAGCATCACCACCGGCAGCGCCGAGGCCAGCACCTGATCGGCGGCATGCGGATCTTTCCAGATATTGAACTCGGCGAACGGCGTCACGTTGCCAGCGTGGCCGTCGGTGCCAAACGCGCCGCCCATGATCACCAGCTCTTTCACCAGCGGAATGATGTCTGGCGCCTGGTTGATGGCACAGGCGATATTGGTCAGCGGCCCGATTGCCACCAGGGTAATCGCGTGCGGCTGCGCGCGTACGCTGTCGATGATGAACTGTACCGCGCTGTCGGCGACATCGCTGTACGGGTTATCGAAGGCATCGCCGAGACCGTCTGCGCCGTGCAGGGTAGCCGGTGCGGAAGGGGCCAGCGCCAGCGGACGCGCGCAGCCGCGATACACCGGCGCGCTGATGTTCATCTTTGCACAGAACAGCCGGGCGTTTTTTACCGCCTGGCCAACCGCGACATTGCCAAACACCGTGGTGATGCCCAGCAGCCGCTGCGTGCGCGCCGCATACGCCAGCGCAAAGGCGTCATCCACGCCGATATCAGTATCAAAAATCAGGGTACGCATCGGAATCTCCTCGCTGAAGATGTCTGCCACGGTAAAACATAATCGTTCCCGACGATACGCTGACAGCAGGTGAATATTGTCACCTCCGCCGCGCCAGCGTATTATCGTGCCTCTGAGGTGATGGCGTGCCACCTTACCCAACCGCCCTCTGGTTACAGACGGCTGATGACGCCTGACAACTTGCTTATCCCTGCGCGGGAGACGGCGGTGTGTCAGGTGTAGTTTCTGTCCTGCCGCGGCCCTGCGCGTATCTCAATTCAGGAGCTCCAGACTATGCTGAAGTCGCTGTTCGCGGTCATGATCGGTGGTGCCATCGGTTGCACGCTGCGCTGGCTTATCTCTTTGCGTTTCAATACGTTATTCCCCAACCTGCCGCCAGGTACGCTGATCGTTAATCTGGTCGGTGGCTTTATTATTGGCGCGGCGATGGCGTGGTTTGTGCGCAATCCGCACATCGATCCCGTATGGAAACTGCTGATCGTCACCGGCCTGTGCGGCGGGCTGACGACGTTTTCGACCTTCTCGGCCGAGATCGTGGTGTTGCTACAATCAGGAAAATACCTGTGGGCAATGTCGAGCGTGATGGTGCATGTCATCGGTTCATTGCTGATGACCTTTGCCGGTTTCGCCGTGGTGAATCTGCTGGGCTAAACGACACGCTTGAAATCACCCTTAAGAGGGGGATACTGATCAGGATGCTGTGCGGGTGGCGCACAGCCTCTGTCACCGCTTTATCCGGACGATTAAGGAGCTGTTGATGTCTGCAAACCCGAAATTCCTTAACCTGGTGCTGTTAAACGGTGAATCGGCGCATAAGCTGCAGGCGGCGCGTGCCGCCGGGTTCGATCAGGTTGAAATGTGGCGGGAAGAGGTTACTGAGCACACGGCGGCGCTGGCCGCGCAGCTGAACCTGGGCTTTACCAATCTGCAGGTGCTGCGTGACTTTACCGGCGCGCCGGACAGCGAACGGCTGCAAAAGCGCGCCGAACTGCGTGATTTCATTCGCGTCGCGCAATCGCTGGGCTGCGATACCATTCAGGCGCCGGCGACCACGCGCGAAGACTGCGTTGCGGAGCGCATTGATGAGGATCTGCGCTGGCTGGCCTCGGAAGCCGCGCGCTATAACATGCGCATCATGTATGAACCGATGGCGTGGTGCAGCGTCGACAATACGCTGCCGCTGGCGTGGCAGCGTTTGCAGCGGCTGGATCAGCCCAATATCGGGCTGGTGGTCGATCTGTTCCACATCTGCGCACGCGGTGGCGATGCCTCTCAGCTCGACGGCATTCCGGCCGACCGCATTTATGAAGTGCAGTTGTGCGATATGGCGCAGATGCCACCGCAGGAAAAGCAGGCGCTGAGCGACTATGCGCGCCATCAGCGCTTACTGCCCGGCGACGGCATCATTGAAGTGGAACGCTTTGTCGATAAGCTGAAAAGTGCAGGCTACCGCGGTCCGGTGGGCATCGAAGTGTTTAACGATCGCCTCAAAGCACAGCCGCCGGAAGCGGCCGCGCGTCAGGCGTGGCAGGCGCTGCAGCGCTACTGGCCTTAATCCTGCAGACACTGGGCGATGTAGGCCGCTGCCTGCATTGCGCCGTGGCTGGAAATGGTGTGACCGGTGGCGGGTTCATACTGTGCGGTGACCGCGACGCCCGCGCTCTGCAGGCGCTGCGCGGCGGAGACGGTTTCGCTGAATGGGATGACCTCATCGGCTTTGCCGTGAATCAGCAGCGCGGAGGCATGCGGCGGCGGCGTGAGCGCCTCGTCAAAGGCCAGGCGACCGGAGAAGGCCACCACACCAGCCAGCGGATAGCGTCCGGAGGCCAGCGCATCCAGCGCCATGATCGAGCCCTGCGAGAATCCCACCAGAATCACCTTTTGCCACGCGCCGGCCATCGCGTGCTGCGCCATCAGCTGCTGCAGCGTGGCGTCAAAGGCGTCGCGCGCAGCCCGTACGCGTGCCGGACGGTTTTCCGGCGTGATGCCGGTCAGGCTGAACCATTGATAGCCCATGGCGTGCTCAAAGGGAAAGGGCGCATCGGGCGCGGCAAATGCCACGTCGGGCAGCAGCGCTGACCAGTGTTGCCCCAGCACCGCCAAATCCGCGCCATTACTGCCGACGCCATGTAAAAACACCACTAACGCTTTTGCCATTGCCCTGCTCCTTAAAAACCGTAGTCCGCCAAATCCGGTCCCGCCGGCACGATGCCGTTGGGATTCAGCGCTTTAATCGAATAATAGCCCTGTTTGATGTGGTCGATGTTCACCGTTTGCCGCACGCCGGAGACCGCCAGCACACTCTTCAGATAACGATCGAGCAGCGGGTAATCGCGCAGGCGGCGCAGGTTGCATTTGAACAGGCCGTGATAGGCGACGTCAAAGCGTATCAGGGTCACGAACAGGCGGATATCGGCTTCGGTCAGTCGTTCACCCAGCAGAAAAGTGCGACCATCTTTCAGCCGTTGCTCCAGCTCATCCAGCTGCTCAAACACCTCATTAAACGCCTGCTGATAGCTCACCTGGGTGGTAGCGAAACCGGTACGATAAACGCCGTTATTGAGACGCGGATAGATCGTTGCGTTCAGCGCGTCGATCTCCGGGCGCAGATCCTCAGGGTAGAGATCGAGCCGGTTGTCAGCCAGATCGCCAAAGCCGCTGTTGAACATGCGCAGAATATCCGCCGACTCATTGTTAACAATGGTCTGGGTTTTTTTATCCCACAGCACCGGCACGGTGGCGCGCCCGGTAAAGTCGGCGTCGGCGCGGGTATACAGCTGGTGGAGATACTCAGCGTTGTTCAGCTGATCGCGATCGGCACCGGGATAATCGCCGAAGCGCCAGCCCTGCGCGCCAAGCTGCGGCTCAACCACCGACACGCTGACAATCTGCTCCAGCCCTTTCAGGCTGCGCGCAATGAGCGTGCGCGAGGCCCATGGGCAGATCAGCGCGACGTACAGATGATAGCGATCCGGCTCGGCGGCAAAATCGCTGCTGCCATCGGCGCTAATCCAGTGACGAAAGCTGGAAGTCTGGCGTACAAAGCCACCCTGTTTATCGGTGGCCTGAACCGGATGCCACTCTGCGCTCCACTTACCGTTTACCAACATCGCTCTGCTCCTCTCAAGTGATGTCAGCAGCTTACCGTGCTGCCTTTATGCTGATAATCCGGGCAAAACGGCTTTGATTGTTTCCAGAATGGAAGGAATCAGCCGGGCGGATGCAGGCGGAAGTGCTCGGCCAGAAAGTCGATCAGCAGGCGGGTTTTCTGCGCCAGATGGCGCGCGGGCGGATACAGGGCAAACAGGCCCATGGCTGGCGGCGCAAAGTCCTCCAGCAGCGTGACGATTTCGCCCCGCTGCAGCGCCGGTGCAGCGATAAAACCGGGCAGACGTGCAATGCCGAGGCCGGCCAGCGCCGCCTGCAGGCAGGCTTCGGTGTTGGAGAAGCACAGGCGGCCGCGAATCGGCATGCTGACGCTGTCGCCGCACGGCGTGACGAACGGCCAGTGCCACGGATCGCGAAAGTTGGTATCGCTGATGCACTGATGCGTCGCCAGGTCGCGCCAGTGCTGCGGCGTGCCGTGCTGCAGCAGATAGCCGGGCGCGGCGGCGAGGCGAATTGGCACCTCGCCCAGACGGCGCGCAATCAGGCTGCTGTCGTCCAGCTTGCCGATGCGGATCGCCATATCGAAGCCTTCATCGACGATATTCACGGCGCGGTCGGAGAAGTTGACGTCCAGCTCAATCAGCGGATAGTGACGCGCGAACGCCACCAGCACGCTGGCCAGCACCGCGGTGCCGAAGGTGCCGGGTGCGCTAATCTTCAGGCGGCCGGTGGGCGAGCGGGCATTTTCCTGCACCGTGGCATCCAGCGCGTCGAACGCCTCCAGCAGGGTTTTCACCCGCTCATAATAGGCGCGGCCGATCTCGGTGGGCGACAGCGCCCGTGTGCTGCGCTTGAACAGCTGCACGCCAAGCTGCTGCTCCAGACGCGACACCAGCTTTGACGCCTGGCCGCTGCTGGTGCCGAGCCGGGCGGCGGCACCGGCAAAACTGCCGACTTCGAGTACGGCGACAAACATGCGATCACAATCAAGACGATCCATGGCATTTCCTGCAAGGAAAAGGGTGAGTATACACAGGCGAAGTGAAAAATCGTGGCACGGGCCGCGACAGCAATGTGCGCAGCATGGCGCAACGACCCGCTTTACATTCAGTGCGCCGCACCTTTCGCACGGCGGCAAAACCTGCTGAACTAGGCATTCGCCTTAAGCTGGCCGGGAGCCACCAATGCCTTTGCTTCACCTGTCATCGCTGGCGGAGATCACCGCTGCCGAATGGGATGCGCTGTTACCTGACAATCAACCTTTTTTGCGTCACGCCTTCCTGCTCGCGCTGGAAGAGAGTGGCAGCGTGCGCGCGGAAAACGGCTGGCAGCCGGATCATCTGCTGTGGCGCGAAGACGGCAGGCTGCGGGCGGCGCTGCCGGGCTACCGTAAACGCAATTCGTGGGGCGAATATGTGTTCGATCACGCGTGGGCCGATGCCTGCCAGCGTGCCGGCATTGCCTATTACCCCAAATGGCTCGGCGCCATTCCGTTCAGCCCGGTGACCGGTGCGCGTCTGCTGGGCGACGAGACGGCCATCATCCCGATGCTGGAAGCGCTGCCCGATGCGTTGCAGCGGCACGGCTTAAGCGGGGCGCATATCAACTTCACCACGCCGCACGCCAACGCGCTGCTGGCAACCCAGCCGGACTGGCTGGCGCGTCTCGGCGTGCAGTATCACTGGCACAATCGCGGCTACCGCGATTTTCACGACTTTCTCGACACGCTGATGTCGCGCAAACGCAAGCAGCTACGCAAAGAGCGCGAACAGGTGGCCAGCAGCGGCTTTGCGTTTAACTGGTATCGCGGCGATGAGCTGCGTGAAGATCAGTGGGATTTTGTATATACCTGCTACGCCAACACCTACGCGGTGCGCGGCCAGCGTCCCTATCTGACGCGTTCCTTCTTCAGCCTGCTGGCGGAGCGGATGCCGCAGGCGATTCGCGTGGTGATCGCCACGCTACAGCAGCAGCCCGCCGCCATGGCCTTCTGTCTGGTGGATGACGACACGCTGTATGGCCGCTACTGGGGCTGTCTGGCGGAGTTTGACCGGCTGCACTTCGAGACCTGTTTCTACCAGGGCATGGATTTCGCCATCGCCGAAGGGCTGCAGCGCTTCGATGCCGGTGCGCAGGGCGAGCACAAGCTGGTGCGCGGCTTTGAACCGCAACTCACCCACTCCTGGCACTATCTGTGCCATCCGGGGCTGCGTGACGCGGTCGGGGATTTTCTGCAGCAGGAGCGGGCAGGGGCACGCGCCTGGGCACAGGAAGCGCGCGACGCCCTGCCTTACCGGCGCGGCGATTAATCGACGCCGACAAATCCGCCGGTCTGATGCTGCCACAGGCGCGCGTACAGCCCGCCGTGCGCCAGCAGTTCGCGATGGTTACCCATCTCAACAATGCCGCCGTTCTCCAGCACCACCAGCCGGTCCATTTTCGCGATGGTCGACAGGCGATGGGCGATGGCGATCACCGTTTTGCCCTGCATCAGCGTCTCCAGGCTCTCCTGAATCGCCGCTTCCACTTCCGAGTCGAGCGCCGACGTGGCTTCATCCATGATCAGAACCGGCGCATCTTTCAGCAGCACGCGGGCGATGGCAATACGCTGGCGCTGGCCGCCAGAGAGTTTGACGCCGCGCTCGCCGACGTGCGCATCCAGCCCGGTACGGCCCTGCGGATCGGAGAGCAGCGGGATAAACTCGTCGGCGCGGGCGCGCACAATCGCCGCCTGCAGCTCGGCTTCGCTGGCATCCGGGCGACCGTACAGCAGGTTTTCGCGAATTGAGCGGTGCAGCAGCGATGTATCCTGGGTGATCATGCCAATCTGACTGCGCAGGCTCGCCTGCGTGACCTGCGCGATGTCCTGATCGTCAATCAGAATGCGCCCGCCGTTGATGTCATACAGCCGCAGCAGCAGGTTCACGAGGGTCGATTTACCGGCGCCGGACGGGCCAATCAGACCGATTTTCTCGCCAGGCTTGATGTTGAGATTCAGGCGGTTAATCACCTGGCGGCCGCCGCCGTAGTCAAAGCGCACATCCTCAAAACGGATCTGGCCGCGCGTCACCTGCAGCTTTTTCGCCTGCGGCGCATCCTGCACGCTGAGCGGTTGCGCAATGGTGTTCAGGCCATCCTGCACCATGCCGATGTTTTCGAAGATGCCGTTCACCACCCACATGATCCAGCCGGACATGTTCACCAGGCGAATCACCAGCCCGGTGGCCAGCGCGATGGCACCTACGCTGATCAGCGACTGGCTCCACAGCCACAGCGCGAGGCCGGAGGTGCTGACAATCAGCAGGCCATTGAGCGTCGACAGCGTGATATCCATGCTGGTCACCATGCGGCTGGCATGCTGGGTTTTGTCGGTTTGCTCCTGAATGGCGTCGCGCGCGTAGCGTTTTTCCAGATCGTTATGGGCAAACAGTTTCAGGGTAGCGATGTTGGTATAACCGTCAACGATGGTGCCCATCAGCTTCGAGCGCGCCTCGGATGACACCACCGAGCGCTGCTTGACGCGCGGCACAAAGAAGCGCAGCGACAGGCTGTACGCCACAATCCAGATGATCAGCGGAATCATCAGGCGCCAGTCGGCTTCCGCGAACAGCACCAGTGAGGTCACGGCGTAAATCACCACGTGCCAGATGGCATCCACCAGCTGAACCGCCGAGTCACGCAGCGAGTTACCGGTTTGCATGATGCGCTGGGCGATACGGCCGGCAAAATCGTTCTGGAAGAAATTGAGGCTCTGCCGCAGCACATAGTTGTGATGCTGCCAGCGAATCATGCTGGTCATGCTGGGGTTAATGCTTTGATGCACCAGCATATCGTGCAGTGCGATCACCACCGGCCGCAGCACCAGCGCCACCGCCGCCATCCACAGCAGAATCGGCCAGTTATCGCTGAACAGCGTGGCGGGCGTGGTGTGATTGACCAGATCGATAATACGGCTGAGATAGCTAAACAGCGCCACTTCGATCAGCGCCTGCGCCAGCCCGACAATCAGCAGCGCGACAAAACTTGGCCACACCTGACGCAGATAATAGAGGTAAAACGGCCACACGCTGGCGGGTGGGGAATCGGTGGGGGCATCCTGAAAAATATTGATAAAACGTTCAAAACGACGATACAACATAAGGCCACTCTTTCCGATCGGTGAGAGTTAACAGCTTAGTGCAACTGAACAGGGATTATCGACATGGATTTGCAGATTCGCGGACGCGAACCGGGCGATGCCGCCGCCTATCGACGTTTATACAGTCATCCCGAGGTGTATCGCTGGACCACGCAGCTGCCGTTTCCCAGCGTCGCCACCTGGCAGAAAAAATTCGAGCGTATGGACAGCGAAGGCTATATCAGTTTTGTGGCGGAAATCGACGGGCAGATGGTGGGCGAGCTGACGCTGTTTACCGAACAGCGGCCGCGTACGCGTCACAGCATCAGTTTTGGTATTGGCGTCGATCCGGCGTTTAGCGGTCGTGGCATCGGCGAGCGGCTGATCCGCACGGGTATCGACTATGCCTTTAACTGGCTGGGCGTGATTCGCGTTGAGCTGGAAGTGTTTCACGACAACCAGCGCGCGCTGCGTCTGTATCAGCGCCTGGGCTTTGAGCAGGAAGGCGTGAAGCGCAAAGCCTGCCTGCGCGAGGGCGAGTACCACGACATTATCGTCATGGCGATACTGCGCGAGTGATGGTTGCGTCGGCCTGGAACCGGGGCGCCCGGTAACCAGGTCGCCATAAATGGCGCCCCTACAGTGCTCACAGAATATCTGTAGGGTGCGCATTGATGCGCACCAGGCAACCCAGGTCGCCATAAATGGCGCCCCTGTGGCGTTTACAGGCTACCCGTACGGTGCGCGTTGCTGCTGTACGCTCTGGTCGCATCAACCTGGCGGTTCATGAAGCGCTGGCGGGCAGCACTGGCGGACACACGCTTGAACGCCATATTGGTAAAACAGCTGAAGAGTTAGTTGCCAGGCTGGAACGCAGGCCCTCTCTTTACGCGACCAGTAGCTTCAGGACAGTGAATGAGGCGGAGCAGCTAATTAGTCGGGTAATCAGGGACAATAGCCACCAGATAGAAATGTGGGTAAAACATCTCCCTCCCGGAATGAATGCCAAAATGGAGCTGGAGAGAATTTTTGCCACTCAGACAGGTATCATGATTCGTCGTGGTTCCCCGGACGTTATTCGCTGCTATAGGGTTCGGCTGGTGCTTCGTTTTGAGCAGTGGCATGGAAAACTCTATTTTATTCTCACTGCGTTTCCTAAGGCCTGACATGAACCGTTCAAATTTCAATGAGCTAGGCTGTTTCATTACGATATATTTTGGTCAGGACTATGACCTTATCGATGATAGTGATGAAATCGAGCCAAAAATTGATGCGTTTTTACGCAACGAGCATCCCGCCAGTTGGCAGGGGCTAGCGGCGGATATTGATCTTTTTTTGAGTGAAAGTTCGGATCCAGAAACGACATTCGAAGCGTATTTTCAGGACGAGTTTGATCCTCATTTATGGGGCACCACTGCTGTCGATTTTCTGCATAGGGTACGCACAAACCTACGCAAAGCGCTGGCTGAACAATCCGATCAGCTCAGCTAAGACTGCTGGAAGTGGCCCACCATCTGCACTACGAACCAGGTCGCCATAAATAGCGACCCTACAGGTAGCCTGTAGGGTGCGCATTCATGCGCACCAGGCAACTCAGCTCGCCATAATCGCGCCCCGGCAGTGTCCGTCTGCTACTGGCTGCGCTCGACGTATTTTTGCATATTCTCTTTGGTCACCAGCTCGAACGGGATCCACACGTGTGAAGCCACTTTCTCGCCTTTAATCAGCTTCTGCGCCACGTCTACCGAGGTTTTGCCCTGACCGATGGCGTCCTGAAACACCGTCACCTGCATCTTGTCCTGCGCCAGAGCCTTCAGGCCGTCCGGCGTGGCGTCGATGCCGCCCACCAGAATCTTTTTATTGCTCTTTGCCAGCGCCATTGCCGCGCCAATCGCCATCTCATCGTTATTGGCCGCGACGATATCGATCGCTTCCCCGTTGCCAATCCAGTTGAGCATCAGGTCCATGCCTTCGTTGCGCGCATAATTTGCTGGCTGCTTCTGTACCACTTTCATGCCTGGGTATTTCGCCACCACCTGCTCGACATCTTTGGTGCGCTGCAGCGCGCCGGCATCGGTCAGGTTGCCGATCATGATCGCCACGTTACCTTTATAATTCGCCAGCTTAGCCAGCGCCTCCATTTGCAGCGTGCCGGATTCGCGTTCGTCCGAACCGACAAACACTACGCCGGGCGGCAGGGTTTTATCGCCTGGCGTGCGGTTGACGTACACCAGCGGAATTTTCGCCTGCTGCGCCAGTCTGGTCAGCTGTGGTGTGCTGGCAGAATCCACCGGATCGACGATGATGGCATCCACGCCGGCGCTGATAAAACTCTGCACCTGGTCGGTCTGGCGGCCGACGTCGCCGCGCGCATCTTCAAACTGGGCATCCAGTCCGCGCGCTTTGGCTTCTTTATCGATGGCATGACGAATAATGGTAAGGAAGTTCTGGTCAAAATAGGCCATCGACACGCCAATCTTCTCCGCCAGCGCGGAGGCTGAACTGGTCAGCAGGCCAAGTAACAGTATCGCCTTGAGGGGTTTCATCGCAGACTCCAGAGTAAGCTGTTTATTAGAATAAATTTTTCATTGGTGTTGAAAATGGCTCAATGAAATCATTTTCAGCCTACGAGCCGGCAGCAGAGCTGGCAATCTGCTGCGTGGTAATTTGCTGTGCAGCGCACAATTTGCCCGACGCGCATGGATGCTTTGCCTGCTCATAGTGATCGCGCAAACTCTTTTCTCAGCGCTGGCGCACATTCCGCCGCGAAAGCCAGCACGGATTAAAGATTTTGTGCGCTACCGCACCCGGCTTTGTGTCAGCGACCAAAACCCGCGCCGTTTCGCCGCGCGGATTCCTTCATTCGCACAATGACCAGAGCAACACTGGCTTCCTATAGTTGCTGAACAGGGAAATCTGCGCGGTATTCCTGACCATCATCGCTTCGGGGCAGGATGCTCCTCCATCAAGGAATTCAGCCTATGTTGCAACGCAAAAACCGCAGCCAGAACAGCCATGTGCGTATCTGGATCCTTTGCCTGATTCTGTTCCTGTCAGTGGTCGCTTATGCCGATCGCTCGATCCTGTCGATCTCCGGCTCGGCGATCAAGCAGGAGTTTGGCCTGTCGGCGATCCAGCTCGGCCTGATCCTTTCGGCCTTCAGCTGGGCGTATGTCATCGGCCAGATCCCCGGCGGATTGATTCTCGATCGCTTCGGCACCAAAAAGGTTTACGGCGTGACGCTGGCGCTGTGGTCGGTTTCGACCCTGCTGATGGGATTTGTCGGTGAGTTTTCCAGTGGCATGACCATGGCGCTGACGCTGATGTTTGCGCTGCGCTTCGCGCTGGGCCTGATTGAGGCGCCGAGCTTTCCTGCCAACGCCCGCGCAGTGATCATGTGGTTCCCGGGCGCAGAGCGCGGACGCGCATCGTCGCTGTTTGCCTCGGCACAATACTTTGCCGTGGCGATATTCTCACCGCTCTCCGGCTGGCTGGTGTCGCGTTATGGCTGGGAATGGCCATTCTTTGTGCTCGGCGGCATCGGCGTGCTGGCGGTGTTTGTCTGGGCGGGCTATATGCGCAGCCCACGTCAGCATCCGCACGTTTCCGCCAGCGAGTTGCATTACATTGAACAGGGTGGCGCGCTGGTGGATATCGACGCCACACACACGCTGCGCGCACGGCCGCCGGTCAGCAAAGCGATGTTCAAAACATTGCTCACCAACCGCATGCTGTGGTGCGCCTACCTCGGCCAGTATTGCACCATCGCGCTTAGCTACTTCTTCATTACCTGGTTCCCGATCTATCTGGTGCAGGCGCGCGGCATGAACATTCTGGATGCCGGTTTCGCCACCATTGCACCGGCGCTGTTTGGCTTTCTGGGCGGCATCAGCGGTGGCTACATCTCAGATAAGCTGCTGGCGCGCGGCTGGAGCCTGTCGTGGGCGCGCAAAACGCCGTACATCGTTGGCATGCTGATGGCCGCCTCGCTGATTCTGGCGGCGGTGATCCCTTCCAACGCCGGCATTATCGCCATCATGTCGTTTGCCTTCTTCGGCAAAGGCGTGGCGGCGGGCGCGGGCACCTGGACCGTGGTCAGCGATACGGCACCCAAAGAGGCGGTTGGCCTCGCCGGCGCGATCTTCAACGGCATCGGCAACATGGCGGGCTTTATCACGCCGCTGTTGTTTGGCGTGATCGTTGGCCTGACCGGCAGCTACAGCATTGGCCTGGTGTTCGTCGGTGCGCACTGTGTCGTCGCGGCACTGCTGTTCCTGCTGGTGATGGGCCCGATTGAACGCGTAGGCGATCGGCACAACGCTGCCGCTGCAACAGAAGAGAAAAGGGCGCAAAAGGCTGGCATTAAAGTGGCTTAATGCACTGCGCGGTAGCGGCGCAATTTATTGCGCTATGCATAAACGTTCCTGCCTGTCCCGACCAGTCACGCCGCCCTGAAGATTTTTTGCTCAGCTGCCGATATCACTCCTTACCATCCACTGATATTAAGGAGCGATATCGTGATAAAGCTGATTACCGTTGACGAGCTGCGGCCAGGCATGTTTATCCACAAGCTTGAGGTCTGGTGGATCAAGGACAAACGCATTCGCAACCAGATGCTGATCACCGATAAGCGTCAGATCGCCCTGATCCGTAACGAGGGGATCCAGCAGGTATGGATCGATCCCGAGCGGTCGGTGCGCGCGCCTGCCACGCCGCAGCCGAAAAAAGACATTCCGCAGACGCCGTTTTTCCGCGAGATGGATCAGGCGCAGTGCATCTTCAACCAGGGCAAGCCGCAGGTGCTGGCGATGTTCAACGAAGCGCGCATGGGGCAGGGCCTCGATCTTGCCTTTACCCTTGAGCTGGTCGATGAAATTGCCGGATCGATTACCCGCGAGCCAACCGCGCTGCTCAGCGTGGCGCGGCTGAAAAATCATGATGATTACACTTACCTGCACTCCATGGCGGTGTGCGGTCTGATGATTTCGCTGGGCAAGAAAATGGGGCTGGATGAGCAGCAGCTGCGACGTGTGGGCATGGGCGGATTGCTGCATGACGTCGGTAAAGCCGCGGTGCCGCTGACCATCCTCAACAAGCCGGATAAGCTCACCGACGAAGAGTTTACGATTATGCGCCAGCATCCAATCGTCGGTGCGCAAATGCTGATGGAAGCCCATGCGGATGAAGATTTGCTGGATATTGCGCTGCATCACCATGAAAAATTCGATGGCAGCGGCTATCCACATCGGCTGCAGGGCGAAGAGATCTCGCTGTACGCACGCATGGCGGCGGTGTGTGACGTCTACGACGCGGTGACCTCCGATCGCCCGTATCGCAAAGGCTGGACGCCGGCTGAGGCGATGCACAATATGCTGAGCTGGCGCGGCCACTTTGACAGTGCGCTGCTGCACGCGTTTGTGCGCACCATCGGTATTTATCCGGTGGGCTCGCTGGTACGGCTGGCCTCCGGGCGCGTGGCGCTGGTGGTGCAGGCCGGAGAAAAATCGCTGCTGAAGCCCAAAGTGCATGTGTTCTGGTCGCTGCATTCGCAGCGCGAGGTCAAACCGGAAGCGCTGGACCTCGGCGACAGCTTCTGCACCGATACCATCACCGGCGCTGAGGACAGCGGCTTGTGGCACAACGTTGACCTGAATCGCATCTGGGCGCTGGAAAGCGCCTGATCTGCCCGCGTTTTTATACTTTCTTTACGCCCGCTCTGCGCCTTTTTACCCCTTCTTTATGCCGCGCCGCGCATGCTTGCTGCACTACCAAATCCTCTGGAGGTTGCTGTGAGTGTGGGCGTGATAGCCGGCATCGTGCTGGTATTTTTATTACTGGGCTACCTGATTTATGCCCTGCTTAATGCGGAGGCATTCTGATGGCGGCGAATGCGTTTTTACTGATTGCGTGCTATCTGCTGGTGCTGATGGCGCTGGCGCAGCCGCTGGGCCGCTTGCTGGCGCTGATGGTGGCGGATAAACCCCTGCTGGCGCGCAGCGAACGCGTGCTGTGGCGTCTGGCCGGCGTTGACGGCGCGGCGATGCGCTGGCCGCACTATCTGCTGGCCATCCTGCTGTTTAACGCGCTCGGCTTTGTGCTGCTGCTGGCGATGCTGATGGGGCAGGGCGCGCTGCCGCTCAATCCTCAGCATCTGCCTGGCCTGAGCTGGGATCTGGCGCTCAATACGGCGATCAGCTTTGTCACCAACACCAACTGGCAGGCGTACGCAGGCGAGAGCACGCTGAGTTACTTCAGCCAGATGGCGGGCTTAACGGTGCAAAACTTCCTTTCGGCGGCAACCGGTATTGCGGTGGCGTTTGCGCTGATGCGCGGTTTTGCCAACCGTTCGCTGGAAACGCTCGGTAACGCCTGGCGCGACCTGACGCGTATCACCGTCTACGTGCTGCTGCCGATTAGCCTGCTGATGGCGCTGTTTTTTGTCAGCCAGGGCAGCATTCAGAACTTTGAACCCTATCATGCCTTCACCACGCTGGAAGGCGCGCAGCAAACGCTGCCGCTCGGGCCGGTAGCCTCGCAGGAAGCGATCAAAATGCTCGGCACCAACGGTGGCGGTTTCTTCAACGCCAACTCGGCGCATCCGTTCGAAAACCCTACGGCACTGACCAACTTTGTGCAGATGCTGAGCATCTTCCTGATCCCGGCCGCGCTGTGCTTTGCCTTTGGTCAGCAGCTGGGCGATCGCCGTCAGGGCCATATGCTGCTGTGGGCCATGAGCATCATGTTTGTGCTGGCGGTGGTCGCGGTGATGTGGGCTGAGCTGCGCGGCAATCCGCACTTTCTGACCCTGGGCGCCGATAGCGCGATCAACATGGAAGGCAAGGAGACACGCTTCGGCATTCTCAACTCCAGCCTGTTTGCGGTGATCACCACCGCGGCGTCATGCGGTGCGGTAAACGCCATGCATGACTCCTTCACTGCGCTGGGCGGCATGGTGCCGATGTGGCTGATGCAGCTGGGCGAAGTGGTGTTTGGCGGCGTCGGTGCCGGCTTGTACGGCATGCTGCTGTTCGTGCTGCTCGGGGTGTTTATCGCCGGTCTGATGATTGGCCGTACGCCGGAGTACATGGGCAAAAAGATCGACGTGTGGGAGATGAAAATGACCGCGCTGGCGATTCTGGTGACACCGACGCTGGTGCTGCTGGGTACTGCGCTGGCGATGATGACCGAAGCCGGACGCGCCGGTATGGCCAACCCTGGCATTCACGGCTTCAGCGAGGTGCTGTATGCGGTGTCGTCGGCGGCCAACAACAACGGCAGCGCCTTCGCCGGTCTCAGCGCCAACACCCCGTTCTGGAACCTGCTGCTGGGCTTCTGCATGCTGGTCGGCCGCTTCGGCATCATCATTCCGGTGCTGGCCATTGCCGGTTCGCTGGCGGCGAAGAAAATTCAGCCGGTGGGCAACGGCACGCTGCCGACTCACGGCCCGCTGTTTATCGCACTGCTGGTGGGCACCGTGCTGCTAGTGGGTGCGCTGACCTTCGTTCCCGCGCTGGCGCTTGGCCCGGTGGCGGAACATCTGCAACTTATTCAGGGATAACGGAATCATGAGTCGTCAACAACTGGCGCTGTTTGATGCGGCGCTGACGCGCACCGCGATGCTGGATGCGGTGAAAAAACTCGATCCGCGCGTACAGTTTCGCAACCCGGTGATGTTTCTGGTGTGGATCGGCAGCGTGCTCACCTCGCTGCTGGCCATCGGTATGGCGGCGGGGCAGCTGAACGGCAGCGCCGGCTTTACCGCGGCGGTCGCTATCTGGCTGTGGTTTACCGTGCTGTTCGCTAACTTCGCCGAAGCACTGGCGGAAGGGCGCAGCAAGGCGCAGGCCAACAGCCTGAAAGGGGTGAACAAGCACAGCGATGCGAAGAAACTGGCGGAACCGTTTCACGGTGCGCAGTGGCGGCCGGTGGCGGCCGATACGCTGCGCAAAGGCGATGTGGTGCTGGTGGAAGCCGGGGACATCATCCCGTGCGACGGTGAAGTGCTGGAGGGCGGCGCATCGGTCGATGAGAGCGCCATTACCGGCGAATCGGCACCGGTGATTCGTGAATCCGGCGGGGATTTTGCCTCGGTAACCGGCGGGACGCGCATTCTGTCGGACTGGCTGGTGATTCAGTGCAGCGTCAATCCGGGCGAAACTTTCCTCGACCGCATGATCGCCATGGTGGAAGGCGCTAAACGCCGCAAAACACCCAACGAAATTGCCCTGACCATTCTGCTGGTGTCGCTGACCATTGTGTTCCTGCTGGCGACCGCCACGCTGTGGCCGTTTTCCGCCTGGGGCGGCACGCCGGTCAGCGTGACGGTGCTGGTGGCGCTGCTGGTGTGCCTGATTCCCACCACCATCGGCGGACTGCTGTCGGCGATTGGTGTGGCAGGCATGAGCCGTATGCTGGGGGCCAATGTGATCGCCACCAGCGGGCGCGCCGTGGAGGCTGCCGGCGACGTCGATGTGCTGATGCTGGACAAAACCGGCACCATCACGCTCGGTAACCGCCAGGCGACGCAGTTCCTGCCTGCGCCGGGCGTCAGCGAGCAGCAGCTGGCCGACGCGGCGCAGCTGGCATCGCTGGCCGATGAGACGCCTGAAGGGCGCAGCATCGTGGTGCTGGCGAAGCAGAAATTTAACCTGCGCGAACGCGATCTCAGCAGCATGGGCGCCAGCTTTATCCCGTTTTCCGCGCAGACGCGCATGAGCGGCGTCAACGTACAGGATCGCCTGATCCGTAAAGGCGCGGTCGACGCGGTACGCCGTCATATCGAAGCCAGCCACGGCAGCTTCCCGGCTGAGGTTAATGCCCGGGTGGAAGAGGTGGCGCGCGCCGGCGGTACGCCGCTGGTGGTGGCCGAAGGCGCGCAGGTGCTGGGCGTGGTGGCGTTAAAGGACATCGTTAAAGGCGGCATCAAGGAACGTTTCGCCGAGCTGCGCAAGATGGGCATCAAAACGGTGATGATCACCGGTGATAACCCGTTAACCGCCGCGGCGATTGCGGCGGAAGCCGGTGTCGATGACTTCCTGTCGGAAGCGACACCGGAAGCCAAGCTGGCGCTGATTCGCCAGTATCAGGCGGAAGGGCGCCTGGTGGCGATGACCGGCGACGGCACCAACGATGCGCCCGCGCTGGCGCAGGCTGACGTGGCGGTGGCGATGAACTCCGGTACCCAGGCGGCGAAAGAGGCGGGCAACATGGTCGATCTTGACTCCAACCCGACCAAACTGCTGGAAGTGGTGCACATCGGCAAACAGATGCTGATGACGCGCGGTTCGCTTACCACCTTCAGTATCGCCAACGATGTGGCGAAATACTTCGCCATCATCCCGGCGGCGTTTGCCGTGACCTATCCGCAGCTCAATATGCTGAACGTGATGGCGCTGCATTCACCGGCCTCGGCGATTCTGTCGGCGGTGATCTTCAACGCGCTGGTGATTGTGTTTTTGATTCCGCTGGCGCTGAAAGGCGTGAGCTATCGGCCGATGAGCGCGGCGGCGCTGCTGCGCCGCAATCTGTGGATTTATGGCGTAGGCGGTTTAGTGGTGCCGTTTATTGGCATTAAAGCGATCGACCTGCTGCTGACGCTGTCGGGCCTGGTGTAAGGAGAAGAGAAATGAGTCAGTTACGTCCGGCTATAGTATTGTTAGTGCTGCTTACCCTGCTGACCGGCGCGGTCTATCCGCTGCTGACCACCGGCCTGGCGCAGTGGTGGTTTCCGTCGCAGGCCAACGGTTCGCTGATTGAGCGCGACGGCGCGGTGCGCGGCTCAGAGCAGATCGGTCAGGCGTTCAGCCAGCCGGGCCACTTCTGGGGCCGTCCATCGGCCACCAGCGACATGCCGTACAACGCGCAGGCATCAGGCGGCAGCAACCTTGCCGCCAGTAATCCGGCGCTGGATAAAGCGGTGGCGGAGCGGGTGGCTGCGCTGCGTGCTGCCAATCCGCAGGCGCCGGCAGCGGTGCCGGTGGAGCTGGTAACCGCTTCAGGCAGCGGCCTAGATCCGGATATCTCCCCTGAAGCCGCGCTGTGGCAGGCACCGCGCGTTGCGGCAGCGCGCAACATGACGCTGAAAGACGTCGAGGCGCTGATTGCGCGCAACACCGAGCGCCCGCTGCTGCCGTTTATCGGCGAAGAAACGGTGAACGTGCTGCGGCTGAATATGGCGCTGGATGATTTGCAGGGATAGTTTCAAATCGCGCGAAGAATCGCGCCGCTACAAAAATGTGCACATACCGTAGCGGCGCAATTTATTGCGCAATGCCACATTGGTGCACGCGATAAAAATGGACCTCGCATGAACGACGAATTACCGCGCCCCGATCCCGATGCCCTGCTGCTCAATCACAGCGACAGCCATCGCGGTAAACTGAAAATCTACTTCGGCGCCTGCGCGGGCGTAGGGAAAACCTACGCCATGCTGCAGGAGGCGCAGCGCCTGCGTGCGCAGGGGCTGGACGTGCTGGCTGGCGTGGTCGAAACTCACGGCCGTGAAGAGACCGCCGCGCTGCTGGAGGGACTGGCGGTGCTGGCGCGGCGCGCCACTGGTCGGTCGCGCCATGCGGAATTCGACCTCGACGCCGCGCTGGCGCGCCATCCGGCGGTGATCCTGATGGATGAACTGGCGCACACCAACGTACAGGGCTCGCGCCATCCCAAGCGCTGGCAGGACATTGAAGAACTGCTGGATGCCGGTATCGACGTGATTACCACCGTCAACGTGCAGCATCTGGAGAGCCTGAATGACGTGGTGGGCGGCGTCACCGGCATTCAGGTGCGCGAAACCGTACCCGATCCCTTTTTCGACAGCGCCGACGAAGTGGTGCTGGTGGATCTGCCGCCGGACGATCTGCGTCAGCGGCTGAAAGAGGGCAAAGTGTACGTCGGCGACCGCGCCGAGCGCGCCATCGAAAATTTCTTCCGCAAAGGCAACCTGTTCGCGCTGCGTGAACTGGCGCTGCGTCGCACGGCCGACCGGGTAGACGATCAGATGCGCGCCTGGCGCGATCAGCAGGGGCGCGACAAAGTGTGGCACACGCGCGACGCGATTCTGCTGTGCATCGGTGACGACACCGGCAGTGAAAAGCTGGTACGCACCGCCGCCCGTCTTGCTGCCCGTCTCGGCAGCGAGTGGCATGCGGTGTATGTGGAAACGCCGCGCCTCAACCGACTGCCGGAAGCGCAGAGGCGCGCGATTCTGCGCACGCTGCAGCTGGCGCAGGAGCTGGGCGCGGAGACCGCCACGCTGTCCGATCCGGACGAGGCGCGCGCGGTGCTGCGCTATGCGCGCGAGCACAATCTCGGCAAAATCGTCACCGGCCGCCAGCCGCAGCGGCGCTGGCGACGCGACAGCTTTGCCCAGCGTCTCGGCGAGCTGGGGCCGGAGCTTGACCTGCTGGTGGTGGCGCTGGATGAGCCGGTGCGCGATGTGCCAGCGGCCCTGAGCGGCCAGCGTGCCAGCGGCGAGAAATGGCGGCTGCACCTGCGCGGGTGTCTGATGGCGATCGCGCTGTGCGTGCTGGTGACGCTAATTGGCCGCTGGTGGCTGGTGGAGTTTGATACCGCCAACGCGGTGATGATCTATCTGCTGGCGGTGGTGCTGGTGGCGCTGCGCTTTGGCCGCTGGCCGTCGGTGTTCGCCACGGTAATCAATATTCTGGCCTTCGACCTGGTGTTTGTGGCCCCCACCGGCACGGTGGCGGTATCGGATCTGCAATATCTGGTGACCTTTGCGGTGATGCTGGCGGTCGGGGTGATTGTCGGCAATCTCACCGCCGGCGTGCGCTATCAGGCGCGGGTGGCGCGCTACCGTGAACAGCGCGCGCGCCATCTGTATGAGATGGCGAAATCGCTTGGCAGCGCGCTGACGCCGCAGGATATCGCTGCTACCAGCCAGCGCGTCATTGAGGTGACGCTGCAGGCGCGCAGCCAGCTGCTGCTGCCCGACGAACAGGGTGAGCTGCAGTCGGCGGGTGAAAGCACCATCGGGACGCCGCCCGACCTCGGCATCGCCAAATGGAGCTACAGCAAAGGGCAACCGGCCGGTGCCGGCACCGATACGTTACCGGCGGTGCCGTACCAGATTCTGCCGCTGAAAAGCGGGGCGCACTGCCGCGGCCTGCTGGTGGTTGAGCCGGACAACCTGCGCCAGCTGATGATTCCCGAACAGCAGCGGCTGGTGGAGACCTTTACGGTGCTGATTGCCAACGCGCTGGAACGCATGGCGCTGTCACACAGCGAAGCCGCGTCACGGCTGGCCGCCGAGCGTGAACAGCTGCGTAATGCGCTGCTGTCGGCGCTGTCGCACGACCTGCGCACGCCGCTGACGGTGCTGTTTGGCCAGGCCGAGATGCTGATGCTGGACCTCGCCAGCGAGCAGTCGAAATACGTCGGCCAGGCCAATCAGATCCGCGAACAGACGCTGAGCACCATCCGGCTGGTGAGTAACATGCTGGATATGGCGCGCATTCAGTCCGGCGGGCTGAATCTGCGCGAAGAGTGGGTGGCGCTGGATGAGGTGATTGGCGGCGCGCTAAGCAGCATGGGACCGTCGCTGAAAGGGCACGACTTCACGCTGGATTTGCCGCCGGAGCTGGTGCTGATCAAAGGCGACAGCGCGATGCTGGAGCGGGTGTTTACTAACCTGATCGAAAACAGCCTGAAGTATGCCGGCAATGCCGCGCAGCACGGCATTCGTGCCTGGCGCGATAAAACCTGGCTGGAGATCGCTGTCTGGGATAACGGACCGGGCATTGCGCCGGAGAATCTGACGCGCATTTTTGACAAGTTTGCCCGCGGCGACAAGGAGTCGGCCGTGCCGGGCGTCGGGCTGGGGCTGGCCATCAGCAAAACCATTATTGAGTCACATCGCGGACGCATCTGGGCGGAAAACCGGCCGCAGGGCGGGGCGGTGTTTCGCCTGTCGCTGCCGCTGCCGGCCGCGCCTGAAATTTCTGAAGAAGCACTGAAATAACTTCACATAAGTTCGGTTATACTCGATGGCTTGTCTGTTGATAAATGGGAACTTATGGAACGTTTTACCGAAAACCTGATGTATGCATCGCGCTGGCTGCTGGCACCGGTTTACATTGGACTTTCGCTGGGGCTGCTGGCGCTGACGGTTAAATTTTTTCAGGAAATTTTTCACCTGCTGCCCAACATTCTCAGCATCGCGGAAAACGATCTGATTCTGCTGCTGCTGTCGCTGGTGGACATGACGCTGGTTGGTGGCCTGCTGGTCATGGTGATGCTGTCCGGCTATGAGAACTTTGTCTCCAAGCTGGATATCGATGAAAGCAAAGAGAAGCTGAGCTGGCTCGGCAAGATGGATTCCGGCTCGCTGAAAAACAAAGTGGCGGCTTCGATTGTGGCGATCTCATCGATTCACCTGCTGCGTATTTTTATGGACGCGCGCAACGTCGCCAATGAAAAGCTGATGTGGTACGTGATCATCCACCTGACCTTCGTGCTGTCGGCCTTTGTGATGGGCTGGCTGGATAATATGTCGAAGGTTGAAAAGAAATCGTGACCTTCACGCACGAGCTGACCGATTGCACCAGGTGCGCATCAATGCGCACCCTGTAAAAACCCTGCAGTGCCCCGTAGGGTCGCCATTCATGGCGACCTGACCAGTCGTACCAGGTGCGCATGAATGCGCACCCTACAAAAACCCGAATGGCGACCTGGCCCCTTACCGCACCGGCTGCGTGCCGGTCAGCTGCGGCATCACGTCCCTGATCATCGCGAAAAAATGCTGCAGGCGGGCCGGATAATAACTGGCCCACGGGTAGGTCAGCCACACCGGTAGCGGCGGCGCCTGCCAGTCCGGCACCAGCTGCACCAGCGCGCCGCTGGCTAAATCCTCCTGCACCACCCATGACGACACAATCGCGGCGCCCATGCCCGCCAGCGCGGCTTTGCGCACCGCGTACAGGCTATCGCTGGCGAGGCGCGGGGCAATCGCCAGGTTGATCGGCTGGCCGTCGCTGAGACGCTGCAGCGCAATTTCATTACGATAAAAACTGGTCAGCGCCAGCCACGGCAGCTGCGTCAGCTGGGTAACCTCTTTCACCGGCGCATGAGCCGCCAGCAGCGCCGGTGCCGCGACGACAAAGCGCGGCACTTCCGCCAGCAGCACCGCCACCACCGACGGATCGGTGGGCGCGCCGACCTGAATGGCGCAGTCAACGTTTTCACTGACAAAGTCCGGCGTGCGGTCATTGAGCATCCACTCCACTGCCAGGCGCGGATAGCGCTGCAGATAATCCATCAGCGGTGCAATCAACTGATCCTGACCAAACGCATGCGGCGCACGCACGCGCAGCGTGCCGATCGGGTCGTCATTCGCGCCGGTTAACTCATCTTCCAGCGCGTGCCAGGTCGCCACCAGCTGCCGCGCCTGGGCATAGCAGCGTTCCCCGTCGTCGGTGAGTTTCAGCGCATGGGTGGTGCGTAAAATCAGTTTCAGGCCGAGCCGCTGTTCCAGCGCCTGCAGACGGCGACTCACGGTGGGCTGGGTGGTGCCGAGCTGCGCCGCGGCCGCCGATAGCGAGCCGCTTTCAACAATGCGGATAAACGTCTGCATCAGTTCGATGCGGTCAACGCTGGTGAGTGTGCTCATACGTCCCATGCATAACAGTTCTGTGTCATAGCAGTCTACCGCGTATGGCCGCAACGCGCTTTAATAAGCGCATCATCACGGGGGAAAACCATTATGTCTGCCATGTCTCAATCTTCTGCCATGCCTGCTGAAAAGTTGCCGGCGCCGCTGGTGTTTACGCTGGCGGCCGGTGCCGGTCTCAGCGTGGCATCGATTTACTACAGCCAGCCGATGCTGGATATCATCAGCAAGCAGTTCAATGTGGGCATCGGCAGCGTTGGTATGGTACCGATGCTGACCCAGGCCGGTTACGCGCTGGGGATTCTGCTGCTGGCCCCACTCGGTGACCGCCACGATCGCCGCACCATCATTCTGGTTAAAGGCTTGCTGCTGGTCGCCGCGCTGCTGCTGTGCGGCTTTTCCGGCGGCATCAATGCGTTGCTGATCGCCAGCTTTGTTACCGGATTAACCGCTACCGTGGCGCAGGACATAGTGCCGGCGTCGGCGGCGCTGGCACCGGAGCGCAGCCGTGGCAAAACCGTCGGCACGGTGATGACCGGGCTGCTGGTCGGCATTCTGCTGTCGCGCGTGGTGAGCGGCGTGGTGGCGGAGTATCTGGGCTGGCGCACCATGTACATGATGGCGGCGGCGGCGGTGCTGCTGAGCAGTCTGGCGCTGTGGCGCGCGCTGCCGCGCTTTACGCCGGGCACCACGGTGAGCTATCCGCGTCTGCTGCTGTCGCTGGCGCATCTGTGGCAGCATCACCAGACGCTGCGCCGCGCGGCGCTGGCGCAGGGCCTGCTGTCGGTAAGTTTTAGCGCCTTCTGGTCTACCCTGGCGCTGATGCTGAGCGATCGCTTCCATCTCGACAGCGCCGTGGCAGGGGCCTTCGGTCTGGCCGGTGCCGCCGGGGCGCTGGCCGCGCCGCTGGCGGGCAGTTTTGCCGACCGCATCGGCCCGGCGCGTGTCACCCAGTATGGCGCCACGCTGGTGATGGTGTCGTTTGCCCTGATGTTCCTGCTGCCGGTGCTGTCGGTGCCGGCCCAGCTTGGCCTGATTATCCTCAGCACCATCGGCTTTGACCTTGGCGTGCAGGCCACGCTGGTGGCGCATCAGACGCTGGTCTACAGCCTGGCGCCGGAAGCGCGCAGCCGCCTCAATGCGCTGATGTTCACCGTGGTGTTTATCGGTATGGCGACCGGCGCGGCGCTCGGCAGCCTGGCGCTGGCCCATTTCGGCTGGAATGGCGTGGTCAGCCTTGCGACGGCTGCCGCTGTGCTTGCGCTGCTGATTCGCCTCGCCAGCCGCCATCTGCAAAACTAATTCACGATCCTGTGCCAGGCTTAAAGGAGAATGTTATTTAAAAACGGAGCGTTATGAACTTCCTGGCCTGGACCGCCCTCACTGGCGGTCTGCTACTTTTGATGTCACTGGCTTCCGGCTGGATTCACCGGGGGCCGGTGACGTCGTTTGGTCTCTACCTGTTCGCGGGCATTCTGTGCGGCCCGTGGATGCTTAATCTGCTGCAAATCGACATTATCGGCCACGCCGAGCTCGCCGCCCATATCACCGAAATCACCATGGCCGCCTCGCTGTTTATCACCGGGCTCAAGCTGCGTCTGCCGATGAGCGCGCACGCGTGGCGCGTCGGGCTGCGGCTGGCATTCCCGGCGATGTTGCTGACCGTCGGCGGCATGGCCTGCCTGATTCACTGGATTACCGGCTTTGGCTGGCCGCTGTCGCTGGCGTTTGGTGCCATTGTTGCCCCGACCGACCCGGTGCTTGCCAGCCTGATCTCCGTTAACGATGCGCGCGATGACGATGCGCTGCGCGTGGCGCTCTCCAGCGAGGCCGGCATGAACGACGGTTCGGCGCTGCCGCTGCTGATGCTGGCGCTGCTGCTGATGCATCCGGGCGCCTTCAGTCTGGAGCTGCTGGGTGGCTGGGCAGCGCGCGATGTGGTGTGGGCGATTGGCGGCGGGCTGGCGATTGGTTACCTGCTCGGCCGGCTGATCGGCCAGCTGGCGACCCATCTGCGCAGCGCGCATCACGACGTGGCGCCCAATGATTTCCTCGCGCTGGCGCTGATCGCCCTGAGCTACGCGGCGGCGCAGTCGGTGGATGCGTCTGGCTTCCTCGCTACTTTTGCAGCAGGCGTCGGCTTACGTCGCGCCGAGCTGCGCGTGACTAAACGCTTTCCACTGGAAGATTTACCGGAAGAGAAGCGCTACCTGCCGGCAGAGGTGCTGGTCAATCCTAACCAGCGTCTGAAGCAGCAGGGCGGCAGCCCGGTAAAATCGGTCGGCCTGGTGGTCGGCGATGCGTTGTCGTTTGGTGATACTATCGAACGCCTGCTGGCGGCAGCGATGATGGTGGTGCTGGGCATCACGCTGGCGCATCACTGGAATCTCACCGGCATCGGCCTGGCGCTGCTGCTGTTTGTGGTGGTGCGGCCGCTGGCGGTATGGCTGACCACCTGGCGCTGCGAAATGCCGTTTATGCGGCGGATGCTGATTGGCTGGCTGGGGATTCGCGGCATCGGCAGTATCAATTATATTGCTTATGCCTGGGTGCACGGCCTGCAGGGCCCGCAGGCGGAACAGATGATGGACATGGCGCTGACGCTGGTAGTATGCAGCATTGTGCTGCACGGCATCACGGTGACGCCGCTACTGAACTGGCGTGCTGCCCGGCAAGCGGCACGCGCGCAGCAAGACGAAACGTGATTTTCTGGAAATAACGGGAGCTTATTATGAAAGCATTGCTTATCGCCCTGGTAGGGCTGTCGCTGTCTGCCAGCGCGCTGGCGGATGATACGGATGCCGACGCGCAGGAGAATATCTATGCCAGCCAGCTGTGCCACATTGTTAGCGGGGAGCAGAAAACCGGTGACATGCAGAGCTACACTGAGAAAATGAAGTCACAGCTGGCGGCCAGCCAGTCACCGTCGGCCATGAACAAGCCTTCCTTCAACGAGGAAACCGCGCAGGAAGTGGTCAACGGCTGGCTGGAGCTGGGCGAAGAAGAGCGGGCGAAGCTGCGCCACGATCAGCAGCAGTGTGAGCAGACGGTGATGACTCAATTCCAGCAGCAGGATTAATTTTCCCTTCTCTTCGTGAATACGCGCCTTTTCTGGCGCGTTTTTTTATGGCTTTTTTGTACGAAATGCGTACATTATCGCCAGATTGAAACAGGACCTGCATCACATAATGAGACGCCGCCTTCGGGCTGGCGCATTTTCCATACCGGCTACTGGGCAAGATGATTACACGGCGTCGTTTTCTGTTGGCTAGCGGAGCAACCGTACTCTCCATGACGGCGGGCAAACTGTTTGCCCGGGATGACATTATTCCGCTCTGGCCGGACGACCCACCGGGCGGCGGCGGTCCGTCTGGCTTACTGAAAGTCAGCGCTAACGGTTCGTGGACCAATATCGTCTCTCCCGCCATTCAGCGCTTTCGTCCGGAGAATCCCAACGGCGAAGCGGTGATCGTTGCGGCTGGTGGTGGCTACCGTTTTATCGGCATGGGGCGCGAAGCCTGGCCGGTCGCGCGCTGGCTTAATGCCAACGGGTATACCGCCTACGTGCTGAGCTATCGTCTGCCGGGTGAAAAGTGGCAGGCCGGCAGACTGGCGCCGCTGCAGGATGCGCAGCGCGCGATTCGCATGGTGCGCGCGATGGAAAACAAGGTGCACCTGCTGGGCTTTTCGGCCGGCGGCCATCTGCTCGGCATGGCGGCAGCGCGGCCTGACTTCGTCACCTATTCACCGCAGGATTCGCTGGATGACATCCGGCCAACCGCAGACAGCGTCGGGCTGATTTACCCGGTTATCACCCTTGAAGCGCCGTATCAGCACACCCGTACTCACCAGATGATCGTGGGCAATGACGCCACGCCGACCCAGGAAGCCAACTGGTCAGTGCAAAATTACGTCACCCGCGCCTACCCGCCAACCTTTCTGGCGCAGGCGGAGGACGATCATACCTCCAACCCTCATAACACCGAGCTGATGCGCGACGCCTGCCGCCGTATGCGCGTGCCGGTTGAGCTGATTGAACTGAGCAGCGGCGGCCACGGCTTTGGCCTCGGTAAAGCCGGCACCCCCGCCGCGCTGTGGGACCAGGCGTATGTCCGCTGGCTGGATAAGCTGGGATAAGGTGTGATGGGCTGCGGTCGCCATGAATGGCGACCCTACAGCAGCGTGACGCGCTGTTTTATAGGGTGCGCATTCATGCGCACCTGGATATTCGCCAGGTCACCGTTTTTTGGGTCGCCATGAATGGCGCCCCTGCAGCAGTATGATGCGCTATTTTGTAGGGGGCGCATTCATGCGCACCTGGATGCTCGCCAGGTCACCGTTTTTTGGTCGCCATGAATGGCGCCCTTGCAGCAGCATGATGCGCTGTTTTGTAGGGTGCGCATTCATGCGCACCTGGTTCACGTCAGATTAAAATACCGGTCCGGCTGGCTCGCTGCCGGCAGCGGGAAATCGTTGTTCATCGCTTTCAGATTGCGTTCGATATTCACGCACAGCGCGTCCAGCGGCAGATGATTGGGCGCGGTGCCGAACGGATCTTCCAGCTCCTCCGCCAGCGACTCCAGCGACAAAAAGGTATACGAAATAAACACCGACACCAGCGGCGTCATCAGGTGCAAATCCGCCACCAGCGCAAACGGCAGCAGGGTGCAGAACAGATACACCGTGCGGTGCAGAATCAGGCTGTAGGCGAAGGGAATCGGTGTGCTGGCCAGCCGGTCGCAGCCACCCAGATACGCCGACAAATGGTTAAGGTTGTCATCAATACTCTGCCAGACGATATCCGTCACTAATCCCTCATCACGCCGCTGCGCCAGCCATTCGCCCATGCATAACATGATTTGCGAGGTCGGCATCGGATGGCCGAGCACCGCGGCGTGCCATGCGGGCGGCAACAGCCGCTGCAGATCGGCTTGCGCATCGGTTTTACGCAGCCGGTGTTTCAGGCTCCAGCTAAATGCCAGTTGCAGCCCAATAAACTCCTGCACCTGTTCCACACGCAGTCCGCGCAGCGTTTTCACCTGGCGCAGCAGCGAGCGCTGAGTGATGTGCATATTGCCCCACAGCGTGCGCGCCTCAATAAAGCGCGCGTAGCTGGCGTTATTGCGAAAGCCAAGAAAGATGGCGATCGACACGCCAATCAGGCTGAACGGTGCGGTGGTCAGGTGAATGCCGAGCGTGGAATACCAGGGATAACCCAGAATGGCGATCACTGACATCAGCAGGTTAAGCGACAGGCGGAACGCAATGCGAGACAGCACTGAGCCGTGCCAGTCAAACAACCGGAGAAACCAGTGTTGATGAGGACGTACGATCATTTTGCGATGGTGTTTTTTATGATTTTGTCGCCACAGATTACGCCCGTCGCAGGCGCAGAATCAACGCCGGTGAGCCGCTGTTTTACCAGCAAAAATGCTGCGTTTGAGTGAATTAATCCATTTAAATCAATCTTCTAAAAACGCTTTGAACAAGTTGTAAAATTCTTTGCGTTATCTCTTTGTCCGCGCTTTCTCTAAAGTTTATTCCAGCAGCACAACACACAAATTTAAAACCACTTTAGAGGAAACTATCATGTCTAAACTCGACCTGCTTGACCCACAGAACTCAACCCTGATCTTCATCGACCACCAGCCACAGATGGCGTTTGGTGTCGCCAATATTGACCGCCAGCAGCTCAAAAATAACACCGTCGCCCTGGCGAAAGCGGGGAAAATTTTCGACGTGCCGGTGATTTACACCTCGGTAGAAACGGAAAGCTTCAGCGGCTACATCTGGCCAGAACTGCTGGCGGTGCACCCGGAATCGAAGCCGATTGAGCGTACCTCCATGAACTCCTGGGAAGACGCGAAATTTGTCGAGGCGGTAGAGAAAACCGGCCGCAAAAAACTGATCATCTCGGCGCTGTGGACCGAAGTGTGCCTGACTTTCCCGGCTCTGATGGCGCTGAAAGCCGGTTACGAAGTGTATGTGGTGACCGATACCTCCGGCGGCACCAGTGTTGATGCGCACGAACGTTCCGTGCAGCGCATGGTGCAGGCGGGTGCGGTGCCGGTGACCTGGCAGCAGGTGCTGCTGGAGTACCAGCGCGACTGGTCACGCAAAGAGACCTACGATGCAGTGATGGATCTGGTGCGTGAGCACAGCGGTGCCTACGGCATGGGCGTCGACTACGCCTACACCATGGTGCACAAAGCGCCGCAGCGTCAGGGCTGATTCAGCGGTAGTGCGGCAGGCGGGTTTTCAATGCGTCGATAAACAGCCGCAGCGCCATCGACTGATGCCGGTTCGGCGGGAACCACAGCGCGATTCCCGCCGACTGAATGCGCCAGTCGGCCAGCAGCTCCACTAATTTCCCCTGCTGCAGTGCCTCGCTAACGTACAGTGAGGGCACGAACGCAATCCCTGAACCGTTGATGGCCGCGCGCGCCATCAGCGCGTTATTGTCTAACGTCAGCGTACCCGGCACGTCAATCTCCAGACTTTCTTCCGCACTCTGATACTCCCAGCGATAGCGTTTGCCCCCGGGCAGGCGATGACGAATACACTGCTGCTGCAGTAAATCCTGCGGCTGACGCACCGGCGCGTGCGCCGCCAGATAGTCGGGCGAGGCTACGGTAACGAAGGTCAGCGGGCCGCCGAGCGCAATAGCCACCATATCCTGCGGCACATCTTCAATCAGACGGATGCCGGCATCAAACCCGGCGGCGGTGATATCTACCAGCGCGCCCTGAGCGGCGAAATCAAGCTGAATACCGGGATAGCGCGCGCTGAACTCGGGCACTACCTGATCCAGCAGCAGGCCAATCACCACATCGCTGGCGCTGATGCGCAGCGTACCGTACTGCTGCTGGCGGCTCAGGCTGACCTCGTGCAGCACCTCATCCATCTGATTGAGCAGCGGCGCGAGGCGCTGTAATAGCTGCTCACCGGCGTCGGTCAGCGACACGCTGCGTGTGGTGCGCTGAAACAGCTGCACGCCGAGGTTGTGCTCCAGCGTTTTCACCAGGTGGCTGAGCGAAGATCGCTTCAGGCCAAGCAGCTCGGCAGCGCGCCGGAAGCTGCGCTGCTCGCCCAGCGTTTTGATCGCCTGCAGTTCGTGCCATGAAGGGCGTTTCATTGGTGGTATTTCCTCACCAGGTCATGTGCGATTGGGGAGATTATGACCACCAGTAAAGCGATCTATCATCAGGTTTTCAACATGAGGAGCGCAAAATGAAAACCTGGTTAATTACCGGTGCCAGCAGCGGACTGGGCCGACTGATGAGTGAACGTTTACTTGAGCGCGGCGATCGCGTGGTGGCAACGGTGCGCCGCGAGCAGGCGCTGGAAGATTTGCAGCAGCAATATGGCGATCGGCTGCTGGTGATGCGGCTGGATCTGGCCGAAACGGCCAGTATCGCACCGGCCATCGCCACCGCCTTTGCCCGCGTCGGGCGTATTGATGTGGTGGTAAGCAACGCCGCTTACGGTCTGTTTGGCGCGGCGGAAGAGCTCAGCGACGCGCAGATTGCACGCCAGATCGCCACCAATCTCACCGGATCGATCCAGCTGATTCGCGCCGTCATCCCGCATTTGCGCCAGCAGGGCGGTGGCCGCATTGCGCAGATTTCGTCCGAGGGCGGCCAGGTGGCGTATCCCAATTTCAGCCTGTATCACGCCAGCAAATGGGGCATTGAAGGTTTTGTCGAAGCGGTGCGTCAGGAAGTGGCCAGCTTTGGTATTGAGCTACTGCTGGTGGAGCCGGGCCCGACCGTCACCAACTTCGCCAGCGGGCTGGATATCGCCGCGCCGCTCGACGCCTATCGTGACAACGCATCCGGTCAGTTCCGTCGGGCGATTGAAGCGGGTGACTTTGCTATATTGGGTGATGCCGGAAAATGCGTGGCGGCCACGCTGGCGACGCTGGATCAGGAAACGATGCCGCTGCGGCTGGCGCTCGGCAGCACGGCCTATCAGCACATCGAAGCCGCGCTGGAAGCCCGGCTGGCAGAGTTGCGCGCGCAGAAAGCGCTGGCGTTTGGCGCGGATGCGTAACTTTGCCGTGTCACCTGGTTGCGCAGACCGTTATTAATGGCGGTCTGCGGCTGGTTAATACGGACTGGCTGACATCGTTAGCCCTAATATTTACCTTAACCATAAAAACGGTTTTTATTTTCGTTTTTAACGATCTGCTTCAACAGATATTGGCATTTATCAACAACATTACGGGCATCTTTAAACCCCTGTTCAATCACGGCAATATTTAATACATGGTCGTCATGGTTAAACTGCATTGGTTCGGTATCGCACATGTTAAAGGCACGCGTTGTCGCTTCTGTCCAGTGATGAACGCTTTCTCCGGACCAGGCAATATTCTCTTTAAGCATTCTCACTGGGTTCCCGCCCCAGCAGCTATTGGAGTGTATCGTTTTCCCCGCCACCAGACTCATGGCACCAATTACGCTGCCGGAGTGGATCGATGAACCTTTTAAAATCATCGCGTTTTGTCCGATCCACACGTGATCGCCGATATAAATGCTACGGGAATGATTGATGCGCTGATTATCCGCAATGTTATATATCAGATGAGGATCGGCGGTTCGCATCCAGATACCAAAGGAGAGACAACAATGATTGCCAATGATGATATTTTTTTCTTCTGAGAGAATTAGCGTTAACTTTTCATTGAAGTAATTATGTCTGCCAATGAAGCAGACCGAATTTGAGAATGCAATTATTTTAACGATGTAGGGTATCGCACTTTGGCTCAAATAAATGATTGAATTATCCGCCCGAAAATCCACTACGGAATCCTGCAGGACTACGCCCTCCTCACATATCAGAATATTGTTCTTACCATGAAAATTAATCTGGCTATTGATGAGTGTCGGTTCTTTACCGAGAAATTTGTTACCTTCAATAAGCCTGAGCTGCTCTGGATGTAATATTGTCATTTTTCGCTACGTGAGTCGGGATGGCCGTTTTCAAAGCGGCCTGAATCACGTCGATATTAAGCGTTGGGCATCAGAACAGCAGGCTGTGCGCCGTGGCGCGCAGCGCAATGCCCAGCAAAATGCCGGGCACGGCGAAGCGGAACAGGCGCGGAAAACGGCTGGAGAGACCGAGGAAAATGCCGATGCCGGGCAGGTCGAAGGTCTGAATCAGCAGGCCTGCCGAGGCGTTGATGTTGTGCGCACTGTAATGCCCCTGTTCAACCAGTCCGGCAACCACACCGTAATAGGCGGTGCCGCCGGCCAGGCATTTGGTCAGCGCAGGCAGCACATACACCTCGGCGATATGCAGTTTCTGCAACAGCGGTGCCAGCAGCTGCGTCAGCAGCTCAATGGCGCCGGCACTCTTCAGGATGCCCACCACCGACAAGGAAAGGATCAGCATCGGCAGCGAACCGAGCGCGAGGCGAATGGCGTCGGCACCCGAGGTGTTGATGATGGCGATCAGCCCCTGCTTCGCGTCGCTGTTCTCCACGCCCTGATCTTCATCACGCAGCGCGACGTCGGAAAGTTTGCGGGCAAAAAAGTGATAGGTTGAGGCGGCCGCCAGCACGCCGCCGCTGATAGAGAACAGCAGCGCGGCACTCCAGTTGAGCCCGTCCGGAATCAGCGGATAAAAGGCATTGGCCTGGCCCATCGCAAACAGCATCGCCAGCGTGGCCGCCATGTGGCGGTCTGAGGTGCCGCGCTTCTCCATGATCGCCAGCGCGGCGAGCGGTGCGGCAAAACTGACAAAATTCAACTGGATGAGTGCGAACAGCGCCAGGCCGGTAATCCCCAGCGGCTTCAGTAACGGCGTGGCGTGGCGCACGACAAAATCCAGCACGCCTTTCACTTCGAGGTATTTCATGATGAATAGCATCACCACCATGATGGGAATCAGAGTGTAAAGCGCGACGTCGACCGCAGCTTTGCCCGACTCCATAATTATGCTGATGATATTCACGCGCTGACGTCATCCCGTTACCGCAAAACGCTGGCCGCCGCGCCAGCAAAGCAAAAATCATAGCGGGTATGCGCGCTGTTGAGTAGTCAGCAAACAAAAAAGCCCCCAGGCGGGGGCTGCGATGATGGCGCGGAGGCGGTGTTAGCGCATGGTGACGAACTCTTCCGCCGCCGTCGGGTGAATCGCCACGGTGTTGTCGAAGTCTTTTTTGGTGGCGCCCATCTTCAGCGCCACCGCAAAGCCCTGCAGCATCTCATCCATGCCGTTGCCGATACCGTGAATACCCACAATCTTCTCTTCCGGCCCCACGCATACCAGCTTCATGCGGCACGGCTGACGGTGCTGGGTCACCGCGGTATACATGGCGGTGAACGACGATTTGTACACTTTTACCTGGTCGTCGCCATACTGCTCACGCGCCTGCGGTTCGGTCAGACCGACGGTGCCAATCGGCGGATGGCTGAACACCACGGTGGGAACGTTGCTGTAGTCGAGATGCTCGTCCGGCTTGTTATTAAACAGGCGTTCGGACAGGCGACGGCCTGCCGCCACGGCCACCGGCGTCAGCTCGACCGCACCGGTGTTATCACCTACCGCATAGATGCCTTTGACGTTAGTGTTCTGGAACTTGTCGACCTGAATGTAGCCTTTGTCATTCAGCGCCACACCGGTCACCGCCAGGTTGAGGTTATCGGTAGCGGGCTCGCGGCCAATTGCCCATACCAGGCAATCCACCGTCTGCTGCTGGCCGTTTTCCAGCTGCAGCGTCAGGCTGCCGTCAGCATTCCTGATCACCGCTTTCGGGATCGATTCGGTGTGCAGCGTCGGACCTTCCGCCTGCATCACTTCAACCAGCGTCTCAACAATCAGCGGGTCGAAGCTGCGCAGCGGCGCATGCTGACGCACAAACAGGTGAGTTTCTGCGCCCAGCGCATTCACCACGCCGGCCAGCTCTACCGCAATATAGCCTGCGCCTACCACCGCAACGCGTTTTGGCAGCGCCTCCAGCTCAAAGAAGCCGTCGGAATCGATGCCGTACTCTGCGCCCGGCACCTTTGGATGGCTGGGACGCCCGCCGGTGGCGATCAGGATATGGTCGGCAGTAATGGTCTCGCCGTTCACTTCCACCGTGTGGGCATCGACAAAGCGCGCGAACCCTTTGATCACTTCCACCTGGTTTTTACCCAGCACGTTGTCGTATGAGGTGTGGATACGGTCGATGTAGGCGCTGCGATTTTTCACCAGCGTTGACCAGTCAAAGCGATTAACGGTGGTATCAAAGCCGTAATCCGGACCGTACAGGTGAATTGCTTCGGCGATTTGTGCCGCATGCCACATCACTTTCTTCGGTACACAGCCGACGTTGACGCAGGTGCCGCCCAGCTCTTTCGCTTCGATCAGCGCGCACTTCTGGCCATACATCGCCGCACGGTTAATGGAGGCGATACCGCCGCTGCCGCCGCCAATGGCGAGGTAATCAAAATGTCTGGTCATCCGTTGTGTCCATCTGTTGGAGGAAAACTGGCATAGAGTGTAACGCCGCTTCAGTTACCGGCGCAAAGTTTGCACCTATGTATGTAATAGGGTTGAATGCCGGCAAGGGGTTGGCTCAAAGGAACTTATCATGCACCTGACATTTCTTGGTACCGGCGCGGGCGCGCCCAGCCTGCAGCGCAACGTCACCGCCATTGCGCTGACGCTGTCGAAGCGCGGCGAGACCTGGCTGTTCGACTGTGGTGAAGCGACGCAGCATCAGTTTATGCGATCGGCGCTTAAGCCCGGCAAGCTGGAAAAAATCTTTATTACCCATTTGCATGGCGATCACATCTTTGGCCTGCCGGGTCTGCTCACCAGCCGTTCGATGGCGGGCCTGACCGAGCCGATGACGCTGTACGGTCCGAAAGGATTGCGCCAGTTTGTCGACACTGCGCTCAGCCTGAGTGGCTCTTATACCGGCTATCCGCTGGAGATTGTCGAGATCGAAGCCGGTCCGGTGCTGGATAACGGTGAGTTTCGCGTCACTGCTTATGCGCTAAACCACGTGGTCGAGTGCTATGGCTACCGCATCGAACAGCATGATAAGCCGGGCTTCCTTGACGCACCGCGCCTGAAGGCGGAAGGCGTGCCGCGCGGCCCGTGGTATCAGGATCTGAAACAGGGCAAACGCATCACGCTGGAAGATGGCCGCGAGATCAACGGCGCCGACTATCTTGGCCCGGCCACCAAAGGCAAAGTGCTGGCGATCTTCGGCGATACCGGCCCCACCGAGGTGGCGTTGCAGCTGGCGGCGAACGCCGATGTGATGGTGCATGAAACCACGCTGGAAGCGGCGATGGCGGAAAAAGCCAACGGGCGCGGCCACTCCACTACGGTGCAGGCGGCCAGCGTGGCACAGCGCGCTGGCGCAAAACGCATGATCGCTACGCACTTTAGCTCGCGCTATTTGTCACAGGATCGGGAAAGGCTACTGGCAGAGTGCCAGTCGGTGTTTCCGGCCACCGAACTGGCTCACGATTTTGCGATATTTGAGGTGTAGCGCTTATTCCGGCACGATTTGCGTCACGCTGTAGTGACCGGTGCCGGCGGGCACCAGTTTCTGGTGCAGCCACGGCAGCAGCTCTTCCATCTGCGCTTTCAGCTTCCACGGCGGGTTGATGACAATCATCCCGGACGCAGTCATGCCGCGCTGATCGCTGTCCGGACGCACTGCCAGCTCGATCTGCAGAATATTGCGGATGCCGGTGGCTTCCAGATCCTTCAGCATGTGCTTGATCTGCTGGCGCAACACCACCGGATACCACAGTGCATAGACGCCGGTGGCGAAACGTTTGTGACCTTCCTGAATGCCTTTCACCACATCCTGATAATCGCTTTTCATTTCGTACGGCGGGTCGATAAGGATCAGGCCGCGACGGGTCGGTGGCGGCAGTTTGGCCTTCAGCTGCTGATAGCCATCCGCGCGTTCAACGCGGGCGCGCGCATCTTTACTGAACTCACTGCGCAGCAGCGGGTAATCGGTCGGATGCAGTTCGGTGAGCTGCAGCTTATCTTCGTCGCGCAGCAGATGGCGGGCGATCAGCGGCGAGCCAGGGTAATAGCGCAGCGTACCGGTTGGGTTGAGGTTGCGAATCGCCGCCAGATAGGGCTTCAGCAGCGCTGGTGCGTCCGGCTGCTGCCAGATACGCGCAATGCCTTCCAGATATTCGCCGGTACGTTCGGCGTGCTCACCGCTCAGCTGGTAACGTCCGGCACCGGCGTGGGTGTCCAGATAGAGGAAAGGTTTTTCCTTCTCCATCAGGGCGGTGAGGATCAGGCTTTCAACGGTGTGTTTCAGCACGTCGGCGTGGTTGCCGGCATGAAAACTGTGGCGATAACTCAGCATAAAAAAGAGGGGTCCGCGGTTGGATCAATGAAGTCGAATAGATCGTGTGTGGCGCGATTATAGCCGCGCCGCATAAAAATTGCTGACGTTTTACCATCCGCTTAAGTTTTCAGCGCGCGGGTCGCTTTAGCGGAATGCGACCGGTCTGGTAGAGAACTAATTTCACGTAGGGATAATTCGACTCTCGAAATTTTACCGCAGATTAAGTAAGTTAGTAGCCGAAAACGAAGCGGTCGCGAGCGAAATGCCAGGAATGCGTCTCTGGCAAGGAAACTTTTCGGCCATGGCCGTATAATTTTTTGCTTCAAGCATCCTTAATAACTCCTGGTGACAATAATGAAAAAAATGACTGGTATCGCGGTGGCAAGCCTGCTGGCACTGGCCGGCTGCGCGAAACAACAGCCTGTTCATAGCCTGGTAACGCCGCCCGCCGCCGACGCTCAGCCGATGGCTGAATCCGCTGCACGGCCTGACGGCCAGCCGTTTGTAACCGAAGCGCCAGCCCAGCCGGCCGCTGCCTCGTTCGCTGACGATCGCGCCAGCAACATTCAGCAGTGCCGTAAAGAGCTGGATGCGATGCGCCTCTACAGCCAGGCGTCTTACGACAGCTACCAGGCGGAATTCCAGAAAATTGGCGCGCAGACCAACAAATATCTGCAGATTAAAGATTCGATCGGCGCGGATATTAACGATTTAGTCATGCCGCGCTATCAGTTCCAGATCCGTGAACTGTGCTTCCGCATTAAAACCCGTCTGTCACAGCTGATTATTCGCCAGGCCGGTTAACAATAACGGCGCAAGCCGACCCCTTTTTTAACAGCGCGACAACCTCGCGCGGTGGATGGCTTCATCTCAATTAACATATTGAGATGAGGCCTTTTGTTTTCTTAGCGGCAAGGAGCCGCGACTGGAGGTTTTGATGACACAGCGTCATCTGCTGGCGGTGCTGATTAGCGCGGCCTTACTGCTACCCGGACAGGCCGCGTCAGCGGCTGATGATGACATGCTGCGCGCGTTCAGCGAAGCAGCGCGCACCCTGCCGCCGGCACCGGCAGCAAAACCACAGCCACCTGCAAAACCGGCCGCTAAACCGGCGGCGAAAACCGTCAGCAAGGCAGAGAAAAAAGCCGCAACAGCGCCCGATCACAGTGCGGAACTGACGCGTCTGCGCGCGCGTGGCGGAGCTGGAAAAGCTGTCTGCGGCACCTGCGGTGAAAGCGGACGATGCGTTAAAGGCGCAGCTGGCTGCCAGCGACAAAAAACTGGCAGCGCTCAGCGCGGAGAAGCAGCAGCAGGAGAAAAACATCGCCACGCTGCAGCAGGCGCTGAAAGAGGCACAGCAGCAGCAAAGCGCCGGCAGCGCCCAGCTGACAAAACAGCTCAGCGACGCGCGCGCAGCGGCCACCCAGAGCGCCGACGCGCTGAAAGCGCTGAAAGCCGAAAACGAGAAAGCGCTGGCGGCGCTGCAGGCTGAGAGCAAAAAGCAGCTCAGCGCCCAGCAGGCCGGGAACGACAAAAAACTGGCAGCGCTCAGCGCGGAGAAGCAGCAGCAGGAGAAAAACATCGCCACGCTGCAGCAGGCGCTGAAAGAGGCACAGCAGCAGCAAAGTGCCGGCAGCGCCCAGCTGACGAAACAGCTCAGTGAAGCGCGCGCGGCGGCCACCCAGAGCGCCGACGCGCTGAAAGCGCTGAAAGCCGAAAACGAGAAAGCGCTGGCGGCGCTGCAGGCTGAAAGCAAACAGCAGCTCAGCGCGCAGCAGGCCGGGAACGACAAAAAGCTGGCGGCCCTACAGGCAGAAAACGACAAGGCGCTGGCGGCGCTGCAGGCTGAAAGTAAAAAGCAGCTCAGCGCACAGCAGGCTGAGAGCGCCCAAAAACTGGCCGCGCAGCAGACTGCAAGCGACAAACAGCTGAAAGCGTTACAGTCTCAGCAGACGGAAAGCGAGAAGAAGCTCACCGCGCTGCAGACGCAGCAGGCCGAGCGTGAAAAACAACTCGCCGCGCTGGATAGCGAAAAACAGCAGCAGGCGCACAACCTGGCGCAGCTGACGCGGGAACTGGAGGCGGCGAAGCAGCAACCGGCCGCTGCGCCGAAACTTTCTGCCCCGAAAAGCGATGCCGAACGCGATGGTTATACGCTGGGTCAGTTCATCGCTAGCAATGCGGTGGTGCAGCTGCAGATGGTCAAAGACATCGGCCTCAGCATCAGTATGGATCAGCTGATTGCCGGCTTAACCACCCAGCTGCAAAGCGGTGATTCGCTGCTCGATGGCGAAGAGATGGCGCGCCGTTACGCCACCATGCAGGCTTCCATTGGCAAAGGACTAAACGCACTGATTGAAAAAGGTTACGCGCAGCTGGACAAGAAAGTGGCGAAGCGTAAAGCGCTGAAGAAAGATCTCGGCATGCAGTGGTTTGCGGTGAAAAGCGTGAAAGGCAAACTGCTGCCGGACCAGCAGGCGGCGGTCAGCGTCCGCGTCACCACTCTGAGCGGCAAGGTAATCAACGATTTTTCGCACGATCAGGTGCCGTTCAACGACAGCCTGCCGCCGCTGTTGCAGGAAGGCATGTCGCTGACCGGTAAAGGCGGCGCAGTGGAAGGCTGGGCGCTGGCGAAAGATATTTATGAGCGCGAGCCGCTGCCACCGTGGGTCGCGCCGTATGATGTGATCCATTATCAGCTGACCATCAAATAACCTCTGGCCCGCCGTCTGGCGGGCTTTTTTTTTCAACATTGCGCGCTAGATCGCGCCGCTACTGATACGTGCACTTATTGTTGCGGCGCGATTCATCGCGCGTTTTTCTCTCTGCCCTTGCGGGTGGCATTGATTTTCCCCTCGTCTGGCCGCATGTTAGTAAAATTGCGCCGCGCCCCTGCGCGCGGCCCCACTCCATGATGAAAGGACTGCGCTTATGACCAATCCGTTACTCACGCCTTTTACGCTACCGCCTTTTTCCGCCATCAAACCTGAGCACGTGGTTCCCGCTGTAACTGAAGCGCTGAACGACTGTCGCGCGGCGGTGGAGCGCGTAGTGGCGCAGGGCGCGCCTTACACCTGGGAAAATTTAGTCCAGCCGCTGGCGGAAGTGGACGATCGCCTGGGCCGCATCTTCTCGCCGGTCAGCCATCTCAACTCGGTAAAAAACAGCCCGGAACTGCGCGAAGCCTACGAGCAGACGCTGCCGCTGCTGTCCGAATACAGCACCTGGGTGGGTCAGCACGAAGGCCTGTATCAGGCGTATCGCAACCTGCGTGAGGGCGAGAGCTACGCACAGCTGGATACCGCGCAGAAGAAAGCGGTGGATAACAGCCTGCGCGACTTTGAGCTGTCCGGTATCGGCCTCGATAAACAGAAACAGAAACGCTATGGCGAGATCGCCGCGCGCCTCTCCGAACTGGGATCGGCTTACAGCAACAACGTGCTGGACGCCACCATGGGCTGGAGCAAACTGATCACCGACGAAGCCGAGCTGGCGGGCATGCCGGAGAGCGCACTGGCCGCGGCCAAAGCGCAGGCGGAAGCCAAACAGCAGGAAGGCTGGCTGCTGACGCTGGATATCCCGAGCTATCTGCCGGTGATGACCTATTGTGACAACGCCGCGCTGCGTGAAGAGATGTATCGCGCCTATTCCACCCGTGCCTCCGATCAGGGCCCGAACGCCGGTAAATGGGACAACGGCCCAATCATGGCGGAAGAGCTGGCGCTGCGCCACGAACTGGCCGAGCTGCTGGGCTTTGACTCGTTCGCCGACAAATCGCTGGCAACCAAAATGGCGGAAAGCCCGTCTCAGGTGATCGACTTCCTGAACGACCTCGCCAAACGCGCGCGCCCGCAGGGTGAAAAAGAGCTGGCGCAGCTGCGTGCCTTCGCCAAAAAAGAGTTTGGCGTGGATGACATGAATCCGTGGGATCTCACCTATTACGGCGAGAAGCAGAAACAGCATCTGTACACCATCAGCGACGAACAGCTGCGTCCGTACTTCCCGGAATCACGCGCGGTAAACGGCCTGTTTGAAGTGGTGAAGCGTATTTATGGCATCACCGCCAAAGAGCGTACCGACGTGGATGTTTACCATCCGGACGTGCGTTTCTTCGACCTGTTCGACGAGAGCGGCGAGCTGCGTGGCAGCTTCTACCTCGACCTTTACGCGCGCGAGCACAAGCGCGGCGGCGCGTGGATGGATGACTGCGTCGGGCAGATGCGTAAAGCCGATGGCAGCCTGCAGAAGCCGGTGGCGTACCTGACCTGTAACTTCAATCGCCCGGTCCAGGGCAAACCGGCGCTGTTCACTCATGATGAAGTGACCACGCTGTTCCACGAGTTCGGCCACGGCCTGCACCACATGCTGACGCGCATCGAAGCGCCGGGCGTATCCGGCATCAACGGCGTGCCGTGGGACGCGGTCGAGCTGCCGAGCCAGTTTATGGAAAACTGGTGCTGGGAGCCGGAAGCGCTGGCGTTCATCTCCGGCCATTACGAAACCGGTGAGCCGCTGCCGAAAGCGCTGCTGGATAAAATGCTGGCGGCGAAAAATTATCAGGCGGCGCTGTTCATTCTGCGTCAGCTGGAGTTCGGCCTGTTCGATTTCCGTCTGCATACCGAGTTTGATCCGGCGCAGGGCGCGCAAATCCTCGAAACCCTGCGTGAAGTGAAAAAGCAGGTTGCCGTGGTGCCGAGCCCGGAGTGGGGCCGCTTCCCGCACGCCTTCAGCCACGTGTTTGCCGGTGGCTACGCGGCGGGTTACTACAGCTATCTGTGGGCCGACGTGCTGGCTGCCGATGCCTATTCGCGCTTCGAAGAAGAGGGCATCTTCAACCGTCAGACCGGTCAGTCGTTCCTCGACAACATCCTGACACGCGGCGGTTCCGAAGAGCCGATGGAGCTGTTCAAACGCTTCCGCGGCCGTGAACCGCAGTTGGATGCGATGCTGGAACACTACGGAATTCAGGGATAAGCCTGCTTGTGAAGATCGGTTTAGTGGATGAAACAGGCGCCGGAGACGGCGCCTTATTACATTTGGCGCAGCGCTGGGGGCTGGAGCAGGACGACAGCGCCACGCTGGCGCTGGTGCTGACAGCGCAGCATCTGGAGCTGCGTAAAGTGGACGAGCCGAAGCTCGGCGGCATCTTTGTCGATTTCGTTTCCGGCGCGATGGCGCACCGGCGCAAATTTGGCGGCGGACGCGGCGAAGCGGTGGCGAAAGCGGTGGGCATCAAAGGGGATTACCTGCCCGACGTGGTGGACGCGACGGCGGGATTGGGGCGCGATGCCTTTGTGCTGGCCGCGCTGGGCTGCCGCGTGCGTATGCTGGAGCGTCATCCGGTGGTCGCGGCGTTGCTGGAAGATGGTTTGCGGCGTGGCTATGAAGATGCGGAGATCGGCGGCTGGCTGCGCGAGCGCCTGACGCTGCTGCATGTGGTCAGCCAGCAGGCGCTGAGTGATATCACGCCGGCACCGGACGTGGTGTATCTCGATCCGATGTATCCGCACCGGCAGAAAAGCGCGCTGGTGAAGAAGGAGATGCGGGTGTTTCAGTCGCTGGTGGGGCCGGACGAAGATGCCGATGCGCTGCTCGAACCGGCGCGCCGTCTGGCGAAGAAGCGCATCGTGGTGAAGCGCCCGGATTACGCACCGCCGCTGGCCGGCGTCGCCACTCAATCGGCGGTGGTGACCAAAAGCCACCGTTTCGATATTTATCCGCCGTTGTCGTAAGCAGTCACTATGGCTTAGCGGCGTGAATCATCGCGTCGCTGCAAGCCATATAATTTCATATCATGACGATGCATAACGTGGATTGTGCATAGCCATAAGTTAACTGGTTAAAACTCATATATTTACTGTCTTCCGCCCGGAAATTCACTCCTTCCAGACTTATGCTAACCCATCAAGTATATTTCCGTTATTTTTTTGATATCAGTATTGCTATTTTTATGGTTTTTATTTTTAAGGGTGAAATTACTGATAAACATCCGACTATATAAGATTTTTCCCCTAAGAGATTAATCTTAATATTTATTTAAGTCATTGATAAAATTAATTATCTGTATTTTTTATCTGGATTTGTTTTGCGACATGTCTCAATAAGAAAGTGCGGTCCTTGTTGATATTATTTCCGCGTTAAGGATGGAGCTTTCATTGTGCTCTCTCATCCGGGAAATTTCTCAACGCTAACCTGGTTGTTTAGCGTGACTATTAAAATACATGGACTAAATAAATTATGAACGCCATCCCCGTTAATGTCGCCGTTGTAGACAAAAAAACGGTTGTCGAAGCGCAGGTGCTTCGCAACGGTAAAAATGGAAAACCAGTAAAAATCAAAGCCATTGCCAATGGGAAATATATCCTTGCTGAAGGTGAGAAGGGTGTTGCACCTGAAAACATCACCGTCAAGCGCGTAGGCAAAAGTCTCTGGGTTATCCTGGAGGATGGCGATCTGGATAAACCCGATCTCATCATTGAGGATTTTTTTGTCTACCCTGGTCAGCTGGTTGGTAAAGCAGAAGATAACGCTTTCCATGAATACATCGCCTCTGATGCGCGTGATGATCACGAAGCTGCAGCGCTTGCTGATGGCGATTATTCGGCGCTGGTGCTCGGGTCAGAATCCGTCCCGGGGCTGGATAATCTGCTGATTGCCGAAAATGGTCTGATTAACCCGATGCTGTTGGGTCTGGGTTTACTGAGCGCGATTGGTGCAGCGGCAGGCATCATTTATCACAATCACAAAAAAGATCACGGTAAGTCAGGTGAGGGTGAAGGCGGGAATCTGCCTGATCCGGTATTCACGCGAGGCGCAACCATTGATGCGGTGACGGATAACGTGGGCGCCATTCAGGGACCGCTGGCCAGCGGCGACTATACCGATGACGCGACGCCAACTCTGAGCGGCACCGGCACCAATCCTGGTAATACTGTTGAGATCTGGGATAACGGCACAAAAATTGGTGAAGCCATTGTCGATCAGGATGGTAACTGGACATTTACGCCAGGCACGGCGCTGGCTGAAGGCGACCATAGCTTCACGGTGATTGAACGCGACGGTAAGGGTAACACCAGCCAGCCTTCCGAACCGTTTGAGCTAATTATCGATCTCAAAGCGCCAGCACAGGCTACGCTGGACAGCGTATTCGACGATCACGGTTCGCTCACCGGGTTGATTGGCAACGGCGAGGCCACCGATGACAATACGCCGACCCTCTCCGGCAAAGCGGAACCGTACAGTACCGTATCGATCTACGACAACGGTGAAAAAATCGGTGAAGCACTGACTGATGCCAACGGCAACTGGACCTTCACCCCTGCAACGGCACTGGCTGATGGTGAGCACGCATTCACCGTGGTAGCTGCCGACCGTGCTGGTAATATCGGCCTGCCCTCTGCTCCTCACATCATCACTATTGATACGCAGGCACCGGTAAATCCGGGCATTGGTGAAGTCACTGACAACGTGGGTAGCATTGTCGGACCGGTAGACAACGGCGGCAGCACCGACGACAGGACTCCTACCATCGGCGGCGGCGGCACGCCGGGCGACGTGGTAACCATTATTGATGACGGCAAGCCGATTGGCAGCACTGTCGTGGGTGATGACGGCAAGTGGGAGTTTACGCCAGAACAGCCCCTGGAAGACGGTGAGCACAACATCGGTATCATCATCACCGATCCGGTCGGCAACGAGTCTGCACCATCAGATGATTACACCATTATTGTTGATACCCAGGCACCGGATAAGCCGCGTATTGTTGCGGTTATCGACAATCAGGGTGAACAGCAGGGTGAACTGCAGCCGGGCGATACGACCGATGATGCGCTCCCGACCATAAAAGGCGAGGCTGAAGCTGGCAGCATTGTTAATCTGTATGACAATGGCGTGCTGATTGGCTCCGCGCGAGCAGACGCCGCAGGCAACTGGGAATTGACTCCAAACAAACCGCTCAGCAATGGCGGACACTCTCTCACGGCAGAAGCAACGGACGCGGCGGGTAACGTCAGTGAACCGTCTGACAGCTTTGATTTCACCCTGATCACCGGTGGTGTACCAAGCGCGCCGGCGATTATTGGTGTGCTGGACGATGTGGGTGATATTCAGGGCAACGTCGCGAAAAACGGTGTCACCGATGACACCCGCCCAACCGTGCATGGCACGGCGCAGCCAGGCTATACCGTTTCCGTTTATGACGGTGATGTGCTGCTGGGCACCACCACCGCTGATGAAAACGGCCGCTGGCGCTTTACACCGGAAGTGGACCTGGCTGAAGGTGAACATCAGCTGTCCGCTACTGCTACCGATGCGGCGGGCAACATCAGTCCGCAGACCGGCGTGTATCCGATTATCATTGACACTACCCCGCCAGAAAATAGCGGCGACAACACCCTGACTGATGATGTCGGCGCGATTCAGGGCCCGATTAACAGTGGCGATACTACTGATGACGCCACACCTACCTTTGACGGTAAAACTGAGCCGGGCGCTGTGGTGATTATCCGTGATAACGGTGAAGAAATTGGCCGCGTTGTCGCGGACAAAGACGGTAACTGGACATTCACCCCGGAACAACCGCTGGCCGAAGGCGATCACAGCTTTTCTGCGCAACCGGTAGATAACGCCGGTAACAAAGGTGAAGAAAGCGCGCCAGTCGACTTCATCGTCGATACCTCTGGTGTTGAAGTGACGATTATCAACGTCTATGACGACGCAGGCGAAGCTGGCTACGTGCAAAAAGGTGGCGTGACTAACGATGCCACGCCGACCATCAATGGTTCAGCGACGCCAGGTGCGCTGATCCATATTTATGACAACGGTGAGCTGATTGGCTCCGCGCTGGCAAATTACAAGGGCGAATGGTCATTTACACCAGCGGAGCCGCTGAATGAAGGCGAACACAGCTTTACCGCCACGGCGACGACCGAAGCCAATGGCGTCAGCGCACCGACCGCACCGTTTGATCTGATCATTGATATCACTGCCCCGGGCAACGACGGCATTGACGAGGTGCAGGATGACGTAGGTAGCGTTCAGGGACCCGTCGAAAGCGGCGAGGTGACTGATGACAGCACGCCAACGCTGGTTGGTGGCGGCACGCCGGGTGACGTGGTGACCATTATTGATAACGGCGAAACCATCGGTAGTACCGTCATCGGTGATGACGGCAAGTGGGAATTCACGCCAGAAACGCCACTCAACGACGGTGAACACAAGTTTGAAACCGTAATCACCGATCCGGCGGGTAACACCAGCGAACCGTCCGATCCTTACACTGTCATCGTGGATACCACCCCACCCGCGAAACCGGAAATCGGCGATATCATTGACGATGTCGGTAACGAAACCGGGCCTATCGAAAACGGCGAATCAACCGACGACACGCAGCCGACCATCGGCGGTGGCGGCACACCGGGTGACGTAGTGACTATCATCGACAACGGTAATCCAATCGGCAGCACCGTGATCGGTGACGATGGCAAGTGGGAATTTACCCCGGAAGAGCCGCTGGAAGACGGCGAACACAATATCGGCATCATCGTGACCGATCCGGCAGGTAATGAATCCTCACCGTCTGACGATTACACCATTATCGTGGATACGCAGGCGCCAGAAAAACCTGTAATTAAAGAAGTATATGATAATCAAGGTGATAAGCAGGGTGCACTCAATCCGGGTGAGGTGACGGATGACGCCCAGCCGACCGTGCGCGGCGAAGCGGAGCCGGGTAGCCTGGTCAACCTGTATGACAATGGCCAACTGGTGGGTTCAGCTGTCACGAATGCTGAAGGCCAATGGGAATTCACGCCAACCCGACCGCTGCTGAACGGCGCGCATTCACTCACTGTGGAAGCAGTTGATGCGGCCGGTAACATTAGCGAACCGTCCGACAGCTTTGACTTCATGCTGGAGGCCGGCGGCGCGCCGACCGCACCGGCGATCACTGGCGTAGTGGACAACGTCGGAGATGTGCAGGGCGCAATTGAAAAAGGCGGCGTGACCGATGATGTCCGCCCTGGCATTAACGGTACCGCGCAGCCAGACAGCGTAGTCACCGTGTATGCCGATGGCAAAGTGCTGGGGACCGTCCTGACCGATGCCGCAGGCAAATGGTCATTCACGCCAGATAGTGACCTGGCCGAAGGGCTGCGTAATCTGAGTGCTACCGCGACCAACGCGGCCGGTAATATCAGCCCGTCAACCGGACTCTACCCGATTGTGATTGACACCACCGCGCCTGATGCCAGCAGCGATAATCAGCTGACGGATGACGTTGGCGACATTCAGGGGCCGATTAATAGCGGCGACACTACGGATGACGCGCAACCAACCTTCAGCGGTGTGACCGAGCCGGGTGCGACCATTATTATCCGCGACAACGGCCAGCCGATTGGCAGCGCGGTCGCCGGCAAAGACGGCAACTGGCGCTTTACGCCGGACCAGCCGCTGGCGGATGGCGATCACAGCTTCACTGCGCAGCCAGTTGATAAAGCCGGTAATAAAGGTACGGAAAGCCAGCCAGTTGATTTCATTGTCGATACCTCTGCGGTGCTGGTGACCATCAATAGCGTTTATGACGATGCGGGTTCTGTCACGGGCAACCTGACCAGCGGTGCGGTCAGCGATGACACCACGCCAACCCTCAACGGTTCGGCGACGCCAGACGCGCTGATTCACATCTATAACAACGGCACGCTCATCGGTTCCGCAAAAGCCAACTACAAAGGCGAGTGGAGCTTTACGCCAGATGTTGCGCTGGCGGAAGGTGAACATCACTTTACGGCTACGGCGACAAACGCCGCCGGAACCAGCGCCGAGTCGTCACCTTTTGACCTCACCATCGATCTGACCCCGCCAGTCGTGGGCGGTATTGATAGCGTCCTGGATGACGTGGGCACGGTGCAGGGCCCGGTCGACAACGGTGGCATTACTGACGACACCACGCCAACGCTGGTAGGTGAAGGCGTGCCGGGCGATGTGGTGACCATTATCGACAATGGTGAAACCATCGGCAGCGCGGTAATTGGCGAGAATGGCAAGTGGACCTTCACGCCGGAAACCCCGCTCAACGACGGCGAGCATAAATTTGAAACCGTGATCACCGATCCGGCCGGCAACAGCAGCCAGCCGTCCGATCCGTACATTGTGACTGTTGATACGCAGGCGCCGAACAAGCCAGCGATTACCGAAGTGTTTGATGACCAGGGCGATCGCACCGGTGCGCTGAAATCCGGTGATACCACCGATGACAGCATTCCTACCGTGAAGGGCACTGCGGAAGCCAACAGCCTGGTGAAGATTTATGACAACGGTGAACTGATCGGTAGCGTGCGCGCTGACGGGCAGGGCAACTGGCGCTTCGAACCGGGCAAACCGCTGGTTAACGGCGCACACTCGCTGACCGTGGAAGCGATCGACGCGGCGGGCAACGCTAGCGAGCCATCAGAGAAGTTTGACTTCTCGCTGGCAGCCGGCGGTAAGCCAACGGCACCGGCTATCACTGGCGTGATGGACAACGTAGGTGACATTCAGGGTGCAATCCAGAAAGGCGGTCTGACCGACGACGCGCGTCCGACCATCAACGGTACCGCCCAGCCGGGCAGCATCGTTACGCTGCTGGTTGATGGCAAAGCTGTGGGCAGCACCCAGGCCGATGGCGCCGGGAACTGGTCATTTACGCCGGACAGCGATTTGGCGGATGGTGTGCGCAACATCACCGCTACCGCCACTAACGCGGCCGGTAATATCAGTCCGGAAACCGGGGCGTATCCAATTGATATCGATACCTCCGCGCCAGAAGCCAGCAAAGGTAATCAGCTGATTGACGACGTTGGCCTGGTGCAGGGTCCGATTAACAGCGGCGACATCACCGATGACGCGACGCCCACCTTTAAAGGTAAAACCGAGCCGGGCGCCACGGTAATCGTGCGCGATAACGGTAATGAACTGGGTCGCGCGGTAGCTGATAAAGACGGTAACTGGAGCTTCACGCCGGATCAGCCGCTGGCGGATGGCGACCACAGCTTTACCGTTCAGCCGGTGGATAAGGCCGGTAACAAAGGGCCGGAAACTGACGCCATTGACTTCACCGTAGACACCTCCAAAGTGGTGATTGCTATCACTCAGGTGTATGACGATGCGGGCAGCATTACCGGTAATCTCACGTCCGGTCAGGTGACAGATGACACCACGCCGACCCTGAAAGGCACCGCAACCGGCAACGCGCTGGTGAAAATTTACGACAATGGCCAGCTGATTGGCAGCACGGTGGCAGCCAAAGACGGCAGCTGGAGCTTTACGCCTGGCGTTGCGCTGAGCGAAGGGCCGCACAGCCTGACGGCGACCGCCACCACGCCGGCACACGGCGAGAGTGAGGCCACAGCCGCCTTCGATATCACTATTGATATCACGGCGCCAAACAACGCGGGTATTGAGGATGTCCGTGATGACGTGGGTACAGAGCAGGGCACCGTGGACAACGGCGGCGCGACTGACGATACCACGCCAACGCTGACTGGCGGCGGTAAGCCGGGCGACGTGGTAACCATTATCGATAACGGTGAAACCATCGGCAGCGCGGTAATTGGCGAGAATGGCAAGTGGACCTTCACGCCGGAAACCCCGCTCAACGACGGCGAGCACAAATTTGAAACCGTGATCACCGATCCGGCGGGCAACAGCAGCAAGCCGTCTGATCCTTATGTAGTGAATGTGGATACGCAGGCACCGAATAAGCCAGCGATCACTGAAGTGTATGACGATCAGGGCGATCGCCGTGGACCAATCGCTGCAGGCGACACCACTGATGATGCGACACCGACGGTACGCGGTACTGCTGAAGCCGACAGTCTGGTGAATATTTATGACAATGGCGTGCTGATAGGCTCAACCCGCACTGACGGCAAAGGCAACTGGAGCTTCGAGCCACCGTTACCGCTGGCCAACGGTGCCCATGCGCTGACAGCGGAAGCGGTAGATGCCGCTGGTAACGTCAGCGAGTCGTCAGACAAGTTTGAGTTTGGCCTGATCAGCGGCGGTGTGCCGAATGCGCCGGCGATTACCAGCGTAATGGATAACGTAGGAGACATTCAGGGCCTGGTGCAGAAGGGAAGCGTCACCGACGATGCACGACCAACCATTAACGGTACCGCACAGCCGAACAGCCTCGTTACGCTTTATGCAGACGGCATTAAGCTGGGCACGGTAACGGCAGACGCCAACGGTAACTGGAGCTATACGCCAGCCAGCGATCTGCGTGACGGCGTGCATAACATCAGCGCGACTTCCACCAATGCTGCCGGCAACGTCAGCCCGGAAACCGGCGTCTATCCGATTGAAGTGGATACCACGGCGCCAGGCAACATCATCAATCCGGTACTGACGGATGATGTCGGCCAGGTACAGGGGCCGATTCGCAGCGGCGAGACCACCGACGATGCCACGCCGACCTTTAGCGGTAAAACTGAGCCGGGCGCTACAGTAATTGTGCGCGACAACGGCAAAGAGCTGGGCAGAGCGGTCGCCGATGACAGCGGTAACTGGACGTTTACCCCGGGCACGCCGCTGACGGATGGCAAGCACAGCTTCACTGCGCAGCCGGTCGATCTCGCCGGTAACCAGGGCCCGATTGGCGGGGCGATTGACTTTACCGTCGACACTTCTGCGGTGGTGGTAGCGCTGACCCGCGTGGAAGACAACGCCGGCAGTGTCAAAGGCGATCTGAGTTCCGGCCAGGCCACCGATGACACCACGCCAACGCTGTACGGCACCGCAACGCCGAACGCGCTGGTCAAAATTTATGACAACGGCAAGCTGATTGGTCAGGTAAGCGCTAACGCGCAAGGCCAGTGGAACTTCACGCCGGGCACAGCGCTCAGCGAAGGTTCACACGCCCTGACCGTGACGGCGACCACTGAAGCACACGGCGAAAGTGAGCCAACCAGCCAGTTCGATCTGCTGATTGACATCACCGCGCCGAATAAGGGCGTGATTGAGTCCGTCAGCGACGACGTCGGCACGGTTCAGGGACCAATTGGCAAAGGCGGCTACACCGATGACACCACGCCAACCCTGTCCGGCCGCGGTACGCCAAATGATAAGGTCACCATCATCGATAACGGTACGCCGATTGGTGAGGTCACCGTTGGTAACGACGGGCGCTGGAGCTTTACCCCGACTACGCCGCTTAACGATGGTACGCACAACTTCACCGTGGTGATGACCGATCCGGTGGGCAACAGCTCGGCACCGTCTGACGTCTGGCCGGTGATTGTCGATACCCAGGCACCGAATCCGGTGGTGCTCACCAGCATTATGGATAACGTTGGCAGCGTGACAGGTGAGATTAAGCGCGACGGCGTGACCGACGACAAGCGGCCAACGCTGAATGGTACTGCCGAGGCCAATAGCCTGGTGACCATTTACATTGGTGAAGATGCAGTAGGCTCGGTGAAAGCGGATGCCAGCGGCAACTGGAGCTTTACGCCGGGCAGCGATCTGGCTGACGGACGCTATGAGTTCACCGTCACCGCCACCGACGCGGCCGGTAACACCAGCTACCCAACCCAGCCGTGGGCGATAACCGTTGATACCGTGGCGCCGAACCTGCCAGCGATTGTACGCGTCTACGATGACGCCGGCAGCATCACCGGTGATGTGCTGAACAACGGCATTACCGATGATAAGCGGCCGACTATCAGCGGCACCGCCGAGGTCAACAGTATCGTTACCGTATATATCGACGGCACGCCTGCCGGTACGGTACGCACCGATGGCAGCGGCAACTGGAGCTTTACCCCGGGCAGCGATCTGGCCGACGGCCTGCACCGCATCACCGCCACCGCCACCGATACCGCGGGCAACACCAGCGGCCAGACCGCGGCGTGGAACATTACCGTAGACACCGTGGCACCAAACGCACCGGTCATTGTCACCATTGAAGATGATGTCGGCAGCATTAAGGGCAACATCGACAAAAATGGCGTTACTGACGACAAACGCCCGACCCTCAACGGTACCGCCGAGGCCAACAGTCTGGTGACGGTGTACATTGATGGCATTGCCATGGGCAGCACCCGCGCCAATGGCAGCGGCAACTGGAGCTTCATCCCAGCCAGTGACCTGACGGACGGACTGCACCACATCAGCGCCAAAGCCAGCGATAGCGCCGGCAACAGCAGCGGTGAGGCTCAGACGTGGGATATCACCGTCGATACGGTGATCAGCACCCCGACCATCGATACAGTGTATGACAACGCCGGCAGCAAAACCGGTAACGTGGCTAACGGCGGCAAAACCGACGATACCACGCCGACGCTGTCAGGCAAGGCGGAAGCCAACAGTGTGGTGACCATTTATGATGGCAGCACGAAGCTGGGTTCGGTGACCGCGGGGGCAGATGGCAAGTGGACGTTTACGCCGTCACCGGCGCTGAGCAATGGTGATCATCATTTCAATGTTCAGGCGAGCGATAGAGCAGGAAATATAAGTGCCAAATCCAGTAATTGGATGGTTAATATTATGCCTGATACCAATTCTGGCAAAGAGGATTATCAAAGTCGAAATCTTACGATTTTTTCTAATGGACAGGATTACAAAATTGGTGATGTCAATTATCACGTTTATAGCGTTGGCAGTGGTACCGGTACCGGTATATATTCGCCAGGAATTCAACAGTACAATAATAATAAATTTCTATATATTGGTGATGGAGCAAAGGTTAAAATTGACGTTGGCCCAACCGATAAGTTTGGTCTGGCCGGTTCAATATTTAATGGCGGAGGATACACCCTAGATTACTATAATCTTGAAGGTCAGTTATTAGGATCGCGAACTGTTAAAGGTCAAGGTTCATCTAACTCTAACGATTACGATTCTACTTGGCGTGACGCTTCTTTTAATGCCCCAAATGGAGAATTAATTGGTCATGTTATATTAACCGTCAACGATCCTTGGGGCCTGCAATTTGATAACTTATGGTGGGGGAGTGGCACAAACACCAATTCGTTGAATAGCCTGCAAAATAATGATTACTTCTTAACAGATGTCTCGCTTCTGAGCGAGGATACAGTCTCAATATTAGAAGAAGACCTAAGCATTTCTCAATCAGGGGGTGGTCATGTTTTTGATATGGATATCCTGACTGAAACTGAAAGGCAGAATGTTGGTATTCGAATTGTTGATATTCTAACTCAGGATGAATCAAGCGAAGAGATTGAAAATGTAATTGTCAACGGAGAGGATTTTAATATTATTCAGCTTTCTGATCTTCTTAAAGATGGCACAGATCTCGGCGACTGGTCGCAGGTGGCGGGTACGATTACTCAGGGCGGTCAGGTCTACGACGTCTATCGTCACAGCGGAGTGGAAGGCGAATTGCTGGTGCAGCAGGGGGTAAAAGTCGAACTGGATAACCATTAATCAGCCGTGGCTTTTTTAACCTGTTAACCATCAATACTAATCGGGTGCCCTTGTGGGCACCCGTGGAGGAGTTATGAAAACTTTCAGCCTTACCCTGCTGGCCGCACTGCTGGCCGGTTCCGTCACCCTCAGCCATACCGCGCTGGCAGCAAAACCGTTCGGCGAACTGTATCAGCCCGTAAGCGGCGTACCGGCATCGCAGACCCAGGTGGTGTACTACCGCACACTGGCGCAGTCGGGCAATGATGCGGCGCACGTGTATGTCGACGGCGAATTCCAGACCGCGCTGCTGCCGGGCGGTTTCAGCGTGTTCTGCCTCAAGCCGGGCAGCCACTCGCTGGATAACTATATGAAAGACGCGCCGCGCTACAGCGGTAAGCGCGCCCAGGCGTGGCGCGACAACTTTGCCGGCGGCACTACCTACTTTGTGCGCCTCGGCAACGTCACCACTGGCCAGCCGCAGGTGGTCAGCCGCCAGCAGGCGGAGCGGGAACTCAACGGAGCGCAGCAGCAGATCCACGCGCTGTCGCGCGCATCATCGGTAGTGAAGTGTGACAACCTCGCGCCGCGCAGCTACAAAGACTACGTGCTGGCTGGTGACGTGCTGTTTAACTTTGGCAAATCGTCCATTGGCGATATCTCCGCCGCCGGCCGCCGCGCGGTTGGCGCACTGATTGCCGAGCTGCAGCGCGATCGCGCCGAGCTGAAGAGCCTTGAAGTGATTGGTCACACCGACCCGATTGGTAACGCCAGCGCCAACCGCCAGCTCGGTCAGCAGCGCGCTGCGACGGTACGCCAGATGCTGATTGACGGCGGCCTGCCAGCCACGGTTATCCGCGCCAGCAGCGCGGGCAGCAGTGAACCGGTGGTGGAGTATTGTGAAGGATCGCGCGCCGCACAGATTGCCTGTAACGCGCCGAATCGCCGGGTGGTGGTGCGGGTGGCGCTGAACCAACAGCCGTAAGCGTCAGGAATTTCCCTAAGCCATGTTGTAGTTGTTCTGTTATTGCAGTCTTTTGCCCCTCGGTCCGAGGGGCTTTTTTACTGGTTATTCCTCTTCCTCATCGCGCAGCGGCACAATCAGCATATCGATATGCACGGTATTGATCAGCTGGCGCGCTGACGACATCAGCTTGCTCCAGAAATCCTGATGGTGTCCGCACACCACCAAATCAACATCGTATTTTTTAATCGCGTCCACCAGCACCTGGCCGAGATCGCCGCTGCCGCTCAGGGTTTCGCTAATCGGATAACCGGCGTTGGTGGAAAGCTCGCGCAGCGCGGTGTGTGTCTCTTCCGAAATTCGCTTCTGCATGTCGCCGAGGTTGACGTCAATCAGCCCGGTGTAGAGATCTGAATAGTTCACATCAACGTGAATCAGCGAGATTTTTGCATCATAAGGACGGGCCAGTGATACCGCTTTATCAACCAGTAACTGGCTTTCCGGGGAAAGGTCTACTGCAATCAGGATGTGTTTATAAGCCATGATAAAACTCCTTTCTCAAGATTCTGGGGCAACCGAATTTCTGCCGTTCGGCTGGCGTAATCCTTTGCGCGTAACGGCGATGAAGCGCCACCAACCACAATGTCAGCCACGCAGGCGAATAATTGTTATATCCCGAGTATAGCCAGAGTGGGTAGCAAATGCTGCAAACCGAAGCCCGGCTGTGAGTCAGATCATGGGTTATCGCTTTTTTCGCTCGCGCTGAACGAAAATCATCGCTGGAAAAAATTTAAACAGATCTCCTACACTGAAAATGAGGGCCACTCCAGTCCGGGTAGCGCGCTCAGGTCCGCATAACAACAATGCAATTCGATTCATCTGTGGCTGGCTTATTTCCCGTGGGGCGTCTGCAGCTTTTCCCCGCTGCACGTAACGTCATTGCGGCTCCAGCCGGGAGGGGAACATGATCAGCACTATCGCGCTTTTTTGGGCTCTGTGTGTGGTTTGTCTGGTGAATATGGCGCGTTACTTCTCATCGTTGCGCTCACTGCTGGCGGTGCTGCGCGGGTGCGATCCGTTGCTGTATCAGTATGTTGATGGTGCCGGTTTCTTTACGTCCCACGGTCAGCCGAGCAAGCAGGTGCGGCTGGTGCGCTATATCTGGGAGAAACGCTATCGCGATCATCACGACGATGAATTTATTCGTCGCTGCGAGCGGGTGCGCGGTCAGTTTGTTCTGACCAGCGGGCTGTGTTTTCTGGTGGTGGTGAGCCTGATCGCCTTAGCGATTTGGCACTGAGAAGGGGAGCGGGTTCTGTCGCGGCGCGCTGTATTGTATTCGCAACGCACCACGACAGAACCCTGCAACGCTGAAGCGTTAAATCAGCTTTAGCGCAATCCAGTACAGCGAGCCAGACAGCAAAATACACACCGGCAGGGTGAATACCCAGGCCATTGCGATATTTTTGATGGTGCGGCTTTGCAGCCCACCGCCATCCACCAGCATGGTACCGGCAACCGACGATGACAGAATGTGCGTGGTCGAAACCGGCATCCCGGTGTAGCTGGCGATACCAATCGACACCGCCGCCGTTACCTGGGCCGACATGCCCTGCGCATACGTCATGCCTTTTTTACCGATCTTCTCGCCGATGGTGGTCGCCACGCGGCGCCAGCCAATCATGGTACCGATGCCGAGCGCCAGCGCGACCGCCACGATAATCCATACCGGCGCATACTCGATGGTGCCGAGCAGATCGCCTTTCAGCTTATTGAGGAAGCGCTTATCGTCGGCGCTGGTCTCCGGCAGCTTAGCGGCTTTGTCCGCGGTGTCGGAGATGCAAAGCAGCAGACGACGCATCTGACCGCGCTGGTCAGGTGTGAGATCGCTGTAGCTCTGCAGATTACCCAGCAGACCCTGCGCACGGTTAATCGCATCAAGCGCACGGGAGCTATCACAATGGAACTCCTGCGGGCCGCCGAGCGACTCTTCCGGCGTCGGCACTGCCGGTGGCGCCATCTGCACGATGTGCGTCAGCGACTGGCCGTGCTGCTGGTAATACTGTTCCAGATGGTTCACCGCGTCGCGCGTACGGGTGATGTCATAACCGGAGGCATTCATATTCACCACAAAGCCCGCCGGCGCGACACCGATCAGAACCAGCATGATCAGGCCGATGCCTTTCTGACCGTCGTTGGCACCGTGCGAATAGCTCACGCCAATGGCGGAGACAATCAGCGCGATACGCGTCCAGAACGGCGGCTTTTTCTTGCCGTCGATCTTTTCGCGGTCAGCGGGCGTCATGTGGATGCGAGCCCGTTTTTTGGTGCTGCTCCAGTAGCGACGCAGCAGGAAAATCAGGCCACCCGCAATGATCAGACCAACAATCGGCGACAGAATCAGGGAGAGGAAAATATTGATGACTTTTGGCAGGTTCAGCGCATCCACCACCGACGTGCCGGTCATCAGCGCATTGGTGAGACCAATACCGATGATGGCGCCGATCAGCGTGTGCGAACTGGACGCCGGTAAGCCGAGATACCAGGTACCGAGGTTCCAGATAATCGCCGCCAGCAGCATGGAGAACACCATGGCGAGCCCATGCGCCGAACCGACATTCAACAGCAAATCGGTTGGCAGCATATGCACGATGGCATAAGCCACGCTCAAACCGCCGAGCAGCACACCTAAGAAGTTGAACACACCGGCCATCACAACCGCCAGTTGCGCCCGCATCGCACGGGTGTAAATGACTGTAGCGACCGCGTTGGCAGTGTCGTGAAAGCCGTTGATTGCTTCGTAAAACAACACAAACAGCAGAGCAAGAACCAATAACAGGCCGGTGCTTAGGTCAAGACCAGCAAACAGATGTAGCATAAACGTTACGCCATTTTGGAGGACATGAACGCGGCGCATTATCTGCGACAACGTGCGCTATGGGAAAGAAAAATATAGCTCTTTTTTGTCTTAAATTTGTCATCCGGCAGGTAATTAAGGACAAAAAGACCGGAAAATGAGCAAGTTACAATATGACACATTTACGGCTTTTTTTTGACGCTGGCGCGAAAAGCCGCAGATCTCTACAATCAGCGCCTTTCAATCAGGTGGGTTAAGGCCGTGGAAAAATTTGACGTTATCATTATTGGTGCAGGCGCGGCCGGCATGTTCTGCGCGGCACAGGCCGGGCAATTGGGCCGTCGCGTACTGCTGCTGGATAACGGCAAGAAGGCAGGGCGCAAAATCCTGATGTCCGGCGGCGGCCGCTGCAACTTCACCAATCTCTACACTGAGCCGGCGGCGTACCTGTCGCACAATCCACATTTCTGTAAATCGGCGCTGGCGCGTTACACCCAGTGGGATTTCATCGATCTGGTTAATCGTCACGGCATCGCGTATCACGAGAAAACCCTTGGCCAGCTGTTCTGCGATGACTCGGCGCAGCAGATTGTCGACCTGCTGCTGAAAGAGTGTGAAGCCGGCCAGGTGACGCTGCGGCTGCGCAGCGAAGTGCTGAGCGTGGCGCGCGACGACGACGGTTATACGCTGCAGCTGAATGGCTCGGCGGTTCGCGCGGAAAAGCTGGTGATTGCCAGCGGTGGACTGTCTATGCCGGGACTGGGGGCCACACCGTTCGGTTATAAGGTGGCGGAGCAGTTTGGCCTGCGCGTCCATCCAACGCGCGCCGCGCTGGTACCGTTTACGCTGCATAAGCCGCTGCTGGAGCAACTGAACACGCTTTCCGGCGTGGCGCTGCCGACCACCATTACCGCTCAGGACGGTACGCTGTTTAAAGAGGCGATGCTGTTTACCCACCGCGGCCTCTCCGGTCCGGCGGTGCTGCAGATCTCCAGCTACTGGCAGCCGGGCGAGTTTGTCACCGTCAATCTGTCGCCGGAGACCGCGCTGGACGATTTTATCGACGTGCAGCGCGCGGCGCATCCCAACCTCAGCCTGAAAAATAGCCTGGCGAAGATTCTGCCAAAGCGGCTGGTGGAAGTGCTGCAGGAGCTGCAGCAGATTCCGGACGTGACGCTGAAGCAGCTCAACAGCAAGCAGCAGAGCGAGCTGGTGACTACGCTGCACCAGTGGCGCGTGCAGCCAAACGGCACCGAAGGCTATCGCACCGCCGAAGTGACGCTGGGCGGCGTGGATACCACGCAGCTGTCGTCAAAGACCATGGAAGCACGTGATGTGCCGGGGCTCTATTTCATTGGCGAAGTGGTGGACGTGACGGGCTGGCTGGGTGGCTACAATTTCCAGTGGGCGTGGAGCTCGGCATGGGCGTGCGCGCAGGCGGTTTAATCGTTTGAAATCAGAGTGATCTTTCCCTCACCCTAACCCTCTCCCGCAAGCGGGAGAGGGAACTGACCAGTGCCGGTTGGGAAGAGGGAACTGGGCGGTGCTGGTAGGGGAAGAAGGAACTGGCTGGCGCGCCAGGGTGTAATCGGTCATCTTCAGCCTTTGCCTGCGAGCTTTTCACACTTGCCCCCGCTTCATGCCCCTTATTTTCCCCAGTTACGCACTGCCTTCCCCGCCCGCAGCGGACCGCTCCCTCTCCCGCTTGTGGGAGAGGGCCGGGGTGAGGGCAAACCCAAACCCAAACCCAAACCCAAACGACTAAGAATCTCCCCCATTTGTCAGACTGCACTGACCGGCGCGTAGGCCTGGTCTCATTAACCTTAAACCTGCCAGTCCTTAAAATAGCCTGAGGCCAGCCGGTCAGCACAGGGGAAGCGCAGGGATGAAAGACGCATACATGGATTGGTTCATTCACCACTTTATTCAGCCGCCGCGCCAGGCGCGCGTGCGTTTGCTGGCTTATACCGGCGGGCCGGTGGCAGCGCATCAGCTGGCGAACAGCCTGCCGCGCTGGCTCACAAACGATGTGCAGCACCTGCGACGCAGCATGATGCGCGAGTACCGGGCGCAGATTAACGGCATGGCGCATTTTCCGGCGCTGGTGACGGATTTCAATGACGCGCGCACGCTGGCGCTGGGGGAACTGCAGCCGCAAAGGTGTAAGCTAAGGCTGGTTATTAGCCCTGCAGCCGGGAAATTTTTCCTTTTCGACCAGACAGGCGATGTATGGATAGGTTGTATTTAACGTCTGATTTGTTTTGGACACGGCCATGGCAGGGGAAATTAAAGCCTGAAGGATACTGCTTCAACAAAATTGTGTCGCGCTGTTAAAGTTAGCATTTTGTTGTTATCGGATTATTCCCTCCGTGTTAAAAATCGAGCGCTGTTAACGCAAGAAAATTTTATTAACTGAAAGTGACATCATTGTGATGTCCTTGATGCGCACGCCAGCATGGCATTAAGCGATGAAAAACCGCTTCTTGCCAGGCAATTAATTTTGCTACGACTGATTTCACGTGGGTGCAGTCCCATCTCTCGGGCAATCAAAGACGGTTTCACTCCGCGTAATAAAGCGCAAATGACGCGTTTTTCACGTATGAGGGCGTTTTTCCCGATTAACTGTTCTTCAACCGATTCAGGTTTAGCTTGCAACAGATTATGTATTACCTGACGTAGTGTCGTTAAATTTTCTTTTTTCATTACTACATCACTGAAGTCTGCGTCCAGAAGCGTGCGACGCATCGCTGTAGTCTCTTCATCCAATAAAATCAACGTATTGCCTTTGAACCACTCAGGGATGAGAAGTAATTCTGCCAGACCTGCTGCATCACGAGGCAGGTCGGTAATCACTAAATCGGCATAACTAAACATGAGCTCATCTGATATCGCTTCTGGCGCACCCAGTATCGTTTGCACTTCACATCCCGGGAGTGAACGGCAAAGCTCGTGTAACCCCGTCAGTGCAAAATTGCAGCTTAGCGCAATAATGATTTTTTTTGGTTTATTATCGTCACCAGTGTTGAACAGAATATCCATTCCCATTTTTGTGCTCTTATTTTATGACGGTTTGTGAAATTGTTTACAGGGTGATTAATTGCGACATGAAGATCATACGATTAATGTTCTTACAAAGATATGGGATTGTTCATCGGTGCCGTGTAGGACGTGGCCTACGTTTTGTTATTTGATTATTATTGATTATTTGTTGAATTTATTAGTCTAATAGTTGGATAGAGGAAGTTTATATTTGGCTACTGACAGGAAATGAATCATGGCGAACTTTATCGTCGTCGACGATCATCCCATGGCGCGTATGGCTGTAACTTTTTTACTTGAAAAAGAAGGGCATACCTTAATTGCCGAAACTGATGATGGTCGCGAAGCACTCGAGCTGGTTGATCAGCATTACCCGGAAATCGTCGTAATGGATATTGATATTCACTCGATAAATGGTATTGAAGTAGTAAAAACTCTGCGCGCCAGGAGTTTTCCGGGTATTATTATTATCGTCTCAGGTAAGAATCAGAGTTTCTATGCAATACAGAGTATTCGCTGTGGCGCAAATGGTTTTATCAGTAAAAAAGACAATTTGCCGGAAATCATCACCGCAATTCGGGCGGCACAAAATGGTTATGGCTACTTTCCGTTAGCCGGTATTAATGCACCACCGGAACAGAGCAGCACTCATCCCGATATCCGGCTACTGGAATCGCTGTCGCCGCAGGAATTTCAGGTATTTAACTACCTGTTGAAGGGGCTGGATAACATGCGCATTGCTAACCGCATGAATCTTAGCAATAAAACCGTTTCTACTTATAAAAGCCGTCTGCTGGATAAGTTGCATTGTCAGAGCCTGCGCGATCTCTTTGCCTTTGCCAATCGTAATCATATGGAGTAGCGATGCTGCGCCTGGTCACTCTGCTTCTGCTGCTGTTGAGCCCGCTGCTGGCCGCCCAGCCGCAGCCCGAGATATTTCAGTTGTTCAGCCGTGAAAAGCTGGCACCGATGCATATTGAGTTGAGCGGTGACGAGTGGCGCTGGCTGCGCATTAAACATGAGCTGCGCATTGCGGTGTGGACACCGGAGCTGCCGCCTTACCTGATCTATCAGGAGGCAGCGGGCAGCGGCAACAGCGTGGAAGGGATTTACGCCGATTATCTGCAACTGCTGGCGCGTAATCTTGGCGTGCAGGCGGTGATGGTGCGTTATCCCAGCCAGGCGGCGGCGCAGGCGGCGGTGAAAAGTGGCGCGGCGGACGCCTTGTTTAACTCACCGGGGCGCGAACTGCACGATGCGGCGGCCTTCAGGGCAACAGACAGTTTTCTCATCAATCGTCCGGTGGTGATCGCCGCGGAGAAGCAGGCCTCACAGCCGGTGCCCTACGATGCACCGCTGCGCCTCGCCATGCGCGAAGGCTTTTTGACCGATGCACAAATCAAACAGCATTTCCCTGACGCCACCATCATGCGTTATCCCTCCAGCCAGGCGGCGCTGGCGGCAGTGGCCAGTGGCGAAGCGGACTATGCGCTCGGCAGCCTGCTGGCGGCAGCATTTCTGATTGAGCGTAGCTATGTCAATCAGCTGGCGCTGGCCGCGATTTTGCCGCAGGACGCGCTGTACGGCAGCCGTCTGGTGGTGAAAGCCGACAATCAGCCGTTGTTGCAAGCGCTGAATGCCGCCATCGCCGCCATTCCCGGCGAACAGCATCGGCTGATTTCGCGGCAGTGGACGCAGCGGCCGGACGTCTGGCGGCTGCAGGATCCGCTCAGCCTGACGCCGCGCGAGCAGCAGTGGCTGCAGCAGCATATGCAGGTGAAGGTGGCGTTCAATCCGTTCTCCGCACCGCTGGCGCTGCTGGATGAGCAGGGTGAATTTCAGGGCATCAGCGCCGATCTGCTGCATCTGATCCAGCTGCGCACCGGGCTGTTTTTCACCCCGGTGCCGGCGTATTCGTGGCGTGACGGCGTACAGCAGCTGGAGCAGCATCAGGTAGCGATGCTGGCAGCGATGGCGCAGGATGGCGGCCATCAGGAGGCAGTGCGCTTTACCCGACCTTACCTGAAGGTGCCGCTGGTGCTGCTGGTGCCGGACCAGCCCGATGCGCCGCAGGCGCTCTATCCCGGCATGAAGCTCAGTATCGTCAAAGGCAATCCGGCGCGTCAGGCGCTGCTGGATCGCTTCCCCACGCTGCAGCTGTCTGAAGTGGATAACGCCAGCCTGGCGCTGCAACTGTTGCAGGAGGGCAAGGTCGCCGGGCTGATCGATAACCAGCTGAGCGTGAACACGTTACTGGCGCGCTACGCGCAGCAGCCGCTGAAGATCGTGTCGCGTCTGGCGCTGCCGCCGGTGGAGCTGAGCTTTGCCGTCAGCCGCGATCAGCCGGAGCTGCTGAGCATTATTGATAAGGCGCTGGCCGACATTCAGCCGAGCGAAATCTCGCTGATTGCCAGCCGCTGGCAGGGCACACCGCAGACCACGCGCACCACCTGGCAGCTGTACCGCGCGCAGTTTTACGCCATTTCTCTGCTGACCGCGCTGCTGCTGATCGCCTGTCTGGCGTGGGTTTACTATCGCGGCAAAGAGGTGAAGCATCGCCGTCGCGCTGAAGCTGACCTGCAGGCTGAACTGCGCTTTCGCGATGCGCTGCTGAATGGCCTGCCAACGCCGGTCTACGTGCTGGATCGCAACTGGAACGTGGTCAGTGCTAACGGTGCGTTTCAGCGCTTTTTCGCCGGCGTCGACGCACAGCGCCTGAGTTTTTCGCTTTACGATCAGCGCCATCCGCTGTCGCCGCTCATCAGCAAACTCTATCCGCTGATGAGCCCGGAAGCGGTCAACGATCCGGAACTGGTGGCGCTGGCGCATAACAGTCTGTGGGGCGATACCGCCCAGGATCTGGAAATTGAGATCGAAAACGGCAGCGAAGCGCGCATGGTGCATCACTGGGCGCAGGAGCAGCGCGATGCGCAGGGCAATATCACCGGACTGATCTGCGGCTGGCAGGATGTCACCGCCTACGAGCTGCTGATGCTGGCGCTGCAGGCGGAGAAAAAGGTGGCGGATGAAGCCAACCGCGCCAAGAGTTCGTTCCTCGCCACCATGAGCCATGAGATCCGCACGCCGATCAGCGCCATCATCGGCCTGCTGGAGCTGGAAGGGCGCAAACAGCGCGATAACGAAGCCATTCAAATCGCCTACGAGTCGGCCAACACGCTGCTGGGGCTGATTGGCGATATCCTCGATATGGCCAAGATTGAGAGCGGTCAGCTGGAGCTGATGCCGGAGTGGGTCAGCACCGAGCAACTGGTGCTGCCGGTGGTGCGGTTGTTTGACGGCATGGCCAGCGGCAAAAATCTGACGCTGCACTACCACAGCGACACGCCGCCGGGGCTGGAAGTGTTTATCGATGCCGCGCGCTTCCGCCAGGTGATCGCCAATTACATCAATAACGCCATCAAGTTTACCCACGAAGGCGGCGTGGAAGTGCGGGTGATCGGCCATGAGTGGGAAGATGGCTCGCTGGAGCTGGAAATTGAGATCGAAGACAGCGGCGTGGGCATCAGCGCTGTCGACCAGGCCAAACTGTTTCAGCCGTTTGCCCAGACCGAAGAGGGGCGCAAGCAGACCGGCACCGGTCTTGGTCTGGTGATTAGCGCCCAGCTGCTGGAGAAGATGCAGGGCACCATGAACCTCAACAGCCAGCCGGGACGCGGCACGCTGATTCAGCTTAACGTGATGATGCCGGCACGCCGGGCGCGCAAGCTGCTGGAGAAAACCCGCGTGGCGCGCAGCCGTGCGCTGCCGCAGCTGAATATTCTGGTGGTCGACGACCATCCGGCCAACCGCCTGCTGCTGCGAAGCCAGCTCAGCGAGCTGGGTCAGCAGATCAGCGAAGCCAGCAGCGGCGAAGAGGCGCTGGCGCTGCTGGCGCATCAGGCGTTCGATCTGATTATCACCGACTGCAATATGCCGGGCATGAGCGGCATCGAACTGACGCAGACCCTGCGCCGCAGTGGCAACGCGGTGAAAATTTTTGGTCTGACGGCGAATGCGCAATCGGACGTGCGCGTGCGCTGTCTGGAAGCGGGCATGAACGCCTGCCTGTTTAAGCCGCTGAAAATTGACAAGCTGGCCGAGCTGCTGAGCAGCAACGAACCGGCCGCCGAAGTGCCGGCGCTGGATTCGCTGCTGTCGCTCGAATCGCTGCGCGCCATGGTGTATCACGACGATGCGATGGTGGCGAAGATGCTGGAGAAGGTTGGCGAGGAGAGCCGCAACGATATGCAGCAGTGCTGGCGCCATTTTGATGCGCAGGACTGGCCGGCGCTGGCTTCATCGCTGCATCGGCTGGGCGGATCGGCGCAGATCATTTATGCCGGGGAGATCGATGATCTGTGCGGGCAGATCGAGCGCGCCTGCCAAAGCGCTGAAGATCAGGAGGTCATCCGCGAAGGGCTTCTCCTGCTGGAAGAGAAACTGGATACGCTGAACCAGTCGGTAGTGCATTATTTGCAGGCGTCGTGATGGCGCGGTGCGGTCATTGAAATGCGCGATAAATCGCGCCGCTACGGTTTGTGCGACTGGATAATGCAGAAATCGCATCCGCAATAAATCATGATGGCGCGATTTCTCGCGCAGATATCTCTTCCATGTGATGCCGCTGATAACCGCACGAGTGGTAGCGGCGCAATTTATTGCGCAATGACGTTTATCAAAGCAAACATTTTCATCTTCACGCCGGTGCGCATGAATGCGCACCCTACGATGCTCTACAACCTTATTACAGACGTGCATGAATCTATCCACCGATTCACACCGGTGCGCATGAATGCGCACCCTACGGTACTGTGCAACCTTGCCACAGATGCGCATGAATACGCCTGACGACAAAACCTGTCCCGCATCGTTGTAGGGGCGCCATTTATGGCGACCAAACCACCCATCGCCAGCCATTCACCACCCCTTTCCTTATTATTAATTTAAAACGCCACTTTCACGCCACTCAGCACATTCCAGTCGCTCACGCCGGGGCGATCCAGCCGCTGCTGCACCTGCAACTGCGTGCCGACCTCCACGTTTTCATGCAGCTGCCAGCTGACGTAACCGCCCAGCTGGGCGCTGTGGCGGGCGCGCTCAATCGGTAATCCGCGCATATCGCCGGCATCCAGCGTATTCTGCCTGCCGCTGTGCCAGACATAACGCGCGTCCAGCCCAAGATTCACTGACGACAGCGGCTGATAGTCATACTTCACACCGCCAGCCAGGCTGAACTGCGGCGCCAGCTGATAGTTCACCTGTGCACCCTGTTGCTCGGTGAAATCCGCAATATGCAGCCACTGCACACCGGCTGCGGCCAGCGGCATCAGGCTATGCGCATCCTGCTGCCAGCGCCAGCCCGCTTCTGCGCCGATATTTCCGCTAACGGCGCTGATCCGCGCCACTTCCCCCTGGGTTTCATGGCGTAAAGTGCCGCGATAATGCGTCAGCCCCAGCGGTATCTCCAGCTGCCAGCCCTCAGGCGGCTGAATGCCAATCAGCGCATTAATGCCCTGGGTTTGCATACGCAGCTGGCTGCGCCCCGCCGGCGTATCCGACAGCATAGTCATCACGCCTTTATGCACGCCCGCACTGAAGGCCAGCGGGCTCTGTTCCGCTTCTGGCGTCCAGCGTGCACCCAGCATCCAGCCCTGATAGCGGCTGGTGGCATCGCTATCACCCTGCGCACTGCGATAGCGCTCGCCGCCGCTATAGCCATACACAAACAGGTTGTGATGATCATCCAGGCTCATCTGCCGGGCAGCGAAGTGGAAGCGGGTTTGCATGGTGTCGTTGAGAGCATACAGCATGTTGGGCAGGGCGAGATAGGTCGGGATTTGTGGCGCGGGTGTAAGCTGTGGCGGTTCCGGCTCAGGCGGCGGTGGCGGCGGCAATATGACAGCTTCGCCTTTACCGGGGTCGGGTATCGGAGCCACGACACCGGGATTATTAATATTCGGCAATCCTTCATCTTTCTCCCCGGTCAGGACCATGGTCTGTAACCGGTAATACCACAAGTGATGGCTGTTATTGCCGGCCAGCACGCTGCTTCTCACCAGGCCCGAGGTTGCCGGATTGATCTCATCAAACCACGAGCCGCGGGCGATCATTTTCCCAAGCTGTTTAATCCCTTCGCCGGTCTGGCGGCTGGCCTGCGCAAGCAGCGGCAGCTCAGGGATTTCCTGGGTTGATGGACCATGAAAGGATTCCGGTGGATGCGGAATATTCGCAGCGTTAACGTTATTATTTTGTAAGGGTGAAAATGCAGGGTAGCGCTCATCAGCGAATGCAGGAAGGCTATAACAGAACGTACTGATCACCAGCGTCAGCGGGGTAAGTTTCATATTCTCTTCCATGGATGAAAATAGCGAGAATCGCAAACCTAAAGCGACCGACTAACGTGGCAATTAAGTTTTGTCTGGTTTTTTTTCAGAAAAGCATAAAAAAGCCCGGTAAGACATGTCCCGGGCTGATGCGTGATGAGAGCCGCGATTAAAAACTGATTTTCACACCGGCCTGCAGATTCCAGTCGCTGATGCCTTCCTGCGTCAGGCGCTGCTGGCCCTGAAGCTGGGTGTTAAGCTCCAGATTATCCAGCACCTGCCAGCCGGCGTAACCGCTGTACTGCAGGCTGTTGCCGCCGCGTCCGGTGGCGAAGCGCGCCGCCTGCTGGCCGTCACCAATCGCCACCCCATCGCGCTGGCTGATGCGCTGCACGTAGCGCGTTTCCGCGCCCAGCTTCAGCTTCTCGTTGAGGCGGAAGTCGTATTTTACGCCGCCGGAGAGCTGCCATTGCAGCGGATTATCGTAGCTCACCTGTGCGCCGTCGCTGTCGGTGAAATCATTGATATCGAGCCACTGCGCATTCACACCGGCCACCGGCGTTAGCGCATGCGCGCCGGACTGCCAGCGCCAGCCGCTGTCGAGCCCGAGGTTTGCGCTGCGCGCTTTCAGCTGCGTCACGTTACCGCGCAGATCCGTGCTGACGCTGCCGCGATACTGCATCACGCCAGCCGGCACGGCCAGCTGCAGACCCTGATCGGGCTGCCAGCTCAGTAGCGCACTGGCGCCCAGCGTATCGATGCGGGCGTGACTGTTGCCGTCGCGCGCTTCCGGCGTGATGCTCAGGTTGCCTTTATTGACGCCGACGCTCAGCGCCAGCGCGGACTGCAGCGGGAAGCGGCTGCCAATCATCCAGCCCTGATAGCGGCTGTGAAAATCGTAGCCGTAATCCATAAAGCCGCCCGCGCTGTGATAGCGGTCGTCGCCGGTGTAGCCGGACACAAACAGATCCGGACGGCCCTCTGCGCCCGCCTGCTGCGCGCTGCTGCTGAACAGCGCTTGCAGATTGTGCGTCACGCTGTGGAAGGCGGCAGGCAGCGAGATGTAGGCCGGCACCTGCGGAATCACTGCCGCGCGCACCTTGCCCGGCTCCGGTTTTGGCTCTGGCTGCGGCACCTGCGGATTTTCCGGTTCCGGCTGCGGTTCTGGCTCGGGTTGCGGTTCAGGCTCGGGCTGCGGTTCAGGCTCCGGCTCCGGCAGGTAAGGTTCGCGGTTATCCCCTTCCGCCAGCAGAATGTTTTGCAGGCGGTAATCCCAGAACTGATCCCCTTCGCCCGCCACCAGACGCTCATCGCCACTGGCGCGGCCCGGTGCAAAGGCGTACAGACCGTAAGCCCAGGCGCCGCGCGCCACATAGCTGCCGGCCAGCTGGACGCTGTCGGCGTGCGCCTGGCCACCGACCTGCACCAGCGACACACCTTCATTGTTATCCGCTGCGCCGTTGTGGTTGCGATCGCTATCGATCCAGCTGGCCTGCGGTTTTACCGTCAGCCACAGCGGCGCATCGTCCGGCTGTTGCAGATCGCCATCGATCAGCAGGCGATCGCTGGCGTTATTGCGGAACGCGGAGTTCAGCACCAGCGCCGTGTCGCGCCCGTGGTGCAGATCGCCAAGGCGCATGGCTGACCAGCTGTCCGGCGCATTGTTCCAGCCCGGTGCCAGCGTGACGTTATCGGCGAGGCTGGCATGATTGATGACGCCGCCGCCGGAGAGCAGCGTGCCGGTGGCCATGTTCAGCGGCGTGTGCAGCCGGCCGCTCACTTCCAGCTCGCCCTGCTGCACTTCAATGCCCTGCTGGTTACTGACGTCACCGCTCAGCGTCAGCCGGCCGTCACCGCTTTTAATTATGCGGCCCTGGCCACTGATATTGGCGCTGATGGTGGAAGCCAGCTCGCCCAGCGTGCTGACGTACTGCGCGATATCGGCAATCAGGCTGGAAGCGGTGCCGCTCAGGTTGATGTCGCCGGCCAGCGTGGATCGCCCCAGCACGTTAAGCGTGGCCTCATCGGCCAGCGTGATATCGCCGGTAACGTGGGCGTGCTCAGCGACGGTTAGCGCGGCGTCCTGCGCCACCTGCAGCTGGTTGATGTGATACGTTTTGTCCTGCCAGTCATTGGCAAAGAACACCTTCCCGGCGTGTTCCACCTGTTCGCCGCTCAGCGTCAGCACACCGTCGGCCACCGCCAGCTGATTAAGCTGCGCGCCGCCGGCCAGCTGCCAGCGCTGATGGGTGGTCACGTTGAGGTTATCGCGTGAGTCCGCTTCGCCCAGCTCGCCGAGGAACAGGCGGTTATCGCCGGTGAGATCGAGATGCGCCAGCGTCTGGCTGCGGTTAACGATGCGCGCGCCACTGTCGTTGTGCAGGATATCGTCGAAGGTCAAATCGAGGCCGTTAACGTCCAGCGTACCGCCGCGATAGCCGAAGCGGATGTTGTCGGTGCTTAACTGATCGGCGCTGTTGAGTACCACGGTCGGGCGGCCGCTGAACAGGGTGACGGTGGAGAACGCCTGTTTACGCCCCTGCGCGTCGGCCTGCTGGTCGAGGATGACCGTGCCGTCGCCAACGTTAAGCGCGCCGGGATTGATGCCGCTGGCGTTAACGTGCAGCGTGCCGGCGCCGATTTTGTGCAGCGCATCATCCTGCAGGCCGTTAACCTGCCACAGCACGGTTTTGTCCTTGTCGACCTCTACGCCGCCGCCAGCCCAGCTGAAGTTGCTGTCGCCTGCGCCGCGCAGGATGTAGTCATTGGAAAAATGCAGGCGGCCGGCACCGAGATTGACCGACTGCGCCAGCTCGATGATGCCGCCTTCGCCGTTGAAGCGCAGATCTTTGGTGGCGTTGAGCTGTTCATTGCTGGCGCTGGCGGGTGCGGTTTCTGCCTGAGCCTGATCAAGCCCGTGCCATTGCCAGCTTTTGCCATCCTGCGTAATGCTGTCACCGCGCCATTCGAGGGTAGTGCCGCCGCTGTCTTCAACATCAGCATCCCTGACGGAATCCATTACCTCCTGCACATACTTCACATTAATTAAGGTACTGCCAGCGAAATGCTTGTAGGTGGTGCCACCACCATAAATGTTAGAATGGACGCCGAGTTGTATCCAGCGCTTGTCGATACTGTCCCAGGCAAATATCGGACTACCGCTATCACCCGGACGGGTACCAATGCTCAACGGAGAAAATGCCGGATTATCTGGCGCGAAGGTTCGCCACTTTATGTAGTAATGATAGAAAGTTGTAATGGCTTCGGGTTTGAAGGTTCCACCAGTGTTATAGACGTAGGCCCCATCGATGGGTATCAATTTACCGGTTTCGGGATCATCAATTTGCTGATAACCGGCACCCAGGCGTGCATATACGGTATAACGACTGCGATTTGCCAGAAAGTCTTCTTCGGTGATATATGGGGTAGGCGCGCTTTCAACAATTACCTTATTCACCCGCGGCAAGTGAAAATCTCTAGAAGGATCATCGTTATAGTTAATGCCGCGGTAAGTCGGCGCGAACCTGGCTTTGTTGCCTAAGTTCAGCGACAGGACATATCGAATATGTTTGGCGCCTGTGACAAAAGATGGTGCGATAAATGAGCTGAAACCCTCGTCGCTGACCATACTGAAGTCCGGCATCGGCACGTCCAGTACCTAGCCTTAAAAAGTGCCATCTTTGCGATAGAGGGGAATATCGGTGGCACTGATAGCATATTTGCCCCGGTTTTCGGCAAAATCGCGGTATTCCTGCACGTCAATGTCATGGCGCATAATCCCGGCATAGGGTGAACCGCTAAGGCATAAGGTACCAATCAGCAGCGCCAGCTGGCTTTTTTTCATGATGTTCATTCCCTGAATGACGAGGAAAATTGAGCGGGCTACTTTATAAGCACATCGGTGTATCACCCGTTAAGCCTCGTCTCAATCTGCCGGAGAAAAGCCTGAAAATGGCGTGCGGCATGGCGCGGCGAATCTGTTAAGATCGCGGCGGTTTCTTTTTCAGCTGGTCAATAAATCCATGTTAAAAATCAAATTCCTGCTGCCGCTGCTGCTGGTTATCAGTGCGCTGGTCTGGTGGCTGATGCCGCATTACAGCGATGAGGACAAGGCTTACTACATCGCGACCTTTTGTACGCTGACCCACGACGGGCGCGATAACAGCGCGCAGGCGATGCAGCAGATTATTGAAGGCGGTAATTCGGATTACGCGCTGCAGAAGATTCATTTCCAGTCCGGGCTGGCGGAGCATCTGCAAACGGTATGGCAGGATTTGTCGCCGCAACAGCAGCAGCAGGCGCGGCAGGACGCGTTTGTTTGTCGCCAGTTGATGTCAGATAAGCTGCTGCCGGGCCAGCCGGTGCGCTGAGGAATAACAGGGTTTCACCGGCCGGAAAATAACCGGGGGTGTTTCTGTTTGCAATGCCGAAAGGTCGCCATAAATGGCGACCCTACAGGAACGTTACACGGTTTTGTCAGATGCGCATTTATCCGCACCGTGTCAGGATAATTGCACGGTTGTAGAGTGCGCATTTATGCGCACCGCGACAGGATAATTGCACGGTTGTAGGGTGCGCATTTATGCGCACCGTGTCAGGATAATTGCACGGTTGTAGGGTGCGCATTTATGCGCACCGTAACAAGGTAATTGCACGGTTGTAGGGTCCGAATTTATTGCGCACCGCCCGGACAGGCACGGTGCACCTGAACATCAGCGCAATAAATCGCGCCGCTTCTACTCACGCGGTTATAAATATTTTCCCGAAATATCAGACGTGATTAACGTACCGCGCAGCTAATACGCGCTGGAAACTTCCCATTATTTTCGCTTACCGGATTACAAACCTGTTTTTCCTGCTCGCTGCGATTAAACCCGACTTTGCGACACAGCGCGCAGGGATCGTCACTATTACGCAGCAGGGCTTCGGCAGCATCGCTCAGCTGGCGTTTGCGGCAGAATAGCGGCGTGCAGCCCATCACCTGTTTAAACGAGCGGGTAAAGGATTGCTGACTTTCGAAATGGTATTTAACCGCCAGACTGATAATCGGCGTGCGGCTGAATTTCAGCTCGTTCACGCAACAAATCAGTTTCTTTTTGCGAATATAACGCGCCAGCGTTTCGTTATGGTAACGGGCAAACAGTTTCTGTAAATACCATTTGGAATAGCCAGATTTCAGTGCAATATCATCAATGCTCAAACGTTGATCCAGGTTGGCCATAATCCATTCGGTCACCGAATCAATCACCCCTTGGTTGTATTTTTGCTGCATCATTATGGTCCTCCAATAACTCGACACAGTGTAATTAAATTAAACTTTTTAAGCACTGGCGTAACGTAAAGTTTTATCAGGAAATGGCTTTTTTATTAATTGTCATCAAGACTGGTCTTGTTTATCGTGAAATTAATCACCGACATGTTGTGATGATGTTGAATAGTTGCCGTAATTACGGCCGTTATTATTAACGCAAATGGGTTATCGCTTTGCGCGGCTTAACAGTTAAAGGTGTGACGGGCGGCGGCACGGCGCATCAATATCCACCGGCGGTTTTCGTGCCAGACTGAGGGTTTTTCCCCTGTACAGAAGAGGTCACATGACGTTTCGTTTTCGATTAAAACCGTTACTCAGCGTAGCGCTGACGTCAGCGATGCTGTGCGGCACGCTCAGCGCGCAGGCCGCAGAGGCCGTGTATGGCGAGCAGCTGGAGGGATTTCACTATCCTTATCCGTTGCAGCATTTTACCTTCTCCTCCCAGCAGCAGTCGCTCAGCATGGGCTATATGGACGTGAAGCCGGCGCAGCAGGCTAATGGTCAGACAGTGGTGCTGATGCACGGTAAAAACTTCTGCGCTGCCACCTGGGAAGACACCATCAACGCGCTGAGCCAGCAGGGCTATCGCGTGATTGCGCCGGATCAGATTGGTTTCTGCACCTCCACCAAACCCGCCCGCTATCAGTACAGCTTCCAGCAGCTGGCGCAAAATACTCATCAGCTGTTAGCGCAGCTCGGCGTTGAGAAAGCGGTGATCGTTGGCCACTCGACCGGCGGTATGCTGGCGACGCGTTACGCACTGATGTATCCGCAGCAGACGCAGAAGCTGGTGCTGGTCAATCCGATTGGCCTTGAGGACTGGAAGGCGAAGGGCGCGCCGTGGCGCTCAGTGGATCAGTGGTATCAGCGCGAGCTGAAGCTCGATGCGGCGGGCATTAAGAAATATGAGCAGCACACTTATTACAGCGGCCAGTGGAAGCCGGAATATGACAAATGGGTGCAGATGCTGGCCGGGCTGAATAAAGGACCGGGGCATGAGAAAGTGGCGTGGAACTCGGCGCTGATCTACGACATGATTTTCACCCAGCCGGTCTATTACGAGTTTAAAGACCTGAAGGTGCCGACCACGCTGATGATCGGCACGGCCGATACCACAGCGATTGGCAGCGATATCGCTTCACCGGCGGTGAAAGCGCAGCTCGGCCATTACAATGTGCTGGGCAAACAGGTGGCACAGCTGATTCCCGGCGCGCGACTGATTGAGTTCCCCGGCATGGGGCACGCGCCGCAGATGGAAGCGCCAGCGAAGTTTAATCAGACGCTGATTGACGACCTGGCGCATTAAGGAGCGGCTATCTGCGCGGCTGCCTTTTCTGGTACTTGGCGGCGTACATGCGTGCGTCGCTGCTTTCCAGCAGCTGCTCCAGCGATTGCGGCTGCTGCGGATCAAATTCCACGATGCCCGATGAAAACTGCAGCGTGTAACGCCGCTCCAGATCCTGCATCTGTTTATGCAGATAGTGGGCGAAGCGCGCCAGCGTCGCTTCCGCCTCGTCCTGACGAATGCCGTTCAGCAGCACCACAAACTCATCACCGCCGAGTCGGGCAAAGATATCGGCATGGCGAAAACTCACCTTCATGGCATCGGCAAAGTCCATCAGCGCGCGGTCGCCCTCGCGGTGACCATGCCGGTCGTTGATGGCCTTGAAGCCGTCGAGATCGAGAAACGTCAGGCTGGCGGGCAGTTGTCTCAGCAGGCACTCATTCAGCGCCATCTGTCCCAGCGTCATAAAGCCGCGCCGGTTGGTGATTTGCGTCAGCTCATCGGACGTCGCGGTCTGAAACGCTACCAGCTCGGCTTCGGCCATGGCCGCCAGATCGCGCAGCGCGTGCAGATCCTCCGCGTTAAACTGGCGCGCATGATTATCGATGATGCACAGCGTACCGACTTTGGCACCAGACGGCGTGCGCAGCGGATAGCCCGCGTAGAAACGCACCGGATTGTCTGCATCGGTAACCAGCGGATTATCGCTGAAGCGCGTGTCGGCCAGCGCGTCCTCGACCACCATCACCTCATCCTGCAGAATGGTATGACCGCAAAAAGAGATGTTACGCGCGGTGGTTGGCCGATCAAAACCGTCGCTGGATTTAAACCATTGATAGTCATTCTCCAGCAGACTGACCATCGCGACCGGAACGTCAAACAGACGTCGGGCGAGGCGGGTTAAACGGTCAAAACGCTCTTCTGTGGGTGTGTGCAGAATGTTGAGCGCACGTAACTGGGCCAGACGCTGTGATTCGTCCGCAGGCAGTGCAGGTGCTTTCATCGCGTAACTCTTGTTAATGATGGATGTGTTACAGCAAACCGGATGTCGTGCCCGCGCAGGGACAGAGAGCACTAAACAACCGCGGCAATGCGCGATTGTTTAGCGTAACGAGAGGATCAGAGCACTTTTTGCTCGGCAAGATCAAGGGCGAAATAGCTGAAAATGAGATCGGCACCGGCACGTTTTATGGCACCTAAGCTCTCCAGCACTACGTTGCGTTCATCGATGGCGCCCGCCTGAGCGGCAAATTTGATCATCGCATACTCACCGCTCACCTGGTAAGCCGCCAGCGGCAGCGTGGTGCGCTCGCGGATATCACGCAGGATATCGAGGTAAGCGCCTGCCGGTTTGACCATCAGCGAATCTGCACCTTCCGCTTCATCAATCAGCGACTCGCGAATCGCTTCACGGCGGTTCATCGGGTTCATCTGATAGGTTTTGCGGTCGCCTTTCAGCGCGGTGCCCGCTGCTTCACGGAACGGGCCGTAGAACGACGAGGCGAATTTGGTGGAATAGGACATGATAGCGGTATCGGTAAAACCGGCCGCGTCCAGCGCCTGGCGAATCGCTTTCACCTGGCCATCCATTGCTGCTGATGGCGCGATGAAGTCGGCACCGGCCTGCGCAGCAACCACCGCCTGTTTGCCGAGGTTAATCAGCGTCTGGTCGTTGTCGACGCCGTGATCGCACAGCACGCCGCAGTGGCCGTGGCTGGTGTATTCACAGAAGCAGGTATCGGACATGACAATCATTTCCGGCACCGTGTCTTTGCAGATGCGCGACATGCGCGCCACGAGGCCGTTTTCGTTCCATGCATCGCTGCCGGTGGCATCGGTGTGGTGCGAGATACCGAAGGTCATGACCGAACGGATACCGGCTTTGGCGATGCGTTCGATTTCGTACGCCAGACGTTTTTCCGGAATGCGCATCACGCCCGGCATGGCGTTGATTGGCACGTAATCATCCACGCCTTCTTCAACGAAGATCGGCAGGGCCAGATCGTTCAGGCTGAGGTGGGATTCCTGGAACAGTTCGCGCATTGACGCGCTTTTGCGCAGTCTTCTTGGGCGCTGAATGAGATTGAAATCAGACATGCTCGGTTAACTTATGCTGGTGAAAAAAGTGGCGACAGTTTACCCCTTTTCGCCGGGTAGCATGAAGGATTGTGTGCGGTGCGGGCCGGGCGTTGTTGCCGGTCGGCATCAATGCCGACCCTACAGCGCACCAGGCAACTGCAGCATCCCAACCCGCCGTTACCCGTAGGGTGCACATTCATGCGCACCTGGAAGCATCACCGCAGCACACACATGCTCACGCACCCGGCCACCGCAAAAACAAAACTCCCGCCGGGTGGCGGGAGTGAAAGGGCAGATTACTCGTTGATGTCCGGGTGCTGCTGCACCAGGTTTTTCCGCTTCGCCTCAAGGCGGGCGATCTCTTCATCAATATCTTCAATCTTCTGCTCGATATTGTCGTGATGCTCCTGCAGGATCTCACGCGCTTCTTCGAGGTCCGATGCCGCCGGTGTCGCGCCGCGCAGCGGTTTGTTGGCGGTCTCTTTCATGTACAGACCGGTCACCAGACCGACCACCGCCACCACCATCAGGTAGTAAGCCGGCATATACAGATTGTTGCTGGCTTCCACCGCCCAGGCGGTCACGGTTGGCGTCAGGCCGGCAATCAGAATCGAGATGTTGAAGGCGCTGGCCAGCGCACTATAACGAATGTGCGTCGGGAACATCGCCGGCAGCGACGAGGCCATCACGCCGGTGAAGGCGTTGAGGATCACCGCCAGCAGCAGCAGACCGGCAAAAATCAGCCCCAGTACGTTACTGTTGATCAGCATAAAGGCCGGAATCGCACAGAAGAACAGGGCGATACTGCCGACGATCACGAACGGACGACGGCCGAAGCGGTCGCTCAGCATGCCCATCACCGGTTGCACAAACAGCATCCCCATCATGATGGCGATGATAATCAGCACGCCGTGATCTTCCGAGTAGTGCAGGTTATGCGACAGATAGCTCGGCATGTAGGTCAGCAGCATGTAATAGGTCACGTTGGTGGCAAGCACCAGACCGATACAGGCCAGCAGGCTTTTCCAGTGTTTGCTGGCGATCTCTTTAAACGACACTTTCGGGCCGTCGCGCAGACCTTCGCGGTCACCTTGCTCCAGCTTCTCAACATGCTGCTGGAACGCTGGGGTCTCTTCCAGTGCGTGACGCAGATACAGGCCGATAATGCCCAGCGGCAGCGCGAGGAAGAACGGAATACGCCAGCCCCAGTCGAGGAATTTCTGCTCGCCAATCACCGTTGAGATCAGCACCACCACGCCCGCGCCCAGTACGAAGCCGGCAATCGAACCGAAGTCCAGCCAGCTTCCCATGAAGCCGCGCTTACGGTCCGGCGAATATTCGGCGACGAAGATTGACGCACCGGTATATTCCCCGCCTACCGAGAAGCCCTGCGCCATTTTCGCCAGCAGCAGCAGTATCGGTGCCCAGATGCCAATCGAGGCGTAAGACGGTATCAGGCCGATACAGAAGGTACTGATCGACATGATGACAATGGTAATCGACAGGATTTTCTGGCGACCGTATTTATCGCCCAGCATGCCGAAGAACAGGCCGCCCAGCGGACGGATCAGGAACGGCACCGAGAAGGTCCCGAGCGCGGCAATCATCTGCACGCCTGGCGAGGCGTCCGGGAAGAACACTTTACCCAGCGCGTAGGCCACAAAGCCATAAACACCGAAATCGAACCATTCCATCGCGTTACCGAGTGACGCGGCGGTAATGGCCTTACGTAAACGAGCGTCATCGATAATCGTGACGTCATCCAGCCCAATAGGTTTTACACGCTTCCTACGTAATTTCATGAGGTTACCCTGTATTGGAATTCAAAAAGTCCTCAACGCTGCGGACTCGGTGGAGCGTTCAGTCCGCGGCGTTGAGAAAATTAAAGCATAGCCGTGAAAGTGGTTTTTTCCCTAGCCTGCCAAAGCAATTATTACTCAGGTAATTATTGCATCCCGCGACAGAGTATACCGTTTAAATGTGATATTTGTCATGTTTCCGCCAATAACTGGCTATTTTTTGGCTAAAACTATGGCCGTTTTGGTCCGCAATCGCGGCAAAAAAATTGTCTGAATCGCGACGCAGGCCGCAGCGTAGATGCGCGGGCGAGCGAAAATATCTATACTTGCGCCAGTTTCTCTGCCGGAGATCGGGCGCCGCATGGCACGCTTTGTTTTATTTGCAAAAAGTCTCTGTTTTGACGTTGACCAGCAGGTCCTCTTCCCGGTGCAGTCGCCCGCGCACCGCGTGGCACTGACGCCGCTGCAAACCGCTATTCTGCGGCGCGTAATTGATGCGGATGGCAAACTGGTGCGCAACCAGACCCTGCATGCGTTGTTCCAGCGCGTCCCCAGCGACACACCGTTCGCCGAACGCCTGACGGCCACCATTGCCGCCATCAATCAGCAGGCGCAGCTGGCACGCGCGCCGGGGCCGCTGGTGCATCAGGTGCCGCTGATTGGCTGCGTGCTGGCCGATCAGGTCGATGTGGCGCCGCTGAGCGATGAGCCGGTGGCTGCGCCAGCGGCAGCGGTGGTCAGTCCGCAACCTGCGCCCGCGCCGGCCAGCGTAAAGAAAAAGCGGCCTGTGCTGCGCTGGGTAATCGTTGCGCTGCTGCTGGTGAATGTCGCGCTGGCGCTGCTGGCACGCCAGATGTTTGCGCCTGTGCAGCACGATGCGCTGGATTTCCGGCCGCTGCTGCGCATTCAGAACAGCCAGGTGTTTATCCCCAGCCACCTGAAAGCCGATTCGTGGGTGGTGCAGGACGCGCTGCGCCGCTATCGGCAGTGGCAGCCGCGCCTGCCGGATGGCTCAGCGCCGCCGATGGTGTACATCAACCCGGTGCGCACCCGACTCTTTTCCAGCACCTTCCTGTGCGCCAAACCGATCGCGCAGAAGGACAACGAATGTATTTCATGGATGGTGTCCGCGCAGGAGATACCCGATGCGTAAAGCGATAATCACCACGGCGGTGGTGCTGGCCTTTGTGCTGCCGTGGGCGCTGGCGCTGCTGCTGCGGCCGGCAGAACCGGTGCCGGAGTGGTGTGAAGTACCGTATCGTATTGATCATGAAGGCGCGCCGGCTGGCGCGATTGATGCCACTATTCGCACGCGCTTTAAGGCGGACGGCAGCGGCAGCTCAACGCTAACCGGCACCGTCACGGTACGCGATCGCCACTATCGCCTGCATCGCGTATCCGATACCACCTGGCGCCGCCAGGGCGATTTCATGCTCAGCACCACGCGCAACGTACGTATTCTGGCAGACGACACCGTACCGCCCGCGCTGGCGGCGCAGATTGTGTTTTCGCCAGCGCGCGAGGGCAATAACGATTATTACCAGATGTACCAGCTGCCCAATGGCGACCAGATGATTAATTATGCCGGGCTGCCGCGCCTGTACTGCCACAGCTAACCCTGGTGCTGTCGACGCGCCGGGGGCTTAAAGCAGCGAGCGCAGCGGCGCGCCGTGCAGCCAGCCAGCAATATCTTCCACCGCCTCGCTGAAGTAGGTGCGGTAATTAGTGTCGGCGACGTAGCCCAGATGCGGCGTCGCCAGCACGTTCGGCAGCTGACGCAGCGGATGATCGGCCGGTAGCGGCTCCTGTTCAAAGACATCCAGCCCGGCGCCCGCCAGCTGACCAGACTGCAGCGCGCTGATCATCGCCTGCTGATCGACAATCCCGGCGCGCGAGGTGTTAATCAGCAGCGCGCCCGGCTTCATGTGCGCCAGCGCCGCGTCGTCCAGCAGATGACGGGTGCGCTCACTCAGCACCAGATGAATCGATACCACATCGCTCGCCCTGAGCAGCGCCGGCAGCGAAGCCATCTTCTCTGCGCCGCACGCCGCTGCGCGTGCTTCGCTCAGGTTCTGGCTCCAGGCGCACACGCGCATGCCAAAGGCGCGCGCCACGTTAGCCATCTCACCGCCAATCTTGCCCAGCCCAAGCAGGCCGAGAGTTTTGCCGTGCAGCGCCATGCCCAGCGTATGCTGCCACGCACCGTTGCTGCGCAGCGCCTGGCTTTCCGCCGGAATATGGCGTGCCAGACCGAGCAGCAGCCCCCAGCTCAGTTCCAGCGGCGCCGCGCTGCTACTGGCGGTGCCGCACACCGCAATCAGCCGTTCGGCACAGGCGTGCAGATCGATTGAGGCATTGCGCATGCCGGAGGTGACAATCAGCTTCAGATTGGGCAGGCGGCCTATCAGCCGGGCGCTGAGCGGCGTGCGTTCGCGCATCACCACCAGGATGTCGGCGTGGGCGATGTGAGCGACCAGTTCATCTTCGTCGGCGTAGTGGCGGTGCAGCGCGGTAGTTTGTACCTGCGGTTGCAGCGATGCCCAGTCGGCCAGCGACAGGGCAACATTTTGATAATCATCAAGAATGATGCAGTTCAGGCTCATGGTGGTCCTCAACGGGAAGCGGTTGGCGCCCCTGCTGATTAAGCCAGGCGCGAAGCTGGTTATTGTCCATCGGACGGGCGTAATAATAGCCCTGAATAAATACCACGCCACGCTGCTGCAGATACTGAAATTGCAACGCGGTTTCTACCCCTTCACCCAGTACCTCGAGCTGCAGCTTGTGGCACAGATTGATGATGGCATCCAGCACCGGGGTTTCGATCTCCAGTCCTTCAATGGCGTTGATAAAGCCGCGGTCAATCTTCAGGTAATCGAGCGGGAAGGTCATCAGATAGGAGAGCGCGCAGTGGCCGGTGCCGAAGTCGTCAATCGCCACCTTCATGCCGAGTGACTGCAGATAGCGCAGCTTGCGCGACACCGCGTCGCCGTCCTCGATCAGGCTGCGCTCGGTAAGCTCCAGCGTGATCAGCATCTGTTTGTCACGGATGTTGCGGGCAAAACGCATCATGTCCTGTACAAAATCAGGGTGTTGCAGATGCTCAGCCGCGAGGTTAAAGCCAATATGGAAGCCCGGTTCAACCTGCCAGCTCTGGATATCTTCCGCCATCATCGCCAGCAAATGCTGGGTCAGCGGCACGATCATGCCTTCCGCTTCGGCATGGCTGATGAAGATGTCCGGGCGGATCATTTCGCCGTTGGGCCGCTGCCAGCGCATCAGCGCTTCCGCACCGGTGCAGCGCTGAATCCCGGTGCTGTACACCGGCTGATAGTGCACCGTGAACTCACGGTTGCGTATCGCCCGGCGAATTTCATCCGCCCATGAGAGGCGGCGGCGCAGCCAGTTGGCGGTCAGCACCATCAGCAAAATCGAAAAGATGGCGGCCATTGGCAGGAAAATAAGCAGCGCCTGACGCCAGGCTTTGATCAGCTCGGCGGCGGGTACCGTCACGCTGACGCTGATTGGATAGCGGCTGGACTCCGCCTGATAGTTGGCGCTGCTGAGGTACAGCAGCTCTGGCTGGTCGTCCGGACCGCTGGCGATGGGGCTGCCGCCGTTGAAGCGCAGGCTCATCTGATAACGGTTCGACTCACCGATGGCGCGCATGAAGTCCATCAGATACTGGCCATCAATCACCGCCCAGAAACCGCTGCTGTCCGGCAGGTGACGCACGAAAATCACCGCCGGGCGATCCGGTACGCCGGAGGTGCCGCGAATCGACAGGCTCCACCAGGCTTTGCCGGTCACCGGCGGTGACTGCATCATCATCCCGGCCAGCGTGTCGTGCTGCAGCCCGTAAGCCGACGAGCAGGTGATTTCGCTGCCCTGCAGGGTACCAATCGAGCGGAAGTAGGCGTTAAGGGTGCCGGCGCGCTGCAAATCTTCATCAATATCGGCGCAGCGACGATTCTGGTACTGACGCAGGCGGGTCACCATATCCCAGGCGCTGTCGCTCATCTTTTCTGCCTGCGTCAGCAGGGCATTGGCGGTGGCAATTTGCTGCTGGCTGACCGTATGGCGCGCCTCAATGGCTGTGCAAAATATGCCCAGCACCAGCGGTAATAACCCGGCACAGACAATCAACAGCCAGCCAAAATCGCGTTGTCGTTTTTGCAGAGGCACCAGACTTTCCTCGGTCGGTTTAAGCAGCATTCAGGAAGCGCGTTACGGCGTCAGCAGCATAACACTTTCCCGCGGCCGTGCATGTTAGCGTTTTGATTTTCCACCAATCTGATACAAGTCAATTATGGTTTGCGCTTTGCGTTTATTGACAATGTTTTGCCGTTACTGGCATTTCCCGGCAGGAAAAGCCTGTGGCACGAGATGAGTAAGAATGTTGCGCCAGAATCATCAGGTATGGCGATGCGCACTGACGCCATACGGCGGCAACGTCACTGCGCAGGGGCGCTGCCAGACGATCGGCAAATACCGATCGTCTGGCATCGTGGCGTGGTAAGACGTTACGGGCGCGGCGCGGGCCGGTTATTTTTGACGCGCAGGCGCGGTTTGGGGCGGCCATTACCCAGCATTATCGCCAGCCGGCTGCCGCCCGGCGTGGTTTCCATCAGGATTTTGGTAACGCTGGTCAGCGGCACCGACAGCAGCATCCCGACCGGACCGAGCAGCCAGCCCCAGAAAATCAGCGACAGAAACACCACCAGCGTTGACAGTCCCAGCCCACGTCCCATCAGGCGCGGTTCCAGCATATTGCCAAACACCATGTGAATGGCACTGAACAGCGCCGCCACCAGCACGGCGTCATATACATCATTCAGCACCAGCGCCTGAATAAACGGCGGCACTCCGGCGATAATCGGGCCGATATTGGGGATAAAATTGAGGATAAAGGCGACAACACCCCAGAACAGCGCAAATTTGACGTCCAGCAGCATCAGCACCAGCCACACCGCCAGCCCGGTAATCAGGCTGACCAGCGTTTTCAGTGCCAGATAGTGCGTGACGCCCTTCAGCGCCTTGTGCAATCCGGCGATGCGGATCTGCGGATTCATCATCGCATTGCGCAATTTGTATGGCAGATGGTGCACCTCAAACAGCATGAACACCACAGTCAGAATCAACAGCACCACATTGGTCATGGCACCGGAGAACTGCGCCAGCAGCGTGGTGGCCATGTTCATAATCACATTGGGATCGAGCCGTGCCGCCAGTGCGCTGGTGGAGATATTGATATGAAACTGTGCGGCGAAATGCTGCAGCACCGTCAGCTTCTGTTCCAGCAGGCTGCGGATTTGCGGATAGGTATCGCTGAACTCGCTTACCGAACTGGCCAGCACCCCGACCAGCAGCAGCATCACAATGAAGATCACCGTGATCACCAGCGAGATCGCCACGCCGCGCCGCAAACCCCGGCGCATCAGCAGGGTCACCAGCGGATTAAGTACAATCGCCAGGAAACTGGCGAGTAAGAAGGGCACCAGAATATCCGACGCGGCACGAATGCCCGCCAGAATAATCACTAACATCGCCAGCTTGACCAGGATGTTCTGGCCAATTTTCTCCTGTGGCTTTTCGTTCATTCCCTCTCCTGAATGGTGGTTCGCTGTGGAAAGTGTAGTTGAACGCCAGTAAGTAATTGTTTGTTTAGGAGTAAGCGAAGCGAACCCGATAAGCACCGCCAGAGATACCGCCATCAGCCCGCCGCGAATCGACGGTGCGCACGGCGAGAAAAGGCGTATAGTGAGGCTTCAGCTATAAAAATTCCGTCAAACACGAGCGCAATCACTCATGCCTGACCAGCCCGCCGCGGCCGAATACAGCCGTTTTCGTCTGAATTTACAGATTCTCTCCATCGTGAAGTTCAACTTCGCCACCTATCTGACCATTGGCCTGCCGCTGGCGGTGCTGCCGGGCTTTGTCCATGACGGCCTGGGCTACAGCGCTTTCTGGGCCGGCGTGGTGATCAGCCTGCAATATGTCGCCACGCTGCTGAGCCGTCCGCATGCCGGTCGCTATGCCGACAGCTGGGGACCCAAAAAAGTGGTGGTGCTTGGGCTGTTTGGCAGCCTGGTGAGCGGACTGTGTATTTTGCTGTCGGCGCTGATAGAGGAGCAGGAGGTGCTCAGCCTCGCGCTGCTGTGCCTCGGGCGCGTGCTGCTGGGCGTCGGTCAGAGTTTCTGCGGCACCGGCACCTCGCTATGGGGCGTGGCGAAAGTCGGCTCGCTGCATATTGGTCGGGTGATCTCCTGGAACGGCATTGTCACCTATGGCGCAATGGCGATTGGCGCACCGCTTGGGGTGATGATCTTTCGCAGCGGCGGCCTGCTGCTGCTCTCCAGCGTGATTATCGCCATCAGCGTGCTGGCGATAGTGCTGGCGCTGCCCCGTGCGCCGGTGAAAGGCAGCAAGGCCAAACCGCTGCCGTTCCGTGCGGTGCTCGGTAAGGTGTACGGTTTTGGCCTGCTGCTGGCGATGGGCTCGGCGGGCTTTGGCGTGATCGCCACCTTTATCACCCTGTTTTATCAGGAGCAGGGCTGGGACGGTGCCGCCTTCGCGCTGACGCTGTTCAGCGCTGCGTTCGTCGGCATGCGCCTGCTGTTTCCCAACGCCATTAATAAGCTCGGCGGACTGCGCGTCGCCAGCCTGTGTTTTGCCGTCGAGGCGATTGGCCTGCTGCTGGTGGCGGGCGCGTTCGATCCGTGGATGGCGAAGTTCGGCGCTTTTCTCACCGGCGCCGGTTTCTCGCTGGTGTTTCCGGCGATTGGCGTGGTCGCAGTCAAAGTGGTGCCGCAGCAGAACCAGGGCAGCGCGCTGGCCACCTACACCGCGTTTATGGATCTGTCGCTCGGCATCACCGGTCCGATCGCGGGCTTTATCATGAGCTTCGCCGGTGTACAGCTGGTCTACCTGCTGACTGCGCTGCTGGTGGGATTTGCGCTGCTTTGTACCCTGCGGATGATCAAGCGTCAGGCTGGATTGCCAGCCGAGGATACTGCGTCCAGGTCGCCATAAATGGCGCCCCTTATATCCCGATCATTCTCCTCCGGGTATGATGATCCCCGACTGATCATCGGGAAGTTGCTGGTGAGATGGGGGCGCCCCCTGGGCATAAAGCCTGCTTCGTAGATTCATCCCCGGCAACTTAACTCCCGCCTTCAAGACCGGACGGTATCCTGTGCCCCGAGCACGCATCCATAAGGATGGTCATGGCGGTTTCCCTGTGCTGTTAAGGAGAATCTATGCAAACCCGTATGCCTGTCGGCATTGATGTTGCCTCCGGAAAGTTTGATGTGGCCGTCTGGAAAGGCGACACGTCTTACAAAACCAAAGTCTTTCCCAACACCCCTAAGGGCTTTATCGCCCTGAAAAAATGGCTGGAGCCGTTCGGCTGCTGCCATATCTGCATGGAGGCTACCGGCGCGTACAGTGAGCCGCTGGCCACCTTCCTGCACGACGAAGGCTATGATGTCAGCGTGGAAAATCCCGCGCGCATCAGGCGCTTCGGACAGGCGGAGCTGAGCCGTAACAAGACGGATAAAGACGATGCGCGCATGATAGCGCGCTACTGTAAACTGCACGGCCCGTCGCTGTGGCAGCCGGCGCCGCTGAATGAACGCAGGCTGAAGGCGCTGGTGAAGCGCCTGACGAATCTTCAGGAAATGCGGCAGATGGAAGAGAACCGGCTGGAGGTCTCGGATGCGGTGGTGCAGCCCTCAATCCGCGTGGTCATTGCGGCGCTGGATGCGCAGATAGACGAAACGAAGCGGGCAATAAACGACCATATCGACAATGATCCGGGCCTTAAAAAGAACAGGGAACTGCTGGAGTCCATCCCGGGCATCGCGGGCGTGCTGAGCAGCACGATGCTGGCGTATCTGGGGGACATGTCGAGGTTCAGCAGCAGCAAGGCGCTTGTGGCGTGGGTGGGTCTGAATCCGATGCGGCAGGAGTCCGGTGAGTGGAAGGGCAAAAGCAGGATATCGAAGATGGGCAACAGCGCGATGCGCAAGGCCCTGTACATGCCTGCGATAGTGGCGATGAAGTGGAATCCGGCGGTGAGTGCGCTGAAGAAACGGCTGGATGCGGGTAAGAAAACGGGAAAAGTCGTGGTGTGCGCGGCGATGAAGAAGCTGCTGCAGCTGGCTTATGGCGTGCTGAAATCGGGTCGTCCGTTCGATGCCGAAATATGTCTTGCCAGGTAACCGGCAAGACGGTATCTACAACATGACAGAGCGCGCATTGATGTGCATCGGGCAATCCGCTGCGGCAATCACGCATCGGATGGGGGAAACAGGTGAAAAAAAGGCCTCCGACCGAGGCCAACACTAACAAAAGCGTGTCGCTAAGACACAGATAAGGGTTCGTTTCACATCGTATTGCCTGCAGATACTGCAAAGAAAACATTTATTTCGTTTTAATTGAATTATGAAATAACGGATATTGGATCTGCCTCGCAAAAATTTCATATTTCGTTTCATCCAGCCACGCTGCGGCGCTGACCCTCTCGCTGACTGCTCGTCCTGCTAATCTCCCTGCTGCTGATTACGGGCGCAGGCAGCATAGGCATTGTCATCAGGCCCGCACTTTGCGCCAGTCCGCTAACGCTGGCGGAAAAATGCGATCCAGGCCGCTAAAAGTAAATTTTCCAAAAAGAACTATTTGAAAAATTTATTTCACTGTAATAGCTTCATAGCACGCTTTCCGTATTGCCTGATCGGGCGCGACCCAGACTGACCCGCGGCCTGCAGGGACCTTACACATCAAAGAGGCAACGACATGACTATCGTAGGAAACTTTATCGGCGGCAAAATCACGCACAGCGCCAGCAACGAAACCATTCCGGTCTACGATCCGGCGACCGGCAAAGTGATCCGCGAACTGACGCAAAGCACGGCGGCAGAAGTGGCGCAGGCCATTGAGGTCGCCCATGCGGCGTTTCCGGAATGGTCGAAAACGGCGCCGCTGCGTCGTGCCCGCGTCATGTTCAACTTCAAAGCGCTGATGGAAAAACATCGCGATGAACTGGCGGCACTGATTGTTTCTGAGCACGGTAAAGTCTGGTCCGACGCACTGGGTGAGCTGACGCGCGGCATCGAAGTGATCGAATTTGCCTGCGGCATTCCGCACCTGATCAAAGGGGAAAACTCACCGAACGTCGGTTCCGGCGTCGACAGCTATTCACTGATGCAGCCGGTGGGTGTGGTCGCGGGCATTACGCCGTTCAACTTCCCGGCGATGGTGCCGCTGTGGATGTTCCCCATCGCGCTGGCGTGCGGTAATACCTTTGTGCTGAAGCCGCCGGCGCTCGATCCTTCTGCCTCGGTACGCATGGCTGAGCTGCTGAAAGAAGCGGGCCTGCCGGATGGCGTGTTCAACGTGGTGCACTCCTCAAACGAAGACGCCGAGCAGCTGTATAAAGATCCGCGCATCGCGGCGGTCAGCTTCGTCGGCTCGTCCGGCGTGGCCGAGCACATCTACAAAACCGCCAGCGCGCATGGCAAACGCGTGCAGGCCTTCGGCGCCGCGAAAAACCACGCCATTGTGATGCCGGATGCCGATCTGGATGCCACCGTGAACGCTATCATGGGCGGTGCTTTCGGTTCTGCCGGGGAACGCTGCATGGCGCTGCCGGTGGTGGTGGCGGTTGGCGACGATACAGCTGATAAACTGATTTCGCGCCTGACGCCGCTGATCAAAGCGCTGCGCGTGGGGCCGGGCATGCAGCAGGGTGCCGAAGAGAATGAAATGGGACCGGTGGTATCCGCTGCGCACCAGAAGAAAGTGCTGGGCTACATCGACAAAGGTGAGCAGGAAGGCGCGACGCTGGTGGTTGACGGACGCGGCGTGAAAGTCGCGGGCCATGAAGAGGGCTACTACGTTGGCGGTACGCTGTTCGATAACGTCACGCCGGAGATGGTGATTTGGCGCGAAGAGATTTTCGGACCGGTGCTGAGCATCATGCGCGCCAGCGACTTCGACAGCGCGCTGCAGCTGGTGAATAGCCACGAATTTGGTAACGGCAGCGCCATCTTCACCAGCAACGGCCACACCGCCCGTGAATTTGTGCACAACGTGGAAGCGGGCATGGTGGGCGTCAATGTGCCGGTGCCGGTGCCGATGGCGTTCCACAGCTTTGGCGGCTGGAAGCGTTCGGTGTTTGGTGCGCTCAACGTGCACGGTCCGGACGGGGTGCGTTTCTACACCCGCATGAAAACGGCAACAGTGCGCTGGCCAAGCGGTCAGCAGACCGTTTCTGAATTCAGCATGCCAACGCTGGGTTAATGTCGCGCAACAGGAGAAACAGGATGTCACTGATTTCAAAAGTGCAGCAGCCGGACAGCCACGGGCGTATCCAGCACGTGACGCCCGAGAGCGCCGGCTGGGAATATGTGGGCTTTGACGCTTATCTGCTGAAAAAGGGCCAGACGCTGCGGTTAAGCAGCGGCGAGAGAGAGCTGTGCCTGGTGCTGGTGGCCGGTCTGGCGTCGGTGAAAACCCGCGACGCAGAATTCCCCGGCATCGGTAAGCGCCAGTCGCCGTTTGAGCGCACGCCGCCTTACTCGGTTTACGTGCCGCATCATGATGAGGTTGAAGTCACTGCCGACAGCGATCTGGAGCTGGCGGTATGCAGTGCGCCGGGCAGTGGCAATCTGCCGGCGCGGCTGATTGCACCGCAGGATGTTGGCGTGGAGCACCGTGGCAAAGGGCGCAATCAGCGCCTGGTGCATAACATTCTGCCGGATAATCAACCGGCCGACAGCCTGCTGGTGGTGGAAGTGTATACCGACGAGGGCGCGACCAGTTCGTACCCCAGCCACAAGCACGATGAGAAGGACAGCCCGGACGAAACCTATCTGGAAGAGACCTATTATCACCGTTTCGATCCTGAGCCCGGTTTCGCCATGCAGCGCGTCTACACCGACGACCGTTCGCTCGACGAGTGTATGGCCCCGTATAACCGCGATGTGGTAACGGTGCCGCGCGGGTATCATCCGGTGGCGACTCTGGCCGGTTACGATAACTATTATCTGAACGTGATGGCCGGGCCGGTACGGCTGTGGAAATTTACCTGGGAAAAGGATCACGCCTGGGTGAACAGTGAGCAGTATCCGCGCCGTTAATCGGGTCTCCGCGCGGTCGCCGGAAATGCGCACCAGGTTAAACGGCACACGCATTCACTGATGCGCACAGATAAAAAAAGGCAGCCAGATGGCTGCCTTTGTTCCATTCGGTACCTGAGGTTTATTCGCTGCTGCTGTTATTCAGCGCCAGCGACACCGCCAGGGTTTGCGCCAGGCACAGCGAGGCCACCTGCGAGCGGAAGCCATCCACCTGCGCTTCGCGCACCACAAAACAGACATCGCTGAACGCTGCCAGCGGGCTGACCTGGCTGTCGGTGATGGCGATCTGATGCGCGCCACGTTTAGCACCCAGCTCCACCAGTTCCACTGCTTCACGCGCATACGGCGAGTAGCTGATGGCGATGACCACGTCTTTCGGATTCACCATGCTGAGCTGTTCAGTGAACATGCCGCCCAGGCCATCAATCAGAAAAGCGCGACGCTCCAGATGGCGCAGCGCATACACCAGATACGAGGCCACGCTGAACGAGCGGCGCAAACCGATGATGTAGATGTTCTCCGCCTCGTTGAGCATCTTCACCGCTTTGTTCAGCTGGTCGGGATTCACCTGCATCGCCAGCTGCTGCAGCGCCTGGCTGTTGACCATGGTAAAGACGTTGAGGATCTCCACCGGGCTCTCCGGTGAGCTGGCGCTGTCGTCGGTGGCCGTCTGGCGGAACAGGCGCGCCCGTTCGGTATAGTTCACGGTCTCTTCCATCAGGTGCTGACGAAAGACCTGTTTCATTTCGTTGAAGCCGCTAAAGCCGAACGCGTTGGCGAAGCGGATCAGCGTGGAGGGCGGAACATCCGCCTGCTGGGCGATAGAAGCGACGGTATCAAACGCGATGCTGTTGCTGTTATCAAGGATATAACGAGCCACCTGCTTCAGGCGTTTACTCAGCGTCTCGTAGCGACGACGGATATCGTCCTGTAACAAGGTTAATTGCGTTGGGTTATTGGTCATTACTTCGGCCCGTCAGAAAAGGAAATATGGCTGGATAATGAGCGCTATAGTACCAGATGGATGGAAAATTTCATTTGTTTGACGCTATCGTGAAGGCTATTTCATCGGTTTATGAATTGCCTCACAAAACTCAGGGGGTTGAGGGCTTTCCCTCACCCTAACCCTCTCCCGCACGCGGGAGAGGGGACAGTCCGGAGCGGTTTATCAGGCGGGTCGCAAGGTTTTGCTTCTTCATTCAGTGAGAGAGGGAACAGTCCGGAGCGGTCTGATCGGCCTGACAGGCCTGCCACAATGCTTAACGACCTGCCTGAACGGCATCCGCGCGCAACTCACTAAAAAGCGGCCCGTCAGGCCGCTTCTCAGTACATCCTCTTCAAATCCGTCAGCCGCGCGCGGCGCGCCAGTAGCCAATCAGGCGCAGATAATTGCCTTTCACGGTCTCAATCAGCGCCTTATCATCCAGCTCACCGTTCAGCCACTGGCGTGACGGCTGGCCAAAAATGGTGCGACCCACGGCAAAACCTTTCACCCACGTCGCCTGCGCGGCGGCGGCGAAGCCGGCTTTCAGCTTCTCTTCCGGCGCATCAAGGCCGAGTAACAGAATGCCGCGACAGTGCGGATCCTGCTGCTCAATCAGCTCGCCGATCGCCTGCCAGCTCTCCGCCGTCAGCGGTGGTAGCTTCCACCAGTCCGGCTGCACGCCCAGGCTATAGAAGTGGCTCAGCATGTCGTAATAGTAGGACTCGTTACGGTCCGGGTTGCTCTCCGGCAGAATCACTTCCAGCAGCAACTCGTGCCCGCTTTTGTTACAGCTGCGCCACACGTCAAGAACCAGTTCGTCCTGCTCTTTACGCAGTTCAGCACTGTCATGGGGATGGTAAAACACCAGGCATTTGACGACGTGTTCGGCCGGCCAGTCCACCAGCTGAGAGCCAATATTGCCGTGCTCAAGACGCAGTGGCCGTGAGCTCGGCAGCTCGATGGGCCGCCCAATCCACCAGTGCTTGCCGGTGATGGCGTTGAGCGCTTTCTGGCCGTACGTGGTATCCGCCAGGATACCACTCTTCTCATTGAGACCGGCTTCGTTAGCCGCCTCCTGTGCCGCCTGCAGCAGCAGCAGTTTCAGTTGCGGAATGCGCTCCTCGCTGACGCCCGCTTCGCGCGCCATATCGGCCAGCTGTTTACGGTGGTCAAAGGCGAACACATTCAGCTCCGGCCACTGCTGCTTACGCGTGGTAACGCGATGCAGATGATTGAGGCGCGCGTCCAGATCCGGGCGTTTCACCGCGTTATCGCGGCTGAGGAAATCGTCCAGCTCCTCTTTGGTTGGCATCGCCGGTGCACAGCCGTGACGGGATACCACCAGCGCGCCACAGGCGTTGGCGTAGCGGCACGCCTGTTCCCAGCTCTCATCGTTGAGCCAGCCGCGCAGCAGGCCCGACATAAACGCATCGCCGGCGCCCAGCACGTTGAGCACCTCAACGCGCACGCCGCTGTGCAGGCGCGTCTGTTCCCAGCTGTCAGGAATTTCGCCCTCAAACACCACACAACCCAGCGGCCCGCGTTTGCAGACCAGCGTGGCGCTGCTGGCCTTACGCACATTTTTCAGCGCGGTCAGCGTATCGGTACTGCCACCGGCGATATGGAATTCTTCTTCCGTTCCGACGATCAGATCGAAATAGTGCACCACTTCCTGCAGCTGCTGCGTCACCTGGCCGGATTCAATGAAACGTGTTTCACCGTCACCCAGTGAGGTCAGACCCCATAGCACCGGGCGATAATCGATATCCAGCGCGGTGCGCAGACCGTTGCGCCGGGCAATATCCAGCGCTTTCAGCACCGCCGCCCGCGTGTCCGGATGCGACAGGTGGGTGCCGGTTACCGCCACGGCGCGGGACGAGGTAATGAACTCTTCGCGAATGTCCTCGGGAACCAGCCCCATATCAGCACAGTTGTCGCGATAGAAAATCAGCGGAAAGGTCTCTTCGTCTTTGATGCCGAGAATCACCAGCCCTGTCAGGCGCTGCTTATCGGTGATCAGCCCGTCAGTATTGCAGCCCACGCGCTGCAGTTCTTCACGCAGGAAGCGGCCATTGTGTTCGTCACCGACGCGCGCCAGCATCGCCGACTTCAGCCCCTGAATCGCGGTGCCATAGGCTACGTTGCCGGAAGAGCCGCCGAGGTATTTGTTAAAGCTGGTCATATCTTCCAGGCGCGAGCCAATTTGCTGGCCGTAAAGATCGACGGCGATGCGTCCAATACAAATCACATCAAGCCGCTTCTGTTGTGTACTCATACTGATGGTTTCCTTCTGTGATAAGCAGACACGGCGGGCGCTGCCGCCCACTATCAAGCGCAATGCTTCCGGGGTCTCGGGGTGCCTGACTGGCTATGTGGGCAGTATGAGGAATAAAAATTCCAAACACAATATGAAATGAAACATCCATCGCGATTTTGTGAGCCAGGTAAAACTCTGGTGCCGCTACCTTTCCCGCCCTTTACGGCTTGCCCGTTTCGCGGGTGCTCTGGCTTGTGAGCCAGCTCGCAGGAAATGATGACGGATGAGAGGAAGCTGCTGACGTGAAATGAAATTTCGTTATGATGGCTGAGGCATAGCAGGTTGTTTCACTTTGCTGTCATCCCGTCCCGTCATCGCCCGCGTTTCAGCGCCGAATTTGATCTTCATCGCAAAATGAAATGTTTCTTCTGTAATCAGGTTTAATGGAAAAAACATTTGTTTATAATCGCCACACGTTTCACTTAGCGTCGGGCGCGTTTTCACCGCCGACCCGAATCGCGTCGTACCCCCTGAGCGGGTACCACATGTAAAGGAAGAAGCATATGGGCACTATCAGACTGACTACCGCACAGGCGCTGGTGAAATTTCTGGATAACCAGTACCTGAACGTTGACGGCGTTGAAACCAAATTCGTGCACGGCATCTTTGCTATTTTCGGCCACGGCAATGTGCTCGGCCTCGGCCAGGCGCTGGAGCAGGACAGCGGCGATTTACAGGTGTATCAGGGCCGTAACGAGCAGGGTATGGCGCACGCTGCCATCGGTTTTGCCCGGCAGTCGCTGCGCCGTCAAATCATTGCCTGTACCTCTTCCGTCGGACCGGGTGCCGCCAACATGATTACCGCGGCAGCCACGGCAACAGCCAACCGGATTCCACTGCTGCTGCTGCCGGGCGATGTGTTCGCCACGCGCCAGCCGGACCCGGTGCTGCAGCAGATCGAGCAGAGTCACGATCTCAGCATCAGCACCAACGATGCCTTCCGCGCAGTGAGTAAATACTGGGACCGCGTGAGCCGTCCGGAACAGCTGATGACCGCCTGTATCAATGCGCTGCGCGTGCTGACCGATCCGGCGGAAACCGGGGCGGTAACGCTGGCGCTGCCGCAGGATGTGCAGGGCGAAGCCTGGGATTTCCCGGAATACTTCTTCCAGAAACGCGTGCATTTGCTTGACCGGCGTCTGCCGACGGCGGCCCAGCTGGACGCGGCGCTGGCATTGATTGCGCGTAAGCACAAGCCGCTGATTGTAGTGGGTGGCGGCGTGAAATACTCCGATGCCGGTCAGGCGCTGCTGAGCTTTGCCGAGCGTTTCAATATTCCATTTGCCGAAACGCAGGCCGGCAAAGGCACCATCGTTTCCGACCATCCGCTGAACGTGGGCGGCGTGGGTGAAACCGGCTGTCTGGCGGCGAACCTGCTGGCTAAAGAGGCCGATCTGGTGATCGGTATTGGTACGCGCTATACCGATTTCACCACGGCTTCAAAATGGATTTTCCAGCATCCGGAAATCAGCTACCTCAACATTAACGTCAACAACTTCGACAGCTACAAGCTGGATGGCGTGCAGCTGCTGGCGGATGCACGCGAGGGATTAACCGCGCTGGAAGCCGGACTGAACGGCTTTGAGAATCACTGGGGTGGTCAGATTGAACAGGCGCAGAGCAAGCTGCTGAAAGAGACGCAGCGCGTGTACGCCGCCACTTTCAACACCGACGACTTTATTCCGGAAATCGCTGACCACATCGATCGCACCGCGCTGTTCGCCGAGTTTGAGCGTTTGACAAAGTCGGTGCTGACGCAGAGCAGCGTGCTGGGCACCTTAAACGAACAGTTGCCAAAGGATGCGGTGATTGTCGCCGCCGCCGGCAGTCTGCCGGGTGACCTGCAGCGCGTATGGCGCACCAAAGATTACAACGCGTATCACGTTGAGTACGGCTACTCGTGCATGGGTTACGAAGTGAATGCCGCGCTGGGCGTGAAGCTGGCACAGCCGCAGCGCGAAGTCTACGCCATGGTGGGTGACGGCTCATTCATGATGCTGCACTCCGAGCTGGTCACCTCGATTCAGGAAGGGGCGAAAATCAACGTCATCCTGCTGGATAACATGACCAATGGCTGCATCAACAACCTGCAGATGGAACACGGCATGGACAGTTTCAACACCGAGTTCCGCTTCCGTAATCCGCAGGGCGGCAAGCTGGATGGCGGCTTCGTGCCGGTAGATTTCGCGGCGATAGCCGCCGGCTACGGCTGTAAAACCTACCGTGTCACCACGCTGGAGCAGCTGAAAGCGGCACTGGAAGATGCGCAGCAGCAGACGGTTTCGACCCTGATTGACATCAAAGTGCTGCCGAAAACCATGGTGCACAAATACTTCAGCTGGTGGCACGTCGGCGTGGCGCAGGCTTCCACCTCAGAGCGGACGCAGCAGGTGGCCGACAAGCTCAATCAGCATATTCAACAGGCGCGTAAGTACTAACCCTTTTCAGGCCGGCGCTGCCCGGCCCGTTTTACCCTACTTATCCGACTCTACAGGTGTAATTATGACGCTCAAACTCGGTGTAATCGGTACCGGCGCAATTGGTCAGGAACATATTCGTCGCTGCAACAACGTGCTGCAGGGCGCAAAAGTGGTGGCGGTTTCAGACATCAATGTGGAAGGGGCGCGCGCGGCGCTGCAGCGGCTGAATATCCAGGCCGAAGTGTATCAGGATGGTCATCAGGTGATTAACTCGCCGGAAGTGGATGCCGTGCTTGTGACCTCGTGGGACCCGACGCATGAAGAGTTCACGCTGGCCGCGATTGCCGCCGGGAAACCGGTGTTCTGCGAGAAGCCGCTGGCACTGAGCGCGGAGGGCTGCCGTCGCATTGTCGACGCCGAGATCGCGCACGGCAAACGTCTGGTGCAGGTGGGCTTTATGCGCCCGTATGATGCCGGCTATCGCGCGCTGAAAAAGGTGATCACCGACGGTGACATCGGCGAGCCGCTGATGCTGCACTGCGCACACCGTAATCAGAGCGTCGGCGAGAATTACACCACCGACATGGCTATTACCAATACCCTGATTCACGAGCTGGATGTCCTGCGCTGGCTGACCGAGGACGATTACAAAAGCGTGCAGGTGGTGTTCCCGCGCACGACTTCAAAGTCACACGCGAAGCTGAAAGATCCGCAGATCGTGCTGTTTGAAACGCAGAAGGGCATCCGCATCGATGTAGAGATCTTTGTTAACTGTGCGTACGGCTATGACATTCAGTGTGAAGTGGTGGGCGAAGAGGGCATCGCCAGACTGCCGGAGCCGTCGGCCATTCAGATGCGCAAAGATGCCCGCCTTGGCAACGCGCTGCTGACCGACTGGAAAGATCGCTTTATCGACGCCTACGACGTTGAGCTGCAGGCGTTTATCAATGATGTGAAAGCGGGCCAGCTGAGCGGGCCTTCCGCCTGGGATGGCTTTGCCGCCTCGGTGGCTGCCGATGCCTGCCTGAAGGCGCAAACCAGCGGCGCGATTGAGCCCGTTGCCATGCCGCCGCGTCCGGCGTTTTACCAGAAATAATCAGGCGCGAGCGCTAAACCTATCCACGGCAGCGGATTACCGCTGCCTCTCTGTATCAGGGAGCTGAAAATGAACCAAGAGAACGTCAAACTGGCGATTGCGCCGATTGGCTGGACCAACGACGACATGCCGGAACTCGGCAGCGAAAATACTTTCCAGCAAACGGTCAGCGAGATGGCACTGGCGGGTTTCACCGGCAGCGAAGTGGGCAGCAAGTATCCGCGCGATCCGGCAGTGCTGAAGCCGATGCTGGATATCCGCGGTATGCAGATTTGTAACGCCTGGTTTAGTACCTTTTTTGCCAACGGTGACAAAGCGAAAACCATCGATCAGTTCATCAACCACATGAACTTCCTGCACGCCATGGGCGCGCGCGTGATTGGCTGCTCGGAACAGAGCAAAAGCATTCAGGGCACATCGCTGCCGGTGCTGGAGCAGAAGCCGGTTTTCACTGACGAAGAGTGGCGCCTGACGGCAGAAGGTTACAACGAACTGGCGGCGATCGCAGCGCAGAAAGGGATGCGCGTGACGCTGCATCATCACATGGGTACCGGCATTCAGACGCCAGCCGAGATCGACCGTTTTATGGCAATGACCAACGATAACGTCGGTCTGCTGTACGACACCGGCCACATTTACTACTCCGAAGGATCACAGCAGGTGATGCTGGATGTGCTGACCCAGCATCTGCCGCGTATTTTCCACGTGCATCTGAAGGATGTGCGTGACAGCGTGGTGGCAGAGGTGCGCGCAAACTCGCTGTCGTTCCTCGACGGAGTGAAAAAAGGCACCTTCACCGTACCAGGCGATGGCGTGATCGATTTCAAACCGGTATTCAAAATCCTCGATGATTACGGCTATAAAGGCTGGATGGTGGTCGAAGCGGAGCAGGATCCGGCCCTCGCTAACCCATTCGAATATGCAGTGAAAGCCCGTAAATATATTCGTGACAATGCCGGGCTGTAAATTTGCGTGTTAATTAGCGCAATGAATTGCGCCGCTACGGTAAATTCGACAGTGACTTTCGTCATTATCGACCGCACACACTGTAGCGGCGCGATTTATCGCGCTATGTATCAATTGCTCTTCTGCAATCGACTCATTTCATTGTCTTTATTCACTGTGTAATCTCCTGAATCCAGTGAGAATATCACGCCACCATCCTGCTTCCGCTGAATTTTCATCAGTAAATTTTTATCCAGACAATTAGCAGGGGGTTGCATTTGCTTAAAGCAAATGCGGTCCTTTTTTTCCAATGACTGATATCCCTCACCTAGTGCATAAAAATAATAGGTAATGGGGCCATTATCATTAAAGGCTTTAATATTGTATTTTGACGTTATTTGCGGCTGGTGAATCAACCACCACCTTATTTTTTTATCGTCAGAGTAAGGCAGGTGATCGACGATAATTGATGCAGAATAGTAATCCTGGTGAACGTCAATAACGTTAACTTCCCTGAAGTTCAGGTAGCAGTATATGCCACTGGCTAATGCAACAAGCAGAATTAATCCTGCCCATGTCTTCCTGTTCATTAACGGCCGCCTTCAATATCTATCACAGCATCCATGTTCGTCAGAAAAGGACGAAAGCCAAATTTATCATAACGTTGTAAGGTGAACCATATCTTAAAAAACTGAAATTGTCTGAATTTATGCTTGTGAATATCATGCGTATCCAGACCGAAATGATCCTGTCCGCTGAAGCGCATTTTTGCCCTCCAGCGCGCACCATTAACGTCAAGACTCAATATGTCAATTTTGGTAGCATAAACATCATGAACAGTAATGCCTAAACCATTTATTTTATCCATAATTAATGAATCGAACTTTGGCAGGATCGAGTTATTAATGGCAGAATTAATATCACCTATATTTTTCAATGGCAGGCCTTTGATACCATAATCAATATTAACATTGAGCGTATCAATTATGGCTTTGTGTGTACTGTTTATGCTTCTGTCGTTCATAATTTTGTCCCGATATGGCATATCCAGCGACAAATCCCGAAACGGCAGGCCGCTGGAGCGCATAAAATGCTCCAGCATCTTATTTATCAGGAAACGTTGCGGGCCAACAAGCGCGAAAGGTAATGACGTGGTTTGCATCTCAGCAAACAGCAGCCTGGCGCACTCCAGCGGTGAAAGCTTTTCGCCAGGTTTCGCATAAGCACCAGCAAAGCGCGACTGGGGATTATGGAAGGGATGCAGCCGCGTCATGCTCCATGGGTCGACCACATTGGAAATGTGGGTGAGGCCGAATTCGTTTTTCATCCGGCGTTCACAGATATCGCCGTAGCGCATATCGTCAGCGCCATAGTCATTAAACATGCGCTGTGTGGTGAAGATATTGAGCGGAAAAGTGGCTAAAGCCATGCGTGATACTCCCTGTCACTGACGAGTCCGTTAATCCGGTCGCGGATTATTTAGTCAGTAAGTGGAGCGGTGAGAATTGATCTGGTGCAGTGCCTTGTGTGAATAACCTCTCGCCGACACAAAAAGAGAAAAAACAAAAACCCCGCGCGGTGGCGGGGTTGAGGATAATGCTGAAGGCAATTACGAAGCCAGCGACAGCGCCGGTTTCTGGCCGTTTTCTGCCAGCCAGTCGCGGATGCGCGCCTGTTCGGCTTCGCTCAGCCACATACCCTGCTTGGTACGGCGCCAGATGGCGTCGTCCAGCTCGCGCACCCACTCGTGCTTCACCAGGTAACGCAGTTCGGCTTCATAGAATTCGTGGCCAAAGTTTTCACCCAGATCTTCACGGCTCTTCGCGCCTTCCAGCAGCACTTCAGTACGGCTGCCGTAGGTGCGGGCGAAGTGACGCGCCATGCCTTCGCTGATGAACGGATAGCGACGGCGCAGGCTGGCAGCGTAATCTTCACGCGTACCGGAGAAATCACCGCCTGGCAGCACGGCGTTTTTGGTCCACGCCGGACCGGCATCGGGGTAGTATTTCGCCAGTTTCTCCAGCGCATGCTCCGCCAGCTTGCGATAGGTGGTCAGCTTGCCGCCGAACACAGACAGCAGCGGTGCCTGACCGTTGTCATCGTGCACGTCCAGCGTGTAATCACGGGTGATCGCCTGCGGTGAATCGGATTCATCATCGCACAGCGGACGCACGCCGGAGTAGGTCCAGACGATATCGTCGCTGGTCAGTTGCTTTTTAAAGTGCGCGTTATACACCTTCAGCAGGTAGCTGATTTCATTGTCATCGATTTTGACATTTTTCGGATCGCCTTTGTATTCGACGTCGGTGGTACCGATGATTGAAAACTCATCCATCCACGGAATTACAAACACGATGCGGTTATCTTCGTTCTGCAGAATGTAAGCCTGCTTCTCGGTGTGCACGCGCGGCACTACGATATGGCTGCCTTTGATAAGGCGAATACCGTACGGCGATTTCAGCTTCAGGCCATCGTCAAAGAACTGTTTCACCCAGGGACCGGCGGCGTTAACCAGCCCTTTGGCGCGCCAGGTGTAGGTTTTGCCGGTATCGACGTCTTCCGCTTCCACCATCCACAGGCCAGCTTCACGCCAGGCGCGGGTTACGCGGGTGCGGGTGCGCACTTCGCCGCCCTGTTTCACCACTTCCTGCGCGTTAAGCACCACCATGCGCGCATCGTCTACCCAGCAGTCGGAATATTCGAAACCGCGCGTAATTTCAGGCTTCAGGGCCGATTCCGCGCCAAAACGCAGACCTTTACTGCCTGGCAGCGTAGTGCGCTTACCGAGGCGATCGTACATAAACAGGCCCATGCGGATCATCCACGCCGGACGCAGATGCGGGCGGTGTGGCAGACGGAAACGCATCGGGAAGGCGATGTGTGGCGCCATTTTCAGCAGCACTTCACGTTCGGCCAGCGCTTCGCCCACCAGACGGAATTCGTAATGTTCCAGATAGCGCAGGCCACCGTGAATCAGCTTGGAACTGGCAGAGGAGGTTGCACAGGCCAAATCCCGCGCCTCCAGCATCAGCACTGACAGGCCGCGTCCTGCAGCATCCACTGCAATGCCGGCACCGTTGATGCCGCCGCCGATCACGATCAGGTCTTTGGTTTCCACGTCATCTCCTCCGATGTTCGGAATAGTTCTAAAATGTTCGTTTTCGAGCGTAATAATAATCGGAAACCAACATTGACGCCAGCGCTTAACTCAATAAAAACATTCTTGCGTGATATAGCTAACATTTCGGCAGGAAAAAAATCACATACCCACAGGATTTGTCAGGTTATGGCGGCGGCTTATCAGGGTAAACTAACGCCAATTGATGACGAGGTAATGAGAGACCCATGGAAACCTTCGAGTGTATTAACGTCCTGCAGGCTAACGAGCATCTGGCACAGGGAGCGCAACTGGTAGACATCCGCGATCCGCAAAGCTTCGCCATGGGCCACGCCACCGGTGCCCAACATCTGACCAATGACAACCTGGCGACGTTCATTGCCGGCGCCCGGCACGACCAGCCGGTGCTGGTGATGTGCTATCACGGCAACAGCAGTAAAGGCGCGGCGCAGTTCCTGTTAAGCCAGGGCTTTAGCGACGTCTACAGCATCGACGGCGGTTTTGATGCCTGGCGCGCGGCGTTTCCGACGCAGGTCGCCATCGGCAGCCTCTGATTGACCGATTAAAGGAAGGAGAGCACCGCATGATGCGCATCACCCAGTTTAACCAGCCGCGTATGGCGCAGGCGTTTGTCGATTACATGGCGACGCGCGGCGTCACGCTGCGTATTGAGCGCGAAAGCCACTATGTCATTGTGCTGGATGACGACAGCAAGCTGGAGATGGTCGAAAACGAACTCGCGCAGTTCGTGCGCGATCCCAACCATCCACGCTATCAGGCGGCGAGCTGGCACAGCGGTACCACCGACAGCGGTCTGCGTTATGAGCGTGGCAATATCTGGGCAAACATTCGCGAACGCGCGGGCCCGCTCACGCTGACCATCATGATCGCCTGCGTGGCGGTGTTTATTCTGATGCAGATTGTCGGCGACGATGTGGTACTCAGCTGGCTGGCCTGGCCAGCGGATTCCTCCCAGTATTTTCAGGTGTGGCGCTGGTTCAGCCACGCGCTGCTGCACTTCTCGCTGCTGCACATTCTGTTCAACCTGATGTGGTGGTGGTATCTCGGTGGTGCGGTAGAGAAGCGCCTCGGCAGCGGCAAGCTGTTCGTTATCATGCTGATTTCAGCACTGCTGAGCGGCTGGATGCAGGCGAAATTCAGCGGTGTGCTGTTTGGCGGGCTGTCCGGCGTGGTTTATGCGCTGATGGGCTACTGCTGGCTGCGCGGCGAGCGCGATCCCGAAAGTGGCATTTATCTCGAGCGCGGCCTGATTGGCTTCGCTATTGTATGGCTGGTGATTGGCTGGTACGGCGCCTTTGGCCTGTCGATCGCGAACGCTGCGCACGTCACCGGTTTGCTGGTGGGGCTGGCGATGGCGTTCGTTGATACGCGCAAACGCGCACGTCGCTAGTAGCAGGATAAAAAGAACACGGCCTTGAGCCGAGGAGAGAGATGTGAAGCAGACGCAACGTCATGACGCCATTATCGATCTGGTCCGGCGTCAGGGGTATGTCAGTACGGAAGAGCTGGTGGATCATTTTGAGGTCAGCCCGCAGACTATCCGGCGCGATCTGAACGATCTGGCCGATCAAAACAAAATTCAGCGTCATCACGGCGGCGCAGCGCTGCCTTCCAGCTCGGAAAACACCGCGTGGCAGGATCGCAAAATGATGTGGTCGGCGGAAAAGGCACGCATCGCCGAGCGCGTGGCGAGCCAGATCCCGGACGGCGCCACGCTGTTTATTGATATCGGCACCACGCCGGAAGCGGTGGCGCATGCGCTGCTCAACCACAACAATCTGCGTATTGTCACCAACAACCTCAACGTGGCGATTTTGCTGATGGGCAAGCCGGATTTCCGCGTGATCATCGCCGGCGGTGAAGTGCGCACGCGCGACGGCGGGATTATGGGGGAAGCCACGCTCGATTTTATCTCTCAGTTCCGGCTCGATTACGGCATTCTCGGCATCAGCGGTATTGATATGGACGGTTCGCTGCTGGAGTTCGACTATCACGAAGTGCGCACCAAACGCGCTATTATCGAGAACTCGCGCTGCGTGATGCTGGTGGTGGATCACTCGAAGTTTGGCCGTAACGCCATGGTTAACCTTGGCAACATGAGCCTGATTGATTATCTGTATACCGATCAAACCCCACCATTAAGCGTACTGAAGGTGATTGAACAGCACGAAGTGCATCTGGAGCTGTGCTGATTTCCCAGGTGCGCATCAATGCGCACCCTGTGATGCAGCAGGCCATGCTTACCAAACCGCACCCTTAGTGCATTGTGCCGTATTGTAGGGTCGCCATTGATGGCGACCAGGCCGCAGCGGCACGCCTTTTTTCACTGCATCTTCATTTCCCTGTCGCTTTTTTCAGCGTCCCCGGCTTAACTTACTCTTTCAGATTTGCGCTTGCCCGTGTTTACCGTTTCGGATGCAAAGGGATGCACTATGTCGCCGCTAAAATTCAATAAAACCCGCTTTGACGCCGCGCTGACCCGCCAGTGGCAGCAGCTCGGACTGACTTCCGCCCGGCAGATGACGCCGCATCAGTGGTGGCAGGCGCTCAGCCGGGCGCTGATGGAACTGCTTGCCGCACAGCCGCCCGTGCCGCCGAAAAGCGCTCAGCGCCACGTTAATTATCTCTCAATGGAGTTTCTGCCCGGCCGGCTGACCGGCAATAACCTGCTCAATCTTGGCTGGTATAACGAGGTGGCCGCCGCGCTGGCAGAGCACCAGGTAGAGCTGAATGAACTACTGGAGGAGGAGGTCGATCCGGCGCTGGGCAACGGCGGTCTGGGACGGCTCGCGGCCTGCTACATGGATGCGATGGCGACGGTCGGCCAGCCGGCGATGGGGCACGGCCTCAACTATCAGTACGGCCTGTTTCGTCAGTCGTTTGTGGCCGGACAGCAGCACGAAGCGCCGGATGACTGGCAGCGCGATCGCTATCCGTGGTTCCGCCACAACGCTGCGCTGGATGTGACGGTGGGGCTGGGCGGTAAGGTCAAAAAGCGCGACGACGGCAGCGTCGAGTGGCGTCCGGCACAGCAGCTGATCGGCCAGGCCTGGGATCTGCCGGTAATCGGCTATCGCAACGGCATCACGCTGCCGCTGCGCCTGTGGCAAGCCACCAGCGCGCAGCCGTTTGACCTGACGCTGTTTAACGCCGGGAAGTTCCTGCAGGCGGAACAGCCGGGCATTGAAGCCGACAAGCTGACCAAAGTGCTCTATCCCAATGACAACCATGCGCCAGGTAAACGTCTGCGGCTGATGCAGCAGTATTTCCAGTGCGCCTGCGCGGTGAGCGACATACTGCGTCGTCACCGGCTGGCGGGCCGTGCGCTGCATACGCTGCCGGATTTCGAAGTGATTCAGCTCAACGATACCCATCCCACCATCGCTATTCCGGAGCTGCTGCGTCTGCTGCTGGATGAGCATGGCCTGAGCTGGGACGACGCCTGGCACATTACCAGCCGCACCTTTGCCTATACCAACCATACGCTGATGCCGGAGGCGCTGGAGCGCTGGCCGGCGAGCCTGCTGCGCGAACTGCTGCCGCGCCATCTGCAAATCATCAAACAGATCAATCGCCAGCTGAAGCAGCAGGTCAAACAGCGCTGGCCGAACGACAGTGCCCTCTGGCACAAGCTGGCGGTGGTGAGCGACGGCGAAGTGCGCATGGCCAATCTGTGCGTGGTGAGCTGTTTCGCCGTCAACGGTGTGGCAGCGCTGCACTCGCAGCTGGTGGTTAACGATCTGTTCCCGGAATATCACCAGCTGTGGCCACACAAGTTTCATAACGTCACCAACGGCATTACGCCGCGCCGCTGGCTGAAGCAGTGCAACCCCCTGCTGTCCGCGCTGATTGACGACAGCCTGCAGGTGGAGTGGGCCAACGATCTCGACGCGCTGGAATGGCTGGCGCCGCTGGCGAAGAAGAAAAGCTTTCGCCAGCAGTTCCGCACCATCAAGCAGCAAAACAAACTGCGGCTGACGGTGTACATCAAACGCGTGACCGGCATCGATATCAATCCTGACGCGCTGTTTGATGTGCAGATCAAGCGCCTGCATGAATACAAACGCCAGCATCTCAGTCTGCTGCACATCCTGCACTGCTATCGCCAGCTGCGCGATAACCCGGACAATCCCGACTTCGTGCCGCGCGTATTTTTGTTTGGCGCTAAGGCGGCGCCCGGCTATTTGCTGGCAAAAAACATCATCTGTGCCATCAATAAAGTCGCGGAGGTGATCAACAACGACCCGCTGGTGGGCGATCGCCTGAAGGTGGTGTTTGTGCCGGATTACCGGATTACCGCCGCCGAGCTGATGATTCCGGCAGCCGATCTCTCGGAGCAGATCTCCACGGCCGGTTACGAAGCCTCCGGTACCGGCAACATGAAGCTGGCGCTCAACGGCGCGCTGACCATTGGCACGCTGGACGGGGCTAACGTGGAGATTGCCGAGGCGGTCGGTGAGAAAAATATCTTTATCTTTGGCAACACGGTGGATGAGGTAAAAGCACTGAAGGCCGACGGTTACAGTCCGAAGAAACTGCGTAAGCACGATCGCTATCTCGACGGTTTGCTGAAGGAGCTGGAAAAGGGCAAATTCAGCGACGGCGACCGGCAGGTATTTGCGCCGCTGCTGGAGAGCCTGAGCAAACAGGGCGATCCGTGGCTGGTGCTGGCCGATTTCGCCGCTTATATCGCGGCGCAGCAGCGCGTCGAAGCGCTGTGGCGCGATCCGGAAGCGTGGACCAAAGCGGCGATTCTCAACACGGCGCATACCGGCCGCTTCAGTGCCGATCGTTCGATTCGCGATTATCAACAGCGTATCTGGCAGGCGGCGCGCTGAGCCGCCGGAAAATGACGCTGCATGCGTAATGTGCGCACGGCAACGAAGGAGACAACATGGCCATGAAGAAACTGGATCAGGCTGCACGGGATGCCGGTATCGCACTGAGTTTTATCAACAATAAAGGTGAGTCACAGACCATCAGCGACGACACCAAACGCGCGCTGATGGCGCTGATGGACGCCCCGACGGGCAGCGCGCCACCGCTGCCGCCGGTGCTGGTGTTAACGCCGCCCGGACTGCCTGAACTGACGCCGCAGGGCAGCGACGACTACCGCTGGCAGCTGGTGAGCGAGCAGGGGCAGCACTATGACGGCACGCTGAGCGCGGGAGAAAGCCTGGCGCTGCCGGCAGAACTGCCCGAGGGCTACCATCAGCTCACGCTGAGCACTTCACGCCAGCAGTGGCAGACGCGCATTATCATCGCACCGGCGCGCTGTTATCTGCCGCCAGCGCTGGCGCAGGGGGAGAAGCGCTGGGGCGCGCTGGTGCAGCTCTATACGCTGCGCTCGGCGCGTAACTGGGGCATCGGCGACTTTGGCGATCTGATGCAGATGCTGGAGCAGGTCGCCGCTCACGGCGGAGATTTCATCGGTCTCAACCCGCTGCATGCGCTCTATCCGGCGCAGCCGGATCACGTCAGCCCGTACAGCCCGAGCTCGCGCCGCTGGCTCAACGTGCTGTACATCGACATCAATCAAATCGACGAATTCACCCAAAGTGACGCCGCCCAGCGCTGGTGGCACAGCGCGCCAACGCGCAAAGCGCTAAAACAGGCGCGCAGCGCAGCGTTTGTCGATTATCGCGCGGTGACGACGCTCAAGCTGACTGCGCTGCGTTTTGCCTGGCAGCACGCACAGCCGCAGCTGACCCGGCAGCCGGCGTTTCAGCAGTTTCTGGCTGAAGGCGGCGATGCGCTGCGCTATCAGGCGGCGTTTGACGCCATCGTAGCGGCGCGCAGCCAGCAGCATCCCGATGAGTGGGGCTGGGAAAAGTGGCCGTCAGGCTGGCAGCAGGCGCAGCAGCCGGAGGTGCAGCAATGGTGCGCGCAGCATGAGGACGACATTCTGTTCTGGAGCTGGCTGCAGTGGCTGGCGCAGCAGCAGTTCGCCGCCTGCTGGCAGCGTAGCCAGCAGCTGGGGATGGCGGTCGGGTTATATCGCGATTTGGCGGTTGGCGTGGCACAGCACAGCGCGGAAACCTGGCAGGATCCGCAGCTGTATAAGCTGGGCGCGTCGGTGGGCGCACCGCCGGATCCGCTTGGCCCGCTCGGGCAGAACTGGGCGCTGCCGCCGCTCGATCCACATGTACTGCGCGCGCGGGGCTATCAGCCGTTTATCGATCTGCTGCGCGCCAATATGCGCGATTGCGGGGCGCTGCGCATCGATCACGTTATGGCGCTACTGCGTTTGTGGTGGATTCCCTATGGCGAAAGTGCCGATAAAGGCGCGTATGTCGCCTATCCGGTGCACGACCTGCTGGCGATCCTCGCGCTGGAAAGTCAGCGTCAGCGCTGCATGGTGATCGGTGAAGATCTCGGCACCGTGCCGCAGGAGATCGTCAGCCTGCTGCGCGACCGCGGCATTTTTTCGTGGAAGGTGCTGATGTTCGAGTGCGGGGAGGAGGGGCAGTTCCGGCCACCGGCAGCTTATCCGCGCCAGTCGATTGCCAGTGCCAGTACCCATGATTTACCGACGCTGAGTGGATTCTGGCATGCCGCCGATCTGCAATTGCGCAATCAGCTGGGACTGTTCGCCAGACGCAGCATGCTGAAAGCGGCCATCGCCGAACGCGATGGGCAGAGAAAAGCGCTGCTGAAGGCGATGAGCGAGGCGCAGGCGATTGACGCACGCAGCAAAAACAGTGCGGGTCAGCGGCTGACGCCCGCGCTGAATCAGAGCGTGCACCGCTTTCTGGCATTTACCGACAGCGCCCTGCTGGGGCTGCAGCCGGAGGACTGGCTGGGAATGGAGACGCCGGTCAACGTGCCGGGCACGGTAGCCGAATACCCCAACTGGCGGCGCAAACTGCGCGTACCATTGGAGAAGTTGTTTAGTTACCGGAAAGTGCAGCAGCTGCTGGCGATCGTCAATGAAGGGCGTAAGAAGCCGTAAAACACGCGGCAGCCGGGGTGGCTGCCGCATCTTCTATCAGTAGTAGGAGTGCTCGCCGCGCTGATGCTCGGTGAGATCGCGCACGCCTTTCAGTTCCGGGAAGGCGGCCAGCAGCTCTTTCTCGATGCCGTCTTTCAGCGTCACGTCAATCATCGAGCAACCGTTACAGCCGCCGCCGAACTGCAGAATGGCATAGCCTTCGTCGGTGATCTCCATCAGCGAGACGCGACCGCCGTGGCTGGCCAGCTGCGGGTTGATCTGCGCCTGCAGCAGATACTCCACGCGCTCAACCATCGGTGCATCGTCCGACACTTTACGCATCTTGGCGTTCGGCGCTTTCAGCGTCAGCTGTGAGCCGAGGTTATCGGTCACGAAGTCGATTTCCGCATCTTCGAGGTACGGCGCGCTCAGCTCATCGACATACGCAGACAGCTTGTCGAACTTCAGTTCGGTATCGGTGGCTTCGACCGCGTCCGGCGGGCAGTAGGAGACGCCGCACTCGGCGGTTGGCGTACCCGGGTTAATAACGAATACGCGAATCTGGGTGCCATCTTCCTGTTTTGACAGCAGTTTTGCGAAGTGCTCTTGCGCAGTATCAGTAATACGGATCATGGCGATTGCTCAATAGTTGACTAAAATACCTGGTTATAATACGCCCAACGCCGACGCTCTACAAGGTACGGCACAGGCATCCTATGTGTACGCTGGCCGCGCCCTGCGCCAGTAATAAGCGGCTGATTTCCCCCACCGTGCTGCCGGTGGTCACCACATCATCGATAAGCAGGATGTGGCGTCCGCGCACCGCCATTTCAAGGCGAAACGCGCCACGCAGATTGCTTTTCCGGGCGCGGGCGCTGAGCACATGCTGCACCGCACCGTGTCGCACCCGGCGCAGACCTTCGCGGTATTCACAACCGAGCCAGCGCGCCAGCGGTTTAGCCAGCAGCGCGGCCTGATTATACCCGCGCTGCCAGGCGCGGCGGCGATGCAGCGGCACGCTCAGCACCAGATCGATACGCGGCAACGGCTGCTGGCGGCGCTTTGTTAATAATTTTAACAAAAGCAGCCGTGCCAGCATCACCCTGAGTGCGGTTGCGCGCGAGAATTTGAGCCGCTGCACCCATTCGCTCAGCGGCGGCACATAATCACTCACGCAAGTGAGAGCGTGCCACGGCGGCGGCCGGCGCAGGCAGCGTCCGCACGCTTGATCGCCGCTGGCCGGCAGTCCGCAGCAGGGACAGAGCGCCGGCAGCGCCGGTAGCTGGCGCAGACATACGCTGCACAGGCCGTGCCGGGCGATACGCAGCGGCAGACGGCATAGCCAACACAGGGCAGGGATTGCTAGCATAGCGACCTCCTTTTCACTTTTCGGGAGTGTAACCGATGAGTTCGCTTTACTGGCACACCACAGGCACAGGCGATCGCGATCTTGTGCTGCTGCACGGCTGGGGACTAAACGCCGAAGTGTGGCAACACATTGTTCCGCGACTCAGCCCGCATTTTCGTCTGCACCTGGTGGACCTGCCGGGATTTGGCCGCAGCCAGGGATTTGGGCCGCTGAGCCTGGCGCAGATGGCGCAGCAGCTACTACCGCAGTTGCCAGCGCGCGCTGTGCTGCTTGGCTGGTCGCTGGGCGGCTTAGTGGCCAGCCAGCTGGCGCTGAGCCAGCCCGATCGCGTGGCGGCATTAATTAGCGTGGCCTCGTCGCCGTGCTTTACCGCCCGGGATGAATGGCCCGGCATTCAGCCTGAGACGCTGGCGACGTTCCAGCAGCAATTGAGCAGCGATTTCCAGCGCACGGTGGAGCGTTTTCTCGCGCTGCAAACCATGGGGACGGAAAATGCGCGTCAGGATGCGCGCCAGCTGAAAGAGGTAGTGCTGTCGCAGCCGATGCCGTCAGTGGCGGTACTGGAAGGGGGATTGAACATTCTGCGCCACGATGATTTGCGCAGCGCACTGGATGGGCTGACGCTGCCGTTCCTGCGTATCTATGGCGCGCTGGATGGCCTGGTGCCGCGCCGCATTGCGCCGCAGCTGGATGCACGCTGGCCGCATTCGCAGTCGGTTGTCATCGCGAAGGCCGCGCACGCGCCGTTTATTTCGCACCCGGAGGCGTTCTGCCAGCAGGTGCAGCAGTTCATCCACGCAGCCACATAAACTGCCAGGCGGCCAGCACCAGCGGCTGGCTGCCATCCACGCGCTGCCCGCTGATCACATCCTGAAAAGGGCGCGCCTGCGGCAGCGTAGTGCTGATCTCGCGGCTGCTGAGATTGAACACGCACAGTAACCCTTCGTCGCTGTCCGCGGCGTGACGGCGCAGCAGCAGCACCGCGTTGTCGCTCTCCAGCAGCGTCATCGGATTGTCCGGATGGAACGCCGGCTGCCGGGTGCGCAGCTGAATCAGCGCGCTAAGCCGCTCAAACACCTGCTGACGCAGCGGGTTGCCGCCGCTGATTTGCTGTTCGATATCGCGCAGGCTGTACTTCTCACGGTTGATGGCGCGGTTGTGCCCGGCAGCGCGCACGCCCTCGTTGTCATTGCGCGAGCCGAGAATACTTTGAATATAGATGGCGGGCACGCCGGGAAAGGCCAGCAGAATCGCGTGCGCCAGCAGGAAGCGACGCAGGCGCGTCTCGTCATCGTCGGTCTGGTGATTGAGCGCATCCAGATACGTTACGTTGATTTCATACGGGCTGGTGCTGCCGTCCGGGTTGTTTTTATAGGACACCAGCGCGCCCTCCAGCGCCAGTTCACGCACCAGCGCCACAATCTCGACTTCTGACAAAATTCCGCGTGCCGGATTGAGGCCAATGCCGTCGTGCGAGGCGAGAAAATTGAAGAAGGTGGTGCCGCCATCACCGGGCTCAAGCGTGCTGGCCCACTGGCGCAGCGCGCGCGCCGAGCCGGAGTGAATGGCGTGCAGCACCAGCGGTGGCAGCGAAAACTGGTAAACCATCTGCGCTTCGTCGTGGCCGTTGCCGAAATAGCTGATGTTATCCTGATGCGGCACGTTGGTTTCGGTCACGATCACCGTACCAGGCGCGACTTCGTTGGCGATGGCGCGAAACAGCTTCACCAGCTGATGGGTTTTGGTCAGATGGATACAGCGTGTGCCCGGCGTTTTCCACATGTAGCCCACCGCGTCCAGCCGCACGTAATCCGCGCCTTTGTTGAGATAATCCAGCAGCACGCCCACCATGCGGATCAGCACCTGCGGATTAGCGAAGTTGAGATCGATTTGGTCGGCGCTGAAGGTGGTCCAGATAAAGCGCGTGTCGCCGTTAGCGAGGGTAAACGGCGTCAGCAGCGGTGAGGTGCGCGGGCGCGTCACGGCACTGAGATCGGTGGCGGGCGGCATGCTGATAAAGAAGTCGTCCCAGCCGGCATCCTGCGCCAGAAAGTGGCGAAACCACGCGCTGTGCGCCGACATGTGGTTACAGACGAAATCGAACATCAGCCGGGTTTCGCTGTGCAGCGCCGTGATGTGCTGCCAGTCACCGCAAATCGGGTTCACTTTGTGGTAATCGATAACCGAGAAGCCATCGTCGGACGAGTAGGGGAAAAATGGCAGCAGATGCACCAGGCTGAAGGTGGACTGCAGATGCTGCTGATAAAAGCGCGTAAAGCTGGCGAGCGTGGGCTGCTCGGGTTCGCGGAACTGGTCGGCGTAACTGATCAGCACCACGTCTTTTTCATCCCAGTGCGCTTTACGCGGCAGCTTTACCGTGTCGCGCGCCGCGCGGATGTGCGAAAGCAGGCGCTCGCGCGCCGCGACGGGGAAGCTACCTTCATAAATCTCATCGAGCAGGAAGTTGATAATGTCCATCGGATCGCCGGGTTACGCGGAAGGTCATTTTTTCACACGGTTTTTTCAGCGTAGTCCGCCAGGACAATTTATCAACCTCCTGTACTCGCGCGCCGCTTAGCGTTTCTTCCCAAAGGCGGCCGCCAGCGCATCGCCCATCGCACTGTTACCGACGCTGCTGCTGGCAGGTTTGCCGCGGCCTTTGGCACCGGCTGCCGGCCGCGCGGCCTCTTTGCCCGCGCCACGGTTGCCGCCGCTGCGCGCGTTGCTTTCACCCGGCTGCTCATCCAGACGCATGGTCAGCGCGATACGCTTACGCTGCAGATCGACTTCCATCACCTTCACTTTGACGATATCGCCGGCTTTCACCACCTGATGCGGATCGTCAACGAATTTGTCAGACAGCGAAGAGATATGCACCAGACCATCCTGGTGCACGCCGATATCGACGAACGCGCCGAAGTTGGTCACGTTAGTCACCGCGCCTTCCAGCACCATGCCCGGCAGCAGGTCGTTGAGCGTCTCCACGCCTTCAGCAAACTGCGCGGTTTTGAACTCCGGACGCGGATCGCGGCCCGGTTTCTCCAGCTCTTTGATGATGTCGGAGACGGTCGGCAGCCCGAAACGCTCATCGGTGAAGTCGCGCGCATTCAGGTCGCGCAGGCTGCCCGGATTGCCCATCAGCTCATTCAGCGCCTGTTCCGTGGCGGCGAGAATGCGCTCCACCAGCGGATAGGCTTCCGGATGCACCGTTGACGCATCCAGCGGGTTATCACCGTGGTTAATGCGCAGGAAGCCGGCGCACTGTTCAAAGGCTTTCGGGCCGAGGCGGCTCACCTTGAGCAGCTGCTGACGGTTCTGGAAACGGCCGTTTTCGTCACGCCAGCTGACAATATTCTGCGCCATCATGCGCGTCAGGCCGGCGACGCGCGTCAGCAGCGCCACCGAGGCGGTATTCAGGTCAACGCCCACGGCGTTCACGCAGTCTTCTACCACCGCATCGAGTTTTTTCGCCAGCTGGCTCTGGCTGACATCATGCTGATACTGGCCAACGCCAATCGATTTCGGGTCAATTTTGACCAGCTCTGCCAGCGGATCCTGCAGACGACGGGCGATAGACACCGCACCGCGCAGCGAAACGTCGAGATCGGGGAACTCCTGCGCCGCCAGTTCGGAAGCGGAATAGACCGATGCTCCGGCCTCACTGACAATCACTTTTTGCGCTTTGATTTGCGGGAACTGCTTCTGTACGTCGAGGAAGAAACGCTCGGTTTCACGTGAAGCGGTGCCGTTGCCGATCGCCACCAGTTCAACCTGATGCCTGGCGCACAGCGCCGCCACCGAGGTCGCGGCTTTGGCCGCCTGGCCGGTATGCGGATAGATGGTATCGGTCGCGACCAGCTTGCCGGTGGCATCGACCACCGCCACTTTGACCCCGGTGCGCAGGCCAGGATCGAGGCCCATGGTGGCGCGCATGCCGGCGGGTGCCGCCATCAGCAGATCGTGCAGATTACGGGCAAACACGTTGATCGCTTCGTCTTCTGCCCGTTCGCGGATGGTGCCCATCAGTTCGGTTTCGAGGTGCAGCAGGACCTTGATGCGCCAGGTCCAGCTGACCACGGCTTTGCGCCAGCTGTCGGCCGGTGCGTTGTTCAGGCGCAGGCCAAGGTGGTCGGCGATCAGCGTTTCACCGTAGCTTTCGCGCGGCGCTTCATCAAACTGCGGATCGGCGTTGAGCGACAGCTGTAAAATGCCTTCGTTACGGCCACGGAACATGGCCAGCGCGCGGTGCGACGGCACGCTGCTCAGCGCTTCGTGATGATCGAAGTAGTCGCGGAATTTAGCGCCTTCTTCCTCTTTGCCTTCCACCACGCGTGCAACCAGATGGGCGTTCTTCCACAGGTAATCACGCACTTTCGCCAGCAGCGTGGCGTCTTCGGCGAAGCGCTCCATCAGGATATAGCGTGCGCCATCCAGCGCGGCACGCACATCGGCAACGCCTTTGTCCGCGTCGACATAACGCGCTGCCAGCTGCTCGGGATCCTGAGACGCGTCGTTCCACAGCGTCTCTGCCAGCGGTTCCAGCCCGGCTTCGATAGCGATCTGCCCGCGCATGCGGCGCTTCTGCTTATAAGGCAGATAGAGATCTTCCAGCTCGGTTTTGTTCAGCGTGCCGTTGATGGCAGTGGCTAATTCCGGCGTCAGTTTGCCCTGGTCATCAATGGATTTCAGAATCGACTGGCGGCGTTCCTCCAGCTCACGCAGATAGCCGAGACGGCTCTCCAGCGTACGCAGCTGGGTATCATCCAGCCCGCCGGTCACTTCCTTACGGTAACGTGCGATAAACGGCACGGTGTTCCCTTCGTCCAGCAAGCGAATGGCGGCGTCAACCTGGTCGGCGCGTGCCTTCAGCTCACCTGCGATAATCTGGCTCAGCGAATCTTTCATCATCAGTAACGGTCTTGCTTACACAGGGTTAGAAATAGGGGACAGTTATACGGACTGAGGCCGCAAATTGCCAGCCGCTGACCGGTGAATCCGTCTTTTTCTGAATGCAGCGCGCAACTCAGAGAAACTTAGCCACCTATGTGTTAAACCCCAGCGCAATGGCGTGCCGGTTGCAGCCAGGCTCGCCCCGTCTCTGCCCTATAATCCGCGGCAAACCACGGAAGGAGGGTGAAGCAATGATCAAATTACTGCTGCTGCTGGCCGGACGCGAGCTGCTGGTGCGTTATCGTCTGCTGATTTATGGCCTGGCGCTGTGCGGTGTGCTGCTGGCCGGCATGATTGTGGCGGACGTGCTGGTCGATGGGCATATCAATCTGTCGCTACAGGTGCTGGCGCTCTTACTGTCGCTGTCGCTGCTGTTTAACCTGCTGAGCGGCGAGGTGTCGCTGCAGCGCTGGCTCAATCTGCTGTTTTCCCTGATTTTTGTTGGCACGCTGCTGGCCGGCGCGCTGTGGCACGGTGACGAGAGGCAACTGAAGAAACTGCTGCTGACGGTGATGGAAATCTGCCTGTTGTTTAACGGCCTGTTTCGCTGCCTGAGCGCGGCGCTGATTCAGCGTCAGCGCTGGGTGCGACATTTTATGCTGGGCTGCGGCGAGATGGTGCTGAGCGTGGTGCTGTTTTTCAATGACAACCTGCATACCTGCGTGTTGCTGGGCAGCTGGCTGGTACTGTTGCTGCTGTCGTTCAGCCTGACGGTATGGCGCGTCTGGCGCCAGTGGCAGCGCCTGCCGGCGGGTCAGTCCGTTACGCTGCTGCCGTGGTTTTGTCGCGGCCATCGTCATATCGCGCGGCTCCGGCCGTGGCAGCAGGCCCGCTTTCCGCCGGACGCTGCGGCATTTCCTCTCTGTGTCCACGTCTGGCAGGCGCAGTCTGAAGCCAGTCAACAGCCGAAGCGCTATGTGATTGACCGTTACATCGGCGTGATTAACGGTGAAGGGCACTTTTGTACCGGCCATGCGGCACTGAGCTTTGGTGAGCGCGGCTACATCAGCCTTTATCCGCAGCAGGAGATCGATCCGCAACCGCACGAGCTACCGCGTCTGCTGCTGGCCGGACAGATTAACGATCGCCCCGGCCGTTTTCTCCCCTCGCTGGCGGCAGAGATTGCCGACTGGCGCAGCCCGGATTTAACCTTCAGTTTTCAGCACTACAACGGGCAGGCGCTCGCCAGCTACTGGCAGGCCAACCGTGGTGACAGCCTGTATAATCTGACGGCAAAAAACTGTTCGACCACCGTGGTGGATGCGCTGGACGTGGCGTTTGAAGGCTATTACGGCCAGCGGCTGCAGCAGGTGTTTGCGCTGCTGTTGCAGCCGGCATTCTGGGGCGCCTGCGTGCTGCGCGAACGGGCAGAAATCATGACCTGGACGCCCGGCCTGGTCGCCGATTATGTGCGCCTGATGAAAAAGACGCTGGGTGCCTGTCCGGGCAGGTAAGGCTTTGTGATAGCCTCTGTGCAGTGAACAGGGCTGTAACCACGAGTGAAGCGATGAAAACCCAACTGATTACCCGCGAAGGCTATAACAAGCTGCGTGCTGAGCACGACCATCTGTGGAATGAGAAGCGGCCGGAAATCACCCGCATTGTCTCCTGGGCCGCCAGCCTGGGCGATCGCTCTGAAAACGCCGATTACACCTATAACAAGCGCCTGCTGCGCCAGATCGATCGGCGCGTGCGCTATCTGCGTAAATGCCTCGCCGAGCTGAAAATCGTTGATTATGCGCCGCAGCAGGAGGGCAAAGTGTTCTTCGGTGCCTGGGTGGAAGTAGAGAATGAGCAGGGCGACGTGAAGCGTTTTCGCATCGTCGGACCGGACGAGATCTATGGCGATACGGTGAAAGAGTACATCTCCATCGACTCGCCGATGGCGCGCGCGCTGATCAAAAAAGAGGTGGATGACGAGGTGACGGTAAACACGCCGGAAGGACAGAAGGTGTGGTTTGTGAACCGCATTGAGTACGTGACGGAAAGTGAGGAAAAAAGAGGCGGAGAGTAATGGCCTGGTGAAACAAGCCGGGGCGCAACTTATTCTCCGCTGGCGAAAGGGCTGGCAGTATAAGAGGGGGAAGCGCCGCAGCCTTGCCGCGCCAGATAAGCGTTATTTGCCCGGCGTGGTCGCCGTGGTCGTTGAGGTGCTGCTACCGCCGTGATCGCCGCCGCCCATGGTGGCCAGCGCGACGCCGAGCAGGGCTCCCACCGCACCGATGCCGATAGCATCGGAATTACCTTTGGCCGTGGTCGACGCCTGTGCGCCGGCGGCTTCGCCCGCTGGCGTAGCGGCCTGAACCTGTGTGAGGCTGGTGAGTACCAGAGCGCTCAGCAGAACAACGGTTTTTTTCATCTTTCTTCTCCACATGAACTCAGTAAGCAGGTACCGATGCAGTGTCGGAGATCATTTGCGCAGAGGAAAGGGGAGTTTACTGACTGATTTAAATCACTTTATTTAACGCTGGCCTTATTTTGCTCGCGCACTGGCACTGTTCCGAGCGCGGATACGCAGTCAGCGGCGAAAACGCGATATTTTATGCTACTGAGCGCGGCCGCTGGCTTATCCTGCAGGTGAAACTTAAGCCAAATGGCGCGCCCCGCCTGACGGCGAAAGCGGGACGGCCCGGCTGGACCACTCACCGGCAGAAAACGGCGCTGATTTTCAGACAAGCGCTAAACGGCGTCAAAATCAGTCAGAAAAGCGCGAGCGGAGCCGCAGTTCGCGGTTAAAATTAAAGATAAGCTGCTGTTTAATATGCTTTGTAACAATTTCGGCTAGAATATAAACCATTAATGACTGTCACAGACAGGCATCTTTTTTACACAATATCGGCTCAGGCAATGGCGCCTTTGGGAGTTGAACATGCAAGAGAACTACAAAATTCTGGTCGTCGATGATGATATGCGTCTGCGCGCACTGCTCGAACGCTATCTCACCGAACAGGGCTTTCAGGTGCGCAGCGTCGCCAACGCCGAGCAGATGGATCGTCTGCTGACCCGCGAATCATTCCATTTAATGGTGCTGGATTTAATGCTGCCGGGCGAAGATGGCCTGTCAATTTGCCGTCGTCTGCGTAGCCAGAGTAACCCGATGCCGATCATTATGGTCACCGCGAAAGGTGAAGAGGTCGATCGTATCGTGGGGCTGGAAATCGGCGCCGATGACTACATTCCAAAACCGTTCAACCCGCGTGAGCTGCTGGCGCGAATTCGTGCCGTGCTGCGTCGTCAGGCCAATGAGCTGCCGGGCGCGCCGTCGCAGGAAGAAGCGGTCATCGCCTTCGGTAAGTTCAAACTGAACCTCGGCACGCGTGAAATGTTCCGTGAAGATGAGCCGATGCCGCTGACCAGCGGAGAGTTCGCCGTGCTGAAAGCGCTGGTGAGCCATCCGCGTGAGCCGCTATCGCGCGATAAGCTGATGAACCTGGCGCGCGGGCGTGAGTACAGTGCGATGGAGCGTTCTATCGACGTGCAGATCTCTCGTCTGCGCCGCATGGTCGAAGAAGATCCGGCGCATCCGCGCTACATCCAGACCGTCTGGGGCCTTGGCTACGTTTTCGTTCCGGACGGCAGTAAAGCATGAGGCGATTGCGCTTCTCACCCCGCAGTTCGTTTGCCCGCACCCTGTTGTTGATCGTTACCTTGCTGTTCGTCAGCCTGGTAACGACCTACCTGGTGGTGCTCAATTTCGCCATTCTTCCCAGTCTGCAGCAGTTCAACAAAGTCCTCGCCTACGAAGTGCGTATGCTGATGACCGATCGGCTGCAGCTGGAGGATGGTACGCAGCTGGAAGTGCCGCCGGCCTTCCGGCGCGAAATTTATCGTGAGCTGGGCATCTCGTTGTACACCAACGCGGCGGCGGAAGAGAGCGGGCTGCGCTGGGCGCAGCATTATGAATTCCTCAGTGAACAGATGGCGCAGCAGCTGGGCGGGCCGACCGACGTGCGGGTTGAGGTTAACAAAAACTCGCCGGTGGTCTGGCTGAAAACCTGGCTGTCGCCGGATATCTGGGTGCGCGTACCGCTGACCGAAATCCATCAGGGCGACTTCTCACCGCTGTTCCGCTATACCCTGGCGATTATGCTGCTGGCGATTGGCGGCGCCTGGCTGTTTATCCGTATACAAAACCGACCCCTGGTCGATCTCGAACACGCTGCGTTGCAGGTGGGGAAAGGCATTATTCCGCCACCGCTGCGCGAATACGGTGCTTCGGAAGTGCGTTCGGTGACGCGTGCCTTCAACCAGATGGCGGCGGGCGTGAAGCAGCTGGCCGATGACCGTACGCTGCTGATGGCCGGCGTCAGCCATGATTTACGCACGCCGCTGACGCGCATCCGTCTCGCCACCGAGATGATGGGCGAGGAAGATGGCTACCTGGCCGAGTCGATCAACAAAGACATCGAAGAGTGTAACGCCATCATCGAGCAGTTCATCGATTACCTGCGCACCGGGCAGGAGATGCAAACCGAGCGCGCCGATCTGAATAGCGTGCTGGGCGAAGTGGTGGCGGCGGAGAGCGGCTACGAGCGCGAGATTGAGAATGCGGTGATGGACGCGGAGCTGATGCTGGATATTAACCCGCTGTCGATTAAACGCGCGGTAGCGAATCTGGTGGTTAACGCGGCGCGTTACGGTAACGGCTGGATCAAAGTCAGCAGCGGTCAGGAATTGAATCGCGCGTGGTTCCAGGTGGAGGATGATGGTCCGGGCATTAAGCCGGATCAGTTACAGCATCTGTTCCAGCCGTTTGTGCGTGGCGATAGCGCGCGCAGCACCAGCGGCACCGGTCTGGGTCTGGCGATTGTGCAGCGTATTATCGATGCGCATGACGGATCGCTGGAGATTGGCGACAGTGAACGCGGCGGATTACGTATCCGTGCGTGGTTACCGATTCCGGAAAACAGCGCCACGACGGCAGTTAGCAGTAACGTTAGTTAAATTTCCGCACCAACCGTCGCGGCGCAATCTATTACGCATCCATCAGCGATATTGCCGCTGCAGGCATGCGCGATAAATCGCGCCGCGACGAAATGTGCCATCGCTAAGCCGCCGTTGTGGCGGCTGGGCTACTTCACAGCTGAGGGCCGGCCTGCACCAGCGCTTTGCCGGCATCGTTGTCGGTGTACTTCTCGAAATTGGTGATAAAGCGCTGCGCCAGCGCTTCGGCAGCCTGCTGCCAGGCGGCGGCGTCAGACCAGCTGCGGCGCGGATCGAGAATGGCATCGTCCACCTGTGCCAGCGTGGTGGGCACCTGCAGATTAAACACCGGCAGCGTCACGGTCTCCGCTTCATCCAGCTCACCGGCCAGAATCGCGTTGATGATAGCGCGCGTGTCTTTCAGCGAAATGCGCTTGCCGCTGCCGTTCCAGCCGGTATTCACCAGATAGGCCTGCGCGCCGGACGCCTGCATACGTTTCACCAGCACATCCGAGTACTGCGTTGGATGCAGCGTCAGGAACGCCGCGCCAAAACAGGCGGAGAAGGTTGGGGTGGGCTGCGTCACACCGCGCTCGGTGCCGGCCAGCTTGGCGGTAAAGCCGGACAGGAAGTGGTACTGGGTTTGCTCCGGCGTCAGACGCGAAACCGGTGGCAGTACGCCAAAGGCATCGGCGGTCAGGAAGATGACCTTCTTCGCGTGGCCGGCTTTCGATACCGGCTGCACGATGTTTTCGATGTGCTCGATCGGGTAAGACACGCGGGTGTTTTCCGTCTTGCTGGCGTCGGCGTAATCGACCGTGCCGTCGGCGCGCACCACCACGTTCTCCAGCAGCGCATCACGGCGAATCGCGCGGTAAATCTCCGGCTCGGCCTGCTCTGACAGATTGATGGTTTTGGCGTAGCAGCCGCCTTCGAAGTTAAAGACGCCGTCGTCGTCCCAGCCGTGCTCATCATCGCCGATCAGCTGACGATCCGGGTCGGTAGAGAGCGTGGTTTTACCGGTACCGGACAGACCAAAGAACACCGCCACGTCGCCCGCTTTGCCGACGTTGGCCGAGCAGTGCATCGAGGCGATACCCTTCAGCGGCAGCAGATAGTTCATGATGGCGAACAGGCCTTTTTTCATCTCGCCGCCGTACCAGGTACCGCCGATCAGCTGCATGCGTTCAGTCAGGTTAAAGGCAACAAAATTCTCGGAATGCAGCCCCTGCGCCTGCCAGTCCGGATTGGTGCACTGCGCCGCGTTCATCACCACGAAATCCGGCGTAAACTCAGCCAGTTCGGCTTCAGTCGGACGGATAAACATGTTTTTGACGAAATGCGCCTGCCACGCCACTTCCATCACGAAACGCACGCTGAGGCGGGTGTCCGGGTTGGCGCCGCAGAAGGCGTCAATCACAAACAGACGCTTGCCGGAAAGCTGTTGCGTGCAGCGATCTTTGAGCGCCTGCCAGGTTTCCTGTGACAGCGGCTGGTTGTCGTTCTTGCCGTTGCCAACATCGTTCCACCACAGCGTGTCACGCGTGGTGTCATCCCGCACGATGTATTTATCTTTCGGCGAACGTCCGGTGAAGATGCCGGTATCCACGGCAATGGCACCGCTCTGCGTCAGGGTGCCGCGCGCGTAACCTTCCAGCTCCGGGCGGGTTTCTTCCTGAAATAACGTGGCGTAATCAGGGTTGTACACCACCTCTGTGGTGCCGCTAATTCCGAGCGTTTCGAGGTCTTGCGATGTCAGGCCGTTAACGCGCATGTGACTGCTCCTTAAATCGGTACTTCATGGCATTTTTTATGAGGGTTTCTGCGTCCTGCTGCGCATAGCCGCACAGGGCAGATCGCGCGCAGTGTACACGTCTGAGCGAGGTGGAAAAGTGAAGAGAGTTAAAAATGCGAGCTGGAACGTGACAAGTAGAGAAATCTGCCACTTATGAAACTAAAGTTAGCGTAAATTAGTTAATTTCCGTGAAAAATCATAGCGCTACGCCGGCGGAAAATACGGGCGGCGTCACCGCCCGTTTGCTGATTAATGCAGTTGATCGCTATTGCCGGAGGGAGCGTTACGAATAGCAGCAATATCCACGGCGTCGTACACATAGTGCGTGCCGCAGTAGTCGCAGTGCATATCAATTTTGCCGTCTTCGGCCAGAATCTCATCCACTTCCTCTGGCGGCAGCGTTTTCAGCACTTCACCGCAGCGTTCGCGCGAGCAGGTGCATTTGAAGCTGACCGGCGCCGGATCGTAAACCGTGGCTTCTTCCTGATGATAGAGACGCCACAGTACGTCAGTAGCGGGCAGCTCAATCAGCTCTTCGCTCTTCACAGTTTCGGTTAACGTGGCCAGATGGTTAAAGTCATCCAGGTTGGGCTCCTGCGCGGGCAGCACCTGCAGCAGAATACCGGCTGCGCCTTTCTCGCTGGTGCGAATGAACAGGCGGGTTGGCAGCTGCTCGGAACGCATGAAGTAATCTTCCAGACAGCCCGCCAGCGTATCGGCTTCCAGGCCGACCACGCCCTGATAGCGCTCGCCTTTCTCAGGCGAAATGGTGATCACCAGATAGCCGTTACCCACCATCTGCTTCAGGCTGCTGCCGGCAGCGATCTCCGCATCCTCTTTCAGCCGCGCCACGCCGCGCAGCTCCTGGCGGTTATTTCCGTTGATCACCGCCATGCTCAGCGGGCCATCGCCCTGCAGCTGCACGGTGATGTCGCCGTCAAATTTCAGCGTAGCGGTGAGCAGGCTGGTGGCGACCAGCAGTTCGCCCAGCAGCGTTTTGACCGGCTCGGCGTAGTCGTGGTTCTGCACGATGTCGCGCCAGGTTTGAGATGCGTTGACCAGCTCGCCGCGCACGGCGACGTTTTCAAACAGGTAACGATGCAGTTGATCTTGAACAGACATAAGGTTTCTCTCGTGGGGGCGCGAGTTATTCATCGCCCGACAATTTAAATTTCAGCAGATCGCGGCGCTCTTTTTTATCCGGGCGACGATCGGGATGCGGCATGGTCAGGGCATTCATTTTGCGCGCCAGCGCGTTCTTTTCGCGCTTTTCGATGCTGGCGGCCGTCTCCGCGTACATCTGCTGCGCTTCGCTGGCCGGACGCCGCTGGTCGCCGATGGCGGTGATGATCACCGTGCGCTCATCGTTGCCCTGACGCAGCGTCAGCTCGGCCTGCAGTTCGACCACTTTGCCCGGTTTGCTGCGCTGGCCGTTGTAATGCACTTTGCCGCCTTCAATCATGTCGCGAGCCAGCGCGCGGGTTTTATAGAAGCGCGCGGCCCACAGCCATTTATCAAGGCGGACGCCTTCACTGGTTTTCTCTTTCATTGCGGCTCCTGCTGTTACGCTGCGTCGCGCCGTGTGGCGATCGGTCGCACATGGTCGCATGACGCCGGAAAGATGGATCGGGCCGGTGCCGGATACCCAAAGGTATGGGTACAACGTGATAAATCAAGGGCGAGGTGCCGTTGCGGGCTGCCGATCCATCGCCAATCCCTTAAGCGTAATCGGCATTTTGTTTTCCGCCCTGAAAAACAGGGCGACAGGGTAGCACAGAAGGCGGAGGGTCAGAACAGCGAGCGCACGCTCTGCATAGTGCTGAGGTTGTGGTTAAAGCACTTGTCGTAATACTGCTGAATCTGCGCCATACGCAGGCGGTTGCGGTGGATGCGGCGCAGCGCCAGCAGGCCGTTGCTGACGGCGCTGACAATCAGCACCAGCATCAGCAGCGCGGTGCCCAGATAGCGCCATTGCGCCATGGCGTCGGGCTCGTTGTGCAGGGCGATGTGGCGCGTGCCATTGGCATCGGTGGTAATGCTGGTAATGATACCGCTGGCGGCAAACGGCGTGTGCAGCAGCATGCCGGACAGGCGCTGCAGTTCGTGCCACTGTGAAGGGGCGTCGAGATCGAACAGCGCCACCGACGGCTGCGGCTGGTTCACCATCTGCCGGCCTTCATCGCTAATGATCAGGAATCCGCCCGGCGGCGGGCTGTTAAGGGTTTCCGCCGCGCGACGCGTCTCCCGCGAGAAGAAGGTCGAGGTGGCGGTATTCACCAGATTCTCCAGCGCTTCGGCGCTAACCGGGCGCAGCAGCACGTTCATGCCGTTGAGCTTGCCGGAATCCGCACGGTGAATCAGCGTATCCCAGTCTTTGGCGTTACCGAGGTTGACCAGCGCATTTTTCAGGCGCACGCAGTCCTGCTGCTGGCTGCACAGCTGCTGGGTTTTCAGCACCAGATCGGAGAAATCATCCAGCAGAATCATGCCTGATTTCTGAATCGCCGACGCCAGCTGCGGGTTAAGTTTCGGGTCGGTGTTGGTTTCCGGATGCAGCTGCTGCGTGGTGGTCTCCAGCAGCGCGGCGGCTTTGTCGATGATGTCGGACTGCGGCAGCGGCAGCGGCGCAGCGTTGTTCCAGTAAATCGCCGAGCAGTCGAACGGCATGTAGCCGTAGCTGCGGTTGCTCTGGTAATTGCCCGGAACCGAGCACATGCCGGTGCCGCTCACTTTCAGGCTATCGCCAATGTGCAGCGGCAGGGCAGTGAGTTTATCGACGCTGTTCACTTCCACACTTTCGGTGCCTTTTAACCAGGCGAGGCTGAGTTTGATCGGCATGCTGAGTGGAATCCAGCTCACCAGCATCACCAGCACCAGCAGCGAACCGCACGCCAGCACCAGGTTTTTACGCCAGCGCTGTACCGGGAAGTTGCGGACTTCATCCTGCAGCGACAGGAAGCGCCCCTGGCGTACCACCTGACGATTCAGGTAGATATCCACATCTGTCACCTGGCCCAGGTCGTGCGCCACATAAGGCTGCCAGTGTGCCGGATAGATTAAGTCGATGATGCCGAGCGAGATGTTGCTCTGCTCCTGATTGGATTCGCCAAACAGGCCCCAGCGCTTCGGTGCGCCGCGCAGACAGTGCACATCGCGCAGCCCTTTTTCACCGGGGAATCGATACATAAACCACAGGCTGACAGCGACGATCGCGCCGGCGGGCAGCGCAATCCACAGCATCAGGCTGCCGGGCAGTACCAGGCTGAGGAAAAACAGCAGGAAGGCGCAGCAAATGGCGCTCGCTTCACGCGTGCCGTCGGCGCGCGACAGCTGATACTCTTCCGGCGACTCTTTGCGCACCTGCAGCAGCTCGACGTTTTCGCTCTCCTCTTTACGAATCGAAGCGTTGGTCGACATCGGCCGCACCAGCGGCGGTAGCGCCGGTTGTTCTACCGCATAGTTCACCAGCGAGTGGCCGTTGAGCGAGATCACCAGCGGCAGGGTCTGGGTACGGATCAGCTCGACGTAGTTTTCTTCAGCGATGTACTGCTCCCACAGCGGCGGCAGATGCACCTCGACTTCATCCAGGTAGTAGCGCCATTTGTGGGGATCGTCAGTGGAGAGGCCGTAACGGGTGATGGAGCGGGTAACGGGATAAACATTATTGCTCTGTGCGGTCAGCGCCAGCGCTTCGGGTTCCCGTGACGATCGGGTCGATCGCCCGCCGCTGTGCTGACGCGCTTTACCCAGCGACGCAATATACTTCTCAACGGCAGCGCGTTCTTCATCGGTGAGTTTACGGCAGGGCGGACTGATAAACGGCAGTGGTTTCGCCAACGGCGGACGATGCCGCATAGCGTACCAGTAGCCGATTCCGGCCACTAACGAACAGGCCAGCATGACAGCCAGAATGACGATAAGAGTGCTCATGCTTTGCTCAATCCAGCCAAAAAACTGCCGTCACGTTTACGATGTGCTCCCGGTAAAACCTGCAATACGAGTCAATTTTGGCGAGCAGAAGTCATTCTGACAAGAGGCAAATGAAACAAAATACCGCGCAAAATCATTGTATTATAAATTTGTTAGATTATTCCTTAACGGAATGGTACTCACAAGCCCCTCAATTAAACATCGGTATTATCCGAATTTGCTGCTACCCCGTTGACTTATTGTGAAAATCTTACTGTGCAGATAACAAGAAGTTGTTAGCGGCAGCGGGCAAATGTATGTCACCATGATTGAACCGCGCTGCGTGTCGCACAATGCTGCGGGCTTCGGTATGCTGACGTCATCGCGTTTCACAAGGCTGTGCTAAGTTTGAGGCTGATATGACCACTCCCCTGAAAAAACCTGACATCCTCAACGTGGAAGCGGTGGCCCGCTCCCGCCTGTTTACCATCGAAGCGGTTGATCTCGCCTTCAGCAACGGTGCGCGTCGCGTCTATGAGCGCATGAAGCCCTCCGATCGTGAAGCGGTGATGATTGTGCCGATCATTGGCGATGACGTGATCCTGATCCAGGAGTACGCCGTCGGACTGGAAACCTATGAGCTGGGCTTCCCGAAAGGTTTAATCGATCCGGGTGAAAGCGTTTTTGAAGCCGCCAACCGTGAGCTGAAAGAAGAAGTGGGCTTTGGCGCGCACCAGCTGGACGCGCTGGGCAAACTCACCATGGCGCCGTCCTATTTCTCCAGCAAGATGAATATCGTGGTAGCTGAAGGGTTGTACGAAGAGAAGCTGGAAGGGGATGAGCCGGAGCCGCTGATTGTACGCCGCTGGCCGCTCAGCAATCTGCTGGCGCTGCTGGAAGAGCCGGATTTTCGCGAGGCGCGTAACGTCAGCGCGCTTTTTATGGTGCGTGAGTGGCTGGTGAAGCAGGGGCGGTTGAGTTATTGAGGACACCTGGCGGCGCAATAAAAGGCGCGGAGAGTCGCACGGGGCAAAAACAATAAGCCGGGGATTTCCCCCGGCTTTTTTGATCAAAACAGTTCGTGGCTTTCACCGTTGTCCATGATGGTGGTGCCCACATCATGCACCGAATACTCGGTCGGCTGGGTGCCGTTGATGAAGTACTCCTGACGGGTGTTGCCGCCACCGTTGGCCAGCTTGCCGGTGCTGCGGTCAATGGTCACCGTCACCACGCCGTCCGGCGGTGTCAGCGGCTGCACCGGCACACCATCCAGCGCCACTTTCATGTAATCATCCCATGCCGGCTGCGCACTCTTCGCGCCGCCTTCGTAGCCGGAGATCTGATCCGGAATCGCACCCGATACCGTGGTGCGACCCAGCGCGCGCGAATCATCAAAGCCAATCCACACCGACGTCACCACGCCCGGACCATAACCGGAGAACCAGGCATCTTTGGAACTGTTGGTGGTACCGGTTTTGCCGCCGATATCGTTACGCTTCAGATCGCGACCGGCACGCCAGCCGGTTCCCATCCAGCCCGGTTCACCGAAGATGTTGGAGTTCAGCGCGCTCTTAATCAGGAACGCCAGCGGCGTGTTGATCACGTGCGGCGCATACTGCTGATCGCCGGCGGGCTGCGGCTGCGCCGGTACCTGCTCCAGCTCGGGCTGCGGCACGGTCTGATTCTGCTGCTGATTCGAGGTGGCAACGTTTTCCACGCTCTCTTCATTCAGCGCCACCGACTTTTTGGTGTCGCCATAGATCACCGGCAGATTGCACTGCGGGCAGGCGATCTTCGGCTGCGCCTGGAAAATTACGCCGCCCTGTTCGTTCTCAATCTTCGCGATGAAGTAAGGATCGACCAGGAAGCCGCCGTTGGCCATCACCGCATAGCCGCGCGCCACCTGCATTGGCGTGAAGGATGCGGCGCCCAGTGCCAGCGACTCGGTATGGATAATGTTCTGCGCCGGGAAGCCAAAGCGCTGCAGATACTCAGCGGCGTAATCAACGCCCATAGCACGCATCGCGCGCACCATCACCACGTTTTTCGACTCACCCAGCCCCTGGCGTAAACGAATCGGACCCGCATAGGTCGGCGGCGAGTTCTTTGGTCGCCAGTCTGCGCCGGCACCGGCATCCCAGCGTGAAATCGGCACGTCGTTGAGGATGGAGGCCAGCGTCAGGCCGCGGTCCATGGCGGCGGTATACAGGAACGGCTTGATGTTCGAGCCGACCTGACGCAGCGCCTGGGTGGCGCGGTTGAACATACTCTGGTTGAAGTCAAAACCGCCCACCAGCGCGCGTACCGCACCGTCTTCCGGATTAAGCGACACCAGCGCCGAATTCACCAGCGGTACCTGTCCCAGCCACCACGCGTCACCGACTTTGCGTACCCAAATCTGCTGGCCAGCCTGCAGCACCTGAGTGACGCTGCGCGGCGTCGGGCCCTGCAGGGTGTCAGATTTATACGGACGCGCCCAGCGCACGCCGGCTAAAGTCAGCGAAACGCTGCTGCCATCTTTCAGCATGGCGGTGGCTTCGTCGGCGCTGGCGCTGGTGACCACGGCGGCATTCAGCGGACCGTAGACCGGCAGATTTTTCAGCGTATTGACGATGCGGGTGTGATCCCAGCTGGCTTCACCCACTTTCCACAGCACGTTGGTCGGACCGCGATAGCCGTGACGCATATCGTACGCCATCACGTTGTTACGCACCGCCTGCTGTGCGGCTTCCTGCAGATGGCGGGTCACGGTGGTATACACCTTGTAGCCATCGTCATAGGCGCTGTCGCCGTAGCGTTTCACCATCTCCTGACGCACTAACTCGGTGAGATACGGTGCAGAGAAGGCAATTTCCGGGCCGTGATAGCTGGCGGTCAGCGGCGTGTTGCGCGCGTCGTTATACTGCTGCTGCGTGATGTAGTTCTGATCCAGCATGCGAGCCAGCACCACATTACGGCGCGCCAGCGCACGGGCGTGTGAATAGAGCGGGTTAAAGGTCGACGGCGCTTTCGGCAGGCCGGCGATCATCGCCATCTCACTCAGCGACAGCTGATCGACCGGTTTACCGAAGTACACCTGCGCCGCCGCACCGACGCCGTAAGCGCGATAGCCGAGATAGATTTTATTCAGATACAGCTCAAGGATTTCATCCTTACTCAGCAACTGCTCGATGCGAATCGCCAGGAAGGCTTCCTTGATTTTACGCATCAGCGTGCGTTCAGGGCTGAGGAAGAAGTTACGCGCCAGCTGCTGCGTAATGGTACTGGCGCCCTGCGAGGCGTGGCCGGAGACCAGCGCGATGCTGGCGGCGCGGAAAATCCCCACCGGGTCGACGCCGTGATGCTCATAAAAGCGGCTGTCTTCGGTAGCGATAAACGCTTTGATTAGCTCAGGCGGCATCTGTTGCAGGGTGAGCGGGATACGGCGCTTTTCACCGTACTGGGCGATCAGCTCGCCATCCGCGCTGTAAACCTGCATCGGGGTTTGCAGGCGCACATCTTTCAATGTGTTCACATCAGGCAGCTGCGGCTCTATGTATTTGTACAAACCATAAACCGTGCCGGCTCCCAGCAAAATGCAACACACTGCAAGGATCAATAAATACTTTACGAACTTCACCTGAGAATTCCCATCTGTTGGCGTTTGGGCAGTTTATAAACAATCGCGCGGTAGTATAAAGGCAAGCCTGACGCTTTGATATACCCGTCAATCTTCATGCAATGCGGGTAATCATCCTTTTTCCTGTAACGATAAGGAGATCGCGCGCATGGCTTTTCAGCGCTGGCAAATTGGACTGGACATCCAGAACGGGCAACTCTGCGCCCTTGGCATTGAACGACGCCGTCACGGATGGCAGCTGCGACACTGGTGGCAGCAGCCGCTGCCGCACGATACGTTACGCAACGGCGTGTTGCAAACCTCGCCAGTGTTACAGGAGATGTTGGTGCGCTGGCAGCGTCATTTACCCAGGCGCTACTCACTGCGCGTTGGCCTGCCGCCGCAGCTGGTGCTGCAGCGTACGCTGCCGTTGCCGCAAACCTCACTGCGCGAGCCGGCGCTCAGCCGCTACGTTAACGCGTCCGCATCACGCCTGTTCCCGGTCGAAGCCGCCTCGCTGTCGCTGGATTACCGGCTGGGCGGCAGCGCCAGCCAGCTGCACGTCACCGCTGCGCGCCGTGACGTCATCGCCCAGTGGCTGGCGCCGCTGCAGCAGGCCGGACTGCGCCCCGACGTGTTTGAGCTGAGCAGTCTGGCGCTGACGCAGATCGCCATGCGCGTTCCGCTGCGCCCGCATCAGCTGCTGATCCATCCGCTCAGCGACCACTGGCTGTGGACGCTGGCCGGCGAAAATAGCGCCTGCGGCGCGGCGACCGAATCTCTGACGCTCGCCCATCTGCGTGACACCTTTCCCCAGGCACAAACGGTGTTCTGCACCTCACCGCAGGCGTTGCCGGAGGCGGAAGTGCAGCGCTGCAAGCCGCTGGCGCTGCTGCATTATCTGCAACCGCCACTACCGGCAGAGGCGGGCGCGCTGGCGATTGCGCTAGGCCTGGCGCTACGTCCGGAGGATTACTGATGCTGGCGGTCAATTTGCTCCCGTGGCGGGCACAGCAGTTGCTGCTACGCCGCCAGCACAGCGTGGCGTTGCTGGTTGTCGTGCTGCTGGTAACGCTGTTACTCACGCTGCTGCTGTGGTGGCGCGCTGAACAGCGGCTCCAGCAGGCAGCCCGGCAGCAGGCCGATATGACCATGCAGCTCCAGCAGATACAGCAGCGGCTGGCGCAACAGCAAACGCTGATGGCGCAGCGGGATGATCTGTTACGCAGGCAGCAGGCGCAGCAACAGCGGCTGCAGCAGCATCAACGCTGGCAGCAGTTCTGGCAGCAACTGCCCGCACTGATGCCGGAGACGCTGTGGCTGAGTCGCGTGGAGCGGCGACAGGGGCAACTGGTGCTGGACGGTCTGGCGCAGAGCCTGGCTGATGTCAGCGCGTTCCGCCAGCAGCTGCAGACGCAACCGCTATTTGCGGCGGTGAAGCAGGGCAGCGTACAGCGTCAGGCGCAGGGGGATTACCGCTTCGCGCTGCGTGCCCGGCTGCAGGAGGCGACCAATGAATGAACTCATCCAGCGCTGGCTGCAGCTGGCACTGACGTGGCGAATAGCCAGCCTGCAACTGCTGGCGCTGCTGCTATTCGGGCTGGCGTGGCTACTGCTGCTGCGTCCGCAGCAGCAGCAGTTCAGCACGCTGCAACAGCAGCTGTCACAACTGGCGCAGCAGCACCAGCAACGTCAACAGCAGCTGGACGAGCGACCGGCCATCGAACAGCTCCAGGCGGAGATCGCAACGCTGCAGCCAGCGGCAACGGCGGCGTCCGTATCGTTAGAGCAACTGGTGGCAGCGCGCGGCAATCAGCTCGAGGCCTGGCATCCGGACAATCAGCCACAGCAGCTGGCGCTGCGCCTGAGCTGGCCGCAGTTTCTGCCGCTGTTCAGCGGGCTGGCTGCGACGGCGTTAGCGGTGCCACAGCGTTTTCAGCTGCAGGCGGAGCAGGGCGTGTTACACAGCGAATTCTGGCTGGAGAGTGACGATGCGGAGTAGCGCACTGGTGTTACTGCTGTGCAGCAGCTGGGCGCTGGCGCGCGATCCGTTCCAGCCGCTGGCTGCCAGCCAGTGTCAGGCGCCCGCTGCCGTACCGCAGGGCTGGCGCTTACAGGGCATCATTGGTCGCGCGCCGCACTTTGTGGCCTGGCTGGTTTCACCGCAGGGCAAACGTCAGCGGCTGAGCGCACCGGCTGCTTTTCCGCTGGCACCGTGGCAGGTGACCCAGCTCAGCGCACATACGCTGGTACTGAGCGCCACGCAGAGCTGTCCGCCGCAGCACATCACATGGGTAATAAAAGGAGGATTTTATGAAAAGGATGACGCTGCTGCTGTGGCTGGCGCTGAGCAGTCCGCTGCACGCCGCTGATCAGCCCCTGAGCCTGGTATTTGATGATGCGCCGGTCGAGCGCATTCTGCAGGCGCTGGCTGACTATCAGCAAACCAACCTGCTGATCGCGCCGGGCGTGGAGGGGCGGCTGTCGCTGCGGCTGGATAACGTCGGCTGGGAGCGCGCACTGGCGCTGGTCACGCGGCTGGCGAAACTCACCGTGATCCAGGAGGAGGGTGTGCTGCTGGTCTATCCGGAGAGCTGGCAGCAGCGACAGGCACAGCAGGCACAGGCGGAGCGTGAAGAGAAGCAGCTGCAGGCGCCGCTTGAGCAGCGCACTGTCACGCTGCACTACGCCAGCGCCAGCGATGTCTACCGCAGCCTGCAGGCGGAACGCTCGCTGATGACGCCGCGCGGCAGCGTGACGGTGGATAGCCGTACCAACAGCCTGTTGCTGCGGGACAGCGCGCAGGCGCTGCGCGACACCGAGCGCTGGCTGCAGGCGCTGGATCTGCCGCTGGAGCAGGTTGAGCTGTCAGCGCACATTGTTACCATCAATGAAGAACATCTGCGCGAGCTCGGCGTCAGCTGGAGCACCGCACCCGGCGATGTCGTCACCGGGGCGCTGCGCAATCCGCAGCTGCTGGTGCCGCTGGCGGTGAGCAATCCGGCGATACGCGCCGGCGTCACGCTCGGACCGATGAGCGGCGAACTGCTTAACCTGGAGCTGAGCGCGCTGGAGCAGGAGAACCAGATCGAAATCATCGCCAGCCCGCGGCTGTTTACCTCACACCAGCAGACCGCCACCATCAAGCAGGGCACCGAAATTCCCTACGAGGTGAAATCCGGTAACAGCGGTGCGACGGCGATTGAGTTCAAAGAGGCGGTGCTGGGCATGGAGGTGACGCCAGTAGTATTGGGCAACGGGCGTATTCAGCTCACGCTGCGGCTGAGCCAGAACATGCCGGGTCGCAGCCTGACGATGGGGGAAAGTCAGGTGCTGAGCATCGATAAGCAGGAAATCGCCACTCAGGTGACGCTGCGCGACGGTGAAACGCTGGCGCTGGGCGGTATTTTCCAGCAGCAGCGCACCCAGGGCGAAAAGCGCGTGCCGTGGCTGGGCGAGGTGCCGCTGTTCGGCAGTCTGTTTCGTCAGCAGACCGACGAGCGCAAAAAACGTGAGCTGGTGATCTTCATCACGCCGCGACTGGTCAGGGAAGCAGCGCTTACCGCCGGATAAAGCGGAAAATTCGCTCCATATGACCAACTGCGTTGACGCAGGGCAGGAATTAGCATACAAGGTTTAGCGATTTTAAAACGGTGTAACGGAACGCGGCAGGATAACCTTCCGGCGGGTGTCAGTGACAAGCGATACTGACATCGAAAGAAATATGCCCGAATTTTGGGTGGTACAGGACGTCAGCAACGGCACCAATTCCACAGTTTACGCAGGTAAGCTGTCGGGAGCGACAGGCCCAGCCAGCGCACCTGTAGCGCGCACAAGGATGGCAAAAAAGGAAGAGCGTTACCGTCTCGCGAACCACAGACCGGTCCTGTTTGAAGGTCGCCGGGGGCAATTTATTCGGTTGCCAAACGGCCATGAGTGTTGAGATAATTTTCCGTCTGACTCTTGCTAACGCTCATGAGGTCTCAGTTCCTGTCCCGCCAGCAATGTGCTGAACGCGGGGTATCATCAACGAATTCTTAGTAATACCGACAAAATGGCAGAGAAACGCAATATCTTTCTGGTTGGGCCGATGGGTGCCGGCAAAAGCACTATTGGTCGTCAGTTAGCTCAGCAACTCAATATGGAATTTTTCGATTCCGATCAGGAAATTGAGCGACGTACCGGAGCGGATGTAGGCTGGGTATTTGATGTGGAAGGCGAAGCCGGTTTTCGCGATCGTGAAGAGAAAATCATCAACGAGCTGACCGAGAAACAGGGCATTGTCCTGGCGACCGGTGGCGGCTCCGTCAAATCCCGTGAAACCCGTAATCGTCTCTCCGCCCGCGGTGTGGTCGTCTACCTCGAAACCACCATCGAAAAGCAACTTGCCCGCACTCAGCGTGATAAAAAGCGTCCGCTGCTGCAGGTTGACGAACCGCCGCGCGAAGTACTGGAAGCGCTGGCTGGCGAACGTAATCCGCTTTATGAAGAGATCGCTGACGTCACCATTCGCACTGACGATCAAAGTGCAAAAGTTGTCGCCAATCAGATCATCAACATGCTGGAAAAAAATTAATCCAGCACCCTGAGGGCTCAGCAATAGGTATCGGTCATCATGGAGAAGATCACTGTCTCACTGGGGGATCGCAGTTACCCCATCACCATCGCTGCCGGACTGTTTAACGATCCGGCTTCTTTTTGGCCGCTGAAAGCCGGCGACAATGCCATGCTGGTGACGAATCAGACGCTGGCACCGATCTATCTGGACAAACTCGCGACGCTGCTGAGCAACGCCGGGGTGAAAGTGGATCAGGTGATTCTGCCCGACGGTGAGCAGTACAAAACGCTGGCGGTGATGGACGAGGTTTTCACCGCGCTACTGCAGAAGCCGCACGGCCGTGATACCACGCTGATTGCGCTGGGCGGTGGCGTGATTGGCGATCTGACCGGTTTTGCGGCCGCCAGCTACCAGCGCGGCGTACGCTTTATTCAGGTGCCGACCACCTTACTGTCGCAGGTTGACTCCTCGGTCGGGGGCAAAACCGCGGTGAACCATCCCCTCGGTAAAAACATGATCGGTGCTTTCTACCAGCCGGCTTCGGTGGTGGTCGATACCGACTGCCTCACCACGCTGCCGCCGCGCGAGCTGGCCTCCGGTCTGGCGGAAGTGATCAAATACGGCATCATTCTCGACGGTGAATTTTTCCAGTGGCTGGAGCAGAATCTTGATGCGCTGCTGGCGCTGGATAACACAGCCATGGCTTACTGCATTCGCCGCTGCTGCGAGCTGAAAGCCGAAGTGGTGGCAGCCGACGAGCGTGAAACCGGCCTGCGTGCGCTGCTCAATCTCGGTCATACTTTTGGCCATGCGATTGAAGCGCATATGGGTTACGGCAACTGGTTGCACGGTGAAGCGGTTGCGGCGGGCATGGTAATGGCGGCGCGCACTGCTGAGCGTCTGGGTCAGTTCAGCGCTGCCGACACTGACCGCATTATTGCGCTGCTGCAGCGTGCTGGCCTGCCGGTTAACGGCCCGGCCAGCATGACGGCAGAAGCTTATCTGCCGCACATGATGCGCGATAAAAAAGTGCTCGGCGGCGAGCTGCGTCTGGTGCTGCCTCTCGCTATTGGCCGCTCCGAAGTGCGCGGCGGCGTGGCGCATGATATGGTGCTGGCTGCGATTAACGATTGCAAAGTATCTTGATTATCCCCGGACTACGTCGGGCTGCCGTCCGGCGGGGGAACAGTGAGCAGTGATGCGGCACGTGGGAAGCGTGCCGTTTTACGGAGGAGGCTAAATGGATGAGTTCAAACCGGAAGACGAGTTAAAACCTGACGCCAGTGACCGCCGTCCCACGCGGCCTCGCAAATCGTCTTCTGCGCCGAAAGCGAAAGTACCGGTTTCCCGTCAGCATATGATGATGGGTATCGGCATTCTGGTGCTGCTGATTCTGGTGCTGGGCATTGGCTCCGCGCTGACCGGCCCGGACGAGAAAAAACCGGCCAGCAACAGCGCCAGCACCGGTAGCGCGGCACCAGCTGGCGGCGGCAGTGAAAAGAATATCGACCTGTCAGGTTCAACCGCCATGAGCGGCCAGCAGAATGCCACGCCGTCGGCTGAGGGCAGTGCGCCGCAGAATACCGCCGGTAACGCCGCACCCGCCGGCAGTGACGGTCAGTCAATCTCCATGCCGTCTGTCTCCTCCACGCCGACTCAGGCAGCACCGGTTGACACACCGGCCAACCAGCAGCGCGTAACGCTGCCGGGCGATCTCAATACCGCGCTGAATAATCAGCAGGGTTCCGTTGATGCCGCGGCGCAGGGCGCACAGGGCAACAGTTCGCTGCCTACCGCACCGGCAACGGTCAGCGGCAGCGCCGGCAAAGCGGTCACGCCGCCGGCGGTAAGCGCTGAGACGCCACCACGCAGCCCTGGTGCCAGCAGCGGCAGCAGCCACAAAACCCCGGCTGCCAGCAAACCGGCCGCAGTAAAAGAGAACAAAACGCACACCACCACCGCGCACAACAGCGCACCGGCCAGCAGTGGCGGTGCCAGCAAGTCGCTGCCATCGGGCGGCAACTACACGCTGCAGCTGAGCGGGGCGTCGAAAGAAGCGAGCCTGAACGCCTGGGCGAAGAAACAGAATCTGAGCGGTTATCACGTGTATAAAACCACGCGTAACGGCCAGCCGTGGTACGTGCTGGTGAGCGGCGCTTATGCCACACCGGCCGAAGCCAAACGTGCAGTAGCTTCACTGCCGGCGGAAGTGCGTGCGGCAAACCCGTGGGTTAAGCCGCTCAGCCAGGTGAAGAAAGAGAGCCAGTAAGTGATGTGGGGCCGCGTTGCTGCGGCCCCGTTCTAAGCGCAGATCTGCTGTCGGTTTCGCCACAGCCAATAATTAAGATGTAATAGCCACGACAGCATGAAGAAAAATCGCGCTTTCCTGAAATGGGCCGGAGGGAAATACCCGCTGCTTGACGATATCCGTCGTCATCTGCCACAAGGTGATTGTTTAATCGAACCTTTTGTCGGCGCCGGTTCCGTATTCCTCAACACCGATTATGACCGTTATCACCTGGCGGACATCAACGGTGATCTGATCAATCTCTACAATATCGTTAAAACGCGCACCGCCTCGTTTATTGAAGACGCGCGCCAGCTGTTCAGCGCCAGCGGCAATACGGCGGAAACCTATTACGCTCAGCGTACGGCGTTCAACGCCAGCACGGATACCTATCAGCGTGCCGTGTTGTTTCTTTATCTCAACCGCCACGGTTACAACGGCCTGTGCCGTTACAATCTGCGCGGTGAATTTAATGTGCCCTTTGGTCGCTATCGTAAGCCGTACTTCCCGGAAGCCGAACTGTTATGGTTCGCCGAGCGCGCGCAAAAAGCCACCTTTGTCTGTGAATCGTACGATGTTACTCTGGGCAACGCCCCTGCAGGCTCAGTGGTTTATTGCGATCCGCCGTACGCGCCGCTGTCGGCGACGGCTAATTTTACCGCTTACCACACCAACAGCTTTAGCCTGCGCGAGCAGCAGCATCTGGCGGAACTGGCCAGTAAGCTGGCGCAGGAGAGCCGCATCCCGGTACTGATTTCAAACCACGATACCCTGCTGACGCGCGAGTGGTATCAGCATGCGGATTTACACGTAGTTAAAGCCCGGCGTTCCATCAGCCGAAGCATAAGTGGTCGCACTCAGGTTGACGAACTGCTGGCGCTTTTCCGCTAGCCCGTTTCGTCCGCGACCAACGCATCACGCCAGCTCCGGCTGGCGCACAAAATTGGGAGATTCGGATGAAACAATTTTTACTGGCCCCATCAATCCTTGCCGCTGATTTTGCCCGCCTGGGCGAAGATACCGCTAAAGCGCTGGAAGCGGGTGGCGACGTGGTGCATTTCGATGTGATGGATAACCACTATGTTCCCAATCTGACCATGGGGCCAATGGTGCTGAAAGCGCTGCGCGATTACGGCATCACCGCGCCCATCGATGTGCATCTGATGGTCAAACCGGTCGATGCGCTGATTCCGGAATTCGCCAAAGCGGGTGCCAGCTTCATTACTTTCCATCCCGAAGCCAGCGAGCACGTTGACCGTACGCTGCAACTGATCAAAGAGCACGGCTGTAAAGCCGGTCTGGTGTTCAATCCGGCAACGCCGCTCAGCTATCTCGATTACGTGATGGATAAGCTCGACATCATTCTGCTGATGTCGGTCAACCCAGGCTTCGGCGGCCAGTCCTTTATTCCGGGCACGCTGGATAAACTGCGCGAAGCGCGTCGTCGCATTGACCAGAGCGGTTATCAAATCCGTCTGGAAGTGGATGGCGGCGTGAAGATCGATAACATCGGTCAGATCGCGGCGGCCGGGGCTGATATGTTTGTTGCCGGCTCGGCGATCTTCGGTCATCCGGATTACAAGAAGGTGATCGATGAGATGCGCAGCGAACTGGAGAAAGTTAATGGCTCATTTCACTGATATCCGCGCGCTGGCGTTCGATCTCGATGGCACGCTGGTGCACAGCGCGCCAGGCCTGGCACAGGCGATCGATCTGGCGCTGGCCGATTTGCAGCTGCCGCCCGCGGGCGTTGAGCGCGTCTCGACCTGGATTGGCAACGGTGCGGACATCATGATGGCGCGGGCGCTCAGCTGGGCGCTGGGCCGTGAGCCGCAGGCCGACGAGCAGCGCGACGCGCGTGCGTTGTTCGACAAACATTACGCCGCAACGGTGGAAGCCGGCAGTACGCTGTTTCCACAGGTGCAGGAAACGCTGGCTGCGCTGCATGCCAGCGGTCTGCCGCTGGCCATCGTCACCAACAAACCCACACCGTTTGTTGCTCCGCTGCTGCAGTCGCTCGGCATTGCCGACTACTTTTCTCTGATCATCGGCGGCGACGATGTGGTGGTGAAAAAACCACATCCGGCGGCGATTTTCCTCGTTCTCTGCCGTTTCGGCGTGCTTCCAGGACAATTGCTGTTTGTCGGTGATTCGCGCAATGATATTCTCGCTGCCCAGGCGGCGGGCGTGCCAAACGTTGCGATGACCTTCGGCTACAACTACGGTGAGCCGATTGCCACCAGCCAGCCCGATTTAACTCTCGATACTTTTAGCGAACTTTTGCCCGTTCTCGGGCTGTGATTATCAGGACATAACATGAGCAAACCCATCGTTTTCAGCGGCGCCCAGCCTTCCGGTGAACTGACCATTGGCAACTACATGGGTGCGCTGCGTCAGTGGGTGCAGATGCAGGATGATTTCCACTGCATTTACTGCATCGTCGATCTGCACGCCATCACCGTTCGTCAGGACCCGGCCGCGCTGCGCAAAGCCACGCTGGATACGCTGGCGCTGTACCTTGCCTGCGGTATCGATCCGGAAAAAAGCACCATCTTCGTGCAGTCGCATGTACCGGAGCACGCCCAGCTGAGCTGGGTACTGAACTGCTACGCCTACTTCGGCGAACTGAGCCGCATGACGCAGTTCAAGGACAAATCGGCACGTTACGAAGAGAACATCAACGCCGGCCTGTTCGATTATCCGGTGCTGATGGCGGCCGATATTCTGCTGTATCAGACTAACCAGGTGCCGGTCGGCGAAGACCAGAAGCAGCACCTTGAGCTGAGCCGCGATATCGCCGCGCGCTTCAATGCGCTGTATGGCGACGTGTTTAAAATTCCTGAACCGTTTATTCCGAAGTCCGGCGCGCGCGTGATGTCACTGCTGGAGCCGACGAAGAAGATGTCGAAATCCGATGACAACCGCAACAACGTGATTGGTCTGCTGGAAGACACCAAATCGGTGGTGAAGAAGATTAAGCGTGCAGTGACCGACTCGGAAGAGCCGCCGGTGGTGCGTTACGACATCAAAGAGAAAGCGGGCGTGTCTAACCTGCTGGATATCCTGTCAGGCGTGACCGGTAAGTCGATTGCGCAGCTGGAGCAGGAGTTCGAAGGCAAAATGTATGGTCACCTGAAAGGCGCGGTGGCAGATGCTGTGTCTGAGATGCTGACTGAGCTGCAGGAGCGTTATCATCGTTTCCGCAATGACGAAGCGTTCCTCAACCAGGTAATGCGCGATGGCGCAGCGAAAGCCCGTGCGCATGCCCAGGAAACGCTGAAGAAAGTGTATGACGCCGTAGGCTTCGTGGCGCAGCCATAAGCCGGTTTGCCGGGGCGCAGCACAACGCGCCCCGCAGGCTTTACTTCACCCGATGCAGCGTCAGCTCTGCGCCATCCCAGAATAGCCGCGCATTGCCGTCGGCCAGCACGCTCAGTACCGCGCCCGGTGCCGGTCCCCACGCCTGATTGCCACAGTGCACGTTGAAGCCATAGCGAAAGCTGAAATCACGATCCTGTCCGGCCCCGCTGGCGGCGCTCAGGCGCGGTTTTCCCTGGCAATTGTCGGTCGCCGGATTGATGCCGCGTTCGGCAGTGCCGCGCGTCCAGCTGATCGCATTGGGTTTAAACGCCACGCGCGCCCATAAACTGCGGATCGTTTTTGATGTAAATCTGGCCGTTCTCCTTTTTCGGCGTCACGGCAACCACCTGCCATTCGCCCGTGACCGATGACCACGTTACCGGGGCGGCACTCACCGCCACGCTCAGCGGCATCAGCAGCGCCGCGGCCAGAGAAATAATGCGCATGGAAACTCCTTGTGATTGATTTGGCTGCTCAGTCTGGCGGCAAAGCGCAGCGCTGTACAGTATTTTACCGCATCAGAACCAGCGCAGCTGCGTGCGCAGGCTGACCACGCGGCCCACAATGATCAGCGCCGGACTGGCAAACTGCTGTGCCAGCGTCGCCAGCTCCTGCAGCGTGGCGCAGGCGACGCGCTGCTGCGGCGTGGTGCCGTGCTGCACGATAGCCACCGGCATCGCTGCGTCCATCCCGTGCCGTAACAGCTGCTGCTGAATGTCGGCCGCCTGGCTGAGGCCCATATAAAACACCAGCGTCTGCTGCTCCGCCGCCAGTTTGCCCCACTCCATTTCGCCGTGCTGCTGCAGATGGCCGGTGACGAAGCGCACGCTCTGGGCATGGTCGCGGTGGGTGAGGGGAATACCGCTGTAGGCGGCACAGCCGGAGGCGGCGGTGATGCCCGGCACCACGCTGAACGGGATGTTATGCTGCGCCAGCACCTCCAGCTCTTCGCCGCCGCGGCCAAAAATAAAGGGATCGCCGCCTTTGAGGCGCACCACACGCCTGCCGCGCTGCGCCTGCTCCAGCAGCAGCTGGTTGATTTGTTCCTGCGGCACGCAGTGATGGCCCGCCTGTTTACCCACGAAGAGGCGTTCGGCATCGCGCCGCACCAGATTAAGAATCGGCTCCGACACCAGCCGGTCATACACCACCACATCAGCCTGCTGGATAGCCTGCAACCCTTTCAGCGTCAGCAGACCGGCATCGCCCGGCCCGGCGCCGACCAGCACCACTTCGCCCTGCTGCGTCAGCGGCGCCGCAAACAAGGCATCGACCTGCGCGGCAGCGCGTGCCCGATCGCCGTTGGCCAGCGTTTGGGCCAGCCGATCGCTGGCAAAGAAGCGCTCCCAGAAGGCGCGGCGTGGCGCCATGGCGCTAAAATGCTGCTTCACGCGCTCGCGCAGTGAGCCCGCCAGCGCAGCCAGTTCGCCGAGATGCTGGGGCAGCATTGCCTCCAGCTTCTCGCGTAGCAGACGCGCCAGCACCGGCGCGCGGCCACCGGAAGAGACGGCGATCATCAGCGGCGAGCGGTCGACGATCGACGGCATAATGGCGCTGGCCTGCTGCGGCGCATCCACCAGGTTACAGAAGAGGCGGCGCTGTTCGGCGGCGTCAGCCACCTGCTGATTGACGGCATCATCGTTGGTGGCCGCAATCGCCAGCCAGCATTCATCCAGCCAGTCATCGGCAAAGGCGCCGTGCAGTAACGTCATTTTTCCCTGTTGAGCCCACAGCTGAAATGCCGGGGAAAAATCCCGCGCGCCGACGTACAGCTCTGCGCCGGCCTCCAGCAGCAAACGCGCTTTGCGTTCAGCCACATCGCCTGCGCCAACCAGTAAACAACGCTTGCCTTGCAGCCGACAAAACAGCGGAAAGTAATCCATAACGAATCCTGAAAAAAAGCCCGCACGGTGCGGGCTGTGGAAGGGATTATACCGATTTCAGCGGCGAAGCCTGGGCTTGCGTCTGCGGGCGCTGCGCCTGCGGCGTGGCATACCAGTAGCCGAGGCCCATCAGCACCATGCCGGAGAACATATTGCCGAGCGTCACCCACAGCAGGTTGTGGCCGATGCCGCTCAGCGTCAGGTCGGCGCTGTGCTGGCCAAACCACGACAGCGCAAATACCGTCATGTTGGCGATGGAGTGCTCGTAGCCGGAGGCGATAAACGCCAGCAGGCACCACCAGATAGCGATGAACTTCGCGGCACCTTCGCTGCGCACCGCCATCCAGATCGCCAGACACACCAGCCAGTTGCACAGCGCGCCTTTAAAGAACAGCGCCATCGCCGTCTGCGTGGTTTTTGCCAGCGCTACGCTGTGGATCAGCGAGCCGGCGTTCGGCAGCAGCGCACCAGCGGCGTAGTAGTAGAGCAGGGCGACAAACACTGAGCCGATCAGGTTGCCCAGCCAGGTTTGCGGCAGCACACACCACATCTGACCGTGGCTGATGGTGCCGGCTTTGACGCCCACGGTGAGGAACATGGTGTGACCGGTAAACAGCTCGGAACCGGCGATGATCACCAGCGTCAGGGCAATACCAAAGGTGGCGCCCATCAGCAGTGGACGATACGCCGGGTCCGCCAGGTTGCCGAGGGTGAAGATCAGGATGATCGCCAGGCCAACATAAGCGCCGGCCATCGCCGATCCAATCCAGAAGGCCAGCGGGCTGTGCTGCGCGGTGCGTACAATGCGCGCCGCATTGGCGGCGCAGGTGTTCAGGGTGTCAGAAAACATAGTGACGTCTCATAAAGTGAAGGAATTCTGTCAGGCGCAGACTTCGACCTGGCCGTTGCTGACGCGCACCGCATAGCTCGCCACCGAGCGGCTTTCATCTTCCAGACAAACGCCATCGCTCAGGCGAAAGCGCTGTTTTTTCAGTGGGCTGGCGACCCACAGCGTGTGCTGGTGTTCGGCGATCAGGCCGCGCGATAACACGCTGGCTTCAGCAAACGGGTCGATGTTGCTCAGAGCGTACAGCTGCGCATCGTCGCGCGGGCGAAAGATGGCGATCTGCTGGCCGTTAACCAGCGCGCACACGCCGGTAGCGGGCAGGATTTGTGTGAGTTCACACACGGTGTACCACTGGCTCATGCGTCAGCCTCCTCGATCAGGGTAATAGCGATGCGCTCCGCCGGACGCGCCGGGCGATGCTGCTCGCGTTCACTGACGTGCTGCACCAGCGGGTCGCGCTGCGGGCTGTTAACAAACGTGGCGAAGTGCGCCTGCTGCTGCGGGTCGTTAACCGTGGCGGTCCATTCACAGCGGACGTCAGCGCGCAGACGCGTCAGCTCCTGCTCCAGCTGCGCGTTAAGGCCGAGCCGATCGTCGATAATTACGCTGCGCAGATAGTCGATGCCGCCGTCCATGCTCTCCAGCCACAGCGAAGTGCGCTGCAGGCGGTCGCCGGTGCGGATGTAAAACATCATGAAGCGGTCGAGATACTGCAGCAGCGTGTCGCGGTCGAGGTCAGCTGCCAGCAGATCGGCGTGGCGCGGTTTCATGCCGCCGTTGCCGCACACGTACAGGTTCCAGCCTTTTTCGGTGGCGATGACGCCGACATCTTTGCCCTGCGCTTCGGCGCATTCACGGGTACAGCCAGAGACGCCAAACTTCATCTTGTGCGGCGTGCGGATGCCTTTGTAGCGGTTTTCCAGCTCAATGCCGAAGCCGAGGCTGTCGCCAACGCCATAGCGGCACCAGCTGCTGCCGACGCAGGTTTTCGCCATGCGCAGCGCTTTGGCATAAGCCTGTCCGGTTTCAAAGCCGGCGGCAATAAGTTGTGACCAGATGGCCGGCAGGTCGTCGCGCTGCGCCCCAAACAGGCCGATGCGCTGTGAGCCGGTGATTTTGGTGTAAAGGTTGTACTGCCGCGCCACTTCGCCCAGCGTCATCAGCCCCTGCGGCGTGATTTCACCGCCGGCGGTGCGCGGAATCACCGAGTAGGTGCCATCTTTCTGGATGTTGCCGAGATAGAGATCGTTACTGTCCTGCAGCGGCGTGTGCTGCGGCTTGAGGATGTATTCGTTCCAGCAGGAGGCCAGCAGCGATCCGACGGTCGGTTTACACACTTCACAGCCGTAACCCTGGCCATACTTCGCCAGCAGCGCGTCAAACGACTTGATCTCCTCCACGCGGATCAGGTGATACAGCTCCTGGCGTGAATAGGCGAAATGCTCGCACAGGTGATGATTGACTTCGATGCCCTGACGGCTCAGCTCAGCGTTCAGCACTTGCGTAATCAACGGGATACAGCCGCCGCAGCCGGTACCGGCGCGGGTTTCGGCTTTCAGCGCCGCCACGGTGTGGCAACCCGCCTGCACCGCGTTAACGATATCGCCTTTGCTGACGTCAAAGCAGGAGCAGATTTGCGCGCTGTCCGGCAGCGAATCGACGCCCAGCGCCGGTTTTTCGCCGCTGCCCGCCGGCAGAATCAGCAGCGCCGGGTTTTCCGGTAAGGCGATGTGATTGAGCGCCAGCTGCAGCAGATTGCCGTAGTCGCTGGTGTCGCCCACCAGCACCGCGCCGAGCAGAGTTTTGTTGTCTTCGCTGACGATCAGGCGCTTATACACGTGCTGCTGTTCATCGAGCCAGATGTAACTGCGCGCGCCCGGCGTGCGGCCGTGCGCATCGCCAATGCCGCCGACGTCCACGCCCAGCAGCTTGAGTTTGGCGCTCATATCGGCACCGGCAAAGACGCTGTCACGCCCGACCAGCGCATCGCTGGCGACCTGCGCCATTTTGTAGCCCGGCGCCACCAGACCGTAAATCCGATCCTGCCAGGCGGCGCATTCCCCAATCGCGTAGATCGCCGCATCGCTGGTCTGGCAGCGATCGTTGATGGCAACGCCACCGCGCTGGCCGAGCGCCAGGCCGCATTGTTGCGCCAGCTTATCCTGCGGACGAATGCCGGTGGAGAACACGATGAAGTCGACGTCGAGCGCGCTGCCATCGGCGAACTCCAGCGTTTTACCGCCCTTAGCGTGATGCACAATCTGCCGGGTATTTTTGCCGGTATGGACCTGCACGCCCATCTGTTCGATCTTACGCCGCAGCTGTTCGCCGCCCTGCGTATCCAGTTGTTCCGCCATCAGCACCGGCGCAAACTCAATCACGTGCGTTTCAATGCCGAGATTTTTCAGCGCGCCCGCCGCTTCCAGTCCGAGCAGACCGCCGCCAATCACCGCACCGCGTTTGCTGCGGCGCGCGCAGGCTTCAATGGCGTTGAGATCTTCGATGGTGCGATAGACAAAGCAGTCGCTGCCCTCCGCGCCGGCGATCGGCGGGATCCACGGATAAGAACCGGTGGCCAGAATCAGCGTGTCGTAATGCACCGCACGACCGGTGTTGGAGTGAATCAGCTTTTCCTCACGGTTGAGGGTAATGGCGCGCTCGCCGAGCAGCAGATTGACCTGATGCTTTTCGTAGTAGCCTTCGCGCACCAGTGAGAGTTCTTCGGCGGTGTGGTGGGAAAAATAGGCGGAGAGATGGACGCGGTCATAGGCGACGCGGGGCTCTTCACAGAAAACGGTTATTGCGAACTGCTCAGGGGCGGCTTTGTCGATCAGTTCTTCGATAAAGCGGTGGCCAACCATGCCGTTGCCAATAATAACGACACTGTGCTTGCTCATGCTTGCCTCAAAATTTGCGGGATCTGCGCCTACCTTAGCGCGCTGTTTCTGGCGCTTATTGACGTACATCAACTGCGGCTTTATATACCCATTTAGAGGTATGTTGCTGATTTTACGCGTTTTTATCTAAGTCTTTTATTTGGTTGAAAATTACCCAATGGCGGCAGAAAAGTTGCCAGCGGCGCGGCCGTTTTTCGTGCTAGCTTAAGATGTTGCGTTTTCAGCGGAGAAGGATATGACCCAGCAAGCGTTTAAGTGGATAAACAACCTGCGCCTGGCAGGCCAACCGGGTTTATGGCAGATCGAAATTCGCCACGGCAACATCAGCGCCATTATTCCGCAGCCGCCGCACGCGGCCGCCCAGCCGGATGCGCTGGATGCCGCCGGTGGCCTGGCGAGCGCGCCGTTTATCGAGCCGCATATTCATCTCGACACCACGCAAACCGCTGGCGAACCGGCGTGGAATCAGTCCGGCACGCTGTTTGAAGGCATTGAGCGCTGGGCTGAACGCAAGGCACTGCTCAGCCATGAGGATGTGAAGCAGCGCGCGCGGCAGACGCTGAAGTGGCAAATTGCCAACGGCATTCAGCACGTGCGTACCCACGTGGATGTGTCCGATCCCACGCTGACCGCCTTAACCGCGATGCTGGAGGTGAAAGCGGAGATGGCGCCGTGGATCGATATCCAGATCGTGGCCTTTCCGCAGGAGGGCATTCTCTCTTATCCCAACGGCGAAGCGCTGCTGGAAGAGGCGCTGCGCCTCGGTGCTGACGTGGTGGGCGCGATCCCGCATTATGAATTTACCCGCGAATATGGCGTCGAATCGCTGCACAAGGCGTTTGCGCTGGCGCAGCGCTATGACCGGCTGGTGGACGTGCACTGTGACGAGATTGATGATGAGCAGTCACGCTTTGTCGAAACCGTGGCGGCGCTGGCGCACCGCGAGGGCATGGGCGCGCGCGTTACCGCCAGCCACACCACGGCGATGCATTCGTATAATAACGCGTATACCTCGCGGCTGTTCCGCCTGCTGAAGCTGTCGCAGATTAACTTTGTCGCCAATCCGCTGGTGAATATTCATCTGCAGGGACGCTTTGACAGCTACCCGAAACGGCGCGGCGTGACGCGGGTGAAAGAGCTGCTGGAGGCGGGTATCAACGTCTGCTTCGGCCATGATGATGTGTTCGATCCCTGGTATCCGCTCGGCACCGCCAGCATGCTGCAGGTGCTACATATGGGGCTGCACGTTTGTCAGCTGATGGGCTATGAGCAGATCGACAGCGGTCTGCAACTCATCACGCACAACAGTGCCAAAACCATGCAGCTGGCGGATTATGGCGTGCAGGTGGGCAACGCGGCCAGCCTGATCATTCTGCCTGCCGATAACGGGTTCGATGCGCTGCGCCGTCAGGTGCCGGTGCGCTATTCGCTGCGTAAGGGCGTGCTGGTGGCGGCCACACAGCCGGCAAGCAGTGAAATTTATCTCGGTGCTAGCGAAGCGGTGACATTCCGGCGTTAAGGGAGCGGGAAGGGGAATAGCGGCGCGAGGCTTCGCGCCGCTTGGGGATCAGGCAGTCTGGTGAGCGTGCTGGCGATGTTTGGTGACAAAGCCGAGCAGCACACACATCACAAACACCACCGCGTACAGCGCGTTCGCGGTGGACAGCGCCGCGTGCGCACCGCCTTTGGCCACGATCGGGCCGGTGACCACAAAGGTCAGCATGGTGCCGACGGTGCCGCAGGTGAGGATGAAGTTCACCAGCTTCGGCGATGACGCTTTGGTCTGCAGCGAGCCCAGCGTGATGATGGTGGTGTAAATGGCGCTGGAGAAGAAGCCAAGCGACATAATGATCCAGTGCAGCATGCTGGCATCAGTGGTTTTCACGAACCAGAACATCAGGCCGGTGGCCAGCAGCGCCAGCACCACCAGAATGCGTTGCAGGTCGAAGAAGCGCAGCAGGAAGCTGAACGCCCACATGCCGACCATATAGGCGGTCCAGAAGTTACCGACCAGCTGACCGGCGGCGGCGATATCCATGCCCATTGATTTGGTGGCGTATTCCGGTACCCAGGAGATGAAGCCGAGCTGGCCGAGGATGTAACACAGTGCCGCGATCGACAGGAACAGCACGCCGATGCCCCACTTCTCTTTTTCGCCGCCCTGCACCGCGGCTTCGCTCTTCAGTACCGGGAACTCGACCATCAGCGTCAGGATGAAGATCGCCACATAGATCACGCCAATGCAGGCGTAAACCCAGTACCACGGCAGCGCGCGCGCCAGCAGAATGCCCGCGATAATCGGGAAGATGGTGCCGGCCATGCTAAAGAACGAGTCGGTAAACAGCAGACGGGAACCGCGCTGGCGACCATCGTACAGATGGGTAATCAGGAAGGTGCCGATCGACATGGTGATACCGCTGACCACGCCGAGCACGAACATGCACAGCGAGAACACCGTGAGGTTATGGCTGGTCATCAGCCCGGCCACGGCGAGGATCATCAGCACAAAGCCAAAGATCAGCTGGCGCTTGAGTGGCACAATCACCATCAGCCAGGCGTTCAGGAACACCGCCGCCAGAATACCGGCGTTAAGGAAAGTGAAGGTGTTGCTCATCTCTGAGATGGGCAGCTGGAAATACTGGGCAATATTATCCAGCACCATACCGGTAACGATCACCAGTGCGCCGGTGAGCGCATAGGAGAAAAAGCTGATCCAGGTAAGGCCAATGCGATTACGGTTTGTCATGTTCTGAACCTGTGATGCGCCGACGTGGCAAAAAGTGTCATGAATTGTAAATGGATCTGTGATCGTAATAAACAAGCAGTGAAACGTGCGAGAAATATTTCATTAATAGTGTGATTTTCGTCACGCAAATGATTGCGCGACGGGAAAAGTATGACGATAGCAACATCAGCGTAAATATAGGTAAAACGCTGGCTCTTGTATTACATGCTCTTTACAATCAATCTCGTTTTTGAGCTTGCTCTCCAAGGTAAGGAATCTTTCATGCTTAAACGTACTTTGACAGCGGCGGTTGCCCTGTTAGCGCTCTCTTCTGTATCTGCTTCGGCTCTGGCGGCGAAAGGGGATACGCACGTGCTGCTCACCACCTCTGCGGGCAATATCGAACTTGAACTGGATAATCAGAAAGCCCCGGTTTCAGTAAAAAACTTTGTGGATTACGTGAATAACGGCTTCTACAACAACACCATTTTCCATCGTGTGATCCCGGGTTTCATGATTCAGGGCGGCGGCTTCACTGCGGATATGCAGCAGAAGCAGACCAACGCGCCGATCAAAAACGAAGCGGATAACGGCCTGCGCAACCTGCGTGGCACCATTTCCATGGCGCGTACCGCTGAGAAAGACAGTGCCACCAGCCAGTTCTTCCTGAACGTGGCGGACAACGCTTTTCTTGACCATGGCCAGCGCGACTTCGGCTATGCGGTGTTTGGTAAAGTAGTGAAAGGCATGGATGTGATCGACAAGATCGCCCAGGTGCCGACCAAAGATGTCGGGCCATACCAGAATGTGCCGTCAAAACCGATTGTTATCACTTCCGCGAAAGTCCTGCCGTAATCCCTCTGCGCGCCACCCCTGGGTGGCGCCGTCTGCCGCGCTCCGGCAAAGCTGAAATTTGCTCTTATACTTAGGGCACATCCTGCTTGCCGGAGGCGCTATGAGCAGCAAACTCACCGAAAAACAGAAAATCACGTTGTGGCAGCAAACCCGTGCGGCCAATTATCAGGCCAGCTGCAAACTGGCCGGTTATACGCTGAATGAACCTGCCGTCGAGAGCGCCCAGGCGGACGATCGTCTGGCATCGCTGAGGAGGCAATATGGCGGATAACAGCCTGGCGGTGCGCGATCCCTATTTGTGGCACAACGATGACGTGCTGAAAAACCTGCTGGAAATTCACGACGTGGCGCAATTGCGTAAAGCCGAGCTGGCATTCAGCGCGGCGCGGCTGGCCACGCTGGCGCTCGGACCGGCCACGCCTGGCCTGCCGCACCTGCGCCATATTCACCGCACGCTGTTTCAGGATATCTACAGCTGGGCCGGCGAACTGCGTACCATCGACATCTGGCGCGACGACACGCCCTATTGCCACTGCGAGTACATCGAGAACGAGGGCAATGCGCTGATGAGCGCACTGGAAGAGGAAGAGGGCCTGTGCGACCTCGACCCGCAGACCTTCGTGGCACGCATCGCGCATTACTACTGTGAAATCTACGTCCTGCATCCGTTCCGTGCCGGTAACGGGCGGGCACAGCGCATCTTTTTCGAACAGCTGGCGCTGCACGCGGGCTATCTGCTGAACTGGGATACGCTGGAGCCTGAAAGCTGGCACCAGGCCATCATCGCCGGCGTCGGCGGCGATCTCGCGCCGCTCAATGCGCAGTTTGCGAAAGTGGTGAGTCCGGCGCGTTAAAATGCGTAGAATAGCGGCGGTTTTACTGGCCTGAGGGCATTATGCTGCTGCTAATTGATAACTACGACTCCTTTACCTGGAATCTCTACCAGTACTTCTGTGAACTGGGCGCGCAGGTGCGCGTGGTGCGCAACGATGCGATGACGCTGGAAGAGATGACGGCGCTGCCGCTGAGTCATCTGGTGATCTCGCCGGGCCCCTGTACGCCGGATCAGTCCGGCATTTCGCTCGAAGCCATTCGCCACTTTGCCGGACGGTTGCCGGTTCTCGGGGTATGCCTGGGCCATCAGGCCATCGCCCAGGCCTTCGGCGCACAGGTGGTGCGCGCGCGCCAGGTGATGCACGGCAAAACCTCTGCGGTGCAGCACACCGGCCAGGGCGTGTTCCGCAACCTGAATAATCCGCTAACCGTCACGCGCTATCACTCGCTGATTGTGGCGCGCGACACGCTGCCGCCGGAGTTTGAAGTCACCGCCTGGAGCCTGCGCGATGGCGTTGCCGATGAGATCATGGGCTTCCGCCATCGTACGCTGCCGCTCGAGGGCGTGCAGTTCCATCCGGAGAGCATTCTCAGCGAGCAGGGGCATCAGCTGCTGGCGAATTTCCTCAATATGTAACTTCCGTTTGCCATTGCATGATTTTTTATGCATATTTTGTGATTATAATTTCACGTCAGCTCAACAAATAACCCGATGAGGTCATCAATGGCAGCGGAAAATCTAGCGGTAAGCCGGGAAACGTTCGATAACGTTATTTTGCCTGTTTATGCACCTGCGCAGTTTGTGCCGGTCAAAGGCAAAGGCAGCCGCGTGTGGGATCAACAGGGCAAAGAGTATATCGACTTCTCCGGTGGTATCGCGGTCACCGCGCTTGGCCATTGCCATCCGGCGCTGGTGGAAACGCTGAAAAGTCAGGGCGAAACCCTGTGGCACACCAGTAACGTGTTCACCAATGAGCCGGCACTGCGCCTCGCCAGTAAACTGATCGCGGCGACCTTCGCCGAGCGGGTATTCTTCGGTAACTCCGGTGCCGAAGCGAACGAAGCGGCGTTCAAACTGGCGCGCTACTACGCCTGCAAAAAGCACAGCCCGTTCAAAAGCAAAATTATCGCTTTCCACAACGCCTTCCACGGCCGCACGCTGTTCACCGTCTCGGTGGGCGGTCAGCCGAAATACTCCGATGGCTTTGGTCCGAAGCCGGCGGATATCGTCCATGTGCCGTTTAACGATCTGGCAGCGGTGAAAGCGGTGATTGACGACCACACCTGCGCGATTGTGGTGGAGCCGATTCAGGGGGAAGGCGGCGTGATGCCAGCAACGCCGGAATTCATGCAGGGATTGCGTGCGCTGTGCGATCAGCACAACGCGCTGCTGGTGCTGGATGAAGTGCAGAGCGGCATGGGCCGCAGCGGTAAGCTGTTTGCTTACGAACACTATGGTATCAAGCCAGATATCATCACCACCGCTAAAGCGCTGGGCGGCGGTTTCCCGGTGAGCGCGATGCTGACCACCCATGAAATCGCCTCGGTGATGGCGCCGGGCGTGCACGGCACCACCTACGGCGGCAACCCGCTGGCCTGTGCGATTGCCGAAACCGCGCTGGATATCATCAATACGCCCGAGGTACTGAACGGCGTCGACGCGCGCCGTGAGCAGTTTGTCTCGGCGCTGCAGAAAATCAATGAGCAGTTTGACATCTTCAGTGAAATTCGGGGCAAAGGGCTGCTGCTGGGTGCCGTACTCAACGCGCAGCACGCCAGCAAAGCGCGCGATATCCTCAACGCTTCCGCCGCTGAAGGCCTGATGGTACTGACCGCCGGCAGCAATGTGATTCGCTTTGTGCCGTCGCTGGTGATTGAGCCGACCGATATCGCAGAAGGCATGGCGCGCTTCGCCCGGGCGATCGCGAAAGTCCTGAACTAACCTTTCGGCTTCAGCACGCTGAGCCAGCGGCCGTGATGTGGGCGCTGGCTCCACGCCAGTGAAGAAATGGTGTGCATCACATTGAGGTGCTGCAGAATGCGCTTCACATGCTGTTCGACAATCGTCACCGGCCCCTCATTCAGATTCTCCGGCGCTTCCAGAATATTGCTGTCGTTGCCCGGCCCGTCGTAAGCCAGCCGCTGCTGACAGCGCTGCAGCGCAATTTCACAGGACTGCAAATAGCGCTCTGCCAGCTTTGGCGTCAGCATGGTGTGCTCGCGCGCCAGAATGGTCATGGCGTTGATGTGCTCGACGATAAACTGGCTGTGAGTCACCCACAGGCGCATATCTTTCAGATACTGGAAGTTAAAGCCCGGTTCGGTAGACGCCTGGTTGAGCGAGTTAAACAGCGCGTTGTGCGCCTGGTTAACCTTGACGCGCTGATACGCCAGCTTCTCCGGCGCCTGCTCCGGACCGAGCAGCAGGCGCAGCGCCTCCTGATACGCCTCCAGCGCGTCGTGCGCGTTATTGCGCAGCAGCCCGCTCTGCCACTGCGGCCATAGCCAGATCATGCCCGCGAAGGCAATCAGGCAGCCCATCAGCGTATCCATCATGCGCGGCAGCAGAAACTGCGCGCCGTTCAGCGACAGCAGCTGCAGCGAATACACCGCCGTCACCGTAAAGCCAATCATCGACCAGCCATAATATTTACGCGTGATCAGATAGCTGGCGAGCGTGATGACCAGCATGGTCAGCAGGGCAATCGACTCCGGTACGGCAAAGCGCAGCGACGCCGCGGCGATCAGCAAGCCGGCGAAAGTGCCGAGCGCGCGGTGCTGAATGCGCACGCGCGTGGCGCTGTAGCCGTTCTGGCTGACAAACATGATGGTCATCAGAATCCAGTAAGGCTTGGGAATATTGAAAAACAGCGCCAGCGCGCTGCCGAACATCAGCATTACCGCGAAGCGCGCCGCCGTCCGCAGCGCGGCAGATTTCAGCGACAGGTAGCTGCGCAGCGCCGGCAACAGCGGCAGGCGGCGCTGGCGATCGGCCATCAGGTCGCGGGTGTATAGCGGCTTCTGCGTGCGCAGCACGCGCGCAATGCGGCTGAAATGGTAGAGGCAGAAATTACCGACCGGATTATCCGGATGCTGCCGGGCAATTTTCTCCAGCGCGCCGAGCGGCTTCTCCATGTGGAAGCGTTCCGGCAGCTGGTGATAGAGAATGGCATCGGCCAACACGCGCAGCCGTGCCGAAATGATTTTCGCGTTCCAGCGGATCACCGCCTCGGCGTGGCTCTGCTCCACCAGCTTTTGCACCTCTTCCGGCTGGTGCAGGCTGACCGAGATGTGCTCCTGCAGATCGAGCGCAACCTGAAAGGCGCGCGTCAGGCGTTTATGACTGTTATCACGGCTGGCGGACAGCATATGCATTTGCTGGTAGCAGGTGGTGATCAGATCGACCGCTTTCTGCTGGCGCGCCAGTAGCGGCGGCAGCGCTTTTTCCGGATCGGTCAGCTGCGTCAGCAGGGTGTATTTGGCGTCGCAGTAATCGGCCAGCTCGCGGTACAGCAGGCTGAGGGTCTCGCGCATCGGCTGCTCTTTCCACAGCCAGAACCAGAACCAGTTAAACAGCCCGTACCACAGCGTCCCGCCGATATACAGCAGCGGCGGGACCCACATCGGCATACGGCCGACGAGGCTTAAGGTAAAGATGGCGGCGATCAGCGTGCCGGGCAGCAAACGACCATGCAGCGGGCTGATTTCACCGGTCACGCCCACCAGCAGCGGCAACACCAGCAGAATCAGCGGCAGCGGCACAGCGTAAGCCGTGAGGTACTGAATCAGAAAACTGCCGCTGGCGAACAGTGCGCCGCCGACAATCAGCCGTTTGAAGAACCGCTTGTGTGGCGTATCCAGACCGGCGATGTTGCAGCAGGCCGGCACCAGGGAGAACAGCAGCCCTTTTTGCAGATCGCCAAACAGCCAGCCGAGCGCCACAGGCAGGCACAGCACCAGCGTTTGCCGCAGCGCATAGTTAACTTCCGGATGATAGATGATTCGACGCCACATCAGCTCATCGTAAACAGAAACGGCGTGATGTTGCCATCACGCCGTGGGTGAGAAGAAATCAGCGGGTGCCGTAAACGACGATGGTTTTGCCGTGTGCGGAGATCAGGTTCTGATCTTCCAGCATTTTCAGGATACGACCCACGGTTTCGCGTGAGCAGCCCACGATCTGACCAATCTCCTGACGGGTGATTTTGATCTGCATACCGTCCGGGTGCGTCATGGCATCAGGCTGTTTCGCCAGGTTGAGCAGCGTTTGCGCGATACGGCCGGTCACATCGAGGAAGGCAAGGTTGCCGACTTTTTCAGATGTAACCTGCAGGCGACGCGCCATCTGCGCCGACAGGCGCATTAAAATATCCGGATTGACCTGAATCAGCTGACGGAATTTTTTGTAGGAAATTTCAGCCACTTCGCAGGCGGTTTTCGCACGTACCCAGGCGCTACGCTCCTGGCCCTCTTCAAACAGGCCGAGCTCACCGATGAAATCCCCCTGATTGAGGTAGGAGAGAATCATCTCTTTGCCTTCTTCATCTTTAATCAGTACCGCGACGGAACCTTTCACGATGTAGTACAGCGTTTCCGCTTTCTCACCCTGATGGATGAGGGTGCTTTTGGATGGATATTTGTGAATATGGCAATGGGACAGGAACCATTCGAGTGTAGGGTCTGTTTGCGGTTTGCCGAGAACCATTCGCTATTATCCTCTGTTGTAATCGTGCCCAAAATACAGGGGGCAGTTTTCCCTGTCAGGCGGTGAAATCGTCCAGCGTTTCCCGTGAGGGACAGTTATTCGGGGGTGGATTCGTAAGCGATGCTTTTGATTCGTCCCGCTTTCGTCTTTCGTGACGAAAATATTTTCAGCACTGTTTGTAGCATAGCTTTTGCAACCTGTCTCCTGTTGTCTCGCTTCAGCAGGTGAGGGATGCGTCTGCATTGCTGTTTGTCAGGTGAAAGCGTACTCTGGCGGCAAAACCGCCGCTTCAGGAGAAAGAATAATGCAGGCACGAGTGAAATGGGTGGAAGGGCTGACCTTTCTCGGAGAATCCTCATCCGGTCATCAGGTATTAATGGACGGCAATTCCGGTGATAAAGCGCCCAGCCCGATGGAGATGGTGTTGATGGCTGCGGGCGGCTGCAGCGCGATTGACGTGGTGTCGATTCTGCAAAAGGGGCGCAACGATGTCGCCGATTGTGAAGTCAAACTGACCTCAGAACGCCGCGAAGAAGCGCCACGCATTTTTACGCATATCAATCTGCATTTTATTGTCAGCGGCAAAGCGCTGAGCGATAAAGCGGTGGCGCGCGCGGTGGATCTGTCCGCGGAGAAGTACTGCTCGGTCGCGATCATGTTGGGCAAGGGCGTCGAGATAACGCACAGCTACGAAGTGGTGGAGCTGTAATCCAGCCGGGAGCGCGGCCCTGCGCTCCCGATCTCAGCTCCTCCCGGCGAAACTGGCGCGTTAGCCTGCGCTATTCAATACGTTTTCCTTCAATCAACCGCTGCACCAGCGGCGTCATGATCAACTCCATCGCCAGTCCCATCTTGCCGCCCGGCACCACCAGCGTATTCATGTGGGAAATAAACGAGCCCTGGATCATCGCCAGTAGATAAGGAAAAGCGATGCCCTCCAGGCCGCGAAAATGGATCACCACAAAGCTCTCATCCAGCGACGGGATCTCACGCGCGGCAAACGGGTTCGAGGTATCCACGGTCGGCACGCGCTGGAAGTTGAGGTGCGTGCGGGAAAACTGCGGCGTGATGTAGTTGATGTAGTCTTCCATCGAACGCACCACCGAATCCATCACCGCTTCGCGCGAATGGCCGCGCTCACTGGTGTCGCGCACCAGTTTCTGAATCCACTCCAGATTAACAATCGGTACCACGCCAACCAGCAGATCGACGTGTTCCGCCACGTTATGTTGCTGTGTCACCACGCCGCCGTGCAGGCCTTCATAGAACAGCACATCGGTGTTTTCCGGCAGCGGCTGCCAGGGTGTAAACGTGCCCGGCACCTGATTCCACGGCACCGCTTCATCGTAGGTGTGCAGATATTTGCGCGACTGGCCGAGTCCGCTCTGGCCATAGTCGCGGAAAGTCTGCTCCAGCAGGCCGAAGTCGTTGGCTTCCGGGCCAAAGTAGCTGATGTGACGCCCGAGGTCGCGCGCCTTACGAATCGCCATGTCCATTTCCGGACGGGTATAGCGATGGAAACTGTCGCCTTCTACTTCCGCCGCGTGCAGATCCAGCTGCTGGAAAATTTTACGGAAGGCGAGACTGGTGGTGGTGGTTCCGGCGCCGCTGGAACCGGTAACGGCTATGACTGGATGCCTGGCTGACATAACAGCGCTCCCTGTGAAGTCCGGCGATGAGCATTGTTACCACGAATTGCCGCCTGACGCATTAGCCGCGAAATTCACGCCGCGGCATAATATTGACCGATTCATGCAATTCTGACCACACCAGTACCACCTCGCCCTGCTCGAGCTGGCGGCGCACGTCGGCCACTTTCTGCGTCAGGCTGCGCTCCTGCTCGCCATAATCGGTGCCTTCACGCAGCACAAAACTTTCTATCAGGTTTTCCAGCGTTGTCGGGTCGAGTTCTTGCCAGGGAATAATCACAATTACATATCCAGATAAGTTGAGAGCCAGTCCGGCACGCGCTGCTCCAGCCACATTTTGGGTCGCAGCAGGCTGCCGCCCACGAAGCCGACGTGACCGCCTTGCTGCGTCAGCTGATACTCAATTGTGGCAGACAACTGCTGCGGCTGCGGGATCACCGCATCGGTCATGAAGGGATCGTCTTTAGCATGGATGATCAGCAGCGGCTTGCGCACGCCGGTCAGCAATGGCATGGCGCTGGCGCGCTGATAATAGTCGCGCGCATCAATAAACCCGTGGGCGCGGGCGGTAATCGCATCATCAAACTCACGCAGCCGGCGGAAGGCGCGCAGCTGCGTCAGATCGACCGGCAGCGTGCCCGGCCAGGCGCGCAGTTTGCGCGTGGCGTTTTTCTTCAGCTGGGTTAGCAGGTAGTGCTGATAAAAGCGTGAAAAGCCCACGTCCAGCTTCTGGCTGCACGGCTCCAGCGCCAGCGGCGCGGAGATGGCGACCGCGGCATCCAGCGGGGCCGACGTGCCCTGCAGCCCCAGCAGACAGGCCAGCATATTGCCGCCAAGCGAAACGCCGACCGCCGCCGTCGGCACCGTGCCCCATTCGCGCTGCAGCCAGTGCAGAAAATAGGTGGCATCTTCAGTTTCACCGGAGTGATAGATGCGCTGCAGACGGTTAGGCTCGCCGCTGCAGCCGCGGAAGTGCATGATCACCGCCAGCCAGCCGCGCGCCTGACACGCCTGCATTAGCCCATGGGCATACGGGCTGCGGAAACTGCCTTCCAGCCCGTGGAACAGCACCATGCGCGGCTTGTGAAGTGCCTGTGCCGGATCTTCGCTCCACGCCAGATCGACGAAGTCGCCGTCCGGCAGATCGAGGCGCTGCCAGTGCGGGCGCAGCGTGACGCGCCGGCGCAGCAGGCGCGGCAGCAGCGTTTGCAGATGCGCATTGCCGAAGCCGCGCAGCGGGGTAAAGCGCTCGCCGCTCGGGCGATCAAAATAGCCTGGGATAGTACTTGTCTGATGCATAACTCGCTGATAGCTTCGATGGGTTGTTCGCTTTTCTGGGTGAGGAGCACCCGAATATACATGGAACTGAGTCTTTTTTTATCAATGCTGGGCTTTCTCTGGGTCGCGGCCATCACGCCAGGGCCCAATAATATGTTACTTACCGCCTCAGGTGCTAATTTTGGCTTCCTGCGCACCTTTCCACTGCTGATTGGTATCATGATTGGCATGCAGGTGATGTTGCTGATGGTGGCGTTTGGCATCGGCAGCCTGATTCTGCTCTATCCCTCACTGCATCTGGTACTGAAAGTGGCCGGTAGCCTCTACCTGCTGTGGCTGGCGTGGAAAATTGCCACCGCCGAATATGAAACGCTGGAAACCGACGATGCCAGCGTGAAGCAGATGCCTTTCTGGCAGGGCGGGTTACTGCAACTGATCAACCCGAAAGCCTGGCTGATGGCGCTGGGTGCGGTCGCCAGCTTTAGCCTTGCCGGCAGCGCCTATCTGCATTCCGTGGTGGCGATCAGCATTGGCATGGCGCTGGTGAACGTGGTTTCCGGCGTGATCTGGATGGGTTTCGGCTCGCTGATTGGCCGCCTGCTGCGCAGCCCGCGCGCGTGGAAAATCTTCAACCTCGCCATGGGTGCGCTGACCGCAGCCTGCGTGCTGTTGATCTGGCACTGAGTCAGCTGGAGGCGCGCTCAATGCGCGTCCACGGCAGCACTTCATGCACCACTGCCGCTTGACGCTGGCGGATGCGTGCCAGCAGCAGCTGCACGCTGCGGGCACCCATCTGGTTCATCGGCTGGGCAATGGTGGTCAGCGGCGGGTTGATGCTGCTGGTGAACGGAATGCCGTCAAAGCCGACCACCGCCAGATCCTCTGGCACGCGCAGTCCGGCTTCCAGAGCAGCGTGAATCACGCCAACCGCCAGCACGTCCGATACCGCAAACACCGCATCCGGCCGCTCTGGCTGCGTTAGCAGTTCGCGCAGCGCCGCGCTGCCCGCTTCGCAGGAGATGTCGCTGGCGTAAGCGACGCCGTGCCAGTCAAGCCCCAGCTGCGTGATGGCGTCGCGATAGCCGCTTTCGCGCTGGTGCGAATAGAGATAGCGCATATCACAGTTGACCAGCGCAATGCGCTGACGCCCTTTGCCGGCCAGATAATGCACCGTGTCATAGGCCGCCTGACGGTTATCGATGGTGACGCTGGAGGCGTTCACCGAGGGATCGTACTCCGCACACTGCACCCACGGCGCATCACCAATCAACTCTTTCAGTCCCTGCAGACAGGCCGCGGCGTCCATGGTGATCACCCCATCTACCACTTTGCCGGCCAGCAGCGCCAGATAGGCGGTTTCGCGCCGCAGCTGTGAGGCGGAATTACATAACAGGATGTGATAGCCGTGCGCTTCGGCCTCCGCCTCGATGCCCTGCACCACCCGTGAACAGAACGGATTGGTGATATCGGAAATCAGCACCAGCAACATGTTGCTTTGCGCGGTACGCAGCTGGCGCGCCAGCAGGTTGGGCTGGTATTCGCACACATTAATTGCGGCCAGCACCCGTTTACGCGTATCTGGCCGGACGCCAGGATGCTGGTTTAACACCCGTGAAACCGTGGCTTTCGACACGCCCGCGAGGCGCGCAACTTTCTCAATCGACATGGAGGCCAGTACCGCTGTAAAAGGGGGAAAAAATCAAGACGAGATCAATACCACAGTCGGCATGTGAGCGCCTGACATATTTCTTCCGCACCAGCGGTTTTGTATTTGCACTTTTTGCATAGCGTTACCCAATGTTGATCTAAGAACCGATTTTTATTAGGGATAATTTTTAATTCCTTTATGAAATCATTGCTGCTGGCGACACTGCCGTCACGACTCAACATTGGGGTGCATGATGATGGCAGTAACCAAAACAATAAGCGCGGTAGCAGCCGCGTTAGCGCTGATGACCTTTCAGGCGCAGGCGGTCAATGTGACCGTGGCTTATCAGACGTCGGCGGAACCGGCCAAAGTGGCGCAGGCTGACAATACCTTTGCCAAAGAGAGCGGTGCCACGGTTGACTGGCGCAAATTCGACAGCGGCGCCAGCGTCCTGCGCGCGTTAGCCTCGGGCGATGTGCAAATTGGCAACATCGGTTCCAGCCCGCTGGCGGTGGCCGCCACGCAACAGCTGCCGATTGAAGCTTTCCTGCTGGCTTCACAGCTGGGCAATTCTGAAGCGCTGGTGGTGAAAAAAGGCATCAGCTCACCCAAAGATTTGATCGGCAAACGCATTGCCGTTCCCTTCATCTCTACCACCCATTACAGCCTGCTGGCCGCGCTGAAACACTGGGGCATCAAACCGACCCAGGTGCAACTGGTTAATCTGCAGCCGCCGGCGATCATTGCTGCCTGGCAGCGCGGTGATATCGACGGCGCTTACGTCTGGGCACCCGCCGTCAATGAACTGGAGAAAGACGGCAAGGTGCTGACCGACTCGTCGCAGGTCGGGCAGTGGGGCTCACCGACGCTCGACGTCTGGGTGGTGCGCAAGGATTTTGCCCGGCAGCATCCTGAAGTGGTCACCGCTTTCGCCCGCAGCGCGATTGCCGCGCAGCAGGCTTATATCGCCAACCCGGAACAGTGGCTGCAGCAGCCGGATAATCTCAGCAAGCTGTCGCGCCTGAGCGGCGTGCCGGAAAGTGACGTCCCCGGGCTGGTGAAAGGCAATACCTACCTGACGGCGCAGCAGCAGGTGGAACAGCTGGGCAAACCGGTCAACAAGGCGATTGTCGATACCGCACAGTTTCTGAAAGAGCAGGGCAAAGTGCCGGATGCCGCCAGTGACTACAGCAGCTTTGTCACCACGCGCTTTGTTGCTCCCTTAGCCAAATAACGGAGGCCTTATGCTCAGCATCACCCATCTCAACGCACGTTACGCCGGGCAACCGGCGCTGCAGGATATCAATCTGCAGCTGGCCAGCCGCGAATTGCTGGTGGTGCTGGGGCCATCCGGCTGTGGCAAAACCACGCTGCTGAACTTGATCGCCGGCTTTCTGCCGCTGGAGTCCGGCAGTATCACGCTGGATGGCAAGCCGGTACGCGGACCGGGCGCAGAGCGCGGCGTGGTCTTTCAGAACGAAGGGCTACTGCCGTGGCGTAATGTCATCGATAACGTGGCGTTTGGCCTGCAGCTGGCGGGCATGGCAAAAGCTGAACGGCACGCGATCGCCCGCCGTCTGATCCGTAAGGTCGGGCTCGAGGGCGCAGAAAAGCGTTTTATCTGGCAGCTCTCTGGGGGGCAGCGTCAGCGCGTGGGGATTGCCCGTGCGCTGGCCGCTGATCCGCAGCTGCTGCTGTTAGATGAGCCGTTCGGTGCGCTGGATGCCTTCACGCGCGAGCAAATGCAGACGCTGCTGCTGACGTTGTGGCGCGATACCGGCAAGCAGATTCTGCTGATCACCCATGACATCGAAGAAGCCGTCTTTCTCGCCAGCGAACTGGTGCTGCTGTCGCCGGGTCCGGGTCGCGTAGTGGAACGCCTGAAGCTCGATTTTGGCCAGCGCTTCGCCGCAGGCGAGCCGTGCCGCAGCATCAAATCCGATCCGGCATTTATCGAACGACGTGAGTATGTCCTGAACCAGGTGTTCGCGCAGCGGGAGGCGTTTGTATGAGTGCCGTTATTGATGACAAGCGCCGGACGTCCCGCGTTCGTCGCCTGCGCTGGCCGTTTTCCCGCCAGCTGTCGCTGAGCCTGCTGAGCGTGGCCGTGCTGCTGCTGCTGTGGTGGGGCGTGACCGCGCTGGGGCTGATTGCGCCCTTGTTTCTGCCGCCGCCGCAGCAGGTGCTGCATAAGCTGCTGGTTATTGCCGGTCCGCAGGGCTTTATGGATGCCACGCTATGGCAGCACCTTGGTGCCAGCCTGACGCGCATGCTGGTGGCGTTGTTCTTTGCCGCGCTGATCGGCATTCCGGTGGGCATTGCCATGGGGCTTAGTCCGGCGGTGCGCGGGCTGCTCGATCCGCTGATTGAACTCTATCGACCGGTGCCGCCGCTGGCCTATTTGCCGCTGATGGTGATTTGGTTTGGCATTGGCGAAACCTCAAAGATTTTACTGATTTATCTGGCAATTTTCGCGCCGGTGACTTTATCCACCCTGGCCGGCGTGAAGAATACGCAGCAGGTGCGGATCCGTGCCGCTCAGGCGCTGGGGGCGACGCGCGTGCAGCTGCTGCGTTTTGTCATTCTGCCCGGAGCGTTGCCGGAGATTCTCACCGGTCTGCGCATCGGTCTTGGCGTGGGCTGGTCCACGCTGGTGGCGGCCGAACTGATTGCCGCGACGCGCGGACTGGGCTTTATGGTGCAGTCGGCTGGGGAGTTTCTCGCCACCGATGTGGTGCTGGCGGGCATCGCGGTGATCGCCCTGATTGCCTTTAGTTTAGAACTGGGTTTACGTGCGCTACAGCGCCGACTGACGCCCTGGAATGGAGAACAGCAATGAACGAACGAGTGAATTTTACCGCGCTGGGTCCGTATATCGGGGCGCAGGTCAGCGATGTTGATCTCAGCCGTCCGCTGAGTGACGCGCAGTTTGAGCAGCTTTACCACGGTCTGCTGCGTCATCAGGTGCTGTTTCTGCGCGATCAGCGCATTACGCCGGAGCAGCAGCGCGCGCTGGCGATCCGCTTCGGCGATCTGCACATTCATCCGGTTTATCCGCATGCCGAAGGCGTGGAAGAGATTATCGTGCTGGATACGCATCAGGATAATCCGCCGGACAACGATAACTGGCATACCGACGTCACCTTTATTCAGACGCCGCCGGCGATCGCTATTCTGGCCTCAAAGCTGCTGCCGGAGAGCGGCGGCGATACGCTGTGGACCAGCGGGATTGCCGCTTACGAGGCGCTGTCAGAGCCGTTCAAACAGCTGCTGAGTGGCCTGCAGGCGGAGCACGACTTTAAGAAATCGTTCCAGGAGTATAAGTACCGTAAGACGGAAGAGGAGCATCAGCGCTGGCAGCAGGCCGTGGCGAAGCATCCGCCGGTGCAGCATCCGGTGATCCGCACCCATCCGGTGAGCGGACGCAAGGCGCTGTTTGTTAATGAAGGTTTTACCACCAGGCTGCTGGGCGTAAGCGAGAAGGAGAGCGAGGCGCTGCTGGGCTATCTGTTTGCGCACGCCACCAAACCGGAGTTTCAGGTGCGCTGGCGCTGGCAGCCGAACGATGTGGCAATCTGGGATAACCGCGTGACGCAGCATTATGCCAACGCGGATTATTATCCGGCGCGGCGCGTGATGCATCGCGCGACGGTGTTAGGGGATGTGCCGGTGTGATTTCGGAGCGTTGATTGCCCTCACCCCAACCCTCTCCCGCCAGCGGGAGAGGGGGCCGACGGTGCGTAGCAGGTAAGGCGGATTAAGGTTTGTTCCCTCTCCTGTGGGAGGAGGCTGTTCCAGCGCGGGAGTAAGGTTTATTCCCTCTCCCTATGGGAGAGGGTCAGAGTGAGGGCATCATCGCGCACCCTCTATGACCTCATCGCGCACCTTTACCCCGCGAGCATCTGCTCCAGCTGCTCCTGCGCCTCCAGCCACGCCATTTCGACCTCTTCCAGCGCCGATTTGCTCTCCGCCTGGCGCTGCAGGGCGGCGGTTAAATCGGCCTTACGGTTTTGCTCGTAAATGGCGCTGTCGGCCAGCTGTGCTTCGGCTTCGCTGAGCTGCGTCTGCCATTTGGCCATCTGCTTCTCCAGCTTTTCGATCTCTTTGCGCAGCGGCTGCGTCTGCGCGCGCAGCTCGGCGTCGCGGCGCTTCTGATCTTTGCGGGACTGCGCGCTGTTGGCGTTGTCCTGCTTTGGCGCGGCATCCTGCTGCGTTTCCTGCTTCTGCAGGTCGCTAAGCCACTGCTGATAATCATCCAGATCGCCCTCGAATACATCCACTTTGCGGTCGTGCACCAGGTAAAGATCGTCGGTGGTTGAACGCAGAAGATGACGATCGTGCGACACCACCACCAGTGCGCCTTCAAAGTCGATCAGCGCTTCGGTCAGCGCCTGGCGCATATCCAAATCGAGGTGGTTGGTCGGTTCGTCGAGCAGCAGCAGATTCGGCCGCTGCCAGACGATCAGCGCCAGCACCAGCCGCGCTTTCTCGCCGCCGGAGAAACGCTCGGTGGCTTCGCTGACTTTATCGCCCTGAAAACCAAAGCCGCCCAGGTAGTCACGCAGCTGCTGCTCCAGCGTTTTCGGGGCGATGCGCGCCAGATGCTGCAGCGGCGACTCATCGGCGCGCAGATACTCGAGCTGATGCTGCGCGAAGTAACCCAGCTTGATCCCTTTCGCCAGACCCACCTTGCCCGCCAGCGGCTCCAGCTCGCCCGCCAGCAGTTTGATCAGCGTGGATTTACCGGCGCCGTTACGCCCCAGCAGGCCGATGCGCGAACCCGGCACCAGGTTGAGTTTGATGGCATCCAGAATCACCCGCTCACCGTACCCCGCCGAAACCTGCTCCATTTTCAGGATTGGGTTAGGCAGACTCTCTGGCGCGCGGAAGCTGAAGCTGAACGGGTTATCGACGTGCGCCGGGGCAATCAGCTCCATGCGCTCCAGCATCTTGATGCGGCTCTGCGCCTGTTTGGCTTTAGTGGCCTGCGCGCGGAAGCGATCGATGTACTTTTGCAGGTGCGTTACTTTTTCCTGCTGGCTCTGGTACAGCGCCTGCTGCTGCGCCAGTTTGGCTACGCGCTGACGCTCGAACGAGCTGTAGTTGCCGGTGTATTCGAACATCGTCTGCTGTTCGATATGGATGATTTTGTCCACCACCGGGTCGAGGAAGTCGCGGTCGTGCGAGATCAGGATCAGCGTGCCGGTATAGCTCTTCAGCCAGCGCTCCAGCCAGATCACCGCGTCGAGATCGAGGTGGTTGGTCGGTTCATCGAGCAGCAGCAGGTCGGAACGGCATACCAGCGCCTGAGCAAGGTTGAGACGCATACGCCAGCCGCCGGAGAAATCGCTCACCGGCCGCATTAATTGTTCCTGGCTGAAGCCCAATCCGTGCAGCAGACTGGCGGCGCGTGCGTGTATGCTCCACGCCTGAATAGCATCCAGCTTGCCGTGCAGCAGCGCAATGGCGTTGCCATCGTCGCGCGCATTGGCTGCCGCTAATTCGGATTCGAGCTGACGATATTCGCGGTCGCCGTCGATAACATATTCCAGCGCGGCTTTACTCAGCGCCGGGGTTTCCTGATTCACCCACGCCAGCGCCCAGTTGCCGGGAAAGGTGACGTTGCCGGCATCGCTGCTGATTTCACCCTTCAGCAGTGACAGCAGCGTGGATTTACCGCAGCCGTTTTTACCCACCAGGCCGACTTTTTGCCCCGGGTTAATGGTGGCCGTTGCGTTATCCAGCAGCACATTAGTGCCGCGACGGATTTGTAATGCGGAAAAGACAATCATAAGCGCCGTATCGTCAGAATATGTTAATTTATCGGCAACATAATTCGATAATGTTTGTTGCGTCGAGCATGGTAGCGGAATTCCGCCGCGGTGACGACGCTTTGGAGGGGAACGATGTCGCAGCCGCCCAAAATATTGCTGCTTTACGCCCATCCGGAATCACAGGATTCGATTGCTAATCGGGTTTTGCTGCAGTCGGCTATGGAACTGGACCACGTCACGGTGCACGATTTATACGCCCACTATCCGGATTTCTTTATTGATATTCATTACGAGCAGCAACTGCTGCGCGACCATCAAATCGTGGTGTTTCAGCATCCACTTTATACCTATAGCTGTCCGGCACTGCTGAAAGAGTGGCTGGATCGCGTGCTGTCGCGCGGCTTTGCCAGCGGCCAGGACGGTAATGCGCTGGAAGGTAAATACTGGCGCAGCGTGGTGACCACCGGTGAGCCGGAGACGGCGTATCACCACAGCGGCCTCAATCGCTACCCGATGAGCGACATTATGCGACCGTTTGAGCTGACGGCGCAGATGTGTCGCATGCACTGGCTGACGCCGATGGTGATTTACTGGGCGCGTCGACAGACACCCGAGGTGCTGCGCAATTTTGCGCGCGCCTATGGCGACTGGCTGGCGTCACCGCTGCCGAACGGAGGAGTGTGATGCAAGGCGAAACGTTACTCACTGCCGGCGTGATTTATCTGGTGGCGGCGGTGCTGGTGGTGCCGATTGCCGCCCGGCTCGGCATTGGTGCGGTGCTGGGCTATCTGCTGGCCGGTATCGCCATCGGCCCGTGGGGGCTGGGCTTCATCAGCGATGTGGACGAGATTCTGCACTTCTCGGAGCTTGGCGTGGTGTTCCTGATGTTCATCATCGGACTGGAGCTGAACCCGGCCAAGCTGTGGGCGCTGCGGCGCTCTATTTTTGGCGTCGGTGCCGCGCAGGTGCTGGTTTCGGCAGCGATCCTCGGCGTGCTGCTGTGGCTGACCGACTTCAGCTGGCAGGCCGCGGTGATTGGCGGTATTGGCCTGGCGATGTCCTCGACCGCCATGGCGCTGCAGCTGATGCGCGACAAAGGCATGAACCGCAGCGAAGCGGGCCAGCTGGGCTTCTCGGTGCTGCTGTTCCAGGACCTGGCGGTGATTCCGGCGCTGGCGCTGGTGCCGCTGCTGGCTGGCAGCGACAGTGGCCACGTTGACTGGCTCAAGGTGGGCATGAAGGTGCTGGCATTCGCCGGTATGCTGGTGGGCGGCCGCTATTTGCTGCGGCCGATTTTCCGTTTCATTGCCGCGTCCGGCGTGCGGGAAGTGTTTACCGCCGCCTCGCTGCTGCTGGTGCTCGGTTCCGCGCTGTTTATGGATGCGCTGGGCCTGTCGATGGCGCTGGGGACGTTTATCGCCGGTATTCTGCTGGCAGAGAGTGAGTATCGCCACGAACTTGAAGTCGCCATTGAACCGTTTAAAGGGCTGCTGCTCGGGCTGTTCTTTATTTCGGTGGGCATGGCGCTCAACCTCGGCGTGCTTTATACCCACATCCTCGAAATTCTGATCGGCGTGGTGCTGCTGGTGGCGGTGAAAACGCTGGTGCTCTACGTGCTGGCGCGCATTTATGGTCTGCGCAGTTCGGAGCGTCTGCAGTTTGCCGGCGTGCTGAGTCAGGGCGGTGAATTCGCCTTCGTGCTGTTTTCGGCGGCGTCGTCGGCAAAACTGTTCAGTGGCGATCAGCTGCCGCTGCTGCTGGTCACGGTGACGCTGTCGATGATGACCACGCCGCTGCTGATGCAGGGCGTGGATAAGATTCTGGCGCGCCGCTTCAACGAACCGGAAGAGGACGGCGAAAAGCCGTTTGTCGAGGACGATCAGCCACAGGTGATTGTGGTGGGCTTTGGCCGTTTTGGTCAGGTGGTCGGGCGTTTGCTGATGGCCAACAACAAGCGCATCACCGTGCTGGAGCGCGATATCTCGGCGGTCAGCCTGATGCGCAAATATGGCTACAAGGTTTACTATGGCGATGCCACTGAGCTCGAGCTGCTGCGTGCCGCCGGGGCGGAGAATGCGCAGTCGATCGTCATCACCTGTAACGATCCGGAAGATTCGATGACCATCGTGCACTTGTGCCAGCAGCACTTCCCGCAACTGGAGATCCTGGCGCGGGCGCGCGGTCGTGTCGAGGCGCATGAGCTGCTGCAGGCGGGCGTCACGCTGTTCTCGCGTGAAACCTTCTCCAGTGCGCTGGAGTTAGGCCGCAAAGCGCTGATATCGCTGGGCATGCATCCGCATCAGGCGCAGCGCGCGCAGCAGCACTTCCGCCGGCTGGATATGCGCATGCTGCGTGAACTGGTGCCGAGCCACGACGACAGCGTGCAGGTTTCACGCGTGCGTGAGGCGCGACGCGAGCTGGAGGACATTTTCCAGCGTGAAATGCAGCATGAAAAACGGCAGTTTGACGGCTGGGATGATGAGTAAGGCTACACTTAACGTATCCGTTCTGATAACGGGCAGGAAAGACTATGCGTAAACGTTTTATTGCCGGTGCGGTCTGTCCGCACTGTCAGGAGAAAGACACGCTGGCGATGTGGCGTGAAAACAATGTCGATGTGGTGGAGTGCATGAAGTGCGGCCACCAGATGCGTGAGGCGGACAAGCAGGCGCGCGATCAGGTTCGCAGCACTGAGCAAGTGATTGGCATTTTTCATCCGGAGTAGCGCGATGGCGCAGCTTTTTTTAAGCTTAGCCTTACAGCGGTATTGAATTCCGCTACAATCGGCGCCATTAACGCTGAGCAGTATGGTCCAACAGCACTGTTGGCATCCTCAGTACTGAACCTTTCTGGTTGGTTATTGCACGCGAGAATAGACCAATGAGACGGGATTCTTTGTTCTCAACGGTTAGGAGATATCATGAAAGTAGCAAAAGACCTGGTGGTGAGCCTGGCGTATCAGGTTCGTACCGAAGACGGTGTGTTGGTTGACGAGTCACCGGTGAGTGCGCCGTTGGATTATCTGCACGGTCATGGTTCCCTGATTTCTGGTCTGGAAAAAGCGCTGGAAAATCACGCGGTCGGCGACAAGTTTGACGTGCATATCCCGGCAAACGACGCGTACGGCCAGTACGATGACAACCTGGTGCAGCGTGTACCGAAAGACGTGTTCATGGGCGTTGACGAGCTGCAGGTTGGCATGCGCTTCCTGGCAGAAACCGACCAGGGCCCGGTGCCGGTCGAGATCACCGAAGTGGAAGATGAGCACGTGGTGGTTGACGGTAACCACATGCTGGCGGGTCAGAACCTGAACTTCAATGTGGAAGTGGTTGCTATCCGTGAAGCCACGGAAGAAGAGATCGCTCACGGCCACGTTCATGGCGCTGACGGCCATCATCACGATCATGACCACGACCATGGTCACGATCATGAGCACGGTCACGGCGGCTGCGGCGGCCACGGTGGTTGCGGCTGCAACCACTAAGCGTAAAAAGGCCACCTGCGGGTGGCCTTTTTATTGGGCAGCAAAGCACGCGATATTAATAGTGCGGCGGCGGGGTCTCTTCCGCTTGCGAAGCGACCATGGACGGGGCGGCGGCCTTCACTTTATCCACCAGCAGACGCACCTGCTCACGCAGTTTACTCATTTCCAGCTCGTGCTGAACCACCGTCTGATTGAGCTGCTCAATGGTATGTTCCTGGAAAGCCAGCTTGCTCTCCAGCGCCTCAAGGCGTTGATCCCATTCTGGTTGTTGCATCATCACTCCTCCTGTCACGGTGCTGCGCGTTGATTTTGTCGGGCGTGATTCTACGGTCTTTCGTGTCAGAATCACCTGATATTTCACCTTCGGTCTGGCGTATGCATTGAATTCCCGCGTTGCGCCTATATCTCTGATGAAACTTCCTGAAGCAAAAAAGGTCGGAGGTTGACCGGGTAATTACACTGTGGGAGTGTTCGCCACTGCCACGTAAAGTTATAGTGTGGGCCACTGTCCGCAATGATTCCCGAGGTTTTGAAGCTTCGGTTTTGGAGAAAGGATGAAATCACTGTTTAAAGTCACATTGTTAGCTACCACCATGGCCGTCGCGCTGAATGCACCGCTGGCAATGGCAGCAGAAACCACTGCGGCACCGGCTGACGCAGCGCAGGCTGCGCCACAGGCGCCGAAAAATGCTGCCTTCAAAAACGAAGACCAGCAGTCAGCCTATGCGCTGGGTGCTTCCCTGGGTCGCTACATGGACAACTCTCTGAAGGAGCAGGAGAAACTGGGTATCAAACTGGACAAAGACCAGCTGATTGCCGGTGTTCAGGATGCGTTTGGCGGCAAGAGCAAGCTGTCTGACGAAGAGATTGAGCAGACGCTGCAGGCGTTTGAAGGCCGCGTGAAAGGGGCCGCTCAGGCGAAGATGGAAAAAGACGCGAAAGAGAATGCCGACAAAGGCACCGCTTACGCGGACAAGTTCGCCAAAGAGAAGGGCGTGAAGAAAACCGAATCTGGCCTGCTGTATCAGGTAGAGAAAGAGGGCAGCGGTGAGACCCCGAAAGACAGCGATACCGTAGTGGTTAACTACAAAGGTACGCTGATTGACGGCACCGAGTTCGACAACTCTTACACGCGCGGCGAGCCGCTGTCGTTCCGTCTGGACGGCGTAATCCCGGGCTGGACCGAAGGTCTGAAGCACGTGAAGAAAGGCGGTAAGATCAAGCTGGTGATCCCACCGAACCTGGCTTACGGCAAAAACGGCGTGCCGGGTATTCCGGCCAACTCAACGCTGGTGTTCGATGTTGAACTGCTCGACATCAAGCCGGCGCCGAAAGCCGATGAGAAAGCGCAGGCTCCGGCCGCTGCTGACAAGAAAGCGCAGTAAGCTGACTTGCACCGCCGCCTTCGGGCGGCGGTTTTGTTTTCGCTCATCCTGAATTTGCGGCGCGATGAGTAAAGCTCTGGCTAAAAACGGCGACATTTGCCAGACTAGCGCCTGCACAATGATCATAAGATGAGTCTGCCCCAATGCTGTCGAGACAGGCTCCAGCCATTTAGGGTAATGTCTTCGATGTCTAATCCATTCAATCCCGGCGAACTGACTGACTTCGATTTACTGGAGCAGCGTCCGTTCGAACAAGCAGACTACGATATTCTTAAATCCTACGAAGCGGTGGTCGACGGTCTGGCGATGCTGATTGGCTCGCACTGCGAAATCGTGCTGCACTCTCTGGAAGATCTTAAATGCTCCGCCGTGCGTATCGCCAACGGCGAACATACCGGCCGCAAAGTGGGTTCCCCGATTACCGATCTGGCGCTGCGCATGCTGCATGATATGCACGGCGCGGAGAGCAATGTGTCGCGCGCCTACTTCACGCGGGCCAAAAGTGGTGTACTGATGAAGTCGGTAACCATTGCGATTCGTAACCGGCAGCAGCGGGTGATTGGCCTGCTGTGCATCAATATGAACCTGGACGTACCGTTTTCGCAGATTATGTCGACTTTCATGCCGCCGGAAACGCAGCAGGTGGATTCCAACGTCAACTTTGCCAGCTCGGTAGAGGATCTGGTCACCCAGACGCTGGAGTTCACTATTGAAGAGGTGAGCGCCGACCGCAACGTGTCGAATAACGCCAAGAATCGCCAGATCGTCCTCAATCTGTACGAGAAGGGCATTTTCGATATTAAGGACGCCATTAACCAGGTGGCCGATCGCCTCAATATTTCTAAGCACACCGTGTATCTGTATATCCGCCAGTTTAAGAGTGGCGATCTGCAGGGGCAGGATCGCTAATGCGCTACACGCTGCTGGTGACCGGACCGGCTTACGGCACACAGCACGCCAGTAGCGCGCTGCTGTTTGCCCGTGCGCTGCTGGCACAGGGACATCAGCTGGAAAGCGTGTTCTTTTACCGCGAAGGCGTGCTGAATGCTAACCAGCTCAGCGCGCCGGCCAGCGATGAAGTGGACATGGTGCGCGCCTGGCAGCAGCTGCGCGACGACAGTGGCGCGGCGCTGAATATCTGTGTGGCAGCCGCGTTACGGCGCGGCGTGACCGATGCGCAGGAGGCGGCGCGCCTGCAGCTGGCGGGCAGCAATCTGCAGCCCGGATTTACCCTTAGCGGCCTGGGCGCGCTGGCGGAAGCCGCGCTGAGCTGCGATCGCCTGGTGCAGTTCTGATGAACCGCGTGGCGTTTCTGTTTACGCAGGCTCCGCACGGCAGCAGTGCTGGCCGGGAAGGGCTGGATGCCGTGCTGGCGACCGGCGCGCTGAGCGAGGACATCGGCCTGTTCTTTATTGGCGACGGCGTGCTGCAGCTCAACCGCGATCAGCAGCCGGCGCAGATTCTGGCGCGTGACTATATTGCGACCTTTGGCGTGCTGGCGCTATACGACATCGATCGCTGCTATATCTGTCAGGCGTCTCTGCTGGCACGTGGCCAGAGTCTCACGGCAGCGCGCGTGCTGGATGCGCAGCTGCTGGAACCTGCCGCGCTGCGCCAGACGCTGGCAACTTATGACCGTATCCTCCGTTTCTGAGAACTGACCATGCTCTACACCCTGCTGCACTCTCCCTGGCAATGCGATTTCGATAGCCTGCTGCTGCTGTTGCAGGAGGGCGATGACGTGCTGCTGTTACAGGATGGTGTGACGGCCGCGCTGGCAGGCAGTCAGAAGCTGCAGCAGCTGCTGGCGTCGCCCGCCACGCTGTGGGTATTAGAAGAAGACGTGATGGCGCGCGGGCTGACTGCGCAAATTTCGACCAATGTGTCGCGTCTGAACTATACTGGTTTCGTTACGCTGACGACGAAGCACCCACAACAAGTGGCCTGGTGAAGGGTAAAACCTGGTTATTTCTTGACACCCTATGGGCACAGCCCTAAAATTCTGCCTCCTCGTAGTAATACGAGGCGATTTATTACGTGTTTACGAAGCAAAAGCTAAATCCAGGAGCTATTTAATGGCAACAGTTAACCAGCTGGTTCGCAAACCACGCGTTCGTCAGGTTGCTAAAAGCAACGTGCCGGCGCTGGAAGCTTGCCCGCAAAAACGTGGTGTTTGTACTCGTGTTTACACCACTACCCCGAAAAAACCAAACTCCGCACTGCGTAAAGTCTGCCGTGTGCGTTTGACTAACGGTTTTGAAGTCACCTCCTACATCGGCGGTGAAGGTCATAACCTGCAGGAGCACTCCGTGATCCTGATCCGTGGCGGTCGTGTAAAAGACCTGCCAGGTGTGCGTTACCACACCGTTCGTGGCGCGCTGGACTGCTCAGGTGTTAAAGACCGTAAGCAGGCTCGCTCCAAGTACGGCGTGAAGAAGCCAAAGGCTTAATGGTTCTCCGTTAAGTAAGGCCAAACGTTTTAACTTTAATGTCAAAATAAACTCGTAGAGTTTTGGACAATCCTGAATTAACAACGGAGTATTTCCATGCCACGTCGTCGCGTCATTGGTCAGCGTAAAATTCTGCCGGATCCTAAGTTCGGATCAGAGCTGCTGGCTAAATTTGTAAATATCCTGATGGTAGATGGTAAAAAATCTACTGCTGAATCAATCGTCTATACCGCACTTGATACCCTGGCTCAACGTGCTGGTAAAGATGGTCTGGAAGCTTTCGAAGTTGCACTCGAAAACGTACGTCCGACAGTCGAAGTTAAGTCACGTCGCGTTGGTGGTTCAACCTACCAGGTTCCAGTTGAAGTCCGTCCGGTTCGTCGTAATGCCCTGGCAATGCGTTGGATCGTAGAAGCTGCTCGTAAACGCGGTGATAAATCGATGGCTCTCCGCCTGGCGAACGAACTTTCTGACGCTGCAGAAAACAAAGGTACTGCAGTGAAGAAACGTGAAGACGTTCACCGTATGGCTGAAGCCAACAAGGCGTTCGCACACTACCGCTGGTAATCGCCACGTAGTTGTTGTTAAACCAGCGGGCGCTCATTCAGCCAACCCGCTGGGGTCGACTTACATTGAACGTCCGAGAATCAGAGGAATCAAATGGCTCGTACAACACCCATTGCGCGCTACCGTAACATCGGTATCAGCGCACACATTGACGCCGGTAAAACCACTACCACCGAGCGTATCCTGTTCTACACCGGTGTTAACCACAAAATCGGTGAAGTGCACGATGGCGCTGCAACCATGGACTGGATGGCGCAGGAGCAGGAGCGTGGTATTACCATCACCTCTGCAGCGACCACTGCGTTCTGGTCAGGTATGGCGAAGCAGTTTGAGCCGCACCGCATCAACATCATCGACACCCCGGGACACGTTGACTTCACCATCGAAGTAGAACGTTCTATGCGTGTGCTCGACGGCGCAGTAATGGTTTACTGTGCAGTAGGTGGCGTGCAGCCGCAGTCTGAAACCGTATGGCGTCAGGCAAACAAATATAAAGTTCCACGTATCGCGTTCGTTAACAAAATGGACCGTATGGGTGCGAACTTCCTGAAAGTTGTTGGTCAGATCGAATCACGTCTGGGCGCGACTCCGGTTCCACTGCAGCTGGCTATCGGCGCAGAAGAGAACTTCACCGGTGTTGTTGACCTGATCAAGATGAAAGAGATCAACTGGAACGACGCCGATCAGGGTACTACCTTCGTTTACGAAGATATCCGTGCTGAGTTGCAGGAACTGGCTGAAGAGTGGCGTGGCAAGCTGATTGAAGCAGCTGCTGAAGCTTCTGAAGAGCTGATGGAGAAATTCTTTAGCGGTGAAGAACTGTCTGAAGAAGAGATCAAATCTGCTCTGCGTAAGCGCGTACTGAACAACGAGATCATCCTCGTGACCTGTGGTTCTGCATTTAAGAACAAAGGTGTTCAGGCGATGCTGGATGCAGTCGTTGAATATCTGCCAGCACCAACTGACGTTCCGGCGATCAACGGTATCCTGGACGACGGTAAAGATACCCCGGCTGAGCGTCACGCAACTGACGACGAGCCGTTCTCTGCGCTGGCGTTCAAAATTGCCAACGACCCGTTCGTAGGTAACCTGACCTTCTTCCGCGTTTACTCGGGTGTGGTTAACTCGGGCGATACCGTACTGAACTCCGTGAAATCTGCACGTGAGCGTTTCGGTCGTATCGTTCAGATGCACGCCAACAAACGTGAAGAGATCAGCGAAGTTCGCGCAGGCGACATCGCTGCAGCAATCGGTCTGAAAGACGTGATCACCGGTGATACCCTGTGTGATCCCTCTAACCCGATCATTCTGGAGCGTATGGAATTCCCTGAGCCGGTAATTTCTATCGCCGTTGAGCCGAAAACCAAAGCTGACCAGGAAAAAATGGGTCTGGCTCTGGGTCGTCTGGCGAAAGAAGACCCGTCATTCCGCGTATGGACTGACGAAGAGTCTAACCAGACCATCATCGCTGGTATGGGTGAGCTGCACCTCGACATCATCGTTGACCGCATGAAGCGTGAATTCAACGTTGAAGCGAACGTCGGTAAACCTCAGGTTGCTTACCGCGAAGCGATTCGCTCTAAAGTTACCGATATCGAAGGTAAACACGCCAAGCAGTCTGGTGGTCGTGGTCAGTACGGTCATGTTGTTATCGACATGTACCCACTGGAGCCGGGTTCGAATCCGAAAGGCTACGAATTTGTCAACGATATCAAAGGTGGTGTGATTCCTGGTGAATACATCCCTGCGGTTGATAAAGGTATCCAGGAGCAGCTGAAGTCTGGTCCACTGGCCGGTTACCCGGTAGTTGACCTGGGCGTGCGACTGCACTTCGGTTCTTACCATGACGTTGACTCCTCTGAGCTGGCGTTTAAACTGGCCGCTTCTATCGCCTTCAAAGATGGCTTTAAGAAAGCACAGCCGGTTCTGCTTGAGCCAATCATGAAGGTTGAAGTAGAAACCCCAGAAGAGAACACCGGTGACGTTATCGGTGACCTGAGCCGCCGTCGTGGTATGCTGAAAGGTCAGGAATCTAACGCAACTGGCGTTCAGATTCACGCTGAAGTTCCGCTGTCTGAAATGTTCGGATACGCGACTCAGTTGCGTTCTCTGACTAAAGGCCGTGCTTCTTACTCCATGGAGTTCCTGAAGTACGATGATGCGCCGAACAACGTCGCTCAGGCCGTTATTGAAGCTCGTAGCAAATAAGGCTACGGTTTAAAAATTGTGAACTGATGCCTTCATCACTGATGAAGGCATAACGTAAGGATTATCGCCATGGCGAAAGAGCAATTTCAACGTAACAAACTGCACGTAAACGTGGGCACCATCGGTCACGTTGACCACGGTAAAACCACTCTGACTGCAGCCATCACCACCGTTCTGGCTAAAACCTACGGCGGTCAGGCGCGTGCATTCGATCAGATCGATAACGCGCCAGAAGAGAAGGCTCGTGGTATCACCATCAACACCTCTCACGTTGAATATGAAACCCCGACCCGTCACTACGCACACGTTGACTGCCCAGGCCACGCCGACTATGTGAAAAACATGATCACCGGTGCTGCGCAGATGGACGGCGCGATCCTGGTTGTTGCTGCGACTGATGGCCCAATGCCACAGACCCGTGAGCACATCCTGCTGGGTCGTCAGGTTGGCGTTCCTTACATCATCGTGTTCCTGAACAAGTGCGACATGGTTGATGACGAAGAGCTGCTGGAACTGGTTGAGATGGAAGTGCGTGACCTGCTGTCTCAGTACGACTTCCCTGGCGACGATACCCCAATCGTACGCGGTTCTGCGCTGAAAGCGCTGGAAGGCGACGCTGAGTGGGAAGCGAAAGTCGTTGAGCTGGCTGGTCACCTGGATACTTACATTCCAGATCCAGTACGTGCTATCGATCTGCCGTTCCTGCTGCCAATCGAAGACGTATTCTCAATCTCTGGCCGTGGTACCGTTGTTACCGGTCGTGTTGAGCGCGGCATCGTGAAAGTGGGCGACGAAGTAGAAATCGTTGGTATCAAAGCGACTGCTAAGTCTACCTGTACCGGTGTTGAAATGTTCCGCAAACTGCTGGACCAGGGTCAGGCAGGCGAGAACTGTGGTGTTCTGCTGCGCGGTATCAAGCGTGAAGAGATCCAGCGTGGTCAGGTTCTGGCTAAGCCAGGCACCATCAAGCCACACACCAAGTTCGTATCAGAAGTGTACGTACTGTCTAAAGACGAAGGCGGCCGTCATACTCCGTTCTTCAAAGGCTACCGTCCACAGTTCTACTTCCGTACTACTGATGTGACCGGCAACATCGAACTGCCAGAAGGCGTTGAGATGGTAATGCCAGGCGACAACATCAAAATGACCGTTGAGCTGATCCACCCAATCGCGATGGACCAGGGTCTGCGTTTCGCAATCCGCGAAGGCGGCCGTACCGTTGGCGCGGGCGTTGTTGCTGAAGTTCTCGCTTAATTGCGTTAATAACGGTGGTAACTCCGGTTGCCACCGCAGCATGAAAAAGAGCACTTCGGTGCTCTTTTTTTTTGCTTTGCATTGACCGGCACGCCTAATCCCACACAAAAGCTACGTTGAAATAAAAACCATTCTCATTTACACTTTGATCAGAAATTGTACTGGAGTGGGCTGTAAATGTACGTCTGTCTGTGTAATGCCGTAAGCGACCGAACCCTGCGTGAAGTTGTCCGCCGTTATCAACCCAAATCGATTCAGCAACTGCGCCAGCTGGTGCCTATCGGCAAGCAATGCGGCAAGTGTATTCGCGTGGCGCGCGAGATTATGGATGATGAAATGCAAAACGTGCCTCTTTACAAAGAGATAGCGTAACTACGCATCCGCTTCGCCTGAATAACCCCAAAAACTGTCGCGTTTTTTTGACTTCTTTTTATCCGCATCTACGCTCTATTTATCTGCAAGCGGAGGAAGCACAATGAAGGGCGACGGCAAAATCATTACTCACCTCAATAAATTGCTGGGAAATGAACTGGTTGCAATCAACCAGTACTTTCTACATGCGCGCATGTTCAAAAACTGGGGCTTAATACGCCTCAACGATGTTGAATACCATGAATCCATTGATGAAATGAAACATGCGGACAAGTACATCGAACGCATTTTGTTTCTCGAAGGCATTCCTAATCTGCAGGATCTCGGCCGGCTGCGCATTGGTGAAGACGTACCGGAAATGCTGCAGTCGGACCTGACGCTCGAACTGGAAGGGGCGAAAGACTTACGCGAAGCGATTGCGTACGCCGATAAAGTTCATGATTACGTCAGCCGCGACATGATGATCGAGATTCTGGCGGATGAAGAGCACCATATCGACTGGCTGGAAACCGAGCTCGACCTGATTCAGAAATTGGGTCTGCAAAACTATCTGCAGGCCCAGCTGAAAGAAGAGGGCGATAAGTAGCGTTTGCCGTGCCGTTCCACCTGTTGATTGCAGCCCGCCCCGTGCGGGCTTTTTTACTGGCGCGCGCTTTTGCGGTTAAAAACGCAGCATGGGTTGCTTCCTGAACAGATTTGCGTATAATGCGCGGGCCTGCCGATATTGGTGTGGCGCGATTCGAGCAGAATCGCAGGCGATAGCGATTAGTGTATCGCCTGACAATACTCCCGATTGGGGAGTTATATGCTGAACGATTACACTCCCCCATCAATCGTAATGGGTGCGGGTAGTAATTTTTTTCGTTTATAAAATGTTTGGAGCCTTGGTCTCATGTCGAACCAAAGAATCCGTATCCGTCTTAAAGCGTTTGATCATCGCCTGATCGATCAATCAACCGCGGAAATCGTCGAGACTGCCAAGCGCACTGGTGCGCAGGTACGTGGTCCGATCCCGCTGCCGACTCGCAAAGAGCGCTTCACCGTTCTGATCTCTCCGCACGTTAACAAAGATGCGCGTGATCAGTACGAAATCCGCACTCACAAGCGTCTGGTAGACATCGTTGAGCCAACTGAAAAAACCGTTGATGCTCTGATGCGTCTGGATCTGGCTGCCGGTGTTGACGTGCAGATCAGCCTGGGTTAATCAGGTCATCGAGCGATTGAGAGGTTGATACAATGATTGGTTTAGTCGGTAAAAAAGTGGGCATGACGCGCATCTTCACTGAAGAAGGCGTTTCAATCCCAGTAACCGTAATCGAAGTTGAAGCAAACCGCGTTACCCAGGTCAAAGGTCTGGAAAACGATGGTTACCAGGCGATCCAGGTTACCACCGGTGCGAAAAAAGCAAACCGTGTTGGTAAGCCGGAAGCAGGTCATTTTGCTAAAGCTGGCGTTGAAGCTGGCCGTGGTCTGTGGGAATTCCGCACCGAAGGTGAAGAATACTCTGTTGGCCAGAGCATCAGTGTTGAAATTTTCGCTGACGTTAAAAAAGTAGACGTTACCGGTACCTCTAAAGGTAAAGGTTTCGCAGGTACCGTTAAGCGCTGGAACTTCCGTACCCAGGACGCTACACACGGTAACTCCTTGTCTCACCGCGTTCCGGGTTCTATCGGTCAGAACCAGACTCCGGGCAAAGTGTTCAAAGGCAAGAAAATGGCTGGTCAGCTGGGTAATGAGCGCGTAACCGTTCAGAGCCTGGAAGTAGTACGTGTTGACGCTGAGCGCAACCTGCTGCTGGTCAAAGGTGCTGTCCCGGGTGCAACCGGCAGCGACCTGATTGTTAAACCAGCTGTGAAGGCGTAAGGGGATAGCAATGGAATTAGTACTGAAAGACGCGCAGAGCGCGCTGACTGTTTCCGAAACTACCTTCGGTCGTGATTTCAACGAAGCGCTGGTTCACCAGGTTGTTGTTGCTTACGCTGCAGGTGCTCGTCAGGGTACTCGCGCGCAGAAAACTCGTGCTGAAGTAACTGGTTCAGGCAAAAAGCCATGGCGTCAGAAAGGCACCGGCCGTGCGCGTTCAGGTTCTATCAAGAGCCCGATCTGGCGTTCAGGTGGCGTGACCTTCGCTGCGCGTCCACAGGACCACAGTCAAAAAGTTAACAAAAAGATGTACCGCGGCGCGCTGAAAAGCATCCTGTCCGAGCTGGTACGTCAGGACCGTCTGATCGTTGTCGAGTCGTTCTCTGTCGAAGCGCCTAAAACTAAGCTGCTGGTACAGAAACTGAAAGACATGGCGCTGGAAGACGTGCTGATCATCACCGGTGAACTGGATGAGAATCTGTTCCTGGCTGCGCGTAACCTGTACAAGGTTGACGTGCGTGATGCAGCGGGTATCGACCCAGTTAGCCTGATCGCCTTCGACAAAGTCGTTATGACTGCAGAAGCAGTTAAGCAAGTTGAGGAGATGCTGGCATGATCCGTGAAGAACGTCTGCTGAAAGTACTGCGCGCGCCGCACGTATCTGAAAAAGCATCAACCGCGATGGAAAAAACCAATACCATCGTTCTCAAAGTTGCCAAAGACGCGACCAAAGCAGAGATCGTTGCTGCTGTTGAGAAACTGTTCGAAGTAGAAGTGAAAGACGTAAACACCCTGGTTGTTAAGGGTAAAGTTAAGCGTCACGGACAGCGTATCGGTCGTCGTAGCGACTGGAAAAAAGCTTACGTCACCCTGAAAGAAGGCCAGAACCTGGACTTCGTCGGCGGCGCTGAGTAAGTCGGAGGAGAAAGACAATGGCAGTTGTTAAATGTAAACCGACATCTCCGGGTCGTCGTCACGTAGTTAAAGTGGTGAACCCTGAGCTGCACAAAGGCAAGCCTTTTGCCGCGCTGGTTGAAAAAAACAGCAAATCCGGTGGTCGTAACAACAATGGTCGTATCACTACCCGTCATATCGGTGGTGGTCACAAGCAGGCTTACCGTATTGTTGACTTCAAACGCAACAAAGATGGTATCCCGGCAGTTGTTGAGCGTCTTGAGTACGATCCGAACCGTTCTGCGAACATCGCACTGGTTCTGTACAAAGATGGCGAGCGCCGTTACATCCTGGCCCCTAAAGGCCTGAAAGCTGGCGACCAGATTCAGTCTGGCGTTGATGCTGCGATCAAAGCAGGTAACACCCTGCCGATGCGTAACATCCCGGTTGGTTCAACCGTGCATAACGTAGAAATGAAACCAGGTAAAGGCGGTCAGATTGCCCGTTCTGCTGGTGCTTACGTGCAGATTGTTGCGCGTGAAGGTTCCTACGTTACCCTGCGTCTGCGTTCAGGCGAAATGCGTAAAGTCGAAGCTGACTGCCGCGCAACCCTGGGCGAAGTCGGTAACGCTGAGCACATGCTGCGCGTTCTGGGTAAAGCCGGTGCAACCCGTTGGCGTGGTGTTCGTCCTACCGTTCGCGGTACTGCGATGAACCCAGTCGATCACCCGCACGGTGGTGGTGAAGGTCGTAACTTTGGTAAGCACCCGGTTACTCCGTGGGGCGTTCAGACCAAAGGTAAGAAGACCCGTAGCAACAAGCGTACTGATAAATTTATCGTACGTCGCCGTAGCAAATAATTTTAGAGGATAAGCCATGCCACGTTCTCTCAAGAAAGGTCCTTTTATTGACCTGCACTTGCTGAAGAAGGTAGAGAAAGCGGTGGAAAGCGGTGACAAGAAGCCCCTGCGCACTTGGTCCCGTCGTTCAACGATCTTCCCTAACATGATCGGTTTGACCATCGCTGTCCATAATGGTCGTCAGCACGTTCCTGTCTTTGTTTCCGACGAAATGGTCGGCCACAAGCTGGGTGAATTTGCACCGACACGTACTTATCGCGGCCACGCTGCTGATAAGAAAGCCAAGAAGAAATAAGTAGGAGGAAGAGATGGAAACTATTGCTCAACATCGCCATGCTCGTTCTTCTGCTCAGAAGGTTCGCCTTGTTGCTGACCTGATTCGCGGTAAGAAAGTGTCGCAGGCTCTGGATATTCTGACTTACACCAACAAGAAAGCGGCTGTACTGGTTAAGAAAGTCCTGGAATCTGCCATTGCTAACGCCGAACACAACGATGGCGCTGATATCGACGATCTGAAAGTTGCGAAAATTTTCGTAGATGAAGGCCCTAGCATGAAGCGCATTATGCCGCGTGCTAAAGGTCGTGCAGATCGCATCCTGAAGCGCACCAGCCACATTACTGTGGTTGTGTCCGATCGCTGAGACTCTGGAGACTAGCAATGGGTCAGAAAGTACATCCTAATGGTATTCGCCTGGGTATTGTAAAACCATGGAACTCTACCTGGTTTGCGAACACCAAAGAATTCGCTGACAACCTGGACAGCGACTTTAAAGTACGTCAGTTCCTGAACAAAGAACTGGCAAAAGCGTCTGTATCTCGCATCGTTATCGAGCGTCCGGCTAAGAGCATCCGTGTGACCATTCACACCGCTCGCCCGGGTATCGTTATCGGTAAAAAAGGTGAAGACGTTGAAAAACTGCGCACGGTCGTAGCGAACATCGCTGGCGTTCCTGCACAGATCAATATCGCCGAAGTCCGTAAACCGGAACTGGACGCAAAACTGGTTGCTGACAGCATCACTTCACAGCTGGAGCGTCGTGTGATGTTCCGTCGTGCGATGAAGCGTGCTGTACAGAACGCAATGCGTCTGGGCGCTAAAGGTATCAAAGTTGAAGTTAGCGGCCGTCTGGGCGGTGCTGAGATCGCACGTACCGAATGGTACCGTGAAGGTCGTGTACCACTGCACACTCTGCGTGCTGACATTGACTACAACACCTCTGAAGCGCACACCACTTATGGTGTAATCGGCGTTAAGGTATGGATCTTCAAAGGTGAGATCCTGGGTGGTATGGCTGCTGTTGAACAACCGGAACCGGCTGCTCAACCTAAAAAGCAGCAGCGTAAAGGCCGTAAGTAAGGAGAGTCGCTGATGTTACAACCAAAGCGTACGAAATTCCGTAAAGTGCACAAAGGCCGTAACCGCGGTCTGGCGCAGGGTACGGATGTTAGCTTCGGTACTTTCGGTCTGAAAGCTGTTGGCCGTGGTCGTCTGACTGCTCGTCAGATCGAAGCAGCACGTCGTGCTATGACCCGTGCAGTTAAGCGTCAAGGTAAGATTTGGATCCGTGTATTCCCGGACAAACCAATCACCGAGAAGCCGCTGGAAGTGCGTATGGGTAAAGGTAAGGGTAACGTGGAGTATTGGGTTGCCCTGATCCAGCCTGGTAAAGTCCTGTATGAAATGGACGGTGTACCGGAAGAGCTGGCCCGTGAAGCATTCAAGCTGGCAGCAGCAAAACTGCCTATCAAAACCACCTTTGTAACTAAGACGGTGATGTAATGAAAGCAACTGAGCTGCGTGAAAAAAGCGTTGAAGAGCTGAACACTGAGCTGCTTAACCTCCTGCGCGAGCAGTTTAACCTGCGCATGCAGGCAGCATCTGGCCAGCTGCAGCAGACCCATCTGCTGAAGCAAGTTCGCCGTGATGTTGCACGCGTTAAGACTTTACTGACTGAGAAGGCGGCGTAATGACCGATAAAATCCGTACTCTGCAGGGTCGTGTTGTTAGTGACAAAATGCAGAAATCTGCTGTTGTTGCTATCGAGCGTTTCGTGAAGCACCCGATCTACGGTAAATTCATTAAGCGTACGACTAAGCTGCACATCCATGACGAGAACAACGAGTGTGGTATTGGTGACGTGGTTGAAATCCGCGAAACCCGTCCACTGTCCAAGACTAAGTCCTGGACTCTGGTTCGCGTTGTAGAGAAAGCGATTCTGTAATAGAATCCGCTTCCTCTAAAAACAAAATGAACGGCTCTATGGAGCCGTTCATTTTTTCTACCCATCTGCGAGAACCGGTGTTATAATGCCGCGCCCTCAATTATGGGGCTTTTTAACGACCTGAGGTTTGGGTCCCGAAGTAGTAGTTGACATTAGCGGAGCACTAAAATGATCCAAGAACAGACTATGCTGAACGTCGCCGACAACTCCGGTGCACGTCGCGTAATGTGTATCAAGGTTCTGGGTGGCTCGCACCGTCGCTACGCAGGCGTCGGCGATATCATCAAAGTGACCATCAAGGAAGCAATTCCGCGTGGCAAGGTGAAAAAAGGTGATGTCCTGAAAGCGGTAGTGGTGCGCACCAGGAAGGGTGTTCGTCGCCCGGACGGTTCTGTCATTCGCTTCGATGGTAATGCATGCGTTATTCTGAACAATAACAGCGAGCAGCCTATCGGAACGCGTATTTTTGGGCCGGTAACTCGTGAACTTCGTACTGAAAAGTTCATGAAAATTATCTCTCTGGCACCAGAAGTACTCTAAGGAGCGAACAATGGCAGCGAAAATCCGTCGTAACGACGAAGTTATCGTGCTTACCGGTAAAGACAAAGGTAAACGCGGTAAAGTAAAGAATGTCCTGACTTCTGGTAAGGTCATCGTTGAAGGTATCAACCTGGTTAAGAAACACCAGAAGCCGGTTCCGGCTCTGAACCAACCAGGCGGCATCGTTGAAAAAGAAGCTGCTATTCAGGTTTCTAACGTTGCAATCTTCAATGCGGCAACCGGCAAGGCTGACCGTGTAGGCTTTAGATTCGAAGACGGTAAAAAAGTCCGTTTCTTCAAGTCTAACAGCGAAACTATCAAGTAATTTGGAGTAGTACGATGGCGAAACTGCATGATTACTACAAAGACGAAGTAGTCCAGAAACTCATGACAGAGTTTGGCTACAATTCTGTCATGCAAGTCCCTCGGGTCGAGAAGATCACCCTGAACATGGGTGTTGGTGAAGCGATCGCTGACAAGAAACTGCTGGATAACGCAGCAGCTGACCTGGCAGCAATCTCCGGTCAAAAACCGCTGATCACCAAAGCACGCAAATCAGTTGCAGGCTTCAAAATCCGTCAGGGCTATCCGATCGGCTGTAAAGTAACTCTGCGTGGCGAGCGCATGTGGGAGTTCTTTGAGCGTCTGATCACTATTGCTGTACCGCGTATCCGTGACTTCCGTGGTCTGTCCGCGAAGTCTTTCGACGGTCGTGGTAACTACAGCATGGGCGTTCGTGAGCAGATCATCTTCCCAGAAATCGACTACGACAAAGTCGATCGCGTTCGTGGTTTGGATATCACCATTACCACTACTGCGAAATCTGATGATGAAGGCCGTGCTCTGCTGGCTGCCTTTGACTTCCCGTTCCGCAAGTAAGGTAGGGTTACTTAATGGCTAAGCAATCTATGAAAGCACGCGAAGTTAAGCGTGTGAAATTAGCAGACAAGTTCTTCGCAAAACGCGCTGAACTGAAAGCGATCATTTCTGATGTGAACGCATCCGACGAAGACCGTTGGAACGCCGTTCTCAAGCTGCAGAGTCTGCCGCGTGATTCCAGCCCTTCACGTCAGCGTAACCGCTGCCGTCAGACAGGTCGTCCGCACGGTTTCCTGCGGAAGTTTGGGTTGAGCCGTATCAAGGTCCGTGAAGCCGCAATGCGCGGTGAAATCCCGGGTCTGAAAAAGGCTAGCTGGTAATTGTCACCATTTGAATCACGGGAGTAACACAGATGAGCATGCAAGATCCGATCGCGGATATGCTGACCCGTATCCGTAACGGTCAGGCCGCGAACAAAGTTGCGGTCTCTATGCCTTCCTCCAAGCTGAAAGTGGCAATTGCCAACGTGCTGAAGGAAGAAGGCTATATTCAAGATTTTAAAATCGAAGGCGACATCAAGCCGGAACTGGAACTGACTCTTAAGTACTTCCAGGGTAAAGCTGTTGTAGAAAGCATTCAGCGTGTTAGCCGTCCAGGTCTGCGCATCTATAAGAAAAAAGATGAGCTGCCAAAAGTTATGGCCGGTCTGGGCATTGCTGTAATTTCTACCTCTAAAGGTGTCATGACTGATCGTGCAGCGCGCCAGGCTGGTCTTGGTGGCGAAATTATCTGCTACGTAGCGTAATCGGAGGATAAAATGTCTCGTGTTGCAAAAGCACCTGTCGTTGTTCCTGCCGGCGTAGAGGTAAAACTCAACGGTCAGGAAGTTTCGATCAAAGGCAAAAACGGCGAGCTGACTCGTACTATCAACAGTGCTGTAGAAGTTAAGCATGCAGACAACGCCCTGACTTTCGCTCCGCGCGAAGGTTATGCGGATGGTTGGGCACAGGCAGGTACTGCCCGTGCGCTGCTGAACGGCATGGTTATCGGTGTTACCGAAGGCTTCACCAAGAAGCTGCAACTGGTTGGTGTTGGTTATCGTGCAGCTGTTAAAGGCAACTCTGTGAGTCTGGCCCTGGGCTTCTCTCACCCGGTTGACCATGCACTGCCGGCCGGCATCACTGCTGAATGTCCAACTCAGACTGAGATCGTGCTGAAAGGCGCTGATAAACAGCTGATTGGTCAGGTTGCAGCTGATCTGCGCGCCTACCGTCGTCCTGAGCCTTACAAAGGCAAGGGTGTTCGTTACGCCGACGAAGTCGTGCGTACCAAAGAGGCTAAGAAGAAGTAAGGTAACACTATGGATAAGAAATCTGCTCGTATCCGTCGTGCGACCCGTGCACGTCGCAAGCTCAAAGAGCTGGGTGCTACTCGCCTGGTGGTACATCGTACCCCGCGTCACATTTACGCACAGGTAATCGCCCCGAACGGTTCCGAAGTTCTGGTTGCTGCTTCTACTGTAGAAAAAGCTATCGCTGAACAACTGAAGTATACCGGTAACAAAGACGCCGCTGCAGCTGTAGGTAAAGCTCTGGCTGAGCGCGCTATCGAAAAAGGCATCAAAGATGTTTCTTTCGACCGTTCCGGTTTCCAATATCATGGTCGCGTCCAGGCACTTGCAGATGCTGCTCGTGAAGCTGGCCTTCAGTTCTAAGGTAGAGGTCTAAGATGGCACACATCGAGAAACAAGCTGGCGACCTGCAGGAAAAACTGATCGCGGTAAACCGTGTCTCTAAAACTGTGAAAGGTGGTCGTATTTTCTCCTTCACCGCTCTGACTGTAGTGGGTGATGGTAACGGCCGCGTTGGTTTTGGTTACGGTAAAGCGCGTGAAGTTCCAGCAGCGATCCAGAAAGCGATGGAAAAAGCTCGTCGCAATATGGTTAATGTCGCGCTGACTCACGGCACCCTGCAGCACCCGGTTAAAGGTGCGCACACGGGTTCTCGTGTGTTCATGCAGCCGGCTTCTGAAGGTACCGGTATCATCGCCGGCGGTGCAATGCGCGCCGTTCTGGAAGTCGCTGGAGTTCATAACGTTCTGGCTAAAGCCTATGGTTCCACTAACCCGATCAACGTGGTTCGTGCAACTATCGACGGCCTGGGCAATATGAAGTCTCCGGATATGGTTGCTGCCAAGCGTGGTAAATCCGTTGAAGAAATTCTGGGGTAATCACGATGGCTAAGACAATCAAAATTACACAAACCCGTAGCTCAATCGGCCGCCTGCCTAAGCACAAAGCCACTCTGGTTGGTCTGGGTCTGCGTCGTATTGGTCACACCGTTGAGCGTGAAGACACGCCAGCTGTACGCGGTATGATCAACGCGATTTCTTACATGCTGAAAGTGGAGGAGTAAGAGATGCGTTTAAACACTCTGTCTCCGGCCGAAGGGTCTAAACACGCTTCCAAGCGTCTGGGCCGTGGTATCGGTTCTGGCCTCGGTAAAACCGGCGGTCGTGGTCACAAAGGTCAGAAGTCTCGTTCTGGCGGTGGCGTACGTCGTGGTTTCGAGGGTGGTCAGATGCCTCTGTACCGTCGTCTGCCGAAGTTCGGCTTCACCTCGCGCAAATCATTCGTGACTGCAGAAGTGCGTCTGTCTGATCTGGCGAAAGTGGAAGGCGGTATCGTCGACCTGAACACGCTGAAAGCAGCTAACATCATCGGTGTACAGATTGAGTTCGCGAAAGTGATCCTGTCTGGTGAAGTATCTGCACCTGTTACGATTCGTGGTCTGCGTGTCACCAAAGGTGCTCGTGCTGCAATCGAAGCTGCTGGCGGTAAAATCGAGGAATAAGTAGCAGATGGCAAAGCAACCGGGATTAGATTTTCAAAGTGCCAAAGGTGGCTTTGGTGAACTGAAGCGCAGACTGTTGTTTGTAATCGGTGCACTGATTGTCTTCCGTATTGGCTCTTTTATTCCAATCCCCGGTATCGATGCCACTGTACTTGCCAAACTGCTTGAGCAACAGCGTGGCACCATCATTGAAATGTTTAACATGTTCTCTGGTGGTGCTCTCAGTCGTGCCTCAATCTTCGCGCTGGGTATTATGCCGTATATTTCGGCCTCTATTATTATCCAGCTGCTGACGGTGGTTCATCCCGCGTTGGCCGAGATTAAGAAAGAGGGTGAAGCTGGTCGTCGTAAGATCAGCCAGTACACTCGCTACGGCACACTGGTTCTGGCTATATTCCAGTCGATCGGTATTGCTACCGGTCTGCCGAATATGCCTGGAATGCAGGGCCTGGTATTAAATCCAGGCTTTGCTTTCTACTTTACCGCTGTTGTAAGTCTGGTTACCGGAACCATGTTCCTGATGTGGCTGGGCGAACAGATTACTGAACGAGGTATCGGTAACGGTATTTCGATCATTATCTTCGCGGGTATTGTTGCGGGTTTACCGCCGGCCATTGGCCATACCATCGAGCAAGCGCGGCAAGGCGACCTGCACTTCCTTCTGTTGCTGTTGGTTGCAGTTCTTGTATTTGCAGTGACGTTCTTTGTTATTTTCGTTGAGCGTGGCCAGCGCCGCATTGTGGTCAACTACGCTAAACGTCAGCAAGGTCGTCGTGTATATGCTGCACAGAGCACACATTTACCGTTGAAAGTGAACATGGCGGGCGTAATCCCAGCCATCTTTGCTTCCAGCATTATCCTGTTCCCGGCGACGATAGCATCCTGGTTCGGGGGCGGTACCGGTTGGAACTGGCTGACAACAATTTCGCTGTATTTGCAGCCAGGACAGCCGCTTTATGTGCTACTCTATGCGACTGCAATCATCTTCTTCTGTTTCTTCTACACGGCGTTGGTTTTCAACCCGCGTGAAACAGCAGATAACCTGAAGAAGTCTGGTGCATTCGTACCGGGAATTCGTCCGGGAGAGCAAACGGCGAAGTACATCGATAAAGTAATGACACGTGTGACCTTAATCGGCGCACTGTATATTACTTTTATCTGCCTGATCCCGGAGTTCATGCGTGATGCCATGAAGGTTCCCTTCTACTTTGGCGGCACCTCGCTGCTGATTGTAGTGGTTGTCATCATGGACTTTATGGCTCAAGTGCAAACTCTGATGATGTCCAGTCAGTACGAGTCTGCATTGAAGAAAGCTAACCTGAAAGGCTATGGCCGTTAATTCAGTAGCTTGAGAAGTTACGGAGAGTAAAAATGAAAGTTCGTGCTTCCGTCAAGAAATTATGTCGTAACTGCAAAATCATTCGTCGCGACGGTGTCGTACGTGTGATCTGCAGCTCCGAGCCTAAGCATAAACAGCGCCAGGGCTGATTAAGTCACATATTTTTCTTGCAAAGTCGGGTTGAGCTGGCTAGATTAGCCAGCCAATCTTTTGTATGTCGATGCGTTTCCATTTGAGTATCCTGAAAACGGGCTTTTCAGCATGGTACGCATTTATTTAATTATAGGAGTGCATAGTGGCCCGTATAGCAGGCATTAACATTCCTGATCAAAAACATACCGTTATCGCATTAACTTCGATCTTCGGTATCGGCAAAACCCGTTCTAAAGCCATCTGTGCTGAAACGGGCATCGCTGAAAATGTTAAGATCAGTGAGCTGTCTGAAGAACAAATTGATCAGCTGCGTGAAGCAGTTGGTAAATTCGTTGTTGAAGGTGATCTGCGCCGTGAAATCACCCTGAGCATCAAGCGTCTGATGGACCTTGGTTGCTACCGTGGTTTACGCCATCGTCGTGGTCTGCCGGTGCGCGGTCAGCGTACTAAGACCAACGCACGTACCCGTAAGGGTCCGCGTAAACCGATCAAGAAATAATCGGGGTGAGTAAATAATGGCAAAGGCACCAGTTCGTGCACGTAAGCGTGTAAGAAAACAAGTCTCAGATGGCGTGGCTCATGTCCATGCGTCTTTTAACAACACCATCGTTACTATTACTGATCGTCAGGGTAACGCACTGGGTTGGGCAACCGCCGGTGGTTCCGGTTTCCGCGGTTCACGTAAATCTACTCCGTTTGCTGCTCAGGTCGCTGCAGAGCGCTGTGCAGAAGCCGTGAAAGATTACGGTATTAAGAACCTGGAAGTTATGGTTAAGGGTCCGGGTCCAGGCCGCGAATCTACTATTCGTGCTCTGAACGCCGCTGGTTTCCGCATCACTAATATTACTGATGTGACTCCGATCCCTCACAACGGTTGTCGTCCGCCGAAAAAACGTCGCGTTTAACGTTCCGTTTTTTAGGTTAGTTGGAGAAAGAAAATGGCAAGATATTTGGGTCCTAAGCTCAAGCTGAGCCGTCGTGAGGGCACCGACTTATTCCTTAAGTCTGGCGTTCGCGCGATTGATTCCAAGTGCAAAATTGAACAAGCCCCTGGTCAGCATGGTGCGCGTAAACCGCGTCTGTCTGATTACGGCGGCCAGTTACGTGAAAAGCAAAAAGTTCGTCGTATCTACGGCGTGCTGGAGCGTCAGTTCCGTAACTACTATAAAGAAGCAGCGCGTCTGAAAGGCAACACCGGTGAAAACCTGTTAGCTCTGCTGGAAGGTCGTCTGGATAACGTAGTTTACCGTATGGGCTTTGGTGCCACTCGTGCAGAAGCACGTCAGCTGGTTAGCCACAAATCTGTAATGGTAAACGGTCGCGTTGTTAACATCGCTTCTTATCAGGTATCTCCGAATGATGTCGTAAGCATCCGTGAGAAAGCCAAAAAGCAATCTCGCGTGAAGGCCGCTCTGGAGCTGGCTGAGCAGCGTGAAAAGCCAACCTGGCTGGAAGTTGATGCGACTAAGATGGAAGGTGTGTTCAAGCGTATTCCTGAGCGTACCGATCTGTCTGCGGACATTAACGAACACCTGATCGTCGAGCTTTACTCTAAGTAAAGCTTAGTACCAAAGAGAGGACACAATGCAGGGTTCTGTGACAGAGTTTCTAAAACCGCGCCTGGTAGATATCGAGCAAGTGAGTTCGACGCACGCCAAGGTGACCCTTGAGCCGTTAGAGCGTGGCTTTGGCCATACTCTTGGTAACGCACTGCGCCGTATTCTGCTTTCTTCCATGCCGGGTTGCGCGGTGACCGAGGTTGAGATTGATGGCGTGCTGCACGAGTACTCCACCAAAGAGGGCGTACAGGAAGATATCCTGGAAATCCTGCTCAATCTGAAAGGGCTGGCGGTAAGAGTTCAGGGTAAAGATGAAGTCATCCTTACGCTGAATAAATCTGGCATTGGCCCTGTGACTGCAGCCGACATTACCCATGACGGTGATGTCGAAATCGTCAAGCCGCAGCATGTGATCTGCCATCTGACCGATGAAAACGCGTCTATTAGCATGCGTATCAAAGTTCAGCGTGGTCGTGGTTATGTGCCGGCTTCTGCCCGAATTCATTCGGAAGAAGATGAGCGCCCAATCGGCCGTCTGTTGGTTGACGCTTGCTACAGCCCTGTAGACCGTATCGCCTACAATGTTGAAGCAGCGCGTGTAGAACAGCGCACCGACCTGGACAAGCTGGTCATCGAAATGGAAACCAACGGCACAATCGATCCTGAAGAGGCGATTCGTCGTGCGGCAACCATCCTGGCAGAACAACTGGAAGCTTTCGTTGACTTACGTGATGTACGTCAGCCGGAAGTCAAAGAAGAGAAACCAGAATTCGATCCGATCCTGCTGCGCCCTGTTGACGATCTGGAATTGACTGTCCGCTCTGCTAACTGCCTCAAGGCAGAAGCTATCCACTACATCGGTGATCTGGTACAGCGTACCGAGGTTGAGCTGCTTAAAACGCCTAACCTGGGTAAAAAATCTCTTACCGAGATTAAAGACGTGCTCGCATCACGTGGTCTGTCTCTGGGCATGCGCCTGGAAAACTGGCCACCGGCAAGCATTGCTGATGAATAACCGGATCGCAGGTTAAGGTTTCACTGAGAAGGATAAGGTCATGCGCCATCGTAAGAGTGGTCGTCAACTGAACCGCAACAGCAGCCATCGTCAGGCTATGTTCCGCAACATGGCTGGTTCTCTGGTTCGTCATGAGATCATTAAGACGACTCTGCCGAAAGCCAAAGAGCTGCGTCGCGTAGTTGAGCCGCTGATTACTCTTGCCAAGACCGACAGCGTAGCTAATCGTCGTCTGGCATTCGCCCGTACTCGTGATAACGAGATCGTGGCAAAACTGTTTAACGAGCTGGGCCCGCGTTTCGCGAGCCGTGCCGGTGGTTACACTCGCATTCTGAAGTGTGGCTTCCGTGCTGGTGACAACGCTCCGATGGCATACATCGAGCTGGTTGATCGTCCAGAAGCTCAAGCAGAAGCTGCTGCAGAGTAATTTGCAGTAACGTAAAAAACCCGCTTCGGCGGGTTTTTTATCGCCTGTCATTTCTTCCCATTTCCCCTCCATTCGCTATGCTGTTGGCAGACATGCCTGCAGGAGGTTTCTATGTGGCTTATCGATCAGCTGGCTGAGCAACACATCCGCGCCGCTCAGGAAAAGGGCGAGCTGAGCAATCTGCCTGGTGAAGGTGCGCCGCTCACGCTGGACGATGACAGTGGTGTGCCGGCGGAATTGCGCAGTGCCTGGCGACTGCTGAAAAACGCCGGCTATCTCCCTCCGGAACTGGAGATGCGCCGTGACGCGCTGGCACTGAGCGATCTGCTTCGCGAACTCGATCCTGATGACTGCGAGGCGCGCGAACTGGCCAAACGCCTGACGCTGCTGGAGATGAAGCTGCAGCAGGCTGGCATGAGCACCGATTTTCTGCGTGGCGAATACCGCCCGGCGATCGGTCAGCGGCTACAGCAGGAGAAATAGTATGTATCGCATTGGTCAGCTGGCAAAACTGGCGGACGTGACGCCGGATACCATCCGCTTTTATGAAAAGCAGCAGATGATGGATCATGAGGTACGCACCGAGGGCGGCTTCCGCCTGTACAGCGATAACGATCTGCAGCGCCTGCGTTTTATCCGTTACGGCCGGCAGCTTGGTTTCAGCCTGGAATCGATCCGCGACCTGCTGTCGATCCGCATCGATCCAGAGCATCACACCTGTGAAGAGTCAAAAGCGATCGTGGCGAAACGGCTGGATGAGGTGAACAGTATGATTGGCGAGCTGCAAACCATTCAGCGATCACTGCAACGGCTGGCGGAAACCTGTTGTGGCGACCGCCATAGTAGCGCCTGTTGTTCGATCCTCGAGGCACTGGAAACCGGTGAAGATCCGCATCCTGAAATTTGTTGTAGCAAGGATTGAATTCTGGCGCGCAGGGACTATAGTTGCGCCATCACTAACCGGAGGACGATATGAGTCACTATCAGCATCGAAAAGGCAAAATTAACGATAACGCCCTGGAAGCCCTGTTACACGATCCGCTGTATCGCCAGCGAGTTGAGCGCAATCAGAAGGGGAAAGGCAGCTACCGGCGTAAAGATAAACACGCGAAGGGAGCGAATCAGGAGGCCAGCGGTAAGCAACAGTGTTTACCTCTGGCCTTCTGCTTTAGTGACAAAAAAGCCGCCTGAAACTGGCGGCTTTTATTTATCACACTTTATTATTTTGTTGCTTAAGCAGGTCGCGAATCTCGGTCAGCAGCACTTCTTCATTAGTCGGTTTAGGCGCTGGTTTTTCCACTTCTTTCTTTTTATACAGTTTATTCATTACTTTGATGGCAATGAAGATAGCAAACGCCACGATGATGAAGTCAAATACCGTCTGAATAAAGTTACCGTACTCCATCACCACCGCTGGAATATCGCCCTCTGCTGGCTTGAGTACCCATTTAAACTGCTTAAAGTCGACGCCGCCAATCAGTAAACCGAGCGGTGGCATAATGATGTTCGCAACCAGTGACGATACGATCTTACCGAACGCAGCACCGATGATCACACCGACCGCCAGGTCCACCACGTTGCCGCGCATCGCAAAATCACGAAACTCTTTGAATAAACTCATTGTTATCTCCTTGCCTTGGCCAGTGGCTAAAGTCTAACAAACCTTCGTGTAATTGCCATTATAACAATGGATTAAACACCACTCTCACTGCAGCCCAATCACAACCCGTTACAGGAAGAACGGGCTCGGCTGGAACAGACGCTCAACGTCCGGCACAAACTTTTTGTCGGTGAGGAACATGATCACGTGGTCGCCTTGCTCAATACGCACATTATCATTGGCGATGATCACGTCATCACCACGCACCACCGCGCCGATAATTGTGCCCGGCGGCAGTTTAATATCTTCAATCAGGCGGCCGACCACGCGCGAAGTGGTTTCATCACCGTGGGCAATGGCCTCGATGGCTTCCGCAATACCGCGGCGCAGTGAAGAGACGCCGACAATATCGGCTTTGCGCACGTGGCCAAGCAGCGCAGAAATTGTGGCCTGCTGCGGAGAGATCGCAATGTCGATCACGCTGCCCTGCACCAGATCGACATAGGCGCGACGCTGGATCAGTACCATCACTTTTTTCGCGCCCATTTTTTTGGCCAGCATCGCTGACATGATATTAGCTTCATCGTCGTTAGTGACGGCGATAAACAGATCGACCTGATCGACATGCTCTTCTGCCAGCAGTTCCTGATCCGAGGCATCGCCATAGAACACGATGGTATCCTGCAGATGTTCAGCCAGTTCAGCTGCGCGCTGCTGATTACGTTCAATCAGCTTAACGCTGTACTGCTTCTCCAGCCGTTGCGCCAGGCCAAAGCCGATATTACCGCCGCCGACCAGCATAATGCGTTTATAGGGCTTTTCGAGCCGCTGCATCTCGCTCATCACCGCACGAATATGCTGACTGGCGGCAATGAAAAACACTTCATCGCCAGCTTCGACGATCGTCGAGCCCTGCGGGCGGATCGGGCGATCCTGACGGAAAATCGCGGCTACGCGGGTATCGATATGCGGCATGTGCTCACGCAGGATCGACAGCGGATTGCCCACCAGCGGTCCGCCGTAATAGGCTTTGACCACTGCCAGGCTGACTTTGCCCTCGGCAAAATTCACCACCTGCAACGCGCCAGGGTACTGAATCAGCCGATAGATATTGTCGATCACCAGCTGTTCAGGCGAGATCAAATGGTCGATGGGTACCGCTTCCGGCACGAACAGCTTTTCCGCATCGCGCAGATAATCGGCGGCGCGGATACGGGCAATGCGGTTTGGCGTGTTAAACAGCGAGTAAGCAATCTGACAGGCAATCATGTTGGTTTCGTCAGAACTGGTGACCGCCACCAGCATATCCGCATCTTCGGCGCCGGCTTCACGCAACACGCGCGGGTGCGAACCATGGCCCTGCACCACGCGCAGGTCAAACTTATCCTGCAGCACGCGTAAGCGTGAGGGATCGCTATCAACCACGGTGATGTCATTGTTTTCGCCCACCAGGTTTTCAGCGAGCGTGCCGCCCACCTGGCCGGCGCCGAGGATAATAATTTTCATGGATACGTTGCTCTTGTCACTGTGCGCTGCACTATTTTTTCATCAGCTTAGCGTAGAAGAAACCGTCGCCGCCATCGATGGCAGGGAAAACCTGCCAGCCGTTAAGTTGCCCCTGTGGCAGTGCCTGCGGCACCGCATCGTCATGCGTCGCGAGGAAAGCCTCGATCTGCTGCTGGTTCTCCTGCGGCAGCACTGAGCAGGTGGCATAAAGCAGCGTACCGCCCGATTTCAGGCGTGGCCAGATGGCCGCCAGAATCTCACGCTGTAGCGCGGCGAGTTCGTCGATATCGCGATCGCGGCGTAGCCATTTGATATCCGGATGGCGTCGAATAACGCCGGTGGCCGAGCAGGGCGCATCCAGCAGGATGCGGTCGAATTGCTGCTCGTCGCACCAGGCCGCTGGCGTGCGGCCATCGCCCTGACGCACGTCAGCCTGCATCCCCAGACGCTGCAGGTTTTCCGTCACGCGCGACAGGCGCTGCGCATCGATATCCACCGCCATCACGCGGGCCTGCGGCGCAATTTCGAGAATATGGGTGGTTTTGCCGCCGGGTGCAGCGCACAGGTCGAGAATGGTTTCGCCGTTTTCCGGCGCCAGCAGCAGGGCACAACGCTGAGCAGAGAGATCCTGCACCGTCACCCAGCCCTGCTCAAAGCCTGGCAGCTGACTGACCGGAGCCGGAGCTTCAAGACGCAGCGCGTCCGGCGCGTCAGCACCAAACGCATTTTGATTCTGCTGGGTTAATAACGCCAGCCAGGCGTCACGGCTGTGATGCTGACGATTCACGCGCAGCCACATTGGCGGTCGCTGATTGTTTGCTTCCACAATCTGCTGCCACTGCTCCGGCCACGCGGTCTGCAGCCGTTTCAGCAGCCAGCCCGGATGCCAGTAGCGCTGCGGGCCCTGATTGACCTCCGCCAGCAGTGCGTCCTGCTGACGCTGGAACTGACGCAGCACGCCGTTAAGCAAGCCTTTCAGATTTGCCCGCTTCAGTGCTTCAGCCCCGGCCACGGTTTCTGCCAGCGCGGCGTGCGGCGGAACGCGGGTATACAGCAGCTGATACAGGCCCACCATTATCAGATAGTGCAGCACGCGCTGTTTGCCGGTTAACGGCCGCGCCATCAGCTTATTAATCAACGCTTCCAGCTGCGGCAGCGTGCGCGTCACGCCAAAACACAACTCCTGCAGCAGCGCGCCATCGTTGTTTGCCAGCGTTTTTTGCGCAGCGGGCAGAATCGCGCTCAGCGATTCCCCTTTATCCACCACGCGTTCAATCAGTTGCGCGGCAAGGCTGCGCAGGTTGGTCGCTTTTTTCATATTCATTCATCAAACAAAAAGCCCGGCGGAAACCGGGCTGGAGAATCAGGCCAGAACGGTGCCGGGTGTAAACCATTCACGACGCGAATTGAGCAGATCCTGCGCCGCCATGGCTTTTTTGCCGGCAGGCTGCAGTGAGAGCAGATTCAGCACGCCATCAGCGGTCGCGATCTGGATGCCGTGTTTGTCAGCCTGCAGAATTTCTCCCGGCTGGGCGCTGCGGTGCGGTAATACGCTGGCCTGCCAGACTTTGACCGGCTGATCGTCGATGAGGAAATAACTCACCGGCCACGGATTGAAGGCGCGAATGCACCGTTCCAGCTGAACAGCAGAGAGCGACCAGTCAAGACGTGCCTCTTCTTTGCTGAGCTTTTCCGCGTAAGTTACCAGAGTCTCATCCTGCACTTCGGGCTGCGCGCTGCCGGCGGCCAGCAGACTGAGCGTGGTCAGCATCCCCTGCGGGCCCAGCTGCGCCAGCTTGTCGTACAGCGATGCGCTGGTATCGTCGGCATTAATCGGGCAGGTTATTTTGTGCAGCATATCGCCGGTATCCAGACCCACGTCCATCTGCATGATGGTCACACCGGTTTCGTTATCGCCGGCCCACAGTGAGCGCTGAATCGGCGCCGCACCGCGCCAGCGCGGCAGCAGCGAGCCGTGTACGTTGATGCAGCCAAGGCGCGGCATCGTCAGCACCGCCTGAGGCAGGATCAGACCATAAGCGACGACCACCATCACATCAGCCTGCAGTCCGGCAACCAGCTGCTGATTCTCTTCCGGCTTCAGGGACTTTGGCTGAAACACGGGAATATCATGCGCCTGAGCCAGCACTTTTACCGGGCCCGGCGTGAGTTTGTTGCCACGTCCGGCAGGGCGGTCGGGCTGAGTAAAGACGCCAACCACCTGATGCTCAGAAGCAAGCAGCGCGTCGAGATGACGCGCTGCGAAGTCAGGAGTACCGGCAAAGATGATTTTTAACGGTGCAGACACAGTTCAACCTTCTGTTCGCTCTCAGGATGCGCGCGCATTCTGGCGGGCCAGTTTTTCCAGTTTCTGTTTAATACGCTGACGCTTCAGCGGCGACAGATAATCGATAAACAGTTTACCGTCGAGATGGTCGATCTCATGCTGAATGCAGATCGCCAGCAGACCATCGGTTTCCAGCTCGAAGCTGTTACCGTCGCGATCCAGCGCGCGCACTTTGACCCGCTCGGCACGCGGCACAAACGCCCGCTGTTCCGGGATCGACAGGCAACCCTCTTCGATACCAGTTTCGCCGCTTTTTTCCAGCAGCTCCGGGTTAATCAGCACCAGGCGCTCTTCGCGGCTTTCAGAAACATCAATCACGATGATGCGCTGGTGAATATCCACCTGCGTCGCCGCCAGACCAATGCCTTCTTCGGCGTACATGGTCTCAAACATATCGTCGACAATACGCTGAACGTCAGCATTCACAGCCGCAACGGGTGCAGCAATTTTGCGAAGGCGATCGTCAGGGAAATGTAATACCTGCAAAACTGACATAAATATCCAGATCTGTATGCGTTAAAGAAAAGATTACTGCCTCATATTGTAGACTTTTTGGGGCCTGATTGACAGCATTGTGCCGCATCAGAGCACGGCTGACAGGGAGCGCAGCATGGAACGCAGTGAAAGGATTATCAGGCTGACTTACGTCTGGGGTTTAAGCGGTGAGCGCGCCCATCAGTTCATCATGGCGCTTCTGGCCGCCAGCCACGTTGACGACGCGTGGCTGCAGCAGCACGGGCTGGACGACACGCAGCGGCAGCAGTTTCTCGCCCTCTGTCCACGCCAGCTGGAAAAAACGCAGCGCTGGCTGCAACAGGCGCAACATCATCTGATTGCCTGCACCGATGCACATTATCCCGCCCGTTTGCGGGAAATCAGCCGCTATCCGGCTGCCCTTTATATAGCGGGCGACCTCTCTGCACTCGCGACACCGCAACTGGCGGTGGTCGGCAGTCGTCACTGTTCGCCGTATGGCAGAGAATGGGGCAGCTGGTTTACCCAGCAGCTGGCGCTAAGCGGTTTGACCATCACCAGCGGGCTGGCGCGCGGTATTGATGGCGTGGCGCATCGTGCCGCGCTGGAAGTGCAGGGCAAAACCCTGGCCGTGCTGGGCAGCGGGCTGAATCATCTCTATCCGAAAAGCCATCAGCCGCTGGCACAGGAGATTATCGCCAACGGCGGCGCGCTGGTTTCAGAACTGCCGCTGTCGATGGCGCCCCATGCGGTAAATTTTCCGCGGCGTAATCGTATTATCAGTGGCCTGAGTCATGGCGTGCTGGTGGTTGAAGCGTCACTGAAGAGCGGCTCGCTGGTAACGGCGCGCTATGCGCTGGAACAAAACCGTAACGTGTATGCGCTGCCTGGCGCGCTGGGTAACCCTGGTTGTGAAGGCACGCACTGGCTGATTCAGCAGGGGGCGCTGCTGGTGGCGCATCCCAACAATATCCTTGAGGATTTGCATTCTGCCCTGCATTGGTTGCCGGCCAGCATCTCAGAAACAATATATTCACAACTCAGTGATGATGTGCCATTGCCATTTCCCAGCGTGTTGGCTAACGTAGGTGATGAGGTTACACCTGTTGACGTCGTCGCTGAACGTGCCGGCCAACCTGTGCCAGTTATCGCAGCGCAATTGCTGGAGCTGGAGTTAGCAGGATGGATCGCAGCTGTACCCGGCGGCTATGTCCGATTGAGGAGGGCATGCCATGTTCGACGTACTTATGTACTTGTTTGAGACGTATATCCACAACGAGGCTGAAATGCGCGTTGACCAGGATAAATTGACCGATGACTTAACCGATGCCGGTTTTCATCGCGAAGATATCTACAATGCGTTGAATTGGCTTGAGCGGTTAGCGGATTATCAGGATGGCCTGGTCGCGCCAGTGTTGCTGGCTAACGATCCGCTCTCCATGCGAATCTACACGGAAGAAGAGAGCCAGCGTTTAGATGCCGAGTGTCGTGGTTTTATTCTGTTCCTGGAGCAAATCCAGGTGCTGAATATGGAAACGCGCGAAATGGTCATCGAACGGGTTATGGCGCTTGATACGCTGGAATTCGATCTGGAAGATCTCAAATGGGTGGTGCTGATGGTGCTGTTTAACATCCCCGGGTGTGAAAATGCCTATCAGCAGATGGAAGAACTGTTATTCGACGTCAATGAAGGTATGCTGCATTAATTTGCGATTAATGCATTCGGTAATATGAGTAAACCAGCACTATTTACCGTGCGTAAACACGATCCCTGCCCCGCCTGCGGGGCAGAATTAGTGATACGTGCCGGCAAACACGGGCCTTTTCTCGGCTGTGTGAATTATCCAACCTGCGACTATATCCGCCCGCTGAAAAGTCAGGGTGATGGCCATATTGTCAAAGTGCTGGAAGGCCATGCCTGCCCGCAGTGTGGTGCGGACAAAGTGCTGCGCCAGGGGCGATTCGGCATGTTTGTCGGCTGTAGCCACTATCCGGAGTGTGATTACACGGAAACCATCGATAAGCCGGACGAAACCGCAATTGCCTGCCCGCAGTGCGCCAGCGGCAAGCTGGTGCAGCGCCGTTCACGCTATGGCAAAACCTTCCACGCCTGCGATCGTTATCCCGACTGCCAGTTCGCGATCAACGCCACGCCGCTGGAAGGTGTCTGCCCCCATTGCCAGTTCCCGTTATTAATAGAAAAGAAAACCGCACAGGGCATGAAGCGCTTCTGCGCCAGCAAACGCTGCGGCAAGCCCATCGCCCAGGATGAAGAGTGATCATGAACCAGAGCCAGCATGCACCCGGAAGCCTCGACTTCTGCATCGAACAACTTCAGCAACAGCAAGTGATTGCTTACCCTACCGAAGCCGTATTCGGCCTTGGCTGCGATCCGGACAGCGAAAGCGCGGTGATGGCCCTGCTGGAGCTGAAACAGCGCCCGGTAGAAAAGGGGCTGATCCTGATCGCCGCTGATTATGCGCAGCTCGAGCCTTATATTGCCGATCGCGAACTCACCGTGCTGCAGCGCGAACGTATGTTTGCCAGCTGGCCGGGTCCGGTCACCTATGTGGTGCCTGCTTCGCCGCATACGCCGCGCTGGTTAACCGGCCGCTTTGATTCGCTGGCGATTCGCGTCAGCGATCATCCGCAGGTTCAGGCGCTGTGTCGCGGATTTGGCAAGCCGCTGGTCTCAACCAGCGCGAATTTAACCGGTCAGCCGCCGTGCCGCAGTGCTGCCGAAGTGGCAGAGCAGTTTGGCCCGCAGTTTCCGGTATTGCAGGCGGCCACCGGCGGTCGCCTGAATCCTTCTGAAATCCGCGATGCCATCAGCGGTGAACTCATTCGTCAGGGCTGATTATGGAAAAGTTTGCCGTTTTTGGTCATCCCATCGCCCACAGCAAATCTCCGTTTATTCACGCCGCTTTTGCTGAGCAGACCGGTATTGAACATCCTTACGGACGCATCTGCGCACCGCTGGAAGGGTTCCCGCAGGCGATAGAGGCGTTTTTTGCGGCCGGTGGCAAAGGCGCCAATGTTACGCTGCCGTTTAAACAGCAGGCATGGGAGTTCGCGGATGAGCTCAGCGAACGCGCGGCGTTGTCCGGCGCGGTAAATACCTTAAAGAAGCGAGCCGATGGTTCGATTCTGGGTGATAACACGGACGGCATCGGCCTGCTGAGCGATCTGCAACGGCTGCTGCTGATCCGGCCGGGCGATCGCATTCTGCTGGTGGGTGCGGGCGGAGCGGCGCGTGGGGTGATCCTGCCGCTGCTCTCGACGGGCTGCGCGCTGGTGGTAGTTAACCGCACGGCAGAACGCGCGCAACAGCTGGCTGAGCTTTTCCAGCACAGTGGGGCGATCCAGGCGATGAGTTTTGATCAACTGGCCGGCGAACGTTTTGATCTGATCATCAATGCCACCTCCAGCGGCGTAGCGGGCGACGTGCCGCCGCTGCCGGTTACGCTGATTGATGCGCAGGTGCGCTGTTACGACATGTTTTATCAGCAGGGGCTGACGCCATTTCTGGCGTGGTGCCAGCAGCACGGCACACAGCAGCTGGCGGATGGACTTGGCATGCTGGTGGGCCAGGCGGCGCATGCGTTTCAGCTGTGGCATGGTGTTATGCCGGAGATCGCGCCGGTCATCGATCAACTTAAACAGGCGATGCAGGCATGAACCAGGCTATCCAGTTTCCCGATCGGGAAAGCTGGGACGCAGTCCGGCAGGCGGTGCTGTTCCCGGTATTAGTGAATGGTATGGGACTGACCTGCGCAATATCGCTGCCGGCGCTGCAGCAGCGTTTTGGTGCCGGAGAGGCGATGGCGCTGTTTAGCGCGCATCGCTGGGATCTGGAGGAAGAGGCCGAGCAGTTGCTCCGGGCGGAACAGGCCGACGATCAGGGCTGGCTGTGGCTGCCCTGAGCCAGATATTCATCTTTCCAGCCGACATAATTGCTGGCGGAGTAAAGCAGTCCGGCTATTTCCGCTTCGCTTAGTGGTCTGATCTGCTTCACCGGGCTGCCTAAATAGAGATAGCCGCTTTGCAGGCGTTTACCGGGTGGCACCAGGCTGCCGGCGCCAATCATCACCTCATCTTCGACGATCGCACCATCCAGCAGGATCGAGCCCATACCCACCAGTACGCGGTTGCCAATGGTGCAGCCATGCAGCATTGCTTTATGGCCCACCGTTACGTCTTCACCGATGATCAATGGAAAGCCATCGGGATTACTGCTGGATTTATGCGTAACGTGCAGCACGCTGCCATCCTGGATATTGCTGCGTTTACCAATCACCACTTTATTCACGTCACCGCGGATTGCTACCAGTGGCCAGATGCTGACATCATCAGCCAGTTCGACTTCGCCAACGAGCACGCTGCTGCTATCCACCATCACACGTTCGCCGGTATGGGGAATATGTTGCTTATAAGGGCGCAGGGCTACAGACATTCTATTTCTCCTTTTCTGATGTTTCCCGCTAGCCTGCGGCTTCCGGTGCGGGTAAACAAGCTGATTTTTGCGCGGATCGCTCGCGATCGCAGCGAAAAGAGTGAAAACTCGCCAGTCGATAAAAAAGATCGAAAAAAGGGGTTGTGCAAAAAATCCGGATCCCTATAATGCGCCACCACTGAGACGGCAAAGCGGCAACGCAGGCGGCTCAGCAGGGCGTGAAGTGATTCACCCCGCCGGAGAAAAACGCTGAAAAAAGTGTTTGACTCTGAAGGAGGAAAGCGTAATATACGCCACCTCGCGACAGCAGGCCGAACGCCGCGTCGCACCGCTCTTTAACAATTTATCAGACAATCTGTGTGGGCACTCGCAGGATTGATATCAGCGTCTCCGGACGTAAAAAAATATCAAGTCTTTGCTGAGTGAACACGTAATTCATTACGAAGTTTAATTCACAGAGCATCGCTGCACTGGTTGCAGCAAATCAAACTTAAATTGAAGAGTTTGATCATGGCTCAGATTGAACGCTGGCGGCAGGCCTAACACATGCAAGTCGAACGGCAGCACAGAAGAGCTTGCTCTTTGGGTGGCGAGTGGCGGACGGGTGAGTAATGTCTGGGAAACTGCCCGATGGAGGGGGATAACTACTGGAAACGGTAGCTAATACCGCATAACGTCGCAAGACCAAAGTGGGGGACCTTCGGGCCTCACACCATCGGATGTGCCCAGATGGGATTAGCTAGTAGGTGGGGTAATGGCTCACCTAGGCGACGATCCCTAGCTGGTCTGAGAGGATGACCAGCCACACTGGAACTGAGACACGGTCCAGACTCCTACGGGAGGCAGCAGTGGGGAATATTGCACAATGGGCGCAAGCCTGATGCAGCCATGCCGCGTGTATGAAGAAGGCCTTCGGGTTGTAAAGTACTTTCAGCGGGGAGGAAGGCGGTGAGGTTAATAACCTTGCCGATTGACGTTACCCGCAGAAGAAGCACCGGCTAACTCCGTGCCAGCAGCCGCGGTAATACGGAGGGTGCAAGCGTTAATCGGAATTACTGGGCGTAAAGCGCACGCAGGCGGTCTGTTAAGTCAGATGTGAAATCCCCGGGCTTAACCTGGGAACTGCATTTGAAACTGGCAGGCTTGAGTCTCGTAGAGGGGGGTAGAATTCCAGGTGTAGCGGTGAAATGCGTAGAGATCTGGAGGAATACCGGTGGCGAAGGCGGCCCCCTGGACGAAGACTGACGCTCAGGTGCGAAAGCGTGGGGAGCAAACAGGATTAGATACCCTGGTAGTCCACGCCGTAAACGATGTCGACTTGGAGGTTGTGCCCTTGAGGCGTGGCTTCCGGAGCTAACGCGTTAAGTCGACCGCCTGGGGAGTACGGCCGCAAGGTTAAAACTCAAATGAATTGACGGGGGCCCGCACAAGCGGTGGAGCATGTGGTTTAATTCGATGCAACGCGAAGAACCTTACCTGGCCTTGACATCCAGAGAACTTAGCAGAGATGCTTTGGTGCCTTCGGGAACTCTGAGACAGGTGCTGCATGGCTGTCGTCAGCTCGTGTTGTGAAATGTTGGGTTAAGTCCCGCAACGAGCGCAACCCTTATCCTTTGTTGCCAGCGATTCGGTCGGGAACTCAAAGGAGACTGCCGGTGATAAACCGGAGGAAGGTGGGGATGACGTCAAGTCATCATGGCCCTTACGGCCAGGGCTACACACGTGCTACAATGGCGCATACAAAGAGAAGCGACCTCGCGAGAGCAAGCGGACCTCATAAAGTGCGTCGTAGTCCGGATTGGAGTCTGCAACTCGACTCCATGAAGTCGGAATCGCTAGTAATCGTAGATCAGAATGCTACGGTGAATACGTTCCCGGGCCTTGTACACACCGCCCGTCACACCATGGGAGTGGGTTGCAAAAGAAGTAGGTAGCTTAACCTTCGGGAGGGCGCTTACCACTTTGTGATTCATGACTGGGGTGAAGTCGTAACAAGGTAACCGTAGGGGAACCTGCGGTTGGATCACCTCCTTACCTGAAGATACCTTCCCGCGAAGTGCTCACACAGATTGTCTGATAGAAAAGTAACGAGCAGAAAAAACCTCTACAGGCTTGTAGCTCAGGTGGTTAGAGCGCACCCCTGATAAGGGTGAGGTCGGTGGTTCAAGTCCACTCAGGCCTACCAGATTTCTTCTCATGCCGCGTTATGTTTCCGGCTCGCATAGTTCACTATGCTTCGCGAAAACATGCCTTGCCTGAGACGAAATCACATTTCCCGTGTGAGAAACGTGACTCCTGGTGAGTGGATGTAGATGGTCTCTGCAGTGACTGTATGGGGCTATAGCTCAGCTGGGAGAGCGCCTGCCTTGCACGCAGGAGGTCAGCGGTTCGATCCCGCTTAGCTCCACCATTACAGTACTGAAACTTACTTCAGAGTATACCGGCGACGGTGTGCTGCGAAGTATTTGCTCTTTAACAATCCGGAACAAGCTGAAAATTTGAAACGACGCGTCGTATTCATTCTCCGTAATAAGAATGAAATGGCGATGCGTTCGGGTCTCTCAAATGCTTGCAGTCTGCAGCGTTGCAAAACGCCTGTGGGTTGTGAGGTTAAGCGACTAAGCGTACACGGTGGATGCCCTGGCAGTCAGAGGCGATGAAGGACGTGCTAATCTGCGAAAAGCGACGGTAAGGTGATATGAACCGCTACAGCCGTCGATGTCCGAATGGGGAAACCCAATGCACTTGTGCATTATCGTTAACTGAATACATAGGTTAACGAGGCGAACCGGGGGAACTGAAACATCTAAGTACCCCGAGGAAAAGAAATCAACCGAGATTCCCCCAGTAGCGGCGAGCGAACGGGGAGCAGCCCAGGACCTGAATCAGCTTGTGCATCAGTGGAAGCGTCTGGAAAGTCGCGCGATACCGGGTGACAGCCCCGTACACGAAGATGCACAGGTTGTGAGTCCGACGAGTAGGGCGGGACACGTGGTATCCTGTCTGAACATGGGGGGACCATCCTCCAAGGCTAAATACTCCTGACTGACCGATAGTGAACCAGTACCGTGAGGGAAAGGCGAAAAGAACCCCGGCGAGGGGAGTGAAACAGAACCTGAAACCGTGTACGTACAAGCAGTGGGAGCACCTTTAGGGTGTGACTGCGTACCTTTTGTATAATGGGTCAGCGACTTATATTCTGTAGCAAGGTTAACCGCATAGGGGAGCCGAAGGGAAACCGAGTCTTAACCGGGCGTTAAGTTGCAGGGTATAGACCCGAAACCCGGTGATCTAGCCATGGGCAGGTTGAAGGTTGGGTAACACTAACTGGAGGACCGAACCGACTAATGTTGAAAAATTAGCGGATGACTTGTGGCTGGGGGTGAAAGGCCAATCAAACCGGGAGATAGCTGGTTCTCCCCGAAAGCTATTTAGGTAGCGCCTCGTGAACTCATCTCCGGGGGTAGAGCACTGTTTCGGCTAGGGGGCCATCCCGGCTTACCAACCCGATGCAAACTGCGAATACCGGAGAATGTTATCACGGGAGACACACGGCGGGTGCTAACGTCCGTCGTGAAGAGGGAAACAACCCAGACCGCCAGCTAAGGTCCCAAAGTCATGGTTAAGTGGGAAACGATGTGGGAAGGCACAGACAGCCAGGATGTTGGCTTAGAAGCAGCCATCATTTAAAGAAAGCGTAATAGCTCACTGGTCGAGTCGGCCTGCGCGGAAGATGTAACGGGGCTAAACCATGCACCGAAGCTGCGGCAGCGACACTATGTGTTGTTGGGTAGGGGAGCGTTCTGTAAGCCGCTGAAGGTGTGCTGTGAGGCATGCTGGAGGTATCAGAAGTGCGAATGCTGACATAAGTAACGATAAAGCGGGTGAAAAGCCCGCTCGCCGGAAGACCAAGGGTTCCTGTCCAACGTTAATCGGGGCAGGGTGAGTCGACCCCTAAGGCGAGGCTGAAAAGCGTAGTCGATGGGAAACAGGTTAATATTCCTGTACTTGGTGTTACTGCGAAGGGGGGACGGAGAAGGCTAGGTTATCCGGGCGACGGTTGTCCCGGTTTAAGCGTGCAGGTGTGAAGACCAGGCAAATCCGGTCTTCTTTAACACTGAGGCGTGACGACGAGCCGCTACGGCGGTGAAGTAACTGATGCCCTGCTTCCAGGAAAAGCCTCTAAGCTCCAGGTAACACGAAATCGTACCCCAAACCGACACAGGTGGTCAGGTAGAGAATACCAAGGCGCTTGAGAGAACTCGGGTGAAGGAACTAGGCAAAATGGTGCCGTAACTTCGGGAGAAGGCACGCTGGCGCGTAGGTGAAGGGACTTGCTCCCGGAGCCGAAGCCAGTCGAAGATACCAGCTGGCTGCAACTGTTTATTAAAAACACAGCACTGTGCAAACACGAAAGTGGACGTATACGGTGTGACGCCTGCCCGGTGCCGGAAGGTTAATTGATGGGGTTATCCGCAAGGAGAAGCTCTTGATCGAAGCCCCGGTAAACGGCGGCCGTAACTATAACGGTCCTAAGGTAGCGAAATTCCTTGTCGGGTAAGTTCCGACCTGCACGAATGGCGTAATGATGGCCAGGCTGTCTCCACCCGAGACTCAGTGAAATTGAAATCGCTGTGAAGATGCAGTGTACCCGCGGCAAGACGGAAAGACCCCGTGAACCTTTACTATAGCTTGACACTGAACATTGAGCCTTGATGTGTAGGATAGGTGGGAGGCTTTGAAGCGCGGACGCCAGTCTGCGTGGAGCCATCCTTGAAATACCACCCTTTAATGTTTGATGTTCTAACGTAGGCCCGTAATCCGGGCTGCGGACAGTGTCTGGTGGGTAGTTTGACTGGGGCGGTCTCCTCCCAAAGCGTAACGGAGGAGCACGAAGGTTGGCTAATCCTGGTCGGACATCAGGAGGTTAGTGCAATGGCATAAGCCAGCTTGACTGCGAGAGTGACGGCTCGAGCAGGTGCGAAAGCAGGTCATAGTGATCCGGTGGTTCTGAATGGAAGGGCCATCGCTCAACGGATAAAAGGTACTCCGGGGATAACAGGCTGATACCGCCCAAGAGTTCATATCGACGGCGGTGTTTGGCACCTCGATGTCGGCTCATCACATCCTGGGGCTGAAGTAGGTCCCAAGGGTACGGCTGTTCGCCGTTTAAAGTGGTACGCGAGCTGGGTTTAGAACGTCGTGAGACAGTTCGGTCCCTATCTGCCGTGGGCGCTGGAGAATTGAGGGGGGTTGCTCCTAGTACGAGAGGACCGGAGTGAACGCACCGCTGGTGTTCGGGTTGTCATGCCAATGGCACTGCCCGGTAGCTAAGTGCGGAAGAGATAAGTGCTGAAAGCATCTAAGCACGAAACTTGCCCCGAGATGAGTTCTCCCTGACCCTTTAAGGGTCCTGAAGGGACGTTGAAGACGACGACGTTGATAGGCCGGGTGTGTAAGCGCAGCGATGCGTTGAGCTAACCGGTACTAATGACCCGTGAGGCTTAACCTTACAACGCCAGAGGCGTTTTGGTCTGAGAGACCGAAAGAATTTTCAGCCTGTGACGGATAAAGAATCAGCTTTGTTCTGCGGACGCGAGTCCGGAGGATTTCGCGCTGAGGCGAGGCGGCAAGCGAAGGAAAGGAAGGAGCATACACGAGTATGTGACTGACTTTGCGAGCGCGGCCAACGCGGCATCAGTGCGAAAGACGCGGGACAGGGCACAAAGAATTTGCCTGGCGGCAACAGCGCGGTGGTCCCACCTGACCCCATGCCGAACTCAGAAGTGAAACGCCGTAGCGCCGATGGTAGTGTGGGGCCTCCCCATGCGAGAGTAGGGAACTGCCAGGCATCAAATTTAGTGTGCTGATATGGCTCAGTTGGTAGAGCGCACCCTTGGTAAGGGTGAGGTCCCCAGTTCGACTCTGGGTATCAGCACCAGTTATGGCATGAGTTCGGTTTAAAAGAATTTGCCTGGCGGCAACAGCGCGGTGGTCCCACCTGACCCCATGCCGAACTCAGAAGTGAAACGCCGTAGCGCCGATGGTAGTGTGGGGTCTCCCCATGCGAGAGTAGGGAACTGCCAGGCATCAAACACGAAAGCCCTGAACATCTGTTCAGGGCTTTTTTGTTTTCCGCGATGACCTTTATCTCAATAAACGCTCAATAAAATCCACAGGCATAAAAAAAGCCCCTGCCATGCTGGCAAGGGCTGAATGATGCGGCTAATCGTGTTCGCTTAGTGGATAACCTGCGACAGAAACGCCCGGGTCCGCTCGGATTTTGGATTCGCAAAGAACTCATCCGGCGGCGCCATCTCGACAATTTCACCGCGATCCATGAAGATCACCCGATCGGCAACCGTACGCGCAAAGCCCATCTCATGCGTCACACACAGCATCGTCATCCCGTCTTCCGCCAGACCGATCATGGTATCCAGCACCTCTTTAACCATCTCAGGATCGAGCGCGGAGGTGGGCTCATCGAATAACATAATCTTCGGCTTCATACACAGCGAACGGGCGATGGCCACGCGCTGCTGCTGTCCGCCAGAGAGCTGCCCGGGAAACTTATGGGCATGCTCAGCAATGCGCACGCGCTGCAGATAGTGCATCGCCAGCTCTTCGGCCTCTTTCTTTGGCATCTTGCGTACCCACATCGGTGCCAGCGTGCAGTTCTGCAGAACGGTCAGATGCGGGAAGAGATTGAAGTGCTGAAATACCATGCCGACTTCAGTGCGCACGCGTTCAATATTGCGTACATCATCATTCAGGTGGATGCCGTCTACGACAATCCGTCCCTGCTGATGCTCTTCCAGGTGGTTGATGCAGCGAATGGTGGTGGATTTACCGGAACCCGAAGGGCCGCACAGCACGATACGCTCGCGCGGTTTCACCTGCAGGTTGATATCTTTCAGCACGTGGAATTGACCGTACCATTTGTTCACGTTTTCGAGCGTAATCATCATGGCGTTAGCCGCCGTTGTCATTGTTTGTGTCATGTAAAACCTCAGTGCGATTTACGCCCGGTGTGGAAGCGCTTCTCCAGATACTGGCTATAGCGCGACATGCTAAAACAGAAAATCCAGTAAACCAGTGCAGCGAAGACATAGCCTTCGGTCGACATACCCAGCCATGTAGGGTCGACGGTTGCCTGCTGCACGCTACTGAACAGATCGAACAGGCCGATGATGATCACCAGGCTGGTATCTTTAAACAGCGCGATGATGGTGTTCACCAGACCAGGAATGGTCAGCTTGAGCGCCTGCGGTAAAATCACCAGCGCCTGGGTTTTCCAGTAGCCGAGCGCCAGCGACTCTGCCGCTTCGTACTGGCCTTTAGGCAGGGCCTGCAGCCCGCCACGCACCACTTCGGCGACATACGCCGACTGGAACAGGATCACGCCAACCAGCGCACGCACCAGTTTGTCTATCGTGGTGCCTTCCGCCATAAACAGCGGCAGCATCACTGAAGACATGAACAGCACGGTAATCAGCGGTACGCCACGCCAGAACTCAATGAAAATCACCGACAGGGTGCGCACCACCGGCATTTTAGAGCGACGACCCAGCGCCAGCAGAATGCCGAGCGGCAGCGCCCCGGCAATGCCGACAGATGCGATAATCAGCGTCAGCGTCAGGCCGCCCCACTGGCGCGTTTCCACGCGATCCAGCCCGAAATAGCCGCCGTACAGCAGCAGCCAGACAACCACCGGATAGATCACCGCCCAGCAGGCGATATAGCGGCCACGGCGCGGCATCGATTTGATAAACATCGGCACAATCGACAGCAGACCAATCACCAGCGCCAGATTAATGCGCCAGCGCAGCTCATGCGGATAGAGCCCGTACATGAACTGGCCAAAGCGCGCGTGGATAAAGACCCAGCAGGCGCCCGCTTTCGTACAGTCCGCTCGGGTTTCGCCAATCCAGTTAGCCTGGAAGATCAACCAGTTCAGCGCCGGCGGGATAACGCTCCAGATAATCCACAGGCTGAGTAACGTGAGCAGCGTATTCAGCCAGCTGGAGAACAGGTTTTTACGCGCCCAGAGCCAGGCTTTACCCAGTGGATTGCCCGACACCGGCGGCGTTTCGTGTGTGGTCACAGACATAATGGTTCCGTTCTCTTAACGCTCAACCAGCGCAATTTTGCGGTTATAGAGGTTCATCAGCAGCGAAATGAGCAGACTGATAATCAGATAAACCGCCATGGTGATGGCAATGGTTTCAATTGCCTGGCCGGTCTGATTCAGTACGGTGCCGGCAAACAGCGACACCATATCCGGATAGCCGATCGCGGCCGCCAGCGAGGAGTTTTTTACGATGTTAAGGTACTGGCTGGTGAGCGGCGGGATAATCACGCGCATCGCCTGCGGAATGATCACCTGACGCAGCGTAACCGGGTTGGGCAGCCCGAGCGAACGTGCCGCTTCGCTCTGACCATGCGGTACTGACTGAATCCCGGCGCGAATCACCTCAGCAATAAAGGAAGAGGTGTAGATCGACAGTGCCAGCGTCAGCGCTGCCAGTTCCGGAATCATGGCAAAGCCACCGCGGAAGTTGAAACCGCGCAGCTCGGGCACATCCCAGTGCGTGGCGGCACCAAACAGCGTATGGGCGATCAGCGGCAGCAGCACAATTAAACCGGCCGCAGCGGGCCAGGTGCGGCGCAGCTGACCGGTTTTCAGCTGATGCTTGCGGTTGAAGCGGAACAGCGCGGCGCTGGCGGCGATGGCAATCGCCAGCGCGATCAGGAATGGCCAGGTGCCGGGTGCATACTCCGGCCACGGTATATACAAACCGCGGTTGCTGACAAAAGCCAGATCGAACGCGTTCAGCGCCTGACGCGGGCCCGGCAGATTGCGCAGCACGGCAAAGTACCAGAAGAAGATTTGCAGCAGCGGCGGGATATTACGGAACGTCTCGATATAAATGGTCGACAGCTTGCGCAGCAGCCAGTTATCCGACAGGCGCGCCAGACCGATGGCGAAGCCGAGGATGGAGGCGAAGACAATACAGAGCGCGGAGACCAGCAGGGTGTTGGTTAACCCGACCATAAACACGCGCGCGTAGGTATCACCTTCGCTGTAATCGATCAGATGCTGGACGATGCCGAAACCGGCGTTGCGCTCAAGAAAGCCAAAGCCGGAGGTGATACCGCGATTGGCAAGGTTGATCACCGTGTTGTGGATCAGATAACCCACCACAGCAAACACCGCCACAATCGCGACAATCTGGTAAAGCCAGGCGCGAACCGTAGGATTACCGAACGAAAAATCCCTTTTCACGGTTGGGCGTTGCGACATGTTAAAACCTCAGTGAAGAATACGCGTGGGCACCGCAGGATGCGGTGCCCGACTGGCAGAAAACGATTAACGCACTGGCGGAGCGTACTGGATGCCGCCCTGGTTCCAGAGCGCATTCTGGCCACGTGCAATTTTCAGCGCGCTGTCTTTACCGACGTTACGATCGAAAACTTCCTGATAGTTACCAACCTGTTTGATGATGTTGTACGCCCATTTGTTGTCGAGCTTCAGGTCTTTACCGAAATCACCTTCAGCGCCCAGCAGGTGTGCCATATCTGGCGTGGTAGGTTTCGCCGCCATCTCATCGACGTTCTTCGAGCTGATGCCCATCTCTTCGGCATTCAGCATGGCGAACAGCGACCATTTCACGATGGTGAACCAGTCATCATCACCGCGACGGACGACCGGGCCCAGCGGCTCTTTCGAAATCACTTCTGGCAGTACGATAAAGTCATCCGGCTTGCCCAGCTTGATGCGCAGCGCATACAGCTGTGACTGGTCAGAAGAGAGGGTATCGCAGCGGCCGCTATCCAGCGCTTTGGCAGACTCATCAGAGCGGTCGAAGGTGACCGGCGTGTACTGCATTTTGTTAGCTTTAAAGTAGTCGGCCACGTTCAGCTCGGTATCGGTACCGGCCTGGATACACACGGTGGCACCATCCAGCTCTTTGGCACTTTTCAGACCGGCTTTCTTATGGGTCAGGAAGCCGATGCCGTCATAATAGTTTACGCCGGCGAACAGGAAGCCCATGCCGCCATCGCGTGATGAGGTCCAGGTGGTGTTACGCGACAGGATATCCACCTCGCCTGACTGCAGCGCAGTGAAGCGCTCTTTGGCGGTCAGCGGGGTGTATTTTACTTTGCTGGCATCGCCGAAGACCGCAGCGGCAGCGGCGCGGCACACGTCAACATCGATACCGGTGAATTTGCCGCTGGCGTCAGCGTAGGAGAACCCTGGCAGACCATCGCTGATACCGCACTGTATAAACCCTTTCTTCTTAATGGCGTCCAGCGTGGTGCCTGCGTGCGCCTGCTGGGTCACGGCGAACAGTGAGGCGGCAGCAATCAGGGTGGAAAGCATCATCTTTTTCATAAAGCATCCTGTGTGGCGAGATCGTGTGTTGTTATGTTTGCGCGCACTTTACTGTGCGCTTATTTCTTTCTGTGGCGTTTAGCCATCCACGACACTGCAAAGCTGATGCCAGGTTTGCAGAATCCTGAATTCACTGGAAAGATCTTTTAATAAACGGACGTATCCGGAAAGTTGTCGCTACTATCGCGCACCAAAAGGCAGCATGACGAGTCGCCACGATCACAAATAGTGCAAAAAGTTTCACTATATGGAAGCAGTGTGAGCTAACGCTCATGAACAGGTGTACGGCAAAGTGGAATTACCGCTGAAGCGGTTCAGGATCACAAACAAAGCGGGCTGAGGGGCGATCAGGAGGTTTTTTTCTGCGCAAAAACAGGGCAGGGCAGCGGCCCTGAGAGAGATGAGTTATCACGCCGGCGATTGCAACTATCGTTACCATTTTGACGATAATCGTTTCACGCGGTGTTAACGCACAAACAGCAGCAACAAAAACGCCAGCCCAGAGGCTGGCGTTATCGCAGCAAGGAACCAGAACGCTTAGTTCATGCCGTATTTTTTCAGCTTCTTACGCAGCGTACCGCGGTTGATGCCCATCATCAGGGCAGCGCGGGTCTGGTTGCCACGGGTATACTGCATCACCATGTCCAACAGAGGCTGCTCGACTTCAGCCAGTACCAGCTCATACAGGTCACTTACATCCTGACCGTTCAGTTGAGCAAAATAGTTCTTCAGTGCCTGTTTAACCGAATCACGCAGAGGCTTTTGCGTCACCTGATCCTGTGAGTTAACGGTAGAAACGGTCAGTACGTCAGAATTTACGCGTTGTTCGAACATAGTTCTTTCAGCTCTTTATTTCGTTTACGCAAGATTTTCGAAGTATGCCTCCAACGCCTCCAGCTGTTCGCTGGCATCCTCTATGGCGTTGAATGTGCGCCGAAACTGGTCGTCAGGGGCACTTTCCTGCAAATACCAGGAAACGTGTTTTCGGGCAATACGGTATCCCTTGCGCTGACCGTAAAAGTCGTGCAGCTCCCGTATGTGTCCAATCAGCATATGCTTCACTTCAGCCAGCGGCTTCGGTGCCAGCAGCTCCCCTGTGTCCAGATAATGCTGGATTTCCCGGAAGATCCACGGTCTTCCCTGAGCAGCGCGTCCCACCATCAGAGCATCGGCTCCGGTGTAGTCGAGCACTGCCCTGGCTTTGTGCGGGTCAGTAATGTCACCATTCGCGATAATCGGAATAGCGACGCTCTGCTTAACTGTCCGAATGCTGTCGTATTCAGCTTGCCCTTCAAACAAACAGGCGCGCGTGCGGCCATGAATGGTCAGGGCCTGAATACCACAGCGTTCAGCCAATTGGGCAATCTCTACACAATTACGATTTTCTTTGTCCCAGCCGGTGCGAATCTTCAGCGTAACCGGTACATCGACTGCGTTCACCACCGCACGGAGGATTGACTCCACCAGCTGCGGATGCTGCAGCAGCGCTGAACCTGCCATCTTACGATTCACTTTTTTAGCCGGGCAGCCCATGTTGATGTCGATAACCTGTGCACCGGACGCAACATTAATGCGCGCGGCGGCGGCCATCTCATCGGGATCGCAACCCGCAATTTGCACGGCGCGAATACCGGGCTCGTCACTATGCACCATACGCAAACGCGATTTGTCACTGGCCCAGACTTCCGGGTTCGATGACAGCATCTCGGAGACAGTCATACCGGCGCCGTTGTCATAACACAGGGTGCGAAATGGCTTGTCGGATACTCCGGCCATAGGCGCAGCGATGAGTCGATTACGTAGCTGGTGATGTCCAATGCGCATGAAAAAGAAGTGACCCTAACTGTTCGCAAGGCGGCGTATATTACGCATTTTTTCCGGAAGATGAAAGGCCAAACTTTGAACAATTCGCCGTTTAAGATCAGGGAAATGGGGCTTAGCAGCGGGATATTCATCATTACTTGTTTAAATTCAGTGCATTACAAAAAATACGCTGAAATTGTGAGCAAAAGTTTTTCCAAAAATATGCGCTGAATCACAACATAAAAACCGCCACTTCCGCGAATCGGCAAGAGAAATGGCGGTGATTTGATTGAAAAGTGAACGCTTTATTTACGTTTAGTGAGTATTTCGTTACTCAACCACCAGCCGGCCATTGAGCGGCTGCACCGGGCGGCTGTTACCGTGTTCACCTAGCACCGCGCTGAAGGCCTGCAGCTGCTGTGCGGAAGCCGTTACCGGTTGCTTCATCACCAGCCAGCGCACGCCTTCACTGCACGGTGGCGTGGTGAGTGAACCGCTGAAGCGGTAGTAACGGCGATCGGCGGGTAGCAGTGGCGTAATATCGACATCCTGCTGCAGCGTAGCCGGCTGATTGACCTGCGCCGGCAGCGTATCCAGCAGCGTCGTCAGTACCGGATTTGCCGCACCGGCTTCGAACATCACCCCGATGACCGCCAGCTGCTGCTGCTCGTCACTGAATACAAAGTGGCCCTCAAGCGGATAGCGTTTGCCGTCGATCAGGTTTTCGCTCGGGGTATGGAAGTGGAACTGCTTCAGCGTGAAGGTCTCGCCGTCCAGCGTCAGCGTATCGCCCTGCTGCAGGTTGATCTGCACGGTGTGGCCGTTGTCAACAATCGCGGCCTGGCGCGCCTGCAGTTCCAGCGTCAGCGCCGGCAGACTGGCATGCAGCGCCTGGCGAATATCAATCGGCGACTGATTCACGCCCTGCTTGCAGACGTGAAAATCAGGGGACAGGTCGCCCCACTGCTGTGGCTGAGCATAATCCCAGGCGGCAGCCTGAACGTGAGCAAAAGGCGCTGCTGCCAGCAGCAGAGCGATCAGTGTGTGTTTGCTTTTCATCATCATTTATTCACTAAGCGATATATCAATGTTATGTGCCGCGCACGGCACGGTTAACAGGGATAGCGCTATCGCCTGGTGCAGCAGTCTACTGATTTCAATGTAAAGAAACGGCAGGAAAACGGGGCTGGCGGGGATTTGAGACAGGTCTCAGGCGGGCAAAATCGGGCCAGCAGTCGCTGGCCCATGCGTCGGTTAGCGGCGCACGCCAGTGATGCGACACCACTCTTCTTTTTCCGCCACGGCGTCCAGCGCAAAACGCTCCGCATAGGCTTCACACACGCTTTCCGCCTGGCTGGCCAGCACGCCGGACAGGCCGAGATGGCCGCCAGCTTTCGGCAGCACGCTAATCAGCGGCGCCAGTTCGCGCAGCGGACCGGCGAGGATATTGGCGACCACCACATCCGCCTGCAGGTTTTCCGGCTGCTGGTGCGGCAGATACAGCGACAGGCGGTCGGCCACGCCGTTGCGCTCCGCGTTATCGCGGCTGGCCTGGATCGCCTGCGGATCGATATCAATGCCGATCGCCTGGGCTGCACCGAGTTTCAGCGCGGCGATGGCCAGAATGCCGGAGCCACAGCCGAAATCGATCACCGTTTTGCCCTGCAGATCGAGACCATCCAGCCAGCTCAGACACAGCGACGTAGTGGGATGGGTGCCGGTACCAAAGGCCAGACCGGGATCAAGCATCACGTTGACTGCATCCGGATCCGGCACGTCGCGCCAGCTGGGACAGATCCACAGGCGTTCACCGAAGCGCATCGGATGGAAGTTATCCATCCATTCGCGCTCCCAGTCTTTATCCTCGATCTGTTCGATCTTATGGCGGAAACCCGATCCCAGCAGCGGATGCTGGCTCAGTTCAGCCACCACATCGTCCATGGCGGTTTCCGCGTCGAACAGGCCAGTCACATCGGTATCGCCCCACAGGCGGGTTTCACCTGGCAGCGGCTCATACACCGGGTTGTCGTGCGTGTCCTGAAAGGTGACCGACACCGCACCGGCGTCCATCAGCGCGTCGCTGAGGGTTTCGGCGTGCTCGCCGGTGCTGTTAATTTTGATTTGAATCCATGGCATAGCGTTTCTCTTTTATTCCAGGGCAGCATCGCGTGCGTCAGGCGCGCTGCCGAACAGATTACCCACCAGGAAGGCCAGCAGGCTTAATGTCAACGATGGCACGATAGGGTGAAAACCCCACAGTCCGATTTTCAGGCTGGCAAGCAGCGTATAGCATCCGGCTCCCACCACCATGCCACTGATGGCGCCCGCCGCATTGGCGCGCTCCCAGTACAGTCCCAGCACCAGCGGCCACAGAAAGACCGCTTCAAGGCCACCGAACGCCAGCAGGTTGAGCCAGATAATCATATCTGGCGGATTCCAGGCCGCCAGCAGCAGCAGCAGGCCGAGCACAAAGGTGATGGTGCCGGAGAGCAGCCGCAGACGCGCCTCGTTCTCGCTGTGCTGCGGCGCGATACGCAGGTAAAGATCTTTGATCAGCGTAGCGGACGATTGCAGCAGCTGCGCGTTAATCGTCGACATGATCGCCGCCATTGGCGCCGCGAGGAACACGCCAGCCGCCATCGGTGGCAGCACGGTGATCATCAGTGTCGGGATCACGCGATCCGGAATCGCCAGATCCGGCAGTACCGCGCGGCCGAGTGCGCCGGCCAGATGCATACCGAGCATCAGTATCACCACCACGATAGTGCCGAGGATGATACCGCGATGCATCGCTTTGCTGTCTTTGTAGGAGATGCAGCGCACGGCGGTATGCGGCAGCCCAATCACGCCAAAGCACACCAGCACGGCAAACGAACTGAGGAAGGTCGGATTGATGACGTTGCCGACGCCTTCCGGTGACACCAGCTGCGGATCGATGCTACGCAGTTTGGTGACCGCCGTTGCCAGACCGCCCGCCTGGTGGATGACGGCAAACAGCAGCAGGAAGGTGCCAATTAGCATCACCAGCCCTTGCATGGCATCGTTGAGCACGCTGGCGCGAAAGCCGCCGAACGCGGTATACAGCGCGATGGTGCCGCCAAAAATCAGCAGCCCGGTGTCATAAGGAATACCAGCGGCCGTTTCCAGCAGGCGTGCGCCGCCGATGAACTGTACCGTCATGGCACCAATAAACGCCACCAGCAGGCTGATACTGGCCAGCCAGATAAGCAGCGGGCTGCGGTAGCGGCCGTACAGCATGTCATTGAGCGTCACCGCGTTGTAGCGTCGTGCCAGAATCGCGAATTTTTTGCCCAGCACGCCGAGCGACAGCCAGACCGCCGGCACCTGGATCATCGCCAGCAGTACCCAGCCCAGCCCGTATTTATACGCCGCGCCCGGCCCGCCAATAAATGAGCTGGCGCTGATGTAAGTGGTGGTGATGGTCATCGCCAGCACAAAACCGCCCATTGAGCGACTGCCGAGGAAATACTCACTCAGAAAGTTGCCGTGGCGCTGTTTGCGCATGGCAAACACCGACAGCCCGGCAATCAGCACCAGATAGGCCAGCAGTGGCAGAATGATTTCAGTTTCCATCGTGGTCCTCCAGAGACATATCGCGGAACACCACGCGCACCATCAGCCAGCACAGGCCGATGAACAGCAGCGGGGCGAACACGCAGGAGAACTCAAACCAGCGCGGTAAGCCGGTGAAACCGCTTTGTGTGCCGCCGAGCCATGCGGACACGCCCCAGACGGCGAGGTACGCCAGCGTCAGGTACAGCGACCAGCGCGCCTCTTTGTTAGCTTGCAAAAAACGCCCATCCATCATGCAACCTCAAAGGCAACAAAAATGAAAAAGGCCGGTTTAACCGGCCTCTGCATTGCTCTGCGCTGCGCTTACTTCTCGTGCAGGCCGAGTTTTTTCTCCAGATAGTGGATGTTAGTACCACCCTGCTGGAAGTTTTCGTCGGTCATGATGCGCATCTGCAGCTCGACGTTAGTCTTGATGCCGTCGATGATCAGTTCCGCCAGCGCATTTTTCATGCGCGCGATAGCCACGTCACGGTTTTCGCCGTAGGTGATCAGCTTACCAATCATTGAGTCGTAATACGGCGGCACGCTGTAGCCGGCATAGATGTGCGATTCCCAGCGCACGCCAAAACCGCCTGGCGCGTGGAAACGGGTGATCTTGCCCGGGCTCGGCAGGAAGGTGTTCGGGTCTTCGGCGTTGATACGGCACTCGACCGCATGACCGCGCACCACCACATCTTCCTGTTTGATGGACAGCGGCTGACCGGCAGCAATACGCAGCTGCTCTTTGATCAGGTCGACGCCAGTGATCATCTCGGTGACCGGATGTTCCACCTGAATACGGGTGTTCATCTCGATGAAGTAGAACTCACCGTTTTCATACAGGAACTCGAACGTACCGGCACCGCGATAGCCGATCTCCACGCAGGCGTTAGAGCAGCGCTCGCCGATGTAGCGACGCAGTTCCGGCGTGATGCCCGGTGCTGGTGCTTCTTCGACCACTTTCTGGTGGCGACGTTGCATGGAGCAGTCACGCTCGGCCAGATAGATGGCGTTGCCCTGACCGTCGGCCAGAACCTGAATCTCGATGTGGCGTGGATTCTCGAGGAATTTCTCCATGTACACCATGTCGTTGTTGAAAGCCGCTTTGGCTTCCGCTTTCGTCATGTTGATGGACTGCTCAAGATCCTTGTCGCTGCGCACAACGCGCATACCGCGACCGCCGCCGCCGCCAGAGGCTTTGATGATCACCGGATAGCCGATGCGCTTAGCGATGGCACGGTTTTTCTCCATGTCGTCGGTCAGCGAACCGTCAGAGCCTGGTACGGTCGGTACGCCGGCTTTTTTCATCGCGTTGATCGCTGACACTTTGTCGCCCATCAGGCGAATGGTGTCGGCTTTCGGACCGATGAAGATAAAGCCAGAGCGCTCAACCTGCTCGGCGAAATCGGCGTTCTCAGAGAGGAAGCCGTAGCCCGGGTGGATCGCAACCGCGCCGGTGATTTCGGCGGCGGAGATCAGCGCCGGGATATTAAGATAACTTTTGACCGACTGCGCCGGGCCGATGCAGACGGTTTCGTCCGCCAGCAGCACGTGCTTCAGATCGCGGTCTGCCGTGGAGTGTACCGCCACAGTCTTGATGCCCAGTTCTTTACAGGCACGCAGAATGCGCAGCGCAATCTCACCACGGTTAGCAATGACAATTTTATCCAGCATGCTTCGCCTCGTTATTCGATGACGACCAGCGGCTCGTCGAATTCAACCGGCTGGCCGCTTTCCACCAGGATCGCCTTCACAACGCCGGATTTATCGGCTTCGATCTGGTTCATCATTTTCATCGCTTCAACGATGCACAGGGTGTCGCCAGCGTTCACTTTCTGACCCACTTCCACAAACGCTTTGGCGTCCGGGCTTGGGGTGCGATAGAAGGTACCGACCATCGGCGAACGCACGATGTGGCCGCTGACTTCAGGTTTAGCCGCTTCTGCAGCGACAGGCGCAGCAGCAGGTGCAACCGCAGCAGCCAGCGCAGGCTGTGGAGCCGGAACAGCATAAGCCTGCTGCATCATAGGGTAACCGACATTGGCAGGTGAACGGCTGATGCGAACCGACTCTTCGCCTTCAGAGATTTCCAGCTCAGCGATGCCGGACTCTTCAACCAGTTCAATCAGTTTCTTAATTTTACGAATATCCATGAGTGTGGTTCCGTACTCTGTTTAATTGGAATGTGACAGGCGTTTTACGGCCGTTTGTAAAGCCCACGAGTAGCCGTCGGCGCCCAGTCCACAGATGACGCCGGCAGATACATCGGAAAGATAGGAGTGATGTCGGAACGGTTCGCGTGCATGCACATTTGAGAGATGCACCTCAATAAAAGGAATGCTAACCGCCAACAGCGCATCGCGCAGGGCAACGCTGGTGTGCGTAAACGCAGCCGGGTTGATGATGATGTAATCGACGTTGCCGCGGGCTTCGTGAATACGATCAATCAGCTGGTATTCCGCATTCGATTGCAAATGACTCAATTTCACATGGTGCTGGTCGGCCTGTTGCGTCAGATCGCTGACAATCTGCGCCAGCGTAGTGTGACCATACTTCTCAGGCTCGCGCGTTCCCAACAGGTTCAGGTTGGGTCCGTTTAACAGCAGTATGTGAAATTTATGCGCCATCTTGCGGCTATCTCCTGCAATCAGTGAGGCATCGCGTAAAATACCGCGACATCCTTCATTTGTCACTCTTCAGAGTGAAAAAGAAGACTTCGCTTGCAATAAAGCCGGGCATTATATCCGTTTCGAGGCAATTCGCAGCAAAATACTGGTCTTATCTGCGAAGTTGATCCGGCGAGGCCCGAAGGCCACACCTTTTAACAGATCTCGCAGCAGGAAAACAACCTTGCGGGGATTATCGGCGCAGAAGTTTACGCAACTTATTGTAACGCCAGCCTAACAGCGCCAGCGCCAGTAGTGCATAAATCCACGGCTGCGGTGACAGCACTTTTACTGACCAAAGATAGTGGACAGGCGCGAGGATCGCGACCAGATAGATGCCGTTGTGCAGCGTTTGCCAGCGGCGTCCCAGTTTGCGCTGGGCGCGCTGAAAAGAGGTGATGGCGAGAGCAAACAGAATAATCCAGCTGATCATGCCCAGTAACAAATAGGGGCGCGAGACAATCTCACTGCCGAGTAATCGCAGATGATCGTAACCCAGTTCCAGCAGATAGTAACTGGTGAGATGCAGACAGGCCCAGGCAAAGCACCACAGGCCGAGCAGCCGGCGGGTACGAATCAGCAGCGGCTGCTTCAGATAACGCGTCAGCGGGCTCACCAGCAGCGTCGCCAGCAGCAGCTTCAGCGCCATGCGGCCGGTAAAATGCTGGATATCTTTCGCCGGATCGGCGCTCAGCCAGCCCTGATTTGCCGCCAGAAACAGGTACACCAGCGGCAGAAACGCCGCCAGATGCAGCACCACTTTCAGCAGCGTAACGTGGCGTAATGTCAGGCGCACTCAGTAGTTCTCCCGTAAATCGAGACCGCGATACAGCGAGGCCACCTCTTTAGCATAACCGTTGAACAGCAGCGTCGGCTGGCGTTCCACCTTGAGAATGCCGCCCGCACCGATAAAGCGCTCAGTCGCCTGCGACCAGCGCGGGTGGTTGACGTGCGGATTCACGTTAGCGTAGAAGCCATACTCATTAGCGGCGATCTGGCTCCAGGTGGTAGGCGGACGATCGTGCGTCAGGGTAATTTTGACGATCGACTTAATCCCTTTAAAGCCATATTTCCACGGCACCGTCAGGCGAATCGGCGCGCCGTTTTGCGGCGGCAGCGCTTTGCCGTAAACGCCGGTGCTGAGCAGCGTCAGCGGATGCATCGCTTCGTCCAGCCGCAAGCCTTCAACATAGGGATAATCCAGCCCGCCGCCGATAAAGCGGTCCTTTTGTCCTGGCATCTGATCGGGCGCGTATAGCGTCTGGAAGGCGACATAGCGGGCATTGCTGGTGGGTTCAGCCAGCTTCAGCAGCTTGTTGAGTTCAAAGCCTACCCAGGGAATCACCATCGACCAGGCTTCAACGCAGCGCATGCGATAGATACGCTGCTCCATGGCGAAGCGTTTGAAGATGTCGTCCATATCCAGCGTCATTGGCTTCGCCACTTCGCCCTCAATGCGCAATTGCCACGGGTCGGTTTTCAGCGTGCCGGCATTGGCGGCAGGATCGGCTTTGTCGAGACCAAATTCGTAGAAGTTGTTGTAGCCAGCGACTTTATCAAACGGCGTCAGCGGCAGGTCCGCCTGCCACTGGGCCGGTTTACTGAACTGCAGATCGCGTCCGGCAGGCGCCGGCGGCCTGTCATTGCCCTTAAACCAGCTCAGCACATCGGCCTGTGCGCCGCCGGGCAGGCTGGCCGCGGCAGCGCCAAGCCCCAGCGCTTTCAGCACCTGGCGGCGGCGCAGATTAAAAATGCTTTCCGGCGTAACATCGGCTTCGGTAAGGATGTGCTTGCGCTTCATGGCGTTCTCCGGCAAATCGATTAACTGCAGCTAGCATGATCAAACGCTGCCCGGCGCGCCACTTTCGCTGGCAAAATGTGAAATTTCCTGGCCGGTGCGTTCTGTTGAGAATAGGACGAAAAAGCCGCCCCGGAAGCCAGCGCTTCACACTTTGACGTTATACTCGCGCCGCAGGGTGGCGAAACCCGGCGCCGGGCGGGCGCTGATTTGGATCGGTAATTGTGATAATTTGCTCAGGTTTGCACCAGCGCGGCTGGCGCGAACCGTGGGCTGGCGTTCATAAACCGCAGTGATACAGGCACAGGGATGCGATTAACAACCAAGTTTTCTGCGTTTATTACCTTATTAAGCTTACTGGCGATGTTACTGATGCTGGTAGGCTGCGCTTTTAGTTTTATCTGGCTGTCGCAGCAGCGCGTAGAGAACCGTGTGCAGACGCTGGCGACGGAAGTCGATAAAGCGCTGGCCAGCCAGTCACCGCAGGAACTGACGCAGTGGCTGACGCGCCTGATGCCCGTCATCAATGCCGAACAGCTGGAACTGCATCACGATGATACCGTGCTGTTCCGCCTCGCGCGCCATGAAAATCCGATGCTGGAAGACGAGCCCAACCGTTTCATTCAACTGGATGTGCCGCTGGTGCACGCGCCGGGCATGGCGCTGCGCGTGGTGGTGCTCGATCCCGCCAAAACCTGGTTCCGCTCGTTCACCGGTGCCTACACGCTGATTATCCTGCTGACGGTGGTGGCGATCATGTCGGCGCTGCTGGTGATGACGCACCGCTGGCTTAACCGCCGCTGGCAGCATATGGAGCGGCTGGAGGCGCGCGCGGAGCGCATTCTGGCTGGCGAGCGCGCGCCACGCAGCGATACCATCGCCGAATGGCCGCCGAAAGCCAGCCGCGCTATCGATCTGCTGCTGGGGGATTTACAGGAAGCCGGCGAGCAGCGTCTGCGTATCGACACCTTAATCCGCACCTTTGCCGCGCAGGATTCGCGTACCGGCCTGAATAATCGCCTGTTTTTCGATAACCAACTGGCCACGTTGCTGGAAGACCAGGAAGATGTTGGCACGCACGGTGTGGTGATGATGGTGCGGCTGCCGGACCTCGATACCCTGCATGAAACCCTCGGACCGACGCTGGTCGATGAATACCTGTTCGACCTGGTAAACATGCTCTCCACCTTCGTGCTGCGCTATCCGGGGGCGCTGTTGGCGCGCTATTTCCGCAGCGACTTTGCCGTACTGCTGCCGCACCGCACTTTGAAAGAGGCCAACAGCATTGCCGACCAGCTGATCAACGCGGTGGATTCGCTGCCGCCGATGCGCATGGTGGATCGCGATGATCTGATCCACATTGGCATTAGCGCCTGGCGCAGCGGCGAGTCGGTGTCGCAGGTGATGGAGAACGTCGAACTGGCCACGCGCCGGGCGGCGCTGCAGGGCGGCAACAACTGGTCGGTGGGCGAGGGCAATACGCTGGAGATGGGGCGCGGCAGCGTGCGCTGGCGCACCCTGCTGGAAAACACCGTAAACCGCGGGGGCCCGCGTCTGTACCAGAAACCGGCGGTGCTGCTGGACGGCAAAGTGCATCACCGTGAAATGCTGGCGCGCGTGTTCGACGGCGATAAAGAGGTGGTGTCGGCAGAGTTCATGCCGCTGGTGCTGCAGCTTGGCATGGCCGACAGCTGGGATCGCCAGCTGGTCATGCGTATTGCGGCGCTGTCGGAGGTCTGGCCGGATGAAACGCTGGCGCTGCCGGTAAATATCGATTCGCTGCTGCAACGGCCGTTCCAGCGCTGGCTGCAAAAATTGCTGCTGCAGTGCAGTAAATCGCAAAGAAAACGATTTTTATTTGAACTTGCTGAGGCGGATGTTTGTCAACACATCAATCGTTTAGTGCCGGTTTTCCGTATGCTGACCGCGTTTGGCTGTCGGATTGCGGTAGATCAGGCCGGATTAACGGTGGTGAGTAGCGCTTACATCAAGCAGTTCCCGATTGAGCTGATCAAGCTCGATCCGGGCCTGATTCGCAACATTGAGCGCCGTACAGAAAATCAGCTGTTCGTGCAAAGTTTGCTGGAAGTGTGTAAATCCACGCCCACCAAAGTCTTTGCCGCCGGTGTACGCACGCGCGCGGAGTGGCAAACGCTGGCCGGGCTGGGCGTCGCGGGCGGCCAGGGCGACTTTTTTGCTCCTTCGCTGCCGGTGAACAGTAACGTGAAGAAACACTCACAACGTTACCGGATTTAGCGCGTCAGCCACAGATACGGCAGCAGGCGGCTATTTTTCGCCTTTATGCCGTGCGCAGCCGGCGCGATCGGCGGCGGGAAATGTTAGATTTTATGTCGGAATTCACCCGCGACCGGCGGGTGAATTTGCGTTTAGAGCGGCAGCTTAGCGCCGTTTAACGCCGGTGTCGGACGGCAGCACCGCCGCGAAAAATTATTCAGCCTGGTTTTTCACCGAAGCAGAACGTTTTTGCGCCTTGTAGCGGCTTCGCGTGGTTGGTAAAGTAGGCGGATTTTATTTTCCGCCCCCAGCTTGCAGGATTATCCCTTAGTATGTTTAAAAAATTTCGTGGCATGTTTTCCAATGACTTGTCCATTGACCTGGGTACCGCGAATACCCTGATTTACGTAAAAGGACAAGGCATCGTGCTGAACGAGCCTTCTGTGGTTGCCATTCGTCAGGATCGCGCCGGCTCCCCAAAGAGCGTAGCGGCTGTTGGTCATGATGCAAAGCAGATGCTTGGCCGTACGCCGGGTAACATCGCAGCAATCCGTCCGATGAAAGATGGCGTTATCGCCGACTTCTTCGTGACTGAAAAAATGCTCCAGCACTTCATCAAGCAAGTGCACAGCAACAGCTTTATGCGCCCCAGCCCACGTGTGCTGGTGTGCGTGCCGGTTGGTGCGACCCAGGTTGAGCGTCGTGCCATCCGCGAATCGGCGCAGGGCGCCGGTGCCCGTGAAGTGTTCCTGATTGAAGAACCCATGGCCGCGGCAATCGGCGCGGGTCTGCCAGTGTCAGAAGCGACCGGCTCGATGGTGGTGGATATCGGTGGCGGTACGACCGAAGTTGCGGTTATCTCCCTGAACGGCGTGGTTTACTCTTCTTCTGTGCGTATTGGTGGCGATCGCTTCGATGAAGCTATCATTAACTACGTGCGCCGTAATTACGGCTCGCTGATTGGTGAAGCCACCGCTGAGCGTATCAAGCATGAGATCGGTTCGGCTTATCCGGGTGACGAAGTGCGCGAGATCGAAGTGCGCGGCCGTAACCTGGCTGAGGGCGTGCCGCGTGGCTTTACGCTGAACTCGAATGAAATCCTGGAAGCGCTGCAGGAGCCACTGACCGGTATCGTCAGTGCCGTGATGGTCGCGCTGGAGCAGTGCCCGCCGGAGCTGGCGTCTGACATCTCCGAGCGCGGTATGGTGCTGACCGGTGGCGGCGCGCTGCTGCGTAACCTGGATCGTCTGCTGATGGAAGAGACCGGTATTCCGGTAGTGGTCGCAGAAGATCCGCTGACCTGCGTAGCGCGCGGCGGCGGTAAAGCACTGGAAATGATCGACATGCATGGCGGCGATTTGTTCAGCGAGGAGTAATTCCTCTCCGGCTGAGACCGTGGTCAAATTGCGCAGGGAATAGCGACGATACCCAAAATCAGCACAACGGCAGGACGATGGCCATCGCATGCCGCACGGCAGCCTCAGCAGCAGGCACCGGGCAGCAGCGGCACAACGTCGTCACTGCGGTTTGCAGGATGCGGGGTAACTGGCGACGCTGCGCACGACGGCGTATAGCGTCCAGCCCTGGAGGCGTGAGTGCTGACACTCACGCTTCTTCCCTGATGTCGAGGAATTCGCAGAATTTATGAAGCCGATTTTTAGCAGGGGACCTTCCCTGCAGTTGCGCCTGTTTCTGGCCGTGATTGTGGCTATCGCGATTATTGTCGCCGATAGCCGGATCAGCACGTTCTCCCAGATCCGCAACTACCTGGACACGTCGGTCAGTCCATTTTACTTCCTGGCCAACGGGCCACGACAGCTTCTTGACGGCGTTTCCGAAACGCTGGCCTCGCGCCAGCAGCTGGAGCTGGAAAACAAAGCGCTGCGCCGTGAGCTCTTCCTGAAAAACAGTGACCTGCTGATGCTGGGGCAATACAAGCAGGAAAACGCGCGTCTGCGCGAGCTGCTCGGCTCGCCGCTGCGTCAGGATGAGCACAAAATGGTGACCCAGGTGATCTCCACCGGCACCGATCCTTACACCGATCAGGTGATCATCGATAAAGGCAGCGTCAACGGCGTGTATGAAGGCCAGCCGGTGATCAGCGATAAAGGCGTGGTCGGCCAGGTGGTGGCGGTAGGGCAGATGACCAGCCGCGTGCTGCTGATCTGCGATGCCTCGCACGCCCTGCCGATTCAGGTGCTGCGTAACGATATTCGCGTCATCGCCGCCGGTAACGGCTGCAGCGAAGATCTGCAGCTGGAGCATCTGCCGGGCAATACGGATATTCGCGTCGGTGATGTGCTGGTGACGTCAGGCCTGGGCGGACGCTTCCCGGAAGGGTATCCGGTCGGCGTGGTGTCGTCAGTGAAAGTGGATACGCAGCGTGCCTATACCGTGATTCAGGCGCGTCCGACCGCCGGTCTGCAGCGTCTGCGCTACCTGCTGCTGCTGTGGGGTGCGGATAAGAACGGCGACATGCCGATGGCACCGGACGAAGTGCATCGCGTGGCCAACGAACGCCTGATGCAGATGATGCCGCAGGTACTGCCGCCCGCGGGCGAAATGGGGCCGCCGGCACCCGCCATGATGCAGCAAAATCAGCAGATGGGGCCGCCACAGCCCGCCGCCAGCAGCCGTTCGCAGGGTAATCCGGCGAACTCGCGCGGAGGCCAGCCTTGAGTCGATATCGCAGCCAGGGGCGTTGGGTGATCTGGCTGTCCTTCCTTGTTGCGCTTATCCTGCAAATCATGCCGTGGCCGGATCAGATTTACATGTTCCGGCCATCGTGGCTATTGCTGATCCTGATCTACTGGGTGCTGGCGCTGCCGCACCGGGTCAATGTGGGCACCGGCTTTTTCCTCGGCGCCATTATGGATCTGGTCGCCGGCTCAACGCTGGGCGTGCGTGCGCTGGCGTTCAGCATTATCGCCTATCTGGTGGCCTTTAAATTTCAGCTATTCCGCAATCTGGCGTTGTGGCAGCAGGCATTAATGGTTATGGTGCTGTCGCTGGCGGTTGATGTGATTGTTTTCTGGGCAGAATTTCTGGTCATCAATGTCTCCTTCCGCCCGGAAATCTTCTGGAGTAGCGTGGTCGACGGTATCCTGTGGCCCTGGCTATTCTTACTGATGAGAAAGATTCGCCGTCAGTTTGCTGTGCAATAAGGAATTCAATGATAACCCTCTACCTGGCTTCCGGCTCACCGCGTCGGCGCGAGCTATTAACGCAGCTTGGCCTGCAGTTTGAGCGCCTGATTACCGATGTTGAAGAGCAGCGTCAGCCGGGCGAAGCGGCGGAGTCTTACGTGCGGCGTCTGGCCAGCGATAAGGCGCGGGCCGGCGTGCGGATAGCACCGCAGAATCTGCCGGTGCTGGGCGCTGACACCATCGTGGTGCTGAATGGCGAAGTGCTGGAGAAACCGCGCGATGCGGCGCATGCCGCACAGATGCTGGGTAAACTGGCCGGGCAAACCCATCAGGTCATGACGGCCGTGGCGCTGGCCGATGCGCAGGGTGAACTGGATTGCCTGGTGACCACAGACGTGACATTCCGCACTATCACGGCAGAGGAAATTTCGCACTATATCGCCAGCGGCGAGCCGATGGATAAAGCCGGCGCGTACGGTATTCAGGGCCTGGGCGGCAACTTTGTGCGCCGCATCAATGGAAGTTATCACGCCGTAGTGGGATTGCCGCTGGTGGAAACCAGCGAACTGCTGAGCCATTTTCAGTCGCTGCGTGCGTTAAGGGGACAAGATGACGGCTGAACTGCTGGTAAATGTGACACCTTCTGAAACCCGTGTTGCCTATATTGACGGCGGCATTCTGCAGGAAATCCATATTGAGCGCGAAGCGCGGCGCGGTATTGTCGGCAATATCTACAAAGGGCGCGTCAGCCGGGTACTGCCGGGCATGCAGGCGGCATTTGTCGATATCGGCATGGACAAAGCGGCCTTTCTGCACGCCTCGGACATCATGCCGCACACCGAATGCGTGGCGGGTGATGAGAAGAAGAACTTTATCGTGCGCGATATCGCCGAGCTGGTGCGTCAGGGACAGGATTTAATGGTGCAGGTGGTGAAAGATCCGCTCGGCACCAAAGGCGCCCGTCTCACCACCGATATTACGCTGCCGTCGCGCTACCTGGTCTTTATGCCGGGGGCTTCGCACGTGGGCGTCTCACAGCGCATTGAAAGCGAAGCCGAACGTGAGCGGCTGAAAGCGGTGGTTGCCGCTTACTGTGACGATCTCGGCGGCTTTATTATTCGTACCGCTGCAGAAGGCATTGGCGCAGAAGAGCTGGCGCAGGACGCGGCATTTTTAAAGCGCCTGTGGACCAAAGTCAGCGAGCGTAAGAAGCGCAACCAGACGCGCTGCCTGCTGTACGGCGAGCTGGCGCTGGCGCAGCGCGTGCTGCGCGATTTCGCCGGCGCAGCGCTGGATCGCATTCGTGTCGATTCGCGCCTGACCTGCGATCTGCTGGTGGAATTTACCAGCGAATATATTCCGGAGATGGCCAGCAAGCTGGAGCTGTACAACGGCAAGCAGCCGATTTTCGATCTCTATGACGTGGAGAACGAGATTCAGCGCTCGCTGGAGCGCAAGGTGGAACTGAAATCTGGCGGTTACCTGATTATCGACCAGACCGAAGCGATGACCACGGTGGACATTAACACCGGTGCGTTTGTCGGCCACCGCAACCTCGACGAAACCATTTTTAATACTAATATCGAAGCCACGCAGGCGATTGCGCGCCAGCTGCGGCTGCGTAATCTCGGCGGCATTATCATCATCGACTTTATCGACATGAATAATGACGATCATCGCCGGCGCGTGCTGCACTCGCTGGAGAGCGCGCTGAGCAAAGATCGCGTCAAGACCAGCATCAACGGCTTCTCCGCGCTGGGGCTGGTCGAGATGACGCGCAAACGCACGCGCGAAAGCATTGAGCATGTGCTGTGTGCCGATTGCCCGGTGTGCCAGGGACGCGGTTCGCTGAAGACGGTGGAGACCGTGTGCTATGAAATCATGCGTGAAATCGTCCGCGTCCATCACGCTTACGACTCCGACAGCTTCCTGGTGTACGTGTCGCCCGCAGTGGGTGAAGCGCTGAAAAGCGATGAGTCGCACGCGCTGGCCGAAGTGGAAATTTTTGTCGGCAAGCAGGTCAAAGTACAGGTTGAACCGCTCTACACGCAGGAGCAGTTTGACGTCGTCATGATGTAAGTCGTGAGGTTGAACGCCGTAACCCAACGGAAAGCAAGGAGAGGTGTGTGAGGCGGTTGCCGGGGATTTTGTTACTGCTGCTCGCCGCAATCATCGTCATTGTGGCGCTGCTGGTCAGCGGGCTGCGCCTTGTGATGCCGCATCTCAACAGCTATCGCGGCGAGGTGCTGCACACCCTTTCGCGCGTCAGCGGCGTCACCATCGATGCCAGTGAAGTTCAGGGAAAATGGGAGAATTTTGGCCCGACCCTGCAGGTACGCGATCTGCGTATCGACATGGAAAAAGATGGCGAGCTGCAGATTGGCCGCGTTACGCTGGCGCTCAATGTGTGGCAGTCGCTGCTGCACTGGCGCTGGCAGTTCCGCGATCTCACCTTCTGGCAGCTGCGGCTGGCAACCAACCGTCCGTTGCTCACCAGCGACGAGCAAAAAAACAGCTTCAAACCGGCCCAAATCAACGATCTGTTCTTACGCCAGTTTGACCATTTCGATCTGCGCGACAGCAGCATCCGTTTTCTCACGCCTTCCGGCCAGCATGCCGAACTGGCGATTCCCCGCCTTACCTGGCTGAACGAGGACAACCGCCATCGCGCCGAAGGCGAAGTGAGCCTGTCCAGCTTCACCGGCCAGCACGGCGTGGTGCAGGTACGGCTCGATCTTAACGATACTAACGGCTTACTCAACGACGGCCGCATCTGGATGCAGGCCGATGATGTGGACGTGCGCCCGTGGATTGGCCGCTGGCTGCGTGATAATACCAGCCTGCAAAGCGCGCGTTTCAGCCTGGCCGCGTGGGTCAACCTGCGCGACGGCGAAGTGTACGCGGGCGATCTGCTGCTGAGCAAAGGCGGCGCACGCTGGCGAGGCGAGCAGGGCGATCATCAGCTGCAGGTGGATGGCCTGACCGCGCATCTGGCGCGCTACCAGAATGGCTGGAGCCTGACGGTGCCGCAAACCCGGCTGATGACTGACGGCGTGGCCTGGGATGCCGGCCATATCGCCCTGCTGTGGAAGCCGGAAGATAAACAGATGATCGGCGCGAACAGTGCAGCAGAAGTGCGGGTGCGTGCCACCCGGCTCGATCTGCAGCGTCTGGCACCGCTGGTGCCGCTGTTTGCGCCGCTCTCGCCCACGCTGCTGGACAACTGGCGGGCGCTGCAGCCGCGCGGCTATATCGACGCGCTGGCGCTGGATATTCCGCTGGCGCAGCCGGAGCAGACGCGTTTGCAGGCGCGCTGGCGCGATCTGGCGTGGCAGCACTGGCAGCTTTTGCCGGGCATCAGCAATCTGAGCGGCAGCGCCAGCGGCAGTCTGAACCACGGCCAGCTGGATGTGCAGATGGGCCAGGCCGAAGTGCCGTACGGCGATATGTTCCAGGCGCCGTTACAGATTCAGCAGGTCACCGGCAGGATTAACTGGCTGCGCGATGGCAACGGCCTGACGCTGGATGGCCAGCAGCTGGACGTGCAGGCACGTTCGCTATGGGCGCGCGGCGATTTCCGCTATCAGCAAAATGTCGGTAAAGCGCCGCGCCTCGACATTCTTGCCGGGATTCGCGTCACCGACGCCGGTGATGCCTGGCGCTACTTCCCCGAGCCGCTGATGGGCCACGATCTGACGCAGTATCTCAGCGAAGCGGTCAAAGGCGGCCAGGTGGAGAATGCCACGCTGCTGTTTGCCGGGGATCCGCGTCTGTTCCCGTTTAAGCACCACGACGGCATGTTTGAAGTGGCCGTGCCGGTGCGCAATGCTACCTTCCAGTTCCAGCCGGGCTGGCCGGCGCTGCAAAACCTCGATATCGACCTCGATTTTATTAACGATGGTCTGTGGATGAAGGCGGCGCAAACCCGGCTGGGCGCGGTGGACGCGCGCAACGTCAGTGCGGTAATCCCGGATTACCTGAAAGAGAAGCTGATCATTGACGGTGATTTGAGCGGCGAAGGTAAAGATATCGCCGACTATTTCGCCCGCACGCCGCTCAAATCCACGCTGGGTGCGGCGCTGGAGCAGCTGCAGATTAGCGGCAACGTGCGTGGTTCGCTCAACCTGGATATTCCGCTGGATGGGGAACTGGTGCACGCCAGCGGTAACGTGGTGCTGAATAACAACAGCCTGCACATTAAGCCGCTTAACACCACGCTGAAAAACCTGACCGGACGTTTCCGCTACAACAACGGAAACCTGGAGAGTGAAGAGCTGCAGGCCAACTGGTTCGGTCAGCCCACCGGCGTGCGTTTCACCACCACGGAAAATCCCGATGATTTTGGCGTTAACGTCAAACTGCTGGGCGACTGGCAGCCGGCAAAACTGGCCATGCTGCCCGCCAGCGTAAGCAGTAAGCTGGGCGGCAGTCTGGCGTGGCAGGGCAATGTCGACATCACGCTGCCGCATCAGGGTGGGGCGCGCTACAAGGTTGATATCAACGGTGACGGCAAGACAGTGAGCAGTCACTTACCTCCACCATTGGATAAAGAGGCCGGTGAGGCACTGCCCATCGCCATTAATGCCAGCGGCGATTTGCACAGTTTTAACCTCAGCGGCAGCGTGCGTGAGCACCATCGCTTTAACAGCCGCTGGCTGCTGGAGCCGCAGCTGCGCGTTGATCGCGGTATCTGGCTGAATGATGCCAAAAGCACGCCGGCGCTACCGGATCGGCGTGGGATGGTGCTTAATCTGCCGGCGCTAGACGGCGAAGCCTGGCTGGGGCTGATGACCGGCGCGACGGGTTCACGCAATGCGCAGGGCGAGACGGACATCGGCGGCGCACTGCTGCCGGGCGATGTGACGCTGCGCACTCCGGCCCTGACGCTCGGCGGCCAGCAGTGGCACGATGTTAATGCCACGGTGACCCAGGGCGCGGGCGGCAGTACGCAGCTGCAGCTGGAGAGCCGCGAAGCGCGCGGCAGCCTGCGAACCGCACAACACGCGCCGTGGCAAATCGACCTGAGCTATCTTTATTACAATCCGCAATGGAGTGACGACGAAGCGGGCAAGGCCTCCTCGCCGTTCAGTGGGGACAGCGGCATTGATTTCCGCAGCTGGCCAGCGCTGCAGCTCAACTGCGCTGAGTGCTGGCTGCGCGGGCAGAAGTTCGGCCACATTCAGGCCAGGCTCCAGCCGCAGGGAGAGACGTTAGCACTCACTAACGGCAGCGTCGATACCGGCAGCTCGAAGCTCAATGTCGCGGGTGAATGGGTGAACAAAGCGGGCGAGCAGCGCACCTCGTTAAAAGGCAGCCTGAGCGGCAAAAATATCAATGATGCCACCAACTGGTTTGGCATGAACACGCCGCTGCGCGATGCGCCGTTTAAAATTGATTATGACCTGCACTGGCGCTCCGCACCGTGGCAGCCTTCAGAAAAGACGCTGAGCGGCACGCTGAAAACCCACTTCGGCAAAGGGCAGATTGCGGATGTGAACACCGGTCGTGCCGGACAGTTGTTGCGGCTGGTGAGCTTCGATGCCCTGCTGCGTAAGCTGCGCTTCGATTTTAGCGATACCTTTAATGAAGGTTTCTGGTTTGATTCGATTAACGGCACGGCGTGGATTGAAAACGGCGTGATGCGCACCGATAACCTGCTGGTGGATGGCCTCGAAGCGGATATCGCCATGCAGGGCAAAATAGATCTTGTGCAGCGGCAAATCGACATGGAAGCGGTGGTGGCACCGGAGATCGGTGCCTCGGTTGGCGTGGCCACCGCGTTTGTGATTAACCCGGTGGTCGGCGCGGCGGTTTTTGCCGCCAGCAAGGTGCTGGCACCGTTGTGGAATAAGATTTCGCTGCTGCGCTATCACATCAGCGGACCGCTGGATAAGCCGGAAATCAATGAAGTGCTGCGCAAACCGCGCGAAGCCGATAAGAAGTGAATTTGACGCCGTCGGGGAATTGCCGCAGGCTATGACTATCCGAGCACATAATGAGTGAGAAACGATGACTCTGAATCTGGTAAGTGAGCAGTTACTAGCTGCGAACAGCATTAATCAGCAGGACCTTTTTTCCCTGTTAGGGCAGCTTTCAGAACGTCGTCTGGACTATGCCGATCTCTATTTTCAGTCCAGCTTCCATGAATCCTGGGTGCTGGAAGACAAAATCATTAAAGATGGCTCTTATCACATCGATCAGGGCGTGGGCGTCCGCGCGGTAAGCGGCGAGAAAACCGGTTTTGCCTATGCCGATCAAATCAGCCTCAACGCCCTGCGCCAATCGTCCGAAGCGGCGCGCAGTATTGTGCGCGAGCAGGGCAACGGTAAAGCGCACGCGCTCTCCGCGGTGCTTAACCGTTCGCTGTACGCACCAGTCAATCCGCTGGACAGCCTGACGCGCGAAGACAAAATCGCGCTGCTGCACCGGGTTGATAAAGTGGCACGCGCTGCTGATCCGCGCGTGCAGGAAGTGAATGCCAGCCTGAGCGGCGTCTACGAGCAGGTGCTGGTCGCCGCCACCGACGGTACGCTGGCGGCGGATATTCGCCCGCTGGTGCGCCTGTCCATTAGCGTTCAGGTGGAAGATCAGGGTAAACGCGAGCGCGGCGCCAGCGGCGGCGGTGCGCGTACCGGCTACGAATTTTTCCTCGCCGATGAGAGCGGCGACGTACGGGCCGATGTCTGGGCGCGCGAAGCGGTGCGCATGGCGCTGGTTAACCTGTCCGCCGTCGCGGCGCCAGCCGGTACGCTGCCGGTGGTGCTGGGTGCGGGCTGGCCAGGCGTGCTGCTGCACGAAGCGGTGGGCCACGGTCTGGAAGGGGATTTCAACCGCCGCGAGACTTCCGTCTTCAGCGGTAAGATGGGCCAGCTGGTGGCGTCCGAACTCTGCACCGTGGTTGACGACGGTACCCTGCAGGGGCTGCGTGGTTCGCTGGCGGTGGATGATGAAGGCGTGCCGGGACAGTACAACGTGCTGATCGAGAACGGCGTGCTGAAAGGCTATATGCAGGACAAGCTCAATGCGCGTCTGATGGGCGTGCCGCCTACTGGTAACGGTCGTCGTGAATCCTATGCGCACCTGCCGATGCCGCGCATGACCAACACCTATATGCTGGCGGGCAAATCGACGCCGCAGGAGATCATTGAGAGTGTGGAGTATGGTCTGTATGCCCCTAACTTTGGCGGCGGCCAGGTCGATATCACCTCCGGCAAGTTTGTGTTCTCGACCTCCGAGGCTTATCTGATCGAGAACGGCAAAGTCACCAAACCGGTGAAAGGCGCGACGCTGATCGGCTCCGGCATTGAGGCGATGCAGCAGATTTCCATGGTCGGTAACGATCTGGCGCTGGATAAGGGCGTCGGCGTGTGCGGTAAAGAGGGCCAGAGCGTGCCGGTCGGCGTAGGTCAGCCCACGCTGAAGCTGGATAAAATTACCGTGGGCGGAACGGCTTAAGGTTCATGCTGGTGCGCATCAGTGCGCACCCTGTCAAAACCGCGCCACTCTCCCTGCAGGGTCACCCTTCGTGGTGACCTGGCATGTATAACTGAACTGCACTTCCCCGTCTGCGTCCTCAAGGCCGGCAATACCCGCGCGCCACCCTGGCTAACTTTTGCGGTGCTGCTGATACTGCCTCGCCACCTGCCTGAAATACTCGGTCAGATAATTGATACACACCTGCACCTTGAGCGGCAGCTTATCCTTCTCGGTATAAACGGCATACACCGGGCGCGGCTCCGAGTGATACTGCGGAAACAAAATATCGATCTCACCGGCGTTGATCTCATCAATCACCCACATCAGCGGCACATAGGCGATACCGCAGCCCGCTTTCAGCCAGCGAATCAGCGTCTGAGAATCATTGGTGACAAAACGGCCCTGCGGCGTCAGGCGCGTTACCTGGCCTTCCGGCGCCACCAGCTCGAAGGTGTTATCCGGGCGCACGCTGTACTCCAGCCAGGAAAAGTTGTCGATTTCAGCCGGCTTTTCCGGCGTGCCGTGCTGGGCCAGGTAGCTTTTCGCCGCGCATACCACCATCGGCATGGCGCCCAGCCGGCGCGAGAACAGGTTGGAATCCTGCAGCTCACCGACGCGTATCACCACATCCAGCCCGTTAGCAATCAGGTCCGGCGCCGGTATGCCGGTCATCAGGTTGACGCTCAGTCCCGGGTATTCGTGCAGCATCTCGCTGGTCATGGCGGAGAGGACATTTTGCGCCATGGTGGTTGAGCAGCCGATGCGTAAAATCCCGATCGGCGTGTTGTTGAAGGCGTACAGCTGTTCGTGCACCTGCGAGGCCTCTGCCAGCATGCGGCGGCAACCCTGATAATAAATCTTACCGGCTTCGGTCAGGCCCAGACTGCGGGTGCTGCGGTTAAGCAGTTTCACCTGCAGCTCATCTTCCAGTCTGGCAACAATCTGGCTGATTGACGAGACGCTGAGCTGCAGCTGGCGTGCGGCGGCGGTAAATGAGCCCAATTCAACCACTTTGGCGAAAATGGACATGCCTTTGAGTCGTTCCATTGTTTACTCTGGCTAAAAAGTGATTTAGCTCACAATATGTAGAAAACGTATAGTCAAGCGCGTTACTATACGCACGCTGGGTCTCTTCACCGCACCTGAACACGGCAGTGTTTACCCGATGATACGCTATGATTAGCTCAACGCGGCCTGAATGTTGTCATCAGATTATCCGTCATCCCACTATCATCAACCCGACGTGCCAGAGGGCATGAGGGCAGGTATCGGTGCAATCCGGCAAGGTCGAACTAAGGAACCGAAATGAGTGTGCTTCCGGTATTTGTCGTATTCGGGCTGTCTTTTCCGCCCATCTTCATTGAACTACTGGTTTCGCTGGCGCTGTTCTGGCTGGTGAAACGCGTGCTGACGCCCAGCGGGATTTACGATCTGGTGTGGCACCCGGCACTTTTTAACACAGCGCTGTATTGCTGTGTGTTTTACCTTGTATCCCGTCTATTCGTCTGAGGTTTTAAGTGAAAGCGCTAATAAGAAAAATCGCGCGTTACGCCATTACGCTCCTGCTGGTTATCATCGCTGTTATTATCATCTTCCGCGCCTGGGTGTTCTACACCGAGTCGCCGTGGACGCGTGACGCCAAATTCTCCGCCGATGTGGTGGCGATCTCCCCGGACGTGACCGGACTGATCACTGACGTCCCGGTACACGACAACCAGCTGGTGAAAAAAGGCGATACGCTGTTTATCGTTGACCGTCCGCGCTACCAGAAAGCGCTGGATGAGGCGCAGGCGGATGTCGAATATTACCAGGCGCTGGTCAGCGAAAAACGCCGTGAAGCGGCGCGCCGTAACCAGCTCGGTACCAGCGCGATGTCGCGTGAAGCCATTGAGCAGTCGAACAGCGACCTGCAGACCAGCGAACATCAGCTGGCCAAAGCGGTGGCGACGCGCGATCTGGCGGTGATCGACCTCGATCGCACCACCATCAAAGCGCCGTCCGACGGCTGGGTCACCAACCTCAACGTCTATCAGGGTGAATTCATCACGCGCGGCTCGGTGGCCGTGGCGCTGGTGCAGCAGCACTCGTTCTACGTGCTGGCCTACATGGAAGAGACCAAGCTGGATGGCGTGCGTCCCGGCTTCCGCGCGGAAATTACTCCGCTGGGCAGCAACACGGTGCTGCGCGGCACGGTTGACAGCATCGCGGCTGGCGTGACCAACAGCAGCAGCAGCGTCGACAGCAAAGGCATGGCTACCGTGGACTCCAACCTTGAGTGGGTGCGTCTGGCGCAGCGCGTACCGGTGCGTATTCGCCTTGACGATCAACCCGGCAACCGCTTCCCGGCGGGGACTACCGCCACCGTGGTGATCACCGGTGACAAAGACCGCCAGACCAAAGTGTCGCCGATGGCGCAGCTGTTCAACCGCCTGCGTGAGTTTGGTTAAGCGGGGGCGATATGATTGAGTTTTTGCGTTTCCCGGTAAAGCTGACCTTCGCGCTGGTGGCGGCGCTGATGATTGGCTTTCACTTCAATCTGGAAACGCCGCGCTGGGCGGTGATGACCGCCGGCATCGTGGCTGGCGGCACCGCCTTTGCCGCGGGCGGCGATCCTTACTCTGGCGCGCTGCGCTACCGTGGCGTTCTGCGTATTATCGGCACCTTTATCGGCTGTATCGCGGCACTCACCATCATGATTGCGACGGTGCGCGCGCCGGTGGTGATGCTGCTGCTGTGCTGCCTGTGGGCCGGCATGTGCGTCTGGCTCTCATCGCTGATTAAAGTCGAAAACTCCTACGCGCTGGGCCTCGCCGGCTACACTGCGCTGATCATCGTGGTGACCGCGGATGCCAGCGGCGGCCTGACGCTGGCGCCACAGTTCGCCGTGGAGCGCTGCAGTGAAATTGTGCTCGGTATCCTTTGCGCCATTCTCGCCGACATGCTGTTTTCTCCGCGCTCGATCAAGAAAGTGATTGATGCGGAAGTGGATGCGCTGCTGGTGGCGCACTACCGCCTGCTGCAGCTGTGCGTGGCGCACGAGGATAAAGAGGAAGTCGACAAAGCCTGGAGCGCGCTGGTGCGCCGCACGACCGCGCTCAACGGCATGCGTAGCCAGCTGCTGATGGAGTCGTCGCGCTGGAGCAACACCAGCCGCCGGCTGCAAATGCTCAACACGCTATCGCTGACGCTGATTACTCAGGCCGCTGAGACCTTCCTGATTCAGAATTCGCGCCCGGATTACATCCCGCCGCAGTATCGCCTGCTGATTGAGAAAGAGGTAACCAGCGTCAGCGACGTACATAAGCGCATGAAGCTGATGCGCCGCGTTATTGGCATCAGCAGTAAAAGCGTGCCGTTTACCCTGGCCAGCTGGGTCGGCGCAGCAACCGAATATCTGCTGCTGATCAATGGCGTCAAAAGTAACAGCCGTATCACCACGCTGGAGGAGAGCATTCTGCAGCGTGAAGTGGTGATCCAGGCGCGTTCAGCGGAGACGCATCATGCGATGATCAATGGCGTGCGCACCTTTGTCGCCACCGCGCTCGGTTCGCTGTTCTGGCTGTATACCGGCTGGACTTCCGGCAGCGGCTGCATGGTGATGCTGGCGGTGATTACCGCGCTGGCGATGCGTATGCCGAATCCGCTGATGATGGCGAAAGACTTCTTCTACGGCATGGCCTTTGCGGTGCCGCTGGGCATGCTCTACTTCATCTGGGTATTGCCGGGCACCCAGCAAAGTGCCTTGCTGTTGTGTATCGCGATTGGCGCACTTGGCTTTATCGGCGGCATCTTTGTACAGCGGCGGCAGATTGGTACGCTGGGCGCGCTGATCGGCACCATCAACGTGCTGGTGCTGGATAACCCGATGAAGTTTGAGTTCAACGTGTTTCTCGACAACGCGCTCGGCCAGTGGATTGGCAGCTTTGTAGCGATGATGGTGATTTTGCTGATTCGTGACAAATCCAAAGCCCGCACCGGACGCAAGCTGCTGAATCGCTTTATGTATGCTGCGGTGGCCGCGCTGACCACCAATCAGGCGCGCCGGCGTGAGAACCACTTACCGGCGCTTTATCAGCAGCTGTTCCTGCTACTTAATCTGTTCCCAGGCGATATCGACAAGTACCGGATCGCGCTCACGCTGATTATTGGTCATCAGCGCCTGCGCAACGCGGAGGTGCCGGTCAATGCCGACCTGTCGGCGTATCACCGCCAGCTGCGCGCCACCGCCGACCGCATTATTGCGGCCAGCAGCGATGATAAACGGCGCTACTACTTTGAGCGCCTGCTGCAGGAGCTGGAAGTTTATCAGCAGAAGCTGCAGCACTATGCCGCCCCGGCCAGCGTGACGGAACCGGTGAAACGGCTGTCGATGATGCTGGATAAGTACCAGAACACCCTCATCCAAATCTGAAACTGACCGCTGCCTGGCGCAGCGGCTGGCCTGATGCCACGCTGACCCTCATTGCCCGATTATTGCCATCTATACTTTCCTGACAGGATGCTTACTGACAGGAGAATAACGATGTCCACTTCCCTGCAACAACACGAACTGTTCAACACTGGCTACTTCGCGGACGGCCAGTGGCACACCGCCAGCAGCACCTTTGATGTCACCAATCCGGCCACCGGCGAGGTACTGGCGCAGGTGGCGAAAGCCGGCAAGGCTGAAACCGAACAGGCGATTGCCGCCGCACAGCGCGCTTTTCCGGCGTGGCGCGACAAAACCGTCAAACAGCGCAGCGAAATCCTTTATCGCTGGTACCAGCTGATCATTGAGCACAAAAGCTGGCTGGGCCAGCTGATGACCGCCGAGCAGGGCAAACCGCTAAAGGAAGCCGAGGGTGAAGTAGAGTACGCCGCCAGCTTTATTCAATGGTTTGCCGAGCAGGCGAAGCGCGCCAACGGCGAAATTATCCCGCCGGCCAAAGCCGGTTCACGTATTCTGGCGACGCGCGAGCCGATTGGCGTCGTCGCTGCCATCACGCCGTGGAATTTCCCGATGGCGATGCTGACGCGCAAACTCGGCCCGGCGCTGGCGGCCGGCTGCACCGGCATCATCAAGCCAGCCAATAACACCCCGCTCAGCGCCTTTGCGCTGGTGGCGCTGGCACAAAAAGCGGGCGTGCCGGACGGCGTGCTGAACGCGGTAGCTGGCGACACGCACGCCATCAGCGACGCCATTATGGCTTCCCGCGCGGTGCGTAAAATCTCCTTTACCGGTTCCACCGCAGTGGGGAAAACGCTGATGCGGAACGCGGCCGAAACCATGAAGAAAGTCTCGATGGAGCTGGGCGGCAACGCGCCCTATATCGTGTTTGACGATGCCGATATCGACGCGGCGGTGCAGGGGGCTATCGCCAACAAATTCCGTAACGCCGGCCAGGTGTGCGTCAGTGTTAACCGCTTCTATATCCACAACGCAATATATGACCGCTTTGTGCATCAGCTGGCTGAGGCGGTGGGCAAACTGAAAGTGGGCAACGGCGTGGAGCCGGGCGTGGTGGTCGGGCCGCTGATTGAGCCGTCCGCGGTGGAGAAAGTGGAGGAGCATGTCAAAGATGCGCTGAGCAAAGGCGGGAAACTGCTGGTGGGCGGCGAGCGCCATCCGCTGGGCGGCAACTTCTGGCAGCCGACGGTGATTGCCGATGCGCATGAAGAGATGCAGCTGGCGCAGGAAGAGACCTTCGGTCCGGTGGCCGCCTGCTTCCGCTTTGACGATGAAGCTGAGGTGATCGCGCGCGCCAACAATACCGAATACGGTCTGGCGGCTTACTTCTATACGCAGAATCTGCAGCGCGTGTTCCGCGTTTCGGCGGCGCTGGAAGCCGGCATGATTGGAATCAATGAGTGCGCGGTCTCGACCGAGCTGGCACCGTTTGGCGGCGTGAAAGAGTCCGGACTGGGACGCGAAGGATCGGTGCTGGGCATGGAAGAGTATCTGGAAGTCAAAGCGCTGCACCTCGGCGGTCTGGCGTAGCGAGAGGATGTCACCATGAGAACCGAGCGTTTCGACTTCAATGAAATCGTCGATCAGGCTCATTTCTACCGTCAGTTTTGCGAACGTTTCGCGCTGGCGGATCGCACCATTCACGATCTGGACGATCTGTGGGAAATGATCATCGGCGAGCAGATCCCGCTGCCGCTGGAAATTGCGTTCATCAATCTGGGGAAAGGGCAGAAACGCCGCTATGGTGCGCTGATATTGCTATTCGATGAGGCAGAAGAGGAGCTGGAAGGCCAGCTCCGCTTTAATGTTCAGTAGCACAACCAAAAAGGGCCCCGGCAGGCGGGGCCAAAGGGTTCGTCAGAATTGACGAGGAATTATTTGTACAGCTCTGCAGTCAGGTGATAGCTGTCACCGGTGCGCGCTTCAATCACTTTATACGCGCTGGCACCCTGCTCATCGGCTTTCTGAGAAAGCTGAGCGCGGTAATCCATAGGTGAGCCGCCTGTTCCGCTAACGGTAATGGTCTGGCCGGTAGATTGCAGATTCTGCGCGGATTCATCCGTTACCAGTTGGGCAGCTGAAGCGCCAAAAGCGAACAGAGAAAGCAGCGTAGCGGTTGCGATGGTTGTTTTGATTTTCATAATTCGTCTCCTCATTAGAATCAACAACCTGCGGCACTAAGAGGGTAAGCGGGTCGTCGATCTTCTCCCGGCGACTGCATAACGCCGGATCGATAGTTAAAGTTTATTTGTACAGTTCAGCCGTCACGTGGAAGGTGTTGTCCTGATTGTTCTCAATGATGCGGTAATGGCTGGCACCCTGAGCATCGGCTTTCTGGGACAGTTCCTGACGGATATTGGTCTGGTCGCCGTCGACGCCGCTCACGCTAATGGTCTGATTCAGCGGCTGCAGATTTTCAGCCTGGGTGTTGGTTACCAGGGTGGCAGCACTGGCGCCAAAAGACAGAACGGAAGCCAGACTCAGTACAGCAATAGATAATTTGGTTTTCATGATTCACTCTCCTGAAATGGGGTGGGCAACCTGAGAGGCAAACGCCTCTCAAACGGGTCGCCGTTCACACTGCATCTTGTTCCGGCAAACTTATTTATAAAGTTCCGCGGTTGCGTGGTAGCTGTTGTCGTTATAAGCCTCAACAACGCGATAGGCTTTAGCACCTTGCGCTTCAGCTTTGGCGTTCAGCTGCTGATGGATATCCATCGGTGAGCCGCCGATGCCGCTGACGCTAATGGTGCCGACCGGCTGCAGGTTTGCTGCCTGTTCGGCGTTGATAGAATCTGCGGCGAAAGCACCAAATGACAGGGCAGATAGAACACTCAGGGTGGCGATAGTAGTTTTAACGTTCATGGTATTTTTCCTCGTCTTCTGTTTTTCTCTTTTTGATTTCGTGTGATTTGCATCACGAAAAGAAGTATAGATCTAATCACCCATGAAATTAATATCCCGCTAATAATGATTGGTTGTAATTCTTTATCCTTATGGCACATTTTTATAACGCAAAGTTATTAAAACCGCCTGGATCTTAACCGGGAGGGTGTATTTCCATGCAAAAACAATGATCTGCATCAAATTATCTTTTTGTGCGAAACAATGTGGTTGATCAAGCTGGCTGTGCGCTAAAAGCAAGAGATAACCGCTAAGCACTAATTGTAAAGCAGCGTAAAATAGCGCAAAGGGTTAAGCAGGCGAAAAGGTCGTACCAATAATTTCGCGCATTGAGAACCCGGCGGAATATGGCTAAGCAGTTATTTTGTAAGGTGTTGGCGGTAAAACAGCGGGAGAAGCGCGGGCGGGCAGGCAAGGTTACCGGCAGGTAAACCGCCGGTAACAGACAGGGTTTTATAGTTCCTGTTCGAATAACACCAGCACGGCGTCATACAGCTGCTTCACCGTAAAGGCGCGCGCTGGCGTAATAAAGATGGTGTCGTCACCGGCGATGGTGCCGAGAATGCCTTCAGCTTTGCCGAGGGAGTCGAGCAGGCGGGCAATCAATTGGGCCGCGCCCGGGCTGGTATGAATCACTACCAGCGCATCGTTATAGTCGATATCCAGCACCAGATTCTTCAGCGGGCTGGTGGTGGTGGGCACGCCCAGTTCGGCTGGCAGGCAGTACACCATCTCCATTTTGGCGTTACGCGTGCGCACCGCGCCAAACTTGGTCAGCATACGAGAAACTTTTGACTGGTTGATGTTGCCGAAGCCGTCTTCCTGCAGCGCCTGGACAATTTCGCCCTGAGAGCTGAACTTTTCTTCTTTCAGTAAGGCTTTGAACGCCTTTATCAGATCGTCTTGTTTAGATGGGTTTCGCATAAGCTACCAATAAAAGAGGGTTGCAGCAGGCAACAGGTCCGTCGCAGATAAATTATTATGCATTTAGATGAATTTTTATGCAATAAGCGGATGCGTGAATTCACGGCATGCGCGTGTGGGGCGGGCATGATAACAGAGTTTTATCCTGCACCAAAATCGCGCGCTGGCGCGCAAAGCGAAGGTTGCAAAGTTGTTATATTATTGAAGTGGTAACAACAAAACGATGATCATTGCCGTCCATAGTCTTCTGGCTGCGACTGGATCATTCAGGCGACTTCTGAAGTGGAGATGTCTCGGGAGCCGATTGCGGCGTAATGTTATTGCGCGACAGGTGTGTCGCTATCGCCTGAGAAGTTGATTAAACTCGTAACCTGATGGATTTCCGGCATATCTCTGCCCCACCTTAATAAGGAGTTCAGGATGAAAGTTGCCGTTCTCGGTGCAGCTGGTGGTATTGGCCAGGCACTCGCTCTGCTGCTCAAGACCCAATTACCCGCAGGTTCAGCCCTCTCACTGTATGACATTGCCCCGGTGACGCCAGGCGTCGCGGTTGATCTCAGCCACATTCCTACTGCCGTGAAAGTCGAAGGGTTCAGTGGCGAAGATGCCACGCCGGCTCTGCACTGCGCCGATGTGGTGCTGATCTCGGCCGGTGTGGCACGCAAACCTGGCATGGACCGCGCCGATCTGTTTAACGTCAACGCCGGTATCGTGCGTAACCTGATTGAACAGGTGGCGACCACCGCGCCAAAAGCGCTGATTGGCGTCATCACTAACCCGGTAAATACCACGGTGGCGATTGCCGCCGAAGTGCTGAAAAAAGCCGGCGTGTACGATAAAAACCGTCTGTTTGGCGTCTCAACGCTGGATGTGATTCGCGCCAACACCTTTGTCGCTGCCCTGAAGGGCAAACAGCCTACGGAGATTGAAGTGCCGGTGGTCGGCGGGCATTCAGGCGTGACCATTCTGCCGCTGCTGTCGCAGGTTAAAGGCGTCAGCTTCAGCGAGCAGGAGATCGCCGACCTGACGAAACGTATTCAGAATGCCGGTACCGAAGTGGTGGAAGCCAAAGCCGGTGGCGGCTCGGCGACGCTGTCGATGGGCCAGGCGGCTGCGCGCTTTGGTCTGTCGCTGATTCGTGCGCTGCAGGGCGAAGCCAATGTCGTTGAATGCGCCTATGTGGAAGGCGACGGCGAGTACGCGCGCTTCTTCTCGCAGCCGCTGCTGCTGGGCAAAAACGGTATCGCCGAACGCCGTCCGCTCGGGCCGCTCAGTGATTTCGAACAGCAGGCGCTCAACGGCATGCTGGAGACGCTGAAAAAAGATATCGCGCAGGGCGAAGAGTTTGTGAAGTAACTCGCGCGTAAAGAAAAAACGCCCGGCGCATGCCGGGCGTTTTGTTTTACAGGCCACCGGATTTGAAGGTCCGGCTGGCAGTCGAACCGTTGCTGGCGGGCGTTTTGCGCCCCAGCGTTTCCATGCGAACCTGGAACGGCGGGAACGGCATCTCAATGCCATGCTCTTCAAAGCCGCGCAGAATCAGCTGATGCAGCTCATGACGCAGCGGCATACGATGGCCCATCTCCGCCGCGTGCACGCGCAGCTCAAACAGCTGAATGCCCTGCTGCAAGTCCACCAGGAACACATCCGGCGCTGGCATATCCAGCACGTAGGTGCAGCGATCGGCCGCCTGCTTCAGGATGGTCGTCACCTCTTCGCTGTTAACGTGGGCCGGTGCCGGAATGGTCAGCACCACGCGCGTCACCGAATCCGACAGCGACCAGTTGACGAACTGCTCGGTGATAAAGGCCTTGTTCGGCACGATAATCTCTTTGCGGTCCCAGTCGGTAATGGTGGTGGCGCGCGTATTGATGCGGGTGATGCTGCCGGTCAAATCGCGAATGGTCACGGTATCGCCGATACGAATTGGTTTCTCAAACAGGATGATCAGGCCGGAGATAAAGTTGGCAAAGATCTCCTGCATCCCAAAGCCCAGCCCCAGACCCAGCGCCGCTACCAGCCACTGCAGTTTTGACCACTCCACGCCAATAATCGAAAAGCCAATCAGACCGCCGACCAGCATCAGCGCGTATTTGGTCAGGGTGGTAATGGCGTAACCGGTACCGGGCGACAGGCTGAGGTGTTGCAGCAGCGCCAGCTCCAGCAGCGCCGGCATATTGCGCACCAGCTGGGTGGTAATGATAAAGATCAGGATGGCGATCAGCACGGCACCCAGCGTAATGGGCTGTACGCTCTCGACGCCCTGCACCGTGGTGCTGGCATCCCACAGCGGAATGTTGTCGAGGAAGCTAAACGCGGAGTGAATCTCAGACCACAGCACAATCACTGACACCAGCGCAATCAGCGTCAGAATCGAGCGGACCAGCCGCAGCGACTGCGCGCTGATCGCATCCAGATCGATAATCGGCTCTTCGACTTCCACGGTATCGGTGCTGACGGCAGACTGCTGCTCTTTTTCCTCTTCGCTGCGCGCGCGGTTGGCCAGCATATCGGCACGACGCTGGCGCGCACGGTCAAAGGCGATGCGGCGGCGCTGAATCAGCATCCAGCGGCGAATGATGTGGTAAATCACCAGCAGGAAGAACCAGATGCCGACCGAGGTTTCCAGACGCGCCAGCAGCGCCTGCGCGGTGGCCAGATAGCCAATGCAGGAGGCCAGCGCCGCCACCAGCGGAATGGCAATCATCAGGTTCCACAGAATCCGGTTAACGAAGTTGTCGCCGTCGCCCTCTTTATCTAAATAGAGCGGGATACCGGCGCGTTTCAGGCTGACGGTGACAATGCTCAGCGCCCCGCAGATCAGAATAAAGCACAGGCGCCCCAGCGTAGCGGAGAACTGCGGATCGTCGAGGTTGGCGAAAGCAATCAGCAGCATAATCAGCGGTACGATCAGGCCGACCGTCAGCGAGTAATAACGCATGGCGCGCGCGACCCGCGCCTGCGGCCAGCGGAAGTGCACGACAAACAGGCCGTCAGGACGGGCAAAAGCCGCGCTGATCATGAATGCCCACAGCAGCGGCAGGGTGGCAGTGATGCCATCGCCAATCGCTACGGCAAACGGGTAAGGCCAGGCGTGCTGCAGGCCAAACCCGAGCGCGGCCCACAGCACCGGCAGCGGCACCGCGACCAGAATCGACCAGAAGACGGTGCGCAGTGTCAGGCTGAAGCGGTCCTGCGTCACTTTCCCCACGCGGCTGGCCGCGCGCGCCATAAAGGCGTTGTAGTGACGACGCGTGCTGATGCTAAAGCCCACCAGCAGAATGGCGCCAATAATCGGCAGCACCGTTTCGCGGTTAGTGAACATCATCGCCAGCGCTTTGCCCAGCTGGCCCAGCGTGTCCAGCGACAGCAGGCGCGTCAGATCGGTTGCCACGTCCAGCGGATATTTCAGGCCAACCGGGCTGACGTCGGCGGTCCAGAACAGATAGCGGTGCGTCGCCTCTTTAACTTCACTCAGCGCGTCCTGCAGCTGCGTATTGGAAACCTTCAGCTTGGTGATTTCCAGAATCAGCGTGTCGCAGCCGGAAATCAGCGAGTTAAGCAGTTCACGCTGGGTTTTCAGCTGGGCATCCAGAATGCGCGTCTGTTCACTGGTGAACGGCGTGCCGTCCGCCTGTTTCTCTTTGCGCAGCGCCTGCTGGCGCTCCAGCAGGTCTTCATAATGCAGCCGCTGCACGCGCAGCTGGCCCATTTCACTGTCGATCTGCTGGGATTTCGGCATCTCCGGCAGGCGCGCCACCTGCGCGCGCAGCGCTTCACCCAGCAGATTCGACACGCCCAGCCACTGTGACTGCTCGCGCAGCGTGCTCAGCGCCTGGCGCACCTGCAATGTCTGATTGGTGGCGAGACGCTGCTGCGAGGCCACCAGATCCATACGCTGCGCCTGCTGATTCAGATCGGCGGAGAGCTCGCGGTTAACGCGGAACTGATCGCTGATGGAGGCCGGCAGATCGCCGCTGTTTTCCGCCAGCTGTTCGGTGCGCTCCAGCGCCAGTTCGGCTTCGCGCTGGCGCTGGTTGTTGAGCTGATTGCGCAGCGCCTGCAGATAGTTATCCAGCTGGGTGGCTTTGCGCTGATGCACTTCCGCGCGCATGCGCGCCAGCTCCTGACGGTTATTAGCCGACAGCTGCGCCAGCTCCAGCTCATCTACCCGCGCTTTACTGGCAGCGCTCTCGGTCTGACGCGCATAAATCTGCGCCTGTGCCAGCGGGGTAGCGGCAGCCGCCACGCCCTGTGCGCGCCGTTCGCTTTCGGTCATGGCGCGCCGCGCATCGGTCTGCTGCTGCGGCAGCTGCGACAGAGAATCGCTGATTTCTCGGGCGCGATCCTGCTCCTGCTGCGCCTGGCGGCTCTCCTCCAGCAGCTGGCTGCTAACCTGCAGGATCTCCTGATCCAGCTCGGCATTGCTCATGTTGCTGCGCACTGGCTTGCTGCTGTCGGTCAGCGTGGCGATTTGCTGACGCAGTTCGCGCGCCAGCCGCGGGAAATCATCGATCACCTGCTGATACTGTTTGGCCCGTTCCAGCGAGTCGTCGCGTTCGGACAGTAAGTTAATTGCTGCTTCCAGCGCCTGCACCTGTTCGGCCTGGCTGGGCGAGCTTTTCGCGGATTTCGCCGTTTCCAGATCCTGTTTCAGCTGGCTGGCGGGTGGAACGGTGGCGGCAAAGACGGTGCTGCTGAGAACCAGGCTCAGCAGCAGAAAAAGAGAGGCGCGCACGGCGGTGTTTCCCGGAATTAGTCGATGAGCGGAGCGCTGTCGCCGGGCTGCGGCAGGGCGATAGCCAGCGGCTGACCCAGGCGGGTTTTGCTTTCGGCTTCAAGGCTTTCAGCCAGCTTAACGCGGTTCGGCGCGAACAGGTTGATCACCGTCGAGCCCAGCTTAAAGCGGCCCATCTCCTGACCTTTCAGCAGCACGACCGCGCCATCATGATCGGCCGATGGGTAGCGCCAGCGTTTGATCACCCCTTCGCGCGGCGGCGTCACGGTGCCGGCCCAGACGGTTTCGATGCTGCCGACGATGGTGGCACCCACGAGGATCTGCACCATCGGGCCATGATCGGTATCAAATACGCAGATCACGCGTTCGTTACGGGCAAACAGGTTCGGGATGTTGCGCGCGGTCAGCGGGTTAACCGAGTAGAGATCGCCCGGCACGTAGATCATTTCGCGCAGGATGCCGTTACATGGCATGTGCACGCGGTGGTAGTCGCGCGGCGCCAGGTAAGTGGTAACGAACTCACCGTCGACAAATTTTTCCGCCAGATCGTCATTGCCGGCCAGCAGCGCCTGCAGCGAGTAGGTGTGGCCTTTGGCCTGGAAGATCTGATCGCCAGCAATACGGCCCAGCTGGCTGATGGCGCCATCCGCTGGCAAGGCCAGCAGCGAAGCGTCCGGATCGATAGGGCGTGCACCCTCTTTTAACGGGCGTACAAAGAAGTCATTAAAGGTGCGGTAGCTGCCGGTGTGCGGCTTGCTGGCTTCCGCCATATCCACTTTGTAGAACCAGACAAAAATGTCGATGACCGCTTTGGTCAGCCAGCCAGCGCGGCGGCTGGCGCCCCAACCGGCGAGTTCGGTCAGCGCTTTTTTAGGCAGAATGTGATTCAGGCCGAGTTTAAAACGATCAAACACCGTTGCCTCCTGGCTTAATAACGTTTGGTTTACACAAAAGGGGGCGGATTGTAGCAGCGCCCCGGTCAGTTGGCGAATGTGCCGTTGTACCCGTTAATCTTCGCTGGCGGAAAAGTTTTTACGCGTTTTTACTTGCGCCATGCTCTCCAGAATACGGTGGTAGTTATCGAAGCGTGAAATGTCGATGATCCCGTTCTCCACCGCTTCGCGGATGGCGCAGCCAGGGTCGTTGTCGTGCTTGCAGTCACGGAACTTGCAACCGCCGAGAAATTCACGGAATTCGACAAATCCCTGGGTAATTTGTTCCGGCTCCAGATGCCACAAACCGAACTCGCGCACGCCAGGCGAATCGATGACATCGCCGCCGTGCGGGAAGTGATACAGCCGTGAGGCGGTGGTGGTGTGCTGGCCGAGGCCGGACACGTCCGACACATCATTGGTCAGGATCTCATCGCCTGCCAGGTCGAGGCCGAGCAGGTTGTTCAGCAGGCTGGATTTCCCCACGCCCGACTGACCGGCAAAAATGCTGACCCGGCCGGTGAGCGCCGCTTCCAGATCCTTCAGTCCATCTTTGGCGCGGCTCGACACCATCAGTACGCGATAGCCAATGTGGCGATAGATATCCATCTGCTCATCGACAAACGCCCGCGCGTCGTCATCCAGCAGATCGGTTTTATTCAGTACCAGCAGCGGCTCCACGCCGAGCGTTTCGCTGGCCACCAGATAGCGATCGATAATGTTCAGCGACAGCTCTGGCAGGATCGCCGACACAATAATGATCTGATCAATGTTAGCGGCGATCGGTTTCACGCCGTCATAGAAGTCCGGGCGCGTCAGCACCGTCTGGCGCGGGTGCACGGCTTCAACAATACCTTTGCCACCGTTTTCGCCGGCGGCGCGCCACACTACGCGGTCACCGGTGACCAGCGAGCGAATAGTGCGGCGAATATTACAGCGATGCACCTCGCCGGCGCTGTCTTCCACATCCGCGTGCATGCCAAAGCGGCTGATTACTACGCCCTCAGAGGCTTCACCAAACAGGCTGTCGTCCGGTTCCGGCTTTTCGTTCCGTTGCTGCAGACGACGCTGATGGTTGGCGCTGACGCGACGTTGTTGACCCTTCGACAATTTATTTTTGCTCACGCATCCTCTCACGCTTTCGCCAGGCTTCGCCCCGCTGGGCAAAACGTCTATGATACACCTTAATTCAGGCTAATGACGACTTTGGCAACAGGCGGGAAATGCATGACAGCGGGAAATGAAAACAATCTGATTTGGATCGACCTGGAAATGACCGGACTGGATCCGGAGCGCGATCGCATTATTGAGATCGCCACCATTGTAACGGACGCCAACCTCAACATTCTGGCCGAAGGTCCGGTACTGGCGGTGCATCAGTCCGATGCGCAGCTGGCGCTGATGGATGACTGGAATGTACGCACCCACACCAATAGCGGGCTGGTTGCGCGCGTGAAGGCCAGCCAGCATGACGATCGTGCGGCGGAGCAGGCGACGATTGCGTTTCTGCAGCAGTGGGTTCCGGCCAACACCTCACCGATTTGCGGCAACAGCATTGGCCAGGATCGCCGCTTCCTGTTTAAGTACATGCCGGAGCTGGAAGCCTATTTCCACTACCGCTATCTCGATGTCAGCACGCTGAAAGAGCTGGCGCGCCGCTGGAAGCCAGAGATTCTGCCTGGCTTTAAAAAGGCCGGTACGCATCAGGCGCTGGACGACATTCGCGAGTCAATCGCCGAGCTGGCCTATTATCGCGAGCACTTCCTGCAGCTGTAAGCCACAGCGGGTGCGCAGGAAAGCAGCAGTTTGCCGATTAAAACAGCAAACGCGCGCAAAGCGCAAAATTTTGCTTTGCAACGCTTGCGGCGGGAAGGAATTCTCGTATAATGCGCACCCCGTACCGGTGAAGAATTTACAACAGGTACGGAGCAGTAAAAGTAACAAATGTTCTGAATCAGGTAGTTCAGTTGCGCTAAGGCGGTCAACGCCGCAGCAGATTGAAAGACAATGATGCGGGAATAGCTCAGTTGGTAGAGCACGACCTTGCCAAGGTCGGGGTCGCGAGTTCGAGTCTCGTTTCCCGCTCCAGAACGTGCAGTAAAAAGTAATGCATCAGAATCAAGGATTTCAGCCGCGTCCAGGCCGTTAACGCCGCAGCGCAATGAAAGACGACGATTATGCGGGAATAGCTCAGTTGGTAGAGCACGACCTTGCCAAGGTCGGGGTCGCGAGTTCGAGTCTCGTTTCCCGCTCCAGTCTCTGTTGCAGTACGCCATCCAAATCACGGATTTAGTCTTTTTGCGGTTGTTGTGACTTAAGAATGCCGGTACATAATCGAGTATTTGAGTTTGCAACAAGGCGGCAACTGAGCGAATCCCTGGGAGCTTACACGAGTAAGTGACCTGGGTGAGCGAAGGCAGCCAACGCCGTGGCAGACTAAAATACGAAGATTATGCGGGAATAGCTCAGTTGGTAGAGCACGACCTTGCCAAGGTCGGGGTCGCGAGTTCGAGTCTCGTTTCCCGCTCCAGATTTTCATATTCACTAAAGTTATTTGCCCCCGGGCACAATCAGACATACAACTGCTGCAGTCGTTTTACCTGTGCGGTTCCGTTTGTTATCTGGAAATTTTGCACGCCGCGTGAGTGCCTGAGATGTCTGCGCCTGTTGCAGTAATCTTACAGGTTATCCACAATGCGCCCGCAACGTGCTGACGGCGTTTTACCCTATCTGCAAAACCGTTTTGAACAGAGTTATCCACAAGCTCTGGACAAGCCCCTGCGCGCAAAACCCGACGTAAATGTTTACAGTAATTATCTAACTCTATGTTTTTTATTGGGTAAATGATATTTCAGACTGTGAATGCCCCTTTTAGACGAAATAACGATCCACGTCACTATTCGGGGAAATAATTTTATTCACAGCATGTGGAAAAGCATAATATCCTGCGCGATTGCTCAATCATGCATCACGCGGTAACCCTTTCTCGACGGCACGCACCAGCCGCTGCTGCTGTGCCGATTGCACCTCTACCGCCTGCGCCGCGCGCTTTTGCCGCTGCTGCGCGATCGCCCAGTCAATGTGCTCATCCAGCAGCGGATGTTCACCGCGCCGCTGTTCTAATGCCGTGAGATTCTCGGGTGCCCAGGGCGCATTACCCAGCGCCACCGCTACGTTACGCAGCCAGCGCAGATGGCCGATGCGGCGAATGGCGGAGCCTTCCGTGACGCGCAGAAAACGGGCTTCATCCCAGCCGAACAGTTCGACCAGCTGCGGCGCGTGCAGCACCGCGCGCGGCGAAAAATCCTCTTCATCGGTCAGCTGACCATAGCGGTTCCACGGGCAGATCAGCTGGCAGTCGTCACAGCCGTAAATGCGGTTGCCGATCAGCGGGCGCAGCGCTTCGGGAATGGCGCCTTCCAGTTCAATGGTGAGATAGGAGATGCAGCGGCGCGCATCAACGACATAAGGTTCGACGATGGCGCCGGTCGGGCAGATGGTCATGCAGGCGACGCAGCGGCCGCACTGCTCTTGCTGCGGCTCATCCACCGGCAGCGGTAGATCAATCAGCAGTTCGCCGAGGAAAAACCACGAGCCGGCTTCGCGATTCAGCACCAGCGAATGTTTGCCGGTCCAGCCGAGTCCGGCTTTGACGGCAATCGGCCGCTCCAGAATGGGCGCGGAGTCGACAAACGGACGAAAATTGAGTTCGCCGCAGTGGGCCTGGATTTTTTCTCCGAGCTTTTTCAGTCGATTGCGCAATACTTTGTGGTAATCGCGGCCCAGCGCGTAGCGGCTGACATAACCCAGCTGCGGGTTTTTTAACGTGCTGGCAAACGCGGCTTTGGCCGGAAGATAGTTCATGCGTACGCTGATCACGCGCAGCGTGCCGGGCAGCAGTTCATGCGGACGGGCGCGCATCATGCCGTGACGCGCCATCCAGTCCATCTCGCCGTGATACTGTTTCTCCAGCCACTGCTGCAGTTTCGGCTCTTCGGCGCTCAGGTCGGTATCGCAAATCCCCACCTGCTGAAAGCCGAGTTCGCGCCCCCACTGTTTAATCTGTTGAGCGAGCTGTTGAAGATCGAGAGGGTATGACATGAGAGACCAGGCAATTGAAGCAAACGCACGCAGTTTACCACACTCTGTCTGGCCTGCGCAGGCCATGCCGCAACTGGAGTGCGACGCCGCCGATAGCCTGGGACTGACGCTGTATGAACTGATGCAACGCGCCGGGCAGGCCAGTTATGAACGGATTCGCCAGCAGTGGCCGCAGGCGCAGCACTGGCTGATTTTATGCGGCCACGGTAATAACGGCGGCGATGGCTACGTGGTGGCGCGGCTGGCGCAGGCCGCCGGGCTGAGCGTGACGCTGCTGGCCTGTGACAGCGAACGTCCGCTGCCGGAAGAAGCACAGCAGGCGCGCGACGGCTGGCTGGCGGCTGGCGGCGTGATTCATGCCGCCGACGCTGCCTGGCCGGAACACATCGACGTGATTGTTGATGCGCTGCTGGGCACCGGGCTGAATCGCGCGCCTGCCGCGCCTTATCAGTCGCTGATCGAACAGATCAATGCGCACGCCGCGCCGGTGTTTGCCGTCGATATCCCTTCCGGGCTGGTGGCGGCGACCGGCACCACGCCAGGGGCGGCGGTCGTGGCGGACTGTACGTTAAGTATGATTGCGCTGAAGCCCGGTCAGCTAACCGGCAAAGCGCGTGACCACGTCGGCGTGCTGCATTGCGCGACGCTTGGTCTGGACGCGTTTCTGGCTGGCGAGCCGGCGCCGATTCATCGCTACGCGGCAGCGGATTTACCGCGCTGGCTGAAGCCGCGTAAAGCCACCTCGCACAAAGGCGATCACGGCCGTTTGCTGGTGGTCGGCGGCGACAGCGGCACGGCCGGCGCGATCCGCATGACCGGCGAAGCGGCGCTGCGCAGCGGTGCCGGGCTTGTGCGGGTGTTAACGCATGAAGATAATATTGGTCCGATTCTCAGCGCACGACCGGAGCTAATGGTGGATGCCCTGAGCGACGCGCGGCTGGACGACGCGCTGGCGTGGGCGGATGTCATCGCCATCGGCCCCGGTCTTGGCCAGCGTGAATGGGCTCAGAAGGCACTGAAAAAGGTGGCACTGAGTGAAAAGCCGATGCTTTGGGATGCTGATGCGCTTAACCTGCTGGCAATCAATGCAGATAACCGTCAGAATCGCATCATTACGCCGCATCCCGGCGAGGCAGCACGCCTGCTCGGGGTGAAAACCGCAGAGATTGAGAGTGACCGCTTACACGCCGCGCAAACCCTGGCAAACCGCTATGGCGGCGTGGTGGTGCTGAAAGGTGCCGGTACGGTAATTGCCAGCGCGACGGGCGACATGGCGATTGCGGATGTCGGCAATGCAGGCATGGCGTCCGGCGGTATGGGCGATGTGCTGAGCGGTATTATCGCCGCCCTGCTGGGCCAGCAGGCCACCCTGTTTGACGCCGCCTGTGCGGGCTGTGTCGCGCACGGTGCCGCGGCGGATGCGGTAGCGCGACAGCGCGGGACGCGCGGCATGTTAGCCACTGATTTGTTCGCACTGCTGTGGCAGTTTGTTAATCCAGAGATGATCCAACAATAAAGCATGAAGACCTGTGTTATTCCTTTGCCCGATGAGGCGGCAACCCTGAATCTGGGTGCGCAACTGGCCCGCGTTTGCAGCAGCGCGGTGGTGATCTATCTGTATGGCGATCTGGGTGCCGGTAAAACCACCTTCAGCCGCGGTTTTTTGCAGGCGCTTGGCCATCAGGGCAACGTCAAAAGTCCAACCTATACGCTGGTTGAGCCCTATCAGCTGGGCGACCGTAGCCTGTACCATTTCGATCTCTATCGCCTCGCCGACCCGGAAGAGCTGGAGTTTATGGGCATCCGTGACTACTTCAGCGGCGACGCGCTGTGCCTGGTTGAGTGGCCGCAGCAGGGCGCAGGTGTGCTGCCAGAGCCGGATCTGGCACTGACGCTAAGCTACGTCGCCAGCGCGCGCGCAGCGGAAATCAGCGCGCATTCGCCGCTCGGCGACACGCTGCTGCAGCAGTTTCAGCAGGGCAGGGAACCGGCATGATGTCACGCGTTACCGGGATGATGCTCGCCCTGCTGTGTCTGTTCTCCTCGTCGGCGCTGGCCGCGACACTATCGGATATCAAAGTCGATAACGGCGACAGCCAGGCGACGGTGACCCTGAGCTTCAACGGCCAGCCGGTGTATGGCTTCTTTCCGCTACACAACCCGAATCGGGTGGTGCTGGATATTCGCCAGAGCGGCAATATTCAGGGGCTGCCGCTCAACTTTAGCGGCGAAAATATCGTTAAACGGATTCGTAATAGCCAGCCGAAGGATAAGCAGAGCATCCGGCTGGTGTTTGAGCTGACCCAGGCGGCGAAAACGCGCGCCAGTACGCAGCGCGACGGCAATCAGTACCGCGTGGTCTTCACCATCAGCGGCACCCAGCCTGCCAGACGCAGCACCGCGGCGGCACCGGTGACGCGTGCGCGCCAGAGCGACAGCGCTACGACCAGCCAGGGCAATCCGTTCAACGCCAATCCGGTGACGGCGGTGACCAGCAGCAACACCACGGTGCGTCCGGGCGGTACTGTCAGCCGTAATGATGCGGTGATCGTGGCGATTGATGCCGGACACGGCGGTCAGGATCCTGGCGCGTCGGGCCAGCACGGCTTACATGAAAAGAATGTCACCATTGCCATCGCGCGGAAGCTCAAGGCGCTGATGGATCAGGACCCGATGTTTAAACCGGTGCTGACGCGTAACGGCGACTACTTTATTTCGGTGATGGGCCGTTCCGAGGTGGCGCGTAAAGAGAACGCTAACCTACTGGTATCGATTCACGCCGACGCCGCACCGAATCACTCTGCCACCGGGGCTTCGGTTTGGGTGCTGTCCAACCGTCGTGCCAACAGCGAAATGGCTAACTGGCTGGAGCAGAAAGAGAAACAGTCTGAGCTGCTGGGCGGTGCGGGCGATCTGCTGGCGAACAGCCAGGCCGATCCTTACCTGAGCCAGGCGGTGCTGGATCTGCAGTTTGGCCATTCACAGCGCGTCGGCTATGACGTGGCGGTTAAAGTGCTGCAGCAGCTGCGCGGCGTGACGCCGTTGCACAAGCGTTTGCCGGAACATGCCAGCCTCGGCGTGCTGCGTTCGCCGGACATCCCTTCTTTACTGGTTGAAACCGGCTTTATCAGTAACGCCGGGGAGGAGCGGCTGCTAGGCAGCAGCGCGTATCAGGAAAAGATTGCCCAGTCGATTTACAAAGGACTGCGTAACTATTTCCTCGCGCATCCGCTGCAATCGGTCCCAAAGGAGGAAAACCGGCCGCTGGATCGCGCACCAGCGGTTAGCGTCGCCAGCAACCCGGCCACCGGCACCGTGCAGTACACCGGTGCTACCCAGCGCCATACCGTGACGCGCGGCGAGACGCTGTCCGGCATTGCCGCGCGATACGGGGTCAGCATGGCGACGCTGCGCGAGCTGAATAACCTGAAGCGCGATGTGGTTTGGGTCGGCCAGCGGCTGAAAGTGCCGGCCGGTTCCGGCGTCAGCAGCGCGGCCAGCCGTCCGGCGCGGCACAAAGTGGTGCGCGGTGATTCGCTGACGGCGATTGCCGCGAAGTACGGCGTCAGCCCGAAAGCCATCATGCAGGCGAATAACATGAAGTCGAGCAACGTGATGCTGGGGCAAAATTTAAAGATTCCACAATCCTGATGAGGGGCTGCGCGCAGCCCATACCTGATAAGGATCACCACCATGCCAATACAGATTTTACCGCCTCAGCTGGCGAACCAGATTGCCGCTGGCGAAGTGGTTGAGCGCCCGGCCTCGGTCGTAAAAGAGCTGGTGGAAAACAGCCTTGATGCCGGAGCGACGCGCATTGAGGTCGATATTGAGAAGGGCGGTGCAAAGCTGATCCGCATCCGCGACAACGGCTGCGGCATTGCCAGAGATGAACTGGCGATGGCGCTGGCCCGCCACGCCACCAGCAAGATCGCCTCGCTGGATGACCTGGAGGCGATTGTCAGCCTCGGTTTTCGCGGCGAAGCGCTGGCGAGTATCAGCTCGGTGTCGCGCCTGACGCTGACGTCGCGCACCGCCGATCAGCAGGAAGCCTGGCAGGCCTATGCCGAAGGGCGCGATATGGCGGTGACGGTCAAACCCGCTGCCCACCCGGTGGGAACCTCGCTGGAAGTGCTCGATCTGTTCTACAACACGCCTGCCCGCCGTAAATTCATGCGCACCGAAAAGACCGAGTTCACCCACATTGATGAGGTGATTCGCCGCATTGCGCTGGCGCGTTTCGACGTTGCCATTTCGCTGACGCACAACGGCAAGCTGGTGCGTCAGTATCGCGGCGTGACGCAGGAGGCGCAGCGCGAGCGGCGTCTGGGCGCCATCTGCGGGACACCTTTCATGCAGCACGCGCTGCGCATTGACTGGCAGCACGACGATCTGACGCTGCGCGGCTGGGTGGCCGATCCGGTGGGGTCGCGTCAGGTTACCGACCTGCAGTACTGCTACGTTAACGGTCGCATGATGCGCGACAAGCTGATTAATCACGCCATCCGCCAGGCCTATCAAACCCAGCTCGGTGAAGATCAGCAGCCAGCCTATGTGCTGTATCTGGAGATTGACCCGCACCAGGTGGATGTCAACGTGCATCCCGCCAAGCATGAGGTGCGTTTTCATCAGTCGCGTCTGGTGCATGACTTTATCTGGCAGGGCGTGATGAGCGTGCTGCAGGCCAGTCGCAGCGCCGAATTGCCGCTGCCCCATGCCGAAGATCCGCCGCCGCAGTGGCAGCCAGAGAACCGCCAGGCCGCCGGGGCGAATCACTTTGCCCAGCCGGCAACCGGCGCGCGCAGCGGTGGCAGCGCGGCATCCGGCGGCACGGGCGGCCAGTGGCAGCACAAAGAGCCAGGCTATCGCGCGCGTGAAGGGGCAGTTTATCAGCAGCTGATAAAAACACCGGCGGCGGAGACGCCACGCACACCGGCCGCTGAACCCGCACCCGCGCCCGCGCCCGCGCCACGCCCGGCACCCGCGCGTGAAGCGCCGCTGGCCGCCCACACGCAAAGTTTTGGCCGGGTGCTCAGCGTGGTACGCGAGCGTTATGCGCTGCTGGAGCGGGGGGAGACGTTGCAGCTGCTGTCATTAAGCGTGGCGGCGCGCTGGCTCAAACAGGCCCAGCTGCAACCCGGCGATGAGGGGCTCAAACCGCAGCCGCTGCTGATCCCTGTACGGCTGAAAATCGCTCACGAAGAGTTAAGCGTGATTGATGCCCAGGCGGCGCTGTTAAGCCAGATGGGCATTGATTTACAACGGGAAGGACAGCATGTGACGCTGCGCGCTGTCCCTTTACCGTTACGAACACAAAATTTACAAATCTTGATTCCAGACCTGTTAGGCTATCTCGCCCGGCAGCAAGAGGTTTCTGCTTCCGCACTGGCCCAGTGGCTGGCGCGACGCGACGATGCGGCAGAACCTCACTGGAATCACTCGCAGGCGATCACGCTGCTGGCAGAGCTCGAACGGCTCTGCCCGCATCTGCTGAAATCGCCGCCTTCAGGTCTGTTACAGACCCTTGAGATTGAGAGCGCGCTAAACGCGTTGAAGCATGAGTGAACTGAACCAGGCTAGCCGGCCAAAGGCAATTTTTTTGATGGGGCCGACCGCCTCCGGTAAGACGGCATTAGCCATTGCGCTGCGTCAGCAACTTCCGGTGGAACTTATTAGCGTTGACTCTGCCTTAATCTATCGCGGGATGGATATTGGCACGGCGAAACCGTCGGCACAGGAGTTGGCGCAGGCACCCCATCGCTTGCTGGACATTCGCGACCCGGCGGAAAGCTATTCCGCTGCTGAGTTTCGTCGCGATGCGCTGGCAGAAATGGCGGAGATTACCCAAAAAGGTAAGATTCCGCTGCTTGTTGGTGGAACCATGCTTTACTTCAAAGCGTTGCTGGAAGGATTGTCGCCGCTGCCCTCGGCCGATCCGGAAGTGCGTCAGCGAATAGAGCAAATGGCGGCGGAAAAAGGCTGGGAAGCCCTGCACCGCCAGCTGTGTGAAATCGATCCGGTCGCCGGTAGTCGTATTCATCCGAATGATCCGCAGAGACTTTCGCGAGCACTGGAAGTTTTTTTTATTTCGGGTAAAACTTTAACGGAACTGACAAAAACGGCCGGTGAAGCGTTACCCTACGATGTGTACCAGTTTGCTATCGCTCCGGCGAGCCGCGAACTGTTACACCAGCGCATCGCGTTGCGTTACGACCAGATGTTAGCGTCAGGTTTTGAAGCGGAGGCTCGGGCACTGTTTGCACGAGGTGATTTGCATACGGACATGCCTTCCATTCGCTGTGTTGGTTACCGTCAGATGTGGTCTTATCTGTCTGGCGAAATCGATTACGACGAAATGGTTTATCGGGGAATTTGCGCCACCCGGCAGCTCGCTAAACGCCAGATGACCTGGTTACGTGGCTGGCCCGACGTCCACTGGTTAGACAGTGACGCGCCAGAATTAGCGCGTAATGCGGTGCTTCAGGTTGTTAGTGCGTAGCAGGGATGATTGTGTACAATTGGTCCGTTATCGTGCGCAAATTTTTACGCAGTTTTTCTGAACCACGGTTCACAAAGTAATAAACAACAAGCATATAAGGAAAAGATAGAATGGCTAAGGGGCAATCATTACAAGACCCGTTTTTGAACGCATTGCGTCGTGAACGTGTACCGGTTTCGATCTATTTGGTGAATGGTATTAAGCTGCAGGGGCAAATTGAATCCTTTGATCAGTTCGTCATTCTGTTGAAAAACACGGTAAGCCAGATGGTGTATAAGCACGCCATCTCTACAGTGGTTCCTTCTCGTCCGGTTTCGCACCATAGCAACAACGCGGGCGGCAGCGGTGGCAGTAACTACCACCATGGCGGAAGCAACCAGGGCGCTCAGTCGCAGCCACAACAAGACGGCGATAACGCAGAGTAATTCTGCACGGCCGTAAAGCCAGGGCTGGGGAGCGAGTGCGTTTTCCCGTCCTGGTTATTTTATTTTAGCGAGGTTATAGCTTGTTTGACCGTTATGATGCCGGTGAGCAGGCCGTACTGGTACACATCTGGTTCTCCCAAGACAAAGAGCTGGAAGATTTGCAGGAGTTTGAAACTCTTGTCTCTTCTGCGGGCGTCGATGCGCTGCAAGTGATTACCGGCAGCCGTAAAGCGCCACATCCCAAATATTTTGTCGGTGAAGGAAAGGCAGTTGAAATTGCCGATGCGGTGAAAGCGAGTGGAGCATCGGTCGTTTTATTCGATCATGCCTTATCCCCTGCTCAGGAACGTAATCTTGAGCGGCTGTGCGAATGTCGCGTAATCGATCGCACCGGCTTAATTCTCGATATTTTTGCCCAGCGCGCCCGCACCCATGAAGGGAAATTGCAGGTCGAGCTGGCACAGTTACGCCATCTTGCCACCCGTCTGGTGCGCGGATGGACTCACCTTGAGCGGCAGAAAGGCGGTATCGGCCTGCGTGGACCGGGTGAAACCCAGCTGGAAACCGACCGTCGTTTACTGCGCGGCCGCATCAGCCAGATTCTGTCCCGCCTTGAACGCGTGGAAAAACAGCGTGAGCAGGGACGTCAGGCGCGCGCGAAAGCCGATGTGCCGACCGTCTCCCTGGTGGGCTACACCAACGCCGGCAAATCCACCCTGTTCAACGCCATTACTTCAGCCAACGTGTATGCTGCCGACCAGCTGTTCGCCACGCTGGACCCGACGCTGCGCCGCCTCAACGTGGCCGATGTCGGCGAAGTGGTGCTGGCGGATACGGTAGGTTTTATCCGTCACCTGCCGCATGACTTAGTGGCGGCGTTTAAAGCCACCCTGCAGGAAACCCGTCAGGCGTCGCTGCTGCTGCACGTGATTGACGCCGCGGATTTGCGCGTCAATGACAACATCGACGCCGTAAACGAAGTGCTGGCAGAGATTGAAGCCGATGAGATTCCGGTGCTGCTGGTGATGAACAAGATCGATATGCTGGATGGCTTTGAGCCGCGTATCGATCGCGACGAAGAAAACCGGCCGACGCGCGTGTGGCTGTCGGCGCAGAGCGGTGCCGGTTTGCCGCTGCTGTGGCAGGCGCTGTCCGAGCGCTTAGCCGGTGAAGTGGCGCAGTATGATTTACGTCTGCCGCCGGAAGCGGGCCGCCTGCGCAGCCGCTTCTATCAGCTGCAGGCGATTGAAAAAGAGTGGAATGAAGAAGATGGCTGCGTAGGTTTGCAGGTGCGAATGCCGATTGTTGACTGGCGCCGCTTGTGCAAGCAGGAACCGCAGCTCGCCAGTTATATTGTTTGACCGTTGCCCAACTCATTTACCCCAAGACGTGCCCGGCACGTGGCAGGGTAAACTTATATACAATAAATGGAGTAGAGACATGGCGTGGAATCAGCCCGGAAATAACGGACAGGACCGCGACCCGTGGGGAAGCAGCAATAACCAAGGCGGCAACTCTGGGGGAAATAAAGGAGGTCGCGATCAGGGACCTCCTGATCTGGATGATATCTTCCGTAAGCTGAGTAAAAAACTCGGCGGACTGGGCGGTGGCAAACAGAGCGATAACGGCCAGCGCAGCGGCGGCAGCGGTGGCAAACTGGTTGGCATTGTCGCCGTGGCGGCAGTGGTCATCTGGGCAGCCAGTGGTTTCTACACCATCAAAGAAGCGGAACGCGGGGTCGTGACGCGTTTCGGCAAATTCAGCCATCTGGTTGAGCCTGGCCTCAACTGGAAACCGACCTTTATCGATCAGGTGCGGGCCGTCAACGTCGAAGCGGTGCGTGAGCTGGCGGCGTCTGGCGTGATGCTGACTTCGGACGAGAACGTGGTGCGCGTGGAGATGAACGTGCAGTACCGCGTGACCGATCCGGAGCGCTACCTGTATGCGGTGACCAGTGCCGATGACAGCCTGCGTCAGGCCACTGACAGCGCGCTGCGCGGCGTGATTGGCCGCTCGACCATGGACCGTATCCTCACCGAAGGCCGTACCGTCGTGCGTAGCGATACCCAGCGTGAAATCGACGAAACCATTCGTCCTTACAACATGGGTATTACGCTGCTTGACGTCAACTTCCAGGCGGCGCGTCCACCGGAAGAGGTCAAAGCCGCGTTTGACGATGCGATTGCCGCCCGCGAAAACCGCGAGCAGTACGTGCGTGAAGCTGAAGCGTACGCCAACGAAGTGCAGCCGCGTGCTAATGGCCAGGCGCAGCGTATTCTTGAAGAGGCGCGAGCCTACAAAGAGCGTACCGTGCTGGAAGCGCAGGGTGAAGTGGCGCGGTTTGCGCGTCTGCTGCCGGAGTACAAAGCCGCACCGCAGATCACCAAAGAACGTCTCTACATTGAAAGCATGGAGCGCGTGCTCAGCCATACCCGCAAAGTGCTGGTTAACGACCGTGGCAACAGCCTGATGGTGCTGCCGCTGGATCAGCTGATGCGCGGCGGCCAGGCAGGCGGCCAGAGCGGTCAGAACAATGCCAATCTGATGAAGTTACCGTCGTCACCGGGCAGCAATGCCGGCCGCGGCGACACTTCATCCTACAGTCCGGACAGCATCATGGATCAGCGTCGCGCCAATGCGCTGCGTAACGATACCCAGCGCGAAGGGAGGGAGTAATCGATGCGTAAGCCAATCATCGCCGTAATTATTGTTGTTCTGGTGGTGCTGTACGCCTCACTGTTCGTGGTGCAGGAAGGCCAGCGCGGTATCGTGCTGCGCTTTGGTAAAGTGCTGCGTGATGATGAGAACAAGCCGCAGGTGTACGCACCGGGTCTGCACTTCAAGATTCCGTTTATCGAAACCGTGAAGTCGCTGGATGCGCGCATCCAGACCATGGATAACCAGGCCGATCGTTTCGTCACCAAAGAGAAGAAAGACCTGATTGTTGACTCTTACATCAAGTGGCGCATCAGCGATTTCAGCCGTTACTACCTCGCGACCGGCGGTGGCGATGTGTCTCAGGCGGAAGTGCTGCTGAAACGTAAGTTCAGCGACCGTCTGCGTTCAGAAATGGGCCGTCTTGATGTGAAAGACATCGTCACCGACTCGCGTGGCCGTCTGACCACCGACGTGCGCGATGCGCTGAACACCGGCAGTGCCGGCAATGACGACGAAGTGCAGACGCCAGCCGCTGACGATGCGATTGCCAGCGCGGCTGCCCGCGTTGAGCGCGAGACCAACAGCAATGAGCCGGCGCCAAACCCGAACAGTATGGCGGCGCTGGGTATTCAGGTGGTCGACGTGCGCATCAAGCAGATCAACCTGCCGACCGAAGTGTCGGACGCGATCTACAACCGTATGCGCGCCGAGCGTGAAGCAGTAGCACGTAGCCAGCGTTCACAGGGTCAGGAAGAGGCGGAAAAACTGCGCGCTCAGGCCGATTATCAGGTAACCCGTACCCTGGCAGAAGCGCAGCGTCAGGCGCTGATCAGCCGTGGTGAAGGGGATGGTGAAGCGGCCAAGCTGTTCGCTGACGCCTTCAGCCAGGATCCTGATTTCTATGCCTTTATCCGCAGCCTGCGTGCCTATGAGAACAGCTTCGCGGACAATCAGGACGTGATGGTGCTGAGCCCGGATAGCGATTTCTTCCGCTATATGAAGGCGCCAACTAACGTCTCGCGTTAATAACTGTTATAACCTTGAGGCCGACACTGATGTCGGCCTTTTTTTTGGAAAACAGAATGAACACAACCGTCTGGATGGCGCTGGCTTTGGTGCTGGTGCTGGAGGGATTAGGACCGATGCTGCTGCCGCGCCTGTGGCGTCGCATGATTCTGGCGATGACGCAGTTACCGGACCGTATACTGCACCGTTTTGGCGGCGGGCTGGTGGTGGCGGGCGTGGTGATTTACGCCATGCTGAGCACGCACGCGAATGGCTGAGCAAAAATCTGCACGCTGCCGCACGGCTAAATTGTGTCTGCTGCAGAGCATTGCCCCCAACATGTTGTAGTGATCAAAACTCAGGCAAAAAACAGCGCAATCGTATGCTAAAAGTGCTGAAAGAGTGAAAATCCGATGGTAGAATCCATTTTTAAGCAATCGGTGATTTTAGAAAATGGGTAAGAACGTCGTCGTACTGGGCACCCAATGGGGTGATGAAGGTAAAGGTAAGATCGTAGACCTTCTGACTGAACGCGCGAAATATGTTGTGCGTTACCAGGGTGGCCACAATGCAGGCCATACACTTGTCATCAACGGTGAGAAAACCGTCCTCCACTTAATTCCCTCTGGCATCCTGCGTGAAAACGTCACCAGCATCATTGGTAATGGTGTTGTGCTGTCGCCTGAAGCCCTGATGAAAGAGATGAACGGTCTGGAAGCGCGCGGTGTGCCGGTACGTGAACGTCTGCTGATCTCTGAAGCTTGTCCGCTGATTCTGCAATACCATGTGGCGATGGACCTGGCGCGTGAAAAAGCGCGCGGTGCCAAAGCTATCGGTACCACCGGTCGTGGTATCGGCCCAGCCTACGAAGATAAAGTTGCCCGTCGCGGTCTGCGCGTCAGCGACCTGTTCAACAAAGAAACCTTCGCCGTGAAGCTGAAAGAGATCGTTGATTTCTACAACTTCCAGCTGGTGAACTACTACAAAGAAGATGCAGTAGACTACGATAAAGTGCTGAGCGATGTGCTGGCGGTGGCCGACATCCTGACCGGCATGGTCGTTGACGTGTCTGAACTGCTGGACGGCGCGCGTAAGCGTGGCGACCTGATCATGTTCGAAGGCGCACAGGGTACGCTGCTGGATATCGACCACGGTACGTATCCGTACGTGACTTCGTCCAACACCACTGCTGGTGGCGTGGCGACCGGTTCAGGTATCGGTCCACGTTACGTGGATTACGTGCTGGGCATCGTCAAAGCTTACTCCACCCGCGTCGGTGCCGGTCCATTCCCGACCGAACTGTTTGATGAAACCGGCGAGTTCCTGTGTGAGAAAGGTAACGAGTTTGGTGCCACCACCGGCCGTCGTCGTCGTACCGGCTGGCTGGATGCGGTTGCAGTGCGCCGCGCGGTGCAGATCAACTCCCTGTCCGGCTTCTGCATGACCAAACTGGACGTGCTGGATGGCCTGAAAGAGGTGAAAATCTGCGTTGGTTACCGCATGCCGGATGGCCGCGAGATGACCACCACGCCGCTGGCTGCTGAAGGCTGGGAAGGCATCGAGCCGATTTATGAAACTCTGCCGGGCTGGAGTGAAAACACCTTTGGTGTTAAAACACTGGAAGGCCTGCCGCAGGCAGCACGTGATTACATCAAACGTGTTGAAGAAGTGACTGGCGTGCCGATTGATATTATTTCAACCGGTCCCGACCGTAGTGAGACCATGATTCTGCGCGATCCGTTCGACGCTTAATCACGTTTTGCAGGCCGGACACTGTCCGGCCTTCGTTTATCTGCTCTTTGACTCCGCTCACTTCATTTTTTCCTGCTGGTTTCGGGAGTTGCAGGAAAAAAGCGCTCCGGGTTTTCCACACTGGTTTATCATCAATGTTAATCGAAGCGCTCACGGGCGTTATAACAACAATATCGATGATTCACTGAGGTACATGTGCAGCTAACAAGTTTTACCGATTTCGGTCTGCGCGCCCTGATTTACATGGCGACATTGCCGCAAGGTCAGCAGACCAACATTACCGAAGTCACCGATACCTACGGGGTATCGCGTAACCATATGGTTAAAATCATCAATCAACTGAGCCGGGCCGGCTTTGTTGCCGCGACACGCGGTAAAAACGGCGGAATTCGTTTAGGCATGGACCCGGAAAAAATCGTCATTGGCGATGTCGTGAGAAAAATGGAGCCTTTGCAGCTGGTAAACTGTAAAGAGTGTGCGATAAATCCCGCCTGTCGCCTGCGTAGCGCGCTGAATAATGCGGTCCAGCTATTCCTGCAGGAACTGGATAAATATACGCTCGCCGACCTGGTGCAAAACAACGATTCGCTTTACCACATCTTATTGTCCGAACCGCCGGTGGCAATTCCACATAAATGACATCGGAGGAACCGTAATGTCAAAAGATCCCTTTCAGGATAGAGAAGCTGAAAAGTACGAAAATCCTATTCCCAGTCGGGAATTTATCCTCGCGCTATTAGAAAAGCGTGAAAAGCCGGCGAGCCGCGAAGAGATCGCCGAAGAGTTAAACATCACCAGCGAAGATCAGCTTGAAGCGCTGCGTCGCCGCCTGCGCGCCATGGAGCGTGACGGCCAGCTGGTGTTCACCCGTCGCCAGTGCTACGCCCTGCCGGAGCGTCTGGATTTACTGCGCGGCAAAGTGATTGGCCATCGCGATGGCTACGGCTTCCTGCGCGTTGATGGTCAGAAAGATGACTTCTACCTCTCGGCGGAGCAGATGAAGTTCTGCCTGCACGGTGATGTCATCCTCGCCCAGCCAGGCGGCTCCGACCGCAAAGGGCGGCGTGAAGCGCGCGTGGTTCGCGTGCTGGAACCGCGCAATAGCCAGATTGTTGGCCGCTACTTCACCGATGCCGGTACCGGCTTCGTGGTACCGGACGACAGCCGTCTGAGTTTTGACATTCTGATCCCGGCGGAAGAGACGCTGAATGCGCGTATGGGATCGGTGGTCGTGGTGGAGATCGTACAGCGCGCGACGCGCCGCAGCAAAGCCATTGGCAAAATTACTGAAATTCTCGGCGACAACATGGGCACCGGTCTGGCCGTGGATATGGCGCTGCGCACCCATGAAATTCCCCACTCATGGCCGGAAGAAGTTGAGAAAGAGATTTCCAGACTGAAAGAGCAGGTACCGGAATCGGCGAAAAAAGGCCGCGTCGACCTGCGTGAACTGCCGCTGGTGACCATCGACGGTGAAGACGCGCGTGACTTCGATGACGCCGTTTACTGCGAGAAAAAACGCGGCGGCGGCTGGCGCCTGTGGGTGGCAATTGCCGACGTCAGCTATTACGTGCGTCCCGGCACCGCGCTGGATAACGAAGCGCAGCAGCGCGGCACCTCGGTCTACTTCCCGTCGCAGGTGATACCGATGCTGCCGGAGATCCTCTCGAACGGCCTGTGCTCGCTCAATCCGCAGGTGGATCGCCTGTGCATGGTGTGCGAGATGACCATCTCGGCCAGCGGTAAACTCACCGGCTTCAAACATTACGAAGCGGTGATGAACTCACATGCGCGTCTGACCTACAACAAAGTGTGGAGCATTCTGCAGGGCAACCCGGAGCTGCGTGAACAGTATGCGGCGCAGGTGAAGCACCTCGAAGAGCTGCACCGGATGTATGAGGTGCTGGAAACCGCCCGCGAACAGCGCGGTGGCATCTCGTTTGAAACCGACGAAGCCAAATTCATCTTCAACGCTGAGCGCCGCATTGAGCGTGTGGAGCGCACCGTACGTAACGATGCGCACAAGCTGATCGAAGAGTGCATGATCCTGGCCAACATCGCCTCCGCGCGTTTCGTTGAGAAACATCAGGAGCCGGCGCTGTTCCGCGATCACGATCGCCCGAGCGAAGACAGCATCACCAGCTTCCGTACCGTGCTGGGCGAGCTGGGCCTCAGCCTGCCGGGTGGGTCGAAACCGCAGCCGATCGATTATGCCGATCTGCTGACGCAGATTGCCGACCGTCCGGATGCTGAAATGCTGCAAACCATGCTGCTGCGTTCGATGAAGCAGGCGGTGTACGATCCGGAAAACCGCGGTCACTTTGGCCTGGCGCTGGCGTCGTATGCGCACTTTACCTCGCCGATCCGTCGCTATCCGGATCTGCTGCTGCACCGTGCCATCAAGTATCTGCTGGCCAAAGAGCAGGGCACGGTAAAAGGCAACACCACGCCAACTGGTGGTTATCACTACGATATGCAGCAGATGCTGCAGCTGGGTCAGCACTGTTCGATGACCGAACGCCGTGCCGATGAAGCGACGCGCGATGTGGCCGACTGGCTGAAGTGCGACTTTATGCAGGATCAGGTGGGTAACGTATTCAACGGCGTGATCTCCAGCGTGACCGGCTTTGGCTTCTTTGTTCGCCTCAACGATCTGTTCATTGATGGCCTGGTGCACGTCTCCACGCTGGACAATGATTACTACCGCTTCGATCCGGTGGGTCAGCGTCTGATTGGTGAATCCGGCGGTCGCACTTACCGTCTGGGTGATGCGGTGGAAGTGCGCGTTGACGCGGTGCACATGGATGAGCGCAAGATCGATTTCGCGCTGATCTCCAGCAAACGCGTACCGCGCGGTGAAGGGAAAACCGCGCGCGAGCGTGAGAAGCGTGGCGGCAAGCCACCGGCGAAGCGGCGTCGCGATGCGGGTCGCAAGGGCAACTTTGAGCCGGACGCCGCTTTCCGCGGTGAGAAGCAGCCGGCTGCGGCGAATAAAAGCGAGAAAAAAAGCAAAAAAGTCTCCGAAAAAACCCGTAAAATCGCCGCCGCAACCAAGGCGAAGCGCGCAGTGAAGAAGAAGGCCAGCGAAGCCTGATGGCCTCTTCACCCGCCAGCGGCCAGGTGCGTCAGCGCTGACGCACCTTGCTCAACCCTGTTTCGCAGGCTGCGCCCCAACGCGCAGCCTGATTAATGTTCTGTATTCAACGATATACATCCAACCTTGAGCAAAGTAATGAGTGAAATAATTTTTGGCATTCACGCCGTGCAGGCGCTGCTGGAGCGTGATCCCCAGCGTTTTCAGGAAGTCTTTATCCTTAAAGGCCGCGATGACCGCCGCCTGCAGCCGCTGATCGCCGCACTGGAAGCTCAGGGAATTGTGATTCAGCTGGCCAACCGCCAGTGGCTCGACGGCCAGGTCGAAGGCGGCGTGCACCAGGGTATCGTGGCGCGCGTTAAGCCGGGTAAAAACTATCAGGAAGGCGATCTGCCGGATTTGCTGGCTTCACTGGATCAGCCGTTCCTGCTGATTCTGGATGGCGTCACCGATCCGCATAACCTGGGTGCCTGCCTGCGCAGCGCCGATGCGGCGGGTGTGCATGCGGTGATCGTGCCGAAAGACCGTTCGGCACCGCTTAACGCCACGGCGAAAAAAGTCGCCAGCGGGGCGGCGGAAAACGTACCGCTGATTCGCGTCACCAATCTGGCGCGCACCATGCGTCTGCTGCAGGAGTACAACGTCTGGATCGTCGGCACGGCCGGTGAAGCAGACCACACGCTGTATCAGAGCAAAATGACCGGCGCGATGGCGCTGGTGATGGGTGCGGAAGGAGAAGGCATGCGCCGCCTGACGCGCGAACACTGCGATGAGCTGATCAGCATCCCGATGGCCGGCAGCGTCTCTTCCCTCAACGTTTCGGTGGCCACCGGCGTTTGTCTGTTCGAAGCGGTGCGTCAGCGCCAGGCGTGATCGCCGCCGCAAAACCTCAGCTGTACCAGGCATAACTGCACATCCTCTCCATACTTATAGCCACATCAGTACGGGCAACAGGAGAGGAGAGTGCCATGGCCTGGACCACTCACAGCGTATTCAATCAACCATCTCCGCTCAGCAACAGCAATCTCTTCACCGGCGACAGCGCGCTGTGCGAGGCGGTGGTGCGTGAAGGGGCCGGCTGGGACCGCGAATGGCTGGCGTCCGTCGGCCTGCAGCTCGGCAGCGCGGAGTCACTGGAATTAGGTCGCCTGGCCAATGCACAGCCGCCGGAGCTGCTGCGTTACGACGCGCGCGGTGAGCGGCTCGACGAGGTGCGCTTTCATCCTGCCTGGCATCTGCTGATGCAGGGCGTGTGCGCCAGCCGGTTACATAACCTGAGCTGGCAGCCTGACGTGCAGGGCAGCGCCATGGTGGCACGCGCGGCGCGTTTCATTCTGCATGCGCAGGTGGAAGCCGGTTCACTCTGCCCGGTAACCATGACTCACGCCGCGATCCCGCTGCTGCAAACCCATCTGCCCGCTCCCTACGCCGACTGGCACGATCGGCTGCTGAGCGATCGGTATGATGCGCATCATCTGCCCGGCAGCCAGAAGCGCGGCCTGCTGATTGGCATGGGCATGACGGAGAAGCAGGGCGGCACCGATGTGTTGAGCAACACCACACGCGCCGAACCCCCTGGCACGCGTGCGCCGGGCGAACCCTGGCGCATCACCGGGCACAAGTGGTTCTTCTCGGTGCCGCAAAGCGACGCGCACCTGATTCTGGCGCAGACCGCCGCCGGGCTGAGCTGCTTCTTTCTGCCGCGCCTGCTGCCGGACGGCACGCGCAACGCCATTCGTCTTGAACGCCTGAAAGACAAGCTGGGCAACCGCGCCAATGCCAGCGCCGAAGTGGAGTTTCAGGATGCCTTCGGCTGGTTGCTGGGTGAGGAGGGCGATGGCGTGCGGCTGATCCTGAAAATGGGCGGTATGACGCGCTTTGACTGCGCGCTCGGCAGCCATGGCCAGATGCGACGCGCGCTGGCGATTGCGCTGCATCACGCCGGTCAGCGCCAGGTGATGGGCAAAAACCTTAGCGATCAGCCGCTGATGCGCGCGGTGCTGGCGCAGCAGGCACTGCAGCTGGAGGGACAAACCGCACTGCTGCTGCGTCTGGCGCGCGCCTGGTCAACGCCGGCCAGCGCGCATGAACGGCTGTATGCACGCCTGTTCACTCCGGCGGCCAAATTCGTTATCTGCAAAGCCGGTATGCCGTTTGTGGCTGAAGCCATGGAGGTGCTGGGCGGCATTGGCTACTGCGAAGAGAGTGAACTGCCGCGCCTGTATCGCGAGATGCCGGTGAACAGCATCTGGGAGGGCTCGGGTAACGTGATGTGCCTGGATGTGCTGCGTGTACTGGGACGGCATGCAGAAGTGCTTAGCATGCTGCAGGATGAGTTTGATGCGGTGAAGGGCAGCAATCGCCACTTCGATCGCTGCTGGCGTCAGCTGCGGCTGCAGCTCGGCAACCTGCGCGAAGAGCAGGGACGGCAGGTCAGCGACATGCTGATTCGGCTGGCGAGTGCCGCGGTGCTGCTGAAAGCGGCAGAACCGCCGCTGGCGGACAGCTGGTGCGCGCGTTATCTCTCATCGCGTCCGGCACAGGCGCTGAGTGATGATCTGAACGCACGCTTACTGCAGCGTGCTACTGCCGCCTGAGGGCGCGCCGTACAGAATGGCGGTGGCATACCATAAGCCAGGCATGGTGGTCTCATCGACCATCAGGATCTGATAGTAAACCGCACCGCTCTGATTGGCGCGTGCAGCGATTGCACGCTGCACATCATCCGGCGAGCCGCGTGAATGGGCGCTGACGGTGCCGAGCTTCGGCAGGCCATAGCTTTGCGCGCGAGTGATCTCCTGCGCCTGGGTGGTGGGCGCTGGCGGGGGTTGTGGCGTGGTGTGCAGTGCGGCACAGCCGCTCAGCAGCAGGCCCAGCAGCAGAATAAGCGTACGCATGGTGGCTCCGGAAAACAGGCAGATGACTCAAGTGTAAGCCATCTGCCCCGGCTCATCAGTCGTTGAGGCGGAAAATACTCACCAGCTGGGTCAGATGATGGCCTTTCTGACTCAGGTGCTGCGCCGTGTGCTCGGACTGGTTAATCATGTCGCTGCTCTGATGGGTCGCATGGCTGATGTGGTTCATTGCCAGATTGACCTGACCAATACCCGCAGCCTGCTCCTGGGCGGCGATATTGATTTCCCCCATCAGGGTTTTCACCTGTTCGATATGGCTGACAATATGGCTCATGGCGTCACGCGTTTGTTCCGAGAGCGCATGGCCGGCGGCCACTTTGTCGATCGAACTGGCAATCAGCCCGTCAATCTCCTTCGCCGCATTGGCGCTGCGCTGCGCCAGCGCACGCACTTCCGCAGCGACGACCGCGAAGCCTTTGCCGTGCTCACCGGCGCGCGCCGCCTCAACCGCAGCGTTGAGCGCCAGAATATTGGTCTGGAAGGCAATCGACTCGATCACGTGGGTAATGTCGGCGATGCTCTGCGAGGCAATGCGAATCTCCGCCATGGTCTCTACCGAGCGCGCCACGGTGCTGCCGCCCTGGCTGACGGTGCTGGCGGCTTCACCGACCAGCGCCATCGCCTGACGCACGTTAGCGGCGGTTTGCGCCACGGTTGCGCCAAACTGCTCCATGCTGGCCGAGGTCTCTTCGACGCTGCTCGCCTGGCGGCCAATCTGCTCGCTGATGCTGGAACTGCTGGCCGCAATGGTGTCGGTGCCGTCGCTGATCTCACGCGCGGCGGCGCGTACCTGGCCTACCACTTTCTCCAGGCCGTCGCCAATGCCGTTAATCGCGCTCACCAGCTGGCCGATCTCGTCGCGGCGCGCTGAGTCGAGGTGCGCCTGCAGATTACCCGCCGCGTACTGCTCGGCCAGATGGATCACCTGCTGCAGCGGCCGGGTAATGGCGCGCCGGCTATACAGCACAAAGCCAATGGCAAAGGCGAGCACCAGCGCCAGGCCAATCAGCATGAACAGATTGCGGCTGTGGGTGATCGGTGCCAGCAGGCTGGCGCGGCTGACTTCACCGGCGATAATCCAGTTCCAGCCCGGCAGTTGCTGCCATGCCAGCAGGCGGGTTTCGCCCTGATGCGCGATCTCCAGCAGGCCGTGCGGCTGCGTCAGGATCTGCTGCTGTACGCTGCGATCCCAGTCCGGCAGCTTGCCTTCTGACTGACGGGCAAACAGATACTGGCCCTGTGCGCTGCCCGGCGTGCCGTTCAGCACGAAGAAGCTGCCGCTGTCACCGAGACGTCGCGCCAGCACTTTCTCCCGCATCAGCGCGTACTGTTTATCAATCTGCACGCCAACAAACAGAATGGCGATCACTGCGCCGCTGTCGTCCTGCACCGGCTGGTATTGAGTGATATAGCGATGGCCGAACAGCGTCGCCAGGCCGCGATACACTTCGCCCTTATTCACGCTGCGCCACGCCGCGCTGCTGCGATCAAGCTGGGTGCCCACCGCGCGGCTGCCATCCTCTTTCTTCAGTGAGGTCGCGATGCGAATGTAATCCTCGCCGTCGCGCACAAAAATGGTGGAGACTGCACCGGTACGATCGAGAAAATCGTCCACGGCGATCTGATCGAGGTTGAGGGTTTTCAGCCCGGCACGCAGCGTCGGCGTGCTGAACGATCCCACCTGAATGCGTGAGCTGTCGTCACGGCTGAATCGCTTAGGTAAAAAGCTCTGAAACAGCCGGGTATAATTCGCCACTTCTTCCGATAAGGTCGCGTTAAACATCGTGGCCATTTCATTAATGCCGAGCACCTGGTTTTGCATATCGTCGACAGCCAGCTGCTCCAGCTGGCGCGCGGCGTTATGGCTGAGCGTTAACGTCAGGGCAAACAGCACGATTGCCACACTGAAAGACGTCAATACAGACAGCTTAATTCCGAGACTCATGGCGCTGAGAGAGAGACGCTTCATAAAGTACCTTTAATAAATAACTGGAGGGGTACAGGATCAACGGCAAAATGCGGCAAATGTTTAGGGCAGAAATTAATCGAAATAAATGTGATGTGGCTCGCGTTTTGGCCGGCAGCACGTACACTGAGACCAGTGATAATCATTCTCAACGGAGACGGTATGATTGAGTTGGCAACGGAGAACCTGGCGGGCATTGAGTGTATTCACGCGGCACCGGCCGGACAGCGGCTGGCGCGCTTACCCACCATCCTGTTTTATCACGGATTTACCTCGTCGAAAGAGGTGTACAGCTACTTTGCCGTGGCGCTGGCGCAGGCCGGTTTCCGCGTGGTGATGCCGGATGCAGAGATGCACGGCGCACGCTACAACGGCGATACCGACGCGCGCATGACGCACTTCTGGGAGATTTTGCGCCAGAACATCGATGAAGTGCCGCTGCTGGAAGCGGCGCTGCGCGACAACGATTGGGTGGCGGATGAGCGTTTCGCCATTGCCGGCGCCTCAATGGGCGGCATGACCGCGTTGGGCGCGATGGCGCGCTATCCACACCTGCACAGCGTTGCCTGTCTGATGGGCTCCGGCTACTTCATGCAGCTCAGTCAGACGCTGTTCCCGCCGCTGGTGGCGCACACGCCAGAGCAAAAAGCGGCGTTACAGGCGCGGCTGGCCCCGCTGGCGGCCTACGATCCCTGTCAGCAGCTGGCGCAGCTGGCTAACCGTCCGCTGCTGTTATGGCACGGTGAAGCGGATGAAGTCGTACCGTTTGCCGAAACGGTACGACTGGAGAAGGCGTTGCGCGAGGCGCAGCTCGATAGCCGGCTCACCTTTCTGGCGGAAAAGCAGATCGGCCACAAAATCACGCCGCCAGCGCTCACCGCGCTGGTCAGTTTCTTTAAACATCATTTGTAAAACGGAACGGGCTGGCGGTGCGGAGCACGCCAGCCCGGGATAACAGGCCGGACTACAGTTGTGACGACAAGCGGTCGGCGGCGCTGGTGTTCGCGCTGACCGGGTTACCGCCTGGCGCATCCAGCCGGTTAACGTAGACATAGCCTGAAGCCGCTTTGCTGCTGTTACTTCTCATCTGCAGCGCCTGGTCAGCGGAGCTGGCAAGAGCGGGGGTAGACAGGAAGAGACCCAGTAAAGTGGCGATAATGACAGCTTTCATAATCGACTCCTCACTCCAGGGATTTCACTCTCAGGCGCGCTGATTAAGCCAAACCGTTGCGCCTGTAGAGAGTTTAGTTCTTCACCAGTACGACGCCAGATCGTCGTGCTGAACGCCTCGTTCAGGGATTTTGAACAATCTCTGACTAACCTGCTGAATCTCAATCCTTAGCACAAAAGGTGTCCCCGCCTGGCACGACAGCGACAATTTGATGAATTGTGCGCTTGAGTTTCCCCGGCGAGGTCAGTATGATTACGCGTCAATTTTTCAGCTGCATTCAGAGGTGTGTTTCATCTTTTGGGTGATTCGCAACCTATAACGTTCCTTGCTTCCGTGGGCCGCAGCTGACCCTGACAGGAGGCTGAATAATCCGTAAGGAGCTATCGATGCGTCATTACGAAATCGTATTTATGGTCCATCCTGACCAGAGCGAGCAGGTTCCGGGCATGATCGAGCGTTACACTGGTGCAATCACTGGTGCACAGGGCACGATCCACCGTCTGGAAGACTGGGGTCGCCGTCAGCTGGCTTACCCGATCAACAAACTGCACAAAGCACACTACGTTCTGCTGAACGTAGAAGCACCGCAGGAAGTGATCGACGAGCTGGAAACTAACTTCCGCTTCAACGACGCCGTTATCCGCAGCATGGTTATGCGCGTTAAGCACGCGGTAACTGAAGCTTCTCCGATGGTTAAAGCGAAAGACGAGCGTCGTGAGCGCCGCGAAGACTTCGCTAACGAATCGGCAGAAGACTCAGATGCTGGGGATTCTGAAGAGTAATCCACGATGACGGCCAATCGGCTGCGCCTGTCTGGCACCGTGTGCAAGACGCCAGTTCGAAAAGTCAGTCCGTCAGGGATTCCTCACTGCCAGTTCGTGCTTGAGCATCGTTCTGTGCAGGAGGAAGCCGGGTTTCACCGGCAAGCCTGGTGTCAGATGCCGGTGATTATCAGCGGCAGCGCCCATCAGGCGATTACTCAACATATAACGGTCGGCACGCAACTCACACTCGAAGGTTTTATTAGCTGCCATCAGGCACGCAATGGCCAGAGCAAACTTGTGTTACATGCCGAGCAGATTGAATTGATAGATTCTGGAGACTAGCCAAATGGCACGTTATTTCCGTCGTCGCAAGTTCTGCCGTTTCACCGCGGAAGGCGTTCAAGAGATCGATTATAAAGATATCGCAACGCTGAAAAACTACATCACTGAAAGCGGCAAGATTGTTCCAAGCCGTATCACCGGTACTCGTGCAAAATACCAGCGTCAGCTGGCTCGTGCTATCAAGCGCGCGCGTTACCTGTCTCTGCTGCCGTACACTGATCGTCATCAGTAATCGGCAACTGTCCATTAACGACTTTAAGAGGATAAGGTAATGCAAGTTATTCTGCTTGATAAAGTAGCAAACCTGGGCAGCCTGGGTGATCAGGTTAACGTTAAAGCGGGCTACGCTCGTAACTTCCTGGTTCCACAGGGTAAAGCTGTTCCTGCTACCAAGAAAAACGTTGAGTTCTTCGAAGCGCGTCGCGCTGAACTGGAAGCCAAACTGGCTGACGTTCTGGCTGCTGCTAACGCACGTGCAGAGAAAATCAATGCACTGGGCACCGTTACTCTCGCGTCTAAAGCAGGCGACGAAGGTAAACTGTTCGGTTCCATCGGTACCCGCGACATCGCTGATGCAGTTACTGCAGCTGGCGTTGAAGTGGCGAAGAGCGAAGTTCGCCTGCCAAACGGCGTTCTGCGCACCACCGGTGAGCACGAAGTTGACTTCCAGGTTCACAGCGAAGTATTCGCGAAACTGGTTGTGAATGTAGTAGCTGAGTAATTTTTTACTTAGTTTGAAAGCGCCGGCCTTGTGCCGGCGTTTTTGTTTCTGTTGCTTACTGCGCGCGGATAAAGCTGCCGTCCGGCTGGCGGGTAAACAGCACCGGGCCGTTACTGCTCTCGACCGTTAAGCCGGTCACCACGCCCTGCGCGTTCTGACGAATCTTCACCTGCTGACCACTCTGCAGCGCGCTCAGCGGCTGCCCATCGCCTTCCACCCGCGCCATGGCAAACACATCATTGACCGGCAGATTGTTGTCACGGAACAGCTGTGCCAGCGTCTGGCCCGAGGCCACGGTATAGCTGTGCCATTCGCCCTGAGCATCACTTTTCGGCGTCGTATTCTGCGGCGGCTGCGCATTGTTATCGTAGATTTCCGCCTGCATCGGCACCTCTTTGCCGCTGCTCTCTGCCGGACGTTCCACCGGATACTGCGGCGTGCTGGCAGGCCAGAGAAACGCCAGCAGCATCACCAGCAGGGCAATAACGATACCGCGTCGGTGCAGCGGCGGCAGCGGATCCATCCAGCGTACGTTATCCAGCAGATGCCAGATGCGCTGCAGCACAGCGGGTATACGCGACGGGGTTTCAGAAGCCATTCTTTCCTCCTCCTCGCTGGCGGTCGTGACGCGCCTGTCAGGCAGCCAGCGTTGCAACCGGGAAAATAAGGTACGCGGTGCGCGCGTCCTGCGACGTCGTGGGGCGATTTGGCCCATGGATGCTCTCTTGTTCTGTAGTATGGGCAAAGCGGGCGCGAAGTGCCTGCCAGCATTGAAAAATTTGACCTGCATATTGTTTCTCTTTCCCCGGGAAATGTCATCCGCGGCGCGCGAGATTTTACGCCAGCCGCCTGCGCTGTTATGCTGCCGGTTCTATTTTCTCCGGGATTAAGGAAACAAGATGACGACCCCTTCATTTGACAGCGTCGAATCACAAGCAAGTTACGGTATCGGTTTACAGGTTGGTCAGCAGCTGCAAGAGTCTGGACTGCAGGGTCTGCAGCCAGAAGCGCTGCTTGCGGGCCTGCGCGACGCGCTGGAAGGGAACTCACCGGCAGTTCCGGTTGACGTGGTACACCGTGCGCTGCGTGAAGTCCACGAGCGTGCCGAAGGTGTACGTCGTGAGCGCGTCGAAGCCATGGCGGCCGAAGGCCAGCAGTTCCTTGAGCAGAATGCACAGCGTGAGGGCGTGAGCAGCACCGAATCCGGCCTGCAGTTCAGCGTCATCACCCAGGGCGATGGTCCGATCCCATCACGTCAGGATCGCGTACGCGTGCACTACACCGGTAAGCTGATTGACGGCACCGTGTTTGATAGCTCCGTTGCCCGTGGCGAACCGGCTGAATTCCCGGTCAGCGGCGTGATTGCCGGTTGGATTGAAGCGCTGACCCTGATGCCGGTAGGCTCGAAGTGGGAGCTGGCCATTCCGCACAATCTCGCTTACGGCGAGCGCGGCGCGGGTGCCTCTATCCCGCCATTCAGCACCCTGATTTTCGAAGTCGAGCTGCTGGAAATCCTGTAATAAACAGCGGGCGCCGTGTCTGGCGCCCCTGTCACTACTTCTTCTCTGCCTGCTTCTGTAAATCCACCTGCCAGATTGCAAAGCCCGTTTCATCACTGCCGACGGCTTTCATCGGATAATCAGCATACTTCTCAATAAACTGCGTGGCTTTTGCGCCCGGCGCGGTCTCAAAGCGAATATCCAGCGGCGTTGCGCTGGCGATCGGTGCCAGCCGCCAGTTGTGATCGGCCTGTGGCTGCACCGCGCCGTGGGTGCGGGTTTCGCTGCTGATGTAGGCGGCCACCACCGAGCGGTTCTCATCCGGCGAAGCAAACGCAACATACTGCTCACCGGTACCGGCAAATTTCCCGCCCCAGGCACGGTAATTATTGGTGGCAACGAGGAAGGTCGCTTTGGGGTCGATCGGTTTGCCCTGCCAGCGCAGATCCTGAATACGTGATGCCGCCGGGTTAATCAGTTGGCATTCGGCGTCGTAGCGCGCCGGTTGCGTTACATCGATCTGATACTGCACGCCGTCAATTACATCAAAATTGTAGGTGCGGAAATCCCAGTTGATCAGCGACTGCGGCTGACGACGATGCACGTCGATCTGATTAAACTGCGCTGCCGAGCACTCCAGCCACTCTTTCACCTGCGCGCCGCTGATTTTCATCACCACCAGCGTATTCGGGTAGAGATAGAGATCGGCGGCATTACGGAAGGTGAGATCGCCTTTTTCCACTTCAACGTAGCTGGCCGGATCGTTCTTACGGCCGCCGGCTTTAAACGGTGCCGCTGCCGAGAGCACCGGTAAGCGGCCCAGATCGGGATCGCCCTGAATGAAGCGTTCGACGTAAGCACGCTGCGCATTATTGACGATCTGCACGGTGGGATCGTCCTGCACCAGCGACAGGTAGCTGTACATCACATCCGCCGACTTGCCGATCGGTTTTGCCACAAATTCACGCGTAGCGCGATGATCGTCGGTCAGCACTTTCACCAGATCGGCATCTTCCGCCGCCAGCGATTTTTTCGCCACCGCATCGTAAACTGGCCGTGCTTCGGCTTTACCCTGGGTCACCTGCCAGCCGCCGCCGTCATTTTTCAGCACCAGGTCAACCACGCCGAGATGATCGCCCCACATGCCGGGCATCACCGCCGGTACGCCGTTAAGCGTGCCCTGAGCGATATCCGCACCTTTAATCGCCGCAAACTCTTTGCCGGGAAACACCGCGTGCGCATGGCCGAACATGATGGCATTGATACCTGGCACCTGACTGAGGTAATACACCGAGTTTTCCGCCATGGCATGGTACGGCTCACTGCTCAGACCGGAGTGCGGAATGGCGATGATTATTTCAGCACCTTTTGCGCGCATTTCCGGCACATAGCGTTTCGCTGTCTCGGTGATGTCATCAACGCGCACTTTACCCTGCAGATTGTTGCGATCCCACACCATAATCTGCGGTGGTACGAAGCCGATATAGCCGATTTTCAGCGTATGCGGCTTGCCGTCGCGGTCTTTTACCGTGGTTTCTTTAATTAAATAGGGGGTAAACAGCGGTTTGCCACTGGTTTCATCGATAACGTTGGCATTGATGTAGGGAAAACGTGCCCCGGCAATCGCCTGCTGCAGATAGGGCAGGCCGTAGTTAAATTCGTGGTTGCCGAGATTGCCTACCGCGTAATCCAGCGTATTAAGGGCTTTATACACCGGATGGATTTCTCCCGGCTGCAGGCCTTTGGCCGCCATGTAATCGCCCAGCGGGCTGCCCTGAATAATGTCGCCGTTATCCACCAGCACGCTGTTTGCTACTTCGCCGCGCGCCTGCTGGATGAGCGTAGCGGTGCGCACCAGACCAAACTTTTCGGTCGGCGTGTCTTTGTAGTAATCGAAATCCATCATGTTGCTGTGCAGATCGGTGGTTTCCAGAATGCGTAAATCCACCGTGGCAGCCTGCACCGTGGCGGCTGCAACGCACAGTGCCAGTAACGACATGCTCGCTTTGAACATGGCTTGCTCCTTGTTCGCTTTAATGGGCCTCTCAAAATAATGTAAAACCATGACGAATTATCATTTCAATTTGTGATGGGGCTCGGGATTTTGCCTCTTTTCTGCGCAAGCTGTCGGAGTGCCGGCCATTCAGCATTGCGCCATAGCCGCCACGACCGAACTATGATATTGATAATCAAAGCGAATACGCTTAGCTGCGGCTGTCACAGCGCAACTGCTAAAATATCTGGAGACGGGCTGCCGGGGTTTCAGCGGCAGCATCAGCCGAAATGAGGTGAACAATGTTAGATAAAATTTGCCAGCTGGCGCGCAGCGCGGGCGATGCCATTATGAAGGTCTACGATGGCGCACAACCGCTGGACGTGACGCGTAAATCGGATGATTCACCGGTCACGGCGGCCGATCTGGCGGCACATCAGGTTATCGTGCAGGGCTTAGCGGCGCTGACGCCTGACGTGCCGGTGCTGTCGGAAGAGGATCCACCCGGCTGGGATGTGCGTCAGCACTGGCAGCAATACTGGCTGGTCGATCCGCTCGACGGCACCAAAGAGTTCATCAAGCGTAACGGCGAGTTCACGGTCAATATCGCGCTGATTGAGCACGGCAAACCGGTGCTGGGCGTGGTGTACGCGCCGGCGCTGGGGGTGATGTATTCTGCGGCCGAAGGCAAAGCGTGGAAAGAAGAGGGCGGCCACACCACGCAGATCCACGTACGTGAAGCGCGACCGCTGCTGGTGGTAGTGAGCCGTTCGCACGCTGATAAAGACGAAGAGCTGAAAGAGTATCTGACCCAGCTGGGCGAGCACCAGACCACCGCTATCGGCTCCTCGCTCAAGTTCTGCCTGGTGGCAGAGGGCAAGGCGCAGCTCTATCCGCGCTTCGGGCCGACCAATATCTGGGATACCGGTGCCGGCCATGCGGTAGCCATTGCCGCTGGCGCGCACGTGCATGACTGGCAGGGCAAAACCCTCGACTACGCGCCGCGCGAGTCGTTCCTGAATCCGGGCTTCCGCGTCTCGCTGTTCTGATACGCTATGCGCGCCACCTGCTGTGGCGCGATCACGCCTGCAGCAGCTGATGGATCAGTTTCATCGCCTGCTGCACTTCATCCTGCGTCAGCGGACCGTCTTTGGCGTAACGCACATGGCCGGTCTTGTCCAGAATCACAATCGCCGAACCGCCTTTCTCCAGCTGCCACGCCTTGCGCGCGTTGCCGTTGCTGTCGACAATGAACTGCGACCACGGATACTGCTGTTTATTGCTCTCAATGCTGCTGCGCACAAACATCCCGGTGCCGGGAATGGCATCATCGGTATTAACCACCGTGGTGGTCTGATAGCGGTCGTGCGGCAGCTGGGCGGCTTTGATGGCTTCAATCAGCGCGGCGTTCTGTTCTTTGGCTGACGAGCGTCCGGCAATGTGCAGGATGACCCGCACTTTGCCACTCAGCTGGGCGCTGTTCCAGGGCTGGTAGCGAAACTTCTCCTGCTGATATAGCAGTTCTCCTTTGTCGTTAACGCCGACTGCCGGCACGCGCTCGCCAACCTTAAACGCGTGGGCTGAGGCAAGGCTGGGCAGCAGCAGCGCCAGGGCTATCAGGGAATGTGCCAAACGCATGGTAATGCTCCTTAGTGATCCGACCAGTTATTCATGTTTTTGCAATATTAGGCGTGGATGATGCGCCTGTCGCGATGAGATAGCAGCTTTGTAACCCATGCCACAATTCCTTAACCAATGAAGGTTTATACTGGATTTTGTGATCGTTATGACAGAGTTCTCTGTAATGATGTGTCAATTCAGTAAAAAATCCATTTTTTCGGAACACCGGCAAGGAATCATGTTCTATAGTTATGCCTCATTTGCGCTTCAAGGGCTCGTACCGAATTTGGCAACGGCGAAGCGTATTACATCTGTTCAGGAGTTAAACAGCATGAAGATCTTCCAGCGCTATAATCCGCTGCAAATTGCGAAATATGTAAAGACGCTATTTAAAGGAAGGTTGTACATCAAGGATGTTGGCGCGTTTGAGTTCGATAAAGGCAAAGTCATGTTGCCGCGCGTCAAGGATAAACAGCACCTTAGCGTGATGTCAGAAATCAACCGCCAGGTGCTGCGGCTGCAAGCCGAGTACAACTAAGCAAAAGAAAGGGCGCCGCTGGCGCCCTGAATCTTTCTGTAACCGCACGATTACTGCTACGCGGCAGGCCCTTCAGACTCATCCAGCGTACTCTTCGACACATTCAGCACTGGCGGGCGATCGTCAATGCGCGTCACCAGCAGCTGGTCGATGCGGTAGCTGTCGATATCCACCACCTCAAATTTGTAGCCGGAGAATTTGACGAAATCGGTGCGTTTGGGGATCTTACGCAGCATATACATCATAAAGCCGCCGATGGTCTCGTAGTTGCCGGACTGCGGGAACTCGTCGATATCCAGCACGCGCATGACGTCATCAATCGGCGTACCGCCTTCCACCAGCCAGGAATTCTCGTCACGCGCCACAATCTGCTCTTCCAGCCCCTGACCGACCAGATCGCCCATCAGCGTGGTCATCACGTCGTTAAGCGTGATAATCCCGACCACCAGCGCATATTCGTTCATGATCACCGCGAAGTCTTCGCCGGCGGTTTTAAAACTCTCCAGCGCCTCTGACAGCGTCAGCGTATCCGGCACAATCAGCGCCGAACGAATCTGCACGCCGCTGTTGAGCGTCATGCTCTGGTTGCCCAGCACGCGCAGCAGCAGCTCTTTGGAATCAACGTAACCGACGATATGGTCGATATCGCCGTCGCACACCAGAAACTTCGAATGCGGGTGTTGCGCGATTTTGGTTTTCAGGCTGGTTTCGTCTTCGTGCAGATCGAACCAAACGATATTTTCACGCGAGGTCATGGACGAAGGCACGGTGCGTGATTCCAGCTCAAATACGTTCTCGATCAGCTCGTGCTCCTGCTTGCGCAGCACGCCAGCCAGCGCGCCCGCTTCTACCACCGCGTAAATGTCATCCGAGGTGATGTCATCTTTACGCACCATCGGCAGCTTAAAGATGCGAAAGAACACGTTGGCCAGGCCATTGAACAGCCACACCAGCGGGCGGAAAACCAGCAGGCAGAAGCGCATCGGATTGATGATGCGCAGCGCGATGGCTTCCGGCGCGATCATGCCGACGCGTTTTGGCGTCAGGTCGGCAAACAGAATAAACAGGCTGGTGACGATGGTGAAGGAGCAGATAAAGCTGAGCTGATCCGCCAGTTCCGGCTCCATAAAGCGGTTGAACAGGCTGCTGAAGGCGGGCGAAAACGCCGCATCGCCGACGATACCGCCGAGAATCGCCACGGCGTTGAGGCCAATCTGTACCACGGTGAAGAACATGCCAGGCTGTTCCTGCATCTTCAGCACGCGCTGCGCGTTGATGTTGCCTTCATCGGCCAGCAGTTTCAGTTTGATCTTGCGGGCAGCCGCCAGCGAGATCTCCGACAGAGAAAAAAATGAACTGATTACGATCAGTAAAAGAATGACAAGCAGGCTATCAAGCATAAAAGATCCGTTGGGTTAATCACTTGTCATTTTTGGCCTGGGCAGCGCGAAGAGGCGTACATCCGGTACTTACCCGTCAAACAGGGCTATCCGTGCCAAAAATGTCTGCGCCAGTTCGACAAAGTCACGTTAACGTCGGGGCAGAAATGCGTGCAGGCGAGGCCTGCTGGTCGCTGATTATAGCAGCAGCGCTATTGCTGCCGCCAGCGGCGTGATTGGCCGGCTCGGATTAATCCGAGTGGCAGCTGGCGGTGCGCAGAAGCGCGGCTTCGTTGTTGTATCGGTACGCACATTTACCGACAATAGCAGTCGATTTGGCTTAGCGGCCGTTTTTACGCAGCCGCTCGCAAAAAAGAGCGGCTATGCTGATGGGTATGCAAGGTGTGGTGATACCCTTTCCACCAGAGTTAACGCCCCTGCGGAATAGGGGCAGGCATTATTAACAGGAGTACGCGTGCCGCGATTTCATGCTTATTGCTTGGCCAGCCTGCTGCTTGCCGCACCTGCTGTTGAGGCAGCCAAAGTGCGACTGCAGCTGGAAGGCCTGACCGGGGAGTTACAGAAAAACGTCAGGGCGCGCTTGTCCACTATCGGCAGTGACGAGGTGTCGAACGACGGCCGTTTCCAGGCGCGCGTGGCTGCCGCGATCAAAGAAGGCCTGCGCGCGCTCGGCTATTACGAGCCGCAGATCGACTTTGAATCACGCCCGGCACCGCCGCAGGGTGGCCGTCCAGTGCTGATTGCCCGCGTCACCGCCGGTGAGCCGGTGAAGATTGGCGGCAGCACCATTGTGGTGGAAGGTGCCGCAAAAGACGATCCTGATTATCAGGCGTGGGTGAAGCAGGGCAGGCCGAAAGTCGGCAGCCAGCTCAATCACGGCGACTACGATAAATTCAAAAACGGCTTCTCCAGCCTGGCGCTGCGTAATGGTTACTTCGACGGTGACTTTAAGCAGAGCCAGCTTGGTGTCTCGGTCGAACGGCGCTTAGCGTTCTGGGATATTGACTACGACAGCGGCCCGCGCTATCGCTTCGGCGATGTCAGCTTTGAAGGCTCGCAAATCAACGAAGCCTATCTGCGCAATCTGGTGCCGTTCAAAAAGGGCGATCCCTACAGCTCACGCGATTTGGCCGAACTCAATCGTCGCCTCTCCGCCACCGGCTGGTTTAATTCTGTCGTCGTGGCACCCGAGTTCGATAAAGGGCGCCAGACCAAAGTGCTGCCGCTCAGCGCCGCCGTGTCGCCGCGCGTGGAGAACACCATCGAAGCCGGCGTCGGTTACTCGACGGACGTCGGACCGCGGCTGAAAGGCACGTGGAAAAAGCCGTGGATCAACGACAGCGGCCACAGCCTGACCTCCAGCGCCTATATCTCCGCGCCGGAGCAGCAGCTTGATCTCAGCTATAAAGTGCCGCTGCTGAAAAGTCCGCTGGAGCAGTACTACACCTTCTCCGGCGGCCTGAAACGCACCGATCTCAACGACACCAAATCGGACACCACCACGCTGGCGATGTCGCGTAACTGGGACAGCAGCTCCGGCTGGCAGCGCGCGGTTAACCTGCGCTGGAGCCTCGACCACTTTACTCAGGGCAGCGTCACCAACACCACCATGCTGCTCTATCCGGGCGTCAGCCTGAACCGCACCCGTTCGCGCGGCGGCCTGATGCCGAACTGGGGCGATTCACAGCGCTACTCGGTAGACGTGTCGGACACCACCTGGGGCTCGGACGTCGACTTCCTGATCCTGCAGGCGCAGAACGTGTGGATCCGCACGCTGGGCGAGAAGCATCGCTTTGTGGCGCGCGGTAACCTTGGCTGGATTGAAACCAACGACTTCGAAAAAGTGCCGCCCGATCTGCGCTTCTTCGCCGGCGGTGACCGCAGCATTCGCGGTTACAAATACAAAGATATCTCGCCGCGCGATGACGAAGGCAAACTCACCGGTGCCTCAAAGCTGGCCACCGGCTCGCTTGAGTATCAGTACAACGTCTCCGGCAAATGGTGGGGCGCGGTATTCGTCGACTCCGGTGAAGCGGTCAACGACATCAAGCAGAGTAACGTTAAAACCGGTGCAGGCTTCGGCGTGCGCTGGTCTTCTCCGGTAGGGCCGATCAAGTTTGATATCGCGCGCCCGATTGGTGACGACAAGGAGCATGGATTGCAATTTTATGTAGGACTGGGGCCTGAACTATGAAGCTGTGGAAAAAGGTCCTGATCGGTATCGGTATTTTCCTGCTGGTGCTGTTGGCCAGCGTGGCGTTTCTGGTGGGCACCACGCCCGGATTGCATCTGTTGTTTAAAGGTGCCGATCGCTGGGTGCCGGGCCTGTCGATTAACAAGGTGGAAGGCGGCTGGCGCGATCTGACGCTGAGCGGCGTGAAGTACCAGATGCCGGGCGTCAGCGTGGATGCCGGGCGCTTCCATCTGGCGCTCAACCTCAACTGCCTGCTGCACTCCTCGGTGTGCGTGAACGATATCGCGCTGCAGGATGTCAGCGTGGTGGTCGACAGCAAAAAAATGACGCCCGCCAGTGCGCCGCCGCCGGAAGAGGAGAGCGGCAGCAGCAATCTCAGCACGCCATACCCGATTACGCTGAGCCGGGTCAGCCTGCATAACATCAACGTCAAAGTTGATGACACCGCCATTTCGCTGCTCGACTTCACCAGCGGCCTGCAGTGGCAGGATCGCGCGCTGACGCTCAATCCCACCCATATCCAGAGCCTGCTGATCGCGCTGCCGAAGGCGGCGAAAGTGGCGGACGAACAGGTGGTGCAGCCTAAAGTGCAGCAGCCGCAGCCGGATGAGAAACCGCTGGGCGAAACGCTGCAGGCGATGTTTGCCGAGCCGCTGCTGCCGGCACTGCCGGATTTCCAGCTGCCGCTCGACATCAATGTGCAGCAGCTGTTGGGTGAGCAGTTGCGCATCACTGGCGATACGGATGTGGCGATTACGCGTCTGCTGCTGAAGGCCAAAACTACCGACCGGCATGTGCAGCTGGAGACCTTTGACGTCGACTCGCCGCAGGGGCAGATCAACGCCAGCGGCGATGCCCGGCTGGCGGATAACTGGCCGATCAATTTTGTGCTCAACGGCTCGCTGAATCTCGATCCGATTAAAGGCGAGAAGATCAAACTGAACCTCGCCGGGGCAATGCGTGACGAGCTGAAGCTGGGCCTGAACCTCTCGGGGCCGGTGCGTGCTCAGCTGGACGCCGCCGCGCAGCCGGCGGTAGCCGGTCTGCCGCTGTCGCTCAAACTCACCAGCCCGCAGCTGCGCTGGCCGCTGACCGGTCCGGTGCAGTATCAGGCGGATAATCTCGACTACCAGTTCAGCGGCAAAGCCACCGACTACGTGATGTCGCTGCGCACCGCGGTGAAGGGCGAAGCGGTGCCGCCGGCCACCATTACGCTGGACGGTAAAGGCAACGTGCAGCAGTTCAGTCTGGATAAACTGCGCGTGGCGGCGCTGCAGGGCAACATTGACCTCAGCGCGCTGGTGGACTGGAGCAAAGCCATCAGCTGGCGCAGCGAACTGACGCTGGCGGGCATCAATACCGCTAAACAGTATCCTGACTGGCCGGCGAAGCTCGACGGTAAAATCACCACGCGCGGTAGCCTGTACGGCGGTAGCTGGCAGCTCAGCGTGCCGCAGCTGGCGCTGAAGGGCAATGTGAAACAGAACGCGGTGAGCGCCGAAGGCTCGCTGACCGGCAACAGTTACAACCAGTGGAAAATCCCCGGCATTGACATCGCGCTGGGGCGCAACCATCTCGACGTGAAGGGCGAACTGGGCGACGCGCTAAATCTCGACGCCAGTGTCGATGCGCCGCATCTGGATAACGCGCTGCCGGGCCTCGGCGGCGTAGCCAAAGGCACTATAAAGGCGCGCGGTACGCTGCAGGCGCCCCAGCTGCTGGCCGATCTTACCGCCAGCGGCCTGCGCTGGCAGCAGTTGCAGATCCGCCGTGTTACGCTGCAGAGCGATGTGAAATCCATCGATCAGGTCGCCGGTAAACTGCAGCTGCGCGTAGAGCAGCTACAGCAGGACGCGTTTAAGATCGGCCTGCTGACGCTCAACGCCGACGGTAACGAGAAGCAGCACCAGCTGAAACTCAACGTGCAGGGCGAGCCGGTCTCCGGCCAGCTGGCGCTCAACGGCAGCTTTGACCGCCAGACGCAGCGCTGGCAGGGCAATCTCAACAATACGCGTTTTGACACGCCGGTGGGCGAATGGCGCCTGACGCGCGCGATGACGATTGACTACCTGAACAGCAAACAGAGCGCCACCATCGGGCCGCACTGCTGGCAAAACCCCAACGCGCAGCTGTGCGTGCCAGAGCCGATCGAGGCCGGAGCCAGCGGCCATGCGCATGTGGTGCTGAACCGCTTCGATCTGGCGATGATCAAGCCGTTCCTCACCGATGCCACCCAGCTGAACGGCGTGTTCAGCGGTGATGCGCGCGTGAACTGGACCGCCGACGGCGCGCTGCCGACCGGCACGGTGTCGCTTAAAGGAAACGGCGTAAAAGTGGTGCAGGATGTGCAGGGGAATAACCTGCCGATCGCCTTCGACACGCTCAACCTGAATGCGGCGCTGCGTAATGGACGCGCGCAGCTCGACTGGCTGATTCACATCGTGAATAACGGTCAGCTGAGCGGCAACGTGCAGATCGCCGATCCGGAGAATCGCCGCCAGCTGTCAGGCAACATCGGCATCAGCAACATTTCGCTGGCGATGCTCAACCCGGCGCTGATGCAGGGCGAGAAGATCAAAGGCAACCTCAACAGCAATCTGCGTCTCGGCGGCACGCTGCAGCAGCCACAGATCTTTGGTCAGCTGGGACTGAGCGATGTTGATGTTGATGGCAGCTTTATGCCAGTCGATCTCACTTCGGCCAATCTCAACCTGGTGTTTAACGGCATGAGTTCCACGCTCAACGGCCTGATCCAGACGCAGCAGGGTAACCTCAATCTGGGTGGCAACGCGGACTGGAGCCAGCTGGATAACTGGCGCGCGCGCGTTACTGCGCAGGGCAGCCGTATTCGCGTTACCGTTCCGCCGATGGTGCGGATGGACGTTTCGCCGGGCCTGGCGTTTGAAGCCACACCGGCGGCGTTCAACCTTGACGGCAAGGTTGATATTCCGTGGGCGCGCATCACGGTGCAGGAAGTGCCGGAGAGCGCTACCGGCGTGTCGTCGGATGAGGTGATGCTGGATGAGAACCTCAAGCCGATTCAGCCGAAAACCGCCGCGATCCCAATCAACAGCAATCTGGTGATCCACGTCGGCAACGATGTGCGCCTCTCGGCCTTTGGCCTGAAAGCGCGCCTCAACGGCGATCTCAAACTGGTGCAGGATAAAACCGGCCTGGGCTTAAACGGACAAATCAATATTCCTTCTGGCCGTTTCCACGCGTATGGTCAGGATCTGATTGTGCGTAAAGGCGAGCTGCAGTTCGCCGGTCCGCCGGATCAGCCGTACGTCAACCTGGAGGCGATTCGTAACCCGGAAGCCACCGAGGATGATGTGACAGCCGGTCTGCGCGTCACCGGGCTGGCCGACGAGCCGAAGGTGGAGGTCTTCTCCGACCCGGCAATGTCGCAGCAGGAGGCGCTGTCTTACCTGTTACGCGGTCAGGGACTCAGCAGCGATGGCGACAGCAACGCCTTAACCTCGGCGCTGGTTGGACTGGGGGTTGCACAAAGTGGTCAGGTTATGGGTAAAATCGGCGAGACCTTCGGCGTCAGTAACCTTGCGCTTGATACCACCGGTGTCGGCGACAGCCAGCAGGTGCAGGTGAGTGGTTATGTGCTGCCGGGTCTGCAGGTAAAATACGGTGTTGGCATATTTGATTCACTGGCGACGCTCACTTTGCGTTATCGCCTGATGCCCAAACTCTATTTGGAAGCCGTGTCGGGTCTCGATCAGGCACTGGATTTGCTCTATCAGTTTGAGTTTTAGCAATGCGAATAATTGTCTACGGCAGTTTACGGCGCAAACAGGGAAATAGTCATTGGATGACCAATGCGCAATGGCTCGGCGACCATCAGATTGAAGGGTTTGCGCTCTACAATCTCGGTCACTATCCGGGCGTGGTTGAGGGGGACGGCACGGTGTACTGCGAAGTGTATCGCATCGACGCCAGCACCCTCGGCGAACTGGATGCCTTGCGCAGCAAGAACGGCGAGTATAAGCGCCAGCTGATCCAGACGCCCTACGGCAGCGCCTGGCTGTACGTGTATCAGCGTTCGATTGCCGGTCGCACCCGCATCGCGAGTGGCGACTGGTTACGGCGCGATGACGCCGCAGAAGCGTAAATAAAAACACCGCCCAGTGGGCGGTGTTTTTTTATCTGCCGATCGCCATACATAGCGATGCGGCAGCGCTGACAGAAAACTTACTTCTTCTGTGCGCGCTCGAAAGAGGAGATGATTTCAGCTTTAGCCGCTTCCGCGTTGTCCCAGCCGTCAACCTTCACCCATTTGCCTTTTTCCAGATCTTTGTAGTGCTCGAAGAAGTGGGTGATCTGCGCTTTCAGCAGTTCTGGCAGGTCGTTCACATCTTTAATGTGATCGTACTCTTTGCTCAGCTTGGTGTGCGGAACCGCTACCAGTTTGGCATCTTCACCTGATTCGTCGGTCATCTTCAGCACGCCCACCGGACGGCAGCGGATCACTGAACCTGGCTGCAGCGGATACGGGGTTGGCACCAGTACGTCAACCGGGTCACCATCCAGAGACAGCGTGTGGTTGATGTAACCGTAGTTGCACGGATAGAACATGGCGGTAGACATGAAACGGTCTACAAACAGGGCGCCAGACTCTTTGTCCACTTCATATTTGATCGGATCGGCGTTGGCCGGGATCTCGATGACGACATAGATATCTTCTGGCAGATCTTTACCTGCAGGCACCTGGTTCAAACTCATCTGGCTTTCCTTCATTAGTCGTAAGTTGAGTGACGGCTATTATAGCCAACTGACTCTGAAAGTATGCCCCCTTTTTGGCGTTTCGGAATGGTCCAGCAGGCTACTTCGTGGTGACAAACAGCGACACAATCCCTGCGGCGATTAGCGGCCCGACCGGCACGCCACGAAAGAACGCCACACCAATCACCGTGCCAATCAGCAACCCGCCAATCACCGACGGCTGCACGCTCATTAAACTGACGCCGCGACCGCCGAGCCAGGCAACAAACACACCAACGATAATCGCCACAATGGATTGCCAGTTAGCAAAGGATTTCAGCAGCGACGAGGCTGGCAGCGTGCCGCTTGCCAGCGGTGCCATGACGGCCACGGTGAGAATAATGATACCAATCTGGATGCCCTGCTTTTCGACGTAGGGAAAGAACTGTGCCAGCGGCGTGAGCTTAATCACCAGCAGGATGAGAATCGAAATGGTGACGGCGCTGTTGTGGACGAAGTAGCTCAGGATGGCGAGGCAGATAAGTATGAGGGTCGAGGCGTAGGCAGCCATGGTTTCTCCGTGAATAATGGGCGCGCTGACCGTGGCCAGCGCTAAGCGTGTTTAACGCCCCCATTTATCAACAATCATCAGGATTGGCGCAACTGCCTTTGTTGATTGATTGCAGCATCAGTGCCTGGTTGCGCACCAGACTGACGCCCTGCGCGCCCACTGACAGCGCCGCCATGGAGCCCTGACTGCTGAGGAAATAGCTGCGGCTGGCATCGGTCCAGCTATCACGGAAGGCCAGCCAGGCGCGCTGCGCATTGCGCAGTTTGTCTTTGGGCTCACCGGTTAATTTCTTCATCAGCTGGCTATATTGCGCATTCATCTCTTTGTCCCACGCCTTATTGGCCGAGCTGTAGCACTGCGACATGCCGGCGGTGCTGGACTCTTTATTCAGGCATTGATTGAGCTGCTGATCGATAGGGTTTTGCTGTGCCATTGCCACGCTGGACGCGAACAGACAGGCGAGCGGAAGCCATTTTTTCATCGTTACATTCCTTGCTTTTAGCGCTACGAACTTCAGGAAATCTGAAGCGTAGATGATCGTAATCAGGTTGACCATCAATGAAGGATAAAGTTTCCCCCGGTCACTGCCGATAATCTCTCCGTTTTAGGGCTACTGGATTCTCCCTTTTTTAAAGCGCACGGGAATTATCATGATCACACAGCTATCTATACGCACGGCTTTACTCTCTCTTCTGGCCTTTATGACGCTGCTGCTGCTGGCAGTGAGCGCTATGGGCATCTACGCCATCAATTCCGGCAACCAGTCACTTGACGCCATCAACCGTATTCAGGGCATTGAACTCAACAGCCTGTATCAGAGCAACGCCGATCTGATGCGTGCCCGCGCCAGCGCCGCGCTGGCGGTGCGCAAAATCGAAATCGGCCTGCTGGATGAGGGCGCCACAATTACTAAACAAGCGCAGGCAGATGTCGCCAGCTCGCAACGCCATCTGACCGCGTTTATTGATGCCGGTACCGTCACCGCGCAGGGCAAAAGCCTCGCCGATGCGGTCGCGGCCGCGTTCAACGCGTATCAGAAAGGTGCCATGGCACCCATGATGGATGCGCTGCAAAAGCAGTATACCGATGAGTATTACCAGGTGCTGGAAGGCAACCTGTCGCAGCTGGCGGCTAACTATTCGAAGGCAGTGAACGACTTCAGCCTGTATGCCGACGAAGTCTCTGCCGCACGTCTGGCGGCAGCGGCGCACAATGAACTGCAGATGAAGATCATGATTGGCGTCGCCGTCGCGCTGACCCTGTTGCTGATTGCGCTGGCCTGGCTGCTGCTGCGCCGCGCGCTACTGCATCCGCTGGACGGGGCGATCCAGCATCTGGAGCAGATTGCAGACGGCGATCTGTCGCAGCCGCTGCCGGCAGCGGCCAATAACGAAATCGGCCGCCTGAACCAGGCGCTGACGGGAATGCAGCTGGCGCTGCGCAACTCGGTCAGCCAGGTGCGTGAAGCCAGCCTGCAGATTGACGTCGGCAGCCGCGAGCTGTCCGCGGGCACGGTGCATCTGTCGCAGCGCACGGAAGAGTCGGCGGCCTCGCTGGAGCAGACTGCCGCCAGCATGGAGCAGCTCACGGCTACCGTCCGGCTTAACGCCAGCAACGCGCAGCAGGCCAACCAGCTGGCCAGTAGCGTGTCCGATACCGCCGATCGCGGCGCAGAAGTGGTGTGCTACGTGATGGAGAAGATGCGTGAGATCACCCACAGCTCCGATCGGATCGCCGATATTCTCAGCGTGATCGACGGCATTGCGTTCCAGACCAACATCCTGGCGCTCAACGCCTCGGTGGAAGCGGCGCGTGCCGGTGAGCAGGGGCGCGGTTTTGCCGTGGTTGCCAACGAAGTGCGCACCCTGGCCGGGCGCAGCGCCAGCGCCGCCAAAGAGATTCGTGAGTTGATCAGCGAATCACAGACGCGGGTCAAAGAGGGCAGTGACATGGCCACGCGCGCCGGCAAAACCATGGATGAGATCTCCAGTGAAGTGATGCGGGTCACCGCGCTGATGAAGGAGATCTCCATCGCCTCGGAAGAGCAGAGCCGCGGTATTGAACAGGTTAACCAGGCGGTGACGCAGATGGATGAAGCCGCACAGCAAAACGCGGCGCTGGTGGAGCAGGCCAGCGCCGCTACGCAGTCGCTCGAAGCGCAGTCGCAGCAGTTGCAGGCATCCATGGCACAGTTCCGCGTGCAGGCGGCATAGTTATGATGTGGTCAGGGATGACCGGTAACGTTGCCTGTGTTCGCCCTGATGGATGGCGACGCGGGAGAAGGTAAAGCGGTAATTTACGCGGTGCGCCTTATGGCGCACCGCTGTTCAGACCGGCGGGAAATGCCAGAATCATGGCGGCCAGCCGATCATCTTCCGCCAGAAAATAGGCTGCCGGCACTTCCAGCACCTGCGCCAGTAATTGCAGCGTTAATAAGTCCGGTTTATGCACGCCCAGTTCATAGCGATTAATACGCGCGCTGGCAGAAAACTCTTCAATCCCTGCGGCAATACCCAATCCTTTCTGCGACAAACCTTTCGCCAGACGCGCTTGTTTCAGGCGTCGACAAAAAGTGTCTTGCAGCGAGGAGGTCGGTTTCATGACTACGAGAATCGTAGATTTAGCGCTTGTCAGATACTACGAGTAACGTAGTATCGTTACGGGAATGGATAAGCGAACTAAGGAGAGTTGCGTGAATAATGCGAAGTCAGACTGGCATCCGGCCGATATCATTGCGGCGCTGCGTAAAAAGGGAACCTCAATGGCGGCGTTATCCCGACAGGCGGGATTATGTTCCACCACGTTAGCCAACGCGCTGGCGCGTCCGTGGCCGAAAGGGGAATTAATTATTGCCGAAGCAATTGGTATTTCGCCGGCTGAGATCTGGCCGAGTCGTTATTATGCGGAGAATGGTGAATTAATTAATCGTCAGGCAAGAATCAGAAATAAAAAATAAGTAAGCCTGGGCAACGGCGTAGTGCCGATTTAATTGCAATTAATCTCTGTATGCCGGTGCGCATAAAGGTACGACCGGGCACATGGGTAACAGATCAGACCGGGCACACAGGTAACACTTTTTGTGGTCAGTCGATCCGGATAATACGCTTTTCTGCCCGGTCATAATACGCAAGGATGAGCCTGTCGAAGAGGATGACGTCAATGCCGTCGTCCACTTCCAGGAACCGCACGTATTCCCCCCGTAACGCCGCGCTCAGGAAGGTTCGCCCGTTCAGCCTCAGGTCGCCTTTTTCACCGACTTTGTACAGCTTCGCCCCCTCCGGATAGCCCACCTCCGGCACTTTTCCGTCCCATCTTCGCGGTGAAGGCGTCCATATTTTCGCGGGCGGCGGCTGCCCGTGCGCCTCATGCGGCTTTTCCTGATTGAACTCGTTCCGCCATCCGCTGCACCACGCCTGCTGCTCCGGCAGCGAGCCAAAGACGTCGTGGTGGCTCATGGCGACCTTCAGCGACCGGTGCATCCGCTCGTGGCGGGCGTTCTGCCCCGGACAGCCCGGCGCGGTTCTTTCCGGCTGTATCCCCAGCTTTATCAGCCACACGCTCAGCTGCGTCAGCGCGAGAATGCCCGGCGCAACGAAGGGCGAGCCGTTGTCGTTGCGGATAACGTCGGGCAGCCCGCCTTCCAGGAAGGCCCTTTCCATGCAGCCGCGCACGAACACCGTGGTCTCCGACGTGCCCGGCTCGCAGGACAGCAGGTAGCGGCTGTGGTTATCGGTAAGCGTGAAGGGGCGGCACCAGCTGCCGTCTTTCAGGCGGAAGCGCCCTTTAAAATCAGCGCTCCAGACGTGGTTATTCCTCACGGGCGTCGTGAGACTGCGCAGGTTGCCCGGCGTTCGCTTGCGCGGCGTCCGCGGCTGAACCATTCCCGCCGCCTTCAGCAGGTCGCCGATGGTGCTGGCGGCAGGGACGCTGAAGTCAGCGCCGTTGCTGAGGAACCAGTGGCGGATTTTTTTTGGCCCCCAATCGGGGTGCTGCTGGCGGAACTGAACGAGGCGCGCGGTGATGTCGGGGGCGATTTTATCGGGCTGGAGATGGCGGGCGCGGGAGAGATTTTCAAGCGAGGAGAGCTCGCCGGGGTTAAAGCGGCTGAGCCACTTGTAGCCGGTTTTGCGGCTGATGCCGTGGCGGTGACACAGCTGCGTCATGGATTCCCCGCCTGCCTGGCAGGCGAGGATGAATTCAAGGCGTTGCATGGTAACAGTCTCAGTCCAGGGCATAGTGAGTCTCCTCTGCTATGCCGTTTATAACTGTTACCCATGTGCCCGGTCTAAAGTGTTACCCATGTGGCCGGTTTGTACCTAAATGCGCACCCAACATAAACCGTGCCATCAACCTGTAGGGTCGCCATTAATGGCGACCGAAAATCATTGACTGGCAGGCATCACACGCAGGCATTTTAAATGCCCGCTTACTTATGCCTGATGTTCGTCCGGGAACTCACGCATAAAGCGTTCCACGTCGTCGACCATCGCATCATTACCGCAGAAGAACGGGCAGCGCTGGTGCAGCGTTTCCGGCTGAATATCGAGGATACGGTTTTTACCGTCGCTGGCTTTACCGCCCGCCTGTTCGGCGAGGAAGGCCATCGGGTTGCACTCATACAGCAGGCGCAGCTTGCCTTTCGGGTGGCTGGCGGTGCTGGGATAGAGATAAATGCCGCCTTTCAGCAGGTTGCGGTGGAAATCCGCCACCAGTGAACCGATGTAGCGCGAGGTGTAAGGGCGCTTCGTTGAAACATCTTCTTCCTGGCAGAACTTCAGGTACTTTTTCACGCCCTGCGGGAAGCGGATGTAATTCCCTTCGTTGATCGAGTAGGTGTAGCCTTTTTCCGGGAAGGTCATGCGTTCGTGGCTCAGGCAGAACACGCCGAGCGACGGATCGTAAGTGAAGGCATGAACGCCCACGCCGGTGGTGTACACCATCATGGTTGAGGAACCGTACACCACGTAACCTGCGGCAACCTGCTTGTGGCCCGGTTGCATGAAGTCGGCTTCAGTGATTGGCGTGCCTGGCTCGCTAATACGATGATAAATTGAGAAAATGGTGCCGACGGAAACGTTAACGTCGATGTTCGAGGAACCATCCAGCGGGTCCATCAATACTACATACTTACCGTTCTCCGAACCTTCAAAGATGACAAACTCATCTTCTTCTTCGGAAGCAATCCCCGCGACCACACCGCGCGCCTTCAGTGCCGCTTTCAGCTTTTCGTTAGCGAACAGATCCAGCTTCATCTGCTGCTCACCCTGCACGTTCTCTACGCCGCTGGCACCAAGAATATCCACCAGACCCGCTTTGTTGATGTCGCGGTGGATGATTTTTGCGCCCAGCTTGATGGAGGAAATCAGCGCCGTCAGTTCACCTGTGGCGTGAGGAAAGTCGTGTTGCTTCTCGACGATGAATTCGCCTAACGTTTTCATAACACATTCCCTGAATCTACGATGGAGTGGCAGCAGCTGTAACAAGCTACCAACGTATGCGTACGCAGTTTAGCCGATTGAACTTCAAAAACCATAGTCCTAATCCGTTTCTTCCCTCCGGACTCGGCGTTACACTGTGCGCCGAACTTTTGAGTAATGGATCTTTTTATGCGCATTCACATCCTTGGGATTTGTGGCACTTTTATGGGCGGACTGGCGATGCTGGCCCGCTCGCTCGGACACGAAGTGACCGGTTCAGATGCCAATGTCTATCCGCCGATGAGCACGCTGCTGCAACAGCAAGGCATTGAATTAACTGAAGGTTACGACGCCTCGCAGCTGGACCCGGAACCGGACCTGGTAATCATCGGCAACGCCATGACGCGCGGCAACCCGTGCGTGGAAGCGGTGCTGGAACGCAACATTCCTTACCTCTCCGGACCGCAATGGCTGCATGATTTCGTGCTGCGCGATCGCTGGGTGCTGGCGGTGGCCGGTACCCATGGCAAAACCACCACAGCCGGCATGGCAGCGTGGATTCTCGAGGCCTGCGGCCTGGAACCAGGCTTTATTATTGGTGGGGTGCCGGGTAACTTCGACGTATCGGCAAAATTAGGAAAAAGTCCATTCTTCGTCATTGAGGCGGATGAGTACGACTGCGCGTTTTTCGACAAGCGTTCCAAGTTTGTACATTACTGCCCGCGCACCCTGATCCTCAACAATCTTGAGTTCGATCATGCTGACATCTTCGACGATCTGCGGGCGATCCAGAAGCAATTCCACCATCTGGTGCGCATCGTGCCGGGTCAGGGCAAGATCCTGCTGCCGGAACACGATCACAACATAAAGCAGGTGATGGCGATGGGCTGCTGGAGCGAGCAGGAGAGCGTGGGCGACAATGGTCGCTGGCAGGCGAAGAAGCTGGTGCCGGATGCCTCGCGCTGGGAAGCCTGGCTCGACGGTGAGAAAGTGGCGGAAGTGAACTGGGCGCTGGTCGGCGAACATAACATGCACAACGGCCTGATGGCGATTGCCGCCGCACGTCACGTTGGCGTGAAGCCGTGCGATGCCGGTGAGGCGCTGAACAGCTTCATTAACGCGCGTCGTCGCCTCGAGCTACGCGGTGAGGTGAACGCGATTAAGGTGTATGACGATTTTGCCCATCACCCAACGGCGATTCTCGCTACGCTGGCGGCGCTGCGCAGTAAAGTCGGCGGCACCGCCCGCATTCTGGCGGTGCTTGAGCCGCGCTCGAATACCATGAAGATGGGCGTGAGCAAGAACGAACTGGCCCCTTCGTTAGGGCGTGCCGATGAGGTATTCCTGTTCCAGCCGCACCACATTCCGTGGCAGGTCGCGGACGTTGCGGACGCCTGCATTCAGCCGGCGCACTGGAGCGCGGACATTGATACGCTGGTGGAGATGGTGGCTAAAGCGGCGCAGCCGGGTGATTCGATTCTGGTGATGAGCAACGGCGGCTTTGGCGGGATTCATCAGAAACTGCTGGAGCGGTTAGGTAAGTAATGCGTGGCCGGTTCAGGCCGGCCCTGGGCAGACAGGCGATCTGCCCTCATCCCAGCCTTCTCCCGCAAGCGGGAGAAGGGGCCGTCCGGTGCGGACGTCACATTCAGCGCTCGTCCTCCGCTACCTCAGCACAATGCTTCAGCTACCCCAACACTGCGCTTCAGCTACCTCAGCACTGCGCTTTATATCCCCTCTCCCGCTTGCGGGAGAGGGTGAGGGCAGGGCAACCGTCCGCAGCGGACTTACGCTTCAGCCAGCTCGCGCAGGTACTGGAAAATCTGGCGGGCGGCTTTTGGCGGCTTACTGGCGGCTTTCTCTTTCTGCGCGTTGCGGATCATACTGCGCAGCTGCTGACGGTCAGCGTGCGGATAGAGATTCAGCACTTCCGCCACCGCGTCATCACCCTGTTCGATCAGCCGATCGCGCAGCTGCTCCAGCTTGTGGAACAGCGCAACCTGCTGGTTGTGGCGGTTCTTCAGCTTATCCAGCGCCAGGCGGATTGGCTCTTCGTCGCGCTGACGCAGCATTTTACCAATCAGCTGCAGCTGGCGGCGGCGGCCTTCCTTCTTAATGCGCTGCGCCAGTTCAATGGCGTCACGCAGCTGTTCATCAAGCGGGATCTTATCCAGGGAGTTTTTCCCTAAATCCACTAACTCGGCGCCCAGGCGTTTCAGCTCCTCGGCGTCGCGTTTAATTTCACTTTTACTGACCCAGATAATCTCTTCGTCTTCTTCTTCCTGATTATCCGGCACATCGTCGAGCCAGTCTTCGGGCTGCTTCGTCATCTGTTGGCTCCCTAAAAAAAGAGGCTAATCCTACCAGTTTATCGGGCGACTGCGAAATTGTTCTCTGAGTCTGATAGACTCAATAAATTCATACTTAAGATTAGACGGCAGGTCGATGAACGTATCTACTCAGGTTGCAGAACAACGTAAAGTGTTGGAACAGGCTGTCGCGCAGGCGCTGGAACTGGCGCAAGCCAGCACCGACGGAGCAGAAGTGGCGGTCACCAAAACCACCGGAATCGGTGTCAGTACCCGCTACGGCGAAGTGGAAAACGTCGAATTCAACAGCGATGGCGCGCTTGGCATCACCGTCTATCACCAAAACCGCAAAGGCAGTGCTTCCTCGACCGATCTCAGCCCGGACGCGATTAAACGCACCGTGCAGGCGGCGATCGATATCGCGCGCTACACCTCGCCCGATCCCTGTGCTGCGCCGGCCGAGCGCGATCTGCTGGCGTTTGAGGCGCCGGATCTCGATCTCTATCACCCGTGGGAGATCGACGCCGATCGCGCCATTGAGCTGGCCGCGCAGGCCGAGCAGGCCGCACTGCAGGCTGATAAACGCATCACCAATACCGAGGGTGGCAGCTTTAACAGCCACGTCGGCATCAAAGTCTTTGGTAACAGCCACGGCATGCTGCAGAGCTACTGCTCGAGCCGGCATTCGCTGTCGAGCTGCGTCATTGCCGAGCACAATGGTGACATGGAGCGCGACTACGCCTATACCATTGGCCGCGCGATGGGCGATCTGCAAAGCGCCGACTGGGTGGGCGCGGAGTGCGCGCGCCGCGTGCTGGCACGTCTTTCGCCGCGTAAGCTGCCAACCATGAAAGCGCCGGTGCTGTTTGCGCCGGAAGTGGCCACTGGCCTGTTCGGCCATCTGGTGGGCATGATCAGCGGCAGCAGCGTTTACCGCAAATCCACCTTCCTGCTCGACGCGCTGGGCCAGCAGATTCTGCCGTCGTGGCTGACGATTGAAGAGAAGCCGCACCTCCTGAAAGGGCTGGCGTCGACGCCGTTCGACAGCGAAGGCGTACGCACCGAAGCGCGCGAAATCGTGAAAGATGGCGTGCTGCAGAACTGGCTGCTGACCAGCTATTCGGCGCGTAAGCTCGGCCTGCAAAGCACCGGCCACGCGGGCGGCATTCATAACTGGCGCATCGCCGGTCAGGGCCACAGCTTTGACGATCTGGTGAAGCAGATGGGACGCGGTTTGATCGTTACCGAGATGATGGGTTCCAGCGTCAGCGCCATGACCGGCGACTACTCGCGCGGTGCGGCGGGCTTCTGGGTTGAAAACGGTGAAATTCAATACCCTGTGAGCGAGATCACAATTGCGGGCAACCTCAAAGATATGTGGCTCAATATGGTAACGGTCGGTAACGACATTGAAACGCGCAGCAATATACAATGCGGATCGGTGCTGCTGCCGGAGATGAAAATCGCCGGACAATAAAGACATCGCTTGATGAAAGCAGCCCACAGCGGCTGCTTTTTTTTCGCCTGATAATAATTAAAGGAAAACGTTATGCGTAAGCATGTGATTGCTATGTTGTCTTTGTCGTTGCTGTTCTCTTCAGCCAGCCTGTTCGCGGCTGACCTGGAGCAGGATATGGATACTCTGAAAGACGGGCTGAGCGTTGTGAAGAAAACCTCTGACGCGCAGGAAATGCACGCTGCACTGGGCAAGATGCGGGCTGCGGCGCAGGATGCAAAAAAATCCACGCCGGAAAAACTGGAAGGTCAGGGCGCTGACAGCGCACAGATCAAGGATTACCACGCCGGTCTGGACTCACTGATTGCCCAGATCGACGTTGTCGACCAGCTGGCGCAGGCTAACAAGCTGGACGAGGCGAAAACCGAAGCGAAGAAACTGGAAGATATCCGTAACGCCAACCATAAGAAATTCCGCTGATAAACCGGGCCAGCCTGCAGGCTGGCCTTATTCCTGCCGCGGCTTCGCGTCATTCCACCGTTTTTATCCCGTTTTTTACCTCATTTCACGCATTTCGTGAGCGATCTCGCATAGTTCGTGCATCGTGCGATCTGGCGCACAGTCGCCCGTGGGATTTCCACTTTGAGGTGGAAATGTTGCGTCTCCACACCGCCAGGCGGACAGCGTAATTTCTTCTCAACGCGAATTATCTGACATTGTCCGCTGTAAACAGGAGTAACAAGGTGAGGAGTGATGCTGTCCCGCTGAAACCGAGCACGCCGGAGGCAATCCAGGCGCTGGCGGATAAGGTGATGAATCAAATCGCGGCGCTGTATGCCGCGCACCACATTGCAGCCAATGCGGTGCAACAGCAAATGCTGGCCTCACATGTCCGCGCCATGGCGGCTCGCTCTCTCACCGGAGAGGCGCTGCCGGACGTCGAAGCCGAACTGTTTGAGGACATCTCGCCTGAGACCATGGCGCTGGCGCAGCAGGTGGTGGATCTGTTTGGCAATTTGCCTGTCGAAGAAGCCTGGCTGCTGTCGGTGCATATCGAAGTGGCGAAATCGAACGAAGCATGAATTGAGAGAGGAACGGAATATGGTAACGGTAGTGATTGGCGATCGTCTGGGTAAAGGGCAGAAAGTGGCAGCTGGCGTGGAAAAAGCCGGCGGCCGGGCAGTAGTGGTGCCGGGCGTGGCGGCGGATATGAAGCTGGGCGACGTGATGAAGGCGGAAAACGCTGATTTCGGCATCTCCTTCTGCGGCAGCGGCGGCGCCGGTGCCATCACCGCGCAGAACAAGTACGGCTACAAAGCCAAACACGGCATGCGTTCGGTTGACGAAGGGGTAACCGCCATCAACGAAGGCGCCACCGTGCTCGGTTTTGGCTTCATGGATAAAGAAGAGCTGGGTGAGCGTCTGGTGCAGGCCTGGAATAAAAAACACGGCAGCTAAGCATGAAACAACAGTATGAGACGCAGGTCACGGTGCAGGGCAAAGGCGACAGCAAAGCAAAAGCCTTCGCCGATGCGCTCAGCAAGGTGCAGCAGCAGGTGCTGCGCACCAGCCAGAAAATTCTGTTGCGCATTGAACCGCTCGATGTGCGGGTGCTGCGCGCGCAGGAGAGCGTGCGGAAGGAGAAATTTCTGTTCTTCTTCCTCGCGCGTGAACGGCGGAATTACAGCGTGGAGCTGGAAATTACCGTCAGCGTCACTGTGATCGACACCGAGAGCGTGACCTTCACAGCAACGTAAGAATAACGACAACAAGGGTAACAATATGTTTTTAATCATTTTGTTTAAGTCGTTGATCATAGGTGGATTAGTCGGCGTGGGCGTTGGAGCGGGCGCGGCGCGCATGTTCCACGCGCCCGTCACGCAGGGGATGGGTGCCTTCCGTACGCTGGGCGAGCTCAACTCCTGCGAGGGCGATCCGGCTTCGCACTTCTCCTTTGGTCTCGGCTTCTTCTTTAACGCCTGGGCATCCTCCGTTGCCGCGGGCTCCTTCACGCAGGATGTGGATCACCGCATTCTGCCGAACTGGGGCGCGGCCGCACTGATGGTAAAGAACCGCAACGTCGCGGAAACGCTGCATAACCCGAAACGCATGGCGATTGCCTGCGGCATCATCGGCATGATCGTGGTGGCCTTCCTTAACAGTACTGCTTCCGCCGTACCGGCTGCGCTGCAGGTGACCGCGGTAAAAGTGCTGGTGCCGGCGGCGAATCTGCTGGTGAACACGGTGATGCCGGTGATCTTCTGGCTGGCGGCGATAGATGCCGGTAAGAAATCGGGCTTCTGGGCAACCATTTTTGGTGGTCTGGCGCAGTTGATCATGGGTAACGCCGTGCCGGGTCTGGTGCTGGGCATTCTGATCGGTAAAGGCGTGGAAGAGAGCGGCTGGAACAAAGTCACCAAAGTGATGATGGCTGCGATTGTTCTGCTGTTTGTGCTGAGCGGCTTCTTCCGTGGCTTCGATGTGAAACTGCTGCAATCCTTCCAGCTCGGCATCCCTGGCTGGCTCGACATGATCCACAACAGCCTGAGCGGCAAATAAGGAGCCTTCAGCATGAACGAGAACGAAAACAAAGGGTTCTGGTACGCCGACTGGTCTTTCCCGCTGTTTGTCGGCCTGCTCTCCTCCGGCGTATTCGCCGGGACGCACATGTACTACCTGTACGGCATCGGTGCTTTTAACGAAGTGGCATTCGTTTCGATGCTGCGCTCCGGCATGGAAACCGGCGTGTACGGCGCGGTGGCGGCGTTTGGTGCCAGCTTCCTGTTTGCGCGCATCATTGAAGGCTCGCTGGTAGGGATTCTGGATATCGGCGGCGCGATTCAGACCGGCGTCGGCCTCGGTGTGCCGGCGTTGCTGCTGGGAGCCGGTATCGTGTTTCCGGTGGCGAACTTTGCCGCCTCGCTGGCAACCGGGCTGGTGATTGGCGTGGCGATTGGCTACGTGATTATCCTCGCGCGCAAATTCACCATCAACCAGAGCGATTCCACCTACGGCGCGGACGTAATGATGGGCGCCGGGAATGCCTCCGGTCGCTTCCTTGGTCCACTGATTATTCTGTCTGCCATGGCGGCATCAATTCCGATCGGCCTCGGTTCGCTGGTCGGTGCGCTGCTGTTTTACCTGTGGAACAAGCCGATTACCGGCGGCGCGATTCTCGGTGCCATGGTGCTCGGCGCTATCTTCCCGGTTTCGCTGTAAGCGCGAAATGGCTGCACAATCCCGTAGCGGCGCGATTTATCGCGCAATAAATTGCGCCGCTACGGCATGTGCGCTCTGTAATTGGGGGTTTTATGTTTGATCTGATTCTGCGCCGCGCGCGTCTGTGTGATGAACAGCTGGTGGATATCGCGATTCGCGCCGGCAAAATCGCGGCGGTCGGTAAGGTGGACGGCGCAGCGCAACAGGAGCGCGATCTCGGCGGCCGCTACTACGTCAGCGCGGGCTGGATTGACAGCCACGTACACTGCTATCCCAAATCACCGATTTACCACGACGAAGCCGACGCGATTGGCGTGGCGCAGGGCGTCACCACCGTGGTGGATGCGGGCAGCACCGGTGCCGATCATATCGACGACTTTTATCAGCTGACGCGCAGCGCGAAGACCGAAGTGCGCGCGCTGATCAACATCTCGCGCACCGGCATCGTCACGCAGAACGAACTGGCCGACATGGCGCAGATCGACGGCGAAGCGGTGGTGCAGGCGGTACAGCGTCGCCCGGACTTTATCGTCGGCCTGAAGGCGCGCATGAGCAGCAGCGTGGTCGGCGACAACGGCATTCAGCCGCTGGTGCGCGCCAAAGCCATTCAGCAGGCGGCGGGCAATCTGCCGCTGATGGTGCACATCGGTAACAACCCGCCGGTGCTGGAGGAGATCGCCGCGCTGCTCACTTCCGGCGACATCATCACTCACTGCTTTAACGGCAAGCCGAACCGCATTCTGTCACCGCAGGGCGAGCTGAAAGCGGCGGTTAAGCAGGCGATCGCGCGCGGCGTGAAGCTGGATATCGGCCACGGCAGCGCCAGCTTCAGTTTTGCGGTGGCGCGCGAGGCGATTGCCCAGGGCATTCTGCCGGACACCATCAGCTCCGATATCTATTGTCGCAACCGCATCAACGGCCCGGTGCACAGCCTGGCGCACGTAATGTCGAAATTTTTCTCCATCGGCATGACGCTGCCGCAGGTGATCGCCTGCGTCACCGCTAATGCCGCAGCGGGTCTGCGTCTGGCCGGTAAAGGTCATCTGACCGCCGGTTATGACGCCGATCTGACCATCTTTACCGTCAAAGAGGAAGCCCGCCCGTTCGTCGATGCTGAAGGCGAACGGGTCACGGGTGAGCAACATTTGCTGCCGCTGGCCGTGGTGATCGCGGGCCAGTGGCATCTGACTGAGGAAGGGAAAGCGCATCATGTCTTCGATTTATGAGAAATATGACCTGAAAGAGGTGATCAACGCCTCCGGCCGTATGACCATTCTTGGCGTGTCGACGCCGTCTGCCGATGTGGTGGATACCGTCAGCTACGGCCTCAATCACTACTTTGAGATCAAAGATCTGGTCAACAAAACCGGTGCCTACATCGCGCGCCTGCTGGAAGTCGAAAACGCGGTGGTGGTGTCCTGCGCCTCGGCCGGTATTGCCCAGTGCGTAGCGGCGGTGATCGTTAAAGATAACGACTGGCTGCTGGATAACCTGCACGCCGCGCCGCTCAGCGTGCCGCACGACATTGTGGTGCCGAAAGGCCATAACGTGAACTACGGCGCGCCGGTGGGCAGCATGGTGGCGCTGGGCGGCGGACGCCTTATTGAAGCCGGCTACAGCAATGAGTGCTCGCCAGAACAGCTGGCGGCGGCCATCACGCCAACCACCGCTGCGCTGCTGTACGTCAAGTCGCATCACTGTGTGCAGAAAAGCCATCTCAGCGTCGAACAGGCGGCGGTGGTCGCGCGCAAACACGGTATTCCGCTGATTGTCGATGCGGCGGCCGAAGAGGATTTGCAGTGCTATTACCAGATGGGGGCTGACCTGGTGATCTACAGCGGTGCCAAAGCGATTGAAGGGCCAACCAGCGGCCTGGTGATTGGCCGCAGCCAGTACGTCGAGTGGGTGAAACGCCAGAGCAACGGCATTGGCCGCGCGATGAAAGTCGGCAAAGAGGGCATTCTCGGTCTGACTCAGGCGATTGATAACTACCTGCTGCAGAGCAAAACCAGCGGCGCTGACATGGTGGCGAAAATGACGCCCTTTATCGATAACCTCAACACGCTGAACGGCGTCAGCGCGCGCGTGGTGTGGGATGCCGCCGGTCGTGACATCGCCCGCGCCGAGATCAAATTTGATGAAGCGGTGACGGGCTGGCCAACCGGCGAGCTGGTGCAGGCGCTGAAAAACGGCGACATCGCCATCTATTTCCGCGGCTATAAAGCCAACGAAGGCATTATCGAAGCGGATGTGCGCAGCGTCAGCGCGGAACAGCTGCACATCATCTTTAGCCGCATCCAGGCGCTGCTCAGCGGAGGAAAACGCGCATGAATCTTAACCCCAATTTCTATCAGGGCCGTCTGTGCCTCAACGTGCTGGCTGGTTCAAAGCAGAATGCGCAGGCGATCTGGCAGGCGGCAGAAGGGCATGTGCTGGTCGGCGTTCTGTCGAAAAACTACGCCTCGAATGAGGCCGCGATTGCCGATATGCGCGAGTACGCGGCGCTGATTGATAATGCGCTGTCGGTCGGGCTGGGTGCGGGCGACCCGAATCAGTCGGCGATGGTCAGTGAAATCTCGGCGGAACTGCAGCCGCAGCACGTTAATCAGGTCTTTACCGGCGTGGCCACCAGCCGCGCGCTGCTCGGACAGCCACACACCATCGTGAACGGTCTGGTTTCACCAACCGGCACGCCGGGCAAGGTGAAAATCTCCACCGGTCCGCGCAGTTCGCAGGCGGCGGACGGCATTGTGCCGATCGCCACGGCGATCGCCATGCTGCAGGATATGGGCGGCAGTTCGGTGAAGTATTTCCCGATGGGCGGCCTGAAAGCGGTGGAGGAGTATCGCGCGGTGGCGGACGCCTGTGCGCACCATGATTTCTGGCTGGAGCCGACCGGCGGTATCGATCTCAGTAATTTCGAAGAGATTGTGCGGATTGCTCTGGAGGCCGGGGTCAGTAAAGTCATCCCGCACGTTTACAGCTCAATTATTGATAGCGCCAGCGGCGACACGCGCATTGACGATGTGCGTCAGCTTCTGGCAACGTGCAAGAAACTGCTGTAACAAATGAGTAACAGGTGAGGCTCCGTGAGATTTCCCAATCAGCGTTTAGCTCAACTCTTCGCGGCGCTGCAAAGCGAAACGCTGCCACAGGATGAGCTGGCGCGGCGTTTTTCCGTTTCAACGCGCACGGTGCGCACCGACATCACCGCGCTCAATGCGCTGCTGGAACAGCACGGCGCTCAGTTCGTGCTGGCGCGCGGCGCGGGCTATCAGCTAAAAATCGACGACGCGGTGCGCTTCGGCCGCCTGCAGCAGGAGAGTGCGGCACCGCTGCGGGTGCCGCGCACCTCGCAGGATCGGGTGCGCTATTTGCTGAGCCGCTTTCTCACCGCCGCGTATTCGCTCAAGCTGGAAGATCTGTCGGAAGAGTGGTTCGTCAGCCGCGCCACGCTGCAGAGCGATATGGCGGAAGTGCGCGAGTGGCTGGGCCGCTATCATCTCAACATCGAAACCAAGCCGCGCTACGGTATGAAACTGTTTGGTAGCGAGGCGGCGATTCGCACCTGCCTGACCGATCTGCTGTGGCAAATCGACCAGCAGACACCCGACAGCCCGCTGCTGACGGTCGAGGCGCTGCACAGCGGCATGCTGGCGCAGCTGCAGCCGCTGCTGGCGCAGTGCTTCACGCAGCACGCCATCCGGCTGAGCGATGAAGGCGAGCGCTATCTGCTGATTTACTGCGCGGTGGCGGTGCGCCGCATCAGCGAAGGCTTCCCGCTCAGCGATCCCGGCGCGGAGGATGTCGGCGAGGAGATACGCGAGGCGGCGCACGATCTGGTTAATCTGATGCGCCCGCTGGTGGGTAAAGGTATTTCGCAGGCCGAAGAGAACTGGCTGCGCGTTAATATTGCGGCGCGGCAGATTCAGGCGCTGGCCCCCAGCACCATCAACGCCGATGACGCGGATGCGCTGGTGGATTACCTGCTTAATTACATCAACACCCATTACAACTACCGGCTGCAGCAGGATGAGCAGCTGCGCGCCGATCTGCTCACGCACATCAAAACCATGATCACCCGCGTGCGCTATCAGATCCACATTCCCAATCCGCTGCTGAGTAACATCAAGCAGCACTATCCGATGGCCTACGATGTGACGCTGGCGGCCGTCACCAGCTGGGGCAAATACACGCCGTATACCATCAGCGAAAACGAAATTGGCTTTCTGGTGCTGCACATCGGCGTCGGGCTGGAGCGACATTACGATGTCGGCTACCAGCGACATCCGCAGGTGTTGCTGGTTTGCGACAGCGGCAACTCCACGCTGCGCATGATCGAGGCGCTGCTGCTGCGCAAATACCCGCAGCTGGTGGTGACGGCGCGGCTGTCGCAGCGTGACTACGAAGTGCGTGCGCACATTGATGAAGATTTTGTTATTTCAACCGCGCGGCTCAGCGAGAAGAACAAGCCGGTAGTGATGATGTCGCCGTTCCCTACGGAGTTTCAGCTGGAACAGCTCGGCAAGCTGGTGCTGGTGGACCGCACCCGGCCTTACATGCTGGAGAAGTACTTCGACGCGCAGCATTTCATGGTGCTCGACCGGCCAATGAGCCAGTCGGCGCTGTTCCGCCTGCTGTGCGATCGGCTCGAGGCGGAGGGCTATGTCGATGCTGATTTTTATCCTTCAGTCGAAGAGCGTGAAGCGATTGTCAGTACCATGCTGGGCGAAGGGATTGCGCTGCCACACTCGCTGGGATTACTGGCTAAAAAAACCGTGGTTTATACCGTGCTGGCACCGCACGGCGTGAGCTGGGGCGATGAGACGGCCTCAGTGATTTTCCTGCTGGCGATCAGTAAGAGTGAATATGAGGAGGCGATGGCGATTTACGATCTGTTTGTCACCTTCCTGCGCGAAAGGGCGGTGACAAGATTGCGCGACTGCGCTGATTTCGTCAGCTTTAAAGCGGTGGCAATGGATTGTCTGAGCCGGTTGTGATGGGGGATGGGTGCGGTTTGTCCCTCACGCTAACCCTCTCCCGCAAGCGGGCGAGGGGACCGATCCAGCGGCGTGTGAGTTCAGTTGCTGATCCTTAGCGCCCGGTGGATTGACTGAATTCTGGCCCTCAAACCACGTTCGGGCGGCTCCCTCTCCCGCGTGCGGGAGAGGGCTGGGGTGAGGGCGAAATGCCGCCAGCACCCAAAATCAGCCGCGTTTCGCCAGCAGTTTTGGAATCTCACGCAGGCACCAGGCTTTGGCTTCACCCATGCTATCGCGGCGCCACGCCATAATAATATCCACCTCACGGGTATACTCGGCGCTGACAACGCGCAGGCGGCCTTCGGCGATATCTTTCTCCACCATCGGATAGGGCATGGTCGCTACGCCGAGACCGGCCAGCAGCGCGCGGCGTTTATCATCCATGCTGCTTACCGTCAGGCGCTGCTGTTTGTCCAGCAGCTGCACCGTCAACACCGGACGTTCGCGCGCGGTGTCCGCCACGGCGATGCCGCGATACTTAACGCGCGTGACCTCGGACAGCGGCTCGGCTTCCTGATGAATCGGGTGATCCGGACTGGCAACATACACGCTCATAATGCTGTACAGCTTGCGCGTGTTGATTTCGGTGGAGGCGCGAAAATGCAAATCCGGCGCGATCACGATGTCGGCGCGCCCCTGTTCCAGTCGTTCCCACGCGCCCGCCAGCACTTCGGTGACCAGCGAAATCTGCGTATTGGCTTTCTCGGCCAGCTTCTCTACCAGCGGGAACAGCAGCTCGGTCGGGATCAGCGCTTCGGCCACGATGGTCAGATGGGTTTCCCAGCCGCGCGCCAGCGCTTCGGCATCGGTGGTGAGTTTATCGGCGGCTTCCAGCAGCACGCGGCCGCGTTCCAGCAGCATTCGCCCGACGTTGGTGAATTTGGTGCGATGGCCGGAGCGGTCAAACAGCACCACATCCAGCTCCTCTTCCAGCTTCTGCATGGTGTAGCTCAGCGCCGATGGCACGCGTCCCAGCTCGTCGGCCGCAGCGGCGAAGCTGCCGCGACGGTCAATAGCATCCATCACACGTAAAGCTTCCAGGGTTAACGCGCGCTCTTTAGCCATGCCGACTCTCTGTCAGTAAATTTGAATATGCCAGGCAGATTAACTGGCTAACAATCCGGCGTCCAGCCTTTTACCATTGACGTATAAAGCCTGTGGTGGATTCTCACCGCAGTGCGTCGGAGGTAAAGCATGATGACAACCCGCTGCGCGTCCGCATGTGGCCAGGCCGATTTCGGTTGGTTGCAGGCGCGCTATAGCTTCTCATTTGGCCACTATTTTGATCCCCAGCTGATGGGCTACGCCTCGCTGCGCGTGCTAAATCAGGAAGTGCTGGCGCCCGGTGCGGCATTTCAGCCGCGCACCTATCCGCAGGTGGATGTGCTCAACCTGGTGTTGCAGGGTGAAGCCGAATACCGCGACAGCGAAGGCAATCACCTGGTGGCGCGCGAGGGCGAAGCGATGCTGCTGTCGGCCCGCCAGGGCGTCAATTACAGCGAACACAATATCAGCAAGGATCGCCCACTGACGCGCATGCAGCTGTGGCTGGCCGCCTGTCCGGAACGGGAAAATCCGCTGCTGCAAAAACGCGCGCTGCCGCAGCAAACCCATGTGCTGATTGCGTCACCGGATGGCGCGGACGGCAGTTTGCAGCTGCGCCAGCAGGTGTGGGTACATCAGGTCACGCTGGCACCAGGCGAGCAGTACAGCCTGGCGCTGCACGGACCGCGCGCCTATTTGCAGTCGATTCACGGTGCGCTTGAGGTACGGGCCAGCAGTGCGCATCAGGAGCAGCTGCGCTGTGGCGATGGGGCGTTTGTCAGTGAAGAGGCGCAGATTACGCTGCAGGCGGAAACGCCGCTGCGCACGCTGGTGATTGATATTCCGGTATAAAAAAGGCGGCCCTGCTGGCCGCCTGTGGCATTATTTCAGAATGGTAAAGGCGGTAGTGACGTGCTTCACGCCGCTGACACGGCTGGCGATATCTGCTGCTGCCTTCGCTTCTTCCTGCGTTACCAGACCCAGCAGGAACACTTCCCCGTTCTCAGTGGTGACTTTCACGTTGGACGATTTCACCTGATCGCTGCCCAGCAGCTGCGAGCGGATTTTGGTGGTGATCCACGTATCCGATGAAGACGTGCCAAGGCTCACTTTCTGCCCGGTGCGAATCTCGTTATACACCTCTGTCGCGCCATCAACGCCCATGGCGATCTGTTTCGCCCGGCTGGCGAGATCGGCTGACGGTGCCTGACCGGTCAGCAGTACTTTGCCCTGATACGCGGTTACGACCACGCGCGCCTGATTTTTGATCTGCTCATCTTTTGCCAGCGCGTTAGTGACGCGCAGCTCCAGCGTGCCGTCATCAACCTGCGTGCCCACGGTACGCGGGTCGGTGGCGGTTTTGGTGGCGACCGCAGCGCCGCCGGCGACAACCGCCACGCAGCCCTGCAGCAGCATGGCGGTTAACAGAATGGCGATAGCGTTCAATGCTTTCATTTGAGCTCCTTCAGTCATTCCTGGTGTGGGAACAAGGTGTTATCAATCAAATCGCACAGGCAGTTCAGCGTCAGCATATGCATCTCCTGAATGCGTGCGCTGCGATGTGACGGAATGCGAATTTCCACATCGTGCGGACCGAGCAGGCCCGCCAGCTCACCGCCGTCATGGCCGGTCAGCGCGACGATAGTCATATCGCGGGTAACCGCAGCTTCTACCGCTTTAACAATATCGCGGGTGTTGCCACGGGTGGAGATGGCCAGCAGAACGTCACCGGCCTGTCCAAGCGCACGAACCTGCTTGGCATAAATTTCGTCGTGCAGACGGTCGTTACCGATTGCCGTCAGCATCACATTGTCGGCACTCAGCGCCAGCGCCGGCAGGCTGGGACGCTCGGTCTCAAAACGGTTAATCATGCTGGCGGCAAAATGCTGGGCGTTAGCCGCCGAGGCGCCGTTACCGCAGCTGAGGATTTTGTTGCCGTTCAGCAATGACTGCACCAGCGTCATCGCGGCGCGGGAAATCGCATCTGGCAGCGCTTCGGCTGCGGCGATTTGCGTCTGAATACTTTCGGTAAAACACGCTTTAATTCTGTCCTGCACAAGACCACCTGGTTCTATCCATCCGCACGAAAGGCATCGGCCAGCCACACCAGTTCGCGCCCGGTGATGGCGATGATGTCAAAACGGCAATTCACCGTATCAAAACTGCCGCCGCGTGCCAGCAACCACAGCGCAGCGGTACGCAGCAGCTTTTGTTGTTTCTGGCGCGTCACGCTGGCAGCCGCGCCGCCAAAACGTGCATCGCGCCGATAGCGCACTTCAACAAACACCCAGCAATCCGCGTCGCGCATAATCAGGTCGATTTCCCCGCTGCGGCAGCGCACATTGCTGGCTTCCCACTGCAGTCCGGCGCGCTCAAGGTAGCGACGCGCCTGCTGCTCCTGCTCAGCGCCGAGGCGCTGGCGGTTTACTGCACCGGAACGATTTGTCCCTGACGATACTGGTTCCATGCCAACTTCCTGTTGATCACGCAATCCGTGTCGGCGCTCAGCTTGCCGGTATTGCCATCAATGGCGAAGCCCGGTACCTGACGCATCTGGTTAAACTGGTTCGCCAGCGTCCAGGCATCAATGCCCATCGCATAGAGGCGTACCAGCGAATAGTCGTTGTTGAAACTGCGCGCTGCCTGCTGCATCAGGCCTGGATTGGCGCCGGACAGCAGCGGAATATCGCTGAATTGCAGGCCATCCATCTCCAGCCGGAAGTCCGGACCGGCACCGGCCTGCGCACTGCGCGAGCTGGCATACAGGGCGATGTTATTGCGGCTGCTGGTGCGCATGGCAATCATCGGCTTGATCAGCTGCAGTTCGTCCTGAGTGGCAATAATGTAAACCGCATCAACGCTGCCGCTGCTGCTGGCGCTCTCAGGTGCCGGAGCGCTGGTCTGCGGTGCCGGAATCGTCAGACCGGCGACCGCCACGCCCTGCGGCTGGTCCGGCTGTACCGTCAATGGCGTGCCGCTCAGTGCAATACCGGCGCCGCTGTTGATGCCCTGTTTCAGCTCGCCCACGCCGCCGAAACGCTGTTGCAGCACGGTTGCGCCGCCCAGCTTCTGCCACTCCTGCGCAAACGCTTTGCCCACGCGGTCGCCATAGCTGCTGCGCGGCATCAGCAGCAACGGCTGGCGTTTGCCCTGATCCCAGATATGGTGCGCGGCATCGCGCGCTTCGTCTTCAGGAGAAAGCGCAAAATAGCAAATATTCGGATGGTTCTGGATCTGCTCTGGCTCGTTGAGCGCCAGCACGTTCAGCGGTGTCTGACTGTTGGCGACCTGTTCCACGTTATTTTTTAACAGCGGACCAACCACCAGGGTGGCACCATCCTGCTGCGCCTGCTGCATCACCTGAGCAATCGGCTGGCTGCTGGTGTCATACACTTTCACCTGGGCGCTGCTGGCAGGCTGCGCGACGGCTGGCTGTGCGGCGGGCTGCTGCGGCTGTGCGCTGTCTGACGGCGTGATGGCCGCGGCCGCCGGACTGACTACCGCGTTGGCATCGCCATTGGCTGGCGTTGCCGTGCTGGCGGGCTGCTGCGTGGATGCGCTGGCATCGCTGCTGGCCGGTGCGGCAGGGGCTGCCGGCGCAGTCAGCACACCGTTTTTCGCATCGTTAAAGCCTTTCTGGATGGCACTGGCGAACACCTGCGCCTGACCATTAAGCGGCAGCAGCAGCGCGATTGTGCTGGTCGAGGCTTTAGTAAAGTTCTGCACCTGGCTGAGCTGGGTCGGCAGGGTTTTCGCGCCGGGGTTTTGCGGATAGCGCGTCTGCCAGTCGCTAATGGCGGCTTTCAGCATCTGGGCATCCTGGCTGTTGGCGTGCCAGGTATTCAGCAGGTCGAGCCAGCCCTGCAGCGTATTTTCGTCGGCGTTGATCACCACGCTGTTGAGCTGATCCTGGGTTAACTGGGTCAGCGCCTGCCAGGTGGCGTCAATATTGCTCTGGTGATCGGCGCCTTTCAGCAGCGGTTCCTGAGCAATATAGGCGCGCAGCAGCGGAAGCGACGGACGATTTTGCGCAGCGGCAATCTGCAGCGCGTAGTAGCGCACCTGCTGATCCTGCGACAGATCAGCGGCTTTTATCTGTCCCAGCAGCTGCTGAGCACCGTTGAAATCCTGCTGGGCAATTTGCAGCTGGGCGCGCAGCAGCAGCAGTTCCTGCTGTTGTACGTCAGAGAGCTGCTGTGGCAGCTGACCGAGCTGATTTTGCGCCTGCGGATACTTTCCTTCCTTCAGCAGGGCACGGATGGCAAGTAATTGCCAGTCGGTCTTGCTATCATCGCTGCTTTGCTGCACCTGCTGCAGATAATAGTCAGAGCGGCCCGTGGCAGGACCCTGCACGTTTACGCTTGAGGTTTGCTGCGGTCCCTGGCCGCTACAGGCGGCCAGAATCAGGCCCGCGAGCAAAACAGGGACCAGGCGTCCTGCTTTATGACGTACGACTTTCGAAGGAAGCATACTGTATCCAGTGATGTTTTTTTCAAGATGCTCAATATTAAATCGGCAATTCGGATGAAACAATGAAACAACTCGATCGGGCAGAGATTTCTGCCAGCACGCTCTATATCGTTCCTACCCCGATCGGTAACCTGGGTGATATCACGCAGCGTGCGCTGACGGTGCTTGCGAGCGTCGATCTGGTCGCTGCGGAAGATACACGTCATACCGGGCTGTTGCTACAACATTTCGCCATCAATGCGCGACTGTTCGCACTTCACGACCATAACGAACAGCAGAAGGCCGACGTGCTGTTAGCGAAGCTGCAGGAGGGCCAGAGCATTGCGCTGGTTTCCGATGCGGGCACGCCGTTAATCAACGATCCGGGCTACCATCTGGTGCGTCGTTGCCGCGAGGCCGGGGTGCGTGTGGTGCCGTTGCCCGGTGCCTGCGCGGCGATCACAGCATTGAGCGCGGCGGGATTACCGTCCGATCGTTTCTGTTACGAAGGGTTTCTGCCGGCCAAAAGTAAAGGACGTTGCGATGCGCTGCGTGCACTGAGTGACGAGCCGCGCACGCTGATTTTCTACGAATCGACCCATCGCGTGCTGGATACGCTACAGGATATGGTCAGCGTATGGGGCGCGGCGCGCTACGTGGTGCTGGCACGGGAGCTGACCAAAACCTGGGAGTCATTGTACGGTGCGCCGGTGGGTGAATTGCTGGCGTGGGTGCAGGCGGATGAGAATCGCCGCAAGGGCGAGATGGTGCTGATTGTCGAAGGCCATAAAGCGGATGAAGAGACGCTGCCGGCAGAGGCGTTGCGCACGCTGGCGCTGCTGCAGGCCGAGCTGCCGCTGAAAAAGGCGGCGGCGCTGACGGCGGAAATTCATGGGGTTAAGAAAAACGCCCTGTACAAGTATGCGCTGGAGCAGCAAGAGGCGTGACAAACGCGGGCGGATCGCCTATTATCCCGCGCCGAAGCTGACCAGACAGTCGCCGCTTTGTCGTCGTCCCTTTCGGGGGAGACGGGCAGAGGGGAGGAAAGTCCGGGCTCCATAGGGCAGGGTGCCAGGTAACGCCTGGGGGGCGCAAGCCTACGACCAGTGCAACAGAGAGCAAACCGCCGATGGCCCAGTAATGGGATCAGGTAAGGGTGAAAGGGTGCGGTAAGAGCGCACCGCGCGGCTGGCAACAGTCCGTGGCACGGTAAACTCCACCCGGAGCAAGGCCAAATAGGGGTTCACATGGTACGGCCCGTACTGAACCCGGGTAGGCTGCTTGAGCCAGTGAGCGATTGCTGGCCTAGATGAATGACTGTCCACGACAGAACCCGGCTTATCGGTCAGTTTCGACTTTTTATAAAGACGCCCGCAGGTGAAAATCTGCGGGCGTTTTGTTTTTGGGGTAAGGTGCGTGCTGTCCCTCATCCTAACCTTCTCCCGCAGGCGGGAGAAGGGACCGATTGTGCGTGGGATGAGTTGAGTATTCGGCCTCCAACACCACACTTAACTATTCCCTCTCCCCGTGGGAGAGGGTTAGGGTGAGGGCAGAAAACCGCACGTAGCCAGATAAAACCGCACAAAACTCCCATTTCTCTGCGTAAAGAAACGCAAATCCGCAAAAACATTCTTTTCCCTGTGCCAGAATAGGCGCGTGTTCAACTACTGAGGACAATTTTTCATCCACACCGGGAAAAGCAACAACGTGGATAAGTTGTAAAATTATGGATAACCATTTCGTTACACTTTACGTATTAACCTCTTCACCTACCTGCGTTTTCTCCTGCTCACTGAGCGATCGGCACTGGCGCTTCGCGCTGTAGTTTTTTCTCTCCTTCTTAGCTTTTTATCTTTTTCAGCTATCACGCTGCTGTTTGCGCGTGAATGGCGTTTATTTCTCACAGGAGAGAAATCATGCTGTACTGGATTTTATTAGCGTTAGCGATTGCTGCCGAAATTACGGGCACCGTGTCAATGAAATGGGCCAGCGTTAATGGCGGCAGCGCCGGCTATATTTTTATGCTGTTGATGATCGCCCTGTCATACATCTTCCTCACCTTTGCCGTTAAACGTATTGCCCTTGGCGTGGCTTATGCCATGTGGGAAGGCGTCGGTATTCTGTTTATCACGCTGTTCAGCGTGATGCTGTTTGACGAGGCGCTGTCGGTGATGAAGGCGGCGGGTTTGATCACGCTGATCGCGGGTATCGCGCTGATCAAAGCAGGGACATTCAGCCGTAAGGAGCTGCGTCATGACCACGCTTAATGTCGTGCATCTGGCCTGGCTGGCGCTGGCCATCGTGCTGGAAATTGTGGCAAACATCGCGCTGAAATATGCCAACGGCTTCCGCCGTCCGCTGTATGGCGTGGTATCGCTGGTGGCTGTCCTGGCGGCATTCAGTGCCCTGTCGCAGGCAGTGAAGGGGATCGATCTCTCGGTGGCCTACGCCTTGTGGGGCGGTTTCGGTCTGGTGGCTACCGTAGCGGCAGGCTGGATCCTGTTCGGACAACGTCTGAACACCCGCGGCTGGCTGGGCGTGGCACTGCTGCTGGCCGGGATGGTGTTGATCAAATTTGCCTGAGGCAGCGCAATACTGCCTGCCTTGCTTTCCCAATAGTGGGAGAGAAGGGCAGGCATGCGTAAGCAAGCCGTTAACCGCGGCCGTGCGGCTCATCCCAGTCAAAAGCCGGTCCCAGCGAAATAACGCCGTTCGGATTGATGGTCTTGTGGCTGCAGTAGTAGTGATGGCGGATGTGCGGCAGGTTTACCGTATCGGCAATGCCCGGCATCTGATAAATATCGCGCAGGAAGCCGTTCAGGTTACGGTAATCGCTGATGCGATGACGATCGCACTTAAAGTGGGTCACGTAGACCGGGTCAAAGCGCACCAGCGTGGTCCACAGGCGCAGATCGGCTTCGGTGAGGCGATCGCCAGTCAGATAGCGATGCTGACCCAGAATCTGCTCCAGCCGTGCCAGCGAATGGAACAGCGCGGTTACGGCTTCATCATAGGCCGACTGTGATGTGGCAAATCCGCTTTTGTAGACGCCGTTATTGACGGTGTCATAAATCCAGCCGTTGAGTTCATCTATCTTGTCACGCAGCTCGGGCGGGTAGTAATCGCCGGCGCGAGCGCCCTGCGCGTCGAAGGCGCTGTTGAACATACGGATGATATCGGCGGATTCATTACTGACGATAGTGTGCTGCTTTTTATCCCACAGCACCGGCACGGTCACGCGCCCGCTGTACTGCGGATCGGCATGCAGATAGAGCTGATAGAGGAATTCGTTCTGATACAGCGAATCGCCGGTCGCGGCGGGGAAATCATCGTCGAAGGTCCAGCCGTTCTCCAGCATCAGCGGGTGCACCACTGATACCGAAATCATCTCTTCTAACCCCTTCAGCTGACGCATCAGCAGAGTGCGATGCGCCCACGGGCAGGCCAGCGAAACGTATAAATGATAACGATCGCGCTCGGCGGCAAAGCCGGCTTTCCCGGTTGGCCCGGCGCTGCCGTCTGCCGTGATCCAGTTACGCCAGACTGCTTCTGTGCGTTTGAAGCGGCCACCGGTTGACTTCGTATCGTACCAGGTGTCATGCCAGACACCGTCAATCAGTTGTCCCATAAGCCCTCCATAAAAAAACGGGGCGAGGAAAATCCCCGCCCCTGCTATTCAGTATATGTGCTGTTGCACGGCTTGTGTGCTTAGCGTGCGGTTGCTGGCATAAAGCGCTGACGAATCAGACGGTCAATGCTGTAGGCGCCCGGACCCACCAGACCCAGCACCAGGAAACCACCGGCGATGGACAGGTTTTTCATGAACATCAGCTGGTTAACGCCTTCCGCAAAGTTGCTGTGGAACAGGAACGCGGTCAGCAGCGTGAAGCCGGCGGTGAACAGCGCGGTGAAGCGCGTCAGGAAGCCGAACAGAATCGCCAGGCCGCCGCCCAGTTCCAGCAGAATCACCAGCGGCAGCAGGAAGCCGGGCACGCCCATCGCCTGCATGTACTGTGCGGTGCCCGCATAGGCGGTGATTTTGCCCCAGCCGGCAGTAATAAACAGGATGGTCATTAATACGCGTGCCAGCAGCAGGCCTGAGTCTTCGAATTTTTTCATCATTTACTCCAACAAGGTTTTTGGCGCAGGTTGTTGGCCTGCGGGGTTATTTTCCCTTTAAACCGCGTTAAACAGTTCGTCGGGCTGATGGAGGGAGATGATAGTCGCGCGCAGCAATAGTTGTAAGCGAGATAAACTGTCGATGTTATTCAGGAATTCTGAAGGAGGAAAACCGAACCTTTTCGATCCGGTTTAAAGTGGGGAAGTTAGCGTGGCGGCATCGCCGATTTGATCATGCGCCAGGTGCTCCACAGGCCGAGTCCGCGTTTGGCCCAGCGCATGATGCGGTTGGGGCTGCGGATCGACCAGATGGCGAGCGCGCTGCTGCCAATCGCCAGATAGCGGCGCAGGCTGAGAAACGTCAGCCAGCCGCGATCGTACTGCGCGGTGCTTTCCAGCCAGTCGCGGCGCGCAGCGCTGAGATCCAGCCGTTGCTGCTGTACCTGATTAAGCAATTCATGAATGCGTGCTTCACGTTCACGCTGACTCATGAGCGATGCTCCTCGAGTAAGGTGCGATCGGTGTCCAGCTCTTTGCGCGTATGGCGCAACAGCGTGGACTGCCGGGATTTACGCAACGTCCACAAACCAAAAATCAGCGCCAGCGCGAATAGCACGCCGGTGGTGATGGCAATCGCCATCAGCCGGTACTGCGCATCCACCGCCCAGATAATCAGCACCATCAGGCTCATCAATCCGAAAGCGGTAAACAGCATGGTCAGGCCTATCATGATCAGCATCTGGATCAGATTGGCTTTTTCCTCTTCCAGCTCGGCAACGGCCAGCCGCACGCGTGTCTCGACCATGCCAACCAGCGTTGTCACCACGCGCTGACCTACATTGAAGACCCCTTTGCCTGGGCCGTGGCTCTGATTCTCGCTCATATCAACGACGTGAAATCAGGATGCCGATCAGCACGCCGACCGCTGCGCCGATACCCACGCCGTGCCACGGATTTTCACGCACGTAGACATCCGCTTTTTCCGCCGCTTCACGCGTGGTCTGCGCGATGCGTTCGCCGGATTCGCCCAGCCGCTCGCGTGAACTCTCAATGGCACCGCGTGCTTTGTGACGCAGTTTGTCCAGCTCGCTTTTCGACTTATCAGCCGAGCTGCTCAGCACTTCTTCCAGGGTGTCGGCAAGGTTTTTCAGTTCCGCACGCAGATGTTCAGATGTGGTGTCTTTAGCCATGGTGTTCTCCATTACATCATTTATTTAAGTCCGATTAATAAGGCTCGGCCTGCAGCTTTTTCAGCTCCTGGCGTGCCTCTTCCAGCTTCCGTTCGCGCTTACCGATCTTCTCCTGGTCTTTGCCTTCCTGGCGATCCTGCTGCAGTTCGTGCTCGCGCTCAGCCACTTTATGCTGCTGGGCTTCAATGCGTTCAGCGTGGGCGGATTTCAGTTTCTCGTCAGTGCAGTTGGCGCGGACTTCAGTCAGCGCGCGTTCCAGTCCGGTGACCCGGCGCTGGTTGTCGTGCTGTTTCGCCATCTCAATTTCGCGCTGAATATCCTGCTGTTTTTGCTGACACAGCGATTCCGCTGCCAGCAGTGAACCCGAGAGAGAGAAAAGAATCGCACCCAGCAGTAGTTGTTGTTTCATCAGGTTTTTACCTTCCATTGTTGACGACCTGTCGCAAACCGGACAGGAGGGGCATCCCAGCTTGTCGTCTGCTCGCGCTTACTTAAGAATAGACAGCAGACGAAAAAATTCAAAAAACACGCGGGGATAGCGAGGATTGAGGTGCCGCCGGGCGGTGAACCCGACGGCGGGGATCAGCTATAGGTGGGGCGATTAGCGTCCACCACCTGCTGTGACGCCTGCGGACCCGCCGCCACGACAAAGCCCTGTGGCAGCAGGCGGCGCAGTACTTTCTGCGCGGCCAGGCTCTGCTCTTCATTCTCAAAATGAATGACCAGCGCATCGCCTGCCGAGGTAATACTTTTAATCCGCACGCCCTGCGCCGAAAGCTGCTGATAGAGATAAAAGCCGTCCGGCAGATTGGTGCCGCTGTGTGCCACGCGGATCTTCACCACCGTTTCATGCTGCATCAGTTTGGGCACAATGCCGATAGCCAGCAGCGCCAGCACGCCAGCGCACAGCCAGGGGAGTAAACGCCTGGGAAAATTACGCAACCCTGTCATTACTGTGACTTCCCGTTCTGACCCGCCTGACGTTTACGCCACAGCACCACCAGTGAACCCACCAGACCGATGACCAGTAGCACCAGCGGCAGCAGCATCAGGCAGAACATCAGCTCATCTTCATAGCGGCGGAAAATGGGGGTTTTCCCCAGCGCAAAGCCGAGCACGGTAAGAATCAGCACCCACAGGAAGCCGCTCATCCAGTTAAAGAACTGGAAGCGGGCATTGCTCAGGCCAGAGAGGCCGGCAATGGTCGGCAGCAGGGTACGGACAAAGGCGATAAAGCGGCCAATCAGCAGCGCAGACAAGCCGTGGCGATGGAACAGACTGTGGGCGCGCTGATGATACTGCGCGGGCAGATGGGAGAGCCATTTCTGCACCGTCGGCGTATTACCAAGCCAGCGGCCCTGAATGTAACTGACCCAGCAGCCAAGGCTGGCGCCGGTGGTCAGCACCAGCAGGGTCAGCGGGAAGCTCATGGTGCCTTTCGCGATCAGCACGCCGACCAGAATCAGCAGACTGTCACCAGGCAGAAACGCGGCGGGCAGCAGGCCATTTTCGAGAAACAGAATCATGAACAACACGCCATAAATCGCCCACACCAGCGTGGGGTCGGAGAGCATTTCGTAATCCTGCTGCCACAGGGCATGCAGCAATGCTTGCAAAATATCCATCAATCATTCCTGAACATCATTGTTAAACGTGCCCGTGAGGGGCTTAGGCGCAGGCGGGTTAAGTTATACATTTTAGGTATGCCACCTGAGCAGGATTTCCGGATCCATCCAGAATTGATTGTTAAATCAGCGACTTTTTATAGCCCTGTCGCAAAGGGTAAGAAAAGGGCGATAACTGTAACAAAAATCGCGGGATTCAGACAGTGTAAAGTCGCGGTCGCACAGGAGTTTTACCTTTTGACGCAGATGGTCAAAAGGAGCTTTACACGAGCTGACACTATTGCAGATTAACTGACTTTTTAGCCTGAAAATGCAGCGTTTCTGCCATTGCGGCTTCAGGGCAGGATCACCGGATTTTCTGCGAACATGTAGCGGTCGACGTTGAATTCGAAATCATCGGCGGTGGCGTCGAACAGCATCTGTTTAGTATTTTCCAGATGCTGCCACATCGCCAGTTTGCTGGCAGCGGGATCTTTGCGCATCAGTGCTTTTAAAATCTGATCGTGATCGTCGCACCAGCTGGTGATATGGCGCGCATCAATGTGCTCATGTAGCTTGAGCCAGTAAGGATTATGCAGCCGGTGCCGCCACATTTTCTCTACGATAGCAGCCAGCGCGCTGTTTTGGGTGGCCTGGGCAATGCGCACGTGAAACTCCATGTCCCATGTCGAATCGCGCGCATGATCTTCCTGCCGGGCTTTTTCCTGAATTGCCAGCAGCGCCACGATGTCCTGTGGACGGATCTGCGTGGCGGCAAATTCGGCGACATTGCTCTCAATCAACTGGCGCGCCTGCAGCAGTTCAAAGGGGCCATAGCTGGCAAACTCCAGCTGATCGGCGGCGCTGTCGCGCGGTTGTGGCTGGTCGCTGATCACATGAATGCCCGACCCTTTGCGCACCTCGACGTAGCCTTCCACCTCCAGCATGATGATCGCTTCCCGCACCACGGTGCGGCTCACCTGGTGCGCCTCCGCAATCATCCGCTCTGCCGGTAACTTTGCCCCCACGGCATAACTGCCCGCTTCGATGCGCTGTTTGAGTTCGCTGGCGAGTTGCTGGTAGAGGCGGCGGGATTCGTTCAGGTCCATGATTTTTCGGTTCTGTGAAAAACGGTAAGTTGTTATACCACTTACCCTGCGATGTCGCAAAGCGCTGAAGCTGTTATACCATCTGGCAAGTTAAGAACCTGCGCGCCTGCTCAGGTTTGATGTTTAATTGATAGAATATACATATAGTTAAGCTGGTGGGAATAAGAGGCACGCCGGCTTTCGCCGTATGGCAATGATGGATAATGTGACGCAGTTGGCAAACAAATCTCCCTTTCGCTGAAATTGGTATGATAACTTTTGCGCATTAGCTGACCGATTTCATCTTCAAGGAAGCGACATGTTGCGACTCAACCGCCGCGATTTCCCCGGCGCACGCTATAGCGAACGCGTGATCCAGTTCGGCGAAGGCAACTTTTTACGTGCCTTTATCGACTGGCAGCTCGACTGGCTCAATGAACATCAGGGCACCGATGCCGGCGTGGTGGTGGTGCGACCGCGCAACCGGATGCAGACGGAGACGCTCAATCAGCAGGATGGCCTCTACACCACGCTGCTGCGCGGCCTGAATGAAGCGGGGCAACCGCTCAGTGAAACCCGGCTGATCCGCAGCCTTAATCGTGAAATCCAGCCTTATCAGCAGTTCGATGAATTCCTGGCTCTGGCACGCGCGCCGCAGATGCGTTTTGTGTTCTCCAACACCACCGAGGCCGGCATCGCGTATGCCGAACAGGATCGGCTGGAGGATCAACCCGCGTCGTCGTTTCCCGGCAAACTGACGCAGCTTTTGTGGGCGCGTTATCAGCACTTTGCCGGTGCCGCCGATAAAGGCTGGCTGATCGTGCCGTGTGAGCTGATCGACCATAATGGCGACACGCTGCGCGCGTTAGTGCTGCGTTATTGCCAGCAGTGGCAGCTGCCAGCGGCCTTTGCGCTGTGGGTGACGCAGCACTGCGCCTTTTACAACACGCTGGTGGATCGCATTGTCAGCGGCTATCCGCCGGATGGCGCACAGATTGCAGCGCAACTGGGCTATGTCGACCGCTATCTGGTGGCCGGGGAGCGCGACTATCAGCTGGTGCTTCAGGGACCGGATACGCTGATGCACGAGCTGCAGCTGACGGCGCTGGCACCTGCCGTCAGGCGGGTGGATGACATCACGCCGTACAAAGCGCAGAAGGTGGCGATCCTCAACGGGGCGCACACTGCGCTGGTGCCGGTGGCGTTTCAGGCCGGGCTGGCGAGCGTGGGCGAGGCAATGAACGATGCGCAGCTGGCCGCTTTTGTCGACGCCCTGTTGCGCGAAGAGGTGATCCCGACGCTGGATTTGCCGCGTGCCGAGCTGCACGCCTTTGCCGATGCGGTGCAGCGCCGCTTTCGCAATCCGTTTATTCACCATGCGCTGCTGGCGATTGCGCTCAACGGCATGACCAAATTCCGTACGCGCCTGCTGCCGGCGCTGTTGCAGGCGCAGCAGCAGTGTGGCGACTGGCCGCCGCGCCTCATCTTTGCCTTTGCCGCGCTGCTGGCGTTTTATCGCGGCCAGCAGGATGACCGGCAGTGGCCGCTGCAGGATGACGCGCACTGGCTGCAGCGTTTTGCCCGGCTGTGGCCGGCGGTCCTCACCGATCAACTCACCCCGCAGCAGCTGGTGAGCGAAGTACTGAGCGACGCGCAGCACTGGGGCGAAGATTTAACCCAGCGGCCCGGCCTGGTCCCGGCGGTCAGCCAGCAACTGCACAACATTCTCGTCCACGGCATGCGGACGGCCCTTAGCCAACTGAGATAACGCGATGCAACAGGCAATCAAAATACATTCACGCGACAACGTCGCCGTCGCGCTGCAGGATCTGGCGGCCGGCACCCAGGTTATCGTCGCAGAACAGCGGATTACGCTGCATCAGGATATCGGGCGCGGCCACAAGTTTGCGCTGCAACCGCTCAACAGTGGCGAGCAGGTGATTAAGTATGGGTTGCCGATTGCCCATGCCACTCAGCCGATCGCCGTTGGCGAGCTGATTCACTCCAGCAACGCGCGCACCAATCTGAGCGATGTCGATGACTATCACTATCAGCCGGAACACCTCACGCTGCCACCGCAGGCGGCGGATCGTGAGGTACAGATCTATCGTCGCGCCACGGGCGAGGTTGGCATTCGTAACGAGCTGTGGATTTTGCCGACCGTCGGCTGCGTGAACGGCATCGCCCGGCAGATTGTGTCACGCTTTCTCCGGGAGAGTGACGACGCGGCCGGCATCGACGGTGTGCACCTGTTCAGCCATCCCTTCGGCTGTTCACAGCTGGGGCAGGATCACGAAAATACCCGCACCATGCTGCAAAATATGGTGCGTCATCCTAATGCCGGCGCGGTGCTGGTGATTGGACTCGGCTGCGAAAACAATCAGGTCGATATCTTTCGCGACACGCTGGGCGACTTTGACAGCCAGCGCGTGCAGTTTATGGAATGTCAGCAGCAGGATGATGAAGTGGAAGCCGGCCTGCAGCGGTTGCATGCGCTGTACAACGTGATGCGTCACGACCGCCGCCAGACGGGCAAACTGAGCGAGCTGAAGTTTGGTCTCGAATGCGGTGGCTCGGACGGCTTTTCCGGCATCACCGCCAATCCGCTGCTCGGCTGTTTCTCTGACCAGATGATCGCCAACGGCGGCACCACGGTGCTGACCGAAGTACCGGAGATGTTTGGTGCCGAGCGCATCCTGATGAGCCGCTGCCGTGATGCGGCGATTTTCGACAAAACGGTGGCGATGATTAACGACTTCAAGCGCTACTTTATCGATCATCAGCAGCCGATTTATGAAAATCCATCGCCTGGCAACAAGGCGGGCGGCATCACCACGCTGGAGGAGAAGTCGCTGGGCTGTACGCAAAAAGCCGGACAGAGTCAGGTGGTGGATGTGCTGAAATACGGTGAGCGGCTGCGCACGCCGGGGCTCAATTTACTCAGCGCGCCCGGTAACGATGCGGTCGCCACCAGCGCGCTGGCCGGAGCCGGCTGCCATATGGTGCTGTTTACCACCGGGCGCGGCACGCCGTACGGCGGCTTCGTGCCCACCGTGAAAATCGCCACCAACACGCCGCTGGCGGAGAAAAAGCCGCACTGGATTGATTTCAATGCCGGACGGCTGCTGGAGGGCACCAGCATGGAGGCGCTGCTGGCGGAGTTTGTTGAGACTATTGTGGCGATTGCGAACGGCCAGCCGGCGCGCAATGAAGCTAATGATTTCCGCGAGCTGGCGATCTTCAAGAGTGGCGTGACGCTTTAAAGCGGCAGCGGTTAAAGCGCGGCACCGGTGGGTGCCGCGACGCGGGTTAACCGGCGGTGCGAGGCTGACGTTCCGCTTCCGCCTGACATACGGCGGCGGTAAACAGAATATCGGTCGAGGAGTTGAGTGCGGTTTCGGCGGAATCCTGCAGTACGCCGATGATAAAACCGACCGCAACCACCTGCATCGCCAGATCGTTAGGGATGCCAAACATGTTGCAGGCAACCGGAATCAGCAGCAGCGAACCGCCCGCCACGCCGGACGCACCGCAGGCACACAGCGAGGCGACAAGGCTCAGCAGAATAGCGGTGGGTACGTCCACGGCAATGCCCAGCGTGTGCACCGCAGCCAGCGTCAGTACGGTAATGGTGATTGACGCGCCCGCCATGCTGATGGTGGCACCGAGCGGAATCGATACCGAATAGGTGTCTTCATCCAGATTCAGGCGTTTCGCCAGCGCCATGTTGACCGGAATATTCGCGGCCGAGCTGCGGGTAAAGAACGCCGTTACGCCGCTTTCGCGCAGGCAGGTAAACACCAGCGGATAAGGATTGCGGCGGATTTTCTGAAACACCAGCATCGGGTTGACCACCAGCGCCATAATCAGCATGCAGCCAATCAGCAGCGTCAGCAGGTGGGCATATTGCCACAGCGCGCCGAAGCCGGTTGAGGCCAGAATCGATGCCACCAGGCCAAAAATGCCCAGCGGCGCGCAGCGAATCACACAGCGCACCACCCAGGTCGCGGCATTCGACGCGTCATTCAGGAAGGCTTTGCTGCTCGGGCTGGCATGGCGAAACGCCAGGCCAAGACCAATCGCCCACACCAGAATGCCAATGTAGTTGGCGTTCATCAGCGCTTCAATCGGATTGGCGACCATGCTCATCAGCAGGCCGTGCAGCACTTCGGTGATGCCGGACGGCGGGGTGATTTCGGTCGTACCGACATTCATCGATAACGTCTGCGGGAACAGATGGCTGAAAATTACCGCGACCACCGCCGCGAAGAAGGTACTGAGCAGATACAGCATAATGATCGGGCGAATTCTGGTTTTTTGCCCCTGCTGATGGTTGGCAATCGAAGAGATCACCAGCACCAGCACCAGCAGCGGTGCCACGGCTTTCAGCGCGCGCACGAACAGTTCGCCCAGCAGACCGACGGCTAACGCGGCATCGCGTGAAAGCCACGCCAGCGCCACGCCGGCAACTAGGCCGATCATGATTTGTTTTACCAGACTGCCTGAGAACAGGATGCCCAGCGGTCGAAGAAGATTATTTAGCATATTACGGTCTTTTATTGCGGTATGAGTGTTGTGCGCGGTTGCTCCGCGCCAAACGGTTTGCCCGGCGGAGTATAAGGAAAAGTCCTGGCGAGAAAAGAGATAATTCTGTCGGTGCGCGCCAGATCGGTTTTTTGATCTGCTGATGACGGGAAGTGTGACAGAGATATGAAACGCGAAGGTTGGCGCTGGCGAAACAAAGCAGGGGCGATTAGCGCCCCTGCAGAAGATTATTGTGAGATGCCTTTCTGGTCGTTTCTGTGGTTTACCCAGGCGTTAATCAGCAGCGTACCGCCGAGAATCACGCCGACCACCGTCAGCGAGATCGCCACCGGAATGTGATAGAACTCGACAATCAGCATCTTGATACCGATAAACACCAGCACGATCGCCAGACCGTACTTCAGCATCGAGAAGCGCTCTGCCACGTTGGCCAGCAGGAAGTACATAGCGCGCAGGCCAAGGATGGCGAACAGGTTAGAGGTCAGCACGATGAACGGGTCGGTAGTGACGGCAAAAATAGCCGGAATACTGTCGACAGCGAAAATAACATCGCTCAGCTCCACCATAATCAGCACCAGCAGCAGCGGTGTGGCAAACAGCACGCCGTTTTTGCGGGTGAAGAACTTTTCGCCGTGCAGTTCATCGGTCATGCGCAGATGCTTACGCAGCCAGCGCACCACCGGCTTATCGCCGACAGCAGCATCATCGTCCTCTTTCGCGAAGGCCATTTTGATGCCGGTAAACAGCAGGAAAGCGCCGAAGATGTAGAGGATCCAGCTGAACTGTGTGACCAGCCAGCTGCCGGCAAAGATCATGATGGTACGCAGCACAATCGCGCCCAGCACGCCGTAAATCAGCACGCGGCGCTGAAGATTAGACGGAATGGCGAAGTAGCTGAACAGCATCAGCCAGACGAAGACGTTATCGACCGCCAGCGCTTTTTCCAGCACGTAACCGGTGAGGAACGCCAGGGTTTGTGCCGTCGCGACTTCGCGCCCGGCGCTGCCGTCGAGATACCACCAGAACGCGGCGGCAAACAGCAAAGAAACGGAGATCCACACCAGCGACCAGACGGCGGCCTGTTTGAATGACATGGTTTGTGCGCCGCGTCGTCCCTGTAAGAAGAGATCGATCGCCAGCATGATGAGCACGACGACAGCGAAGCTGCCCCAGAGTAACGGTGTGCCTACAGAGTGCATAGTCGTATCCTGTCCTGAAAATGAAAAAACGGCTGAGTCAGAAGACGTCAGCCGCTTTATAGAGCTGCAAGCAAACCTCGCCTTCCGGCAAGGTCTCACTTACAACACAGAATCAATTCCGGGTTGCCTGACGACCGGATGCGCTACGCATCGTAATGACGATCGGTCAGCTTACAAGTTACTCCCCTTTGCTGCGGCCAACATACGTGCAACCGCGAGCAGATTCAATGGGGGAGCTGTAATATTTTGCAATATTTACACTTCTTTCCGATCCGCCGGAAACACCACGCCGGTCTGGCGACGAATCTCTGTCAGCAACCGGGCGGTAATGCGTGACACCTCCAGCGTAGGGTGCTCCACCTGGCGCGTTTCCACCAGCCGGGCGAAGGTCTCTGCTTCATACAGCATAGTATTGATGTGCTGTGGCTGCGTCAGGTTCTGGCTCTCGCCGCCGCGCGGAATCAGGCGCAGCTGCTGGCACTCGGAAATTTTCTCAATCACTATCGAGCCGGCTTCGCCCTGGATTTCGCTGGGAATCAGGGAATCACTGACTTTCGAGTGCAGCAGCGTGACGTCGAAATCGCTGTAGTCCAGCACTACCACGCCGTGCGCATCGACGCCGCTTGCCAGCAGCGAGGCCTCCGCTTTCACCTGCTGCGGCGCACCCCACAGGGTAACGGCAGCGGCGAGACAGTAGTAGCCAATATCCATGATTGAACCGTTGGACCAGCGCGGGTTAAAGGTATTCGGGTTCTCACCGTCGAGATAGCGCTGATAGCGTGATGAGTACTGACAGTAGTTGAACAGCGCTTTGCGCAGTGTGCCCAGCTGCGGCAATGCCTGTTGCAGGCGCAGGAACGTCGGCAGACTGGCGGTTTTGAACGCCTCAAACAGCACCACCTGATGCTGACGCGCACAGGCAATCATCGCCTCAGCTTCACGCAGGTTAGAGGCCAGCGGTTTTTCGCAGATGACGTGTTTGCCGTGCGACATGAACAGCAGCGCCTGCTCACAGTGCAGCGCATTGGGGCTGGCGATATACACCGCGTCGATTTCCGGACTTGCCGCCAGCGCCTCCAGTGAGGTAAAGGTCAGCGGACAGGGATAATCCGCGACAAAGGCGTCGGCCTGCTGCTGGCTGCGTGAATAGACGGCGCTCAGTTTCATTTTGCCGCTCTCATGCGCGGCATCGATAAACTGGCGGGTAATCCAGTTGGTTCCCACAATGGCAAAACGTATCACGGCTGGCTCTCCTGCACTCTGAAAGCGGCAGAGTAGCATGTTCCCTGGCGGCGCAGGCAGGCGAAATTTGATCCTGCGATCCGCATTCCAATATGATGATGCCAAACCCTTTTTTAACCGACATGCGGGGACGCCGGGTGAGCGGAAGCAAACACGCACTGAACTGGACCACACTGCTGATCGCCATTCCGGTGGGCCTGGTGGCCTCACTGGTCACGCTGGCGTTTCGCGGCATCATCGATCTCATCAATCATCTGCTGTTTCACAGCGACAGCGAAATCACGGTCGCGATGCACGTCTGGCCGTGGATCTTCTGGCCGCTGCTGGTGGGCGCAGGCGGGCTGCTGGCCGGCTGGTTCCTGCGCTACGCGGTGGCGATTGAGCAGCAGGAGACGGTGAAAACCGATTACCTTGAAGTGATTAACGCGCGGCTGGATGCGGTGCCCACCAAAACCTCGCTGTTTCGCGCACTGTCGTCGATTGCCAGTATCGGCAGCGGGGCGTCGATTGGTAAAGAGGGGCCGATGGTGCAGTTGTCGGCGCTGAGCGGCAGCCTGCTGGGGCGCTGGCTGCCAGCGTCCCTCAATATGCGCAACAGCGACATCGTCGCGATGGCCGCCGCCGCCGGTCTGTCGTCGGTGTATCACGCCCCGCTGGCGTCGGCGATTTTTGTCGCGGAAATTGCGTTTGGTATCTCTGCGCTACAGCGGCTGATTCCGCTGATTGTCGCCTCGGCAGTGGCGGTGATGACCATGTGGTCACTGGGCTTTCGCAGCGCGCTCTATCCGCTCTCCGACACGCTGTTTCAAATGGATCTCACCAGCCTGCTGATGACGGTAATCATTGGGTTTGCTGCGGGCGTGGCAGGCTGGCTGTTAATCAAGCTGATTGCGCGCAGCAAAGCGTTATTCAGCCGCGTGCACTCGCTGCCGTTCAGGCTGGGCGCAGGCGGCTTTGCGGTTGGCTTACTGGCGCTGATCTCCACCGATATCCTCGGTAACGGCTATGAAGTGATCGTGAAAATCATTGAAGGCAACTATCTGCTGGCGGGTCTGCTCGGCCTGCTGGTGCTGAAAATGCTGGCGACCACGCTCTCGGTCGGCTCCAACGCGGTAGGCGGCCTGTTCACGCCCTCATTATTGATTGGTGCGCTGCTCGGCGTGGCGCTGGCGCAGACTGGCGTGCTGCTGCATTTGCCGGTGGGCAATACACTGCTGTATGCGGCGGTGGGCATGGCGGCGGTGCTGGCAGCGGTCAGTCAGGCGCCGCTGATGGCGATGCTGATGGTGCTGGAGATGACGCTCAACAGCAGCCTGCTGTTCCCACTGATGATCGCCTCGGTGCTGGCGTCAATGCTGGTCTACCGGCTGCAGTCTGCCAGTACCTATCCGGTGGTAAGCCATCACCTTAATCGTTCAGAAGCGAAATATGATTTTGATAATATGCGGGTTGATCAGCTGATCATCCCCGGCGCGGCGCTGCAGCCGGCGGAATCGGTCGGGCAGGCGCTGGCGGTGAGTTCGCTCAAGCGCGAGCGCTACGTCTACGTCATTAATCAGGCCGGTCAGTTTCTCGGCGTAGTATCAATTCATGACATTTCGCGCAAAGTGCTGGCACAGGAGATCACGCTGGATTCGCCGGTCAGCAGCGTGATGGATGATAATTTCCCCTGCATTTACCAGCACCAGAGCATGCGTGAAGGCTGGGAGGCGTTTGCGCGCGTGACGCTGGAGCGTTTACCGGTGCTGAATAATGCGCAGGAGCGTCGCTTCCTCGGGGCATTGACCAAAACCAGTCTGATTCAGAAAGCGCAGGAGTTTCTTTAGGCCGCGTTGCCGCGCAGCGCCTGTTCGGTCATCCACAGGCGCGCGTCGAACTCCAGCTGGTGATAGTCCGGCTCCATGTGGCAGCACAGCTGATAAAAGGCTTTGCTGTGATCTTTCTCTTTCAGGTGCGCCAGTTCGTGCACCACGATCATGCGCAGAAAGGGTTCCGGCGCGAGGCGGAAAAAGGTCGAGATGCGAATTTCGGCCTTGGCTTTCAGGTTACCGCCCTGTACGCGGGAAATGGCGGTATGCAGGCCAAGTGCATGCTTCATCACTTTGATTTTATTATCCCAGATGACCTTGCTCACCGGCGGTGCGCTGCGCATATAGCGGTTTTTCAGCGCCTGCGTGTAGTCATAAAGCGCGCGGTCGCTGACGACGTCGTGCGTATCGGGATAGCGCTGCTGCAAAAAGGCGGCTAATCGCTGATTATCAATCAGCACTTGCACCTGTTCGAGGATGTTTTCAGGGTAACCCTGCAGATAGATTAATGACATTGGGATTCCCGACGAAAGACAGTATACTGCGCCCCCTTTTCAGGGCGAAAATCGCGCAAAGTGTACCACGCCGGAGATTCCATGAGCCAACTTGAACTGACCGATCGCACGCTGACGCTTCAGCGCTTCCCGCCGATGCGCGAAGAGAGCCCGCTACAGGCGTGGGACGCCGCAGATGAATATTTGCTTCAGCAGGCGCTGCCGGCAGGCCCGGTGCTGGTATTCAATGACAGCTTTGGCGCGCTGACCTGCGGGCTGAACGATCGGGAAATCTGGCACGTCAGCGACTCGTGGCTCAGCCAGCAGGCCGCCCGGCAGAATCTGCGTCTCAACGGTCTGGATGAAGCGTCGGTACACTTTCTTGATAGCCTGGCGCCGTTGCCGGCTGCCCCGGCGGCGGTACTGATTAAGCTGCCCAAAGCGCTGGCGCTGCTTGAGCACCAGCTGCGCGCGTTGCGGACGGTCGTCACGCCGGATACCCTGATTCTGGCGGCCGGTAAAGCCAAAGATATCCATAATTCCACGCTGCAGCTGTTTGAACGCATTCTCGGTGAGAGCAAAACCTCGCTGGCGTGGAAAAAAGCGCGTCTGATTTACAGCCATTTCAGCGCCCCGGCGCTGGCGGACGTGCCGGCGACCACCGTGTGGCCGCTCGACGAGACGCCGTATCACATCCACAATCACGCCAATGTGTTCGCCCGCGCGGCGCTGGATATTGGCGCGCGCTTCTTTCTGCAACACCTGCCGCACGATATTGAGGGCGAAATCGTCGATCTCGGCTGCGGTAACGGCGTGATTGGCCTGCAGGCGCTGGAACAGAATCCGCAGGCCGAGGTGCTGTTCGTCGATGAATCTTACATGGCGGTGGCTTCCAGCCAGCTCAACGTTGAGCTGAACCGGCCACAGGATCTGGCGCGCTGCCAGTTTCGGGTTAACAACGTGCTGAGCGGTTTTCCGTCGGACCGGCTGCATGCGGTGCTGTGCAATCCGCCGTTCCATCAGCAGCACGCGGTGACCGACCACCTGGCGTGGCAGATGCTGCGTGACGCCAAACGCTGCCTGCAGTATGGCGGCGAGCTGCGCATCGTCGGCAACCGCCACCTTGGCTATCATCAGAAAATGAAGAAGCTGTTTGGCAACTGCGAGCTGGTGGCCTCTAACGCCAAATTTGTGGTGCTGCGTTCGGTCAAGCTGCGTTAATCACAGGCTGAGCGCCAGTTCGGTGGCCTGAGCAATGGCGCGCCGTGCATCCAGCTCCTGCGCGACGTCGGCACCGCCGATCAGCCGCACGGCTTTGCCGCGTGCGGCCAGCGCCTGCGCCAGCGTACGCAGCGGTTCCTGACCGGCGCAAATCACGACGTTATCTACCGCCAGCGTCAGCGCTTCCCCCTGATGGCGCAGGTGCAGCCCGTCATCATCAATCTTCAGATACTCGACATCGCCCCACATCTGCACGCCGTGCGCCTGCAGGCTGGCGCGATGGATCCAGCCAGTGGTTTTCGCCAGCCCGGCGCCCGGCTTGCCGGATTTACGCTGCAGCAGCCAGATCTGGCGGTCGGCAGGAGCCGGCTGTGGACGCACTAAACCGCCGCGCGCCTGCAGGCTGCGATCGATGCCCCAGCTTTGGTAGAAGTCTTCCTCGCGATCGGCGTGCTGCAGCAGAAACTCCGCTGTGTCGAAACCAATGCCGCCGGCACCGATAATCGCCACGCGCTGGCCAACCGTTTTTTTGTCGCGTATCACCTCGAGATAGCTCAGCACGCTGGGGTGATCGATGCCCGGAATCGCCAGCTGGCGCGGTGTGATGCCGGTCGCGATGATGACTTCATCCGCCTGTTCCAGTTCGTCGGCGCTGACGCGATGATTCAGGCACAGCTCAACGCCTGCGGCTGCCAGCTGATGGCGGAAATAGCGCAGCGTTTCGCTGAACTCCGCCTTGCCGGGGATCTGGCGGGCGATATTAAACTGGCCGCCAATCTGCGCATCGGCTTCGTACAGGGTGACATGATGGCCGCGCTGCGCCGCCTGCAGCGCGAACGCCATACCTGCCGGACCGGCACCCACCACCGCCAGCCGTTTTGGCTGCGCGGCGGCGATGACCGGCATCAGCGTTTCATGACAGGCGCGCGGATTGACCAGGCAGGAAGTGACCTTGCCGGCAAAGATTTGATCGAGACAGGCCTGATTACAGGCGATGCAGGTATTGATGGCGTCGGGCTGGCCCGCCTGCGCTTTGCTGACAAACGCGGCATCGGCAAGAAATGGCCGCGCCATCGACACCATGTCGGCAATACCGTCGCGCACAATCTCTTCCGCCACCTGGGGATGATTTATACGGTTGGTAGCGATAACCGGTACGCTGACGTGCTGGCGCAGATGCTGCGTGACCCAGGCGAAACCGGCGCGCGGCACGCAGGTGGCAATGGTGGGAATGCGTGCTTCATGCCAGCCAATGCCGCTGTTGAACAGCGTCACGCCGCGCTGCTCCAGCGCCGTGGCAAGCTGCAGCGTCTCCTGCAGTGAGCTGCCGTTATTCACCAGGTCGAGCATCGACAGGCGAAAAATAATGATGAAGGCTTCGCCGACGGCGGCGCGCACCGCCTGCGTCACTTCCAGTGCAAAGCGCTGCCGCCGCGCCACATCACCGCCCCAGCCGTCGTCGCGCTGATTGGTATGGGCGACCAGGAACTGATTAATCAGGTAGCCTTCCGAACCCATGATTTCGACACCGTCGTAACCGGCCTGCTGCGCCAGCCGGGCGCAGCGCGCGAAATCCGCGATGGTTTGTTCAATCTGCGCTTCGCTCAGTACCTGCGGTGTAAACGGGTTGATGGGCGCCTGTAACGCCGAGGGCGCCACCAGATCGCGCTGATAGCTGTAACGTCCGGCATGCAGGATCTGCAGCGCAATTTTGCCCCCCTGTGCATGTACTGCATCGGTTATCTGGCGGTGCCAGCCGCACTGCGTTTCGTCCGTCAGCATGGCTCCGCCCTGCGCCACCACGCCCTGCGCATTGGGCGCGATGCCGCCGGTCACAATCAGCGCAACGCCTTCCCGGGCGCGCTCGGCGTAAAAGGCGGCGAGGCGCTGTGCGCCATCGGCATGCTCTTCCAGACCGGTGTGCATTGAGCCCATCAGGAAACGATTTTTCAGTTGCGTAAAGCCCAGATCCAGCGGGGCAAACAGATGCGGATAACGCTCAGTCATGATCACTTACTCAGTGAGTGGTCGGATGAGTGAACTCTAGCGGGAAAAGTGCGGGCTGGAAATTTGCGGCGCTCAGCCTGTGAGAAACCTCAAAAAAAAGCAGGGCGGCAAGTCGCAGACGAAAGTATCGGACCACTTTCGCCAGGCACGGGAAGAAACCTGCGCGCCCTGTAATGGCATGAAGATTGGGCTAATAAATTAGCTCTGTGGTTATAAATTCCTGTATGACTCAATCTCTATAACAATCCCGGGTGAGGACGAGGTGATGATGCCATGCCTCAGTCGGATTAATCCGCAAGACTGGTCTTGATTTTGGCATCAGCAGGCACCATTTCGCCGTGCCAGTTCGATAATATCGACCAGATTCTTTGATTCGAGCTTTTGAAAAATTTTAGTTTTATAAGTACTGATAGTTTTGTTATTTAATCCTAATTCACAGGCAATGATTTTATTGGATTTTCCCTGCGCCAGCTGACGTAAAATAAGCGTTTCCCGCTCGGTCAGGCGCGACAGCATATCCTGTTCATTAACATAGCGCTGGCGCCGGTCAAGAATATCGCCGGGCAGATAATTTACATTGTTAAATACGCAGCCAATGGCGGCGATCAGCGTCTGAATTGGATCGTATTTCGACACGAAGCCGTTAGCGCCCTGACTAAGCGATTGTATAAGCAGGTGATTGTTACTGCTCTGACTGAGCAGAATGACTTTCATCCAGGTTTTAGATTTTACGATATCGCGTAAAAAGGCGATGCCATTTTTCTCTTTGAAATCAGGATCTAAAATCAGGATGTCGATGTGCTGATGAATAACATCGTCAATACCATCATTAATTGTGTTTGCTGTAGTGACACAATTAAAGCCATTCATTAATAATAAAGCCTGCACCCCAGCCGCAACAAGGCGATGCTCATCAACGATGAGAATTTTTGCATTAAACATAGATCTCCCTTTTACGACACCGATATGATGGCGCTGGCGGACATTATGTCTGGCGGCTTATCCCGGCGAACCGAGAAATGTCTTGATAAGATTATGTTTTTATAAAACCTGCTGATTTTTCAGCCGATATTGTTCAAAGATAATTAATGTTTCATTGACGGTGTTAATTTCGCACGCGATGGCGGCAATCAGTTGCGCGACATCGTGTCCTTCCTGCTGGTGTTTCTCCAGCTTGCGCCCCAGCTCCATCAGCGCGCTGGCGTTAAGAATGCTGGCACCGCCTTTCAGCTTATGGCCAAGCTGTGACAGCGCGTGAGTATCAGTGGTTTGCTGCAGTGCTGCCAGCAATTCATCGTGGCTGGTGCGAATGCTTTCCAGCAGGGTGATGCAGCTGGCAGGATCGCGCTCAGCCAGTTGCATCAGCAGCGGCGCAAAAGTCGGGACCGCCACAGGGGCCGGCAGCGCGGCGACGGCGGTATCAGCAACAGGTTGCCCGGTCACGGCTGCTGCCTCGCTGTCAGGCGCGTTTGGCGTGCGGCGCGTACAGTGGGTGATTTGCGCCAGCAACGTATCCAGATTCAGCGGCTTGAACAGACAGTCGTTCATGCCAGCCTGCAGGCAGCGCTGCATGATGTGCTGCTCGGCGGAGGCGGTCAGGCCGTATAGCGTGATCGGCGGCAGATGATAGTGGCGTTCATGCTGGCGCAGCGCCTGGGCAAATTCAAACCCGTTCATGCCAGGCATATTGCAGTCGGTAATGATCAGGTCAAAGCGCAGCGGATCCTGCTGCCACAGCTTCAGCGCTTCGACGGCGCTTTCGCTCACCACCACCTGATGGCCCGCCAGCTCCAGCTGTTTACCCAGCAGCAGGCGATTAGGCGCATGATCATCAATCACCAGCACCGACAGCTTGTCGGTGACCAGCGGCTGTGACAGATGCGGTTGGGTTTGATCGCGCGGTTCGCCGGCCGGCGCGCGGAAGTAGAAGGAGAACACCGATCCTTCACCTGGCGTACTCTCCACAATCAGTTCGCCATCCAGCAGCTCTGCCAGATTGCGGCAGATGCTCAGGCCAAGACCGGTGCCAATCTGCTGCTGCTGACGTTCACCGACCTGGACAAACGGCTCAAAAATCGCCTGCTGCTGCTCCTCGGTCATGCCGCAGCCGTCATCGCTCACTTCTATGACGAACTCACAACCTTCCTCTTCCTGGCCAATCCCCTGCATCAGCACCACGGTTACGCTGCCGCGATCGGTAAATTTAATGGCGTTACTCAATAGGTTAGACAGGAGCTGGTTGATCATCAGCGGATCGGTCTGTACCCAGTAGGCCGCGATGTCCATCTCTACGCGCAGATCGATCCCTTTGCTTTCGGCCTTGTTGCGGAACAGCGTCACCGCCTGATCGATCACATCCGGCAGGTAAACGGTTTCCGGCGTGGGTTGATACTGGCCAGATTCGATCTTTGACAGATCGAGGATATCGCCGATCAGCGACAGCAGCGCACGCGCCGAACTGTAGGCGACGCGAATATTCTCTGACAGCGTCTCACACGGCTGCGAGCGGGTTTCCAGCTCCAGCAAACCAATGATGGCGTGCAGCGGCGTGCGGATCTCATGGCTCATGCTGGCGAGAAACTCACTTTTGGAGCGGTTGGCTTTGTCTGCGGTGTCCTTGGCCAGCTGCAGCTCCTGCAACAGCGCGTTACGTTCGGTGACATCGACCCAGCCGCCGATCACCCCGGCAACTTCCCCCAGCCGATCGCGAAACGGCAGCGTCCAGTGGTACAGATGGAAGGCCTGCTGGCCAAACATCAGCTGGACGTCGCGCATTACCGCTTCACCATCCAGCAGCGTCTGCTGGTAACCATCTTCAATGGTATGAATGCTGGCGTTATTGGTGTTGAACACGTCCGACAGTCGTTTACCGATTACCTCGTCGCGTTTGATGTGCAAAAAGCGCAGATAGGCATTGTTACAGTCCACCAGCCGCGTTTGCTTATCGCGGATGTACATTGCCACCGGCGAGTCATTAAACAGCGTGTGGGTAAAATTGAGCTGATTTTTTAGCGCATTCTCTGCCTGCATACGCTGCTGAATCACTTTGCGCAGATGGTGGTTCCACAGCAGGATCAACAGAATCAATCCCAGCGATACCGAAACGATCAGCAGAATCGTTTGCTTATAGTTCTGCCACGAGCTACTGAGAAACGGCGGTTCCGCCTGACGCCACTGCGCCATCAGCTTAAACAGCGTTTCCGGCGGGATGGCCAGCAACGCTTTATCGAGAATGCTGATCAGCGTCTCATTGCCTGGCTCTACGCGCATCACAAAGCGTGCGGGATCGGCGCCCAGCGTACCCTCGACGATCAGCCCGCTGCCAAAATGGTTGCGCAGATGATAGTCGGCAAAAATTTTCGGCACGATCACCGCATCGACCTTGCGCGCCAGCAGCTGGCGCAGCGCATCCAGCGGACGATCGGTATCGCTGACCGACAGGTGCGGATAGTGCTCCTGCAGCCAGCTTTTCATTAGCGGATTTTTTAGCATAAGCGCCGAACCAAACGGAAAGGTGTCGCGCGCCATAATGTTTCCCGGCTGCTGATTGCGGATGATCACCCAATGCGAAACCAGCCACGGACGCGTAATCAGAGCCGGTTGTGCTTCGAACTGTGGCTCCAGAATTTCCAGTGGAAACAGCTTTGGCAAAGGACGTCCGCCGGGGTGTTCATGACTGGCGTGCGCCACAAAATTCAGGCCGGTCTGGCTGGTGATCAGCTCCAGCACGTCCGGCGCCATGCCGCGAAACTGCTCTGCCGGCGTCCGGCTGCTGAGCGGTGCCTGCGCCAGCGGCAAGGTGGTCTCGATGTGAATGTTGTTTTGCAGCCACTGCTCTTCGTCGGCGGTGAGCGCCAGCGGATTGCGTTGCAGTACATGATGGGGATCGAGCTGCCAGCGTTTGGCAATCTGCATGCGGATAGACAGCGGAATCTGCGGCAGCGCCTGGTTGATGGCGTCGGCCAGCGCAGGATACAGCGGACTGATGCCGAAACCGACGTTGAGCGGAATCGTATGCTCATCGGCCAGAATAGTAAGCGCGTTGGCAAACAGATAGCGGTTGAGGTGCGTCAGCGTCGCCGCATTTCCCCAGACGCGCGCCGTCTGACCATAAACGGTGGCGGCAACGGCATCATAGTAGCCCGGGAAACGCACCAGCTGCGCGTTTTCGTATGTCTCTTCCAGGTACTGGCGCTGTAGCGGCGTGCCTGACCAGGCGACTTGCTCGGGCATGCCGTTATTGAGAAAAAGGTCGCTGTCGGTCTTTAGTCCCATCACGCTGTAATCCAGCATCCACGGGGCGCTGGCCAGCAGCGGCTGCGACTGTGACGACGGCTGGGCGACGTAAATCGCCAGCATATGCATTTCGCCTTTCAGCACCGCCTGCTGCGCGGCGCTATGGCTGGGGAAGTGATAAAGCTCAATGCTGGTCTCCAGCATGCTTTGTATCAGCGACAGGTAATCGGCGCTCAGGCCTTCGAAGCGGCGCGTATCGGTATCCATATATATCGGTGGCTGTGATTTACCGGCCACCGCGACTTTAATCACTTTATTTCGAAAGGCTGAAGAGATGGGCTCCGCCAGCTGCAGCGCGGGCTGTGCGGTATCGTAACGCGCTAAAAGCTGCAACGGTTTGATCTGCGCCTGTAGCGCGCCGCAAAAAAAAATAAACAGGACCACGCCCGCCAGACGGATGAAATTAACAGGATTAAACACCGTGCGTTCCTGAAGAAAATAAAGTCATTAATGCCGATAAGGGAAAAGGAGTATAAAGAGATTTTTCCCGCCTACCTGATCTAATGCCGCATTAAGGATATTTTGCGACCATTCTCGAATGTTTAACTCATTATTAACATTTGCAGTTTTTTTTAGATATTGCTTTTGCTTTGATTTCAAAAATTTCAACGGTTTATCCATAAAATGACCTTTCAAGACAATTCTTATGTGGTCCTTTCGCAGAGTTACGTCAGAATTTTCGCAGTTTTTCCGGGGCCGCTAACCGCTGCTGGCCATTCATCCGGTAACACTACCTTTTAAATAGCGGTAATAAGTTAAACGCGTAAGCAAGATTCTAATTTTTGTTAACCTGGTGACGTTTGGTTTAAACCGTTGCAGGCGATTTTCTCTGCAGCGGTCAGCGCATACTTTCAGGTCATTTTCACTGGTGTGGTTATCAGTACTGGACAAAATTGAGACTGTAATAAAGGAATAAAAGAATGGTATATGCACATAATAAACAGGTGCGTGTCGCTGTCCTTGATGATCACCCGATGGTTCGTACCGTTTTCGAGTTATGCCTGAAACACGAACCCGATATTCATCTGGTCGGGACCTGGTCTTCAAGTAATGAATTGTTTAGTCAGCTGCGCAGCACTACGGTGGATGTGCTGGTGCTGGACTTTTTGCTGGGCGAGCGGGAACTGGATGGCCTGGCCCTGGTGAAACAGCTGCGAAATCACTATCCGCAGCAAAAGATATTGATCTCATCGTCCATGGAGAGTCCGGCGATTGTCAAAATGGTGCTGAGCGCCGGCGTTAAGGGCTTTATTGGAAAAAGCCACAATATGCAGGAGATCGTCCAGGCGATTCGTCAGGTGGCGCAGGGGCGGCTATTCCTGTCACAGGAAGTGGCGTACGAGGTGGAAAACCTCTACGTGATGAATGAAGACGCCATCAACGAAAACCTCGATCTCTCCAGCAAAGGCAATATGTATGAGAAGGTCAAAACCCTCAGCCCGCGCGAAGTAGAAGTGGTGCGCTGTTTTCTGGATGGGCTCAGCGTGTCGCAAATTGCCGTGAAGTTTAAACGCAGCCGCAAAACCGTCAGCGGACAAAAGCAGTCGGCGCTGAAAAAGCTCGGCCTGCGCTCAGATTCGGAATTGTTCAAATACAGCCACGACCTGATGTCGGGCAGCTAATCCTTCTTTAAGGCGGTCAGGGATGGCCGCCGTCTGCTTTTCCGCCTCTCTGCATCACGTTCCCGGTAACAGCCGTTTTGTAACATCGCTTTGAGTGATGTTCGTCACAGTTTCGCCGGCCGTATCCCGCTGTGATAGCCCCCATTGCTACAGCACTGAAGGGGCTACGATGAACATTGAAACGCAATCCTGCGTCATTACCGGCAAAAAACAGGTCAGCGTCGCACAGCAACAGGTGCAGTGGGACGGCACCGGCACGCTGGTGCGCATCACGCGCGGCGGCATCTGCGGGTCCGATCTGCACTACTATCAGGAAGGTAAAGTCGGCAGCTTTGAAGTGAAGATGCCGATGATCCTCGGCCATGAAGTGATCGGCTACGTGGTGGAGAGCGACGATCCGCAGCTCCAGCCCAATCAAAAAGTGGCGGTCAATCCCTCAAAGCCGTGCGGCAGTTGTAAATACTGTCTGCGCGAGCAGCAAAATCAGTGCACCTCAATGCGCTTTTTCGGCAGCGCCATGTATCTGCCACACGTGGATGGCGGCTTCACGCAATACAAGGTGGTCGATAGCGTGCAGTGCGTGCCGTTTCCGCAGGAGGCCGATGACAGCGTAATGGTGTTTGCTGAACCGCTGGCCGTGTGCATCCACGCCACGCAGCAGGCGGGCGATCTGAGCGGCAAAACCGTGTTCATTTCCGGCGTCGGGCCGATTGGCTGTCTGATTGCCGCCGCTGCCAAAGCCCGTGGAGCTGCAGAGATTATTTGCAGCGATATCAGCGAACGCTCGCTCAGCCTGGCGCAGCAGATGGGCGCGACCGGGGTGATCCACGCTGCTGACGGTGATTTCATGCCTTACCTTGCAGATAAAGGCTTCTTCGATGTCGCTTTCGAGGCTTCCGGCCATCCATCTTCGCTGCAGCGCTGTCTCGACGTGGTGTGCGCCAAAGGCACGCTGGTACAGGTTGGCATGGGCGGTACGATTCCGGATTTCCCGCTGATGATGCTGATCGCCAAAGAGATCAATCTGGTCGGTTCTTTCCGTTTCACCCACGAATTCAACACGGCGGTTGACTGGCTGGCAGGCGGCGTGGTCAATCCGCTGCCGCTGTTCAGCGGCGAGTATGACTTACAGGATATCGACGCGGCGCTGCAGTTTGCCGGTGATAAAACCCGGGCGGCGAAAGTCCAGTTAACGTTTTAAGGAGTCAGTATGAGTCAGCTATTTTCCCTGGCGGGCAAGCGTGTGCTGCTCACCGGTTCGGCGCGCGGCATCGGTTTTCTGCTGGCGCGCGGTCTGGCGGAGGCGGGCGCGGAGGTGATCATCAACGCCACCACCGAGTGCGGCGCAGAGCAGGGCGCGGCGAAACTGCGCGAGCTGGGTTATCACGCACGGGCGAAGGCCTTTGACGTCACGCAGTCGGCGCAGGTTCAGCAGGCGGTGGAGGAGATTGAAAGTCAGTGGGGCGCGATTGATATCCTGGTGAACAATGCCGGCATTCAGCGCCGCCGGCCGTTTCTCGAGTTTCCCGAGCAGGACTGGAACGACGTGATTGCCGTCAACCAGACAGCGGTGTTTCTGGTGTCACAAACCGTGGCGAAAAGAATGGTGCAGCGTCAGCGCGGAAAAATCATCAACATCGGCTCAATGCAGAGCGAACTGGGCCGCGACACCATCACGCCCTATGCCGCCTCCAAGGGCGCGGTCACCATGCTGACGCGCGGCATGTGCGTGGAGCTGGCACGCCACAATATTCAGGTTAACGCCATTGCGCCGGGCTATTTCGTCACCGAGATGACCCAGACGCTGGCTGACGATCCGGCCTTCACCGGCTGGCTGACCAAACGTACGCCGGCTGCGCGCTGGGGCAAGCCGGAAGAGCTGATTGGCGCGGCGGTGTTCCTGGCGTCGGGCGCATCTGATTTCGTCAATGGCCATCTGCTGTTTGTTGATGGCGGTATGCGCGTCGCCGTGTAATGGCGTGGCGCGGCTGGCGTAATTGCCGGCGCGCGCCTAAACCTTAAACACCCCTCTGTCTTCCTAAGGATAATAAAAAATGCCAATAACCATAATTGTGCTGGGTGTGATACTGCTGCTGGTTCTGATGATTGTCTTCAAGGTCAACGGCTTCATTGCGTTGGTGTTTGTCTCGGCGGTGGTAGGTATCGCCGAAGGCATGACGCCGCTCAATGTGATGGCCTCGATTCAGAAAGGTATTGGTTCCACGCTCGGCGGCCTGGCGATGATCCTCGGCTTTGGTGCCATGCTCGGGCGGCTGGTGTCCGATACCGGCGCTGCCCAGCGGGTGGCCACCACGCTGATTGCCGCGTTCGGTAAACAGCGGCTGCAGTGGGCGCTGGTGGTCACCGGACTGATCGTCGGTCTGGCGATGTTCTATGAAGTCGGTTTTGTACTGTTGCTCCCGCTGGTGTTCACCATCGTTGCGGCAGCCGGACTGCCGCTGCTGTACGTCGGCGTGCCGATGGTGGCAGCGCTGTCGGTGACGCACTGCTTCCTGCCACCGCATCCCGGTCCAACCGCCATTGCTACCATCTTTGGTGCTAATCTCGGCACCACGCTGCTGTACGGCTTAATCATTACCATCCCGACGGTGATCATTGCCGGTCCGATCTTCTCAAAATTCCTCAAAAGCTTCGAAAAGTCGCCGCCGGAAGGGCTGTATAACCCTAAAATTTTCACTGAAGAGGAGATGCCGGGCTTCTTTATCAGCATCTTTGCCGCGGTGATTCCGGTGGTTTTGATGGCGATTGCGGCAGTTTGCGAACTGACGATGCCGAAAGAGAATGCGCTGCGCCAGTTCTTTGAATTTATCGGCAACCCGGCGGTGGCGCTGTTTATCGCCGTGGTAATTGCGGTGTTCACCCTCGGTCTGCGTAACGGGCGCAAAATGGAGCAGGTGATGGATATGTGTGGCGATTCGATTGCCGCCATCGCCATGATCGTCTTTATCATTGCCGGCGGCGGCGCCTTTAAGCAGGTGCTGGTGGATAGCGGTGTCGGTAATTACATCGCCGATCTGATGAAAGGATCGTCGCTGTCACCGCTGCTGATGTGCTGGACGGTGGCGGCAATGCTGCGCATCGCGCTGGGATCGGCCACCGTCGCGGCGATCACCACCGCCGGCATCGTAACGCCGATCATTGCCGCCACCCATACCGATCCGGCGCTGATGGTGCTGGCGGTTGGTTCAGGCAGCGTGATCGCTTCGCACGTGAACGATCCGGGTTTCTGGCTGTTCAAAGGCTATTTCAACCTGAGCGTGGTTGAAACCCTGAAAACCTGGACGGTAATGGAAACGCTGATCTCCATCCTCGGCCTCGCCGGTGTGCTGGCGCTCAACGCCATCATTCACTAAGGCCCGCGCTTCACAGGGAGGTGAAGCGTGCTTACGCGCGGCGGCGAATCCACGAGAAACGTGACTGATAGCCGCTGTCAAAATGGGTGTTATAGCGATAGCTCGAACCCGCCTCCGCCATGCAATAAGTACACACCGCCACGCGATCAATCTGCGCCGCCGGAATGCCGCGCTGTAACAGCAGGCTCTGCGCCAGCTGAGGCAAATCAAACCATACTCCCTGATGATGCGCCTGTGCCTGAGGTCGGATCGCCTGCGGATTATGCGGCTGTTGCTGTGACCAGCTTAGCGCCGGCAGGTCCGGGCGCTGCTGCATCTGTGCGATGCGATCAACGCCCAGCTCATAGCAGCACGGGCCGATCGCCGGACCGATCGCCACCAGCAGGGATGCCGGCGTCGCGCTACCCGCCAGCAGCTGATCGAGGGCACTGCTCAGCACGCCGCCGAGCGTACCCTGCAAGCCGGCATGCACCGCCGCCACCTGATGCGTTTTCACATCGGCAAATAGCACTGGCAGACAGTCAGCGGTGTAAACCGCAACCGGCTGATGATCGTCACTGATCACTCCATCGGATTCACAACTTTTCGGCGGCCGGTTTTGTCCGGCCAGCACCACTTTTGCGCTGTGCCGCTGCTGTCCGTAAGCCGCAGCGGCCGGTGCCGGCTGACCGGCAGGCTGAAAGGCATACTCCAGCCAGCGTTGACTCTCCAGCAGCGCCGAGCGCGGCCCGCGATTATCCATAAGTGTCTCCTGTGACCTGACCCCGGTTTTCCTCTGCCCACAGCTTACGTTAACTGCTACATTTTTAAAGCTTTACAAAAACTGACCATAATCACTTAAGGACGACATGATGAAAAACACCTCCTGGCTGGCCGCGGCGGGCCTGATTGCCCTGACGCTCACCGGCTGTGCCCAACCGCAAAAACAGCAGGCTCAGCAGCAACTTGGTCAGCAGTCGGTGCTGGCAGTCAACTGGTTCCAGCAGTCTGGCGAGTATCAGGCGCTGAGCTGGCAGGCGTTCAACACGGCACGCATGGCGTTTGATAACGCTCCTTCGCTCACCGGCAAACCCAAAGCGGTGATTGTTGATCTGGATGAAACCATGATCGATAACAGCGCCTACAGCGCGTGGCAGGCAAAAAACGGCCAGCCGTTCTCCGGTAAAACCTGGTCAGCGTGGACGCAGGCGCGTCAGGCGACCGCGGTGCCCGGTGCCGTCGAATTTGCCAACTACGTGAATAGCCACGGCGGCACCATGTTCTACGTCTCGAACCGCGATCAGAAAGACTACGCGGCCACAGTCGATAACCTCAACAAGCTGGGCTTCAGCGGTGTAAGCGACAAAACGGTGCGTCTCAGTACCGGCAACTCCAATAAACAGGCGCGTTTCGACGCAATTAAAAATGCCGGCTACAACGTGGTGCTGTATATCGGCGATAACCTGAATGACTTCGGCGGTGCCACCTGGCATCAGGGCAACGCGCAGCGCCAGCAGTTTGTCACGCTCAACCATCAGCGTTTTGGCACCCAGTTCATTGTGCTGCCCAATCCACTGTACGGCGACTGGGAGAGCGGCATGGCTGAAAACTACAATAAGTTAACCCCGGAACAGCAGCTGCAGGTGCGTGAATCCCGCATGAAAGCCTGGAACGGTAAATAATTCGTCAAGCGAAATAGCGCCTGCCCTGGCGGGCGCTTATTACAGGCGGTCAGCGCCAGTGATATTTACGTTTCTTTGTAATTATTATTCTGCTTATCATTTTCCCGATCTCTTACTTAATCCCTCCGCCGCCTTCAGTGAAATATCATCGCAAATAACGTTAAAACCAGCTGATAACACTATTCATAAATTTAGTAATTAGGATTTTTCTCAGCGAGCAAAGCGTAATCCACCATAACAGCATAAAGGCGCAAAAGTTTTACGTGTATATATTTGTCAGTGCATCCGAAATGCGTTTTAAAAAATCATATTAATAGACTGATTATATTTATTTTTAATGAAATTCCTGCTGATTGCGTCACTTGCATTAACTTACTTTGTCGTGACATTTGCTGACACTTATTTTACATAAGGTCGCTTCTTCTGCCGGGCTGAAATATTCATGGTGCAAATCAATTCATAAGCGTCTATAACCAATTTCTGTGAGAAAGCGCCGTATTCACCTGCCACAGAACGCCAAAACCGTGCTGCGCCATGCATTTATTTGCCCGGAAGCGCTATTTGCGGATACAGAGAGAAGATAATTGTGACGACCCTTAAACCCTTATTAGCGAAAAATCGCAGTTGGGCACTCCAGCGCCGCGAGCGTAATCCAGATTACTTTGAACAATATCTGCATCAGCAGAAACCCCACTCCCTGTGGATTGGCTGTTCCGACAGTCGCGTACCGGCAGAAGTGCTGACCGGCTCGCATCCGGGCGAGCTATTCGTGCACCGCAACATCGCCAATATGGTGCTACCGGACGATGACAACTTTCTCAGCGTACTGCAGTACGCGATTTTTTATCTCGGCGTCGAGCGCATTGTGCTGTGCGGTCACTACGGTTGCGGCGGCGTGCAGGCGGCGCTGGGTCTGCCTGCCAGCCCGTTAGCGCAGGAGGATTCGGCGCTTGCCCGGCGCATTGCCGCGCTGCGCCGCGCGTTGCAGCACGGGCTGGTGGCCTACCACGCCAGTCCCGCGCAGGAAGAGGAGAGCAGTAAGCTTAACCAGCTGGTTGAAGCCAATGTCATCGCCCAGTTTAGCCAGCTGGTGCGCTGCGAGCCGGTGCAACAGGCCTGGCAGGCCGGACAGCAGCTGGATGTATTTGGCTGCGTTTATGACCTGCAGTCCGGCCATCTGAAAGAGTTAATCCAGCAATCGTCAGAGGAACCCTCATCATGAATCTGCAAACGCTTCGTCAGGATATTCCTGCTGGTCTGGTGGTGTTTCTGGTGGCGCTGCCACTGTGTCTGGGCATCGCGCAGGCCAGCGGTCTGCCGCCCTTTGCCGGTCTGCTCACCGGGGTGATCGGCGGTCTGCTGGTTACCGCGCTCAGTCCCTCGCGCTTTGCCGTGAGCGGCCCGGCGGCGGGGCTGGTGACCATTGTTGTGGCCTCAATCCAGACGCTCGGCAGCTTTTCCGCATTTCTCACCGCGCTGATTCTGGCTGGCGTGCTGCAGTGCATGCTCGGCCTGCTGCGCGCCGGTCGTTTTATCTCACTGGTGCCAGGTAGCGTCATCAAAGGGATGCTGGCGGCCATTGGCCTGCTGTTGATTATGCAGCAGATTCCGGTGGCGCTGGGCGCAGCAAGCGATGCCGGTCTGCAGTCGCTGGTCAGCGGGGAGTTTTCGTTTTCGCTCAGCGCGATGCTGGTGGCCGGTAGCGGGCTGCTGATTCTGTGGCTGTGGACCACGCCCGCGATCAAAGCGGTTAAAGCGCTGAGCTGGATCCCCGGCCCGCTGGTGGCGGTGCTGTTTGGCTGCCTCGCCACGGTGTTGGGCGATCGCCTGTTTCCCATCCTCGGCGAAGGCCTGCCGCGTATCGTATTGCCGGCGTTTGAAAGTATGTCGGCGCTGGTGGCGGAGCTGGAAACCCCTGACTGGCTGGCGTGGCAGAATCCGTCGGTGTGGGTGGTAGCGATTACGCTGGCGCTGGTGGCCAGCCTTGAAACGCTGCTCAGCCAGGAGGCGCTGAAAAAACTGCGTCCGCAGCACCCGGCGCCGTCACCGAATAAAGAGATGTTCGCGCAGGGCATCGGTAACCTGACCGCCGGCTTGCTCGGCGCGATGCCCATTACCGCGGTGATTGTGCGCAGTTCGGTCAACGTCAGCGTGGGTGCCCAAACCAAACTGTCGATTCTGCTGCACGGCGTGCTGCTGCTGATTTGTGGCTTGTGGTTCAGCGCTCTGCTTAACGCGATTCCGCTCGCCAGCCTGGCGGCGGTGCTGCTGTATACCGGCTATAAGCTGGCAACGCCGCGCCTGTTCGTCGAACAGATTCGCATGGGCGCGCAGCAGTACGTGCCGTTTCTTGCCACCATCGGCGGTATCATTGTGTTTGGCATGCTGGCCGGGATTGGTATCGGTATCGCGACGCAGATTCTGTGCAGCATCTACCAAAGCCATCGCAACGCGCTGCAGCTTACCCGCTATGACGACCATTACGTGCTGCGCTTTCAGCAAAACCTGACCTTTATGCACAACCCGAAGTTGCAGGGGCTGCTGGCGGAGATCCCGGAAAATAGCGTGGTAATTGTCGATCACGATAACGCCGAGTATATGGATGCGGACGTGAAAGCGGTGCTGCAGGATTTCGGGGATAGCGCCGGTGAGCGCGGCATCCGGCTGAGCCAGTGGCCGGTGGCGGTGAAATAACGTTCCCGCGCGCAGTCATGCAGTTTTTTTCGCCAGAATCGGATATCCCGGATATCCGATTTTTTTATTTATACGGCATAATTGCCGCTCACTGCGCCTGCCTGTTTCACATGCTGCCGGCGGGGCTGGTAGCTCGTCTCTGGCTTTCATGGCAGAGTGAGCGCCGCTCAGTCGCAGAGCAGGGCGACGAATACCGGGTTAATTAGCGAATTATCGCACGGATTTTTCAGGTTAAATGATTGCTGATGCCAGCGACGGATGGCAGCGATTTCAGGTTACAGGGTTCAGACGTATGCGCGTTAAGCTGTTTGAAGAGAATAATGTTAAAAAGAATGCTCTTTCGCTGTGTCTTATTACGCTGTTCTTCTGCTTTATTGGCAGCCACCTGCGTATTCCCGAAGAGTTTTCCCTGTTCTGGCCGGTGAATGCCCTCATCGCCGGTTTGATGGTGCGCAACCCGTTTTTACACACCACCTCCAGTTATCTGGTGTGTTTTGCCGCCATGATTTTCAACGATACGGTCTTTTCCGGCTGGGCACTGCCAGCGGTGACGATTAATTTTGCCAATATCCTGTTTATTCTGGTGTCAGTCAGCATGCTGATTAAGCATCTGCAATCGCCAACCGCAAACAGCCAGGTGTTCAACGCCATGCGCATCTTTCCGGCGTGCCTGCTCGGCGCGGCAGCCTGCGCCACCTGGGGGGCGTGGGCGCAGGATATCGACTTCAACGCGCGCTTTGTGGTGGCGTGGGCCGACTGGTTCAGCGAGCAGTTCTCCACCTCGCTGATGCTGCTGCCGGTGATGCTGACGCGTCCGCTGCGCAGCGTGCCGCTGCGGACGCTGGTACACCCGGCCAGGCTGCTGCCGTTGCTCGCCGTGGCGCTGTCGCTGACGGTGGGGGCGCTGATTGGTGGCGCGGGCAGTCTGACCTTCCCGGTGCCGGCGCTGATCTGGTGTGCCATTGTTCTGCCGATTCCGATCACCAGCCTGGTGATTCTGTTCACCGGCATCACCGAGATCGTGCTGGTCTCGCACGGCGTGATGAATATTCAGGGCGATGATTCGCTGCTGCCCATCAGCCATCTCACTTCCGCACGGCTCGGCGTGGCCACCGTGGCGCTCAGCCCGCTGCTGGTAGCGGTGAGCATGGACGCCATTCGCCAGCTTAACCATCGCCTGGCATTGCGCGCCAATTATGATTTCCTCACCCAGCTACTGTCGCGCTCCGGCCTGTATGAAAACCTGCGCCAGCAGCCGTTTTCCCTGCAGCGTGAAGCCGGCGTGATTATGCTGGATGTCGACTACTTCAAAGCCATTAATGACAATTTCGGCCATGATGCCGGCGATGGCGTGCTGGAGGAGATTGCGCGCCGTATTCAGCACGTGGTCGGCAGTCGCGGCCTGGTGTGCCGCTTTGGCGGCGAAGAGTTCGTGGTGGTGGTATTTGATTACACCCACAGCCAGCTGTTTCAGCTGGCCGAAGTGATTCGTCAGGCAATGGTGAAAGAGAAGTTCTGGATTCAGGGCAACACCGTGACCGTGACGGTCAGCCTCGGCCTGGCGCGCGGCGGTGCGGTTAACGAACGTGAATGGCCGGGGGTAATCAACCGGCTGGTGTCAGCGGCGGATAAACACCTTTACGTTGCCAAGCGCAATGGCCGCAATCAGACCTCACCGGCAATCGCGCCGCGCAGCATGGCGCATGACGTGGCCTGAGCCACGCCATCGCAGGTTACACGCTGCTTTTCAGCTGGCTGGATTGCTGATGACGCTGCTGCGCCAGCTCAATCAGGCGGGTGATCAGATCGCTGTAGCTCAGGCCGGCCGCCTGCCACAGTTTGGGATACATGCTGATGTTGGTGAAGCCGGGTAATGTATTCACTTCGTTGACAATAATGTCGCCCGTTTCGGTGAGGAACACATCGACGCGCGCCATGCCAAAGCACTCCAGCGCCTGGAACGCGGTAATCGCTACAGCCCGAATGGCCTCGCTGGCTTCCGCACTGATGTCAGCCGGTACCACCACCTGCGCGCCGCTCTCGCTGATATATTTGGTGTCATACGAGTAGAAAGCGTCGTGCACCACAATTTCACCGCACGGGCTGGCTTCTGGCGCCTCGTTACCCAGCACCGCGCACTCAATTTCACGGCCGCTGATGCCCTGTTCAATCAGTACCTTGCGGTCAAAGCGGAACGCCAGATCCAGCGCCGCGTCGAATTCATCCGGCTGCGTCACTTTGCTCACCCCAACGGATGATCCCTGATTGGCTGGCTTGATAAACAGCGGCAGGCCAAAGCGCGCAATCACCGCCTGTACATCCAGCGCCGCGCGCTGCGTCTGGGTGACGCTCAGCCACGGCGCCACTTTCAGGCCGGCATCGCGCAGCAGGCGTTTGGTGAAATCTTTGTCCATGCTGACCGCGGAACCCAGCACATCCGACCCGACAAACGGCAGATTGGCCATGCGCAGCAGTCCCTGCAGCGAGCCATCTTCGCCCAGCGTGCCGTGCACAATCGGGAAGATGACATCCAGCTGCGACAGCGGCTGCGCCTGCTGCCGCGTAATCAGCTGTTCCGCGCGGCTGCCGGGCACCAGCGCTACATTTTCACCGGAGCGGTTCAGGGCAATCAGCGCCGGATTGTCGGCGTTGAGCAGAAAGCCTGAAGCGTCATTCAGATGCCACTCGCCCTGTTTGTCGATCCCCAGCAGCACCACGTCGTATTTGTTTTTATCGATCGCCTCAAGAATATTTTTGGCCGACTGTAAAGACACTTCATGTTCGGCCGACTTGCCGCCAAATACGATACCTACCCGCTGTTTTGCCATTGCTCTTTGTCCGGTTGCAGTAAAGCGAGCAGCTAAGATAACACGCCCAGGACAGCGCTCAACAGCGCCGCGATTATTCTGCAATCGATCGGTCGCCAGACCGCATTCAATCGGGCTTTCTCCGCTTTATTCACAAATATTCTCCACCGTTTGAGACAAGTCTTGGACGGCCTGAAAGCTGCCTTCTGTCAGAATTTTCCCAATTCAAAGAAAAGTCTGCGGTGGACGATGCGTCCACCGTTTTTTGTCAGGTTTACAGGAGTCGGGAAATGATGGACCAGAAGCAGAATGCCGTGGAGCAGGATGCGCGTTCTGTTGCTCGTATCGAAACCACCGTGGATGACACGCTGTTAAAAAGCGTGGCGTGGATTTGCAAACACTACAAACGCGAGAAGAGTGAAGAGGCGCTGGTCGCCGGCCTGCCAAAAGCGACGCTGCTGTCGCCGTCGCAGGCGATGACCGCTCTGGAGAACGCTGGCATTACTGGCGGCATGGTTGAACGCCGCCTGCAGGATCTGCCGGAGCAGCTGATGCCGATGATTCTGCTGCGGCAGAACGGCGGCGGCTGCATTGTGCTGTCGCGGCGCATTCACACCAATGAGGAGAATCAGCGCGAGCTGCGCTTCCAGCTGATTATGCCGGAGGTGAGTGATAAAGCGGTGGAGATGAGCCTGGCGGAGCTCAACGAGATTTACGCCGGCTTTGCGGTAATGGCGAAACCGGCGGCGGTACTGGATGAGCGCGCCAGCGAAATGCTGCCGGAGGTCAAAGGTCACTGGCTGTTCAGCACCCTGTGGCGCTACCGTCGTTACTACCGCAGCGCCGCCATTGCCGCCGTGCTGATCAACGTGCTGGCACTCTCCAGCATCTTCTTCACCATGAACGTCTACGATCGCGTGGTGCCGAACCAGGCGTTTGTTACGCTGTGGTCGCTGGCGATTGGCGTCACCATCGCCATGATCTTCGAAGCCATTACCCGCTTTGTGCGGGCACATCTGCTGGACATGGCGGGCAAAAAGGCCGACCTGGTGCTGGGCAGCATGCTGTTCCGTCAGGCGTTGTCGATCCAGATGGAGCACAAACCGGCCTCATCAGGCACTTTCGCCAACCAGATCCGTGAATACGAATCGGTGCGCGATTTTGTTGCCTCGGCGACGCTGGCGGCGATTTCGGATCTGCCGTTTATCCTGATGTTCGTCGGCGTGATCTTCTTTATCAGCGGTCCGCTGGCGATTATTCCGTTGATGATGATCCCGCTGATCATCATCGTCAGCGCCGCGATCCAGTGGCCGCTGGCGCGCATCATGAAGGAGAACCTGCGCGATGCGTCGCTGAAACAGGGCGTGCTGATCGAGTCGGTTGAAGGCATGGAAACGCTGAAAGCCGTGGGCGGTGAGGCGCATATGCAGCGCCGCTGGGAGAACTTCAGCGCGCTGCAGTCGGCTAACTCAATGAAGTCAAAACGCTATTCGACGCTGGCAACCGGCGTGGTGACCTTTCTGCAGCAGTTTCAGACCGTGATGCTGGTGGTGGCCGGGGTTTATCTGATCAACGCCGGCACCTTCACCATGGGTGCGATGATCGCCACCGTGATGCTGGCCAGCCGCGCCACCGGCCCGCTGGGTCAGGTGATTGGTCTGGCGGTGCGTTATCAGCAGGCCAAAGCGGCGCTGACCTCGCTGAATAAGCTGATGGAGATGCCGGTCGATCGCGACAGCAGCAAAACTTATCTGACCGATCCGCCGCTGACCGGCGAGATCTCGCTGAGCAATGTCAGCTTCTCTTATCCGGCACCGCCGATGAAGCCCAATCCGGAAATCCTCAAAGACATCTCGCTGACTATCAAGGCCGGTGAGCGCGTGGCGATTCTTGGCCGCATCGGCAGCGGTAAATCGACGCTGTTACGCGTGATGGCGCGTCTGTATCAGCCGGTGAAAGGGCAGCTCTCCGCTGACGGACTCGATGTTAACCAGATCGATCCGGCCGACTGGCGCAAAGCGGTGGGCTTCGTCAGCCAGGATGCGCGCCTGTTCTACGGCACGCTGCGCGAGAACGTGATGATTGGCCGGCCGGATGCCACCGCGAATGAACTGCTGCGCGTGCTGAATCTGACCGGTCTCGATCACGTGGCGGCGCGCCATCCGAGCGGCATCAACCTGTCGGTCGGCGAGGGCGGTGAAGGGCTGTCGGGCGGTCAGCGTCAGTTAGTGTCGCTGGCGCGAACCCTGCTGACGCGGCCCAAAGTGCTGCTGATGGATGAACCGACCAGCGCCATGGACAGCATGACCGAAAGCCAGTTCCTTGCGCATCTGCGTCGCGCCAGCGAAGGCCACACGCTGATCGTCGTGACGCATCGTCCGTCAATTCTGGCGCTGGTCGACCGCATCATCGTGGTTGAGGAAGGAAAAATTGTCGCGGATGGCCCGAAAGAGCAGGTGCTGGCCGCGCTGGAAGGTAAAGGTAAAACCCGCCAGCCGCCGCGTCAGGCGGTAGAGCAGGCGGCGCGCGCACCCGCGCCGGCTAACGATGCTTCGGCAACATCAGAGCCCGCCGTCGCCGCGGCAGAGGAGGCCGCAGTATGATCAAATTAATGCCATGGCGCAGCCGCAGCAAAAATCTCTCCGCTGCGGATGCCGAATTCATGAATGACGTGCAGGCGTCCCTGCTGTCGCAAACCACGCCGGGATCGAAACTGGTGATGTGGATCATCATCGCGGTAATTGGCATCGGTCTCACATGGGCAAACTATGCGCGGGTGGAGGAGATCACCAAAGGCGACGGAAAAGTGATTTCCCGCAGCCGCGAGCAGGTGATTCAGAGTCTGGAAGGCGGCATTCTCGCCGAAATGAACGTGCGTGAAGGCACGGTGGTCAACCGGGGCGACGTCCTGCTGAAAATCGATCCGACGCGTGCGCAATCAAGCTATCGTGAGGCGCTGAGCAAGGTGATTGGCCTGAAGGGCAGCATTGCGCGTCTGCGTGCCGAAGCCTACGCGCAGCCGCTGACGTTTGACGAGCAAGTGCAGAGCGATCCCGCCGTGGTTGCGCAGGAGACCAAAGCCTATGAATCACGCAAGCGCGCGCTGAACGACAGCATTAACTCACTGCAGCGCAGCTATGCCCTGTCGATGCGTGAAATTCGCCTGGCGGAGCCGCTGGCGGCGAAAGGATTACTGTCTGAGGTTGAACTGCTGCGCATGCAGCGCCAGGCGAACGACATCCAGGCGCAGATTGTCGAGCGGCGTAACCGTTACCAGTCTGATGCCAACACCGAACTGGCGCGGCTGGAGCTGGAACTCAGCCAGGTAAGCGAAAACCTGATTGGCCGCGCGGACGTGGTCGAGCGCACCACCATTACCGCACCGGTGCGCGGCACGGTGAAAAACGTGCGCGTCAACACCATCGGCGGCGTGATTCAGCCCGGTGAGCACATCCTGGAAATCGTGCCGCTGGAAGAGCAACTGCTGGTGGAGGGCAAAATCCGTCCTTCTGATGTCGCCTTCCTGCGTCCGGGGCTGCCGGCCAAAGTGAAAATCACCGCCTACGACTTCGCCATCTACGGCGGACTGGATGGCCACGTGGAATACATCAGTCCGGATACGCTGAAAGACGATCAGAAAGCCGCTTCCGGCCGCCCGGATGACACTTATTACCGCGTGTTGATCCTCACCGATAAAAGCACGCTGCACGCAGGCAACAAAGATCTGCCGATCATTCCCGGCATGGTGGCCACGGTGGAAATCCGCACCGGCGAGAAAACCATCCTTGATTACCTGCTGAAGCCGGTACTCAAGGCGAAAGAAGCCTTCCGCGAGCGTTAATAACCATGAAAAATAATAATATGCACCGTCGCGCAGCGGCGCGGCGCCTCTCTTTGCTTGCCGGTTGCATTACGGTCATGATGGCCCCGGCCATCAGCGTAATGGCCGATTCGACCAGTGAACTGATGATGTTTGCCGAGATGAGCGGACATCGCCCGGCCGCCCCCGCTGCGGCACCGGTACGCAGCGCGCCGGTGCAGCGCGTGCCCGTTGCGCCAGCCCAGCGCTTTGCAACCGCGCCGGCACCGCAAGCGATGTTTACGCAACCTCAGGCCGCGGCGGTTGCACCACCGGTCGCCGCGCCACGCGCTCAGCCGGCACCAGCGCCGGCACCTTCACCGGCCCCAGCGTCAGCAGCGCCGATTGCACCACCGCCGGTGCAGCCGGTACAGGGCGGCGGTTTTCTGACGGAGGAGCAGCGCCAGCCGGAACCCAGGCAGACGAATCCGCTGCTGAAATCGGTACGCACTTTCAACCCACAGCAGCCTGCGCCGGTGCCGGTGAATGAAGCAGAAGTAAAAGCACAGAGCGAGTTCAGTTATGTCAGTCCGCCAGTAGCGGAAACCAGAACCACTGCCGCCGATGCCGCCGTGGCGCGTTCACCGGTCAGCCTGAGCGGCGCGGTGGATGAAACCGTGGCTGAATCCGAGCTGCGGCAGAAATTCCTTTCGGCCGCGCGCATCACCTGGCGCATCAGCCCGGCGCTGAAATCGTCCGTGGCGCAGACCGATGCCGCCGCTGCCAGCGTGGATGAGGCGAAAGGGCAGCGCTGGCCACAGCTGGATGTCAGCGCCAGCTCGGCCACCAAAGAGTTTGGTGGCGGGGTAAAAAGCGACGGTAGTCAGAGCAACGTGCCGGCGCTCGGCGTGTCGATGGCGACCAACCTGATTGATTTCGGCCAGACCAGCCGCACTATTGAAAGCCGCGAAGAGCGCGTGACCTCGGCGCAGCAGGCGGCGCAGGCGCAGCGAGAAGAGCTGGCGATGCAGGTCAGCAACGCGCTGATTGAGTGGAACAAGCAGCAGCGGATCATTGCCATTAGCCAGCAGTACGTGGCGCGCATGACCGAACTGACCACCATGCTGAGCGGCATTGTGCAGTCAGATACCGGTCGTCGCAGCGAACTGACACAGGCCAAAGGCCGATTGCTGCAGGCGCAGAGTTATCTGGAGAATGCCGAGTCGCGCGCGCGCGATGTCGAAATCACGCTGAACCGCCTGATGGGCAATAGTCGCGTGACGCTGCCAGCCAGCGATCGCTGGGCGATGAATTTTGGCGATCTCAACCGCCAGCTGGCCAGCCTGGATTATCATCCGCTGATCCTGCGCGCCAATGCGGAAACGCGAGCGGGGTTTAAAGAAGCGGAGGCGATTAAAGCTTCCGGCCTGCCAAAACTCAACTGGACGGTAACCAAAAGCACGCGTGAGGATCAGCTCGGTCGCCAGCAGGCGTGGCAAACCGGAATCAACGTTAGCTGGGGCCTGTTCCGCGGTGGTTCAACCAACGCGCAAGAGATTGCGGCGATTAAACGCGCCGAAGCCAGTCGTCAGCAGGTGCAGGAGCAGCGGCGCGATCTGGAGAATCGCGTGCGCGCCGCCAGCCAGGATGCACATTCGATGGCCGATCGCGCCGTGCTCTATAAGAGTCTGATTGTCGAGTCTGACCGCATCCGCAAAGACTTTTTCGATCAGTGGTATCACCTCGGACGCCGCTCGCTGCTGGATGTTCTGAGCGCCGAGAGCGATCTGTATAACAACCAGGTAAGCGAAGTGAGCAATCGCTTTGACAGCTACGCGGCGATCATTCGCGGCTACTCCAGTGCCGGCATCCTCAGCCGCTGGCTCACCACCGGACGTTAAGCGTCAGCGCGCTGTGGCGGGTTAGCCGGTACCAGAAATAGCAGCGCAACCGGGATGGCAGCGAACAGCAACAGTGCCGCAGCGGCGCTGCTGCTGTAGATTTGCGCAAAGAGTATCGCCCCGCCAATTTGCCCAATCGCCAGCGTCAGAAACGCCGCCGCCACGCCGGAGGCCGCATTCTGTGGCGTGGCAGCGGCACCCGCGACCAGCAGAATACCCGACAGCGTGACGTATCCCGCGCCGCACAGTGCCGCCGCCGGTACCAGCCAGTAGCTAAAGTGGGTGAGCACCGCCAGCAACAGCAGCGGTACGGCCATCGCCAGCTGCGCCAGCCAGTACACCTGACGCATACCGATGCAGCGTGCCAGCGGGCCGGTCAGCGCGCCGAGAATGCCGGCCGCGCCGCTAACCAGCCACAGCATACTGGCCTGGCCTTCGTTCAGGTGGCTGTGCTGGCGTAACACATCCGGTCCAAAACACCACCACGCCGCGCTGGCGACACCGCTAAGAAAAGCGATGATGATCACCCGCTGCAGCGCACGATTGTGCAGCCGATCGCGCCAGCCAACCGGCGATCTCTGTGGATCGGCACGACCGGCGGGCAGACAATAGCGTGCCAGCAACAGGCTGATTAACGCCAGCGCGGCAAAACAGCAGCAGGCCGCGCGCCAGCCGCCGGGCATCAGCATAAAAATGGGTACTGACACAATTATGCCCGCGCCGGTGCCAGCGTTAATGAGCGTGTTAGCGGCGGTTTGCCGCGACGCATCAATGCGCAGGCTCACGGCACTGGCGAGCGCCGGCGAAGCCAGCCCGGCACCAAGACCGGCGATAAACAGTCCACCGGCAATCAGCCATGCGCTGCCGGCAGCGGCCAGCAGCAGTAAGCCGAGCATAGCCGTCAGCGCTGCCAGCATGGCGGTGTTGCGCACGCCCCAGCGTTCCAGCAGTAGCGTGGCGCCGGGCGTGGCCAGGCAGTAAGCCAGATAGCTGCAGGCGGCCAGCATACCCGAGGAGCGCGGGCTGAAGCTGATCTGTTGCGCCACCTGCGGCATCATCATTCCCCAGGCAAAACGCGCCAGCCCGTAGGTCACGGCGATCAGCATGAAGCCGCTTAGCGTCAGGCGGAGTGAGGTTTTCATGACGCACTCGCCATCAGTTGCTCAGCCGCCAGACGCGCAGTGACCGCGGCCTGCGGACCGTCAATCAATCCGGCCATAATCGCCCCTTCAAACAGTATCCAGATGGCTTCGGCCAGTGCTGAGGGCGAATTCCTGTGCGAGTGCGCCAGGCAGGCACGGATATAGCCGCGCTGCCAGTAACGATAATCCAGCGCCTGCGCCGCCAGCTCAGCATCCTGCTCCGCATACTCGCCGTACGCTTTGGCAAAAAAGCAGCCGAGCGATCCTTCCGCCCGCATCCACTGTTCCAGCACCGAAAACAGCTGGCTGATAGCTGCCGGATCGTCTGGCTGTGACAACAAATCGGCAAAGCGCTGCCGACGCGCGGTCATCACCGCGGCAGTTAACCGCTCGCGCGACGGGAAGTGCTGATAGAGCGTACGCGTGGAGACCTTCGCCTCACGGCAAATGTAATCGGTACTGGTGGCATGAAAACCGTTGTTGTAGAACAGCCGCTCGGCAGCGTTCAGGATATGTTGTTTTTTACGCATACCTTAAAAAGTAAACCGATCGTTTTACTTTTGCAAAGTTGCGGGGGCAAAAATCGGGTGCGAGGCGGTTAATCACCGCCTGTTTCGAGGATACAGCTTTGAAGGAATTATCAATGAGGAAACGCGCTTAGCCGAGTCGGGCGATGCGCGCTCGGGCCTCATCCAGATGCTGTTGTAACGCGGCGAGGCACGGCGCAAAACGCGCTGAGAAACCATCGCAACTGTTCGCCAGAGACAAAAATTCCTCCGCCAAAGCCAGCGCTTCCCGCCATGTATCGCTGCTGACCACTTCCGGCAGTGACGCTGGCCGCAGCGTATTCACGATGGCGCCGCCCGCTCTGGGTGCGAAGCCCATCGGCAGAATGTCATATGCCGGCGCGAGGTGGTATGGACGGCCATGGCGACTGATAAATGACAGGTTACCGGCGTGCATGTCGGTATTGCCGATCAGCATGCCGAATGCCCAAAGCCGGGTCGTGCTTTGGGCGGTCTCGGGCTGAACACACTTTTCCGCTACAAGTTGGTTGACGAGGACCGGCCAGCTTGCACTGGCATTGCCGACGAACTCCGCATCAAGCGCCCGCAGCGAAAATACGCCGATGCGGCCCATTTTGCCCACCCGATCAAAGCGGGGGATTTCGAGGAAGCGCTGCCCTGCAATATCAAACACTTCGGTCTCTACACCCAGTACTTTCAGGGCCAGATGTTCAGCCATCAGCAGATCGCGCCAGCGTTCGCTGACTGGGTTGTCATCTGCTGCGGTGAATTTCACCAGCACATGACCGCGTTCGCTATAGGTGCAGAATTTTGGCTGCTCGCCACCCGCAGATGAGCCCGGCACCTCACCAGCGCCCGCGGCCCGCGCCAGCTCGGGATACGCCGTCTCGCGCTCCACGGGAGTCGGTTCGGGCATTTCCAGGAAACGGCTGCGCGCCTGCTCGCCGATCAGCAGGTTGCCGATCGCATCATGACCTTGCGCCAGCAGCGCTCTGACGACATCTGCGTCCGCCCATTGTTCGGGATTCGCCGGCAGACCGAGCCCGCTGGCATAAGTTGAGGCATACGCTCTGCCGAGATAGCCCTGCGGTCGCATGTCAAACAGCCACCACGGCAGCCCGTCACTGTGAAAGCTTTTCTGGTCCGCCTGCACCATCACAAACCCTTCCGGACGAACAGGAATCAGCTCGCCGAGAGGTTTGATTTGCCCTTCATCGGTAACGCGATAAATCGGAGCCGATCGGAATCCGCGAAACGTATCCCGCAGGGCATATTGAATAGATGGACCCGCCCCGATTTTGACGATGTCATCACCCAGTTCTCTAATCGCACGGGAAAGCGTAGGCTGGCTTATACCCATTTTTTCAATGAGTTGCCTTCCTGCCATCGGCCCGCTATAGAGAAGCTGGCGTATGGTTTCCGCATGCGTGGACATAGTGTTGAATCGCTTTATGAATAGATAGATGAATAGATTTTTGAATGGGTAATTTAACAGGTAAGTAGAGAGGAGTCACTGGGATGTACTGCGCCTGATGTGCAAAATGTGTGGTTCTGCGGGGAGTTGAGGTTGCATGCAGGTTTAGCGAGGTGGATTCTGGCAAGGTTGTCTGTAAGAGGTGGTTGTTAACACAATGGCAGTATGAGTCGGAAAGGCCGGCAAAACAGGTGATCTCAGGTTGAAAATGGGAAGGGTGCTGCGCATTGGCGTTTTAACTGTATCAGCAAAAAACGCTGACCTTGCATCGCTATTGTTTAAATCTAAATAGCAAAGCCACCTGTTTAAGGGTGACTCAAGTAAATCAGATCAACAAGTGATTGGCGGCATTCGCTAAGTTAGAACCACTGAACAAGCGATTATGAGTCCCATTTTAAAGTGACAGAAATCAGTAAGTTGCTGATTTTTATATTTCCTTTAGGCCGTATAGTGATGAAAAGTGGCACATAGCGTTGCGCTCTGCTGCCACTTTGCTGCCAATACACCTAATTTTGAATAAGCAGGCTTAAACCGAAAAGTTACTTTCCTTCAGACATATCATACGCATTGATAGGATTAGAAAGAGTAACCTCTTTGCCACAACCGTCATCACTATCTTGTCCTGATAGAAAATCTTGAAGAGTATAACAATAAAAATAGTTAATTGAGTTTCCTCCAATAGGCATTATGAAAAGTAGATGTGCTTTTCTACCATCAGTAGATAATTTAGAGAGTAGATTTTGGTACTCATTGAGTCTTTTATTATCAATAAAGAATTTATCGTTTTTAGGAGTGTGGTTTTTGGCGTCAATTAAAATCAATTCAGATGGGTCAGAAGTAAAAGCAATAAAATCAGGTCGAGTTCCATCATTCAACCACTCTGGTTTTGTTTCATATTCTTGTTCAATACAAAAATATCTAGTTTTCCATAGATCTAAATAGCCTTGAGTTATTAACTCACCAACTTCACCCGAAAGTTGTTTGTGGTCATCTTTGTATTTTTTCGTATCCCCCTTTTGGGGAGCAACTAATCGAAGCATTAATGATATTTTATCTAACATTTGATGTTCTTCACTTTTCTAATTTAGTTAAGGGGTTGAGATATTTGGTCTCACTTAAATGGTCTGGTGCAAAATGTGCATACCTCATTGTCACTTTAATATCGGTGTGCCCTAATATCCGCTGAAGCACAAGAATATTACCCCCGTTCATCATGAAATGAGACGCGAAGGTGTGTCGCAAGACGTGCGTAAGCTGCCCAGCTGGCGTCTCGATGCCAGCACGTTGCATAGCTTTTCTAAAAGCTGAGTAACATGGTTTAAAGAGCAACTGCGCCTTTCTAATGGATGGTAAATCAGCCTGTAATTTTTCAGTTATCGGCACCGCTCGGTTTTTCTTTCCTTTAGTTTTCACGTAGATGATCTGACCGGCGCGGATTTGATTTCCCTTCAAGCCTTCAGCTTCACTCCATCGTGCACCAGTTGCCAAGCAAATTTTCACAATGGTTGTCAGGTCTTTGGAGCGGCTGTTCTCACATTCAGCGAGAAGGGTTCTAATTTCCTCAATGGTGAGATACGCCATCTCCGATTCACTGATTTTAAATTCGCGAACGTTCTCTAACGGGTTCGGTGCGGTCCATTCATCTAACCGACGTAGCTCGTTAAACATCGCCCTGAAATACGCTAGTTCTAAATTCACCGTACGCGGCGTAACCGTCTTCACTCGGCTGGATCGAGTGATTTTCCCGCTTAACCGCTGCTCGCGATAAGACGCAAAAATCTTCGCGTTGAATTCGGTAGCCAGTGGATTTCCCATCGCTTCAGAGTTCTGTCAATAACTGTACGGGGCCGGAGCGCCGACGATTAGAGCTGGAGTTGAAAGCCCGTGGTTTTGAGGGGCACGAGGAAGAAATTAGCCTCCTTTCCAGAGGATGCAGCCTAAATGCGGGGGCGAGGCGACGGCTTTTTTACCAGAACGGAAGGCTTCAGGAGGCTAAATTGGACCGGTGACAATCTGGAGCAATCCCATTGAAAGATAAACAAGAGTTTCACATTAATGTGAGTCTTCTATACTGTATGTATATACAGTTAATTATTGGGTGGGAGGCAGCATGCAGGATTTTCTTTTGGAGTCGGTGAAGCTCCAGCGCATTGATTTGTTTTTGAAACTTGTTGCTGTGAGTGACTGCACAGAGCTGGAAAAGAGCATGGCAATTGAGTGGGTTGCAGAGCTAACTGATGAGCTTATGGCGCGGTTACGTAATCACGAATACAGTCGGTCAATGCAACAATTAGAGTAGGAATGTGTGGTCCTGATAGCCACTGCGAGCGTGCAAGTCTACGCTGCATGAATTCGCATGATCCAAAAAAGGATCACATCTCTCTCGGCCCGCCTGTTCTGGCGGGCTTTTGCTTATGTCGTGCAGTGCATGAAAACCACTGCGCAAAGCGGGCAGGCGTGGCGGGGGTACGAGCGCGCGCAGTGGGTACGATTTAAGAACTGATTGAAAAAAAATAGAAGCGCGTGTAATTTTTAGGAAAAGTCCTAATTCTTAATCTTTTCTTATTGATCTCAAGGACAAGACGATGCGCGTAAATTATGACGTAATAATTGAAAGTGGCACTGATGAAGTAGATATGGAATACGGAATAACAACATTGGGTGGCACATCAGAAGTTATATGTCTTTTGGCTGAGGCAATACTACGTAAAAGGATTATCCGAAGAAGAACTCATGTAAATCCTGCTCGTGCTGTTCTCAAAAAAAACTTCACAGGCTCATATGGCCAAAACTTTGATTTGATCATCAACGAGCCAGAATTGATTGCGGAATTAAGAAAAATATCAAAACCTGTTTTCAATGAAGTAATGGGTTACTTCATTGCTCAATCCTTGTATTTGGATGCTGGAGATGTTTCAGACGAAGCTGAAAGTGTAATTGAAGGTTTGTCAGATATCGAGGATGAACTTATTAATAGAATCAGAGCGCCTCTCAAACGTATGCATGAAATAAATATCAAGAAAAATTATGATATACAGTTGAATTATAAACAACGAAATTTAGATAAAATGAGAGTCATAAAACTTACCACGGCAACAGCGACAAATCTTTTTCATTCCAGTATAGCGGGGCGCCCGGAAGAAATAAGAGCGTATATTACAAGATTTAATGCCCGCACGGGTAATGGTAGATTAGTTCTTGAGGGGGAGGATGATACTGTGGCTTTCGGATTTTATAGCCCATTAAGAATAATCCAGTTAGAACAAAAAAGGATGGTTTCTGCTAATTTGCATACTAATAATGCTGCTCAGGCTGGACGTTATACCTACCTCACTCTTAGGGTGAGCAGGGTTAATATCAATAGTGGTGAAACAATCAAGTATTTGATTCATTCGGTAAGCTAATAATGATTAAACTAGCATGCTTTCTACTAATTGGATTTGTATGGGGAGTGTATATTTTAAGGTTTGGACTGAGCTTTTTAGTTGAACAGGGCGCTGATGTTTGGGGCCAGTTCGGTGATTTTATGGGAGGAGTCCTTAACCCAATTCTCAGTTTTACATCTATATGCCTTTTAATTCGCTCTGTAAATTTTCAACTGGAATCAAATAAGACATTAAGTAATGAAATTAAGCGACAAGAGAATTTAGAAGATTATAAGCGTTTTGAAGTGAGATTTTTTAGTTTACTTGATGCTCAACAGTCTAATTTCACAAGATTTCGTATTCTTCTTGAAGAAAGTCAGGATAATGTTTCTGTTATCGATCAAGGTGAGCATCTTATATATGAACCGATTCAGACTGAATATAAGGCTGGCAACGCTGTAAGTTATATTGATGACTGTCTGAGTGTGCTAGTTAAGGGAGGGGTAGATAAAAATCGCATAACTTCATGGTTAGAAGATTTGGATGTTGATGATCATTTATTCTCTTTAGTAAGACGGTTTTTTCTTTTAACCAAATTAATAAATGAAAAATACTCAGGTGATAAAAAAGAACAATTTGAATTACTGATTAGCTTAACAGATGATAAACTTCTAACAATGATTGCAATAATGACTGACTACTACGACTGGGATAACATAAAGTACATAAAAAATAGTAATATTTTAAACGTTGCTGGTCTGAATGGATATACCAGTAGCTACAAGAATTAACTGTTTCATAAGCGGATAGATCTTTGTGAAAGTTAATTTTTATTTTAATTGAAGTGATGGAGATCTGGTATGTACATTTGTGTGAAGCATATTAAAGATAAAAGTTTAAAATCGCTCGCTAAGAGAAACGCTTTTCATCACACTTGTGATGTATGCAATAATGATGATATTGCTATTGATACAAACGATGCAGATATTCATACTATGCTTAAGGCCATTGTAAGGTATAATTTTGATGAGTATGAATACAATAGTCATTTTGGTGGGGAACATAGTTTCTTATCAATGATATTTGAAATGGAGGTGTTTGATGATCTGCTCAAAGAAGATAGGTATTTCGATGAGTTAGATGGGGATTTTAGTGTCATGAATGTCTATGACGATAACGGAGTTTCCATTTATGCAGGGTATTCTGATGGTCAACAAAACATGTTACTGCAAGGGATCAAAAAAAATCCTTCACGAGATATTTTAGAAATAGAAAATGATATAAAAACAAAGAATTATCATGTTTTTGAATCGCATCTTTCAGATTTGCTAGATAATTATCAAGACTCGTTCTCTATAGATGTAGATCCCAGAGAAGTTCTTTTCAGAGCAAGGAGAGGTGTTTCTTCCGTTAGGTATGCTTACGGTGATTGGGGTGAAGATATATCGTTCTATAAGCCTTTTCAAGATAAAGATATTGGTTCTGTCCCTGTTATTAAAGCTGAGGCTGGAAGAGCTAACAGAGTGGGTGTGTCCTATTTGTATTGTGCAACTGATGAATATACGGCCATTTCTGAAATACGACCGCATCCTGGAGATGTTGTTTCGCTGGGCTCATTCAGGGCCAATAAGACACTAAAAGTTTTTGACCTTAGTGGTCCTAATTTATTGAATTACTATAGCACAGATTCCGAATTGGAAAATTTAAGGGATTATGCTGCTATTGCTTATTTCTTTAATAAATCTACTCCGCCGAGTATTGAAGGGCGCTATTTAGTCACTCAGCTTATCGCCGAAGGTATTAGGAGGAAAGGTTTTGATGGCATAGTTTTCATTAGCACAGTTGGTAAGGGGAAGAACTACGTATTTTTTAAACCTGATGAATTAAATTATATTCCTTCAAGCATGAAAACTTGTGAGATAAAAGAGGTGAAGTATCATTTTGAGCGGTGCTTACTTGAGGGTGTTGACGACCAGTTTTATGTTTATAAAGATGGGGAATATTAATTTTTGTGATATGCCGCCCTCAAGCGGCACTCATAAATGCTAATATTTGATACCAATTTAATTTTCAAAATTCAGTTCGTAAGATTTAAAGCAGATGATTCTATCTCCTAGCCATACGTTTAATTCTTCAATCCTTTTCTGAAGAGGCATAAGTTCATTACGAACAAATACACGGCTTGCCTTCTCAACATCTCCAAACCCCCCAACATTATTCGGCATAATCCCCATCATCTGCGGCGGCACGCGATGCGCGGCCATCATGTCGTCACGGCTCACGTTCTTGATATTCAGAAACTCATCCTTAGCCGCCACCTCTGACAGCGGGATGATCTGAATTCCGTCTTTCTTGCCGTTCGGTGAGTACATAAAAAAGTTGCGGAAGTTGCCCGGCCCCTTGGCACTCTTCATTGCCTGGCGGATATTGTTTACGTCTTCCTGATTCTGCGCGGCGTCGGTCATATACATGATGAAACCGGCGTGGCTGCCGTTAAGGTAGTATTTTCGACGGAACAACGTTGCCGACTCGTTTAGAAGGGTGGACGGGATTGCCGAAAGGTATTCCGGCAGGCCGTAAACCTCCTGATTTAAATCCGGCTCCATCAGGTGAAACACGCTGCCTTTAGTGAACTCGTAAGGCTGCGTGTTCATGCCGTACTGCACGAACCAGTAGGTGTCTAAATCGGTGCCGCGTCGGGTGAATTTTGCCAGTGACGGCTCAAGCGACAGCACGCCGCCGAGCCTGTTGGTGCGCTTCTCTAGATAGGCGTTGCCGAACACCAGATAGTCCTGCACAAACCGGCTGAACGCCTGCTGACTCAGCAGCGGGTGCGGGATGAAGGTGCTGGTCAAAATGTTGCGTTTTACTTTGATCGGGGAACTGTGGTGCACGGCGGCGCGGAACGTGCGCGCTAGCCCGTCAAAGCTCACCGGCGGTTCATACCAGCGATCGGTTACCACACATTCCACGTAATCCAGCAGCTCGCGGCGGTCCAGAACCGGCACCGGATCGCCAAAGGTGAACGCTTCCTCCGTGGTGGCGCCGCCGGCCATATCGTTTTGCTGCACGGGCTGCGTGCGCGTGCGGTTCCTGCGTTTACTCATTCAAAAAATCTCCATGATGTTGCGGCTGTTGGCGGATTCGCCCTGCAGCGGTTCGTTTGCCAGCGCGTGCATGGTTGCCCAAGCTAAATCTGCGTGGCTGGCTTCTTCGCTGCGGCTGGCTTCGTAAGTGGGGCGGTTTCCGCTGGCCGTGGTGGCGCGGCGGATTGCCATGAATGACTGCGCTATGTCGAGGTGGCCGGCGTCAAACTCCAGCCGGCCGCCGCTGATGATGTCGTACGCCTTCAGTACCAGGGCGTTTTTCACGTTCGGGTTATAAACAAACTCTTTCACTGCGGGGAAAAACATCTTCACGTTCTCGTATACGCCGAGACCTACGCCGGTGGAGTCAATGCCGATATAGGTGACGTTATACTGCTGCGTCAGTTTTTTAATGGACTCTGCCTGCGCGCGGAAGTCCATTCCGCGCCACTGGTGGCGCTCCAGAATGCGGAACTTGCCTCCGGGCACGGCTGGCGGCGCAATTACCACGCAGCCGGCGCTGTCGCCGTTCTGCGTCGCCTTTGCCGGGTCGTAACCGATCCATACCTCACGCCAGCCGAACGGGCGCAGCGCCAGCGCCTCAAAGTCGGACCACACCTCCCAGCCGACGCCGACGGCCAGCTGCAGTTGCCGCGCCGTGGCGTTTTGCTGGAGCTGGCGCTGGGCTGGCAGGGTGAAGTGCTTTTCTCGAAAGGCAGCTACACCGTGGACGAAATCGAGCACACCGGCACGCCTGACCGTCTGGTGCTGCGCGCCCGCAGCGCCGATTTCCGACAGACGCTTAACATCAAAAGGGAGAAATCCTGGCATAAAACCACTGTGGGCGAGATGGTGAAAGATATCGCCGCCCGGCACCGGCTGGAGGTCGCGCTGGGTGAGGACGTGACGAAAATGGCGATCGATCACATCGACCAGACCAACGAGTCAGACGCCAGCTTTCTGATGCGGCTTGCGAAGCAGTGCGGCTCCGTTGCGTGCGTGAAAAATGGAAACCTGCTGTTTATCCGGCAGGGGCAGGGCAAAACCGCGAGCGGCAGACCGCTGCCGGTTATAACCATTCAGCGCAAAGATGGTGATGGCCATCGCTTTACCCTGGCTGACCGCGACGCCTATACCGGCGTGATCGCCAGCTGGCTGCACACCCGTGAGCCGGAAAAAAAGCCGGAAGCGAAGGTGAAGCGCCGGCGCAAAGCCACGGTCAGAAAAAAGGAGCCGGAAGCGAAGCAGGGGGATTATCTGATCGGAACGGATGAAAACGTGCTGGTGCTGAGCCGGACCTATGCCAACCGGAGCAATGCAGAGCGCGCCGCCAAAATGCAGTGGGAACGGCTGCAGCGTGGCGTGGCGTCTTTCTCGCTGCAGCTGGCGCGCGGACGTGCAGATCTCTACACAGAGATGCCGGTGAAAGTCAGCGGGTTTAAGCAGGCGATCGATACGGCTGAATGGATTATTACGACGCTCACGCACAGCCTGAGAGCGGACAACGGCTTTACGACCAGCATTGAGTTTGAAGTGAAAATAGATTCGCTAGAAATGGAATGAGTGCTATCTCAAAATGGTTTAATTAAGTATCATTCATTTCAATTGGGTTATAGAGACAACGCGATGATGAATTGTCCTTTGTGCGGGAATACCGCACACACACGCAGCAGCTTTCAGGTATCAGCAACAACCAAAGAACGTTATAACCAGTGCCAGAACATCAATTGCAGCTGCACGTTTAAATCTCATGAAACGGTTTCTGAGATCATCATGAAGCCGGGTAGCGTTAAACCTGTGCCGCCGCATCCGGGAAGAAATCAGCAGCAACCGTTGTGGTTATAATCTTTAAAAGATATTAATTGCTTTCGTATACAGAGCATTTATAACCGATGATTTTGAAAGTGACCAGCGCTACTTAGCAAGTGAGATGAGTTAGAAAAGGACTCCTTACGGAGTCCTATTGCTTATCTTTTTTCTACTGCTGAAATTATTTTGAAATTTGGTGCATTATAAAATTTGGATTTGATTTGCTCTTTAGCCTGAGAAGCACTGCTAGCAGTAACGTATGTAGTTGAAGTGTTGTTACCATTCTGAAATTTAACTTCAAAGCGTTTATCAGCCATTAACATTTCCTTATTATCTGACTATTAATTTAAAAAATTTCCAACCATTTATGCTCTTTGAAATCATGGTAGAGCAAACTGGTTATATTAAGCTACCCTCAACAATTGCTTAAGGCAACAAACGGTTAGTGATTCTGAAGATTTGGCACTTCAGATCACATTAAATGATCTGCTTTTTTCAAATCACTTATTTATTAGGCATTACTTTCAGCATCTACATTAGCTCAAACAACGTGCATTTCTGCCGCTTGATCACCTCTTTAGAGTTGATGTTGCCAACTATGGGTATCGTTTCGGACATCCACAGAGGAAGGTAATGAAGGTAAGGAAAAAAACTGCTGCCATTTTGCTGCCAATGACAGATTACGAAAACAAAAAAGCCACCTCAAAAGGTGGCTTAACTGCATGATTTTCATCACTAAATTTGGTGGCCCCTGCTGGGTTTGAACCAGCGACCAAGCGATTATGAGAACTATGCGCAGCAACGTAAAAACAATAGTTTTCTTTTAAAATCATGCACATGTTGTGACAATGTAAGCCTCTATTTGCCATCATTAACCATCTCTACCGCCACTTTACCGCCACTTGTAGCCAGCGGATTTAGCTTTGCTGCCTCTTCTAAATGGTCTGGCGCGAAGTGGGCATAGCGCATTGTCATTTTAATATCAGTATGCCCTAAAACGCGCTGTAAAACTAAAAGGTTTCCGCCGTTCATCATAAAGTGACTTGCGAAAGTGTGACGCAAGACATGCGTAAGCTGGCCAGCAGGTAACTCAATTCCAGTTCTCTCTAAAGCTGAGCGAAAGGCACCGTAGCAATCAGAAAATACTCTACCGGTCTTAGTTTCAGGAATAGTTTTATAAATATCCTCAGTAATGGGGACGGTCCTGTTTTTCCGGCCCTTTGTCTTAGTAAAAGTGATCTTGTATTTTGTAATCTGGCTTCTCCTGAGACCTTCGGCTTCTGACCAGCGCGCGCCAGTTGCGAGACATATTTTCACTAAAGGTTCCAAGTCTCTATATTCGCTATTTTTGCATTCAGACAACAGGCAATTAATTTGCTCGTGAGTCAGCCAGGCCATTTCGGATTCTTCAGTACGGAACGGCCGTACGTGCTTTAGAGGGTTTTCACCTTTCCATTCACCTAATCGGCTTAGCTCGTTAAACACGGCGCGGAAATAGGCAAGCTCTAAATTAAGCGTGCGGGGTGAAACCTCGGTTACACGATTTGAGCGAGCAAAATCTCCCTTTAATCGACGCTCACGATACCGAGAAAACATCTGCGCATCGAAATCCTTAGCCAGCGGCTCACCCATACACTCGAAGGCATGATTCATGGCTTTCTGTCGCTTTTCACCATCCTTCAAGGTGATCCCGTGCGCGCCATACCAGGACGTTATCAAGTCCTTCAGTGTACGACGGTCTTCTTTTTGCTCATGCCAGGGCTGCTGAACCTTATGCTGTTCGTAGGCAATTGCCTCACCTTTAGTGGCGAATTTAGTGCGAGAGCGCTTACCGTTATGGTAAATCTCACAGATCCAGCCGCCATTGGGCAATTTCCTTACAGACATCAAGCAACCTCTTTGAAAATACTAACGATACGCCCCAAAACCTTGATCTCATCTACACCGCATTCAAAAGAAACCTTCCCGCCAGCAACATGTAATTTTTTTCCCGGAAGAACAGTTAACTCACGAATGCTGATTACTCCATCCACATCGATAAGCTTAAGGCCGTCTGTGACGGCTGGGCTTTCATCCACAAAGTAAAGGGAAGACTCGGTCGCTACGCATCTGAGATTTTCTTGATCGAAAGAAAAAGTGCGAGTGTCTAATTTGTAGTCGCCAGACGGCTGCAGTGCACCTTCACATAATGTGAATTTTGCAAGCGAAGTTATACCGCTTTTCGATAATCCGCCGGGCGAATTACTCGCAGGCTTTTCGCCTTCTCCTGTCAGAATCCAGTGAAGATCAGCGCCCGTTTCAAGAGCGCATATTGCAGCGAAATCATATGAAACGCTGTCACGTGAGTAACGGTTCGATAAAGAACTTGCAGCAATATCGAAGTGGCTCGCCAGCTGAATTTTTTGGGTAAAGCCATAGACAGAGCAGATTCTGTCAAGGATTTGCACATTGTCTAACTTCGATATATCGAATTTCATTTGTTTTTCCGTATTGACCGATTAGATAATCGGTAGTAGATTTCGTCTTATCGAAAATCACTGATGGCAAACGTTGGCAAAACTAGGCAATCAGTGGCAACTATTGACTAACTGGGAATGATGCAATATGGCTTCTGAAATCGCAATCATCAAAGTGCCAGCGCCTGTCGTAACTGCTGAGCAATTCGCAGAGCTGGAAGGCGTATCCCGTCGTACCGTCTACCGCTGGACGACCGGAGACAATCCGCAACTGCCCATTGAGCCGCGCACCATCCGCAAAGGCTGTAAAAAGGCGGGCGGGCCGATCCGTATCTACTACGCACGCTGGAAAGAAGAGCAATTGCGTAAAGCGTTGGGGCATTCCCGTTTTCAGCTCATCATCGGCAGCTAATTCACATTAAGTGAATAGGGAGATTCGCACATGTTTGATTTTAAAACTTCCACCCATAACCACTATGACGACGCCTGCCGCAAGTTTGCGCTTACGCACAACATGGCGGAGCTGGCGCAGCGGGCGGGCATGAAAGTGCAGACTCTGCGCAACAAACTGAACCCCGAGCAAATACATCAACTGACCGCTCCAGAAGTGCTGTTGCTTACCGATCTGACCGAAGACGCCACGCTGATGGACGGCATGCTGGCGCAGCTGCAATGTCTGCCGTGTGTGCCGGTTAACGAGCTGGCAAAAGAGAAGTTTCCGACGTACGTGCTGAAGGCGACCGCTGAGGTCGGGCATATGGCCGCTAACGCCGCGAACCCGGAGCGCATTACGGCAACCTGCCGCCGCGGCATTCTCGAAGCCGCTAACACCGGGATCCGCTGCATTATGCTGGCAGCGCTGGCCGTGCAGAACCGCGTTCACTCCAACCCTACTTTAGCCTCAACTGTTGACGCTATCAGCGGGCTGGGTGCTTCGATTGGCATCAGCTGAGGGCGTACGATGATTTCATTTGCGGCACGCCTCAAGCGCCAGAGTCCGTCAATGACATACGGGCATGGCTGGATCATGGGCGAGAACGGCAAGCGCTGGCATCCGGTACTAAGCCATCAGGCACAGGTAAAAGAGCAAAGAGGTAAAACATGGCTATCGAAGGCGATTCAATGCTGGTTGAGCTTAGTGCCGGCCAGAGAGTTTCGGCGCTGAATCACGTTGCCTTAATCCGCGCGCAGATGATGGGCGGTAACTGTGAAAAAGATATGGCTCGTTTTTTTTCTGAAATGCGCGATGTGACAGACAGTAATTATCAGGAAAACAAGCGTGCGCTTAGCGCGATTCTGTTCCTGGCAAACATCGGTAAAGACAGACACGATGTTGATTTTAGTGAACTGACTACTGATGAAAAAACGGCGCTTGTTCGTGCAATGAATCATTTAAAAGCAGTCGTGAGTTTATTCCCCAAAAGATTAGCTCTGCCTAATTAATTAACCAAACGAAATTAAATGGCGTAAACCCGCCGGGCATTGTTTTGCCCAAATACAGGAGAAGTGAAAAATGCGAAATATTGAAACCCGTCAGTTTAAAAGTGATGACGACGCGCTTACCGCTCTGCTGAGTAAAGCTAAAAGCGAGCAGCGCTCAGACGATGCGCTGGCCGTATCTATCCACATTGCCGCGCTGGCAATTCATGCCCGCAAAAATGAAATGTCAGCAGCAGAAATTATCGAGCTGCTGGACAAAGAGGCCGAGCGTTACGAGAACCAGGCGAGGGAGCTGCACTGATGGCCGATTCAATGGATTTGGTACAGCAGCGCGTGCAGGAGGAACTGGCGCGCAATCTGGCAAACGCAACTCATCGCCCGGCCGGGGCGAGTGAGTTTTTCTGCCTTTCATGCGGTGATGAAATCCCGGAGGCGCGCCGCCGTGCGCTGCCGGGCGTTTCTGAGTGCGTGACCTGTAAGGAAGTTGGTGAGCTGAAAAGCGCGCATTACAAAGGGGCCGCACTATGAAAACCATCCTGAAGTGGCCGGGCAGCAAAGCCGGCGTAATGACTGAGCTGGCGGCTCACCTGCCAGCCGGCGATCGTCTGGTCGAGCCGTTCGCCGGTTCCTGCGCAGTAATGATGAATACTGATTACCCGGAATATCTGGTCGCTGACATTAACCCCGATTTAATCAACCTGTACCAGCAGGTAAAAGAGCACGCGCGACCGTTTATCGTGCTCGCAGCGTCGCTTTTTAATCAGAACACGAGCGAGGAAAGCTATTACCGGCTGCGCGATGAATTCAACAATAGCGCCTCAATGCCACTGCTTGAGCGCGCGGCGCACTTTCTCTATCTGAACCGCCACGGATACCGTGGGATTTGTCGCTATAACCGCCGCGGCGGATTCAACGTTCCTTACGGGAATTACGCGAAGCCTTATTTCCCCCTGGCTGAAATCGAGGCGTTTGCCGTGAAGGCTCAGCGCGCGACGTTCATCTGTGCCGGTTATCAGGAAACCCTGACCATGATTAAAGGCGGTGACGTGGTGTATTGCGATCCGCCGTATCACGGCACGTTTGCCGACTATCACACCGCCGGTTTTGACGACGATGACCAGTGCTCGCTGGTCTGCTACCTGCTGGGCATTGCTGATCGCAATCCAGTTGTCCTGTCAAACAGCGACACCCTGTTTACCCGCAGCATCCTGCGTGCTTTTGAGCTGACAAAAATCAGCGTGGCCCGCTCGGTTGGCGTTGCCGGCGGTGAGAAAAAGCGCGCAGCGGAAATCATCGCGGTGCGCCGCCCGTCTGCCGGCTGCGTGTGGTCTGGTTTTGACCTGGCGGCAGGTGCCGACCTTTCAGTGGTTGTGGAGGTGTCGCAATGATTAGCGAAGATCAACGTCAAGCGCTGATTGCGCATAACAAAGCGAAGATAAAGGCTATTACACCGCATTTTTTGAAGGAGAAAGTTCCGGGGATAAAGGCTCACCTAAATAACGAACTTAAGAGCGCAAAAATCGCGCTGGCTTCGCTGGAGGCTAAGCCTGTCGCTACATTTGGCAGCGTGGGCGGTCGGTGGCTAGGCGGAGTGAGGCCGGGCAGCTGCCTTCTCTACGCCGCACTGCCAGTGCAGGAAGACTGTGCGCAGCGCGCGCGCAATGCAGAGCAGCTGTGCGCCAAATGGAAAGAGGAGGCGATTAAAGCGCACGAAGAAAATGAAGAGTTGCGGTCCCGCTACGAAGCGCTGGCGGTGAGGCTGTTGAGTGATCGTTGAATACGCTTACCCGTGGAATGCCCCACGGGAAGCAATCGCCAGTCCGTACCCCACTTATGAGGAAATACACAGCCGCAATCGTATGATTGCGGCTTTAGTGCGTGCGCAGGAGCTACTCGAAAAGCAGCCGACGCTGGTCCAGCTGGACGTTAAGCGCCGCATCGCCGAGCTGGAAAAAACACAGGGCACAGCCCGTGCCAATGCGTACTTTACGAAGACTTTCGTAGAGCGCACATTGCCACGCGTTGAGGTTGTCAGCGCGCAATATCGCCTCGGCGTAATGAAAGGGAGCACTTTAAACCTGCTCGGTGCGAATGCGACTGACGCGGACAATACGGCAGTCGCAGGTGGTCAGCTTTTTAACCTGATGCGCCGCTTTAACCGCCTGCCGGATATGGCGCGCGCTGACGTCGATCTGCTGGCCGGGGATGTGGCTAATTTCATCCTCGCCGAGCTGGTACAGGCGCACGCGCAGGCCAGCGACGAGTCGGATTACAAATACACCCATCGCGTTTACATGACCGCCGCCACTATCACCCGGGAGCTGGGCCAGATGCCTCCGCTGTGGGAAAAGGTTACGTCCCGCCTGTTCGACCCGGAAGAAGTGACCCCGGCGATCATGCGCATGCAGACTGAAAAATGGTGGAAGGGCCGCCTGCGCCGCGCCGCCGCGTCATGGCGCGAGCACCTGCAGATTGCCCTGGCTAACGTCAGCAAAAACCACACCCCCTACGCCAGCAGCATGACCGTCTCAGAGTGGCGCGAGCAGAAGCGCCGCACCCGTGAGTTCCTGAAGGGCATGGAGCTGGAAGACGAGGAAGGCAACCGCATCAGTCTGATCGAAAAGTACGACGGCAGCGTGGCCAACCCGGCGATCCGCCGTTGCGAGCTGATGACGCGCATTCGCGGCTTCGAAAATATCTGCAGCGCAATGGGCTTCGTTGGCGATTTTTACACGCTTACAGCCCCGTCGCGCTATCACGCCACCATCAAGACCGGCCATCGAAACCGCAAGTGGAACGGCGCCAGCCCGGCCGACACACAGCGCTATCTTTGCAGCGTCTGGCAGAAAATCCGCGCCAAGCTTCACCGCGAGGAAATCCGCATTTTCGGGATTCGCGTTGCCGAGCCTCATCACGACGCGACCCCGCACTGGCACATGCTGATGTTTATGCGTCCCGAACATGTTGATCGCGTGCGCCAGATTATGCGCGACTATGCCTGGCAGGAAGACAGCGGCGAGCTGACGAGCGATAAAGCCCGCAAAGCGCGTTTTCACGCCGAAGCCATCGACCCGGAAAAAGGCAGCGCCACGGGCTACGTGGCTAAGTACATCTCGAAGAACATTGACGGCTACGCGCTTGACGGTGAAATTGACGACGAAAGCGGCAAAGAGCTTAAAGAGACTGCGCCGGCCGTTTCCGCCTGGGCTGCGCGCTGGCACATTCGCCAGTTCCAGTTTGTGGGCGGCGCGCCGGTGACTGTTTACCGCGAGCTGCGCCGCATGGCCGACAGCGAAACCGCGCACGGGCTCAGCGTTGAGTTTGCAGCTGCGCACGACGCTGCTGATGCGGGTGACTGGGCAGGCTACGTTAATGCGCAGGGCGGCCCGTTCGTGCGCCGCGATGAACTGGCCGTGCGCACCTGGTATCAGGCCAGCGAAGACGTGAACGAATACGGCGAGGAAACCGTGCGCATCAAAGGTGTTTTTGCTACTGAAGTCGGAGAAGATACGCCAATTTTAACCCGGCTGGCGCAGTGGAAAATCGTTCCGAAGCGTGCCGTTGATTTTGCTTTTGACCTTCAGGACGCGCCCGCGTCCTCTCGGAGTTCTGTCAATAACTGTACGGGAGGTTTGAGATCCGAGGATTCGAGCCCGCCGGAAAGTTTCGAAAAAATTGACCCTGACAGCATGAGCAGGAAGGAACGGAGGCGCTTGCTGGTGCAAATCAGGGCGCAGCAACCTCAAAAACTACATAAGAAGCTCAGGCGATCGGACAAAATCGAAGCTGCCTGCGACAACCTGATAAGCCAGGTGAGAGATTTAAGCGGTGAAACTATCAGCCGCGGTCTGGCCGTGCGCCTGATTGGCGGTACGCAGACTGTAATTGCCGGGCGTATGTTCCGTAGCTCTGCAGATGGAGATCTGTTCCGGCCAAAATCAGAGTCGGCAGGGGAGGGGGTGTTAACCCGCTTTAACCGTTTAGCTGAACAGATGAGAGCAAAAAATGTTCGCTGACGTTCTAAAACTAAAATTATACAGGCTAATTATGCATAGATTGTATTGATAGTGTGCCTTATTGTGTCGCTTGGTATGGCGTGGAAAAGATGTTTCATATCAGCAGGATAAAAAGTAGTTGTTGTGAGGACATTTTTCTTTCGCTCGATCTGAATGCTATGATACTGTGTATATGTACAGTGATTTGATGGGGGGAGGATGCATGGATAATGATTTACAAGAACGGGTAATGCTTGAACGCGTTGAGTTGATAGCAAGGCTCACTACTGAAGGGATCTGTAAAGAACGCGATAGGGAGATAGCGCTTAGCCTCATAGCTGAGATAGCAAGTACCTCCGTCATATCCAATAAGCAATTTTCAGTCGTGTTTTCGGCTGTGCCCCTTGAAAAATAACTTTAGGTTACTGTTATGCACATCGACATCATGCTCGATAAGAATCAAAAGATAAGCTAATCGGTGATGGATGCTTTTCATGAGGAAGTCAGCAAGACAGGGCGTGCGCTCTCTTTCCTAACACCTAAATTCTGTTGATTGCTGCAGGTAAGTAGGTTAAGAAGTAGCTCCAACCGAATTTTATTATCTTGCAGCTGTCCTATAGTTACATGGCAGCACACTGTAAACGCCGCTGCCAGCGGCGTTTGTGTCATCAGGAGGTTATATGACCGAACTTCTCAGAAAGATGTTATCCGCTCCGGGTAAGATCATGCAGGAAGCTATCCGTCATGATGTCAGTAATTCGAACGGTAAAATCATTACCGACCTGAACGGCTCAGCGACGGTTAACATGAAAAATCAGCAGGTACGCGACTCAATGCGTGCGCGCATGGAAGAACTGGCAGCTAAACGACAGGGATAGTTGATGGGTCCGTTGATCATTATGGTTGTCCTCGTATGCGGGTTTTGGTACACACAGAATCATTACCAATCCCGCATAAAATTAGCCCGAAGTGATGGCTGGAATGCTTACTTTTATGTGGCTATGCATGGATGTAAGTTCGCTATCCAGGGCTTTGGCGTTATCACAGCCCTCTTTGTTTTCCTCCTTCTGGTTAGTACTGTAGTCAACATATTGGGTATGATATGGCCCAGCCTCCACGCTGATTATTATTCATGGCTGACGGATGTTAAGGTCATGTCCTATCCACTTTTCTTTGTTCTTTCAATGGCAATGGCTGTATGGCTTGCTATTGATCAGGGAAACAGCGCTAAGCGCGCGCTGGAAAACAACGAAGAAAGGCAAAAGGCATATCGTGAAATGGCCGCGCAGGATGGCATTGAGTCATTGCTGCTCCAAGCAATCGATGAAGGACAGCTGATTTTTGTCACTCTGAAATCACGGAAAGTTTATATCGGTTATGTAGCTGCGCCTCGCATGGAGCATCACGACACACAGCACCTTGCCATCATCCCTTACATCAGCGGCTACCGTGATAAAGATACGCTGCGATATCACGAACAGCACAGATATTTTGAGCTTTACCTGAGCCAGGACATTACAGCTGATTCTGTGCCACTTAATTTCGGGCATTTCCGGCACGTAATGCCTATGGATCAGGTTGAGGGCGTTTCACTTTTTGATACCGAAACCTATAAGTCTTTCGACGATTTCTCAACGCCAGAACCTGCTAAAGAAGATAAACCCGGCAGTGCATGACTATGCTGCATGAATCCGCATGATCCTTAAAGGATCGCTTATCCTTCAGCCCGCCAGTACTGGCGGGCTTTTGTTTGTGTTATGCAGATGCATGAAAACCACTGCATAAAGCGGGCAGGCGTGGTGGGGATAGCATTGCGCGCTAGCTGCCAAACATATATCTTTACAACTTGTAGGCAGAGGACGTTCCCGCCCCATATCTGGCTATCATTAAAGGAGTAGTCGATGACAAAAGTTTCCAATAAAAACTCTAAGAAAGACTTTGCTAGTCTGAGGGATCTATTTTTAGATCCCAATAACTATCGGTTTGTCGATAATGAAAATTACAAGCAGGTTTCATCAGATAACATAACGGACTTTTCGATTCAGAAAAGAACACGGCATTTTATTGAAGGTATTAGACAAGAAAATATTAGAGATTTATTGTCAAGCTTCAAAGCTAATGGTTTTTTAGATGTAGATATTATTCAAGCAAGAGAGTTACATGATGGTGCTTTTCTTGTGTTAGAAGGTAACAGGCGAGTTGCAGCACTAAAGCATCTGCAGGAAGAATATGAAAAGGGTCTGGATATTGGTAATTTGGATCCTAAAGTATTTCATAGTGTCAAATTTGAATTGCATGAATCAGATGACACTGAAAAACATTTAATCGTGATGGGATTAAAGCATATTAGTGGGAATAAAAAATGGTCAACTTTAAATCAGTCAAAGCTGGTTCATGATTTCCTCTTACCCTACAGAAACACTGACTTATACCTATCTAAAGAGAATGAGTTGTGCGATTCATTAGGCATATCTAAAGCAAGGTTGAGGTCGATGATCAGAATCTACAACCTCATTTCCGCATATAAAAGAAGCGACTATAGTGAGCAGTTTGATCCTGCTCGATATGGTCTATTTGAAGAAATCATAAAAAAACCTGCAATAAGAGAATGGCTAAGCTGGAGTGATGAAATTTATGCAGCAAAGAATAGCATTAATCTCGAAAGGTTATTTTCATGGATTTCAAGGAATGAATATTCGTGCTCGACAGAAGATTTAGATGACGATGAAGTAGAAGATGATTTTTCCGAAAGCAAAAGCGATTATGAAGAACGTGATGCTATCATCACTAAGTCTCTCGAAATTCGTGAGTTAGCTTTATTTATTAATAATGAATCTGCTCTTGAGGTGATGGAGAGAGAGAGAAGTCTTGCTAGAGGTTTAGCAGTTAGTGGAACAATCGATAAACAAAATTATCAAAATGCGCTTGCTGATTTATTCTCTTCTGTAAAAACTTTGTCAGAGATTAGAAATCATGTCAGTAACGAGGATGTTGATTCACTCATTGATGCTAAAGAAAAGTTGAGTTCAATTCTTCCAAAGAAAAGCACTTTAAATATAGAAGGTGGTAATTATAGCGTAGCTTTTGAATTCGGTAGGCCTACTCAGTTTTCTGAAATATCAATTGAGAAATATAAATCTTTTAAGAAGTTTCGTTTAGATAACCTGAACAAAATAAACATTATTGCTGGGTTTAATAATAGCGGTAAAACCAGTTTGCTAGAGGCTATTTATTTATTAACTCAACAAAATGATATTTCTTCATTTTTCAATTTGATTAAATCAAAGAATAAATCTTCAGACTTAAGTCCACTGTTGTTGAATAAAATATTTACTAAGAATATGTATATTGGTGGCATTTACAACAATGTCGGCGTCGGGGTTAAGTACGAAAAGTTTGAAGCCATTGATATAGACAAAAAAGACGATTACATCTCATCATATAAAGTAACATCTACAATCGATGGAGAGGATTTCACTACAACAATTCATACATTTGTGCATGAGCAAATGATCAGGAATAGTAACTCAGTATTGAAGCTATGCCCAGCATCTATTGAAAGCCCATATTTTTATAGCTTGGACAATCTGGTTAAGAATTACACAAAATCTATCGAAACAAAATGTCAGCGCCCTAATAGTTCAGAGTTTGTTACAGCTATAAGCCTTGTTGTTGATTTTGTCAGTAAAATTGATGATTCCATAACCGATATCAGATTTACTGATGAGGGTGAATTAAAAAGATTTATTGTAGAATCAGAAAAAAATAAATTTAGCAATTTTGATATAACTACTTATGGTGAAGGTTTACAGCGCGTATTTTATATCGCTCTGAGTTTTGCTGCTGCTAAAAATGGTGTCATATTAATTGATGAGTTTGAAACGGCTATTCATTACTCCCTTTTGGTTGAGTTTACAGCTTTTGTTCAACAGCTTGCAGAAACATTTAATGTGCAAATATTCTTAACAACACATTCGAATGAATGTATATCTGCGTTCGTCAATAATGGTTTTGATAATAAGGTTATATCGGGCTTCCAATTAAATAATGATGGTAAGAGAATAACTTACAAAGATGTGGGGGGCGAAAGATTACAATATTTAATAGATAGTTTAGGCGTGGATATAAGAGGGGGTGCTGAAAATGAATAGTCTTACTATCGTTTTTTGTGAAGGTGGTCATGACATTGCTTTCCTAACGCGACTGCTACTTTGGTCGGGTTTTGAAGATTACAATAAAGAAATTCATAAATTCCCTGTTCCGTTTAATAACTTATTCTCAAGCGAATTAAAGAAAATAAACCTCTCTGAAAGAAAGTTAGGTTATGTAGGTGCTTCGCATAAGATCCCTTCTGCTGCATTTAAAAAAGATAATGATTTCGTCTTTATTCACAATCTTAATGGGGACGGTAAAGAAAGAGAAAGGAGAGAGGTGTTTGATTTATACAAAGAAATTAAAGGTAAGGATGGGTTCTCAACTGGATACGACTTTGGATATAAGTTCTTGTATTTTTTTGATGCCGATGACATCGGTGTGGATAACCGCCTCGAGCAAATATCAGCAGAGATTGGGTTAACACCGACTTTGCTCAATGGTCAGCTGCAGTTACATGATGATGATACTTTTGGAGCTTATATTTATCATGATTCAGCGAATGGATTAAATACTGGAACTTTAGAGGATATAATATTTGATTTAGTTAAAGTAAGGCATGGCGTTATATTTAGTGCTGCATCTAAATACCTTGATGATAATAGACTTCCAGCCCAAAGTTGTTGCGAGCTCAGAATTAGAAATGGCGTTGAAGGGTATGGAGCGGCTAATAAGTTTAAGATAAAAAAATCAATAATTAGCACTATGGGGCAATTGCAGTTTTCAGGTTCTAGTAATATTGTGGTGATAAAAAATTCTGATTTTTTCAAGTCAAGGGATTTAGCTGCATCCCAAGTCTGCAATGATATAGTTCGCATGTTTTGATTATTCGCATCTTCAGTGTCCTGAAGATGCGAGTCAATCATTATCTAAAGTGAATATTTGCTAAATTTTATTATTTCTTCGCCCAGCCAGTTATTGATCTCCTTCAGACGTTCCTGCAGCGGTGTCAGTTCATTACGAACAAATACCTGAGACGCTTTCACCGCGTCACCAAATCCGCCTGAGTTGTCCGGGATAATTCCCATCATCTGCGGCGGCACGCGGTGAGCGCTTAACAGGTCATCGCGGCTGGCCTTCTTGATGTTAAAGAAATCGTCTTTCGTCGCCACCTCGCTAAGCGGCAGGATCTTAATCCCGTCCGGCTTACCGTTCGGCGCGTACATGAACAGGTTGCGGAAGTTACCCAGCCCTTTAGTGTCACGCATTGCCTGGCGCATCCGGTCAATGTCGCTGCTGCTCTGCGCCGCGTCGGTCATATACAGGATGTAACCGGCGTGCGCGCCGTTCTGGTAATACTTGCGGCGGAACAGCGTAGCCGCCTCATTGAGCCAGGCTGAGTTAAGCGCGCTTAGGTATTCCGGCAGGCCGTAAAGCTCCTGATTGATGTCTGGCTCCAGCAGGTGAAAAACACTGCCGGGCGAAAACTCATGCGGCTCTTTCCAGTCATTCACGAACCAGTAAACGTCATCCTTCACGCCTCTGCGGGTGAATTTGGCTGGAGTGGTTTCAAGGCGCAGCGGCTTACCGAGGCTGTTGCGGCGCAGCTCGGCAAAGGCATTGCCGAAGACCAGATAATCAAGCGCAAATTTGCTGAATTCCTGCTGACTCATCATCGGATGCGGGGTGAAGGTTGATGCCAGAATGTTGCGCTTTACATAAATCGGCGAGCTGTGGTGCACGGCCGCGCGCAGGCTTTTCGCCAGGCCGTTAAAGCTGACCGGCGGCTCAAACCAGCGTCCGTTACCGATGCACTCGGCGTAATCCAGAATGTCGCGTTTATCCATAACCGGGGTGGGCTCACCGAAGGTAAATGCCTCGGCGTGCTGCTGTGGTGCGGTTGCCTGTGCTGGCTGCGCAATAGCGGTGTGAGCCTTGCGGCCTCTGCGTTTGCTCATCAGTAAAATTCCAGAATTGAGGGGTTTGCGCCGCCGCTGGCAGCGGTAAGCGGTTCGTTTAACAGTGCGTGCATGATGGCCCAGGCAACGTCTGCATGGCTGGCTTCTTCGCTGCGGCTCGCTTCATAGGTTGAGCGGTTGCCGCTGGCCGTCATAGTTTTGCGGATCGCCATAAAAGATTGCGTGATATCCGTCGCCCCGGCGTCATACTCAAGGCGCCCGCTACTGATAGTGTCCTTTGCCTTCAGCACCATTGCGGTTTTCACCTCCGGCGAGTATTTGATTTCGCGCGCGGCGGGGTAAAACTGGCGTACCAGCTGGAAAACGCCCTGGCCGATACCGGTGGCGTCCACGCCGATATATTCAACGGTGTATTTTTTCGTCAAATCCTCGATAGATTTCGCCTGCGCGGCAAAGTCCATGCCCCGCCACTGGTGGCGCTCCAGCACACGGAACTTTCCGCCTGCAACCAGCGGCGGCGCGATAACCGCACAGCCTGCACTGTCGCCGGTATGCGACGGGTCATAGCCGATCCAGACCGGCCGGTACGCGAACGGCCGCGGCAGATATGGGTTAAAATCTTCCCACTCTTCCAGGCTATCGATCATGCAGCTTTGCAGCTCGGCGAACGGGAACACGCTCGCCTCGTCGTCGACAAACTCACACATAAGCAGGTTCTGATATTCCGCCGGGCTGTATTCAAGCTGCAGCTGGTCAATGTCGAACAGGTTGCAGCCGCCGGTCAGCGCATCCTCAACCGTCACAATCTGCCGCCACTGGCCATCACCGCACAGCGCACCTTTCGCCAGGTGAGAATGCGATAGGTCTATCTCAATGCGGTCACCTTTGCTGCGCCGCCCTTTGTTAAACAGCTCACCTGACCAGAACGGATACGCGCTGTGCGACAGGGCAGAAGGCGTGGAAAAATACGTCGTGCGCCACTTCTTGTGCAGCGACATGCCGCTGGCGACTTTGCGCAGCTCCTGGAATTTCGGTATCCAGAAATATTCGTCCAGGTACAGATTGCCGGTGTAGCTCTGCGCGGTACGCACGTTCGTGCCGAGGAATATCAGGCGTGCGCCGTTTGGCAGCACGATGGGATCGCCTTTCAGGTCAACGTCAACCTGGCGGGCGAAGTCGATGATGTAGTTTTTAAAGACGTGGGCCTGCGCCTTGCTGGCCGAAAGAAATATCTGGTTGCGGCCGGTGGTCAGCGCATCGATCAGCGCCTCGCGGGCAAAATAGAACGTGGCGCCAATCTGGCGGGACTTCAGAATATTGCGGATGCGATGAGTCAGCCCGGCGCGGTGCCAGTTGAGCTGATACTCAAAGCAGTTATCCATAAACACGCCGGTCAGCTTGTCGATCTGCTCGTCGCTGAACTCGTTTTTAACGACAGGCTGGCGCTCGCCCCTGTTGCGGTTGCGCACGTTCGGATTTAAGTCGGCCTCGTTACCGCTGCTGCGGTAGCGCTCAACGCGGGCAAGGCGCTCAATCTGACGGCCGAGCGCGTCTATCTCTTTGTAATCACCATTCCCCTTTACCTCTTTCATGATGAGCTGGATCAACCGGGCTTCCATGCTGGATTCAACGCGACTGATGGGCGCAACGTCGTCCCACGCGTCGCGCAGTTTCCAGCTCTGCACGGTTGGCGTTTTCTGTCCGAGCGTCTCCGCAATCTGGCGCACGGAATAACCCTGCCAGTAAAGCAGCGCGGCCTGACGGCGCGGATCGCTGATGATGGTTGTCGGTGTCGTTTTCATACCGGCAAGGCTACCGGGGCCGAAAATGGCGCGCCTGCTGTGCCTGTTTGCTGATGCATCAGCGGGCTGGCATTCGTTGAGGGATTGTGTGGCGACGGGGAAACTGGCCCCGAACCGACCCAACACCTGACCGGAGCCTGATTAATGGCAGCAATCAAATCAAAGCGTTTTCGTATTGCAGTTGAAGGCGCAACAACTGACGGCCGCGTTATTTCCCGCGACTGGATTTCGCAGATGGCGAAAAACTACAACCCGGAAATGTACGGCGCCCGCATCAACATGGAACACATCCGGGGCTATGCCGCTGACAGCACTTTCCGCCGCTTTGGTGACGTGACCGCCGTCGAGGCTGAAGAAATCGGCGACGGCCCGCTCAAAGGAAAGCTGGCGCTGTTTGGCTGGATTGACCCGACGCCTGAGCTGGTCGATCTGACCAAAGCGCGCCAGAAAATTTACACCTCCATCGAAGTTAATCCTGAATTCGCCGACACGGGCGAGGCGTATCTGGTCGGCCTGGCTGTTACCGACGACCCGGCGAGCCTCGGCACGGAAATCCTGAGCTTCAGCGCCACGGCTAAAGCTAACCCGCTGGCGTCCCGCAAACAGGATAAAGACAACCTGTTTACCGCCGCTGAAGAAACCGTGATCGAGTTTGAGGAAGCTGCCGATCCGGCCCCGTCTCTGCTGGCCCGCATCACCGCCATGTTTACCGGACAGAAAAAGGCCAGCGGCGAGCAGTTCGCCGACGTCGGCGCGGCGATTACGGCCGTTGCCGAGCAGGTGCAGCTGAACGCAGATACTCAGTCACAAAACCTGTCGGAGCTGGAGCAATCCGTCACCGCACGCCTTGAGGCAATCGAGCAGCAGGCCGGGGAAGACCGCGCCGCTTTCGCTGCACTGCAGGGGCAGCTATCGCAGACCGACGGCAGCTTTACCCGCCGCCCGGCGGCAACCGGCAGCGACCCGAAGTCCGGCGCGCAGACCGACTGCTAATCAGGCGTTGCCTGAACGTTAAAACCCAACACAGAGATAAACAGGAACGCCAATGCGCAAGAATACCCGCTTCAAGTTTAACCAGTTCATGACCCGCCTCGCCGAGCTGAACGGCGTAGAAACCGACGACATGAACAAAAAGTTCACAGTAGAGCCGTCGGTCACGCAAACCCTGATGACCCGCGTGCAGGAGTCGTCCGACTTTCTGACCCGCGTCAACATCGTGCCGGTGTCCGAAATGAAGGGCGAGAAAATCGGGATCGGCGTGTCCGGCTCGATTGCCAGCGTGACCGACACGGCAGGCGGTGACGAGCGCGAAACTGCTGACTTTGCCGTGCTGGATAAGCAGGGTTATGAGTGTGTGCAGGTCAACTACGATTTTCACATCCGCTATAACACCCTCGATCTGTGGGCGCGCTATGAAGATTTTCAGGCCCGCCTGCGCGACGCCATCGTGAAGCGCCAGGCACTTGACCGCATCATGATCGGCTTCAACGGCGTGACCCGCGCCAAAACATCAAACCGCGCCAAGTTCCCGATGCTGCAGGACGTAGCCGTAGGCTGGTTGCAGAAGTACCGCAATGATGCGCCGGATCGCGTGATGAGCAAAATCACCGAGGAAGATGGCACTGTCGTTTCTGAAAAAATCCGCGTCGGCAAAAACGGCGATTACGCTAACCTTGACGCGCTGGTGATGGATGCCACCAACACCCTTATCGAGCCGTGGTATCAGGAAGACCCAGAGCTGGTTGTTATCGTGGGCCGTCAGCTGCTGGCTGACAAATATTTCCCGATCGTCAACCAGTCCCAGGCCAACACCGAGCAGCTGGCCGCCGATCTTATCGTCAGTCAGAAACGCATCGGCAACCTGCCAGCGGTGCGCGTGCCGTACTTCCCGGCCAACGCGCTGATGATTACCCGCCCGGACAACCTGTCGATTTACTGGCAGGAAGGCACGCACCGCCGCCTGATTGACGAGGTGCCGAAGCGCGACCGCATCGAAAACTATGAGTCCATCAACGAGGACTACGTGATCGAGGATTACGCGGCCGGTTGCCTGGTTGAAAACATCGAGGTCGGTGAGTTCGCTGCGCCGGCGGCAACTATGCAGGAAGCGGCGGCAGAAAGCGGCGGCGCTGCTGGCACCGAAAAAACGGAGGCGTAACGCATGTTAAGCCCTGCCCGACGTCACCGCATGCGCCAGCAGGCTATCGAAGCCTCGCAGAACGCCGACGATCCGCTGCGCCACGCCAGCGGCTATGAGCAGATGCTCATCAAGCTCAACGACGACAAGCGACGCCTGAAGAAAGTGCACTCTAACGAGCGCAAGGCGGAAATGAAGCGTCAGCTGCTGCCTGAGTACCTGCCGTGGGTGTCCGGCGTGCTGGAGAAAGGCAAAGGCGCACAGGATGCCGTGCTGATGACCGTCATGATCTGGCGGCTCGATGCGGGCGACGTGCCCGGCGCGCTGGAAATTGCCCGGTACGCGCTGGAGCACGGCCTTGTGTCCCCTGACGGCTTCAAGCGCGCCAGCCTGCCGTATCTGCTGGCCGAGGAAGTCGCCAGCGCGGCAACGCGAGCCTGGACGGCAACAGAGCCGGTCGATGTCGGCCCGCTGCTGGCAACTATTGCGATGACGGAATCCGAAGACATGCCCGATCAGGTGCGCGCAAAGCTGCACAAGATAACCGGGTACGTGTTTCGCGATGCGGGCAGGGCTTCGGAGGCGATGACCCACCTTGTACGGGCGCAGCAGTTGCACGACGGCTGCGGCGTCAAAAAAGACATTGAGCGGCTGGGAACGGCGATGAAAAAGCAGGCCATCGCCAGCCGCTGACCGAACGCGACCCCGCGCACGGGCGGCAGGACGACAACGCACTTTCAGTGTCTGCGTCGTCCTCCACCGCCCACCTATTTAAGGGCCAACTATGAGCACGCTGGTAATAGCAGCACAGCGACCGGCAGAGACTGCCGAGCCGCCGGTTAAGAACACCTTTTTCTGGCCTGATATCGACCTGCAGCAGCTAAGGGAAACGCTGCGCTATGAGGGAACGGTCACCACGCAGCGCCTGCGCCTGGCGGTGAAGTCGGCGATAGCTGAAGTGAACGCGGAGCTGTACGACTGGCGCGCCGCGCAGATGGCGGCGGGATTTGAAACCCTCGGCGCCGTACCCGCCGAAGCGCTCGACGGTGAGAGCGAAAAAGTCACGGAGTATTTTGCGGCCGTCAGCGCTTTGACTGCCGCGGTGATTGTGGAGCGTTATCGCGGCTATGACGCCAGCGGCACGAAAAAGGCCGGTGAAATCGAAGCAAGCTCTGACGAATACTGGCGCGATGCGCGATTCAGTATCAGTCGCATTGCTGAGCGCCCCGGCTGCATCGTGAGCCTGCTATGACGCAGATATACGCGCTGCAGGGCGATACCGTGGATGAAATCTGTCAGCGCCATTACGGCCGCACTGAGCAGGTTGTCGAGCTGGTCTATGCGGCGAATCCTGGCCTTGCCGAAAGCGGGCCGGTGCTGCCGCACGGATGCGATATCACGCTGCCAGACCTGCCGGAGTCCTCCACCGGGGAAACCGTTAACCTCTGGGACTGAATCATGAATATCACTATGGAACGCATCAGCGCCTTTATCACCTACGCCGTTGCGGTGGTGATGGGCTGGCTGGGTAAGTGGGATTTGCAGGACGTGGCGACGATCCTCGGCATGGTGCTGGGCGTGGGCATGTTTCTGGTGAGCTGGTACTACCGGCGCAAAACCTATCTCCTTTTCGAGCGCGGTCGGATAAGCCGGGGTGACTATGAATCTGCAAGCCGTTAAGCGCTGCTCTGTCGGCCTCGTGCTGGCGATTGCCGCCACGCTGCCAGGATTTCAGCAGCTGCACACCTCAGTAGAGGGACTGAAGCTGATCGCCGATTATGAAGGCTGTCGCCTGAGTCCGTACAAGTGCGACGCGGATAAATGGACCGACGGCATCGGTAACACCGTTGGCGTGGTGCCGGGCAGAAACATTACGGAACGGCAGGCGGCTGGCACGTTTATCTCTAACGTTCTGCGCACTGAGATGGCGCTGTCCCGCTGCGTGTTTTCGCAGGTACCGCAAAAGGTGTACGACGCACTTGTGTCGTTTGCCTTCAACGTCGGCACAGGCAACGCTTGCGGTTCAACGCTGGTGAAGCTGCTGAACCAGAGCCGGTGGCGCGAGGCGTGCTATCAGCTGCCGCGATGGGTGTACGTGAAGGGGGTATTTAATCAGGGGCTGGATAACCGGCGCGGTCGTGAGCTGGCCTGGTGCTTAAAGGGAGTGTGACTGAATGAAATTTGTGAACACGACGTGGTTTGTGATCGGACTGTGCATTTCGCTGGTCATTGCTGGCATTCTGCTGCCGGTCACGCATGCAATCTACCTGCTGGCTGCGGCTGTATGGGTTGAGTTTGCGTTGTGGGTGGCGATCAGCATTACCACTTTATATGCCAGAACTTACACAGGGATGGCTAGGCAAAAGATGCATCTGTTGTTGCATCACTTCTTCAGGCTTGCCGACGTTCTTCCACTTCAGTGGTATCACCGCACCTTCATTGGCGGGCTGTTATCCGGGGCTGACTGGAAAATTACTTCACTGGCCTGCCTGTTTGTCGCCATTGCAGGCGCACTGCTCAGCAGTGAGCGAACGGAAGCCAGCACATGAGCCGCATTATCGGCACGCTTCTGGCGGCGGCACTGATAGCGCTGGCGCTGACCGGCTGGCGCTGGTCGGTTGCCAGCGATGAGCTGGCGGGCGCGCAGCGCATCATCGGCACGCTGTCGGCGGGCATTGAGAGCCGCGACAAAGCGATAAGCCGGCTTAACGCTGAAAACCTGCAGGGCCAGAAACGCGAAGCCGCGCTGCGAATGATGCAGGGCCGCGCCAGCGCCAGCGCCCTGACCCGTGAAGCACAAATACAGAGGGAAACCGATGCAAGTCCGATACTGCGTAACTGGTCTGCTGCTGCTCTGCCTGACGATGTTATCCGGCTGCACGCCCGACCGGCCTTCGCCAGCGCCAGAGATTATCTGGATTGGCTGTCCGCGCGTGACAAGCTGCCCGGTGCCGGGAAACAGCCTGAAAACGGCCGGCGATCTGGCGGCGGATAACCGTCAGTTAGAAGCAGCGCTCGCCTCGTGCGGGCTGCAGGTAGAAATCATTAAAGACTGTCAGGAGCAACACGATGCTGAAACCCCAACTGCTGAGAAAGGTGCTGGCCGACAGCGTGCCGCTGCTGCAGCGCAACCCTGATAGCCTGAATGTGTTCATCGACAGCGGGCGCATCGTCTCCACGCTCGCTAACTCGCTGTCTTTTGAATATCAGTACCGGCTGAATATGGTGATCACTGATTACACCGATGATATCGACCTGCTGGTTGTGCCGATGCTGGAATGGCTGCGGGTGAATGAGCCAGACATTATGGCGACAAAAGAAAAGCAGCAGGAAGGCTTCACGTTCAAGGCTGACGTTATCAGTGATGCAGCCTGCGATATCAGCATTGACCTGCAGCTCAGCGAGCGGGTGATCGTCAGGCGTGTTGATGGCGCGCTGCACGTTGAGCACGTCGGCGAAAACCCACTGCCGGAAGATGACGCGCAGCCGGTACGGCTGTATGCGGGCGGTTCACTTATCAGTGAGTGGCGGTCATGAGTGAGCTGCAACTGGTTAATGACAGGCTGAGCGCGCTGATTAACAGCCTGTCGCCGTCAGCGCGGAAAGAGATGGCGCGTAAAATCGCTAAAAAGCTGCGAGCCAGCCAGCAGCAAAATATTAAACGCCAGCAGGCGCCGGACGGCACGCCGTTCAAGCCCCGCAAGACGCAGCCGGTGCGCAATAAAAAAGGCAGAGTTAAGCGAGAGATGTTCGCAAAACTCCGCACAGCAAAGTACATGAAAGCGCAGGGTTTGTCTGATGAAGCGGTGATCGCGTTTACCGGCCGCGTGCAGCGTATGGCGCGGGTGCATCATTACGGTCTGCGCGACCGGCCGTCACGGAACGGTAAAGAAGTCCAGTATGAGGCGAGACCTTTGCTGGGGATTAATGAAAGTGACCTGCAAATGATTGAGCAGGAAATTCTGACGCAGCTATCCGGCTGATCTGTTCTGCCATATATGAGCGGGCGGCGATTCATTGTTGCCCGAACCTGCCGGCATGAAACTAACTCCATGAACGAACAACTATCCGAAATGCTGCGCCTGCTGCGCAATCTGATCCGCATTGGCACCGTGTCCGCCGTAAATCTGGACGCCGGGTTATGCCGCGTGGATACGGGAAATAACACAACCGGCTGGCTGCACTGGCTGACCGCCCGCGCGGGTAAAACACGTTCTTGGAACGCACCGTCAGTGGGTGAGCAGGTGCTCGTGTTATGCCTGGGCGGCGAACTCGATACCGGGTTTGTGCTGCCGGGCGTTTACTCCGACGCCAGTGCTGCCCCCTCTGCATCGGCTGACGCGCTGCACTGGTCATTCCCTGACGGCGCAGTGATTGAGTATGAGCCTGCAACCGGCGCGCTGAGCGCAACCGGCGTAAAGACGGCAACCATCAAGGCAGCAGTGAAAATCCTGTTCGATTCGCCAGAGGTTGAGTGCACGGCGCTGCTTAAAACCGCGCAGCTGGAAGTCACGCAGGGCGGCAGGATGAGCGGCGATATTGAGCATGTCGGCGGTAAGTTCAGTTCTAATGGTGTCGTCGTGGATGACCATGATCACGGCGGCGTACAGCGTGGCGGCAGCAGAACGGACGGCCCTAAATGACAACCGCTAAATATACCGGCATGAACCGGGAGACCGGCGCGGCGCTCACCGACCTTGAACATATTCGCCAGTCGGTGCGCGACATTCTGGTTACGCCGGTTGGCTCCAGGGTGATGCGTCGCCGCTATGGTTCGCTGCTGTCGGCGCTGATTGACCAGCCACAGAACGCAGCGCTGCGCCTGCAGATTATGTCGGCCTGCTACGTGGCGATCCTCCAGTGGGAGCCGCGCGTAAAGCTGAGCGGCATCAGCTTAGAAACCTCTTTTAACGGCAGCATGGTGGTCGTGCTGACCGGCGACCGCGCTGACACCGCGCAGTCATTTTCCTTAACCGTTCCCGTGAGCTGAAAACATGGCAATTATCGACCTGAGTCAGCTGCCCGCGCCCGACGTGGTGGAAACGCTGGACTACGAAGCGCTGCTTGCTGAACGCAAAGCCACGCTGATTTCACTCTATCCGGCCGAGCAGCAGGACGCCATCGCGCGCACGCTGTCGCTGGAGTCCGAGCCCATCGTTAAGCTGCTGCAGGAGAATGCCTATCGCGAGGTGATACTACGTCAGCGCATCAACGAGGCGGCAAAGGCCGTTATGGTGGCGTACGCGCTCGATGGCGACCTTGACCAGCTCGGCGCCAACAACGGCGTTGAGCGCCTGACGATTACGCCTGCAGATCAAGCGACCATTCCCCCGACGGAGGCGGTAATGGAAAGCAACGATGATTTCCGCGCCCGCATCGCCGCTGCCTTTGAGGGGTTGAGCGTGGCAGGGCCAACTGGCGCATATGAGTACCACGCGAAAAGCGCCGACGGCCGCGTGGCGGATGCGTCCGCCATCAGTCCGTCGCCCGCGGTGGTGACCGTAACGATTCTTGCCCGCGACGGTAACGGAACGGCGGCGGCTGATCTGCTGGCTGTGGTCGACGCTGCGCTCAACGATGAAGACGTGCGCCCGGTTGCCGACCGGGTGAGTGTGCAGTCGGCTGATATCGTGAACTATGAAATTGAGGCGGAGATTTATCTCTATCCGGGGCCGGAGGCGGAGCCTGTTCGCGCCGCGTCCGAGGCTAAGCTTGCCGCCTACGTCACCGCACAGAAGCGGCTCGGTCGTGATATCCGGCTGTCAGCGCTGTATGCCGCCATGCACGTTGAGGGCGTACAGCGCGTGAACCTGATTAAGCCTGCCGCCGATGTAGTGCTGGATAAGACGCAGGCCGCGTACTGCACCGGCTACTCGCTGACTGTGGGAGGCTCGGATGAGTGATCGCCTGCTGCCGACCGGATCCTCGCCGCTTGAGGTGGCCGCAGCCGAAGCGCTGGCAAGCCTCGGCGCCATAAACGTGCCGCTGCGCCAGCTGTGGAATCCCCAGACATGCCCGGTTGCGTTGCTGCCTTATCTGGCGTGGGCGTGGTCGGTTGACCGCTGGGATTCAGCCTGGCCTGAATCGACAAAACGCGCCGTAGTTGCCGCCTCGCAATACGTGCACCGGCACAAAGGCACTATTGGCGCTATCCGCCGCGTCGTTGAGCCGCTGGGCTATCTCATCCGGGTTGTCGAGTGGTGGAAAACCAATGAGACACCAGGCACGTTCAGGCTTGACGTGGGCGTGCTTGATACCGGCATTACCGAGGAAATGTATAACGAGCTGGAGCGCCTGATAGCCGACGCGAAGCCCTGCAGTCGCCACCTTATCGGGCTGTCAATCAACCTGGACGCCAACGGCGCGCTACCGGTTGCCGTTGCCAGTTACAGCGGCGACGAGCTGACCGTTTATCCCTACACACCTGAACTTATCAGCGTCGGCGGGCCGGGTTATTCCGGCGTGGCGCTGCATCTTATTGACCTGACGGAAGTGAGCGCATGACGACAAAATATTTTGCCCTGCTGACCAATCAGGGCGCGGCTAAGCTGGCGAACGCCGCCGCACTCGGCACTAAAGTTAATATCACCTCGATGGGTGTCGGCGACGGCGGCGGCACGCTGCCAACGCCTGACGCCGCACAGACTAAGCTCATCGGCGAGAAGCGCCGTGCGCAGCTTAATTCACTGACCGTTGATGCGGCCAATAGCAGCCAGATTATTGCCGAACAGATTATTCCCGAAAGTGAGGGCGGTTTCTGGATTCGTGAAATCGGCCTGTACGACGCCGACGGCGTGCTGATTGCCGTTGCTAACTGCCCGGAGACTTACAAGCCTCAGCTGGCCGAAGGCAGTGGCCGAACGCAGACCGTGCGCATGATTTTAATCGTGAACAGCACAACAGCCGTCACGCTGAAAATTGATCCATCAGTCGTGTTGGCAACGCGCAAGTATGTTGATGACGCCGTGATCGAGGTGAGGGCCTATGCTGACAGCGTAATGAAAAGTCATATCGACGCTAAAAACCCACACAGCCAGTACCTGCAGATCGCAAGCGCCCTGGCAGAAATCAAAGAAGCCGGGCTGGTTGCTGACGTTCTCAAAAACCTCGGTATTAGCGAAAAGTTTTCCGGCAGGTTTATTGACCGGAAATTTTTCACCACGCCGGGCAGCATCTCCTATAAGCCCACTCAGGGCACAAAGCGCATCAAGATTATCCTCACGGGCGGTGGCGGGCGTGGATACGGCTTCCTCGGGTGGGGGTCAAACTATACATCGCGTGGTGCAGGAGGCGGGGCTGGAGGGACCGTGATCGCCTGGCTCAATGTCGATGACACGAAAACGTATGCGGGGGTAGTGGGTCGGGGGGGAGATGACACAGTGACACCAACAAGCACTACTTTTAATGGCACTCTGACTGCCGGAAATGGATCTTCTCCAGCAACGGGCGGTGATGGGGGACGGGGCGGGCTGGCTGTTGGTGGAGACCTGAATATTCAGGGCGGTGATGGCAGTGATGCGCCTGGCATTATTTCTGACACCACGAACGTCTATCGAGGCGGGTCCGGGGATGGCGGTGTCAGCTACTGGGGCGGTGGCATTCGCTCAGGGGAATCAACAAACACGCTCCGTCAGGCTGGTTACGGGTCTGGCGGTGGCGGAGCAATTCGTTCGACACCGTTTGTCGGCAATTTTGGTTGTCACGGTGTGATTTATCTTGAGGAGTACAGCTGATGAAAACGTATGCCCGCATTGAAGAACAGCGCGTCGCGGAGATCGTGTCGCTGGATGTTAAGCCGGAAAAGCTCTATCACCCTTCGCTGGTTTGGGTGGATATCAGCGCGGTTGAGGCGCCGCCGGACGTTAATTTTATCTATCGCGATGGCGTGTTCACGGCGCCAGTGATTGAGGCCGAGGATCTCGTTTATCTTGCGGCAAGCCGGCAGGCTGCTGAAATGGAGGAGGCCAGCCGGTTAATGGCACCATTGCAGGATGCAGTAGATATCGGCAAAGCAACGCAGGAGGAAATCGCCCGCCTCAATGAGTGGAAAGAATATCGCGTCATGCTGAACCGGATTGATACCACGAAAGCCCCGGATATTGACTGGCCTGAAAAGCCCGCCTGAGATAAAGCCCGCATTGCAGCGGGCTAGTTTTTATTGCGGTTTCTGCGGCCAGATTATGGCCGGCGCTTACTCAATATTCACCACCTGCACACCCTGAATGTATTTCATCCATGCAACGAGTGACGCCTTATCCATATTGGTGAACGGCGCGACGCTGCAGCACGCTGCGCTTGTGCTGCGGCACATACTGGCCGATAGGCAGCAGCAGATTATTAATTCTGTCTGCTGACTGACCAGCAAACCCCCATCAGATGCACAGCTAAGCCTGACCTGACACCCTGAGCACACCCTCAAAACGGAGTGCATCAGATGTCTGATTATCATCATGGTGTCCGTGTCGTCGAAGTCAACGACGGCACGCGCACCATTGCAACAGTATCAACAGCAATCGTCGGCATGGTCTGCACCGCGCAGGATGCGGATGCGGCAACCTTCCCGCTGAATACGCCGATTCTTATCACCAACGTGCAGGCCGCCGTCGGCAAGGCCGGCAAAAAAGGCACGCTCGCAGCAGCGCTGCAGGCTATTGCTGACCAGTCAAAACCCGTCACCGTTGTGGTGCGCGTGGCCGAAGGCGCGGACGAAGCCGAAACAACGTCCAACATCATTGGCGGCACCGACGAGAATGGTCAGTACACCGGCATGAAAGCGCTTCTTGCTGCGCAGACGCAGCTCGACGTCAAGCCGCGCATCCTCGGCGTGCCCGGGCTGGATTCACTGGAGGTGGCAACCGCGCTGGCGAGCATTGCGCAGCAGCTGCGCGCCTTCGCCTACGTGTCAGCATGGGAGTGCAAAACCATTTCCGACGCCCGCCTGTACCGCCAGAACTTCAGTCAGCGTGAAATCATGGTGATCTGGCCTAACTTCCTCGCCTGGAATACCGCGGCTAACAAATCCGACGTGGCTTACGCCACCGCCCGGGCGCTGGGCCTGCGCGCCAAAATCGACAATGACACCGGCTGGCATAAAACCCTGTCCAACGTCGGCGTTAATGGTGTGACCGGCATTTCTGCATCGGTGTTCTGGGATCTGCAGCAGACCGGAACCGACGCAGACCTGCTCAACGAGGCGGATGTTACCACGCTCATCCGTAAGGACGGTTTTCGATTCTGGGGTAACCGCACCTGCAGCGACGATCCGCTGTTCCAGTTTGAGAACTACACCCGCACGGCGCAGGTGCTGGCCGATACCATGGCCGAGGCGCACATGTGGGCGGCAGACAAGCCGCTGACGCCGGTACTGGTGCGCGAAATCATTGCAGGCATTAACGCCAAATTCCGCGAGCTGGTGAGTGCCGGTTATCTGATCGGGGCATCCGCCTGGTACGACGAAAGCGCCAACGATAAAGACACCCTGAAGGCGGGCAAGCTCTTTATCGATTACGACTACACGCCGGTACCGCCGCTGGAAGATTTAACCCTGCGCCAGCGCATTACCGACACCTATCTGGCGAACTTCGCCGCATCCGTAAACAGCTGAGGAGCCGGATAAATGGCACTGCCACGCAAACTGAAGGCCATGAACCTTTTTAACGACGCTAACAGCTATCAGGGCGTCGTGACCGCCGTCACCCTGCCGAAGCTGGCTCGCAAGCTTGACCCGTTCCGCGCGGGCGGCATGAGCGGCGCGGCGCACATCGACAACGGCCTAGAAGATGACGCGCTTGATATTGAGTGGAGCATCGGCGGCATGGATGACCTGGTGCTTACGCAGTGGGGTGCGACTGCCGTGCCGCTGCGCTTTACCGGCTCTTACCAGCGCGACGATACCGGCGAGGAAATCGCGGTAGAGATTGAGGTGCGCGGTAAGCATCAGTCGTTTGATTTCGGCGAAGCCAAACAGGGCGAAGATACCGAAACCAAAATCACCAGTAAAAACACCTATTACAAGCTGACGTTTAACGGCAAAGAGCTGATCGAAATCGACACTATCAACATGGTGGAGAGGGTCAACGGCGTTGATCGCCTTGAGCAGCGCCGTAAAAACATCGGCCTGGTATAACCCCGGCGCCGGCGTCCTGAGGCGCTGGCTCTGCCTGACTACAGTGAACAGAGATAATGAACATGGAAAATAGTGAACATACCGTCGTACTTGAAACTCCGATTAAGCGCGGTGATACCGTGATCAGCCTGGTTGAGCTGATTAAGCCTAACGCCGGCGCGCTGCGTGGCGTGCGCCTGTCAGACCTTGCAGGTTCCGACGTGGACGCGCTGATGATGGTGCTGCCGCGTATTACTCAGCCGTCGCTGACGAAAGCCGAGTGCAACAACCTTGATCCGGTCGACCTGATTGCGCTCGCTGGTAAGGTGATCGGTTTTTTGTCGTCGAAGTCGGCGGAATAGAATGGCCCCCCGGTCTGACGGTTAATGACCTGATGGCCGACATTGCCACGATATTTCACTGGCAACCCTCCGAGATGTACGACATGCCGCTGGCCGAGCTGATGGGCTGGCGGCATAAGGCCTTTATCCGCAGCGGAGCAACCCCGGATGAGCAATAACCTCAAGGTGCAGGTGCTGCTGAAAGCGGTGGACCAGGCGACCCGGCCGTTTACCGCATTGCGCAAAGAAACCCGCAGGCTGTCAGGCGATATCCGCGAAACGCAGAACAGCATCAAAGAGCTCGACGCGCAGGCGGCGAAAATTCACGGCCTGCGTAAAGCAAATGCGCAACTGGCCGTGACCGGGCATGCGCTTGAAAAGGCGAAGCTCGAGGCCGAACAGCTTGCTACCCAGTTTAAAAACACCGAGCGGCCAACGCGTGCGCAGGCGCAGGTGCTTGAATCGGCAAAGCGCGCAGCTGATGGTCTGCAGAAGAAATACAACAGTCTTACCGAGTCGGTTAAACGCCAGAATCATGAGCTAGATGCGGCGGGCATCTCCACCAAAAGCCTGAGTAGCGAGCAGCAGCGCCTTAAATCCGCCTCGGCGCAGGCGACGGTCAGCCTGAGCCGACAGAAAATGGAGCTGCAGCGCCTGAGTCAGCAGCAGGAGCGGCTGAACCAGATAAGCGATCGCTACCGGAAAGGACAGGAGCTGTCGGGAAAAGTGCGCAACATGGGTGCGGCTGGCATCGGTGCCGCCACGGTCGGCGGTATGGCGGCGACGTCACTGCTGAGGCCGGGCTTTGAGTTTTCACAGAAGAACTCCGAGCTGCAGGCCGTGCTCGGCGTGGCGAAAGACTCAAAGGAGATGATCGCACTGCGCGCGCAGGCGCGTCAGCTGGGTGATACAACCGCCGCCTCTGCCGATGATGCGGCAGGCGCGCAAATCATTATCGCCAAAGGCGGTGGTGATGCCGCTGCTGTCGAAGCGGTTACGCCGGTTACGCTCAATATGGCGCTGGCAAACAAGCGCACGATGGAAGAAAACGCCGGGCTGCTGATGGGGATGAAATCAGCTTTTCAGCTCACTAATGACAAGGTTGCACACATCGGCGACGTGCTGTCGATGACCATGAATAAAACGGCCGCTGACTTTGACGGGTTGAGCGATGCGCTGACCTACGTTGCCCCGGTAGCGAAAAACGCGGGCGTCAGCATAGAACAGGCTGCAGCGATGGTCGGCGCTCTGCACGATGCCAAAATCACCGGCTCAATGGCCGGTACGGGAAGCCGCGCCGTACTGAGCCGGCTGCAGGCGCCGACTGGTCAGTCATTCAAGGCTATCAATGAGCTGGGAATTAAAACGGCAGACGGCAAAGGAAATACCCGTCCGATCTTCACCATTCTGAAAGAAATGCAGGCGAGCTTTGACCGTAACAGGCTGGGAACAGGTCAGCGCGCCGAGTACATGAAAACTATCTTTGGCGAGGAGGCCAGCTCATCGGCCGCCGTGCTGATGACCGCCGCCTCAACCGGCAAGCTCGACCAGCTGACCGCTTCGTTTAATGCCTCTGATGGTAAAACGGCCGAGCTGGTCCAGGTGATGCAGGATAATCTCGGCGGCGATCTGAAAGAGCTGCAGTCTGCTTATGAGGCTATCGGCACCGACCTATTTGATCAGAACGATGGCGCTCTGCGCACGCTCACCCAGGACACCGCGGCGCTGCTACTTAAGGTTGATGGCTGGATTAAAGCTAACCCTGAGCTGGCAGGTGGGATTGCAAAAGTCGCAATGGTCGGGCTGATTCTGGCTGGTGCGCTGGGCGCAATCGGGCTAATAGCCTGGCCGGTGATTGCGGGCGTGAATATCTTGATTGCCGGGGTGGGCTTCCTCGGTACGGCATTCAGCATCGCGGGCGGAGCTATTACGACAGCGCTCGGCGCTATCACACTGCCAGTTGTGGCAGTCGCGGCGGCAATCGTGGCCGGTGCGCTACTGGTACGCAAATACTGGGAGCCCATCAGCGCCTTTATTAGCGGATTTGCCGATGGGTTTACGGCTGCGATGGGGCCGATTGGTGATGCGTTCGGAAGCCTGACACCAATATTCTCGGCTGTGGGTGAAAAAATCAAAGAGCTTTGGGGCTGGTTCGGCAAGCTGTTGGAGCCGGTAAAATCCACTCAGGCAGAGCTGGCGTCAGCCGGTGACATGGGCAGGAAGTTCGGCAATATGCTGGCCGAGGCCCTGAAGATTCCGGGGCATGCGCTGGACCAACTGCGTAGCGGTATCGATTGGGTGCTAGAAAAGCTCGGCATCATCGACACGAAATCCGACGGTCTCAAAGATAAAGTGGTATCCCCCGACCCGATAGCAACCGGAGGTGCGGGCGTGGATACCGGTGGGCTGCAGTACAGCCTGGCAACAGGCGGTGCGCCCTATCGCCCTGTATCGTCTCCGTCTGCCGGTGGCGGCTATACCGACCGCAGCCAGAATACCTACCAGTACGAAATTAACATGCACGAAGGCATGACCAAAGACGACGCAATGGCGCTTATGGCGCAGCATCAGGCTAAAGAGCAGCGCAACCGTCAGGCGCAGAACCGCAGCAAAATGGGCTGGGAGGATTAAACGATGATGATGATTTACGGCATGATGCCGTTTATGCGGCAGACGCTGCCTTATGGCGAACTGCAGCACAACATTGACTATCGGTGGCCCACTAACAGCAGGTTTGGACAGCGGCCGGCCGCGCAGTTTATCGGGCCCGGTGATGAAAAAATTACGCTGTCCGGGGAGCTGCGCCCGGAGATTACCGGCGGTACGATTTCATTGCTGACTGTGCGCGTACTGGCCGATGAGGGCATGGCCTGGCCGCTGATTGGCGGAAACGGCACGATTTACGGCATGTACGTGATCGAGAGCATTTCCAACACGCATAGCGAATTTCTGCCAGACGGAACGGCCAGTAAAATCATGTTTACCATGAGTCTTAAGCGTGTGGATGAGTCGCTGACAGCTATGTTTGGCGATCTGAAAAAACAGGCGGACGGGCTTATCAGCGGTGCCGGCAATCTGCCGGGGCAGCTTACGTCTGCCATAAGCAGCGTTAAGTCAGCAGCGGGCAGTCTTATTACTTCTGCAAAAGGGCTTGCGGGATGACGGGTATCATCGGCCTGCCGGTGCAGGCAGGCGCACGGCTTACGCCTGATTTCATGCTGACGGTTAATTCAACGGATGTTACGACCAATATCCGTGATCGGCTCATATCGCTGACGCTCACTGATAACCGCGGCTTTGAGGCTGACCAGCTGGATATTGAGCTGGACGACGCCGACGGGCAGCTTGCCATGCCGGTGCGCGGTGCAGTGGTTGCGCTGTTTCTTGGCTGGAAAGGGCAGGCGCTGATCGGTAAAGGTAGCTTTACTGTTGATGAGGTGGAGCATCATGGTGCGCCGGATACGATGACCATCCGCGCCCGCAGCGCTGATTTTCGCGGCACGCTCAATTCTCGCCGGGAGGTGTCTTATCACGATACCACTTTAGGCGATATCGTGACGCAGATTGCCGGGCGAAATAACCTGCAGCCCATGCTGGCGGAGGGATTCGCCGGGATCGCCGTAGCCCATATTGACCAGACACAGGAAACAGACGCTAAATTTCTGACCCGAATTGCAACGCTATACGGGGCGGTGGCAGCTGTGAAAGCCGGGCGACTATTGTTTATAAGGCCGGGGAACGGCGTCACTGCCAGCGGGAAGCCTATTCCTCAGATGACCATCACCCGGCAGGACGGTGATCGACACACTTTCAGCATTGCCGATCGTGGTGCGTATACAGGTGTTTCGGCGAGCTGGCTGCATACGAAAGACCCGAAGCCTAAAAAGGTAAAGCTGCAGCGCAAACCCAAAATAAAACACCTGCGCGCACTTGAGCACCCCGCTGCAAAAAAGAAAAAAGCGGTAACGACAAAAACGCCGGAGGCCCGCGAGGGGGATTATCTGGCCGGCAGTGAAAATAACGTGTTTACGCTCACAACCGTTTATTCCAGCAAAGCAACGGCGATGCGTGCGGCAAAAGCTAAATGGGAAAAGCTGCAGCGAGGCGTCGCTGAGTTCTCGCTAACCCTTGCAATGGGGCGCGCCGATCTCTATCCGGAGACGCCGGTGAAAGTTCGCGGCTTTAAATCAGTAATTGATGCGCAGCCATGGCTCATCAGCAAAGTGACGCACAACCTTAGCGGCAGCGGGTACACAACGCAGCTTGATTTCGAAGTTTTGTTATCCGATGTTGAGTATCAGGCAGAATCAGATGATGATGATTCACAATAAGTGAAAAATTGTTGCTCATTTTGGTATTTAAGAGTATTAAAGCTACGAGCTTATAGGGAGACGCCACCGATGATGCATTGTCCGTTATGCCAGACCGCAGCACACGCTAAAAGCAGTCGATATATTTCAAAAGAAACAAAAGAGCGCTATCACCAGTGCCAGAACATCAATTGCAGTTGTTCTTTCAAAACGCACGAAACGTTAGCGATGATTATTGTATCGCCCGGCAAGGTCAATCGTGTGCCGATTTTCACCGGGCATGAATCCCAGCCATCTTTGCTGCATTAATTTGAGCAGCCCATAAAACCCCGCATTGGCGGGGTTTTTTGTGGGCGCTATTCGCTCCCCCTGAAAACGTGAGTATTGCCAAGCAGCAACGCTGTTGCGGGCTTATCCATTAACTTACCCATTTCATTACAGGTCGATAGTGGGTTTTCAAAGGAATATCCGCTGGCTTTAAATTTGTTTGTTACGTTGATGGCCTTGATATTTTTTAGGTAATTAGCAGGAACGTCTTTTGTCCAGATGGGGGCGCATATCCCGCTAGAGGTAATTGCTTTATAAGTTTCATCATCAACATTGGCGGCGGGTATCACAATAATTAGCTGATCTTCCTTTTGGCTGACTTCCGTCGGTTGCCAGGGCTTAAGTTTTTTTTTGAGGGTGATCACGTCTGAAGCTTGCGCCGCAGCGACTGAAGAGAATATTAACGCAGAGCAGATCAGGGCTAAGTGTAATCGCATTATCAATCGTCCTTTTGAGGTGAGTTTGTCTGGCGATTCGATCGGGGGAGGGTGGCGGCGGTAAAAATGCACCGCCACTTTACCGCCACTCAAAAAACCAGATACAAAAAAACCGCTTCGATGAGCGGCTTAACTATATGTTTTTTATGATTAAATTTGGTGGCCCCTGCTGGGTTTGAACCAGCGACCAAGCGATTATGAGTCGCCTGCTCTAACCACTGAGCTAAGGGGCCAGCGGAGCGGGGATTATAAAGTATCTCGGTGGGGCGATCCAGCGTTGCTCAATCGGTTGATGAAAATTCCCGCAATCACTGAGTCCTTGATCTCACAGCAAAAAATCCCGAAGCCCTGACAGATGCGCGCAATAAACGCCCACTGCTGTCGCGTTTTTGAGACAAGGCTTGCTGCCTTGTCTCAGGATGCGCAGGTTCAGCGATAGCGCGTGGCGGGCTTATTCAGCGAGATAAACGGCAGGATGGCGCCGCGCGCCTGCTCAAAGCTTTGCCACAGGCCCATATCTTCCACCGAAGGGATAGTGATCGCTTCGCCGTCATCCAGACCGCGCAGCGCAGCGGCGACTAAGTCATCGACCTCCATCACCATCTCTGCCGGCAGGTCATCCACCGAGCGCCCGGTGCGCTGGAAAATCTCGGTGCGCGTCAGGCCCGGCAGCAGCGCCTGCACGCGTACGTTGTGGCCCGCCAGCTCACGCTGCATGTTACGCGTCAGCGAGAGCACAAAAGCTTTCGTCGCATTGTAGGCCCCGTTTGCCTGCTCGTTGACCAGCGCCAGTACCGACGCCACGTTCACGATGGTGCCCGCGTTGCGGCTGCGGAAAACCAGTGCGGCCGTGTGCGAGAGCTGCGTCAGCGCCACCACGTTCAGTGCCAGCATGGTTTGCGTCTGGTTGATGCTGGCGTCGATAAACTCGCCTTCCACCGTCATGCCCGCATTGTTGATCAGCGTGGTAATACGCGTATTGTCCCGCAGCTCGCTATCAATACGCGCCAGATCCTCATGGCGCGTCAGATCCGCGGCCAGCACGCTGACTTCCACGCCGTGCGCTTCGTGCAGCGACTGCGCCAGTGCGCTCAGGCGTGCTGCATCGCGCGCCACCAGAATCAGGTCGTTGCCGCGTGCGGCCAGCTGTTTAGCGTAAGTTGCGCCGATACCGCTGGAAGCGCCGGTGATTAAAGTCAGTTGATGTGACATGGAAAAGCCCTCTGTATGATGGTCGTCATATTAGTGTGCTGATAATATGACGACCATCATATCTATCGTCAAGCTGGAATATGACGATCGTAATAATTACACTGATTGCCATTAACGATGAGCAGGGTAACAACCGATGGAAAAGCTAAGCCATAAGGCGCGCACGCGGCAGCGCATTCTGGAGGAAGCGGCGGTGGTGATGCGCGAATGCGGCACCGAAGGCATTGGCGTGGCAGCGCTGATGAAGCGCGTTGGCCTGACGCACGGCGGGTTTTATGCGCACTTTGCCTCACGTGAAGCGCTGGTCGAAGCGGTGATTAGCGAGATGTTTGCCGACTCGGCGCAGCGTTTTGCCGCCGTGCTGGCGATTGAGGATCCGGCTGAACGGCTGAACCAGTGGATCGACCGCTATCTGTCGGACCAGCACTGTGGCGCGCCGGGCGAGGGCTGTCCGATACCGGCGCTGGTCAGTGAAGTGGCGCATTTACCGCCGGATGCGCGGGCGCTGTTTTCAACGAAGCGCGAAGCGGTGCGGCGCCAGCTGGTGCAGGCGCTGCAGCAGCTGGGGCATGCGCAGGCGGAGAGCATCGCCAGCAGCATGCAGGCCGAAATGGTCGGTGCGCTGGCGCTGGCGCGCGCCTGCACTGACGAGGCGGAAGCGCGCCGGATGCTGGAGGTGACGCGTCAGGCAGTCAAACTGCGCGCCGGGCTGGTGACAGCATGAGCGATCACGACATCCGCGACATCATCGCGCCCGATTTGCAGGTGCTGTTTTGCGGCATCAATCCGGGCAAATCCTCGGCGCATACCGGCTTTCACTTTGCGCATCCCGGCAACCGCTTCTGGAAGGTGATTCATCAGGCCGGATTTACCCGCGAACAGCTGCTGCCGGAGCAGGAACAGCGGCTGCTGGAGACCGGCTGCGGCATCACCATGCTGGTAGAGCGCCCCACCATTCTGGCCAGCGAGCTGGCGGGCGCGGAGCTGCGCGACGGCGGTGCGCGTCTGCAGGAAAAGGTGCTGCGCTTTCAGCCGCGCGCGCTGGCGGTGCTGGGTAAGGATGCGTTTCAGAAGGCATTTCGTCAGCGCAATGTGGCGTGGGGCGAGCAGCCGCAGCTGCTGGGCGAAACCCGCTTATGGGTGTTGCCCAATCCCAGCGGATTAAACCGCGCTTCGCTGGAGGAGATGGTCGCCGCTTATCGCCAGCTTCATGATTGGTTACAGAATAAGGCGTGAGCTGGCTCTGTTTCATCAGGTAATAACGTTGTTCATCGTTTTGTTTCTGGCTACACCGGATGCTCCACGCAAAAAAAGGAGCAGGGAGATGAAGCAACGCACCATGGTTCTGGCGGCACTGCTGCTGGCGGCGCAACCGGGCGTCCAGGCCGCAACGCTGAAGGTATTCAGTTCCGGCGGTATGTACCCGGTGATTGAAAGCCTGAAGCAGGATTATCAGCAGCAGAGCGGTGACTGCATTGAGCTGGAAGCGGCGCCGTCGATGGGGGACACGCCGCAGGCGATTCCTAATCGCCTTAAACGCCATGAAAGCGCCGACGTGCTGGTGATGGTGGATTACGCCATCAAGCCGCTGGAGCAGGCGAAATGGGTGGATAGCGCCAGCCATCAGGTGCTGGCGCACTCGTACATCGCCATGGCGGTGAAGCAGGGCACCACGCCGCCGGATATCAGTACCGTCGCGAAGTTCAAACAGGTGCTGACCTCCGCCTCAAGCATCGCCGTGTCTGACAGTGCCAGCGGCAAATATATTCAGAGCAAGATGCTGGATAAGCTGCAGCTGGGCCCGAAAACGGCGGCGAAGATTACCGTGATTCCGGCCACGCCGGTGGGTGAGGCGGTCGCGCAGGGCAAAGCCGAGCTGGGCTTTCAGCAGAACAGCGAGCTGAAGGCGGTGAAAGGCATTACTATCGTGGGACTGATTCCGCCGGCGGCACAGCAGGATACGCTGTACGGTGCGGTGATCACGCGCAGCAGCCAGCAGCAGCAGGCCGCGGCGAAGTTCGTGAAATACCTGCAGAGCGACAAGGCGCGCAGCGTGATGCAGGAGAAAGGGCTGACGCCATACTGAAGACAATAAAAAACCCCAGCTAGCCGGGGTTTTTACTGACCAGGACGATTAATCGTCGAGGAAGCTACGCAGCACTTCCGAGCGGCTCGGATGGCGCAGTTTACGCAGCGCTTTGGCTTCAATCTGACGGATACGCTCACGCGTTACGTCAAACTGTTTGCCCACCTCTTCCAGCGTGTGGTCGGTATTCATATCGATACCGAAACGCATACGCAGGACTTTGGCTTCACGCGCGGTCAGGCCAGCCAGCACGTCGTGGGTGGCAGAACGCAGGCTTTCCGAGGTCGCGGAATCCAGCGGCAACTCCAGCGTGGTGTCTTCGATAAAGTCGCCCAGATGCGAATCTTCATCATCACCAATCGGCGTCTCCATGGAGATCGGCTCTTTAGCGATTTTCAGCACCTTACGGATTTTATCTTCTGGCATCAGCATGCGCTCAGCCAGCTCTTCCGGCGTTGGCTCGCGGCCCATCTCCTGCAGCATCTGGCGCGAAATACGGTTGAGTTTGTTAATGGTCTCAATCATATGCACCGGAATACGGATGGTACGCGCCTGGTCGGCGATGGAACGGGTGATAGCCTGACGGATCCACCAGGTGGCGTAAGTTGAGAACTTATAGCCACGGCGATATTCAAACTTATCCACCGCTTTCATCAGACCGATGTTGCCTTCCTGAATCAGGTCGAGGAACTGCAGGCCACGGTTGGTGTACTTCTTGGCGATGGAGATCACCAGACGCAGGTTAGCCTCAACCATCTCTTTCTTCGCACGACGCGCTTTGGCTTCGCCGATCGACATACGACGGTTGATGTCTTTCACCTGCTCAATGGTCAGGCCGGTCTCTTCTTCAATCTGCAGCAGTTTCTGCAGCGAACGCATGACATCTTCTTCCACTTCCTGCAGTTTTTCTGACCACGGCTTATTCATGGCCAGTGCCGCTTTGAACCAGCTCTCACTGGTTTCATTACCGGTAAACAGGGTGATGAAGTTTTTCTTCGGCATTTTGCACAGTTCAACACACAGCTTCATGATCAGGCGCTCTTGCGTACGCACGCGCTCCATCATTTCACGCATGTTGTTCACCAGGTAATCGAACTGCTTCGGTACCAGACGGAACTGTTTGAACACTTCAGAGAGATTATTAATCTCGGCCACGGCGTCCGCATGGCTGCGGCCTTTGGCTTTGATCACGGTGCGCGTGGTTTCGTACTGCGTACGCAGGTCGTTAAACTTCTCGCGCGCCAGTTCCGGATCGATAGAGTTATCGTCGTCGGAGCTGTCGTCGTCGCTCTCTTCGTCTTCCTCTTCGTCGTCGTCGCGGTCTTCTTCTGACAGCTCAGAACCAACGTGGGTCGCGGTCGGTGCCAGATCTTCCTCGGCGTTCGGATCGACGAAACCGGTGATCAGGTCAGACAGGCGTGACTCGCCCGCTTCAACGCGATCGTACTGATCGAGCAGGTAGGTGATTGCTTCCGGATATTCGGCGACAGAGCATTGCACCTGGTTGATACCGTCTTCGATACGCTTGGCGATGTCGATTTCGCCTTCACGCGTCAGCAGCTCAACGGTACCCATTTCACGCATGTACATGCGAACCGGGTCGGTGGTACGGCCAATTTCAGATTCAACGCTGGATAATACCTGAGCGGCAGCTTCCGCGGCATCTTCGTCAGTATCGGTGCTGTTTTCATTCAGCATCAGATCATCGGCATCCGGGGCTTCTTCCACCACCTGAATACCCATATCGTTGATCATTTGGATGATGTCTTCGATCTGATCGGAGTCGACGATATCTTCCGGCAGATGGTCATTGACCTCAGCATAGGTCAGATAGCCCTGCTCCTTACCACGGGTGACAAGCAGCTTAAGCTGTGACTGCGGGTTTTGCTCCATAAGACGGTATCCACACTTCTGTTAATTAGATTGGTGTCGGTCGGCAGCGAGCCAACTATAACAGTGAAGGCGTTGTATTTTTGCCGCTGCCTTCAACGCGGCCAGGGCTTTGGCCCATCGTAAATCGGCACTCAAGCCGCTTAATATTCTGTCCGGGGCTAACTTACTTGCCATTTTCAATGCTGGCAGTGCTCGCAATCCTCACGTACGCCAGTACGCTCCGGTTGCTGCGCGCTGGCAGCCTTGAAACTGACAGCGATGTTAACGCCTCTGGTATGTATGCATTGCTTCCGGCTTCGCTTACAGCGTCCATAAACCAGAAACATCAGGCAAGAACGGCGGCGTTATCAGCCTTCATCATTCTGACCCGGTAAAATCTTATTTTTTGGCTAATGCCTGGCTTAATGCCCAGAATTCACGGCGTTCGGCGGCGCTCAGGCCTTCAGTCCGGTCGCGCGCAATCAGTGCTTCGAGGCGCTGCTCCAGCGCAGTATCATAGATGCTTGCCAGCGAGTCCTGGAACACTTCTTCCGCTTCGTCATCTACGATCATGTGGTTCCAGGTGGCCAGTGTTTCAAGGGGCTGGCTAAATTCTGTCCCGCGATATAACTCTAGTAGCTGTCCGGTGGTCAGGCCAGGATTCTCAGTACAACGGCGGACTAACTCCACAAACAGCGGCAATCCCGCTAATTTAGACTGCTCCAGCCCGTCCAGCGCAGGCACGATGGCGGCAAATTGCGGATTCTGCACCAGCAACGCAATCAGCACGCGCATGGTGGTGCGTTTCATCGGCGGCGCCACCGGTGCGGTACCGCTTTCCGCCTGCTTCGGCATCAGCTTGTCTAACTGGTTATCGTCCAGAATACCGAGTTTATTACCCAGCGTCTGACGCATATAAATCCGCAGCGTTTCGCCCGGAATCTGGCTAATCAGCGGCAGCGCCAGCGTCGCCAGCTTGGTACGGCCGTCGCGCGTACTCAGATCCACCTGCGGCATCAGGCTGTCGAACAGAAACGTGGAGAGCGGCATAGCCTGCTCCATCCGCGCTTCGAACGCTGCTTTGCCCTCTTTACGCACCAGGGTATCCGGGTCTTCGCCGTCGGGCAAAAACATAAAGCGTAGCTGACGACCGTCATTCATGTAAGGCAATGCGGTTTCCAGCGCACGCCATGCAGCTTCACGACCGGCGCGGTCGCCGTCGTAGCAGCAGATCACGTTATCGGTCGAGCGGAACAAAAGCTGGATATGTTCCGCTGTGGTCGAGGTGCCCAGCGAGGCGACAGCATAATCAATGCCGAACTGCGCCAGCGCAACCACGTCCATATAGCCTTCCACCACCAGCAGACGCGCCGGTTGCGGATGATTTTTTTGCGCTTCATACAGGCCGTATAACTGGCGGCCTTTATGGAAAATCGGTGTTTCCGGTGAGTTCAGGTACTTGGGCGTATCGTTGCCCAGCACGCGGCCACCAAAACCAATCACGCGTCCGCGCTTGTCGCGAATCGGAAACATCACGCGATCGCGGAAACGATCGTAGGTGCGGCCGCTGTCATTGCTGACCAGCATGCCCGCTTCCATCAGCGATTCACGATCTTCTTTCTGCTGACCGAAACGCTTCAGGACGTTGTCCCAGCCGGCTGGCGCATAGCCAATGGCAAAGTGATCGATCACCTGCTGGCTTAGCCCGCGTGTGGCGAGATACTGTTGTGCTGATTTTGCCTGCGGATTGCGCAGGCTCTGCTGATAAAAGCTGTCTAAACCTTCCAGCAGCTGATACAGGCTCTGGCGCTGATGGCGCTCCATCGGGCTCGGACCATTGCCCGCTTCGTACGGCACTTCTAAGCCGTGCTGCGTGGCAAGTTCCTCAACGCTCTCGACGAAATCCAGACGATCGTGATTCATCAGGAAGTCGATGGCGTTGCCTTTGGCACCACAGCCAAAGCAGTAGTAGAACTGCTTTTCACCGCTTACGGTGAAAGAGGGGGTTTTTTCGTTATGGAAAGGACAGCACGCGTGATAGTTCTTACCCTGCTTTTTCAGCTTAACGCGGGCATCGATAAGATCCACGATGTCCGTGCGGGCAAGTAAATCATTGATAAATACGCGTGGAATTCGTCCAGCCATAAGCCCCGGTTTTTCAGCTCATAAACGGCAACAAGCCGCGCTTCCTTTCGGAAAGCACGGCCTCTTACTTGACTCTGTCTGCGTTTAACACGCGGCGGAAGCGAACTTCCGAAAGAAATTAGTACAGACGAGTGCGGCGTGCGTTTTCGCGAGCCAGTTTCTTGGCGTGACGCTTAACAGCAGACGCTTTAGCGCGCTTACGTTCAGTCGTTGGTTTTTCATAGAACTCACGACGACGAACTTCAGCCAGAACGCCTGCTTTCTCGCAGGAACGCTTGAAGCGACGCAGTGCTACGTCGAATGGCTCGTTTTCACGTACTTTAATTACCGGCATGTAACTCTCACCTCGATAAAATTCGGTTTTTGCTGCTGACTGCGGCGCCAGCACTTTTCAAAATGGTGCAGCATTTTACTCCAGGCGCGGCTGGCTTGTAAAGCACCATGGACAATTTAGAACCAACAGGAGCGTTTGCCTGTGCGGCTGCCGGTTTTTTCAGGCCGTGGAGTATAGCGCACTCTTTGCGCGACAGAAAAACACTTTTTCGCGTGCGGAAGGGGGCAGGCGTCAGCCGGCCTGTGCTACACTGCGCGCCGCAAGAAGAGGGTGATAAAGCTATGCGAGTTCTGGGTATTGAAACGTCCTGCGATGAAACCGGCATCGCGATTTATGACGATGCGTCCGGTCTGCTGGCGAATCAATTATATAGCCAGGTGAAATTACATGCCGATTACGGTGGCGTGGTGCCGGAACTGGCCTCGCGCGATCACGTGCGGAAAACCGTGCCGTTGATTCAGGCCGCGCTGAAACAGGCGGGCTTGCAGGCCGGAGAGATTGACGCCGTGGCGTACACCGCCGGTCCCGGCCTGGTCGGTGCGCTGCTGGTTGGTGCCACCATTGGCCGCGCGCTGGCGTTCGCCTGGAACGTGCCGGCGGTGCCGGTGCATCACATGGAAGGCCATCTGCTGGCGCCGATGCTGGAAGACAACCCACCGGCATTCCCGTTCGTGGCACTGCTGGTCTCCGGCGGCCACACGCAGCTGATCAGCGTCACCGGTATTGGTGAATATACGCTGCTGGGCGAATCGATTGATGATGCCGCCGGGGAAGCGTTCGATAAAACCGCCAAGCTGCTGGGGCTGGATTATCCGGGCGGCCCGATGCTGTCGCGCATGGCACAGCAGGGCACGCCGGATCGCTTTAAGTTCCCGCGCCCGATGACCGATCGTCCGGGACTGGACTTCAGCTTCTCCGGCCTGAAAACCTTTGCGGCGAATACCATTCGCGAACATGACGGTGACGAACAGGCGCGCGCCGATATCGCCCGCGCCTTTGAAGATGCGGTAGTGGATACGCTGATGATCAAATGCAAGCGTGCGCTGGAGCAGACCGGCTTCAAACGCCTGGTGATTGCCGGCGGCGTGAGTGCCAACCGCACGCTGCGTGAACGCATGGCAACCATGATGAGCGCGCGCGGCGGCGAGGTGTTTTATGCTCGTCCGGAGTTCTGCACCGACAACGGCGCGATGATTGCCTATGCCGGCATGGTGCGGCTGAAAGGCGGCACGCGCGGTGAGCTGGGTGTCAGCGTGCGGCCACGCTGGCCGCTGGCGGAATTACCGGCCATCTGATGATAAAAAACCGGCTGCGCGCCGGTTTTTTTATTTCTTCTTTTTACGCTTCCACACGCGGTTTTCCTGACCGCGCCACAGGCGCTGAATATTGTCGTGATGGCGCAGTAAAATCAGGCATGACAGCATCGACACCGGAAAGGTGAACTGCGGCTTAAACCACCAGACATAAAACGGGGCAATTAACGCGCTGACGATCGCGCCCAGCGATGAGTAGCCGCTGAGCAGCACCGTCAGCAGCCAGGTGCCGGTCATCAGGCCGGTCAAATCCCAGCCAATCGGCGCGATGGCCCCAAACGCGGTGGCCACACCTTTGCCGCCGCGAAAGCGGAAAAATACCGGATAGATATGGCCAAGGCAGGCGGCGATGGCCGTGAGACCAAGATACATCGGCGTGACGTGCAGCCACCAGGCGATCCATACCGGCACCATTCCCTTCGCCACGTCGAAAATCAGTACCGCGGCAGCGGCGGCTTTACCGCCAATACGTAACACGTTGGTGGCGCCTGGATTGCCAGAGCCTGCGCTGCGGGGATCGGGTAAACCAGCGAGTTTACAAACCAGGATCGCACTGGAAATCGAGCCGCAAAGATACGCGAAAATAATCATACCAAGCGCGATAGCACTCATAGCTTCGTACCGTTCCTTTTGGGTCGTTTTGTTCTCGATAAGCGTGGATAATACGCATAATCCGCCGGAAGTGGTATCCGGCTAAGCCAAAAACAGAGAGTGACATCATGGATATCGTATTTATAGAACAACTCACCGTGTTCACCACCATTGGCGTTTACGACTGGGAACAGGGCATGCAGCAGAAGCTGGTGCTCGATGTCGAAATGGCGTGGGACAACCGTCAGGCGGCGGTGAGCGACGATGTGAACCACTGTCTGAGCTACGCCGATGTCACCGAAGCGATCCTCAGTCATCTGCAGGGGCAGCGTTTTGCGCTGGTCGAACGGGTGGCAGAAGAAATCGCCGATCTGTTGATGAATCGTTTCAAAACGCCCGGAGTACGCGTGAAGGTAGGTAAACCGGGGGCTGTCGCCCAGGCGGCGAGCGTGGGCGTGAGAATTGAGCGCGGGACTATTCCTAAATAAATCCTGCGTGATTGCCATCACAATGAAACCAAACCAAATTATGGTGTGTCTCAGTGGAGGCCGCTGCGCTGATGAAGGGGAAGTGACCGAAATCCTTAAGGTTTCCTTCAGCAAGGTGCAGGCATAATTTCAGGCGGTAGCGGTGCGCGACCGCCTTTTTACTGTTTAAAACGGATAGAGGGTAAAATTTGATGGCAGACATTCATCAGCTATGGGTAGCTGCAATCCTGGGGGTTGTGGAAGGCCTTACGGAGTTCCTGCCGGTCTCATCCACAGGCCACATGATTATTGTTGGCCATTTGCTGGGGTTCGAGGGTGAGAAGGCGGAAACCTTTGAAGTGGTAATCCAGCTGGGCTCCATCCTCGCCGTAGTGGTGATGTTCTGGCGCAGGCTGTTTGGCCTGATCGGCATTCACTTCGGCCAGGAGCGCCACGAAGGCGTCGGCAGCGGAAAACTGACGCTGATTCACATCCTGCTGGGTATGGTGCCGGCGGTAGTGATTGGCCTGGTACTGCATGACCAGATTAAAACCCTGTTTAACCCGATCAACGTGATGTACGCGCTGGTGGTGGGCGGCGTGCTGCTGCTGGCGGCGGAATATCTCAAGCCAAAGCAGCCGAAAGCGGTGGGCATTGATGACATCACCTATCGCCAGGCGTTTATGATTGGCTGCTTCCAGTGTCTGGCGCTGTGGCCGGGCTTCTCGCGTTCCGGCGCCACCATCTCCGGCGGTATGCTGATGGGCGTCAGCCGCTATGCGGCGTCCGAGTTTTCCTTCATCCTCGCGGTACCGATGATGATCGGTGCTACCGGACTCGATCTCTACAAGAGCATGGGCTTCCTGACGATGCAGGATTTCCCGATGTTTGCCGTGGGCTTCGTGACCGCCTTTATTGTCGCGCTGCTGGCGATCAAAGTGTTCCTTGAGCTGATCAAACGTATCTCGTTTGTGTCGTTTGCCATCTACCGCTTTATCGTCGCGGCAGCGGTTTACGCCATCTTTATGTAATGCGCGAGGCGCGGCCGGTTACGCTGGCCGCGCGTCGATTAACCCTTCCTGCAACGCCAGCACGCGCCGACGCGTCAGCTCTTCCCGCACCGCCGCGCCTTTGAAACCGGCCTCGACCACCGCTTTGGTGGGCACCGCCTGCGCCAGCGCAAACGCGCGCCGCAGATAATCGCCCTGCGGATAAGCCATGCTCTCCAGCGTCGTGCGCCCGCGAGCGTCGGCTTCGCTGGTCAGTGCCATCTTTTCCACGCGATCGGGCTTGCGCCAGGCGTCGATGCGGTCAAACAGCGCCACCAGCGCGTCAGCCGGCTGGCGTTCAATGGTGTGTACCACATCGTGAAACTCCGTCACCACCAGGGCCAGATCGCGCACCTGGTTCGGCACGCGCAGTCGCTGGCACAGCGCTTCAACAATCGGTACACCGGCCGGGCCGTGACCATGATGGCTCGGCCACTTCTCTGGCGGCGTCAGCGCTTTACCCACATCGTGGAACAGCGTGGCGAAGCGCACGTCAAGCTGGTCGGAGAGCGCTGCGGCCATGGTCAGCGTCATCAGCGCGTGGACGCCGGTATCGATCTCCGGATGCCACTTAACGGGGGCCGGAATGCCGTACAGGTTGTCGATTTCCGGGAACAGCACCTGTAATGCATCGCAGTCGCGCAGCAGCTGGAAATAGACCTGAGGATTGCGCGTCAGCAGCGCTTTTTCCGTCTCTTTCCACACCCTCTCTGCGGTGAGGTGCGCCAGTTCGCCGCTGTGCGCCATCTCGCGCATCAGCGCCTGGGTTTCAGGTGCCACGCGGAAATTGAGGTGGGCGAAACGGGCAGCAAAACGCGCCACGCGCAGCACGCGCAGCGGATCTTCATTAAAAGCTGCAGACACGTGACGCAGGGTACGCTGCTGCAAATCCTGCTGGCCATGATAAGGGTCGATCAGCGTGCCGTCAGCGGCCTGCGCGATGGCATTGATGGTCAGATCGCGACGCTGTAAATCCTGCTCCAGCGTCACGTCCGGCGCGAACTGGGTCACGAAGCCGGTATAACCGTTGCCGCTTTTGCGTTCGGTGCGCGCCAGCGCATACTCTTCGCGGCTTTCAGGATGTAAAAAAACCGGAAAATCCCGGCCCACCTGCTGATAGCCCTGCGCCAGCATGCTGTCGGGCGTTGCGCCCACCACCACCCAATCTCTATCTTTTACCGGCAAACGCAGTAAGGCATCACGCACTGCGCCACCGACCAGAAACGTCTTCACTCAACCACTCCAGAGGCAATCCACTTTTGCGTGCCGTGCACGCTTGTTACGTTATTGTTGCATACTTTGGCGAAAAAGCGGGCATGCCAAAAGGGGCATCTTACGATCCCCTCCAGGCAAACCACAAATGGCGTGGCGGCTTTAATTCATCCAGCGATCGTTTTTCTTGCGGCGCGGCACCATGTGCGGCAGCAGCAGACCGAGCAGTAGACCCACGCCGAGCACGCCGCCGCCATACATAAACCACTGCATGATGATGGTGCGCTGTTTGTCATCCAGCTGAACGTTAGCGGCGCTGACCTTCTTCTGCGCCACAATCAGCTCGTTGCGCAGCTTCTGATTCTCTTCTTTCAGGCCGTTGATGGTGCCGTCGCTGTTGGCCACCTTGTTCTGCATCTCTGACGTACGCTGATTCCAGCTGTTATCAATGTTCGCCAGTTTGTCGGTCAGCTCTTTGACCTGCTGCTCCAGCTGCGGCACGCGGGTGCGCAGGCTGGGGGAGGCGCTGAGCTGCGACAGCGGAATCCAGTTAGTTTTGCCTTCTGCATCGCGGATTTGCGCGTACTGCGAGTCATTATTGGTTTGCAGCAGCGTGACTTCCTCTCCGGCATTCAGCTTGCCAACCAGGCGATACTGATCGCCAGGGCCGCTGCGTACCCAAGTGGATAATTCGTCGGAGATGTAACGTTTTTCATCGGCCGCGTGGGCCGGTGCGATGGCGCTGAAAGCCAGCAAAGAGAGAGCGGCAAGTGTGATTTTTTTCATTCGATATCGTTTTTTCATGATGGGCGTAAATTTACCGGCACAGTCTGGAGTCGCTTCGCATAAATCTGAATGAGAACTATCCTGGTCTCAATGCGGTGCGAAAAGGGTCGTAAAAGCACAAGAAAGCAGAGACAGCAGGCTTGCGGTGCATTACTCTTCGCCAGATTAAACTCGTAAGTGCCAGCAGCGTATTGAATAAAAAATTATGACCATCGAAATCGAATTAAAGTTCATTGCCACCCCGCAAGCCGCCGAAAAACTGGCGCAGACGCTTGCCGCCTGGCCACATCAGTACCACGCCGCGCGTGAGCTGACCAACATCTATTACGAAACCGATGACAACCAGCTGCGCCGCTGGGATATGGGCCTGCGGATTCGCGGCGTGGATCAGCGCTATGAAATGACGCTGAAAACCGCCGGCAAAACGCTGGGCGGTCTGCATCAGCGTCCGGAATACAACGTCGACCTCAGCGAGCCGCAGCTGGACATTGCCCGCCTGCCGGCAGAGATCTGGCCGCAGGGGACCGATGTTGCCGCGCTGCAGTCGCGTTTGCAGCCGCTGTTCAGCACCCATTTCCAGCGTGAAACCTGGCTGGTGAGCGTTGGCGACAGCGAAATTGAAGTGGCTTTCGATTGCGGCAGCGTTGCCGCAGGGGAGCTGAGCGAGCCGCTGTATGAAGTGGAGCTGGAGCTTAAGCGTGGAGCGCGCAGCGATATGCTGACCTTCGCCAGTGCGCTGATCGCCACGGGCGGCCTGCGCCTCGGCAGCCTGAGCAAAGCGGCACGCGGTTATCAGCTGGCGCAGGGCAACGCGCCGCGACCATTGCGCGCGCTGCCGCTGCAGAAAATTGCCCCTAAAGCCACGGTGGAGCAGGGCATGGTTCACGCCATGAGCGCGGCGCTCGGCCACTGGCAATACCATGAAGAGGTCTGGCTGCGCGGTAACGAAGACGCCCGGGCACGGGTAATTGAAGCGCTGGAAACGCTGCGTCAGGCGTTTTCCCTGTTTGGCACGCTGGTGCCGCGCAAGGCCAACAGCGAACTGCGTCAGAAGCTGACCCGGCTGGAAGAGCTGCTGGCGGACAGCGAGGCCAGCGCAGAAACCGTCTGCTTCTCAACGACCTCAGTTGAAGCCCAGTTAGCACTTACTCACTGGCTGGTGGAGTCGCAGTGGCAGCCGTGGCTGGACGAGAAGAGCAAAAGTAAGCTGCAGGGATCGTTTAAACGCTTCAGCGACATCATGCTGGGGCGCATCGGCGCGGATCTGCGTGAAACCTTCGTCGACGTGCAGCTGTTTAATGAATTTCAGGACAAAGCTACGCGCCTGAACCGCCAGTTGCTGGCGGTGCATCTGCTGGCGGGGGCGTATCCGGCTGAAGAGGTCAGCCAGTGGCTGGCGGGCTGGCAGGAGTTGCAGCACGCCATTCGTGAAAAACAGGAGCGCGGTCTGATTCAACTGGTCAATCTGGCGATCCGTCAACCGCCGTTCTGGCTGAATAACGGTGCGAAACGCTAAGGCTACGGCACCATCAATCATCAGGGAGGGAAGATGTCGTTACCGTTACCGACGCTGATGCAGGCGCAGCTCGCCAGCGTGGCAGAACGTCTGGGCCTGCCGCTGACGGCGATCACACCGCAGCAGGCTGGCGCACTGACCTTTAGTGACTTTATCGTGGACAACCTGCAGCAGCATCCGGCGTGGTGGCAACAGCTGCAGCAGCAACCGCCGCAGCCCGAAGAGTGGCAGCACTATGCGGCCTGGCTGGCAGCGGCGCTGCAGCCGGTAGATAACGAAGCCTCCCTGATGCGCGAACTGCGCCTGTTCCGCCGCCATATGCTGGTGCGCATCGCGTGGATGCAGGCGCTGGAGCAGGCCAGCACCGGGCAGAGCCTGACGCAGCTCAGCACGCTGGCGGAAGTGCTGATTACCGCCGCGCGCGACTGGGTGTGGCAGGATTGCTGTCGCGATTTCGGCACGCCGTGCAACGCCGCCGGCGAAGCGCAGCCGATGCTGATTCTGGGTATGGGCAAGCTGGGCGGCGGTGAACTCAACTTCTCTTCCGATATTGACCTGATCTTTGCCTGGCCGGAAAACGGCGTCACCCGCGGCGGCCGGCGCGAGCTCGACAACGCGCAGTTCTTTACCCGCATGGGGCAGCGCCTGATCAAGGTGCTGGATCAACCTACCGTCGATGGCTTTGTTTATCGCGTGGATATGCGCCTGCGCCCGTTCGGCGACAGCGGTCCGCTGGTGCTGAGCTTTGCCGCGCTGGAGGATTATTACCAGGAGCAGGGCCGTGACTGGGAGCGCTACGCGATGGTGAAAGCGCGCCTGATGGGCGACGACGGCGGCCCCTGGAGCCAGGAGCTGCAGCAGATGCTGCGCCCGTTCGTCTATCGCCGCTACATCGATTTCAGCGTGATTCAGTCGCTGCGTAACATGAAAGGCATGATTGCCCGTGAAGTACGGCGGCGCGGCCTGAAGGACAACATCAAACTCGGCGCCGGCGGCATTCGCGAAACCGAATTCATCGTCCAGGTGTTCCAGCTGATTCGAGGTGGACGTGAGCGCTCACTTCAGCTGCGTTCGCTGCTGCCCACGCTGCAGGCCATCGGTGAGCTGGCACTGTTAACGCCGGAGCAGGTTGACCATCTGCGCGCCGCCTACCTGTTTTTACGCCGGCTGGAGAATCTGCTGCAGAGCATCAACGATGAACAGACGCAGACGCTGCCGGAAAATCCGCTCGACCGCCAGCGCCTGGCCTGGGCGATGGGCATGGCGGACTGGGCGACGCTGCTGACACAGCTGGAACAGCACATGGCCGGCGTGCGCCACATTTTCGACGAGCTGATAGGCGATGATGCGCCGGATGTCGACGATCAGCCGCAGCTGGCGGAGTTCGCCAGCCTGTGGCAGGACGCGCTGGAAGAGAGCGATTTGCTGCCGGTGGTACCGCAGCTGCAGGCGGAACAGCGCCATTCGCTTTATCGGGCGCTGAATGATTTCCGTCAGGATGTCAGTCGCCGCACCATCGGTCCGCGCGGCCGGCTGGCGCTCGATCAATTAATGCCGCGCCTGCTAAGCGAAGTGTGCGCGCGTGACGACGCCGATGTGGTGCTGGCACGCCTGACGCCGCTGCTGCTCGGCGTATTAACGCGTAGCACCTATCTCGAGTTACTGACTGAGTACCACGGCGCGCTGCGCCATCTGATTCGCCTGTGTGGCGCTTCGCCGATGATTGCCAGCCAGCTGGCGCGCTATCCACTGCTGCTGGATGAACTGCTCGATCCGGCCACGCTGTATCAGCCCACCGCCACCGATGCCTATCGTGATGAACTGCGCCAGTATCTGCTGCGCATTCCCACCGATGATGAAGAGCAGCAACTGGAAGCGCTGCGCCAGTTCAAGCAGGCACAGCATTTGCGTATCGCCGCCGCCGACATCGCCGGAACCCTGCCGGTGATGAAAGTGAGCGATCACTTAACCTGGCTGGCGGAAGCCATCATTGAATCGGTGGTGCAGCAGGCGTGGCAGATGATGGTGCAGCGCTATGGCCGTCCCTCGCACCTCACCAGCGACAGCGAGCGCGGCTTTGCCGTGGTCGGCTACGGCAAACTGGGCGGCTGGGAACTGGGTTACAGTTCAGATCTCGATCTGGTGTTTCTGCATGACTGTCCGGACGATGCCGAAACCGACGGTGAACGCGTTATCGACGGGCGCCAGTTTTACCTGCGTCTCGCCCAGCGCGTCATGCACCTGTTCAGCACCCGCACCTCGTCCGGCATTTTGTATGAGGTGGACGCGCGCCTGCGCCCTTCTGGCGCGGCCGGGATGCTGGTCAGCACTTTTGCTGCCTTTGACGACTACCAGCGCCATGAGGCCTGGACGTGGGAACATCAGGCGCTGGTGCGCGCGCGCATCGTGTTTGGCGAACCGGCGCTGTGTGAGCGCTTCGATGCGATCCGGCGTGGTATTTTGTGCCTGCCGCGTGAAGGCGCGAAGCTGCAAACCGAGGTGCGCGAAATGCGTGAAAAAATGCGCGCGCACCTCAGTAACAAGCACAAAGGCCGCTGGGAGATTAAAACCGATGAGGGCGGTATCACCGATATTGAATTCATCGCGCAGTATCTGGTCTTAGGTTACGCCGCCAGCCAGCCGGCGCTGACGCGCTGGTCGGATAACGTGCGCATTTTCGAACTGATGGCGCGCCACGGCATCATGGCCGATGAGGAAGCGCAGGCGCTGACGCACGCTTACGTCACGCTGCGCGATGCGCTGCACCATCTGGCGCTGCAGGAACTGCCGGGTCATGTCGATCCGGCATCGTTCGCTGACGAACGCGCCGTGGTGCACGCCAGCTGGCAGCGCTGGCTGGCCGCGAGCGACGCGGATGACACGGAGCAGTGAGCCTGGCGGCTTCTATGCTATTATCCGCGCATTATTTTGACTGAACGTTGAAGTCTGGAGTCTCTGCATGAAAGTAACACTGCCCGCGTTTGGCAAGGCCGCTGTGCTGGTTGTCGGCGATGTGATGTTAGACCGCTACTGGTACGGCCCGACCAGCCGGATCTCACCGGAAGCCCCGGTGCCGGTGGTTAAAGTGGATACCATTGAAGAGCGTCCGGGCGGCGCGGCCAACGTGGCGATGAATATCGCTGCACTCGGTGCGGACTCGCGCCTTATCGGTCTGACCGGTGCAGATGACGCTGCGCGCGTGCTGCGCGAAACGCTGGCGCAGGTGAAGGTTGAGTGCGATTTCGTCGCCCTTGATAGCCATCCGACCATCACCAAACTGCGCGTGCTGTCGCGCAACCAGCAGCTGATTCGCCTCGACTTTGAAGAGGGCTTTGAGCAGGTCGATCCGCAGCCGATTCACGATCGCCTGCGTCAGTCGCTGGCACAGGCGGGCGCGCTGGTGCTGTCTGATTATGCCAAAGGCGCGCTGAGCAGCGTGCAGACCATGATTCAGCTGGCGCGTGCGGCGCAGGTGCCGGTACTGATCGACCCGAAAGGCACCGATTTTGAACGCTATCGCGGCGCGACGCTGCTGACGCCCAACCTGTCCGAGTTCGAAGCGGTGGTGGGCAAGTGCAAAAGCGAAGAGGAGATTGTCAGTCGCGGTATGCAGCTGATTGCCGATTACGATCTCTCCGCGCTGCTGGTGACGCGTTCGGAAAACGGGATGACGCTGCTGCAGCCGGGCAAAGCGCCGCTGCATCTGCCCACTCAGGCGCAGGAAGTGTATGACGTGACCGGTGCCGGCGATACGGTGATCGGCGTGCTGGCCGCAGTGCTGGCTGCCGGTGAAAGTCTGGAGGATGCCTGCTTCCTCGCCAATGCTGCGGCTGGCGTGGTGGTCGGCAAGCTCGGGACTTCAACCGTCAGTACCGTGGAGCTGGAGAATGCGATTCACGCGCGGCCGGACAGCGGCTTTGGCGTGATGACTGAAGCCGAGCTGAAAGTGGCGGTGGCGCAGGCGCGCCAGCGCGGTGAGAAAGTAGTGATGACCAACGGCGTGTTCGACATTCTGCACGCCGGCCATGTCTCTTATCTGGCCAACGCGCGCAAACTGGGCGATCGCCTGATCGTGGCGGTCAACAGCGATGCTTCCACCAAACGTCTTAAGGGCGAAACCCGCCCGGTGAACCCGCAGGAAAACCGCATGATCGTGCTGGGTGCGCTGGAAGCCGTAGACTGGGTGGTGCTGTTTGAAGAGGATACGCCACAGCGGCTGATTGCCGAAGTGCTGCCGGATCTGCTGGTGAAAGGCGGTGATTATAAGCCGGAAGATATCGCGGGCAGTAAAGAGGTGTGGGCCAACGGCGGTGACGTGCGCGTGCTCAACTTTGAAGACGGTATCTCCACCACCAACATCATCAAAACCATTCGCAATCAGTAAACACGTAGCCGGCGGGAGCGAACTCCCGCCGCGTAAACCTTACTGAGGCGTATCGATTTTGCCTGCCGGATCTGGCGTGATCACCGCCGGAGCCGGGGCCGCCGGACTTTCGCTCTCCAGCTTCGCCAGACGCTGCTCCAGCGCCGCCAGTTTTTCACGCGTGCGCAGCAGCACCTGGGTCTGCACGTCAAACTCTTCACGATTAACCAGATCCATGCGGGTTAACTGCGCCTGCAATACCTGACGAATTTTCTTTTCCACATCGTCGCCAAAGTCGCGAATACCTTTTGGCATCGCTTCGTGCACCTGGCGCGCCAGTTGTTCAATTTTTTTCGTGTCGATCATGGTTGTTTCCTGGTTACGGTGGCTGATAACAGCGCGTGTTCCGACTCATCAAACATTAAGTGTAATGCCAGAAACGAAAAGGTTAAACCCGAAATCCGCAACGCATGAAGTGCAAAAGCATTTGCACTTTTGTTGATTGCCCGACCAGGTGATTGGCGCTATAGTAATTTCGCTTATTCTCAGGGCGGGGCGAAATTCCCCACCGGCGGTAAATCAGCTTCGGCTGAAAGCCCGCGAGCGCTTTCGCTGTACAGTGAAAGGTCAGCAGATCCGGTGTAATTCCGGGGCCGACGGTTAAAGTCCGGATGGGAGAGGGTAACGACATCAGCCGGGCTGCGCCCGCGTCACGTTATTGCCATGTGTTTTCTACGCACTCCTAAGCTCGCCCTGGTTCTGGTAACTCATATTTTATTAATAAGGTTTTTTTACCATGAATCAGACGCTTCTTTCTGAATTTGGCACGCCGGAACAGCGTGTAGAACGCGCCATCGATGCGCTGCGCAACGGGCGCGGCGTGATGGTGCTGGACGATGAAAATCGCGAAAACGAAGGCGATATGATCTTCGCCGCCGAAACCATGACCGTTGAACAGATGGCGCTGAGCATTCGTCACGGCAGCGGCATTGTCTGCCTGTGCATTAACGAAGCGCGCCGCCAGCAGCTGGATCTGCCGATGATGGTAGAGAACAACACCAGCTCTTACGGCACCGGTTTTACCGTGACTATTGAAGCGGCCAGCGGCGTGACGACCGGCGTATCGGCCTCCGACCGTATTACCACCATCCGCGCGGCGATTGCCGATGACGCTAAACCGTCCGATCTGAATCGTCCCGGCCACGTATTCCCGCTGCGCGCGCGCGATGGCGGCGTGCTGGCGCGCGGCGGCCACACCGAAGCGACGCTCGATCTGGTGACGCTGGCGGGCTTCAAACCTGCGGGTGTGCTGTGCGAACTGACCAATGATGACGGCAGCATGGCGCACGCGCCGGAAGTGATTGCGTTTGCGAAGCAGCACGCCATGCCGGTGGTGACCATTGAAGACCTGGTGGCCTGGCGCCGCCAGCATGAAACCCGTCAGGCCAGCTAAGCCGACGTGAAATAAATAAGGCCGGATGTGATGCATCCGGCCTTTTTTTATGATTAACGGCTGGCGTAAAAAACGTGATTACCTATCACCACGGTACGCTGGAAGGCGTGGCGCCACGCCGGTCTGGCGCTGTGTGCATGAAAGAAGGTCGCGCCCTTTGTCACATCCGCCAGCTTACCCTCGACAATCCGCTGGGCCAGGCGCTGCGCGCGCTGCCAGCTTTTGTCATGCTGCGGCGGATGGCGATGGGGATGTTTGTGCAGAGACGTCCAGGAGAACTGTTTGGGTGCGTACACCACCGGACAGATCTCTTTGACGTCCCAGTTAGCCCGGTTCATGGTGACAGTGCCGACGGCAATCTGTCCCTTTACCGGTTCGCCGCGCGCTTCATGATAGATATTCATCGCCAGGCATAAAATGGCTCCCTGAATTAACATAACACTCCACTGCTTTCTAAGAGTCGCGTGGAGTGTAATGAGCCCGCCGTCGGGTGTTAACAAGACCCGTCTCGACTACGCCTTAACAAGCCTAACCCGTTGAGAGATAAGGCCGAAGTGGTGATGAATGAGACGAATCTCGCGTCAGCCTACCCCGCTGGTTTGCAGCAACGTCAGGCTCAGGCCCATCACCGTCATGCCGCACAGTACGCCGTAGCTGGGATTGTTATGCGGGTCGATTTCGCGCGCCAGCGGCATCAGTTCATCCACGGACAGCGCCACCATAATGCCCGCCACCGCCGCCATAATCGCCGCAATCATCACCGGTGAGACCGCCGGCCCCAGCAGCAGAAAGGCGATGATGCCACCAAGAATCTCCGCCATGCCGGACAGGCAGGCCCAGAACAGCGCTTTGGCTTTCGAGCCGGTGGCGGCGTACATCGGTCCGGCCACCGCCAGCCCTTCCGGAATATTATGGATCGCGACGGCCAGCGCGATGCCCAGCCCCAGTTCCATGTCGCTGCTGGCGGTGACAAAGGTGGCAATGCCTTCGGGAAAGTTATGCAGGCTGATACCGAGCGTCAGCAGGATCGCGGTGCGTTTCAGGTTGGTGGGGCGGCGATTGACCGCCATCAGGTCCTGCGGATGCTGGTGCGGCAGCAGGCGATCCATGGCGAAATAACCCAGTAAGCCGAGCATGAACATGCCGTAGCCAAGCACCGGCGACATCCCTTCCGCATGCAGCGCGGCGGGCAGCATCTCCATCAGGGAAATCAGCAACATGATGCCGGCGGCAAAGCCGAGCGCAAAGGCCAGTACGCGGTTCGACGGCTTTTGACCGAGCACGCCAAAAATAGCGCCGACGAAGGTGGCACCGCCAGCCAGGATGGTTAGCAGCAAAGGTACTGACATAATGGGCTCCTTAATGATAATGATTACCAGTTACAATATAGTTAACCCCATAAAATATCTAGTTATTTAGCGTAAAGTTATGTCGGCAAAATCTTGTTCAAATTTGCTGATAAACATCATCACGCTTATCAGCGTTTTTCCCCTGGCGAAAGCGCGTATCGTGACAGTCATTAACGCGATCCCGACGCCAGAGGATGAATAATGACCCGCATGCCCGCTCTGTTTCTCGGCCACGGCAGCCCGATGAACGTATTAGAAGACAACCGTTATACCCGCGTATGGCAGCAGCTGGGCGAAACCCTGCCGCGTCCGCGCGCTATTCTCGCCATCTCGGCGCACTGGTACACGCGCGGCACGGCGGTGACGGCGATGAGCAATCCGCGCACCATCCATGATTTTGGTGGCTTCCCGCAGGCGCTGTTCGACGTGCGCTATCCGGCGCCGGGTTCGCCAGCGCTGGCACAGCGCGTTATCGATCTGCTGGCGCCGGTGGCGGTGCAGGCCGATCAGCAGTGGGGCTTTGATCACGGCTCGTGGGGCGTGCTGGCGAAGATGTATCCACAAGCGGACATTCCGTTGATTCAGCTCAGCATCGATGGCACCCAGCCGGCGGCGTGGCATTTTGCGCTGGGACGTAAACTGGCGGCGCTGCGTGACGAAGGTGTGATGCTGGTGGCCAGCGGCAACGTGGTGCATAACCTGCGCATGATTCGCTGGCAGGGTGCGGAAAGCGCTTATCCGTGGGCGGAGAGCTTTAACCAGTTTGTGCGCGATAATCTGGACTATGAAGGCGAGGCGGCGCAGCATCCGCTGGTGAATTATCAGCAGCATGAAGGCGCGCAGCTGGCTAACCCGACGCCGGAGCACTATCTGCCGCTGCTGTATATTCTCGGCGCGCGAGCTGAAGGTGAGGCGGTGAGCATCCCGGTGGAAGGCATGGAGATGGGTTCGATCAGTATGCTGTCAGTGCAGGTTGGCTGACACCTGTGCCGCCCGCAGACCGGGCGGCACGTGCGTTACTCAATAAAGGTGTGCGGATAGAAACGTGACAGATCCTGGGTGATCAGCGCACGATCTTCGCGCAGACCGATACCGGCAGGCTGATCGTCAATCAGCCAGCTGCCAATCAGCGTATAGCTGTCGCCAAATTTCGGCAGCGGCCAGAACTGCTGGACGATCATGCCCTCTTCGCCATAGGGGCCGTCGGCGCGCGCGATTTCCTGACCGTTTTCCACGATGGTGATATTGGCACCTTCGCGGGAAAACAGCGGTTTCACCACATATTTGTCCATCTGCGGCGCGCTGGCATCGTCGGCAAACCAGGCGGGCAGCAGGTTAGGATGGTTGGGGAACATCTCCCACAGCAGCGGCAGCAGCGCTTTGTTGGAGAGAATGCTTTTCCACGCCGGCTCCAGCCAGCGCACGCCGGCATCGGCCAGCTTGGTCGAGAACATCTCGCGCAGCATGAATTCCCACGGATAGAGCTTGAACAGGTTGCTGATCACCTGATCGTGCTGATCGGTAAACTGACCTTTTTCGCCCAGCCCGATCTCATCAATGTAGAGAAATTCACTCGGCAGACCGGCTTCAGTGGCGCAATCCTGCAGATACTGTACCGTGGCGCGATCCTCTTCCGTATCGCGACAGCAGGCAAAGTGCAGCCAGTTAAAACCGTGCTGCTGGTGCAGCGTGGCGAAGCGCTCAATCAACTGCTCCTGCAGGCTGTTGAATTGATCGCTGCCCTGCGGCAGGTTGCCGGCGTTGAGCTGATCCTCCAGCCAGATCCACTGGAAAAACGCCGCTTCGTACAGCGAGGTAGGCGTATCGGCGTTGTTCTCCAGCAGCTTGATCTCGCCTGTGCCATCCCACGCCAGGTCGAGACGTGAGTAGAGCGACGGCTGACGCTGCTGCCAGGATTCGCGCACAAAATCCCAGGTGTGTTTCGGAATGCAGAAACGGGTGAGCAGCGCTTCGCTGTTCACCACTTTTTCTACCGCCTGCAGGCACATCTGGTGCAGTTCCGCGGTGGCCGCTTCCAGCTGTTCAATTTGCGCCAGCGTAAACTGGTAATAAGCGTCTTCGCACCAGTAGGGTTCGCCATACATGGTGTGAAACTGAAAGCCGTACTCGGTCGCCTTTTCGCGCCAGTTAGGACGTTCGCTGATAGCAATACGTTGCATGCGCGGGCTTAGCCTCCCAGCGAGCGGCTGCCGGTGCTGGTGGCACTGCTGCGCTGCATGGTGTTCTGTTTGGCTACCGTCTCACCAAAGCCGCCACGGGTGATGGTAGACGTAGTGGCCGGTTTTGGCGCCAGCGCGGTTTTCGGCACGTTCACCGTCCGGCCCGAGGTGGCCGCACCGTAGTTCTTACCGGAAGCATCAACAAACTGGCCGTTAGCAGGGCTATTAGGGGTTTTTGGCGAGAACAGCGGTTGCTGCGCAAAGCCGGCACCGCCGCCCATCAGACGCCCCATCATGTAGCCGGCCATCAGAGGCATCCAGAAGCTGCCGCTCTGCTGCGCTTCAGCGTTGTTCGCCGTGGTACCGACGCCCGCCTGTGCCGGAGTTTGCTGACACTGGTTTTCGCCGAATTCCGCGACGCAATCTTCACGCGTGGCGTATTTTGGCGCGGTGCGCTCAGCCTCTTTCAGCGCGTTGTTGTAAGCGGTGGTGCACTGGGCGCTCTGGCCCGGATTGGCTTTCGCACAATCATCGGCGTTCTGGTACATCGAAACTGTTTCATCGCTCTGTTCGCAGCCTGCCAGCATAAACACGGCGGTGACCGCCAGTGCGACCGGCGTTAAATGGCGTGCCTGCCAGCTTTTACGGAAAGCGGCATGACGAATATTTTTTGTCCGTTTCATTATCTTCATCCTGTGCCCAAAGGTGGGGCTTAGGATAGGTGATGAGTGGTGGAAAATGAAGCGGGAAGCCGGGTGGCAAGGGGATCTTTACGTTGTTATACGTTTGAATGCGAAAGGGGCCGCAAGCGGCCCCTTGAAGGCTTAATTAGCGAAAGGATTGGCGCTATTACGTGCCGCGGCCGGACGGGCCTGAGCGGCGGCGGAAGCGGAGGTCGCTTTCGGGCCGTTATCCACGCGCGCGGCCTGCTGGCTGTTTTCCGGCGCGACCACTTCTGGCGAGGTCGTCACTTCTTTGCCCAGCGTGCTGTTCAGCTGTTGCAGATCCTGCTCGTTCAGCGTGCCCAGCGCATATTTAATGTTCAGCTGGTTGATCAGGTAGCTGTAACGCGCATTCGACAGCTGCTGTTTAGCGTTAAACAGCGTGGTGGTCGCGTCTAACACATCAACGATGGTACGCGTACCCACCTGATAACCGGCTTCCGAGGCATCTAATGAGCTCTGCGCCGAGATAACCGACTGTTTGTAAGCGTCGATGCTGCTAATCGAAGCGTTCACGTTGTTGAACGAAGAACGGACGGTCTGAATCGCGCTACGGTGCGCGCCTTCAAGCTGCTCGCTGGCGGCGACGAAGTTATACTGCGCCTGTTTCACCTGCGAGGTCACTGAACCGCCGCTGTACAGAGGCAGTGAGAAGCTCAGGCCAACCTGGTTGGAGCCGGTGATCGAGTCGGTGGTACCGGCGCTCTGATTAGCGCGGCTGCCGCCGTATTTGCTGTTTGACAGACCGGTAGAGGCGGTCAGATCCAGCGTCGGCATGTGGCCGGACTCGGCGGAGCGAATCTGCTCACGCGCCAGATCCTGGCTCAGACGAGCAGACAGCAGGTTGAGGTTACGGCTCTCAGCCTGTTTCAGCAAATTGGATACCGCTTCCGGACGCGCCGTTTTGAAACGATCGATATTCAGTGACGCCAGCGACAGATAATCCATGCCGGTGATCTGACGCAGCGATTCCACCGCGTTATCCAGGTCGTTACGCGCGGTTACTTCGTTGGCCAGCACGCTATCGTATTGAGCACGGGCGTTCTGCACATCGGTGATGGCCACCAGACCGACGTTAAAACGCTGGGTGGTCTGATCCAGCTCGCGGTAGATCGACTGTTTCTGCGCTTCAGTGTAAGAAAGCGTATCAATGGCCTTCAGCACGTTGAAATAGGCGGTTGCGGTGTTCAGGATCAGATCCTGCTGCGCTACCTGATAAGTAACGTCCTGAATGCCGGCCGTTTTTTCCTGCAGCGTCAGCGCACGCCATTTCGACATGTCGAAAATCGTCTGCGTTAATTGCAGCGAGGCGCTGGTCGTGTTGGAATGGAGACCGCTGTTGTCGCGATAGCCGCTGTTATAGGTATAATCTGCACCCAGACCCAGCTGCGGCAGCAACGGGCTACGCGCTTCGTTAATTTTCTCAAAAGCAGCGTCGCGATCGGCGGCTGAAGCACGCAGATCCGGGTTGCTGAGGCGCGCCTGCTGGTAGACCTGCAACAGGTTTTCTGCCTGGCTGGCAAGGCTGAAACCGCCCAGGCTCAGTCCAATAAAAAGTGGGAGCAGTTTTTTCATTTGCATTCCTTGTGTTGCAGCAAATGCACAGAGAGTGTGCTGCAGGTAAGCCAAAAAATAATCGCCGATTCTACAGAGGCGGCGTCAGAGATAAGTTGGCTGAACGTGCCTTCTCCCCCTAATTTACGTAAATAATTCAGAAAGAACCACTCGGACGGAGCACAAGGGTTGGCTTTTCTTCGCTCCATCCCAATCTGCATAAGGAACCAGATGATGGCGGGTGAAAAAAAATCCCCTGTGACTTTCACAAAAAACGATGTAGAAATTATTGCACGCGATACTCGCTACGATGGTTTTTTTTCCATCGTCAGCTACCGCTTCCGCCATCGCCGCTTTAACGGCGAGATGAGCGGTGAAGTGGTGCGCGAAGTTTTTGAGCGCGGACACGCTGCCGTGCTGCTACCCTATGATCCCCTGCGCGACGAAGTAGTGCTGATCGAACAGATCCGCATCCCGGCCTATGATTCCAGCGCCACGCCCTGGCTGCTGGAGATGGTGGCCGGCATTATTGAACCGGGCGAAACGCCGGAAGATGTGGTGCGTCGTGAAGCGGTCGAAGAGGCTGGCCTCAAGGTTGGCCGCGTCAAACCGATAGTGAATTACTTAGCCAGCCCCGGCGGAACCTCTGAGCGTTTGTCGGTGCTGGTGGGCGAAGTGGATGCCAGCCAGGCAGAGGGAAATCACGGGCTGGAGGAAGAGAATGAGGATATTCTTGTGCATGTGGTAAGCCGCGAACAGGCTTATCGCTGGGTGGAAGAGGGGATTATTGATAACGCGGCATCTGTCATCGCTCTGCAATGGCTGGCGTTGCACCATGAGAAACTAAGAGAAGAGTGGAAGCCAACATGAAACAGCGCTATACCCCTGATTTCCCCGAAATGATGCGTCTGTGCGAAACCAATTTCGCTCAGCTGCGCCGCCTGCTGCCGCGCAGTGACGAGGCAGGTGCGTCGGTGATGTATCAGGTGAACGGCGCCAGTTATCAGCTGACTATTGAAGAGTCGACGCGCTATACCACGCTGGTGGAGATCCGCCAGGTGGCACCCGCAGTGAGCTACTGGAGCCTGCCGTCCATGTCGGTGCGGCTCTACCATGATGCGATGGTGGCTGAAGTGTGTTCCACTCAGCAGATCTATCGCTTCAAAGCGCGCTATGATTATCCTAATAAAAAATTGCATCAGCGCGATGAAAAACATCAGATTAACCAGTTCCTTGCCGACTGGTTGCGGTACTGCCTGGCGCACGGCGCGATGGCCGTGCCGGTGTGCTGATAGCGATACCCTGAATCCGCACGGGTATATAACGCAACGATAGCGTGGAGAGAAAGGAAACGCTTTGGATAGCCTGCTAACTCTTCCTGCGGCAAATGGGTCCGATATCAGGATTTTACAAATTACGGATACCCATCTTTTCGCGGGAAAACATCAATCGCTGCTTGGAGTGAATACCTGGTCGAGTTTTGATGCGGTGCTGGACGCCATCGCGGCGCAACAGCGCGATTACGATCTGATTATCGCCACTGGCGATCTCGCCCAGGATCACACCGTCGAAGCTTATCAGCATTTTGTTGCGGGCATTGCACGTCTGCCGAAGCCGTGCGTCTGGCTGCCGGGTAATCATGATTTTCAGCCAGCGATGGTGGATACGCTGGCGCAGGCCGGCATCGCCGCGGACAAGCATGTGCTGCTCGGCGAGCACTGGCAACTGGTGCTGCTGGACAGCCAGGTTTTTGGCGTGCCGCACGGCATGCTGAGCGACTATCAGCTGGAGTGGCTGGACCGCACGCTGCGTCAGTTCCCCGATCGCTACACGCTGGTGCTGCTGCACCATCATCCGCTGGCCTCTGGCTGTACCTGGCTTGACCAGCACAGCCTGCGCAATCCGCATCAGCTGGATGCGGTGCTGCAAAACTTCCCGCTGGCGCGCCACCTGGTGTGCGGCCACATTCATCAGGAGCTGGATCTCGACTGGCACGGCCGCCGCGTACTGGCGTCGCCTTCAACCTGCGTCCAGTTCAAACCGCACTGCACCAACTTCACCATTGATACCGTGGCGCCCGGCTGGCGCTGGCTGACGCTGCAGGCGGATGGCACGCTGCACACCGAAGTGAATCGTCTGCAGAGCGATCTGTTCCGTCCGGATCTGGATTCCGAGGGCTACTAAACCATGGCGGCGCTGATTTATCTGCACGGATTCAACAGCTCACCGCAGTCGGCTAAAGCGACGCAGTTACAGCAGTGGTGTCAGGCGCAGCATCCGCACATTGAGGTGCTGGTGCCGCAGCTGCCGACTTTTCCCGCTGAGGCTGCTGCGCTGCTGGAAGAGCTGGTGATGCAGTATGCCGGGGAACCGCTCGGGCTGGTGGGGTCATCGCTCGGTGGTTATTTTGCCACCTGGCTGTCGCAGTGTTTCATGCTGCCGGCGGTGGTGGTGAATCCGGCGGTGCGGCCGTTTGAACTGCTGGTGGATTATCTGGGTGAAAACCGGAATCCCTACACCGGCCAGCAATATGTGTTAGAGTCTCGCCACATTTACGATCTGAAAGTGATGCAGATTGACCCTCTGGAAGCGCCCGATCTACTCTGGCTGCTGCAACAAACCGGCGATGAAGTGCTCGACTATCGCCAGGCGCTGGATTACTACAGCGCGTGCCGTCAGACGGTAGAAGAGGGCGGCAATCATGCCTATATCGGATTCGAACGCCATTTTGCGCAGATGATTGATTTTCTGGGACTAAATACTCCCTGATGCTGCGGGATGGGCCCATTTTCCTATTGCTAATCAGACTGTTACGATGAGCCAATCTAGCTATAATGCTGACGCCATTGAGGTTTTAACCGGCCTCGAACCGGTACGTCGCCGTCCGGGCATGTACACCGATACCACACGCCCTAACCATCTGGGCCAGGAAGTGATCGATAACAGCGTCGATGAGGCGCTGGCCGGTCACGCCAAACGCGTGGAAGTCATCCTGCACGCCGATCAGTCGCTGGAAGTGATCGATGATGGCCGTGGTATGCCCGTCGATATCCACCCGGAAGAGGGCGTGCCAGCGGTCGAACTGATTCTCTGTCGCCTGCACGCCGGCGGTAAATTCTCCAACAAAAACTACCAGTTCTCCGGCGGCCTGCACGGCGTGGGGATTTCGGTGGTCAATGCCCTGTCGAAGCGTGTGGAAGTCACGGTGCGCCGCAACGGTGAGATTTACCAGATCGCCTTCGAAAACGGCGATAAAGTGCAGGATCTGGCGGTGATTGGTTCGGTAGGCAAGCGTAACACCGGCACCAGCGTTCACTTCTGGCCAGACGAAAGCTTCTTCGATAGCCCGCGCTTCTCGGTCTCCCGCCTCAAGCATCTGCTGAAAGCCAAAGCGGTACTGTGCCCGGGCGTCGAAATTGTCTTTAAAGACAAGGTGAACGATACCGAACAAACCTGGCTGTATCAGGATGGCCTGACGGATTACCTGAGCGAAGCGGTGAACGGCCTGCCAACGCTGCCGGAAAAACCGTTTGTCGGCAGCTTTGCCGGTGATGTGGAGGCAGTCGACTGGGCGCTGCTGTGGCTGCCGGAGGGCGGCGAGCTGCTGACCGAAAGCTACGTCAACCTGATCCCGACCATGCAGGGCGGAACGCACGTTAACGGCCTGCGTCAGGGCTTGCTCGACGCGATGCGCGAATTCTGTGAATACCGCAATATTCTGCCGCGCGGCGTGAAGCTGTCGGCGGAGGATATCTGGGATCGCTGCGCCTATGTGCTGTCGGTCAAAATGCAGGATCCGCAGTTTGCCGGACAGACCAAAGAGCGTCTCTCCTCACGCCAGTGCGCGGCGTTTGTCTCGGCGGTAGTGAAAGATGCCTTCAGCCTGTGGCTCAACCAGAACGTGCAGGCCGCCGAAATGCTGGCCGAGCTGGCGATCTCCAGCGCACAGCGCCGTATGCGCGCGGCGAAAAAGGTGGTGCGTAAAAAGCTGACCAGCGGACCGGCGCTGCCCGGCAAGCTGGCCGACTGTACCGCGCAGGATCTGAATAAAACCGAGCTGTTCCTGGTGGAAGGGGATTCTGCGGGCGGCTCCGCCAAGCAGGCGCGCGACCGCGAATATCAGGCGATCATGCCGCTGAAAGGCAAGATCCTCAACACCTGGGAAGTGTCGTCGGACGAAGTGCTGGCATCGCAGGAAGTGCACGATATTTCGGTGGCGATCGGTATCGATCCGGACAGTGAAGATCTCAGCCAGCTGCGCTACGGCAAAATCTGTATCCTCGCGGATGCCGACTCCGACGGCCTGCACATTGCCACGCTGCTGTGCGCGCTGTTTGTGAGGCACTTCCGCTCGCTGGTGCAGCAGGGCCACGTCTATGTGGCGATGCCGCCGCTGTACCGCATCGACCTCGGTAAAGAGGTGTATTACGCGCTCGATGAAGACGAAAAAGAGGGCGTGCTGGAGCAGCTGAAGCGGAAAAAAGGCAAGCCGAACGTGCAGCGCTTTAAAGGTCTGGGTGAGATGAACCCGCTGCAGCTGCGCGAAACCACGCTCGATCCCAACACCCGTCGTCTGGTGCAACTGACGGTCGACGAAGAAGACGTCGAGCAGACGTTACGGATGATGGACATGCTGCTGGCGAAGAAACGCTCGGAAGACCGCCGCAACTGGCTACAGGAAAAAGGCGACCTCGCCGACCTCGAAGTGTGATGCAAACGGGACGCTGCGGCGTCCCTTTTTTATGCCGGCAACACGCGCTATCGCTGCCCGTCCCGATCTATCCCATCGCCGCATGTCCGTTAATAAAAACCGCGTGTGCGCGGCATAACCAGGCCGCCTGCTGACCCGGGTCAGCGATAATCCCTGCGTTTTGCTGCATTGTGGTATCCTGCCGCTGCTGAACGTGGAGCAATCTACCTCAGCAGCCGTGAGAACGAGGCTAAGACCGGTCTCGAAGTAGCAATGCGCTGAGGTAGGAAGAGTGAAAATCACACTGGAAGAGTTACGCGCCTGGGTCGCGGTGGTGGACACCGGTTCGATTACCGCCGCAGCGGAACAGCTGGATCAAACCAGCTCCGGCATCAGCCGGGCGCTGAGCCGCCTCGAAAGCAAACTGCAAACCACACTGCTGCACCGCACCACGCGTCGCCTGGCGCTGACCGAAGAGGGGCTGATTTTTCTCGATCACGCGCGGCAAATCCTCGCGTCGGTGGAGCAGGCCGAAGAGCATATCGCGCAGCGGCGCGACATTCCCTCCGGACGGCTGCGCGTCAACGCCAATACGCCATTTACCCTGCATGTTATCGTGCCGCTGGTTGCCGAATTTTGCGCGCGCTATCCGCAAATTCAGCTGGAGCTGAACACCGATGACATTGTCATCGACCTGCTTGAGCAGCAAACTGATATCGCTATTCGCATTGGTGAACTGCGCGACTCCACGCTGCGCGCGCGCGTGCTGGGCAGCAGCGCGATTCGCCTGCTGGCCAGTCCGGCCTATCTGGAAAAAGCCGGCGCGCCACAGAGCGTGAAAGATCTGCTGACGCACCAGCTGCTGGGATTCAGCCAGCTGGACGCGCACAATGTCTGGCCGGTATGGCAGCGTGAAGGCGAGTTTTTGCGCATCAAACCCACGCTGTGCGCGTCGAGCGGCGAAACCCTGCGCCAGCTGGCGCTGGCCGGCCAGGGCATTGTGCGGCTATCGGATTTTGTCAGCCGCGAGGATCGCGCCAGCGGCCGGCTGGTGCAGGTGCTGGAAAATGACACGCGCGAACTGCGCCTGCCGATTCACGCGGTGTACTATCGCAACCAGTCGCTCAGTTCCCGCATCACCTGTTTTCTGGATTTTTTACGGGAAAAAATTCAGGAAAATCATCTGTTATAGTCCTGTTCTGTTTGAATAACCTTTCCTGTTATGTTCTGCCCTCATCGATAAAAACGCTTTAATTCAATCGGTTAATGATTTAGCTATCTTTCGGCCGCCCATTTAAGAATTTTTTCCTAACGGGACATTTCTTATGTCTCGGATTTATCTCTTTCCGGATTATGTCGCAACTTTGAGCCCACCCGTGGGCAGAGCCAGGGAGATTGCGGCGCTTGCCTGCAAACGCGCAGTCAAAATTAATCGACGGAAGGAAGAATCATGAACGTTTCACCCGTAAGTGTGGCGGTTATCGATAAGAAAACCATAACCAAAGCGGAAGTGCTGCGCGCCGGTAAAGACGGCAAAGCAGTGAAGATTCAGGCAATTACCAACGGTAAATATCTGCTGACGCAGAACCAGGACGGCACCGCGCCTGAAAACATCACCGTTAAACGCGCAGGGAAAAACCTGCTGGTGATGCTGGAAGGCTCAGACGCCAGCAAGCCGGATCTGATTATCGAAGATTTCTTCGCTAAATCCGGCACCTTAGTGGGTAAAGCGGAAGACGGCGAAATGCACGCTTACGTCGCGACGGACGGCAATGCCGACCACGAAGCGGCCGCGCTGGCCGACGGCGAAACCACCGCGCTGGCGCTGGGTGAAGGCAGCGTTGATGATAATTCCGGCTACGCACTGGCCAGCGGCTTTGAATGGTCGCCGGCGCTGATTGCGCTGGGTGGCCTGGCGGCTATCGCGGCAGCGGCAGGCCTCGGCTATGTCGCGGCGAAACACCACTACGACAATAACGACGGCAGCCACAGCGGCAAAGGTGAAGGCGGCGGTGGCAGCGGCGGCGGCGATATCAGCAAGCCCACCATCAGCGATGTGATTGATGATATCGGCGACGTAACCGGTTCGGTAGCAAATGGCGGCCGCACCGACGACACCATGCCCACCTTCAACGGCACCGGTACGCCAGGCAATACCATTGAAATATGGGATGGTGAGACGCTGCTGGGTGAAGTGCTGGTGGATGACGAGGGTAACTGGACCTTTACGCCGGAAAAACCGCTGGCGGCTGGCAATCACAGCATCGTTACCGCCGAGCGTAACGCCGAAGGCGTGGTGGGTGAAAAGAGCGATCCGTGGGAATTCATCATCGATCTGACGGCGCCAGCCAAAGGCACCATCGGCAGCGTGATGGACGATATGCAGGATCCGCCGGTGCTGATCGAAAAAGGCGGCGTGACGAAAGACAATACGCCAACGCTGACCGGTAAAGCTGAAGCGGGCTCGACGGTAGAAATCTGGAACGATGGCGTGAAGCTGGGCACCGCAAAGGTGGACGCCGAGGGTAACTGGACCTTTACGGCTCCGGCGCTGCAGGATGGGCGACACGAGCTGAGCATCGTGGTGGTCGATCAGGTGGGTAACAAATCACTGCCATCCGATCCGTTCATCGTTGATGTGGACACCGTGGCGCCGGAAAATCCGGGCATCGGTGTGATTAAAGACAGCGAAGGTAATCCGCTGGAAGACGGTTCCACCACAAAAGATCTGCGTCCGACGCTGGAAGGTACCGGTGAAGATGGCGATATCGTGGTCATTATCGACAACGGCAAGCCAATTGGTTCGGTGATTGTAGAAGACGGCAAGTGGACCTTCACGCCAGAAAACAATCTGAAACCGGGCGAGCACGAGCTGGAAATCGTGGTGCGCGATCCGGCCGGTAACGAATCGCCGGCCTCAGAAAAGGTCACGATTGGGTTTGAAGGCGATACGCAAGAGCCGGGCGATCCTGATCCTGTCGACGGCCTGCCCGATCCGGACGTTCCGGTTTCTGGCATGATTGAGCATATCTTTAAAGACAATAACGACGCCGGCGTGCGTACGCCAATCGAAAACGGCGGCGCGATGAACGATCCGAGCATCATTGTCGCCGGTAAAGGCGTGCCGGGTGAACTGGTAACCATCTACATTGTCGGTCTCGAGAACAGCTACAGCTTCACTACCACGATTGGGGCTGACGGCAAATGGGAGCTGACGACGACGGATCTGGCGGATGATGTTTATCAACTGCGCGGCGTGTTCTCCAGCGATGGCGAAGTGACCGGCAAAACGGACATTTATGAAGTGGAAGTCGACACCATTCCACCACCGCCGCCGGAGATTAATGCGCTGGAGCTGGCCGGTCTTGATATTTCCGCTCTGCTTTCCCTGGACAATCATGAACTGTTCAATGAGGCCGACGATCAGCCGCAGCCGATTAATGCGGAATTACTGCAGCTTAATAACGATGCGTTTAATGACTGGAATAATCAGGAAAGCCAGAGTGGTGTGATAGCTGAAAATAATTCCCAATCAGATGCGCTGTTCTTACAGAACGAAATCGAACAATTCTAATTTATCTGGAGCATACAGGTGCAATTTATTGCACCTGTGAAACTTAAATGAAAATTGCAAAAAAATTACTTTTAGCTTCACTGGTGTGTGCGCCAGTATTCACGACTTTTTCAACCCAGGCGCAAAATTCATTTGGTGCCGCATGGCGTAGTTTATCGCCGGTATCGGCAGAGCAGGCGCGGGTGGTTTATTATCGTCCGGCTTCATTAACCGGGGAAAAACCGGCGAATATTTATGTCGACGGTGAATTCCATACGTCGTTACTGGCCGGTGGCTATACGGTGTTTTGTGTTGCGCCGGGAACGCATTCGCTGGGCAGTTATGTCAACGACGCGCCAGATTATCAGGGTAAACGCGCGCAATCGTGGACTGATAAACTGGCTGCCGGTAAAACCTACTACATTCGCGCTAACCTCGATGACAGCGGTCGTCCGCTGGTGGTCAGCCAGCAGCAGGCGCAGCAGGAATTGCTGAGCACCAAACGTCAGGCTCATCTGCTGTCACGCGCATCGTCGGTACAGCGCTGTCAGGAAGGAACAACTGAAGCTTATGATAACTATGCGTTTTCATCTGACCTGCTGTTCCGTTTCGGCAGCGCCAACAGCAACGACATCTCCGCACAGGGGCGCGAAGCACTCAGCAGTTTTGCCAGCATGCTGAAAAAGGAAAATGCTGCTCAACGCCACATCATCGTCACCGGCTTTACCGATCCGATTGGCAGCGACAGCAGCAATATTGCGCTGGGCCAGCGTCGCGCTGAGGCGGTGAAAGCACTGCTGATTGCTCAGGGAATGAATGCGGCCAATATCACCGCGCAGAGCATGGGTGAGTCTCAGGTTGATACTAACTGTTCAGGCAGCCTGCAGGAGCAGAAAGCATGCTATGCCAGCGAGCGCCGGGTTATTATCAGCGTTGAAAACAAGTAATCTGATTTAATTATTTTAGCAGCGCATTCTCACATCTCATATTGATGAGGTGTGAGGCGCTGTGCCTCGATAAAGTTATTAAGGGTTCATATAACTTAATCGATTAAGACGTTTCTCGTATTGTCTTCAGGCATAAAGAGCGAAATTAAACCTGTATTCGGCTGGAAATCCCGAAACATTATTTAACGTAAAAGGAATACACATCATGGCTAATATTACAGCAGCAGATAACGCCCGCGTTATCTCGACCAAAGACCAGTTTTATAAATGGATTGATAAAAGCGTAGGCGATGCCAACGGCGGCAAGCTGGAGATCACAATCGATGGTAGAGTGCACATTGTTGATATCAGCGAGGACGGCAAATGGTCATTCGACCCGGAAACCAGCTGGTTAGACGGCACCCATGTTATTCAGCTGGTATCGATTGATAAAGCGACTAACCCGAGTGACCCGGCTATCTTCATTCTTGATATGGATACGACGCCTCCGGCAAAACCGGAAATCTGGCGCGTGATTGATGACGCTGCGGCGGAAGATCACTACCTGACGCCGGGTGAAGCCACCAGCGATAAAACGCCGGCGCTGGCTGGTGTGGCAGAGCCTGGCACCATTGTTACCCTGTACGATAACGGTAAAGAGATCGGCTCAGTGGTAGCAGACAAAATGGGCGCATGGAGCATCACGCCGGAGCTGGCAGACGGCGAGCACCAACTGACCGTGATGGCGAAGGATACGGTTGGTCATGAAAGCCCGATCTCTGATGCTTTCAACCTGACGATTGCTGACGGTGTGGTCACTCAGGCGGTTAACGAAGCGGTATCTGTAACACCAGCAGAATCAACCACTATGGACGCGGATCCGTTTCCGGGTAAACCCATTAAAACCATCAATAAAAACATTATCTCGTTGAGTGCTGATAATGCTGAACCCAATGCATTAGTACAGATCGTTATTGATCAAACAGTTTACACTACCCGTGCTGATGGCAGCGGCAAATGGCAGTTTGACTCGCCGGAAATGAAAGAGGGTTTGCACGTTGCCGGCATTCGTTATCTGGACCGTGCGGGTAACTGGGGACCATCAACTCAGCTTATCCGCAATATCGACACCTCTGCACCAGAAGCGCCGCAGATTATGCGCGTGATCGATAATGAAGGCAGCGCGGATACCTATCTGACGCCGGGCAACTACACCAATGACAAAACCCCAACCCTGTACGGTGTTGCCCAGCCGGACAGCGTAGTAAAAATCTACGATATTCGCTCCAATGTGATTGGCAGTGTAAAAGCCGGCGCCGATGGCCGCTGGAGCTTCACGCCGGAACTGACCACCGACGGCACCCACGTGTTCAGCGCCAGCTACACCGATCGTTTCGGTGCCGAAAGCCCGCGTTCTGACAACTTCGCGCTGACGCTGGATACCTCTGTGCCAGGCACGCCATCACTGAGTGAGGTGTTGGATGACGAAGGCCGCGTTACCGGTCCGCTGAAGTCAGGTGACATTACTGATGACAAAACCCCAACCCTGTCGGGCGTGGCGGATGCCGGCGTGATCGTGCGCGTGTGGGACGGTGACAAACTGATTGGTTCTACCGTGGCGAACGAGCGCGGCCAGTGGAAACTGGACGTTGAGCTGGATGACGGTGAGCACTCGCTGGTCGTGGATTCCGTCAGCAAAGGCGGCACCGTTTCTGAGAAAACCGATCCGTTCAAACTGGTTATCGACAGCAACATCCTGCCGGCACCGGTGGTGGATGAGATGGTCGCCAACAACGGTGATGAAGAGCGTGTTCTGCAGCCAGGCGATTCAACTAACGACACCACGCCAGTGCTGCGCGGTGAAGGCAACGACGGCGACATCATCTATGTAATTGTTGACGGCGGCACTGAGCCGGTGGCAACCGCGATTGTTAAAGATGGCAAGTGGGAAATTGAATTACCAGAGCTGGCAGAAGGTTCACACGATATTGAACTGATCGCCAAAGATCCGGCTAGCGGCAAAGAGTCACCGACTTCAGATCCAATCAACGTGATTATCGATATTACGCCACCGGATCAGCCGAAACCACCAACGATTGTCGATAACGAAGGGGAGAACACCGGTCCGGTTGAACCAGGTAAGCCAATCGATGACAACCGTCCAGGTTTCGGCGGCGAAGGCGGTACCCCTGGCGACAAAGTGGAAGTCATCATTGATGACGGTAAAGGTAATCCGGTGGTGATTGGTACCGGTATCGTGGGCGAAGACGGCAAGTGGGAAGTGAAACCTGAGAACCCAATCGATGACGGTAACTATCAGGTTATCATCGAGATCACCGATCCGGCCGGCAACGAATCGCAGCCATCCGATCCTATCGATCTGATTATCGATACCAAAAAGCCTGGCTCAATGGAAGGTTCGTACATACTGGAGGATAACGTCGGTCCTATCCAGGGTGAGATCGAAAATGGCACGGTCACCGATGACAAACAGCCAACGCTGAAGGGCACGTCACCGGATCTGTCGCAGGTCATCATCTACATCGACGATCGGGAACCTGTCGTGGTTGATGTTAAGGATGGCAAGTGGAGCTACGAGCTGCCAGAACTGGGCGAAGGCAACCATAAAGTTGAAGTACAGCCAGTGAGCCAGTCCGGTGTGAAAGGCGATAAAGAGGCGGCGATTAACTTTGACGTTGATACCACTAAGCCGGTGCCAGTAGAAGGCGGCGACAAGGCTAACTTCGAAGGCGTCTTCGCTGATAAAACCGGCACTGAAATTCCTGTACGGTCGGACACCAACGATGACACGCTGATCTTCAGAGGTAAGGGCTCAGAAGACGGTACTATCGTGATGATTTGGGGCGACGAAGCGCGTACCCAGCTGATCGGTTCTACCGTGGTAGAAAACGGCGTGTGGCGCTATGAGTCAGACAAACTGGCAGAAGGCGATTATGCCTTTAACGTCACGGTTCGCGATGCAGCCGGAAACGAACTGGTCATCGACCATACCGTTAAGACCAACGTCGACGTCACCCCGCCGCCGCCGCCAGAGATCAACTCGATCTTCGCTGCGGGTGCCACGGATGTAGAAGGGCTGATGAGCATGTCGCTGAACGACATCATGACGCAGGGTCAGGATTCACTGTTTATCGACAACGGCAAGTCACAGCTGGTCGTGAACGCTAAACAGGGCGAGGCGCTGACGCTGGAAGACATCCTGCCAGCCGGTGAAGATGCCAGTTCCTGGCAGCAGGCGACCGGTACCGTCACCGTCGGCGGCACCGAGTACAACGTCTACAGCAACGGTGATGCGGAACTGCTGGTGCAGAACCTGCACAACGAACAGCACTGATCATTGATTAGCTGCTAAACAAAAGCCCCGGTCGCAAAACCGGGGCTTTTTTTATGCCTGCATCGGAGAAAATCAGGCGGTCGGTTCCAGCACCAGAATTTTCACGTCCACCACGTCATCTTTGATGGTGGCGCGGTGCGCATCCATGTGCGGCATCTGCTGATGCTGCTCCAGATGGCGCAGCGATTCCCACTGCTCAAGCATAAAGATCGAGTCTGGCGAGTTCTGCTTCCACGGCACCTGCGCCTGGTGATCGACCAGCGCATCGTACTGATGGCAACCCTCTTCTTCCAGCACGACAGGGATCAGTTTATTAATCGCCTCCAGTACCTGCTGACGGCGGCCCGGCTTAACGCAAATTTCTGCAACCACAGTTAACATAACGCTTCCTTCTGTTTTTTCCCGGTGTGCTTACAGTTAAGCAAAGATCTGGCTGAGATGAGTCCGATAACGTGCGATATCACGCGGCACGTCCGGCTGTTTAATCACGTCGTTACAGATAAAGGTCGGCAGACTTTCCATGCCGAGGAACTGATTGGCTTTATGGAAGTGCAGGTACAGGCCGTCCACGCCGACGCCTTCAAAAAACTGGTCGGGGTCGGTAAAGGCTTCCAGCGGCGCGTTCCAGGTCAGCGACAGCATGTATTTTTTGCCCTCAATCAGGCCGCCGGAACCGTATTTTTTGCTGGCATCGCTGCGCGAACGGCCATCGCTGGCGTATAGCGCGCCGTGGCCCAGAGTAAATACCTCATCGATGTACTTTTTCACCGTCCACGGCTCGCCCATCCACCAGCCCGGCATCTGATAAATCACCACGTCGCTGTCGAGATATTTCTGCACTTCGTCTGCCACGTTGTAGTCGCTATCGGCAACGGTCACCTGAACCTCATGGCCCAGATCGCGCAGCTGGCTGGCCGCCACCTCGGTCAGGGTATGGTTCAGTTCGCCTTTGGAATGGGCAAAGGTCTTGCCGCCGTCAATAATCAAAATCTTGCTCATGGATAATTCGCTCCGTTTCTCGTAGATGCCGCCCACTCTACGCGCGCGCGCGGGGCAAAAAAATGCGTGATTGATCACAAGACTTTTGCTCTTAAAGCAATAATGCCGTCACTTATGCAACAATCCGCACGCAAACCAACATCCACTTAAAAAGAACACACCATGAAAACTGTGATACTGAGTACTTTACTTCTGGTGGCCGGCGCGGCTCAGGCGCAATCCCACCTTGATGACGTTCGCCAGAGCAAAATCCTGAAGGTCTGCACCACCGGCGATTACAAGCCTTACACCTTTTTGCGCAGCGACGGCCAGTATGAAGGGCTGGACATCAGCATGGCGCAGTCGCTGGCCGCCAGCCTCGGCGCAAAGGTGCAGTGGGTACCAACCACGTGGAAAACCCTGAGCGAAGATTTCGTGGCGAAACAGTGTGATATCGCGCTGGGCGGTGTCTCCGTGACGCTAAAACGTCAGCAGATTGCCTGGTTCGCCCAGCCGCTGGGCGTCGATGGCAAGATTCCGCTGGTACGCTGCGCGGATAAAGCGAAGTACCAGACGGTTGAGCAGATCAACCAGCCGCATGTGCGGGTAATCGAGCCAGCCGGTGGCACCAACGAAGCGTTTGTGCACAGTCATCTGCCGCAGGCCAGCCTGCAACTGGCGGAGAACACCGGCATTTTCCAGCAGCTGGTGGATAACCAAGCCGACGTAATGATTACCGATGCTTCCGAAGCGCTGTTCCAGCAGCAGCACTATCCGTCGCTGTGTGCCATCAATCCGCAACAGCCGATGCAATATGGCGAGAAGGCTTACATGATTCCGCGTGATGATATGAGCTGGAAGCTGTATGTCGATCAGTGGCTGCACCTCAGCACCGCCACCGGTGAATATGCGCAGATCGCCAGACAGTGGCTGGGCGTGGTGAAGTAATCGTTAGCGATAAAGGGTATTACGACAGGCGTTACCGTCCCGTAGCGGCGCAATTTATTGCGCAATCAGCAGCAGTGCGGCGGGTGAATACGTGTGATAAATCGCGCCGCTACGGCATGTGCAACTGACATCCTGCACTTGCGTAGCGGCCCTATTTATTGTTTTGAAATCAACGATACAACCCGGCTTTACCCAGCCCGCCAAACAGATTCATCTTGTAGCGAATCACCGCTTTCGCGGCGGCGATGGCGTCCGGATAAATCACATTCGGATCCCACCAGCTCTCCCGCGCGAGGATCTCGCGCAGTCGGGCGAAATAGGCAAACTTCATGTCGCTGGAGATATTGATCTTGCCTACGCCTAGCGTCACCGCCTCGGCGATCTCCGCGTCCGGATTGGCCGAACCGCCGTGCAGCACCAGCGGAATGTCTACGCGCTGGGAGATATCCTTCAGAATGTGCATCTGCAGCTCGGGTTTCATATCTTTGGGATAGATACCGTGCGCGGTGCCAATCGCCACCGCCAGCGTATCGACGCCGGTGCGCTGCACAAAATCTTCCGCCTGCGCCGGTTCGGTGTAGATCACCTTGCTCACGCCGCCTTCCACCGTGGTGCCGGTATCGCCGATGGTGCCGAGCTCGCCTTCCACCGACACGCCCACCGCGTGCGCCAGCTTCACCACCTCTTTGGTCAGCGCCACGTTCTCTTCGTACGGCAGCAGCGAGCCGTCAATCATCACCGAGGTAAAGCCGCACTGAATAGCGCGCAGCACCTGCGCAATTGAAGCGCCGTGATCGAGGTGAATGGTAAACGGCACGCGGCTTTTCAGAGTGCGTTCGCGCACGTAGCCAAAAAATTCATCAGTGACAAATTCCAGTTCGCTCGGATGGATAGAAATAATGGCGGGCGTGTTAGTGGCTTCGGCTTCTTCCACCACGGCCCGGATAAAGCAGCTGTCAGCGACGTTAAATGCGCCGATGGCGAAGCGATGTTCACGGGTCGGGGCCAGCATCTCTTTCATTGAAATCAACATGTTTATATTTCCTTAGCGTGAGTTTTACCAGAGCCGGCGCACGCGCCGACCCGATGAGGGATAAAAAGAAACAGTTGGAAATTGCGCCGCGATCGGGGCGTCAGTAGCGGTTTGCCGACCCTGACCAGCTCAGATATTCAATAACCACTTCGCGACAGGCGGATTCCATCAGCGCCAGCACATCAGCCAGCTCAGCCTGCGGGTGCTGGCGCAGCGCCTGCTGCACCGCGTGCTTACCAGCGTCGAACACCGCAGCGCCGACGTTGATCTTGGCGACGCCACAGGCGCTGACGCGGCGTATATCCTCCGCCGGGGTGCCCGAGCCGCCGTGCAGCGCCAGCGGCCGCGTCGTCACCGCGTGCAGCTGCTGCAGCCGTTCGAAGTCGATCTTCGGCTTTACGCCTGGCGGATAAAGCCCGTGCGCGGTACCGACCGAAATCGCCAGCAGGTCGATGCCGGTCTGCTCAATAAACGGCAGTACGTCTTCCACCTGCGTCATCTTCACGGCGGCATCGGCCAGTTCATATGTGGGCGCATCGGCGATATGCCCCAGCTCGCCTTCAACGCACACGCCAGCGGTATGCGCCATCTTCACTACCGCTGCGGTCTGACGAATATTGTCCGCCAGCGGCTCGGCCGATGCGTCAATCATCAGCCCGGTAAAGCCGGCGCGAAACGCCTGACCAATCAGCGGAAAAGCTTTGCCGTGGTCGAGCGCCAGCGCCACCGGCACCGCGGCCTGAGCCGCCAGCGCCTGTACCAGCGGTGCCGCCACCGCTGGCGGGAAATGCGCGCTGTGTCCCTGATACACGTTGAGAATCAGCGGCGCGCGCTGCTGTTCGGCTGCCTGAATCGCCGCACGGGCGGTTTCGAGGTTGAAGCAGTTGATCGCCAGCACCGCGTACTTGTGCTGGAAGGCGGCCTGAATCAGGTCATTCATCATGGCAAACATGCGGGCTCCTTATTCCAGAGTGAATTTGATCTCTTCATCGCGGACGCCGGGTGCTTCCACGTCATCGAACTCTTCATCCTGCTGCGTGACCGGTTTTTTCATCAGCGACAGCATCACGCCGCACACCACGGTGCCGATGCCGAGCGCCAGGCAGAACAGCCACGGTTTGGTGAAGAGCGGCACCACGAACATGCCACCGTGCGGCACCGGCGCTTCCACGCCCCACACCATAATCAGTCCGCCGGCCAGCGCTGAGGCCACCACGCAGCTGGCCACCACGCGCAGCAGGTCGCGTGCCGCAATCGGAATCACGCCTTCGGTAATCATGCAGATGCCCATCGGGAAGGCGGCTTTCAGCGCCTCTTTCTCTGCTTTGGTGTATTTGTGGCGCGTCAGCAGATAAGAGAGGGTGATGCCGAACGGCGGAATGATGGAGCCGACAAACTTCACCGCTTCCGGACCGTAAATGCCGTCGACCAGCATGCCGTCGGCGAACAGCGACATGGTTTTATTGATCGGCCCGCCAAAGTCGAAGGTGGCCATCGCGCCGAGGATGGCGCCCATCACGAACTTTGAGCCGCCCTGCATGGACTCCAGCAGATGAATCAGCGTCTTTTGCAGCCAGACGATCGGCTGGCCGATAAAGGTCATCATCAGCAGTCCGGCGATGATGGTGCTGAGCAGCGGCAGCACCATGATCGGCATCAGCCCCTGCATCGACTGCGGCAGCCTGATCACCCGGCGCAGCAGCAGCACGGTATAGCCGACGAGGAAACCGCCCAGAATGCCGCCGATAAAGCCGGTGCCGATCTGGCCGCAGATAAAGCCGACGATCAGGCCAGGCGCAAAGCCGGGACGATCGGCAATCGAGTAGGCGATGGCGGCGCTGATCAGCGGCACAATCAGCCCCATGCCCCAGCCGCCGATCTGGTTCAGCATCCACGCAATGCTGCCGGTCTGCTTGCCGACGTCCGGCCCGCCAATCACCTGGCCGAGCGCAATGCAGATGCCGGCGGCGACGATCAGCGGGATCATCCATGAGATGCCGGTGAGCAGGTGGCCTTTGATCTCCTGGCCGTACTGACGTTTGTGATCGCTCATGATCGATCTCCTCAGGCGCGCGCCAGTGAATCCGCCACTTTTTCGAGGAATTTCACCGGTGACCTGATCACCACTTCGGTTTTCACTCGCACGATGGGTTTGCCCTGAAAGCGCTCTTCGCCGTTGATCTTGACGTCAACCGCAAGGATCACCACGTCAGCGGCGTCGATCTGCTCACGCGTCAGCGGCGTTTCAGTGCCGATGGTGCCCTGGGTTTCAACGTGGATGGTGTGGCCCAGCGCGTGAGCCCCCTTAATCAGTTTTTCGCGCGCAATGTAGGTATGCGCGATGCCTGCGGTGCAGGCCGCTACACAGACGATATTCATGTGGCACCTCAAGGTGTTGGGTGTTAACAGAGGTCGGTTTCGGCGTACTGACTAAACAGCCGGATGATATTGCCGGGCTCATTCTCCGCCAGCAGTCGGGCTATCACCTCATCATCGGCCAGCGCGCTGGCCACCTGCGACAACAGGCGAATATGGGTGGTGTTCTGATCTTCCAGCCGCACGGCGAACAGGATGATGCAGCGCACCTGGCTGCCATCCAGCGTTTCCCACGGAATGTCCTGCTGGGTGCGGCCGATGGCGAGCGTGGTTTGTCTGACCGCCGACGATTTGCCGTGCGGAATCGCGATATGGTTTTCGAAGCCGGTCGAGCCTTCCGCTTCACGCAGCCAGACATCGGCAATAAACGCGGCGCGATCGCTGATGGCGCCGTCACTCACCAGCAGATCGGTGAGTTCGTTGATCGCCTCTTCTTTACTGGTGGCGCTAAGCGCCAGGTTAACGCGGCGCGGCGTCAGAATGCGGGAAATGTCCATGGTTGCTCCTCATTCAATCAGTGTGCGGCCAACGCGCAGGGCGTGCCGTTGGGCAGCTGGCTGCCAATCATGGCGTCAGTGACCCGCCGGATATCGTCATCATTAAAAAAGGCGCTGACATACACGGCCGGAATGGCACCGGCGTCGAGGTGGATGGTGGTGATCACCAAATCCACCGCGTGGTGCTGACAAAACGCCGCCTGATTGCTGGCTGACACCACGCCGGCAATTTCCCAGTCCGGAAAGGCGCGTAAAATGCGGCTCTTGAGCAGGTGTGAGGTGCCCACGCCGCTGGAGCACACCACCAGGATGCGTTTGTGGGCGATCTGCCGCTCCAGTGCCGCCTGGAAATGAACGCACAGATAACCAATTTCATCCTCAGCCACCGGCGACAGGGCGAAGGTGCGCGCGGTCAGCTGCATTGCCTGCTGAGTCAGAAAAAATATCTCTTTCATTTCCTGTTTAATATCATCCAGCAGCGGATTGCGAATATGAATGTGATATTTAAGCCGGTTTAATAATGGTTTTATGTGCACCAGTAAACCGTCAAATAATAAACGGTCCTGAGATAAGTCCTGCTGAATAAACGCCGAGAAACGATCAATTAATTCGCAGGTTATTTTAACCGACTCGGCAGTGGAAAATTGATTATGCAGCGTCACCTGATCGCCACGCTCTTCCACCACAATGCCGGAGGAGACGATATATTGATAAATAAAACCGACTTCATCGGCCGGCAATGCACAGCCGATGCGCTGCTCAATGCGCGCCACCATCTGCCGGGCAATGGTGAGAATCGACTGATCGAGATCGTGCGCGGTGGTGAGAATGTCCAGCGCCAGCGCGTTGCCCTGCGCCATGCGGTGCATCATGATCAGGATGTGCGTGCACAGATTGAGATACCAGGCATCGCCCAGCGGATAACTCAGCTGCTGCTCCATCTGTTGCAGCAGCGCCTGCACAAAGGCCACATCCTCTTCGCCAAAATAGTGCACCAGCGCCTGCTGGCTACCAGGATCGAGCCGCGGCAGCAGCGGCGTACCGGCGACCTGTTGCTGCATCACATCGTTGATCAGCGACACCATCGCCTGACGCAGCGCCTGCTCATGGCCCTCTATATGCGTACCGCCCGGGCCGCGCTGCAGCGTTAATCCCAGCGGCTGCAGCCACTCTTCGATTACTTTCAGGTCGTTCACAATCGAGGCGTGGCTGATAAAGTAGCGCTCGGACAGCTTACTGATTGACGTGGCACGCGGCGCATCGCTCAGTAGCTGGGAGGCGATTTTTATCCGTCGGCTGTTATGACTGAGCGCGTCGCCGGCCTCGTCGCCGTTCAGCTGCTGCTCCAGCTGCAAACGCTGCTGCATATCCTCAACCCGCAGCCGCACACCGCGGCCAGGGGTTTTCTCCAGCGTCAGCGCCCAGTTGCTGAGCCAGCTCTCCAGCCACTGCAGGTCGCGCTGAATGGTCTTTCCGGAGACACCGAGCTGTAACGCCAGCTGACCAATCGGCTGCGGCGCCGCCTGTTGCAACAGCAATTTCATTAACCGGTGTTGTCGCGAAGTCAGTATTTGCATTCGGTCACCCTTTATTTTGGTAAAACCTAATGGGATTTTTCCTTGTGGCATTTATTTCATTGCCAGCAAGCCGTCGCGAAAAAGGTGTGTCTTATGGAGTATGAATTTAGGAAAGGATGGCGGCAGCAACAATACTAAATGTTGTCCCGTCAGGCGGACAGTATTAATACACCGCGATGACAGGAAATTAAATGCGACTTTGCTCACACAATAAAGTGCTAAATAAGTGTGATGATGCTCTCAATCCTTTTTATTTTTTCAACTGGCGTCACGTTATTTAAGGTCGGGAGATTCTTTCTGTCCTCAACGGCTTCCCTGTGACTAAATCCCGCGAATAAGGTACTATCCTCGCCAAATGACCGCCGGATGACCCGCCGTTGCGGGCCACGAAGTGAGGATGCCAGCTTAATGAGTGAAATGACACAGGATGGCGCAGAGCGTCTTGCCCTGCACAAGTTTACTGAAAACGCGTACCTGAACTACTCCATGTACGTGATCATGGACCGTGCGCTGCCGTACATCGGTGACGGTCTCAAGCCGGTGCAGCGCCGCATTGTTTATGCCATGTCCGAGCTGGGGCTTAACGCCAGCGCAAAATTCAAGAAATCGGCGCGTACCGTGGGTGACGTGCTGGGTAAATACCATCCGCACGGCGACAGCGCCTGCTACGAAGCCATGGTGCTGATGGCGCAGCCGTTCTCCTACCGTTATCCGCTGGTGGATGGTCAGGGCAACTGGGGTGCGCCGGACGATCCGAAATCCTTTGCGGCGATGCGTTACACCGAATCGCGCCTGTCGAAATATGCCGAAGTGCTGCTCAGCGAGCTGGGGCAGGGCACGGTGGATTACATCCCGAACTTCGACGGCACGCTGCAGGAGCCGAAAATGCTGCCGGCGCGCCTGCCGAACATCCTGCTCAACGGCACCACCGGCATCGCCGTGGGTATGGCGACCGATATTCCGCCGCACAACCTGCGCGAAGTGGCCGAAGCCGCGGTGCGCCTGATCGACAAGCCCAACACCACGCTGGATGAGCTGCTGGAAATCGTGCAGGGGCCGGACTTCCCGACCGAAGCCGAGATCATCACGCCACGCGACGAGATCCGCAAGATCTACCAGAACGGCCGTGGTTCGATCCGCCAGCGTGCGGTGTGGAAAAAAGAGGACGGCGAAGTGGTGATCACCGCGCTGCCGCACCAGGTGTCGGGCGCGCGCGTGCTGGAGCAGATCGCCAGCCAGATGCGCAATAAAAAGCTGCCGATGGTGGAGGATCTGCGCGATGAATCGGATCACGAAAACCCGACGCGGCTGGTGATTGTGCCGCGCTCCAACCGGGTGGATCTCGATCAGGTAATGAACCATCTGTTTGCCACCACCGATCTGGAGAAGAGCTACCGCGTTAACCTCAACATGATCGGGCTGGATAACCGTCCGGCGGTGAAAAACCTGCTGGAGATCCTCTCGGAATGGCTGGTGTACCGCCGCGATACCGTGACGCGCCGCCTCAATCATCGCCTGGAACGCGTGCTGCGTCGTCTGCATATCCTTGAAGGTTTGCTGGTGGCGTTCCTCAATATTGATGAGGTGATTCACATCATCCGCAGCGAGGATGAGCCGAAGCCGGTACTGATGTCGCGCTTTGACATCAGCGAAACCCAGGCCGAAGCGATTCTGGAACTGAAACTGCGCCATCTCGCCAAACTGGAAGAGATGAAGATTCGCGGTGAACAGGCCGAGCTGGAAAAAGAGCGCGATCAGCTGCAGGCGATCCTCGCCTCTGATCGCAAAATGAGTAACCTGCTGAAGAAAGAACTGCTGGCCGATAGCCAGACCTACGGCGACGATCGCCGCTCGCCGCTGCACGAACGTGAAGAAGCGAAAGCGCTGAGCGAGAACGAGCTGGTGAGCGCTGAGCCGGTCACCATTGTGCTGTCGCAGATGGGCTGGGTGCGCAGCGCCAAAGGTCACGATATCGATCCGGCAGGATTAAGCTACAAAGCGGGCGACAGCTACCGTGCCGCCGCGCGCGGCAAGAGCAACCAGCCGGTGGCGTTTATTGACTCCACCGGCCGCAGCTATACGCTGGATCCGACCTCGCTGCCGTCGGCACGCGGGCAGGGTGAGCCGCTCACCGGCAAGCTGACGCCACCGCCAGGTGCGGTGATTGAGCAGGTGCTGATGGAAGCGGACGATCAGAAGCTGCTGATGGCCTCCGATGCCGGCTACGGCTTCATCTGTACCTTTGCCGATCTGGTGTCGCGCAACCGCGCCGGTAAAGCGCTGCTGACGCTGCCGGAAAACGCCAAAGTGATGACGCCGCTGGCGGTGCACTCTGGCGACGACATGCTGCTGGCCATCACCCAGGCGGGGCGGATGCTGATGTTCCCGGTGGCCGATCTGCCGCAGATGTCGAAAGGCAAGGGCAACAAGATTATCTCGATTCCGTCGGCGGACGCCGCCGCGGGCGTGGACAAGCTGCAGTGGCTGCTGATTCTGCCGCCGGGCAGTTCCATCACTATCTATGTCGGCAAGCGTAAGCTGATCATGCGTGATGAAGATCTGCAGAAAGTGCGTGCTGAGCGCGGCCGTCGCGGTAGCGTATCGCGCGGACTGCAGCGGATCGATAGCGTGGAAGTGAATGCGCCAGCGCGGCCAAAAAGTGACGCGAATAGCGAAGAGTAAGACTGAAAAGGCGAAGGACTGCCACATTTGAGGAAGCTATGTTACTAATTTTACGCACGTTAATCGTTGTGATTTATTCGATTCTGGTTTGTGTGTTTGGCAGCATCTGGTGTCTGTTTTCACCGCGTAATCCGCGCCACGTGGCGACCTTTGGTCACATGTTTGGTCGTCTGTCGACGGTGTTTGGCGTCAAAGTCGAACTGCGTAAACCGGCGGATGCCGAAAGCTACGGTAACGCGATTTACATCGCTAACCATCAGAACAACTACGACATGATCACCGCTGCCAATATCGTGCAGCCGACCACGGTCACGGTGGGTAAGAAAAGCCTGCTGTGGATCCCGTTCTTCGGCCAGCTCTACTGGCTGACCGGTAACCTGCTGATTGACCGCGATAACCGCGCCAAAGCGCACGGCACCATCGGCGAGCTGGTGGCGCAGTTCAAAAAGAAGAAAATTTCCTTCTGGATGTTCCCGGAAGGGACGCGCAGCCGCGGACGCGGTCTGCTGCCGTTCAAGACCGGCGCGTTCCATGCGGCGGTGGCGGCGGGCGTGCCGATCATCCCGGTGGTGGTCTCTAACACCCACGGCAAAATCAAACTGAATCGCTGGGACAATGGCTTAGTGATCGTAGAAATGCTGCCGCCAGTGGATACCACGCAGTTTGAAACCACGTCGGTACGCAAACTGGCGACCCACTGCCGTGAATTAATGTCTGCTAAGCTGGAAGAGTTGAACGCTGAAGTCGCCGAACGCGAAAAAAACGGTAAAATCTAGCCGGCAAAAAATGGCTCACCCGCAGCGCGCAATGGCTCGATCTGTCGGGTGCATTGATTTGCTGCGGATCCCGCCATTTGTCGGGTGCGCATGAATGCGCACCGGGTCCCGGATGCGCATTGACCTGACCCGGACACACAGCAGCGCCGGTCGGGCGCTTCACAACACGATTAAAAATAACAACATGGACACGGCGTCTTCACGCCACGCTCAAAAGGTCTGAAGTTTTATGTCTTGCAGCAGACGTCAGTTTATTCAGCTTTCTGCCGGTATGGCGCTGGCTTCCAGCGTTATGCCTTACGCCGCCCGCGCCGCCGCGCCACTGGGCGATGTACCTTTGCCGGTGCCGCCGCTGATTGAATCACGCCGCGGTCAGCCGCTGTTCCTTACGCTGCAGCGCAGCCACTGGTCCTTCAACGGTAACAGCAACAAAGTGCCGGTATGGGGCATTAACGGCCTGTACCTTGGCCCGACGGTGCGCGTTTACAGCGGCGATGATGTCAAACTGATCTACAGCAACCGCCTCAATGAACCGGTGGCGATGACCGTCAGCGGTTTGCAGGTGCCGGGCGCGCTGATGGGCGGTGCGCCGCGCATGATGTCCGCTGGCGTTGACTGGGCACCGGTGCTGCCGATTCGTCAGGGCGCAGCCACGCTGTGGTATCACGCCAACACGCCGAATCGCATGGCACCGCACGTCTATAACGGCCTGGCAGGCATGTGGCTGATCGAAGATGACATCAGCAAAGCGCTGCCACTGCCGAAGCATTACGGCGTCGATGATTTCCCGCTGATTATTCAGGACAAGCGCCTCGATAACTTTGCCACGCCGGTTTATAACCCACCGTCGGACGGCGGGTTCCTCGGCGATACGCTGCTGGTTAACGGCGTGCAAAATCCGTATGTCGAAGTGTCGCGCGGCTGGGTGCGTTTGCGCCTGCTGAATGCGGCCAATGCGCGCCGTTTCGATCTCAGCTTTAGCGACAACCGGCCGTTTACGGTGATCGCCAGCGATCAGGGCTTCCTGCCCGCGCCGGTAGCGGTGCAAACGCTGTCGCTTGCACCGGGTGAACGTCGCGAAGTGCTGGTGGACATGTCGCAGGGCGATGAAGTGTCGATCACCGCAGGCACGGCGGCAGGCATTATGGATCGTTTGCGCGGGCTGTTTGAGCCGTCATCGATTCTGACCAATACGCTGGTGCTAACGCTGCGTCCAACCGGCCTGCTGCCGCTGGTGACCGACAACCTGCCGATGCGCCTGCTGGCGGATCAGATTCTGGATGGCGTGGCGGTGCGCACGCGTGAATTCCGCCTCGGCGATGGCACGCCGGGCATTAACGGTGTGCTGTGGGACATGAATCGCATCGATACGACGGTGCAGCAGGGCACCTTTGAGCGCTGGATCATTCACGCCGACCGTCCGCAGTCGCTGCATATTCAGGGCGTGATGTTCCTGATTAAAAGCGTCAACGGCGCGCAGTCGATGGGAGAAGATCGCGGCTGGAAAGATACGGTCTGGGTGGATGGCGATGTCGAACTGCTGGTGAGTTTCCCGCAGAGTTCGTCAGAGCATTTCCCGTTTGTCTATTACAGCCAGACGCTGGAGCTCGCCGACCGCGGCACGGCAGGGCAGATGGTGGTGAATCCGGTCGGGTGAGGTGCGTTTCTTTTCCCTCACCCTAACCCTCTCCCGCCAGCGGGAGAGGGAACCGTTTTGAGCGGTATGACTCACAGGCCCACCGCTTCAGAGTCGCGCGGACATCTCCCTCTCCCGCATGCGGGAGAGGGCCGGGGTGAGGGGGCAAACCGCACCTTTCACCCATCGCATCCTTAACCCACGTCACCCATTAAACTCTTCCGGATCCGGTCCCAGTCGCTTGCCTTTATCCAGCTTCGCGATCTCGCTCACTTCTGACTTATCCAGCCGGAAATCAAACACCTGGAAGTTCTCCTGAATGCGTGCCGGCGTCACCGACTTCGGAATTACCACCAGGCCGCTGTCCAGATGCCAGCGAATCACAATCTGCGCCGGCGTCTTACTGTACTTCTTCGCCAGCTCGCGAATGATCTCCTGATCAAACACGCCTTCACCGCCCTGCGCCAGTGGGCTCCACGACTCGGTCTGAATCTGATGCAGCGCATTCCACGCATGCAGCGTGCGCTGCTGCAGCATCGGATGTAGTTCAATCTGATTCACTACCGGCGACACGCCGGTTTCATCAATCAGCCGCTTGAGGTGCGCTTCATGGAAGTTACACACGCCGATGCTTTTCGCCAGGCCCTGCTGTTGCAGTTCCACCATTTTCTTCCACGCATCCACGTAGTGGTCTTTCTGCGGACACGGCCAGTGCATCAGATACAGGTCCACCTGCTCCAGCTGCAGCTTCTTCAGGCTGGTCTCCATCGCCTGTTCAACGTTCTGCTGGTCATCATTCCACAGTTTGGTGGTGATAAAGATCTCATCGCGCGCCACGTCGGTTTCCTGCAGCGCCTGGCCAATCGCCTCTTCATTTTTATACGCGGCGGCGGTATCAATGGAACGATAGCCGACCTTCAGCGCTTCCAGCACGGCATTGCGCGCTTCATCAATGCTGGCCTGCCAGACGCCAAGGCCGAGTTGCGGCATCATGTTGCCGTCGTGCAGTTTAATCCGGGGTTGCTCTGCCATAGTGACTCCTTATCGGTTGCAGTGACTTACCGTAGAAACGATGTGCTTAAGTCTAGTCAACAAACCTGACCTGAGGATCATTGTGGCAACCGAACGGCACTTTCGCCCGGTGCAATCCTGCAAAAATCTTGCCTGATTCTCCAGCCATCTGGAGCTTTATGCAGCAATGCGGCACACTGCGCTTTTTTGCTGCCCGAGAGAGTGCCATGCCGAACGATGCCCTTTGCCGCCAGCTGGCGCAGCGCGTGATCACGCTGATGCGCGAGCCACAAAAGCCGCTGTGTGCGGTGGAAAACGTACGGTTGATCTACGCGGAGGAACCGCTGCCGCGCACGCCGATGTTGTATCCGGCGGGCATCGTGATCCTGTTTCAGGGACACAAAACCGGCTACCTCGGCAGTACGGTGTTTCGCTACGACGCCACCAAATATCTGATGCTCACCGTCACGCTGCCGGTGGAGTGCGAAACTGACGCCACGCCGCAGCAGCCGCTGGCCGGCATGAGCCTCACCGTGGATCCGGCCAGTTTGCAGGATCTGCTGTTAAGCATTGGCGATGACGAGCAGTTTCAGCCGCAGCCGCAAACCTCCGGCATTCACTCTGCGTTTCTTAGCGAGGAGATGCTGTGCGCCGCGGAAAGGCTGCTGGATGTGATGGATAAACCGCGTGACGCCCGCGTGCTCGGCCCGCAGCTGGTGCGTGAAATCATCTATTACGTACTGACCGGACCGATTGGCGGCGCGCTGCTGTCGCTGGTCAATCGCCAGACGCAGTTCAGCCAGGTGGCCCGGGCGCTGCGCCGCATCGAGAACCACTTTGCCGAAAGCCTGAGCGTGGAAATGCTGGCGGCAGAGGTCAACATGAGCGTCTCGGCGTTTCACCATAACTTTAAGGCGGTGACCCAGACCTCGCCGCTGCAGTATCTCAAGCGTTACCGGCTGCATCAGGCGCGGTTAATGATGCTGCAGGATGGGCTGAAGGCCAGCGCCGCCGCCGTGCGCGTCGGCTATGAAAGCCCGTCACAGTTTTCGCGGGAGTTTAAACGGTACTTTGGCGTGACGCCGGGAGAAGAGGCGAGCCGCGCGCGCCAGACCGGGGCGCTGCAGCCGTTTGACGCCGCCTGAAACGGCGGCGCTTTACAGAGGTCAGGCTTTCTGGCGCCGCTTTTTCCAGATCACCACAATGCTGCCGCCGAGGCCGAGAAACAGCAGCACAATAGGCAGCACCATCAGGATCGCCATCACCTGATCTTCGTGGCGCTTGATAAACGGCACCTGGCTGATGCCATAGCCCATCGCCACCACAATCCCGACCCACAGCGCGCCGCTCAGCCAGTTGAAGAACTGAAAACGCCCGTTCTGCAAACCCGAAATGCCCGCCATGGTGGGCAGCAGCGTACGCACAAAGGCCAGAAAGCGGCCAACCAGCAGTGCCATCAGGCCGTGGCGGTTGAACAGGTGCCAGGCGCGCTGATGGTACTGCGCTGGCAAATGCATCAGCCAGCTTTTGACGATTTTAGTATTACCAAGCCAGCGCCCCTGCAGATAGCTCAGCCAGCAGCCGAGGCTGGCAGCGGTGGTCAGAATCACCATGGTTGGCACAAAATCCATCACGCCTTTGGCGATCATCGCCCCTGCCAGCAGCAGCAGGCTGTCGCCGGGCAGGAACGAGGCAGGCAGTAAACCGTTTTCCAGGAACAGCGTCAGAAACATCACGCCGTAGACAATCCACACTACATCCGGATTGGCCAGCGCGGCAAAATCCTGATGCCACAGCGCCTGGACAATCTCATGTAAAACACCCATCAGCTATCCCATCGAGTCACAAGGCTTGTATTTTAACCGTCCGGGACGGCGTAATCGTTGATCTCCGCTACGCCGCACCGGATGGTTTAAGTTTGGTTTATCTTTTTACGCTTTCAGGCGGGCAAAACCGGCTTTCAGCTCATCCAGCAGATCGTCAACGTGCTCGAGCCCGATATGCAGACGCACCAGCGTGCCGTCAAAATCCACGCCGCCCGCCGGACGAATTGCCGCCAGCTCTTCCGGCTGGTTCGCCAGAATCAGCGATTCAAAGCCGCCCCACGAGTAGGCCATACTGAAATGGTGGAAGCGATCGAGATAATTTGCCAGCTGCGCCGGGGTGAGTTTTTCATGCAGGATGAATGAGAACAGCCCGCTGCTGCCGCTGAAGTCGCGCCGCCAGAACTCGTGGCCTTTGCACTGCGCCAGCGCCGGATGGTTGACGCGCGCCACTTCCGGCTGCGCCGCCAGCCATTCGGCCACGCGCAGACCGCTTTCTTCGTGCTGACGCAGACGCGTAGCCAGCGTGCGCAGGCCACGGCTGGCCATGTACGCGGTGTCCGCATCCACCATCTGGCCCATCAGGTAGGAGTTTTCGCGCAGCTGCGCCCAGCAACGTTCGTTGGCCACCGCAGTGCCGATCATCGCATCGCTGTGGCCGATGATGTATTTGGTGCCGGCCTGGATAGAAATGTCGATGCCATGCTCCAGCGCGTTAAACAGCACGCCCGCCGCCCAGGTATTATCAATCATGATCACCGCATCTGGCGCTTTGGCGCGCACCGCCGCGACAATCGCCGGAATATCCTGCACTTCCATGGTGATGGAAGCCGGTGATTCAAGGAACACCACGCGAGTGTTCGGCTGCACCAGCTCGCCGATTTCACTGCCGATGCAGTGATCAAACCAGGTGGTGGTGACGTTAAGCTTCGCGAGAATTTTGGTGCAGAAATCCTGGGTGGGTTCGTATACCGCGCCGCTGACCAGAATATGATCGCCACTGGTGACAAACGCGAGGATGGCATTGGCGACCGCGGCCGCACCGCACGGATAGAGCACGCAGCCGGCGCCGCCTTCCAGTTCGGTCATCGCATCCTGGAAGGAAAAATGGGTGAGGGTGCCGCGCCGGCCATAAAACAGTTCACCGCTGGCGCGTCCGGCGGTGGCGCGTTGTTTGTCCGCGACGGAGTCAAAAACCAGTGAGGATGCGCGCTGAATGACGCTGTTAACCGAGCCCTGAGTGTAACGTTTGCTGCGTCCCGCGGTGACAAGCCGGGTATCAATTTTTTTCGTTGCCATCACTGCCTTTCCTGACACGTCTCACAAAGCATCCAACTTACCACGAATCGCGGCGCGGGGTTGAGCCCGTTTGCCGAATATCAGAGTGACGCCAGCACAATCGCGGAAAGAGGCTGGATGCGGCTTTTATTACGCGGCGTAAAAACAAAGCGCAATAAATTGCGCCGCTACGACCCGTGCAGGATGTTCGTTCGCGCTAGTTGCTCAATTTCGCAAACCGCACCAAACCGTAGCGGCGCGATTCATCGCGCAACCGTGTTTGTTGCTCTATTCCACAAACCGCACCAAACCGTAGCGGCGCGATTCATCGCGCAACCGTGCCTGTTGGTCTATTCCACAAACCGCACCCAACCGTAGCGGCGCGATTTATCGCGCAACTGTGCCTGCTGCTCAATTCCACAAACCGCACCCAACCGTAGCGGCGCGATTCATCGCGCAACCGTGTTTGTTGCTCTATTCCACAAACCGCACCAAACCGTAGCGGCGCGATTCATCGCGCAACCGTGCCTGTTGGTCTATTCCACAAACCGCACCCAACCGTAGCGGCGCGATTTATCGCGCAACTGTGCCTGCTGCTCAATTCCACAAACCGCACCCAACCGTAGCGGCGCGATTTATCGCGCAACTGTGCCTGCTGCTCAATTCCACAAGCCGCACCCAACCGTAGCGGCGCGATTTATCGCGCAACCGTGCCTGTTGCTCTATTCCGCAAACCGCACCCAACCGTAGCGGCGCGATTTATCGCGCTAAACATTGCGCCGTATCAATTCAGCGGGTTGCAGCTTTGTAAATAGTAATGAGAACCACTATCACTTCGGTCGGTTTTTTTGCTATGATCCGCGCTTCAATCGTGAACGGTGCAACAGAAGTCGGAGACGCAGCGTGGTAGCCAGTGACTTGATGCAAACGGACCTCTCCGTTTGGGGCATGTATCAGCATGCCGATATCGTGGTAAAAATTGTGATGATCGGCCTGTTGCTGGCCTCGGTCGTTACCTGGGCGATTTTCTTTGGCAAATACGCGGAGCTGAGCGGGGCGAAACGTCGCCTGAAGCGTGAACAGCTGGCGCTGGGCGAAGCGCGCTCACTGAATGACGCGTATCGCGCTGCCGAAAACTTCAAAGCCAACAGCCACAGTGCTGTGCTGCTCGCCGACACGCGTAACGAACTGGAACTCTCCGCTGGCAGCGAAGACCTCGACGGCATCAAAGAGCGCACCAGCTTCCGCCTTGAGCGTCGCGTCGCGAGCTTCAGCCGCCACGCCGGTCGCGGTAACGGCTTCCTCGCCACCATCGGTTCCGTCGCCCCGTTTATCGGTCTGTTCGGCACCGTCTGGGGCATCATGAACAGCTTTATTGGTATCGCGAAAACCCAGACCACCAACCTCGCGGTGGTTGCTCCGGGCATCGCGGAAGCGCTACTGGCGACGGCGATTGGCCTGGTGGCGGCAATCCCGGCAGTGGTGATCTATAACGTCTTCGCCCGCATGATTGCCAGCTACAAAGCCTCGCTGGGCGACGTGGCGGCGCAGGTGCTGCTGCTGCAGAGCCGCGATCTGGACCTCGGCAACGTCGATACCGCAAAAGAAGTTAACCGTCCGGCGGCGGCCCAGAAACTGCGCGTAGGATAAGTATTATGGCGATGCGTTTAAACGATGATGCGGTCGGCGATGGCGAAATGCACGAAATCAACGTGACGCCGTTTATCGACGTCATGCTGGTGCTGCTGATCATCTTCATGGTCGCCGCGCCGCTCGCCACGGTGGATGTGCGCGTCAATCTGCCTGCTTCCACCAGCGCGCCACAGCCGCGTCCGGAGAAGCCGGTTTATCTGTCGATCAAAGCGGATAAACAGATTTACATCGGTAACGATGCGGTGACCAAAGAGACGCTGGTGAATGCGCTCACCGCGCAAACCGAAGGCAACAAAGAGACCACCATCTTCTTCCAGGCGGACAAATCGGTCGATTATGAAACGCTGATGTCGGTGATGGATCAGCTGCGTGAAGCGGGTTATCTGAAGATTGGTTTGATGGGCATGGAGACGGTGAAGAAATAGTTTCACCGGCGTAATACCAGCACCATATCTGTAGGGTCGTCATTCATGACGACCTTTTTTATTATGGCGGCCCGAGCAGGCCGCCATGTCATTATGCGGTGGCAAACTGCGGTTAAACCAGATTCACCGTTACGCCGTCCTGCACCAGCAGTTCCGCGTCGCCGTGGCTGAACACATGGTACTGGTTGCCAGCGATGGTCACGGTGCCGGTTTGCTGCGTCCAGCCTTCCTGCTCGCTGCCTTCAGGCAGGATATCTTCCAAACGCACCTTATCGCCCTGGTTACCGTTGACCATTAGTTGGGTTTTGCCGTCGTCGATGAAGAGGTCTTTAGTTCCTTTTGAGAACACTTCATTGGCATTTAGATTGTCCAGTGCGCTAAACGCATCGGCGTCTAATATGGAAATTTCATTCACTGATATATCAGTGGATTTGACAACATTATCTTTTATACCCCATTCGAAATTGTCTAAAAAAATAGTGTCGTAGCGTGAATTGCCTGTGCCGTCATCATAAAAACTATTGAACGCCGATACTTTGCTTATTAACTGACCTTGTGGGGCAATGAACTCGTAGGGTTTCATTCCGCCCCATTTTGAGATTTCGATGGAGCCGATAAGTTCATCCTTCTCATTATAAAACCGTATCATATTATGAGTGGCTTGTTGAGCCTGGGCGTCAAACTTAAAGTAGTTAGATTTATCAATATAAAAATGTACTGCTGTTTGTTTAGAATTTGAAGGGTTCCCAGTGCCTAAGTCTGGTCCGACTAAAAATTCATTCCTTTGGGAAGCATTTCCATACTGATTGTATACTTTGATGCCAGAGGCCAGGGTAACTGAAGTGCCTTGCTGAATTATATAGGTTCCGTTACTAAAATCTTCACGATGGCTGATAAGATCAGCCTCTCTGACTTTTATTTCAAAAGAGCTCTGCGCTTTGTCGTTTGTATAAGCATTGAAAGTCCAGTTCCCATAGTTAAGTTTTGGTGGAGAAAATGTCCACTCTCCATATATATTAGCAGTAACTGAGGCGATGTTTTTACTGTTGTTTCCAAGATAGTATTCTATATAGACTGTGCTGTTGGCTTCGGCATGGCCTTGTAACTCGGGAGTTGTATCGTCAGTTACGCTACCAGACGCTAATTTGCCTTGTGTTTTACCCACATTATCCAGGGCAAAATCAATAGTTGGAGCAAGGTTATTATCAATCACATTGAGTTTGAACTTAGGCGTGAACGTGCCACTGTTACCACTTTTTGCCCGAAACTCCCAGTTACCATTACCTAATTCGATAGGTATTGTGAACTCCCAGTTACCATCAGCACCAACCTGAACTGAATAACCTGGAATCCATGGTGCTCCAGCTTTTCCGTATTCAATATAAACAATACTGTTTGCTTCGGCGCGTCCGTGTAACGTGGGGGTACGGTCATCTGTCCGGGCGGAATTACCTAACATGCCAGTGGCATGACCATAATTATCCCAGGCGTAAGCAATCGTGGTCTCGCTTGCAGGCGTCAAATCAATATTGAGTTTGAATTCGTTGCTCCATTCGTCACCGGCATTTGCCCTGAATTGCCAGTTTCCTTCGCCTAGCGCTGGATTCGGCGTCCAGCTCCAGCTGGTGCCCTTCATCACCGCATTGCCGCCATCAACCCATTCACCCTGAGCATTACGGTACTGAATACGTACCACACTGCCTGCTGGCGCGCTGCCACGCAGCTCTGGGGTGGTATCGTCGGTGATGCCATCGCTCTTCAATGAGCCGGTCACGCTGCCGACGTTATCGACGGCATCAATAATTTTCGCCACGCCGCCTGGATCAACCGGCACTTCTCCGTCTTTACCAATAATAATGATGAACTCATCCGAAACCTCACCCTCGCGCACCTTACCGGCAAAGGTTTCATTCGCCACCAGCGCCAAATCATGCTGACCGTCGGTAAGGTCAACCTCCGGCTCGATCTTCCACATCCCGGTATTTTCATCCGCCTTCGCGCTGCCGATAACCGTATTGCCTTCTTTCAGATAAACAATCACGCCTTTCTCCGCGATACCGGTCAGGGTGGGGCGGCGGTCGTCGGTCATCTTGCCTGAATCGAAGCTGCCGGTGATGTCACCCTGATCGTCGTACATGTTCAGCAGCGTCGGCGCTGCTGGCGGCGTGGTATCAACAATCAGCGTACGCAGACTGGGCGTACTGACGTTGCCGGCCTTATCAACCGACTGGAAAGACATGTTGTAGTAACCATCATCCAGCGGCGTTGCAGGTGTCCAGCTCCAGTAGCCGTTGGCAGGGTCGATATCTACCGTAAAGGTCTCTTTGCCGACGGTAATCAGCATGGTGCCGCCCTTACCGATTTCTGAATTTGCATAGCCAAAAAACGTGGGGGTGTTGGTATCGCGCTCGAGGTATTTCACCTCTTCATAATTGAACAGTTCCATGGAGATTATTCCTGTGTTTTTTTTACGTCGGGTCCACCACAGCGAGGGCCGCTGCGCCTTGTTACAGAGAGCGCATTTTGTAATAGATGACGTAACACGCCGTATGAGATACGTCCCGAAGGGAGAAAAATCCGAACGGATTAAAAACAGAGGAAAAGGAGAAGATGATGCCGTGCTGCACGCACGGCATCGGGGGATTACACCAGCTCGATTTTCACGCCGTCCTGCACCAGCAGTTCCGCGTCGCCGTGGCTGAACACGTGGTACTGGCTGCCAGCGATGGTGACGGTGCCGGCATGCTGCGTCCAGCCACTGACCGTTTCGCCTTCCGGCAGGATGTCGCTGAGCTGCACGCTGTCGCCAGCCTGGCCGCTGACCCGCATCTGGGTTTTGCCGTCGTCAATGAACAGGCCCTGCTGACCGGCTTCCACCACGTCACTGAGCGTCAGGCCGAGCGGGGCGAGCGCGTTGATTTCCACCTCGCCCGGCGGCGTGGCGTCCACGACGATGCTGTACGCCGGCAGGCCAGCGTCGTAAGCGCCGTAGCTGACGCTGAGGCTGTGCGAGTCATCGCTGAGCTCTGGCGTGATAAAGCGCCAGTTGCCGTCTGCGCCGACCTGCACGCTGCCGATCAGCGTGCTGCCGTCGTAGACGTTGAGCACGCTGTTGGCCTCGGCGACGCCGCTCAGCTCCGGCTGGCGGTCATTAGTGATGCCGCCGTTGCTGACTTCGCCGATATACAGCGCCACGTCGTCATACACGCGGAGGATTTCTGGCGTGTGCTGGCCGCCCGGCATCAGGACCAGCTCAAACGTATCGCTCCACTGGCTGTCGCCCTGCGCCTGCGCGGCAAACGACCAGACGCCGTACTCCAGCGCCGGCGGCGTGAAGCTCCAGTTGCTGTCCGCGCCCACCGTTACCACTGCTGAATGGGTGAACTCGCCGAAGGCACCGTAGCGCACCACCACGGTGCTGTTGGCTTCGCCGCGCCCGCTAAGGGTTGGCGTGGTGTCATCGGTGAGCGCGCCGCTCAGCAGCGTGCCGGTGACCGGGCCAAAGTCGTCAGTGGCGTGGGTCAGCGTGGCGTGCAGCGCGTCGCTGCCGGCGAAGGCGATGTCGAGCGTAAAGCTGTCGCTCCAGCTGCCTTCCTGACCGGCGCGAAACTCCCAGCTGCCCGCTTCCAGCTCAGCCGGTGGCGTCCAGCTCCAGCGGGAGCCGTCCATCTGCGCCGCGCCGCCGTCGACCCATTCGCCGCTGGCGTTACGGTACTGCACGAAAACCGTGCTGCCCGCCGGGGCGCTGCCGTGCAGCTGCGGCGTGGCGTCGTCGGTGAGCGCGCCGCTCAGCAGCGAACCGGTGACCGGGCCGGCATCATCCACCGCGTGGGAAATCACCGTGGCGGCAGCGCCGTCGCGGCCAATCAGCAGCTCAAACGGCGCAGACGGTTCGCCCTCGCGCAGCTTGCCGTTGAAGGTTTCGACCGCCACCAGCGTCAGCTGATGGGTGCCGTCGCTCAGGTCGGCGTCCGGCTCCAGCGTCCAGATACCGGTGATGGCGTCGGCCTGCGCGCTGCCAATCACCGTGTCGCCCTCTTTGAGGTACACCACGGTGCCCTTTTCCGCGACGCCGGTCAGGGTCGGGCGGCGGTCGTCGGTCATGCGTCCGGCGTCGAAGCTGCCGGTGATGTCGCCCTGGTCATCGTACATATTGAGCAGGCGCGGCGCGTCCGGCGCCGTGTAGTCGACCACCTGAATGAACTGGGCGGGGTCACCGATGTTGCCGGCGGCATCAATCATGCGCACCGACACGACGTGTTCGCCTGGTGTCCAGTCGGCGGGCGGCGTCCAGCTCCAGCGGCCGTCCGGGCCGACAATGACTGTGTACGGCTTGTTGCCGTCGATGACGATTTCCGCAAAGCCGTTGCGCGCCTGCGGACTGGTGCCGCTGTAGCCGCGGCGCGGGTCGTCGGTGTAGCGGTAAGTGGCGTTAAGAATCTGGTTCATGATGGCTCTCCCTTACACCAGCTCGGTTTTCACGCCGTCCTGCACCAGCAGCTCAGCGTCGCCGTTGCTCCAGACGTGGTACTGGGTGCCGGCAATGGTCACGGTTCCAGCCTGCTCGGCCCAGCCGTTTTGCTCACTGCCCTCCGGCAGGATGTCTTCGAGGCGCACGGTATCGCCCTGATTGCCGTTGACGATAATTTGCTTAGTGGCATCATCAATCGCCAGGTTCTCACTGCCGTGCCTGAGCACATCCTGCAGGCTCAGCGTCAGGGCGTTATTGCCGGCGTTGTCCATCTGAATCACGCTGGTTTTGCTGCCGTCCTCCACCTGGTCGGCAAAAATCACCGTCTGATCTTCGCTGTTGACCAGCAGCTGATAGAGCTGATTATCGGCGTCGAAAACCTGGATCGGGTCATAGAGGTCGTTTTCGTCAAACAGATACAGTTTGCCGCCGTTGGTGTTGACCTCCGGATGAACGTATTCGCCCCACTTGATGTCATCAATGGTAAAGCCGGCATCATTGTCATCCGTTGTGGTTTCCTGGCCCAGCACCAAATCGATATGACCGATCTTTTTACCCGGTGGTGCAATAAACTGATAGGTGTCAGGAGCTGTATTAGTACGGTAACCTACGGGTGCAATCATTTCACGGTAGAGAATTTCGCCGGTAGTTGAATAAACAATAATCTCATGCTGATTGGCTGAGTGAACAGTGCTTAGCGCAAACTCGATCTTTTCTGTGCTGCCAAAGTCATACGTGTAAGTGGAGTTATCGCCTAATACAAATGCACGATGTTCACCATGGCCATTAAAAACTCTGGAGGCTCCTATATTTGAAACTACACCCTCATGCGCTTTTCCAGAAAAACTGACGCCACCCAGTAAAACGTTAACCCGCGTCATGTCGAATTTGAAGTCAATGTCGTATTTGTCAAATGACTCCAGGCCAGAGCCAATATTGAGGCCCCAGGCAATGTGATCAATGGTGAACCCTCCATCATTAGTATTTTCAGGTCCGGAGTCATCTCCGACAATGAAGTCAATTTTTGATATCATTTTTCCGGGCTGAGCTATATATTCGAATTTTTCATATGTGTTATCTGTGGCTTTCAATGGACCTTCGAATAGTAATTCTCCTGTTGTGGAAAATATTTTTATTTTATGACGCTCAGGATGGAATATATGATTGTAATCAAAGGATATCTTATCGGTTTTATCGAAATCAATTTGATAATGAGAGTTGTTTTTTAAATACAATGAGTTATGACTATTTATTGCTGCATTTTCATACACTTCTGCTTCAGAGCCTGAAAAGGTTCTAAATATCAGTCCACTACCTATTGTTTCATCTTTGTTCAGTGCATACTTTTTACCTGCTGTAAGCGTGTCGAAAGTTTCGAACCCATGGTTGAGATCGCTAACATTTATATTAGAGTATCTTTGAGTAATAATGTTATCAATACCATACGCAGTAAGTGAACCTATAATATGAATCTCAGCATAGCTGATCTCTGAGTTGCCCGAACTAAATTGCAATATCTCTCTGGTATTACTTCTTTCACCATGGGGATAAACTCGTCCAAGTTCTTTCCCATTCTCATCAAAGAAACTGATATATGACTTGGTACTTTCCCAATCAAGCGCGGTGAGTTCAAAGTGATTTATTTTCTCCTGGAAATTTACTTTCTGGACAAATTCATTAACATTGCTATCTTTTCGGATGACGAAAAACCCGCCCCAGCGCTCATGATCTTCTATTGCTGTAGTGACATTATCATGCTTTTTATAGATAAATGTCAGATTTCCGTAATTCACATTTTTCGTGATATTGACAGGGGTAATGTCTTCAAAGTTGTAAACATGAGTAATGGTTTCACTGTCAATAATATTTAACGAATAATTTGCACTGTAGCTATTGCCATTAGTGGTTTTCGCCCTGAAATCCCAGTTACCATATTCCAGCTCTTCCTTGGGCGTAAACGACCAGCGACCATTCGCATCCGCAACCGTTGACCCGCTATGCCAGGTTTTGCCGTCGCGTGAGTACTCAACCTGCACAACCGCATTCGCCTCGGCACTGCCGCGCAGCTCCGGCTGAGTATCATTGGTCAGCCCGCCCGATTTCACCTCACCGGTGATTTTGCCCACATCATCCCAGGCCATAGATATTTCTGGGGCGACGCTGCCCGGCGCCACAATCTGCAGCCCAAACGGTTTACCGTTCGTATCACGTGTGCCAGACGTTCCCGCCTGGAACTCATACGTCCCTGGAGAAAGGCGGTCAGTCTCATACTCCCAGCGGCCATCGGCGCCGGCAGTCACGCTGTCCAGCAGTTCCCATGCGCCCAGCACGTTGCGATAGTGAATATATACCAGGCTGTTAGATTCGGCGCGGCCGTGCAGGTTTGGCGTACGGTCATCGGTAATCGCGCCGTTGCCCAGCGTGCCGGTGAACGGGCCAAAGTCATCGTAAGCGTGAGTGATTTCCGTTTTTGCCGCCGGTGCGAGATCGATATCCAGCTTAAATTCGTCGGTCCAGCCGCTGCCGGCGTTGGCGCGGAATTCCCAGTTACCGGCACCCAGCGCCGGGTTTGGCGTCCAGCTCCAGCTGGTGCCGTTCATTACCGCATTGCCGCCATCGATCCATTCACCTTTATCGTTGCGGTACTGAATGCGCACCACGCTGCCTTCCGGCGCGCTGCCGCGCAGCTCTGGCGTGGTGTCATCGGTGATGCCGCCGCTTTTCAGTGAGCCGGTCAGGCTGCCAGCATTATCGATAGCCTCAATGATTTTGGCCACGCCGCCCGGATCGCTCGGCACGTCGCCGTCTTTTCCGATGGTAATGTTAAACTCATCGGATACTTTGCCCTCGCGTACCTTACCGGCGAAGGTTTCCGCCGCCACCAGCGTCAGGTTATGACGGCCATCCGCCAGATCTACTGTCGGTTCCAGCGTCCACAGGCCGGTTTTCTCGTCGGCTTTGGCGCTGCCGATCACGGTGTTGCCCTCTTTCAGATACACCACGGTGCCCTTTTCGGCGATGCCGGTCAGGGTCGGGCGGCGGTCGTCGGTCATTTTACCGGCGTCAAAGCTGCCGGTGATGGCGCCCTGATCGTCGTACAGGTTGAGCAGCGTCGGTGCGGCCGGCGGCGTGGTGTCGACGATCAGCGTGCGCTGCGACGGCGTACTGAGGTTACCGGCGGTGTCGATGGTCATAAAGGAGATGCTGTATTCACCGTCGGCCAGCGCTTCTGGTGGCGTCCACTTCCAGCTGCCGTCCTGCGGGTTGATGTCGACAAAGAAATTCCTGTCGCCAAGCGTAATCATTACCTGGCCGCCTTTGCCCACTTCTGAATCGATTTTACCGAAAAACGTTGGGGTGTTGGTGTCGCGCTCGAGGTACTTCACCTCTTTAAAATCAAACAGATCCATGGGATTTTTCCTGTGTTTTACGTTGGGTCTATTGCAGCGAGCCCCGCTGCGTCTGGTTATAAAGGGCGCATTTTGTAATAGATGACGTAAAGCGCTGTATGAGACCTGTCCCGAAGGGAGAAAAGTCCGAGCGGATTAAAAGCCGGGGAAAGAGAGCGGGGTGATGCCGTGCTACGCGCACGGCATCGGGGGATCACACCAGCTGTAATTGCACGCCATCCTGCACCAGCAGTTCGGCGTCGCCGTGGTTCCAGACGTTGTATTGCGTGCCGGCAATGGTCAGGGTGCCGGTCTGCTGCGTCCAGCCATCAACCGCTTCGCCTGCTGGCAGAATATCCTGCAGCTGCACGCTGTCGCCCGGCTTGCCGTTCACCAGCAGCTGGGTGCTGTCATCCTCAATGAACAGCCCTTTGCCACCTTCGCTCAGCAGTTGGTGCAGCGTCAGCGCGTCCGGCTGGGCTTCATCCTGCGCCTGCTGATCGAACGCGGCGTCAGGGCTGACGTCGAGCACGAATTTGCTGCTCCAGTTGCTCTTCATCTCGCCGGTCGAGGCGCGCGCCTGATATTCCCACACGCCAGGCTGATGCAGATACGGCGAGGTGAAGCTCCACTTGCCGTCGGCATCGACCAGCACGCTGCCGGCGTGGCGCAAGCCTTCACCCTGCACGCCATATTCGATCTCAATCACCTGGCCCGGCGTGCCGCTGCCGTGCAGCGTTGGCGTGGTGTCATCGGTTGAGTCGTGCTGATAAACCGGCCCCTGCAGCGGGCCCGCGTTGTCCCAGGCGTAGTCGATGGTCGGTTCCAGCGGCGCGCCGGGGATCACCAGCAGCTCAAACTTATCGCTCCACGCGCTGGCTTTACCATCGGCCACGCCGCGCGAGCGGAAACCCCATTCGCCGAAATAGGTCAGTTCAAAGCCAGCGAACTGCCAGTTGCCCTGCGCATCGACCGTCACGCTGCCTGCGCTGTGCCAGCCGCTGTTACTCAGGTTGTACTCAATCTCAACGATGCTGCCCGGCGCACCGCGACCTTCCAGCACCGGCGTTTTATCGTCGGTGGTGCCGCGATGGTACACCTGGCCGGTATGGGCGCCGGTATCGTCACGCGCACAGTCGATAGCCGGACGCAGATTCTCCAGCGCCGACATATTAAGGCTGAAATCCGGGCGGTAGTCGTCTTTGCTGTTCTCATAGGAGGCGTAGAAGGTGTAGATGCCGTCACCGCTGATCATCGCGCGCGACTGAATCACCCAGTCGCCGTTGGCATCGGTTTTAACGCTGCCTTTATAGCCGATGCCGCCGTGATCGTTCTGCGCGAACAGATAAACGATGCTGTTCGGCTCCGCGCGGCCCACGATCAGCGGCGAGAAGTCGTCGGTGGTGGAACCGCTGGCGAGCTGGCCCTGCACGGTGCCGACATCGTCAATCGCGTAGCTGATGGTCGGCGGCACCGGTCCGCTCTCAACCACGGTGACGTCGAAGTGGTCAGAAGGTTCGCTGACGCGGCCAAACTCGTCGGTCGCGGTGACGGTTAGCTGATGCCCGCCCGCGCCCAGCAGCGGCTCCAGCGACCATTCGCCGCTTTTACTGGCCACGGTGCTGCCAATCAGCCTGTCGTGATCGTACAGCCGCACCGTGCTGCCCGGCAGCGCATAGCCCTGCACTTTGGGTGTGGTGTCATCAATGGTGTGACCGCGCCCGACCGGGCCGGTTTCGCTGCCAACGTCATCAAACAGCGCGGTGATCGCCGGTTTGTCCGGCACCGAGAGCGCGACGTCAACAGAGAACGGATGCGGCTCACCGCTGTCGCCGATGCACGCCACCATGTCATGGCTGCCTTCGCTCAGCGAGAACGGCGGCTGAAATGACCAGCTGCCGTCGGCGGCAATCGGCGTGCTGTAGCGGTGATCGTTGATAATGAATTCAATGACTTCACCGGCCTGCGCCGGCAGGCTGCCGCTCAGCAGCGGATAAGGCGTGCCCACTCGCAAGGTATTAATGGATGAAAAGGGGTCAAAGCTGAGAGGTGTTAGCATAAATATTCTCCACCAAAATCAACAACGGCGTGATTACCGTTGCCTGCCCAGCATAAAGGGGGAGGGGATAGCGCCATGTACCAGAATCGTCTCGTTTCTAAGACTGATCTTAATAAGTTCTGCTAATGAAAAAGGCATTAAAAAGAGTGGGGTAAGGCTCATGATATTGCTTGCTGAGGCTTGATATCGCTGAATTTATGCTACTGGTAAAGTCGATAGTCTGTGCTGCACCTGTCACCTGGAAAGCCCAGAATTATTAACTTTCCTCATAAGCTGATCGGACCGGTCGTGTTAACTGTTTGTTACCTTTGTTCGTACTTTTGTAAAGTGCAATGGTGAACAGGATCACATCTATTCACGCGCCGGCAGGCTAAAACAGGAGAAAAACCAGGAAGGACGATATGAGCTCAAGTCACGCTTTACAAAAGTCATCGCAGGGCGGTGCCAAAACCATCTTTAGCGTTACCAGCGGTAACTTTCTTGAGATGTACGATTTTATGGTGTTTGGCTACTACGCCACCGCCATTGCAAAAACCTTTTTCCCGGGCGACGATCCGTTTGCTTCGCTGATGCTGACGCTGATGACCTTTGGCGCCGGCTTCCTGATGCGTCCGCTCGGGGCGATTATACTGGGGGCCTACATTGACCATCACGGCCGACGCAAAGGGCTGCTGCTGACGCTCGGCCTGATGGCGCTCGGTACGCTGACTATCGCGCTGGTGCCAGGCTACGCCACGTTGGGCGCGGCGGCACCGATCCTGATTCTGCTTGGCCGCCTGCTGCAGGGCTTCTCGGCGGGCGTGGAGCTCGGCGGCGTTTCGGTTTATCTGTCTGAAGTGGCCCCCAAAGGCCGCAAAGGCTTTTACGTCAGCTGGCAGTCGGGCAGCCAGCAGGTAGCGGTGATCTTCGCCGCGCTGCTGGGGCTGGGGCTTAATCATCTGCTGGCGAAGGACGCGGTGACCGAATGGGGCTGGCGTATTCCGTTTGTGGTCGGTTGTCTGATTGTGCCGTTCCTGTTCTGGATTCGCCGCATGCTGGAAGAGACCGAAGCCTTCAGCCAGCGCAAATCGCACCCGTCGATGGGCCAGATTGTGCGTTCCGTGGGACAGAACTGGGCGCTGGTGCTGGCCGGCATGCTGATGGTGGTCACCACCACGGTGATGTTCTACATGATTACCGCGTTCACCCCGACCTTTGGTAAAACCGTGCTGATGATGAGTGACAAGCAGAGCTTCCTCGTTACGCTGTTTGTCGGCATCTCTAACCTGTTCTGGCTGCCGGTGATGGGCGCGCTGTCGGACCGCGTTGGGCGGCGGCCGCTGCTGATTACCTTTACCGTGTTGATGATCCTGACAACCTGGCCGGTGCTGCACGGGCTGGTGGGATCGCCGACCTTTGCGCACCTGGTGGAAGCGGAGCTGTGGTTATCGTTCCTGTACGCCAGCTATAACGGCGCGATGGTGGTATATCTGGCGGAGATCATGCCGGCTGAAGTGCGCGCTTCGGGCTTTTCGCTGGCCTACAGCCTGGCGACCGCGCTGTTTGGTGGTTTTACGCCGGCGATTTCGAGCTATCTGATTCATGCTACAGGCGATAAAGCGATGCCGGGCGTCTGGCTGTCGTTTGCCGCAGTGTGCGGCCTGGTGGGCACGCTGCTGATTGGCCGCATGGTGAAACAGTACCAGGCGCGGCACAGCGCAACGGTAGTGGGCGCGTCGCTGTAGTTCGAGTTGGTATGCGCTGGGCCTCACTTTAACTTTCTCTCACTTGCCCTCACCCTGACCCTCTCCCGCACGCGGGAGAGGGAACCGCTCGGTGCGGTTTCGCAAACCTGCGCTTCACCTAAACATCCACCCGGTCGGCTCCTTCTCCCGCTGGCGGGAGAAGGCGGGGGATGAGGGGGCAAGCCTGCTCCTGCTCTGCGCGCTGGCCCTCACCCTAACCCTCTCCCGCACGCGGGAAAGGGAACCGCTCGGTGCGGTTTCACCAACCTGCACTTCACCTCAACACCCGCTCGTTCGGCCCCTTCTCCCGCTGGCGGGAGAAGGCGGGGGATGAGGGGGCAAGCCTGCTCCTGCTCTGCGCGCTGGCCCTCACCCTGACCCTCTCCCGCACGCGGGAGAGGGAACCGCTCGGTGCGGTTTCGCAAACCTGCGCTTCACCTAAACATCCACCCGGTCGGCTCCTTCTCCCGCTGGCGGGAGAAGGCGGGGGATGAGGGGGCAAGCCTGCTCCTGCTCTGCGCGCTGGCCCTCACACTGACCCTCTCCCGCACGCGGGAGAGGGAACCGTTCAGTGCGGTTTGCAGACCTGCGCTTTACCTCAACCCCCGCTCAATCGGTCCCTTCTCCCGCTGGCGGGAGAAGGCGGGGGATGAGGGGGCAAGCATGCTCCTGCTCTGCGCGCTGGCCCTCACCCTGACCCTCTCCCGCACGCGGGAGAGGGAACCGTTCGGTGCGGTTTCACAGACCTGCACTTCACCTCAACGCCCGCGCGATCGGCCCCTTCTCCCGCTGGCGGGAGAAGGCGGGGGATGAGGGAATCACCCACTCCTTACCCACCCGCTAAAACGCCACATCCACCACCACGCTATCGCTGTAATTGCCCGCTGCGGGCGTATTCTGCGTAGTCAGAATCTGCGCCGTATAGGTAAAGTTGCGCGTCACGGTATCCGCGTTGAGCGATGTCGAGGTCGCGCTGCTCCAGCGGTCGCTGCCGCTCGGGCCCCAGCGATTGGTGTTGGTGGTGCCTTTATAGATATCGTACGCCAGCCGGTTAGTGCCGCTCGCCATCTGGCGCGTGGTGCCGCTGTAATAGCTGCCATTACTCAGTCCCACCGTATACGTGCTGCCCTTTGAACACACCACGTTAATCGTCTGCTGCACAGTAGAAAAACTACCGACCAGCGGTGCACTGCCGAAGCTGACGTTCGGCGCCGTAATCGTGGTGCAGTCGTTGGTGATGACCATATTCACGGTGATCGGCATCGCCGTCCCGCTGCTGCTCTGCACCGTGCCGACGCACACGCCGGCCACATTTAACCCGGCACACACATTATAACTCACCGTCAGCGTGATGGTGGTGGTGTAACTGCCGGCGGCAATCACCTGGCCAGGCACGGTGCGGAAATAGAGTGGAATGACAAAATTGAGGCTGTTGCCGAGCGCCAGCAGCGCGGAAGAGTTCCAGCGATAGCTGCCGCCCTGGCGCAGTTCGGTGGCACAAGCGCTGTCGATGCACAGCTGAATCGGCACGTTATCGGTGCCGCTGGCCGATGCCTTCATGGTGGCGCGCGTGCCGCTCAGGTAGTTGGCGGTGGTAAACGCATAGGCGACGTAATCGCTGCCCAGCAGGTTGAGCGTGCCGGTGCCGCAGTTAACGTTGGTGTTACTGGAAGTATTGACCGCCGTCGACTGCACGTAAAACGTGGTTTGCGTGCCAAAGCTGGCGCTGGGGGCCGAAAGCGAACAGAGCGCGTAGCTGCTGGCCGGCAGCAGCCACAGCAGCAAGAACAGAAATTTCCTCATGGCGAGATCCCTGACTGTGAGTTGTTGGCGGCATTCACTGCCGTACCGGGCGCGGCAGGCGGCAGCGGGCAGGTGAGTGGACCGTAAGTCTGCAGCGCTTTAGGCTGCCCCTCAGCGATAGCCAGCGTGGTCTCGCACTGGCGGCCGTCCGGCGTCACCACGCGCATCGGGTTGCTGGCGCTGAGATCTTCCATCCACACGAGGCCGTCCCAGCCGACATATTCAGTGGCGCGATCGCGGCGCAACACCTGGCTGGAGACCGGCAGCGGCTGGCCGTCGCTGTCGTGCAGGATCACGCTGGCGGCGCGCAGGCGCTCCACCGGGAAATTCAGCAGATAGCCACTTTTGCGCTTCACCGCGAAGCGCTGCTCCACTCTCGGCGCGGTCATGTCAGCCGGCAGATCGAGGGTATCGATATCGTACTTCGCGCCGTAATAGCTGCTGATGGACGGCACTAGCAAATAGCCAGCGTCATCGGTGCGGCCCATCGTCTGGTTTTCGTAGCGCACCGTCACGTCCGGATAGCGGGTTTTCACTACCACAAAGGCATCGTTGATGTTGTTGGCGGCGAACACATGGTTGTCCATCAGCACCAGCGAGCCGGTGAAATCAGCCCACTGCGTGGTGTTGTCATCGTCGCCGTAAAAGCCAGCGGAAGTATCGATCTTGTTGTTGCGATAGCGCAGGCTGCCCTGACGATAATCGCCGCTGTCGCCGCCCTGATGCGCCCATGACGCATCGTAAGCAAAACCGCCGTCGCTCGGCATGGCGCGCGACACGTACAGGCGCTGATTGCTTTGTCCCTGCTGATCGCGCTCGACGCTGATCGATGCGCTGCTCTGTTCGCCAAACGGAATCACCAGCGAAATCGCGCCGCTCCAGTCGCCCTGTTGCTGGTCGCGGCTGGCGGAGATGTACAGACTGCTGTTGCCCCACAGGTTTTTACTCCACGATAAATTCCACAGGCGGGTGCGATCGCCGCTGCCGCCGGCGATGTCCAGATACGCCAGACCGAGGCTGCCGTACTGGCTGAGCGACAGGCTGGCGGTGTACTGCGCGCTGCGTCTGGCGAGCGAATAGCTGGTATTGGCGCTGTCGCCGCGGCTGCCGACCAGCGCCAGGTTGCCGAAATCCGCGCTGCGCAGCGTGTGCTGGGTGCCGAGGCTGAACCAGCTGTTGTTGTACTGGTAACCCCAGCTGTACTGGGTGCCGGGCCTGCCGTCCAGCTGGCTCTGCGCCAGCGCGGCGTTGATGACGCCCAGGCTGCCCAGCTTCACCAGCGCGCCGGCACCGCCCATCGCCACGTCGCTGCTGCCTTCGGCATGCGATTCCAGCGTCAGCCAGTCGCGCAGGCCGTAACGATAGGATCCGCTGGCCGCCGCTGCGCCGTAATCAAAGTTTTTGATGCCGTAGTTCTCGCGAATCGCCCCGGCGGAGAAGGCGTAATCGGACAGGCCGGTTTTCAACAGGCTGCTGGAGACGTAGAACGGCAGCGTTGTCGTCACCTGACGACCGACCGCGTCGGTGGTGGTGATCACCGCATCGCCCGCCCCGTTAACGAACGGCACATTGGTCAGCGACCACGGCCCCGGCTGAACGTTGGCCTGCGCGCTGCGATAGCCATTGATAAACAGATCGACTGACGACGGCACCGCCGCCTGGCCGCTAAAGGCCGGCAGCGGGTAGGTGACCAGATCCGGTCGCACGCTGAAGTCACGCGCGATCTGCACGCCGCCAAGGCGCACGCTGTTGCTCCAGCCCAGCGCATCCGTAATCAGATCGCCGGCGCGCCAGCTCAGCGCGGCGTTCTCGTTCTCGTTGCTGTACCAGGTGTCGTAGCGAATGTAACCCTGCTGCTGGCCGCTGGTATCGCCCGCAAGCTGCTGAATATAGACACCGTTACTGGAGAACTGGCCGGCCGGACCGAACAGGCGCAGCTCGTTCCAGCTGGAGAGGCGCGAACCGGCGTTGTCGGTGCGCGTAGCGTAGAAGTCGTAGTTGAGCAGCGCGCCGTTGCTGGCCTGGCCGGGATAGCGCGGACCGTTTTGCGGCTGACCGAGCGTCTGCTCTGGCAGCCAGGCGGGCGGTACCGTCAGCAGCAGGCGCTGACGGCGTTCATCGTATTCCACTTTAACCTCCCCCAACTGACCGGGAGCGACCTGTTCGCCAGCCAGCTTCGCCGCCGGAATGCCGGCGCGCTGCAGATCGCCGCTGCGCAGCCAGAACTCACCGTCGCGCCGCTCGACCGGCACAATCTCGCCCCGTTCGCGCTGGTTCACCACCAGTTCCAGCATGTATTGCTGGCCGCTGGCGCTGTGGCTGACGGCAGGCGGCGGTGGCAGCTCAGAGAAAGTCTCTGCGCTGCTCAGCGGGGAAAAACACAGCACGCTGGTCACCGCCAGCGCGCAGGGAGGCGGCGTCAGTTTCATCAGCGCGCGGCAGCGCTGCGCCAGTGAGTTTTATTCACCTCGGCCGCGAGTTCACCGCTCACCGGGCTGTTCAGCGGCCAGCGGTGGCTGCTGTTAGCCAGCACATAGCCAAACAGGCCGTTGCCGAGCGCGCGACCGCCGACGGTGACGTTGCTCAGGCGCGCGTGGCCGTTGCCGCGATTGGTCAGCTCCAGCCAGCGTTTGCCGTCGCGGCTGACCTGACGCCAGCTAAGATCGGCTTTGGCGCTGTCGCGCGTCAGGCCATCGCCATAGACAAACAGCGGCACCGAGTAGCGCATCTGAAAGGTTAGCCCGGCCTGATTCTCGCCCGGCGAGCGCGGCGTCGGGATCTCATCCAGCACCACGCGATAGGCTTGCTCCACGCCGGCGGGCGGCGCGCTCTGGCGAATCAGACGCACCAGCTGTTTCTGCCCCGGCTCCAGCCGCACCATCGGCGGGCTGGCGACCACCTGCTGCTGCGTTTGATACTGCTCCTGGCCGTCAATCTGCTGCCAGTTGAAGATGCGCACCTGCATGATGGTGGTGGCGTTACCGCGATTCTCCAGCCACAGTTCGCTGGCTTTTTCCTGCGGATTGATGGCGGGATCGATCGGCCAGATCATCAGCGAGTTGGCGGCGAAACTTGCGGGCGACAGGGCCAGAAGAAACCACAGAAGCAGGGCGCGCAGGCTCATCATCTTTCATCCTTTTTTATGCTGCCGTCACCAGCTCAGGGTGACGGTTAACGTATCGGTATAGGTCCCGGCGCGCGTCGGGCCGGGCAGGGTTAACAGGCCATAAATCGGCAGCACGATGTTATTGGCGTTGCTGTAACTCAGCGCCACCGGCGAGTTAACCGGGATCGCCGTGGTGTGCGCTGCGTTGGTGTACAGGCTGTACGCCACAGTATCGGTATTGCTGGTGTGTTTGAGATTGCGGCTGCTGGTGTAATTGCTGCCGCCATTGATACTCATGCTGAGGGCGGTACCCGGTGTGCAGGCGAGGGTGAGGGTGGTGCTTTGCACGTAGCTGGCGCTGACGCTGCTGCTCGCCACGCCCGACTGGGTACCAAAATTCAGCGTGCCAAACACGCCGGTATTGGTACCGGAAATCACGCAGCCTGCCACCACTGACGCAGAGACCTGGAAGGTGGCCGTCGGCAAACTCCAGGCCGGGACGCTCCCTATCAGCAGGGCCAGGCTGCCAGCACGCAGCAGCCAGACCATCCTTCTTACCCCACCGCTGGCGTCAGTAATTCACCGCCACGTTAATGGTATCGGTGTAGGTACCGGCCGGAATCAGTGGGTTAAAGCCGCCGCCGACTACCCGACCGTAAATGGCATAGTTGGTGCCGAGCGTCGGATCGGTGGTGCCGCTGGCGGCAATATTGGTGTTGTTGGCGATGGCGGTGGTAAACGCGGCGTCGCTGTACAGCGTGTAAGCAATGCCCTGCGTATTGTTGGAGCCGAGAATCAGGTAACGCGGCTGGCCGCTCACCGTACCGTAAATGGTGGCCGGTGCCGGATTACTGCTGGTGACCTGCACATTGAAGGTTTGACCGGTGGTACAGCGGACAAAAATGCCGTTCCCGGATGCCCCCACCAGGGTGGCGTTTAAGGTATCAAAGGTTGCAGCGCTGCTACCGAAGTTCAGGGTACCGAAGTTAACCCCGCTGGTGGCGGACTGACCGTTTACCAGACAGCCGGTGGTGAGCGTCAATGTGGCATTGATGGTTCCCGTTGTGGTGGCAGCAAAAACCGTTGCAGGGGCGAGCGCGGCGCTCAGGCTGGTAGCCAAAAGAAAAAGCTTGAGTTTCATAATCAATCCTTACTGATTATCCAATGTCAGTGCTTTTTCGCCTGGTGATTTATTAATGAAACGAACCCGTAAATAACAAGTGAATCGCCACGGCTTTAACAGACACCTCGGAGTCATTTAAGATGGCTTAAAGAGAGGTGCCCATGAGCGGTAAGCGTTATCCCGAAGAGTTTAAAATCGAAGCAGTCAAACAGGTTGTTGATCGCGGTCATTCTGTTTCCAGCGTTGCAACACGTCTCGATATCACCACCCACAGTCTTTACGCCTGGATAAAGAAGTACGGCCCGGACTCATCCACTAATAAAGAACAGTCAGATGCTCAGGCCGAGATCCGCCGACTCCAGAAAGAGCTGAAGCGGGTTACCGACGAGAGAGACATACTAAAAAAAGCCGCGGCGTACTTCGCAAAACTGTCCGACTGAGGTACGCCTTTATCCGCGACAACCGCCGTTGCTGGCCTGTTCGTTTGCTCTGTCGGGTTCTGGACGTCCATCCGAGTGGATTTTATGTCTGGCTTCAGCAGCCACATTCACAGCGTCACCAGGCAGACCAGATGCTGACCGGGCAGATCAAACAGTTCTGGCTTGCGTCTGGCTGCGTCTATGGTTATCGCAAGATCCATCTGGACCTGCGGGATAGCGGGCAGCAGTGCGGAGTGAACCGGGTCTGGCGGCTGATGAAGCGTGCCGGTATAAAAGCTCAGGTTGGGTACCGTAGCCCACGGGCACGTAAAGGCGAAGCCAGCATCGTGGTACCGAACAGGCTCCAGCGGCAGTTCAATCCGGACTCACCAGATGAGCGTTGGGTGACGGACATAACCTACATCCGAACTCACGAAGGCTGGCTGTATCTGGCCGTGGTGGTTGACCTGTTCTCCCGGAAAGTTGTCGGCTGGTCAATGCAACCCCGCATGACAAAAGAGATTGTCCTGAACGCATTATTAATGGCGGTGTGGAGGCGTAATCCTCAAAAACAGGTACTGGTTCATTCTGATCAGGGCAGTCAATACACGAGCCATGAGTGGCAATCGTTCCTGAAATCACACGGTCTGGAAGGCAGCATGAGTCGTCGCGGTAACTGTCACGACAACGCGGTTGCGGAAAGCTTTTTCCAGCTACTGAAACGCGAACGGATTAAGAAAAAGATCTACGGAACACGGGAAGAAGCCCGCAGTGATATTTTTGATTACATCGAAATGTTTTATAACAGTAAGCGTCGGCATGGCTCGAGCGATCAGATGCCACCAACTGAATACGAAAACAAATATTATCAACGGCTCGAAAGTGTCTAGATTATCCGTGGCGATTCAAAGACGCCGCGATCGGCAAACGAACTTAATGCCCTGCCACCTAAGAAAATTCTTAAAGGCTGAGTTAGTGATTTATATCAGTTTTATTTACTATAGAACACCCTTTTGCCGCTTGTACAACGCACCGGAGAATTTTCGCTAATCAATTTCTCCTTTTCCCCGGTAATGCAGTCATAACAAGGGCTGGCGGCCTGTTAAAAAAACCAAACGGCAAGTGATTACCCCCTCTACCGCGACTTCAGGTTCAATGCTATGTTCATGCATTAATCAGATATCATTACTTTTCCCGGCCGCGACAGACGATGAGAATAAAAAATAGCCGTGCAATGCCTCCAGTTATTTATGGATCTGTTTTTGTGTTGCCGCATCGCTGGTGGTCATTACCTGCCTCACATTGATGTTTTCACTTTTTCTGTTGTTAATTGACGATACCGCACCTGCGCCGCCGCGGGTTGAGTTGAGGAGCGCACATGTTGCTGGTTACCTGGGATAGCGTTCTGGTTGCCGTTTCGCTGATTGTGGCGTTTATCGCGGCGTTTACGGCGCTGGATACCGCCGGGCGCGTCGCCGTGTCGCGCGGCCTGCTGGCGAAGCTGTGGCTGGTGGCCGGCGGTACGGCGATGGGCATTGGCATCTGGGCGATGCACTTCATTGGCATGCTGGCGATGATGATGCCGATGACCATGCGCTATGACATTCCGCTCACCGCCTTCTCGCTGCTGCTGGCGGTTCTCACCAGCATCTTCGCCTTTGCGCAGGGCCTGCAGGGCAGCCATCTGACGCGCCGCCGGCTGCTGCGCGGCACGGTGATTCTCGGCAGCGGCGTGGTTGCCATGCACTATCTCGGCATGCTGGCGCTGCTGATTGAACCCGCCATTCACTGGGATTTGCGCCTGGTGGCGTTGTCGGTATTGATTGCCTACGGCGCATCCGGTGCCGCGCTGTGGCTGGCATTCCATCTGCGCCATGGCGAGAGCCTGCTGCTGATGCGCGCCTGCGCGGCGCTGGCGATGGGGGTGGCGATTGCCGGCATGCACTACACCGGCATGGCGGCCGCGCAGTTCAGCGCGCCCGGCAGCATGCAGCACCACGGCATGGGGCAGGAGGGGCTGGCGGTGTGGGTAACCATCATCACGCTCACCATTCTCGGTCTGACGCTGCTGATCTCGATGCTGGACGCCCAGCTGCGCGCAGCACGTCTTGCCGCCCGGCTGCGGCGCGCCAACAGCGAGCTGCGCCAGCTGGCGCTGCACGATAATCTCACTGCACTGCCCAATCGCGTCATGCTCGACCAGCAGCTCAGCATGCAAATCAAACAGGCGACGCTGTATGACCAGCCCTTTGCCCTGATGTTTATGGATCTCGACGGCTTCAAAGCGGTGAACGATACCTGGGGGCATCATGTCGGCGATCGTTTACTGGTCGCCGTGGCGGAACGGCTGCGCACCCAGCTGGAAGCGGACATTTTGCTGGCGCGCCTCGGCGGCGATGAGTTTGTCATGCTGTGTCCGCAGTACGCGGCAACCCAGGCTGAAGCGCTGGCGCAGCGGCTGGTGCACAGCATTGATGCACCGTTTGAGCTGGATCGTTACTCGCTGCGCGTCTCGCTCAGCATCGGCATCGTGATCTTCCCGCAGCATGGCCGCAGCCCGCAGGAGATGATGTTTAACGCTGACTCGGCCATGTATCACACCAAGCACAGCGGGCGTAACGGCTGGAGCCTGTTTGAGCCGGTGATGAGCGCGGTGGCACAGCATCAGCTGGCGCTGGCCAACGATTTATGGAACGCGCTGGAGTGCCAGGAGATGCGCCTGTTCTACCAGCCGAAGTTTCGCGCGGGCGGGACCATTCTGATGGGTTTTGAGGCGTTACTGCGCTGGCAGCATCCGCGCCGCGGCTTGCTGATGCCGGATATGTTTCTGGCGCGCGCCGAGAAAACCGGCCAGATTGTGGCGCTCGGCAACTGGGTGATCAACGAAGCCTGCCGCCAGCTGCGGCAGTGGCTGAACGAGGGCAACCGCGACTGGAGCGTCTCGGTTAACCTGTCCGCACTGCAGTTTCATCAGCGTGATCTGATCGACACGCTGCGCCAGACGCTGCAGCGCTATCAGCTGCCGGAAGGCGCGCTGATGCTGGAAATCACGGAAAACATCGCCATGCGCGATCCGCAGTTCAGCCAGCAGCGCATCGCCGAACTGCAGCGGCTTGGCGTCAAAGTGGCCATCGACAACTTCGGCATTGGCTACGCCAATCTGCTGCACCTCAAGCATCTTGAGGCCAGCGAGCTGAAAATTGATCGCGCCTTTATTAACAGCCTGCGTGCCGACAGCGAGGATGCAACCGTGGTGACCGCCATGCTGACGCTGGCGCAAAGTCTCAATCTGCGTATGGTGGCGGAGGGCGTGGAGACCGAAGAGCAGCAGCGCCTGCTGACCGGTCTCGGCTTTGACACGCTGCAGGGGTATCTGCTGGGCAAACCAACGCCGGCGGAGCGCATCGGCGAATTCACTGCATCAACGCAGATTGCGCCGCACTTTCCTGATAACGTGCTGCCGCTCACCGGCGCCTGACCAGCAATTTTTGTTCTCCTTCACATCGGAAGCTTTCATCGTTCAGTGACTCATATCGGCAGCCGGTCTGCCGATAATTTCAATTATAAAACCAACATTTTCTTTTTCATTTCAACAACACCACAGCTGACTTAACACAGCTTTTTTATATGGGAAATCACTATGTTAGTGACTTCGTACGATGCGTTTACCGTTATCGTTTCGATACTGGTAGCGATGCTGGCCTCGTTTACCGCGCTGGATATGGCGGGGCGCGTCGCTTCCTCCACCGGCCGGGTGGCGCTGGTCTGGCTGCTGGGCGGCGGTTTCGCCATGGGCGTGGGCATCTGGGCCATGCACTTTATCGGCATGCTGTCGATGAGCCTGGATATGGTGATGAGCTACGATCCGCTGCTCACCGCCGCCTCAATGGTGGTGGCGGTTCTCGCCTCCATCTTTGCCCTGTGGCTGGTTTGCTCGTCCGGCGACTTGCCGTGGCGACGGCTGCTGGGCGGCGCGCTGGTACTGGGTTCCGGCGTGGTGGCTATGCACTACACCGGCATGGCGGCGCTGATGTTTGAGCCGGGCATCAGCTGGAACAGGGGCTGGATTGCGGTTTCGGTGCTGATTGCGCTGGTGGCTTCCGGAGCTGCGCTGTGGCTGGCGTTCAACCTGCGCGAAGGGCATGGCCGCGTCACGCTACTGCGCGTCGGGGCGGCCGTGGTGATGGGCTGCGCCATTGCCGGCATGCACTATACCGGCATGGCGGCGGCGAACTTCCCGATGCACAGTCACGCCACCCATCACGGCGTGAACAGCGACTGGCTGGCGATGCTGGTCACAGTAGTGACGCTGGCGATCCTCGGCATTACGCTGCTGGTTTCGATGCTCGACGCGCGTATGCAGGCGCGCACCTCGATCCTCGCGCGCTCGCTGGCGGAGGCCAATCGCGAGCTGGCCCAGCTGGCGCTGCACGATAACCTGACGCGACTGCCGAACCGCATCCTGCTGGAGGATCGCCTCGAGCAGGCGATCAATAAGGCCAACCGCGAGCGCTCGCAGTTTGCGCTGATGTTTATGGATCTCGACAGTTTCAAAGCGGTCAACGATGCCTTTGGTCACCACGTCGGCGATAACCTGCTGATTGCGGTAACCGAGCGCATGACCGACCAGATGAAAGGGCACTACACGCTGGCGCGGCTGGGCGGTGACGAGTTTGTGCTGCTGATTGAGATCGGCGATCCTAATGATGCCGCCGCGGTGGCGGATGCGCTGGTAAAAGCCGTGGATCGCCCCTTTAGCGTGTCACGCTACGAGCTGATGGTGTCGCTGAGTATCGGCATCGCCGTTTATCCCGGTGATGGCAAGGATGAGCGCGAGCTGATGTTTAACGCCGACGCCGCGATGTATCACACCAAGAACAACGGCCGTAACGGCTACAACTTTTTCCAGCCTTCCATGAACACGCTGGCGCAGTCGCAGCTGCAGCTTAATAACGACCTGTGGCAGGCGCTGGATAGCAACGAGCTGCGTCTGTTCTATCAGCCTAAGTACTGCGCGCCGAGCGGGCCGATCATTGGCTTCGAAGCGTTGCTGCGCTGGCAGCACCCGACGCGCGGCCTGCTGACGCCGGACAAGTTTTTACCTATCGCCGAGAAGACCGGCATGATCATTAATATCGGCAACTGGGTGATCATCGAAGCCTGCCGCCAGCTGCACATCTGGCATCAGCAGGGCCATCCGCACTGGTCGGTGGCGGTGAACCTCTCTGCCTTGCAGTTTGAGCAGTGCAACCTGGTCGACACCGTGACGCAGGCGCTGGAACAGCACCAGATCCCGGCGGAGCTGCTGACGCTGGAAGTCACCGAAACCACGGCGATGCGCGATCCGGAAGAGAGCGTGCGCATTCTCACCGAGCTGACCAGCATGGGGGTAAAAGCCTCGATTGATGACTTCGGCACCGGCTACTCCAGCCTGTTGTATCTCAAGCGCTTACCGGCTAGCGAGCTGAAAATCGACCGCGCCTTTGTTAACGAGCTGCAGGCGAAATCGGAAGATGCAACCATCGTTTCCGCCATCGTCGCGCTGGCGCAGTCGCTGGATCTCAAAGTGGTGGCCGAAGGCGTGGAAACCCAGGATCAGCAGGCGTTTCTCACCGGTCTCGGCTGCGACACCCTGCAGGGCTTCCTGCTGGGCAAACCGCTACCGCCAGAGCGCATCAGCGAGCTACCGGATTTTGTGAAGGACAAACCCGCGGCGCTGACGGCGGAGTAGGGGCATAGCGGCAGAGCATTCCCCCTCTCCCGCGTGCGCGCAGTGTGTCTTTTCTCCCTCTCCCGCGTGCGGGAGAGGGCCGGGGTGAGGGCCAGACCGCACCCAACCCAACAAAAAGCCGCAGCATCCCTGACACCTTCGCTCAGCTTCCAGTCGTACGGTGCAACATCAGTTCTGAATGTCTCTGAGGACGCGATATCCTCTCCGAACCAATCCATGTAAACTGGCGCGCGACATTTCCGCAGCGGAGGCGCCATGGCCAAATACCAGCAGCTGGTAGATCAGCTACGTACGCAAATCGAAGCACGCATCTGGCCGCCGGGTGAAAAGCTGCCATCGCTGCGCCAGCAGGCGGAGCAGAGCGGGCTCAGCCTGATGACGGTGATGCACGCTTACGAGGTGCTGGAAAGCCAGGGCTGGATAGTGTCGAAGCCGCAGTCGGGTTACTACGTGGCACCGCGCGCGGCGGAGAGCCGGCCGCGTTTGCCAACCCAGGCGATCGCCAAAACCGACCAGGCCGATACCAACAGCTTCGTGTTTGACGTGCTGCAGGCGACGCGCGATCCGGCCATCATGCCGTTTGGTTCTGCCTTCCCCGATCCGGAACTGTTTCCCCAGCGCCAGCTGATGCGCTCGCTGGTGAAGGTCTCGCACAATCTTAAACCCACCGATGCCCTGAATAATCTGCCGCCCGGTAATGAAGCGCTGCGAAAAATCCTCGCCCAGCGTTATGCGCAACAGGGCATTACGCTGTCGCCGGATGACATCGTTATTACCAACGGTGCGATGGAAGCGCTGAACCTCAGCCTGCAGGCGGTGACCGAACCGGGCGACTGGGTGGTGATCGAGAACCCTTCCTTCTATGGCGCGTTGCAGGCGATTGAACGGCTCAAGCTGAACGCGATAGCTATCGCCAGCGATGTGGAGCAGGGCATCGATCTTGATGAGCTGGAGCAGGCGCTGCAGCGCTGGCCGGTGAAAGCCTGCTGGCTGATGACCAACCGGCAGAATCCGCTCGGCTTCACGCTTAGCGCCGGGCGCAAACAGCAGCTGGTGGCACTGCTGACGCGTTATCAGGTGGCGATGATAGAGGACGACGTCTACAGCGACCTGTATCACGGCCACGATAAGCCGTTGCCGGCCAGAGCGTTCGATCGCGAGGGTTACGTGCTGCACTGCGGCAGCTTTTCGAAAAATCTGGTGGCGGGATTTCGCGTGGGCTGGGTCGCGGCGGGGCGCTACGCGCAGCGCGTGCAGCGTATTCAGATGATGAGTACGCTCTCGACCAGCGCGCCGATGCAGCTGGCGCTGGCGGATTTTCTCAGCACCCGCAGCTACGATACGCATCTGAAAAAGCTGCGTCAGACGCTGGCGAAGCGCAAACAGCTGGCACAGCAAGCGCTGCGCCGCGTGCTGCCCGCCGAGGCGCACATCAGCGATACGCCCGGAGGCTACTTTTTGTGGATTACCTTGCCGGAGCAGATCAACACCACGCAGCTGTATCATCTGGCGCTACAGCAGGGCATCAGTATTGCGCCGGGCCAGCTGTTTTCCAGTAGCGAGAGTTTTAGCCACTGCTTCCGCTTCAACACCGCCTGGCCGTGGGATGCACGCGCTGAGGCGGCGGTAGAGACGCTGGGAGCGTTGATTGGTCAGCTGGCGCAGGGCGTTGCGGTAGAGAAGTGAGTGGTTTTTCCCTCACAACACCCGCAGCATTCTCACTTCGCAATCCACGTGGCCGGTACAGCCCATCGCGTCCGCAATCTGTTCAAAGCCCAGCGACTGATAGAGTTTAATGGCGCGCGTCAGGCTGCCGGTGGTCTCCAGGTAGCAGCGCCGGAACCCGCGCTGGCGGGCAAAATCCATTGCGCGCAGCGCCAGTTCGCGCGCTAAACCCAGCCCGCGCACCGACGGCAGGAAATACATCTTCTGCAACTCACAGATATCCGGTGCGCTGCAGGCCAGCGGTGCCACGCCGCCGCCGCCGACCACCTGACCTTCATGCTCCACGATCCAGTAAGCGCTGTCCGCCGCACTGTACAGCTCAAACAACCGATCGAGCTGCGGGTCGGACACGGTATAACCTTTATCCGCCGTCAGGCCGAACTCGGCGGAGACATCGCGGATCACCTGCGCAATCCGCGGATTATCGGCGGCGACAATCGGGCGCACCTGCAGGTTAAGTGGCGTGGCGGTGGTCATCATAATCTTCCGATAGAAAAAAGCCGGGCAGTGCCCGGCTTCGATTAAGCGTCAGGACTGAAGCGCTTACAATGCCGCAATCACGCCCTGCTGTTCAATCAGTTTTGCTTTTGATTGCTCCAGCTCGGCTACGCGCTCGCGCTCTTTCGCTACCACCGCTTCCGGTGCGCGCGATACAAAGCCTTCGTTAGCCAGTTTGGTCTGAATCTTCTCGATCTCGACATCCAGCTTCACCAGCTCTTTCGCCAGACGCTCCAGCTCGGCTTCCTTGTTAACCAGATCCGCCATCGGGATCAGCAGCTCTGCGCCGTCAACAATCTTAGTCACCGAGACCGGACCTTTCTCGCCGGCTGGCAGAATGGTCAGGCTCTCCAGACGCGCCAGGCGCGACAGGAAGTTGCGGTTCTCTTCAACACGACGCTGCGCCGCCGGCGAGCAGTCGCGCAGCAGCACGTCGAGCGGCTTGCTCGGCGCGATGTTCATTTCGGCACGGATATTACGCACCGCCACAATCGCCTGCTTCATCCACTCAATATCGGCCTTCGCTTCCGCGTCTTCCTTCGCCGCGTCATACTGCGGGAACGGCTGCAGCATGATGGTATCGTGGTCGATGTTCTTCAGCACTTTCACGCGCTGCCAGATGGTCTCGGTAATGAACGGGATGATCGGATGTGCCAGGCGCAGCAACGCTTCCAGCACCGTCACCAGCGTGTTGCGCGTGCCGCGCAGCTCCGCTTCGCTGCCGCTGTTCATCACCGGCTTGGTCAGCTCCAGGTACCAGTCACAGAACTGGTTCCAGGTGAAGTCGTACAGAATGTTGGCAGCGATATCAAAGCGATAGCTATCCAGCGCTTCGCGGTACGCTTTCACGGTGCTGTTGAATTCCGTCAGAATCCAGCGATCCGCCAGCGACAGCTTCAGCTCGCCGCCGTTCTGGCCGCAATCCTGATCTTCGGTGTTCATCAGCACGAAGCGGCTGGCGTTCCACAGCTTGTTACAGAAGTTGCGGTAGCCTTCAAGGCGCTTCATATCCCAGTTGATGTCACGACCGGTGGACGCCAGCGCGGCGAGGGTGAAGCGCAGCGCATCGGTGCCGGAAGGCACGATACCGTCCGGGAACTGCTTCTCGGTGCGTTTGCGAATCTTCTCAGCCAACTGCGGCTGCATCATGTTACCGGTGCGTTTCTCCAGCAGATCTTCCAGCGAAATGCCGTCCACCATATCCAGCGGATCGATGACGTTGCCTTTCGACTTGGACATCTTCTGGCCTTCTTCATCGCGGATCAAACCAGTCATGTAGACGGTTTTAAACGGAACCTGCGGCTTGCCGTTCTCATCTTTGATGAAGTGCATGGTCAGCATGATCATGCGCGCAATCCAGAAGAAGATGATGTCGAAGCCGCTCACCAGCACGCTGGTAGGATGGAAGGTGCGCAGCGCTTCGGTATTCTCCGGCCAGCCCAGCGTAGAGAATGTCCACAGGCCGGAAGAGAACCAGGTATCAAGCACGTCGTCATCCTGGCGCAGCGTCACATCGGCGGCCAGATTGTTTTCCTGACGCACTTCTTCTTCGCTGCGGCCAACATAGACGTTACCGTTGTTGTCGTACCAGGCCGGAATGCGGTGGCCCCACCACAGCTGACGCGAGATGCACCAGTCCTGGATATCGCGCATCCACGAGAAGTACATGTTTTCGTACTGCTTCGGCACAAACTGGATATCGCCGTTTTCTACCGCTTCCACCGCGACTTTCGCCAGCGGTGCCGTGCGTACGTACCACTGATCGGTCAGCATCGGCTCGATCACTACGCCGCCGCGGTCGCCGTATGGCACCGTCAGATCGTGTGGTTTGATTTCGTCGAGCAGGCCGAGCTCGTCAACGGCGGCGACAATCGCTTTACGCGCGGCGAAACGCTCCATCTTCTGGAACTGCGGCGGAATTTCATCGGAACAGGCATCGCTGACTTCACCGTTGGTGTCGAACACTTCCGCACGCTCGCGGATGTCGCCATCAAAGGTCAGGATGTTGATCATCGGCAGCTTGTGACGACGGCCCACTTCGTAGTCGTTGAAGTCGTGCGCCGGGGTGATCTTCACGCAGCCGGTGCCTTTCTCCATATCGGCGTGTTCGTCGCCGACGATCGGAATACGACGGTTCACCAGCGGCAGGATCACCTCTTTACCGATCAGATCCTTATAACGTGGATCTTCCGGGTTGACCGCCACGCCGGTATCGCCCAGCAGGGTTTCCGGACGGGTAGTGGCCACCACCAGGTAATCTTTGCCTTCGGCGGTTTTCACGCCGTCCGCCAGCGGATAGCGAATGTGCCACATTGAGCCTTTGCTCTCGCGGTTTTCCACTTCGAGGTCAGAGATCGCCGTGCGCAGTTTCGGGTCCCAGTTCACCAGGCGCTTGCCACGGTAAATCAGGTTTTCTTTGTACAGACGGACGAAGACTTCTTTCACCGCGTTGGACAGGCCTTCATCCATGGTGAAGCGCTCGCGCTCCCAGTCAACCGAGTTGCCGAGGCGACGCATCTGGCGAGTAATGGTGCCGCCGGATTCAGCCTTCCACTGCCAGATTTTTTCGATAAAGGCGTCACGACCGTAATCCTGACGCGTTTTGCCTTCTTCAGCGGCGATCTTGCGCTCAACCACCATCTGCGTGGCGATACCGGCGTGGTCCGTACCTGCCTGCCACAGGGTGTTTTTACCCTGCATGCGCTGGTAGCGGATCATGGTATCCATGATGGTTTGCTGGAAGGCGTGACCCATATGCAAGCTACCGGTGACGTTCGGCGGCGGGATCATGATGCAAAAGCTTTCCTGGCTGGTATCGCCATTCGGTTTGAAGTAGCCCTGCTGTTCCCAGTGCTCGTAGAGCGGCTGCTCGATATCTTGCGGGTTATATGTCTTTTCCATATCTGCTATGTCGTTTGCGGCGGGGGTGGCGTCGCCGTATTCAATTGGAAACCAACGCTGCGATACGCTTTATAGCGGTCACGCGCCAGTTGTTTCAGGGATTCTTCATAAGGTACGAAGTCTATCACTTCATGGAAACCGGTAGCAAAATCTGCGAACTGCGGCAGCAGGCTGATCAGCAGATCGCGCGGCGCACTGCCGCGTCGTTGCGGCCAGGCCAGCTCAACCGGCGCGCCATAGCGCGGGCCTTCGCCGGCCAGGTTGTGCGGCACAAAGGCGTTGGCCGGACGCTGCCACAGTGCTTCATCCAGCCGATTGGCCTGCTGTTCATCTTCGCAGGCAATCAGGATGCGCTTACCGTCTCGCCAGCGGCTGGCGGCCAAATCGCACACCAGCGCTTCGATGGCGCTTAAGCCGTCGCTGGCGCTTTCAGACTCCATGACGAAGAAGGTGGCGTTTTTCATGGCAGGTTATTTCCATCAATGACAGTGGGGCGCATTGTGCGACAGTAAGATTGCGGCGTCCAATAATAAGGTCGCCATGAACGGCGACCTCACAAACCGTGCGGCGGATAATCAGGTCGCCATGAATGGCGACCCTACACCGTAGGGTGCGCAGTGATACGCACCATCACACCCGTAGGGTGCGCATTAATGCGCACCGTATCAATGGCCGCACGGTATTTAACGCATCCATACGTACCGTCGCAGCATTCGCCCCGGCTCTTAATCGTCGCCGTTCAGGCCAGCGCGGTTCAGCAGGAACTGCGACAGCAGCGGCACCGGACGGCCGGTCGCGCCTTTAGCTTTGCCGGAGCGCCAGGCGGTGCCGGCGATATCCAGGTGCGCCCAGTTAAACTTGCGCGCAAAGCGTGCCAGGAAGCAGGCGGCAGTAATTGCGCCGCCCGGACGGCCACCGATGTTGGCCATATCGGCAAAGTTAGATTCCAGCTGCTCCTGATACTCATCGGCCATCGGCAGACGCCACGCGCGGTCGCCCGACTGCTCTGACGCGCTGATCAGCTCGTGCGCCAGCGGATTGTGGTTCGACATCAACCCGCTGACGTGATGACCCAGCGCAATCACGCAGGCGCCGGTCAGGGTAGCGACGTCAATCACCACTTCCGGATCGAAGCGCTCAACGTAGGTCAGCGCATCGCACAGCACCAGGCGGCCCTCGGCGTCGGTATTCAGCACTTCAACCGTCTGGCCGGACATGGTGGTCAGCACGTCGCCCGGACGCATCGCACGCCCGTCCGGCATGTTCTCACAGCCCACCAGCACGCCGACCACGTTCAGCGGCAGATTCAGCTCCGCCACCATGCGCATCACGCCGTACACCGACGCCGCGCCGCACATGTCATATTTCATCTCATCCATCGCCTCGGCAGGCTTGATGGAGATGCCGCCGGAGTCAAAGGTCAGCCCTTTACCTACCAGCACGATAGGGCGCGCATCGGCGTCGCTGCTGCCTTTGTACTCAATCACCGACATCAGCGACTCGTTGTGCGAACCGGCACCGACCGCCAGATAGGCGTTCATACCCAGCTCTTTCATCTGCTGTTCGCCAATCACGCGGGTGGTAACGTTTTTGCTGTACGCATCGGCCAGCTGACGTGCCTGCGACGCCAGATACGCGGCGTTACAAATATTCGGCGGCATATTGCTCAGGTCTTTCGCCGCTTTGACGCCGGCGGCAACGGCCAGGCCGTGCTGAATAGCGCGCTCACCGCTGGTCAGCTCACGACGGGTCGGCACGTTGAACACCAGCTTGCGCAGCGGACGGCGCGGCTCAACTTTGTTGCTTTTCAGCTGGTCGAAGTTGTACAGCGCCTCTTTAGAGGTTTCTACCGCCTGGCGCACTTTCCAGTAGGTATTGCGCCCTTTAACGTGCAGCTCGGTCAGGAAGCACACCGCTTCCATCGAACCGGTATCGTTCAGGGTATTGATGGTTTTCTGAATCACCTGTTTGTACTGGCGCTCATCCAGCTCACGCTCTTTACCACAGCCGATCAGCAGGATACGTTCGGACAGAATATTTGGCACATGGTGCAGCAGCAGCGTCTGGCCCACTTTGCCCTCCAGCTCACCGCGGCGCAGCAGCGCGCTGATGTAGCCATCGCTGATCTTATCCAGCTGCTCGGCAATCGGTGACAGACGACGCGGTTCGAAAACGCCAACCACAATGCAGGCGCTGCGCTGTTTTTCCGGGCTACCGCTTTTTACACTGAACTCCATGCACTCTCCTGAATCTTAAAGACAACGGCCTTAGCTGTCGTTAGAATGTAGCGCGTTCGTAACCCATTAATTTGTTGCGACGCCATGACAATTTAACGCCGGCGGCCATAATGAGTGGGGTGACAATGTGTTGTTTTTTCACCACCCTAACGCGTTCGTCATACTATTTTAGCTACCAAGACGGCCATTGATGAAGAAAAATGGCTGATAAGCGTTGAAACTAGCGATTTTCCTGCAAAAAGACAAGTTTTCACAGGCGTACTAAGCGTGATCATCATTAGATATCTGGTTCGGGAAACGCTCAAAAGCCAGCTGGCTATCCTGTTCATCCTGCTACTTATCTTCTTTTGCCAGAAGTTAGTCAGGATTTTGGGTGCGGCGGTGGATGGCGAAATCCCAACAAATCTGGTTCTGACATTGTTAGGACTTGGCGTGCCTGAAATGGCACAACTTATCCTGCCCCTAAGCTTGTTTCTGGCGATTTTAATGACCCTTGGGCGGCTGTACACCGAAAGTGAAATTACGGTGATGCACGCCTGCGGGCTGGGTAAAGGCGTCCTGATTAAAGCGGCGATGATCCTGATGCTGTTCACCTCGCTGGTGGCGGCGGTCAACGTGATCTGGCTTGGCCCATGGTCCTCGCGCTATCAGGATGAAGTGACACAAAATGCTAAAGCCAACCCGGGCGCGGCGGCGCTGGCGGCGGGGCAGTTCCAGACCTCCAGCGACGGCAATACCGTGCTGTTCGTCGAAGACGTGAAAGGCAACAAGTTCGGCAGCGTGTTCCTGGCGCAGCTGCGGCCAAAGGGCAATGCACGGCCATCGGTGGTGCTGGCAGACAGCGGTCACATGGAGCAGCACAAAGATGGCTCGCAGACGGTGACGCTGGATAAAGGCACGCGCTTCGAAGGCACGGCATTGCTGCGTGACTTCCGTATTACCGACTTCGTCAATTATCAGGCGCTGGTGGGGTACAAAGAGGCGGTGCTCGATCCTAACGATGCCGATCAGGCCGATATCAGCACGCTGATAAAAACCAAAACGCCGCAGTTCCAGGCGGAGCTGCACTGGCGTCTGACGCTGGTGTTCGCTGTGCTGGTGATGGCGCTGATGGTGGTGCCGCTCAGCGTGGTTAACCCGCGTCAGGGCCGCGTGCTGTCGATGCTGCCGGCAATGCTGCTCTACCTGATCTTCTTCCTGCTGCAGAGCTCGCTGCGCTCCAACGCGGCGAAAGGCCGGTTTGATCCGGCGATCTGGATGTGGGTGGTCAACCTGGCGTATCTGGCGCTGGCGGTGGCGCTTAACGTATGGGATACCGTGCCGATGCGCCGTTTCCGCGCGCGCTTTAGCCGTGGAGGATCCGTGTGATGTTTAAGGTCCTTGACCGCTATATCGGCAAAACTATCTTCAACACCATCATGATGACGTTGTTCATGCTGGTGTCGCTGTCGGGCATCATTAAGTTCGTCGATCAGCTGCGTAAAACCGGGCAGGGCGCGTATACCGCGCTGGATGCCGGTTACTACACGCTGCTCAGCGTGCCGAAAGATATCGAGATCTTCTTCCCGATGGCGGCGCTGCTGGGCGCGCTGCTGGGGCTGGGCACGCTGGCGCAGCGCAGCGAACTGGTGGTGATGCAGGCCTCCGGCTTTACCCGTCTGCAGGTGGCGCTGGCGGTAATGAAAACCGCGATTCCGCTGGTGCTGCTGACCATGGCGGTGGGCGAATTTGTCGCCCCGCAGGGCGAGCAGATGGCGCGTAACTACCGGGCGCAGCAGCTCTACGGCGGCTCGCTGGTCTCGACGCAAAACGGCCTGTGGGCGAAAGACGGCAACGACTTTATCTACATTGAGCGCATTAAAGGCGACAACGAGATCGACGGCGTCAGTATCTATCGCTTTACCGACCAGCGGCGTCTGCTGAGCGTGCGCTATGCCGCCACCGCGGTCTGGAATAAAGATCGCAAACTGTGGGAGCTGTCTCAGGTGGATGAGTCGGACCTGAAAGATCCGAAGCAGATTACCGGTTCACAGAGCCTGAGCGGCGAATGGAAAACCAATCTGACGCCAGACAAGCTGGGCGTGGTGGCGCTGGACCCGGACGCGCTGTCGATCAGCGGTCTGTATAACTACAGCAAATATCTCAAACAGAGCGGCCAGGAATCCGGGCGCTACCTGCTGAATATGTGGGGCAAAATCTTCCAGCCGCTGTCGGTGGCGGTGATGATGCTGATGGCGCTGTCGTTTATCTTTGGTCCGCTGCGAAGCGTATCGATGGGCGTGCGCGTGGTCACCGGCATCAGCTTTGGCTTCCTGTTCTACGTGCTGGATCAGATCTTCGGGCCACTGAGTCTGGTGTACGGTTTACCGCCGGTGCTGGGCGCGATTCTGCCGAGCGGTGCATTCTTTGCCATCAGTTTGTACCTGTTGCTGAAACGGCGGTAGTGATAGTAGCAGGGGCGCGATTCAGGGCGCCCCTGTCATTCCCGCACCGTTACCGTAGGGTCGCCATTCATGGCGACCTTTTTTATTCATGGCAACCAGGTCGATGCCCGCACCGTTAGCGCAACGTCTGCACCCAGCCCGGCAGCTGCGACAGCAAAAACAGCACCAGGCCAATGGTACCGCCCACCAGCGTGCCGTTGATGCGGATAAACTGCAAATCACGGCCAATGTTCAGCTCAATCTGTTGCGACATCTCGCGCGCATCCCAGCTCTTCACCGTATCGCTGATGTGACGGGTGAGAAACGCCGCAAACTCCGGCGCGACGCTGCGCGCAGCGTCTTCCAGATGCTGATTCATTGAGGTACGCAGTGCTTCATCGGCGGCCAGCGTTTCGCCCAGCCACAGCGCCGCCAGCCGCACCCGCTCCTGCACGCGCGAATCGTCACTGTTGAGGTCGCTCTTCAGCCAGCGGCGCAGGTCCTGCCACAGCTCGCCGATATAACGGTTAAACGACTCATCCTCTTTCAGCCAGTATTTGATGGTCTCAGCCCGTTCGGCCATCTCCGGATCGCTTTTTAGTCGCTCTATCAGGCGCTGTACCGCACGGTTAAAACCGAGGCGGAATTCGTGGCCCTGGTCCCGCGCCACTTCATCCAGAATCGAATCCACCGCGTTGGCGACCAGCTCGGCGCTGTGTTCGCCGAGCCATTCGGTCGGCAGCACTTTGGCTTTGATCGGATGTTCGCGTTTTAGCCAGCGCACAATCTGCAGCGCGATAAACTCGCGCGTGCCGGGTTTGTGCAGCAGACGCAGCAGCTGTTTCACTGCAGCGTCCAGCAGCTCCTGATGGCGATTGTTTTTGGTCAGGCTGTCCAGCAGCAGCGCGCTGGATTGGGTCAGATCAACCTTATCCAGTGCGCGATGCACCGCGCGGCGCAAAAAGCGCTGAATACGCTGATCGTCGGTGAGATCGAGGAAACCGCGCATCACCTGCAGCAGGTGGCGGCCAATGCGATCGGCGTTGCCCGGCGTGTTGAGCCACTGCGCCAGCAGCTGTGACGGATCGTGGCGGCGAATCAGTGCCAGCAGCGAATCGGTATCGAGAAACTTCTCCTGCACGAAGCGGCCAAGATTCTCGCCGATGCGATCTTTGTTGCGTGGAATGATTGCCGTATGGCGCGAGATGAACGGCACCGGCACGCGACGAAACAGCGCCACCACCGCAAACCAGTCGGCCAGCGCACCCACCATCGCCGCTTCGGCAATCGCCTTCAGCCCCAGCACCCAGAACGTGGGCGGCAGAAACAGCGTCACGACAAAGGTCGCGGCGGCAATCAGCAGCAGCGACAGGGCCAGACGCTTGCTCCGTTTTAATTGTTGATATTTATCCATACCACGATCATAGCAGAGGGCGATTAACGGCGGCGTCCACCGAGCAGACTGCCCAGTACGCCGCGGATGATCTGATTGGTCACCTGGCGCGCCGCGCTTTTCGCCACGCTCTGCACTACGCCGTCGCGCTTGCCGCCGCGCGGCCCGGTGCTGCCGAACAGAATCTCTTTCAGCCCACCCAGAATGCCGTCATCCACCGCCACGCTATTGCCTTTGCTGGGCGGCGCATCGGCCTGCTGCGGCGCGGCCTGTACGCCCTGCTGCAACATTTCGAACGCCGATTCGCGATCGACGGCACTGTCGTATTTGCCGTACAGCGGCGAATGGTTGATCAGGCTGTTGCGTTCATCAGGAGTGGCCGGCCCCATGCGCGAGCCCGGCGCGATCACCATGGCGCGCTGCACCATCGACGGACTGCCTTTCTCATCGAGGAAAGAGATTAGCGCCTCGCCGGTGCCCAGCGCCTGAATCGCCTCCACGGTATTGAACGCCGGGTTGGCGCGCATGGTTTCGGCGGCGCTTTTTACCGCTTTCTGGTCTTTCGGCGTGAAGGCACGCAGCGCATGCTGCACGCGGTTACCCAGCTGACCGAGCACATTATCCGGAATGTCCGCCGGATTCTGCGTGACAAAGTACACGCCAACGCCTTTCGAGCGAATCAGGCGAATCACCTGTTCTACTTTTTCCAGCAGCACCGGCGGCGCGTCGTTAAACAGCAGATGCGCTTCGTCAAAGAAGAACACCATCTTCGGTTTGTCCAGATCGCCGGCTTCCGGCAGCTGTTCATACAGTTCCGCCAGCAGCCACAGCAGGCTGGTGGCGTAGAGTTTCGGCTGCTGATAAAGCTTTTCCGCCGCCAGGATATTGATGAAGCCTTTGCCGTCAGCGTCGCAGCGCATCCAGTCACGGATATCCAGCATCGGTTCACCAAAGAAGTGTTCGGCCCCTTGCTGCTCCAGCGCCAGCAGGCCGCGCTGAATGGCGCCCACCGAGGCGCTGCTGATATTGCCGTACTGCGTCTGAAATGCTTTGGCGTTATCACCGATATATTGTGTCATGGCGCGCAAATCTTTGAAGTCCAGCAGCAGCAGGCCCTGATCGTCGGCGATACGGAAGATAATTTGCAGCACGCCGGACTGCACCTCGTTAAGGCTGAGCAGCCGCGCCAGCAGCAGCGGGCCGAGATCGGACACCGTTGCGCGCACCGGATGGCCCTGCTGGCCGAAGATATCCCACAGCATCACCGGATTTTTCTGCGCCTGCCAGTCGGTAACACCGATCTTCGCCAGCCGCGCCAGCAGCTTTTCTGAACCGTCGCCTGGCACCGCGATGCCGCTGAGATCGCCTTTGACGTCAGCCATAAACACCGGTACGCCGATGGCAGAAAACGATTCCGCCAGCTTTTGCAGCGTCACGGTTTTACCGGTGCCGGTCGCGCCGGTTATCAGTCCGTGACGGTTAGCCATGGCGGGCAGCAGATGCAGTTGAAGGTCAGGCGTCTGGGCGATCAGCAGTGGGGTAGTCATAATTTTTGCGCTCTCCGGCAATGCATAATGACTCAAAGAATAGCAAGCGGTGCGCGGGAGAGAGAGGGATATTGGGGTGAAAAATAAGGGGAGTTCCGGTTGCTGCCCACGCGATCGGCCCTTCTCCCGCAGGCGGGAGAAGGCTGGAATGAGGGGCAGCGCGTACCGACCTACCTCTTCTCTACCGCATCGAAAAACAGCAGGCTCACGCCGATGCCCTGCTGCACGTGGCTGACATTATTGCGCACCGCCACCTGCTGCGCGCCCTGCAGCATCACCACGAACGGCGAATCCTGCTGTACGCGCTGTTGCAGCGCGGTATACAGCGCGCGGCGCTGGCTGGCGTCGCTCTCACCGGCTGCGGTGCGCGTCTGCGCGCTCAGTTCGGGAATCTCCCAGCCGACGCGCCACGCCAGCGTTTTCGAGCCGTCCGGCACGTTATAGGCAAAGGCGCTGGCGTTGGTATTCGGATCCACATAGTCGGCGCCCCAGTAAATAAAGATCGACTGGAAATCACGTCCGCGCATTTTGCCCCACAGTTCCGATTCCGCCACCGGCTGCAGCTCAATCCGCACGTCGGCTTTGGCAAAGCTGGCCTGCAGCGCCTGCGCCACGTCGATGTACGGCGGCTGATTGATCACCGTCAGCGAGAATTTGCTGCCGGGCCTGATACCGCCCTGCGCCAGGATCGCTTTAGCTTTGGCTACATCGTAATGGAACGGCTGATTCTCCAGCGCGCCATCAAAGCCCTGCGGCAGGAAGCTCTGGTGAATACGGTACTGGCCTTTCAGCAGATCGCGTGAAATGGCGTTGTAATCCACCAGCCAGCGCGCCGCCTGCCACAGCGCCGGATTACCCAGCGCCGGCTGCGCTTTGTTTTGCGTATTAAACGCCAGGTAATAGACCAGGCTCGACGGGAAGGCCTCGATGCGCAACTGCTTGTCGTTTTTCAGCGCATCGATCTGGTCCGGGCCCAGCTGGTACGCCACATCGACATCGCCCTGCTGAATCAGCAGGCGGCGCGCACCGGCATCGGCCACGCCTTTTAGCAGGATGCGTTTCAGCTGCGGCTGCGGGCTGGCGTGCGGATTTGCGCTCAGCACCAGCGCCTGCTGCGGCACATATTGCTGGATGCTGAATGCGCCGCTGCCCGCGGAGTGAGTGTGCAGCCAGCCGTTGCCGCTGTCGTTGGCGGTGATGTGCTGCTGCACAGTTTTGCTGTCCACCACCGAGGCCACCGGCGCGGTCAGCAGGCGCAGCGCCAGGTCCTGACCAATCTGCGCCGGCCACTGAATCTCCAGCTGATGATCGTTCACAACCCGCAGCTGGCTGGCGATGTTGTCCGCCGTCCAGCCAAACTCAGCGAGAATAAACGACGGGGCTTTATTGAGCTGCACCGCGCGCGTCAGCGAAAACACCACGTCCTGTGCGGTCACCGGGTTACCGCTGACGAAATGCGCATCCGGTTTCAGATTGAACACCAGGCTGTGCGGCGTGCTGCCTGGCTGCCATGAGGTGGCGAGCAGCGGCGCGAGTTTTTGTGGCGCATCGCGATCGGCCTCTACCAGCGTCTGATAAATGTTGCGCTGCACGCTGTTGCTGACGGTCTCAAAACTTTCTGCCGGGTCGAAGCTGATAATGCCGTCGAGCGGCACGGCCACCACCAGCGTGTCTTTTGGCGTGGCGGCCTGCAGGGCAAAGGCGCTGCTGAATAAGGTGAAGAACAATAAGAGTGCTCGCATCATGATTATCCTGAGTAATTGATGCGACGACTTTATCGCTGTCGCGCTGCTGGCTAAATGCCGGTTTGTTCTGAGCTGTGCCGGAAATAACAATTAATACCGGCAATTAACTAATCGGTTATTTTGTGCGCGCGCTGTCATATTCAGGAAATAAACCGCTCAGACGTTGCGCATTGAGCCAATAAGCGGTTATTGATAAGCATAAGCTCTGGTATGGAAGTATGATTTTTTCTGATTAATTAAGCTGAGCGACTATTTCTCACGCCGATTTGTTTCAGTCATTTGCCCAGTCTCTGGCGCTAATCTCCTGGCATTTGTACGGTTAAAAGCGCAATTCCCGCTGCGAAAGCGCGTCCACAGCGCCTGGCGACTTTTCATCAGGTTGATGGTTTCTCATCAAAACACATTTATAATTTAATGCTTACATCCTGAAATATCTGTATCCATAAGATTGCCAGCTTGTTTGCCGATTTATAAATCTATTAACAAAAATAATTCCCTTTCTTAGCAAGTGAGAGTCGTCGCGCCATGCTTTTAGAAAAACCGACCACCAGACGTAAGTTTTTACTTGGGTCGTTGCTGGCTTTGCCATTAAGCGACCTGGTTTTAAAAGGACTGACTGCAGCCCAGGCTGCGGAAATGGCAGCACCGGACCTTGCCGACTATAAACCGATCTTTTTTAGCGCTGAGGAGTGGCAATTTATTCTGGCCGCGACCGATCGCCTGATCCCCGCCGGTGGCAACGGCAAAGCGCCGGGTGCGCTGGAAACCAACGTGCCGATCTTCATTGACCAGCAGCTGCACAGCCCGGAGTTCGGCGCAGAGATCTACCTGCAGGGGCCGTTTGACGTGCACGCGCCCGCCACCATGGGCTATCAGATTCCGTTCACGCCGCAGCAGATGTATCGCACCGGCATCAAACTGGTGGAGCAGTGGACGCAGAGCACCTACCACAAAGCGTTCTCTCAGCTGACGCTGGCAGAGAAAGACGCGGTGCTGACCAAAGTGAATAAAAACGACGGTATCGACTTCGCCGCGCTGGGCGAACCGAACCTGAAAGCCTCGCAGTTCTTCAGCCAGCTGCTTTCCGATACCAAACACGGCTACCTCGCTGACCCGATGTACGGCGGCAACAAAGGCATGAAAGCCTGGATCGCCATCGGCTTCCCGGGGGCACGCGCCAGCTTCACCGAATGGGTGAAGCAGCACAACGTGCCATATCCGCTCGGACCGGTCAGCCTGATGGGCGAACGCGCCTGAATCCCCGTATTTGGTATGTGAGACAGAAAAACATGGCACAGATTACAAAGAAAGAAGTCGACGTCGTGGTGTGCGGCCTCGGCTGGGCCGGCTCGCTGATGAGTATCGAGCTGGCAATGGCCGGACTGGACGTGCGCGCCCTTGAGCGCGGCGGCGAGCGCGACTACCCGGATTTCGCTTACCCGAAACCGGCCGATGAGTACGCCTATAACGTGCGCAACAAAGTGTTCGCCACGCCAAAAGAAGTGGCGGTCACCGTGCGTTACAACATGGACCAGACGGCGCTGCCAACCCGCAAATGGGGCGCATTTGCTCCGGGTACTGGCGTCGGCGGCGCGGGCATGCACTGGACAGCGGTACTGATTCGCCCCACGCCCACCGATATCAAACTGAAAACCTACGTCGATCAGGCGTATAAGCCCGGCATCCTGCAGGATGACATGCGCGTGATGGACTTCCCGTTCACCTGGGATGAGATCGAGCCGTATTTCTACAAGTTTGAGCTGATTTGCGGCCAGTCGGGCACCACCGGCAACCTGCGCGGGCAGATTCTGGAAGGCGGCGATCCGTTTGAAGGCCCGCGTTCCGAGCCGTATCCGCTGCCGGCGCTGGACGATACGCTGAACAACGTGATGTTCAAAGAGGCGGCGAAGAAGCTGGGCTATCATCCGTTCCCGAACCCGTCAGCCTGCGTCTCGCGCGCGTGGAAAAACCCGTACGGCAACCAGATCGCTCCCTGCAACTACTGCGGCTACTGCTCGAAATATCCGTGCCTGAACTACTCAAAAGCCTCGCCGCAGACGGCGGTGATGGACGCGCTGAAGCGCATGCCGAACTTCTCGTATGAAGTACATGCGGAAGTGTACAAAGTGGTGCTGCACGACGACGGCAAAACCGCGAAGGGCGTGCTTTATTTCGATGCCGACGGCAACGAAGTGTTCCAGCCGGCGAAGATTGTAGTGCTCTCCAGCTTCCAGCTGTACAACGTGCGCCTGATGCTGCTGTCCGGTATCGGCAAGCCCTACAACCCGATCACCGAAGAGGGCGTCGTCGGGCGTAACTATGCGTTTCTCTCCAACGGCGGCGCCACGCTGTTCTTCAAGGACAAAAACTTCAACGCCTTCGCCACCGCTGGCGCCACCGGTCAGATGTTTAATGACATCTCGCCTGGCAACTTCGACGGTCCGGGACTCGGCTTCCTCGGTGGTGCCAAAATCCACAGTTCGCAGGCAACCGGTACGCCGATTGGCACCGCGCTGCCGAAAGGCACACCAAGCTGGGGCATGGGGTACAAAGAGGGGCTGGAGCAGTGGTACAACCATTCGATGAAGATCAGTATTACCACCACCTGCCAGTCGTACCGCGATATCTATCTGGATCTGGATCCGCACTACACCGACCATCGCGGTCAGCCGCTGCTGCGCATGACCTTTAACTGGAAACAGAACGAGCTCAAGCTGCAGCAGCACCTGAAAGGCATCGTTGGCGACATCGCCAAAGAGCTGAATCCGGACAGCATGAGCATGAGCTTCCTGCCGATGGGCGCTGACTTTGACCTGACCAAATACGTCTCTACCCACAACGTGGGCGGCGCGGTGATGGGCGACAACCCGAAAACCTCGGCGCTGAACAAGTACCTGCAAAGCTGGGATGTGCACAACGTGTTTGTGCCGGGCGGTAACGCTTTCCCGCAAAACTTCCAGGCGAACCCGACCGATACCATCGGCGCGATTACCCTGATGGCGGCGCAGGCTATTAAAGAGCACTATTTGCAGAATCCCGGCCCACTGGTACAGGCATAAGCACATGAAATTAAAATCATTGTTAATCGCTCACGCGGTGCTGCTGGGCAGCTGTGCGGTGCAGGCGCAGGCAGCAGATGACGCATCACTGATTAAAAAGGGCGAGTATCTGGCGCGCCTCGGCGACTGTATGGCGTGCCATACCGTGGCGGGCAAAGCGGATTACGCCGGCGGGCTGGCGATTGAGTCGAACCTCGGCACCATCTACTCCACTAATATCACGCCGGATAAACAGCACGGCATCGGCAACTACAGCGAGCAGCAGTTCTCGGACGCGGTGCGCAAAGGCGTGCTGCCGGACGGCTCGCGCCTTTACCCGGCGATGCCGTACCCGGATTACGCCAAAATCAGCGATGAAGACCTGCACGCGCTGTACGTCTACTTCATGCAGGGCGTGAAGCCGGACAGCGAACAGCCGCCGGAAACAAAGCTGAGTTTCCCGTTCAGCCAGCGCTGGGGCATGCGTTTCTGGAACTGGGCGTTTACTTCGGACAAGCCGTTCCAGCCGATTGGCGGTGCGTCAGCGCAGGTTAATCGCGGTGCATACATCGTGGAAAGCCTTGGCCACTGCGGCAGCTGCCACACGCCGCGCGGCCTCGGCATGAACGAGAAGGCGCTGGACAGCAGCGACGATCGCTTCCTCGCCGGCGGCAGCCTGAATAACTGGGAGGTGCCGTCGCTGCGCGGTGTGCCACGCTGGAGCGAGCAGGAGACTGTCGATTATCTGCAAACCGGACGTAACGATAAAGCCGCGGTGGGCGGCGAGATGACGTCAGTGGTGGAGCACTCCAGCTCGCACATGACGGATGCCGATCTGCAAGCAATTGCCGCTTACCTGAAGTTCCTCGGTGGCAATCCGCCGCTGCAGGCGTACGACGTGCAGGCGCAGCAGAAGACCGAAGCGAAGCTGACGGCGGCGAAGAATCTGAGCGAAGGCGAGCGTCTGTATCTCGACAACTGCGGTGCCTGTCACTTTGTCACCGGCAAAGGCGCACCGGGGATCTTCCCGGAGCTGGATCAGGCCACTATCGTCAATGCGCAGGATCCCAGCGGGTTGATTCACACCATTCTGGCCGGTGCGCAGCAGCCCTCAACGGAGAAAGCGCCGTCGACGCTGGCCATGCCGCCGTTTGCGTATCGTCTGACCGATGATGAAGTGGCGCAGCTGGCCACCTTTATTCGTCAGGGCTGGAGCAACCAGGCGCCGGCAGTGACGAAAGAACAGGTAGCGGATGTGCGGAAAACGCTGCATTAAAACGTAGCAGCGCGACCTGGCGCGCTGTCCTGAAGGCAATGCCCGGCGTCGCGTGATGGCGGGCATTGCGCGATGAATCGCACCGCTACCGTACGGTGCGATTTTTTATTGTTTAATGAAAGGTGTGCGCCACTTCCAGCACGCCGTTGATGACAAATTGCACGCCCATACACACCAGTAAGAACCCCATCAGGCGCGAAATCGCTTCGATGCCGCCTTTGCCGACCAGCTTCATGATGGCGCCGGAGCTGCGCAGCGAAATCCATAAAATCACCGCCACCGCCAGGAACGTCAGCACCGGCGCGATGGCCACCACCCACGCGGGGAAATCGACGCCGGCTTTCACCGTCGAGGCCGAACTGATGATCATCGCGATGGTGCCGGGTCCGGCGGTGCTCGGCATTGCCAGCGGCACAAAGGCGATATTCACCGTTTCGCGCGGATCGTCGCTGGCGTCGAGTTCATCCAGTTTGTGTTTGGCCTCCACCGAATGCCCGACCGGTTTGGCGGGGAACAGCATGCGAAAGCCGATAAAGGCGACGATCAGCCCGCCGGCCATGCGCAGGCCGGGAATGGAGATACCAAAGGTGTGCAGCACCGCGTTACCGGCGTACCAGGCGACCATCATAATCAGGAACACGTAGATCGACGCCTGCAGCGCCTGGCGATTGCGTTCCTGAAAATTCATGTCACCCGCAAGGCCGAGAAACAGCGCCACGGTGGTTAACGGGTTAGCAAGCGGCAAAATCACCACCAGGCCGAGCCCGATGGCTTTGAACAGTTCCAGCATGATTTATTCCCTGGTTAATATCAGGCGCGCAGCTTCCAGCGCAACGGTCGCCATGAATGGCGACCCTACAGTATCCTGTGCACCGATTTTTTCGTAGGGTGCGCATTTATGCGCGCAGCTGCCAGCGCAACGGTCGCCATGAATGGCGACCCTACAGTATCCTGTGCACCGATTTTTTTCGTAGGGTGCGCATTTATGCGCACCGCCATGACCGCGTAACGCAATGAAAATCCTGTTGGTTACGCATTCATGCGCGCAGCTGCCAGCACAACGGTCGCCATGAATGGCGACCCTACAGTATCCTGTGCACCGATTTTTTCGTAGGGTGCGCATTTATGCGCACCCCCATGGCCACGTAACGCAATGAAAATCCTGTCGGTTACGCATTCATGCGCGCTGCTGCCAGCGCAACGGTCGCCATGAATGGCGACCCGACAGTACCCAATGCACCGATTTTTTCGTAGGGGGCGGATTTATATGCACCGCCATGACCACGTAACGCAATGAAAATCCTGTTGGTTACGCATTCATGCGCGCAGCTGCCAGCGCAACGGTCGCCATGAATGGCGACCCGACAGTACCCAATGCACCGATTTTTTTCGTAGGGTGCGCATTCATGCGCACCTGGACAGCATCAATGCTTCGGCGTTTCCATCGCTTCCAGCAGCTCGGGGAAAAAATCTTCCAGCAGATCCGGCGTCATCAGCTCGGGGTAATGAATCAAATGCTCGCGAATGCGTTCATTCACGTCTGGCAACAGGCGCTGGGCGGCGTCGCTGGCGCTGATTTTCTTCTGCTTCATCAGGCGCAGCACGTTATCCGGCAGGTTATCCTCATCTTCCTCACTCTCTACGCCTTCCAGATCGTCCAGCTCATCCAGCAACTCCATCAGCGCTTCAATCTGCGGCGTGCGTGACTGATACTCTGCCGGCTTCTCGTTCTCCAGATAGCGCAGCAGCGCGCGCACCGGAGAGCCGTCCGGCGTGGCGGGTGGTTCACTGGCGAACCAGCTGAGCAGCGCATGCTGGCTCACCTGATGCACGTGATAACCATTGTCCACCAGCTCATCGGCGAGGATATCGGCGGTGTCGTGCTCAATCAGGCAAATGTGGGTGCGACCCGGCGTGAACTGCTCCAGCCACTGATAAATCTCCTCAATCACGCTGTCGGCGTAATGAAACGTCTGGCTGAGGTAGCTGTCATCCGGCTGGTGAACGCAGATGCGAATCAGGTCGGGATCGAAGTAAATCGCAATGTTGATGCCTTTCATGCGCGGTGTCCTGTGTGGTGCAAAACTTCACTATAGCGTCAGGGCGCGCAGAAAAACATGCTATCGCCAGCAGCCGCAGCCACTGACGATAAAAATTACCGCAAATCAGCACGATCCAGCCCGTAAGCGCTGTCGAGCGCGCCGGGTGCCATCTGCGACAGGATCATCAGCCGGTTCCAGGTATTGATCACCGCGATCTTAAAGGTCAGCTCGCTGATCTCCACCTCGGAGAAGTGCGCGCGCAGCTCGCCATACAGCGCCTCGTCAACGCCGTGCTCGCCAATGCGCGTCAGCGCTTCAGTCAGGGCAAAGGCGGTTTTCTCGCGCGCGCTGAACAGCGGCGATTCACGCCAGATCGCCACATGGTGCAGCCGCAGCTCGTGCTCGCCGTCAATCGCCGCCTGCTTGATGTGCATATCGAGGCAGAACGCGCAGTGGTTGAGCTGCGAGGCGCGGATATCCACCAGATGCCTGAGCGACTTCTCCAGCGACGTGCTGGCGACGCTATTCGACAGATCCGACATCGCTTTGGCCAGCGCCGGGGTGGTTTTGAAATGGTTAACGCGTTGAGTCATGATTTTCCTCCGTCAGAACAGACGTTCAATGGTTTCGAGTGCTTCGGGTAACGCGCGGGCACGGCTGAGCGGGTCGTGCGTGCCGTCGACGCGGATAAACTGCACATCGCTGATGCCGATGTACGCCAGCGCCGCGCGCACGTACGGCGTGAACTGGTCATCTTGCATAAAGGGCCCGTGGGCAAACACGCTGCCGCTGGCCATCACGCAGTAAACTTTTTTGCCACTCACCAGCCCGACTTTGGTGCCTTCGGGCGTAAAGGCGAAGGTGCGGCCGGCGCGGGTAATATGGTCGAACCAGGCTTTCAGCACCGACGGCAGCCCGAGGTTCCACATCGGCGATGAGATAACCAGGGTGTCGCAGGCAAACAGCTGATCCACCCGCTGTTCCGAGGTGCGAATGGCGTTACGCTGCGCTTCATCACGCGCCTCCGGTGGGGTAAAAAAAGCCCTGATGGTGAAAGCATCCAGATGCGGCAGCGGCTGTTGCGCCAGATCCAGCACCGTCTCGTGCAGATCGTGATGGCGGCTGCGCAGCTTTTCGATCAGACGCGCTGAGGCGATGCGCGACGCCGATCCCGTCAGATCCGGGCTGACTTTAATGTGCAGCACATTCATGCAGTGATTCCTCATACGATAGAGCGATAAAAATGCAGGCCGAGCGCCTGATAGCCGCAGCGCTGATAAAACGCCTGCGCCCGGGTATTACTGATTGCGGTATCCAGTACCATACGGTGGCAGCCGTACTCACGCGCCAGCACTGCTAAGCCGTCGAGCAGCGCGGCGCCGAAGCCCTGACCGCGCAGCGCGGGATCGCTCACCAGGTCATCGACATAGCAGAAGCTGCCGTGGATAAAATTCTCCAGCAGGCGATAACCGGCCAGCACCGCTGGCTGTCCCTGATGTTCGATACCAGCGAGGCGATAACCCTGCGCCTGCTGACGCTGCGCCTGGGCGATAAACTGCGCCTCATCCGCCAGCCGCCCGCGCAGCGCACGCATCAGCGGGTAGCAGCGCGCGAGTTGTTCTGCGGTGGCGTAATGCACAATCTTCATGGCTGTCATCCGTATTGCGGGGCGAATGCCTGCATCTTAAACTGCTATGTCTGAGCGAACAGGGCCATTACGCGTGAAAACAGGTAGGACATAGCGCAGTGGCTGAGGAAGGAGTGACGCGTGGGTTACAAAGAGATTTACCAGCGCTTCCGGCAGCAGATCCTTGCCGGACAGCTCCGGCCGGGCGACCGCGTACCGGCGATCCGCATGCTGGCGGGCGAGCTGCAGGTGGCGCGCAAAACGGTGGAGGCTGCCTATGAAATCCTCATCGGCGAAGGCTATTTTGTCAGCCAGGGCGCGAAGGGCACGCGCGTCAATCCGCAGCTGAAGCTGGCGAGCGCAGCCACGCCAACGCGCGCACCGGCGACGACGCCCGCGCTGCTGCCGGTGACCGAGGGCAAAGGCGAGCTGCGCCTCGGCATCCCGGCGCTGGACGAGTTTCCGCACAAGAAGTGGCGGCTGATGTCGGCGAAAGCGGCGCGCAGTCTGCGGCCGGACGAGATGATGATACCGCCGGTGATGGGATATGCGCCGCTGCGGGCGGCCATCGCCAGCTACCTGAATATTTCGCGCGGCCTCAACTGCCAGCCGGAGCAGATTTTCATCACCAGCGGCTACCGCGCCAACCTGCGGCTGATTCTGGCGGTGCTGGCGCAGCCGGGCGACAAAGTGCTGTTCGAAGATCCCGGCTACTTCTTCGGCCAGCAGCTGCTGAAGCGCATCGCACCCAACCTGCACTATGTGCCGGTGGATGGGCAGGGCGTCGACGTGGAGTATCTTCTGCGCTATCACGCCGACGCGCGCTTTGCGGTGGTGACGCCGACGCACCAGAGCCCGCTGGCGGTCAGCCTGTCGCTGCCGCGCAAACATCAGCTGCTGGCGTGGGCGCAGCAGCATGACAGCTGGATTATTGAGGATGATTACGACGGCGAATTTCACTACACGCGCAAGGTGATTCCGGCGCTGAAAAGCCTGGATGTGCACGACCGGGTGATCTACACCGGCACCTTCAGCAAAACCATGATGCCGGCGATGCGCATCGGCTATCTGGTGATGCCGCAGCACACGCTGGCGCAGTTCGGCGAGCTGGGCGAGATTCTTGAAACCGGCCAGCCGCTACTGCCGCAGAAAATTCTCGCGCAGTTCCTCAGCGAAGGGCACTTCTATCGCCACATCAAGAAGATGCGCATCCTTTATCAGCAGCGCCGCCGCATGATGCTGGAGGCCATCGAAGCCAGCTTTCCGGGGCTGTTTACCTTTGAGCTGACCGACGGCGGTATGCACATCGTGGCGTTTCTGCGGCGCGGCACGCAGGACGTGGCGCTGGCGACGCTGTGGGCGCAGCAGGCGCTATACGTGCGGCCGCTGTCGGGCTGGTACGCGCAGACGCAAAAGCGCTATGGCCTGGTGATTGGCTACACCAATATCCAGTCGTTTGAACAGGCAAGGGCGCTGCTGGCGCGCGTGGCGGATGCGACGCGGGCGTTGCTGGCGATATAGCGGCAACGAGGAGAGAAGAGGGCGCGGGGGACAGCCCGCGCCGGCTGGCATAAGGTGAGTGGCGATTCAGACGGCAGGAAGGCGGCCTCTGAACCCGCGCGAAGGGATCACATGCCGATGTATTTTTTGCCCTGCTTCAGCACCACATCGCAGGCTTTGGTTTTCAGCTTCTCACCCATCGGCGAGTTGCTCAGGCTTTGCAGATTCAGCTGCTGACCGTTGCCGGTGTTCAGCAGGCCCTGCAGCCCCTGCTGGTAATCGGTTTTCTGCTGCTGCGCGGTGGTGCTGCTCAGGCCCAGCTTACTCAGCACCTGATCTTTCACCGACTTCACGTTGTTATCCACCACGTTGTGCTGCACGCAATATTCCATCACGCCGGCGGCGTTGGTCATGCTGTTGGCGCTCACCGCTTTATCGCCGCCGTTCAGCAGGCCGCTGAGCGAAGAGAGCGACAGTCCGCCGTTCTGCGTGTTGCTGGTGGCGGTGTTGCCGCTGTTCTGCTGCGACAGCTGCGATGCGGCACTGCTCAGCTGATCCTGCCAGCTCGCCGCCGATGCGCTACCGGCCACCAGTGCCGCCGCGATACCCCATCCCCAAACTAACCGTTGTGTTGCTTTTTTCATCTCAACCTCGTTGTGCTTATACGTCTGACTGCGTCAGTTGTGGTTAAGAGGCATGTGGCGGCAGAAAGTTCCGGAGAAGTGGCCGCCGCGCGCGAGTTTGGGAGTGTTCCGGAGGCGACTGCCGGGGTTTTGCGCAGCGTTTTTAGCAGCGCTGCTTTTTTCGACGCTTAGCGCACATCCCCATCGATTCCGGTTGCGCCGCAAGCGCGTAACGGTATAATCGCCCACGTTTTCCGCATCCTCTTCAGTGCCGAAGTGGCGAAATCGGTAGACGCAGTTGATTCAAAATCAACCGTAGAAATACGTGCCGGTTCGAGTCCGGCCTTCGGCACCATCTGATGCAACTTAAGTCGCTTACGAGCGGCTTTTTTTGTGCCTGGGATTTATATCCGTGAGTATTCCGCAATGGGGGCTTCACTGTTCAGAACAGTTAAATGGATTACAACCTTGCCCAGGAAATTACCAAATCTGTGGCCATGGCGGAAAGACACCTCGTGCCACTGTGGAGCTTAACCGCATTCCTGAGTTATTTCTTCGAATTGGCCTTTACTCTAACAAAGACCTTTTACCCCGGCAGTCAGTTGAACTCACCTTGTTTGTTTTCATCCGTTTTGGTGAACTGTATTTTGCCCGCTGGGTAGAGGTAGATTTTGAAACGGCCATGTGGACGACCCACAAACAGCGTAAACCACTCAAAGGTGTAAGGCATTCTGAACGTATTTTAAATGTGTTCCCAACTGAACTAATTTCATTTCAGCTTGAATTTTTTTGTTTTTTTCGCATATTGGGATACGATTTGCATCGTTAAGCACAACGATAAGGACCATTATGATCCGCTGCCATCTTGCTCGGCTCATGGGCGAACATAAGATGCGAATAGCCGATGTTGTCAGGGAAACTGGCCTGAGTCGCAACACTATCACTTTGCTTTACAAAGAGACGGCTCAGAAGGTTGACCTGGATACATTAGAAAGGCTTTGCGTGCTTTTTGACTGTGAAATACACGATTTACTGCAAAAGGTTTCTGCTTCGCAGAATCGTACAGAGAAAAATTAATGACACTGATTAATCTAAAAGATTTAGAGGCCCATCTTTGGCATGCTGCCCATATTATCACCGGGCCTATCGATGCATCAGATTACAAAACGTACATTTTCCCCATCCTGTTCTTCAAGCGCATTTGTGACGTATATGACGAAGAATTTGCCGATGCGATGGAGAGCGTTGGGGATGCCGAGCTTGCCAAGGGTAAGATGTTTCACCGTATTCAGATACCAGAGAATTGTCACTGGCGCGATGTTTTCGCTGAGACCAAAGACATCGGTCAGGCCTTAAAAGACTCCTTCCGTGGTATAGAACTGGCAAACTCTAAACTGCATGGTATTTTTGGCGATGCCAGCTGGACCAATAAAGAACGCCTTTCTGATGATTTACTGGCTACGTTACTTAATCATTTCAACAAGGTGAATCTCGGTGTTGCCAGTGTCCGTGACGATGACATGGGGCGTGCATACGAGTACCTGATCAAACGTTTTGCTGATAAAGCTAATAAGAAAGCTGGTGAGTTCTACACCCCAAGAACTATTGTTCGCTTGATGGTTAATATTCTTGATCCAAAAGCTGGTGAGAGCGTTTACGACCCTGCTTGTGGTACTGGTGGTATGTTGCTCGAGACTATTCACCATGTAAAAGAAAACGGCGGTGATCCGCGCTTGCTAAAAATTAAAGGTCAGGAAAAAAACCTGACCACCGAAGCTATCGCGCGAATGAACCTGTTCCTGCACGGTCAGGAAGATTTCGATATTGTTCGCGGGGATACGCTGCGTGAACCTAAGTTTTTACAAAGCGATCGTTTAGAAACCTTCGACTGTGTTGTTGCTAACCCACCATTTAGCTTGAAGGAATGGGGATACGATCTGTGGTCGAACGATCCCTATGGCCGTAAGCAATATGGCCTGGCGCCTAAAACAAACGGTGATTTTGCCTGGGTGCAGCATATGTTTGCTTCACTTAACGACAATGGGCGTATGGCTGTCGTGTTACCTCATGGTGTGCTATTTCGTGGCGGAGCTGAGGGAGTTATTCGAACTAAATTGCTGCAAGAAAATCGCATTGTGGCGATTATTGGTGTCGCTTCCAATCTATTCTACGGCACTGGTATTCCAGCGTGTATTTTGGTGCTGCGCAAATCACGTCCGGCAACACATAAAGATCATGTATTGATCATCAATGCTGAAGAAATCTATACAAAGGGACGTGCGCAGAACACGTTGTCCAACAAACAGGCTGATGACATATATCAAATCTACCATGGCCAGGCTCAACAAGGGCCACATGCAAAAGAAATCGAAGGCGTTGCACGCTGGGTACCTCTGAAGGAGATTGAAGAAAATGACTTCAATCTAAATATTGCGCGTTATGTGCAAAAAAAACTCGCAGAAGAAACCATCACTGTGGAAGAGGCACTCAAAGATTTTCAACGGAAGCTGGCTGAGCTGGAAAAAGCAGAAGAGGAGCTGGAAGCCCTGCTTATCAAAGAAGGGTTCGAGATATGAGTACTATGAGTAATAAAAAGCTGGAAGAGCTGCTCTGGGGAGCTGCCGAATTTCTTCGTGGCCAAATTGACGCATCAGACTACAAGCAGTATGTCTTCCCGTTGCTGTTTTACAAACGCCTGTCAGATGTCTATCTGGAAGAATATAACGAAGCACTGGAACTCCATGAAGGTGATGCAGAATACGCCGCCATGCCGATGTTTCACCGTTTCAACATTCCCTCTGAGGCAGCTTGGGAAAAGGTCCGTAATACCAGTAAAAACATTGGTGAAGCTATCCAGAATGCGCTTCGACTAATCGAAGCCAATAACCCGCGTTTACATGGCGTCTTCGGTGATGCACAGTGGACCAATAAAGAGCGCCTGCCCGATCATCTGCTGGCTGATCTTATCGAGCATTTCAGTAAAATTCCTCTTGGCATTAAATCTGTTGCCCAGGATGATCTCGGTGAAGCCTACGAATACCTGATTAAAAAGTTCGCTGACGATTCCGGCCACACGGCGGCAGAGTTCTACACCAACCGAACAGTGGTGCATTTAATGACGCGCATTATGGGCTTAAAACCTGGTGAAACGGCCTATGATCCAACATGCGGCACTGGCGGGATGTTGCTAAATGCAGTGATGGATCTCCGCGCAAGAGGGGAAGAGTGGCGCTCTGTGCACCTTTATGGCCAGGAAGTGAACCTGCTGACTTCCGCAATAGCCCGTATGAATATGTTCTTGCACGATATTGAAGAATTTGATGTACTGCGCGGTGATACTCTGGCTGAACCTAAGTTTATTGAAAATGACCGGCTCAAGCAGTTTGATGTAATTTTTGCCAACCCTCCATATTCTATAAAAAAATGGAACCGTGATAAATTTGCCGCCGATCCTTATGGTCGTAATCTTTATGGTGTACCACCGCAGGGTTGCGCTGATTATGCTTTTTATACCCATATAATTAAAAGCCTGAAGCCTGATACTGGTCGCGCAGCTATGCTCTGGCCAAATGGAGTTCTCTTCAGAGAAAGTGAGAAACAGCTCAGAGAAAAAATTATTCAAACAGATATTATTGAATGTGTAATTAGTCTTGGCCCTGGATTGTTTTATAATTCACCTATGCCGGCATGTATTATTTTGTTGAATTGCAATAAACGAACTGAGCTAAAAGGGAAAATATTATTTATAAATGCCTATGATGAACTTATTACCACTAGGAATCATGCTTATTTAAATGATATTAATATAATGAATATCTATAACTCTTACATTAGTTTGAAGGATGTCTCTAATATAACTACGTATATAGCCTCTATCGAGGAAGTCGAAGATAAAGATTTTAATCTAAATGTTCCTGTGTATATAGAAAAAGAATTTAAAGATTTAAATCTCTCAAGGGAGATAAGTAAATGGCAATCGTTTAGAAAAGAATTGAATATGAACTCTTCTTACTTTTTTAATGGAGGAAAGATATGAAGATTACTCTTTCTGACTTAGTAAAAGAAAAAAACATATGGGAGAAGAATAATTTAGATCCTAATGTTAAATATTGTGTAAGAGGAGAAGACTTTGATAATTGTGAAATATTTTTCTCTCGCTACGGAATCGCCCCTGATGATATGGGGCCAACTTTTGGGAAGAAGTTTAGCCCAGGAGACATACTTTATCTAACTAGAAATCCGCAGTTAAGAAAAGTCGCGATAGCTGATAGAGAAGGATATTGTGGTGAGAAGGTTATTGTATGTACGCCAAAGCAATATCATGGTTTTGAAAGTCGATTGCTTCCATATATCTTTCAATCTGAAAGTTTTGCTGAGCATACGTTAAAAAATACTATTGGTTCAACTAATAAGCATATTAGATGGAAGGATGTTGTAAGCTTTAAATTTAATATTCTCGATAGAGAAAAACAAAATAGTGCCTTAGTTATTCTTGACAAATTCCATGAATGCTATATGCATCTTAATGAAACTATATTATCGGTAAGAAAGTTATATCAGGATGTTATAGATGCTGAAGTAGGTATTTATCTGGCGACAACATCAGCTGGGAAAAAGAATGACTGGAGTTCATTAAGTGATTCTTTTTTAATTAATCCAAAGATTGGGTCAGTGGATGAAATAATACCATATGTTGATATGGCATCTTTAGATGTTGAGCTTCCATATATAGACTATAAAGGAGAAACTAAGTCAGGAAAATCTTCTGGTATGAAATTTAGAAAAGATGATATCCTTTTGGCTAGAATCACACCTTGTTTTGAAAATGGTAAGGCAGCATTTGTTGATTTTCTTACAGAAGAGAGTATAGCTGTAGGATCCACTGAATTTATAGTGATGAGATCAAAATTTGAAGATCATTTCCTAAAGAAACTTGGTTATTACATAATCAAAACAAAGAAATTTAGGCATTATGCTCTTCATCACATGGAAGGCACTTCAGGTAGGCAAAGAGTAACAGTAAGAGTTTTTGATGATATCTTCATTCATAATAAATTATTTACTGACTCAGATATTTTAGTGAAAAAATTGGAATCGCTCGAGAAAATATTGAAGGTGCTGCGAGATAAAAAAGAACATTATTTTAATCTTAGACAAGCATTAATATATGAGCTTCTAGGAGTTTGACTATATGTTTAACGAACAAACCGTTACAGAAAATGGAATTATCGACCGTTTAAAAGGTTTAAGCGGAGTCAAGTGGACTTACTGCCACGGTGAAAACCTGCCTAAACAAGCGCAGGATATCTTCGTTGATGAGTGGCTAAAAGACGCGCTTTGTTCGTTAAACCCTGATATCGGCAGACAACCTGACTATGCCGATGAGGTCATTTACAAACTGCGAGGAGTGGTTTTAGAAGCCCGTCATACCGGTTTGGTAAAGGCCAATGAAAACTTCCAGGAATGGTTGATGGCTGACAAAACCTTGCCGTTTGGCGAGAATGGCGACCATATCACCATCAATCTGATTGATTTTGACAATATAGAGAACAACCACTTTGTGGTGGCACAGCAGGTGCACTATATCGCGGCCACTGAAGTCTATTTTGATATTGTCCTGTATGTGAACGGCATACCGTTGGTAGTGGGCGAAGTTAAAACCGCAACGCGCCCTAGCGTGACCTGGCAAGACGGCGCCGCCGACTTCATGGGGGGCAAAAAGTACTATTGGAAAAATGTTGAATCTTTCTTTGTACCTAACCTGTTGTGCTTTGCCAGCGAAGGTAAAACTTTTGCCTATGGTGCAATTAATGCCCGAGTTAAAGACTGGGGGCCCTGGCATAATACTGAGCTTCGTGATGAGATTCTGCCGGGCCTGGCGTCGGTACTCAACAGCTGTGAGGGTTTGTTAAATCCACAGACCTTATTGCAGCTACTGGAATCTTTCGCATTATTTTCAACCATCAAAACGGGCAAAAATACTCCACCTAAACGCATTAAAATCCTGCCGCGTTATCCGCAATTTGAAGCAGCAAAACAAATTGTTGAGCGTGTTCGCAGAGGCTATCCAAAAAAAGGTCTTATTTGGCATTTCCAGGGATCGGGTAAATCTTTGTTGATGCTTTACGCCGCCAAAATGCTGCGTGCCGATAATGCGTTAAAAAACCCGACGGTACTTATCGTTGTGGACCGGCGAGATCTGGACAGCCAAATTAACGAGACCTTTGGTGGAGCCGATGTTAAGAATCTGATTAAAGTGCAAAGCTGCAAAAAATTGGGCGAATACATTGAGCAAGACAGCCGTGGCATTTTAATCACCACCATCTTTAAATTTAAAGATATCGAAATTGACGATAGCAACCCGAATGGTCTGAATAACCGTGACAACATCATTGTGTTGGTTGACGAAGCTCACCGTACCCAGGAAGGTGGGTTAGGGGAGAAAATGCGCTGGGCGCTGCCCAATGCCCACTTCTATGGCCTGACAGGTACTCCGATTTCTGGCATTGATCGTAATACATTCAAGTTGTTTGGTGCCGAAGAAGATTCTGGTCGCTATATGAGCCGCTATAGCTATAAGCAGTCGATCCGTGACGGCGCGACTAACCCGGTGAAGTTCGAACCTCGGTTGGCTGAACTCCGAGTGGATCGTGATGCTATCAATGAAGAATTCGAGCAACTGGCTACCGAAAACAACCTGGATGAAGAAGAAAAAGCAGCATTGTCCAGGCGTGCAGGCAAGCTGGCTATCATGCTGAAATCCCCCAGACGCATGGCTGCAGTAAGTAATGATATTGTTGAGCATTTTACCAGCCATGTTATGCCGAAAAAGATGAAAGGCATGGTTGTGGTATACGATCGCGAAGCCTGTGTGCAAATGTATTATTTGCTCGGTGAAAAGCTTGGTTTTGATGCAGTTGAAGTGGTTATGAACGTTGACCAGGCTCTGGTTAAAGCTGAAGAGGGTGGTAAAAAAGATAAGCTCAACAAGGACTGGCTCAAATGGCACGACGAATTGGAGCTACCTGTTAAACAAGCTGATTTCGAACGCTGGCAGCACATTGATGCAGAAGAGCAGGTACAAAAGGATCTGATTGAATGCTTTAAAGATCCTATGCATCCGTTACAGCTTATCATCGTTACCGCCAAGCTGCTTACGGGCTTTGATGCGCCAATTTGCTACTGCATGTACCTCGATAAGCCTCTACGCGATCATACTCTTCTTCAGGCCATGTGCCGAACCAACCGGTTGTATGAAACCGATGATGTACGCAAGAGCATGGGATTAATTATCGACTACCTCGGCGTTTTCGAAAATCTGCGTACCGCTCTGGCCTACAACCCTGAAGAAATTGAAGGGGTTGTAGAGGGAATCGAGGCATTTAAAGAGCTATTGCCGTTACAACTGAATAAATGTCTGGCCTTTTTCCCTGGTTTGGATCGTTCCCTAGAAGGTTTTGAAGGTATTATGGCCGCGCAAGAATGTCTGCCAACCAACGAGAAGCGTGATGAATTCGCTGCCAGCTTTGGAGTGTTATCTAAGTTATGGTCAGCTATCAATCCAGATCCTTTTTTAACCCCTTATCGTCAGGACTATAAATGGCTGGCGCAAATTTATGAATCGGTGCGTCCGGTGGGGCAGACAGGTGCGCTTGTTTGGGCTGCGCTTGGTCCTGAAACCATCAAAATGATCCATGAGCATACAGATATCAATCGTATTCGCGATGATATTGACGAGTTGATCATGGATGAGCACGCAATTTTTACCCTGACGGCTAAAGAACAGGAACAACGCGCAAAACGCCTGGAGATTGATCTTATGAGGCGTTTACGCGGTAGCCATGATCCTAAATTTGTGGCATTGGGTGAGCGTCTGGAAAAACTGCGTCAGGACTATGAAGCTGGTGTTATCAAGGCCATCGACTGGTTGAAAGGCCTGTTGGATGCTGCGAAAGACACCGTACAAGCCGAGCGCGAAACGGGCGAGCGCCCAGTAACTGAAGCTGATAATAAACAGGCTTTGACCAAGCTTTTCCTGGAAACACGCCCGGAAACTACCCCTAAGTTAATCGGTGATGTTGTGGAGCAAATTGATAAAATCGTTAAAGCTACCCGCTTTGATGGCTGGCAAAATTCCAATAGTGGCCCGCGTGAAATCCAAAAGGCACTTTTGCTGACTCTGGCTCAGTTTGGACTAGGGAAAGATAAAGAGTTGTTCCGGAAAGCTTATGGGTACATTGAGGAGCATTATTGAATTTATTTAACTAATTATCAATTTCAAACCACTTCCTATGGAAGTGGTTTGTTATCTACTTTAATGGTTGATGCGGGGAGGTTATTTTCCCATTACAGAAAGTAACGATAGCTAACTATTGAAGATGCTGTGACCTTGCTTCGAAATCCCGACTCGGCTGCGTTCTATAGCTTCATTACTATTCATTAACGCTCACCAGTATTCCCTTGCTTCGCTTCTTCACTATTAATACAGTATGTACTTAATCAAGTTCATTTTCAATGAAAATATGTATTTTTAGTAGGGTTTATGGTAACTATAGTTAGGAAAAATATCTTGGAGATGAGGCTTTCTGGCAGTTTAAAATGGCTAATTTTGTATATGATCATTTCTTCCGATTGTTACCTTAAAAATAAAGGGCTGGGTAACTTAAGCAAGTGAAATGATTATATTTTATTTCAATGAAAAAAGAGAGGCTTAGTATGACTGATGATAAAAGTTATGCGGAATCTATAAAAAAATTGGCATCGGAGTTCGACGAAAACAATAATGGTCATTACGCCAGTATGAATAATAAATCCACCAAGCAAATTATCAAAGATATAAAAGATGCTGTTTTGTTTCTTAAAAGTGAAAAGGAAAATGATAAATTTAATGCGGAATGGGATTCTTCCATTGCGCTCAATGCATTAGCATTTGTGGCAATAGTAATATTTGTGTTTTCTACTGGGAATAAATCTGATTCTGAATTTATTGAAGGGTTGAAACTACCTGCTTATATCATATCAATAATGCTATCAACGTTATGGATCGGTGTTAATATTGAAAGAACGCTGGTATTTAAAGAGATCTGGAAATTCAAAACTGCAAAAATAATACTATCGTTATCATTTACAGGCTTGGTTATATACTGTACCTCAGAGGCCTCCGCAGTGATAAATGATGTTTTCAATATTGATCCGTCATTTTTTCCTTTCACACGAAGTTTTTTGGTTGCTTATTTTTTCTTCAAGAAAATTTCTATTCTTGTCTATCTGTTGGTTATATTTTGCGTTTTTTGTCTGTTGAATCTCGCTTCATACTTGAAGGAAAAATTGAGTGGGAATACTGACGTTAAGTTTCCTGGTGGTGGGGTAATTTATATTGTTTTTACATGTATATTTGGTTACTTTGCTTTAGGGTGGGTTGGTAATAATTTTAATGATGGTGTAATAAATAAAAAAGTATATTCATTGGCTCATCAGCTGGATTTCAACAAGAATAATCCATGTTTAAATTTAAAGGGCATAGAAGTAAGCGTGATTTTTCTAGGCCCAAATCAAGATAAAGTATTTGTTGATTTCAATAAAGAAGAAACGCTGAATGCATACAGTTTTCTTGAAGGGGAAGACTGGTACGTATATAGTAAAAATGATTTAAAGATTTTACCATGTTTGCATTAATATAGTGTGATTGTTTTTTGCATATTTCTGCTTTGGTATTAGTGAGCTATCCGTCGATGTTAAAAAAAAGCTGCGTCTTCGGCAATGCCTTTAACAGTAAATTAATTGCATTCTAATAATGATTTTTTTAGACGAGTAAATCGTTAATATTGTATGAGCACAAGTCGGATTTAATATCAAAGGACTCTTCCGTAATTATGTTATTTCCGACACAACTTCTTACATATGGCTTAGGAAGTATGGTGGCATTAAATCATGTACTTGAAATGCTTACCTAACTTAAAATAGCACCTACCCTCTGAGGCTGCTCGCCTTGGCAAGGCTAGAAAATCGGCACTTTATGGGATTCTGAAATGAAGACCTAGAAATCAAACCTGGAACGGTAAATAATGTGTAAGGCAATAGCTCGATAAAAATTAACACCTGTTGAACGTCTGGTTACTTTATCCTGTAGTCATGCAACCCAGCATCAGACTATACTTTTTGGGGGTAAATGTATCCTTGCTTGAACATGGGCACTTTGGTTAAATGTGTATCTGGCAGCTTGTCTATCGTGAAGGATTTATGCTGATTCGAGGAGGTTACCTTATCTATAAAACAACAGTATGAGCGTAAACGCAGGTGGTGTTATAAAGAGTAAGTGGTATTAGCTTTTTTGCTTGTATGCGGAAAAAATGAAATGAGTGATGGATTTCCTCTTGAGCACACTAGTTATCCTCTCAATATTAGGTTCCTGACATATTAAGATAACTTCACATAGAAGCTCCTAACGGTCATCAATACTTCCGAAATTTGAGGTCCTATGGTCACTCGTATCATGAACAGTATCGTGGTTACAGTAAATAATCCGACGACGATAAGAATCTATCAGTGTTTGGGATTCAACTGCCACAAACTTGAACGCTGAACCTGGGTTAGCATAGCGTCCTATCTGATTGAACAAGCCAATATATGACAAATTACCGAAGGGTGTAACAGTCGATCAAAAAAATGAACACCCGAATTAGTGTTAACTTAAGGAAAAGATTCAATTCAGAGGAGGAGTTAATGGCTGGGATAGTATGATAAAGAGAACCGTCCGCACTTATTATTGCGTTATTAAAATTCAGTTGAATATTTGGTGAATAGGTGATGTGGGGAGTATTAATAAAATCGACTTGCATTATTTACTTGGCGTTATATTTAATCCTTGAGGTTTGATATGGAGGCTCTAATTTTACTCCATGTCATACATTAACTAACATAATGGTATGTTAGTTAAAATATTGTGTTTTTTATAATGTAAAATCAATCATATCATTGGCTTAAAGGCTGTTCTTTGATTTGTTCTTTTTGTTTTTTAGCTAACTCTAATATTTCTTTAAGATATTGAAGGTGATTGGATATGTGTTTGAGTATCAACGCCCCAAGAGATAAGCCTAATAAAAAAGCCAAGCTAAATACTATTAATGTATTTGCGGTGCCTGAGCTGAAGAGCCCCTTTGAAATGGTGTCACCCAGTTTCCCTAAACCACCAAAAGCCTGAACTGCTGAATATGCTAATCCAATTATTGATAAGATAGCAGTTTTTTCTCCGAAAAAATCATTTACTCTAGATTTTAATCTTTGCATCTTAATGTTTAACCAATCTATTGAGTAGCTTAACTCACTCACAGAGTAAGGCATGAGTTTTTCTATGTTTTGTTCATCATTGTCAATTTCACAAATTAGGTCGTTGAAAACTTCATGTTTGAGATTGAGCATAAATTTAACACCTGGGATTATAGGGGTAATGATGAATATTGTGGTTGCGGTTAAGTTTAAAATATAAAAAACAAAAGCAGCTGGAATGAATGGCTCTTTAGGAAGGTCAAAGGATTTATAAATAGCTAACATTATAATCATTGTGAAGAGTGATAATAAGGAGGTGAGGAATGAATATTTTTGAATTTTTATGAGGTTTTTGCTTTTTTTGTTTACCTTGCTATAAGGAGCATGTGGATTCATTTTGCTTATTGTTGTGACGATTTGATTTGTTCTAAACATTTTTATTTTTCCATTGCTAAATGATTTTTTAAGGTGATTAAGCGAGTTCGTTATGTGTTTGTGATGTTATTCAAGGATAAAACATACATCCCCTGGTAGTAACCAAAAGACATTGGTAGTATTAAAGGTGATACTCCTGCCAGAAAAGGTTACACTGTTACTCAAGGTTGAGACGATAGTTGCGACTTTCGAACTTATTTTTAGCTTATACTGAACTATAAGGTTATTTACATCTTAGAACTCATTACAAAGGGCCTTGTCTGATGCCGAATAATATCGATAGCACTATAATAAAGTGGTATCAGGACAACTGCAATAGCAAACCATTCTTGTCCAAGAGCCAACCCGAATTGAGCTATGAAACCAGTCTGAACACCGGACAATATCCCTGGGCGCGGGAAACCGGTGATGAAATTATGCAAGACTATTTTCAGCGTTTCGATGTCGATAACCGTGGTTTTGACTTCCTGACATACTGGCCTTATGAGAAAGGCTTCTTACCAAACTTTCTTCGCCCCAAATCGCAGAGGATCTTAGATCAAGCGCCAAAGCCGTTAACGCTTCAGATGTTAATTGAATCGGCAAAAGCGGGGCGCTGGCTATATGATCTCAAAGAAGCCTGAGAGGCAAATTTTAAGTAGCTTAAAAGCATGAAGCTCAAATCTGCCGGGCCTCAAATAATCGCCCTATGTAAGCGCATAATCATCCCCACTCATTCCCTACCAAAACCATCACCGCTCTTTACTCTCCCTCAAAACTCCGCAAGATCCATCAGGCCCACTCTCCGCCACACGGGCATACTCATTCCCCAGAGAGGATGCTATGCCAGTAAACAAAAACCATCACCGCGAGACCTATCGCAAGCGCTTTGACAAGGTGTTCGACTACATCGAACGCCATCTTGATGAAGCGCTGCTGCTGGAGCAACTGAGTGAAGTGGCGCACTTTTCGCCGTACCACTTTCACCGCCAGTTCAGCGCCTGGTGCGGCATGCCGCCGGGGCGTTACATCCAGTTGATGCGGCTCAAACGGGCGTCGTACCGGCTGGCATTCAATCCGCACGAGAAAATCATTGAGATTGCGCTCGATGCCGGTTTTCAGCATGCCGAATCATTCAGTCGCGCCTTTAAGCAGATATTTGACGTGACGCCGAGTGAATTTCGTCAGCAGCCGGTGTGGATGACCTGGCATCAGCGCATGCCTCAGCCACCCGTCAAACGGAGAGAGAGTATGTCAGTTGAGATTAAAATGTTTGCCACCACGCCGGTGGCGATGCTCACGCATCACGGTGATCCGCAGCGCATCAACGAAACGGCGGCGCAGTTTATTGCCTGGCGCAAAAGCAGCGGCGCGTCGCCGGTGCGCAGCAGCCAGACGTTCGGCGTCGCGCCGCACGATCCGGCCAGCACGCCAGCCGGAGATTTTCAGTATCACCTTTGCGGTTCGGTGACTGCACCGGTTAACGAAGACAACGCCTTTGGTGTCGTTAACAGCACCATTCCCGGCGGACGCTGCGCGGTGCTGCGTCATCACGGTTCGCACACTGCGTTGACCGAGCTGGCGCGTTCGCTCTATAGCGAATGGTTGCCGGCCAGCGGCGAAGAGCTGCGCGATTTCCCGCTGTTCTTCCACTATCACAACTTCGTGCATGAAGTGGCGGAACACGAATTGCTGACGGATATCTATCTGCCGCTTAAGTGATAAGGGCCCCGGTAGCAATGGCTATCGGGATTTTTATGCAGGATTGCGATACGTATTCACGGCTGGCATTTTTTTCCTCCTGCCTCGCGGCAAGGCATGGCAAAATGCCCTGCGATCCTATCAGCACAGGCGAAGAGGCGACGATGACTGAGCAACTCGAACAGCGTATCTATGAACTGGTGCGGCGCTATGACGGCGTATATCTGTTCAAGCAGAAAACGCTCACGCCGCAGATTGATATCGACAGCGATCTCAACTTTGAGCGCGACGAAGCCGCCGCGCTGATGGAGGAGTTTTTCAGCGAGTTCGCGGTCGACCGCGCGAATTTCGCTATTGAAACCTACTACCCGGACGAACCGTCGCTGGCGCAAATCCTCAACCCGTTCAACAAGCGTGAAGTGCCGGTGGTGCCGGATTTCACGCTGGGCATGCTGATTGCGTCGGCGCAGGCGGGGCGCTGGCTGTTTGAATGACGCGGCAGCGCGCCGCTGCGGTTTGGCGGCCTGCGGCTCAGCGCGCCACGTGCACGCCAAATCCGCTTTCACCTTCCGCAAGATCCTCGCGCAGCGTCAGCGCCGGAATCACATATTCACCGCCGTTCTGACGACGGAAGGCAATCGGTTGATCCTGCGCTAAGCGATCCAGCCGTTGCGCCAGCGCGGCGCACCAGCCGGCAAAGCGTTCCTGCGCCGACTTCTGCACGCGATACAGCACCAGCGGTGGCAACACGCTGAAGCCGGGATAGAACAGTATGCCGTGCTGGATCGGGAACAGCAGATCCTCAATCGGGCCGTTGATGCCGCGCGGCGCGTAGTGCGACTCCCAGCCGCCGGTGGTCACCACCAGCATGGCGCGCTTGCCGGCGAGCGTGCCTTCGCCGTAGCGATCGCCCCAGTGGTGATCGTTATGCTCGCCGACGCCATAGGCAAAACCGTTGGCATACACGCGGTCAAACCAGCCTTTCATGATCGCCGGCATCGAAAACCACCACAGCGGAAACTGAAAAATCACCGTGTCGGCCCAGCGCAACTTCTCCTGCTCGGCGGCAATGTCCGCTGCCTGCAACTGGTTGTCGTAGGCGAAACGCGAATCCAGCGTGGCATCAAAATGTGCGCCCACCGGAGATGCCAGCGTGTCGGCGGCATCCAGCTGTGCTTTCCATTGCATGGCGTACAGATCTGACACCTGCACCTGATGGCCCGCCTGCTGCAGATGATTCACGGCAAAGTCTTTCAGCGATCCGTTCAGCGAGCGCGGTTCCGGATGGGCATACACAATCAAAACATTCATGGCGGTATCCTGTGAGATGAAAACCGCTGCAGGTTAAGCCAGTGCTGGCTATAGTAGAAATCAATTACTGATATCTCAGGTATAGATGGCATGAATATGCACTCGCTGGATTTGAATCTGCTGCAAACCTTAGACGTGTTGCTGGTGGAGCAGAACGTGACGCGCGCGGCGCAGCGCCTCAATCTGTCGCAGCCGTCGGTGAGCGCCCAGCTGGCGCGCCTGCGGGTGCTGTTTGACGATCCGCTGCTGTTGCCCGGTCCGCGCGGCATGCTGCCCACCGCCCGCGCCGAGGCCCTGCGCGAACCGCTGCGTCTGGCGCTGGAAGCGCTGGAGCGCGCGGTAGCACCACCGGCAGCGTTCGATCCGGCGCGCGCTGAGCTCACCTGGCGCATTGCCGCCACCGATTACATGTCATCGGCGCTGATCCTGCCGGCGCTGAAACTCATACGAGAAGCGGCACCGCGCAGCCGCATGGCGGTATTCGCGCTCAATCCGCCACAGGTGGCGCAGCAACTGGAGAAGGGCGAGCTGGATATAGTGTTTCACACCGGCGATAACGCGCCACCGACGCTGCATCAGCGCCGCTTGTTCAGCGAGCGCTACGTGCTGGCCGGCCGGCGCGATCATCCGCAGCTGCAGCAGCCCCTGACGCTGGACCGTTTTTGTCAGCTGGAGTTTGTGATGGTTTCGCCGGATGGCGGCGGCTTCAGTGCGGCCACCGATCGCGCGCTGGCAACGCTCGGCCGCACGCGCCGCGTCGCGCTCTCAGTGCCGCATTTTCTGTTTATGCTCGACACGCTGGCCAGCAGTGATTTGGTCGCCGTACTGCCGGAGCGCCTGGTGCGAAACGCGCCGCAGCTCACCGTGCTTGCACCGCCGCTGGAGATTGAAGGGTTTGACATCCTGATGCTGTGGCACGAGCGCCTGCATCGCGATCCCGCCCAGCAATGGCTGCGCCAGCAGATTGTCGCGGCGCTGTAAACCTGAACTCTCGCCGAATAAGTCGCGGTCTTCATGCCCTCAGGCCTTATCCGACAAGGCTTGCTCCTGCATTGCTGATGCGATTAGCGCCACCGCTCCACAGCACGCATTATATCAACACGACGAAACACTCGCGTTTTAACGTGCAGGAGAGAAGATCATGCAGATATTTGTCACCGGGGCTACTGGCTGGGTGGGTTCAGCGGTAGTGGAAGAGTTGATCGCAGCGGGCCATCAGGTAACGGGGCTGGCGCGTTCTGCGGAGAAAGCTGAGGCGCTGGCCGCCACTGGCGCGCAGGTTATCCGCGGTTCGCTGGAGGATGCTGACGTGCTGCGTGACGCCGCGCGTTCTGCGGACGCCATCATTCATACCGCCTTTAACCACGATTTCTCGCGCTTCGTGCAGAACTGCGAGCAGGACCGTCAGGTGATCGAGTTGCTCGGCGAGGCGATTGCCGGATCGGATCGCATGCTGCTGGTGACCTCCGGCCTGTCCGGTATGGCGCGCGGGGCGACGGAGCTGGATCAGCCGCAGCCGGTGTCACCGCGTCAGTCGGAAGCGGCGGCGCAGGCGCTGTCGCAGCGCGGCGTGCACGTGGCGACAGTACGGCTGGCGCCGTCGGTGCATGGCCTCGGCGATCACGGTTTCGTGCCGATTCTGGTGCGGCTGGCACGTGAGAGCGGGATTTCCGCCTGGTGCGGCAGCGGTGAGAACTGCTGGTCCGGCGTGCACCGTCGCGATGCGGCGCGCGTCTATCGGCTGGCGCTGGAGCAGGGCGTCACCGAGCGCGTTTATCACGCGGTGGCCGATGAGGCGGTGCCGTTCCGCGCAATCGCGGAGACGATCGGACGCCAGCTCGGATTGCCCAGCGGCGAGCGCGACCGGGCACACTTTGGCTGGTTCGCCAACATGGCGGCGGGCAACATGGCGGTCTCCAGCCAGCGCACGCGCACGCTGCTGGACTGGTCTGCAACCCGCCCGGACCTGCTGAGCGAGCTCGATACGCCGGCCTATTACACCCATCTCTGATATCACGCTGCCGCTGCGCGCGGCAGTTTTTCTGGATTATATCGATGAAAAATAATGTATTTATCACCTTGCTGCCGGTGACGCTGGCGGTGTTTATCGCTTTTCTCACCATGGGGATGCAGCTGCCGGTGCTGCCGCTGCATCTGCAGCAGAACCTCGGCATGGATACGCTGGCGATCGGCACGGTTATCGGCGCGCAGTTTATCGCGTCGCTGCTGACGCGTTCGTGGGCGGGCAACTTCGCCGATATGCGCGGCGCAAAACGCGCGGTGCTGGCCGGGCTGTTGGTGGTGGCGAGTTCCGGCGTGGTCTACCTGATTTCGCTGCTGTTCGTTGATCGGCCTGCCAGCTCGGTGGCCATCCTGCTGCTGGGGCGTGTGGTGCTGGCGCTGGGCGAGAGCCTGCTGGCCACCGGCGCGCTCGGCTGGGGGCTTGGGCTGGTGGGGCCGGCCAATGCCGGTAAAGTGATGGCGTGGATCGGTATCGCGATTTATGGCGCCTGGGCGCTGGGTGCGCCGCTGGGCGTGGCGATTTATCACGGCTGGCACTTCACCGGCATCGCCATGGCGATCATCGTGGTACCGCTGCTGCCGCTGATGTCTATCACCCAGGTGCGCGCCGTTGCGCCGACCTCGACCAAACGGACACCGTTCTACAAAGTCATGGGCGCGGTGTGGCGGCCGGGACTGGGTCTGGCGCTCGCCAGCGTCGGCTTTGGCATGATCACCGCGTTTATCGCGCTGCTGTTTGCGGCCAGGGCCTGGGGCAACGCGTCGCTGGCGTTCACCGCGTTTGGCGTGGCGTTTATCGCGGCTCGCCTGTTCTTTGCCCATCTGCCGGATAAGCTGGGCGGCGCGCGCGTCGCGCTGGTATGCGTGCTGATTGAAGCCTGCGGTCAGCTGCTGATTTGGCGCGCGGATAGCGCGACGCTGGTTTATCTCGGCGCGGCGCTGACCGGTTTTGGCTATTCGCTGGCCTTTCCGGCGTTCGGCGTGGAAGCGGTGCGCCGTGCGCCGCCGCACACCCGCAGCCTGGCGATGGGGGCTTACGTGGCGTTTCTCGATATCGCGCTGGCAGTCACCAGTCCGCTGGCGGGCGCGCTGGCCGCCCACCGCGGCGTGGCTTCGGTGTATCTCGCTGGCGCAATTGCCGTGGCGCTGGCGATGCTGGTGGCGCTGAGCCTGATGGCGCGTCAGCCACAACCACAGGCAGCGATGGAATAAGATCCGCCGCAAAAAATTCACTTCTCCCGCGCCGCAAAAATCATCACACTAGCCACCTTTACCATTAGGGAGAGATGGCATGAAAAGCCGATTGCTGCTGGCGCTGACGCTGTTCGCCAGCCTGAGCACGCCGTTGTGGGCCGACGAAGGCGTCTCGTTTAGCCATAAAGACTGGGAGCTGGCTTGTGATAATACGCTGACCTGCCGCGCCGCCGGCTACAGCGCCGAAGAGGGCGCGGGCGGATCGGTTCTGCTGACGCGCGCCGGCGGGCCAGACAGCCTGACGCACGGGCGCGTGGTGCTGGCCGATACCGGCGACGATGATGCGCAGCAGGTGAATGCGCTGGCGCTGTGGATTGACGATCGCGCGCTGGGCGAGGTCAGCAAAGCGGAGAACGATGAGTGGACGCTAAGCGACGCGCAGACCCAGGCGCTGATCGCCGCCATCAAAGGCAGTGCCAGAGTGGAGTTTCGCGGCGCGGCCGAGCCGTTTGAGCTCTCCGGCAACGGGGCGTTTGCCACGCTGTTAAAAATGGATGAGGCGCAGGGACGGCTGAACACGCCGGGCGCGCTGGTGCGCAAGGGTAATCAGCCGGAAGCCAGCGTACCGGCGGCAGTGGCAATGCCGGTGATCCAGCAGGTCCACGTGCTGAAAGCCGCGCCGCGCCCTCTGACGCCGGACGAACTGGCGCAGGTCAAGCCAAAGCTGATTGCCTCGCTGACCGATGATGACAGCTGTGACAATCTCGCGCCGTCCGACGATCAGCCAGAAGAGGGCGCAGAACCGCCTACGCTGACGCCGGTGGATGCGCAGCACGTGCTGATTGCCGCGCTGTGCTGGCGTGGGGCTTACAACGAAGGCTATGGTTTCTGGCTGCTGGATAACGCGCTGCAGGGCACGCCGCAGCTGATCACCGATTCCGGATCTGATTATCACGACGGCGTGATCAGCGAAGCGCAGAAAGGGCGCGGCATTGGTGACTGCTGGAGCACCGCTGCATGGGTGTGGGATGGCCGCCAGTTTGTCCAGAGCAGCGAGGCCACCACCGGCATGTGTCGTGCCATCCGCGCCGGCGGCGCATGGCAACTGCCAACGCTGATCACCGAAGTCAAACCGGCGGGGTAATGTTCAGCGTGCGTCGCCAGGCGGCTGGGGCGCTTAATCCGTCCCGGATTTTGCCGCGTCCCACGCGGCCATGACATGGGCGATGGCGTTATCGATCTGCGCACCGTTGACGCCGTCGCGCACCAGCACCGACACGCCCAGCAGAAAAGCGTCGAGGGCGATGGCGAGGGCGGCGGCATCGGTGTCGGCGCGCAGTTCGCCGCTGTCGATGCCGCGCTGCACGCAGGCCGTCATGCCTGCCAGCGTGCGGGCGCGTGAGCGCGCCAGCGGCTGGGTGACATCCGCGTGTTCGGCGGAAGGCGCACTCATCACGCCCAGGCCGACCATACAACCCAGCGGATGGCCGGACTCACACTGCATGCTGGCAGAGCGCCGCAGCGCGGTCTCCATTGCGGTACGGGGCGGCAGGCTGTTATCCCACAGCGGCTCCACCACCTGCGCGTAAGTCGACAGATAGCGCTGCACACACTCCTGAAACAGCGCCTGCTTCGAGCCAAAGGCCGCATAGAAGCTCGGTGCTGAAATTCCACCGGCAATTCCCGCCTTCAGCTGCGTTAACGATGTCGACTCATAGCCGTGCTGCCAGAAAATCTTCATCGCCTGTTCAATGGCCGCATCACGATCGAACGTACGCGGCCGTCCCATAGTGGCCATCTCAGTGCTCCATTAATCTCAATGCTTAAATACTAATCGATACATAAGTCGTTGACAATGGTCTCGCACGTCAACTAATGTATCGATCAGTATATATTTGTGCCGGCGGGCGGCGGATAGCGTATCCGCGGTAGTGTGTTCTTAAGCCGTAACAAGTTATCGCACTTCGCCAATTTATATACTGATCGGTACATATAATTTCAACGAGCGGCGCGCGCCTTACCTGCACGCTGATGACATCGGGAACGCTGATTGTGACGACTTTGAATACCGCCGCGGATAAAACCCGGCCGCTACCGCTGGGCGCGCTGCTGGCGCTGGCCATGACCGGTTTTATCTGCATCATCACCGAAACCTTACCTGCCGGACTGCTGCCGCAGATGGCGGCGGGCCTCGGTATTTCCACCGCGCTGGCCGGGCAGACCGTCACCGTGTATGCGCTTGGCTCGCTGCTGGCGGCGATTCCGCTGACCATCGCCACTCAGGGCTGGCGTCGCCGTAACGTGCTGTTGCTGGCTATCGTCGGTTTCCTGATTTTCAACTCCATCACCACGTTCTCGACCCACTTCGCACTGACGCTGGTGGCGCGCTTTTTCGCCGGCGCAGCGGCGGGGCTCGCCTGGAGCCTGCTGGCCGGCTATGCGCGGCGCATGGTGCCGGTGCATCAGCAGGGCAAAGCGCTCGCCGTGGCGATGGTCGGCACACCGATTGCGCTGGCGCTGGGCGTTCCCATCGGCACCTGGCTGGGCACGGCGGTGGGCTGGCGCACGGCGTTCGGCATCATGTCAGCGCTGACGCTGCTGCTGATCGGCTGGGTGCTGCTGCGGGTGCCTGACTATCCGGGACAAAGCAGCGATCAGCGTCTGCCGCTGCGCACGGTGTTCATGACGCCAGGCGTGCGCCCGGTGCTGGGCGTGGTGCTGGCGTGGATGACGGCACACAACATTCTCTACACCTACATTGCGCCGTTCGTTACCCAGGCGGGTCTCGCCGGGCAGGTGGACAGCGTGCTGCTGGTGTTTGGCATCGCGGCGCTGGCGGCTATCGGCCTGGCCGGTCGCCTCGTCGATCACCACCTGCGCGTCGCCGTGCTCGGCAGTCTGGCGCTGTTTGCGCTGGTCTCGCTGCTGTTCATCTGGCTGGCGCGCTTGCCGCTGCTGGTTTATGTCGGCGTGGCGCTGTGGGGGCTGACGTTTGGCGGGGCGGCCACGCTGCTGCAAACGGCACTGGCGGATGCGGCGGGCGAGGGCGCGGATGTGGCGCTGTCGATGAACGTGGTGGTGTGGAACAGCGCGATTGCCGGCGGCGGTCTGGCCGGTGGCGTGTTGCTTACCCACTGGGGCGTGGCGTCTTTCCCGCTGGCGCTGCTGTTGCTGCTGGCGATTGGCTTCCTCATCGCACTGCAGGCGCGTCAGCACGGTTTCCAGGCCGGCGCGCGGCACCAGCGCGTACAAGGTCACTGACCTGCCGGGCTGACTTAAAAATTTAACCCACTGTTTTAAATGGCATTATGACAAAATGGAGATCAATCACGTGTTCAAAAAATTACTGTTAACCCTGCTGCTTGCCTCAGCCGCGCTGTTTTCCGCCGCCGGCACCGCCGCGGATGAATTCCCGCTGCCCGCCGGTTTCACCAGCAGCTATCAAACTGTGGATGGCGTGCGCCTGCATTATGTGAAGGGCGGCAGCGGACCGCTGGTATATCTGGTGCACGGTTTCGGACAGACGTGGTACGAGTGGCACCAGCTGATGCCGGAACTGGCAAAAAACCACACCGTCGTGGCGGTGGATCTGCCGGGGTTGGGACAGTCTGACGTGCCGCATTCGTATCGCGCCACCGACGTCGCGCCGCTGCTTTATCAGCTGGCACAACAGTTCGCCGGCGGCAAAAAGTTCGACCTGGTGGCGCACGACATTGGCATCTGGAATACCTATCCGCTGCTGGTGAAACATCAGGACAGCATCCGCCGCGCCATCTTTATGGAAGCGCCGATCCCGGATGAAAGCATCTATCAGTTCCCGGCCTTTACGCCTGAAGGCGAATCCCTGGTGTGGCACTTCAGCTTCTTTGCGGCGCAGGGACAGCTCGCTGAACAGCTGATCGCCGGTAAAGAGCGCCTGTTCTTCGAACATTTCATCAAAGAACATGCCGCCAACAAAGCGGTGTTCACCCCGGCGCTGCTGGATCTTTACAGCAAATCCTATGCAAAACCGCACAGCCTGAATGCCGCCTTTGAATATTACCGGGTGCTGAATCAGGGAGTGGCGGACAATAAAGTGCTCTCCCGCGAGAAAATTGCCGTGCCGATGCTGGCGATTGGCGGTGGCGGTCACGGCGGACTGGGTGCTTATGAGCAGCAGGTGGTCAGCCGCTACGCCTCGCAGGTCACCGGCAAAGTGTTACCTGGTTGCGGTCACTGGTTACCTGAAGAGTGCCCTGCGCCGCTGAATGCGGCGGTGATGGCGTTTCTCGCGTCCGGGAAATAACGCGGTGCGCAGGCCAGTTTTGCGCTGGCCTGCGTTGAGGTGAGCGTCTCAGGTTTTATTCAGGCAGCACTGCTTAAACTTTTTGCCGCTGCCGCACGGGCAGGGATCGTTGCGACCGGTTTTTTCACCGGCAAAATGCGGCAGCTGCGGGGCCGGATCGGGCTGCGCCATGCGCTGCTCCTGCCAGTATTCGTGCAGTTCCAGCGCCGCCGGACGAATCGCCTCGATGCTGGCCTCAAACGCGTCCGGGGTAAAGGCTTCACGCTGCGCCAGCTGTTCTTCACTGCCGTGCAGCGCAATCGCCTGCAGCGCCGGTTGCTGTGCCGCCGGCAGCTGCGCCCAGTCTGCATCCAGCGCCACGCCACGCATATAGCCATAGCACCAGTCTTCCACCACGGTAAACAGCTGGCCTTCCATCTCCTGCTCGCCGAACAGCGGATCGAACTGCTCCGGATACTCCGCCAGCCGCTCGGCGATGTCATTGAAGTGCTGGAAAGTCAGCGCCATGAAGCGGTCCATTTCGCGCGCGTTCGCCCACTGAGGAATCTTCTTCTCACCGCCCCAAATCGCCACCAGCCATTCGCTCGGTTCGATATCGTTCGGGCCGGAGAGCAGGGCGGTCAGCATGCCGTCCAGTTCGGCGGTGTCCACCACGGAGTGTTCGTTGCCATATTTTTCCAGCATGTCATCAAGCCAGTTCAGCTCTTTTTCGGTTAACGGACCCTGATTCATCCGGCGTCTCCTGCGGTGTGCATTGGTGGGCAAAAATTGCTGGGCGCGATTATAGCGGCAGCGCGCCTGATTTACCGCTTTTTGCATATCGATAGCCGAAGTGCGCCTAAAAAGGAATCGCCATAACTTATCGCGCAACAGTATTGGCGGGAAACGGCGGCAAATGTCAGCGTAAACGCAGGATTTACCGATAGCGAGGAGACAACATCATGGCGGATACCCTGCCAGTACTGGATCTGGCCCTGCTGGAACTACCGGACGCAGAGCAGGCAGCTTACCTGGCGCAGCTGCGGGAGACCGCGCGTGACGTCGGTTTCTTCTATCTGGTTAATCACGGCATCAACCCGCAACTGCTGCACAACGTGGAGAGTATCACGCGGGCGTTTTTTGCCCTGCCGCAGGCGGAGAAGCAGCGCGTGGCGATGATCCACTCGCCGCATTTTCGCGGCTACAACCACGCCGGCGTGGAATACACCCGTGACCAGCGCGATCAGCGTGAACAGTTTGATATCGGTGCCGAACGCGCGGCGCTGACGCTGCAGCCGGGCGATCCGGCGTGGAAACGGCTGCAGGGGCCCAACTTATGGCCGGAGGCGTTACCGCAATTGCGTCCGGTGATGCACGCCTGGCAGCAGGCGATGGCCGCCATCGCGCTGCGCCTGCTGCGGGCCTTTGCCAAAGCGCTGGCGCTGCCGCCGGATGCGTTCGACGCGCTGTATGGCACCCAGTCCAATGAGCACATCAAGCTGATTCGTTATCCCGGTCAGGCGGCAGAAGCCAGCCAGCAGGGCGTCGGCGCGCATAAAGACTCCGGCTTCCTCACCTTTTTGCTGCAGGACGATCAGCCCGGTTTACAGGTGGAAGTGTCACCCGGTCACTGGGTGGATGCGTTGCCGAAGCCGGGCGCGTTTGTGGTCAACATCGGTGAACTGCTGGAAATTGCCAGCAATGGGTATCTGCGCGCCACCGTGCACCGCGTGGTGTCGCCGCCGGCTAATCGTGAACGCGTGTCGATCGCTTTTTTTCTCGGTGCGCAGCTGGACGCCGAAGTACCGCTGTATCAGTTGCCGCCGCAGCTGGCGGCAGAAGCCCACGGCCCGACCAGCGATCCTGACAATCCGCTGCTGCGTGAAGTGGGCTGGAACTACCTCAAAGGGCGTCTGCGTTCCCATCGCGATGTGGCGCAGCGCTATTACGCTGATGCATTAAGCACAGTGAAATCATAAGAAACGTAAGGAAAGCCCATGCAGAAAACGATGATAGCGTCACTGGCCCTGATGACCCTGTTCAGCAGCGTGGCGTCCGCCGCGGCACTGCGCGTGGCCGCCGATCCGGTGCCGCACAGTGAGATTCTCAACTACATCAAACAAACCGACAAACAGCTCGACCTGAAGGTGATCGAGCTTAACGGCAATTTAAACGCCAACGAGCTGCTGGCGCGTGGCGACATCGATGCCAACTATTTCCAGCATGTGCCTTATCTGCGCGATCAGGAAAAAGCGCTGGGCGAAAAATTTGCCGTGGTGGCGACCGTGCATATTGAGCCACTCGGGATTTATTCGCACAAAGTGAAATCTCTGAAAGATCTGCCGGATGGCGCGCAGGTTGCGGTGCCCAACAACGTCACTAACCTGAGCCGCGCGCTCTATCTGCTGCAGGCCAAAGGCCTGATTACGCTGAAAAGCCGCAGCGCCAGTACGCTGGTGACCACGGCGGACATCAGTGACAACCCGCACCATCTGAAGATCATTGAAGTTGAAGCGCCGCAGCTGCCGCGCGCGCTGGATGATGCGCAGCTGGCGATTATTAACGGTAACTATGCCCTGCAGGCCGGGCTGGTGCCGTCAAAAGACGCGCTGGCGCTGGAACAGGCAAAGGATAATCCGTATGCCAACGTGCTGGTCACCACGCCAAAGCTGGCCAGCGACCCGCGCATTCTGGCGTTAGCGAAAGATCTCGAATCAAAGCAAACTGCTGAATTTATCAACCAGCACTACAAAGGATCGGTTATCCCGGTTAATCAATAATGCCCGGCGCCACCTGCGGCTGACAGGTGGCGCACCCGCTGTTCTGTGGTATATTTCGCCACCAACACCAGTGGCACCTGCTGCATAACATAAAAAATAACTTATCAATTGATGGCTATTTCCCGCTTCGTCAGGCTTCAGCGGCTGACGCTTTCTCGCGCATGGTTGCACCTGCGGCTGTCAGCCCTGTGTCTGCTGCTCAGCGGCTGCGGAACGCTGTCGCAAACGTCCGCGCCGGTGGGCGATCGCGTATACCTTTCCCACGCCTCCTTCCATGAAAACGTCGATGACATTGTGCGCCACTACATGCAGCAAAAGCAGGTAGCGGGCATCAGCATCGCCATTATTCACCAGCGCGGCGCGCCGCAGTTTTACAGCTATGGCGTCACCGATGCGCGTCAGCGTTATCCCATCACGCCGGATACGCTGTTTGCGCTGGGATCGCTGAGCAAAGGCGTTACCGCAGAGGTCATTATCGGGCTGGTGGATCGCGGCGAGCTGCACTGGAACGACACGCTGGCCACGCTGCTGCCGCGCGGCGTGCCGCTGAGTGAGGATGCAAAACGCATCACGCTGCTGCAGCTGGTCACGCACACCTCGGGGCTGCCGCGCCAGGATATGGATCTGCCGATGTTCCTGAAATTTATGGCTTACCTGCGCAGCGGCGAAAATTTTTACGGCAATCTGGATAGCGATGCCGTGCTGAGTTATCTGGCCGATTTCAGCGCCCCCGCGCACCCGGCGGCGCAGTATTCCAATCTCGGCTATGCGCTGCTGGGCTATATTCTGCAGCATCGCCTGCATCAGGACATTGAAACGCTGGCGCAGCATCAGCTGTTTGGTCCGCTCGGCATGACCAGCAGCAGCTTCCATCCGCAAACCCTGCGCGGCTATCCGTGGCGCGCGCTGGGCCACGCCGGCGATCAGCCGAAACTGATCGCGCGTGGTCAGCTGACGCCGGACTGGGCCTTTCGCGGCAATATGGTGGCGGCCGCCAGCCTGTACAGCAATGCGCGCGATCTGATTCGCTACCTCGATGCGCATCTGCACAGCGATGCACAGGGCGCGCTCGGTCAGGCGCTGGCGCAGGTCAATTATCCTTATGAGCAGCATGGCAACCAGGCGCAGAATATCGCCTGGGTAACCGATACCTATGGTCAGCAGCAGATCACTTATCAGGTGGGGTATATTGGCGGTTATGCCAGCTTTATTGGCTACGATCGCGCCCACGGCAATGCCATCGTGGTGCTGCAAAACGCCTTCAACTGGAGCAACTATCTGGGCATTGCGCTGCTGCGTGATTTGGCGCGTAAAGATCGCCGGGTGCTGAACACGGTTGCTTGCAATTTTGCTGCTCAGCAAAGCGCGCCGCCTGAGGTATGCTGTGGAGCGAAATTTGACGCGCCAAGCGCGGCGCGGGAACCTTCCGCACGTGGCGCTTGTCAGTAAATGGGACAGTTAAATAATTAACCAGAGTGGAAATCACCAATGCGCAGGACACACGTCACCCTTCTTTCAGCAGGAATTTTTCTGGGCGCTTTAAGCCTGACGCCAGCAGCGCTGGCAGAAGGTGAGCAAACCGATAGCGTACCGATGCCGCCGCAGGTGCAGCAAACCGCACCTGACGCCTCAGCGCCAGCGGCCACCAGCGATGCGCCCGCCAGCAGTGAACCGGCAGAATCCAGTGGCGATGTCGCGCCGATTCGCCCGTCACAAAACGGTCCGGGTGAAGCGCCATCCGCCGCCAATAATTACGATCTGCACACCATCATCATCGATTACAAAGAGTATAAAGTCGGTGACGTCGTGCCGGATGAGTACCGTAAAAAGCAGTACACCATCGTTGAGTGGCAGCCGCGCCACCTGCCTGCACCGCAGGAAGGCACGCACTGGGCTTACATCAACGCTAACTACATCCTGATCACCGACGACAGCGGCAAGATCGTGATGGGCAAATCCGGCGACATTTTCTTCAAGGGTTAATGCCCGGCAGCAGGCGCGCCAACTGCGCCACGCCTGCCATTATCTGACTGGTGCTGGTATTACCGTATCCCAGCACCAGTCCCTGCTGTTTTTGCTCGCCCAGATAAAAGCCGGACAGCGCGCCAGGCGCATAGCCATAGCGAAACAGCTGCGCCGTCAGCGCCACATCATCCACCGTATCCGCCAGCGGCAACACCAGATGCATACCGCATTCACCGCCCAGCAGCGGCACCTGAGTACCAAATGTCTCCTGTAGCGCAGCCCGCAGCGTGGCCTGCCGCTGACGATACAGGCGGCGCATTTTGCTCAGGTGGCGATTGAAATCCCCGCTGCGTAGAAACAGCGCCAGCGCCTGCTGTTCCGGCCGGTTACCGCCGCGTAACAGCTCATGCAAGGCCGGCCGCAGCCGCGGCAGTAGCGGGGCAGGCAGCACCATGTAGCCGATGCGCAGCGCCGGAAACAGGGTTTTGCTGAAGGAGCCGATGTAAATCACCGGCGTCGGCTGCGCCATGCCCTGCATCGCGGCGATGGGCTCGCCGCTGTAGCGAAAATCGCTGTCGTAATCATCTTCAATAATCCACGCCTGATGCCGCTGTGCCGCCGCCAGCAGCGCCAGCCGGCGCGCGGCGCTCATGATCGCGCCGGTGGGATACTGATGCGTCGGCGTGGTGTAAATCAGCTGCGGCGGGCGCTGCTGCCAGTCCTGCGCTGTCGGTGCTAGTCCCTGCGCATCCACCGCAATCGGCTCGATCTGCAGATCGCCAAGGCGCATCGCCGCTTTGGCGCCGCGATAGCCCGGCTCTTCCACCCAGCCGGTGTCACCACGATTGGTGAGCAGCGCGACGCACAGCGTCAGCGCCTGCTGCGCGCCTTCGGTAATCACAATCTGCTGCGGCGCACAGCGCACGCCGCGCGCCAGCGCCAGATGCTGCGCCAGTGCCTCACGCAGCGCCAGCTCACCCAGCGGATCGCCGTAGCCCAGCAACTGTGCCTGCTGCGCGGTTTGATTGAGCGCGCGACGCCACTGCGCCAGCGGGAAATGCGCCAGCGCCGGCGTGCTCGGGCGCAGCGCCAGCTCCTGGCTGGAGAGGCGATGCAGCGAGTGCAATCCGGCAGCGCGCGCGGAAACCGGCCAGTCGGCGCTGTCGTCGGACGCCTGCGCTGGCAGTGGCATGTGCGCCAGCCGGCTGACGCGGCTTCCCTGACGGTCGCTGAGGATAAATCCTTCCGCCTGCAGCTGTGACCAGACGGCGATCACCGTATTGCGCGACACCTGCAGTTCAGCCGCCAGCTGGCGGGTCGCCGGCAGGCGCGTGCCCGCCGCCAGCTGACCATTCAGTATCGCCTGGCGCAGTCGCTGATACAGCTGCTGTTGCAGTGTCAGGCTGCCGTCGGCCTCTAGCGGTGCCAGCAGCAGCGAATGCCGGTTTAATGCGCGCATCAGCGCCTCCGTGGATCTATCGATTTGTCACATTGTGGCGCTTTTTCCTGAACCAGCAAAGTGGCACGCTGCACGCTGTCACTCTCACACAGAAGGAATCGCCGTATGTCATCGCAGACCAATCGTTATGGACAACCCATCGGCCCGGCGCTGGAGGCGTGGCAGCCGCGCCCGCTGCCGCAGGGGCAGATTTTCACCGGACAATATTGCCGGCTGGAGCCGCTGGATGCCGCACGTCACGGTCGCGAGCTGTATGCGGCTTATGCGCTGGCGGAAGATGACCGCGACTGGACCTGGCTGCCGGTCGGGCGCTTTGACGATGAAGCGTCTTATCTGGCGTTTGCGCAGCAGTGCCAGCAGAGTCCGGATTACCTGCACTTCGCGGTTATTGACCGGCAAAGTGGGCAGGCGGTCGGCTCGCTGGCGCTGATGCGCATTGAACCGCAGCACGGCGTGATGGAGGTCGGCTTTGTGGTGTTCTCTCCGCTGCTGAAGCAAACCCGCATGGCCACCGAAGCCCACTATCTGCTGATGCGTTACGCCTTCGAACAACTTGGCTATCGTCGCTACGAGTGGAAATGCGACAGCTGTAACCAGCCGTCGTACAACGCCGCACTGCGGCTGGGCTTCCGTTATGAAGGCACGTTTCGTCAGGTGGTGGTGTATAAAAATCGCAGCCGGGATACCGCCTGGTTCTCTATCATCGACAGCGAATGGCCGCAGGTGAAGCTGGGCTTTGAGCGCTGGCTGGCGGCAGACAATTTCGACGCCCGTGGGCAGCAACGCGCCAGGCTGGAGACATTACGTCAGGCCTGACGCGCGCGCCGGGCTGGCTACCCGGCTAACCGGCAAAAATATATTTGGCGGCTGACAACACAAAGGCGCTGGCCATGGCCATCATCAGCCGCCGATGCCAGAGATTATCGCGTTTGAGCTCATTGAAACCGAGCTGCATGCGATGGTCGAGATCCAGCAGGCGCTCATCCACTTTTTCAAAGCGTTTATCAATTTGCCTGAATTGCTCATCCATCTTTTCAAAGCGTTTATCAATTTGCCTGAATCGCTCATCGATTTGTTCAAAACGCTGATCGATTTTCCTGAATTGCTCATCGATTTGTTCAAAGCGTTGATCGATTTTCCTGAATTGCTCATCGATTTGTTCAAAGCGTTGATCGATTTTCCTGAATTGCTCATCCATCTTTTCAAAGCGTTGATCAATTTTCCTGAATTGTTCATCGATTTGTTCAAAACGCTGATCGATTGTCCTGAATTGCGCATCCACTTTTTCTAAGCGTTTATCGATTTGCTTGAATTGCGCATCCATCTTTTCGAAGCGTTGATCGATTTGTTCAAAGCGTTGATCAATTTTCCTGAATTGCTCATCGACGTTGTCAAATCGCAGCTCAATGGCTTTAAACGTATGGCGGACCTCATTTTCTAAATGCCTGAGGCTCTGTGCCAGTTTATCGACACGTTGCGAGGTGGCGTGATTTGCCCGCATCACGCCTTCCATGGCCTGCGAAAGGTGCGTTTTGGTCAGGCTGTTTTCCTGCTGCATTTCGGCAAAAATGTCGACCATCACTTCGGCCTGGTGATCGGCCACGCCCGCCTGCTGCAGCGCTTTGAATGCCTTATGGGTGTTCATCATCGTCGGTATCATCCCTGTTGCTCCTGGTCGCCTTTCCTGTTGCCTGCAAGGTTATCCAGGTGGTGATAGTTGCACCATGTGATGATGTGGATTTTGCGCGACGTCTCGAAAAATATCAATTCGTACAATGAGTAACGCTAAGCGGCAATAAAAAGGGCCTGCACGCTGGCAGGCCCTGGTCTGGCACGCATTTTTATCAATTTTCGGGCTGCGGAATTATTTTTATCTCCGCCATGCCGATACCGAGTTTGCGTGGATCCTGACCGGTAATGTTGCCGAGATTAGACAGCTGTGGTTCTGGCGGCGTGATGATCAGGTTGCGGCTGGCGCCGGGGTTGGTGAAATGCAGCGTCTGCGTGGAGAACGCGTCACCCAGATTGAGCTGCTGCACTTGATCGCCGACGCGCACCGGAATCGGTCGATGGGCGTTAGCCCCATAGGCACGTGCGGTGATCACCACGTCAAAACGCGCCGGTAGCGGATCGACATATTCAATGTTCACCTCCGGCGCGAGGTTGGCGTTCGACCAGCGTCCCCAGCTTTCCGGCCGTGAAATACCGCTAAAGCGCTTCACGCTGGCCGGCGCGCCCGGCACGGTCAGCAGGAAGCTGTCCGCCTGGTAGCGAATGGCATTATCCTCGATGCGCATTTGCTGCTCGTTGAGCTGATAGGTCGCCGCGCTGACTTTCACCTGCGGGAACTGCGCTTTGCCCTGCCACACCGGCTGGTCGATGCGCGTCACGGTGGGCTGTCCGCCGGTCTGGCCCATCGCCAGACAGAGATCGGTCGACAGCGCCAGCGCCGGCTGCCACAGCCGGCCCATTTTGAAGCAGCGATCGACCCAGACAAACTTATCGCTGGCGGCAAAATCGGCCAGCTGGAAGCGCAGCGGCGCGGCGTATTCGCCTTCCGGCAGCGGCTCTACCTGATGATCGGATACGCGGAACAGGATCGGCAGCCTGAACGTCGCGCCCGAGAAGCTAAAGGTATTTTTGGGCTGGTCGATGGTGAACGTCTTCATCTGGCTGGGGAAATTCCACAGCTGAATGATATCGGCTTTCCACGCCGTCACCTTCTTCGCCATGTCATCGAACTGGCTGGAGAGCGAGGCCGAAGACAGCCCGCTGCGGCCAAGGCCAATCGCGTTATCCCCGCCGAGAATATCCAGCACCGTGGCGCCGTTATCCAGCGTGCTGCGCTTGCCGTCCAGCACCTCGGCCTGCGGCTGATCGCCACGGATCACCATAAACAGATCGCGGCGCGGCTGCTTGATCAGATACTGATGCGCCGTGTTATTCATCGCCAGATGATCGGAACTCACCACAATCACGGTGTTTTTAAACCACGGCGAGGCTTTGATGCGGGCAATCAGGCGCGCCACGTGCTCCTGGGAACAGGCCACCGCGCTAAACGACTGGTTGGGTTTGCCGTCATAGCTGTAACTTTTGCGCTGACAGCTGCGCGAAATAAAGCCGTCCGGATGATGGGTGTCCACGGTGAGTGTAAACAGCGCAAAGCGTTTCTGCTGACGCGACAGCTCCTCATACTTTTCAAACACTTCATCCATCACCGTATCGTCGTAAAAGCCCCAGTTGTTACGGTAGCTGGGGTCGGCGACGCGGCTCTTCAGCTCCTGCGAGCCGTACATGTTGGCGGCGTCAAAACCGTGTGACAGCAAAAAAGTGTCTTTGCCGGCAAAGCGCAGGTCTGCGCCCTGAATAAACCAGTTCTCATAGCCGGAGTGTTTGAGGATATCGCCGAGGCAGATATTTTGCGGATAGAAGCTGGAAAGCGAAGCCGAGGCGTTGCCGTCGAACGGCGCAAACAGCGGAATACCGCACTGCGACGCCACCATGCCGGCGATGGTGTAATCGGTGCCGGGCAGTTGCTCGGTGTTGCTGAAGTCAATGCTGTGATCTTTTTCGCGGCTCAGCTCCGGTGCCAGGCCAGGAAAAGCCTGTTGATCGAAGTAGGTGCGCTCAAGGCTTTCGCCGTAGATATACACCAGGTTGAGCTTCGGCGCGTTAATCTGCTTATTCGGCGTTTTGTAATAGGTTTCGAAATCCGAGTCAGCCTGGCGCGCGTGAGAAGCGATCAGCTCTTTCACCTGGCGAAACGCCGGCGTGGTTTGCACCGAGCCGGCAGCACAGGCGATCGCCAGCAGGCTCCAGCCGAGATGATGCGGACGTTTATGCCGGCGCAGCACCCAGGAGAGAAAACAGAACAGTAAAAACAGGCCGATGATCAAGCCAAGCGCCGGTACCACATATTTGCTCACGCCCGCGCCGGTCAGGCTGTTGGTCAGGGTGTAGAGCACCGCATCGTTGATGCCATCGCCGGTAAAATAGTTGCTGGCATACAGCGTGGCGTTGAGCACGATGAACAGGGTGAGCAGCAGCAAGATCAGGATAAACCAGAATTTATTTCGCCCGGCTTTATACGAATAGACTGCGATCGCAGCCAAAAAGAGCACTATTGAAAGCAACTCCAACGGCAGATCCTCACATTAAGTAAAAAGAACGCGTTACCTGCGTCTGCGGCCCTCTGCGGGGGTTTTGCGTCAATCTATATTGGCTGTCACAGGGCTGCAACACATCCAACCAGATTTGTGCGATGCATTGCGAATCGTTTAAGGCGAGTTTAGGCGGAGTCTGATTTAGTCTGGCAGCAACCGGCGCGCTGCTGCCAGCCAGGGCGGGCGCGGGCGTTACAACTTACCGGTGAGATACTGCGCTTCGCCGTCGGCAAAGCTCCAGTCACCTTTGCTGTTGGTGATAAAACTGATCATCAGATCGTTGCCCTGCACGCCACAATTCTCCCGCAACTCGCGCGCTAACTCTGCCATGAAGTGCGTTTTCTGTTCTTCACTTCTTGGGCTGGTGTACACGCGTACCATCACCAGATTGTCGCTGCGCGCAAAGCCCAGCCCGGTATCCTGAAAGACCATCTGATAACGCTTGTTTTCATGAACAATCTGGTAACGATCGCGCGCCGGAACCTTAAATGCCGTGAGTACTGCGCGATGCGCGGCGTCGAGTAAGGTGCGAATCTCTGCTTCAGAACGGCCCTGAATAACATCAAAAGTCAGTAACGGCATCAATAAATCCTCGTTTTTGCCCACGCGGAAAGAGTAGGATGAAACGCTATGCTGCCGCTTGCTGCCGGAAAGAAAAAGCGCGCTGATTAAAATGATTATTTATTATTTTGAACAATCCTGATGAAAGAAATTAAAACCGATGCACTCTGGGTGCATTTGCACTGGCTGACGGTACTGGCGGAACAGGGCAGTTTTACCCGCGCGGCTGAACGCCTGGATGTCAGTAAAGCGGCGATGAGCCAGAAAATCAAAGAACTGGAGCAGATGGCGGGCGTGGCGCTGGTGCAGCGCACCACGCGCAGCGTGCGGCTGACGTCGGCCGGTGAAAAGCTGGTGGACGACCTGCGCGAGCCGTTTGCGCGCATCGCGCAGAGCTTCTTTAGCGTGCGTGACGAAGCCGGGCCGGTGCGCGGCCTGGTGCGCATCAGCGCGCCGGTGGCGTTTGCCCGGCAGCAGCTGGTGCCGATTATCGGCGACTTTCTGCGCGACTACCCGCAGGTGCGGTTGCAGCTTAACGTCAGCGATCGGCTGGTGTCGCTGGGCAGCGAAGGATTCGATCTCGCCATTCGCCACAGCCAGCAGCTGCCGGAAACGCACGTCGCGCTGCCGCTGTGTGAAACGCGCACGCTGCTGGTGGCCGCGCCGGATTATCTGACCCGTCACGGTACGCCAGATACGCCGCAGGCGCTGCAGCAGCATAACTGCCTCTATTATCCGCGCGGGCTGGAGTCGCCGCAGTGGCGCTTTCGTCTGCACAGCGATGACAACGAAACGGTGCAGGTGAAGATTCAGGGTAATTTCGCCACTAATAACAGCGAGTCGATTCGTGACGCTGCGCTGCAGGGGCTGGGCATTGCCATGCTGCCGGACTTCAGCGCCAGCGCGGCGCTGGCCAGCGGCACGCTGCAGCAGGTGCTGCCGGAGTGGCAGGCGGTCGATGCCTTTGCCGACCGCCTGTGGGTGGTGCGGCCTTACGCAGCGCAGGTACCGCGTGCCGTCACCACCTTTATCCACTGGCTACGCACGCGCTTTGTTGATGGGTGAGGCCAGCGGCGCGCTGAGCGGTGCTGTGGGCTGCATCATCGCCCCCAGCAGGCTGCGACGGTTATAGTTACCGAGACGCAGATTGAAGTCGAGATGCAGCTGCTCAATGCCGCTCAGCTTGATCACCGGCGGCGGCGTATGCGGGCGCTGATGGAATAGCACCGTGTGCGCAAAGGCGTCACTTTGCCAGTTGCTCAGCCGCTGATAGTAATACGCGTTGGCCTCACATTTACGCAGATACAGGTTCACGCGGCGATGTTCGCGCATCGCCGCCTGCTGCGCCAGCGAACCCAGCTGCTGTGCGGGCTCGGCGATTTTCTGAGTCAGCAGGGCAAAATCATCGCGCTTTGCCAGCTCATTAAAATAGTTGTGCGCCCCCAGATGCTTGATCGGCGCGTACTGTTTTTGCCACTCGCGAATAAAAGGATTATTGGGCGCAGCGGCGAGAAACCAGTTTTCAATCACCGGTGCCAGATAGTTGACGGTGGCAATTTCGCGGTAATAGCCAATCACATCCATGCGGCGTTCCTGATGCGCACGGTGCACCCAGCTCAGGTCTTCAAATAACAGCGTGCTGCAGTCAATCGCAATCCCGCCGTAGCGTAATAATAATTCGAGGCGAATGACTTCACTTTTTTGCTGCTCACTTAATTGTGTCGAGGTAAAAATAAAATCCGGCAAGACTTCTTTAAGCGTTAAACGGTTTAATACATACACCTGATGGTCGGGATTATCCTGACGCAGCTGCTGGATATTTAACGCCATCGATTTCGGTAAATATTCATTGTCCCAGTACATCCAGACTTTTTTGGGTATTTCCGGCAGCGCTTTCTCACCCGAAAGCAACACGATATTGTCCTCTTCGCTGGGATCATATTCCGGCGCGCAGAGCGCAGTATGCTGTTTTTTCTGCAGTAATGTCTGGCCGGTAAAGGCGATTCTCTGCCAGTGTTGCCAGAGCGTAAGGGCTGGCTGGAGACGTTTTTTTGTCATGATGCACCTGATTATTGTGATTATGGGGAGCAAGGATTCCCTGATGCTGGCGGCTTGAGCGCGCTTATGTGTCCTGACGGCTGTGTGTAAAAAGACTACCCTTGCTTAATAATCGATCCGCAGCGGCAAGGCTACGAATTTTTTTCGCTTTCAGATTTACCGGAAACGCCGGGATCCGGGATGGCTAAAAAGAGGTATCAATAAAATGATGAGGGAATGCGTTTTTTATTTTTGCTCGATTAAGACTATTCCTAATAAAATAACCCTCTGCAGGCACAGGCCGCGGCGCGGAATAAAAATGAGCGATCGGCGGTCCGTTAACGGCGCTGTATTTTCCCCTGGCCTGGCCGCCGCTTGCCCAACGCGGAGGCAGGTTAGCTACGCTTAGAGCAGGCAACGAAAAAAAGGAGGCACTATGCAGCCACACAAGCGTGGGTTACTGGCGGTTGATAAGCAGGGCAACCGCGTGCTGTTTCTCAATCCCGACAGCTTCGCCGTTGAGCAGGAGCTGAATGCCTTACCGCCGCGACCGCATGAGCTGCTGATGCTGCCCGCGCTGGATAAGGCGTATGTGCCGATCTACGGTGATGGCGTCCACGGCGACAATCCGCATCCGGGGCATAAGGTGGCGATTATCGATTTGCGCCGGCGGCAGATTAGCGGCTTTATCGATCTGTCACCGCTCAAGGCACCGCACAGCGGCCAGCTGGGGCGCGATGGCAAAGTGTATCTGTGCTGTGAACACAGTGCCGCGGTGGCAGTGATCGATCCGCACAGCGACACGCTGGAGAAAACCATCCGGCTGCCGTCGCACAACGCGCACCGGCTGACGCTGTCGCCCAGCGGCCGCAAGCTGTTTACTGAAAACGAAGAGGATGCCAGCATCACGGTGGTGGATTTGTGCGAGGCGGAAGGGCGCATCATTGACAACATCCTGCTGCCGGGACCGATTGCCGGCATTGCCGCCTCGCCAAAGCACCCCTATCTGGTGGCCAGCGCGGCAGACGCGCCGCTGCTGTACGTGGTGGATCGTCAGAGTCACCGTATCCGCCAGCGCATCACGCTGCCCGGCCATCAGCAGCCGTGCCAGGTGGTGCGCTTCAGCGCCAGCGGTGAGCGGCTGGTGGCGATTGGCGACGGGGAAGGAGTGGTGACGCTGTTTGACGACTTGCTTAATCCATTGGGTGACGTTGCGGTCGGCAATCAGCCGATGGATGGCTGTTTTAGCGCCGATAACCGCAGCCTGCTGATCGCTAATCAGGGTGACGGTTCGCTTAGCCTGATCGATCTGACGCAGATGAAGGTCATCGCCACGCCGCAGGCTGGCACCGGCTGCGAAGTCCTGAGCTACTTTCAGCTGTCGTCCTGAGTGCGAAGGCCGCCATCAAATAAACGGCCGGTGATAAATCGCGCTGCTCCAGTGGCGGCTGCTGGCGTGTTTTTCTGCCTGCCAGCCGCGCTTGCGCAGTTGGCGCGCAATCAGTTTGTTCATAATACCGTGGCCCACCAGCAGCACCGTGCCCTGTTGCGACAGGGCAATCAGTTTGTCTGCCGCCCGCTGCGCGCGCTGCCGGGCATGCTGCACTGATTCCACGCGCCCGGCGTAACCGCACAGCCACAGCAGGCGCAGCAGCGCCAGCCACAGCGTCAGCGGCAGATGCAGACGCGCAAACGGCAGCAGCGGCATCGCCACTTCACTGAACACCTCATCCACGTCCTGCGCCTGCAGACCGAGCCGCGCCAGCGACGAACGCGCGCGCGGCAACGGGCTGCAGGCAATCACGCTGGCCATGCGCGCAATCGCCATACTGCGCGGCGGCGGCGCATCACAAATCACCGCCTGGTCGTAGCCTTCACACCAGTCCGCCAGCGCCCGCGCCGTAAAGCGCCCGCTTACCGGATGGTCTGGCTTGCCGTGTCGCATGAGGATAATGGTCATAATACTCCTGAGTGAAGGTCATCCAGTCTACTGCAGGCGCGCAGGATTTCGCGCGGCCCGGGCGGTTTTAAGAATAATGCCCGGGTGTCATCAAAACTTAACTGAAATGTGCGAAAACGGCGCGGTGAAAGTTTGGTCGCCGTTTTTGCCAATGATAAGCAATAGTCGTTAATCACGCAGCGTGCGTGGATTTTTTAATGACGCTGGCTGTAATGTAATGTCATGAATTAACGCCGTTTTTATCTTTTTCTCCTGCACCATTGTGAAGATAAGTTAATTATTTTCCTGTTGATCACTTGATTTATCTACGCGCGTAGATAGACTGTCTTCACAGTGACAACTCACGGTGCCAGAGACGAAGTTGGCCTTGAGATGACCCAGTTACATTTGCCATGCTAATGCGATCGATGAAAAAAACATCGGCGAAATCAGGCAAATAGATGAATTCCAACACCAGGGAATTCTTTACTGACCTTTCATCCAGGTTTGCCTACTGAACGTCGCCACCGGGGAGTTCCGCTTGTTGCCAGGGAACCGACCCACGGATGGGCGTTTACTGTTTTCACCTCTTTCAGGGAAATGGTTATGACGGTACATCACTCCGTTACGCAACAAGGTTCACATGCTTCCGCCGCCGATGCGCGGCTGGAAACCACCACCGGGCGCAAAGATTTCTGGCGCGCCACCTTCTCCTGCTGGCTGGGCACCGCGATGGAATACGCGGATTTCGCCCTGTATGGCCTCGCTGCCGGCATCATTTTTGGCGATGTGTTCTTTCCCGAAGCCACCCCGGCAATGGCGCTGCTCTCCAGCTTTGCCACCTGGTCGGTCGGCTTTATTGCACGCCCGATCGGGGCGCTGCTGTTTGGCTGGATTGGCGATCGCAAGGGCCGCAAGGTAGTGATGATCAGCACCATCATTCTGATGGGCGCTTCGACCACGCTGATCGGCCTGATTCCTTCCTATGCAACGATTGGTCTGTGGGCGCCGGCCTGCCTGGTGCTGCTGCGTTTCACACAGGGGCTGGGCGCCGGCGCAGAGCTCTCGGGCGGCACGGTGATGCTGGGTGAATACGCGCCGGTTGAGCGCCGTGGCCTGGTGTCGTCGGTGATTGCGCTTGGTTCCAACAGCGGCACGCTGATTGCGTCGCTGGTGTGGCTGGCGGTGATTCAGATGGATAAAGCCACGCTGCTCGACTGGGGCTGGCGTATTCCGTTCCTCAGCAGCGTGTTGATTGCTGCGGTCGCGCTGTGGATTCGCCGTCATCTGCGTGAAACGCCGGTGTTTGAGCGTCAGCAGGCGGAACTGCAGGCGCAGCGCCATGAAACGCTGGCGCAAAGGGCGACGCAACCCGACAACCGCAGCTTCTGGCAGCGCAGCCGCGCCTTCTGGACCATGGTGGGGCTGCGCATCGGTGAGAACGGCCCGTCCTATCTGGCACAGGGCTTTATCGTCGGCTACGTCGCCAAAGTGCTGATGCTGGACAAATCGGTGCCGACCACCGCGGTATTCATCGCCTCGCTGCTCGGTTTCCTGATCATCCCGTTTGCCGGCTGGCTGTCGGACCGCTTTGGCCGACGCATCACCTATCGCGGCTTCTGCCTGTTACTGATGGTTTACGCCTGGCCCGCCTTTAGCCTGATGGACAGCCGCGAGCCGGCCATCGTGATTCCGGTGATTGTGGTGGGGATGGCGCTGGCGTCGCTGGGCATCTTTGGCGTGCAGGCGGCATGGGGCGTAGAGATGTTTGGCGTTAAACACCGTTACACCAAAATGGCGGTTGCCAAAGAGCTGGGGTCTATTCTTTCAGGAGGCACCGCACCGCTGGTGGCTGCGGCGCTGCTGTCGTTTACCGGCCACTGGTGGCCGATTGCCGTGTACTTCTCGGCCATGGCGACCATCGGTTTCCTCACCACCTTTGTGGCACCGGAAACGCGCGGACGCGATCTGAATCTGCCGGAGGATGCTATCTGACGCGCAGGATCGTGCAACATTCTTTGATTACGCTGGCCGGTACTCCCGGCCAGCGGCATTAACGCAGAGGCAATATTGGCGAAATCCCCAACCGGAAATGTGACACGCAGTGACGTCGCCAAAGCCGCCGGAACCTCGGTGGCGGTGGTCAGCTATGTGATCAACAACGGACCGCGTCCGGTGGCCGAAGCCACGCGTCAGCGCGTGCTGGCCGCCATCCAGCAAACCGGCTATCGCCCGAATGCGGTGGCACGCGCGCTGGCCTCCGGCAGTACCAAAACCTTTGGCCTGATCGTGCCGAATATCGCAAACCCGTTTGTCGCCTCAATGGCGCACGTGCTGCTGCAGGAGTCGCTGAACCACGGCCACGTAATGCTGCTGGGCGATGCCGGCGACGATCGCCAGCGCGAGCTGGAGCTGATTCAGGGTTTGCTGAATCGTCAGGTTGATGGCCTGTTTTACACCAGCGTCGATCGCCATCCCTATATTGATGTCATCCAGGCGAGCGGAACGCCGCTGGTGATGCTGGACCGCATCGAACCGCGTCCCGGCGTCAGCATGCTGTGCGTGAACGAACGTGAAGCGGCGCGTCAGGTCACGGCGCATCTGCTCAGCCACGGCTATCAGCAGGTCGGCATGATCAGCGGTCCGCGTGAGATGCTTAACGCGCAGGATCGTATTCAGGGCTGGCGCGACGCCATGGCGCAGCACGGGCTGACGGTAGATGAAGCGCTGATTTTTCCGGCCGGCTATTCACGGCAGGGCGGCTACGACGCCGGGCAGCGCATGATTGCCAGCAGCCGGGTGCCGCGCGCGCTGTTTACCAGTAACGAAGGGCAGGCGATTGGCTGTATCCGCGCGCTGTCCGAACACGGTCTGCGCGTGCCGCACGATGTCGCGCTGGTGTGTTTCAACGGTACCGAGCAATCGGCCTTTCATGTGCCCACGCTCACCACCGTGCGCCAGCCGCTGCGCGAAATGGCACGCAGCGCCATCGCCATGCTGAAAAACGGTCATGGCGAGGCGCAGCTGGCCGAATTTCCTCACCATCTGGAGATCGGTGAGTCCTGTGGCTGCCAGCTATCTCAACAAAAATAAATATATAACATTATGAAAAGACTAATTATTGATTGTGATCCGGGGAATGGTATTGCTGGCGCTAACACCGATGACGGGCTGGCGCTGGCCTTAGCGCTGGCGTCACGCGCGCTAGCCGTTGAGCTAATCACCACCGTGAGCGGCAACACGCCGAGCGCGGTGGGAGCGCGGGTGGCTAAAGATCTGCTGCAGCGGCTCGGACTGAACATTCCGGTGGTGCAGGGCGCGCTACAGGCGCTGCGCGAAGATCCGGCGCCGTGGCGCGCGCGGCTGGATAACGTCGCCGACCCGGCGCTGGGCGAACTGTGGCGCGGCGTGCGTCAGCCGCAGACGGTGGCAGCGGACGGCAACGATGCGGCGGGCGTGATGGGCCAGCTGATTTGTGACAATCCCGGCGAGTTTACGCTGGTGGCGATTGGCCCGCTGACCAACGTGGCGCAGGCGCTGCAGCGCTATCCGCAGATGGCGGATTGCGTAGCGGAGATCGTCATCATGGGCGGCGTATTCGCGCTGGATGACTACATCAAAGACACCAATTTTGGCCTCGATCCGGAAGCGGCGCATCAGGTGCTGCACAGTGGCGCCACCATCACGCTGGTACCGATGGATGCCACCACGCAGACGCTGCTGACCCATCAGGATCTCACGCGCCTGACCGCCTGCGATCATCCACTGCCGCAGTTTGTGCGCGAAACGCTGCGACCGTGGATTGATTACTCCATCCGCACCCGCCATCTGCCGGGCTGCTGGATCCACGATGCGCTGGTCATTGCCTGGCTGCTCAACCAGCGCGTGGCGGACGGCGTGGATTATCACGTCGATATTGAGCTGCGTCCCGGTGCCACGCGCGGCAAGACCTGGCGCTACCGCACGCCGCTGCGGCTGGACGTTGGCGTGCCGGCGGACGCGGGCGCGCTGGTGCATGTGATGCAGAACGTAAACAATCCGCTGCTGCTGGAAGTGATTGAGCAGACGTTCAACGGTTTGAAACGCTAAGATTTTGCTGCGGCGCGCGGTCTCCCGGCCGGAGTAACGCGCGCCGCTTTCCTGCCGACACGCTTCCTTACATCGCGAATCACTCGCTGACAATTCCCCGCCGCGCGGCGCCTTTCTGACATGCTATATACAAATGGTTAACACAATAATAACCAGTGCAACCATTCGCTGGATAACGTTCCAATAAAAATCTGGCCGCGAGCCGGAAGCAATCAGACAGGATACCCTTATGTTTAACTGGACTGCGACCCAGCGCAACGTGGCTTTCGCCAGTTTCGCCAGCTGGACGCTGGATGCGTTCGACTTCTTTATTCTGGTGTTTGTGCTCAGCGATCTTGCGCGCTACTTCAACACCAGCGTCTCCGATGTTTCCATTGCCATTATGCTGACGCTGGCCGTACGGCCGGTGGGCGCGCTAATCTTTGGCCGACTGGCGGAAAAATATGGTCGCCGGCCGATCCTGATGCTCAACATCGTGCTGTTTTCGCTGTTTGAGTTGCTGTCGGCATGGTCGCCCAACTTTGCTGCCTTCCTGACCTTCCGCGTGATTTACGGCGTGGCGATGGGCGGCATCTGGGGCGTGGCCTCTTCGCTGGCGATGGAAACCATTCCTGACCGTTCGCGTGGCCTGATGTCCGGCATCTTCCAGGCCGGTTATCCGTGCGGCTATCTGCTGGCGTCGATAGTGTTTGGCCTGTTCTTCGAACAGGTGGGCTGGCGTGGCATGTTCCTGATTGGCGCGTTGCCGATTCTGCTGCTGCCGTTTATCTATTTTAAAGTGCCGGAATCGCCGGTATGGCTGGCGGCACGCGAGCGTAAAGAGAATCACGCGCTGCTGCCCATCATCCGCCAGCACTGGAAAATCTGTATTTACATGGTGCTGCTGATGGCCTGTTTTAACTTCTTCAGCCACGGCACGCAGGATCTCTACCCGACGTTCCTGAAAGTGCAGCACCAGTTTGACGCCCACACGGTGAGCATTATCGCCATCGGCTATAACATCGCGGCGATGCTCGGCGGCATTACGTTTGGCTCGCTGTCCGAGCGTATCGGGCGTAAAAAAGCCATCATGCTGGCGTCGTTTCTGGCGCTGCCGGTGCTGCCGCTGTGGGCGTTCTCCAGCGGTTCCTGGGCGATTGGTATCGGCGCGTTCCTGATGCAGTTTATGGTGCAGGGCGCATGGGGCGTGGTGCCGACCTACCTGACCGAGCTGGTGCCGGCCAATGCGCGTGCGGTACTGCCAGGCTTCGTTTACCAGCTGGGGAATTTAATTGCTTCGGTCAACGCCACGCTGCAGTCACGCATCGCCGAAGCCCACGGCGGTAACTACGGGCTGGGCATGGCGATTGTCGCCGGCACGGTGGCGGTACTAATTTGCGTGTTCGTGGCGTTTGGCCGCGAGACGCGCGGCATCGAAATATCCGGGGCGGTGGCGAAAGAGACGCGTTAACGCGCCTCGCAGACGTCAATCCATTTCGCCGCCGTCAGCTCAGCCATGCGCTGCGGCGAAATGCGCACCGCGCTGTGAATCGAACCGGCCGCAGGTAACACTTCATCGAAACTGCGCAGCGACACATCGCAATAGACGGTCAGTGGATTTTCCAGCCCGAACGGGCACACGCCGCCGACCGGATGGCCGGTCCAGTTCACCACTTCATCCACGCTCAGCATGCGCGCTTTTGCCCCGAGCGCTGCCTTCAGCTTGCGGTTATCCAGCCGGGCGTCGCCTCGTGTGACAATCAGCACCACGCTCTCTTTCACTTTCAGCGACAGGGTTTTGGCGATCTGCCCCGGCGTCACGCCATGTACGCGTGCGGCCAGTTCTACGGTGGCAGTGCTTTCCGGCATCTCGATGATGTCGATATCCGGTGCGTGTTCGGCAAAGAAGTGCCGTACCGACTCCAGGCTCATTTTTTTCTCCGGTAAAAACAGAGCGTAAAAGCTGCCATAAGGCGGGAAAGCTGTAAACGGGAGAAACGGAGAATCTGTAACAGAATACGCCGCGCTTACACGGCATTTAACGTGCAGTTACCGCAGCGTTCGACGTCCGGAATGCGATAGCGCTGGCAGCAGCTGCGGCGCTCCATCGCGCCGTTGCGCGGGATCATGGTGCGATACAGCGGATTATCACTGCCGTCGGACAGGGATTTGCTGAAAAACAGCGCCTGTTCCAGTTGATGCCGGGTAGCCGCAGGCAGCTGCTGCTGCAGTTCGCCGAGGAACCAGTAAAACGAGAAGCCTAAGTTGTTCCAGATTAGCCGCGCGTTGATGTCACCGTGCTGCGCCATGCCGTTGACGGCGGGGATCAGGCTGTGCTGAATCAGGCGTTCGATACGCTGCTGCGGAGTGAGATAGCGCGCATCCTCATCCTCCTGCACATCAATCCAGAAGGCGCAGGGATGGCCGTTTTCGTGGAACTCAACGTGGATGCGCTGCGGCGAGCAGTCGAGCGCGCGCGGCTCCTGCAGCAGCGCCAGCATTAATGGCGGCAGCAGCAGGCCAAAATACCACTGGGCCCACAGCGACTGCAGCGGTTTGGCTTCCTGCGGAACATCGGGATGGTGGCGATAGAGATAGTCGCTGTAGCGCTGGGTCAGGCGGCGATAGTGAAACGGTGTGGACCATTCGGCCAGCGTCAGGGTGCCTGCGGGGGCCGGCTGGCCCAGCTTCACGTTTTCCCGCATGTAGCTGCGCTGGTCGCACATCAGATCTTCCAGCGCGCTGGCTAAGCTGCGATCGCTCTGCATAAAGATCAGCGGATGCGCGCTAAAGCGATGATCCTGACGCGTGATGATGGCCATGCGGCTCCTGAGTGAAAACGGGAAGCGAAAAACAAATGATAATCGTTCCCGATTCACTGAGCAAGATGCCAGCAGCGCTCACTGCCTGGCCACCGCGCATTTTGCGTGAAATCCCCCGGAGAGGGCGCGGCGTTGTCGCCGCACCGCTTACACTATATCGCTGCTTACCGGCGCCAGTTTCGGTAAATCCTCCCACGCCAGAATGGTGTTACGTCCCTGATTCTTCGCCACATACAGCGCGCGGTCGGCGTTGGCTACCGCCTGGTCGAAGTCTTCTGCGAAAATCGGTGCGATACCGGCGCTGATGGTCACGTGGGTCGAGACTTTATCATTGAAGCGGTGGGGAATTTCCAGATCAACCACGTACTGACGGATGCGTTCGGCCAGCTTCATGGCAATCGAGGCATTAACGTTGGTCATCAGCACCAGAAACTCTTCGCCGCCGTAGCGCGTCACCACATCGCGCGAGCGCACCGCATCGCGAATCGCAACCGACACCCGCGCCAGTGCCTGATCGCCCATGGCATGACCGTAATTATCGTTGTAGGCCTTGAAGTGATCGATATCCAGCAGCAGCACAAAGTGGCTGCCGGCATGATTTTCCATGATGGTATCCAGCCGGTTCTTCAGCCCGCGCCGGTTATACAGGCCAGTGAGCGGATCGAGCATGCTCAAATCGCTAAAACTTTGCTTCTCCTCATACAGCTGGCGCACCAGCCGCAGGGTGAAGGTGTCGAAGCGGCGGCGCATCAAATGGTGCAGCGAGAAGCCGATCAGCGGCAGCGTAATGGTGAACAGAATGGTCATTAAATGCTGACCATCGTCCAGTAACAGTACGGTTAATACCGGTGGCGTAATATGTAAACAGAACGCAAGCAAATAATCACTCAGGGCAATCGCGCTGATAAAAAATACGCTCAGCAGACTGATTATTAAAAAGCTACCGTCAAAATAAAACACCAGATGGTAACGATGATTGATATGCCAGGCCCACAGCGCGCCTAATAGCAATGCGACAGGATTTAATAACGGGAATTTTAGATTTGGCGCGATTAAACATAGCGCCAGCAGCGTGGTGCTAAAGCCCGCCACCAGTGTTACCGGCAGCGAATTGATGGGATTATCCGTGCCGAAAAACGGCAGCAGACAAAAAAGCGAAACGGCGACATTCAAAAACAAAAATAGCATCAGCGACAGCCGATACTTGCTGTGTTTCAACTCATCATAAGATTGTAATTTCATTATTATTACTCGTGACAGCCCTGAAATATCAAAGCGCTACCCGCAGGAAATAATCCCACAACGCGGATAGTGAGCACGTTTTTGCTGTGTTATCAAAATAGTTATCGGCGGCAATCTATCATTTTCCAGTAATTCTGTCATCCGGCGCGGGCAGGGCAAAAAATTCGCTGCAAGATGAGAAATGTTGTCATATGATAATGGGAATATTTATCATTTGAAGGGTTGCGCGATGATCATGGCGATGATGGCCGCCTGCGGCTTGTGGGGCGTGAGCTGGGTGATGGGAAAACGTCTGGATAGCGGCTGGGGCGTATTGCTGCCCTGCGCGGCCATGCCGGTATTTGCGCTGTGGGAGCCGAGTTTCAGCCAGTGGCGCTTAGTGATGATCGTCGCGCTGCTGCTTACTGTGGTGATGCTGTTCCACCATCGTCTGCGGCATTATCTGCTGCTGCCTTCCTGCCTGGCGCTGGCGGGCGGTCTGGCGGCTATCTCGGTGAATTTTCACGTCATTTAACGGTGAGCAGAAACGACAATATCACGCAAAGGCGTGATAGCAGCGGTAACAATCAATGGGGATGTACTGCAGAAGAAGTGTGACAACGTTGGTGCGAAGAGAGGGACTTGAACCCTCACGTCCGTAAGAACACTAACACCTGAAGCTAGCGCGTCTACCAATTCCGCCACCTTCGCATCGTAGTTGTCTGTTTATACCACCGCATGGTGCGAAGAGAGGGACTTGAACCCTCACGTCCGTAAGAACACTAACACCTGAAGCTAGCGCGTCTACCAATTCCGCCACCTTCGCGCAGTGCACGCGATATAAACTCTGTGATTATTGGTGCGAAGAGAGGGACTTGAACCCTCACGTCCGTAAGGACACTAACACCTGAAGCTAGCGCGTCTACCAATTCCGCCACCTTCGCCTACCTGCAATACATTACAGTATTGCTAACCACGGAGGCGCATTTTAGAGATTTTACTCATTGCGTCAACACATATTTTGCGACGGTGAAACGACTGCTGCAAAAAGCAACGTTTTCCCCGTCGCATCGCGGGTTTTACTACGCTTAGCGCGCTTTCGTGCCGCGGCCATATACGGCGCGATACACTTTGAAGCGGCCGGTCTGCGCCAGCACTTCATGGTTACCGAAGGTTTCATCCAGCACCTGCGGATAAGGCAGGAAGGCGTTGGCCACGATGCGCAGCTCGCCGCCGCTGTTGAGATGCTTCACCGCACCGCGAATCAGCGTGTGGGCGGCATCAAGGCTGGTTTGCAGACCGTCATGGAACGGCGGGTTAGAGATGATCAGATCAAAACGGCCGCTGACGTCTGAGAACACGTTACTGGCAAACACTTCGCCTTCCAGACCGTTAGCGGCCAGCGTGGCTTTACTCGCCTCGATGGCGGCTGCGTGCACATCGCACAGCCACAGCCGGACTTTCGGCGAATGCTGCGCCAGCGCGGCGGCTAATACGCCACTGCCACAGCCGATATCCAGCACTTTGCCTTTGGTGTGCGGCGTCAGGGTGGAAAGCAGCAGATCGCTGCCGATATCCAGCCCGTCGCGGCTGAACACGCCCGGCAGGGTATGAATGGTGAGATCGTCCAGCTGATAGCGATTGCCGAACGCGCTGGCGTCAAAGCTGGCCTGCTGCGTCAGCTGACCGTGATACAGCCCGCAGCGGCGCGCGCTGTCGATCTTCTCCAGCGTGGCCCAGCTCTCCAGCATGCCTTCGGCGCTGCGCACGCCGCTGCGGTTTTCACCGACGACAAAAATATCGCAGCCCAGCGGCAGCAGCGACAGCAGGTTTTGCAGCTGGAACTGCGCTTCCGGTTTGTTCTTCGGCCAGAAATAGACCAGCGTGTCGCAACCGGCTACGTCGGCCGCACCGGCCACCAGCCCGTACACTGCCCGTTCACCGAGGCGACGGCTGAGGTTCTGCCAGTGATGGTACTGCTGAGTGTGCACGCGGCTCGACGCGGTCTCCAGCTGGGCGGGCAGGTCATCCTGCAGGTCGCCGGCGAACAGTACGTGGCGGGCGGTAAATTCATCACTGTGGCGCAGAATCACTTCGCTGGCCGGGGTAAAAGCAGACATGGAACGCTCCTGTTAAATCAGAGCGGCGATTATAGTGCTTTGTTGGCGCATGTTCGATGGGTTTGCTAGCATAGCGTCGCATTCTGGCAGGATTACAGGTAACAGCATGAGCACAAGGCGCGACTGGCTTCTACAGCAAATGGGGATTACGCAGTATCAGCTGCGACGTCCGCGCGTGCTGCAAGGCGAAATTGCCGTCACGCTAACGCCGGACACGCGGCTGGTGCTGGTCGCTGAGCAGGCGCCGGATCTGCAGGAGCCGCTGGTGCGTGACGTACTGAGGACGCTGAGCATTCAGCCGGGGCAGGTAATGACGCTGACGCCAGAACAGCTGCCGATGCTGCCGGAGCAGGTCGACTGTGCCGGCTGGCTGCTGGGCGTGACCAGCGATCATCCTTTTAACGGCATCACGTTCACCAGCGCCGTTTTCAATGAATTAATCAGCAGCGGCGCAGCAAAGCGCGCGCTGTGGCAACAGATGTGTAACCATGACAGCCATCTCTTTCATCACCCCTGATTTACAGCCGCGGCTGCTGGAGATCGAGCGCCGCGCGCATGCGTTTCCATGGAGCGAGCAGACCTTTGCCAGTAATCAGGGCGAACGTTACGTCAATCTTTGCCTGCACGCGGACGGCCAGCTGGCCGGCTTCGCCATCACCCAGGTGGTGCTGGATGAAGCGTCGCTGTTCAACATCGCGGTCGATCCCGCGTTCCAGCGCCGCGGCTATGCGCGTCAGTTACTACAGCAGCTGATTGCCGAACTGGAGCAGCGTGCGGTAATGACGCTGTGGCTGGAGGTGCGCGCCTCCAATCAGCCCGCCATTGCGCTGTATCAGCAGCTGGATTTTCATCAGGTCAGCGTGCGGCCAAACTACTATCCCACCGCCAGCGGGCGCGAGGATGCCATCATTATGGCGCTCACGCTCTGACGTCATTCAAAAGGAGCACTATGTTAAACGACTGGGACTGCATCCTGTTCGATGCGGATGACACACTTTTTCATTTTGACGCGTTTGCCGGCCTGCAGCGCATGTTTGCCAGCTACGACGTGCACTTTAGCGATCAGGATTACGCTGACTATCAGGCGGTGAATAAACCGCTGTGGGTCGATTACCAGAACGGCACCATTTCAGCGTTGCAGCTCCAGACGCGCCGCTTCACGCTGTGGGGTGAAAAACTCAGCGTGGCGCCGGAAGTGCTGAACAGCGACTTTCTCAATGCGATGGCCGAGATTTGCCTGCCGCTTGATGGCGCAGCCCGCCTGCTGGATACGCTCAAGGGCAAAGTCAAAATCGCCATCATCACCAACGGCTTCACGGCGCTGCAGCAGGCACGCCTTGAACGCACCGGTTTCCGTGACTACTTTGACGCGCTGGTGATCTCCGAACAGGTGGGAGTGCCCAAGCCGGATGCGGCGATTTTTGACCATACGCTGCAGCTGCTGGGCAATCCCGATCGCCGCCGGGTATTAATGGTCGGTGATACGCCGGAATCGGATATTCTCGGTGGTATGAATGCCGGCGTGAAAACCTGCTGGATCGATCACGGCACGCGTCCGCTGCCGGCGCACATCACGCCCACCTGGCAGGTGAAAACCTTTCCTGAGCTGCAATCTATTCTGACTGCTTAACAATCCCGATACCCGCCATTTTAGCGAATTAAACCAGTCTGGTCCGCCTGGCTGGTTTTTTTAACTGCCAGTTTGCCTTTATCACCCCTTTTTTACCACCTGCCTGGGTTTTATTGCGCTCAGACAAAATGCGTGCCGCTCAGCGCCATTTTTTTTATGACAATTTTTAATGATCGCGCGAGCAAAATTTCATCTTTCATTTACAATCTTTCACAGTTTTAATGGATTGCTAAGAATAGTCTTAGGTTTACGGGCAAAAGTGACGCAAATTTGCATTAAAAATATTTGTTAACCTTTACTGAACTAATTTCCTCTGCTAGCGGCGCGTTGAAATTTTGTCAGGCTTCTGTAAACTTCCGTCAGACATTAACAAATGGATTGTGATTGCATGCTCACGGGCAGGTTTTACCTGGCTCGTGCGGTAGCTATGATGTTTCCAGTCTTTTATATGTTTTTGATATATCTCAATAAATAGCAATACTGTCAGCGAATGCCGTAAGTTGTTGCTGTTATCCTCTTAATCGTTACCGATTAACCAGATTCATTGAACGTGATAGTTTTTAACCCAGGGATGGCATAAGAGAAACCGAGGTTTGGCTGTGGCCGACCCCTTCGCTTAGCAAAAATTGATCATGTTGCTGATCGTTTGTGAAACGATCAGAATTCTTCCGACATCATCCCTGTCACTAATGTTGCATTTTTAATACTTAATTCAGACTGATCAATTTTTGCCTCGCTGGCGCGATGCGTTAGCCACACTCATTAAAGGGTCAACTTTTTAACTGGTACTGAATCGACGCCGGCTCCCGCCGTGTGCACGGTTCATTTTGCTCTTAACCGGCCTCTGGCCACTTTTTAGGCGTTAATGGAACTAAACATGAAGAAAATGGTGAATCTCCGTATGGCGTTGGGCCTGATGTTTGTTTTCGCAGTGGCTGGCTGTAAAGCACCGCCAAAGATGACAGACGACACGATTGTCAGCAGCACCGTTGACGGCGTCACGCTGTCGCACCGTTATGCCGTCCAGCCGCCGGCACAGTTCAGCCCGGTGAACGAGGCTTATCGCGCGCTCTATCCGGCTTCGATCATGACCCGCCCGAGCTTCGGCGGCAAAGTGGTGGATACGCTGAAAAGCGGTGAAACCTACACCGTGATTGGCCAGGTTGAAAACAACTGGCTGGCACTTGGCGAGTCGGCGCAGGCCGCAGACGAAGCGCAGCCTGAGACTGCACCGGCCGATGACAAAAAAGCGCAGCAGCCGGCGGCTCAGCCTGCGGTGCAGCTGATCGGTTATGTCCCGTTCCGCGCGGTGGTGAAAAGCGCGCTGTATGAGCAGACCATCAAAGCGGACCAGCCGAAGCGTCGCGCCCGCGCCAGCAGCAAGAAAAAGACCTGCGTCGCGGTGGATGGCGACAGCAAAGCGTGCCAGAACAGCAACAGCGGCACCTGGATCATCAACTAACACGGTAAGCAGGGAGGGCTGAATGATGACGATGATTTCTCTCCGCCGCGCCGGATTACTGCTGCTGGCTTGCCTGCTGGCCGCCTGCAGCAGCAACAGTCCGGCGCCGGTTGCACGCTACAATCTCGACTTTCAGGCGCATCCGCAGATCAACGCGGGTGCGCCGCTCAAAGTTCGGGTGATGTTGCTGACCTCCGATGCGGAATTCATGTCCGCTGATTTCTACTCCCTGCAGAACCAGCCCGCCACCGCGTTGGGCAGCACGCTGCTCAACAATCAGCAGTTCTTCCTGATGTCAGGTCAGCTGAGTAAAACCCTCAGCGCGAAAAGCCTGCCGGAAGCGCGCTTCATCGGCATCATGGCCGAGTATCAGGCGCTGGACGGTAAAGTCTGGCGCCTCGCGCTGCCCTTCCCGGATGGCGACGACAGCGCATTCTGGCAGTTCTGGAAAAATAACGATGGTGAGTTGAATGCCCGCGTTGTGGCGGATATCAACGGCCTGCGCGTGGTTAAGCAGTAAGGATGCCTATGAACCGAGCCGAAAAGGTTGTCTGGACCGAGGGGATGTTCCTGCGCCCTCACCATTTCCAGCAGTCGGAAAATTTTCTACACAGCACCCTGCGCGAATGGGGGCAGTCGCAGCGCGCCTACACCTGGGGTTTTTTTGATCTCGAATTTGATGAAGCGCTGCTGCGGCAGGGAAAACTGGCGCTGAGTGCCGCCAGCGGATGTCTGCCTGACGGCACCTTCTTTTCTTTCAGCCAGCCACAGCACGGTCCGGCCCCGCTGGATCTGCCAGCAAATGTCGATCGCAGCAAAGTGGTACTGGCGATCCCGGCCCGGCGCAACGGGCGCGAAGCGGTGGCGTTTCAGGAGACGCAGGATTCACTGGCGCGCTATCTGGCGTGGGAAGCCGAAGTCGAAGATGACAACGCTCAGGCGGTCGGCTCTGCCACCGTTCAGTTCGGCAAACTGCGCCTGCGCCTGATGCTGGAACAGGATCTCACCGCGGAGTGGACGGCGATGGGCGTGGCGCAGGTGATTGAAAAACGCAGCGATAACCACGTGCGCCTCGACACCGATTACATTCCGCCGATGCTGACGCTCAACGCCAGCCGGCCGCTGCAAAGCATGCTCAATGACCTGCACGGCCTGATTCAGCAGCGCAGCCAGCAGCTGAGCCAGCGCACGCCGGGTACCGGCCGTTTTAACAGTGCCGACATGGTCGATTTTATGCTGCTGACCTTACTCAACCGTCAGCTTGGCCTGCACGCGCACTTACAGCATCTGCCGCTGCTGCACCCGGAAACGCTCTACAGTCACTGGCTGCAGCTGGCCGCTGAATTGAGCAGCTGGATGCCGGCGCGCACCCCGGACGCGCTGCCGCTGTATGACCATGACGATCTGTACAGCTGCTTTGCCCGCTTAACGCTGCTGCTGCGCCAGGGACTGTCGCAGGTGATGGAAGAGAGCGCCATCCAGCTGCCGCTGACGCAGCGCTCGCACGGCCTCAACGTGGCCACGGTGCCGGAAAGCAGTATGGTACGCGAGTTCGGCTTTGTGCTGGCGGTCAAAGCCAGCGTGCCAGCCGAAGCGCTGAAAACCCACTTCCCGGCGCAGATGAAAGTCGCGCCCGTCACCAAAATCCGCGATCTGGTGCAGCTGCAGCTGCCGGGACTGGCGCTGAAAGCCATGCCGGGTGCGCCGCCGCAAATCCCGTGGCATGCCGGCTACAGCTATTTTGAGCTCGATAAGAACAGCGAGCTGTGGCAGGAGATGGAGCGCTCAGGTGCCTTTGCGCTGCATCTGGCCGGTGAGTTTCCGGGCCTGAACATGGAGTTCTGGGCCATTCGTAGTCAGTCAGAATAATCAAAACTGAGCACGCCGCATGATGCAGGAACAACAGAAACCGAACAGTGACGTCACACAGCAGGATGTCAGCCATCAGAATGTGCTGGTCGCCGCGGCGAATCCGCTGATTAACGCGATCCCGCAGATTCGCCACTCCGTCTCGCACGACGATCCGGCGCGACTGCGCCAGCAGCTGATCGATCAGATCCGTCGCTTTGAGCTCAGCTGCCAGCAGTCGGGGCTGAGTTATGAAGTGATCGTCGGCGCGCGCTACTGCCTGTGCACCGCGCTGGATGAAGCGGCGGCGCTGACGCCGTGGGGCAGCCGCGGCGTGTGGACCAGCAACGGCCTGCTGGTGACGTTTCACAATGAAACCTGGGGCGGTGAGAAGTTCTTTCAGCTGCTGGCAAAGCTGTCGCAAAACCCGCGTCAGCACATCCTGCTGCTGGAGCTGATCTATTTCTGTCTGCTGCTCGGCTTTGAAGGGCGCTACCGCGTGCTGGATAACGGGCGTTCGCAGCTGGAAACCATCAAACAGCGTCTGCTGCAGATGATCAAAAGCGTGCGCGGCAGTTACCCGGCGGCGCTGTCACCGCATCCCACCGATCAGCCGGTGCTGCGCAAGCTGTGGCGGCCGATGATTCCACTGTGGGCCTGTGCGGCGGTGGCCGGCTTTGCTGCCTGCCTGTTCTACATCGTCCTGAACTGGCGTCTCGGCGACTACACCTCGCCGGTGCTGGCCAGCATCTATCAGACCGCGCTGCCGGAAGTCAAAATCAGCAATCCGGCACCGCCGCCGCCCGCCACGCTGAACCTGAAAGCGTTCCTCAAGCCGGAAATTGATGCCGGCCTGGTGGCGGTGCGCGATGAAGCCGACCAGAGCGTGGTCACCCTGAAGGGCGATGGCCTGTTCGCCTCGGCATCCACCGAAGTGCGTGGTCGCTACGATGCGGTGATTCAGCGCATTGCCGCCGCGATGAATAACGTCAGCGGGAAGATTCTGGTGACTGGCTACAGCGACAACGTGCCGATTCGCAGCGCCCGCTTCGCCTCCAACTATGAACTCTCGCTGGCGCGCGCACAGTCGGTGCAAACCCTGCTGCAGCAGCAGCTGGCACAACCGTCGCGGGTTAAAGCCGAAGGGCGTGGCGAAAGCCATCCGCTGGTGCCGAACACCAGCGCGGAGAATCGCGCCCGCAACCGTCGCGTAGAAATTACTCTGCTGGTCGCGCCGGATGCGACGCAAGCGGAACTCAACGGCCTGGCGAGAGGGAACTAATCCATGCTGAATATGCTTTTTGCGGTGCTGACCAGCCGCCTCGCCTGGGGTTTTGTCGGCATTACCGCGCTCTCCTTTATCATCTGGGTGATTGGCCCGGTGTTTTCCATTGTCGACTCGCGGCCGCTGGAGCCAGAGCAGAACCGCATCATCAGCATTGCGCTGCTCTATCTGGTGTGGGGGCTGAGCCAGGCGATTCCGCGCCTGTATAACTTCTGGCTCAACCGCAAACTGATGTCGAGCCTCGAAACCAGCAAAAGCGATGCGCCGGAGCAGGACCGCAAACGCCTGACCAATGAAGAACAGGTGCTGGCGAGCCGTTTCTCCGAAGCTACCGACATGCTGAAAAAAGCGCACTTCCAGCGCGCCAGCAGCAAGGGCGCGCCTTTCTGGGCGCAGCGCTTCAGCCATCAATACCTCTACCAGCTGCCGTGGTACATGATCATTGGCGCTCCGGGTGCCGGTAAAACCACCGCGCTGGTCAACTCCGGGCTGCAGTTCCCGCTGGCGGACAAGTTCGGCAAAGCGGCGCTGCGCGGCATTGGCGGCACGCGCAACTGCGACTGGTGGTTCACCAACGAAGCGGTGCTGCTGGACACCGCCGGCCGCTATACCACCCAGGAGAGCCAGCAGGAGCGCGACGCCAGCGAGTGGCATCATTTTCTCGACCTGCTGCGCAAATATCGCGGCCGTCAGCCCGTCAATGGCGTGATTGTTACGCTCAGCGTGTCCGATTTACTGACGCAATCGCCGGAAGCGCAGCGCAATCAGGCGATCGCACTGCGTCAGCGGCTGATGGAGCTGCACGATCGCCTTGGCATTCGCTTCCCGGTTTATGTGCTGGTCACCAAAACCGACCTGCTCAAAGGCTTCCGCAGCTACTTCGCTTCGCTGGATAAAACCCAGCGCGAGCAAATCTGGGGCTTTACCTTCCCGTGGGCGCAGGCGTCGACCGCAGAGTTTGAGCTCAACAGCCAGTTTCAGCAGGAGTATTCACTGCTGCAGCAGCGTCTGGATGCCGGCCTGGCCGATACGCTGCTGGCGGAGAGCGATGCGCAGGCGCGGGCGGAGAGCTATCTGTTCCCGCAGGAGTTCGCCGCGCTGCGTCCGCTGCTGGCGGATGCGCTGGATACGCTGTTTGCCCGCTCTGATTTCGAAACCCAGTTCGCGCCGCGCGGTATCTATTTCGCCAGCGGTACTCAGGAAGGGCTGCCGTTTGACCGCGTGATGGGCGAGCTGAGCCGCGCCCTGCATCTGCCGGGACAGCGCAGCGGCGAATCCGGCAGCTGGGACCAGGTCGACAAAGAGTCACCGATCCCGCCGAACAAAGGCCAGAGCTTCTTCCTGAAAGGCGTGCTGGAAAATGTCATCTTCCAGGAGTCGGGCCTGGCGGGCAGTAACCGCTGGTGGGAGCTGCGCAATCGCGCCGGATTGTGGTCCGGCTATCTGGCGCTGCTGGTGCTGGTACTGATTGCCGGAGCGCTGTGGCTCACCAGCTACAGTAAAAACAAAGCCTATTTACAGGAGATGGCGGGTAAAACGCCGCAGGTGGAGCAACTGGGACAACAGCTGGAACGGCAGGGCAATGGCGATCTGTTTGCGCTGGTGCCGTATCTCAACACGCTGCTGCAGCTGCCGAAAAGCGCCGATTTCTCGCTGGAAGATCCCCCGCTGACGCGCCGCATGGGCCTGTATCGCGGTACCGAAGTCAGCGATGCCACGCGCACCCTGTATGACAAAGCGCTGAAACAGCTGCTGCTGCCGCAGGTGGCGCAAAACATCACCCGCTGGCTGCGTAACGACAACGGCAGCGATGCGGATTACAGCTACGAAGCGCTGAAAGCTTACCAGATGCTGTATCAGCCAAAACATTATGACGGCAAGTTCCTGCATGCCTGGCTGATGCTGAATATTAGCCGCGAACTGCCGCAAAACGTGACGCAGCAGGAAGTGAAACAGCTGGCGTGGCATCTGCAGCAGCTGCTGGAGACACAGATTCAGTCCTCGCCATACGCGAAGGATGATGCGCTGGTAAAGCGCGAGCAGGCGCTGATTAATCAAATGCCGCTGTCGCAGCGCGTCTACGGACGTCTGAAGCGCCTGCTGCAGCGTGACGGCAGCCTGCAACCGGTCACCCTCGCGGCGCTGGGCGGGCCGCAGAGTGAGCTGGTGTTTTCACGCAAAAGCGGCAAATCAGTCAATGACGGCGTGGCCGGCCTGTTCACGCCAGACGGTTACTGGCAGCACGTTGATAAACAAATCGCGCCGGTCACGCAGGCGCTGTTCCAGGATGATGTCTGGGTGCTGGGCGGCGTTGCGTCGCCGGAGAACAGTCAGCAGACCGACCTCGCGGTACGCCAGCTTTACGTGCAGGATTACATCCGCCAGTGGGAGCAGTTCCTCAGCGATATCCAGCTCAACAGCAGCGCGGATTTGTCGCAGCGCATCAACACCGCACGTCTGCTGTCGGGCAACCACTCGCCGCTGCGCCAGCTGGTGGTTAACCTCAGTAAGCTGCTGACGCTGAACCGCGCACAGCCGGATGAGCAAAGTACCCAGGCACAGCCGGCGACGGGCAACAGCGCCACGCGCACTTTAGAAGCGCTGTTCAGTTCCTCCAAAGCCAGCGCGGCGCCGGGCCAGGGCGCAGCCCAGCAGGCGCCGGAGCAGGCGGTGGCGGTGCACTTTGCGCCTGTGCTGGAGCTGGCACAGCCGCTGCAGCAGGGCAGTAAAGTGCTGGCGGTGGATGATTTTCTGCATCAGATCGACGATCTCTACCGCTATCTGACGGCGGTGCAGGACGCTGCCAATAGCGGCATGCCACCGCCGCCCGGCGATGCCATCAGTCGTCTGCAGGCCAGCGCCGGTCGCTTACCGGGTTCGCTGCAGAATATGGTTTCCAGCATGGCCGTGGGCGCCAGCAGCGATGCACAGCGCCGCGATATGGATAACGTGCGCAAGCGCATCACTATGGAAGTGGGCAGCTTCTGCCGCCAGGCGATTGCCGGCCGTTATCCGCTGGTGCGCAATGCGCGCAGCGAAGTGACGCCGGACGATTTGGCGCGCATGTTCGCGCCGGGCAGCGGGCTGATGGACAGCTTCTTCCGCGACAATCTGGCCAGCAAAGTGGATACCACCAACGCGGCGTGGCGTTTCACGCCAGGCATCGACGGCAAAACGCTGCCGGGCGGTGAGGCGCTGCTGCGTCCGTTCCAGCAGGCGCAGTCGATTCGTGATGCCTTCTTTGCTAACGGGGCGACCACGCCGTCGTTCCGCGTCACGCTGCGTACGGTGAAAATGGATAACGACATCCTCAACCTGACGCTCGACGTCGATGGCCAGATTCTGCGTTACAGCCATGGCCCGCAGGCGGTGCAGATGGTGAGCTGGCCCGGACCGGGTGGCACCAGCCAGGTGCGCATGCAGCTTGGCCTGACCAACGGCACCACCTCAACGCTGGTGACCAGCGGTCCGTGGGCGCTGAACCGCTTCTTCGATCGCGCTCGTGTAACCGCGGTCGGTGGCCTGACCCGCGAGGCCAGTTTTAACGTCGATGGCCATCAGGTCACGTTGTCGTTCACCCCTGGCAGTATTCGTAACCCGTTCCAGCTTCCCGGCTTTAGCTGCCCCTGAAACAGGACCTGATAATGACTCATTACGCAGCACCCGGCTGGTACGGCAAATTGCCCAGCTCGGGTGACTTTGTGAAGCGACGCTTCCCCGATGTGCTGTACCGGCAGTGGTCGAACTGGTTTCAGGTCGGACTGCATCACTGGCAAACCAGTGAAGAGAGTAAAAACGCCCCGTCGCGCGCCTTTCTCAAAGCGCCGGTGTGGAATTTTGTCGTGCCGCCGATGCTCGGCAGTCAGCTGATCCAGATGGGCTGCCTGATTGCTGCCCGCGATAGCGTCGGCCGCAACTATCCGCTGTGCGCGCTGCGCCATTTTACGCCCGCCGAGTGGTCACCAGCGCTGCTGGCCCGCTCGGGCGAGTGGTATCAGCAAGTCGGCAATATGCTGCTGCGCGTGGTGCAAAACGGCGGTACGCCAGAGCAGCTTGACCAGGCGCTGCTGAGCATCCCGCAGCCCCAGCAGCCGCAAACTGACGGCGAACAATCGGACATTTTACAGGTGATTGGCGACGGCGAGCCGTCAACGCTCAACTGGAAACTGCCGGGTGACAGCTTCGACCCGCAGTTTTACACCAGCTTCTGGTGGACAAACCAGAGCGACGGTTTCCCGCTTTACACCCAGGTGCACAGCGGCAACTTCACCGCACAGCTGTTCTCACTGCTGTTCGACCCGGCCGGCGGGGCAAAACCCGGACGAAACGGACTTTATCCTCCGATGTTTGAATCCTGAGGCCAACTGCTATGACGATAAATATTGACGCGCTGCTGGCGCCGGTCAGCAGTGATAACCCCTGCGGCGACAACCTGGAGTATCACGCGGATTACCAGGCGATGGAGCAGGCCAGTACCGGTAAAGCTGAACAGCAGTTTGGCGAAACCATTATCCCGGCTGAATCAGCCGACTGGAATAAAGTCGAAAAGCTGGCGATTGACTTGCTCAGCCGCAGCAAAGACCTGCGAGTGATGTTAGCGCTTACTCACGCCTGGACCGAGTTGAAAGGGCTGCCGGGCTATGCGCAGGGGCTGAAGCTGATTGAGCAGGCGCTGCTGCTGTACTGGGAGCCGCTGTGGCCGCGACTGGAAGAGTACGGCGAACAGGATCCGTTTTACCGCATCAACGCGGTGGCGCTGCTGGGCGATAAATCGGCGCTGAGCAGCGCAGTACGCCAGAGCTGGCTGCTGCGCTACGCCTCGGATGGCATCACGCTGCGCGATGCCGCAGCGCTGTGCGACGGCAGCAAGACCGAAGTCGCGGACTATCCTGGCGGTCTGCCGCGCCTGACCGATGAGCTGGCGCGCGGCGAGCAGCCCGGTATTGAAGCGGTGCTACAGATAAGTGAGCGTTTGCAAACCATTACCGAAACCCTGACCGAACAGCTGGGTGAAGCGGCGGTGCCGGAGCTGTCGCAGCTGCGCAGGCAGATCGCCATGATCGCCGAACGCTGTCAGGCCACTGACCTCAGCACGCTGCAGCCGGCCGCGGTAACAGAACAGCCACCGGAACCGAGCGTCGCCGCGCCCGCCACAGCGGTTCGCACGGCTGACTGGCGCAGCGTGCAGCTCAGTTCGCGCGCCGATGCGCAGCTGATGCTGGAGAAGGTGAAGCACTACTTTGCTCAGCACGAACCCAGCCATCCGGCACCGCTGATGATCGACCGCGTACAGCGGCTGATTGAGCTCGATTTTATGGACATCATCCGCGATCTGGCGCCAGACGGCGTGCATCAGCTGGAAAATATCTTTGGACGCCGCGACTAAGCGAGCGTAACAACTCAACGCAGCGAGACCTGCGCGCCTCCTGCGAAACTTTACCCGCGCACCCTTAATGGAGAAAACCATGGCACCAACGAAATCCAGTGGGCAGAAGTTCATTGCCCGCAATCGCGCGCCTCGCGTTCAGATTGAATATGACGTGGAAATTTATGGCGCGGAACGCAAAATCCAGCTGCCGTTTGTGATGGGCGTCATGGCGGACCTGGTCGGTAAACCACTCGAGCCGCAGGCGAGCCTTGATGAGCGTAAATTCCTGGAAATTGATATCGATAACTTCGATGAGCGCATGAAAGCGCTGAAGCCGCGCGCGGCGTTCCAGGTGGATAACACGCTCAACGGCGAAGGCAAGCTTAACGTCGAACTGACCTTTGAGAGCATGGACGATTTCTCACCGGATGCGATTGCCCGCAAAGTCGAACCGCTGAGCAACCTGCTGGAAGCGCGTACCCAGCTTTCGAATCTGCTGACCTATATGGACGGCAAAAACGGTGCGGAAGAGCTGATCGGTAAGATTCTGCAGGATCCAACGCTGTTGAAAGCGCTGACCCATCTGCCGAAGCAGGATGAAAGCGCTGAAGGTAAGGAGGAGTAATCATGACCCAGTCTTCGCATCAGCAGCAACAGGGCGCCTCGCACTACAGCGAGAATGAACTCAGCGCCCTGCTGAACAAAGAATTTCGTCCAACCAGCGATCAGGCGCGTGCAGCCGTCGAAAGTGCCGTGAAGACGCTGGCGCAGCAGGCGCTGGAAAACACCGTCACCATCTCGAACGATACCTATCGCACCATTCAGGCGCTGATCGCTGAGATTGACGACAAGCTGTCACAGCAGATCAACCAGATTATTCATCATGAAGAGTTTCAACAGCTGGAGAGCGCGTGGCGCGGTCTGAGCTACCTGGTGAACAACACCGAAACCGACGAGATGCTGAAAATCCGTTTCATGAGCATATCCAAGCAGGAGCTGGGACGCAGCCTGAAGCGTTTTAAAGGCGCTGGCTGGGATCAGAGTCCGCTGTTTAAGAAGATTTATGAGCAGGAGTACGGTCAGTTCGGTGGCGAACCGTTTGGCTGCCTGGTGGGCGATTACTATTTCGATCACAGCCCGCAGGACGTGGAGCTGCTGGGCGAAATGGCGCGTATCAGCGCGGCGGCACACTGCCCGTTCATCACCGGTACCGCGCCGACCGTCATGCAGATGGAGTCATGGCAGGAGCTGGCAAACCCGCGCGATCTGACCAAAATCTTCCAGAACACCGAATATGCCGCCTGGCGCAGCCTGCGTGAATCGGAAGATGCCCGTTATCTCGGCCTGGTCATGCCGCGCTTCCTGGCGCGCCTGCCGTATGGCATTCGCACCAATCCGGTGGATAGCTTTGATTTTGAAGAGCAGACCGATGGCTCAAATCACAACGGCTACACCTGGAGCAACGCCGCCTACGCCATGGCAGCCAACATCAACCGTTCGTTCAAAGAGTACGGCTGGTGCACTGCGATTCGCGGCGTCGAGTCTGGCGGTGCGGTTGAAAACCTGCCGTGCCACACCTTCCCGAGTGATGACGGCGGCGTAGACATGAAGTGCCCGACGGAGATTGCCATCAGCGATCGTCGTGAAGCCGAGCTGGCGAAAAACGGCTTCATGCCATTGGTGCACCGCAAAAACTCCGACTTTGCTGCCTTTATTGGTGCGCAGTCGCTGCAAAAGCCTGCGGAATACCATGATGCCGATGCGACCGCCAACGCACGTCTGGCTGCACGCCTGCCGTATCTGTTTGCCTGCTGCCGCTTCGCGCACTACCTCAAGTGCATCGTGCGCGACAAGATCGGTTCATTCCGCGAGCGTGATGAAATGGAGCGCTGGCTGAACGATTGGGTGATGAGCTATGTCGACGGTGACCCGGCGAACTCGTCACAGGAAACCAAATCGCGTAAGCCGCTGGCTGCCGCCGAGGTGAGCGTGGAAGAGCAGGAAGATAACCCGGGCTACTACGCCGCGAAATTCTTCCTGCGTCCGCACTACCAGCTGGAAGGCCTGACGGTGTCACTGCGTCTGGTATCGAAACTGCCTTCACTCAAATCGAATGAGAATTGATTAACTGCATCAGGCCGTCATGTATGGCGGTCTTAATGCTCACAAAGCTTTGCAGTTAACGTGCAGACGCAAAACGCTTATTTGCGAGCCGGCTCCACGTTTCGATATTAATATCGAGGAACTAAAGGATTCACTATTTTTTATTGCTCCATCCAGTGGGACAATAAAAACACTCTCTGAATAAACCATGTAGCGATATTCAGAAAACGAGGCAGAGGTAAAATATGGACTGTTTTATTCAGCCCCATGCTTTCCTGTTTGCCATAACGATGCTTTATCAAAGCAGAACGTAAATCAAGCAAGAGAAGATAATTATGGCTATTGATATGTTTTTAAAAGTTGATGGTGTGACCGGCGAGTCTAAAGACTCCAACCACACCGGCTGGACTGATATTACCTCTTTCAACTGGGGTGCTAACCAGCCGGGTAATATGTCTGTTGGCGGCGGCGGTGGTGCAGGTAAAGTAAATTTTGCTGACCTGAGCGTAAATGCACTGATTGACAAATCCACCACTGCAATCCTGAAAAATTGCGCCAGCGGTAAGCATATCAGCAAAGTAGAGCTGTCCGTATGCAAAGCAGGCGGCACACAGATTGAATACGCACGTATCACACTGGAAGATGTGCTGGTGTCAAAAGTTGATTATACCGGTGCTGCTAATGGCGATACCCTGAGCGTGACTTACGCGTTCCAGGCTGCCAAAGTGAAGCAGCAATACTGGGAGCAGAGCTCTTCAGGTGGTAAAGGCGCTGAAAGCAGCGCTGGCTGGAACATCAAAGAAAATAAAGAAGCGTAATTGCTTTATTAAGCGGCCCTGTGGGGCCGCTATAAATATTTCAGAATACTTATCTGAAAATATAATTGAGCGGGATACAACTTACAGAAGAGATGTTAATAAGATTATCTTTTAACTAAATAAATATTTAACTGCAAAAGGAGATTGTGATGACAGGTAAAACTTCCATCGAACCGGGATTTTGTGTAGTGCAACGCCCTGGAAGCCTCACCGAGCAAGCGATGTGGCTGTACGGTACGCGCAACATGCCGGCGGCAAATTACTTTTTGCAGTTAAATGCTGATGTCGCATGGGCTAAACCGGGACAAATCCTGATCGTTGCTGATCCGGAAGGAAACAATCATCCTGCGGCAATGAGTGCCCTGGCAACGGCAAAAGCGACAACCAACAATAGTCTGGCGCATCTATCCGTTGATGAGGCGAGTTTTTTTCATCAACATTATAAATCCATCGCAGCAATTACAAATTTCATGGATACAGCGTCTGGTTTAATTAGTGATGCAGGCGAAAAGTATTTCAATGAAATTAGCAAAAAGTTAACCGCTATAGAAGTCGCTTATCAAAATCAATATATAACTTCGGGTTCGCTTATCAGTGAGCAGTTTTATGCGGAAAGAAGTCGATTGTTTTCAGAGCTTGATAGTTTATTAAATAGATTTTCAAGATTGATTATTAATTTAAGACCCTACGATAAGCTTAAAAGTGCCCTCAACCTTTCGAGTTCTTCGATTGTACATGATTGGCAAACTGCGGGGGTTGGTGCTATTCGTGGTTACTCAACATATGTAGACGGTGCTGCAAAAGCCGCAAGGATTATCAAGACAGGCGGTTGGATAGCGGTAGGTTTCAGCGCTTTGAATACCACAAACACCGTGTATGATGCATGTACAGTTAACCGTAAAAACGAGTGTTTGCAAGTTGCAGTTACCGAATACTCTGCTTTTGTTGGTAGCACATTTGCCGGATTATACGGTGCTATGGGTGCAAGTATCGCTATGCGAGGTGCTTGTCTGGCGTTTGGTGTTGCTACAGGGCCGGTAGGTTTTTTAACGTGTAATGTGGTAAGCTCCGTTGCTGGCGGGTTAATTGCGTCTAAAGGCACTGAAAAAATAGTAAAAAAGGTTATGGAGAAAATCCTATGAATGGAGCTGATTTTTTTCTTTATTTAGCTTTCCTATTGATTTTCTTTGCGTTAATTATGCAGGTTTTTTCATACTACATCTTTAAAAAGAATGAACGTAAATACGTTGAGTTGATCAGTGAGTTTAGACGCCGTGATCTCGACCTGGATATAGTAACGAATATCTATTCTTTTTTGGGGCCTCTATTTAATGCCAATAAGATAGTCTATTTTATTGATCTTTATAATGGGAAAGCGATGAATTTAGCGAAAGGAAAGCCTGTAAGTAAGAATACATACAATTTCATCCAGTCTCAGCCTAAAGAAAATATATCATGGATGCTGAGGCTTCATAATTTAAATCTTATCAGTTTTTTTCTTTTGTTTTCAGGCGTGGGTATCGGTTTTATTATTGGCTTTATTTAATAAGCTAAAATTTTTTTCCGCGATTTTTTATAATATAATACCGAAAAAAACTTCTGACGTTTGTATAGTGAGCAACGGAATAAATAATGAATTATGCTTTATGAGTCTTTCAGATGTTTTAATTTCTCTATCTGTATTTTCTTTCCTGTTATCGATCGCTCTCCAAATTGCTGGTTATGTGATTTTTAGAAAAAATATCAAAAAATTCGAAGTTATTTTGTCTGAATTTCGACAGAGAAATCTTCAGCTAGACATCACGACGAACATTTCCTCTTACTTTAGCGCATCCTTTCATCCGCTTAAAATAGCTTATTTTGCTTATCTTTATAAAGGTGTCATGCTCTATCATAAAAGAAATGAAAGGGTAAACAAGGAAACCTATGATTTCATTCAGTCCCTGCCTAAAGAAAAAATAAACTGGTTGCTGCGTCTGCATACTTTAAACCTGGTTACTGCCTTTTTTATGATTGGGGGAGGCGTGGGGTTTATAATCTGGAGGCACTATTATAGTTAATCACTTGCATCATCTTTGATGAGCATAGTTTCTGAAGTTGCGAAGACAATGATTATAGAAGCCACTGTAGATAAATTACTATCAATAACAGGTTTGCTGGTGTTATCTGTGGGTGCTGCGACTATTTAAATTCATAAGTATATAAACTGATTTCTTCAGGATACTGAATGAAGTTTTCAGAATTATCTATTTCTGCTTTCATTATTAATAATGAATAAATCAGTTGTCGCTACATCCCGGCTAATCGTCTTGAACCGGTGTACTGACAAAGCACCGCGCACATATTGTAGCGGCGCGATTCATCGCGCAATCCATAGTAACGCTACAAAATTGCAATGATTTCTAAGCCAACGAAAATTCTAAATGACAAATATGACACAGCGCATCGCGCTATAAAGCACAGCATCAATCATCTTATATCACCCGCAGCATCGTATTACCCGCTTCCTATATTCCGCGTCTTTCCCGGAGAGCCGCGCAATATAGATGCCGAACCGCTAACCGCAGGAACCCGTTATGCGCTTTACGATAATAACGACTAAACCCGGCCACCAGCCGCCGCAAACCCGCTGTGACTTTATGCCGCCCGGCGGCACCATTGGCCGCGGAGTGGACAACAATCTGGTGCTGCCGGATGACGATCGCACCATTTCTCGCCTGCAGGCGATTGTGCACATCACCGCCGCTGGCGAATGCCGCCTCACCAACCGGGGCAACGTGACGCGCGTACTGCTCAATGACATCCCGCTGGAGCGCGGGCGTCAGGTGGAATTACAGGATGGCGACGTGCTGGGCATCGATGATTACCAGCTGCTGGTCAACGATCTCAACGGCGCGCAGCAGCCGCAGGCCGCCACGCAGGCACCGCAGCCGGTGGTGCAGGCGGCGGTAATGGCTGATGCGCCACCGGCGGAAAAGGATGCCAGCACCGCCGCGATCCCCAGCGAGATCTGGGACAGCCTCGCCAAAGAGTTCTCGATCTCTGACGATCTGTCGAAGCGCAAAGCAGCGGCCGAGGTGCTGCCGGAGGCCAATCCGCTCACCGCGCCGGCCAGCCTCGATCGCAATCCGGAGGATCCGCTGGCTCAGCTGGTGAACGATGCGCCGCTGGATATTGGCCAGCAGCCGAAAAACACCAGCCTGTTCGATGAAGGCGATGCGCTGTTCGCGCAGGAAAGTATCTTCGACGATCGCACCCCCAGCACGCTATCGGCGCAGCAGAATGCCGCCGCGCAGCCGCAGGTTGAGAGTGCCACCGAGCTCGATCCGCTCAGCCTGTTTGGCAGCCAGAGCAGCAGCGACGTGCGCAACCACGACGATCCACTCGCCCTGATGATGGGCAATGCGGTTCCGCTGGCGCAGCCGGAGATCGCGCCGGCACAGACGGTTCAACCGCAGCCCGTCGCCCAGCCGGAAACGCCCAGTGAACCCTCGCCGGAGACGGCACCGGTCGAGCTGGCGGATCTCAGCAGTTCGCCACTGTTTGATGATACCGAAACCCAGGCCACGTCACCGCTGATCGAACCGCAGGCGGAGCAGCCGGAGACGGTCGCGCCGCAGATGGATTACGGCGGCATTACGCTGCCCACGCCGCAGGCGGTGCAACGTGTACCGTCGCCGACGCCGAAAGGGCGGCTGCGTATCGATCCGGTGGCTTCCAGCCATCAGAACGCGGCACCCGCCAGCCAGGCAACTGCCAGCCACAACAGCGGCGACGCGCTGAAAGGCGAACTGCTGGATGCACTGCTGGAAGGCATGGGATTGCGCGATCTGCAACCCACGCCGCAGTTCGACCGCGAGCAGATGCTGCAGTTTGGCCAGATGCTGAGCATGTTCTCGCAGGGCACCGTTGCGCTGCTGTCGTCACGCTCGATTCTTAAGCGTGGCGTTAAAGCGGATATGACGGTGATCCTCGATGACGCCAACAACCCGTTCAAACTGCTGCCGTCCGGCAAAACCGTGCTGATGCAGATGTTTGGCAGCCGCATGCCGGGCTTCATGCCGCCGCGTCAGGCGGTGCGTGATGCGCTGATCGATCTGCAGGCGCATCAGCTCGGCATGATCGCCGGGATCCGCGCCATTATCGCTTCGATGCTGCAATCCTTTAATCCGGATCAGCTGGAAGAGGAAGCACGCCAGGCGGGATCGCTGTCGCGCCTCGGCCTGCCGGGCAGCCGCAAAGCCGCGCTGTGGGAGCATTTTGTTGAGCGCTACGGCGAGACGGCGGGCGAGATTGAGGACGATTTCCATACCCTGTTCGGCGAAGCTTTCCTGCATGCCTACGACCTGGAAGTTAATCAGTACAAAGATTCACAAACCCACACGGATGACGCATGAATATCACCATTGCTTCCACGTCGAATCAGGGCGACCGCGCCAGCAATCAGGATCAAACCGGTGAGGTAATCGGTGAACGCTCAGCCTGCTTCGTGGTGTGCGACGGCGTAGCAGGATTTCCCGGCGGCGACGTGGCCGCCCGCATCGCGCGCAGCAGCCTGATGGAGGCGTTCGACGGTAACGCGCACCTGGATGCGCAGTCGATTCGCAACTACGTCAACCACGCGAATCACGCGATTCGCCAGCAGCAGAAAGCCAGCAGCGAGCACAGCCGCATGGGCACTACGCTGGTCAGCCTGTTTGTCGACCGCGACTACGAGCTGGCCTACTGGGCGCACGCGGGCGACAGCCGGCTGTATCTGTTTCGCCGCGGCTACCTCTATCACGTGACGACCGACCATAGCCTGGTGCAGCAGATGAAAGATGCCGGTCACCAGACCGAAGGTATCAACAGTAACCTGCTCTATTTTGCCCTCGGCATGGGCGATGAGCAGCGCGACGCCAGCTACAGCGATGTGGTGGAAATAGAAGACGGCGACGCCTTTTTACTGTGCACCGATGGCTTCTGGCACGGCGTGACGCTGGAGCAGATGCAGCAGTCGCTGCACATGGTCAACACGCCGGAAGAGTGGCTGACGCTGATGCAGCAAATCATCCGCAACGGTCAGCCGGATAACGGTCAGCAGGATAACTTCAGCGCGCTGGCCGTCTGGATTGGCTCACCGCAGGACACCACCTTACTGCACTCGCTGTCCGAAGCGGCGCAGTTTTTCCCTCTTCGAGATTGAGAACGCCAACATGAAACATGGATTACTGGGTCTGGCTGCGCTGCTGCTCAGCACGCACGCATTTGCTGAGAACTATCGCATCGTGCAGTCCCCGGCACAGAAACTGGATGTCTGGATTGATGACGTGAAAGATAACCAGCTGGCGAGCTGGTGTAAGCGCAATGTTGATCTGCGCATCGTCACCCACGGCGCGAAAAACGTCGCGGCGCTGGAGGATTTTCTGCCGCGCGTCGCCGGGCTGATGGCATCGCAGTGTAAAGCGCTGCAGCAGCTCAACTGGGCGCTCAATGATGATGACGGCAACCCGATCGCCAGCGGCAGCGCTGCTAAAGCGCAGCAGTGGCAAACGGTGGTAACGCCGCCGCCCGCGCCCGTGCAGCAACCAGAGACCGCTACGGCTGCACCTGCCGCGCCGGTGCTCAACTCGCCGCAGGCCGATACCACGCCGTGGCTGCAGTTCAGCCTGCTCGACGGCTGTCACTTCCGCACCTGGTGGCAGCATCCGGCGCAGACCAGCGCGCTGTTCGTGCCGTCCAAACAGGGGCTGAGCTGCGGTCAGGATGGCTGGCTGAGCGGCCGCAGCAGCCTGACGCAGATGGGCAACGGTGCGGCGAAAAGCGTGGTGGTGACGTTCCTGCAGGGCTTCCCGATTGCCGGCCTGAATAACAAACAGCAGAGCGCCGAGCTCAGCATCACTACCGTCAACAGCGAACGCATGGTGCTGAGCAACGAGAAGTCGCCAGACAGCTGGCTGGTGCTGCCGTTCAGCAGCCAGTTCAATGGCTGGCAGGCACCGGATCAGGTGGTGGTGCAGATGCCCGCCAGCGATGCCGCCGATGAGAGCGCGCTGCGTGCACGGTTGCAGGAAGTGCGCAAAGTGTGGTCGCCGTGGCTGAGCGCCAGCGCACCGCTGAAAGTCCAGCTGGTAGAACAGCTGCATCCGGAGCTGAAAGATCCCGCCGCCGCGGTTTACCGCACCATCAACTAACGCAAAAGGAGCTTGCATGGAGTCGTTACAATCGCGCCTGGCCAGAGCCTCACTGGCCGATAACCTCGCCGATATCACCCGCCAGATTCAGGCCAGCCCGGCCAATGCCGACCTGCGCGCGGCGTTTGTGCAGCTGCTGTGCCTGGCGGGCAACTGGACGCGCGCGCAAACCCAGCTGCAATCGTGGCTGGCGCTGACGCCCCAGGCGCAGCCGACCGTCACCTTACTGCAGCAGGCCATTGCCGGTGAGCAGCAGCGTGAAGCGGTACTGCGCGGCGCGGCGCAGCCGCAGCTGCCGGGCAGCGCGTGGGCGTGGTGTGAAACCCTGCTGGCTGCGCTGAGCGCCGACATCCGCGGTGACTTCGCGCAGGGGGCTGAGCAACGTGCCGCCGCGCTGGCGCAGGCCGAAGCCAATCCGGGTCAGCTGCAGCAGCAGGAACAGACGGCAGACTTCGCGTGGCTGATGGACGGCGACAGCCGCTTCGGGCCGGTGTGCGAAGCCATTGCCAACGGCCGCTACTACTGGATTCCGTTCGCCGCGATCCGCGAGATGGAATTTCAGGCACCCGCCAGCGTGACCGATTTGGTCTGGCGCCATACGCGCGTGCAGCTGGTGGATGGCAGCGAGCAGATTTGCCAGATCCCGGTGCGCTATCCGCTGCTGCCGGGGGCGGATGAGCGTTATCTGCGCGCCAGCGTCACGGAATGGCAGCCGCTGGGCCACGATGACAGCCAGTTTACCGGCCATGGCCAGAAGCTGTGGCTGAGCGACAGCGGCGAGTATCCGCTGCTGACGCTGCAGCAGCTGACGTTCCAGCCAGGCGGCAGCGATGAGCCGTGATAACAGCTCGCACAACGACGGCTATGCCCAGCTGCATGGCGGTTTCCGCGCGCGTAAAAATCGCGATGCGCTAACCGCGCGCGACAAGCTGCAATCCTCGTTACTCGATCGTCTGACTGACAACGCGCCGGACAAGCAGAGCGAAGCCAGCAACACCACGCTGATTTCCCACAGCACGCTGCGCCGCCACGTGCTGCGCGATCTGCAGTGGCTGTTCAACACCATCAACAACGAAGCCCAGCAGGATCTCAGCGCCTTTGGTGAAGTGCAGCGCTCGGTGTGGAATTTTGGCGTGGCGCCGCTGGCCGGACAGAACATCTCCGACATCGAATGGCAGGATATGCAGCGCAAAATGACCGATGCCATTCTGCATTTCGAGCCGCGCATTCTGCCGCAGGGGCTGCAGGTACGCTGCGTCAGCGATCTGAAGTCGCTCAGCCTGCACAACGTGTTATCGATTGAGATCAAAGGCCGCCTGTGGTGCGTGCCTTATCCGCTGGAGTTTCTGTTCCGCACTCAGGTTGATCTGGAAAGCGGTCATTTTGAACTACTGGATGCAGGTTAATCATGGACAGCAAACTGCTCGACTACTACAACCGCGAACTGGCCTATCTGCGTGAGCTGGGCGCGGAGTTCGCTGCACGCTATCCGAAAGTCGCCGGGCGGCTGGGGATGCGCGGCATCGAAGTCGCCGATCCTTACGTTGAGCGGCTGATGGAGGGCTTTGCTTTCCTCACGTCGCGCGTGCAGCTCAAAATGGACGCCGAATTCCCGCGCTTTTCACAGCGGCTGCTGGAGATGATTGCGCCGTCTTATCTGTCACCTACGCCGTCGATGGCGATTGCACAGCTCACGCCGGACAGCCGCAAAGGCGACATTAGCAATGGCTTCCACGTGCCGCGCGGCACCATGATGGAGAGCCAGCACCTGAAAAAAAGCGGCGTCACCTGCAGCTACACCACGGCGCATGATGTCACGCTGCATCCGCTGCGCATCAGCGACGTTTCACTCGGCGGTGTGCCGGGCGATCTGCCGCTGGGCGAACTGAAGCTCAGCGGTCGCGGTGCCGCCAGCGCGCTGCGCGTGCGTATCGCCTGCGAAGGCATTTCGTCGCTCAGCCAGCTGAATGTCGCCGATTTAATGCTGTATCTCAGCGGCCCGGACATTCAGGCGCAGAAACTGCTGGAGCTGCTGATGCAGCACCGTGTCGGCATCGTGCTGCAATCGGTTGAACAGAAACCGCTGCGCCAGGTGCTGCCGGATGACGCGTTACAGCAGGAAGGCTTTGCGCCAGAGCAGGCGCTGCTGCCGGACGATCTGCGTAACTTCGACGGCTACCGGCTGCTGCAGGAGTATTTTGCCTTTCCGGCGCGCTTCCAGTTCATCAGCCTGAGCCAGCTGGCACAGTTTCTGCGCCGCTGCGATAACGCGCAGGAATTCGACATTATCATCCTGCTGGATAAGGCCGACAGCGCGCTGGAAAGCGTGGTGGACAGCAGCCATCTGGCACTGCACTGCACGCCGGTGATCAACCTGTTTCCCAAAACGGCCGAGCGCCTGAAGGTCAGCGACAGCCAGCACGAATATCATCTGGTGGTGGATAACATCCGGCCGCTGGACTACGAAGTGCACTCGGTGCAGCGGCTGTTCGCCACCGTTGAGGGCAAGCGCGAAGAGCAGTTATTCCGCCCGTTCTGGAGCACCTTCAGCGGCGACGACGGCGATTACGGTGCCTATTTCTCGCTGCGCCGCGAGCCGCGCACGCTGTCTGAGCAGGCGCAACGTTACGGCACGCGCACTGGCTATATCGGCTCGGAAGTGTTTTTGTCGCTGGTGGATGAGCATCACACGCCGTGGCGCGACGACATGCGCTACCTGTCGGCAGACGTGCTCTGCACCAGCCGCGATCTGCCGCTGATGCTGTTGCAGCAGGAGCAGGGCAATTTCGTCATGCCGGATTCGATCCCGGTCGGTCAGCTGAAATTGTGTAAAGGTCCGACGCCGCCGCGTCCGGCGCTGGCCGAAGGGCTCTCCGCGTGGCGTCTGATCAGCCACCTGCAGATGAACTACCTGAGCCTGATGGACAGCAGCGACGGCCAGGGCGCCGCCGCGCTGCGCCAGCTGCTGAGCCTGTACGCTAATCTCGCCGAAGCGGCGGTGGCGCGCCAGATTGACGGTATTCGCCACTGCCAGCTTAGCGCGGTCAATCGCCGGGTGCCGGAACCGGGCCCGGTGGTGTTTGCGCGCGGCGTCAGCATCACGCTGGAGGTCGACGAACAGGCGTTTTCCGGTGCCAGCCCGTGGCTGCTCGGCAGCGTGCTGGAACGCGTGTGCAGCCGGCTGGTGGCGCTGAATAGCTTTACCGAATTCACCCTCAACAGCCAGCAGCGCGGCGAGGTGGGCTACTGGCCGCCGCGCATGGGCAGGAAGGCGCTGCTATGAGCGAGGCGCAGATCATTCCGCTGCAGCGCGCCCAGCGGCTGCCGGACGATTTCTGGCAGGCAGTGATGGCGACACCGTGGCGCTACGATCTGTTTCAGCTGCTGCGCCGGCTGGATGCGCAGGGCGGCCAGCGCTATCCGCTGGGACGTGCGCCGCTGCCGAAGTTCGAAGCGCTGCGCATTGGTCAGCAACCGTCGCTGGCGTTTGCCCCGGCAACCCTGGCCAGCGTGCAGCCGCGCGCAGAGGACGCGCGCCATGACGTGGCGATATACAGCTTTGGCCTGTTTGGCCCCAACGGTCCGCTGCCGACCCATCTGACGGAATATGTGCACGAGCGCATCGTGCACCATCAGGATCACAGCCTGGCGGCGTTTGCCGACATCTTTCACCATCGCGCCACGCTGCTGTTTTATCGCGCCTGGGCCGATGCGCAGCCGGCCGTCTCGCTGGATCGCGCCGATAACAGTCGCTTTGTCGATTACCTTGCCTGTCTGGCCGGCATCGGTTTACCGGCGCAGCAGCAGGCCAGTTCGCTTAGCCTGCATGCGCGGCTGATGCTGGTCGGCCACCTCAGCCGCCACGGTCACGATGCCGAAGGGCTGGTACGCATTCTGCGTCACTACTTTGGCGTACCGGTGCAGCTGGCACAGAACGTGCCGCAGTGGCTGACGCTGGACGCGCGCGATCAGGCGCGGCTGGGAGCCGGACGCCAGATGCCGCGGCTGGGCGAATCGGCGTTCCTTGGTGTGGCGGTGCGCGATGTGCAGCACCGTTTTCGCCTGCGGCTCGGTCCGCTGAGCGCGCAGCAGTATGCCCACTTTCTGCCAGATGCGCCGGGCGCGCGCGAAGTGCGCGACTGGGTGCGTCACTATCTCGGCATTGAGATGCAGTGGGACCTCAGCCTGATCCTGGCGGCGGAAGAGGTGCAGAGCGTCACGCTGGGAGGCAATGCCCGGCTGGGCTACACCAGCTGGCTGGGACACGCGCCACAGCCGCAGGATCGCGAAGATTTCATGTTTGAGGTTGAGGCAGCCGCAAGCTAGCCCAATCGCTTTTCCCTGTTACACAGCCTGCTTCTTTCATTAAAGAGACCCGATATGTCAGAAATCAGCCGTGCCGTGTTATTCGGCAAACTGGATACGCTGTTATTTACCTCGCTGGAAAGCGCCACCGCCTTTTGTAAACTGCGCGGCAATCCTTATGTTGAGCTGGTGCACTGGCTGCACCAGCTGATGCAGCAGCAGGATGGCGACTTACAGCGGGTGATCAGCCATTTTTCACTGGATGAAAACGGGCTGACGCGGGATATCGTCGCGGCGCTCGACCGCCTGCCGCGCGGTGCGAGCGCGGTTTCCGATCTCGCCGAACACATCGACAGCGCCGTCGAGCGCGCCTGGGTCTACGCCTCGCTGAAGTACGGTGCGACGCGCATTCGCGGCGGCCATCTGCTGATTGGCATGCTCAAAACCTTCAACCTCGCCAGCGTGCTGAAAGGCATTTCCGGCCAGTTTGGCCGTATCAATGCTGATGCGCTGCTGGAGCAGTTCGACACGCTGCTCGCCAGCAGCAAAGAAGCACAGCAGGCGCTGGTCGCGCAGCCGGGCGCGGAGAGTGCCGCACCGGCAGCCAGCACCAGCACGCTGGCGCAGTACGCGCAGGATCTCACCGCACGCGCACGCGAAGGACGCATCGATCCGGTCACCGGCCGTGATGAAGAGATCCGCCAGATGGTGGATATTCTGATGCGTCGCCGGCAGAACAACCCGCTGCTGACCGGCGAAGCGGGCGTTGGCAAAACCGCGGTGGTTGAAGGCCTGGCGCTGCGTATTGCCGCTGGCGACGTACCGGCTCCGCTGCGCGATGTGCAGCTGTGGCTGCTGGATATCGGCATGCTGCAGGCCGGTGCCGGCATGAAAGGCGAATTTGAAGCGCGCCTGCAGGCGCTGATTAATGAAGTGCAGTCCAGCCCGACGCCGATTGTGCTGTTCGTCGACGAAATCCACACGCTGGTCGGTGCCGGCGGCCAGCAGGGCACCGGCGATGCCGCCAACCTGCTGAAACCCGCGCTGGCGCGCGGCCAGCTGCGCACCATCGGTGCCACCACCTGGGCCGAATACAAAAAGTACATTGAGAAAGATCCGGCACTGACACGTCGTTTCCAGACCGTGCAGGTGCAGGAGCCGGATGAAGCCAAAGCGATTCTGATGCTGCGCAGCACCGTCAGCGCGCTGGAGAAGCACCATCAGGTACTGCTGCTGGATGAGGCGGTCAGCGCGGCGGTGAAGCTGTCGCATCGTTATATTCCGGCGCGCCAGCTGCCGGACAAAGCGGTGGCGCTACTGGACACCGCCTGCGCACGCGTGGCGGTGAGCCAGGGCGCACAGCCTGCGGCACTGGAAGATTGCCTGCATCGTCTGGCCGCGCTGGAGATTGAAGCGGAGATCATTGAGCGCGAAAGCAAAGTCGGGCTGGGCGATGCGGCGCGTTCGCAGGCGGTTGCCGCCCAGCGCGCGACGCTGGAAACCGAGCGCGATGCGCTGCAGCAGCGCTGGCAGCAGGAGCGTGAACTGGTCGATCAGCTGATTGCCCTGCGGGCGCGCTGCGTGACGGAGGGCGAAGCCGCGCTGCGCGATGAGCTGGACGCGACGCAACAGCAGCTGCAGCAGGTGCAGGGCGAAGCGCCGCTGCTGTTTGCCGCCGTGGATGCCAGCGTGGTGGCCGCCGTGGTCGCAGACTGGACCGGGATTCCGCTGGGGCGCATGGTGAAAAACGAAATCGACGCGGTGCTCAATCTCGCGGATACGCTGAACCAGCGCGTGATTGGCCAGCGGCACGGTCTCGATCTGATCGCCAAACGCGTGCGCACCTCACGCGCGCGCCTCGACAATCCGAACAAACCGGTCGGCGTCTTTATGCTGTGCGGTCCCTCCGGCGTCGGCAAAACCGAAACCGCGCTGGCGCTGGCCGAGTCGCTGTACGGCGGCGAGCAGAACATCATCACCATCAACATGAGCGAGTTTCAGGAAGCCCACACCGTTTCCACCCTGAAAGGCGCACCGCCGGGCTACGTGGGCTATGGCGAAGGCGGCGTGCTGACCGAAGCGGTGCGGCGTCGTCCCTACAGCGTGGTGCTGCTGGATGAGATTGAGAAGGCGCATCCGGATGTGCACGAGCTGTTCTTCCAGGTGTTCGATAAAGGCTGGATGGAGGATGGCGAAGGGCGCCACATCGACTTCCGTAACACCATCATTATCCTGACCTCCAACGTCGGTACGCAGCTGATCAGTGCGATGTGTGCCGATCCGGAGCTGATGCCGGATCCGGAAGCGCTGAGCACCGCACTGCGCAAACCGCTGCTGGAGGTCTTCCCGCCAGCGCTGCTGGGTCGCCTGCTGGTGGTGCCGTATTACCCGCTGAGCGACGCGATGCTGGCGGAAATCGTCCGGCTGCAGCTGGGCCGTATCGTTCAGCGCCTCGCCGACAACCACGGCATCAGCGCGCAGATTGACGATTCGGTCATCAGCCAGATCGTGCAGCGCTGCACGGAAGTGGAGTCCGGTGGCCGCATGGTCGACGCCATCCTTACCAATACCCTGTTGCCGCAGATGAGCCAGATGCTGCTCAGCGCCCACGCCCGCGATGAACGCTATCGTCGCGTGCAGGTACGCTGTGAGCAGGGCGAGTTTGTTTGCCAGTTCGATGTCTAAAGCCGTTAGTGATCAGAGAGTTTTCGAAAATGTCGGAACACGATAATCCCCTCAACGTACCCAACGCTCTGCCGGTGGGTTACCGTTTCAATGAGTTTGAAATTAAAGAAGTGATCGGTGGTGGCGGCTTTGGCATTGTTTATCGTGCCTGGGATCATCAGCTGGAGCGTGATATCGCCATCAAAGAGTTTATGCCGGCTTCGCTGGCGGTACGCAGCGATGATCTGAATCTGGTGCTGCGCAGCGAACGCTTCAGCAAAACCTTTCATGCCGGGTTGAACAGCTTTATTCAGGAGGCGCGCCTGCTGGCCCGCTTCAACCATCCTAATCTGCTGCACGTGCTGCGTTTCTGGGTGCAGAACGACACCGCTTATATGGGCACGGTGTTTTACAGCGGCACCACCTTATCGAACCTGCGCGAGCGCAATCCGCAACTGGTGGATGAAGCCTGGATTCGTCGCCTGCTGCCGCCGCTGCTGGGTGCGATCAAAACCATCCACGACGCCGGTTATCTGCACCGTGATATCTCACTGGATAACATCCAGATTCAGAGCAGCGGTGAGCCGGTGCTGCTGGATTTTGGCTCTGCGCGTAAAACCATTGGCAACCTCTCGGATGAGAGCGAAACCATGCTGCGTCCGGGCTATGCGCCCATCGAGCAATACAGCGATAACGACGAAAGCGAACAGGGCGCGTGGACGGATATTTACGCGCTGGGCGCGGTGCTGCATACGCTGATCACCGGGGCGCCACCGCCGGTGAGCGTGGTGCGCAGCATCGAAGATAACTACCAGCCGCTGGCCGCGCGCCGCCTGCCGGGCTACTCCCAGGCATTGCTGACGGCGGTGGACAGCGCGCTGGCGCTCAAACCGGAAGATCGGCCGCAGGATATTGATGCCTTTGCCGCGCTGATGGCGCTGCCAGAGCGCGAACCGGAACCGCTGCTGAGCGCCAAAATCAGCGGACCGGGCACCATGCTGGTGCCGGTGGAAGAGGCGAACGAAGCTGAAACGCTTTCGCCGGTGAAATCGCTGCTGCGCCATCGCTTTGCGCTGCCGGGGCTGGTGGCCGCGGGCGTGCTGGTGGGATTGTGCGTAGGGCTGCTGATGTCCGGGGGCGATGAGCCTGCGGCGCCGGCAGAGACGGTGCAAAACAGCGCGCCAGCTGCTGATCCGGCAGTTTCACCGTCAGCGCCGTCAGCGCCAGCCGCAACGGCAGCGGTAACGCCGGAAAAACCGCGCGAAGTGGAGCCGCAGCCTGCACCGCCGCCGGAGCCGGTCGCGCAGGTTTACATCAAGCTGCAGCAGGGCGAACGCGTCCAGGTGAATGGCAAACCGCAGGCGCTGGTGCCTGCCGCCAACGGTTTTGCCGCGCTGCAGCTGGCGCCAGGCAATTATACCTTTGCCATCAGCGGCCAGGGCGGCACGCGCGAGCAAACGCTGACCATCAGCGAAGAAGGCGTCTGGTTGCTCGATCCACACAGTTAATCATCAGGGATTTATTATGTTCTCACGCATCACCGCGCAGCTGCCGATGGACGGCCTGCTGTTCTGGAAACTCACCGGCGCGGAGGCGCTGTCGCAGTCGTTTGAGCTGAACGCCGAGCTGCTGGCCACGGACGCGCGCATCGACCGGCACGCGCTGCTGGGGCAGCCGGTCACGTTCACGCTGCCGACGCAGAGCCTGCTGTCGCCGCGCTACCTCAACGGCAAAATCACGCGGGTGGCGGTGCGCAGCGAGGAGCTGAGCGGAACGCGCTACGCGGTGTACCAGCTGCGGGTGGAGCCGGACCTGTGGCCGATGCGACGGGACCGCAACCTGCGGATATTCCAGGGACAGACGGTGCCGCAGATAGTGCAGGCGCTGCTGCAGGAGAACGGGGTGAACGTGGAGACGCGGCTGGGCAGCAGCTACCGGGTGTGGGAGTACTGCGTGCAGTACCAGGAGAGCAGCTTCGACTTCATCAGCCGGCTGATGGAGCTGGAGGGGATTTACTACTGGTTCCGCCACGAGGCGGAGCGTCACGTGATGGTGCTGTGCGACGGGGCGGACCAGCACGAGGCGTTCGCGGGCTACGAGACGATACCGTACCACGTGACGGCGTCGGGCGGGAGCGTGACGGAGGAGGGCATCAGCCAGTGGTCGCTGTGCGAGAGCGTGACGCCGGGAATGTACAGCACGGACGACTACGACTTCCGCAAGCCGAACGCGTGGATGCTGCAGGCGCGGCAGAATCCGGTGTCGCCGGTGCCGGGGGCGGTGGACGTGTACGACTGGCCGGGCCATTTTGTCGACCACAGCCACGGGGAGTTTTACACGCGCATCCGGCAGGAGGTGTGGCAGGTTGCGCACCACAGCGTGAGCGGAACGGGGACGGCGACGGGCATCGCGCCGGGGTACCGGTTCGGCATCGTGAACGCGCCGCACTTCAGCGACAACGGAGAGTACCTGGTGACGTCGGCGCGGTACGACTTCGAGGAGAACGGGTACGCGAGCGGCGGCGGCGGGGCGCGGCACAACATCGCGTTCACGGTGCTGCCGTCGTCGGTGACGTACCGTGCGGAGCCGGCGACGGCGTGGCCGAAGACGCACGGGCCGCAGACGGCGAAGGTGGTGGGCCCGGCGGGGGAGTCAATCTGGACGGACCGCTACGGCCGGGTGAAGGTGAAGTTCCACTGGGACCGCCTGGCGAAGGGCGACGACACGAGCTCGTGCTGGGTGCGGGTGTCGAGCGCGTGGGCGGGCCAGGGGTACGGCAGTGTGCAGATCCCGCGCGTGGGCGATGAGGTGGTGGTGGACTTCATCAACGGCGACCCGGACCGGCCCATCGTAACCGGTCGTGTCTACAACGATGGCAATATGCCGCCGTGGGCGCTGCCGGCGGCGGCGACGCAGATGGGCTTTTACAGCCGCAGCAAAGGTGGTCACAGGGACACGGCGAACGCGCTGCGCTTTGAGGATAAAGCGGGGCATGAGCAGATTTGGATTCACGCCGAAAAAAATATGGATACGGAAGTGGAAAGCTGTGAGACGCACCATGTTGGGATGGATCGGCATAAAACTATAGGCCGTGACGAGAAGGTCTCAATAAAGCGCAATCGTCAGGCAGACGTGGGTGAACATGCGCTAAGCAATACGGGCGTCCAGCACGTTATAAATGTTGGCGAAGGCGAAACGGTGCTGACTATGGATAAAGAGGGCAATGCGCTGCTTGAAGCCAACACAAGCATCAAGTTAAAGGTGAAAGAGAATTACCTCCTGATCACCCCCGACGCCATTCAAATCCAGGTGAATACGGGAAATATCCATGCTGAGAGCGAGTTGCAGGCATTGTTTAAGGGCAATGAGCTGACCACTTTAGGTACTGGTAAAGATGCTGAATTAAAGGCAAATGATACGGTAAGCATTACCGGCACGAACATCACCGACATCAAAAGCGCGGTCGTCAAAATTAACAGTTAATCGCTTATTGGAAGGAACATCGGTATGGGTATGCCTGCGGCCAGAGCTTTTGTGGATAAAGCGGCTCACGATGGCCCAATTCAGTGTGGCAGTCCTGACGTTATCATTGGTGGATTTCCCGCCGCCCGAAAAGGTGATGAATTTTCCTGTAAGCAACATGGTGGCGGTATTATCGTCAGCGGCTCCGGCAGCGTATTCGTTAACGGTATGGCGCTGGCCCGTCAGGGTGATAAGACACAGTGTCATGCAGGCGGGGCGTCGGCACCTGCGAAATGTAAACCTGCACCCCCGCAATATTGGGGGGGCTCGCTGGCGAAGAAGGCTGGTGAGGATGGGATGTTGCATGGTGAGCACTACGATGCGCGAATTTTAGGAGCGTATGCCAGCCTGAAAGACAGTACTAATGATGGCAGTTATGACACTGTGTCGACAGGGTTTTCACTGGAAAACCTTACGATGGGAAATATTAAAAGTCACGATCTGTTTAGAGGCGAATTCCGCAATAAAATAGCGGACGCTGATGCAACCGGAGCTTTTTACAACGGCGACAGCAATATTTATGGGATAAATGGTACAGCCACAGCGACGGGTATGCAATATGGTGTTACAGGAGCGGCAGGGAGTGAGGGTACTTTGTATGCGAATGCTACCGGCGATGTAACCATAGCTACTGCTGATGCAAAAGCCACTGCAGAAGTTTATACCGGAAATAAAGGTCGCTATGGGTTCAATCTTGGCGGCGGTGGAGGGCTTGCAGCAGTCAAAGAGAAAGTAGGCGCAAAGGTAAGCCTGTTTGGCCTGGTGATAGCAAAAGCGAAAGCTGAAGCGCATTTGGGGGCGGTAGGGGCGTCAGCGGGCGCTGCTGCTTATTTTGATAAAACAGATTATTCAGTCACGCTAAAAGCTAACGGCAGATTTGCTGTATTATTGGGGTTAGCAGGTGAGGTGGATTTGAAAGTTGTCATAAAGCCTCTGCGTGATTTAATTATTGGCAAGGAAGGGAGTTCAGATAATTCCGAGAAGGGAGGCGGTGGTGATGGTGCTATCATTAGCGGCTGTAAAACGGTTCTGGTTGGCAATTGATTTTTTAAAAGGGCGGCAACAACATGGAAATTGTAGCATTTTTATTCTTCTGGTTAGTGACGGTATATTTTATCTGGAGTAGTAAGATTTCCTATGGAAAAAAAACTCTGGCTGGTATAGGTAAAGCTTTTATCGGGATTTTTATCGCCATCATCGCTATTGGTTTCGTGCTTAAAGGACTGGCTGCGATAATCCCAGGTTTTACCAAGGACGCCGCAGGAGATTTAATGGAGGAGCTAGGTGCTTCATTACTTTTTATATGGGGGATGAGGTTTATACTAGTTGCATTGTGTAATATGTTTGGCAGTATTATGGATTTTCACAAGAAATATAATGCTGATAATTACAAGAGATTTTCACCGGCTACCAATAAACTGGCGCCAGGGCTGTTTATTTTCTCAAAAATCATTCTTTCTCTTGGGTCTATAGTTATTTATTACGGTATTTGGCTGACGAATTAAATTAAGAAGGGAAACAGGCTATGAATATTGATACGGACTATGCTTTTCCCCTTACGCCGGGTTTCTCTAAAGAAGAGATTGAACTGCGCTTCTGGAAATGCCTTTATACTTCGGCCAGAGAAGCAATGCTGCATTACTGGGTTGTGCTGCCAAAAAGCCTCAAGCCAGCGGAACTGGAACCGGTTGCCTTCCCTGATATCAGTTTAACCAATATCGGACGCTACTTAACCACGGATGACTCACCCTATCTGGAAGTTTGGGCCGCGTATGAACGCTGCCAGTGGGAAATGAATGCGTCTGACTGGTTGTTTAAAAAACTTGCCATGATGGGCGAAAAAGTGCTGAACCGCCGTCTTGTCGGTAAGGCATCAGAAAACGGTATTTTCGCGGATGTATTAACCCTAAAAACGCACGCCTCCGGTGACGACGTGATCTCACGATACACTGTTCAAAAAGATTACAACCGGGACAGTGGCGGTGGGAACTACTTCTTATTAAAAGCGTCATGTGCGGAACGCGACTATCCTTCGCTTGCCAATGACATCTATTTTACAGTGGTTAACTGGGATCTGCTGCATCGCAGTAACTTAGCCATGGCGGAGTTGCTAACCTCGGTGAACCTGGATGGGGAAAGCGCTTTTAGAATACCGGTTTCATGGAATGCCAAGGTTATTGCTGAGAACAGACTTATCGTTGATCATACTATAGATGGCGTAAACTATGGGGTCATTAATTTTTACTTTTATTCTGGTGCGGTATGCTATTCCGCAGAAGATGCTTTTGAAAAATCGACGCTACGTTTCAAGGAGCATGAGCATTCCGTCACGCTGGCGGCAAACGAGCTGGAACCCATTCCTAATGATATTAATGCTGCGCTTGGTTCGATATTGACCTGTACAGGTGAACTCTACAGCGACGAAGAGAAAATGCGCGCCTTCTACCAGAGCTACATATTCAATTGTTCAGGATTGTGGTGCTACGTTGAGCTGGTGGGGCAGCACAGGAATGATAAAAATTATTACTATGAAGCGAATAAACGCTGCCTGGAAATTATTCTGGCAACACTAAAAATCAACGTTAAATAATGGAAATTACTGTCGATTAATCATGTTTTAGCTGTCATTTCGCCTCTTAGAAATAAGTATAACGGCACCTGTTTTAAACTCGCTATGTGATCCGCTGCAACAGTAAAAGACGCTTGTCTGACCTATGGGTATTACCTGGTAGCGGTCAATACTCTGGTCATCGAACACTTCCCGAATATGGAATAAGAAAAAAGCACTATAAGACCGCTCGTTAATTTTTAGCGTAATGCTTATATGCTGGATTTCATTCCCTGGCGTTTAACCTTCCCCGATGACTCAATCACTTAAATAAGTTACGGAATCTGCTTATGTTCTCACGCATCACCGCGCAGCTGCCGATGGACGGCCTGCTGTTCTGGAAACTCACCGGCGCCGAGGCGCTGTCGCAGTCGTTTGAGCTGAACGCCGAGCTGCTGGCCACGGACGCGCGCATCGACCGGCACGCGCTGCTGGGGCAGCCGGTCACGTTCACGCTGCCGACGCAGAGCCTGCTGTCGCCGCGCTACCTCAACGGGAAAATCACGCGGGTGGCGGTGCGCAGCGAGGAGCTGAGCGGGACGCGCTACGCGGTGTACCAGCTGCGGGTGGAGCCGGACCTGTGGCCGATGCGCCGGGACCGCAACCTGCGGATATTCCAGGGTCAGACGGTGCCGCAGATAGTGCAGACGCTGCTGCAGGAGAACGGGGTGAACGTGGAGACGCGGCTGGGCAGCAGCTACCGGGTGTGGGAGTACTGCGTGCAGTACCAGGAGAGCAGCTTCGACTTCATCAGCCGGCTGATGGAGCTGGAGGGGATTTACTACTGGTTCCGCCACGAGGCGGAGCGTCACGTGATGGTGCTGTGCGACGGGGCGGACCAGCACGAGGCGTTCGCGGGCTACGAGACGATACCGTACCACGTGACGGCGTCGGGCGGGAGCGTGACGGAGGAGGGCATCAGCCAGTGGTCGCTGTGCGAGAGCGTGACGCCGGGAATGTACAGCACGGACGACTACGACTTCCGCAAGCCGAACGCGTGGATGCTGCAGGCGCGGCAGAATCCGGTGTCGCCGGTGCCGGGGGCGGTGGACGTGTACGACTGGCCGGGCCATTTTGTCGACCACAGCCACGGGGAGTTTTACACGCGCATCCGGCAGGAGGTGTGGCAGGTTGCGCACCACAGCGTGAGCGGAACGGGGACGGCGACGGGCATCGCGCCGGGGTACCGGTTCGGCATCGTGAACGCGCCGCACTTCAGCGACAACGGAGAGTACCTGGTGACGTCGGCGCGGTACGACTTCGAGGAGAACGGGTACGCGAGCGGCGGCGGCGGTGCGCGGCACAACATCGCGTTCACGGTGCTGCCGTCGTCGGTGACGTACCGCGCGGAGCCGGCGACGGCGTGGCCGAAGACGCACGGGCCGCAGACGGCGAAGGTGGTGGGCCCGGCGGGGGAGTCAATCTGGACGGACCGCTACGGCCGGGTGAAGGTGAAGTTCCACTGGGACCGCCTGGCGAAGGGCGACGACACGAGCTCGTGCTGGGTGCGGGTGTCGAGCGCGTGGGCGGGCCAGGGGTTCGGCGGCGTGCAGATCCCGCGGGTGAACGACGAGGTGGTGGTGGACTTCATCAACGGCGACCCGGACCGACCGCTGATCATCGGTCGCGTGTACAACGAGGCGAGCATGCCGCCGTGGGCGCTGCCGGCGGCGGCGACGCAGATGGGGTTTTTAAGCCGTTCGAAGGACGGCACGGCGGACACGGCAAACGCGCTGCGCTTCGAGGACAAGGCGGGCGAGGAGCATCTTTGGATCCAGGCGCAGAAAAACATGGATACGCACGTTAAAAACGATGCCAGCCACTCGGTCGCCAATAACCACAGCCATTATGCTGGCGGCAATGAGCTGTACCGCGTTGAGACCAACCGTGTACACGGTATCAAAGGCGGCGAGGAGCTCCTGACCGGACAAGGCAAGCTGGATGCAGCAGTTGATACCTATGTTCTGGGATCCGGCACCAAACTGCGTCTGGAGTGCGGTGAAAGCGCCATTGAACTCAACGCTAACGGTCACATTAATATTGTCGGTAAAGGCTTCAATATTTTCGTGCAGGGCGATGGCCACATTACAACGTCTGGCGGCAAGCTGAACCTGAATACTGACGGTGCAAAGCCCGGCACCGGTGCGCCTGGTGCCGATCACAAACAGAATATCAGTAAAGCGGTGGAGAACCTGTTCCCCCCTAAACAGAAAGGACAGGCGGCTCCGGCTGCGCCGAAAGCTGCAGAAAAATCTAAAGATACTAGTGTAGGTAAAACAGAGGGTTCCACCGATAAAAAGAGTAAGTATGATTATTCTGTAGATGATATGGTCAAGAAACAAAAGGGACTTAAAGCAACTCCAGTTAAGTGGAGCAATACCAAAAAAGGTTTTGTCCCAGCAACTGAAGCTGACATCAAAAAGTATGTCGATCCTGCCAACCATATGGATGGAACAGACAAATATCAATTTGTTGATTTATCATCATCTTCTGGGATTAGTAAAGATGATATGAGTAATTTCCTTAAAGGCAAAGGAACTCTTGCCGGACAGGAGCAAACTTACCTTGACGCGGCAAAAAAATATAATATAAACGAGGCTTACCTGGCAGCACACTCTGCACTGGAAACCGGTAATGGCACAAGTGAGCTTGCTAAAGGTGTAATGGTTAATGGTACCAAAGTTTACAATATGTATGGCATTGGTGCGCTTGATGGTAACGCTGTAAATACAGGAGCAAATTACGCGTATAAACAAGGTTGGACAACTCCAGAAAAAGCTATTGATGGCGGCGCAAAGTGGATATCAGATAAATTTGTTGGATCAGGTCAAAATACATTGTATAAAATGCGCTGGAATCCTGCATCTCCAGGTACACACCAATATGCAACTGATGTTAACTGGGCGACAGCGCAAACTAAAAGTATGAAGAGAATGTTTGATAGTTTTCCGAATGCAAATCTCTCATATGATGTTCCGGAATTTAAATAAGAAGGATGGTTGGATGATTTCTTTTTTTAAAAAAATGTATTTACTGATTTTTATTGTCTCAGCATCAATGTCAACTGCAAATGCTGCTGAGACAATTATTAATCATGCAAGTGCAATTTCACCTATCTCATCTTCAGATTTTACCGTGCAAATTAACAATCATCCTTTTGCATTAGGGGCTACGTGGAATGAATCTGCAAAGAAAAATGCAGGGGTTCAACTCAGCGAGAGCTTTACGGGGGAAATACCTTCCGGCGAAAGTAGTTACAAATATTACCAACACCATTACGATGGTTACGATGTTTATTCTTCTAATTTACTATGGGATAAGCAGAATCGTGATATAGATAGTTACATAATTGCACAGATAACCCTTAATAAGCCGGGTGTCAAAACGGCCAGAGGCATTTCAGTTGGCGATAGCAAGGTGCAGTTGGAAAGTAAGTATGGAAATGGCGCGGTGGATGATAGTGATAATCAATACTGGCTCTATTATGACGGTGATGGAAAACGTATTTTATTCCAAATTGAACGCGGCAAAGTTAGTCATATCATGATGGTCTTTAATATAGATGACTGAATTTCATTTTCCTGTATTTTATCAGTGGGTTGAGAATAAAGGCGCTGCTTGTGCAAACCGAGCAGTGTCTTTTTAGGTACAAGGAGATTGAGGTGTGAGTAAAATAATCGAAAGATCTGCTCAAACATTCGGCCTTATTCTAATCTTTTTAGATTACTCTTTGCTTTCCATTTGTGGTGAAGTATATTTTTTCGAAAAATAAACGTTAAGCTGAGTATTCAAAAACTCACCGGCCAATATTTCCCACAACTTCTACTTATTTCCTCTAACGGATATCCAACATGCACTACCAATTCAACGAGGGCGCGTTCGCCCTGTTTCCGGCTGGCTGGCAGGATACCAGCATGAATATTCTGCGCGATGAGGCCACCGGGCTGGCGCTGATCGTCAGCCGTGGGCCAATCGCCGAAGGCAGCGATTTTGAGCAGGAGTTTCACCGTCAGTGGGATACGTTGCGCAGCCAGATGGGCCATGTAGAGCAGAGCGAATTTACACGCGTGCTGGCGGGAGCCGACAACACGTTGCGCGCCATCGAAGTGGAAACGGCTTTTGATCGCAACGGGCAGGCACTGTGGCAACGTCAGCTGGCAGTAAACGTGCCTGAAACCAATACGTTGATGATATTTACTTTTTCAGCCATGCGGCCTTTTGATGAAGAAGACGGGGCACGCTGGCATGCCTTCAAACAGAGCCTGACACTGAACGCCCCACGGAAGGGATAATTATGGATAAGCACGCGGCCCGCCAGGGCGATGACATCATTCATTCCAGTATTTTCGCCGATATCACCAGTATCGTCGCTGAAGGTGCGGTCTACGCCGCGATGGGCGCGATTGTTGCCGGTGTGGCTACCGTAGCTGCTCCGCTGGTTGGCGTGGGTGCGCTGGCGGCGGTAGGCAGTAGCTGTCTGCTGAGCGGTATCATCGCGGGTGCGGTGGCGAATGTGGCAGGTATCACGGACGACATCAGCGCGGCTGCGGATGGCATTGGCGACATGCTGTTCCCGCCGTCGCCTGCGGGTGTCATTGCCAGCGGTTCGGATAATGTAATCATCAATGGCTTAGCGGCGGCTCGCGCGGCAGGAGAACTGACGGCAGGCGATACGCCACCACCGGAAGCGCAGTCGGCCGGATTTTTTGCCGACTATGCCGGCAAACTGCTGGCGGTTGCCGACCAGTTCGCCGGGGCGATGTGGCAGCCGACGATTGCCTCCGCTGCCGCAGGTACCTCGCCACTGGAACAGGATAAAGTTGCGTGCGAGAAACACAGCGGGCCACAGTATCTCGCTGAAGGATCTAAAAGCGTATTCATCAACGGCCAGCCGGCGGCACGTGCTAAAGATCGCACCACCTGTGGCGCGACCATCAGCGATGATGTTTCAGCCAACGTCATCATTGGCGGTGAAACGCTAACGGTGCGGGATATCAAAAGCGGCAAACAGCCCGGTCTGGCGCTGGCGATGATCGGCCTGTCGTTGATCCGCGGTCGTCCCGGCCAGATCCTGAAAAATATGCCGTGTGCGCTGGCAATGGCGGGCGGCGGCATGCTGGCCGATATGTCTATCAACGCGATATTTTCCGCGCTGCACCCGGTACATGCAGCTACCGGCGTGAAAGTGCTGAATGATGATGCCGAGCGTGATTTCTTGCTGCCGGGACGTTTTCCCCTGCGCTGGCAGCGCAGCTATAACAGCCTGACGCAGCGCGCCGGCCTGTTTGGCCGTGGCTGGTCGACGGTGTTCGACAGCTATCTGACGCTGGAAGGCAATCAGGCCACCTGGTTTGATGACAACGGCCGCGAACTGCGTTTTGCCTTGCCCGGTGAAAAAGAGGTGCTTTACAGCATCAGCGAAGGACTGATGGTGCGACGCAATGCGCACGGTGACGTGGCAATCGCTGACGATGACGGCGCGGTCTGGCGCTTGTACAAACCCACCGCCAGAAACCCGCAGCTCTTGCGTCTCGCCTCGCTGAGCGACGAGTACGGCAACGCGCTGGAGATGGGCTGGGATGAGCAGAGCCGGCTGGTGCGCATCCATGATGAACCGCTGGCGATTGACGTGACGCTGCACTACAACGATGAACGCCATCCGCACCGCGTTACCGCTGCCAGTCACTTTGACGGTGAACAGCACTGGCCGCTGATGCGCTGGAGCTTTGATGATCACGGCCAGCTGGCCAGCGTCACCGATGCGGCAGGCATTGAGACGCGCCGTTTCCGTTATAACGTGGATGGCCTGATGGTGTGGCACCGCCTGCCGGGCGGGCTGGAGAGCGAGTATCGCTGGCAGCTGTTTGATCACTGGCGGGTGATTGAAAACCGCACCAGCAGCGGCGATGGCTGCCGTATGCAGTACGATCTCACGGCAGGTATTACCCGCGTTTCTACCTACGATGGACAGCAGCGCGAGCATCACTGGAATGCACAGGGATTGATTACCTGCTACATCGACGAGCGCGGCGAGCAATGGCGCTACGAGTGGGATGACAAAGAACTGCTGACGCGCCGTATTGACCCGCTCGGCCATGCGGTGAACTTTAACTACGACGAGCTCGGTAACCGCATTGAAGAGCAGGATGCCGATGGCAATGCGCAGACCACAGAGTGGTTAACGCATCGTGCCCTGCCCAGCGTCATCACCCAGCCTGGCGGCGCTGCCATCCGTTATTACTACGATATCCATCACGGACTGGAACGGGTGGTCGATGCGCTCGGGTACAGCACGCGTTATCTGCGCGATGAGTTTGGGCTGATCACTGAAGAGATTGATGCGGCGGGCAATCGCTATCGCCGTGAGTATAACGATGCCGGGCAGGTCATTCGCGAGACGGACTGCTCCGGCCAGACTACGCGTTACCGTTATCATCCGCTGGGCTGGCTGAGTTGTGTTACAGCAGCCGATGGCGAAGAAACGCGATACTACTATGATGCCGCCGGGCGGCCCCGGCAGATGGAGCGTGCTGAAGGCTGGGAAGAACGTCTGGAGTGGAGCGAACGTGGTCTGCCAGTGGCGTATGCCTCGGCATACGGTAAACGCAGCGAATTCGCTTACGACCAGGCCGGCAGACTGACTCTCTCGCGAAACGCGCAGGGCGAAGAGGTGCAGCGCCGCTGGGATAGCCGTGGACGTTTAATTTCGCTGCAAAATCAGAACGGTGAAAGCTACCACTTTGAATGGGGCGCAGATTCGCTGCTGCTGGCGCAGGTCGGGCTGGACGGTGTGGCAACACGCTACGACTATGATGCCGCCGGACGCGCAGTTGCCCGCACTTTCGCCGCCGGTCACCCGCAGGCCATTACGCACCGCTTCGCCTTCAGCCCGGCAGGGCAACTCATGGCGCGCATCACCCCGGAAGGCCAGACGCGCTATGACTATACCGCGGCGGGCCAGCTGGCAAGCGTGGCGCAGCATCTGCCACTGGGGGAAAACCAGTGGAGCCGTGAAGCCGAGCAGGCGATTACCTTCGCGTATGACAAGGCTGGTCGCGTGATAGCGGAGCAGGGCGATCAGGGCAGCCTGGCGTGGCAGTACGACGCGCTGGGCAACTGCACTGCGCTGACGCTGCCGGATGGCCGCCAGCTGAAACAGTTGTATTACGGCAGTGGCCATCTGCTGAGCATTGCGCTGGATAACCTGCCGGTCAGCGAATTTACGCGCGATACACTGCACCGCGAGCTGAGCCGCAGTCAGGGCGGACTGACCACGCGCAGCGATTACGATCGGCTGGGTCGGCTGGTGCGTCGCGATGTGTTCGACGGTGAGGCACAGCGCCCGGCACCGCGCCGCTGGTCACGCCGGCGTGATTTCGACTACGGCAACAACCTGATTCGCGAACAGCGCGACGACAATCCTTTCAGCCAGACGCTCTGGCACTACGACAGCGCGGGCCGTCTGCTGGCGCAGGAAGGTGCACAGCCCGGTAATGATACGTGGCAGTGGGATGGCGCGGGTAATCCGCTGGACCGCAGCGCGGCAGCAGCGGTAACGCACAACCGTGTTACGCAGCTGAACGGCATCCGCTGGCGCTATGACGTGCACGGTCGCACCAGTGAAAAGGATGACGGTCAGACGCGCTGGCGCTACCGCTATGATGACGAGCATCGCCTGATCGAAGTCGTCAGCGAACCGCGCGATCGCAACAAGCCTCAGGTGCAGGTGAGTTTCCGCTACGATCCGCTCGGGCGCCGCATCAGCAAGCGCGTGCAGCGTTTGCTGCACGGCAAGCCGGCCGGAGCAGCGACCCTCACCCGCTTCGTCTGGGACGGTTTTCGTCTGCTGCAGGAAATACACGACGATGTGCCACTGACCTACGTATACAGCGACGCAAACAGCTATGAACCGCTGGCGCGTATTGACGGCAATGAGGGCGCGGAGATTTTCTGGTTCCACAATGCCGCTAACGGCATGCCGGAACGCCTGACAGACAGCGAAGGCCGCCTCAACTGGGAAGGCATCAATAACGCATGGGGCAAACTGCTGCGCGAAACTCATCAGCAACTGCCCGGCTACGACCAGAACCTGCGTATGCAGGGCCAGTACCTGGACCGTGAAACCGGACTGCACTACAATCTGTTTCGTTACTACGATCCGGACAGTGCGCGGTTTACGCAGCAGGACCCGATAGGGCTGGCGGGTGGGCTGAATCTGTACCAGTATGCGCCGAATGCGCTGGGGTGGGTGGATCCATTAGGCCTAAGCAGGTGCAAGGGCGATTATAAATATGATATGGTTAATAACCCTGGCCCACTTGCTAAATTAAGAAATAATCCAGCTGCAAATTTTGCAGGTGGTAAATATAATAAGAATATCTTAAAAGAAGATCTTGTTTTATATCGAGCAGGAAAGGCTGGCGGTGGGAAAAATGCTTTTGGCCAGTGGTTCACGAGAGACCCTGCTGAGTCAGCAGCAAAAGTTCGTGTTGATTTAGCTGTTAAACCTCAATGGATTGATAACGAAGGGGTATTAACTGGTACTTCTCCTTTAGAATCTGTATACAAAGTTTTAATACCTAAAGGAACAACTATATACGAGGGGCCAGTGGGTTATCAGGGAGGCTCTTATTTTGGTGGTCAAAATGTTACTCAGATATTTGTTGAGCAGCCTTGGCAACTGGCAGGGGTTAAGATAATGGATAGCTGGCCTTTAAGGTAGTGATATGCATAGTAAGATATTGTCAGAAGATCTATTAAATGAATTTAAAAAGTTGAGAGACATTCTCATAAGTGAGAAGGAAATTAACTGGATTCGCGGTGTCGAGTCAATAATAGAAAAACTAGAATGGTCTAATGATAACAGATGTGATGACCCAGAGTGTTTTTTTTACAGTGCTTGTGACACATGGAAAACGATGGATAAAGGAAATGGTTCTTTTTCTGAATATTTTATATGGCGGGATGATTTTGATGAAAGAGTCCGGTTAAATAAAATATATCAAAAGATAAAGGATAACATATGGAATATTGTGAATAACAATTAACTCTAAGCCGGAAGCGATCTCAATGATCCTCCCGGCTTTTCTCTTTAGCCGCCCGCCGTCAGAATCAGGCAGCCGCCTCTATCCTGACTGTCACCGCCCGACCGGTGTCAAACCTTGTTTCAGCAAGCGATCAGACCGCACCGCCCAAATGAACTCAACCCTCTTTCCTCTCCGTCACCACACTCTCCGCCGCCGTCTCTTCCTCTTTATCTTCTTTCACCGTTCTGCTGGCCGTCAGCAGGAACGGTGATTGCTGCCAGCGGGTGCGGCGGTCGCGCAGCAGGGTACGGGTCAGGATAATGCCGATCGCCAGCGCCAGCAGCATCATCAGGCGCAGAATATTGGTGGTGTTATCCACCTGACGCGATTCCGTCACCAGCACATGGGTATCCAGCGTAATACGCAGAAAACCCTGCGGACCCTCTTTCCCTTCCAGCGGCTGGACAATCTGATGATTGAAATAGCTACCGGCACGTTTACCGTCGAGCGCCAGGCGGTCGCGCACATTAATGCTCTCACCGCTGTGGGCCACCAGGCTGCCGTCGTCGGCATAGACCGAAGCATCCAGTACGCGGCTGTTATCCGTCATCTGATTCAGGATGGCTTCAATCTGCGTGCGGTTATCGTCGCTGTTGTCCATCAGCGGTTTCAGGCTGAACGCCACCTGGCGCGTCAGCGTGTGCGCCAGCTCCTCAACCTGTTCGGAACGGGCCATCTGATGGCCAAGACTAAACCATGACGCGCCCTGCATCAGCACCACTAACAGCGCCAGCGAGATAAGAACGATCACCGTGCGATGCAGGCGAAATTTCAGTGTGGTTTTGACCATCAGAAACCCGTGTGACGTAACAGCAGAAAGGCTGGCAATTATGTTGCCAGAACCCGCGCAGACAAGGTAGCCTCTTGCGTGGTTTTGTTGTCCCTACAGGAGCTGTAATGCCAAATCGTCTTACCTGGTGCGATCTGCCCGCCGATGTCTCTCTTTGGCCGGGTTTACCCCTTTCCCTGAGCGGTGATGAAGTGATGCCGCTGGATTACCGTGCCGGTCGGACTGGCTGGTTACTGTATGGGCGCGGGCTCGATAAACAAAAACTGACCGATTATCAGCATCAGCTGGGCGCGGCGATGGTGATCGTCAGCGCGTGGAATGTCGATGAGTATCAGGTAATCCGGCTGGCGGGCTCGCTGACACCGCGTGCCAGCAAGCTGGCGCATGAGGCTGGCTTTGATGTGGCGCCGCTTGGCAAAATTCCCCATCTGAAAACGCCAGGGCTGCTGGTAATGGACATGGATTCCACCGCCATCCAGATCGAGTGCATCGATGAGATCGCCAAACTGGCGGGCTGTGGCGAACAGGTGGCGGAAGTGACGGAACGCGCGATGCGCGGCGAGCTGGATTTTAAAGCCAGCCTGCGCGAGCGCGTGGCGAAGCTGGCCGGCGCTGACGCCAACATCCTGAAGCAGGTGCGCGACACGCTGCCGCTGATGCCGGGCCTGACCACGCTGGTGCACAAGTTGCAGGCGCTGGGCTGGCAGGTGGCGATTGCCTCGGGCGGGTTCACCTTCTATGCCGATCACCTGCGGCAGACGCTGCATCTGGCCGCTGCGGTAGCCAACGAACTGGAAATGCGTGACGGTAAGCTGACCGGCGAAGTGCTAGGGCAAATCGTCGACGCGCAATTTAAAGCCGATACCCTGAACAGTCTGGCCCAGCGCTTTGACATCGCACCGGAACAAACCGTGGCGATTGGCGATGGTGCTAACGATCTGCCGATGATTAAAACGGCGGCGCTGGGTATCGCCTATCATGCTAAACCCAAAGTGAATGAGCAGACGGAAGTGATTATCCGCCACGCTGACCTGATGGGAGTGTTCTGCATTCTCACCGGCAGCCTGATTCACGAAGAGCGTTAACTGAGGACTTGATTTGGCCAAAGCGGCAAAACGCGCCTTCGTCTGTAACGAATGCGGCGCTGACTATCCGCGCTGGCAGGGGCAATGCAGCGCCTGTCACGCCTGGAATACCATTACCGAGGTGCGCATTGCCGCCTCGCCTGCGGCCGCGCGCAATGAGCGCCTGAGCGGCTATGCCGGTAGCGCCGGCACCAGCCGGGTGCAGAAGCTGTCGGAGATCAGTCTGGAAGCGCTGCCGCGTTTCTCGACCAGTTTTAAAGAGTTTGACCGCGTGCTGGGCGGCGGCGTGGTGCCGGGCAGCGCGATACTGATTGGCGGTAACCCTGGTGCCGGTAAATCAACGCTGCTGTTGCAGGTGATGTGTAAGCTGGCGGAAGGGATGAAAACCCTGTACGTCACCGGCGAAGAGTCGCTGCAGCAGGTAGCGATGCGCGCCCATCGTCTGGGATTACCGACGGAAAACCTCAATATGCTGTCGGAAACCAGCATTGAGCAGATCTGCCTGATCGCCGAGCAGGAGCAGCCGAAGCTGATGGTGATCGACTCGATCCAGGTGATGCACATGGCGGAGATCCAGTCATCGCCGGGCAGCGTGGCGCAGGTGCGGGAAACCGCCGCTTACCTGACGCGCTTCGCCAAAACGCGCGGCGTGGCGATCATCATGGTCGGTCACGTCACCAAAGATGGCTCGCTGGCCGGGCCGAAGGTGCTGGAGCACTGCATCGACTGTTCGGTGCTGCTGGACGGCGATGCCGATTCGCGCTTCCGCACGCTGCGCAGCCACAAAAACCGCTTTGGCGCGGTGAATGAGCTGGGCGTATTTGCCATGACCGAGCAGGGCATGCGCGAAGTCAGTAACCCGTCTGCTATCTTTTTGTCACGCGGCGATGAGATCACCTCCGGCAGTTCGGTGATGGTGGTCTGGGAGGGCACGCGCCCGCTGCTGGTTGAGATTCAGGCGCTGGTGGACCATTCGATGATGGGCAATCCGCGCCGTGTGGCGGTTGGGCTGGAGCAGAACCGTCTGGCGATTCTGCTGGCGGTGCTGCACCGTCACGGCGGCCTGCAGATGGCCGATCAGGACGTGTTTGTGAACGTGGTCGGCGGCGTCAAAGTCACCGAGACCAGTGCAGACCTGGCGCTGCTGCTGGCGATGGTGTCGAGCCTGCGCGATCGCCCGCTGCCGCAGGATCTGGTGATTTTTGGCGAAGTCGGGCTGGCCGGGGAGATTCGGCCGGTGCCGAGCGGCCAGGAGCGCATTTCCGAAGCGGCCAAGCACGGCTTTAAGCGCGCCATTGTGCCGGCAGGAAATGCGCCGAAGAAGGCGATTGACGGTATGAAGGTGTATAGCGCGAAGAAACTGGCGGACGCGCTGGCGATTCTGGACGAGCTGTAAGGCGGGTTGTTGGGGAGGGGGTTTGGCTTGTGGCTCCACCTTTTCCCTCACCCTAACCCTCTCCCGCTTGCGGGAGAGGGGACCGATCGGAGAGGCGGAAAGTACGGCGTTGTTCTGCCATTTATCGCTCTGTTCAGGATTTTCCCCCTCTCCCGCGGGCGGGAGAGGGCCGGGGTGAGGGCCCGCGCGCACCATCCCTCTAATTCCATGCAGGAGGCACCACATGTCATCGTTTGACTATCTGAAAACCGCGATTCGCCAGCAGGGGCATACATTGCAGCAGGTGGCTGATGCCAGCGGGATGACCAAAGGCTATCTGAGCCAGTTGCTGAATGCCAAAATCAAAAGCCCGAGCGCGCAGAAGCTGGAAGCGCTGCACCGTTTTCTCGGGCTGGAATTCCCGCGTCGCGACAAAACCGTGGGTGTGGTGTTCGGGAAGTTCTATCCGCTGCACACCGGGCACATCTACCTGATCCAGCGCGCCTGTAGCCAGGTCGATGAGCTGCACATCATCATGGGCCATGACGATCCGCGCGATCGCCAGCTGTTTGAGAACAGCGCCATGTCGCAGCAGCCCACCATCAGCGATCGTCTGCGCTGGCTGCTGCAGACCTTCAAGTACCAGAAAAACATCCGCATCCATTCGTTCGACGAAGAGGGCATTGAGCCCTATCCGCACGGCTGGGACGTGTGGAGCGCCGGTGTGAAAACCTTCCTCGCGGAGCAGGGTATTGAGCCCGACTGCGTCTACACCAGCGAAGAACCGGATGCGCCGATGTATCAGCAGCATCTGGGTATTCCGGCGGTGGTGATCGATCCGCATCGATCGTTTATGAACATCAGCGGCAGCCAGATTCGTCAGGATCCGTTCCGCTACTGGGAGTACATCCCGACTGAAGTGAAGCCGTTCTTCGTGCGCACCGTGGCGGTGCTCGGCGGTGAATCGAGCGGCAAATCGACGCTGGTCAACAAGCTGGCCAACATCTTCAACACCACCAGCGCGTGGGAGTATGGCCGCGATTATGTCTTCTCGCACCTCGGCGGCGACGAGATGGCGCTGCAATACTCCGACTACGACAAAATCGCGCTCGGCCAGGCGCAGTACATCGATTTTGCCGTCAAATACGCCAACAAAGTGGCGTTTATCGACACCGACTTCATCACTACTCAAGCGTTCTGCCTCAAGTATGAAGGGCGCGAGCACCCGTTCGTGCAGGCGCTGATCGATGAGTACCGCTTTGACCTGGTGATTCTGCTGGAAAATAATGTGCCGTGGGTGGCCGACGGCCTGCGCAGCCTCGGCAGTTCGATGGATCGCCGCGAGTTCCAGTCGATGCTGGTCACCATGCTGCGTGAAAATCACATTGAATATGTGCACGTCAAAGAGGATGACTACGACACACGCTTCCTGCGCTGCGTCGAGCTGGTGAAGCAGATGCTGGGCAGCTAGCGCAGCACAACAAAAAAGGCGCCGCGGCGCCTTTTTGTTATCACAGCGATTACTTCGCCATGCGCTTGTACTTGATACGCTTCGGTTCCAGCGCTTCGGCGCCGAGGGTGCGTTTCTTGTACTCTTCGTACTCGGTAAAGTTACCTTCGAAGAACTCCACCTTACCTTCATCCTGATAGTCGATGATGTGGGTGGCGATACGGTCGAGGAACCAGCGGTCGTGCGAGATCACCATCGCGCAGCCCGGGAACTCCAGCAGGGCGTTTTCCAGTGCGCGCAGGGTTTCGATATCCAGGTCGTTGGTTGGCTCATCGAGCAGCAGCAGGTTGCCGCCCACCTGCAGCAGTTTCGCCAGGTGCAGACGACCACGCTCACCGCCGGACAGTTCGCCGACGCGTTTGCCCTGATCGGTACCCTTGAAGTTAAAGCGACCGACATAAGCGCGGCTTGGCATTTCGGTGTTGCCGATGCGCATAATGTCCTGACCGCCAGAAACTTCTTCCCACACGGTTTTTGAATTATCCATCGCATCGCGGAACTGATCGACCGACGCCAGCTTCACGGTTTCGCCCAGCTCAATGCTGCCGGAATCCGGCTGCTCCTGGCCTGACATCATGCGGAACAGCGTCGATTTACCGGCGCCGTTAGGGCCGATGATGCCGACGATAGCGCCTTTCGGCAGCGAGAACGACAGATCGTCAATCAGCACGCGATCGCCATACGCTTTGCTCAGGTTCTTCACTTCCAGCACTTTGTCGCCGAGGCGCGCGCCAGGTGGAATGAACAGTTCGTTGGTCTCGTTACGTTTCTGATAATCGGTATTGTTGAGCTCTTCAAAGCGCGCCAGACGGGCTTTGCCCTTAGACTGACGGCCTTTCGCGCCCTGACGCACCCACTCCAGCTCTTTCTCGATCGATTTGCGACGCGCCGCTTCCTGAGAAGCCTCCTGCGCCAGACGCTGATCTTTCTGCTCCAGCCATGAGGAGTAGTTGCCTTCCCATGGAATGCCTTCACCACGGTCCAGCTCCAGAATCCAGCCGGCAACGTTATCGAGGAAGTAACGGTCGTGGGTGATGGCTACCACGGTGCCTTCGAAGTCGTGCAGGAAACGCTCCAGCCACGCGACGGATTCGGCATCCAGGTGGTTGGTCGGTTCGTCGAGCAGCAGCATGTCTGGCTTTTCCAGCAGCAGACGGCACAGCGCGACGCGGCGGCGTTCACCACCGGACAGGTTGGCGATTTTGGCATCCCACTCCGGCAGACGCATGGCATCGGCAGCGCGGTTCAGCTGGGTTTCCAGGTTGTGCCCGTCGTGTGCCTGGATCACTTCTTCCAGACGGCCCTGCTCAGCGGCCAGCTTGTCGAAGTCGGCATCCGGATCGGCGTACAGCGCGTACACTTCGTCGAGACGCTTCAGCGCGCCAACCACTTCCGCGACCGCTTCTTCCACCGACTCACGCACGGTGTGTTCAGGGTTCAGCTGAGGTTCCTGCGGCAGATAGCCGACTTTGATGCCCGGCTGCGGGCGAGCTTCCCCTTCGATATCTTTATCAATGCCGGCCATGATGCGCAGCAGGGTCGATTTACCCGCGCCGTTCAGGCCGAGTACGCCAATTTTGGCGCCAGGGAAAAAGCTAAGGGAGATATTCTTCAGAATGTGACGCTTCGGCGGAACCACTTTGCCGACGCGATGCATGCTATAGACGAATTGAGCCACGTTGTGATGAGCCTCTTGGTCTGTAATGGGTGGAACGTCAGATGCTGAAGTTTAGCCGTTTTCACCCGGCAATCACAGCCGCATTGCGCGCAATCTTCCGCAGCGGCGGAATAATGCTAGCCGCAGTGCAGGGTGAGCCTGGCCGCCTGCAGCACGGCGAGCAGCGCGGGCGGAGGCGGGCTGTCGCTGACCAGCATATCAAACAGCGAGAAGTCGCCAATGCGCGCCGGCAGTACCTTGCCGTACTTGCTGCTGTCGCCGACCACGATTTTGGTCTGCGCCCGCTGCAGCGCCAGATGCTTGATGGGCAGTTCATTGAGGTTATAACAGGTGGCACCCTGCGCGGCGTCCATGCCGGCGGCAGAGATGAAGGCTTTATTGGGGCAGAGCGCATCCAGCACCGTGACCTGCTCGAGCGGGGTAAACACGGCGTTATCGGCGTGGAATTCGCCGCCGCACAGAATCACCCGACAGTGCGGCTTCTCTTTTAACGCCAGAAAGGTGTTGATCGCGCTGCAGATGGCGGTGAAGGGCAGATCGTTATCGATCGCTTCTATCACCAGCGGCAATGTGGTGCCGCAGTCGAAAAACACCGTGTCGTTGGCCTGTACCAGCGCGGCAGCCCGCTGTGCCAGCAGACGTTTCTTGCTGACGTTGAGGTTTTGCTGGTCGCTGACAAAATAGTGCGCCACGTTCTGCCGCGGGTCGCGCATCACATAGCCACCCAGCAGCACCACGCCCTGCGTCGCGCCGGTTAAATCGCGGCGGATGGTCATTTCTGACACGCCCAGCAGCTGCGCGGCCTGTTTTAAGTGCAGGGTGTCGCTGTGTTTCAGCGCCTGCGCCAGCTTATTGATTCGTTCGTCGCGGCGGGTTTCCATCAGTAACAGTTCGCTCAACCTTCGCTGCGGCCGGAATGGCCGGGTGGAGGGTAAACATAAGTTTTTTCTTGCAGATTAACAACCTGTCTTCTGCCTGCCCGCCCGCCGCACGGCTAAATCGCCACCAGCCCGCGCACGCCCTCGCTCTCCATATTCGCCCCTGCGCCACGCTGCACAATTTCGCCGCGCGACATCACCAGATAGCTGTCGGCCAGTTCGGCGGCGAAATCGTAAAACTGCTCGACCAGCAGGATCGCCATGTCACCGCGCTGTGCCAGCTGGCGGATCACCGCACCGATCTCTTTGATCACCGACGGCTGGATCCCTTCGGTCGGCTCATCGAGGATCAACAGCTGCGGCTGGCAGGCCAGCGCCCGGCCGATCGCCAGCTGCTGCTGCTGGCCGCCTGACAGATCGCCGCCGCGCCGCGTTTTCATCTCGCGCAGCACCGGAAACAGCTGGTAGATCTCTTCCGGTACCCGGCTGGCCTGGGTGCCGGAGAAGCGCGCCAGCCCCATCAGCAGGTTCTCTTCCACCGTCAGACGCGGAAAAATTTCGCGCCCCTGCGGCACGTAAGCAATACCGGCCTGTACGCGCTGGTGTGGCTTGCGCGTGTTAATCAGCTGGTTCTGCCAGCGAACCTCGCCGGATTTGACCGGAATCAGCCCCATCAGACACTTCAGCAGCGTGGTTTTGCCCACGCCGTTGCGCCCCAGCAGGCAGGTGATCTCGCCCGGGCGAGCCTCAAACGACAGACCGCGCAGGATATGGCTGCCGCCGTAATATTGATGCAGTTCTGCTACCTGTAACATCTCAGCGCCCCAGATATACGTCGATAACCCGATCGTCCGCCTGTACCTCGCGCAGCGATCCCTCAGCCAGCACCTGGCCCTGATGCAGCACCGTCACGTGGTCGGCAATGGTTTCCACAAAGCCCATGTCATGTTCCACCACCATCAGCGAGTGCTTGCCCGCCAGGCTGCGGAACAGCTCGGCGGTGTAGTCGGTTTCGGCATCGGTCATGCCGGCTGCCGGTTCGTCCAGCAGCAGCAGGTGCGGCTCCTGCACCAGCAGCATGCCGATTTCGAGAAACTGCTTCTGCCCGTGCGACAGCAGACCCGCCTGCCGCTGGCGTTCGCCGCCGAGCCGCAGCAGTTTCAGCACCTCGTCGATGCGATCGCGCTGCTCGCCGCTAAGCCGGGCACGCAGGCTGGCCCACACCGATTTATCGTTTTTCAGCGCGATTTCGAGGTTTTCAAACACCGTCAGCGCTTCAAACACCGTGGGTTTCTGAAACTTGCGGCCAATGCCGGCGCGGGCGATTTCGACCGGCGACAGCTGGCGCAGATCGGTATCCTGGTCGTAGATCACCTGGCCGCTGTCCGGGCGGGTTTTGCCGGTGATCACGTCCATCAGCGTGGTTTTTCCCGCGCCGTTCGGGCCGATCACGCAGCGCAGTTCGCCGACGCCAATCTGCAATGACAGATCGGTCAGCGCGCGGAAGCCGTCAAACGAGACGTTGATGTTCTCCAGCAGCAGCACCGGATCGGTTTGCTGACGATGGCGATCCGCCGGGTGCGGTTGGGTAAACAGTTGCTCAGTCATGACGCCTCCGGCGCAGCAGGCCAATTACGCCACGCGGCAGGAACAGCGTGACCAGGATGAACATCAGGCCCAGGAAAAACAGCCAGTATTCCGGGAAGGCGACGGTGAACCAGCTTTTGGCACCGTTGACGATGGCCGCACCCAGCAGCGGGCCAATCAGCGTGCCGCGTCCACCGAGCGCCACCCAAATCGCCGCTTCAATCGAGTTGGTCGGTGACATTTCACTCGGGTTGATGATGCCGACCTGCGGCACGTACAGCGCACCGGCCAGCCCGCACAGCACGGCGGAGAGCGTCCAGACGAATAGCTTGAAGCCCTTCGGATCGTAACCAATAAACATCAGGCGGTTTTCCGCATCGCGCACCGCCGTCAGCACGCGACCAAACTTACTGCGCGCCAGGGCAAAGCCCAGCGCCAGGCTGAACAGCAGCAACAGCACGGTCGCGATAAACAGTGCGATACGCGTGCCGGTGGCGGTGACGCTGAAACCGAGCAGGGTAGTAAAACCGGTAAAGCCGTTGTTGCCGCCAAAGCCGGTTTCGTTGCGGAAAAACAGCAGCATGCCAGCGTAAGTCAGCGCCTGCGTCATGATGGAAAAGTAGACGCCTTTGATTCTGGAGCGAAAGGCGAAGAAGCCAAACAGCAGTGCCAGCAAGCCCGGCACCAGTACAATCAGGCACAGCGCCCAGAGAAAGTGCTGGCTGCCGGCCCAGAACCACGGCAGCTCATTCCACGACAGAAACGACATAAACGCCGGCAAACCGCTGCCTGCAGCCTGGCGCATCAGGTACATGCCCATAGCATAGCCGCCGAGGGCAAAAAACAGCCCGTGGCCGAGCGACAGCAGCCCGGCGTAGCCCCACACCAGATCCAGCGCCACCGCGACAATCGCATAGCAGAGGATTTTGCCGACCAGCGTCAGCGTATAGGTGGAGATCGCCAGCGGATGGCTGGCGGGCAGCAGGGCGCAGAACGGCAGCACCAGCAGCAGCACGGTCACGATGACGCCGAGAATCAGGCTGAGGCGCGGCGCTTTGCGCACCGCGCGTAAGGTCAGTGGCTGGCTCATCAGTCAATCACCCTCCCTTTAACGGCAAACAGACCCTGGGGACGTTTCTGGATAAACAGCACAATCAGCACGAGGATCAGGATTTTGCCGAGCACTGCGCCAATCTGCGGCTCCAGCACTTTGTTAAGGATGCCGAGACCAAAAGCCGCCACCACGGTGCCGGCCAGCTGACCGACGCCACCGAGCACCACCACGAGGAATGAGTCGATGATGTAGCCCTGTCCCAGTTCCGGCCCGACGTTGCCCAGCTGCGACAGCGCGACGCCGCCGAGTCCGGCAATGCCGGAACCCAGGCCAAACGCCAGCATATCGATGCGCCCGGTCGGCACGCCGCAGCAGTCGGCCATGGCGCGGTTCTGCGTGACCGCCCGCACATTCAGCCCCAGCCGGGTTTTATTCAGCAGCAGCCAGGTGAGCGCCAGTACCGCGATGACAAACAGGATCACCGCGATGCGGTTATACGGCAGCACCAGATTCGGCAGCAGCTGCCAGCCGCCGGACAGCCAGCCCGGGTTGGCCACTTCGAGGTTCTGCGCGCCAAACAGCATGCGCACCAGCTGAATCAGCATCAGGCTGATGCCCCAGGTGGCGAGCAGCGTCTCCAGCGGGCGACCGTATAAGTGGCGGATGATGGTGCGTTCCAGCAGCATGCCCATTACGGCGGTGACGGCGAAGGCCACCGGCAGCGCCAGCAGCGGGTACCACGCCAGCCACTGCGGCGCAAACTGCTGGAACAGATTCTGCACCAGCCAGGTGGCGTAGGCGCCGAGCATCAGCATCTCGCCGTGCGCCATGTTGATTACGCCCAGCAGGCCGTAGGTGATCGCCAGGCCAAGCGCGGCCAGCAGCAGAATGGAGCCGAGCGACAGGCCGGTAAACGCCTGCCCGAGCCAGTCGCCCCACATCAGGCGCTGCTGTATGTGCTGCAGGCTGGCGGCCGCAGCGGCGCGCACCTGCGCATCGGGTTCGTTACTGGCCTGGGTTAAGCGCGTCAGGCTGGCCTGCATCGCCGGATCGCCCGATTCTCCGAGCAGCGTGACCGCTTTCAGGCGCAGCGCGGCGTCCGGGCTGGCGAGCTGCAGATTCGCGGCGGCCATCGCCAGCACCGCGCGTACTTTGCTGTCCTGTTCGGCGGCAAGGCGCTGTTCAATCAGCGGCAGCTGGTCAGGCGCGGCATCGTTTTGTAACTGCTGCGCTGCGCGCAGGCGAATCGCCGCATCGTCACTCACCAGCTGGTGGGCGGCGAGGGCGCTGGCAATCAGCACGCGCAGCCGGTTGTTCATGAAGAGTTTTTTGGTTTCGCCGTCCGGCTGCCGGGCGCTGTCGAGCGGCAGAAGCTGGTCAGCCTGTTTGCTGAACGGCTGTTTGTTCTGGTCGATAACCACGCTTTCATTGCGCAGCGCCTGCAGCAGCGGCAAGCGGCTGGCCTGCGGCGCCGCAGCCCACTGCTGCAGCAATGTCGCCTGCTGCGTGCGGCTGGCAGCGGCGAAATCAGCGCCATCACCGGCCTGCGCCAGCCACGGCAGCAGTAACAGCAGGCAGCTGAGAATACGGCGGAGTGTCATGGTGATCATCCTGTTATGGTTACATTGGGTGCGGTGTGGCCCTCATCAGGGTTAGGGCGTTGTCTGGCCCTCACCCCGGCCCTCTCCCACAGGGAGAGGGAGACGCTGCTACAGGTGAGTTCGGTAGCGGCGTGCTGGCTCGATCGGTTCCCTCTCCCGCAAGCGGGAGAGGGTTAGGGTGAGGGCCATAGGGCCAGCGGGCCAGAGGGCGAGGACCATCAGCCTCCCCTTACTGCGCCGACTTCACCGGGTAGTCCGGCTTCTTATCATTCCCGGCGATATACGGGCTCCACGGCTGGGCGCGTACCGGCTGTTCGGTCTGCCACACCACGTTGAACTGGCCGTTCTCCTCCACTTCACCAATCATCACCGGCTTGTGCAGATGGTGGTTGGTTTTGTCCATGGTCAGCGTGAAGCCGTCCGGTGCTTTGAACGTCTGTCCGGCCATCGCGGCGCGCACTTTATCCACATCGGTGGTGCCAGCTTTCTCTACCGCCTGCGCCCACATGTGCAGACCAACGTAGGTGGCTTCCATCGGATCGTTGGTCACTACGGTGCTGGCGTTCGGCAGGTTGTGCGCTTTGGCGTAAGCGCGGTAGTCGGCCACGAACTTCGCATTAGTCGGGTTATCCACTGACTCAAAGTAGTTCCACGCCGCCAGCTGACCGACCAGCGGTTTGGTGTCGATGCCGCGCAGCTCTTCTTCCCCCACCGAGAAGGCGATCACCGGAATGTCGGTTGCTTTAATGCCCTGGTTCGCCAGCTCTTTGTAGAACGGTACGTTGGAATCACCGTTGATGGTGGAGATCACCGCGGTTTTGCCACCGGCGGAGAATTTTTTGATATTCGACACGATGGTCTGGTAATCGCTGTAACCAAACGGCGTGTACACCTCTTCGATATCCTTATCCTGCACGCCTTTGCTATGCAGGAAGGCGCGCAGAATCTTGTTGGTGGTGCGCGGATAGACGTAGTCGGTGCCGAGCAGGAAGAAGCGTTTCGCGCTGCCGCCATCTTCGCTCATCAGATATTGCACCGCCGGGATCGCCTGCTGGTTCGGCGCGGCGCCGGTATAGAACACGTTCGGCGACATCTCTTCGCCTTCGTACTGCACCGGATAAAACAGCAGGCCGTTCAGCTCTTCAAATACCGGCAGCACCGATTTGCGCGAGACCGACGTCCAGCAGCCAAACACCACCGCCACTTTGTCCTGAGTCAGCAGCTGGCGCGCTTTTTCGGCGAACAGCGGCCAGTTAGAGGCCGGATCGACCACCACCGGTTCCAGCTTCTTGCCCAGCACACCGCCTTTGGCGTTGATCTCATCGATGGTCATCAGCGCCACATCTTTCAGCGGCGTTTCGGAAATCGCCATGGTGCCGGACAGCGAATGCATAATGCCGACTTTGATGGTGTCTGCCGCCTGTGCGGTAAAGGCGAAGCCCATGCTGGCAACGGTAGCGGAGAGCGCGAAAGCTTTAAGCAACGAACGTCGTTTCATCATTTAAACCCCTAACTGTGTTATCTGTTGTTATTCAATGGGTTGAAGCCGAGCCTGCTGTAACATATGCAACGTAATCTTCCTGACCTCGGCCTTACTGACGGCAATGTGGTCGGTTAAAATGCGCTGTGCCTCCTCGGTGTGTTGCTGAAAAATCGCCCGTAAGATCTGAGCGTGCTCGCGGTACGTGGCATCGACCCGGTCATCCCGCGTGAAGTCGAGACGGCGAATGATGCGGATTTTTTCTGTCAGCTCGGCGTGGATGCGCGCCATCTCCTGATTGCCCGCCGCCGCCACCAGCGCCATGTGAAACGCTTCGTCGTGCGCTGATACCGCTTTGCCATCTTCCAGCCGGGCATCGTCGATCCAGAAGGTTTTCAGCGCGGTCAGGGTTTCCGCGCAGGCCAGCGGCGGCAGCGCGCACAGGCGGCGCACCGCTTCGCGTTCCAGCACGGTGCGGAAGTCGTACAGCTCCTCGAAGTAGGCGAAATCGAACGGCCGTACCTGCCAGCCGCTGCGAAACCACACCTCGACGTAGCCTTCGCGCTCCAGCCAGAACAGCGCCTGACGCACCGGTGTGCGGCTCACCGCCAGCCGATCGGCGATTTCGTTTTCGCTGAAGCGGTCACCCGGCATCAGACGGAATTCAAAGATGTCCTGCTTCAGCGCCTGATAAACCTTTTCGGCCAGCGCTTCGGGACGGCCTTTGCTGCGGGGCGCGCTACTGTTCATACCTGCTCCTTAAGCCAGCCACAGCAGGGTGTCGCCCGGACTTACCGGACGGCCCGCCTGGCAGGCAATGCGTTTCACCGTGCCGGCCTGCGGCGCGACAATCGCCAGCTCCATCTTCATCGCTTCCACGATGATCAGCGTCTGGCCGGCCTGCACCGTATCGCCCGGCGCAACCAGCACTTTCCAGATGTTGCCGTTCATGTCAGCGCACACTGCCAGCGCATCGTCCTCTGCGTCGGCAACCACCAGCGTCTCTTCACTGGTGAGCGGCGCTTCCTGCTCTTCCTGCGCCCACAGCGTCACTTCCTGCTCAAACGCCGCGGCCTGACGTTCACGGAAGGCACTGATTTCCGGCGCGTTGTCGGCGAGGAACTGCTGATGGGCCGCGAAATCAAACTCGCTCTGCTCGATGCGGATGCGGGCACGACCGGCGCGGAAATCGTCGCGCAGCTGCGTCAGTTCCGCTTCGCTCACCGGATAGAAACGCACCTGGTCAAAGAAGCGCAGCAGCCAGGGTTCGCCGGCGGCAAACTGATCGTTTTGCAGGAACTTGTTCCAGATGGGCAGCGTGCGCCCCACCAGCTGATAGCCGCCCGGTGAATCCATGCCGTAGATGCACATGTACATACCGCCAATGCCCACCGTGCCTTCGGCGGTAAAGGTGCGCGCCGGGCTGTATTTGGAACTCAGCAGGCGATGGCGCGGATCGATCGGTACCGCGCACGGCGCGCCGAGATAGACATCGCCGAGACCGAGAATCAGATAGCTGGCGGCAAACAGGGTGTCGCGTACCGCTTCGCGGCTCGCCAGTCCATTGATGCGCTGAATGAAGTCAACGTTATTCGGCAGCCACGGCGCGCTGGCGCGAACCGTCTCTTTGTAACGCTCCACCGCACCGAGTGTGGCGCTGTCTTCAAACGCCATCGGCAGCCAGACGATGCGCGACGGCACTTTCAGCGCGCTGACGTCGCCCAGCCCGGCTTCCAGCTCCAGCAGCAGCGTCATCAGCTGCTGCTGACCGATCACCAGGCTGTCATAGCGCACCTGCAGCGAGCGCACGCCGGGCGACAGCTCTTCGATACCGGGCTCTGCACGCTGGCGCAGCGCCTGCATCAGCAGGTGTACGCGCAGGCGCAGCGCCAGATCCAGCACGTTATCGCCGTACTCAATCAGCACATATTTGTCGCCCGCCTGACGGTAGACCGCCGCAGGCGTGGTGGCGGTCGCCGGCAGCGCCGCTAACAGAGTGGCAGAACCGATGTCGCTCGCCGCCAGCGAAGGCACCGCGAAGGCCGGTGCGTGCTGGCTGCGCAGCGTGGTTACGCTGTGCGCCTGGGCTTTCTCAAGCGCGACCGCTTCGTCGGCGCTGATCGGGTGAAAGCGGATGCGATCGCCCGGTTTGACCTGGCCGACTTTCCACAGCTCGGCTTTGGCGATGGTGACCGGGCAGACGAAGCCACCAAGGCTTGGGCCGTCGTGCGTCAGGATCACCGGGAAGTCACCGGTAAAGTTCACCGCGCCGATGGCGTATTCGCAGTCGTGTACGTTTGATGGATGCAGCCCGGCTTCACCGCCGTTAGCGCGCGTCCAGCTGGGTTTCGGCCCGACCAGACGGACGCCAAGACGGTTGGAGTTGTAATGCACCTGCCAGTCGCTGGCAAAGAACTCATCGATGGCGGCCTGGGTGAAGAAATCCGGTGCGCCGTGCGGGCCGTACAGCACGCCAATGCGCCATTCGCTGCCATAGTGCGGCACCAGCGCGCGATCCAGCGCTTCAGGTTCGCTGACCGGGGCTGGCGTGGTGCAGGCGGCGAGCGCCGGCTGAGAGATCGGCAGCATGTCGGCGACGCGCAGCGTGCGTCCGGCGTGGCCACCAAACTGGCCCAGCGAGAAGGTGGCGCGGCTGCCGAGATACTCCGGCACATCGAAACCATTACGCACCGCTAAATAGGCGCGGCAGCCGCTCTGCGCGCGGCCCAGCGTCAGGGTTTGTCCGGCTTTCACCGCCACCGGCTGCCAGTAGTCGACCGCGCTGCCGTCGAGATCGGCCGGACAGTCGGCACCGGTCAGCGCGATCAGTGCATCGCTGTGGAAGCGCAGCGTCGGGCCCTGCAGGGTGAACTCCAGCCCGGCGGCGCTGGCGTGGTTGCCGACGATACGGTTGGCCAGGCGGAAGGCGAAGTCATCCATCGGGCCGGACGGCGGCACGCCGATGTCCCAGTAGCCCAGGCGGCCGGGAAAGTCCTGAATGCTGCTGAAGGTGCCGGGCTGCAGCACTTCGATGACGCTGGCCGCCGGCGTAAAGCCGTCAAGGAAGCGCGTCCAGACGTTACCGCTGCGGAAGGCGTCGGTCGCCACGATCTGACGCAGATAATCGAGATTGGTGGCGATGCCGTGCAGTTGGGTAGCGTCAAGCGCCTGCTGCAGCTTCGCCAGCGCGGCGTCGCGCGTTTCGCCATGCACGATCAGTTTGGCTACCATCGGATCGTAAAACGCCGTCACTTCGCTGCCGGTCTCGATCCAGCCGTCGACGCGCACCCCCGGCGGGAAGCTGATGTGGGTTAACACGCCCGGGCTCGGCTGGAAGTTTTTCAGCGGATCTTCGGCGTACAGCCGCACCTCAATCGATGCGCCGTGCGGTGCCTGCTGCAGACGATCCCAGTCGATGGCATCGTCCGCCGCCACCTGCAGCATGCACTCCACCAGGTCAAGGCCGGTGACGCACTCGGTCACCGGATGCTCCACCTGCAGGCGGGTGTTCACTTCGAGGAAATAAAACGCGTCCTGCGCGGCGTCATAGATGTACTCCACGGTGCCGGCGCTGCGGTAATTAACCAGCTCGCCCAGCCGCACCGCTGAAGCCAGCAGCGCTTCACGCGTGGCCTGCGGCAGATTAGGGGCCGGCGTCTCTTCCACCACCTTCTGATTGCGGCGCTGCAGCGAACAGTCGCGTTCGCCCAGCGCAATCACCTTGCCCTTGCCGTCGCCAAAAATCTGTACTTCCACGTGGCGCGCACGATCGATGCAGCGTTCAAGAAACACGCCGGCATCGCTGAAAAACTGCTCGCCCAGACGGCGCACGCTCTCCCATGCGTTCTCCAGGGCCGTGGCGTCGGCGCAGCGGGTCAGACCGATGCCGCCGCCGCCGGCGGTGCTTTTCAGCATCACCGGATAGCCGATATCTTCCGCCGCGCTGAGTGCGTCCTGCAGCGAACTGAGCAGCGGCGTGCCCGGCGTCATCGGCACGCCGGCGCTGGCGGCCAGCTCACGGGCGCGATGCTTGAGACCAAATTCTCCAATCTGCTGCGCGGTCGGGCCGACAAACGCGATGCCGGCCTCTTCGCAGGCGGCGGCGAACGGCAGGCTCTCGGAGAGAAAACCGTAGCCGGGCCAGATGGCCTGCGCGCCGCTTTGCTGCGCAGCGGCCAGAATTTTGTCGATGCGCAGATAGCTGTCGCTGGCTTTGTCACCGCCAAGGGCGATAGCCACATCGGCTTCGGTAACGTGACGCGCATTGCGGTCGGCATCCGAATAGACCGCCACGCTGGTTACGCCGAGGCGCTTCAGGGTGCGGATGGCACGACAGGCGATTTCGCCACGGTTAGCAATCAGAACGGTGCTGAACATGATTAGTGATTCCCCTGTGACGTCAGCCAGTTGCGCCAGCCGCCGAATTCAGTGATTTCCAGCGCCTGCGTCAGCGCTGCCGGTTCGCAGATAAAGCCTTTCACGATGCGTCCATCCGCCAGCGTCAGCGAACCGATGCCGAGCGGCGCCGGGATTTCCGCGACGAATTCGCCAAAACGCGCCAGCGGGATGTCCCACAGTTCGACGGTGATGGCGGCACCGCTGTCGCCGCGCAGCAGGCCGGGCTTTTTGATCGGGCCATCAAGCAGGGCGAACAGGCGATAGTGGCTGGCGGTTTGCGTCTCTTCGACCCACACCGCCTGACGCGTGGTGAGCTGGAAATTCAGCGGCATGCCGGTGAGATGGGCGCCGACCACCGCCACGCGCACGTGGTCAGGCGACGGCGGCAGCGCGGCGGGCTGCGGCGGCAGCGCTTTGCCGGTGGCCCCGAGCGGCAGCGCCAGCTGCTGCTGCCAGCGCAGGCCAAACGTCGCCAGCGCGCGGTCGTGCCACGCCGGGGCGATCAGCGTGATGCCCGCAGGCAGCCCATCGGCGCGGAACGGGCCAGGCAGCGCCAGCGCGCTGAGGTCAGCCAGGTTCGTGAAGTTGGTATAGGTGCCGAACTGCGAGTTGTAGTGCACCGGCTCCTGCTGCATCTCTTCCAGCGTATGAATGGTGGGCGAGGTCGGCACCACCAGTGCATCGAACCGGGCCAGCGTCTGCTGGATCTGGCGCGTCAGTTCGGCACGCAGGTATTCCGCCTGATACGCCTCGACGGCACTGTACTGGCGGCCGCTGCTGACGATGCCGTACACCACCGGATCCATCTCTTCCGGGCGGTCGAGCATCTCGCCGACCGCCACGGTGCGCTCAGCCACCCACGGGCCGTAATAGAGCTGCTCTGCCAGCTGGTGGAAAGGGGCGAAGTCGATAGGGTGCAGCGTCGCACCGCTCGCCGTGAGCTGCTCCAGCGCGCTGAGCCACGCCGCTTTCGCCTGCTGGTCACCGTAAAACTGCGGCGCGGCAGGGATCGCCAGCGAGGGCTGCGGCTGGAAACTGGCCGGTGCGCTGCGTGGCGACTGGCGCGCGTAGGCGTCACCGGCGTCGTAGCCGCCCGCGATGCTGGCGACGCTAAAGGCATCGGCAACCGTCAGGGCGAACACCGAGATGGTGTCATTGAGACGGCAGGCCGGTACCACGCCGCTGGCCGAGAACCAGCCTTTGGTCGGCTTCAGCCCGACGATATTGTTAAAACCTGCCGGTACGCGGCCGGAGCCGGCGGTATCGGTGCCGAGCGAGAAGCCGACCAGGCCGCGCGCCAGCACGGACGCGGAGCCGGAGCTGGAGCCGCCGCTGACGTAGGTCGGATTAAAGGTGTTGCTCACCGCGCCATACGGCGAGCGGGTGCCAACCAGACCGGTCGCGTACTGGTCGAGGTTGGTTTTACCGATGACGATAGCGCCTGCCGCTTTCAGCCTGGCCACCACGAAGGCATCGGCTGCGGCCTGATACGTCAGCGCCGGGCAGGCGGCGGTGGTCGGCCAGCCTGCCACGTCGATGTTGTCTTTGACGGCAAACGGCACGCCAAACAGCGGCAGGGCGGCCGGATTGCGCTGATACGCCGCCAGCAGCGGTTCAACCTGCGCCAGCAGCTGGGCCGGCGAAGCGAGGTACAGCCAGGCATTATCCTGGTTATCGAGTGCGTCGAGATGTGCGGCCAGCAGTGCAGGGATCTGCTGTGCATCCTGCTGTGCGCAACGTTGCCAATCCTGAAGCGTAAAACCGAAGGTCGATGCCATGAGTGAATTCCAGCTGGTATACAAGATGGCATTCAACAGAGCAAAGCACGTGCCAGAGTTGTAACTGAATGAAAACACGTAGCTATTTGATGGGTAATAAGTTTTTCTGATGATTATTTGCACAATTGCGGCGCAGACGCTGAACAATCACGGTGCGCCTGGGTAAATTTTGTGAAGAACGTGGCAAGAGCCGGTTGGCCTGGTTAGCATGAAGGGAGTCCGGCATAAGCTGGAGCGCAGCAATGAGGAGAGCGGAGTGGAGAAGTGGCGTAACTGGATGATAGGGATCTGTCTGGTCAGCACGGCCGGCAGCGTGTGGGCCGATTCGCTGGATCAGCAACGACAGCGCTATGCGCAGATCAAACAGGCCTGGGACAACAAACAGATGGACCAGGTTGAGCAGCTGATGCCAACGCTGCAGGATTATCCGCTCTATCCGTACCTGCAGTACCGCCTGCTGGCGCAGGATCTCGATCAGGAGACCGGGCTGGCGGTGAAAAACTTTATTCAGCAGTATCCGACGCTGCCGCCGGCGCGCTCGCTGCAGACGCGCTTTGTTAACGTGCTGGCGCACCGCCAGGACTGGCCGGGCGTGCTCAGCTTCAGCCCGGATGAGCCGAAGCCGGTGCAGGCGCGTTGTAACTGGTACTACGCCAAATGGGCGACCGGCCAGCAGCAGGCGGCGTTTGACGGGGCCAAAGCCATCTGGCTGCGCGGGACCGCGTTACCGAACGACTGCGACAAGCTGTTCTCGGTGTGGCAGGCGTCAGGGCAGCTGTCGCCGATCACCATCCTCGAACGCATCCGCCTGGCGATGAAAGCCGGCAACGACAGCCTGGTTAATTACCTGGCGAAAATGCTGCCGGCGGATTATCAAACCACCGCCAGCGCGCTGATTGCGCTGCAGCAAAATCCCCAGACCGTCACCACCTTTGCCAGCACCCTCGGCCCGACCGATTTTACCCGCATGGCCACCAGCTACGCCTTTGCCCGCGTGGCGCGTCAGGATATGGACAACGCGCGCATGATGATCCCGCAGCTGGTTCAGGCGCAGAAGACGAGTCCGGCGGAAGAGCAGGATCTGAAAGAGACGGTGGTATGGCGCATGATGGGCGCCGATCTCACCTCGGAGCAGGCGCGCTGGCGCGATGCGGTGGTGATGAACAGCGAATCCACCGCGCTGATTGAGCGGCGCGTGCGGCTGGCGCTGAGTGAAAACGACCGTCGCGGCCTGAACACCTGGATTGCCCGGCTGCCGGTGGAAGCCAAAGAGAAAGATGAGTGGCAGTACTGGCAGGCCGATTTACTGATGGCGCAGGGGCGCAAAGAGGAAGCGGAAGAGATTCTGCGTAAGCTAATGCAGCAGCGCGGCTTCTATCCGATGGTGGCGGCACAGCGGCTGGGCGTCGAGTATCCGCTGCAGGTGGATCAGGCGCCGGCGGCGGACAATAGCGTGGTGCAGGGGCCGGAGATGGCGCGCGTGCGCGAGCTGATGTACTGGGGACTGGATAACCTGGCGCGCAGCGAGTGGGCCAACCTGATCAGCAGTAAAACCCGTACCCAGCAGCAGATGCTGGCGCGCTACGCCAATGAGCAGGACTGGTGGGATCTCAGCGTGCAGGCCACCATCACCGCGAAAATGTGGGATAGCCTGAAAGAGCGTTTCCCGCTGGCGTGGCGCAATCTGTATCAGCAATACACCAGCGATAAGGGCATCACGCCAAGCTACGCCATGGCGATTTCCCGCCAGGAGAGCGCGTGGAACCCTAAAGCGCGCTCACCGGTTGGCGCCAGTGGCCTGATGCAGGTGATGCCGGGCACCGCCAGCCATACCGTGAAGATGTACAACATTCCGGGTTACGTTAACAGCAGCCAGCTGCTCGATCCGCAGACCAATATTCAGATTGGTACGCAGTATCTGGAGTATGTCTATCAGCAGTTTGGTCAGAACCGCATCTTCTCTTCTGCCGCCTATAATGCCGGCCCGGGGCGGGTGCGTAGCTGGCTGAATACCAGCGGCGGCAAACTGGATGCGGTGGCGTTTATCGAAACCATTCCCTTCTCGGAAACCCGTGGCTACGTGAAAAACGTGCTGGCCTACGATGCCTATTACCGCTACTTCATGGGCAAGCCGGATAAGATTCTCGCCGACGGCGAGTGGAATCGCCGTTACTGACTGTGTTATGCTTCCGTACTCGTTAATGAGTACGGAAGCCTTCATGAGCCAACCCCTTTCCCCGCAGCCGGTTGAAGACAACTGGCTGCGTTTCATCGACCTGATGCACAACGCGTTTTCCGATGACGTAGCGCTGCCCTTGCTGCAGCTGATGATGACGCCGGATGAGCGCGAAGCCTTAGGCACGCGCCTGCGCATTATCGAAGCGTTGATCAACGGTGATATCAGTCAGCGCGAGCTGAAAAACGAATTGGGCGTCGGGATTGCCACCATCACCCGCGGATCCAATAGCCTGAAAGAGGCGCCGCCCGAGCTGAAACGCTGGCTGGAAGCGCGCCTCGGGCGCAGCTGATTACTGCTGATACAGCGGGTGAGTGAATGGACAGAGCGCCAGAATCAGGGCCTGATGATAGACACTGGAGCGGCTCAGCAGGCCGTGGGTGACGGCGCCAATCGCACCGCCCTTGTGTTTGATATTCTCCACGCCGGTTAAGCGCGCCATTTCGTCACCGAGCTCATGCCCGGCAGCCAGACCGGCCATCACCACCGGCGGCAGTGTAAAGCTGGCAGAGCGGGATTCACCGCGCTGCTGCGCATTCTCCACCACCATCCAGGCAAAGGCGCAGTCGCCCTCGATGCCCGCTTCAATCGCCACCCAGTAATCCGCCTGTGGCCGCACATGACGCGCGTTCGCCACGCGCTGGCGTGCGCCAGTTCGCGTTTCGGCATCGCTTAAGGGCTGCGCGGCGACGCCGCTCTCGACCTCGACCCCTTCAATATGGCAGGATCCTTCGCCGAAAACGTCGTTGAACGCCTGAGCAATTGCGCGGATTTTTGCCGGATTGATGGTGGCTGCGACAACATGGTACATAATTACCTGAACCCTCAAGACAAATTTGTCGCAGTATAACGGAAATTAAGCATGTTACAGGTCTATCTTGTTCGTCACGGTGAAACGGTTTGGAATGCGGCCCGACGCATTCAGGGGCAGTCCGACAGTCCGCTGACGGATAAAGGTGAGCAGCAGGCGCATCAGGTGGGCGAGCGCGTGAAATCGCTGGGCATTACTCACGTGATTGCCAGCGATTTAGGACGTACCCGGCGCACCGCGGAGATTATTGCTGATGCTTGCGGTTGTAAGGTGACGCTGGATGCCCGCCTGCGCGAGCTCAATATGGGCTGTCTGGAGCAGCGTCCGCTCGACGGCCTGACGGCGGAAGAGGAAAGCTGGCGTAAAGCGCTGGTGGATGGCACCGAAGGCGGCCGGATTCCGGGTGGCGAGTCGATGGAAGAGATGGCGACGCGCATGCATGCCGCGCTCAACGCCTGTCTCGATCTGCCGGCGGGTAGCCGTCCGCTGCTGGTGAGCCACGGCATGGCGCTGGGCGTGCTGGTGAGTACCATTCTCGGGCTGCCGGCCCATGCGGAGCGCCGTTTGCGTCTGCGTAACTGCTCGATTTCGCGCGTCGATCATCAGCAAAGCGCCTGGCTCGCCGCCGGCTGGGTGGTGGAGACGGCTGGCGATGTGTCGCATCTGGATGCCCCGGCGCTGGATGAGCTGCAGCGTTAAGCGCGCTAGCGCACGGCGCAGAATGACCGCGTATCGGTGCGTATCAATGATCGCGTATCGGTACGCATCAATGCGCACCCTACGGGAGCACGGTCAGTACGCATCGGCGACAAACGGTAGGGGCTTGTTGCTGCGGTTGAATCGGTGCGCATGAATGCGCACCCTACGGGGTGCACGGGCAATGCGCATCGGCGACATACGGTGATGCTTCTGTAGGGTCGCCATTCATGGCGACCGTCGACAACGCCCGTTACTGCTGCGGACGAATCGGAATCAGATATTCGCAGCGAATCTCCATTGGCGGCTCGCTGCGCTTCTTGCCACCGTGCGTATAGAAACGCTCAATATCCTGGCCCTGACGGCGCACCAGGCCGAGGGTCGGCATACAGGTGCCGTACAGCAGCAGAATAAACTCCTGCAGCGCAGTGCGCGGTCCCTGATAGCTGAACTGCACATAATCCCCGGCTTCCAGAATCACGCTCTGGTTTGACTGCATGCTCAGCGCCTGCTGGTCGGCCGGCACCGCCGTGGTGTACAGAATCTCCTGCTCATCATCCTTCTCATGGCTGGCGCGTACCTGATGCAGGCCGTACAGCACCGGCGGCACGGTATCAGTCTCCAGCAGGAACTGCTTCCAGAAGTGGATGCGCATCTCGTCGCGGTAGCTGGAGATCTGCTCCAGCGTGCAGGTATAGCTTTGCGTTTGCCCCACCAGCACCGTTTCCGGCAGCGTGACGAACTGCGCTTGCGGCATCGGGTAATCATCGAGGCGAATCGGCGGGCGAATGCCGTACGAATTCCACTCCGACGAGCGGCGATACCACGCAGGTGTCTGATTGAACTGCTTTTTAAACGCGCGGGTAAAGGTTTGTTGCGAATCGAAGCGATACTGCAGCGCAATGTCGAGGATCGGCCGGCTGGTGAGACGCAGCGCGACGGCGGCCTTGGACAGCCGGCGGGCGCGGATATACGCGCCGATGGCGTGGCCAGTAACTTCCTTGAACATTCGCTGCAGGTGCCACTTGGAATAGCCCGCTTTTAGCGCAACGTTATCGAGCGAAAGGGGTTGATCCAGATGGCTTTCCAGCCAGACAAGCAAATCGCGAATGATACCGGCTTGGTCCATAAAACATCCTCATAACTCTCTGGTGGCGCAACGATGAAGTCACCGAATAGTAGCACGAATTGCACAACGGCGCGGGGGTGGTTTGCCAGTTAACTGTGCTACATCAATGCGGGTTGTGACCCGTTAGGTTTGGTTCTCGGTTCGATTAACAGTACATTACATTCACATCTATTCCGTTTGCAATGGTAACTCAATGACAATAGCTCGCAATCTTATAGTCACGCTGGCAACATTTATGTTGAGTCAGAGCGTGCTGGCCGAGGAGATCGGCTCCGTTGACACCGTATTCAAGATGTTTGGCCCCGATCATAAGATCGTGGTGGAAGCCTTCGACGACCCCGACGTTAAAAATGTAACCTGTTATATCAGCCGGGCGAAAACCGGCGGTATTAAGGGCGGACTGGGTCTGGCGGAAGATACTTCCGACGCGGCCATCTCCTGTCAGCAGGTGGGACCGATAGAGCTTAGCGATAAAATCGCGCAGGGCAAGGCGCAGGGTGAAGTGGTGTTCCGCAAACGCACTTCACTGGTGTTTAAAAAGCTGCAGGTGGTGCGCTTCTTTGACCAGAAACGTCATGCGCTGGTGTACCTGAGCTATTCGGATAAAGTGGTCGATGGCTCACCGAAAAATGCGCTGAGCGCGGTGCCGATTATGCCGTGGCACTGAGCCGATAAAAAAACGCCCTGACGGGCGTTTTTTTGTTTCGCGACGGACGCTTAATCCTGCAGCTCGCCGCAGAAGCGGTAGCCTTCGCCGTGGATAGTGGCGATGATTTCCGGCGTATCCGGCGTCGACTCAAAGTGTTTGCGGATGCGGCGAATGGTGACATCCACCGTGCGGTCATGCGGCTTCAGCTCGCGACCGGTCATCTTCTTCAGCAGGTCAGCTCGCGTCTGGATTTTGCCTGGGTTTTCACAGAAGTGCAGCATGGCGCGGAACTCACTGCGCGGCAGCTTGTACTGATCGCCGTTCGGGCTGATCAGCGAGCGGCTGTTAATATCCAGTTCCCAGCCGTTGAAGCGATAGCTCTCGACCTGACGGCGCTCTTCGCTCGGCATCGCCAGATTCATGGTACGCGACAGCAGGTTGCGCGCACGAATCGTCAGCTCACGCGGATTGAACGGCTTAGTGATGTAGTCGTCGGCACCGATCTCCAGACCGAGGATTTTATCCACTTCGTTATCACGGCCGGTGAGGAACATCAGGGCGACGTTAGCCTGTTCGCGCAGTTCACGCGCCAGCAGTAGACCGTTTTTGCCCGGCAGGTTGATATCCATAATCACCAGATTGACGTCGTTATCGGTCAAAACCTGATGCATCTCGGCGCCGTCGGTGGCTTCATAGACCACGTAACCTTCGGCCTCAAAAATACTTTTGAGGGTGTTACGCGTGACCAGTTCGTCTTCAACGATAAGAATGTGCGGGGTCTGCATGTTTCGCTACCTAAAATTTGCCAACAAATCGAAAACAGGGCGTACGGCGGTTGCCATAACTGTTCCACTGAACAGTGGGCCGTTCGCAACCGGTGTACGAAATGATCTTCGGAATACACCATCCATCTACGTCAACTTCAGTGTTAGCTCAGCCAGTCAGGATGAATATTTGCGTGCCCCGTGGGTATCGGACTGGCGCTTATCCTAACCGTATTAACAGCAACCTAACAGCACCAACAACAACCGATAAGCATAAAAACAACGCTTCGTTGACTTATATCAAATGCAAGTGTAGCACGTTAACACTTTTATGAAAAACTTCTACTGGAATGCCAGCTTAGCTCACAAAAAGCAGCATTTTCGCTACATTTCAGCTGCATCAGCGCAAAAGTAAAACCTGCAGGTAATAACTTTTCAATTGCATGAAAAATAATGTTTTAATATGGGTTTGGCGCATAAATTTTGCTTATTACGCATAATTGCGCCTGCCCGGCACTTTTGCCCTGTTTTAACATCCTTAACATCTTATTTTCTCAGGCCCGTGCGGTTGGTATTTTGTCGCCTGCATGCCAACATAGGTCGGGTTATTAACCGTTCGATGGAAAAATCATGCATTTCCCCCTGATCCTTGTCTCACCCGCTCGCCCGGAGAATATCGGCGCGGCCGCCCGCGCCATGAAAACCATGGGATTTAGCGAGTTGCGTATTGTCGCCAGTGACGCCTGGCAGGATCCGGCCGCGCGGCGTGTGGCCCACGGCGCCGGTGAGATTCTCGACCACGTGCAAACCTATGACACGCTGAGCGCCGCGCTGGCGGATGTCGATTTTTCCGTGGCCACGACCGCCCGCAGCCGGGCGAAGTTTCGCTATTACGCCACGCCGGCGCAGGTCGAAACCATCCTGCAGGAGAAGCGTCAGTGGCTGAATCGCATCGCGCTGGTGTTTGGCCGTGAAGACAGTGGGCTGACTAATGAGGAGCTGGAACAGGTCGATCTGCTGACCGGCATTCCGATGGCGCAGGACTATCCTTCACTGAATCTCGGCCAGGCGGTGATGGTGTACTGCTATCAGCTGTCGGCGCTGCACCAGGTGGCAGCCGCGCCGGTTGAGGCGGCTAACGCGCAGCAGCTGCAGGCGCTGCGTCAGCGCTTTCATCAGCTGCTGGTGACGCTGGAAGTCAGCAATGATGCCAAGCTGGCGGACTGGATCGATCAGCGCATCGGTCTGCTGGAGCAGCGCGACAGCGCCATGCTGCACCGTTTGCTGCACGACGTAGAAAAAAAACTTATAGATAATTGCTCGGGAAAACCGGCGCCGGACAGTGAGTGATCGGGCGTCTGTGGCGCTGCCTGAACGATCGCAATCCGTTTCGGCGTCTGCGGCGCAGCACTGCGCAGCAGCACCATTCGGGTGCAAAGACAAATTCGTTGACTTAACGTGCGCTTTGCTTTACTTCTGGAAGGCAGATGGACAAGACAAAGACAGACAGAAAAAATCTCAATGCGTAACCACAGCCTGAACACCACCATTATTATTACCACCACCATTACCACAGGTAACGGTGCGGGCTGACGCATACAGGAAAAACAAAAGAAAGAAGCCCGCACCTCAACAGTGCGGGCTTTTTTTTCGGCAAAAATTCAGGAGAGCTTCAATCATGCGAGTGCTGAAATTCGGCGGAACCTCGGTAGCCAATGCGGAACGTTTTCTCCGCGTGGCAGATATTCTGGAAAGCAATGCGCAACAGGGACAGGTTGCCACCGTGCTCTCTGCGCCAGCGAAAATCACCAATCATCTGGTAGCGATGATTGAGAAAACCATCAGCGGCCAGGATGCGCTGCCGAATATCAGCGATGCCGAACGCATTTTTGCCGAACTGCTGCAGGGGCTGGCCGACGCTCAGCCTGGTTTCGATTACGATGGCCTGAAAACCCGCGTTGAGCTGGAGTTTGCGCAGCTGAAACAGGTGCTGCACGGCATCAGCCTGCTGGGTCAGTGCCCGGATGCCGTGAACGCCGCCATTATCTGTCGCGGTGAGAAACTGTCGATTGCCATCATGGAGGCGCTGCTGCAGGCGCGCGGCCACAAAGTGACGGTGATCGATCCGGTCGAGAAACTGCTGGCGGTGGGCCACTATCTTGAATCGACCGTGGATATCGCCGAATCCACACGGCGTATCGCGGCCAGCCAGATCCCGACCGACCACATGATCCTGATGGCGGGCTTCACCGCCGGCAATGAGAAGGGCGAGCTGGTGGTGCTGGGGCGTAACGGCTCAGACTACTCGGCGGCCGTGCTGGCGGCGTGTCTGCGCGCGGACTGCTGTGAAATCTGGACCGATGTCGATGGCGTTTACACCTGCGATCCGCGTCAGGTACCGGATGCGCGTCTGCTGAAGTCGATGTCTTATCAGGAAGCGATGGAGCTCTCCTACTTTGGTGCCAAAGTGCTGCACCCGCGCACCATCGCGCCGATTGCCCAGTTCCAGATTCCGTGCTTAATCAAAAATACCGCCAATCCTCAGGCGCCAGGCACTCTGATTGGCGGCGAAGGCGAAGTGGATGAAAATCCGGTAAAAGGCATCACCAATCTGAATAACATGGCGATGTTTAACGTCTCCGGTCCGGGCATGAAAGGGATGGTGGGCATGGCGGCGCGCGTGTTTGCCGCGATGTCGCGCACCGGCATTTCCGTGGTGCTGATTACCCAATCCTCCTCCGAATACAGCATCAGCTTCTGCGTGCCGCAGAGCGAGCAGGCGCGCGCGCGTCGCGTGCTGGAAGAGGAATTCTACCTCGAACTGAAAGATGGCCTGCTCGATCCGCTCGACGTGCTGGAGCAGCTGGCGGTGATTTCGGTGGTGGGCGACGGCATGCGCACGCTGCGCGGCATCTCCGCTAAATTCTTCTCGGCGCTGGCACGCGCCAACATCAATATCGTGGCGATTGCTCAGGGCTCCTCTGAGCGCTCCATCTCCGTCGTGGTCAGCAACGATGACGTCACCACCGGCGTGCGCGTGGTGCATCAGATGCTGTTCGCCACCGATCAGGTGATCGAAGTGTTTGTGGTGGGCGTCGGAGGCGTCGGTGGCGCGCTGCTTGAGCAGCTGCACCGTCAGCAGGCGTGGCTGAAGGGCAAGCATATCGATCTGCGCGTGTGCGGCATTGCCAATTCGCATGCGCTGCTGACCAACGTGCACGGCATCGACCTCAGCAACTGGAAAGCGGCGCTGGCGGAAGCCAAAGAGCCGTTTAACCTCGGGCGGCTGATTCGTCTGGTGAAAGAGTACCATCTGCTCAACCCGGTGATCGTCGACTGTACCTCCAGCCAGGCGGTGGCCGATCAGTACGCGGACTTCCTCGCCGAAGGTTTCCATGTGGTCACGCCAAATAAAAAGGCCAATACCTCGTCGTGGAATTACTACCAGCAGATGCGTGCGGCGGCGGCGAAATCGCGCCGTAAGTTCCTTTACGATACCAACGTCGGTGCCGGTCTGCCGGTGATTGAAAACCTGCAGAACCTGCTGAACGCCGGCGATGAGCTGATCAAGTTCTCCGGCATCCTGTCGGGCTCGCTGTCGTTTATCTTTGGCAAGCTGGATGAGGGCGTGACGCTGTCCGAAGCCACCCGCATGGCGCGCGAGCTGGGCTTTACCGAACCGGATCCGCGCGACGACCTGTCCGGTACTGACGTGGCGCGTAAGCTGCTGATTCTGGCGCGTGAGGCGGGTCATCAGCTGGAGCTGAGCGACATCGACATCGAACCGCTGCTGCCCGCCAGCCTGACGGACATCGCCGACGTCGATCAGTTTATGGCGCGGCTGCCGGAGCTGGACAACGCCTTTGCCGCGCGCGTTGCCAAAGCGCGTGATGAGGGTAAAGTGTTACGCTTCGTCGGCGCGATTGAAGAGGGCGGCGCCTGCAAAGTTAAAATCGATGCGGTGGACGGCAACGATCCGCTGTACAAAGTGAAGAACGGCGAAAACGCACTGGCGTTTTACAGCCGTTATTATCAGCCGATCCCGCTGGTTCTGCGCGGATATGGCGCGGGGAATGATGTCACCGCGGCGGGTGTGTTTGCCGATTTGCTGCGCACGCTGACGTGGAAGTTGGGAGTTTAATGATGGTAAAAATTTATGCACCGGCCTCGATAGGTAACGTCAGCGTCGGCTTTGATGTGCTGGGCGCGGCGGTTTCGCCGGTGGATGGCTCGCTGCTGGGCGACTGCGTGTCGGTCGAAGCGGCAGAGCAGTTTAGCCTGCAGAATAAAGGGCGCTTTGTCAGCAAACTGCCCGCCGATCCGCAGGAAAACATCGTTTACCAGTGCTGGCAGCGTTTCTGCCAGGCGATTGGTAAAGACGTTCCGGTGGCGATGACGCTGGAGAAAAACATGCCGATTGGCTCAGGCCTCGGTTCCAGCGCCTGCTCGGTGGTGGCCGGCCTGATGGCGATGAATGAGTTCTGCGGCCAGCCGCTTAACGACACCGAGCTGCTGGCACTGATGGGCGAGCTGGAAGGGCGCATCTCCGGCAGCGTGCACTATGACAACGTCGCGCCGTGCTTCCTCGGCGGCGTACAGCTGATGATTGAAGAGAACGGGATCATCAGCCAGGAGGTGCCGTGCTTTGATGACTGGCTATGGGTAATGGCTTATCCGGGCATCAAAGTCTCCACGGCGGAAGCACGCGCCATCCTGCCGGCGCAGTATCGCAAGCAGGATGCCATCAAACATGGTCGTCTGCTGGCCGGCTTTATTCACGCCTGCCACACCCGTCAGCCGCTGCTGGCGGCTAAACTGATGCAGGATGTCATCGCCGAGCCGTATCGCACCAAACTGCTGCCGGGCTTTGCGGAGGCGCGTCAGGCGGCCAGCGACATTGGCGCGCTGGCCTGCGGTATTTCGGGCTCTGGCCCGACACTTTTCGCCGTTTGCAACGAGATGGCAACGGCACAGCGGATGGCGGACTGGCTGAGCCAGCACTATCTGCAGAATGAGGAAGGCTTCGTCCATATCTGCCGTCTTGATACGGCTGGCGCACGTAAACTGGGATAACGCATGAAACTCTACAACCTTAAGGATCATAACGAGCAGGTTAGCTTCGCGCAGGCCGTGAAACAGGGCCTCGGCTCGCAGCAGGGGCTGTTTTTCCCGCTGGAACTGCCGGAATTCGAGCTGACCGACATTGATGCGATGCTGGAGATGGATTTCGTCAGCCGCAGCAGCAAGATTCTCTCTGCTTACATCGGCGATGAAATTGCCGCGCACCAGCTGGCCGAGCGCGTGAAGAACGCCTTTGCTTTCCCGGCACCGGTGAGCCAGGTGAGCGACGATGTGGCCTGCCTCGAACTGTTCCACGGTCCGACGCTGGCGTTTAAAGATTTCGGCGGGCGCTTTATGGCGCAGATGCTGTCGTACGTGTCTGGCGCGGATGAGCAGATCACCATTCTGACCGCGACCTCCGGCGATACCGGCGCAGCGGTGGCGCACGCGTTCTACGGCATGGAAAACGTGCGCGTGGTCATCCTCTATCCGCAGGGCAAAATCAGTCCGCTGCAGGAGAAGCTGTTCTGTACGCTGGGCGGCAACATCGAAACCATCGCGATCGACGGCGACTTCGATGCCTGTCAGGCGCTGGTTAAGCAGGCGTTCGATGACGAAGAGCTGAAAAAAGCCATCGGCCTGAACTCGGCTAACTCCATCAATATCAGCCGTCTGCTGGCACAGATTTGCTATTACTTTGAGGCGGTGGCGCAGCTGCCGCAGGAGAAACGCAATCAGCTGGTGGTGTCGGTGCCAAGCGGTAACTTTGGCGATCTCACGGCCGGCCTGCTGGCGAAATCGCTCGGTCTGCCGATCAAGCGCTTTATCGCCGCGACCAACGCCAACGATACCGTGCCGCGCTTCCTTGCCGACGGTCAGTGGCAGCCGAACGCGACCGTGGCAACGCTGTCGAACGCGATGGATGTCAGCCAGCCTAACAACTGGCCGCGTGTGGAAGAGCTGTTCCGCCGCAAAACCTGGCGCCTGACCGATCTGGCCTACGGCGCGGTGTCGGATGAGACCACCAAAGCCACCATGCGCGAGCTGGCAGAGCTGGGTTACCTGTCAGAACCGCACGCGGCGATTGCCTATCGTCTGCTGCGCGATCAGCTGCAGGAAGGGGAGTTTGGCCTGTTCCTCGGCACCGCGCATCCGGCGAAGTTTAAGGAGAGCGTGGAAGAGATTCTCGGCCAGCCGCTGCCGCTGCCGGAAGCGCTGGCCGCGCGCGCCGATTTGCCGCTGCTGTCGCATGCCATGAAGGCGGATTTCGCCGCGCTGCGGGCGTTTTTGCTGAAGTAAATCCCCTACGGGCCGGTCACATCGGCCCGTTATGCATTTTTCTGGCGGCGCGATTTAACGCGCGGGTTTTTAACAGACGCGCAATGATTTGCGCCGCTACGATTCAGGTAAAACTGGCGTTACTGCTCGCGGCGCTTAAATACCAGCTCGTTACCCTTACTCTCCGCCGCATCAAAGAAATAACCGTCAACATCAAACTTCTTCAGCTGCGTCGGTTTCGTCAGGCGCTTCTCAATCACATAACGGCTCATCAGGCCACGCGCCTTCTTGGCGTAGAAACTGATCACCTTGAACTTACCGTTTTTCTCATCGAGGAACACCGGCTTAACCAGCTCGGCATTCAGCTGCTTCGGCTTGATGGCTTTGAAATACTCATCGGAGGCGAGGTTGATCAGCACGTCATCGCCCTGTTCCGCCAGCGCGTCGTTGAGCTTTTGCGTCAGCAGGTCGCCCCAGAAGCTGTAGAGATCTTTGCCGGCCGGATTCGCCAGTTTGATGCCCATCTCTAAGCGGTACGGCTGCATCAAATCCAGCGGGCGCAGCAGGCCATACAAGCCCGAAAGCATACGCAGGTGTTTTTGGGCAAAATCAAAGTCGGCTTCGCTGAAGGTCTCTGCCTGCAAACCGGTATAAACATCACCTTTAAAGGCCAGAATTGCCTGCCGCGCATTATCGGGTGAGAAGGGCGGCTGCCACTGGCTGAAACGGTCGGCGTTGAGGTGCGCCAGTTTGTCGCTGATGCCCATCAGCGAAGCGATTTGCGCCGGAGAAAGATCGCGCGCCACGTCAATCAGCTGCTGTGATTTTTCTAACAGCGCCGGTTGGGTAAACCGTGACGTTGCCAGCGGGCTTTCATAATCCAGTGTCTTGGCTGGCGAGATAACCATCAGCATTGTGTCTGTCCTCGTTGACCCGCTGTTTTCAGGGGATAGATGGGGAAAAATGTCGCGACGAGTGTAGCAAAAAAGCTGCACGGATCGGCAAATCGCTCCCATTTGTTAGCGCTATCGTAAAGGGCACGCGGCGATGTTGCGCCGCTTAGCCTGCGTGATATTATCGCAACAGCCTTTTACACCCTGACAGTCAACTTAAGAGAAAAGAGAACCATGACGGACAAACTTACTTCCTTGCGTCAGCTGACTACTGTGGTCGCCGACACCGGTGATATCGCGGCAATGAAACTCTACCAACCGCAGGATGCCACTACTAACCCTTCTTTGATCCTCAACGCTGCGCAAATCCCTGAATACCGCAAACTGATTGACGAAGCCATTAGCTGGGCACGTCAGCAGAGCAGCAACAAAGAAGAGCAGCTGGCGCTGGTTTCTGACAAGCTGGCCGTCAACATTGGTCTGGAAATTCTCAAACTGATCCCGGGACGTATCTCTACTGAAGTTGACGCGCGTCTCTCTTACGACACCGAAGCGAGCATCGCGAAAGCACGCAGCCTGATCAAACTGTACAACGATGCCGGCATCAGCAACGATCGTATCCTGATCAAACTGGCCTCAACCTGGCAGGGCATCCGCGCGGCGGAGCAGCTGGAGAAAGAAGGCATCAACTGTAACCTGACGCTGCTGTTCTCCTTCGCCCAGGCGCGTGCCTGTGCCGAAGCGGGCGTGTTCCTGATTTCGCCATTTGTTGGCCGTATCCTCGACTGGTACAAGCAGAACACCGACAAGAAAGAGTACGCAGCGCATGAAGATCCAGGCGTGGTATCCGTGTCTGAGATCTACAACTACTACAAGCAGCACGGCTATGAAACCGTGGTGATGGGCGCCAGCTTCCGTAACGTCGGCGAAATCATTGAGCTGGCCGGTTGCGACCGCCTGACTATCTCCCCAGGCCTGCTGAAAGAGCTGGCCGAGAGCGAAGGCAGCGTAGAGCGTAAACTGAGCTACAGCGGCGAAGTGAAAGCGCGTCCGGCTAAAATGACCGAAGCGGAATTCCTGTGGCAGCACAACCAGGATCCAATGGCGGTGACCAAACTGGCCGAAGGTATCCGCAACTTTGCCATCGACCAGGGCAAACTTGAGAAGATGATCGCCGAACTGCTGTAAGGTGATATGCCGTGGCGGCTGCCGGTCGCCACGGTTTTCGCGTTTCCCTCGCTGATGCTTTGTATTATCCTTTCTGCCATTCCCCTTTTTCTCACCGCCCCGCGGTCAACACAGCGATAACTCTATGGATACTTTACGTATTGGCTTAATTTCCGTGTCCGATCGGGCCGCTAACGGCATCTATCAGGATCAGGGCATTCCGGCGCTGGAAAGCTGGCTTAGCGCTGCGCTGGCGACACCGTTTGAGATTGAAACCCGCCTGGTTCCGGATGAACAGCCGATGATTGAGCAGGCGATTTGCGAGCTGGTCGATGAACGTTTTTGCCACCTGGTGCTGACCACCGGCGGTACCGGTCCGGCCCGGCGCGACGTCACGCCGGATGCGACTCTGGCGGTAGCCGACCGCGAGATGCCCGGCTTTGGCGAGCAGATGCGGCAGATCAGCCTGCAGTTTGTGCCGACCGCGATTCTGTCACGCCAGGTGGGCGTGATCCGCAAGCAGTCGCTGATCCTCAATCTGCCAGGACAGCCGAAATCGATTAAAGAGACGCTGGAAGGGTTGAAAGCGGATGACGGTACGGTGAAAGTGCCAGGGATTTTCGCGGCTGTACCCTATTGTTTACAGCTGCTGGAAGGGCCTTACGTCGAAACCCACCCGGAGGTGGTAGCAGCTTTTCGCCCGAAAAGCGCACGGCGTGAGACAAACGTCTGAAAATTGCCGTTTTCAGGCATAAAATGCAGAGTGACTGGTGTGGCAAAATATTGACGGTATAGTAACCGCAGCTTTACAACTATACTGACATGGCCTCTGGATACCGCACTCTTATGGATTCGCTGACAACGCGTCGACTCAACCGCCAGGACTACAAAACCCTGGCGCTGGCTGCCCTGGGCGGGGCGCTGGAATTCTACGATTTTATCATCTTCGTCTTCTTCGCTGCGGTAATTGGCGAGCTGTTCTTTCCGCCAGACATCCCGGAATGGCTGCGTCAGGTGCAGACCTTTGCCATCTTCGCCGCCGGTTATCTGGCGCGCCCGCTGGGCGGCATCATCATGGCGCACTTTGGCGACAAAGTCGGGCGCAAGAAGATGTTCAGTCTGAGTATTCTGCTGATGGCGCTGCCGACGCTGGCGATGGGCGCGCTGCCCACCTACGCCAGCATTGGCATTGCCGCACCGTTACTGATGCTGCTGATGCGCGTGCTGCAGGGCGCGGCCATTGGCGGCGAGGTGCCGGGCGCGTGGGTGTTTGTTGCGGAGCATGTGCCGGAGAAGCGCATCGGCTTTGCCTGCGGCACGCTGACTGCAGGCTTAACCGCCGGCATTCTGCTCGGTTCGCTGGTGGCGACGGTGCTGAATACTTCGCTCTCGCCGGCGGCGATACGCGATCACGGCTGGCGCATTCCTTTCTTCCTCGGCGGCCTGTTTGGCCTGCTGGCGATGTATCTGCGTCGCTGGCTGCATGAAACCCCGGTATTTCGTCAGATGCAGCAGCGCAAAGCGCTGGCGGAAAAGCTGCCGCTACAGACCATTCTCGCCAGCCATAAGCGCGGCATTGCGGTGTCGATGCTGCTTACCTGGCTATTATCAGCCTGTATAGTGGTGGTGATTCTGATGGCGCCGACGCTGATGCAGAAGCAGCATGGCGTGCCGGCGGCGCTCAGTCTGCAGGCTAACAGTTTCGCGACCGTGATGCTGCTGATCGGCTGCGTGCTAGCGGGCTGGATTGTCGATCGCTACGGTGCGGCGCGTACCTTACTGATTGGTTCGTTGCTGCTGGCGCTGTGCAGCTGGAGCTTTTTCCAGCAGCTTGGCGGCACACCGCAGATGCTGTTCATCTGGTACGGTCTGGCGGGACTGAGCGTGGGCGTGGTCGGCGTGGTGCCGTTTGTTATGGTGCGGGCGTTTCCGGCGGCGGTGCGCTTCACCGGCATTTCCTTCTCTTACAACGTGTCGTATGCCATCTTTGGCGGTCTGACGCCGATTAGTGTGACGCTGATGATGTCGCTGACGCCGATGGCGCCGGCCTGGTACGTGCTGGCGCTGGCGCTGATCGGCATGCTGGTGGCGCTGTGGTTATGGCATGACAGCCGCCAGGCTAATGCGCAGCTGGATGTCTCGCTGCATTCATCGTAATGGCAGCGCGCGGAGCGGCACGGCTCCGCGCGCAGTTGATCACTCGCCAATCGGCAACACGCTGCGCTCAAACTTCTCGTTCAGCACTTCGCCCATCGCCAGATAAAAGGCGCTGGCACCACAGACGATGCCCACCCAGCCGGCGATGCGCAGCAGCGCCGCGTGATCCAGCAGATGGCCGATAGCCAGCAGCGCAAACAGCAGCGTCAGGCTGGCAAACACAAACTGCAGCACTTTTGCGGCCCGCAGCGTGCCAAAGAACAGAAACAGCGTGAAGATACCCCACAGCGCCAGATAAGCGCCGAGGAAATGGCCATCGGCGGCCGCGGCCAGTCCCATTTTTGGCAGCAGCAGAATCGCCACCAGCGTCAGCCAGAAGCTGCCGTAGGAGGTAAAGGCGGTCAGGCCGAAGGTGTTGCCTTTTTTATACTCCAGCAGCCCGGCAAGGATTTGCGCGATGCCGCCGTAAAAGAGGCCCATCGCCAGGATAATCACATCCATTTCAAACAGACCGGTGTTGTGTAAGTTGAGCAGGATGGTGGTCATACCAAAACCCATCAGGCCCAGTGGGGCGGGATTCGCCAGCGTGGTGTTGCCCATAATTCCTCAGCAGCAGCGTTATTGTTTATTGGTTTAACGCCCGCGCCAACAGCGGTGGGGCGCGGGGCGCTGCATCATAATCAGGTGGCTTTTGCCGCACTTTGATCTCACGCGGTAAGAGAATCTAAATTTTTTTTAGTTTTAACCCTTGATGCGCTTCGAAGCGGCCCCATTTAGTTGTCATCAAGCATTGTGAGGCAGCAAAAAAATCTGCCGCAGCAGTTGAAAGTGGTCAGCGTGACCGCATCTCTGCTTCACAACCCAATTTGGCAAAGAATTTAAGTGGGAGACGTTTAGATGGGTAAGATTATTGGTATTGACCTGGGTACAACCAACTCATGTGTGGCGATTATGGACGGTGGCAAAGCACGCGTGCTTGAAAACGCCGAAGGCGATCGCACCACACCGTCAATCATTGCATATACCGGGGATGGCGAAACTCTGGTCGGTCAACCGGCTAAACGTCAGGCGGTGACCAACCCGCAGAACACCCTGTTTGCAATCAAGCGCCTGATCGGCCGTCGTTTCCAGGACGAAGAAGTGCAGCGTGATATCAAAATCATGCCGTACAAAATCATCGGTTCTGACAACGGTGACGCATGGCTGGACGTAAAGGGCCAGAAAATGGCACCGCCGCAGATCTCTGCAGAAGTGCTGAAAAAAATGAAGAAAACCGCGGAAGATTTCCTCGGTGAGCCGGTAACCGAAGCGGTTATCACCGTTCCAGCTTACTTCAACGATGCGCAGCGTCAGGCGACTAAAGACGCCGGCCGTATCGCTGGTCTGGACGTAAAACGTATCATCAACGAACCGACCGCAGCGGCACTGGCGTACGGCCTGGATAAAGGTCAGGGCAACCGCACCATCGCGGTATATGACCTGGGTGGCGGTACCTTCGATATCTCTATCATTGAGATCGACGAAGTCGACGGCGAGAAAACCTTTGAAGTACTGGCGACCAACGGTGATACCCACCTGGGTGGTGAAGACTTCGACAGCCGTCTGATCAACTACCTGGTTGCCGAATTCAAGAAAGATCAGGGCATCGATCTGCACAACGATCCGCTGGCGATGCAGCGCCTGAAAGAAGCGGCAGAGAAAGCGAAAATTGAGCTCTCTTCTGCGCAGCAGACCGACGTTAACCTGCCGTACATCACGGCGGATGCGACTGGTCCTAAGCACCTGAACATTAAAGTGACCCGCGCGAAGCTGGAATCACTGGTTGAAGATCTGGTTACCCGCTCGATTGAGCCGCTGAAAGTGGCGCTGAACGACGCTGGCCTGTCGGTTTCTGACATCAACGACGTGATCCTGGTCGGTGGTCAGACGCGTATGCCAATGGTGCAGGCGAAAGTGGCGGAGTTCTTCGGTAAAGAGCCACGTAAAGACGTGAACCCGGACGAAGCAGTCGCTGTGGGTGCTGCGGTACAGGGCGGCGTGCTGGCCGGTGAAGTAAAAGACGTTCTGCTGCTGGACGTGACCCCGCTGTCGCTGGGTATCGAAACCATGGGTGGCGTGATGACGTCGCTGATCAGCAAGAACACCACGATCCCAACCAAGCACAGCCAGGTGTTCTCGACTGCTGAAGACAACCAGTCTGCCGTGACCATTCACGTGCTGCAGGGTGAGCGTAAGCGTTCAGCGGATAACAAATCGCTGGGCCAGTTCAACCTCGACGGTATTCAGCCTGCGCCGCGCGGTATGCCACAGATCGAAGTGACCTTCGACATCGATGCTGACGGTATTCTGCACGTGTCTGCGAAGGACAAAAACAGCGGTAAAGAGCAGAAGATCACCATCAAAGCTTCTTCTGGCCTGAACGAGGAAGAGATCGAAAAAATGGTTCGTGACGCGGAAGCTAACGCCGAGTCAGACCGTAAATTCGAAGAGCTGGTGCAGACGCGTAACCAGGGCGACCAGATTGCGCACAGCACGCGTAAGCAGCTGGACGAAGCCGGTGACAAACTGTCAGCGGAAGACAAAGCACCGATCGAGTCTGCCCTGAACGAGCTGAACACCGCACTGAAAGGCGAAGATAAAGCAGAAATCGAAGCCAAAATGCAGGCGCTGATGGAAGTGTCCAGCAAGCTGATGGAACTGGCGCAGCAACAGGCTCAGGCCGGCGCAGCGGATGCCGGCGACGCTTCGGCGAAGAAAGATGACGACGTTGTCGACGCTGAATTCGAAGAAGTGAAAGATAAAAAATAATTGCCCCTGACCGGGCGCGACGGCTGGCCTGACAGCCGTTGAAACCAGCACGGGCGTCGGAGATTTCTCCACGCCCGTGCGATCATGTTAAGGGCAGAGAAAAATGGCTAAGAGTGATTTTTACGAGATCTTAGGCGTCTCAAAATCCGCCGATGAGCGCGAAATCAAAAAGGCCTATAAGCGCCTGGCGATGAAGTATCACCCGGACCGTAATCCGGGCGATAAAGAGGCCGAGACGAAATTCAAAGAGGTCAAGGAAGCCTACGAGATCCTTACCGATGCGCAGAAGCGTGCAGCTTACGATCAGTACGGTCATGCGGCGTTTGAGCAGGGCGGTGGTGGCGGCTTCGGCGGCGGCTTTGGTGGCGGCGGTGCCGACTTCAGCGATATCTTTGGCGACGTGTTCGGCGATATCTTTGGTGGTGGTCGCCGTCAGCGCGCCTCACGCGGCGCCGATTTACGCTACAACATGGAACTGACGCTGGAAGAAGCGGTACGCGGCGTGACCAAAGAGATCCGCATTCCTACGCTGGAAGAGTGTGATGTCTGCCACGGCAGCGGCGCCAAAGCGGGCACCCAGCCGCAGACCTGTCCGACCTGTCACGGTGCGGGCCAGGTACAGATGCGTCAGGGCTTCTTTACCGTGCAGCAAGCCTGTCCGACCTGTCACGGTCGCGGCTCGGTGATTAAAGATCCGTGCAACGCCTGTCACGGCCATGGCCGCGTTGAGCGCCAGAAAACGCTGTCGGTGAAAATCCCGGCGGGCGTCGATACCGGCGACCGTATCCGCCTCAGCGGAGAAGGTGAAGCGGGCGAACACGGCGCACCGGCTGGCGATCTGTACGTGCAGGTTTCGGTGAAGAAACACCCGATCTTCGAGCGTGAAGATAACAACCTGTACTGCGAAGTGCCGATCAACTTTGCCATGGCAGCGCTGGGCGGCGAGATTGAAGTGCCGACGCTCGACGGTCGCGTGAAGCTGAAAGTGCCGGCAGAAACCCAGACCGGCAAACTGTTCCGCATGCGCGGCAAAGGCGTGAAGTCGGTGCGCGGCGGTGCGGTCGGCGATCTGCTGTGTCGCGTGGTGGTGGAAACCCCGGTCAGCCTCAACGACAAGCAAAAAGCGCTGCTGCGCGAGCTGGAAGAGAGCTTCGGCGGACCCACCGGTGAGAAAAACAGCCCGCGTTCGAAAAGCTTCTTCGATGGCGTAAAGAAGTTCTTTGACGATCTGACCCGCTAATCGGGTGCGCAGACAGTAACAAGCGGAGAGGCAACTCTCCGCTTTTTTTATGCGCAGTTCTGCCGTGCAGATATTCAACGGCATTGTTTTTCGTCATTCAACGCTTTAACAGCTCATCTCCTGTCATAACGGCAGCATTTTCGCTAGCGGCGCAATTTATTGCGCGATAAATCGCGCCGCTACAAATATCGTGCGGCTTGCGACTACTTCAACAGGTCGCCCTTTATGGCGACCTGAAGCGGTGAAAATCCTCGCCAAAAAAACGCTTCCTCACCTTGCAAAAACCGGTTCCGTTTTCGCCAATAGCATTTTTCGGCATTGCGTCGAAAATATATCATAGGTATCTTGCAAGGCGTTTAATGAGAATGATTTTCGATAACATGCACCATCAGCGGTGTGCGGTAGCGCAGTAGCGCGGGACCGTCGCTGCAGGGAGAGAAACGTTGCCAAACCCGACTCACTATCGCGCTCCACAACGCGTGCGCAATGAATTACGCTTCCGTCACATCACCGTCGCCAGCAAAACGCGGGTGGCCGATGCCTTCTGGCGCATCGTCTTTAGCGGCAGCGATCTGGCGGGTTTCCACTCGCCCTCTTTTGACGACCACATCAAAGTGTTTTTCCCGGATACGCCGCGCGGTGCGCTGGCGCTGCCACACATGACCGACGAAGGCATCGTCTGGCCTGACGGCGTGCGTCCGGCGGCGCGCGACTATACGCCGCTGGCCTTTAACGGCAGCGATTCGCTGACGCTGGATTTTTACATCCACGACGGCGGCGTCGCCAGCAGCTGGGCGAGTGCCGCTCAGCCGGGCGATCGCATTGCGATGGGCGGCCCGCGCGGCTCATGCGTCGTGCCGGTGGATTATGTCTGTCAGATTTATGTCTGTGATGAGACCGGTCTGCCGGCATTTAAGCGCCGCTATCAGGAAATGCAGGCACAGCAGATTCATCTGCTGGCCTGTGTTGATGAGCCAGTCGGCCGCGCGTATCTTGGCGACCTGCCGGACGTCACGGTGAGCTGGCTCGGCAGCGGCAACATGCAGGCTGAGGCGCTGACGCCGCTGCTTGACCCGATTATGCTGCCTGCTGATGACTACTTTATCTGGCTGACCGGCGAAGGCGCGGCGGTGAAACAGCTGAGCGATTACTTTACTCAGCAACGTGCGGCGCACAGCGAGCTGGTGCGCGCCGTCGCTTACTGGCATCAGAAATAACCGGCGCCCACCCGCTGCCGCCTGTGTTGAATTTTACCAGGCACCAGACTACTATCAACCTCCCTCAACTGACCCCGGGAAGGCGATGAAACAGCAGCGGGATGTTCCAGAGCACGCCGATGCGGCACAGCGTGCCAGCTGTGCCGGCGCACGCAGAAAGCGGCGCGAAAGGATGCTGGATGCCAGTGATATTCGCCTGCTGATGCTGCACTTTCTGGCCAGCGGCGCGGCGCACGGTTATGAGCTGATCAAATCGGTGGAAGAGTTGTCGAAAGGCGAATATTCCCCCAGCCCCGGCATTATTTATCCCAACCTGACGCTGCTGGAAGAGATGGACGCCATTCGCGTGGTGGATGCCCAGGCCACGCGCAAAGCCTACGCGCTCAACGATGCGGGCCGCGTGCTGCTGGCAGAAAATGGCGAAAACGTGGCGGTGATTATCGGGCGGCTCACTTCGCTGGCGATCCTGGTCAACAACCGCAGCATTCCGCAGGTAGAGCAGGCGATCCATACGCTTCGCTATACGCTCAATCACCGGTTATCGCAGGAGCAGATTTCACCGGCCACGGTGGACATTGTTGTGGCGGCGCTGCAGGACGCGGCAGAGAAGATCGCCAACAGCTAAGCGCGTTACGGTTTCTTCTTGTCCACGTGCCCCAGTTCGCGATCCGGCCAGCAGACATCGCGCACCCGCTGCTTCAGTGCTGCCGCATCGGGAAAGCCGCCTTCCTGTTTGCGTTCCCAAATTACCTGACCATCAATGCTAATCTCGAACACGCCACCGCTGCCGGGCTGGAGCGTGACCGCGCTGAGATCGCTGGCAAAGGTATGCAGCAGCTCCTGCGCCATCCATGCCGAACGCAGCAGCCAGTTACATTGGGTACAGTAGTGAATGGTTACTACCGGTTTATCTGCCATCCTATCCCTCCTGTTAGTGCTTGATTAATCATGGGTTAACAAATTGTGCGCACAAAGATACATCTTGATGCAAATGATATTGATAATGATTACCAATTGCATTAAATTGTTTTCGCCATCATTTGACTCTCTATAAATCCCACAGGCATCCCTGCGGCGCCGCTGCCAGTTATACACGGCAGCTGTGCACTGAAGCGCGCATGACACTGTGCCACAGGTGCCGGGATCGATAACATTATCTGGCCAGCGTAACGCGCTGTTTCACGGTTTTTAGCATAAAGCCGTGGTTTTCTGGCAGCAAATAAGTGAGCGAATACTAACAATTAACCAGGTATTTCGCGCATGTCTTTACACCTTCAGGGAAATTTCCGGCAGCGTCTGTTTAACGTCGCTGTCCTTGCTTCAGCCATTCACGCAGCCTGCAGCTATGCCGCCAGCGACAGCAGTACGCTGGCGCGTTCCGCAGAGAACAACAGCAGCAACGAACCGGTAATGACCGTTACCGCACCTAAGCAGCAGGCTGGCAGCAAAACCACACTCACCGCCAGCGATCTGCAAAAACGCGGCGCCAATGACTTCGGTTCGATCATGCGTTATGAGCCGCTGGTCAGCGCCACTGGCGCGGCGGGCGGTTCGTCAGCCGGTAAAAGCGGCTTTGACCGTGCAGGCTATACCGGCTACAACATTCGCGGGCTGGAAAGTAACCGTGTCGGTCTGGATATTGATGGCATTCCGGTACCGGACGCCACCGGTCGTCCGTACGTCAGTCGCGCCGGTAACAATACCTTCGGTATTGGTCGCGACTACATCGACCCGTATATGTTTGGTAGCGTCGAAATTGAGAAGGGCGCTACATCGGTGGAACAACCTAACACCGCAATCGGCGGTAACGTATCGTTTCATAACAAGTCGCCGGACGACTATCTCAGCAGCGATAAAACCCACTATTTCGGTTATCAGAGCGACTACAGTTCGGCAGACCGCAGCTGGCACAACGGCATCACTGCGGCGGCAGGGGATGATGAACTGCGCGGCCTGTTTGTTTACAGCCGCCGCGACGGCCAGCAGACGCGCAACAACAGCGGCGTAAAAGACGCCTACCCGGCCAACTGGCACTCGGATGCCTTTATGACGTCGGGCATCTGGCAGCCAAACGATCAGCACAAGCTGAGCGCCACCTTCGACTACTACCACAAAACCAATCACACCCACTACGATACCTGGGACAGCAGCAGCGGCAACACTATTTGGGGCACTGCGCAACAGCAGAGCGATTCGCGCCGCTGGGGCATTAACCTTGCCGATGAGTGGACGCCGTATAACGAGATGATCGATACGCTGACCACGCGGGTTTACTGGCAGCAAACCGAGGCGCACGACACCACCTGGTTACCGACCAGCGCCAGTCAGTACGGTTTCGTCTACTCTGACTACAACGTCGATACCTTAGGGTTTGACACGCGCGCCAGCAAAACCCTCGGCCGCCACGAGCTGAGCGGCGGCGTCAACGCGCGTGTGGAGAACAGCGAGCGTCCGTTCCGCCAGGAGCCGAACCCAGGCACCTTCGGCACCATCACCCAGCCGCAGTCGGACAGCCGTTCCTGGACCGTGGCCGGTTATCTGCAGGATAAAATCAATTTCGATCTCGATAGCCACAATTTCGCGGTGATTCCCGGCGTGCGCGTTATTCATCAAAGCACTAAACCGAAGAACCTCGGCGATCTGACCAACGGCAGCACGGTGCTGACCGCAGAGCAGGTGGAAAAACTGTACGGCAAGACCAATTCAGACACCGAAGTGCTGCCGTCACTGACCTTCCAGTACGATATCAACCCGGCGCTCACCACCTGGCTGCAATATAAGCGCGGCGTGGAGTATCCGACCACCAGCCAGCTGTACGGCTCGTGGAACCTTGGTTCAAGCTACGCCGGCAGCGCGCAGTATGCGCTGATTGGTAATGCCGATCTGAAAACCGAGACCAGCAACAATTTTGAGTGGGGTCTGAAAGGACAGCCGACCGACGGCATCACCCTCAATACCTCGGTGTTCTACAACACCTACAAAAACTTTATTGCCTACACCCGCTATCGCCGCGCCACCAACCCGGCGATGTTCGTCAATGTTCCGGCCAACATCTACACCAGCTATCAGGCTGAGAACCGCGACAAAGCCTACATTTATGGGGCGGAGATCAGCACCCGCGTCAACTACGGCAGCTGGTTCCCGACCGTGGATGGCCTGAGCAGCACGTTCGCGCTCGGCTACAGCGAGGGTAAAGCGAAATCCCGCTATCTGGGCGACAAATACATCGATCTCGACAGTGTCGCGCCGCTAAAAGCGATTGTCGGCGTCGCGTGGGACGACAAAGCGCGCGGTTACGGCGCGGCGCTCACCGCCACCTTCGTCAAAGGCAAACAGGCCAGCGCCACCAACCGTGAGAGCTACAGCAACAGCGGGGCGGCCATCAGCGACGCCAGCAGCGAATACATGCGCGTGCCGGGCTACGGCCTGATCGATGCCACCGCGTACTGGCAGCTGACGAAAAACGTCAGGCTGAGCGGCGGTGTCTACAACATTACCGATCGTAAATACTGGGATTACCTCAGCAGCCGCACGCTGACCAGCGCCAGCGCGCAGGAGCGCAACGACATCAATCTAGCCGTGATGCCGGGACGCACCTGGCAACTGGGCGTGAACGTCGACTTCTAATCACTTTTCGCCCTGCGGTGGCGCAGGGCATTTTCACGGGAGCAAGCGCAATGCATCAACGCTATCAACACTATCTGGCGCTGAAAGGCCAGCAGCCAAAAATGTACGCGCGTGATTTAGCCGCGCTGATGGGCATAGGGGAAGCACAGCTGTGCGAAGCGCGCGTGGGCCACGACGCGCAGCCGCTGCGCGCCGATTTTCCGGCGCTGCTGACGGCGCTGGCGGCAGTGGGTGAGACCAAAAGTATTACGCGCAATGCCTGGGCGGTGCACGAACAGGTGGGAACCTACAGCAATCTGCATCTCGGCGAACATGGCGGGCTGGTGCTTAATCCGCGTGCGCTCGACCAGCGTCTGTTTCCCGCGCAGTGGCACAGTGCTTTCTTCCTGCACGAGCAGACCGCGCACGGCGAACGACAGAGCATACAGATTTTCGATCGTCACGCTGATGCGGTGCTGAAAATTTACACCACCGCGCAAACGGAGATGCCGGCGTGGCAGGCGTTGATTGAGCGCTTCCGGCTGGCGCACGCGCCTCAGCTGCAGCTGCAGCCGCAGCCGGTCAGCGCCACGCCGTTCAGCGACAGGGTGGATGCCGGCACTGTCGAAGCGGAGTGGCGTGCCATGACCGATGTGCATCAGTTCTTTGGCCTGCTGAAGCGTCACCATCTCTCGCGGCCGCAGGCGTTTCGCGCGGTGCCGGATGATTTAGCGCGTCAGGTGAGCAACACCGCGCTGGCAACGTTGCTGGCCCAGGTACAGCAGGATGGCAATGAAATCATGATTTTCGTCGGCAATCGCGGCTGTACCCAGATCTTTACCGGCACTATCGGGAAAGTGGTGCCGCTGGATAACTGGATTAACGTTTTTAATCCCACGTTCACGCTGCATCTGATGGCGGATCGCATTCACGAGAGCTGGGTGACGCGCAAGCCGGGCGGCGATGGCTTCGTTACCAGTCTGGAGCTGTTCGCTGCCGATGGCACGCAGATTGCCCAGCTGTACGGCCAGCGCAGCGAGGGCACGCCGGAACAGGCACGCTGGCGCGAGCAGGTGATGGCGCTGACGCCGACAGGAGCCGCCGCATGAAAGCGCTGATCCTGACACTGCTTGCTGTGCTGACGCTGCCGGCGTGGGCGGCGCAGCGCATCATTACTATCGGGGGCGATGTAACGCAGATCGTCTATGCGCTGGATGCGCAGGCGCAGCTGGTGGCGCGCGACAGCACCAGCCAGCATCCGGCGGCGGCCACCAGGCTGCCGGATATCGGTTATATGCGCCAGCTCAACGCGGAAGGCATTCTGGCACTGAAACCGACGCTGGTACTGGCCAGCGCGCTGGCTAAACCGTCGCTGGTGTTACAGCAGGTGGCGGACGCCGGGGTAACGGTGGTGGAGGTCAGTGGGGATAACCGCCTTGATGCCATCACGGACAAAATCGCCACCATTGGCAACGCGCTGCAGCGTGAACAGGCGGCCCGCGCGTTGATCGACAAGGTCAACAAACAGCGTGCGCAGCTACCGCAGCAGCCGCTGCCGGTGAAAGTGCTGTTTATCATGGCGCACGGCGGCTTACGCACCCAGGCGGCTGGTGCGCAGACCGGCGCTGACGGCGCAATTCGCGCTGCCGGCCTGGTTAATGCCATGGGCGCGGTGCCGCATTATCAGCAGCTGTCGCAGGAGGGCGTCGTGGCGGCAGCACCGGATTTGGTGGTGGTCGGCGAAGAAGGGCTGCGCACGCTGGGAGGCGAACAGGCGGTGTGGGCGCTGCCGGGCCTGGAGCTGACGCCGGCCGGCCAGCATCACGCGCTGCTGGTGATTGATGAGATGGCGCTGCTGAGTTTCGGCCTCGATACGCCGGGCGCGATTTTGCGTCTGCGCCATGCGGCGGAAGCCGTGCAGCATGATTAACCGCCTGATGATGCGCTGGCTGATGTTAATGAGTATCAGCATGCTGGTGTGCATGCTGTTGGCGGCCAACCTCGGCGCGATGCCGCTGTCGCTGCGCACGTTGTGGCAGGCGCCGCTCAGCGATCTGGCCTGGCAAATCTGGCTCACAATTCGCCTGCCGCGCGTATTGCTGGCGGTGCTGACTGGCATGGCGCTGGCGGTGTCCGGCGCGGTGATGCAGGGGCTGTTTCGTAATCCGCTGGCCGATCCCGGACTGCTGGGTATCAGCAGCGGTGCCGGGCTGGCGGTGGCGCTCTCAGTGGTGTTGCCGGTCAGCCTGCCGCCGTTGCTGACGCTGTGGCTGCCCTCGCTGGCAGCGTTTGCCGGCAGCCTGGTAGTGACGCTGCTGATCTTCAGCTTTAGCCGGCTGGCGCAGGGCCAGCTGGCGCGCCTGCTGCTGGTGGGCATTGCGATTAATGCGCTATGCGGCGCGGCGGTTGGCGTGCTGTCGTGGCTGAGCAACGACCAGCAGCTGCGTCAGCTGTCGCTGTGGGGCATGGGCAGCCTGACGGGTGCCCAGTGGCCGAGCCTGCTGGTGTGTGCGCTGCTGATCGTTCCGGCGCTGCTGCTGGTGCAGACGCGCGCGCGTCGCCTCAATCTGCTGCAGCTGGGCGAAGAGGACGCGCACTATATGGGCGTCGATGTTAAACGCACGCAGCGCCAGCTGCTGGTGCTGAGTGCGCTGCTGGTGGGCACGGCGGTGGCGGTCAGCGGCATTATCGGTTTTGTCGGGCTGGTGGTGCCGCACGTGATGCGTTTTTGTCTCGGCAGTGACCACCGCTGGCTGCTGCCGGGCGCGGCGCTGGCGGGAGCGATTCTGCTGTTGCTGGCGGATACGCTGGCGCGCACCGTGGTGATTCCGGCCGAAATGCCGGTCGGGCTGCTAACCAGTCTGCTGGGCGGGCCGTGGTTCCTATGGCAGATTCTGCGCCAGCAAAGGGGGGCTGAATGAGTGAGCAGTTGCAGGCGCGCGGCCTGCGGTTTTGCCGGGGAACGCGTACCTTAATCGATGATGTCTCCCTGACGCTGCCGCCGGGCGAAATGGTTGCCCTGATCGGTCCTAACGGTGCCGGTAAGTCGACGCTGCTGCGGCTGCTGACCGGCTTTCTGCACGCGGACGCCGGCGAATGCTGGCTGGGCGATCGTCCACTGGCGGCCTGGCCACGCGAACCGCTGGCGCAGCGCCGCGCGGTGATGCGCCAGCAAAACAGCGTCACCTTTCCGCTGCCGGCTGCCGACGTGGTGGCGATGGGGCGCGCACCCTGGCCGGCCGGTAACTGCCAGGCGGTGGTGCAGGAGGTGATGCAGTTAACCGGCAGCGCGCCGCTGGCGCAGCGCGACTATCGGTCGCTGTCGGGCGGGGAGCAGCAGCGCGTGCAGCTGGCCCGGGTGCTGGCGCAGCTGTGGCATGACGACGGCCCGCGCGGCTGGCTGTTGCTGGATGAACCCACCTCCGCGCTCGATCTCTACTGGCAGCAGTCCACTCTGCGCCTGCTGCACCGGCTGACGCGCAATGGCCGTTTTAGCGTCTGCGCGGTGCTGCACGATTTGAATCTGGCCTCACTGTGGTCGGATCGGGTGTTGTTGTTACACCACGGCCAGCTGGTGGCGCAGGGCACGCCGCACGCGGTAATGACCGAACCGATCCTGACGCGCTGGTATCAGGCCGACCTGCAGGTGGTTACGCCGCCAGCGCAGGATCGGCCGCAGATACAGCTGCGGCCATAACGGCACCCTGCACCGGGTCAGGGCGCCTGGCGGCAATCGACAATCAGCCGCCCACGCACCTGGCCTGCCAGCAGCTGTTCTGCGCCTGCGCGCGCCTCGCTCAGTGGAATCACTTTGGTCATTTGCTCCAGCAGCGCGCCGTCAACCAGCTCCGCCAGACGCTGCCACGCCTGCTGACGCAGCGGTTTGGCGCACATCACGCTGTCCACGCCGGCCAGCGTAACACCGCGCAGAATAAACGGCGCAACGCTGGTGGGCAGATCGAGGCCCTGCGCCATGCCGCAGGCGGCGACCACGCCGTCGCGCTGGATCCCGGCTAACACATTGGCCAGCGTGTGGCTGCCGACGCTATCGATCGCGGCGGCCCAGCGCTCTTTCGCCAGCGGTTTGCCGGGCGCGCTCAGTTCGTTACGGTCGATAATCGCGGAGGCGCCGAGCGTATCGAGCAGGTAGGCGCTGTCGCTGGCGCGGCCGCTGGATGCCACCACCTCATAGCCGAGACGCGCCAGCAGGCTCACGCTGAAGCTGCCCACGCCGCCGCTGGCACCGGTAACCAGTACCGGACCGTGCTGCGGTGTGATGCCCTGTTTTTCCAGCGCCAGCACGCACAGCATTGCGGTAAAGCCGGCGGTACCAATCGCCATGGTTTGCAGCGGGTTGAGCGCCGCCGGGACCTTGACCAGCCAGTCGCCGGAGACGCTGGCTTTCTGCGCCAGCCCGCCCCAGTGTTTTTCACCCACGCCCCAGCCGGTGAGCAGCGCAACATCGTCCTGCTGCCACTCCGGATGACGGCTGTGGATCACCCGGCCAACAAAATCGATGCCCGGCACCATGGGAAACTGGCGCACAATCGGCCCTTTATTGCAGATGGCCAGCGCGTCTTTGTAGTTGAGGGTGGAGTAACTTACTTCGAGGGTAACATCCTGATCGGGCAATTGTTGTTCTGACAGATCCTGCAGGGATGTGCGGTATCCCTGTTCATCATTTTCAATGACCAGTGCCTTGAACATGCAGCCTCCGGCTGGTTGGGAGAAGTGCGCTCCATAGTACGCTTCTGCCGCAGGGAGTGCCAGGCGGATGGGCGCGGCAGGCGGTCGCTATCGCACCGGCGTTACATTCTGCATAACTTTGCATAACCTTCGACTATTCAGGCAGTTAAAAATAGACGCCTTAACTATTGTTCATGTAAATCAATGAAGTAGCGCGTTGGCGTTCTGCATCAAAATTCCGCCCTGATTGGTTGTTCCCGGTAAAAAAAGATGCCATCATGTCGCCCGAATTTATTCCCCATCTTCATCGCTGAGGACGCCGCCATGTCCGGTACAATGCACATCTGCACTTGTCGCCGTGCGCTTCATGACAAGCGCGCCTCTGTCATCTGTTGTTCGCATTTCCCGCTCACCATGCGGTGAGGCTACGCCCCGTTCGCTGTTGGATATGAGTAAAGACAGACGCGATCTGGCTTTACTGATGTCTATCGGTTGCGGCCGCCGGACGTTATTCGCCGGGGAAATTTCCTCATTGCTGTGCCTCTGGCACCCACTCATCCTTCATTACGGGGATTTGTGTTATGAACCCATTGAAAATTGCTGCCAGCGTAGCGGTAGCGCCAAGCCTGAGTCTCAACACCGCGCGCGACGTGGTAACGCTGGATAATACCGATTTCACCGACGTAGCCGCGGTAGTGGTCTCGCTGGCCGATACACGCAGCGGCGTGCTGACGCTGCTACGCCAGACTGGCTTCAATCTGCCGGTGTTTGTCGCGAACGCCTTTGATGACGCGGTGCTGACGCTGCCGGGCGTGACCGGAGAGATCAACGGCGCAGCGGAAGAGTGGCAGGCGCTGGAGCAGGCGGCGCAGGCGTACGAGGCGGAACTGCTGCCGCCGTTTTTCGACACCCTGACGCGCTATGTCGATATGCAGAACAGCACCTTTGCCTGTCCGGGCCATCAGGGCGGGGCGTTTTTCCGCCGCCATCCGGCCGGACGTCAGTTTTATGAGTTCTACGGCGAGAACGTCTTTCGCTCCGATATGTGTAACGCGGACGTGAAGCTGGGCGATTTACTGATCCACGAAGGCTCGGCCAAGGATGCGCAGAAATATGCCGCGCGCGTGTTCAACGCCGATAAAACCTACTTCGTGCTGAACGGCACCTCCAGCGCCAACAAAGTGGTGACCAATGCGCTGCTGACGCGCGGCGATCTGGTGTTGTTTGACCGCAATAACCATAAATCTAACCACCACGGTGCGCTGATCCAGGCAGGCGCCACGCCGGTTTATCTGGAAGCGGCGCGTAACCCGTTTGGCTTTATTGGCGGCATCGATGCGCACTGTTTCGACGAGACGTATCTGCGCGAGCAGGTGCGCCAGGTCACGCCACAGCGTGCGGATCAGCCGCGCCCGTTCCGGCTGGCGATCATCCAGCTTGGCACCTACGATGGCACGGTATACAACGCGCGCCAGGTGGTGGATCGCATCGGGCATCTGTGTGACTACATTCTGTTTGATTCGGCATGGCTGGGTTATGAGCAGTTTATTCCGCTGATGGCCGGCTGCTCGCCGCTGACGCTGGAGCTTAACGAGAACGATCCGGGGATCTTTGTCACCCAGTCGGTGCATAAGCAGCTGGCGGGCTTCTCGCAGACTTCGCAGATTCACAAGAAAGATAACCATATTCGCGGCCAGAAGCGCTTCTGCCCACACAAGCGGCTGAACAACGCGTTTATGCTGCACGCCTCAACCAGCCCGTTCTATCCGCTGTTCGCTGCGCTGGATATCAACGCCAGAATGCATCAGGGCGAAGCGGGGCGCAGCATGTGGCACGACTGCGTCACGCTGGGCATTGAGGCACGCAAAGCGATCCTCGAGCGCTGCAGCCTGATTCAGCCTTTCCTGCCGGAGCAGGTGCACGGCAAGCCATGGCAGGCGGCAGAAACCGCCACCATCGCCGCCGATCCGGCGTATTTCAGCTTCGAACCGGGCGCGAAGTGGCACGGTTTTGCCGGTTACGATGCCGGACAGTATCTGGTGGACCCGTGCAAACTGCTGCTCACCACGCCAGGCATCGATGCCACCAGCGGCGAATACACCCGCTTTGGCATTCCGGCTACCATCCTCGCCAACTATCTGCGCGAGAACGGTATCGTGCCGGAGAAGTGCGATCTCAACTCAATCCTGTTCCTGCTGACCCCAGCGGAAACGCCGGAAAAAATGGCGCATCTGGTGGCGATGCTGGAGCAGTTTGAACAGCACGTGCGTGAGGATGCGCTGCTGGCCGAAGTGCTGCCGAGCGTGTATCGCAGGCACGTCGAGCGCTATCAGGGCTACACGCTGCGTCGCCTGTGCCAGGAGATGCACGATTTGTACGTCAGCTACGACGTTAAGGATCTGCAGCGCGACATGTTCCGTCAGGCGTGTTTCCCGAAAGTCGAGGTCAATCCGCAGGATGCGCATCAGGCGTATATTCGCGGTGACGTTGAGCTGGTGCCGATCGCCAGCGCCGAAGGGCGCATTGCCGCTGAGGGAGCGCTGCCGTATCCGCCGGGTGTGCTGTGCGTGGTGCCAGGAGAAACCTGGGGCGGGGCAGTGCAGCGCTATTTCCTCGCGCTGGAAGCGGGTATCAATCTGCTGCCGGGCTTTTCACCGGAGTTGCAGGGGGTTTACACCGAGGAGGATGACAGCGGGCACAAGCGGTTAGTGGCGAATATGATGTTGTAGGAGGGGGCTGTTCCCCCATCGCACGCCACCTTCTCCCGCAGGCGGGAGAAGGTGGCGATGAGCGCGAATCAATAACGGTGGTAGCTGCGCTGTGCCTGGCTCACTTTGTACAGATAGCGGCGCGACTCGGCCGACGGATGGTTAGTGGTCAGCGTCTGATACACCTGGCTCGGTGACATGCCGTTGATGGTGGCGAAGGCGCGGTCTTTATCGCTGGAGAACACGCGCAGCACGCTGCCCGCCCCGCCGTTATAAGCGGTGATCACTGCGTAACGGCGCGACAGCGGATCCTGAATCCCGCCGAGATAGCTCTTCTGCAGCAGCGACAGATATGCGGTACCGGCATCAATGTTATTGGCCGGATCGAGCAGATAGCTGCGGCTCGGTTTACCCCATTTGCCCTTCATGCGGAACACATCGACCCCGGCAGTATGCTGCACCACCTGCATCAGACCCAGCGCATCGGCGTTGCTTACCGCATAGGGGTTGAAGCTCGATTCGGTCTGCATGATCGCCAGAATCAGCGAGGCATCAACGCCATACTGTTCGGCCGCTTTGCGCACCAGCGGCAGATATTTATGCGCACGCTTGTCGAGGTGGTTAGGCACCATCGGAATGGTCACCGACCAGATAACGTGCAGCCCGGAGGTGCGTTTCTGCAGTTTGTTCTGGATCAGGTAATCAGCAAAGTTACCGGCGCGTCCCTGCCAGCGGATCGGCTGACCGGTATTATCCAGCACCTGGCCGTACAGCAGCGGCTCTTTACTGATCTGAATATCGTTGGCGTCGGAGTAGAGATCGACGTTGCCCGGATCGTCACCAATCAACAGCGTGGTGATGATGGCCTGACGCAGGCTGGCCATCGGATCGGTGCCGGAAATGGTCTCAATGGTGATGCTACCGCTGTCGAAGTTGATGTGACTGCGGGTGTAATAGTTATCGCTGTATTTGACGTAGTCCTTGGGTCCGGCGATCAGAACCTCATTGATTCCCCAGATATTCTCGATGTTGGCGGCAAACTGCCCCATCAGAATGTCAAAACCGTTGGTGTCCTTAACCCACTCTTCATGGTACTGCGATTTTTTTTGTCCGGAGCAGGAGACTAACAGGGGTGCGATGACCAGCAGTGCTATCAGTTTTTTATTCATTGTGAATGCGTGCCTGACTCGAAAAAGAGGGCCTCAAAGGGAGGCCCTGAACGTTTATTTTTCTGGCGGGGTGTAACCTTCAATGTGCACATCTTTGCCTTCGAACAGGAAATTCACCATCTCCTTCTCCAGCACTTTGCGATCTTCCGGGTTCATCATGTTGAGCTTCTTCTCGTTGATCAACATGGTCTGCTTGGACATCCACTGCTGCCAGGCTTCTTTGGAAATCTCATTGTAGATGCGCTTACCCAGTTCGCCAGGATAGAGCTGAAAGTCCTGGCCTTCAGCGTCGCGTTGCAGATAAGTACAAAAAATAGTGCGGCTCATTACTCTTCCTCTTCGGTCAAACTGGTTCGCAGTTGAAGCTGCCGGGGATGGCGCAGCTCATGCAGCAGGCGCTCTACCGGCGCGGCCAGCCCCACTGACGGTGGTTGCGCTAAGTTATACCAGAGACCGCCGGCTTCATCCATCAGCGACCCGGAGGAAGGCCACGCCAGCCACATAGGCACAATGTCTAAGTGGAAATGGCTGAAGGTGTGACGAAACGCGGTGAGCTGCTGCGGCTTCGCGGTGATGCCGCGCGCCGCCAGCCAGTCAGTCAGCGCTTGCTCACTGCTGAACTGCGGGAAGCAGAACAGGCCGCCCCACAAACCCACCGGCGGACGCTGTTCCAGAAACACCTCGTCGCCGTGCTGCAGCATCAGGAACCAGCCGCTGCGCTCTGGCAGCGTGACTTTCGGTTTCTTACCGGGATAATCGGCCCAGTTGCCCTGTGCATAGGCCGCGCAGCCGCTGTTAAGCGGGCAGATTTCGCATTTCGGGCGGGAGCGAGTACACACTAACGCGCCGAGATCCATCATTGCCTGATTAAACTGGCTGACGCCTTCCGCTGGCGTGACGTCTTCGCTGATCTGCCACAGCCGCTTCTCCACCTCTTTTTTGCCCGGCCAGCCGCTCACCGCATAGCAGCGCGCCAGCACGCGTTTGACGTTGCCGTCGAGGATCGGGAAATGCAGGCCAAGCGACAGCGACAGAATCGCGCCCGCCGTGGAGCGGCCGACGCCCGGCAGCGCCGCGACATCATCAAAATGGGGCGGGAATACGCCGCCGTGCAGCTCAACCACCTGTTTAGCCGCCTTGTGCAGGTTACGCGCCCGTGCGTAATAGCCGAGGCCGGTCCACAGATGCAGCACTTCATCAAGCGGCGCGGCGGCCAGGTCGGCAACCGTGGGGAAGCGCGCCATAAAGCGTTCGAAATAGGGAATAACGGTGGCAACCTGCGTCTGCTGCAGCATCACTTCGGAGAGCCACACCTTATAGGGCGTTTTCTCCAGCTGCCACGGCAGAGTTTTACGGCCAAAGCGTTGGTACCACTCCAGCACCTGTTGCGCGAACTGCGGCGCCTGCATCATAAGAAGGAAATTTTCCGTGTTTACTCTACAATCAGGCAGGAATTCCAGCACAGAGACATCAGGGTGTAAACCGGAAGATTGCAAAGGCTTGCTTCTGTTACTTAACTTTGCATAATGCCCGTTTCCCTGAACAGGCTAACCAGCAGGTTTCAACATGATTAATGACGTCATCACCCCGGAATTTGATGAGAACGGGCGGCCTTTACGCCGTATCCGCAGTTTTGTGCGCCGCCAGGGGCGCTTAACGAAAGGACAGCAGCTCGCGCTCGACAATTACTGGCCGGAGATGGGCGTCGAGTATCAGCCGCAGCCGCTGGACATGGTTGCGCTGTTTGGCCGCGAAGCGCCGCTGGTGCTGGAGATTGGTTTTGGCATGGGCGCCTCGCTGGTGACCATGGCGCAGAACAATCCGCATCAGAACTTCCTCGGCATTGAAGTGCATGCGCCGGGCGTCGGTGCCTGTCTGGCCTCGGCCAAAGAGGCTGGCGTGCAGAATCTGCGCGTGATGTGTCACGATGCGGTGGAAGTGCTGGAGAACATGGTGCCGGACAATTCGCTGCGCATGGTGCAGCTGTTTTTCCCGGATCCATGGCATAAGGCGCGCCACAACAAGCGCCGCATTGTCCAGGTACCGTTTGCCGAGCTGGTGCTGCGCAAGCTGAAGCTGGGCGGCGTGTTCCACATGGCAACCGACTGGGAAGAGTACGCCACGCACATGCTGGAAGTGATGAGCAGCATCGATGGCTATAGCAATCAGTCGGAGAGCCAGAATTACGTGCCGCGTCCGGAAACGCGTCCGTTAACCAAATTTGAGCAGCGCGGGCAGCGACTGGGCCATGGCGTATGGGATCTGATGTTTGAGAGGGTGAAATAATGGCTGTAAAACGTAGCCGCCGTTTACGTAAAAAGTTGCATGTTGATGAGTTTCAGGAGCTGGGCTTCTCTGTTGCCTGGCGTTTTGCCGAAGGCACCAGTGAGGAAGAGGTGGATGCCACGCTCGATCAGTTCATCAATGAGGTGATCGATCCGAATGGTCTGGCCTATGACGGCAGCGGCTATCTGGTGTGGGAAGGGCTGGTGTGTCTGCAGCAGACCGGCAAATGCACCGACGCGCACCGCGAGCTGGTGCGTAACTGGCTGGAAAAGAAAAATCTCGCCGATATTCAGGTCACTGAACTCTTCGACGTTTGGTGGGACTAAGTTTTATTGCAGTATGCTGGTGCGCATAAATGCGCACCCTACAGGGGATTGCCCTAGCGGTGGCGCCATTTATGGCGACCTGGACCGCATGCTGAAGCGTATAAATGCGTACCCTGCGGTGGATGGTCCTTTGTAGGGTCGCCATTTATGGTGACCTGGTAACAACCGCTAACTGTCTTGCTCTTTCCCGCACAGAATACTCAGGAGATTTCATGGTTCGTAAGGCTCTTCTCGCCGCGCTGCTGCTGGCGGCAGCTCAGGCGCATGCTGACTATCAGTGCAGCGTCAATCCAAAGGATGATGTGATCATCAAACCCCAGAGCGTGCAGGTGGTGGGCAGCAACGGCAACCTTGAAATCACGCCGCAGGGCGATGTGCAGTTCAATGGCAAGGCGGTGAGCGTCGATAACGCCACGCGCCAGCAGGCGATTGACTACCAGAACGCGCTGCGTCGCGATCTGCCGTGGGTCGACAGCGGCGCAACCACCCGTCTGGAGCGGGGCCGCGTGGCGCTGGATAAAGTGATCGTCGAAAAACTCGGGGCGGACAGCAATGTGCGCAATCGCCTGACCACGCTGAACGGCCAGCTCAAGCAGCAGATGAACCGCATCATCGAGCATCGCCCGGATGGCCTGACCTTCCATCATCAGGCCATTGAGCAGGTGCGCGCCGACGGCGAGAAGCTGGTGCAGAGCACGCTGGGCGGGGTGTTGCAGGATAGTCTGAACGAGATGGGCACCAAACAGGCCGCCAGCGGCAGCAATCCGCTACAGGCGCTGATGGGCAACCTCGGCGGGCTACAGCAGTCGATTCAGACTGAATGGAACAATCAGGAGCAGGATTTCCAGAACTTCGGTCATGAAGTGTGTAACCGGGTGACCGCACTGGAGAGCCAGCGCAAGACGCTGATGCAGAACGTAAAGGGCTAAGCCAGCCGCGTTGCCGCTGAATGCACGGAACATCACGGCGTCATTGTTCTTCTGAACAGTGGCGCCTTTTTTATCCCCGCAGCTTTTAAGCCGTGATTTAACAGATTGTCTTAGATTCGGGACGAATCTGATAACGGCAAAATTTCCGCATTAATAACTATATCAACGGGCATTCAGCCTGTTGAAATTATTAATTTTTAAGGAAATTTTATGTTATTTTCTGACACCTCTGCTTCCAGTTCACACCCGGTTTTATCACCCCCTGTGGTTATCGTTGCCGAACGCGGCTGGTACAACGATCCGCAAAAACGCTGGCAGGGAACGGTACAAACGCCGGACGCCGTTGAAGTCATCGTGACGGTTAACGGTGGCAATCCGCTACGCGTGCCGGTGATCAATGGCCACTTCGAGTGGATGCCGCCGCAGCCGATGGCCGATGGTGAATACCAGCTAACCTTCACCGCCGTGGATGCCGCCGGCAATCACAGCGCACCTACGCGCGTGGATTACAATATCGATACTCATCCGCCCGCCAGACCGATCATCGAAGCGATAGAGGATCACGTTGCCGGCGGCGTGGAGGACGGTAACAGCATCCGCCGTAACGGCTATACCAACGATGATCAGCCGGTGGTACGCGGGCAGGCGGAAGCCAACGCGCTGGTTTATCTCTATAATGGCAATCAACTTCTCGCCTCTGTCCGTGCCGATGCGCAGGGCAACTGGCAGGCGCAGCTCGATCTGCCGCAGGACGGAACCTATAACCTGACGGCGCAGGCTGAGGACCGCGCCGACAACCGCAGTCAGCCGTCGCCGAAGTGGACCTTTCATCTCGATACGCTTACCCCGGAAACGCCGACGTTCAGCTATTACGACGACAATCGCGGGCTGTATCAGGGCCAGTTTGGCCGCGGCCAACCCACCGATGATGTCCGGCCGGAACTGCACGGTGAAGCCGAGCCCGGCAGCGTGGTGCGCATTCAGTATGCCGCACCGGGCGGAAAGTGGGTTGTCGGCGGTACGGCCACTGTCGACAGCAGCGGCCACTGGCACTGGACGCCGCCGCAGGATCTGCTGCCGGACGGCGACTGGCGTTTTCGCAGCCGCAGCAGCGATAAAGCCGGCAACGTCAGTCAATGGAGCGACAGCTGGACGCTGACCATCGACACCCGTATCAACACGCCCACCATCCTGCAGGCTATCGATGACGTCGGCACCATCCAGCCGGTGCTGCCGGGCCAGACCACCGACGATAAGCGGCTCGATTTTTCCGGACAGGCCGAGCCTTACAGTCAGGTGACGCTGTACCAGAACGGCGTGGCAGCCGGCAGCGCGACGGTGGGGGCCGATGGGCGCTGGCAGATTACCCCGGACCGCGACATGCAGCCGGGCAGCAACAACTTTACGGTAAAAGCGGTCGATGTGGCGGGTAACGTCAGTGACTATGCGCCCAACTGGGCGATTAACTATGACTCTGGCGTAAAGCACAGTTCTGGCGAAGAGAACTGGAACTGTCGCGCCAATACCAGCTGGCAAACCGGCCGTGTGTATCAGTACGGCGGGTTGAAAGTCACCGAACTGAAACATGGCACCACCAACAACTGTTTCTATACCGGCATCATGAACCGGCCAGATGGCTATGAAAGCAAAGCGATTGAGATGCTGGATCATTCGGTCGTGCAGTTTGATTTTGGCGCCACCAATTACGTGGAGTTCAATTATGGCTATCTCCACAATTGCGATACCTACGTGGATATCTTCTCCCCCAGCGGCGAGCTGCTGGGGCGCGAATACCTGCAGCCCGGTGGCGCCAGCCGGTCTGAGCAGGGCCTGAACACCTTTAGCTGGCAGGCTCCGGCGGGCCAGCAGATTAGCTATATTGACGTCCATTCGGGCGAAGATCCGGATACCTATAAAAAAGTGCTGTGCTGGAACGTGCTGGTGAAGCGCGATGTCGGCTGGATTATTGATACTGTGCGCTGGGGCAAAGACGAGAGCCTGGTACAGCACCATACGCTGCCGGAAACGCAGGAACAGGAGGGCGCGCAGCTGCATCTGAATGATGTGCAGCAGTGGCTGGCGGCGCACAGTGGACAACCGCTGCAGGGCTTCTCTGCGCTGGTGCTGGAAGGAGAACATCAGCAGCTTGATTATCAGCAGCTGACGCAGCATATCAGCGGCCTGCAGCATATCGATCTCACCGGCTCCGGAGACAATCTGCTGCAGCTGGATGCGCAGCAGCTGTTGCAGCAGGCGCACCAGCATGTGCTGCTGCCAGAGCGCACGCGCAGCTGGCTGATTGATGGTGATGCCGGCGACGTGGTGCAGCTCAGCGATAGCACGCAATTTTATCAGCAGTGGCAGCAGCAGGGGACGCAGCAGAGCGGTGGCAAAGTGTGGCAGGTGTTTGAGAGTCTCGACCACAGCGCGACGCTGTTAATCAATAATGAGGTGATGGTCGCCTGAGCGTAACAGATGCAGCCGTGCGGTTTAGTACGGCTGCCAGCGGAAAAGGCGCGTGCCTTCTCCGCTGAATTTACATGAACAGCTCCAGCAGCGAATTGAGGAACAGTTTGCCTTTTTCAGTGATCTGCCAGTGCTCTGGCTGTTCCTGCACATAACCGGCGGCGATGGCTGCGTCGATCTGCGGGCGAATCACTGCCTCGTTCAGTCCGGTGTAGCGCTCAAAGTCGGCGCGCGGCGCGGCTTCCAGCAGGCGGAAACGGTTCATAAAGAACTCGAACGGCTTGTCCTCGTCCGGCACGTCATGCTGCTTATCCAGATAGTTGCCCTTCATAAAACCGCGCGGATGACGGGTTTTCACCGTGCGCACGATGCGCCCGTCCGGCTGCGTCAGCTTGCCGTGCGCACCACAGCCGATGCCGAGGTAATCACCGAAGCGCCAGTAGTTCAGGTTATGCTCGCAGCGATAGCCCGGTTTGGCGTAGGCCGAGGTTTCATACTGCTGATAGCCTGCGGCGCTCAGCAACTGATGACCCTGCTCAAAGATATCCCACAGCGCATCGTCATCCGGCAAAACCGGCGGGCGTGAACCAAACAGCGTGTTGGGCTCAATGGTCAGTTGATACCACGACAGATGCGGCGGGTTGAGGGCAATCGCCTGGCGCAAATCGTCCAGCGCTTCTTCCAGCGACTGATCCGGCAGGCCGTGCATCAGGTCGAGGTTAAAGCTGCGCAGGCCGAGACCGGCCGCCAGCTGTGCCGCGCGGACCGCCTCGTCCGGACCGTGGATGCGCCCCAGGCGCGTCAGCTTTTGCGGACTGAAACTCTGCACGCCAATCGAAATCCGGTTAATGCCCGCCCGCTGATAGCCGCTGAAGCGATCGGCTTCCACCGTGCCCGGATTGGCTTCCATGGTGATTTCGGCGTCCGCCGCCAGCGGCAGGCGCGCGCGCACGCCGTCCATCAGCTGCTGCATCGCCTCGCTGCTCAGCAGGCTGGGCGTGCCGCCGCCAATGAAGATGGTGCGCACTTCGCGCCCGGCGGTCAGCGGCAGATCCTGGTCAAGATCGTTGAGCAGATGCTGCACATACTCGCTGTGCGGCACTTCGCCTTTGAGCGCGTGCGAGTTGAAGTCGCAGTACGGACATTTCTGCACGCACCACGGGATGTGGATATAAAGGCTTAACGGTGGTAACTCAGGCATTGCGCATCGCTTCCAGCAGTAGCGTCAATGCTTTACCCCGATGCGACACGGCACGCTTTTCATCCTTGCTTAGCTCGGCGGCGGTTTTACCCAGCGCCGGCACGTAGAAGATCGGATCATAACCGAAACCGCCTTCACCGGCGGCCGCGCGGGTAATCTCCCCGGCCCAGCTGCCGTGGAACACCAGCGGCGTCGGGTCGGCGGCGTGACGCACGTACACCAGTACGCAGTGGAACTGTGCCTGGCGCTCGTCGTCCGGCACCTGCTCCAGTGCCTGCAGCAGTTTGTCGAGATTCTGCTGGTCGCTGGCATCAACGCCGGCATAGCGTGCCGAGTAAATGCCCGGCGCGCCGCCCAGCGCATCGACCGCCAGCCCGGAGTCATCGGCAATCGCCGGCAGGCCGGTGATCTGCGCCGCGTGACGCGCTTTCAGGATGGCGTTTTCGATAAAGGTCAGCCCGGTCTCTTCGGCAGACTCTACGCCCAGCTCGGTTTGCGCCACGATATCCAGGCCGAAGGCCGCTAACAGATCGGCCAGTTCACGTACTTTGCCCGGATTACCGGTGGCGAGCACAACTTTTTGCATAACAGTTCCAGATTAACGAATTAGAGCAGGTACCAGAGACCCGGGAACAGGTCCATACCGAGGAAGTTCAGCGCATACAGCACCAGAATCACGATCATCGCCGAGAAATCGATGCCGCCCATCGCCGGCAGGATACGGCGAATCGGTGCCATCAGCGGTTCGGTCAGCTGGATTAGCACATAGTCCATCGCACCGCGTCCCTGGCTGATCCAGCTCATCAGCGAGCGAATGATGATCACCCAGAACACCAGATAGCCGGCGGATTTGACCAGTGACAGCAGGCCCACCAGCAGGTTGGTCGGATCGACGGAGAACACCCCGACCTGAATCAGCAGCAGAATCGGATATTTCAGCGTGGTCAGCACGAATGCCAGCAGCAGTGACGCGGTGTCAATCGGTCCCAGCGCCGGCAAAATGCGGCGCAGTGGTTTAACAATCGGCTGGGTGATCTTCACGACAAACTGCGCCAGCGGATTGTAAAAGTCACAGCGTGACCACTGCATCCAGATGCGCAGCAGCAGCACCATCACGTACAGATCAATCAGCGTTTTGACTAAAAACGTCAGTGTTAACATGAGGTTCCTCAATTATTGTTGTGAAGGGCGTGCATAATCCCGCGCGCCAAATACCGCGGTGCCGATGCGCACCATCGTACTGCCTGCGGCAATCGCCGCATCCATATCGTCGCTCATTCCCAGAGAAAGCGTATCGACGCCTGGATAGTCCTGTTGCAAGGCGCGAAACGCGCTGGCCATCTGCTGGCACACCGCCAGCTGGCGCGCGTAATCCTGCTCGGGTGCCGGAATTGCCATCAGTCCACGCAGGCGCAAACGCGGCAGGGCGGCAATCTGTTGTGCCAGCCCGGCGACGGCCTCCAGCATGATGCCAGATTTGCTGTGCTCGTCACTGATATTTACCTGAATTAACACGTTGAGCGGCGGCAGCGCGGCCGGACGCTGATCGTTCAGCCGCTGCGCAATACGCAGGCGGTCAACGGTGTGGCACCAGGCAAAGTTTTCCGCCACCAGACGGCTTTTATTGGATTGTAACGGCCCGATAAAGTGCCATTGCAGATCAGGATGTGCGGCCAGTTCGGCAACTTTTTCAACCCCTTCCTGCACGTAATTTTCACCGAAGGCGCGCTGTCCGGCGGCAATGGCTTCTGCGATAGCGCTCGCAGGTTTGGTTTTGCTCACTGCAAGCAGCGTAATTTCTTCTGGCGCGCGGCCGCAACGCGCGGCAGCAGCAGCGATACGCTCGCGCACTTGCTGTAAGTTGTGCTCAATGGAAGTCATAGTCAGGAGAAGTTAAATGGATTTGGATGACGTTGTGGCGCTTAGTGTAAAGCATAATGCGGCCGATCTGCACCTTTGCAGCGGACATTTACCGCACTGGCGCCGGCAGGGCGTACTGGAGCCAATACCGCAACAGCACAGCTTGCCTGAGCGCTGGCTGCAGGCCTTTAGCGAGCAGTGGCTTAGCGCCGCGCAGCGCAGCGAGTTAGCTGGCAGCGGTCACGTCGATTTCGCCATCACGCTCGGCAACGGCAGCCGGCTGCGCGCCAATCTGTTCCGCCAGCGTCACGGACTGGCGCTGGCGCTGCGGCTGATTGCCAGTCAGCCACCGGATATGGCGCGCCTGCAGCTGCCGGACGTGGTGCGCTCGTTGCTGCAGCAGGAGGAAGGGCTTATCCTCATCACCGGCGCGACCGGCAGCGGCAAATCCACCACGCTGGCGGCGCTGGTGGATAGCCTCAATCGTCAGCAGGCGCGCCACATTATCACGCTGGAAGATCCGATCGAGTTCGTCCACCACAGCCAGCGTTCGCTGATTCAGCAGCGCGAAATCGGCGCACACTGCGCTTCGTTTCAGCTCGGATTAAAAGCGGCGCTGCGTGAAGATCCGGATGTGATCCTGCTGGGTGAGCTGCGCGACAGCGAAACCATCCGGCTGGCGCTGACCGCTGCTGAGACCGGCCATCTGGTGCTGGCCACGCTGCATACGCGCGGCGCGACGCAGGCGGTGGACCGGCTGGTGGATGTGTTTCCGGCCGAGGAGAAAAACCTCGTGCGCACGCAGCTGGCCGGCAGCCTGAAAGCGGTGCTGGCGCAGCGTTTAGTCGCCGCCAAAGCCGGCGGCCGCATTGGCCTGTTTGAAGTACTGGTGGCGACGCCGGCGGTCGCTAACCTGATCCGCGAAGGCAAAATGCATCAGCTGCCCGGTGTGTTGCAGACTGGCGCGCAGGCAGGGATGCAGACTTTCGCCCAGAGCGAGCAGGCCCGGCGCGAGGCGGGATTGATTTGAGCAGGGACTTGCCCTGAGAACCGCCGACACGGCGGCGCGAAACCGCGCGGCCGTGTCCGGGCTGATTTAATGCGTCTCGAACCAGTCCTGCAGGATAATCACCGCGGACTGCGAATCGATATGGCCTTTCTGCAGCGCGCGATAGCCGCCGCGTTCGAACAGGTCGGCGCGCGCTTCAACGGTGCTCAGGCGCTCATCCTGCAGCTCCACACGCACGCCGAAGCGGCCGTGCAGCCGGTTAGCAAACTTACGCGCGCGCGCCGTCAGCGGCTGTTCGCTGCCGTCCATGTTGAGTGGCAGGCCAACCACCACGTAATCCGGCTGCCACTCTTTCAGCAGCTTACCAATGAGCTCCCAGTCCGGCGTGCCGTCCTGCGCTTTCAGCGCGGTGAGCGGGCGGGCAGTGCCGGTCAGCTGTTGCCCGATGGCAACGCCGATGCTTTTGGTACCGAAGTCAAAGCCGAGCAGCGTTTCACTGGCCATCAGGCGTGCCCTGCATCGCTGGTCATGTTATGGATGTCCACACCCATGCTGCGCGCGGCTTCACGCCAGCGTTCGGCAATCGGCGTCTGGAACAGGATCTGCGTATTGGCCGGCGTGGTCAGCCAGGCATTCTCCAGCAGCTCATTTTCCAGCTGATCCTTCTCCCATGCGCAATAACCCAGCGCTACCAGCACGTTCTCTGGCTGTTCACGCGTGCCGATCGCTTCCAGCACATCGCGTGAAGTGGTGATCACCGTATTGTCAGAAATGCGGATACTGGAGGAGAACACGCGCTGGGCCGAGTGCAGAATAAAGCCACGATCTTCCGCCAGCGGACCACCGGCAAACACCGGTTTGTCCAGTTTGATGGCAGGATCGCGTTCTGATGGGCTGATTTTAAGTTTTTTCAGGATGCCTTCGACCGTCAGGTTGTCCATCGGCTTGTTAACGATCAAACCCATGGCACCCTCTTCGTTATGCTCGCAGATATATACCACCGAGCGTTTGAAGAAAGGGTCCTGCAGCGACGGCATCGCAATCAAGAAATGGTGCTGTAAATTCATTCTCACTCGTTTACCAAAAATAGCCGGTGCTGAACGGCTGCACCGGCTTTGGGTGGTTCACGGAGCTCTCACTCCTGCGGCATCCTCAGCCCAAACGTTTTTCAATCGCGTCCATCAGCATGCCGGTGATGGAGACCGGGAACGCCGCCTCGATTTCGCGGATGCAGGTTGGGCTGGTGACGTTAACTTCTGTCAGTTTATCACCGATAATATCGAGGCCGACAAAAATCAGCCCTTTGGCTTTCAATGTCGGACCTACGCGGCGGGCAATTTCCCAGTCGCTGTCGCTCAGCGGACGGGCTTCGCCGCGGCCACCGGCGGCGAGGTTGCCACGGGTTTCGCCGCCCTGCGGAATGCGTGCCAGGCAGTATGGCACCGGTTCACCATCGACCACCAGCACGCGTTTATCACCGTCTTTGATCGCCGGCAGATAATTTTGCGCCATGCAGAAGAACTGACCGTGGTTGGTCAGTGTTTCGGTGATCACGCCGAAGTTGGCATCATCTTTTTTGATGCGGAAAATCGACGCGCCGCCCATGCCGTCGAGCGGCTTGAAGATCACATCGCCATGCTCCTGCCAGAACGCGCGCAGCTGCTCTTTGTTGCGCGTCACCAGCGTGTCTGGCGTCAGGTCGGCAAACCAGGCGGTGTAGAGTTTTTCGTTGCAGTCACGCAGGCTCTGCGGTTTGTTAACGATCAGCGTGCCTTGCTCTTCCGCGCGCTCCAGCAGATAGGTTGCGTAGATAAACTCGGTATCAAACGGCGGGTCTTTACGCATCAGCACCACGTTAAGATCGGCCAGCGGGATAGTCTGCTCGCTGCCAAACGTGTACCACTGATCATAGTTCTGCTCGACGCTCAGCAGCCGGGTGCGCGCGTAAGTTACGCCACCGCGCAGCGACAGATCGCCCATCTCCATGTAGTGAATTTCATAACCGCGGCGCTGTGCTTCCAGCAACATGGCGAAGCTGGAGTCTTTTTTAATGTTGATGGACGAAATCGGGTCCATAACGATGCCAAGCTTAATCATTATTCTCTCCTCAAAGGGGAATTCAGCCACCCCGTTCCGTGCGAAAGCGTTGTGCTGGTCAGTTATCTGCGTGTGTCTTCGGGCTGAAAGTATCCCTTAACCGAGGTCACCAAACCTCACCTGAAGTGCCGTGATGGCGGTGAGCGCCGTGGTTTCGGTGCGCAAAACGCGCGGACCGAGCAGGATATCGGTAAAGCCGTGCTGCGCCGTCATGGCAATTTCCTCTGCCGACAGGCCGCCTTCCGGGCCAATCAGCAGCCGTACGCGTTCAACCGGCTGCGGCAGCGTATTGATGCTGTGGCTGGCGCGCGGATGCAGGTTGAGCTTCAGACCGTCATCCGCTTCGGCGCACCAGGCTTCGAGCGTCATCGCGGCGCGGATTTCCGGCACGCGATTACGACCGCACTGCTCGCAGGCGGCGATGGCAATTTTCTGCCACTGCTGAATCTTTTTCGCCAGGCGTTCGGCATCCAGCTTTACGCCACAGCGTTCAGAAAACAAGGGCGTAATCACATTCACGCCCAGTTCGATCGATTTCTGGATAGTGAATTCCATTTTTTCACCGCGTGACATCACCTGACCGAGATGTAAGTGCAGCGGGGATTCGCGATCGTCAGGCTGGCTGGCAAGGACCTTTACTTTTACACGCTTTTTGTCGGCCTGGGTGATTTCGGCGCTAAAAGTCAGATTACTGCCATCAAACAGCTCGATCTGCTGTCCGGCGCTCATGCGCAGCACGCGGCCGACGTGGTTGGCGGCATCCTCATCAAGCAGAACTTCACTGTTAACGGTTAGAGCTTCGGGGTGATAAATGCGGGGTATGCGCATGCGGTTCCTGCCGGCGTTATGCCGCATCGCGCGATGCGGCCCAATCGAAAAAAGCTAGTGTAGGGTAGCGCTTTCAGCGCTGGCAAGCCTGCTGTACCCAGGAATTGTGATTTCCCTGCACCGCAGCGATGCGCTGGTCACGTTCGCACTCCCACGGCGTGACCGGATACTGCTTGTTCCACGCGGTGAACAGCTGGGTTTGCTGGCGTGACAGGCGCAGATGATACTGGTCGCGCATATAGAAGTAGGTGCGGGCGATGGCACCGCGCGCGCGCTCGGGAGGCTCGGCGCGCTTCTGCTTAAAATCGATCTTCATGCTGCACTGACCGTACTGCTGCTCGCCACCGTTCCACTGGCTGTACTGGAAGTTATTGCGGTCGCCGTTCACTTCGCCGATGGCTGGCTGCAGGTTGTGCAGATCGCTTTCGATGCGGCGGTAATCTGCGTCTTTGCTGCAGTTTTTCCGTCCGCCATTTTGCCAGCACTGACGCTGATGACCAAACTCCCACGCCGGCATGACGTGTTCCCACTCGATGCGTTCCGCGCGGTTGGCGTTCTTGCGTACGCTATAGCCGCAGCTGCTCAGATCCGGCACGCCTTTTTTACCGTGCCAGCTGATTTTGCAGCCGCAGTAAAAATCCGCCGGCGCATCCGCGTTGATCTTTGCCGCGACCACTTTCGCCTGCTGAAAATTGTTCTGGTTGTAATGGGTGAGACTGAGGCTGTACGCGCTGAGCGGCGCGACCAGCAGAGAGAGTAATAACAGCGTTTTGCGAGACATATTCCAAAAAATAACCTGGTACCGAAAAAGGGCGGCAGGGTAACAGAATGGCCGGGCGCGGGGAATGAGAATCGCGGACTAATCCGCTGCGTATTCACCGGGTTGCAGCAGCGTACCGCAATGCACGCAGCGATATTCGCTCTCACCACGCACCACGCGGTTGTGGCGGCGTACCGTCAGCTGATGTTGCTGGCAGCGACAGCGATAGGGGAAGGTATTGCTGCGCACCGAAGTGATTGCGAACTGGTGGGTGCGGCGGGCGGGCACGCCCAGCACGTCCTCCATCATCCACTTCCACTCTTTGCCGTGCGGCGGCACGCGGCCGAAAGTTTTCCACACCAGCAGATGCGCCAGCTCATGCGGCACCACTTCATCGATAAAAGCCTGCTGGTTTTCCAGCAGCAGCACCGGGTTGAGGCGAATTTGCCACTGCTCCAGCCAAGCGGTGCCTGCGGCCGTGCCGCGCTGCTGATAAACCAGCGTCGGCTCTTCGAAATGACGTTCGAGTTTTTGCTGAGCCAGCTGCAAAAAATGGCGCAGCGAGCGCATGACGGCTTGTTGCAGGGCGATGGGCAGACGTGGCGTTTTCATGTGCGGCAGCATAAGGCGTTGCAGCGGGGTACGCAACTGCATGCGCACAGGCGGCAGATAAAAAAAGGGCCGCCCTGCGGCAGCCCCGGTTAACGCATCTGGCCTTACTGCTGGCCGATATCGCGCAGTTTTTTGCCCGACATCAGGTTGCGCTCGATGTGCTCCAGCGAGACGTTTTTGGTCTCCGGAATCAGCGCGACCGTCAGCAGAATAAAGAACACGTTCAGCGCGGCGTAGACCCAGAAAGTCGGCGCGTTGCCCAGCGAGTTCAGCATGGTCAGGAAGGTGGCACCAACGATCATGTTGGCAATCCAGTTGGTCGCGGTAGAGACGGTGATACCAAAATCACGCCCTTTCAGCGGCTGAATTTCAGAACACAGTACCCAAATCAGCGGACCGGCTGACATCGCGAAGCCAACAATGAACATCAGCAGCATGGCGATGGCAAAATACTGCTCACCGGCAGAGTTAATGCCAATGTGCAGCATGGTACCGAGGATACCCATACCGGCTGCCATCACCAGGAAGCCCAGCACCAGCGTTGGTTTACGGCCCCAGCGATCCACCAGACCGATAGCAATAAAGGTGGCCAGCACGTTCACCAGACCTACGATCACCGTGCCCCACATTTGCTGCGTGGTATTGGCGAAGCCGGCGATTTCGAAGATTTTCGGTGCGTAGTACATGATGACGTTCATGCCGGTGAACTGCTGCATCACCTGCAACAGCACGCCGAGGAACACCGCGCGGCGGAAGTTGCTGTTGCTCTGGAACAGCTGCCAGCCGGACTGTTTGATCTTCAGGCTTTCGCGGATCTCATCCAGCTCGCGTTTCGCCTGCTCGCTGGTGTCACGCAGGCGGTCCAGCACGCGCTGTGCATCGCGGAAGTCACCTTTCGCCGCCAGCCAGCGCGGGCTGTTTGGCAGGAACACCACGCCAACCAGCAGCAGCACCGCCGGAATAGTGATGATGCCCAGCATCCAGCGCCAGTCGCCCGAGGCACTGAACGCGGTGTCCGACAGGTAAGCGCCGAGAATACCGATGGTGATCATCAGCTGATACAGGGAAATCATACTGCCGCGGATCTTCTCCGGTGCGATTTCCGAGAGATACAGCGGGGCGGTATAAGAGGCAACACCGACGGCAAGGCCGAGCACAACGCGTGCGGCAATCAGCATTTCCGGGTTTTGCGCCATCGCCGACCACAGTGAACCGATAACGAACAGGATGGCACCGGCCATCAGGCTCTTTTTACGGCCGAGACGCGAAGACATCCAGCCGCTGCCCACAGCACCGACCGCAGCACCGAACATCATTGAGCTGACGATCCACTCCTGCTGATGTGCGGTAACGTTGAAATCTTTCGCGATGAAGGGCAGGGCACCGGCGATAACGCCGATATCCAGACCGAACAGCAGGCCCGCCAGAGCGGCCAGAAAGCAGACAAACAGGGTCATCGCCTTGTTTGAGGTTCTGCTTTTGTGAGTATTACCAGGCATATTGCCTCCGAAGTTTATCCATCTTTGTTTTTATCAATGTTAAGTAAGCTGCCTGCGGGAAAAAGTGAGTGCGATCACATCGATGTAATCGGTTACACACGCTGAAACCCTGTAATCCAGCATTTTTTGCCCGAATCAGTCACATAACCAGTAAGGTATAGCACCCTTTAAGTTTCTGACATCACTATAAATATCGGCTATCAGACGACGCTGAAAATAACGCATTTTCATCACCGTTACTACGCTGAAAAATCTCTAAATTGAAGATATTAAAAGGATTTCAAAATGTAATCGTTAACACTTTGTTGTAAGCGCAGTGCTAACAGTGTAGACAGCGCTGAAAAATGCGCCTGCGGTGGTATAGACAAAAAGTGTGATGGTGCAAAGGCGGGATAGGGGAAGCGGTCAGGGACGAAAGCGTGGAAATTTCGCCGGTAAAAAAGCCCGCTTGCGCGGGCTCGATTTTACCTTCTCCCGTAAGAGAAGTTCGGGGTGAGAGCCGTTGCCCGCACCCGCGTTGATTACAGGCCTGCGGCCTCGCGCAGCTGGGCGGCTTTGTCGGTCTGTTCCCACGGGAAGTGTTCACGACCAAAGTGACCGTAGGCAGCGGTTTCTTTGTAGATAGGCTTCAGCAGATCCATCATCTGAATCAGACCGTATGGACGCAGGTCGAAGAACTCACGCACCAGCAGCGTCAGCTGTTCGGTTGAAACTTTCTCGGTACCGAAGGTTTCCACCATGATTGAGGTCGGTTCTGCCACGCCAATCGCGTAAGAAACCTGGATTTCGCAGCGATCGGCCAGGCCAGCGGCAACGATGTTTTTTGCCACGTAGCGCGCAGCGTAAGCCGCTGAGCGGTCAACCTTCGACGGATCTTTACCAGAGAATGCGCCGCCGCCGTGACGAGCCATGCCGCCGTAGGTATCGACGATGATTTTACGACCGGTCAGGCCGCAGTCGCCCATCGGGCCGCCGATCACGAAACGACCGGTTGGGTTGATGTGGTATTTGGTGCTGGCGTTGATCCACTCGGTCGGCAGTACCGGCTTGATGATCTCTTCCATCACCGCTTCACGCAGATCGGCCTGTGAAATCTCTTCTGAATGCTGAGTTGACAGTACTACCGCATCGATACCGACGATCCTGCCGCCGTCGTACTGGAAGGTAATCTGGCTTTTGGCATCCGGGCGCAGCCATGGCAGCGTACCGTTTTTACGCACTTCAGCCTGACGCTGCACCAGACGGTGCGCGTAGGTCACCGGTGCCGGCATCAGCACGTCGGTTTCATTGGTGGCGTAACCAAACATCAGGCCCTGGTCGCCCGCGCCCTGTTCCAGCGGATCGGTACGGTCTACGCCCTGGTTGATGTCCGGCGACTGTTTACCAATCGCGCTCAGCACCGCACAGGAGTTAGCATCAAAGCCCATATCGGAATGAACATAGCCGATTTCACGTACGGTATTACGGGTGATCTCTTCGATATCGACCCAGGCGCTGGTGGTGATCTCACCGCCAACCAGCACCATACCGGTTTTTACGTAGGTTTCGCAGGCGACACGTGCTTTGGGATCCTGTTCAAGGATGGCGTCCAGCACGGCATCGGAAATCTGATCGGCGATTTTATCAGGATGTCCTTCTGATACGGACTCGGATGTAAAAAGGTGTTTAGCCATTCTGTTCTTTACCTTGCAAATGGTTTGAATTCGACTGCATAGCGTAAGCGGGATGATGCCAGCTCGACGCCCCTTCAGGCAAAGCCGCAAGCAGTAGGAAGTGTCAGCGTACCAGGCTCACACCGCCTGGATGTTAATCAGTTTAGATGGAAAACCATCTGGACGGCTATTTTAGGTCACTCAGTGCGCGTTTTTCCAGTGCTTTTTCGCCATCCGCATTTATCGCTACAGATCAACTGGAATATTTTCCTGACACCCGCCGCAGCGCGCCGACAAAGATTTTGCATTTTGCCGCGTCAGACTGTATAAAACGCCGCAGTTGTCCCATGGATGACGCCCCCGTGCGTCGCGCTGTCAGAGGCTGTTGATCTGATTTTCATCCACTCCGTTTCCGCATGCTGTTAGCAGGCGCTGGAGGTGATAAAAACAATGAACCACATTTTCGCTCTCTTCGGTTCACGGCGCCGTTCTGGCGCGCTGGCACGCCTTTCCATTTCCAGTTCTGCTCTTTTCTCTCGTCGAAGTTTTCTGCGCTGCGGTAATTATCCCGACACGAGCGCCGGCTAAGCTATTCCCCCAGTTTCTCTGCTGTGTTTCACTCGCCTGTGGTGAGGTGATGCGGGACGATTTTGCCCCGTTGTGCACCGCTTCCGGCACGGTGTTTTACACTTAACCTCAGTAAGGCGCACGGTAACCTGCTGAGGCAAGATAAGCAGAATGAGGAAATTTCCATCCGGCGCAGTAGCAGCAAAATCCGGCAACTTTTTCATATTTCAACGGAAAATTGAGGTTCGTGATGTCTGACGACATGAAGAATATCAAGGGTTCGTCAGCTGGCGAACAGGGTGTACTCCGCTCGATGCAGGAGGTGGCGATGAACGATCAGGACGCAAGCAGAATGCTGCGCACCTACAACATTGCCTGGTGGGGAAACAACTATTACGACGTCAACGAACTCGGCCACATCAGCGTCTGCCCGGATCCGGATCAGCCGGAAGTGCGCGTTGACCTGGCGAAGCTGGTTAAAGAGCGCGAGGCCGACGGCCAGCGCCTGCCTGCGCTGTTCTGCTTCCCGCAAATTCTGCAGCACCGTCTGCGTTCGATTAATGCCGCCTTTAAACGCGCGCGTGAATCCTACGGCTATAAGGGCGACTACTTCCTGGTTTACCCGATCAAAGTTAACCAGCATAAGCGCGTGATTGAATCGCTGGTCAACTCCGGCGAGCCGCTGGGGCTGGAGGCGGGTTCCAAAGCTGAGCTGATGGCGGTGCTGGCGCACGCCGGGAAAACCCGCTCGGTGATTGTGTGTAACGGCTACAAAGACCGCGAATATATCCGTCTGGCGCTGATTGGTGAAAAGCTCGGCCATAAAGTCTATCTGGTGATTGAGAAGATGACCGAAGTGCGCCTGGTGCTGGAAGAAGCCGAGCGGCTGAATGTGGTGCCGCGTCTCGGCATTCGCGCCCGTCTGGCATCGCAGGGCTCCGGTAAGTGGCAGTCGAGTGGCGGCGAGAAATCCAAATTTGGTCTGGCGGCATCGCAGGTGCTGCAGCTGGTCGATATCATGCGCAAAGCGGGTCGTCTCGACAGCCTGCAGCTGCTGCATTTCCACCTCGGCTCGCAGATGTCCAATATTCGCGATATCGCCACCGGCGTGCGTGAATCGGCGCGCTTCTATGTTGAGCTGGCGAAGCTGGGCGTCAACATCAAGTGCTTTGACGTCGGCGGCGGGCTTGGGGTTGACTACGAAGGCACGCGTTCGCAGTCAGACTGCTCGGTCAACTACGGCCTGAACGAATACGCCAACAACGTGATCTGGGCCATCGGTGACGCCTGTGAAGAGCACGGTCTGGAGCATCCGACCGTGATTACGGAATCGGGGCGTGCGGTGACCGCGCACCATACCGTGCTGGTCTCCAACATCATCGGCGTTGAGCGCAATGAATTCAGCACGCCGGTCGCACCGGATGCCGACTCACCGCGCCCGATTCAGAGCCTGTGGGATACCTGGCAGGAGATGCACGAGCCAAGCGTACGCCGTTCGCTGCGCGAATGGCTGCATGACAGCCAGATGGACCTATTCGACATCCACACCGGTTATTCGTCAGGCACCTACGATCTCGGTCAGCGCGCCTGGGCAGAGCAGCTGTATCTCAGCATCTGCCACTATATTCAGCAGCACCTTGACCCGAGCAACCGCGCCCATCGGCCGATCATTGATGAGCTGCAGGAGCGCATGGCGGATAAGATTTACGTCAACTTCTCGCTGTTCCAGTCGATGCCGGATGCGTGGGGCATCGATCAGCTGTTCCCGGTGCTGCCGCTGGAAGGGCTGAACAAAACTCCGCAGCGTCGTGCGGTACTGCTGGATATCACCTGTGATTCCGATGGCACCATCGATCACTACGTTGACGGCGACGGTATTGCCACCACCATGCCAATGCCGGAGTACGATGTGGATAATCCACCGATGCTGGGCTTCTTCATGGTCGGGGCGTATCAGGAAATCCTCGGCAATATGCATAACCTGTTTGGCGATACCGAAGCGGTTGACGTCTTCGCCTTCCCGGATGGCAGCGTAGAAGTGCAGCTGTCTGATGAAGGGGATACCGTGGCGGATATGCTGCAATACGTGCAGCTCAATCCTAACGATCTGATGACGTTATTCCGCGATCAGGTAAAACAGCAGCAGGATATTGACGAAGAGCTGCGGGCGCAGTTCCTTGAAGAGTTTGAGAGTGGGCTTTACGGCTACACCTATCTCGAAGACGAGTAAGTGTATTTCCCGCAACGGGCTCCGGCTGGAGCCCGTTATTATCACCTTCCCTGACAATCCTTCCTGCCATTTATTCAATTCGTGATCGCTATCACTCTGAAATTATCCCGGCCGAAACAGCAAATTCAAACCGTTTATTAACAAAAGCTATCTGCTTAATTCAGCAGCGAAAGCGCATCGGCAGCGAAAAAAACGTTTTTTAAATCTGTGGCTTAGTGTTGTACCTGCCCGCAAATGACCAATCTTTCTTTTATGAGTTTCTGACTATCTATAATAAAAATTTAAGCATAAGGCGGTGGGTGAGCGATGTGCAGACTGTCGGTTTTTTGACGCTTTCTGGAATCCCGCTTTAAGCAGTGCAATATCCCATCTTAAGCACAAAGCCAGAATTTATACCAATGCTTTATAATTAATTGCTTATTAATCAATTGATTATTGGTTTTATTTTTTTGTCAGGGCCGATAAGTAAAATCTGAAATCTAAGAATTATCTGATCTTTATATGAAACATGCAGTGAAAATGAAGATTTATTGATTGGTTTAAACGATTAAAGTTCACGCTGTTGTTCACTGAAATCTATTTTTCAAAATGTAAGTTGTAAGTTAACCTTCAGTTAAGGTGTTAAGTTTTATCGATGTTTCCCTTACGAATCACATGAGAAAAGCTGACGGTTTAACGCGCTATCAGCCAGTGTAAGGATCGTAAAATGCGCTGCAAATCCGACTACATTCTGATGCTGGAGCCGGTTCACACTATTTCCGGTGAAGTGGTGGCATGGGAATTGTTGACGCGTTTCGCAGATGATGCAGATACCAATAATAAGCGTAACCCTGACAGGGATGCAGGGTTCTTCAGTCGGCTTTCTGCTGACGAAAAATGGCAGTTATTCCTCCACCAGGTCGAAAAACTTATTCAGCTTTACCATGCGGGGTTTGAGCAGGTCATCAGCGTTAATGTAGACAGAGATATTGTTTCAGGCATTTTTAAAGATGCTGAAATACAAAGAAAACTGGCCGCGCTGACGCGATTACGGCTGGAAATCTCTGCCTTCTTCACCGCACGTTTTAATAGTGCCGACCTGCTGATCCTGAAAGGCGTAGCCAAAATCACGCCGGCCCCGTTATGGCTCGATGACTTTGGTCCGGGTTATTCCAACCTGACCATGCTCGATAGCGGAATATTCGACATCGTCAAGATTGATAAAAATTTTTTTTGGCAATTTGGCGAAGATCGCACTTTCGACATTCTGCTCGACCACCTCAACCAATTATGTCGCGGCGTGATTATTGAGGGCGTTGAACATCAACGTCAGGTTGATTTGCTGTCGCAAAAATCAATTTACGGCATGCAAGGCTACCACTGGAAGAGCGTCTATCTCACTGATTTGTTGGCGCAAGTCTGAAAAGAGTTCGGCAGAGCTGTTTTTCGGGCGGGCGGCAAATAACGACTCAGCGCGTTTTCACTGTGCCTCTGGCAGATGAAACCGGCCTGGAGAGGATGTGAGTAATTCATTGAATTATTCGCGAAGAATACCGGTGTCTGGCGATACCGGGCGTTTTTATGGATGCCATTAAGCTTATAACTGCGCGGGATATCGATAAAATGAACAATATCTCTGTAACGCCTAAAGGCGGAACGATTGCTACTGAAGTGAGCGGTAATCAGGTTAATTTGACTGCTCCCAGTGTGGTTAAGCTCAACCTTAACCAGGCTGATATTAAGTCTTTCACACGCAATGGTAGTGATTTAGTGGTCACCACTAAATCCGGTGAAGTCGTTGTTATTCATAAATTCTACGATGTTAACGGCGACAGCGATCTGGTGCTGCAGGACGACAAAGGCGCGCTGTGGTGGGTGGAAGATCCCGGCACAGAAGGCTTCCAGTTTGTCTCTATCGACAGCACGGAAGGGCTGTTAGCGGAAAACGTCACGGGTGACGGCACACTGACCGCCTTTGGTATCGCCGGCGCCGCGCTGGCCGGTATCGGTGCGCTGATCGCCGGTAACAACGGCGGTGGCGGTGGCGGCGGTGGGGATAACGGCGGCGGCGACAATGGCGGCGGCGGTGATACCACGGCACCGGCGGCGGTCAGCGATCTACTGATCACGGATAACGCGGGCAGCGTGCAGGGCGCTATCACGGGCGGCACCAGCACCGATGACAACACGCCTACGCTGAGCGGCACGGCTGAAGCGGGGACCATTGTCAGTATTTACGACGGCACCACGCTGCTGGGTACGGTCACCGTAGGTGCCGATGGCCGCTGGAGCTTCACGACACCTGCCCTGGGTGAAGGGCAGCACAGCCTGACGGTTACCGTCACCGATGCTGCCGGCAACACCAGTCCGGCCACCAGCCCGGTTGATTTCACTGTCGATACGCAGCCACCGGCAGTGGCCACGGACGTGTCCCTGACCAACAACAGCGGTGGCAGCAACACGCCGGTACCAAACGGATCGAGCAGCGATGATAACACGCCGACCCTGAGCGGCCGCGGTGAAGCGGGCGCTGTCGTCAGCGTTTACGATGGTCAGACGCTGCTCGGCACCGCGCTGGTGGGCGCGAACGGCAACTGGAGTTTTACCACGCCAGCGCTGAGCAATGGCAGCCACAGCCTGACCGTGACGCTGACGGACGCTGCCGGCAATGTCAGCGCTGCGTCCTCGCCGTTTGTGGTGACGATTCAGGCGGGCCTGCCGTCAACCAGCAGTTCGCTGCAAATTACCGACGATAGCGATGCCACGCTGCGCACGCTGAGCGATGGCGCCAGTACTAAAGACAGCACGCCGGTGCTGAGCGGCCTGGCGAGCGCTAACGCCGTCATCACGCTGTACAACGGCACCACGCTGCTGGGCAGTACTATTGCCGACGGCAGCGGTCAGTGGCGCTTCACTCCCGCCACGCTGGCAGATGGTACTTACGCGTTCCGCGCAGTTGCCACCGACGCCGCCGGTAACGTCACCACCTCCGTCACCCTGACGGTCACCATTGATACCGTGGCGCCCGGCGCGGCAGGCGATCTGCTGCTGACCGGTGACAGCAATGGCACCGTGACGCCGATTGCCGCCGGCGGCAGCAGCAATGACAACACGCTGTCGCTGAGCGGCACGGCAGAGGCCGGCAGCACCGTTACGGTACGCGATGGCAACGTCGTGCTCGGCACGGCTATCGTCGGCAGTAACGGCAGCTGGAGCTTCACCACGCCAGCGCTCAGCGACGGCAATCACAGCCTGACTACCACGGTAACCGACAGCGCCGGTAATACCGGTCCGGCGTCAGCGGCTATCGTGGTCACCGTCGATACCACCGCACCGGCGGCGATCGGCGATCTGCAGGTGATCGACAACGTGGGTGCCAGCCAGGGCCCGCTGACGTCGGGCGCTACCACCGATGACAACACACTTACCCTGAGCGGCAGCGGCGAAGCCGGTGCGCTGATCAGCATTTACGATGGCAGCACGCTCCTGGGCAATACCCTTGTCGGGGCCAACGGCAGCTGGAGCTTTACCACGCCAGCGCTCAGCAACGGCAGCCACAGCCTGACCGTTACGCAAACTGATGCGGCGGGCAACGTCAGCAGCGCGACCGCGGAATTTGTGGTCAATGTGGACGCTGCGCTGCCGCCCGCCAGCGCCAGCATTGAGCTGGTGGGCGACAGCGGCAATACCCTTGTCTCACTGCAAAACGGCGCCGTCACCAATGACGACAGCCCGATCCTCGCCGGGCTGACCCGGGCGGGCAGCCTCGTTCGCATCTTTGACGGCGGCGATCTGCTCGGCAGCACCACCGCCGATGGCAATGGGCAGTGGAGCTTTGCCCTGAGCAACCTGAGTGAGGGCGGCCACGCGTTCAGCGCCACCATTACCGACGTTGACGGCAATGTGATTGACACCGTCACCCTGAACATCACGGTTGATATCACGCCACCGGCGGCAGCCAGCGATCTGGCACTGCTGAACGATGCCGGCAGTACCGCACAGCCGGTGACAGGCGGCAGCGCGATCAACGATGCGACACCGCTGCTGAGCGGCACGGCGGAAGCCGGCAGTATTGTCACGATTCGCGATGGCAACACCGTTCTCGGCAGCGTCAGCGTGGGCAGTAACGGCAGCTGGAGCTTCACCACGCCAGCGCTGGGCGAGGGCAATCACAGCCTGAGCACTACGGTGACCGATGCCGCCGGCAACGTCAGCCCGGCATCAACGCCGATCGCCTTTAGCGTTGACACCACCGCGCCTGCCGCCGTCAGCGGCCTGCAGGTGACCGATAACGCGGGCAGCGCCACCGGCGCGCTGGCTTCCGGCCAGACCACCGACGATCGCACGCCAACTCTGAGCGGTTCGGCAGAAGCGGGCGCGGTGGTGCGTATCTATGACGGTACCACGCTGCTCGGTAGCGTTACCGCCGGCAGCAACGGCAGCTGGAGCTTTACGCCAGATGCGCTCACCAACGGGCAGCACAGCCTGACCACCACAGTGACTGACGCGGCCGGCAATGTCAGCCCGGCATCGCCGGTGTTCACGGTCAACATTGAGGCGGGCGTGCCGGCCACCAGCAGCCTGCTGATTGTCACCGATGATAACGGCAGCACGCTGGTCGAACTGGCCAATAACGACAGCACCACCGACAGCACGCCGATTCTCAGCGGCCAGGCCGGGGCGGGCGATCTCGTCACCCTGTACAACGGCAGCACGGTTTTGGGCAGCGTGGTCGCGGGCAGCAACGGACAGTGGAGCTTCACGCCAGCGGCGCTGGCCGACGGCACCTACGCATTCCGCGCCAGCGCCGATAACGGCAGCGGCACGGTGACGGATTCGCCGGTAATCACCATCACCATCGACACCGTCGCGCCCGCAGCACCGACAGGCATCCAGCTGACCAACGATGATGGCGATCCGCTGGGCACAGGCAGCACTAACGTCTCTGCGCCAACCCTGAGCGGCAGCGGTGAAGCCGGCGGTGTGGTCATTATCTCCGATGGCGGTACGGTGATTGGCAGCACCACGGTGGGCAACGATGGCAACTGGAGCTTCACCACGTCGCCTCTCAGCGATGGCAGCCACAGCCTGACCAGCACCGTGACCGATGCGGCCGGCAACACCGGACCGGCGTCAACACCGGTAACCGTCACCGTCGATACGCAGGCACCGGCGGCGGCAGGCAATCTGCAGCTTAGCAATGGCGACGGCACACCGGTTGCCGCGGGCGGCAGCACCAATGACACCACGCCAACCCTGAGCGGTACCGCTGAACCCGGTAGCACGGTGACCGTCAGCGATGGCGATACGGTGCTGGGCACGGCGACGGCAGGCAGCGACGGCAGCTGGAGTTTCACCCCGACCGATCCGCTGAGCGAAGGGCAACATAACCTGACGTCCACCGTTACCGACACGGCGGGCAATACCGGGCCGGGCAGTACGGCGGTGATTTTTATTGTCGATACCAGCGCACCCGCTGTGGCCAGCGAGCTGCTGCTCAGCAACGACCAGAGCGGCACACCGGTGCCGGTCAGCAATGGCCTCACCAATGACACCACGCCGGTGCTCAGTGGCCGCGCGGAACCGGGCAGCACCGTGACCATTTCCGATGGCGATACGGTACTGGGCACCGCCACCGTCGGCAACGACGGCAGCTGGAGCTTCACCGCACCGGTGCTGGCAGCGGGCGACCATAGCCTGACGGCGACGGTGACCGATACCGCTGGCAATACCAGCGAACCCTCGGCCGCCCTCAGCTTTACCATTGATACCACCACGCCAGCCGCGCCGGGCAATGTGCAGCTCAGTGATGATCAGAGCGGCACGCCGGTGCTGATCACCAGCGGTGCCACTAACGACACCACGCCGGTCCTGAGCGGCAGCGGCACCGCCGGCAGCACCATCACCGTCTTGGATGGCAATACCGTGCTGGGCACCACCACGGTCAACGACGACGGCAGCTGGAGCTTCACGCCAGCCACTGCGCTGGGCGAGGGGCAGCACAGCCTGACGGCGACCGAAACCAGTCCGGCTGGCAATACCAGCGCACCTTCTGCTCCGCTGGAGGTGAACATCGATCTCACCGATCCGGCGCCCGCCGCAGACTTGCTGCTGGTTAACGATCAGGGCGCAACGCCGCTGCCGATCGCGGCGGATGGCGTCACTAATGACACCACGCCGCTGTTCAGCGGTAGCGCGGAGCCGGGCAGCCTCGTCGCGATTTACGACAATGGCAGCGTGATTGGCTCGGCGCAGGCCGATGCAAACGGCAACTGGAGCTTTACGCCGGATCCGGCACTGGAGGCGGGCACGCATAGCCTGACCACCATTGTCACCGACACGGCGGGCAACAGCGGGCCGGCGTCTGATGCGTTTGATTTCACAATCGATCTCACCACGCCGTCTGCCGCCGTTGATGTCGTGCTGAACAACGATAACGGCGAGACGCCGCAGCCGATCAACAGCGGCACCGCGACCAACGACACCACGCCGCAGCTGAGCGGCACCGCCGATGCCGGCAGTACCGTCACCATCCTCGATGGCAACACGGTACTGGGCAGCGTGCTGGTGGGGGCCGGTGGCACATGGACCTATGCGGTACCGACGCTGAGCCAGGGCGAACATAGCCTGACCACGACGGTTACCAGCCCGGCGGGCAACGTTAGCGCACCGTCCGCGGCGATTGATTTTACCGTGGATACCACGGCACCGGCCGAGCCGACCGGCCTGCTGCTGGTGAACGATGAGGTTGATCCGGCCGTACCGGTGGCCTCTGGCGGGGCGACCAACGACACCACACCAGTGTTGAGCGGTAGCGCCGAGCCTGACAGCGTGGTGATCGTGCGCGACAACGGCGTGATCATCGGCTCGGTTACCGCCGGCAATGACGGCAGCTGGCGCTTCACGCCAGATACCGCCCTGGAAGCGGGCAGTCACAGCCTGACGGCCAGCGTCACCGATCCGGCAGGCAACGTCGGGCCGGAGTCCGCGCCGTACACCTTCACCGTCGATCTCACGCCACCGGCAGCGCCAGTGGACGTGGTGCTGAGCAATAACGACGGCAGCACGCTGGTGGCGATTGCCGCCAATGGCGCGACCAACGACACTACGCCGCAGCTCTCCGGCAGCGCCACGGCGGGCAGTATCATCACTGTCTACGATGGCGACAGCACGACGCCGATCGGTTCTGTGACCGTGGGCGCCGATGGCAGCTGGCAGTTTGTTACCGGTACGCTGGACGAGGGCGATCACAGCCTGACGGTAACGGTGACTGATGCGGCGGGTAACGTCAGCGATCCTTCCGCGCCGATTAGCTTTACCGTGGATACCACGGCGCCGGACGCGGTCGTCGATCTGCTGCTGGTGAACAACAATGTCGATCCGGCCACGCCAATCACCTCAGGCAGCAACACCAATGACAGCACGCCGCTGCTCAGCGGAACGGCAGAGCCGAATAGCACCATCATCGTCTATGACGGGCAGACGCCGATTGGCACGGCGACGGCAGATAACGATGGCGCATGGAGCTTCTCACCTGAACTGACCGATGGCTCGCACAGCCTCAGCGTGACGGTCACCGACGTCGCCGGCAATGTCAGTGCACCGAGCGCCAGCGTGGCGATCACCGTCGATACCATAGCACCGTCGGCGGTCACCCAGTTGAGCGTCGCCAGCGACAATGGCAACGGCGATCCGGTCACCATCCCGAACGGCGGCTTAACCAGTGACAACACGCCGGTGCTGAGCGGCAGCGGCGATCCGGGCAGCCTGATTGTGATTACCTCGCAGAACGGTCCGGTGGGCAGCGTCACTGTCGGCAGCAGCGGCAGCTGGAGCTTCACGCCGGCCAGTGCGCTGAGTGACGGCAGCTACACCTTAACCGTTGTGGCGCGCGACGCGGCGGGCAACGTCAGCGCGCCGGTCACGGCACAGCTGGTGATTGATGCCACCGCCCCGGATCAGGTGACGGAAATCAGTCTCTCCAATGACAACGGCAGTGCGCTGGTAGATATTCCGTCGGGATCGACCACCAGCGATACCACGCCGTTGCTGGCGGGCGTTGCTGAGCCGGGCAGCACGGTGAACATTCTGGATAATGGCGCGCCGATTGGTACGGCGATTGCGGGCAGTGACGGCGCGTGGAGTTTCAACGTGCCAACCCTCACCAACGCGGCGCACAGCCTGACGGTGACGGTCACCGATGCGGCCGGTAACACCGGGCCGGCGTCGGCACCGATTACCTTTACCGTGGATAACCAGGCTCCGGCCCAGGCCACGCTGGAAGTGAATAACGACAACGGTACCGATCTGGTACTGGTACCCGATGGCACCTTTACCAATGACAACACGCCACGCCTGAGCGGTACGGCGGAGGCTGACAGCCTGGTGACCATTTACGATGGTAATGTGGTGCTGGGTTCGACCACCGCCAATGCGGACGGCGAATGGGTGTTCCTGTCGCCCGTGCTCACCGATGGTCAGCACACCCTGACGGCCACGGTGACGGACAGCCTCGGCAACGTCAGTGCGCCGTCTTCCAGCTTCACCGTTCAGGTTGATGCTACGCCGCCGCAGCCGGTCAGCGCCGTGCTGCTGCAGAATGACAACGATCCGGATAATCCAGTCACCATCGCCAACGGTGGCGCCACCAACGACAACACGCCGCTGCTGAGCGGCAGCGGTGAGGCGGGTGGCCTCGTCAACGTGTACAACGGCAACGTGCTGGTGGGGTCGGCGACGGTGGACAGCGAAGGCAACTGGAGCCTGAACACCTTGCCGCTGGATAACGGCAGCTACACGCTGACGGTCGTCGTCAGTGACAACGCGGGTAACGTCAGCGACCCGGTGAGCATTGGCGTGACGGTTAATACCGTCGGGCCAGATCCGGTGCTGTCGTTTGAGGTCAACGCCAATAACGGTCCGACCGCTCTGCCGCTGGTGGATGGCAGCTTTACCAACGACACCACGCCGGTACTGAGCGGAACGGCGCAGGCCGGTGCCATCATCAATCTGCTGCAGGATGATACGGTGATTGGCTCGGTGGTCGCCGATGCCAATGGCGCATGGCGCTTTGAAACCAGCGCGCTGCAGGATGGCAGCTACGCTTTCTCGGTGCAGGTGGTGGATGCCGCTGGCAACGTCAGCGAGCCGGTTGGGCCGGTGAATATCACCGTCGATACGCTGGTGCCAGACGCGGTTCCAGACCTGGTGGTTGCCGATAACGTGGGCGGCACGACGGGCCCGCTGGACAACGGCGCGTCAACCGATGACAACACGCCAACCCTGAGCGGCACGGCAGAAGCCGGCAGCACGGTGAACATCTACGATGGCACCACGCTGCTGGGCACTGCGCTGGCCGGCTCTGGCGGTGCCTGGAGCTTTACGACCGCGGCGCTCAACAACGGACCTCACAGCTTCACCGTGACCGTCACCGATGCGGCGGGCAACGTCAGTACGGCAACGCCTGCGTTCAGCCTTGACGTGCAGGCCGATCTGCCGCCAGCCACCTCGACGCTGCAAATCACTGACGACACGGGCACGACGCTGGTGACGCTGGCAGACGGCGCGGTAACCCGCGACACCACGCCAACGCTCAGCGGCTCTGCCGAAGCCGGTCAGCTGATTCGTATTTATGACGCTAATACGGATGTGGTAATCACCAGCGTTACGGCGGATGCTAACGGCCAGTGGAGCTATACGCCGACGCTGGCTGAAGGCAGCTACGCATACTACATCACTGCGCAAAACCCTGGCGGTGATGAGGGGACGCGATCGGCTACCCTCGGCTTCACCGTGGATACCACCGCGCCGGCGGTGGCCGCTGATGTGGTGATCAGCAACGATCGCAGCGGCACGGCGGTGCCGATTAGCGACGGCAGCGTCATCAATGACAACACGCCGGTACTCAGCGGCAGCGCCGATGCGGGCAGCCTGGTCACGGTGTACGATGGCAACACCGCTATCGCGTCGGTGGTGGTGGGCGCAGGGGGAAGCTGGACGCTGACCACGCCTGCATTGAGCGAAGGGGCGCACGCGCTGAGCGTGGGCGTCAGCGATGCAGCAGGTAACAGCAGCGACCGCACCCCGGCGCTTAGCTTCACTGTGGACAGCATCGCACCGAACGCTTCGACGCTGGTCATCACCAACGATGATACCGCACAACCGGTGCTCAACGGCGGCTACAGCAGCGATGCCACGCCAACCCTGAGCGGCGTAGCGGAAGCGGGCAGCACGGTCACCATCCTCAACAATGGTGATGTGCTGACCACGCTGACCGTGCCGTCCGGCGGCAACTGGAGCTACACGCCAGCGACAGCGCTGAGTGAAGGATCGCACACCCTGAGCGTTTCGGTGACTGATGCGGCGGGCAACGTCAGCACCAGCACCAGCGCGACGGTGATCGTTGATACCCTGGCGCCGGACGATCTGACGCTGACGGCCAGCAACAACAACGGCAGCACGCCGGTGACGATTGCTGACGGCGATACCACTAATGACAACACGCCGCTGTTACGCGGTGTAGCTGAGGCAGGCAGCGTGGTGACCATTCGCCTCGATGGCGATGTGGTGGCCTCGCTGACGGTCGGCAGCAGTGGTAACTGGAGTTACACCTCTGCGGCACTGAGCGACGGCAGCCATACCTTCAGCGTCACGGAAACGGACGCGGCGGGTAACGCCGGCGAGGCGCTCAGCGTGACGCTGATCGTTGATGCGACGCCACCGCTGGTGGCCACCAACCTGACCATCACTAACGATGTTACCGGCGTCAGCATACCGGCTGGCGGCGCGACTAACGACACCACGCCAACGCTGAGCGGCAGCGCCGAGGCCAACGCCACGGTTAGCGTTTATGACGGCAACACATTGCTCGGCACGGTGCAGGTGAACGGCAGCGGCGCGTGGAGCTTTGTCTCGCCGACACTGGGTAACGGCGCGCATGCGCTGAGCGTGGCGGTCACCGATGCGGCGGGCAATACCGGCCCGCGCACCACGCCGGTAACTATCACCGTCGATACCGTTGCGCCGGGCGCGGCCACGCTGGTGGTCACCAACGACGTCAGCGGCAGCGTCATCCCGAATGGCGGCGTCACCAGCGATACCACGCCGGTGCTGAGCGGTCGGGCGGAGGCGGGCAGCATCGTCACCGTGCTGGATGGCACCACGCTGGTCGGTTCCGCGCTGGTGGGTAGTGACGGTAACTGGACGCTGACACCAGCCACGGCGCTGAGCGAAACGCTCCATACGCTCAACGTCACGGTCACCGATGCGGCCGGTAACGTCAGTGCCACCACCAGCGCCACGCTGGTGATCGACACCACGCCGCCGGTGGCCATCACCGGGCTGGCAGCGGTGAACAACAACGGCAGCACGCCGGTGGCGATTGCGGCGGGTGGCGTCACTAATGACAGCACGCCACGCCTGAGCGGTACGGCGGAAGCCAACAGCATCGTGACCATCCGCGATGGTGATACGGTGCTGGGTTCGGTAACCGCGGCCAGCAACGGCAGCTGGAGCTTCGTCACCGGCACCTTGTCTGACGGTTTACACACCTTCAGCGTGACGGCCACCGATGCGGCAGGCAATACCGGTCCCGCAGCGTCCCTGGCGCTGACCGTCGACACCGCGCCGCCGCTGGCGGCAACCGGGCTGACGCTGACCAACGACGTCACCGGTGTGGCTATCGTTAATAACGGAGTCACCAACGACAGCACGCCGACGCTGCAGGGCACGGCGGAAGCGAACGCGATTGTCACGGTTTACGATGGCAACACGCTGCTCGGAACGGTGCAGGCTAACGCCAGCGGCAGCTGGAGCTTCGTCTCGCCGACGCTGAGTAATGCCGCCCACGCGCTGAGCGTGACGGTGACCGACAGCGCGGGCAACGTCAGTCCCCGTTCTGAGGTGATTAACCTCACCGTGGATACGGTGGCGCCAGCGAACACCAGTCTCACCATTATTAATGATGCGACCGGTGCCACCATCGTCAACGGTGGTGCGACCAACGACACCACGCCAACGCTGCGCGGCAGCGTCAGCGCGGCGGAGGCCGGGGCACGCGTCACCATTCTGGACAACGGTCTGGCACTGGGCACGGCGATTGTGCAGGCGGACGGCAGCTGGAGCTTCACGCCACTGGCGGCGCTGAGCGCCGGTCCGCACCCGATCACGGTGACGGTAACGGATGCGGCAGGTAACGTCAGCGGCACCACCGCGGCCACGGTGATCATCGATACCACGGCACCGGCGGCCATCACCAATCTGCTGGCGCTCAACAACAACGGCAGCACGGCGGTGACCATTCCGAATAATGGCGTCACCAACGACAGCACGCCGCTGCTGAGCGGCAACGGCGAGGCGGGCGCGCGCATCACGGTGTACGACGGCACCACATTGCTGGGCACCACCACGGTGGGCAGCAACGGCAGCTGGAGCTTCGTGGTAGGTAACGCGCTGAGCAACGGCAGCCACACGCTGAACGTGACGCAGACCGATCCGGCGGGCAACGTCAGCCCGCAGGTGTCGACCACGCTGATCGTCGACACCGTGGTGCCGGTCGCCAGTACGCTGACCATCATTGATGACATCAGCGGTACGCCGGTGACGCTGGCGAACGGTGCCTTCACGCGTGATACCACACCAACGCTGCGCGGCACCACGGAAGCGGGTGCCGTGGTCACTATCTACGACGGTGCCAGCGCCATTGGTTCTGTGACCGCGGGGAGTGATGGCAGCTGGAGCTTCACTACCGCCACGCTGGCGAACGGCGCGCACACGCTGAGCACCACGGTGACCGATGCGGCGGGTAACGTCAGCACCGGCAACATCACGGCGACGGTGAACGTCGATACCCTGCCTCCGGCGGCGGTAAGCGGGCTGGCGATCAACAGCGCCGGTACCCTTGTCACCGGTAGCGGTGAAGTCGGAGCCACGGTGACGGTGCGCGATGCCAGCGGCAACGCGCTCGGCACCACCACGGTCGGCAGCGGCGGCAACTGGTCGGTGACGCTCACCACCGCGCAGATCACCGGTGCGCCGCTCTCGGTGATCCAGACGGATCGCGCCGGTAACGTCTCGCCGGGGGCTTCGCTGACCGGTGCGATTCGCATCGTGGCGACCAACGACAGCAACGAGGTGGATTACACCAGCACGCAGGCAACGGTGAACAACGGTACGGTCAACTCGTCGCACACCGCGCTGCTGACCGTGGGGCTGGGTACGGTGCTCAATGCCAGCGTACTGAACAACGGTAATGCTTACCTGTTCAGCGTGGGTAACGATGACAGCCGTACCGTGACGCTCAACGGTTCGGTGACCAGTCTCGGCGTGGCCGCCAACTATTCGTTAAACCTGTACGAACAGCAGGCAAACGGCTCGTGGCAGTTGATCAGTATCAAGACCAACTACATCAGCGCGCTGCTGACGATCGGTACGCTGAAAGGGGCAAACGTCACCTACACCGGACTGGGGACCGGCAACTATGCGGTGGTGGTCGCAGCCACCACCAACATTAGCGTGTTGCCAACCACCACGGTAAGCACGGTGTCGGATTTCACCACGCTGGCGGTCACCACCGCCGCGACGGTCACCGGTAACCTGCTGACCAACGACACCAGCTCCATCGCCGGGACGATTCCGTCCGGCACGGCGGTGGCGTCGGTGGGCAGCAGCACGGTGGCGTCCAGCGGCAATACGGTGATCAACACCACCTACGGTACGCTGACCATTGATGCGAAGGGTAACTACACCTACACGCTGAAGGCCGGGCAGGATATCGATACCCTGCCATCAGCGGACACCTTCACCTACTCGGTGCGGGATGCCAGCGGTGCAGTGACCTCGGCGACGCTGACGGTGACGCTGCATAACGGTGCGGCCACCGCGCTGTTCGCCACCACCAGTCTGGCGGCGGAAACCACCACCAGCAGCGAGCACGATGCCAGCGGCAGCATCTGGGGAGACAGCAACGTCAGCCACAGCGGCACGCTGAGCATCCTCAATGAGCACGGCGATCTCACCACCGTGAGCAGCGTGGGCAGCACGGCGGTGGCCGGGGACTTTGGTGTGCTGACCATCGCCGCCAACGGTAGCTATACCTATACCCTGAACGCGGATGTGAATATCCAGAACATCACGCATAAGGAGGTGTTTACCTACACCCTGGCGTCGTCCGACGGCACCATCACCAGCAACACCTTTACCATTGAGCTCCACCCGACCATCACGGGCAGCGCCGCGGCTGACAGCCTCACCAGCAGCGCCTACGACGACACCATTACCAGCGGTGCCGGCGCAGATACGCTGGTTTACCACCTGCTGAGCAGCGCAGATGCCACCGGCGGCAACGGTCACGACACCTGGACCGACTTCAGCGTCGCGCAGGGTGACAAGATCGACGTCAGCAGTCTGCTGATCGGCTGGAATGATTCCACCAGTAATATCAATGACTTTGTGAAAGTGGATCATACCGCGGACGGTAATACGGTGTTGTCGATTGACCGTGACGGCAGCGGCACGGGGTACAGCAGTACGCAGCTGATTACCCTGGAAGGCGTAAACGTCTCACTGGAGGAGTTGCTGCAGCAACCGCATCAAAACCACACGGCTTAGTGGGGGTAACGCAGGGAAGCATAACGGGCACAGGGAGGTGCCCCTTTCTCTCTTTTACTGGTGAACAATCGATGGATCTGATGCAATCAGGCGCAACAACTCGCCGTACCTGTAAGCTCAGCGCCCTGTGTGCTGGCATTGTGTTTTTTCACAGTTCTCATCTTATGGCTGCCAGTGATGCCGTGACGCAGGCGGGGCGCATAACCTCAGCCGGTCTGGCGCAGCAGCAGGATCTTCCCTCCTTAACCGGTCAGGTGGCCGAACCCGCGCTGGCTAACGTGCCGGATACCTTAACCCTTAACCAGGCAGTGCAGCGTGCCATCCAGTGGCATCCGGACATCGCCCAGGCGATTGGCAAAATGCTGGAGCAGGCCAGCCAGGTCGATGTGGCGCAGGCCAAATACTATCCGCAAATCAGCGCCGGTATGAACAACGGCTACAGCAACGCCTACAGCGAGAAAGGCTTCAGCCCGTCATTTGTGCTGTCGGTATCGCAGATGCTGTATGACTTCGGCAAAGTCAGCAGTTCGGTGCGCTCCGCCGAAGCCGGGGTAGCGCAGGAGCAGGCCAGCGTGCTGGTGAGTATTGATACCGTCGCGCACGACACCGCCGCTGCGCTGGTGCAGGTGCAGGGCTATCAGCAGCTGGTGAAGATCGCCCAGGATCAGCTGACGGCGCTGAGTAAGATTGGCGATCTGGCGCGTCAGCGCAATGAAGAGGGGGCGGCATCGCTCTCGGACGCCACCCAGACCGACGCGCGTATCGAAGGCGCGCGCACCACGCTGACCCAGTATCAGGCCAGCCTCAACCGCTGGCGTGCCACGCTGGCCAGCTATCTCGGCTGGCCGCTGGTGAAAAAGGTCAGCGATGCGTTTCCGCCCAGCCTGACGCGCGCCTGCGCGGTGGGCAAAGCTGACGACAAATCCAATCCGGCGGTGCTGGCGGCGTGGGCGCAGGCGCGGCAGGCGCAAGCCAAACTGGATAACGCCAACGCGCAGAATTTACCCACCATTTCGCTGGAACCGCAGGTCACGCATTACCTCAACAATCACTACTCCGGCAGCGAAACGCTCGACCGCACCCAGTATTCCGCGTTCGTCAAAGTTGAGATGCCGCTGTATCAGGGCGGCGGCATTACCGCGGCGCGCGATGCGGCGGCCAGCGCGCTGCAGGCGGCCAATGCGGCGGTGAACTCGGCGCGCCTCAAAGCGCAGCAGCAGCTCAGCGAATCGCAAACCGAAGCGCTGAGCCTGTCGCAGAGCCTGGCGATCATGTCGCGTCAGCAGACGCTGGGCGAAAAGACGCAGCAGCTTTATCAGGACCAGTATCTGCAGCTCGGCACCCGTCCGCTGCTGGACGTGCTCAACGCCGAACAGGAAGTGTTTCAGACGCGCTTCGCCATGCAGCAAACCATCAGTCAGTTACGTTCACTGCAGCTCGACTGCTTATACAGCACCGGGCAGATGCGGTCAGCGTTTGCGCTAAATAACCAGCGCATCCAGTCCGTGGAGATCCAGCCATGACGCAATTACAGATTCCGGACGCACCCAATGGCAATCCCGCCAGCGCCGCCGGTGGCGAGGTGCCGCTGCACGGCTGGGCCACCGCCATTATTCTCATCGCTACCCATTATCGTCTGCCGTGCTCGCCGGGCATGATCATGGCTGCCAGCGAATGGCAGGGCAAACAGTCACGTGATAAAGCGCTGCGCCATCTGGCGCGTCAGGCCGGGCTGTCGCTGCAGCTGTATGAAGAGCATCAGTGGGAGATCAGCAGCTGGCGCTTGCCGCTGGCGGTGGAACTGAGCGACGGCCAGGTCGGCGTCATCACCAGCTTTGATGGCGATGACACGGTGCGCGTGCACCTGGCCGGCGATGAACAACCGGCGCCGATCGCGCTGAACACGCTGCTGCCGCAGATCCGCTACGCCGCGGCGCTGCGTCCGGTGACGGCCGCCAAAGATAGCCGTGTCGATCGCTATCTCGCCACGGTCAGGCCCGACTGGCTGCGCCGTCTGGTGCTGCATGACATGCGTCCTTACGGCTACGTGATGCTGGGATCGTTCCTGATCAACCTGCTGGCGCTGGTCGGCATCATCTTCTCGATGCAGGTGTACGATCGGGTGATCCCGGCGCAGTCGTACCCCACGCTGTACGTGCTGTATATCGGGGTGATCCTCTCGGTGGTGTTCACCTATATTCTGCGCGTCGGTCGCGATCACGTCACCGATCTGCTCGGCAAGCGCGCCGATATGCGCGTCTCCGACCGCGTGTTCGGCCACGCGCTGCGGCTGCGTAACAGCGCGGTACCGCGATCGACCGGTACCTTTATCTCGCAGCTGCGCGAGCTGGAAGCGGTGCGCGAAATGGTGACGTCGACCACGGTGACGGCGATCGTCGATATGCCGTTCTTCCTGCTGTTTATGCTGGTGATGGCGATCATCGCGCCGCAGCTGGCGTGGATCGCGCCGGTGGCGGTGCTGCTGATGATCCTGCCCGGCGTGCTGAGCCAGAAAAAACTGGCGAAGCTGGCGCAGCAAAACCTGAAAGAGTCGACGCTGCGCAACGCAGTGCTGGTGGAGAGCGTGCAGGGGCTGGAAGATATCAAGCTGATGCAGGCGGAGGACCGCTTTCTGCAGCAGTGGAACAGCTATATCCGCATCACCGCGCAGTCGGGCGTCGAGATGCGCAAAGTGACGCATGCGCTGATCAGCTGGGGCGTCACCATTCAGGGACTGGTGTACGCCAGCGTGATCGTGGTCGGGGCGCCGATGGTGATCAACGGCGATATCACCACCGGGGCGATTGTCGCCGCGTCGCTGCTGTCTTCGCGCATGATTGCGCCAATGGCGACGCTGTGTGGCGTGCTGGCGCGCTGGCAGCAGGTAAAAGCGGCGAAGAGCAGCCTCGATGCGCTGATGAATCTGCCGGTGGAGAACAGTAAAGACGAAACGCGCATTCACTGTCCGGTGCTGTTTGGCCACTATCAGTTCACCGATGCCATGTTCCGCTACTACAGCGATTCGCTGACGGTGGCGCTACGCATCAAGACGCTGACCATCAAGCCGGGTGAGCGCATCGCCGTGCTGGGGCGCAACGGCTCCGGTAAATCCACGCTGCTGCAGGCGATGGCCGGCGGCATGGATCTGGTGGGCGGCGAGCTGCGGCTGGACAACCTCAGCCTGCCGCATATTGATGTCGCGGACGTGCGGCGCAACGTCGGGCTGCTGACGCAGAACGCGCGGCTGTTCCACGGTACGCTGCGGGAAAACCTCACCATGGGCGCGGCGCACGCCACCGACGAAGCGATTTTTGCCGCGCTGACGGTCAGTGGCGGGGCCGATTTTATTCGCCGTCTGCCGCTCGGGCTCGATCATCCGATAATGGAGGGCGGCGTCGGGCTGTCCGGCGGTCAGCGCCAGTCGCTGCTGCTGGCGCGCATGCTGCTGCGCGATCCTAATATCGTGCTGCTGGATGAGCCGACCGCTTCGCTCGACGATCATACCGAGAAGGATTTTATTGAGCGGCTGGGCGCCTGGCTGAATGGCCGCACGCTGATCGTGGCGACGCACCGCGCGGCGATTCTGTCGCTGGTCGATCGCATACTGGTGCTGAAAGAGGGGCAGCTGGTAATGGATAGCCCGAAAGAGAACGCGCTGCCGGCACCGCGCGCCAGCGGAGCGGCGGGGGAGGGACAGGCATGATGAAACAATTGCCGGCAAAACTGCGGCTGGTGACCGCCGCGGAAGTGGATTCGTCCGACGATCTGCTCGGCGAACTGAAATCGGAAAGCCACTACACCGGCGCAGTGCGGCTGATCGTCATCAGCACGGCGCTGATCGTGGTGGCGCTGGTGTGGGCGTGGTTTGGCATGCTGGATGAGGTCTCAACCGGCACCGGGAAGGTGATCCCCAGTTCGCGCGAGCAGGTGCTGCAGTCGCTGGAGGGCGGCATTCTCACGGAACTGTACGTGCATGAGGGCGATCGCGTGCAGGCCGGGCAGATCGTGGCGAAACTGGATGCCACACGCTCACAGTCCAGCGTCGGCGAGAGTGCGGCGCGCTACCGGGCCGCACTGGCAGCGGCCTCGCGCCTGCGTGCGGAAGTAAACGATGATCCGCTCACGTTTCCCGCCGAGCTGAAGGGCTACCCGGATCTTATCGCGGCGGAAACCCGGCTGTATAACACCAAACGCGCCCAGCTTAATGATGCAACCCGGCAGTTTAAGGAGTCGCTGGCGCTGGCTAATCGCGAACTGGCGATCACCCAGCGGCTGGCGAAAACCGGTGCCGCCAGCAGCGTGGAAGTGCTGCGCTTACAGCGCGATAAGTCCGACCTGGAGCTGAAACTTACCGATATGCGCTCGCAGTATTACGTGCAGGCGCGCGAAGAGCTGGCGAAGGCCAGCGCCGAAGCCGACAGCCTGGCGCAGGTGATTAAAGGACGCGAAGATACCGTAACGCGTCTGACTATCCGCGCGCCGATGCGCGGCATCGTGAAAAACATCAAAGTCTCGACGGTGGGCGGGGTGATTCCGCCCAACGGTGAGTTGATGAACATCGTACCGATGAACGATCGGCTGCTGATTGAAGCACGCCTGTCGCCGCGCGATATTGCTTTTATCCATCCCGGCCAGCGCGCGGTGGTAAAAATCTCCGCTTACGATTACGCCATCTACGGCGGCCTGAACGGCGTGGTGGAAAGCATTTCGCCGGATACCATCCAGGACGAAGTCAAACCGGAGATTTACTACTACCGCGTGTTTATTCGTACTGATAACGACTATGTGCAGAACAAGGCTGGCCGGCGCTTTGCCATCAGCCCGGGCATGGTATCCACCGTGGATATCAAAACCGGCGAGAAGAGCATCATGGATTATCTGGTCAAACCGTTTAACAAGGCCAAAGAGGCGATGCGCGAGCGCTAATTGCGATGCGCGGCAATCTCGGCGATAATCACGCCCATCAATCCCTTCCTCGTCGGGCCTAACGACGCGGAGGGGATTTTTTTCATCTATACCTTAACTGGCTAACCGATTTAAGGATTTAAGAGGACTCGTTATGTACAACACGCTGGGCAATCAGTACGACAACTCCCTGGTTTCTAACGCCTTCGGTTTCATGCGCTTTCCGCTGAACTTCCAGCCTTACGACAGCGACGCCGAGTGGGTGATTACCGGTGTGCCGTTTGATGCCGCAACGTCAGGCCGGCCGGGCAGCCGTTTAGGGCCGGGTGCGATCCGTCAGATCTCTACTAACCTGGCGTGGGAAGGCTGCCGCTGGCCGTGGGATTTCGATCTGCGTCAGCGCCTCAACGTGGTGGACTGCGGCGATCTGGTGTACGCCTTCGGCGATTCACAGGATCTGTCCGACAAGCTGCAGGCGCACGCGGAAAAGCTGCTGGCGAACGGCAAGCGCATGCTGACTTTTGGCGGTGATCACTATGTCACACTGCCGCTGCTGCGCGCGCACGCTAAACACTTCGGCAAGATGGCGCTGGTGCACTTCGATGCGCATACCGATACCTACTCCAACGGCCCGACTTTTGACCACGGCACCATGTTCTACACTGCGCCGCAGGAAGGGCTGATCGATCCGCAGCATTCGGTGCAGATTGGTATCCGTACCGAGTTCGATAAGAGCCTGGGCTTCAACGTGCTGGACGCCGCGCAGGTTAATGACCGCAGCGTGGACGACATTCTGGCCGAAGTGAAGCGCACCGTGGGCGATCTGCCGGTGTACCTGACATTTGATATCGACTGCCTCGATCCGGCCCACGCGCCAGGCACCGGTACGCCAGTGATTGGCGGCCTGACCAGCGATAAAGCCACCAAGCTGATCCGCGGCCTGCAGGGTATGAACATTGTGGGGATGGATCTGGTGGAAGTGGCACCGGGCTACGATCACGCCGACCTGACCTCACTGGCCGCTGCGACGCTGGCGCTGGATATGCTGCACGTGCAGGCGGCGAATAAAGGTTAAGCGGCGGTGCGGACGGCTGCCCTCACCCTGACCCTCTCCCCCAGGAGAGGGAACCGATCGAGCGGGCGGTGATAACAGCACGGACTGCTCCCTCTCCCGCGTGCGGGAGAGGGCTGGGGTGAGGGGAAAACGGCGACTACTTACCATCCGCCGCGATGCGGTCGCGAATATGCTGCGCGCGCGACTCAGAATCTGGATGCGAGTCAAACATTGAGCTCTGGCGGCCCTGATCCAGCTTCGCCAGCTTCTCGAAGCTGGTCGCCAGACCAAGCGGGTTAATGCCGCGCTTCTTCAGCAGATCGTACGAATAGTCATCCGCCTGCGACTCCTGGGTCTGTGAGAACTGCGCGTTAACCAGTTTCTCGCCCATCTCGCCCAGCTGTGACTGCGACAGCGAACCAATCACGCCGCCCACCGACGCCGCAGCGTTGCGTGCCGCCGTGGTCGCGAAAGCCACCTGCATTGCTTTGCGCGTATGGCCGAGCGCGACGTGGCCCATTTCATGGCCGAGCACGCCTTCCACTTCGTTGTCGCTCATCATATCCATCAGACCGCTATAAACGCGGATACAGCCATTGGCCATCGCCCAGGCGTTGACGTCTTTGGTCAGATACACCTTGTAGTTGGCCGGTACGCCGTTGATGTTATCGCCCAGCGCGGCGGCGATTTTGTTCAGCCGCTGCTGATAGCTGCTGTTGGCCGGTGCCAGCTGGTTCTCTTTATCCATCTGGGCACATGACTGATCGCTCAGCTCTTTAACCTGGGCATCATTCAGCGAGTAAGCCTGAAACGCCTGCGCGCCAGACTGCAACAGTGCGTTATTATCCATTCCTTCGCAGCCGCTCAGCAGCGAAACCATTCCCAGCGCGACAACCATGGCGCGAATTTTCATATCAGCATCCTTTGAGTAACAAGTAGAGAAAACAAACACCTGAAAAACCACGCAGGTGTTTAAACGCATTGGTTATAGCGTGCCAGGGGCGGATTGGCTAGCAGACAGGCCCCGAAATGCAACCCTGAACCGCAGATTTAGCATCCTGATACATGTACTTTTGCCCCGATTTTCATGTACATTGATGTGCGACTTTTTTCTCGCTTCGCCTTATAACTCATTAATTACAATCAGTTAAGCGTGGCGGAGCATTAATCCGACCTGGAGTAGAAGATGCCCTCTCGTAAAGAGCTTGCCAACGCCATTCGCGCGTTAAGTATGGATGCAGTACAGAAAGCGAAATCGGGACATCCGGGTGCCCCAATGGGCATGGCCGATATCGCTGAAGTGCTGTGGCGTGATTTCCTGAACCACAATCCAACTAACCCGCTGTGGGCAGATCGCGACCGTTTCGTGCTGTCCAACGGCCACGGCTCGATGCTGATTTACAGCCTGCTGCACCTCACCGGCTATGACCTGCCGATGAGCGAGCTGCAGAACTTCCGTCAGCTGCACTCTAAAACCCCAGGCCACCCGGAATACGGCTACACCGCAGGCGTAGAAACCACCACCGGCCCGCTGGGTCAGGGCATCGCGAATGCCGTGGGCTTCGCCATTGCTGAGCGCACGCTGGCGGCGCAGTTCAACCGTCCGGGTCATGACATCGTAGACCATCACACTTACGTGTTCATGGGCGACGGCTGTATGATGGAAGGCATCTCGCACGAAGTGTGCTCCATCGCCGGTACCCTGAAACTCGGCAAGCTGGTGGCGTTCTATGACGACAACGGCATCTCTATCGACGGTCACGTGGATGGCTGGTTCACCGACGACACTGCTAAACGCTTCGAAGCGTACGGCTGGCACGTGGTGCGTGGCGTAGACGGTCACGACGCCGACGCGATCAAGAAAGCGGTGGAAGAAGCCAAAGCGGTCACCGACAAGCCATCACTGCTGATGTGCAAAACCATCATCGGTTTCGGTTCCCCGAACAAAGCCGGTACGCACGATTCGCACGGTGCCCCGCTGGGTGACGACGAAATCGCGCTGACCCGCAAACAGCTGGGCTGGAACTACGCGCCATTTGAAATTCCTTCTGAAATCTACGCACAGTGGGATGCCAAAGAAGCTGGCCAGGCGAAAGAGAAAGCCTGGGACGAGAAGTTTGCTGCTTACGCCGCTGCGCATCCGGAACTGGCCGCCGAATTCAAACGCCGCGTGAACAACGAGCTGCCTGCTAACTGGCAGGCGGAATCGCAGAAGTTCATCGAGCAGCTGCAGGCTAATCCGGCAAAAATCGCCAGCCGTAAAGCGTCGCAGAATGCCATCGAAGCTTTCGGTAAGCTGCTGCCAGAATATCTGGGCGGCTCGGCTGACCTGGCGCCAAGCAACCTGACCATGTGGTCCGGCTCGAAGCCGATCAATGAAGATGCCGCAGGCAACTACATTCATTACGGCGTGCGTGAGTTTGGTATGACTGCCATCGCTAACGGTATTGCGCTGCACGGTGGCTTCCTGCCGTACACCGCAACCTTCCTGATGTTCGTCGAGTACGCGCGTAACGCGGCACGCATGGCGGCGCTGATGAAAATCCGTCAGGTGATGGTTTATACCCACGACTCTATCGGTCTGGGTGAAGATGGCCCGACGCACCAGCCGGTTGAGCAGATGGCCAGCCTGCGCACCACCCCGAACATGAGCCTGTGGCGTCCGTGTGACCAGGTAGAATCTGCGGTGGCGTGGAAATACGCTATCGAGCGCGTTGACGGTCCATCAGCCCTGATCTTCTCGCGTCAGAACCTGGCGCAGCAGGATCGTAGCGCTGAGCAGCTGGCTAACGTGGCGCGCGGTGGTTACGTGCTGAAAGATTGCGACGGCACGCCGGAGCTGATTCTGATTGCGACCGGTTCTGAAGTTGAGCTGGCGGTCGGCGCTTACGAGCAGCTGAGCGCGGAAGGTCGTAAGGTGCGCGTGGTGTCCATGCCGTCTACCGATGCGTTTGATAAGCAGGATGCGGCTTATCGTGAGTCTGTGCTGCCGAAAGCAGTTGGCGCACGCGTTGCTATCGAAGCCGGTATTGCGGATTACTGGTTCAAATACACCGGCCTGCACGGTGCCATCGTTGGCATGACCACCTTCGGTGAGTCAGCGCCAGCTGAGAAGCTGTTCGAAGAGTTCGGCTTCACCGTGGCCAACGTGGTGAAAACCGCGAAATCGATTCTGTAATTTCGCGTAATGCGTCGCGCCGCTGCGCATTGTAGCGGCGCGATTCATCGCGCATTTCTGCTGCCATCCTCATGCTTTACCACGCGCAATAAATTGCGCCGCGACACCGATGTGCAGATCGGCGGCCCTGTTATCGCCTGAACCTGAAACGGTTCAATTATTCCTGCAGTAATAATTGTCATTGCCTGAATTTGTGACGCAGATCCAATAATCAGCAGCACAGTTGATCGCAATCATTCCTGTTATTCCTTCCATGCTTTATTCTCGCTGAACCGTTTCAGTTGCGGCCATATGCTCGCCGTCAGCAACCGTAACCGGGCAAGAATTCCCTGTACAAAACGCAGCGAAACGCTCAAGGTATTTGGCACGTTTTTTCAGGTGTGGCTGCAGGAAGTGAGATGACCATTCGTATCGCAATAAATGGTTTTGGTCGTATCGGGCGCAACGTGTTGCGTGCGCTGTATGAAACCGGTCGCCGGGCGGAAATCACCGTAGTGGCGATTAACGAACTGGCGGAAGCGGCTGGCATGGCGCATCTGCTGAAGTACGACACCAGCCACGGCCGCTTTGCCTTTGACGTCCGCCAGGAGCGCGATCAGCTGTGGGTTGGTGACGATACCATCCGTATCCTGCATCAGGCTGAGATTGCCGCGCTGCCGTGGCGCGAGCTGAATGTCGATATCGTGCTGGACTGCACCGGCGTGTACGGCAGCCGCGACGATGGTGAAGCGCATCTGCAGGCTGGCGCGAAGAAAGTGTTGTTCTCGCATCCCGGCGGCAACGATTTGGATGCCACCGTAGTGTTCGGCGTTAACGAACAGGCTCTTAAACAAACTGACCGCATTGTCTCCAACGCATCCTGCACCACCAACTGCATTATTCCGGTGATCAAGCTGCTGGATGACGCCTTTGGCATTGAGTCGGGCACCGTGACCACCATTCACTCGGCGATGCACGATCAGCAGGTGATTGACGCGTATCACAGCGACCTGCGCCGTACCCGTGCCGCCAGTCAGTCGATCATTCCGGTCGATACGCGTCTTGCCGCTGGCATTACCCGTATTTTTCCGAAATTTAACGATCGCTTCGAGGCTATCGCGGTGCGCGTGCCGACGATCAACGTGACCGCCATTGATCTGAGCGTTTCGGTGCGCCAGGCGGTGAAGGCGTGTGAGGTCAACGCGTTGCTGCAAAACGCGTCAGAGGGGGCATTTCGTGGTATAGTTGACTATACGGAATTACCGTTAGTCTCAGTAGATTTTAACCACGATCCGCACAGTGCCATAGTGGACGGCACGCAAACGCGGGTCAGCGGTCACCACCTGATCAAAACCCTGGTCTGGTGTGACAACGAATGGGGCTTTGCTAACCGCATGATCGACACCACGTTAGCAATGGCCGCAAGCGGTTTCAGGTAAGACGCGGACTGCGTCTGGCAAAACTTATGAGAATCAACGAGAGGGTTCACCATGTCTGTAATTAAGATGACCGATCTGGATCTTGCTGGTAAACGCGTTCTGATCCGTGCCGATCTCAACGTACCAGTGAAAGAAGGGAAAGTGACGTCAGATGCACGTATTCGTGCTTCTCTGCCTACCATCGAAGCGGCGTTGAAACAGGGCGCGAAAGTGATGGTTACCTCTCACCTGGGTCGCCCGACCGAAGGTGAATACAACGAAGAGTTCTCCCTCCTGCCGGTTGTTAACTACCTGAAAGAAAAACTGAACGGCACTAACGTGACCCTGGCGAAAGACTACCTCGACGGCGTTGAAGTGGGCGCGGGTGAACTGGTGGTGCTGGAAAACGTTCGCTTCAACAAAGGCGAGAAAAAAGACGACGAAACCCTGTCGAAGAAATATGCCGCGCTGTGTGACGTGTTCGTCATGGATGCATTCGGCACCGCGCACCGCGCGCAGGCGTCTACTCACGGCGTGGGCAAATTCGCTCCTATCGCCTGTGCCGGTCCGCTGCTGTCTGCCGAACTGGAAGCGCTGGGCAAAGTGATGAGCAATCCACAGCGTCCGCTGGTCGCCGTGGTGGGTGGTTCTAAAGTGTCCACCAAATTCGACGTGCTGCAGTCGCTGGTGAAAATCGCTGACACCGTGATTGTCGGTGGCGGTATCGCTAACACCTTCGTGGCGATCGACAACAACGTCGGCAAATCGCTGTACGAGCCAGACTTCGTTGAGGCCGCTAAGGGCCTGCGCGACCAGTACGGCATTCCGGTACCTACCGATTCACGCGTCGGCACGGAATTCTCCGAAACTGCCCCGGCAACCGTGAAAAAGGTTTCCGAAGTAGCGGATAACGAAGAAATTATGGACTTCGGTGACGAAACCGCACAGAACATGGCGAAACTGCTGAAAGACGCAAAAACCATTCTGTGGAACGGTCCGGTTGGCGTGTTTGAGTTCCCGAACTTCCGTAAGGGCACCGAAATCGTTGCCAACGCTATCGCAGACAGCGACGCGTTCTCTGTTGCCGGCGGCGGTGATACCCTGGCGGCTATCGACCTGTTCGGTATCGAGGACAAAATCTCCTACATCTCTACCGGTGGCGGTGCGTTCCTCGAGTTCGTGGAAGGCAAAAAACTGCCGGCAGTAGCCATGCTGGAAGAGCGCGCGAAGCAGTAATTTTTGGGGGCAGCGCTTCGGCGCTGTCTGAAGGCTTGCCCGCTGTGGGCGAACAGATCGCATTCCCATTGGGGAGTGGACGATAAACGAAACAGGACACAACCATGTCTAAAATTTTTGATTTCGTAAAACCCGGCGTTGTCACTGGTGATGACGTTCAGAAAATCTTCAAAGTAGCGAAAGAAAACAAATTCGCTCTGCCAGCCGTTAACTGCGTCGGCACGGATTCCATCAACGCAGTACTGGAAGCTGCGGCTAAAGTTAAAGCGCCGGTCATCGTTCAGTTCTCCAACGGTGGTGCTGCCTTCATCGCCGGTAAAGGTTTCAAAACCGACAAACCACAGGGCGCTGCGATTTTCGGCGCAATCGCTGGTGCACACCATGTGCATCTGATGGCTGAACAGTACGGCGTGCCAGTAATCCTGCACACCGACCACTGTGCGAAGAAACTGCTGCCGTGGATCGACGGCCTGCTGGATGCTGGTGAAGAGCACTTCAAAAAAACCGGTAAGCCACTGTTCTCCTCACACATGATCGACCTGTCTGAAGAGTCACTGGAAGAGAACATCGAGATTTCTTCTAAATATCTGGCGCGCATGGCGAAACTGGATATGACGCTGGAAATCGAACTGGGCTGCACCGGTGGTGAAGAAGATGGTGTGGACAACAGCCACATGGACGCTTCTGCACTGTACACTCAGCCAGAAGACGTAGATTACGCTTACACCGAGCTGAGCAAAATCAGCCCGCGTTTCACCATCGCTGCGTCCTTCGGTAACGTGCACGGCGTGTACAAGCCAGGCAACGTGAAACTGACTCCAACCATTCTGCGTGATTCGCAGAAATACGTTTCAGAGAAACACGGCCTGCCGCACAACGCGCTGGACTTCGTATTCCACGGCGGTTCCGGTTCTTCTGCTGCAGAAATCGAAGAGTCTATCAGCTACGGCGTGATCAAGATGAACATCGATACCGATACCCAGTGGGCAACCTGGGACGGCATCCTGCAGTACTACAAAACCAACGAAGCGTACCTGCAGGGTCAGCTTGGCAACCCTAACGGCGCTGACAGCCCGAACAAAAAATACTACGACCCACGCGTCTGGCTGCGTGCGGCACAATCTTCCATGGTTGTGCGCTTAGAGCAGGCTTTCAAAGAGCTGAACGCTGTCGACGTACTGTAATTTTTGCTTACCGTACAAAAAAGGCCCGAAAGGGCCTTTTTTTATGCGTCCCGTCTGGAAATCCCGGTTTATACAGCACATTTTTGGCGCTTCGCCCCATTATTGTTTACCCTTGTACTCGGGAGTGTCGGATTGAATCTGGCAGTTTTTGTACTTTCCTGCGGGAAACTCAACAACAGGGCTAACAAATGGAAGATCTTAACGTCGTTGACGGCATTAACAATGCAGGTGGCTGGCTGGTGCGCAACCAGGCGCTGATCCTCAGCTATGCGGTGAACATCGTGGCGGCTATCGCCATCATTATTGTCGGGATGATTATCGCGCGCGTGGTATCGAACGGCGTCAATCGCCTGCTGGTCGCGCGTCATATTGATGCCACCGTGGCTGATTTCCTCTCGGCGCTGGTGCGCTACGGTATCATTGCCTTCACGATTATTGCCGCGCTGGGCCGCGTCGGTGTGCAGACCGCCTCGGTGATTGCCGTGCTCGGTGCTGCCGGTCTGGCCGTCGGTCTGGCACTGCAGGGGTCGCTCTCCAACCTGGCGGCAGGCGTACTGTTGGTGACCTTCCGTCCATTCCGCACCGGTGAGTTCGTCGATCTCGGTGGCGTAATGGGGACCGTACAGAATGTACAGATCTTCTCGACCACGCTGAAAACCGCTGACGGCAAAATCGTGGTGGTGCCAAACGGCAAAATCATCGCCGGCAACATCGTTAACTTTTCGCGCGAACCTATCCGCCGCAACGAGTTCATTATTGGCGTCGCCTACGATGCGGATGTCGATCAGGTGATCGATCTGCTGCGTGAAGTGGTGGAAGCTGACGAGCGCGTACTGAAAGATCTGGGTATTCAGATTGGCCTGAACGAACTGGCGGCATCGTCGCTGAACTTTGTGGTGCGCTGCTGGAGCAAAAGCGGTGATCTGCAGAACGTCTACTGGGATCTGATGAAGAACTTCAAGCGCACGCTGGATGCGCACGGTATCGGTATTCCTTATCCGCAGATGGACGTGCACCTGCATCAGGTGCAGAGCGAGGCGCAGCAGCCTGCGCGCAGCGAGTAAATTATCTGGGCACCTGCGGGTGCCCTTGTTTTATCAGCTACGCTAATGACCGATTAATTCTTTCCATTTCCGCTAATATCCGCGCCTCACTATACTGCACAGCAACACCCCTTTTTCAGGAACTCTTCTGTGTTATCTGTTTACTTACAAGGGCTTGCCCTTGGTGCTGCGCTGATCCTGCCGTTAGGCCCGCAGAACGCCTTCGTATTGAACCAGGGCATTAAGCGCCACTACCATTTGATGACCGCGTCGTTGTGCACACTGAGCGACATTGCGCTGATCTATGGCGGAATATTTGGCGGCAGCGCGCTGTTGCAGCAGTCGCCGGTTCTGCTGATGCTGATCACCTGGGCTGGCGTGGCGTTTCTGCTGTGGTACGGCTGGGGCGCGTTGCGCAGTGCCTGGCAGGGCGATGTCACGCTGGCGTCAGAGGCGGCGCTGAAGCAGGGGCGCTGGCGCATTGTCGCTACTATGCTGGCGGTGACCTGGCTCAATCCGCATGTCTATCTCGACACCTTCGTGGTGCTCGGCAGCCTCGGCAGTCAGCTGCCGTCGGCGGAGGCGCGCCGCTGGTTTGCTTTCGGCACCGCCAGCGCCTCGCTGCTGTGGTTTTTCGGTCTGGCGCTGCTGGCCGCCTGGCTGTCGCCGCGCCTGCGCACCGTGCGCGCGCAGCGCATCATTAATTTGCTGGTGGGCGGCGTGATGTGGTTTATCGCCCTGCAGCTGGCGCGTCAGGGCATCGCCGGCTGGTGATGCACATGCAGGCCGTAAAGCGCGGGCAGGGCGCCTGCGCTGGCCAGCAGCTCCAGCCGAATCTGGCGGAACGCGGTATCCGGGGGCAGCGCATGATGGCACAGCGAGTGATGATTATCGCTGACCTCGGCCAGCAGCCTGTCATCCAGCCACAGGCGATAGTGGATAGTGCAGTGCGGCGTCACCGCCTGCGCATGGCCCATCTGCACCGTTTCCATCGCATGATCGAAATCGTTATCGAACAGCAACGTAATCTGGCTGGCGCGCTGCGCGTCCGGCCACTGCCAGCACACCCACGGCTGGCAATCGTCCGCTGCCGGCAGCCAGCCGTTGGTGTGACTTTCCGGCCGCAGTTTACCGTTGAGCAAATAGTCGCAGTGCCACAGCCGCAGCGGTGTCGCCAGACTAAACGCGATCAGGATCTGATTGGGCGCGCGGCGCGGTAGCCAGAAATCAAACTCTTCCACGCCGTAATCGCCGTCGTTTATCTGCCGGGTGCGTTTCGCGACGCGCGGATTGAGGCTGTTGAAGACCATCATAATGCCCGGCAGGCGCTGGCGGGTGAGCGCCACTTCAACCGCCGGATTTTCTTCAAAGGCGATAAACAGGTAGCGATCGCACTCCGCACGGTAGTCAAACGGCAGCGAATACGCCTCTTCACCGCTAATCTGCAGGCTGTGTGTGGCCAGCAGCCGATCGCCGCAGGTATTGGCCGGATTGTCGCTGGTCAGCAGTGAAACCTGCAGCGTCTGCGCGGATGACGCCCGCAGCCGCACCGTCAGCGCCGGCAGGCGTTCTCCGGCTTTAAGCGGCAGCAGCAGGGCGCAGCGTGAGGTAAGGGCGTGCCAGCCGCCATCCGCGGGCAGGGCGTGCAGCGCGAAGGTGCTGCTGGCGCTGACCTGAGCGGCACCGGCCGGATGCGCCAGCTGCTGACGCGGAATGTACGCGCCGTGGCGCAGCAGCTGTTGCTGCAGCTGACCAATATGCTCCGGCTGCGCCAGCTGACGCGGTGTCTGGTTATGCTGCTGACACAGCGCCGCCGCGCGGCCCACCACTTCGCCCAGCACGCCACAGGTGCACATCACGCGCGCGCTGCCAAAGGCAACGTGTGTGGCAGAGATAAGCCGACCGGTCAGCAGCAGATTATCCAGCGACTGGCTGTACAGCGCCCGAAACGGAATGGTGTAAGTGCCTTTGCTGTGGAACTGGCGACAGCCGTCGTGAGCGCTGTACACGCCGTCGGCGGGATGCAGGTCAATCGACCAGCCGCCGTAGGCCACCGCATCGTAGTGGTCGCGCTGCGCGATGATATCCTGCTGACACAGCAGAGTATCGCCGAGAAAGCGTCGGCTCTCGCGCTTGCCGGGAATCAGCCCAACCCATTCAATGGTCAGCGTGTCGGCATCGGCAAACTCGCCGGAATTTTTGATGTAATCCCACACGCCCCAGACAATCTTCCACAGCTCCCACTTGATGGTTTCGCTTTCATGCACGGTATCCAGCCGGCCGCCCCACTCAAGCCACCACAGATCGCAGCCGTTGAGATCGGAGCTCAGGCGTTTATAGCGCGGAATGGCGGTGATCTCTTTCAGCGCAAAGGAGGGCGGTACAAAGCGCACCGGCTGCGCGCTGCGTTTGGTATAAAAATAAATTGAGTGGCCGAGCTTGTGGCCAAACTGCTCGCCCGGCGCCATTTTTTCGCCAAACTCCTGCGGTGATTCTGCGCCCACACGGTGCGCGGCCCCGGCCAGATAGCCGAGCACGCCGTCGCCGCTGGCATCAATAAACTGGTCGGCCGTCACGCGATAGCGGGTCTGATTGATGGCGTTGAAAGCCTGAACCGCCTGCAGGCGCTGTGCGGATTTTTCGATGTCGCTGACTACGGTATTGAGCAGCAGCGTCAGGCGCGGCTGCGCCTGCACGATGTCCAGCAGCACCATGTCGAACAGCACCGGGTTGCCCTCTTTGTTGCGCCACAGGTTCTCCTCCATGATCTCGCCCATGATGCCGCCTTCACGCGCCCAGCGGTTGTTATTACCCATATGCGACGTCGCGCCGTTGGCCCACAGCCGCACTTCGCTGGAGGCGTTGCCGCCGGGGACCGGGCGATCCTGAATCAGCACCACCTGCTGGCCCGCGCGTGCCGCAGCCAGCGCGGCGCACACGCCAGCCAGACCGCCGCCGGCGACCAGCACATCGGCGTGTAACGACTGCAACGGAAAGGCACGCGCGGCCTGAGAAGAGAAAGTTTGCATCATGAGGTTACTCCCGCCTGAAGGCTGCTAAGATTGAATTTTTACCGTCACAAGGTGATTTATGTCTTCGCAACCCAACCAGAGCCTGATTGACGGAATTCGCTGCCTGCAATATCTGGTATCCAGTGACAAAGCGGTCGGCGGCCGTGAACTGGCGCGCCAGATGGGGATGAACAGCACGCGGGTAAACCGTCTGCTGATGACCATGGCGTCCATCGGCCTGACGATTCAGGATGAACACCGGCGTTATCTGCCGGGCCCGGGCATTCATGCGCTGGCGGCGCAGGCCATTCGTGGATCGTCGCTGTTTGCTTCGGCACTGCCGCAGCTGGAGGCGCACGCGCCGCGCGACATCGTGGTGGCGCTTGGCGTGCTGTGGGAGGACCAGGTCATCTACATCTGGCACTCGGAGCCCGGCGAGCGCACCAGTACCAGCCAGGCGCTGGCCGGATTCCGCATGCTGCCAGCGTGGCAGTCGGTGATTGGCGTCGCGCTGCTGGCGGCGGAGAGTGACGAGGTGCTGCGGCCACGCTTCAGTGACGAACAGTGGGCGCAGATTGCCCCGCTGCTGGCGCAGAAGCGTGCGCAGGATTATCTGATGTGGCATCGCGAGGACGGCGAAATCAGTATGGCGCAGCCGATCAATAACAACCGCGCGGCGCTGGCCTTCGCCAAAATCTGGCAGGCCGATGAAGCCCAGCTGGCGCAGCGTCTGCAACAGCTGCACGCGCTGGCGAAACGGCTCATCAGCGCGCGCTGACATGGTCAATTTTTCCTACCACAAACAGATAGCTGCAGATGCCAATAGCGGCCAGCACGGCGATAAAGGCCAGCGCCGGCGCGAAGTTGCTGCCGTCAATCAGGGCACCGATGGCGATCGGCACCACGATTGATGACAGCGCGCCGGTAAAGTTAAATACGCCGCCGGCCAGACCGATCAGATGGCGCGGCGCCAGCGCGGTAACAAACACCCAGGTGATGGTCGCCAGGCCATTACCAAAAAACGCCAGCGACATAAAAAGGATGATCAGCCGTGAATCTTCGGTGTAGTTAGCACCCAGAATAAACAGCGTGAGGAACAGGCCGAGGATCACCGGCAGCTTGCGCGCCACGCTGGCTGACACGCCGCGCCGGATCATGCGGTCTGAGGCAAAGCCAGCCAGCAGCACACCACAAAACGCCGCGAAGTAGGGCAGCGACGCCACGTAGCCGCTCTTGATAAAGTCCATGTGGCGATACTCCACCAGATAGGTGGGAAACCAGGTTAGGAAAAACCAGAAGGTGGCAGAGATGGTGAACTGGCCAATATAGATGCCGACCAGCTTGCGGCTGCGAAACATCTGCGCCAGATCGGCCCAGCGTGCACGCGGCGCCTGGCTGCCCTGGCGATTTTCCAGCAGTGCGCCGTTGTCACGCAGATAGTTAAGTTCAGCCTCTGATACACCTTTGTGCTGGTGCGGCTCGCGATACAGCAGATACCACACCAGCGCCCAAATCATGCCCGCCACGCCGGTAATCAGAAACAGCCCGCGCCAGCCAAACGCAGCCTGCACGTGAAACAGCAGCGGCGTCATACAGGCGAGGCCAACAAACTGTGCGGACGAGTAGATGCCAATTGCACTGGCACGCTCCTGCTCGGGGAACCAGCTGGAAATCACCCGATTGTTAGCCGGCATCACCGGTGCCTCGAAGGCGCCGACGCCGAGGCGCAGACCGAACAGCGCGCCGAAGCTGCTGGCAAAAGCGTGCAGTGCGGTGATCAGCGACCAGGCAAACAGCCCCGCGCCGTATACCAGCCGCGCACCGAGACGATCGATCAGGAATCCGCCGGGAATTTGCAGCGCCGCATAGATCCAGCCGAACGCCGAGAAGATCAGCCCCATCTCCAGCGGCGAGAAGCGCAGTTCACCGGCCATCTGCGTGGCGGCCACCGACAGGTTGGTGCGATCCATGTAGTTAATGATGATGTTGATAAACACCAGTGCCAGCATCATAAAGCGTGTGCGTCCGGCTCGCACGCTGACCGCGCTTTGGCTAAGTGGCTGTTCTGTCATAATACAACTCTCCCGAGGGGCAGAAGTGTTTCTTTAATAGAAACGCAGGCGGCGCTTTTCAGCGAATCTGTAGCGATAAATTTGCGATCGCGGATACGTTAAACCTGAGCAAAGCCGAACTTTTTGCTAATTTCAAACTCAGACCATCACGCATAGTAATGTGTTTTGGGTTTCGCCATAGTGGCGACCTGCAAATTGAACCCTTCAAGGAGGACTTTCGTGAAACTGAAAGCACTGGCGCTGGCCGCCGTAATGAGCACGGGCGCACTGTCCGGTCTGGTCCAGGCGGGAGAAGTGCCGAACGGACCGCACGTGGTGACATCAGGACAGGCCAGCGTGGATGCCCGTCCGGATATGGCTACGCTCTCCATCGTGGTGAATGTTTCGTCGAAAGACGCGGCGGATGCAAAAAAACAGGCTGACGACCGCGTGGCGCAATATTTTGATTTCCTGCAAAAGAACGGCATCGAGAAGAAAGATATTGATGCGGCTAATCTCAGCACCCAGCCGGAATATGACTACACCAAAGAGGGTAAATCGGTGCTGAAAGGCTACCGTGCGGTGCGTCAGGTGGAAGTCACGCTGCGCCAGCTGGACAAGCTGAATGAGCTGCTGGACGGCGCGCTGAAGTCGGGCCTGAATGAGATTCGTTCTGTTGAGCTGGGCGTGGCTAACGCAGACAGCTACAAAGATCAGGCGCGTAAAGCGGCGATTGCCAATGCCACACAGCAGGCGAGTGCCCTGGCGGAAGGCTTCAACGCCAAACTGGGCTCGGTGTACAGCATTCGCTATCACGTGGCTAACTACCAGCCGATGCCGATGGCGCGCATGTACAAAGCGGCCGGTGCCGCAGCGGACACCACCGCGCAGCAGACCTACGAGCAGCAGAGCATCCATTTTGACGATCAGGTGGATGTGGTATTCGAAATCAAACCGAATACGGCGCAGTAAGTTAGCCTGTAAAATTGTAGCGGCGCGATTCATCGCGCTTTCCAGCAGCAGAACCGCTGTTAAAACGCGCGATGAATCGCGCCGCTACGACTGTTGTGCGCTAATCTGAACGGCGCTAGGCCGCAACTTCATCCTGGCGCAATACGCGGTGGCCGTGGGCAATCAGTGCATCGGTCACGCTGCGCATCAGGCGACTTTCCGGCGCGAAACGGTGCCAGTACAGCATCCGGCGCTGATACAGACCCGGCGTCAAATCGACCAGCTCTCCCTGCGCCAGCTCGCGCTCAATCTGCAGGTGCGGAATCATACAGCACACCGATCCCTGACGCGCCAGTTGCACAAAAGCCTCTGACGAGTTCACGATGTGGCACGGCACGCTGCCCGGCGATAAATCAAAGTTCTGCTGCAAAAAGGCCTGATGCATATCGTCAAGGTGATCAAACGCCACCGCCGGGGCTTTCAGCAGCGCCGAGCGCGTCACGCCATTGGGGAAATAGCGCGCGGCAAACTCCGGCGAGGCGCAGAACAGATAGTCCAGCGCACCCAGCTGATCCACCAGACAGCTTGGCAACGGCTGCGGCTGGATACTCACCGCCCCGACCACCTCACCGCGCCGTAAACGCTCCTGCGTGCGGGTTTCATCTTCCACCTGCAGATTCAGGCGCACCGGCGAGTCAGCCAGCACATCTTTCAGCGCCGGCAGCAGCCAGGTAGCAAGACTGTCGGCGTTCACCGCCAGCGACAGCAGCAACGGCGTGGTGCCACCGTTATCATCGCCCAGCCACTCCTCTTCCAGCAGCTCCACCTGATGCAGCAGCGCCAGCAATTTTTGTCCCTGCTCGGTCGGGCGCGGCGGCACGGTACGCACCAGCAGCGGCTGACCAAATAAATTTTCCAGCTGTTTAATGCGCTGCGACACCGCAGACTGCGTGATGCACAGCTTCTGGGCCGCACGCTCAAAGCCGCGTTCGCGAATCACAGCATCCAGCGCCTGAAGCGTTCGATAATCCGGGCGTTTCATTGTTGTTCTCTCTCGTTCAGGGTGGAAACTACTATGCCATAAAACGGCGAAGCTGTGCGGCCGACGCGTTTTTGCGGGCTGGCTTCCAAAGGCTTACATCCAACGTCCGTCAGCCGCGCTTTTTGACAGCGCCTTGTTTTATACTACGCGCACTTCGATGTCGCACAGGTTTTAAACATACCATGACCCAGGATGAACTGAAAAAAGCGGTAGGTTGGGCAGCGCTGCAGTACGTGCAGCCAGGCACCATTGTTGGCGTAGGCACCGGTTCAACGGCGGCGCATTTTATTGACGCGCTTGGTACCATCAGGGATCAGATCGAGGGCGCGGTTTCCAGTTCGGAAGCCTCAACCGAAAAGCTCAAATCGCTGGGCATTCCGGTGTTCGATCTCAACAACGTGGATGCGCTGTCGGTGTATGTCGACGGGGCTGATGAGATCAATCCACAGATGCAGATGATCAAGGGCGGTGGCGCGGCGCTGACGCGCGAGAAAATTGTTGCGGCGGTGGCGCAGAAATTTATCTGCATCGCGGATGCGTCCAAACAGGTCGATGTGCTGGGCAACTTCCCGCTTCCGGTGGAGGTGATTCCGATGGCGCGCGCTTATGTGGCGCGGGAGCTGGTGAAGCTGGGCGGCCTGCCGGAGTATCGTCAGCACGTGGTTACGGATAACGGCAACATTATTATCGACGTACATAATCTGCGCATCCTTGACCCGATTGCGCTGGAAAAAACCATCAATGCGCTGCCGGGCGTCGTCACCGTGGGGCTGTTTGCCGCACGCGGAGCGGATATCGCGCTGATTGGTACGCCGGACGGCGTGAAAACCATCACCAATTGATCTCACCGGCGCGCCGCCAGCGCCGGTTATTTCCATCCGCAAAACATCTTTTCTTGCTGCAGTGAAATTTGGTGACTTATGTCACAAATGATTCATCAACAGCAGGTTCGTACTTTGCGCTCTCGTCATCTCACGATTTTGTGTGGATTTGTGTTGTCTGCACGTGGGCGCGTGCTGGCGTGCAGGCAATCGTTTGTATTGCCGCGCCGGAAAATTTTGATATTTTGACAGAAGGCTACCTTATGGTAGTCCTCGTTGAATTCTGAATAGGGTCGGGAAATGGCAAAGGTATCACTGGAAAAAGACAAGATTAAGTTCCTGCTGGTGGAAGGCGTTCACCAGAGTGCGCTGGATAATCTGCGCGCCGCAGGTTACACCAACATCGAGTTCCACAAAGGCGCACTGGATGCTGAGACGCTGAAGTCCTCCATCCGCGATGCCCACTTCATTGGTATCCGTTCCCGTACCCAACTGACTGAAGAGATCTTCGCGGCAGCTGAAAAGCTGGTGGCGGTGGGCTGCTTCTGTATTGGTACTAACCAGGTTGATCTCAGCGCGGCAGCGAAACGCGGCGTGCCGGTGTTCAACGCCCCTTTCTCCAATACCCGTTCGGTCGCGGAACTGGTGATCGGCGAAATGCTGCTGATGCTGCGCGGCATTCCGGAAGCCAACGCCAAAGCACACCGCGGCATCTGGAATAAAATCGCCACCGGTTCGTACGAAGCGCGTGGTAAGAAGCTGGGTATCATTGGCTACGGCCATATCGGGATGCAGCTCGGCGTGCTGGCGGAAAGCCTCGGCATGCACGTATTTTTCTACGATATCGAAAACAAGCTGCCGCTGGGCAATGCCACCCAGGTGCGCCATCTCTCTGACCTGCTGAACATGAGTGATGTGGTCAGCCTGCACGTGCCGGAAACGCCGTCCACGCAGAACATGATTGGCAGCGAAGAGCTGGCGCTGATGAAGCCCGGCGCGCTGTTGATCAACGCCGCGCGCGGTACCGTGATCGACATCCCGGCGCTGTGTAATGCGCTGGCCAGCAAGCACCTGGCTGGTGCCGCCATCGACGTCTTCCCGGTTGAACCTGCAACCAATAGCGATCCGTTCAACTCGCCGCTGTGCGAATTCGACAACGTGATCCTGACGCCGCACATCGGCGGATCAACGCAGGAAGCGCAGGAGAACATCGGTCTGGAAGTGTCTGGCAAGCTGGCCAAGTACTCTGACAACGGCTCGACGCTCTCCGCAGTAAACTTCCCGGAAGTTTCGCTGCCGATGCACGCTGCCAGCGCCAGCCGCCTGCTGCACATCCATGAAAACCGCCCGGGCGTGCTGACCGCCATCAACCAGATCTTTGCCGAGCAGGGCATCAACATTGCCGCTCAGTATCTGCAAACCTCGCCAGTGATGGGCTATGTGGTTATCGATATTGATGCCGAAGAGGATGTGGCGGAGAAAGCGCTGCAGCTGATGAAGGCGATTCCGGGCACCATGCGCGCCCGTCTGCTGTACTGACAGTGCAGGGCGCCGCTGGGCGCCCTGTCTTTATCCCGCCAGCGTTTCCCACTGCCACAGCTTTGACGGCGTGAGAATCGCCGGCAATGGCACATCCCAGGCCGCCACCGGCAGCGCATCCACGCGCTGGCAGTCGTGCGCAATACCCAGCGGTAAAAAGCCATGCTGCTGCCAGTGCTGTAGCGTGCGATCGTAAAAACCCCCGCCCATGCCTAAGCGTTGTCCCTGCGCGTCAAACGCCACCAGCGGTACCAGCATCACATCCAGCTGATCGAGTGTGGCCAGCTGCGTAATATCCAGCGGCGGCTCAGGGATGCGCAGCTTGTTAGGTCGCAGCGGGGTTTCTGGCGTGTAGCGCAAAAAAAGCAGGTGACCGGGCGCAAACGGATGCAGCACCGGCAGAAAGACCTGCTTCTTTTGCTGCCACAGTTTGGCAATCAGCGGTCGGGTATTGATTTCGCCATCGACGGAGAGAAACAGCGCGATGCGTTGTGCGCTGGCCAGCGGGGCAAAATTGATGGCATGTTCAGCCAGCAGATCGGCGGCCTCAACCTGTTGCTCAGGCGTAAGATTGCGGCGCAGATGGCGCACATGCTGACGAATATCCTGACGGTCGAGAAGAGAGAGTGCTGGCATGATGTCCCCGGCTGATAAGGCTGTTGATAGCCACATTATCACACCGGGAATAACAGGGTGGAACTAAGAGGAGATCTCCGAGATGCCGCCGCAGGCTGTAACCCTTGAACCCTTGGTTCAAGGTGAGTATGCCGTCGTAACCATCAGGCTTCTCGGACGGACCGAGCATGCTCACAGGTTACAGAGCGTCACACTCTGTTGGTATGAAATATCGGCTCAGGGGACTGGCCCGCTTGCAAACATCTCAGAGAAAATTGACTTCACCGTTACTCTAACACGAGTACCATGAAGTGTTATTCGAATTTAGGGCCCTGACGTTCAGTTATGCGACCTTGCTCAACTAATGCCTGCTCAATGGTCTGCTGCAGCATACGGATGCGTTGTTCCATATTGGCTGCGTAATCGCGCGTTTTACCTTTCTCTTGTGCCAGCTCGTGGCAAATGTTTAACGCGGCGATGAACACCAGCTGCTCTGTATTTGTGACTCTAGTGCGAACTTTTAAATCTTGCAACCGTTGATTGAGATCCTCTGCGGCCAGATTCAGCGCATCTTGCTGTTCAGGCGGACAATTCACTCTCAATGAACGACCAAAAATCTGAATATCTACCGGTTGTGCAGACATGCCACCATCCTGACTGATTACTTCGTTCGCATCTCCCTTACCTGTCAATGGGTTGGGAGGTGCGCAACTATATAGACCCGCGTGATAAGTTACAACCCCTTTTCTGGAAACCCTGAGGCACCTGGTGGTAGCATAACACGAACTTATTCTGCCAACGACGACCAAAGCTTATGTCTTTACAGAACGCAACACCCACTTACAACGCGCTGGCCGCGGCACTTTCCCAGCAGGGCGTAGGCATGACGCCCGCCGAGATGCACGGACTGCTGTGTGGCATTCTGTGCGGCGGCAATCAGGACAGCAGCTGGAAAACCCTGGTGCATGACCTGACTAACGAAGGCATGGCGTTCTCGCAAAGCCTGTCGCAGCCGCTGCAGGCGCTGCATGAAAACCTGGCCAACACGCTGGACGAAGAGGGATTCCTGTTCCAACTGATGCTGCCGGATGAGGATGACATCACGGTGTTCGATCGTGCTGACGCGCTAGCCGGCTGGGTCAATCACTTCCTGCTGGGCCTGGGCGTGACGCAGCCGAAGCTGGACAAAGTGACCGGTGAGACCGGCGAAGCGATTGACGATCTGCGCACCATTGCGCAACTTGGCTACGATGAAGATGAAGATCAGGAAGAGCTCGAACAGTCGCTGGAAGAGGTGATTGAGTACGTGCGCGTTGCCGCGCTGCTGTGCCATGACACCTTCACCCGGCCACGCACGCCGACCGCACCGGAAGTGCAAAAACCTACGCTACACTAAGCGCGTCATCGTGGGCAGGTCGCTGCCCGTTTTCTACAGGGAGTGCAAATATGATTACACTGGAAACTTTCCGGCAACGTCGTCAGGCGCTGATCGCCCGCATGGCGCCCGGCAGCGCGGCTTTGATTTTTGCTGCACCTGAAGTGACGCGCAGCAACGACACCGAATATCCCTTTCGCCAGAACAGCGACTTCTGGTACTTCACCGGTTTCAACGAGCCGCAGGCGCTGCTGGTATTAATTAAGAGCGATGACAATCATAACCACAGCGTGCTGTTTAACCGCGTACGCGACCTGACGGCCGAGATCTGGTTCGGGCGTCGGCTTGGTCAGGAAGCCGCACCGGCGAAGCTGGGCGTTGACCGCGCGCTGCCGTGGGATGCGATTGACGAGCAGCTGCACCAGCTGCTCAACGGACTCGATGTGGTCTATCACGCACAGGGTGAATACGCGGAAGCGGATACGCTGGTGTTCAGCGCGCTGGAGAAATTGCGCCGTGGTTTCCGGCAAAACCTCAGCGCGCCGTCGACGCTGACCGACTGGCGTCCCTGGGTGCATGAGATGCGCCTGTTTAAAAGCGAAGACGAGATCGCCATTCTGCGCCGCGCAGGAAAAATCAGCGCGCTGGCACATACCCGTGCGATGCAGGCGTGCCGTCCCGGCATGTTTGAGTATCAGCTGGAAGGCGAAATCCATCACGAATTCACCCGCCACGGCGCGCGCTTTCCGTCTTACAACACCATTGTGGGCTCCGGTGAGAACGGCTGCATTCTGCACTACACCGAAAACGAAAGCGAAATGCGCGACGGCGATCTGGTGCTGATTGATGCCGGTTGCGAATTCCATGGCTACGCCGGCGATATTACCCGCACCTTCCCGGTTAACGGTAAATTCAGCCAGCCGCAGCGCGAGATCTACGACATCGTGCTCGCCTCGCTGTATAAGGCGCTGTCGATGTTCCGCCCGGGCATCAGCATCCATGAAGTCAACGACGAAGTGGTGCGTATCATGATCACCGGTCTGGTCGATCTGGGCATTCTGGAAGGCAATATCGATACGCTGTTTGAAGAGCAGGCGCACCGTCCGTTCTTTATGCACGGCCTTGGTCACTGGTTGGGGCTGGACGTGCATGACGTCGGCCACTACGGCACGCCCAGCCGCGACCGCCTGCTTGAGCCTGGCATGGTGCTCACCGTTGAACCGGGCCTGTATATCGCGCCGGATGCCAAAGTGCCGGCGCAGTATCGCGGCATCGGTATCCGTATCGAAGACGACATCGTCATCACCGCCGACGGTAATGAAAACCTGACCGACAGCGTGGTAAAAGACGCTGAGGCGATTGAAGCACTGATGGCGGCGGCGCGCGGCGTATGAGTATCCTGATTGCAGGCGGCGGCATGACCGGCGCCACGCTGGCACTGGCGATTTCGCATCTGACGCAGGGCCAGTTGCCGGTGACGCTGATTGAACGTCATCAGCCGGACAGCCGCGCGCACCCGGGCTTTGACGGGCGCGCCATCGCGCTGGCGGCGGGCACCTGTCAGCAGCTGGCGGAAATTGACCTGTGGCGTTCGCTGGCGGACTGCGCCACGCCCATTACCCACATCCACGTTTCCGATCGCGGGCACAGCGGGTTTGTTCAGCTGCAGGCTGAGGATTATCAGCTGTCGGCGTTGGGCAACGTGGTCGAGCTGTATGACGTGGGACAGCGCCTGTTTAAACGTCTGCGTGAGGCACCCGGCGTGACGCTGTGCTGTCCGGATCACGTGACCTCAGTAACCCGCAGCGCTGATAGCGTGCAGGCGACGCTCAGCAGCGGCGCAACGTTACAGGGCGCGCTGCTGGTGGCCGCTGACGGCGCACGCTCGCCGCTGGCGGCATCCTGCGGCATTCGCTGGCAGCGCGACGACTACCAGCAGCTGGCGGTGATTGCCAACGTCGCGACGCAGTTGCCGCATCAGGGTCGCGCGTTTGAGCGCTTCACCCGGCATGGCCCGCTGGCGCTGCTACCGATGTCCGGCAACCGTCTGTCGCTGGTGTGGTGTCATCCGGCGGCTGCCGAAGCCACGGTTAAGCAGTGGGACGATGCCACCTTCCTGCATGAATTACAGCGCGCCTTTGGCTGGCGGCTGGGGCGCTTTACTCACGCCGGCCAGCGCGAAATCTATCCGCTGGCGCTGCAGACCGCAGAGCGTCAGGTGACGCACCGGCTGGCACTGGTCGGCAATGCGGCGCAGACGCTGCATCCGATCGCCGGGCAGGGCTTTAACCTCGGTTTGCGCGATGTGATGTCGCTGGCGGAAACCCTTGCGGCGGCGCATCGTCACCAGCAGGATCCGGGCAGCCACGCGGTGTTGCACCATTTTGCTGCGCGCCGCCAGCCGGATCGCGCGGCGACCATTGGCGTCACCGACGGTCTGGTGCGGCTGTTCGCCAACCGTTATGCCCCGCTGGTGGCAGGACGAAATCTTGGGCTGGTGGCAATGGACCACCTGCCATGGCTGCGAAACCCACTTGCCGTGCGCACGCTCGGCTGGGTTAAGCGTTAAGCATGAATTAAGGGGCAGCAATGCAAACATTTGATGTGGCGATAGCCGGTGGCGGCATGGTCGGTCTGGCGGTGGCCTGTGGCTTACAGGGCAGCGGCCTGCGCGTTGCGGTGCTGGAAAAAGCGCCTGAGCCACAATTTGATGCGGCGGCGCCAGCGTCGGTTCGCGTCTCGGCCATCAACGCCGCCAGCGAGCGTCTGCTGCAAAAACTTGATGTCTGGTCCACCATTCTCGCGCTGCGCGCCAGCGCGTATCACGGCATGGAAGTGTGGGATCAGGACAGCTTTGGCTCGATCAGCTTTGATGACGAGCAGCAGGGACTGTCGCACCTCGGACATATCATTGAAAACGAGGTGATCCACAGTGCGCTGTGGCAGCGCGCCAGCCAGTGCAGCGACGTGACGCTGATTGCGCCGGCTCAGCTGCAGCAGGTAGCGTTTGGCGATAACGAAGCTTTTATTACCCTGCAGGACGGCAGCATGATGAGCGCGCGCCTGCTGATTGCTGCGGACGGGGCCAACTCGTGGCTGCGTGATAAAGCGGATATCCCGATCACCTTCTGGGATTACGAACATCACGCGCTGGTGGCCAATGTACGCACCGATATGCCGCACGATGCCATCGCGCGCCAGGTGTTCCACGGCGACGGCATTCTGGCCTTCCTGCCGATGCAGGATCCGCACCTGTGCTCCATCGTCTGGTCGCTGTCACCGCAGGAAGCGGCGCGACTGCAATCCATGCCGGAAGCGCTGTTTAACCAGCAGCTGTCGGTGGCATTCGATATGCGCCTTGGTCTGTGCCAGGTTGAAAGCGAACGGAAAACCTTCCCGCTGATGGCGCGTTACGCCCGCAACTTTGCTGCGCACCGACTGGCGCTGGTGGGCGATGCGGCGCATACCATCCATCCGCTGGCCGGGCAGGGGGTTAACCTCGGCTTTATGGATGCCGCCGAGCTGATTGGCGAAATCCGCCGTCTGCATCAGCAGGGCAAAGATATCGGCCAGCATCTCTATTTGCGGCGTTATGAACGCAGCCGCAAGCACAGCGCAGCGCTGATGCTGGCCGGCATGCAGGGTTTCCGTGAGCTGTTTGCCGGGCACCATCCGGCGAAAAAACTGCTGCGCGACGTCGGGCTGAAGCTGGCCGACACGCTGCCTGGCGTGAAGCCGTTACTGCTGAAGCAGGCCATGGGCCTCAACGACCTGCCCGGCTGGATCCGCTAACCCTCCTTATTACGGCACCGTTTCAGGTGCCGTTTTTCCTGCACTGACGTTACGCGATCGCCCTCAAGGGTGGGCGTGGCAGTCGGCTGCCGCTCATGAATCACCGAACTGCACAGCGTTGTCGCCATCCATCGCGACCCTGTGCGCACCCGGTAACGCCACTGCAAAACCCGCCCCGGCACCATTATTGTGCATCGCTGCACCCGAATTGCCCTTCATTTGATTTATTCTAATTTCAGGCCTCAATTCGCATTACTTTAACTAATCCAAAATGCTTTTCGCCCCCGAACCATTTCCCTTGTCTGCGGCACAGCTTCCATTATTCGGCTGAATTACCGCGCAACAGGTGAATTATATGCGCGGTAAATCACATAAATGCAGTGAGATGTGCTGGCGTGGCTGCCGGGGCAGCACAAAGGATGATAAGGTTTCACCCTCGTTTTCCTTATGGTTAATTGCCGTATTCGGTGGTAACTTCAGCGTAAAGAGAACGTTTGCGTCGCTCACCAATGACGGCGCAGGCGCGTCACACTCACTTGTCTTCACAGGATGGTTATGACTCAGCAAACGCCTCTATTCGAACAGCATCAGGCCTGCGGTGCCCGCATGGTGGACTTCCACGGCTGGATGATGCCGCTGCACTACGGCTCGCAAATGGATGAGCACCATGCGGTGCGCAACGATGCCGGAATGTTTGACGTTTCCCACATGACCATTGTCGATCTGCACGGCGCGCGCACCCGTGAATTTCTGCGTTACCTGCTGGCCAACGACGTCGCCAAACTGACCCAGCCCGGCAAAGCCCTCTATACCGGCATGCTGAATGCTTCAGCTGGCGTCATTGATGATTTAATTGTTTACTTTATGAGCGAGAATTTCTTCCGCTTGGTGGTCAACTCCGCCACGCGCGAGAAGGATCTGGCGTGGATCGCTGAGCATGCGCAGCCGTTTGGGGTTGCGCTCACCGAGCGTGACGATCTGGCGCTGATCGCCGTACAGGGACCGAACGCGCAGCATAAAGCACAGAGCCTGTTTAGCGCGGCACAGCGTGACGCGGTGGCAGGCATGAAGCCGTTCTTTGGCGTACAGGCCGGCGATCTGTTTATCGCCACGACCGGTTATACCGGTGAAGCCGGTTATGAAATCGCTCTGCCTGCCGCTCAGGCCGCAGATTTCTGGCAGCAGCTGCTGGCCGCAGGCGTGAAACCAGCCGGACTGGGCGCACGCGATACGCTGCGTCTCGAAGCTGGCATGAATCTGTATGGTCAGGAGATGGATGAAGGCGTTTCGCCGCTGGCTGCCAACATGGGCTGGACCATCAGCTGGGAGCCCGCCGACCGTGATTTCATTGGCCGTGAGGCGCTGGAAGTGCAGCGCGAGAACGGCACGGAAAAGCTGGTCGGGCTGGTGATGACCGAAAAAGGCGTGCTGCGTAACGGTCTGACGGTGCGCTTTACCGATGCGCAGGGACAGCCGCAGCAGGGCATCATTACCAGCGGCTCCTTCTCGCCAACGCTGGGCTACAGCATTGCGCTGGCGCGCGTGCCGGCCAGTATCGGTGAGCAGGCGATTGTTGAAATCCGCAATCGTGAAATGCCGGTGAAAGTGACTAAACCTATTTTTGTTCGCGCCGGCAAGCCGGTCGCTCAGTAATTTTTTTTTCAGGAGAAATGGCGATGAGCAATGTGCCAAATGAATTGAAGTACCGTGATAGCCACGAGTGGGTGCGTAAAGAAGCTGACGGTACGTTTACCGTGGGCATCACCGAACACGCGCAGGAACTGCTGGGCGACATGGTGTTTGTCGACCTGCCTGACGTGGGCGCCAGCTTTGCCGCCGGTGACGACTGTGCGGTAGCCGAATCCGTGAAAGCGGCATCGGATATCTATGCCCCGTTGAGCGGTGAAATCGTGGCGGTCAACGAAGCGCTGGGCGATGCCCCGGAGCTGGTTAACAGCGAACCGTATGCCGCCGGCTGGCTGTTTCGCATCAAAGCCAGCGACGAGTCCGAGCTCGACGCGATGCTCGATGCCGCTGCCTACAAAGCGTCCATCGACGAGTAACCGGTAGTCTCTGAAGGTGCTGCACTGCGGCGCCTTCTTTTTTATCTGCCTGATTTAATGCCATTTTGTCACCCAGCCCGATTCAGGATGTACTGTAAATGACCCAGACTCTCAGCCAGCTCGAACATAACGGTGCTTTTATTGAGCGCCATATCGGTCCTGATGCCGCGCAGCAGGCCACCATGCTGGAAGCGATTGGTGCCAGCTCGCTGGCTTCGCTGATCGCTTCAATTGTGCCTGCTGATATCCAGCTGCCAGGCCCGCCGGCGGTAGGCGATGCCGCGACTGAACAGCAGGCGCTGGCAGAGCTGAAAGCCATTGCCAGCCAGAATCAGCGTTATAAATCCTGGATTGGAATGGGTTACAGCGCCGTGATCACCCCGCCGGTGATTCTGCGCAACATGCTGGAAAACCCGGGCTGGTACACGGCGTACACGCCATATCAGCCGGAAGTGTCGCAGGGCCGTCTGGAAGCGCTGCTCAACTTCCAGACCCTGACGCTCGATCTCACCGGGTTGGATATTGCTTCAGCTTCGCTGCTGGATGAAGCCACCGCGGCCGCCGAAGCGATGGCGATGGCTAAACGCGTCAGCAAGCTGAAAAACGCGACAAAATTCTTTATCGCCGATGACATCCATCCGCAAACGCTGGATGTGGTGCGCACCCGCGCCGAAACCTTTGGCTTTGAGCTGATTATCGATCGCGCCGAAAAAGCCCGCGAGCACGAAGATCTGTTTGGCGTGCTGCTGCAGCAGGTTGGTACCAGCGGAGAAGTGCACGACTACCGTGAACTGATTGCTGAGCTGAAAAGCCGCAAAGTGGTGGTGAGCGTGGCGGCGGATTTCATGGCGCTGGTGCAGCTGGAGGCGCCGGGCAAACAGGGTGCTGATATCGTCTTCGGTTCCGCCCAGCGCTTTGGCGTACCGATGGGCTACGGCGGTCCGCACGCGGCCTTCTTTGCCAGCCGTGATGAGCACAAGCGCTCCATGCCGGGCCGTATCATCGGTGTGTCACGCGATGCCGCCGGTAACACCGCGCTACGCATGGCGATGCAGACGCGCGAACAGCACATCCGCCGTGAGAAAGCCAACTCCAACATCTGTACCTCACAGGTGCTGCTGGCGAATATCGCCGGCCTGTACGCGGTTTACCATGGCCCGGCCGGACTGAAGCGCATCGCCTCGCGCATTCACCGTCTGACCTCGATTCTGGCAGCAGGCCTGCAAAACGGCGGCCTGAAGCTGCGCCATCACAGCTGGTTCGATACGCTGACCGTTGAAGTCGCGGACAAAGCGGCGGTGCTGAACCGTGCGCTGAGCTTCGGCGTCAACCTGCGCAGCGATATCCTCAATGCGGTCGGTATCACGCTGGATGAAACCACCACGCGTGAAGACGTGCTGGCGCTGTTTGCCATTCTGCTGGGCGACGCGCACGGCCAGGATATCGAGGCGCTGGACGCCGCGGTGGCGGCGGAAAACAGCGCCATTCCGGCAGGCCAGCAACGTACCAGCGAATTCCTTACCCATCCGGTGTTCAACCGTCATCACAGCGAAACTGAGATGATGCGCTACATGCACAGCCTGGAGAAAAAGGATCTGGCGCTGAATCAGGCAATGATCCCGCTCGGCTCATGCACCATGAAACTGAATGCCGCCGCCGAAATGATTCCGATCACCTGGCCGGAATTCGCTGAACTGCACCCGTTCTGCCCGGCAGAGCAGGCGAGCGGTTATCTGCAGATGATCGGTCAGCTGTCACAGTGGCTGGTCCAGCTCACCGGTTACGATGCGCTGTGCATGCAGCCGAACTCTGGTGCGCAGGGCGAATACGCCGGTCTGCTGGCCATCCGTCGCTATCATGAGAGCCGTAATGAAGCGGGCCGCACGATCTGTCTGATCCCGAGCTCGGCGCACGGCACCAACCCGGCGTCCGCGCAGATGGCGGGCATGGCGGTGGTGGTGGTGGCCTGTGATAAGCAGGGCAACATCGATCTCGGCGATCTGCGTGAAAAAGCAGCGCAGGCCGGTGACGCGCTGTCGTGCATCATGGTGACCTATCCGTCGACGCACGGCGTCTACGAAGAGACCATTCGCGAAGTGTGCCAGATCGTGCATCAGTACGGCGGCCAGGTGTACCTCGACGGCGCAAACATGAACGCGCAGGTCGGGATCACCACGCCTGGCTACATTGGCGCTGACGTGTCGCATCTCAACCTGCACAAAACCTTCTGCATTCCGCACGGCGGTGGCGGTCCGGGCATGGGGCCCATCGGGGTAAAAGCGCATCTGGCACCATTCGTACCGGGCCATAGCGTGGTGCAGATTGACGGCGTGCTGACCCAGCAGGGCGCGGTTTCTGCGGCGCCGTTCGGCAGCGCATCTATTCTGCCCATTAGCTGGATGTACATTCGCATGATGGGCGCAGAAGGGCTGAAGCAGGCCAGCTCGGTGGCGATTCTCAACGCCAACTACATCGCCAGCCGGCTGCAGTCGGCGTACCCGATTCTGTACGCCGGCCGCGACGGCCGCGTGGCGCATGAGTGCATTCTCGACATTCGTCCGCTGAAAGAGCAGACCGGCATCAGCGAGCTGGATATCGCAAAACGCCTGATCGACTATGGCTTCCATGCGCCGACTATGTCCTTCCCGGTCGCCGGCACGCTGATGGTCGAGCCGACCGAATCCGAGAGCAAAATCGAGCTGGACCGCTTTATTGACGCGATGCTGGCGATCCGCATGGAAATCGATCGCGTGGCCGACGGTGAATGGCCGGCTGACGACAACCCACTGGTGAATGCACCGCATACCCAGATGGAAATCGTCGGCGACTGGACTCATCCGTACAGCCGCGAGCTGGCGGTCTTCCCGGCCGGCAGCGCCAACAAATACTGGCCGACCGTTAAGCGTCTCGACGATGTGTTTGGCGATCGCAATGTGTTCTGTTCATGCGTTCCGATGAGCGAATACCAGTAGTCAGCAGGCGTAATTCAAACCCTGCAATAATACTCAAGGCCGATTTGTCGGCCTTTTTTATGGGAGAAGCATATGGATCTGGCACTGGTCACCGGCGGTAGCCGCGGAATTGGACGAGCAACATCGCTGCTGCTGGCGCAGGCGGGTTATCGCGTGGCAATCAATTTCCGGCAGCGCGCAGCAGAAGCGTTGCAGGTGGTAGCAGATATCGAAGCGCAGGGCGGCAGCGCGTTTGCCTTACAGGCGGATATTGCCGATGAAGCGCAGGTGGTGCGCATGTTCCGCCAGCTGGATCAGCAGCCGTGCGCGCTGCGCGTGCTGGTGAATAACGCCGGTATTCTCTTCTCCCAGTGCCGGGTTGAGGATCTGGATGCTGCGCGCATTCAGCGCGTGCTGGCAACCAACGTCACCGGCACGTTTATCTGCTGCCGCGAAGCGGTAAAACGCATGAGCACCGCACACGGCGGTCAGGGCGGCGCCATTGTTAACGTCTCGTCAGCGGCTGCGCGTACCGGCTCGCCTAATGAGTATGTCGATTATGCGGCGTCGAAAGGCGCGATGGACACGCTGACCAGAGGATTGTCACTGGAAGTGGCGGCGCAGGGGATTCGCGTCAATAGCGTGCGGCCAGGGCTGATCTACACCGATATGCATGCCGACGGCGGTGAGCCGGGGCGCGTTGATCGTCTCGCGGCATCGCTGCCGATGCAGCGCGGCGGCCAGGCGGAAGAGATCGCTGCCGCCATCGTCTGGCTGGCCAGTGACGCCGCTTCCTACGTCACCGGCAGCTTTATTGATGCATCAGGCGGCCGTTGAGTCGCACTTCACAGCCTGTCTGCGCGCGGCGCACATCTATACGTCGCGCGCCATTAGCGGTTACAGCACTTCACCATTGCTGGCAATCACCTGCTGATACCAGGCGAAACTCTTCTTCTTCGAACGGGCAAAGCTGCCGCTGCCGTCATCGTTTTTATCGACGTGGATAAAGCCGTAGCGCTTGCTGTACTGGCCGGTGGTAAAGGAGACGCAGTCGATGCAGCCCCACGGCGTATAACCCAGCAGATCAACGCCATCCAGCGCCACCGCTTTTTTCATCTCTTCGATGTGCGCGCGCAGATAATCAATGCGGTAGTCATCTTCAATCACGCCCTCAGCATTGGCTTTATCAATGGCACCAAAGCCGTTCTCAACGATAAACAGCGGCTTCTGATAGCGCTCATACAGCGCATTCAGCACGTAGCGCAGGCCGACCGGATCAATCTGCCAGCCCCAGTCGGACGCTTTCACATGCGGGTTGGGCACTACGCCGTCGAAGCCGGTGATCGGATCGTCGACGCCGCTGGCTTTGGTGTCCACCGCATTGCTCATGTAGTAGCTGAAACCGATGTAATCGCAGCAGCCCTGACGCAGCGTTTCGGCGTCATCGGCTTCCATCTCAATGTTATAGCCCTTGCGCGCCCACTCTTTCAGCGTATAAGCCGGGTACGCGCCGCGCATCTGCACGTCGCTGAACACGTAGCGCTGATGCATCGACTCCTGCGCGCGCATCACGTCGTCCGGATGGCAGGAGAACGGATAGACCGGTACCATGGCGATCATGCAGCCAATCTGGAAATCCGGGTTGATTTCGTGGCCGCGCTTCACCACTTTGGCACTGGCAACGAACTGGTGATGCATCACCTGATACATTGTCTGCTCCGGCTTTTCATGCTCTGTGAACACGACGCCGGAGCAGCAGTAGCCGAACAGCGGATACTGCCAGTTGCGCTGGTTATTGATTTCATTGAAGGTCATCCAGTACTTCACCTTGTGGCGATAGCGCGTCATCACCACGTCACTGAAGCGCACAAAGAAATCGACCACTTTGCGATTAGCCCAGCCGCCGTACTCTTTAACCAGATGATAAGGCATCTCAAAGTGCGACAGGGTAATCACCGGTTCGATGCCATATTTCAGCAGCTCATCAAACAGGTCATCGTAAAATTGCAGGCCGGCTTCATTGGGCTGCAGTTCGTCGCCGTTGGGGAAAATGCGCGTCCAGGCAATCGAGGTGCGGAAGCATTTGAAACCCATCTCAGCAAACAGCGCCACGTCCTGTTTGTAGTGTGAATAGAATTCCACCGCCTGATGGTTGGGATAGTGCTGGCCGGGCTGAACGCCGGGCGTGATGACGCGATCAACGCCGTGTGCGCCGCCGGTGAGAACATCGGCGATGCTGACGCCTTTGCCGCCCTGATCCCAGCCGCCCTCAACCTGATGGGCTGCCACCGCGCCGCCCCAGAGAAATCCGCTGGGTAACTGCAATCCTTCACTCATTTCAATACCTCGTCACGCTGTTGGCGAAAATAATACTGCCCGCAGTGTAACAACTGAAATAGCAAAGTCACGCTATAACACCGGCGCGGAAATGTGACTTGTTACCGCCGAAAAACAGGCTGTTTTATACCTGCGTGAGGCGGGCAATATAACGGCCCAGCGTCTCCAGAATATAAATCACCGGTACCTGGGTGGTAATATCGTAGCGGTCAGGCAGTTTCTCCTGCGGCACATGATAGGAGAGATTGAAATCCGCCATTTTCGCCAGCGAGCAGTTGTCGTGATTGGTGATGGAGATGATTTTACAGTGATGCAGACTGAACTGGCTGGCAAAGCGCAGGATCTCTTCGGTTTCGCCAGAAACGGATAAAATAATCGCCAGCGCATTTTCCCAGGCGCTCTTACTCACCGGGTAATAAGGGTCGTCAATATGATGGCTGAATTTACCAATATTAGAAAAATAGCGTGCACCATATTTGCCGAGACTGCCTGAAGTACCGGCACCAATAAAGAAAATGTGCTCAGCCTCAATAATCATTTGCGCCGCGGTGGCAATCTGCTGATCAAATTCTGCGTTATTGATGCTTTTAAAAAAGCTCAGCATTTCTCCGACGCTGGAGGGCAGCAGCACCGGCGCGCTTTGCTCCTGCGCCAGGCGAAAACGGATGCGGAATTCTGACCAGCCGTCACAGTGCATTTTGCGGCAGAAGCGCAGCACCGTGGTGGTCGAGACGCCTGCCTGCGCCGCCAGTTCGCGGATGGTCATATAACTGACACTTTCCCGGTGTTTGATGATGAAGTGATAAACCTGCATCTCAAGGTCGTTCAAACGGGACAGGTCGCTGTGTGAAAACATTCGGGCGGCGCTCACGGCAAAAAGAAGCCTCAGTGTAACAGATTGGTTTGCCGCTGGGTTGTCACACCTCTTCACAGAATAATTTTAGCGTACATGTGTACTCTGAAATTGTTCTTCGCTACTCTGGTGCACAGAAAAAGCACAACTTTCGTTACGATGTTCAGGAATCCGACGCCATGGTACAGAACCGACTTATTGCCCAGGGCTATTCACTGGCCGAAGAGATCGCCAACAGCATCAGCCACGGCCTGGGCTGTGTGTTTGGCATCGTGGGGCTGGTGTTGCTGTTGACCCAGGCCGTTGAAATGCAGGCGAATATCACCGCCATTACCAGCTATAGCCTGTACGGCGGCAGCATGATTCTGCTGTTCCTCGCCTCGACGCTGTATCACGCCATTCCGCACCAGCGCGCCAAATACTGGCTGAAGAAATTTGACCACTGCGCCATCTATTTGCTGATCGCCGGGACTTACACGCCGTTTCTGCTGGTCGGGCTGCAATCGCCGCTGGCGCAGGGATTGATGGTGGTGATCTGGAGTCTGGCGCTGGCGGGCATCATCTTTAAGCTGACCATTGCGCATCGCTTTAAAGTGCTGTCGCTGGTGACCTATCTCAGCATGGGCTGGCTGTCGCTGGTAGTGATTTATCAGCTGGCAACCAAACTGTCGGCGGGCGGCGTCTGGCTGCTGGCGGCGGGCGGGATTGTCTATTCGCTCGGGGTGATTTTCTATGTGTCGCGCCGTATTCCGTACAATCATGCCATCTGGCACGGTTTCGTGCTGGGCGGCAGCGTGCTGCACTTTTGCGCCATCTATTTTTACGTGATGTAACAAGGCCAGGGTCGCCACTGATGGCGACCCTGCAGCGTACCAGCCGTAACCGTTATTCCTCCAGCGAATAGGGCAGCGGCTGAATGGTCAGCTTACCGCTTTCATCGCCTTCAACGCGCAGCACGCTATCCGGCTCCAGATCGTTGTTCAGCACCGCCTGCACCCACACGCTGCCATCATCCAGCTGTACGCCGCTCAGCACCGTGCCGGTACGACGCCATTTGTCGCCCATCTGCAACTCCAGCGAACTGGCCGCGTCCGGTACTTTGCTGGCGCTGCCCGCCAGCCAGTAGAGCGCACGTTTATTGGCGCCGCGGAATTTGGCGCGCGCCACCATCTCCTGGCCGGTATAACAGCCTTTTTTAAAGCTGATGGCATCCAGCGCCTGCAGGTTGGTGGCTTGCGGAATCAGCTGCGCCGTGGTGGCGCTGTCGATCACCGGCACGCCCGCCGCAATATCCAGCGCCAGCCACTGCGTGCTGTCATTCAGCTGCGCTTCCCCGGCCAGCTTCTGCTGCAGCGCTTCGGCCTGCGCCGGCGTGGTGATCAGCAGAAAACGCTCGGCTGGCTCGGCGAACCACAGCAGGGTGGTGTCATCCTGCTGTACCACTGGGGTTGTGGCATCCGGCAGCGTGGCGAAAACGTTAGCCAGCGCGGCGCGCGCCTGAAAACCGGCAACGCCGAGCAGGACTGCGTCATCATCGGCCGCAATGGTCACTTTGGCGAACACCGCATACTTCTTCAGTTCGGTCACCTGCTGCTCGCGCAGATTGCGCCGCACAACATAGGCATAACCTTCTCCACGATGGAACAGACGCAGATTGCTCCACATTTTGCCTTTGGCATCACAGTGCGCTGCCGGGCGATGCTGCGCTGCGTCCAGCGCCGCCACGTCCAGCGTCAGCTGACCCTGCAGATAAGAGGTGCTATCTTTGCCCTGCACCGATACCAGCGCCCACTCGTCGAGCGACATTAGCGTTAAAGGCAGGCGCGACGCCGCAGCGGGCTGGCGAGGCGGAAGGGTGAAAATCGGCATGAGTCCGTCCTGATCAATAAGGTTTATCCAGTAATATGCTTACCAATGTTAAAAGAGCAGTGCGCCATTGCAACCTGTTTGCGGAATCTGGCGCACAAATCGCGTGATAACCCTGTAACCGGTGGCATTGCTGTGCGTCACCGCGCGCAGCGTCGGGTTGCACGCCTGCAGCGCGGCGAAAAAGCAGGTACACTGAGCGCCACTGTTATCAGCTGTGGAAGAAGACACATGGATATTCATGACAAAGCGCGCGTCCAGTGGGCATGCCGTCGCGGCATGCTGGAGCTGGATGTCTCGATCATGCCGTTCTTTAAATATGAGTATGATTCGCTGAGCGACAGCGACAAGCAGGTGTTTGTCGCGCTGCTGAAGAGCGACGATCCGGACCTGTTTAACTGGATGATGAACCACGGCGAACCGGCCGATCCCGAGTTCAAACGCATGGTGAAACTGATTCAGCAGCGCAACCGTGAACGCGGGCCGGTGGCAATGTAATCTGCACGCGTCACGCAGCGCGCGGGTGCTGAATGTGACGCTGTTCGGGCTGTGTGGCGCGCTGTTGCTGAGCTGTCGCTGGCCGGCGGGCTGGGCCTGGGTTCAGATCGCGGTAGTGATCCTGCTGACACCGCAGTGCTGGCGTAACGCGCGTCGCCTGCAGCAGCGCTGCGGAGCGATCATGCTGGATGACAAGGGGGACTGGTACTGGCGCGGTGAACGCTGGCAGGCGCAACGGCAGCCGGACTGGCTACCTTGGGGCGTGTTGCTGGTGCTGCGTAACCGTCGCGGGCAGCGCTGGCGGCTGTGGCTGCTGCACGACAGTATGCCGCCCGACGCGTGGCGCGCGTTACGCGCCCGCTGTTTTTTACTGGATGGCGCGACGCCGCATTAAAGCAGCGCGGCGGTTTCGGTCAGAATCTGTTCGCACCACTGCTCGACGCGCGCTTCGCTCAGCTCAAACTGATTAACGTCGTCGAGCGCCAGACCGACAAACTGCTGACCATCGGCGGTCAGCGGTTTTTTACTGGTGAACTGGTAGCCGTCGAGCGGCCAGTAACCGACAAACTGCACGCCCATCGGCAGCAGCAGTTCGTGCAACATACCCAGCGCATCAAGGAACCATTCGCTGTACTCGACCTGGTCGCCCATGCCGTACAGCGCCACAATTTTGCCCTGCAGGTTGAGCGCCGGCAGCTGTTGCCACACCGCTTCCCAGTCCTCCTGTAGCTCGCCGAAATCCCAGGTCGGAATACCGAGAATCAGTAAATCGTACTGCTCCATCAGCGACGGATCGTCATCTTTCAGGTTATGCAGCGTGACTAATTCTTCACCGATAAAGTCGCGGATTTTCTCCGCCGTCATCTCGGTGTAACAGGTACTGGAACCGTAAAACAGACCGATATTCATGCAATTAATGCTCTGACTGAAACTCACTCTGGCGCAATTGTACCAGAAGCAGGCCAGTTTCAGGCATAATGAGCACGATTTCACACGGCGAGGGGCAACAGTGCAGGACAGCGATCTGATAGAACAGTTTCTCGACGCGCTCTGGATTGAGCGCAACCTGGCGCAGAACACGCTGGCGTCCTATCGTCAGGATTTGCAGACGCTCACTGCCTGGCTGCACCACCATGAGCGCACGCTGCTGACGCTGGAAGCCGCTGATTTACAGCAGTTTCTGGCTGAGCGGATTGAGGGCGGTTACAAAGCCACCAGCTCAGCGCGTACTCTGAGCGCGATGCGCCGTCTGTTTCAGTATCTGTACCGCGAAAAGCTGCGCAGTGACGATCCCAGCGCGCTGTTATCAGCGCCGAAATTGCCGCAGCGCCTGCCAAAAGACCTGTCAGAAAATCAGGTCGAGCGCCTGTTACAGGCTCCAGCGACGGACATACCGCTTGAACTGCGTGACAAAGCGATGCTGGAGCTGTTGTACGCTACCGGGCTGCGCGTCTCTGAGCTGGTCGGTCTGACGTTGAGTGATGTCAGCCTGCGTCAGGGCGTGGTGCGCGTCATCGGTAAAGGCAATAAAGAGCGGCTGGTGCCATTAGGTGAAGAAGCCATTTACTGGCTGGAGCACTATATGGAACACGGGCGGCCGTGGCTGCTGAACGGGCAGACCATTGATGTGCTGTTCCCCAGCAACCGCGCGCAGCAGATGACACGCCAGACCTTCTGGCATCGCATCAAACACTATGCCACCCTTGCCGGCATCGACAGCGAAAAGCTGTCACCGCACGTGCTGCGCCACGCATTTGCCACACATTTACTGAACCATGGTGCCGATTTACGCGTCGTACAGATGTTGCTGGGGCACAGCGACCTGTCGACCACCCAGATTTACACGCACGTGGCGACTGAGCGCCTGCGTCAGTTACATCAACAGCATCATCCGCGCGCCTGAGCAGCGGCAACAAGGATTTGAGATGAAAAAAACTATTACGACGCTGGCTCTGCTGGTCAGCGCCTTTTCTGCGCTGGCCTATGCCGATGACAGCGCGATTCAGCAATCACTGAAAAAACTGGGTATGCAGCAGGCGGAAATCCAGCCGTCGCCGCTACCGGGTATCAAAACGGTGATGACCGAAAGCGGCGTGCTGTACGTCACCGAAGACGGCAAACACATGATTCAGGGCCCGCTGTACGATGTCAGCGGCGCGCAGCCGGTGAATGTCACCAATCAGCTGCTGGAGAAAAAAGTCGCCGCGCTGGCACCGGAAATGATTGTCTACAAAGCGCCGAAAGAGCAGCACGTGATCACCGTATTTACCGACATCACCTGCGGCTACTGCCGCAAGCTGCACGAGCAGATGGCTGACTACAACGCGCTGGGCATCACCGTGCGCTATCTGGCGTTCCCGCGTGAAGGCCTGCACGGCCAGGTGGAGAAAGCCATGACCGCCATCTGGTGCAGCGCCGATCGCAACAAGGCGTTTGATGCCGCAATGAAAGGCGACGCACCGCAAATGGATGCGCCGGCGAGCTGCAAAATCAATCTCGACCAGCACTACAAGCTGGGCATTCTGTTTGGTATTCAGGGCACGCCCGCCATCCTCACCGACAGCGGCATGATGATTCCTGGCTACCAGGGACCGCAGGAGCTGAAGCAGGTGCTGGACGGCCAGAAGCGTGGTGGTTAAGACACAGTGATGCACTCTGTAGAATTACGTCGGCGTGAAGCCCAGGCCGACGCGCAGTTACCCGATGATTTACCGCCGCTGCTGCGTCGTCTCTACCTGCAACGCGGTGTCAAAGACGCCGCCGAACTGGAACGCGGCGCGAAATTCCTGCTGCCGTGGCAAAGCCTTGGCGGCATTGAGCGCGCTGTGACGCTGCTGCACCAGATGCTGCAGCAGCAACGCCGCATCGTGGTGGTAGGTGATTTCGATGCCGATGGTGCCACCAGCACTGCGCTCACCGTGCTGGCGCTGCGCAGCATGGGCGGCAACGTCGATTATCTGGTGCCGAACCGCTTTGAGGACGGCTATGGCCTGAGCCCGGAAGTGGTGGAGCAGGCGCGCGCGCGCGGCGCGGAGCTGATCCTCACCGTGGATAACGGTATTTCGTCGCACGCGGGCGTCGACACCGCGCACCAGCACGGTATTCCGGTACTGATCACCGATCACCACCTGCCGGGCGAAACGCTGCCGGCGGCAGAGGCCATCGTTAACCCTAACCTGAGCGACAGCGCATTCCCGTCGCGTTCGCTGGCAGGCGTGGGCGTGGCGTTTTATCTGATGCTGGCGCTGCGTGCCCATCTGCGTCAGCTGAGCTGGTTCAGCGACGGACGCAGTGAACCCAATCTGGCCGAACTGCTGGATCTGGTGGCGCTCGGTACCGTGGCCGACGTGGTGCCGCTGGATGCCAACAACCGCATTCTGGTGTGGCAGGGGCTGAGCCGCATCCGCGCCGGCAAATGCCGTGCCGGCATCCGCGCGCTGCTGGAGATTGCTAACCGCGATGCGCGTCAGCTGGCGGCCAGCGACCTCGGTTTTGCCGTCGGGCCACGCCTCAATGCTGCCGGCCGGCTGGACGATATGTCGGTTGGCGTTGCGCTGCTGCTGACAGAAGATATTGCCCAGGCGCGCATGCTGGCCAGCGAACTTGATGCGCTTAATCAGACGCGCAAAGAGATTGAGCAGGGCATGAAGAGCGAGGCGCTGGCGCTGTGCGATGAGCTGGAGCGCCAGCATCGCGATCTGCCGCTCGGGCTGGCGTTTTATCACCCGGAGTGGCATCAGGGCGTAGTTGGCATTCTCGCGTCACGCCTGAAAGAGCGCTTCCACCGCCCGGTCATCGCCTTCGCGCCCGCCGGTGACGGCACGCTGAAGGGCTCTGGCCGTTCGATTGCCGGGCTGCACCTGCGCGACGCGCTGGAACGCATCGACACGCTCTATCCTGGCCTGATCATCAAATTTGGCGGGCACGCCATGGCGGCGGGGCTGTCGCTGGAAGAGGCGAAGTACGATGAGTTCCGCCAGCGCTTTGCCGCGCTGATCGACGAATGGCTGGAAGGCGAGGCGCTGCAGGGCGTGATGTGGTCCGATGGCGAACTGCATGCGCAGGAGTTTACCCTGCACACCGCGGAAATGCTGCGGGAAGCCGGCCCCTGGGGCCAGGCGTTTCCGGAGCCGGTGTTCGACGGTCAGTTTAAGCTGTTGCAGCAGCGTCTGGTGGGCGAGCGTCACCTTAAGGTGATGGTCGAGCCGCTGGGCGGCGGCCCGTTACTGGATGGTATCGCTTTTAACGTCGACACCAGCCTGTGGCCAGACAGCAGCGTGCGTCAGGTGCAGCTGGCCTACAAGCTGGATATCAACGAATACCGCGGCAATCGCTCGGTACAGCTGATCATCGACCATATCTGGCCGCAGTCGTAACCTTTAGAACGTGACGTCGACACCGCCGCGCAGCACCTTCTCATCGCCGCTATCGGCCACGTGGCGGTCGGCACGCAGAAACAGCCGCGCGCGTGCCGACTGCACCAGATCAACCCGCACACCAAACCACTGCGAGCGGCGATCGAGCTGCATACCCGGGATGGTAAAGCTCTGCTGACCGCTGCCGAAGCCGCTCCAGCGCGCGCTGACGTCCATCGACGGATTGCTGAACGCGTACTGGTATTCGCCGTACAGGCTCAGCATGCTCCACCAGCCCGCCGACCAGTCCTGGCGCGCGCTGAGATTCAGGCCACCGTAACCGACGCTGCGGCGATAGCTGTCGCCGTCGCCCTGCAGACCAAACGCGCTGCCGCTGTCGCTGAAGCTGCCGGTTTGCAGGCCGGTTTCACGCCAGCCGAGATAGGGCTCAATGCGATAATCCTCCTGCAGCGTCCAGCGATAGCCGCTCTGTAACGCTGCCTGCCAGCTGTCAGTGCGGGCGGAAGAGGAGACCGGCGCGGCCTCGTCCAGCAGCACCAGGCGCTGCAGTTTGTCGCGTCCATGCTGATAGCTGAGATTGGCCTGCCAGTACCAGGCTGGCGTCACCGCATAGCGCCCATACAGCATTACGCCCTGCAGGCTGTTCTGGCTGTTGCCGCCGGTGTCGTCATAGGTGGCATCAAGCTGAGTGTGCGTCCAGGCGATGCCGAGGCGCAGGCCGGGCAGGCCAAAATCGCTGTCGGCACCCAGCGCGGTCAGGGTGTTGCGATAGCGGTTGCCGAGATAGCCGTCCTGATCGAGCGAACCGCGCAGCTGACCGCTCTCCAGCCAGAAGCCGAAGCGCCCCTGTTCGCTGGCATCATCGATGCGGTTGTTGAGCAGGCGCGTCTGATAATCAAGCGCGTTGAACAGCACCGCATTGCCGGAGGCATGCGCCTGGCCGGACAGGGAGTTGATCGCCGCCTGTGCGCTGCGGGTGTCCGCCAGCGTCTGGAAGGCGCCTGCGGCCGCTAGCGCTGACTGCTGCGCACTGCTCAGCGTCGCCTGACCCTGCCAGCGGTCCGCCAGCTCAAACGCCTGCTCCAGGTTGCGGCTGGTTTGCTGCGCGCTGGTGCTATCGATTCCCATCGCCTGTGCCGCCGCGGCGGTGTTTTTACGCGTTAGCTGGCCGGTAACGCTGTGGGCGTCATAGCTGACGGAACCGTCGAGAAATACGCCGGTATTGACCTGGCTAAACTGACCGCTCACGCCGCCGCCGCTGGTCAGCAGCGTTTCCTGCTGTTTCACCACGTAGCTGGCGGAGGGCGGCGCGAGATTCAGCGTGCCGTCGAGCGCCGCGTTGCCGGTCACGCGCAGCGGATTGTTCAGCGTGACGTTGAGCGTACCGTCGGCGCTTTGCTGATAGTTGCCCGCCACCTGCAGGCCGCCGTTAACCGATCCCTGGTTGACCAGATTGCCGCCGATGCGTCCGCTGCCACCCAGTTTGCCGCTGCCGTTCACCAGCGCATTGCCGGCAATCGCACCGTCAATCAGCAGGCTATTGGCGGAGACCTGCGTCAGGCCCTGATAGCTGTTGTTGCCGGTCAGCTGCAGCGTACCGCCGCGTTCGCTGCCGTCCAGTACCAGCCCGCGATCGCCGCTGATGTCATTGCTGAACACATACTGGCCGCCGTCGAGGCGCGCGTGGAAGTCCTCTGCCCAGAATTGTCCCGGCCCGTTTAAGGCTTTAGCGGCGTTAAGATCGCCCCAGCCGAACGTCTCATTGTATGGCCGCCCGTTGGCGCTGTCGGCGACGTTATCGTGCGCATCACTGCGGTAGGTGGCGGTGGTCAGCAGGGTTTGCTGCAGGTTATGGCCGCTCATCCACGGGAAACGCTGCAGCAGCTGCGAGGCCGCAGCCGTCACGCGCGGTGCGGCAAACGAGGTGCCGTAGCTGCGCGCCTGCACCCAGCTGCCGTCGGAGTTTTGATACAGGTAATCTGTATAGCCCGGCGCGGTCAGGCACCACGCGGCGGCCGCGCCGCAGGCGTCAAACGGTCCGGTGCCGGCTGCGCGGCCTGGCAGGTCATAACCGGTATGACTCAGGATACCGGTCACCGCCAGCAGATTACGCGCCAGCTGCGGGTCGTTATACATCAGCGGTGTCAGCACGTCCGGTGCCGGCGTGGCGCCGCTGTTGTTGCCGGTGATCATCACCGCCAGCCCATCTGCCGCAGCCACCGCGTTGAGCCCCTGATACAGTGACTGATAGCGCTGGCGCGCATCGGTTAACGCCTGCTGGCTGGTGAGGCGCTCCTGCGAACCGTAGGACATATTGAAGATGCGTACGCCCTGTGCCACTAAGCCCTGCACGGCGCGCGCAGTATTGTCGTAGCTGAAAATATTATTTTGTGACGCCTGCGCCACATACAGCGCGCTGTCAGGCGACAGCCCCAGCAGCGTCATCGCCACCAGCGTGCCGTGGCCGTTGATTCCCATGTTGTCGTTAAGCGCGGTGTTGCTGCCGACATAGCTGGAGAAATTCACGTTGGCGTAATTAATTTCGCTGCGGCCCGGGGCCAGACCGGAGTCAATGATGCCCACTTTACTGCTGGCAGCGATGGCCGGCACTGTGGGTTCAATAACGGGCGTGACCGGGGTTAAGGTGCTGCCGCCGCCGCTACCACCACCGCCGCCGCCTCCGCCACCACAGGCGCTCAGCAGAAACGGGATGATCAGCGCCAGCAGGCGCGGTGAGGATCGAAAAGTAACAACAGGATAATGCATGGCAACTCCTCATGCCTCTCAGGGCATGTTGTCGCCCGTTCACGTTAACGGGCCTGAATGCAGTCTTTCCCTGTCACGAATACTCCTGAGCAACGTGGCTGACAGACAGAACGCAATAGATGAAGCACGAACCCCTGAGATTCCGCCAGGGTGCAGAAAGGATAAGGTGCGTACTGGCCGGTTGATGGCCAGGACAGCGCAGCATTGCGCAGGCTAATCACGCTATATCACGCTTCGAACCAGACATTTCTGATGGTGGAGTTTTAATGATTTTGTCTGAGAAATCATGGGTTTTAATGACGCCAGCTGGCGTTTATTGCCGTGATTATGTAGGAAAATTCTGAAGGCGCACCGCGTGGATGGCGAGTGACAGCGGGATTTCTGGCAACCGCCATACCTGCCGGTTTCCAGAACTGGCGCAATTATTTTCTGCCGGTTCATACGCGGTATAGCCATTGATGTGCAAAGCTACAAACCAGGCGCGCTTTCGGGTAAACTAGCGCGTTACTTTTATCTCCTCTCACCGAATCGTCAAAAAAGACTGAAAAGCCATGTTTGAAATTAATCCGGTCAAAAATCGTATCCAGGACCTCAGCGAGCGCAGCAGCGTTCTTAGGGGGTATCTTTGACTACGATGCCAAGAAAGAACGCCTCGAAGAAGTAAACGCCGAGCTGGAACAGCCGGACGTCTGGAACGAACCTGAACGCGCGCAGGCGCTGGGCAAAGAGCGCGCCTCGCTGGAAGCGGTGGTTGAAACGCTCGACCAGATGCAGCAGGGGCTGGAAGATGTGCAGGGTCTGCTGGAGCTGGCGGTTGAAGCCGACGACGAAGAGACCTTCAACGAAGCCGTGGTCGAGCTGGACGCGCTGGACGTGAAGCTGGGTGAACTGGAGTTCCGCCGCATGTTCTCCGGCGAATACGACAGCGCCGACTGCTACATGGATATTCAGGCCGGCTCCGGCGGCACCGAAGCGCAGGACTGGGCCAGCATGCTGCTGCGTATGTATCTGCGCTGGGCGGAAGCCAAAGGCTTCAAAACCGAGATCATCGAAGAGTCCGAAGGCGAAGTGGCCGGTACCAAATCAGCCACCATCAAAATCATCGGTGATTACGCTTACGGCTGGCTGCGTACCGAAACCGGCGTTCATCGTCTGGTGCGTAAGAGCCCGTTCGACTCCGGCGGTCGTCGTCACACCTCATTCAGTTCGGTATTTATTTACCCGGAAGTGGATGACAACATCGACATCGAAATCAACCCGGCCGACCTGCGTATCGACGTCTATCGCGCCTCGGGTGCCGGTGGTCAGCACGTTAACAAAACCGAGTCAGCGGTGCGTATTACCCACCTGCCGACCAACATTGTGGTGCAGTGCCAGAACGACCGCTCGCAGCATAAGAACAAAGATCAGGCCTTCAAACAGCTGCGTGCCAAGCTGTATGAATACGAAATGCAGAAGAAGAATGCCGACAAGCAGGCGGCGGAAGAGAACAAGTCGGACATCGGCTGGGGCAGCCAGATCCGTTCATACGTTCTTGACGATTCGCGCATCAAGGATCTGCGTACCAGCGTAGAAACGCGTAACACCCAGGCCGTACTGGATGGCGATCTTGACCGTTTTATTGAAGCAAGTTTAAAAGCAGGGCTATAAGGAACCGACATGTTTGAACAACAACCGCAGAGCGCTGATGCCGCCCTTGAGTTAAACAACGAACTGAAAGCGCGTCGCGAAAAACTCAGCGCGCTGCGTGAAAAGGGCGTGGCGTTTCCTAACGATTTCCGCCGTGACACCACCTCCGATCGTCTGCATGCCGACTATGACAGCAAAGAGAACGACGAGCTGGAAGCGCTCGGCGTTGAGGTGAGCGTAGCCGGTCGTATGATGACCCGCCGCATCATGGGTAAGGCGTCGTTCGCCACCCTGCAGGATGTGGGCGGTCAGATCCAGATCTACGTTTCCCGTGACGATCTGCCGGAAGGCGTCTACAACGAGCAGTTCAAAAAATGGGATCTCGGCGATATCCTCGGCGCGCGCGGTAAGCTGTTCAAAACCAAAACCGGCGAGCTGTCGATCCACATCTCTGAGCTGCGCCTGCTGACCAAAGCGCTGCGTCCGCTGCCGGACAAATTCCACGGCCTCGCCGATCAGGAAACCCGTTACCGTCAGCGTTACCTTGACCTGATCTCCAACGACGATTCGCGTAAGACCTTCAAAATTCGCTCACAAATCATGGCCGGCATTCGTCAGTTCATGGTTAACCGCGACTTTATGGAAGTGGAAACACCGATGATGCAGGTGATTCCGGGCGGCGCCTCCGCGCGTCCGTTCATCACCCATCATAATGCGCTCGACATCGACATGTACCTGCGTATCGCGCCGGAGTTGTACCTCAAGCGTCTGGTGGTTGGCGGTTTCGATCGCGTGTTTGAGATCAACCGTAACTTCCGTAACGAAGGGATCTCGCCGCGCCACAATCCAGAGTTCACCATGATGGAACTCTATATGGCGTATGCGGATTACAAAGATCTGATCGAACTGACCGAGAGCCTGTTCCGCACCCTGGCGCAGGACGTGCTGGGCACGACGGAAGTGCCTTACGGTGAGCACACCTTCGATTTCGGCAAGCCGTTTGAGAAGCTCACCATGCGTGAAGCGATCAAGAAATACCGTCCGGAAACGGACCTCGCCGATCTGGATGACTTTGATAAAGCAGTGGCGATTGCCAACGCGCTGCACATTAAAGTGGAGAAGAGCTGGGGTCTGGGCCGCGTGGTGACCGAGATCTTCGAAGAGACAGCAGAAGCGCACCTGATTCAACCAACCTTCATCACCGAGTATCCGGCAGAGGTGTCACCGCTGGCGCGTCGTAATGACGAGAACCCGGAAATCACCGACCGCTTTGAGTTCTTCATCGGCGGCCGTGAAATCGGTAATGGCTTCTCCGAGCTGAACGATGCGGAAGATCAGGCCGAGCGTTTCCTGCAGCAGGTTAACGCGAAGGACGCCGGTGATGACGAAGCGATGTTCTACGACGAAGACTACGTCACCGCGCTGGAGCATGGTCTGCCACCGACTGCGGGTCTGGGCATCGGTATCGATCGTCTGGTCATGCTGTTCACCAACAGCCACACCATTCGTGACGTGATCCTGTTCCCGGCTCTGCGCCCGACCGGTAAGTAATCAGGTTGCCTTCACCCTCACCCTAACCCTCTCCCATGGGGAGAGGGGACTTGCCTGTACCCCGGTGGGAGAGGGCCGCTGTGGTTTTCTCCCTCTCCCTGTGGCAGAGGGCCGCTGTGGTTTTCTCCCTCCCCCTGTGGCAGAGGACCGCTGTGGTATTCTCCCTCTCCCTGTGGGAGAGGGCCGGGGTGAGGGCATCAGCGCGCACCCAACCTAAGACTTCACCACGCCATCCAGCCACGCCTGGAACCGCGCATAAGGCACATACAGCGCCACATCTTTAAACAGCGTTTTGCCGCTCTTATTATCATCAATCCGACTGCTATAGCCGACAATCACCCCGGCCAGCGTGTCGTCGCTGGCGTTATACACCGCGCCGCCGGACATGCCTTTCACCACGCCGGCATTGGCCGCCACCACCACGCAGCTGGCCTTATTCCAGTCATTGCTCAGCGTCGTATTGATCAGGTTTTTGCCGCTTGATGCCACCGGCAGCGCGGAGATAAAGCTATACCCATACAGATTTACGTTGTCGCCGATATGGCTGTTGCGGAACTGCGGGGGCAGGTTGGCTTCTTTATTTGCATGATAAACCACGGCGATATCGCACTCCGGATGCCAGGCCTTCACCCGATACAGCGAATATTTGGCCACGTGCGCCGCCGTCAGGCTGTATTCGCGCGTCAGGGGGATAGTGGTGCCCAGCGCACCCATGCCGAGCACGGTGGGGATGCCGGTGACGGTCATATCGACGCGCCTGGCCGCTTCTGAGCTGTATTCATAGTGCCCGACCGAGCAGCCGCTTAAGCCGCCGATCGCCAGCGCGATGATCCATCGCATAACTCTGTCCCCCTGTTGTGTTGACGCCGCATTACCGGGCAATCCATTGGGGTATCGGCAATGTGCGACCATCCTTTACTGCCTGATTTAACGCCAGAAAGCGCCGTCGCTGTGACAGCGATCACAACCTGTTATCAAGCGTAGTCTGTTATCGCCGTCCTGTCTCAGTGATGCATAAGCGACACTTTTTAGCGCCGGGATTATTGCCGCGCAGGCAAAATAGCCTTGCTGCCGCCCGGGTGGTTGAGAGTCAGAGGCTGTGCTTTAATAGCAGACTGTGACGCAGTTCAAAAATAAACATCCCCGCACTGTCGGAGGGATACGCGTCTGTCTTAACCGTACGGCGTTCGTCGTGCGGCCCGCCTGCAAAATTATTTTGGGAGAGTGTGTTATGCCTGTTGCATTACTGGCGCTGGCGCTGAGTGCGTTCGCCATCGGCACCACGGAGTTCGTCATTATGGGGTTACTGCCGGAAGTGGCGGGTGACCTGCAGGTGTCGATTCCTTCTGCGGGCTGGCTGATCAGCGGCTATGCGCTGGGCGTGGCCATCGGCGCGCCAATCATGGCGCTGCTGACCGCGAAACTGCCGCGTAAACGTACCCTGATTCTGCTGATGATCATCTTCATCATCGGCAACGTACTCTGTGCGCTGGCTTATACCTATAACCTGCTGATGCTGGCGCGCGTCATTACCGCGTTGTGTCACGGTGCGTTCTTCGGCATCGGTTCAGTGGTCGCGGCCAGCCTGGTGGCGCCGAGCCGTCAGGCGTCGGCGGTGGCGCTGATGTTTACCGGTCTGACGCTGGCCAACGTACTGGGCGTGCCGCTCGGCACCTGGTTTGGTCAGCTGTTTGGCTGGCGCGCCACCTTCTGGGGCGTGGCGATTATCGGCATTCTCGCGTTCATCGCGCTGATTGTCAGCCTGCCGACTAACAAAGATGAAAAACCGGTGCACCTGGCGAGCGAAATCAGCGCGCTAGCCAACGGCAAACTGTGGCTGTCGCTGCTGATGACGGTGTGTTTTGCCGCCGCGATGTTTGCGCTGTTCAGCTACATTGCGCCGCTGCTGTTACAGGTGACCGGCATCAGCGATCGCGGTGTCAGCTGGACGCTGTTCCTGATTGGCGCTGGCCTGACGGTGGGTAACATTGTTGGCGGGAAACTGGCGGACTGGAAAGTGTCGTTCAGCCTGATCCTCAGCTTCTCGCTGATCGCCGTGTTCTCGCTGCTGTTCAGCTGGACCAGCCATGCGCTGTGGCTGGCAGAGGTAACCCTGTTCCTGTGGGCGATGGCGACCTTCGCCACCGTGCCGGGCCTGCAAATCAACGTGGTGCGCCACGGTAAAGACGCGCCAAACCTGGTGTCGACGCTCAACATCTCGGCCTTTAACGTCGGTAACGCACTCGGTGCGTGGGTGGGCGGCGCTGTGATCGACAAAGGCTATGGCCTGACGGCGGTGCCGGTCGCGGCGGCAGCGCTGGCGGCAGCGGGATTAGTGGTTTGTCTGCTGACCTTCCGCAAATCGGGCGGTCAGCGCGAGACGGTGCGCGCTTAAGCCAGACGCTGGGCGATGCGCTGCGGAAAGGTGGCCACCTGCTGCTGCAGGTGGTCGCAGAAGTGATCGACCAGCGCCGATGCCGGCCGATGCTGTGGCCGCACCAGGCTCACCGTGAACGGCACGGCAATACTGAAGCGGCGCATCACCACGCCGCTGTCGGCGTAATCCAGCGCCGTCAGCGGATTAACAATCGAAATGCCCACCCCGGCGCGCACCATCGCGCACACCGACGCGGCGCTGTGCGTCTCCAGCACCAGCCGCCGCTCCACCTGCTGCTCATGGAACAGCGCATCCAGTAACTGACGATAGCTATCGCTGCGCGACAGGCTGACATAGTTTTCACCGTGGAAATCCTGCGGCGTCAGCACCGCCCGCTGACACAGCGGATGCTGCGGCGGCAGCACGCACACTTCATCACTGGTCAGCAGTGCCAGGCGTTCAGTCCCGGCGGGCGCATGCTGGGTTTCGGTCAGACCGAGATCGTAGCGCTGCGCCGACAGCCACTCCTCCAGCAGCGGCGACTCCTGCGGAATAATATTCAGGCTCACCTGCGGATAGCGCTGTAAAAACGGCTGCAGCAGCGGCGGCAACAGCGACTGGGAAAAGACCGGCAGGCAGGCGATGGACAGCTCGCCCTGGCGGAAATTGCGCAGTCCTTCGGCGGCATCCATGATGCGATCCAGACCGTACCACGAGCGCTGCACCTCTTCGTACAGCCGCAGCCCCTGCACGGTGGGCTGCAGGCGGCCGCGCACCCGCTCAAACAGCTGTAAGCCCAGCTGCTGCTCCAGCCGCGCCAGTTCGCGGCTCACCGTTGGCTGCGAGGTGTGCAGCAGCGTGGCGGCCTGGGTCAGATTGCCGCTGGTCATCACCGCGTGAAAGATTTCGATATGCCGCCAGTTGATTTTTGCCATCGTCGCCTCCGTGTCATCCATATCATATTTGCATAGCTGATGCTTAAACAGATATTTTTCTGCATCACTGTGCTGTGGCTAAATGACAGCAACGACTCAGGAGAATACTCATGCCACGTCCACTTAACGATTCCCAGACGGCGCTTAACGCCACAAATCTACTGCCGCTGGCGCAGCGCTACAGCGGCCCGTTCTGGGCTTACGATGCCGAAATCATTCAGCAGCGTATTGCGCAGCTCAGCGCGTTTGACGTGGTGCGCTTTGCGCAAAAGGCCTGCTCGAATATTCATATTCTGCGCCTGATGCGCGCTGCCGGCGTCAAGGTCGATTCGGTCTCGCTCGGCGAGATCGAACGTGCGCTGGCTGCCGGTTTTCAGCCGGGCGGCGAGGATATTGTGTTCACCGCCGATGTGCTGGACTCACCGACGCTGGCGCGCATCGCCGAGCTGAAGGTGCCGGTGAATGCCGGATCCGTGGATATGCTGCATCAGCTCGGCGCGGTTTCGCCGGGTCACAGCGTCTGGCTGCGCATTAATCCGGGCTTTGGCCACGGTCACAGCCAGAAAACCAATACCGGCGGCGAAAACAGTAAGCACGGCATCTGGCACAGCGATCTGCCGCTGGCGCTGGCGGCGATTCAGCAACACGGCCTGCAGCTGGTAGGTTTACATATGCACATCGGCTCCGGCGTCGATTACGGCCATCTGCAGCAGGTGTGCGACGCGATGGTCGATCAGGTAGTGGCCTTTGGCCAGGACCTGCAGGCCATTTCAGCGGGCGGCGGGTTATCGATTCCTTATCGCTTTGGTGAGGAGGCGATTGATACGCAGCACTATTACGGCCTGTGGAACGGCGCGCGCGAGCGTATCGCGGCGCACCTCGGCCATGCGGTGAAACTGGAGATCGAGCCGGGCCGCTTCCTGGTGGCAGAGTCGGGCGTACTGGTGTCGCAGGTGCGGGCGGTGAAGCAGATGGGCAGCCGTCACTTTGTGCTGGTGGATGCCGGTTTCAGCGATCTGATGCGTCCGTCGATGTACGGCAGCTATCACCATATTTCGCTGCTGCCTGCCGATGGCAGCGCGCCGGGTGAGGCGCATGTGGAGAGCGTGGTGGCCGGGCCGCTCTGTGAGTCGGGAGATGTGTTTACCCAGCTGGAAGGGGGCAAAGTGGAAACCCGCGCGCTGCCAGCGGCACAGGTCGGCGATTATCTGGTGTTCCATGATACCGGCGCTTACGGCGCATCAATGTCCTCCAACTACAACAGCCGTCCGCTGATCCCGGAAGTGCTGTTTGAGCAGGGCGTGCCGCGTGAGATTCGCCGTGCGCAGACCATTCAGGAACTGCTGGCGCTGGAGCTGAACTGATGCGCATCGTGCCGCTCAGCAGCGTGCCGCATCACGCCAGCCAGATCACCGACTGGCTGTGGCAGGCGTTTGGTGACGGCACCTCGCGCGCGTTTTACGACAGCATTGTTCGCAGTAGCCTGAACGGTGCCGCGTTTCCGGTGACCTTTGTCGCGCTGGACGACGATGACGTGCCGCACGGCACGGTAGGGTTCTGGCGCTGTGATTTGATTAGCCGTCAGGATCTCTATCCGTGGGTTGCCGCGCTGTATGTGGATGAAGCGGCGCGCGGGCAGGGGCTGAGCGCCGCCCTGCAGCAGCACGTGCTGGACTATGCCCGCCAGCGCGGCTATGCAACGGTGTGGCTGTGGTCGACGTTTGGCGGCTACTACGAGCGATTCGGCTGGCAGTATCAGTGTGATGCGCTGGAGTTTCCTGAGGTGCAGGTGAAGGTGTATTCGCAGGATTTATAGTGGGCTGGGGGCGCGCTGGCCCTCACCCCAACCCTCTCCCGCAAGCGGGCGAGGGGGCTGACCGCGCTCTCTGGAACGTCCCCTTGCCGCAAGGGCTGACCGCGCGCTCTGGAACGTTCTTCTCCCGTCAGGGCTGACCGCGCTCTGGAACGTTCCCTCTCCCTCAGGGAGAGGGTTAGGGTGAGGGAAAGCCCTCACCCGTTTAACCCGGTCCACCCACCGAATGCCGCCTGACCAGCGTCGGGCTAAACATATTGGTCACCTCCGGCAGCGCGGTGCCGTTGGCCAGCGCCAGCGCCAGCTGCGCGGCCTGCTGCGCCATGGTCACAATCGGATAGCGCACCGTGGTCAGGCGCGGACGCACGTAGCGCGACACCAGCACATCATCAAAGCCAATCAACGACATCTCTTCCGGCACGCGAATGCCGTTATCGCTCAGCACCGCCAGCGCACCGGCGGCCATCGAATCGTTGTAGCACGCCACCGCGCTCACCTGCTTGCCGCGTCCGAGCAGTTCCGTCATTGCCTGCTCGCCACCGACCTCATCCGGTTCTCCCCACGCCACCAGCCGGTCGTTGCACGGCAGACCGTGCTCCTTCAGCGCATCGTAATAGCCCTGCAACCGATCTTCGGCGTCAGAAATGGTGTGCGTCGAGCAGATAAAGGCGATCTGCGTATGACCCTGCTGAATCAGGTGGCGCGTGGCCAGCCAGGCGCCGTAGCGGTCATCCAGCGCAATGCAGCGCGACTCAAACCCCTGCAGCAGCCGGTTCAGCAGCACCATGCCCGGCACCTGCTTCATCAGCAGCTCTAAATCGTCATCGGGAATTTTCTTGGCGTGCACCACCAGCGCGGCACAGCGATGGCGCATCAGCTGTTCAATCGCCTGACGCTCTTTCTGCTCATTATGGTAACCGTTACCAATCAGCAGAAAGTTGCCGGTTTGCCCGGCGACTTCATCGACCGCTTTCACCATCGCGCCAAAAAACGGGTCTGACACATCGCCTACCACCAGCCCGAGCGTTTCGGTGGATTGCTGCGCCAGCGCGCGGGCATTGGCGTTCGGGTGATACTGCAACTGTTCCATGGCCTGGGTAACGGCGAGGCGCGAACTCTCGCTGGCTTTGGGCGAATTATTGATGACGCGGGACACGGTCGCGACCGACACCCCCGCCATGCGGGCAACATCCTTAATAGTAGCCATGCAATGGTCGACATCCGGGAAAACGTTTACACATGCTCTCAGTGTTACGGAAAAGCCCGGCAGCCGCAACCCGCCAGAATGTCAGCGCTGTCGCAAAAGTGCGGAAAATCAGACGTTCACGGTGAGGCTTTAGCCCGGTAACGGCACCGTGCTATGCTGCCAGCCTGAATCACACCTGCCTGCCGGACCCATAACCATGAAAACTCGTGTGCCGCACCTTGCGCACTGGGGCGCGTTTACCGCCGTCACCGAAAATCAGCGCCTGATTGCCTGCGAACCTTTCTTCGCCGATGCCGATCCTTCCCCGATGATCCACACTATCCCTGAACTGGTGTACTCGGATAAACGCATCCGTCAGCCGATGGTGCGCCGTTCGTGGCTGAAGTCGCGTGAAAACAGCGATCGCACGCTGCGCGGCCGGGAAGATTTTGTCGCCGTGGACTGGGACACCGCGCTCGATCTGGTGGCGGAAGAGAACCGCCGGGTGCGCGACCGCTACGGCGCTTCCGGCATTTTCAACGGTTCGTACGGCTGGTCCTCAGCCGGTCGCGTTAACCACGCGCGCACCCTGATTCGTCGCTTCTATTTCCAGGGCGGCGGTGGCGTTGATCAGCAGGGTAACTACAGCTGGGGCGCGGCCCAGTTCTTTCTGCCGTATGTGATTGGCACTTATATGCCGCTCACCGGCCGCGTCACCGACTGGCCGCAGGTGGTGGAGCATGCAGAAATTTTCGTCGCCTTTGGCGGCCTGGCGCTGAAAAATGCGCAGGTGGCCTCCGGCGGCGCCGGCGAGCACAGCCTGAAACCGGCGCTGCAGCAGCTGAGCGCCAAAGGCACGCCGATCATTAACATCAGCCCGATGCGCGATGACTGCCCGGCATTCGTTAACGCCGAGTGGATTCCGATTCGCCCGAACACCGATGTGGCGCTGATGCTGGCGCTCGGCCATGAAATTACCCGGCGGAACGCTATCGATGAGGCTTTCCTCGCCAGCCACTGCACCGGCTGGCCGCAGCTGCGTGCCTATCTGCTGGGCGAAAGCGACGGCGTGGCAAAAACGCCCGCGTGGGCCAGTGCGATAACCGGTATCCCGGCGGCGCGTATCGCGCTGCTGGCGCAGCAGCTGGCGGGCAAACGCAGCTTTATCACCTGTGCTTATGCGGTGCAGCGCGCCCATCGCGGCGAGCAGCCGTACTGGATGATGATTGCGCTCTCGTCGATGCTGGGCCAGCCGGGACTGCCGGGCGGCGGCTTCTCTTTTGGCCATGGTTCAATGAACAGCGTCGGCAATCCGCGCCAGGAAGGCCCGGCGCCGCTGATGAGCACCGGCCCGAATCCGGCGAACCTGTCGATCCCGGTGGCGCGCATCAGCGACATGCTGCTCAATCCCGGCCAGCCGTATGCGTTTCAGGGCGAGACGCTGCACTATCCCGACATTCACCTGGTGCACTGGGCAGGCGGCAATCCGTTTCACCATCACCAGCAGCTCAACCGGCTGGTCGAGGGCTGGCAGCGCCCGGATACGGTCATCGTGCAGGATATCGTCTGGACGCCCGCGGCGCAGATGGCGGACATCGTGCTGCCGGCCACCACCACGCTGGAGCGCAACGACATTGGCGGCTCGTCGCGTGACCGCTTCGTGCTGGCGATGCACCAGGCGATTAAACCGCAGCATCAGGCGCGTAACGACTTTGATATTTTTGCCGATCTGGCCGATCGCCTCGGCTACCGCGAGCGCTTTACCGAAGGACGCAACGAGATGCAGTGGATTGAGCATCTTTACCAGCAGTGCGCGCAGGCGCATGCGCAGCTGGACATCGCGTTCCCGGAGTTTGAGGCATTCTGGCAGCGCGGCTTTGTTGAGATTCCGCAGGGCGGCAAGCCGTACGTGTTTATGGATGATTTCCGCGCCGACCCGCAGGCGCATCCGATTCACACCGCCAGCGGCAAAATTGAGCTGTTTTGCCAGACCATCGCCGATTACCAGCTGGCGGATTTCGCCGGGCATCCGGAGTGGCGCGCGCCGCAGGAGTGGCTTGGCGCAGCGCTCAGCGCACAGTTCCCGCTGCACATGATTTCGGTGCAGCCTGCGGATCGCCTGCACAGCCAGCTGGATGCCACCGCCACGGTGCAGGCCGGCAAAACCGCCGGTCACGAAACGCTGTATATGCACATTGACGATGCCGCTGCGCGCGGTATCAGTGACGGCGATGAGATTGAAGTGAGCAATGCGCGTGGCCGTATGCTGGCTGGCGTTCGCCTGACGGACGGCCTGACGCCCGGCGTGGTGATCATCGCCACCGGTGCCTGGTTCGATCCCGGTTTTGGCAAAGCGTGGCAGCCGTGGGACCGCGCCGGCAACCCTAACGTGCTGACGCTCGACATCGGAACTTCGTCGTTAACCCAGGGACCAAACGCCATGAGCTGCCTGGTGGAAATCAAAAAACACGCCAGTTGCACAATCGGCTAACAATCTCACCGCTGGTTACATTTTGCCGGTAACTGTTGCGTTTGAGTGATAGTTTCTGCGCTGAGCAACTTGTTAAAGTCAGGGTCCCAGAGGTATTGATGGGTGAACATCAACAGTTTTCTTGATTACACCGACCTGCGCAGATGCGCAGGTTTTTTTTGCCTGCGATCTGCCGGTGTGATGCGTCCCGTTGCGGTGACCTCAATCGGGCATAAACGAACTGATACATTGTTTTCCTGTCAACTCGCTTTACCTTTCTTTATAACTGCAGCTAACCCCTTTGGATTTATCTTTTATCGCAGCGGATCGCCATGCCCCCGATTAAAAAATTTCTGGGAAAAGACCAGATTAAAGCCCCGTTTAACCCGTTTCGTTTTCGTCTGATTTGTCTGGGCGTATTAGGCTGCATGGGCCTGCTGCTGGCGCGCGTCGGCGATTTGCAGCTGATCAATCATCCGATGCTGGAGCACGAGGCCGACCAGCGCTCGCTGCGAACCGTGACGCTGCCGACCAACCGCGGCACGCTGCTCGACCGCGACGGCCAGGCGCTGGCGCTCAGCGTGCCATCGCGCGATATCATCGCCGATCCGCTGCGCGTGCTGGAGGCCAATCCCGATTTCACCAGCGCCAAATGGAGCTATCTGGCGGCGGCGCTGAATCTGCGACCGGACGAGCTGCGCGCGCAGATCACCGCCAATCCGAAAAAGCGCTTCCTCTATCTCGGGCGCAAAATCGAGCTGGGCATTGCCAAAGATATTGCTGAGCTGCATCTGAAAGGCATCAGTTCGGTGTATGACGACAGCCGTTTTTATCCGATGAGTGAAGCCGCGGCGCCGCTGATTGGCATCGTCGGGGCGGACAATAACGGGCTTAACGGGCTGGAGAAGGGCTTTGACCGGGTACTGCAGGGTGAGCCGGGTAAAGAGGTGTATCGCCAGGATGGGGACGGCAACATTATTGCGATGATCGATTACGAGCCGCCGAAGCAGCCGCCGACGGTGCAGCTCAGTATCGACAAATTTGACCAGTTTACGCTGTACAGCAAGCTGCGCGACGGCGTGCTGCTCAACAAGGCAGACTCGGGCGCGGCGGTGCTGGTGAAGATCGACACCGGCGAGATCCTCGCTATGGCGTCTTATCCGTCGTTCAACCCCAACAATTATGACAACGCCACGCCAGCGCAAATGCGCAATACCGCCATCAACGACAGCTACGAGCCCGGTTCGACGGTGAAGCCGCTGGTGGTGATGGAAGGGCTGCAGCGTCATCTGGTGCGCCCCGATTCGGTAATCGACACCACGCCCTACAGCGTCAATGGCCACCTGATCCGCGATGTCGGCCACTGGCCGCGCCTGACCATGACCGGCATTTTGCAGAAATCCAGCGACATCGGCGTGTCGCACATCGCGCTGGCAATGCCGGCGGAAGCGCTGGTGAACACTTACCAGGCGTTTGGTCTCGGCAAGCCGACCGGGCTGGGACTGACCGGTGAGAGCGTGGGCTACTTCCCGCTGCATCGCCAGCGCTGGGCGGACATCGAGCGCGCCACCTTCTCGTTCGGCTACGGTCTGCGCGTAACGCCGCTGCAGATTGCGCGTGAGTACGCCACGCTCGGTTCGTATGGCGTCTATCGCCCGCTGTCGATCACCAAAGTGACGCCACCGGTGCTGGGCAGGCAGGTGGCGGATCCGCAGATCGTGCAAACCGTGGTGCACATGCTGGAGAGTGACGTGCTGCCGGGCGGTACCGGGGTGAAAGCAGCGGTTCCGGGCTACCGGCTGGCGACCAAAACCGGCACCGCGGAGAAGATGGGCAGCAGCGGCAAATATGACGGCGGCTACGTTAACTACACCGCCGGCATCGCGCCGGCCAGCCATCCGGAAGTGGCGCTGGTGGTGATGATTAACCATCCTACCGCTGGCGATCACTTTGGCGGCTCGGTGGCCGCGCCGGTATTTGGCAACATCATGGGGCCGGTGCTGAAACACATGAACGTGGCACCCGACGCGATTTACAGTAAACCGGCATCAGATAAATCTTAACGAAATCAGGATGTAAACGCGCAGTCGAGCTTTTCACACCTCGTTGCATTTCGCCGAACTCCGTTGCGATTTGCGGCTGTTATCCGTGCCGCCATTGCGCGACGATAAAGGTCCCAGAGGTATTGATTGGTGTGAAGATCGGCTGCTGCGGCAGCGATACCCTTGTGGTATTCACCCTGTTCGGTTGCACCGACCCACGCGGATGCGTGGGTTTTTTTTGCCTGTAAGTTGTCCTCCTCTCCCGTTTATAGCGCCTGCGCGCGCCATCACCGGCCGCTTCCGGGCGCGGTTTAAATCCTGCATCTCTTAACGAAACGCTTACGGTTTGCGTATAGAAAACGTTCTGGCGATCCGCCGATAATGCGCGTCGTGATGATTTTCGCTGAAATAATCCCCTGCTTACCGGGGTTTTTACCCACACTTTTGCTGATCTGAAGACGCTGATGACTATCCATGCTCCCCGTTCTGGTTTCTCCCGCTGGCTGAAATGGCTGCTTGTGTTGCTGGTGCTGCTGATCGCGGCAGGCGTGATCTGGCGTGTGGCAGGCGGCAAGCGGGGCGCAGTACCCGGCGACCTGCCGCCAGGCGGTCATCGCGGCGCGGCGCAGATGAGCGGCCCGGCAACGCTGGTGCACAGCGGCATTGCCGCGACGGCCGACGTGCCGGTGTACCTGAATGCGCTCGGCACGGTGATCCCCAACGCCAGCGTCACCGTCACCAGCCGCGTGGCCGGGCAGCTGCAGCAGGTGTTCTTTACTGAAGGGCAGAAAGTCAGCGCCGGTCAGCTGCTGGCGCAGATCGATCCGCGCAGTTATCAGGCGACGCTGGCGCAGTATCAGGGCGATCTCAGCCAGAACCAGGCACTGCTGCACAGTGCGCAACTGACGCTGGCACGCTACAAAAAGCTGGCAGCGCAGGACTCGCTGTCGCGCCAGGATCTGGATAGCCAGATTGCTACCGTCGGCCAGTATCAGGGCGCGGTGGCGGCGGATCAGGCGCAAATCGCCAGCGCAAAACTGGATATTGAGTATGCCCGCATCACCTCGCCGATCAGCGGTCGCGTAGGCCTGCGGCTGGTCGATCCCGGCAATATGGTGCAGACCAGCGACACCACCGGCATTGTGGTGGTGACGCAAATGCAGCCTGCCGCCGTGACGTTCAGCGTGCCGCAGAGCTACATCGCGCAGCTGACGCGCGCACTGCGCAACGGCCAGAGCCTGCCCGCGACGGCCTTCGATCAGGACAACAGCAGCGTACTGGCGCAGGGTGAGGTGAAGTACATCAGCAATCAGATCGATACCAGCACCGGCACCATCGAACTGAAAGCCAGCTTTCCTAACCAGGACGAAGCGCTGTTTGCCAACCAGTTCGTTAATCTGCGTCTGCAAACCGGCACGCTGAAAAACGCGACGGTGATCCCGGCGCAGGCGCTGCAGCTGAGCAGCGACGGGAGCTTTGTGTTTATTATCAACAAAGATAATAGCGTGACGCGCAAAGCGGTCACCGCCGGACCGGCACTGGGGGAAGATCGTCAGGCGATCCTGCAGGGCGTGGCGCCAGGCGATCGTCTGGTGACCGAGGGGATCGATCGTCTGACTAACGGCAGCAAAGTCCAGCTGGCTGACGACAGCAAAAGTACCCAGCCATGAATCCGTCTCGTCTGTTTATCCTGCGCCCGGTGGCGACGATTCTGCTGATGGTCGGCGTGCTGATCGCCGGCCTGTTCGCTTATCGCTTTCTCTCCACCTCGGCGCTGCCGCAGGTGGATTATCCGACCATTCAGGTTACCACCCTTTATCCTGGCGCCAGCCCGGACGTGATGGCCTCGTCCGTGACCTCGCCGCTGGAGCGTCAGCTCGGTCAGATGGCCGGTCTTAGCCAGATGACGTCTGCCAGCTCGGGCGGATCATCGATTATCACCCTGAAGTTCAGCCTCGATCTGTCACTTGACGTCGCCGAACAGGAAGTCCAGGCGGCAATCAACGCGGCGAATAATCTGTTACCGGACGATCTGCCCAATCCGCCGACGTATAAAAAGGTCAATCCGGCCGACAGTGCGGTGATCACGCTGGCCGCCAGTTCCGACACGCTGCCGCTGACTGAGGTGCAGGATCTGGTGAACACGCGCGTGGCGCTGAAGCTGTCGCAAATCAACGGCGTGGGGATGGTGACCCTGGCGGGCGGTAATCAGCCGGCGATTCGCGTGCAGATGGATCCAAAAGCGCTGGCGGCGCACAAGCTGTCGCTGGAAGACGTCAATACGCTGATCGCCAACAGCAACGTCAACGGTTCGAAAGGCGGCTTCGACGGCAAATATCACTCGGTGACCATCGACGCCAACGACCAGCTGCGCACCGCAGCCGAATACGGCAATCTGATTCTCACCTGGCAGAACGGTGCGGCGCTGCGGCTGAAAGATATCGCCCATATCGAACAGGGGCCGGAGAATCGCTTTCAGTCGGCGTGGGCCAATAACCGTCCGGCGATTGTCATCAGCGTGCAGCGCCAGCCCGGCGCCAACGTCATTCAGGTGGTGGATAGCATTAAAAAGCAGCTGCCCGTACTGCAGGCGGCGCTGCCGGATGGCGTGAAAATGCGTGTGCTCGCCGATCGCACGCAAACCATCCGCGCCTCAATCAGCGACGTACAGTTTGAACTGATGCTGTCGATCGCACTGGTGGTGATGGTGACCTTCCTGTTTCTGCGCAACGTGGCGGCGACGCTGATTCCCAGCGTGGCAGTACCGCTGTCGCTGATTGGCACCTTTGGCGTGATGTATCTCGCCGATTTTAGCCTCAACAACCTGTCGCTGATGGCGCTGACCATCGCCACCGGGTTTGTCATTGATGACGCGATTGTGGTGGTGGAGAACATTTCGCGCCGGCTGGAGCAGGGCGAAACGCCGATGCAGGCCGCGTTAAAAGGCTCGCAGCAGATTGGCTTCACCATTATTTCCCTGACGTTTTCCCTGATTGCGGTCCTGATTCCGCTGCTGTTTATGGGCGATGTGGTCGGACGGCTGTTCCGCGAATTCGCCATTACCCTGGCCGTGTCGATTCTGGTGTCGATGGTGGTGTCGCTGACGCTGACGCCGATGCTGTGTGCCTGGCTGTTAAGGCATATTCCTGAGGCGCAGCAGTCACGCTTTGCGCGCAAAGGCGGCGAGCTGTTTGACAAACTGGTCCGCGGCTATGACCGCCTGCTCAGCGTGGTGCTCAACCATCAGAAGCTGACGCTGCTGGTGGCGCTGGCAACCTTTGCACTCACCGCGCTGCTGTATCTTGCCATCCCGAAAGGGTTCTTTCCCACGCAGGATACAGGGCTGATTCAGGGGGTGACCGTGGTGTCGCAGGATGTCTCCTTCACGGCGATGGCGCAGCGTCAGCAGGCGCTGGCAACGGTGATCCTGCAAAATCCGGCGGTCGAGAGTGTGTCCTCAACCATTGGTATCGACGGCAATAACACCAGTCTCAATAGCGGGCGCCTGCAGATCAACCTGAAAGCGTTTGACCAGCGCGACGTCAAAGCCGATGAGGTGATTGCGCAGCTAAAGCAGGCGGCGCGCCAGGTCGCCGGCATTCAGCTTTATCTGCAGCCCTCACAGGACCTGACGGTCAACGATCAGGTGACGCCGAGCCAGTACCAGTTCACCCTTGATGATGCCGACAGCGAAAACCTGGTGCGCTGGACGCCGCTACTGATAGCTGCGCTGCAGCAGCGCCCGGAGTTTAATGGCGTGGTCAGCAACCTGCAGGATCAGGGGCGCGTGGCCTATGTGGAGCTGAATCGCGATAAAGCGGCGCGCTACGGCATCACGGCAGCTGACGTCGACACCGCGCTGTACAACAGCTTTGGTCAGCGGCTGGTTTCCACCATTTTTACCCAGGCGAATCAGTATCGCGTGGTGCTGGAAGTGGCGCCGCAGTATCAGCAGTCGCCGGCGTCATTTGATGACGTTTATCTGCCGGTGAGCAGCAGTGCATCAACCGGCAGCGACAGCGACAGTGAGACCACCACCACCGGCATGGTGAAACTCACCGCCATCGCCAGCGTGCATGCGCGGACCGGAGCGCTGATGCACATGCGTCTGAATCAGTTCCCGGCGGTGATGGTGTCGTTCAATCTTAACCCCGGTTATTCGCTGGAGGAGGGGCAGCGGGCGATTGCGCAGGTCACGCAGCAGCTTAAACTGCCCGCCAGCATAACGCTGCGTTATCAGGGTGAAACCGCGGCGTTTCAGAGTGCTACCGGCAACACGCTGTGGCTGATTCTGGCGGCGCTGATCACCATGTACGTGGTGCTGGGCATTCTGTATGAGAGCTTTATCCATCCGGTGACCATTCTCTCCACGCTGCCGTCGGCGGCGGTCGGGGCGCTGCTGACGCTGATGCTGGCGGGCAGTGAATTCAGCCTGATCGCGCTGATTGGCGTCATTCTGCTGATTGGCATCGTTAAAAAGAACGCCATTATGATGATCGACTTCGCGCTGGAGGCGCAGCATAAGCAGCATATGACGCCGCGCGAAGCGATCCATCAGGCCTGCCTGCTGCGTTTCCGGCCGATTCTGATGACCACCATGGCGGCGCTGCTTGGGGCGCTGCCGCTGATGCTGGCCTCCGGCTCCGGTGCCGAACTGCGTCAGCCGCTCGGGCTGGTGATTGTCGGTGGCCTGCTGGTGAGCCAGGTGCTGACGCTGTTCTCCACCCCGGTGATCTATCTGTGGTTTGATGGGCTGGCGCAGCGCGGTAAGCGCTACGTGCAGCGCCGGCAGCAGCAGGCGCGGGGCGAGCCATGAACATCACCCGGCTGTTTATCTTTCGCCCGGTTGCCACGCTGCTGCTGACGCTGGCGATCCTGCTGCTCGGGGCGCTGGGCTACCGGCTGCTGCCCGTCGCGCCGCTGCCGCAGGTGGATTTTCCTACCATTATGGTCAGCGCCAGCCTGGCCGGTGCCAGCCCGGAAACCATGGCGGCCACGGTGGCGACGCCGCTGGAGCGTTCGCTCGGCCAGATTGCCGGTGTGACGGAGATGACGTCGACCAGCTCGCAGGGCTCGACCAGCGTGATACTGCAGTTTGAACTTGACCGCGATATCAATGGCGCGGCGCGCGACGTACAGGCGGCGATAAACGCGGCGCGCAGCCTGTTACCGAGTGCTATGGAGTCGCTGCCGACCTATCGCAAAGCGAATCCCTCGGACGCGCCGATTGTGATGCTGGCGCTTACCTCCGCCACGCGCACGCCGGGTGAACTGTATGACCTCGCCGAAAGCAAAATTGAACAGGCGATGGGGCAGGTCAGGGGCGTGGGCGAGGTGTCGCTGATGGGCAGCGCGCTGCCGGCGGTCCGCATTGATCTGCAGCCGCAACAGCTGACGCACTATGGCATAGCGCTGGATACGGTGCGCAGCGCCGTCGCCAGCAGCACCACCAATCTGCCGAAAGGCATGCTGCAGGGCAGCAGCCAGTCCTGGATGGTGGACGGTAACGGCCAGCTGGACAAAGCGGCACAGTACCGCGACCTGATCGTCAGCTACCACGCGGGTAAGGCGGTGCGACTGCATGACGTCGCCACGGTGTATGACTCGGTGGAGGATCAGTATCAGGCCGGCTTTCTCAATTCACAGCCGTCGGTGATGATCGCCATCAAGCGTCAGGCCGGCGCTAACATGCTCGACACCATTGACGCCATCAAAGCGCAGCTGCCACAGCTGGAGAAAGATCTGCCTGCCGATACCCAGCTCAAAGTGGTGGTGGACCGTTCGCCAACGGTGCGCGCCTCCCTGTATGACACCGAAGAGACGCTGCTGGTGGCGATGCTGCTGGTGATTGCCGTGGTATTTGTCTTCCTGCGTAATCTGCAGGCGGTGGTGATTCCGGCGCTGGCGCTGCCGGTGTCGCTGATTGGCACCTGCGCGGTGATGTATCTGCTCGGCTACAGTCTCGATAACCTGTCGCTGATGGCGCTGATCATCGCCACGGGCTTTGTCGTTGATGACGCCATCGTGGTGCTGGAAAATATCACCCGGCATATCGAAGCCGGTCTGAGTCCGCTGCGTGCCGCCCTGCGCGGTGCCCATGAGGTGAGCTTTACGGTGCTGTCGATGACGGTGTCGCTGGTGGCGGTGTTTATCCCGATTCTGCTGATGGGCAGCATTGTTGGCCGCCTGTTCCGCGAATTTGCGGTGACGCTGACGGTCTCGCTGCTGATCTCCATGTTTGTCTCGCTCAGCCTGACCCCGATGCTGTGCGCCCGGCTGCTGCGGCCGAAGCCGCAGGTCACCCGGCGACCACATCCGCTCTATCAGCTGATTGAAAATGCGCTCAACGCGCTACTGGCCGCTTACGCGCGTGGCCTGGCGTGGGTGATGGCGCACCAGAAGATTACCCTGCTGAGTTTGCTGCTCACCGTGCTGCTCAATCTGTTTTTGTTTAGCGTGGTGCAAAAGGGCTTTTTTCCCAATCAGGACACCGGCCTGCTGATGGGCGCCCTGCGCGCTGACCAGAACATCTCCTTCCAGGCGATGAAGCCAAAGATGCTGGCGTTCACCAAAATCATTGAGGCCGATCCGGCGGTAGACAGCGTGATGTCGTCAATGGGCAGCGGCATGTTTGGCTCGCGCAATAGCGCCAACTTTTTTGTCCGGCTGAAAGATTTTGACCAGCGCAGCGCCAGTGCCACCGAAGTGGCTAACCGGCTGAGCCTGAAAACCCGCCATATTGCCGGGGCGCAGCTGTTCCTGATGGCCGCGCAGGATCTGCACATCGGCGGGCGCAGCGCCAACGCCACTTATCAGTACAGCCTGCAGGCTGACGATCTCGACCTGCTGCGCCGCTGGACGCCGAAAGTCCAGGCGGCGCTGGCCGCGATACCGCAACTCAACAGCGTGGATTCCGATGCGCAAACCGGCGGACAGGAGGTGGTGATCAACATCGATCGCGACCGCGCCACGCGGCTGGGCGTTAACGTGCAGATGCTGGACACGCTGCTGAACAATGCCTTTAGCCAGCGACAGATTGCCACGCTCTATCACACACTCAATCAGTACCATGTGGTGATGGCCCTGCAGGACAGCGACACGCGCGATCCGGCCATGCTGCAACAACTGTATGTGATTAACGACAGCGGCGATCGCGTGCCGCTGGCGGCCTTTGCCCGCTTCAGCGGCGGCAACGCGCCGCTGTCGGTTGCGCATCAGGGCCAGTCAGCGACCAGCACCATCGCCTTCAACCTCAACGACGGCGTGTCGCTGGAGCAGGCGCAGACGCTGATTAAGCAAGCGATGGCACAGCTGGGATTGCCCTCCAGCATTCAGGCGGGCTTTGCCGGCACCGCCGCGGCGTTCTCTCAGCTCACTGCCACTATGCCGTGGCTGATTATTGCGGCGCTGGCGGCGGTGTATATCGTCCTGGGCGTGCTGTATGAAAGTTACATTCACCCGCTGACCATTCTCTCCACGCTGCCGTCGGCAGGCGTCGGGGCGCTGCTGCTGTTGCTGCTGACCAATACGCAGCTGACGGTGATTGCGCTGATCGGCATCATTTTGCTGATCGGTATCGTCAAGAAAAACGCCATCATGATGATCGATTTTGCCCTGCACGCCGAGCGCAGCCAGGGGCTGTCGCCGCAGCAGGCGATTACGCAGGCGTGCCTGATGCGCTTTCGGCCGATCATGATGACCACGCTGGCCGCCTTCTTCGGCGCTCTGCCGCTGGCGCTGGGCAGCGGTGGCGACGCTGATTTACGCAGTCCGCTGGGGATTGCGATTGCCGGCGGTCTGGCCCTGAGCCAGTTGCTGACCCTGTTTACCACGCCAGTGGTCTATCTCTGGCTGGATCGTCTCAGCCGCGCTACCCAGCGTCAGTGGCGGCGCGTGCGTCATATGGAATCCTGATTGATGAAAATGATGAACATTGGCGCGCTGACGGCGGCGCTACTGGTTGCTGGCTGTAGCGTTGGCCCCGATTATCAGCGTCCGGCGATGGCGCTGCCGACGCACTATAAAGAGGCCAAAGGCTGGACGCAGGCTACGCCGCAGGACGCCAGTCGCAAAGGGGAGTGGTGGACGGTGTATCACGATGCCACCTTGTCCAGCCTGCTGCGCCAGGTGAGCATCTCTAACCAGAACGTCGCCAGTTATGCGGCGCAGTATCGCGAAGCCCAGGCGCTGAGCGCGCAGTCGCGCGCGGCGCTGTTTCCCTCACTCGACTACGATGTCAGCAGCACGCGCAGCGGCAGCCGTGCCAGCGCCAGCGGTCAGCGCAGCGTCAGCAACAGCCACAGCGCCACGCTGAGTGCCAGCTGGGAGCTGGATCTGTGGGGCAAACTGCGCCGCACCCAGGAAGAGGATAAGGCCAGCGCGCAGGCCAGCCAGGCGGAACTGGCCAATGTCACGCTGAGCGCCCAGTCAGAGCTGGCGCAGGACTATTTTCAGCTGCGCATCATCGACGAAAAGATCGCGCTCTATCAGCGCAGCATTGAAGCTTATCAGCGCTATCTCAGCGTGATCGACAACAAGTACCGCGCCGGTAGCGAATCCCGCGCCACCCTGGCGCAGGCGCAGATGCAGCTGGAGAGCGCCCGCGCTTCGGCGCAGGATTATCAGTGGCAGCGCGCGCAACTGGAGCACGCGGTGGCGCTGCTGCTGGGGCGGGCGCCAGCCGACTTTACGTTGCCGGTGGCGAAGCTGGATGCCACGCTGCCGTCCATTCCACAGAGCCTGCCTTCGGCGCTGCTGCAGCGCCGTCCGGACATCGCCTATGCCGAACGTAACGTGGCGGCCGCCAACGCGGCGGTCGGAGTGGCGGTTGCCGGTTATTATCCCGACCTGACGCTCAGCGCCAGCGGTGGCGTGACCGCCTCAGCGATCCACAGTTTATTGTCGCTGCCGAATCGCGCCTGGTCGCTGGGGCCGGAGCTCAGCGGTACGCTGCTCGACTTTGGCGCGACCTCGGCGAAAGTGGCGCAGGCGCGTGCCGCCTATGATGCCAGCGTGGCCACCTATCGCCAGACGGTGCTGAGCGCGCTGGGAGAAGTGGAAGATAACCTGGTGGAACTGAATACCCTGCAGGGGGAAATCGCCGCGCAGCAGCGCGCCGCCGTGGCGGCACAGGCGTCAGCACGCGTAACGCGCAACCAGTATGACGCCGGCATGATTGATTACCTTGATGTCGCTACCACGGAAAGCAGCAGCCTGAGCGAGCAGCAGAGCCTGCTGTCGCTGCAGAGCAGCCAGTGGGTGAGCAGCGTGGCGCTGATCGCCGCGCTGGGCGGCGGCTGGCAGGGCGAATCACCCTGAATTCATCACGATAAATCACTGCGCTACTTGTCGAACATCCCCGGATCCTGCAAGGTAAGAACCATTTTTTACCGCTGCTAAGGAGCTGGCATGTTATTTACCGTTCTGCGTTTCCTCTGTCGCCTGTTATGGCGCGTTGAGCTGCGTGGCGATCTGACTGCCCTGCACAAAGAAAAAGTGCTGATCACGCCAAACCATATGTCGTTTCTCGATGGCGTGCTGCTGGCGCTGTTTCTGCCCATCAAACCGGTGTTCGCCGTCTATTCTTCGATCAGCGAACAGTGGTATATGCGCCTGCTCAGGCCGATCATCGACTTCGTGCCGCTCGACCCCACCAAACCGATGTCGATCAAACATCTGGTGCGCATGATCAACGAAGGGCGTCCGGTGGTGATCTTTCCGGAAGGGCGCATTACCGTCACCGGCTCATTGATGAAAATCTACAGCGGCGCTGGCTTCGTCGCTGCGAAATCCGCCGCCACCGTGGTGCCGATGCGCATTGAAGGCGCAGAGTACACGCCGTTTGGCCGCCTGGCCGGGGTGTTTAAACGTCGCCTGTTCCCGCGCATTACCCTGACGGTGCTGCCGGCCACGGTGATTCCCATGCCGGAAGCGAAACGCGCGCGCGACCGCCGCGTGCTGGCCGGTGAGCATTTACATCATGTGATGATGGAAGCACGCATGGCGGTGCGCCCGCGCGAAACGCTGTTCGACGCTTTTCTCAATGCGCGCACCCGTTACGGGCTGAGCAAAGCCTGCATCGAAGACATCAACTTTAAGCCGGACAGCTACACCGGGCTGCTGAAAAAAGCGCTCGGTGTCGGACGCATTCTGGAGCGCTACAGCCAGCAGGGCGAATTCGTAGGTCTGCTGCTGCCGAATGCCACGGTGACCGCGGCGGCGATTCTGGGGGCTTCACTGCGCGGGCGCGTGCCGGCGATGCTCAACTACACCGCCGGCATCAACGGCATGCGCGCGGCGCTGACCGCCTCGCAGGTGAAAACCGTGTTTACCTCGCGCCAGTTCCTCGAGAAGGGCAACCTGTGGCACCTGCCGCAGGGGCTGACGGAGGTGCAGTGGATCTATCTGGAGGATCTGAAAGATACCGTCACGCTGCAGGACAAACTGTGGATCCTCGCGCACCTGCTGCTGCCACGCTGGGCACAGGTTGCCCAGCAGCCAGAAGACGCGGCAATGGTGCTGTTTACCTCCGGCTCGGAAGGCAATCCCAAAGGTGTGGTGCACTCGCATAAAAGCCTGCTGGCGAATGTGGAGCAGATTCGCACCGTGGCGGATTTCACCCCGCGCGACCGCTTTATGTCGGCGCTGCCGCTGTTCCACGCCTTCGGCCTCACCGTCGGGCTGTTCACGCCGCTGCTGACCGGCGCGCAGGTGTTCCTCTATCCCAGCCCGCTGCACTATCGCATCGTGCCGGAGCTGGTGTATGACCGTAACTGCACCGTGCTGTTCGGCACCTCCACCTTCCTCGGCAACTATGCGCGCTTTGCCAGCCCGTACGATTTCGCCCGGCTGCGCTACGTCGTCGCCGGTGCCGAGAAGCTGCAGGAAGGCACGCGCCAGATCTACATGGAGAAGTACGGCATTCGCATCCTCGAAGGTTACGGCGTGACCGAATGTGCACCGGTGGTGGCAATCAACGTACCAATGGCCGCCAAATCGCATACCGTAGGCCGTATTCTGCCGGGCATGGATTCACGTCTGATTGCGGTACCCGGTATTGAGCAGGGCGGACGGCTGCAGCTGCGCGGTCCGAATGTGATGAACGGCTACCTGCGGGTGGAAAACCCCGGCGTGCTGGAGCCACCGGTGGCGGATAACGGCGAAGGCGAACAGGAAGCTGGCTGGTACGATACCGGGGATATTGTCAGCTTTGACGAGGGCGGTTTCTGTCAGATTCAGGGGCGCGCTAAACGCTTCGCCAAAATCGCCGGAGAGATGGTGTCGCTGGAGAGCGTGGAGCAGATTGCCCTGAAAGCCTCGGCGGAGAAACAGCACGCGGCGTCGCTGCGGCCCGATGGCCAGCGTGGCGAAGCGCTGGTGCTGTTTACCACCGACAGTGAACTCAGCCGCGACCGGCTGCAGCAGGCCGCGCGTGAGTTGGGGGCGCCAGAGCTGGCCGTGCCGCGCGACATTCGCTACATGAAACAGCTGCCGATGCTGGGCAGCGGTAAACCTGACTACGTCAGCCTGAAACAGCTGGCAGAAGAGGAGCGGGCATGAGTCAGTCGGTGAATCCGGACGCCCCGTTGCTGTCGCGCAGTATGCTGGCGGTGATCGTGGCACAGTTTTTCTCTGCCTTTGGCGACAACGCGCTGCTGTTCGCCACGCTGGCGCTGCTGAAAAGTCAGTTCTATCCGGACTGGAGCCAGCCGATCCTGCAGATGCTGTTTGTGGCCACTTACATTCTGCTCGCGCCGTTTGTCGGACAGATGGCCGACAGCTTTGCCAAAGGGCGGGTGATGATGTTTGCCAACAGCCTTAAGCTGCTCGGTGCGCTGGTGATCTGCTTCGGCTTTAATCCGTTTCTCGGCTACACGCTGGTAGGGGTCGGCGCGGCGGCGTATTCGCCGGCGAAATACGGCATCCTGACGGAGATCACCAGCGGCGCGCGGCTGGTGAAAGCCAACGGGCTGATGGAGTCGTCGACTATCGCGGCGATTCTGCTCGGCTCGGTGGCAGGCGGCGTGCTCGCCGACTGGCATCTGCTGGCGGCGCTGGTGGTGTGTGCGCTCACTTACGCACTGGCGGTGGTGGCGAACCTGTTCATTCCGCGTCTGCAGCCAGCGCGCCCCGGCCAGAGCTGGCACGCTGGCGTGATGCTGCGCAGCTTTATCGCCTCGGCACAGCTGCTGTGGCGTAACGGTGAAACGCGTTTCTCGCTGCTCGGCACCAGCCTGTTCTGGGGTGCCGGCGTCACGCTGCGCTTCCTGCTGGTGCTGTGGGTGCCGGTGGCGCTCGGCATCACGGACAACAAGACGCCGACCACGCTGAATGCCATGGTGGCGATCGGTATCGTGATCGGCGCGGCCGCGGCGGCAAAACTGGTCACGCTGCAAACGGTGCGGCGCTGCATGCCAGCCGGCGTGCTGATTGGCGTGATGGTGGTGCTGTTCTCGCTGCAGCATAGCCTGCTGAATGCGTATCTGCTGCTGATGCTGATTGGTGCGCTCGGCGGCTTCTTTGTGGTGCCGCTCAACGCGCTGTTGCAGGAGCGCGGCAAAGATACCGTGGGTTCTGGCAACGCGATTGCGGTGCAAAACCTGGGTGAGAACAGCGCGATGCTGCTGATGCTGGGGCTGTATACCGTGGCGATTAAGCTGGGTGCGCCGGCGGTCGCGACGGGCGTGGGCTTCGGCGCGCTGTTCGCCATGGCGATTGCCGTGCTGTGGTGGAAAGCGCGTCGCTGAGCGGCGCAGAAAGGGACCAGGTCGCCATGAATGGCGACCCTACCCTGGCCCGGCGCGTACGCCAAAACCACAGCAAGTACGCGAGAGTAACGAACCCTGTAGGGTGCGCGTTAACGCGCACCGAAACCGCAGCACGTACGCCAGGTCCATAAACCCTGTAGGGTGCGCGTTAACGCGCACCAGGGAGATTACGGTGCCGGATACGTGTACTGACGGTGAATCGCTTCCAGCTCCTCTAACACCTCGCCGCTCAGCGTCAGATTGAAACTCTCCACGTTAACTTTCAGCTGTTCCATGGTGGTGGCACCGAGCAGGGTGCTGGCCACAAACGGCTGCTGCCGCACATAGGCCAGCGCCATCTGTGACGGATCCAGGTTGTGCTGTTTCGCCAGTGCCACGTAGGCAGCAATCGCCTGCTGTGACTGCTCGCCGCTGTAGCGGGTAAAGCGGCTGAACAGCGTATTGCGCGCGCCGGCCGGTTTCGCCCCGTTGAGGTATTTGCCGCTCAGCGTACCAAAGGCCAGGCTGGAATAAGCCAGCAGTTCCACGCCCTCATGCTGGCTAATCTCTGCCAGACCCACTTCAAAACTGCGGTTCAGCAGGCTGTACGGATTCTGAATGGTGACGATACGCGGCAGCTCGTGCTTCTCCGCCAGCTGCAGGTAGCGCATCACGCCCCAGGCTGTTTCGTTCGAGACGCCAATGTAACGGATCTTGCCCGCGCGTACCTGTTCGGTCAGCGCTTCCAGCGTCTCCAGCAGCGTAACAGTGGCGGTGTTATCACTGTACTGATAACCGAGCTTGCCAAAGTAGTTGGTCTGGCGCTGCGGCCAGTGCAGCTGGTAGAGGTCGAGGTAATCGGTATTAAGGCGCTTCAGGCTGGCGTCCAGCGCTTCGCGGATGTTCTTGCGATCCAGCGCCTGGTTGGGGCGAATCAGCGCATCGCTGCCGCGCACCGGGCCGGCGACTTTACTCGCCAGAATGATTTTGTCGCGGCTGCCACGCTTTTGCAGCCAGCTGCCAATGTATTTTTCAGTCAGGCCCTGGGTTTCCGGACGCGGTGGCACCGGATACATCTCGGCGGTATCAATCAGGTTAATACCCTGGCTAACGGCGTAATCAAGCTGCTGGTGGGCGTCGGCTTCGCTATTCTGCTCACCAAACGTCATCGTGCCTAACCCCAGCTGACTGACTTCCAGCGTGCTATGGGGGATACGGTGATAATGCATTGCCGGCTTCCTTTTTTCATTATGAAACGGAATGTTGTGTTCTCTGGGACTATAGCCTGTGAAGTGGCGCAGAAGGAAGGGGGGAAAGTTCGGGAAATCGCCTGCACAGGGGGAAAACGCGTACAGGCGAGGCAATTTGGCACTTAACGCTCAATGATGGTGGAAACCTCGTCACCATTAATTTGCATAACATGGCCCTGTTCGTCGGTGTACTGCACCAGACCGGTTTCTTTATCAATCGACGGCTTACCTTCGGTCATAATCATGCGGCCATCTTTGGTGGCCATAACGTAATCACTGCTGCAACCGCTTAATGCCAGCGCCGCCAACAGCAGGCCCACTGCACTTACCAACCCTTTCATTCTCAGCTCCCTCAAGCCACTTCAACAGCAAAAGTGTAGTAATAAATGCTTTTGCCAGCTGGAGTAATCGCATCATTCCTAAAATAACAGGGCGAGATGCGCTCGCCCTTGACAGGTTACGCTTTGTTTTTCCTGCTGCGCATCAGGTTCAGACACTCTACCGCCATGGAGAAGAACATCGCAAAATAAATGTAACCTTTTGGTACATGCATACCAAAACTCTCGAGGATCAGGGTAAAGCCGACCAGAATCAGAAACGCCAGCGCCAGCATTTTGACCGACGGATGCCGCTCAACAAACTCGCCAATCGCGCGCGCGGCCACCATCATCATCAGCACTGCGATGACCACCGCCGCCATCATAATGAACAGGTGATCGGACAGACCGACGGCGGTAATCACCGAATCCAGGCTGAAAATGATGTCGAGCAGCATGATCTGCACGATGGCGCCGAAGAAAGAGTGCACATTGGTTTTGTGCTCCTCTTCGCCGCCTTCGATGGTTTCATGGATCTCCATGCTCGACTTCCACAGCAGGAACAGGCCGCCGAACAGCAGAATCAGATCGCGCGCGGAAAAGGCGTGGTCCATGATGGAAAACAACGGCTGCGTCAGTCTCACCACCCAGGCGATGGAGGCCAGCAGCCCAAGGCGCATCAACATCGCCCCCATCAGACCCAGCCGGCGCGCCCGGTTTTGCTGGTGCTGCGGCAGTTTCGCGACCACCAGAGACAGGAAAATAATGTTATCGATACCCAGCACCACTTCCAGAATGGTTAATGTTCCCAGCGCCAGCCAGGCGTTGGGATCAGCAATCCAGTCAAACATGAATCCTTCATTCCTAAACGAAAAGTAAACGGGAATTATACACGGCGCAGGCGGCGCTGCCTAAAGTGATCCTGCAAGGGCGAGGTTGTACCGGGAATTACAGCAGAAAATGCCGTGCCAGCAGCGGTCCGGTAAAGCTCTTCTTGAGGTAAAAACCGCGCGGCAGCGTCATGATCGGCTCGCCGTGTTCGCCGATGGCTTCGGTCAGCGCTTTGCTGTTGGCCGCTTTTGGCCTGATTTGCAGCCACGCGCCGTGGCGGGCGCTGATGCGCTCCACCTGGCCGAGCACGATCATGTCCATCAGCTCTTCCCAGTCCTCACGTAACTGCTGCTCTTCCTGCGCATTCGGTTGCCACAGCAGTGGCGAACCCACGCGGCGCTCGGCCAGCGGAATGGCGCGATCGCCCTCCACCGGGATCCACAGCACCCGCGCCAGCTTGTGGCGCACGTGGCTGGTTTGCCAGGTAACGCCGCTGTTGCCGGTGAGCGGTGCCACGCAGACAAAGGTGGTTTCCAGCGGCTTACCCAGCGCGTCGACCGGAATGGTTTTGAGTTCAATACCGAGATGCGCAAAATCCTGCTCGGCTTTACTGCCGGCGCTGGCGCCCAGCAGCAGCTCCAGCAGCATACCGACCCAGCCTTTGTCACGGCGTAAATCGGCGGGCATCGGCAGGCCAAGCTGCGCGGCCAGCGCGGCAAAGCTCTGACCAGCCAGCTGTTGGGCACGCTGAAGCAGTTCGGCTTCGTTACGGGGCGCAGCAGGCAAGGCGGCAGGGCAATTCATGATAAAACTCGCATTGGTCAAAATTTGGTCAGTAAAGGTCAGCGCGTGTTGTCCACATCGTGCCGGACAATGTAAACGTGATAATAGCATGATTCAGCATGCTTTTTTAGCGCGATTGACCAGGCGCTCACCAGGGTAAGAGGCGGTTATCCCGGTTTGTTATCGACAATGAACAGGATCTTAAACCCAGTTATCCACAGAAAAGTGGGATAACCCCACGTTTTGCCCACCCCTGTTTCCATTTACAGCCTTGACTTTGCCGAACTGCGCGCTTTTTTTCCATTCTCTGCCCAGGTTTAGGACATTCTCTGTGGGTAAAATCAACGGTGATGGATCTTTGAGCAGCGGTAAGCGCGTGGGGAAGAATAACCGGCTTTCACGCTGTGTATCTGAACGCGTTGATTGGGTATCACTATGATAAATGGGGGTTTTAGTGCTATTCTCCCCGGTGTGCATGAGAATTTTCCGAAGCGGTTATTCAACTCATTCCCGTGTTCTGCACAAAGCTATCCACAGAAAAGGTGAATAAGATCGCCGTTAAATGCCCCTGTCTGTTTATAACATGGCTATTATCTGTGAGTTATCCCATTGTTATCCGGTCAGCGGCGCGGATATCCAGTGGTTTACCGCCTGTAAGGAGTATGAAACAATCAGGCTATTCAAATTTAGCTTTGAGGTAGTCCAGTGATCGATGATGATGGCTACCGCCCGAATGTTGGTATCGTAATCTGTAACAGGCAAGGACAAGTGTTATGGGCCAGGCGCTTTGGACAGCACTCCTGGCAGTTTCCTCAGGGAGGCATCAATCCGGGTGAAACCGCTGAACAGGCGATGTATCGCGAACTGTTCGAAGAAGTGGGTTTACACCGCAAAGATGTTCGAATACTTGCTTCAACCCGTAACTGGTTACGTTACAAGTTGCCAAAACGTTTGGTGCGTTGGGACACAAAGCCGGTGTGTATCGGCCAGAAACAAAAGTGGTTTCTTCTGCAGTTGATGTGTAGTGACGCGGATATCAATGTGCAACACAGCAGCACGCCGGAGTTCGATGGCTGGCGCTGGGTCAGCTTCTGGTATCCGGTGCGTCAGGTTGTCTCTTTCAAGCGCGATGTGTATCGCCGCGTGATGAAGGAATTCGCTGGCGTGGTGATGTCTATGCAGGAGAGTGCGGGGCAGCGCAATAACAACGCCGCCCATCGACGTAAAAGAGGATAGGCCACGCCCTTTATGCTCACTCAGTTGCGCGAAATTGTAGAAAAAGTGGCGAGTGCACCGCGTCTGAATGAAGCACTCGACATTCTGGTCAACGAAATATGCCTGGCGATGGAGACCGAGGTCTGCTCGGTTTACCTCGCCGATCACGATCGGCGTTGCTACTACCTGATGGCGACGCGCGGCCTGAAAAAGCCGCGCGGCCGCACGGTTACGCTGGCGTTCGACGAAGGTATCGTCGGGCTGGTGGGCCGCCTGGCCGAACCGATCAACCTCGCCGATGCGCAAAGTCATCCCAGCTTCAAATACATTCCCTCCGTCAAAGAAGAGCGCTACCGCTCGTTTCTGGGTGTGCCAATCATCAGCCGGCGTCAACTGCTCGGCGTGCTGGTGGTGCAACAGCGAGAGCATCGTCAGTTCGACGAAAGCGAAGAGTCGTTTCTGGTTACGCTGGCCACGCAGATGGCCGCGCTGCTGTCGCAGTCGCAGCTTGGCCAGCTGTTCGGTCAGTTCCGCCAGACGCGCGTCAAAGCGATTGCCGCTGCGCCGGGCGTCGCCGTTGCACCTGGCTGGGTTGATGAAACGCAGCCGCTGCTCGACCAGGTGTCCGCCGCCTCTACGCTCGATCCACAGCGTGAACGCGAGCGCCTGATTGTCGCCATGGGCGAGGCGGGCAACGAGTTTCGTCGCTTCAGCAAGCGTTTCGCGGCCAGCGTGCAGAAAGAGAGCGCGGCGATCTTCGATCTCTACTCGCACCTGCTCACCGATGCGCGACTGAAAAAAGACCTGTTTGCCGAGATCGAGCGCGGATCGGTAGCCGAGTGGGCGGTTAAAACGGTGATCGAGAAGTTTGCCGCACAGTTTGCCAGCCTGCAGGATCACTATTTGCGCGAGCGCGCCGGGGATTTGCGCGTGCTCGGCCAGCGCCTGCTGTTCCACCTTGACGACACGCTGGTGGGCACCAATGCCTGGCCGGAACGCTTTGTGCTGGTGGCCGATGAACTCACCGCCACCACGCTGGCGGAGCTGCCGCAGGAGCGGCTGGCGGGCGTAGTGGTGCGCGATGGCGCAGCCAACTCGCACGCGGCGATCCTCACGCGCGCCATGGGTATTCCGACCGTGATGGGCGCGGATATCCTGCCGTCGCAGCTCAATAAGCGGCTGCTGATCGTGGACGGCTATCGCGGCGAAGTGCTGATCGATCCGGAGCCGGTGCTGGTGCAGGAGTATCAGCGGCTGATCAGCGAAGAGAACGCGCTGAGTAAAATGGCCGAAGACGTGGTGGAGCAGCCCGGCGAGCTGAAAAGCGGCGAGCGCGTGCAGGTGATGCTCAACGCCGGTCTCAGCCCGGAACACGAACAGGCACTCGACAACTGGGTTGACGGCATCGGCCTGTATCGCACCGAAATTCCGTTCATGCTGCAAAGCGGCTTCCCGTCGGAAGAGGAGCAGGTGGCGCAATATCAGGGCATGCTGCAACTGTTTTACGACAAACCGGTGACGCTGCGTACGCTGGATGTCGGCGCTGACAAACAGCTGCCTTACATGCCGATCAGTGAAGAGAACCCCTGTCTCGGCTGGCGTGGCATTCGCCTGACGCTCGACCAGCCGGAGATCTTCCTGGTGCAGGTGCGCGCCATGCTGCGCGCCAACGTTGCCTCGGGCAACCTGAGCATTCTGCTGCCGATGATCAGTCATATTGACGAGATCGAAGAGGCGCGGCGCCTGATCGATCGCGCCGGTCGCGAAGTGGAAGAGATGCTCGGTTATGCCATTCCAAAACCGCGTATTGGCGTGATGATTGAAGTGCCGTCGATGCTGTTCCTGATCCCGCATCTGGCGCAACGCGTGGACTTTATCTCCGTCGGCACCAACGATCTCACCCAGTATCTGCTGGCGGTCGATCGCAACAATACCCGCGTCGCCAACCTTTACGATTCGCTGCATCCGGCGATGCTGCGGGCGTTGCAAACTATTGCCAGTGAAGCCCGCCAGGCCAAACTGGAGCTGTGCCTGTGTGGTGAAATGGCGGGCGATCCGATGTGCGTCGCGCTGCTGGTGGGTCTGGGTTATCACCATCTCAGCATGAACGGCAAGAACATTCCGCGCGTCAAATACCTGCTGCGCCACCTCGATTATGAAGAGGCGCAGAAACTGAGCCAGCAGGGCGTGATGGCGCACACCGCAACGGAAGTGCGCCATCTGGTGTCGGCCTTCATGGAGCGGCGCGGCCTGGGCGGACTGATTCGCGGCGGACGTTAACTGTTTACATTTCTGCGGAAATTGTGAAAAGCGGCTGTGCTATGATGCGCAGCCTTTTATTGTATGGCCCTTTAGCCACGCCCTTTTGCGGGCAGAAAAAACATGGTGAAAGATGACTAACGGCTACATTTCATTTCCCCAATTCGATCCGGTGATCTTCTCCATCGGACCGGTTTCGCTGCACTGGTACGGCCTGATGTATCTGGTAGGCTTTGTGTTTGCTATGTGGCTGGCGGTGCGCCGCGCCAACAAACCCGGTAGCGGCTGGAAAAAAGAAGAAGTTGAAAACCTGCTGTACGCGGGCTTCCTCGGCGTGTTCCTCGGCGGCCGCATCGGCTACGTGCTGTTCTATAACCTGCCGCTGTTCCTCGACAACCCACTCTATCTGTTCAAAGTGTGGGACGGGGGCATGTCATTCCACGGTGGCCTGATTGGGGTGATCGTGGTGATGCTGATCTTCGCCCGCCGTACCAAACGCACCTTCTTCCAGGTCTCTGATTTCATTGCGCCGCTGATCCCGTTTGGCCTCGGTGCTGGCCGTCTCGGCAACTTCATCAACGGCGAACTGTGGGGCCGCGTGGCACCTGACTTCAAATTCGCCATGCTGTTCCCGGGTTCGCGCAGCGAAGACCTCGCGCTGGCGGCCAATAACCCGCAGTATCAGGAACTGCTGAACACGTACGGCGTGCTGCCGCGCCATCCGTCACAGCTGTATGAGCTGTGTCTGGAAGGCATCGTGCTGTTTATCATCCTCAACCTGTTTATTCGCAAGCCGCGCCCGATGGGCAGCGTCTCCGGCCTGTTCCTGATTGGCTACGGCGCATTCCGCATTATCGTGGAGTTTTTCCGCCAGCCGGATGCCCAGCTTGGCCTGTTCGAAGGCGGTATCAGTATGGGCCAGATTCTGTCGATCCCGATGATTCTGGCCGGAGTGATTATGATGGTCTGGGCGTATCGTCGTCGCCCGCAGCAACAAACGCGTGAGGTAAAATGAAACAGTATCTGGATTTGATGCAACATGTGCTGAATGAAGGCGCAGAAAAGGCCGACCGTACCGGTACCGGCACGCTCTCCATCTTTGGCCACCAGATGCGTTTCAATTTGCAGGACGGTTTTCCGCTGGTCACCACCAAGAAGGTGCATCTGCGCTCAATCATTCATGAGCTGCTGTGGTTCCTAAAAGGCGACACCAACATCGGCTACCTGAAAGAGAACAAGGTCACCATCTGGGACGAATGGGCGGATGAAAACGGCGATCTGGGACCGGTCTACGGCAAGCAGTGGCGCAGCTGGGGCAATGCTTCCGGCGAAGAGATCGATCAAATCAGCAAGGTGATTGAGCAGCTGAAACGCGATCCGGATTCGCGCCGCATTATCGTTTCGGCATGGAATGTCGGTGAGCTGGATCAGATGGCGCTGGCGCCGTGCCACGCGTTTTTCCAGTTCTACGTGGCGAATGGCAAGCTGTCGTGCCAGCTGTACCAGCGTTCGTGCGATATCTTCCTCGGCCTGCCGTTCAATATCGCCAGCTATGCGCTGCTGGTGCATATGGTGGCACAGCAGTGCGATCTTGAGGTGGGTGATTTCGTCTGGACCGGCGGCGATACGCACCTGTACAGCAACCATCTCGAACAGGCGCGGCTGCAGCTGACGCGTGAACCGCGACCGCTGCCGAAACTGGTGATTAAGCGTAAGCCCGCGTCGATTTTTGATTACCAGTTCGATGATTTTGAGATCGAAGGCTACGATCCGCATCCGGCGATCAAAGCGCCGGTCGCCGTGTAATCTGCCGCTCTTTAGCATCAGGCCCTGCCATCGCGCAGGGCTTTTTTTTGCCCGGCCTCCGTCCGCTTCTGCGGGGATTTTCTGAATCCGACGCGCAAAAAAAGGGTGTTGTCTGCACCGGGCATAACTTTCCTGCGGCACGCTTTCCATCTTCTCTGTTTGCCGCTGTTGCTTTTCGTCCGGCAGGCGCAGAGTGCCGGTTATGAACAGAACCCAAAACGCCGGCTTTACGCTGCCGGAACTGCTGCTGGTTATGGTGATTGCCGGCATCCTCAGCATCGCCGCCTTACAGGGCTGGCAGCGCTGGCAACAGTATCAGCAACTGCGTGAGAGCGTACTGCAGTTGCAGAGCTTTTTGCTGCGGCTGCGCGCGCACGCCAGCTGGCACAACCGCGACCTCAGCCTGTGGCTGCAACCGGGCGAAAACGGCTGCCTCGGCACCGGGCCGCAGCCCGCAGAAGGGTGTCAGCTGCCGTCGCGCTGGCTGTTCCGGCCGCCTTATCGCGAAGTGCACATCACCGCGCTGATCGGCGAGCCGGGCTTTTACGGCCGACGCGATGTGGCCCGGCCCGGCAGTATCGAACTGGAGAGCGCGGCTGGCCGCTGGCGCGTCATCCTCTCCGCCCGGGCGCGCATCCGGGTCTGCCAGCCGGGAGAGAAGGGATGCGAATAACGCAGGGGGGCTTCAGTCTGCTGGAGATGCTGATCGCCATGGCGATTGGCGCGGTGCTGATGGTCAGCGTCGGCCGCTTTCTGCCGCTGCTGCTGGAACAGAACCTGCGCCTGCAGCAGCGGGTCCAGCTGCAACAGGAGCTGCAGCAGATTGCCGGCTCGCTGGCCAAAGCGCTGCGCCGTGCCGGTTACTGTCACGGTCAGTGCAGCGGTGCGGCGCTCACGCTGGTGAGCGGCGGCAGCTGTGTACTGCTGCGCTGGGACGAAAACAGTAACGGACGCTGGGAAGGTGTCGGTCACAGTGAAAGCGATTATTACGGCTATCGTCTGCGCAACGGACAGCTGGAGATGCAGCGCGGAGTGGACGAGTGCAACAGCAACGGCTGGGAGCGCATCACCGATCCGGCATTCCTCACCCTCAGCACCTTCCGGGTTGAGCGCCAGGGCACGCGGCTGCTGTTGCAGATGGCCGCCACGGCGGGCCGCCAGCAGGCAGAGCTGACGATGATGATTGAGGGGCTGAATCTGTGAAGCAGCGGGGCAACAGCACGCTTGGCATGGTGGTGATGTTACTGCTGATGGGCGGGCTCACGCTGCACGCCGCGCGCACGCAACTGGCGCAGGGCATGGCGCTGGTCGCCGACGAGCAGCAGCATCAGCAGGATTTCTGGCAGGCGCAGGCCGCTTTAACGTGGGGCCGGCAGCAAAACTGGCCGCAGGCCGCGGGCTGGCAGTGTCAGACCGCTCAGGCCGACGCGTGGCAAAGCTGTCTGCTGCGGCAGGAGGAGAATCATGGCTTATTATCGGCGCGCGGCACCGGACGCGCGCTCGTGCTCTATCAGTGGGTGTCGCTGCGCAACGGTCAGCTGCAGCCACAGCCGCATGGCTGGATCGACTACTGCCCGCTGGCAAAGGCGGAGCAGTGTCAGCTGCCAGAGACGACAGCAGGGTTTTAGCCTGGCGGAAACGCTGGTCGCGATGCTGCTGCTGGCGATGACCATCAGCACGCTGCTGCAGTATCATCGCGCACTGGCGCTGGGATTTAGCCAGCAGTGGCAGCAGCGCCAGGCGTGGCAGGTAGCCGGGCAGGCGCTGCTCGGGCGTGATACCGCCGGCTGGCACATTGTGCACCAGCCGCAGAGTTTACCTGGCGGCTGCGTGCTGGATCGCGTTACCGTCACCGGACCCCATCAGCGCACGGCGTCGCTGGCGCGGCTCAATTGCCGCGAAGGTGATGCCGGCGGGTAGGCAGGCCAGACGATTAAGGGTAGAGTGACCGGGCTGCGCTTTCCCTTCTTTAAGGAGTTTTATGTTCCGGGTTTACCACTCCAATCGGTTAGATTTATTGAAAGACTTAGCGGTAGAGCTGATAAAACTCCAGCCGCTGGCCGATCCGCTCGCGGCTGAGCAGGTGCTGGTACAGAGCCCGGGCATGGCGCAGTGGCTGCAGATGGAGCTGGCTAACCGCTTCAACATTGCCGCCAACATTGATTTTCCGCTGCCCGCCAGCTTTATCTGGAGCATGTTCGTTAAAGTGCTGCCGGATATCCCGGAAGAGAGTGCTTTCACCAAAGCCAGTATGAGCTGGAAGCTGATGCACCGGCTGCCGGTGCTGCTGGAGCAGGAGGCGTTTCAGCCGCTGCGCAGTTATCTGCATGACGACGACGATCAGCGCAAACTTTACCAGCTCAGCGCGCGCGTGGCGGATCTGTTCGACCAGTATCTGGTTTACCGCTCCGACTGGCTGAACCGCTGGGAGCGCGGCGAACAGGTGGACGGGCTGAGCGACGCTCAGCAGTGGCAGGCGGCGCTGTGGCGCGATCTGGTCGAATTCACGCGCAGCCTCGGTCAGCCGATGTGGCACCGTGCCAACCTCTATGCACGGTTTATCCAGGCGCTGGAGCAGGCGTCAACGCCGCCGCCGGGGCTGCCGCAGCGCGTCTTCATCTGCGGTATCTCTGCGCTGCCGCCGGTTTATCTGCAGGCGCTGGAAGCGCTGGGCCGCCACATTGATATTCACCTGCTGTTTACCAATCCCTGTCGTCACTACTGGGGCGACATTCAGGATTACGCCTTCCTCGCGAAGCTGCAGAGCCGCCAGCGGCTGCGCCTGCATTCGCAGGAGACGCAGCCGCTGTTCCGCGACCCGGATGCCGCGCCAGCGCTGTTTAACGAACTGGGCGAGCAGCAGCTGACCAATCCACTGCTGGCCTCGTGGGGCAAGCTGGGCCGCGACAACCTGTTTCTGCTGAGCCAGATGGAGTCAGCCGCCAACGACATCGATGCGTTTGTGGAGATGTCACCCGACAATCTGCTGCACTGCCTGCAGGCCGATCTGCTCAATCTTGACGATCGCGCGGTGATTGGGCTCAGCGCTGGCGAGCTGGCAGATAGCATGGACAAGCGTCGGCTCGATCCGCACGATCGTTCCATCACGCTCCAGGTGTGTCACAGCGCCCAGCGTGAAGTGGAAGTGCTGCAGGATCATCTGCTGGCGCTGATGGAAGCCGATCCGGAGCTGAAGCCGCGCGATATCATCGTCATGGTGGCAGACATCGACAGCTACGCGCCTTTTATTCAGGCGGCTTTTGCCAGTGCGCCGCCTGAGCGCTATCTGCCGTTCGCCATTTCTGACCGGCGCGCCAGTCAGGCGCATCCGGCCATCCTCGCGCTGCTCAGCCTGCTGGCTCTGCCGGACAGTCGCTTTGCCTCAGAAGAGGTGCTGGCGCTGCTGGAGGTGCCGGCGCTGGCACAGCGTTTCTCCGTCGAGGAGAGCGGCCTGCGCCTGTTGCGCCGCTGGGTGATGGAATCCGGCATCCGCTGGGGACTGGATGACGCCAGCGTGGAAGCGCTGGCGCTGCCGGTCACCGGCCAGCACACCTGGCGCTTCGGCCTGCAGCGTATGCTGCTGGGCTACGCGCTGGAAAGCCGCAACGGCGACTGGCAGGGCATTCTGCCGTATGACGAATCCAGCGGCCTGATCGCCGAGCTGGCGGGTCATCTGGCCGAGCTACTGGCGCGGCTCGACAGCTGGCGCACGCGCCTTGCGCAGACGCGCACCCTGGCCGATTGGCTGCCGCTGTGCCGCGAGCTGATCGACAGCTTCTTCAGCGGCGATGCCGACAGCGAGGCGGCGCTGCTGCTGGTCGAAACGCAGTGGCAGGAGATCATTGAGCAGGGGATGCAGGCCGCCTATCAGCAGCCGATTCCGGTCACGCTGCTGCGCGATGAGCTGCGTTCGCGCCTCGATCAGCAGCGCATCAGCCAGCGCTTCCTGGCCGGGCCGATCAACTTCTGTACGCTGATGCCGATGCGCTCCATCCCGTTTAAAGTGGTGTGCCTGCTGGGCATGAACGACGGCGTCTATCCGCGCACCCTGGCGCCGCTCGGTTTTGACCTGATGCAGCAGCAGACGCGGAAAGGCGATCGCAGCCGGCGTGATGATGACCGCTATCTGTTCCTTGAAGCGCTGATCTCGGCGCAGCAGCAGCTGTACATCAGCTACATTGGCCGGGCGATTCAGGACAACACCGAGCGCTATCCCTCGGTACTGGTGACTGAACTGGTGGATTATCTGGCGCAAAGCTTCTGTCTGCCGGGCGATGAAGCCTGTGAGCCGGACGTCAGTGAGCAGCGGGTGCGGGCACATTTGCAACGCCTGCACAGCCGTATGCCGTTTGCGGCGGAAAATTTCCAGCCGGGAAGCCACGTGCAGAGCTTCGCCGCAGAATGGTTGCCGGCGGCGACCGGCAGCGGCGTGGCGCAGCCCGGGTTTGTCCAGCCGCTGCCGGTTCAGCCGCTGACCACGCTGTCGCTGGAGCAGCTGCTGCGCTTCTGGCGTCATCCGGTGCGGGCGTGGTTCCAGCAGCGCCTCGGCGTGGCTTTCTGGATGGAGGAGAGCGAGCTGCCGGACAGCGAACCGTTCGCACCGGACAGCCTGGAGCGCTATCAGATCAACGCTGAACTACTCAATACGCTGGTCAACGGTGACGATCCGGCCCAGCTGTATGCGCACCATCGCGCCGCCGGTAATCTGCCTTACGGCGCCTTCGGGGAACTTTTCTGGCAAAGCCAGACCGAAGAGATGCAGGAAGTGGCGGCGGAAGTGAGCGCGCAGCGGCTGCCGGCGGAGAGCTGGGAAGTCAACCTGACGCTGGGCGCAACGCAGTTGACCGGCTGGCTGACTCAGGTGCAAGCTGATGGGCTGCTACGCTGGCGTCCGGGCGTGCTCAACATCAACGATGGCCTGCTGCTGTGGCTGGAACATCTGGTGTATTGCGCGCTGGGCGGTAACGGCACCAGCCGCATGTACGGTCGCAAACAGAGCCGCTGGCGCTTCGCGGCGGTGGCTCCCGCCCAGGCGCAGGCGCAGCTGGCTGAATATGTGGCCGCCTGTGAGGCGGGTCTGGCGCAGCCGCTGCTGCTGCTGAATAAATCCGGCGGCGCCTGGCTGGACGCCAGCTTTGACAGCAAATCTGGCCAGCTTCAGGAAGATGACGCCACGCAGAAAAAGGCGATCAGCAAGCTGTTGCAGGCGTGGCAGGGCGGCTACCAGGTTGAAGGCGAGGGCAGCGATCCCTATCTGCAGCGCCTGTGCCGCACGCTGGACGAGCCGACGCAGCAGCAGATCATCGCTGCGGCGCGTCAGTGGTATTTACCGGTGCGCCTCGCGCATCAGGATGATGTATAGCAACGGAAGTGCGGCCTGTACCTTGGCAGCCACCGTCTTATAAGAAAGTGTTTGAGTATCCCGACCGACGCAACGCCGGCGGATAAGGGTAACGTTAAGGGGTTGAAATGCGGATTTACGCACGCTGGATAGGAGCGCTGCTGCTGAGCATGCTGGCGCTGAATGCCTTTGCCGACGACGGGCGCGGCTGGCAGCCGATTGATGAAACCATCCGCAAGAGCGATCACGATCCGCGCAGTTATCAGGCCATTACCCTGAGCAACGGCATGACGGTGCTGCTGGTGTCAGATGCTGCCGCGCCGAAATCGCTGGCAGCGCTGACGTTACCGATCGGTTCTCTGGACGATCCCGACAGTCAGCTGGGCCTGGCACACTATCTGGAACACATGGTGCTGATGGGGTCAAAAAATTATCCGCAGCCGGATAACCTGGCGGAGTTTCTCAAGAAGCACGGTGGTAGCCACAATGCCAGCACAGCCTCGTACCGCACCGCGTTTTACCTGGAAGTCGAAAACGATGCGCTGCAACCGGCGGTGGATCGTCTGGCGGATGCGATTGCACAACCCTTGCTCGACCCGACCAACGCGGACCGCGAGCGGCATGCGGTTAACGCTGAGCTGACGATGGCACGCTCGCGCGATGGGCTGCGTATGGCGCAGGTTGGCGCGGAAACCCTCAATCCGGCGCACCCCGGCTCGCGCTATTCGGGCGGTAACCTTGATACCCTGAGTGACAAACCCGACAGCAACCTGCATCAGGCGCTGCTCGACTTCTATCACCGCCACTATTCGGCGAATCTGATGAAAGCGGTGATTTACAGTAACAAACCGCTGCCGGAGATGGCGACGATCGCTGCACAGACCTTTGGCCGCGTGGCCAATCATCAGGCCAGCGTGCCGGATATTACCGTGCCGGTGGTCACCGATGCGCAGAAAGGCATCATCATTCATTACGTGCCAGCGCAGCCGCGCAAGCAGCTGAAAATTGAGTTTCGCATCGCCAACGACAGCGACCAGTTCCGCAGCAAAACCGACACCTTAATCAGCTATCTGCTGGGCAACCGCAGTAAAAATACCCTGAACGACTGGTTGCAGCAGCAGGGACTGGCGGATGGCGTCAATGCCGGCGCGGATCCGATGACCGAGCGCAACAGCGGCGTGTTTGCCATCTCGGTTTCGCTGACCGACAAAGGTCTGGCGCAGCGCGATCGCGTGGTGGCTGCAGTATTCAGCTACCTTGATATGCTGCGCAAGCAAGGCATCGACAAGCGCTATTTCGATGAAGTCGCGCACGTGCTGGCGCTGGATTTCCGCTATCCGTCGATTACCCGCGATATGGATTACATTGAGTGGCTGGTGGATACCATGCTGCGCGTGCCGGTGACGCACACGCTGGATGCGCCTTATCTGACCGACCGCTATGATGCGGCCGCGATCAGCGCCCGTCTGGCTGAGATGACGCCGCAGAACGCCCGCATCTGGTACATCAGTCCCGCTGAGCCGCACAACAAACAGGCTTACTTTGTGAATGCGCCTTATCAGGTGGATAAAATCAGCGCCGCGCAGTTCAGCGCCTGGCAGCAGCAGGCGCAGCAGATTCCGCTGTCGCTGCCGACCCTGAATCCCTACATTCCGTCGGATTTCTCCCTCATCCCGTCTGACGGTAAGCATTACGATCATCCGGTGGCGCTGACCAATGGCGACAGCATGCGCATCTACTGGATGCCGAGCCAGTTCTACGCCAGCGAGCCGAAGGCCGCTATTACGCTCGCACTGCGAAACAAATCCGCGATCAGCGATGCGCGCCAGCAGGTGTTGTTTGGACTCAACGACTACCTCTCCAGCCTGGCGCTGGATGAGCTGAATTCGCAGGCTTCGGTGGGCGGCATCAGCTTCTCTACCGGTGAGGACGACGGGCTGGTGTTCAATGCCAGCGGCTTCACCCAGCGCCTGCCGGAGCTGCTGAAAAAGCTGGTTGAAGGCTACGCCAGCTTCCAGCCGGATGCGCAGCAGCTCGAGCAGGCGAAATCCTGGTATCTGGATCGGCTGGAAGCAGCGGAAAAGGGCAAAGCGTTTGAACAGGCGATTCAGCCGATGCAAATGCTGTCCCAGCTGCCCTACACCCAGCGTGAGGCGCGACGCCAGCTGGTGAAACAGATCACGCTGCAGGAGGTGATGGATTACCGCGATGCGCTGATCCAGCACGCCACGCCGGAAATGATGGTGGTCGGCAACCTGTCGGCCGATCGCGTCAGGCAGCTGGGCGAAGAGCTTAAACAGCAGCTGCACAGCACGGGGCACGGTTACTGGCACAGCAATTATGTGGTGGTGGATAAGCCGATCAAAGCCAACCTGCAGAAAACCGGCAGCAGCACCGACTCAGCGCTGGCGACGCTGTATGTGCCGCTCGGCTACAGCGAGTATCAAAGTATGGCTAACAGCACCATGCTGAGCCAGATTGTGCAGCCGTGGTTCTACAATCAGCTGCGCACCGAGGAGCAGCTGGGCTATGCGGTGTTCGCTTATCAGATGCCGATTGGTCGCCAGTGGGGCATTGGCTTCCTGCTGCAAAGCAACAGTAAAGCGCCCGCTTATCTGCTGCAGCGTTTCCAGGCGTTCTATCCGCAGGCGGAACAGCGTCTGCGCAGCATGAAAGCGGAAGATTTCGCCCAGTATCAGCAGGCACTGATCAACGATCTGAAACAGCGCCCGCAAACGCTGGATGAAGAAGCCAACCGTTACAGCCGTGATTTCAATCGCCAGAACTTCGCGTTTGATACGCGCGAAAAAGCCATTGCGCAAATTCAGCAGCTGACACCGGCCAGCCTGGCTGACTTTTTCCATCAGGCCGTGCTGGCGCAGCAGGGCATGGCGATGATCTCGCAGATTGGCGGCAGTCACGATGGCACCCACGATGCGGATTACGCGCCGCTGCCGGGCTTTACCACCTGGGATGAAGTCGCCCGCCTGCAGCAGTCGCTCTCCGTGAAGAGTGATGCGCCATGAGTCAGCGCCCTGAATCGCTCAATCCCCTGACGCTGCCGCTGCAGGGTGAGCGTCTGATTGAGGCCTCCGCCGGCACCGGTAAGACCTTTACCATTGGTCTGCTCTACCTGCGTTTGCTATTGGGACTTGGCGGACCGAATGCCTATGCGCGCCCGCTGTCGGTGGAAGAGATTCTGGTGGTGACCTTTACCGAAGCCGCCACCGCCGAACTGCGCGGCCGTATCCGGGAAAATATTCATGAGCTGCGGCTGGCCTGTCTGCGCGGCGTCAGCGCAAATCCGATGCTGATGCAGCTGCTGGCCGACATTGCCCAGCCCGCTGAGGCGGCCTCGCTGCTGCTGGCGGCGGAACGGCAGATGGACGAGGCGGCGATATTCACCATTCACGGCTTCTGCCAGCGCATGCTCAATCTCAATGCGTTTGAGTCTGGTATGCTGTTCGAGCAGCAGCTGATTGAAGATGAACAGCAGCTGTTGCGTCAGGCGACGGCGGATTTCTGGCGGCGCCATTGCTATCCGCTGACGCTGGATATTGCGCGCGTCATCGTTGCGGAATGGAGCGGGCCGGAACAGCTATTGTCGACGCTGCGCCCGTGGCTGCAGGGCGAGTCGCCCAGCCTGCGCCTGGCGCCGCACGACAGTGAAACCCTGACATCGCGCCACAGCAGCAACCTGGCACGCATTGCCGAAATGAAAGCGCAGTGGCGGGCGCTGGGCGAAGAGGTGCTGACGCTGGTCGGGCAGTCTGATGTTGATAAGCGCAGCTACAGCAGTAAAAACCTGCCGCTGTGGGTCAGCAAAGTCAGCGCCTGGGCGCAGAGCGAGACCGCGGATTACCAGATTCCCACCGAGCTGGCGCGTTTCGGTCAGCAGGTGCTCAATGAAAAAACCAAAAAGGGCGCGCCACCGCAGCACCCGTTGTTTGCCGCCATTGATACATTCCTGGCGCAGCCGCTGTCGCTGCGCGATTTGGTGATTGCACGCGCGCTGGTGGAGGTGCGTCACGCGGTGCGTAAAGAGAAACGCCTGCAGGCGCTGCTGGGGTTTGACGATCTGCTGAGCCGGCTGGACGAGGCGCTGCAACAGCCCGGCGGCGAGCAGCTGGCGCAGGCGATTCGCCAGCGCTTTCCGGTGGCGCTGATTGACGAATTCCAGGATACCGACCCGCTGCAGTACCGTATATTCCGCACGCTCTATTTACAGCAGCCGCAGCATGCGCTGCTGCTGATTGGCGACCCGAAACAGGCTATCTACGCCTTCCGCGGTGCGGACATCTTTACCTATATCCGCGCGCGCAGTGAAGTTCAGGCGCATTACACGCTGGATACCAACTGGCGCTCGTCACCGGCGATGGTGGAGAGCGTCAATCAGCTGTTTATGCGCCAGCCCGCCCCGTTTCTGTTTGCGGACATCCCGTTTCTGCCGGTCAATGCCGCGCCGCCCAATCAGCGTTTGTCGCTGAGTATCGACGGCGAGGAGCAGGCTGCGCTGCGCTTCTGGCTACAGCCGGGCGCAGGCTGCAGCGTCAGCGAATACCAGCAGCTGATGGCGCAGCAGTGCGCCGCTGATATCAGCCGCTGGCTGCAGGCGGGTCAGCAACAGCGCGCGCTGCTGGGCAAAACCCCCGATCAGCGGCCGGTGCAGGCCTCGGACATCACGGTACTGGTGCGCAGCCGGAACGAAGCCAATCTGATTCGCGCCGCGCTCAATCAGCTCGGCATCCCTTCGGTGTATCTCTCCAACCGCGACAGCGTGTATACCACGCCCGAGGCGCGAGAACTGCTGTGGCTGCTGCAGGCGATCCTCGCGCCCGAGCAGGAGCGGATGCTGCGCACCGCGCTGGCCACGTCGCTGTTTGCCTTTGATGCCGCGCAGCTGGACGCGCTGGATCAGGATGCGCGCGGCTGGGATGCGCTGGTGGATACCTTTGCCCGCTGGCAGCAATTGTGGCACCAGCGTGGCGTACTGCCGATGCTGCGTCAGCTGATGCTGGAGCGCCAGCTGGCAGAAAACCTGCTGGCCTCAGAGAATGGCGAGCGTCGCCTGACCGATCTGCTGCACCTCGGCGAACTGCTGCAGGAGGCGGCGGCCCAGCTCGACAGTCCGCACGCGCTGGTGCGTTATCTGGCGCAGCAAATTGCCCGACCGGACAGCCAGTCGGCCAGCCAGCAGCTGCGGCTGGAGAGCGACCGCCACCTGGTGCAGATTGTCACCATCCATAAATCCAAGGGGTTACAGTATCCGCTGGTGTGGCTGCCGTTTGCCGCCGGTTTCCGCGAGGCCGATATCGCGCTCTATCACGACCGCGAGCATTACAACGCGGTGCTGGATTTGCAGAATGATGAGCAAAGTCTGGCGCTGGCAGAGCAGGAGCGGCTGGCAGAGGATTTACGCCTGCTGTACGTGGCGCTGACGCGTTCGGTGTATCACTGCAGCGTCGGCGTGGCACCGCTGTTTCGCGGCACGCGCAAGAAAGAGGGCGAGAGCGATTTACATAAAAGCGCGCTGGGTTTCCTGCTGCAGCGCGGCGAGCCGGCCACCGCAGAACAGCTGGCGAGTTTACTGCACGACATCAGCGTGACCGGAACCGAAGTGGTGCTGGCGCAGCCGCAGGGCCATGAACGCTGGCAGGCGCTGGACGAGGTTGACGATGCGCTGGATGCGCGCAGCGTCACGCGCGCGCTGGCCGATCCGTGGCGTGTCACCAGCTACTCCGGGCTGCAGCAGCACGGCAGTCACCGTCTGCTGGATGTAATGCCGGGCTTCGATGCGGAAGCGGTCGGGGAAGATCGCGAGGCGGAAGTGCTGGAAACCGCGCTGACGCCGCACCATTTCCCGCGTGGCGCAGCGCCCGGGACTTTCCTGCATACGCTGTTTGAATCGCTCGACTTCACCCAGCCGCCGTCAGCGCCGCAGCTGGAACAGCAGTTACAGCAGAGCGGCTATCCGCTGCACTGGCAGCCGATGCTGAGCGAGTGGATTACCCGCGTGGTGAACACGCCGCTCAACACTCAAGGGATCCGGCTGAGCGACATCACACCGGGCAATCGCCTGATCGAGATGGAGTTCTATCTGCCGATTGATGGACTGCTGACGGCACCGGCGCTGGACGCGTTGATGCGGCAGGATCCGCTGTCGCGTCAGGCGCCGCCGCTCGACTTCCGTCAGGTGCAGGGCATGCTGAAAGGCTTCATCGACCTGGTATTTCGCTGGCAGGGCAAATACTATCTGCTGGATTACAAATCTAACTGGCTGGGCGAGAGCCATCAGGCATACACACCGCAGGCGATGGCGCAGGCGATGATCGACCACCGTTACGATTTGCAGTATCAGCTGTATACGCTGGCACTGCATCGCTATTTGCAGCACCGCCTGACGGATTACGATTATGAACAGCATTTTGGCGGCGTATTCTATCTGTTTTTACGCGGCATGGATGGCAGCTCGCCAGATAACGGGGTGTTCCATACCCGACCGACGTCAGATTTCGTTTCACAACTGGATAGCCTGTTTCGCGGGCCGGGAGCAGCAGCATGAGTAGCATGAGTACGCTATTGGCACAGGCGGCAGAACTGCGCCTGCTGCGGGCGCTGGATATTCAGTTTGCCCGGCTGCTGGCCGACGACGATCGGCCCGCGCATCTGCTGGCGGCTGCCTGTCTCAGCGCGGAAGCCGGTGACGGTCACGTCTGCCTGCCGTTGTCGCAGCTTACCCGCGAAGGGCTGTTCAGCGGTCGTCATCCGGAGCTGGCGCACGCCATCTGGCAGGCCGCCGGCGAGCCGCAGGACTGGCCGACACTGCTGGCGGACTGGCAGGCGCTCAGCGCCAGCGATCGCCCGGCACCGGTGGTGCTGCGTGATAACCGGCTCTATCTGCACCGGCTCTGGCATCACGAAGGGGAAGTGGCGCGCTTCTTCCAGCCACAGGCGGCGCCGCAGCTGTTTGCGCCCGAACAGGTGCGCAGCGTGCTGGATACCTTTTTCGGCAGCCAGCCTGAGGACTGGCAGAAAATTGCGGCGGCGGTGGCGCTGACGCAAAAAACTGCGGTGATCTCCGGCGGGCCCGGCACCGGCAAAACCACCACGGTGGCGAAGCTGCTGGCGGCGCTGATTCGCCTCAGTGAGGGAACCCTGCGCATTCAGCTGGCCGCCCCTACCGGCAAGGCGGCGGCGCGGCTCACCGAGTCGTTGGGTAAGGCGCTGCGCAGTCTCGACGTCAGCGATGCGGAGCGCCAGCGTTTTCCGGCAGAAGCCACCACGCTGCACCGTTTACTTGGAGCCCAGCCGGAGACGCAGCGCCTGCGCTACCACGCCGGTAACCCGCTGCATCTCGACGTGCTGGTGGTCGATGAAGCCTCGATGGTCGATCTTGGCATGATGGCAAACCTGATCGCCGCGCTGCCCGCTCACGCGCGGGTGATTTTTCTCGGCGATCGCGACCAGCTGGCCTCGGTTGAAGCCGGTGCGGTGCTCGGGGATATCTGCCGCTGTGCCGAGGCGGGCTACAGTCCGGTGCGTGCGCTGCAGCTCACCACGCTGACCGGCTGCGAGGTTGCCGGCACCGATGATGCGGTGGCCCCGGCGGTGCGTGATGCCATCTGCCTGCTGCGCAAAAGCTACCGTTTCGCGGCGCACTCCGGCATCGGTCAGCTGGCTGCGGCGGTCAACGCCGGCGAAGCGCAGGCGGTCGAGGCGGCCTTTCAGGCGGGCTTCAGTGATATCGTGCGCCAGCCGCTCAACGATGCCGAAGCGTATCAGGCGATGCTGACGCAGATTGCCGAAGGCTATCGGCCATTTCTCCAGCTGATTAATCAGCGTGCCGCACCGGCCGAGGTGATTGCTGCGTTTGGCCGTTATCAGCTGCTGTGTGCGCTGCGCGAAGGGCCATTTGGCGTGCAGGGGCTCAATCAGCGTATTGAGCACAAGCTGATGCAGTTGCAGCTGATTCGGCGTCCGGCAGGGGGCAGCCGCTGGTATCAGGGGCGTCCGGTGATGGTGACGCGTAACGACAGCGCGCTCGGCCTGTTCAATGGTGACATCGGCATTACGCTGTTCGATGAGGAAGGGCTGCTCAAGGTGTTCTTCCCGCTGCCTGATGGCAGCATCAAAGCGGTACAGCCAAGTCGCCTGCCGGCCCATGACACGGCATGGGCGATGACGGTGCACAAATCACAGGGTTCAGAGTTTGACCACACCGCGCTGGTGATGCCGGCTCAGTTCCTGCCAGTACTGACGCGCGAGCTGATATACACGGCTATTACCCGGGCGCGCAGCCAGCTGACGCTTTTCAGTGATGAAGCGGTGTTCCGGCGCGCGGTGCAGTTGCGCACGCAGCGGCGCAGCGGGTTGCTGGATCGCTTAGGGGGAGAAGAGGGCAGATGATTGCGCCGCCGCGGGGAATAGCCCTCAGCGGCGCTTTGATGAGCAGTGGCGCTTAGCGTAAGTCTGCCATCAGCACTTTGGAACGACGCTGATAGTTGTACATCTGCTTTTTGCTTTCAGGCAGCGACTCAATATCCACCGGCGTGAAGCCGCGCTCCTGGAACCAGTGGATACTGCGCGTGGTCAGCACGAACAGCTTCTTCAGCCCCATCTGCCGCGCCTGCAGCGCCACGCGCTCCAGCAGCAGCTCGCCGCGCGAAGAGCTGCGATAGTCGGGGTGCACCGCCACGCAGGCCATCTCGCCGATTTGCTCGTCCGGGAACGGATAGAGCGCTGCGCAGGCGATGGTCATATTGTCGCGCTGAATAATGGTGAATTTGTCGATCTCCATCTCCAGCTGCTCGCGTGAACGGCGCACCAGAATGCCCTGCTGCTCCAGCGGACGAATCAGTTCGAGAATCCCGCCGATGTCGTTGATGTTGGCGCGGCGAATCTGCTCGGCCGACTCCATGACAATCTGCGTACCGATACCGTCACGCGAGAACAGCTCCTGCAGCAGTGCGCCATCTTCCTGATAGCTGATCAGATGGCTGCGGCGCACGCCGCTGCGGCAGGCTTTGACCGCGCCACGCAGGAAGCGCACGGTGCCGGAGAGAAAATCACCGTCGCTCTCCATTTCATCAATCCGCGTCTGCGCCTCGTTCGGGAACAGCTCGGAAATGATGGTGCCTTCGCGATCGGTTACGCCCTGTTCGGAGCAGAAACCGATCATCTTCTCGGCTTTTAGCTTGATCGCCAGCTGCGTCGCCACCTCTTCCGAGGTCAGGTTAAAGCTTTCGCCGGTCACCGAGACCGCCACCGGACCCAGCAGCACAATGGCATTGTTATCCAGCTGACGATGGATCGCCTCTTCGTCAATGCGGCGGATGCGGCCGCTGTGGCAGTAATCGACGCCGTCATCCACGCCCAGCGGCTGAGCGATGATGAAGTTACCGCTCACCACATTAATATGCGCGCCCTGCAGCGGCGTATTATTCAGGCTCATCGACAGACGCGCCGTAATATCGAGCTGTAAACGCCCGGCCGCCTGCTTCACCAGCTCCAGCGATTGGGCATCGGTCACGCGGGTGTGTTTGTGATAAATCGGCTCCAGCTGCTGCTGCGCGAGGCTGGCATCGATCTGCGGCCGTGCGCCATAAACCACCACCAGGCGAATGCCGAGACTATGCAACAGGCCGATATCGTTAACGATGCTGGAGAAGTTCTCATGCTCGATGGCCTCGCCACCCAGCATGATGACAAACGTCTTGTCACGGTGGGCATTAATATAGGGAACGGTATGGCGAAAACCCTGAACCAGTTCGGTACTGCGTTCCTTCACGGCAAACCCTCTGTGAATGGTTATTCGAAATTTATGTATTTTTATGCTCTTTCGCCACTTTTTGCAAGCATCGGACCTGACGTTACTTTACGATTTTCCTGATGCAAGCCACGCTAACAGACTGCATTATCTGGTTTTTCCGGCAAGACAAGACATTCCTCATTGAATAAAGTTTTCGCCTTCTGCTCGTCAACTGACGATTTTTTAGACATAACACAGTAGCTGGAGCGGCATGTCCGAAGCTTTTACCCGAAGACGACTTTTACAGGGCGCAGGTGCGCTGTGGTTGCTGAGCGTGACGCGCAGCGGTTTTGCGGCCAGTCAGCACATTGTGGCCGTGCGCATCTGGCCATCCTCGACTTACTCGCGCGTGACGCTGGAATCCAACGTCGCGCTGCACTATAAGCAGTTCACGCTGAGCAATCCCGAACGGCTGGTGATCGATATCCAGAACCTGCATATCAACAGCGCGCTGAAAGGCATTGATAAGCTGGTGCGGATGGACGATCCCTACATTAAAACCGCGCGCGTCGGTCAGTTCGATCCCACCACGGTGCGCGTGGTGCTGGAGCTGAAGCGCAGCGTGGCACCAAAAACCTTCACCCTCGATCCGGTCGCGGGTATTCGCCACCGGCTGGTGGTCGATCTCTATCCCAGCCAGTCGTCACAGGAAGAGGATCCGCTGCTGGCGTTACTGAAGGATTACAACCAGGGTGAACTGGAGCGCGATCAACCGGCGCAGGCGCCGCTACCGGGTAAAGCCGGGCGCGATCGACCGATTATTATCATGATCGATCCCGGTCACGGCGGGGAAGATCCCGGCGCGCACGGCAAGTACAAAACGCGCGAGAAAGATATCGTGCTGAAGATTGGACGCTATCTGAAAGCGCTGATCGACAAAGAACGTAATATGAAGGCTTACATGACGCGCAACGAAGATGTGTTTATACCGCTGCGCGTGCGGGTCGCGAAAGCGCGCAAACAGCGCGCCGATCTGTTTGTCTCGATTCACGCCGATGCTTTTACCAGCCGGGCGGCGCGCGGCTCTTCGGTCTTCGCGCTCTCCACCAGCGGCGCAACCTCGGCCGCCGCGCGCTTTCTCGCCCAGACGCAGAACGAAGCGGATTTGATCGGCGGGGTCAGCATGAGCGGCGATCGCTATCTCGACCACACCATGTTCGATATGGTGCAGCGGCAGACCATCAGCGACAGCCTGAAGTTTGGCAAAGAAGTGCTGACGCGCATGGGCCACATTAACCACCTGCATAAACGCACGGTGGATCAGGCCGGCTTTGCGGTGCTGAAAGCGCCGGATATCCCGTCGATTCTGGTGGAAACGGCGTTTATCAGTAACGTTGAAGAAGAGCGGAAGCTGCGTACGCCGCGCTATCAGCATCAGGTGGCGGAAGCCATTCTGCACGGTATTAAGGCGTATTTTGACAAAGGCGGCGTGCTGGCACGGCGTTAGGGCAGGGCGGCAGCGATGCCGCTTTTTACCGGGCGCAGAAACAAAAAAACACCCGTCAGGGTGTTGTGATGTTCTTCGTCAGAAGAAGTGGTTGCGGGGGCCGGATTCGAACCGACGACCTTCGGGTTATGAGCCCGACGAGCTACCAGGCTGCTCCACCCCGCGTCCGTCTGTCGCACTGAGCGACTTTGCACATTGTATTCTTCGTTAAGACAATTGGTTGCGGGGGCCGGATTCGAACCGACGACCTTCGGGTTATGAGCCCGACGAGCTACCAGGCTGCTCCACCCCGCGTCCGTCTGTCGCGCTAAGCGACTTGCCACATTGTCTCTTCATCACGAAGAATTGGTTGCGGGGGCCGGATTTGAACCGACGACCTTCGGGTTATGAGCCCGACGAGCTACCAGGCTGCTCCACCCCGCGTCCGTGGATGCGCACTATACACCGGGCGTATGATGATGCAACCCCTTTTTTGCGTTAAAGCGCTAAATAGACAAACAGTTGCTGAATTATTTGGCCATTGGGCGATTTATTATACAGATGTGAGCGCGCTAGCCTGCGGCAGATTTCATTCTGTCTGCCCCTTTGCTATCGTCGCCGTGCAAACAACCAGCTTAAAAAGAGAAGGTAATGAAAGGACATTGGGCGAAGTATGCACTTACTGGCGCATTTCTGGCGCTGTTAGCCGGTTGTAGCTCTAAGCCGACCGATCGCGGTCAGCAATATATTGATGGCAAGCTGGAGCAACCGCTCGGGCTGGTGAATGAGCCGAACGCCAAAGGGCGTCCGGTCAATGGCCGTGATTTCGGCCTGCAGGTGCAGCAGATCCAGTCGGCGTCGTCCGGTCTGTATGGCCGCAACCTCGGCACTTACAGTGCGATTCAGAACTGGCTGCTCTCCGGCGCCGATACGCGTCAGCTGCGCCAGTTCGGCCTGAACGCCTATCAGATGGAAGGCACCGACAGCTACGGCAACGTACAGTTTACCGGTTACTACACACCGGTGGTGGAAGCGCGTTATACCCGTCAGGGCGAATTCCAGTATCCGATTTACCGCATGCCGCCGCGTCCGCGCGGACAGAAGCTGCCAAGCCGCGCTTCTATCTATAGTGGCGCACTGGATGAGCGTTATGTGATTGCCTGGAGCAATTCGCTGATCGACAACTTTATGATGGACGTGCAGGGCAGCGGCTATGTCGATTTCGGCGATGGCCGTCCGCTGCGTTTCTTCGGCTACGGCGGCAAGAACGGCTGGGCTTACCACAGTATTGGCAAAGAGCTGATCGATCGCGGTGAAGTGAAGCGCGAAGACATGTCGATGCAGGCGATTCGGCAGTGGGCGCAGGAGCACTCGCCGCAGGAAGTGCGCAACGTACTGGAAACCAACCAGTCGTTCGTGTTCTTCAAGCCGGAAGAGTATGTGCCGGTGCGCGGCGCCAGTGCGGTACCGCTGATTGCCAAAGCCTCGGTGGCGTCCGATCGTTCGCTGATTCCCGCCGGTACGGCGCTGCTGGCTGAAGTGCCGCAGCTGAATGAGAAGGGCAAATTCAACGGCAAATATGAGATGCGCCTGATGGTCGCACTGGACGTGGGCGGCGCGATCAAAGGCCAGCACTTCGATATCTACCAGGGCGTCGGCCCGGATGCGGCGCATCTGGCGGGCTTCTACAACCATTATGGCCGCGTCTGGGTGCTGAAAGCCGCACCGGGAACCGGCCAGCCGCTGTTCAGCAATCCGCAAAACGGCAATAATGGTTCATTGATTATCGGCGCAAATTGATAGGCTGCGCACCCTGGGTTTGTCGGGTGCGCGTCCGCGCATCGTACTAAAAGGTTAGCTATGAAAGTTGTCAGCGACGCTTGGCGCCAGCGATTTGGCGGCACGGCGCGTCTCTACGGGCAGGAAGCACTGCAGCGTTTTGCCGACGCGCATTTCTGCGTCATCGGCATCGGCGGCGTCGGTTCCTGGGCGGCCGAAGCGCTGGCGCGCACCGGCATCGGTAAAATTACCCTGATCGACATGGACGATGTGTGTATTACCAATACCAACCGTCAGATTCATGCGTTGCAGGGGCATGTCGGTCAGGCCAAAACTGAGGTGATGGCGCAGCGTATTCACGCCATCAATCCGGAGTGTGAGGTGATCTGCATCGATGACTTTATCACGCCGGACAATACCGCTGAGCTGATGGCTGCAGGGTTCGACTATGTGATTGACGCGATTGATAGCGTGCGCCCTAAGGCTGCGCTGATTGCCTGGTGCCGGCGCAATAAGATCCCGCTGATCACTACCGGTGGCGCCGGCGGACAGATCGATCCGACGCAGATTCAGGTCAGTGACTTAGCCAAAACCATTCAGGATCCGCTGGCTGCCAAACTGCGCGAGCGGCTGAAAAGTGATTTTGGCGTAGTGAAAAACAGCAAGGGTAAACTGGGGATCGACTGCGTGTTCTCTACCGAGGCGCTGGTGTATCCGCAGCCGGACGGCAGCGTATGCGCTTCGCGCAGCACGGCGGAAGGGCCAAAGCGCATGGACTGTGCCGCCGGCTTTGGTGCGGCCACCATGGTGACCGCCACCTTTGGTTTTGTTGCGGTGTCGCACGCGCTGAAAAAATTTCTCGCGCGCGCGGCGCGTCAGTCTGCCTGATGCGCGCGGGCGGCGCGCTGTACCGCCTCAGCCAGCGCCTGTAAACCACTGCTGCGCGAGGCGCTCAGCTGCGCGCGCAGCCCTAAGGTATCAAACAGCGCCAGCGGGTCTGTGGCTAACAGGGCCGCGGGCGTTTTTCCTTCCACCGCTGTCAGCAGCACCGCCAGCAATCCGCGCACAATGCGTCCCTCACTGTCACCGTAAAAATGCAGCGTGCCGTCGGCCCGCTGCTGGCTGCTGAGCCAGACGCGGTTTTCGCAGCCGGAGAGCTCAATTTCCGCCGTTTTCAGCGCTTCCGGCAGCACCGGCAACTGGCGGCTGAGCTGAATCAGCTGGCGGTAGCGATCTTCCCACTGATGAAAATGGGCAAACTTCTCCGTCAGGCTGGCTGCGGTAATCAGATCACCAAACGGATGGGGGGCAAGCAGGGCTGATGTCATTACGTTACTCACTCAGTAAATCCACGGCATGGTGCATGGCGCGCACCAGCGCGTCCACGTCCTGCAGATTATTATAGGGGGCAAATGAGACGCGCAGCGTGCCGCTGACGCCAAGCGCCGCCATCAGCGGCTGGGCACAGTGCTGGCCGGCGCGCAGCGCGATGCCCTGTTCCGCCAGCAGCGTCACGATATCGCTGTGGTGAATGCCGGCGATATCAAACGCCAGCAGGCTGGCGCTGCCGCAGCGGAAACTGCGGAAGCCGGGAATAGCGCTGAGTTGTTCTTCGGCAAGGCTGGCCAGCTGCTGGCTCCAGCGTTCGGCTTTTTCCGCATCGTACTGCCCCAGCCAGTCCAGCGCCGCACTCAGCCCGACCACGCCCGCCACGTTCGGCGTGCCTGCTTCAAAGCGCCACGGCACCGGCTGCGGCGTGAAGCCGCTGAAATCGACCTGCGTCAGCATTTTGCCGCCGCCCTGCCACGGCGGCATCGCGTCCAGCAGCTCCGCTTTGCCGTACAGCACGCCAGTGCCCATCGGGCCGTACAGCTTGTGCGCGGAAAAGGCGTAGAAGTCGATATCCAGCGCCTGCACATCCGGCGGGCAGTGCACCACGCCCTGCGCGCCATCCACCATCACTTTCGCCCCGACGCCGTGCGCCAGCGTAATCGCCTGCGCCAGATCCGGACAGCCGCCGGTCACGTTAGACATCTGACCTATCGCCAGCAGACGGGTGCGCGCGTTGAGCAGCTGCGGCAGCAGGGCGATATCCGGCCGCCGGTCAGCGCCAAGCGGCCACTTTATCACTTTCGCACCGCTGGCCTGCGCCACCATCAGCCACGGCACCAGATTGGCGTGGTGCTCGGCTTCGCTTACCACAATCTCGTCGCCCGGTTGCAGACGCGGTGCCAGCCAGCTGTGCGCCACCAGGTTGATGGCTTCCGTGGTGCCACGCGTCCAGACGATTTGCCGATCGTCCGCCGCCTGCAGCCAGTGCGCCACGCGCGCGCGCGCCTGTTCATACTGTGCCGTCAGCGCGCGGGCAGCGGCGAACTGGCTGCGGTGGACGGTGCCGCCGCTCAGCGAATAAAACTGCGCGGTCGCGTCAATCACCGCCTGCGGCTTCAGCGCGGTGGCAGCGCTGTCGAGATAGACACCCGCATCGCTCAGCGCGGGAAACTGCTGACGAAACTCGCCAGGAGAGAAATGGGTCATACTCAGCTCACTTACTTGGATGTTAGGACCAGGCTGAAAGCCACGCCGTGGCCTGGCAAAGCTGGAAAAGCGCGTTATGCTAATTATTGCAAGGTTTGAACCGAAACCCGCATAACGAATCGGTCTGTTCCAGTCGATCGCTCTGTTTGCTGCCACTGGTCAGCGCACGCGGGTGGTTTAATGCAATCAATCTGCAAGGAGATAGAAGATGAATAAACTCGCCGCAGTGCTGGCCGTGTGCACCATGGCCTTTACCCTGGCCGCCTGTTCCAGCAACTACGTCATGCATACCAATGATGGTCGCACCATTGTTGCGGATGGCAAACCAAAAGTTGACGATGAAACCGGTATGATCAGCTATAAAGATGCCAATGGCAACGAGCAGCAGATTAACCGCTCAGATGTGAAAGAGATGGTGGAAATGGGCCAGTAAGCCCGGTTAGCAGGTAAAAAAAAGCACCGCAATTTGCGGTGCTATTTAAAATCACTATGGACAGACAGGGTAAATCTACAGGAATTAAAAGTTTGATCTGCAATCGTCAGATCAAAATGCAAACACAACATCACGACCACAAGCCAAAAGCTCTCTAAAAGTCTGCGATCTCTCGCACGTTTCCAGAAATCTTTTCGTTCCGGCTCAGGAAGTGCGGCAACTATAGGTATTTGCTGGAGCTTCCTCAACGGACAAATTATAATGTCTCGGATTAAAAAATCTAATACGTAACGACTTTGTATAAGTTGCAGTGTTACGCTGCCAATCCGGGTACGGAAAACCATGTCAAAACGCCTTCCGCCGCTTAATGCTCTTCGCGTCTTCGACGCTGCGGCCCGTCATTTGAGCTTCACCAAAGCCGCTGAGGAGCTGTTTGTGACCCAGGCGGCTGTCAGCCATCAGATTAAATCGCTGGAAGATTTTCTCGGTCTCAAGCTGTTTCGCCGGCGCAATCGTTCGCTGTTACTGACCGAAGAGGGTCAAAGCTACTATCTCGATATCAAAGAAATTTTTTCGGCACTGAACGATGCCACGCGCAAATTGCAGGCGCGCAGTGCCAAAGGGGCACTCACCGTCAGCCTGTTGCCGAGTTTCGCCATTCAGTGGCTGGTTCCGCGCCTCTCCAGCTTTAATCTGGCTTATCCGGGCATTGATGTGCGTATCCAGGCGGTGGACCGTGATGAGGAGAAGCTGGCCGACGATGTCGACGTGGCGATTTTTTACGGCCGCGGCAACTGGCCCGGTTTGCGGGTAGAGAAATTGTATGCCGAATATCTGCTGCCGGTGTGCTCGCCGCTGCTGCTGACCGGCGACAATCCGCTCAAATCACCGGCCGATCTGGCGCATTTCACGCTGCTGCATGACGCCTCGCGCCGTGACTGGCAATCCTATATCCGTCAGCTGGGCTTGCAGCACATCAATGTTCAGCAGGGGCCGATCTTCAGCCACAGCGCCATGGTGCTGCAGGCGGCGATCCACGGCCAGGGCGTGGCGCTGGCCAATAATGTGATGGCGCAGAGTGAAATTGAGGCCGGACGTCTGGTCTGTCCTTTCAACGATGTCTTAGTGAGTAAAAATGCTTTTTATCTGGTTTGTCATGACAGCCAGGCAGAACTGGGTAAAATAGCCGCCTTTCGGCAGTGGATTCTGGAAAAAGCCGCAACTGAACAAGAAAAATTCCGCTTCCGCTACGATCACTAACGCGTTGCCTGCCGCACAGTGATGTGCGGTTTCACCTTGAGGATAAATGAATGTCCAGTCGTGCCATGTTTATATTTGCCGCCATTAGCGGCTTTCTGCTGGTGGCGTTTGGTGCTTTTGGGGCGCACGTGCTGAGCAAAGCGCTCGGCGCGGCCGAGATGGCGTGGATCCATACCGGCCTTGAATATCAGGCGTATCATACGCTGGCGATTATCGGTATTGGCGCAGCGATGCTGCGTCGCGCCAATATCTGGTTTTACTGGAGCAGCGCCGCGATGGCGCTGGGTATCGTCCTGTTCAGCGGCAGCCTGTATTGTCTGGCGCTGTCGCACCTGAAGTTTTGGGTGTTTGTTACGCCGGTTGGAGGCCTGTGCTTCCTGATTGGCTGGTTTTTGATGTTGATTGGCGCGCTGCGTCTGAAACGAAAGGCAGATCGCCATGAATAAAGTTTTACTCTATTGCCGTCCGGGATTTGAGAAAGAGTGTGCGGCAGAAATCAGTGCCAAAGCAGCGGAACGTGAAATCTACGGTTTTCCGCGTGTTAAAGATGACGCCGGTTACGTGCTGTTTGAGTGCTATCAGCCAGAAGAGGCGGAAAAACTGATCGCCACGCTGCCGTTCGCAGAGCTGATTTTTGCCCGGCAAATGCTGGTGGTGGGCGAGCTGCTGCGCGATCTCCCGCCGGAAGATCGTATTACCCCGATCGTTGGCATGCTGAGCGGCGTGGTGGAGAAAGGCGGCGAGCTGCGCGTTGAAGTGCCCGACACCAATGAAGCCAAAGAGCTGACCAAATTTTGCCGCAAGCTGACGGTACCGCTGCGCGCCAGCCTGCGCGACAGCAAAATCCTGCTGAATTATGAGAGCAATAAACGTCCGGTGGTGCATGTGTTCTTTATCGCGCCGGGCACCTGCTACGTTGGTTATTCGCTGCCGCACAACAACTCGCCGTTTTACATGGGCATTCCGCGCCTGAAGTTCCCGGCCGATGCGCCAAGCCGCTCTACGCTGAAGCTGGAAGAAGCATTCCATGTGTTCGTGCCGGCCGATGAGTGGGACGAACGGCTGGGCAGCGGCATGTATGCGGTCGATCTTGGTGCCTGCCCCGGCGGCTGGACCTATCAGCTGGTGAAGCGCAGCATGTGGGTCTACGCGGTGGATAACGGCCCGATGGCGCCGAGCCTGATGGATACCGGACAGGTTACGCACTGCCGCGAAGACGGGTTCAAATTCCGCCCGCCGCGCAGCAACATCAGCTGGCTGGTGTGCGACATGGTGGAAAAACCGGTGCGCGTCGCCAGCCTGATGACCGAATGGCTGGTTAACGGCTGGTGCCGTGAGGCGATCTTCAACCTCAAGCTGCCAATGAAAAAGCGCTATGAAGAAGTCACGCAGAACCTGGCGATGATGGACGCGGCGCTGAAGGAGAAGGGCGTAAACGCGCAGATCCAGGCGCGCCAGCTGTATCACGACCGCGAAGAAGTGACCGTGCATGTGCGCCGGATCTGGGCGGCAGTCGGCGGACGGCGCGACGAACGCTAGTTCTGCTTCAATCGCTGCGTTGGCTGCGCCTGCTCGCCCCGGTCACATACTGATGTATGCTCCCGGGGACTCCCAGGCTTGCCGCCTTGCGCTAGCACAAATTATTTCGCAGATTGGCTGCTTCGTATTAATGCAGGTAACTGCAGGCCGCATAACATTTGTAGCGGCGCGATTCATCGCGCAATAAATTGCGCCGCTACCAAAACCGCAACCGGTGTGGAATGGGGCTGAAACCTGCCTGACCAGCTCGGGCTTGCCGTCCTGCGGTGGCACAAATTATTTCGCAGAAATTAGCTGCACTAGCCCGTAGCGGCGCGATTCATCGCGCAATGAGTAGGGTTGAAACTTCCCGGAGCAGCTCAGGCTTGCCGTGCTGCTGTAGGGTCGCCATTCATGGCGACCTCAGTGACGCAACGGACCCTGATACCGCAGGGTATTTAAATTCCCCTGCAACACCAAATCCCGCTTCAGCGTTGACACCTGTCGGCACACCTCCGCGGTCGCGCGGTGATCGCGTAACTTCTTCTGCCACTTCTCAGGTACCTGATCCAGCTGCTGATACAGCGCCTCGAGCGAACCAAACTGCAGCAGCAGTTCCCGCGCGCTTTTCGGCCCGATGCCGGGCACGCCTGGAATTTTGCTGCTGCTGATACCGCATAAGCCCCAGTAATCCGCCAGCTGGGCCGGCGCGACGCCGAACTCCTGTTCGATAAACGGCACGTCCAGCCAGCGCTTCTGAAAATAATCGCGGATGCGGATGCTCGGCGCCAGCAGCTGGCAGTAACCTTTATCGGTGGAAACGATGGTGGCCTGATGACCGGCGTCGGCCATCTTCACTGCCAGCGTCGCGGCCAGATCGTCCGCTTCATCCTGTTCGGCAACCCAGCAACTGACACCGCTGGCCTCAAAGGCCGCCTGCAGCGAGGCCATCTCCTGCTGTAAATCGTCCGGCATCGGCGGGCGACCCGCTTTGTAGTCCGGCAATAACTGATGACGCCAGCCAGGCTGTCGGTCATGGCTGTCAAACACCGCCACCACGTGCGTTGGCCGCGTGTGACCCAGCAGCTGATGCAGCGCCGCCACGCAGGCCTCGCGACAGGGCGAACCCTGCACGGCGTGCAGGCGGCGGATCAGATTGAGCGCGTCGATAATAAGCAGATGAAGCGACATAGTGATACCGGCAGCCCGCAGGCTGCCTTCCTGATGGGTTATTTGATGATTTCGTAGCAGGGGATGTAAGCGCTGCCGGGCAGTTTCATGCGCTGCTGCGCGACGAAGCCCTGCAGCAGTTCGTCCATGCGGTGCATCAGATCGGCATCGCCTTGCAGCTGATACGGACCTTTTTCCCGGATTTCGCGGATCCCCATCTCTTTGACGTTACCGGCCACGATGCCCGAGAAGGCACGCCGCAGATCCGCCGCCAGTTTTTCCGCTGGCTGATTCGGGAACAGCTTGAGGTTGGCCATATTTTCGTGGGTTGGCAGGAACGGCACCTGCAGATCCGGCGCAATGCGAATCGACCAGTTGAAGCTGTAGGCATCGCCGGTTTCGCGGCGGTACTCTTTCACCTGCGGCATGGCTTTCTTCATCAGACGCGCCACTTCCGCAGCATCATCAATGATGATTTTGTAATGCCGGCGCGCAGCTTCACCCAGCGTATTAACGATGAAATCATCCAGCACGCGGAAGTAATCGGCGCTCTCTTTCGGCCCGGTGAGGATCAGCGGCAGGACCTGATCGCTGTTCTGCGGATTCATCAGAATGCCCAGCAGATACAACAGCTCTTCTGCTGTACCCACGCCGCCCGGGAAGATCACGATGCCGTGCGCGATGCGCACAAAGGCTTCCAGACGCTTTTCAATATCCGGCATGATGATCAGTTCATTCACCAGCGGGTTAGGTGGCTCCGCAGCGATGATCGACGGTTCGGTCAGGCCGATAAACCGGCTGTCGTGATAGCGCTGCTGTGCATGGCCTACCGCCGCCCCTTTCATCGGCGCTTCCATCACGCCCGGACCACAGCCGGTACAGATGTTCAGTTCGCGCAGGCCCATCTGGGTTCCGACATTGCGGCAATATTGATATTCGACCGCGTTGATGGAGTGACCGCCCCAGCACACCACGGTGTTGGGATATTCGCCCACGTGCAGCGCGCGCGCGTTGCGCAGAATGGAGAACACCTGATTGGTGATGTGCGCGGAGTCGGTGACGTCCTGATTTTGTAAACGATCCGCCGCCGAGAGCTGACCGTTAACAAACAGAATATCGCGCAGTACGGCAAACAGGTTCGCCTGCAGCGAACGGATAATCCGGCCGTCAACAAACGCCTCTTCCGGCGGGTTGATCAGCTCCAGTTTCACGCCGCGCTCGCGGCGCAGCACGTTGATGTCAAAGTTTTCAAAGCGGGAAAGCAGTTCGTGGCTACTGTCGGTCTGGCTGCCGGAGTTGAGTACCGCCAGCGAGCAGTTACGAAACAGCTGGTAGAGATCGCTGCTGGCAGTGCGCTTCAGCATGTCGACTTCCAGCTGGGAGAGCAGATCCATTGAGCCAAGCGGGCTGATATGTGTAATCAAGAGAACTCCTTTACACGCAAATGCGTGACTGATGACGCTGCGCTTAACCCGTTGAGCGCAGTGACGAAAATCCTTCGGTAAGCACGCTGTCGCCCTCGCGCCTGTACCAGAGTACCGTTGTCGGCCGCGAATGCTCAAGTGGAACCGCGCATCCGTGCGGCGGCCTGCGAGACATCTCGCAATCTGCTACTGGCGCACCAGGCGGGAGTAGCCCGGCGTGAAGGGGACATTGCTGCGCCAAGGATTGATATCCAGCCCGCCGCGCCGCGTGTAGCGCGCGTAGACGGTTAATGCTGCTGGCTGACAAAAGCGCTGAATATCGTTAAAAATACGCTCGACGCACTGCTCATGAAACTCATTGTGCTGGCGGAACGAAATCAGATAGCGTAGCAGCGCTTCGCGATCGATACGCGGGCCCTGATAGCGAATCATCACCGAGCCCCAGTCCGGCTGATTGGTGATCAGACAGTTCGATTTCAGCAGATGGCTGACCAGCGTCTCTTCAACCACTTCGCTGCCCGTTGCGCTGGCGAGGTAATCAGCGTTAAAACCGTAATCGCTGATGGTGATATCCTGCTCGTCGATGACATCGCCAGCGAAGTGCCCGATCGGCTGACCTTCCACTTCGCTCAGACGAAACAGCGCCACGCTGACCTGGCCGTTAGCGCAGGCGCTGAGATCGCGCTCCAGCGTTTGCCGTACGGCGCCCCAGTCGGCGAAAATCGTCTGGTTAAAGCTGTTAAGATAGAGTTTGAAGCTTTTGGACTCGATCAGATTCACGCTGTCGGCGCTTAGCACCACTTCGCCGACCGCGACCTGCGGCACGCCTTTGCTGTTAAGCCAGGAGAGTTCATACAGCGTCCAGATATCTGCGCCGTGGAACGGCAGGTTATCGGGATAAAGCCCGAGCGGCTCGCGATTCAGGCTGCGCGGCACCGCCTGCAGCAGCGTGTTATCGTAGCGATCAATATACGCGGTGGGCTTACCCAAAGTCAGGCCGCTCAGCGCCGTATCCCGGTTTTCAGAAGACATAACGGTTACCACTAAAATCCATCAAAGGGAGTCAGTGTAACCGATCACCAGCGAGAAGATGAATGATGCAGCAAACCGCAGAGGCCCTGCGCGATTTTACCGCCCGTTATGTAGCGCACTGGCAGCAGCAGCACGGCCATTTTCCCGCCAGCGCAGAGCTGTACGGCGTGCCGTCGCCCTGCATCATCAGTGAACTGGATGAGCGCGTCCTGTGGCAGCCGCAGGACTTTACCCTGCCAGCCTCGCTGGCAGCCGTTGAGCGCGCACTGGATATTCAGCTGCAGCCGGACCTCACCATGTTCTATACCACGCAATTTGCCGGCGACATGCACGCGCAGTTTACACAGCAGCCGCTGACGCTGCTGCAGGTGTGGAGCGAGGACGATTTTACCCGCCTGCAGGAGAACCTGATTGGTCATCTGGTGATGAAGCGCCGTCTGAAACAGAGCCCGACGCTGTTTATCGCCACCACAGATTCGGAGCAGGATGTTATCGCGGTGTGTAATCTGACCGGCGAAGTGATCCTGGAGCAGCCGGGTACGAAGAAGCGGCAGAAACTGGCGGTGGATATTCAGACATTTCTTAATGCTTTACAACCGGTTAGTTCCTGAGTTGCAGACTTTTCTCGCAGTCCCTGTAAGAGATCTCTCACAACTGTTGTGCGAGATCGCCAGAACATTGCGCAGACTTCCGGAAGTCCGCAATGTAAAAATATTGTGAATCATGCAGTTATGGCATCAATCCGAAAATACAGACATGGCTTAATCGTTTAACGGCGCTTACTGACTTGTTATTGCGATGGTTTCTGCCAGAATAGTCACCACTGGCAGGAAGCCACGGATTGAGAGACGTTCAGGAGAATGTCAGCCAGGCGGCAGGAACGTAACGGAGTTTACGTCACAGGGAAGGCTTCAGGATGAAGCAGGACACTCCGGAGTGAGTAAAGGACACCTCCAGGATGGAGAATGAGAGCCACGCGGGATGTGGCGGGCCAGGATGCTAAGGACCAATGTCACGATGACGGGCGACGGAAAGCGCAGGAACAGTTGTCAAGGATGAGCAGGGAGCACAGCGGTGGCGGGAATGCTGCAAACGAACCGGGAGCACTGTAATCACAGTGCTCCCTTTTTTTATGCCGTTTTTGCGCGCGCACCCACTAATGATATGCTTGCCGCCCCTTTTTGACGCGGAGGTAGCGTATGTCGACGCACCTGATTATTCAGCGGCTGCAGCAGGTCGAAGCGGTGATGCGCGAACACGGCCACTGGCAGACGCACGCCCCGACGGCGGAAGCCTTTAATAGCACGCAACCTTTCTGTCTTGATACCCTGCAGCCGCTCGAATGGCTGCAGTGGGTCCTGCTGCCGCGCATGCAGGCGCTGCTTGACGCCGGCGCCGCGCTGCCGCAAAACTTCGCCGTTACGCCTTATTATGAGATGGCCCTGCCGCCCACCACGCCGGGCCATGCAGCGCTGCTGCTGACGCTCAGCCAGCTTGATGCGCTGTTTGCGCCGCCGGACGCCTGATGCTGGAGATCATTTATCAGGATGCATGGCTGGTTGCGGTAAATAAACCGGCGGGCTGGCTGGTGCACCGCAGCTGGCTCGATCGCAAAGAGAAAGTGGTGGTGATGCAGACGGTGCGCGATCAGATTGGTCAGCACGTATTTACCGCGCATCGCCTCGATCGTCCCACGTCTGGCGTGCTGCTAATGGGGCTCTCCAGCGAAATCGGGCGGCTGCTGGCGCAGCAGTTTGAGCAGCATCAGATTCAGAAAACCTATCACGCAGTGGTGCGCGGCTGGCTGGACGGTAGCGCAACGCTGGATTATCCGCTGGTGGAAGAGCTGGATAAAATTGCGGACAAGTTTGTCACGGAACCGCGCGCGCCACAGCCGGCGGTCACCGATTATCGCGCGCTGGCGCAGGCAGAACTGCCGGTGGCCATCGGCAAGTACCTCAGCGCACGTTATACGCTGGTTGAGCTGTCGCCGCACACCGGGCGCAAGCATCAGCTGCGGCGCCATATGGCACACCTGCGTCATCCGATTATTGGTGACAGCTCGCACGGCGATCTGCGGCAGAACCGCGGTGCCGCAGCCCACTTTGGCATGGATCGCCTGATGCTGCACGCCAGTGCGCTGACGCTAACGCATCCGGTGACCGGCGAACCGCTGGTGATTCGCGCCGGGCTGGATCGCGTCTGGCAGCAGATGCTGCAATCGTTTGGCTGGCAGCAGCAACTGCCCGAGGTGCCGAGGGTTGAGTTTGCCGCTGAGGCAGTCCAGGATAAGCCGACAGAATAAAGGAGCGGCAAAATGGCAAAGATTGGCATTTTTACAGGTACGGTGTACGGCAACGCGCTGCTGGTTGCCGAAGAGGCGCAGCCGGTGCTGGAAGCGCAGGGGCATGAGGTGAAGGTGTTTGAAGATCCCTCACTGGCCGACTGGCAGGCTTACAGCAAAGAGGTCGCGTTAATTGTTACCTCGACCACCGGGCAGGGCGATTTTCCGGACAATATCGCGCGGCTGTATGTGCAGGTGCGCGATGAACTGGGCTATCAGCCTGAGCTGCGCTATGGCGTGATCGCTTTAGGCGACAGCAGTTACGACCATTTCTGCGGGGCTGGAAAGACTTTTGATGCCACGCTGCAGGAGCAGCAGGCGCAGCGTATTGGCGAGGTGCTGCTGGTGGATGCGACGGAAAATCCGGAGCCCGAGTCAGTGACCACGCCGTGGGTGGAGAGCTGGGGTAAGTTGTTGTAGTTTGGCCTGGTTCACGCCCTCACCCTAACCCTCTCCCGCTGGCGGGAGAGGGAACAGCCTGTGCGCGGGGGCTGCAGGGATGAAACTTAATGGTTCACCCGAACAGCTTCCTCTTCCGCCAGGTTTGCGCACATCACGTCACCGGTGCCGGATTGAATACTGCCAGCTGGTTACGTATTCCCCAGCGATCTGACCACGTCTGTTTACGTCCGCTGGCGATATCCAGAATCAGCTCAAACAGCCGCCAGCCGACCTGTTCAATACTCTCTTCGCCCGTAGCGATGGTGCCGGCATTGATGTCCATCAGATCATGCCAGCGGTTCGCCAGCGCGCTGCGCGTCGCCATCTTGATCACCGGAATTGCCGCCAGGCCGTAAGGCGTGCCGCGCCCGGTGGTAAACACCTGCAGCGTAATGCCGGAAGCCATCTGCTGGGTGCCACAGACAAAATCGCTGGCCGGCGTGGCGGCGTAAATCAGCCCGCGCTGCGTCGGGCGCTGTCCGGGTGACAGCACTTCGACAATCGGGCTGCGGCCGGATTTAGCAATTGAGCCCAGCGCTTTTTCTACCACATTGGCCAGGCCACCTTTTTTATTGCCCGGCGACGGATTCGCGCTGCGGTCGGTTTGCCCCTGGCTCAGATAATCGTCGTACCACGCCATCTCCTCCAGCAGCCGTTTGCCCACCGCTTCGTTTACCACGCGCGGTGTCAGCAGATGGATCGCATCGCGCACCTCGGTCACTTCCGAGAACATCACCGTCGCACCACAGCGCACCAGCAGATCCGAGGCAAAGCCAACCGCCGGATTGGCCGTCACGCCGGAAAACGCATCGCTGCCGCCGCACTGGGTGCCGACCACCAGCGCTGACGCCGGGCAGGTTTCGCGCTGACGCTGGTTGAGTTTTTTCAGATGGCGCTCGGCCACCTGCAGAATTTCATCGACCATCGCGCCAAAACCCACGTGACGCTCATCCTGCAGGCGCACGATATCGCGCTCATCCAGCGAAATGGCCTGTACGTCCGGTGTACCGGTGAGCAGGCGCTCCGGCTGTAATTTCTCGCAGCCGAGGCTCACCACCATCACTTCGCCGCCAAAATTAGGATTCAGTGCAAGGTTGTGAATGGTGCGAATGGGCACCACCGCCGCCGGTGCGTTGATCGCCACGCCGCAGCCATATAAATGGTTGAGCGCCACCACGCCGTCGACGTTGCTGTAGCGCGGCAGCAGATCGCGCTCAATCAGCTGCACCACGTAATCCACCACGCCCGCCACGCAGTGCACGCTGGTGGTGATGCCGAGCAGATTGCGCGTGCCGACGCTGCCGTCGGCGTTGCGATAGCCTTCAAAGATGTATCCTTCCAGCGGTGGCAGGGGCGGCGGCACGTTAGTTGCCAGCGGCAGGCTGGCCAGCGGCGGGGCGGCGGGCAGTGCCACCAGCGACTCCTCAATCCAGCTGCCGCGCGCAATCGGGCGCAGCGCTGTGCCAATCACTTCACCGTAACGCACGATGTCGCCATGCAGGGCGATATCGCTCAGCGCCACTTTGTGCCCCTGCGGCACATGCTCAGTCAGCTGCAGACCGTCATCAAAGCGGCTGCCTGCGGGCAATCCCTGATCGTTGACCACTATCGCCACGTTATCGGCGTCGTGCACTTTAATGTAGCGCGGTTTGTCTGTCAGAGGTCGGTTCATTGCTCACCTTCCGGTTCGTCGCACCGGTCATAGCGGTGCGGTTGAAATCACGTCCGTCACATCATCGTTATTTGCCAGCCTCAGTATAAGCAGGGGTATTCACCCGCGCATTGTGCAACTGACTGGCTTTGTGCCGCGATCGGCGCGCAGTTTGGTTCGTTTTACCAAACGCAAGTGAAGAGCCTCACAAAGCGTACGCTTGCTGTTCGCTTTTGCAGCAATCTGGCGGCTGAATGGCGGGTTCCGTGAGCCACGCCGCAGCGTTATGGGCAAATGCCAGAAAATCGTGCCGGATTGGGGATTATCCTCGGGCGTTCCTCCAGTGTTTCGCGGCGATGCTGTTCCTATACTGATTGCCGTTCTTCAACGTTTGGTTATTCGTCACGACGCATCATCGTTTTGCCATAACAACAATCGCCGTGTTTAACCCAACATCATTCTGATACCCAACGCGATGTGTATGCAGTCAGAGTGAATGTAGCGTTCGCTATATTTCAGGAGTGCATCATGAATAGTTACAGCCAGACAGCGGCAGCGGTGCAGAAGCGCACCAACGCCCGTTACTGGATTGTGGTGATGTTATTTATCGTCACCTCGTTCAACTACGGTGACCGGGCCACCATTTCGATTGCCGGTTCGGCGATGTCGAAGGAGATCGGTCTCGATTCCGTCGGCCTCGGCTACATCTTCTCCGCCTTCTCGTGGGCGTACGTTATCGGTCAGATTCCTGGCGGCTGGCTGCTGGACCGCTTCGGCTCCAAACGCGTCTATTTCTGGAGCATCTTCCTGTGGTCGCTGTTTACCCTGCTGCAGGGCTTTGTCGACATCTTTAGCGGCTTCGGCATTGTGGTGTCGCTGTTCCTGCTGCGCTTCATGGTGGGACTGGCGGAAGCGCCGTCTTTCCCGGGTAACAGCCGTATTGTTGCTGCCTGGTTCCCGGCGCAGGAGCGCGGTACCGCCGTCGCCATCTTTAACTCCGCCCAGTACTTCGCCACGGTGATTTTCGCACCGATCATGGGCTGGCTGGTGGCCGAGGTGGGCTGGGCGCACGTGTTCTGGTTCATGGGCGGGCTGGGCATCATTCTCAGCTTTATCTGGCTGAAAGTAATTCATGACCCGAACGATCACCCTGGCGTGAACAAAGCCGAGCTGGAGTACATGGAGCAGGGCGGTGCGCTGATCAACATGGATGCGAAGAAAGCCGAGCGTAAAGTGAGCTGGGATGAGAAATGGTTCCAAATTAAGCAACTGCTCTCCACCCGCATGATGTGGGGGATCTATCTCGGTCAGTACTGCGTTAATGCCCTGACCTACTTCTTTATTACCTGGTTCCCGGTGTATCTGGTGCAGGCGCGCGGCATGTCGATTCTTAAAGCCGGCATGATCGCCTCGATTCCCGCCATCTGCGGCTTCCTCGGCGGCGTGCTGGGCGGCGTGATTTCAGATTATCTGATGCGTAAAACCGGCTCGCTGAACATCGCGCGTAAAACCCCGATTGTCATCGGTATGCTGCTCTCCATCAGCATGGTGATGTGTAACTACACCGAAACCGAATGGGTGGTGGTGCTGTTTATGGCGCTGGCGTTCTTTGGTAAAGGCATTGGTGCGCTGGGCTGGGCGGTGATGGCCGATACCGCACCCAAAGAGATCAGCGGCCTGAGCGGCGGTCTGTTCAATATGTTCGGTAACTTCTCTGGCATCGTCACGCCGATTGCCATTGGTTACATCATCGCCACCAGCGGTTCGTTTGAAGGGGCGCTGATTTATGTCGGCATCCATGCGTTTGTGGCGGCGTTCAGCTTCCTGGTGATAACCGGCGATATCAAACGTGTCGAACTCAAACCCCGGTCATAAGGAACCAAATATGAATACGCAAAGTTCCCCGGTGATTACCGACATGCAGGTAATCCCGGTGGCGGGTTACGACAGCATGCTGCTCAACATCGGCGGCGCGCACAGCGCCTGCTTTACCCGCAATATCGTGGTGCTGACCGACAGCGCCGGCCACACCGGCGTCGGCGAAGCGCCGGGCGGTGAAACCATTTATCAGACGCTGGTCGCGGCAATACCGCAGGTGAAAGGGCAGCAGGTGGCGCGCATGAACCGGCTGGTGCAGCAGGTGCACAAAGGTAACCAGTCGGCGGATTTCGATACCTTCGGCAACGGTGCCTGGACGTTTGAGCTGCGGGTCAATGCGGTGGCGGCGCTGGAAGCGGCGCTGCTCGACCTGCTCGGCCAGTGCCTCGGCGTGCCAGTGGCCGAGCTGCTGGGGCCAGGTCAGCAGCGCGATGAGGTCACGGTGCTGGGCTACCTGTTTTACATTGGCGATCGGCGTAAAACTGATTTGCCCTATCAGAGCGGCGACGCGGCCGGTCACGACTGGTATCACCTGCGCCATCAGGAGGCGCTGACGCCGGACGCGGTGGTGCGCTTAGCCGAAGCGGCGCAGGACAGGTACGGCTTCAAAGATTTCAAACTGAAAGGCGGCGTGCTGCCGGGCGAGCAGGAGATTGCCTCGGCGGTGGCACTGAAGCAGCGTTTCCCGGACGCGCGCATCACCGTCGATCCCAACGGCGCCTGGCATCTGGATGAAGCCATCGCGCTGTGCAAAGGCCTGCACGAGGTGCTGACCTATGCCGAAGATCCGTGCGGTGCCGAGCAGGGGTATTCCGGGCGCGAAGTCATGGCCGAGTTTCGCCGCGCCACCGGTCTGCCGGTCGCCACCAATATGATCGCCACCAACTGGCGTGAGATGAACCACGCGGTGATGCTCAACGCAGTCGATATTCCGCTGGCCGACCCGCACTTCTGGACGCTGAGCGGCGCGGTACGCGTGGCGCAGCTGTGTGATGAGTGGGGGCTGACCTGGGGCTGCCACTCCAATAATCACTTCGACATTTCGCTGGCGATGTTTACCCACGTCGGCGCGGCGGCACCGGGTAAACCGACCGCCATCGATACCCACTGGATTTGGCAGGAGGGCGACCAGCGCCTGACCAAAGAGCCGCTGCAGATCCGCAACGGCAAAATTGCCGTGCCGGACAAGCCCGGCCTCGGTGTTGAACTGGACTGGGATCGCCTGCGCCAGGCTAACGCCCTGTATCAATCGCTGCCTGCAGGCGCACGTAATGACGCCACGGCAATGCAATATCTGGTTCCCGGATGGTCGTTCGACCGCAAGCGTCCGGCTTTTGGACGCCGCCATGCATAAGGAGCAGGAAATGAGTCACACCCCGAAAATTACAGCAATGCAGGTCATTCCGGTGGCCGGTTACGACAGCATGCTGCTGAATCTGAGCGGTGCCCACGCGCCGTTTTTTACCCGCAATATCGTGATTGTGAAAGATAACGCCGGCCACACGGGCGTGGGCGAGATCCCCGGCGGTGAGAAAATTCGTCAGACGCTGGAAGACGCGGCAGCGCTGGTAACCGGAAAAACCGTCGGCGAGTACAAAAATATCCTCACCCTGGTGCGCACTACCTTTGCCGATCGCGATGCCAGCGGGCGCGGCAATCAGACCTTTGACCTGCGCACCACCATTCACGTGGTGACCGGCATCGAAGCGGCGCTGCTGGATCTGCTTGGCCAGCATCTGGGCGTCAACGTGGCGTCGCTGCTGGGCGAAGGACAGCAGCGTGACCGTGTCGAGATGCTCGGCTACCTGTTTTACATCGGAGATCGCCGCAAAACGTCACTGCCGTATCAGAGCCAGACCGATGATCCGTGCGACTGGTATCGTCTGCGGCATGAGGAAGCGCTGACGCCGGACGCGGTGGTGCGCCTGGCAGAAGCCGCCTATGAAAAATATGGCTTTAACGATTTCAAACTGAAAGGTGGCGTACTGCGCGGCGGTGAAGAGGCCGAAGCAGTAACCGCACTGGCGAAGCGTTTCCCGCAGGCGCGCGTGACGCTCGATCCCAACGGGGCCTGGTCGCTGAATGAGGCCATCCTGCTCGGTAAACAGCTGAAAGGCGTGCTGGCTTATGCAGAAGATCCGTGCGGCGCTGAACAGGGTTACTCCGGACGTGAAGTGATGGCCGAGTTCCGGCGCGCCACCGGTCTGCCTACCGCCACCAATATGATCGCCACCGACTGGCGTCAGATGGGCCACACGCTGTCGCTGCAGTCGGTCGATATTCCACTGGCCGATCCGCACTTCTGGACCATGCAGGGCTCGGTGCGCGTGGCGCAGATGTGTCACGACTTCGGCCTGACATGGGGTTCGCACTCCAACAACCATTTCGATGTTTCGCTGGCGATGTTCACCCATGTGGCCGCCGCCGCACCGGGCGCCATTACCGCCATCGACACCCACTGGATCTGGCAGGAGGGCAACCAGCGCCTGACCAAAGAGCCGTTGCAGATCAAGGGCGGCATGGTGCAGGTGCCGCAGAAGCCGGGTCTCGGTGTCGAACTGGACATGGATCAGGTGATGCAGGCCCATGCGCTGTATCAGCAGCATGGACTGGGCGCGCGCGACGATGCGCAGGCGATGCAGTTCCTCGTGCCGAACTGGACATTTGATAACAAGCGTCCGTGCCTGGTGCGCTGATTTTATTCCGCGCGCCCGCGGGCGGCGGTGCTAAATAACAGGAGTAGAGATCATGAGCAATGCCTGGCCCAACCCTTTTCGTCGTCGTTTGCTGGCAGGGGAAACCCTGATTGGCAGCTGGTGCGCCCTTGCCAATCCTCTCACCACGGAAGTGCTGGGGCTGGCGGGCTTTGACTGGCTGGTGCTGGACGGCGAACACGCGCCGAACGACATCACCACCTTTATTCCGCAGCTGATGGCGCTGAAAGGCAGCCCGAGCGCGCCGGTGGTGCGACCGCCGTGCAATGAGCCGATCATCATCAAGCGTCTGCTGGATATTGGCTTCTATAACTTCCTGATTCCGTTTGTGGAAACTGCAGAAGAGGCGGCGCGCGCGGTGGCATCGACCCGCTATCCGCCAGCCGGTATACGCGGCGTGTCGGTTTCGCATCGCAGCAACATGTACGGCACGCTGGCGGACTACAACGCCACCATCAATGACAACATCACCGTGCTGGTGCAAATCGAAACCCAGCAGGCGGTGGACAACATTGACGCCATCGCGGCGGTTGACGGTGTAGACGGCATCTTTGTCGGCCCGGGCGATCTGTCAGCGGCGCTGGGCTATCTCGGCCAGCCGGCGCATCCGGAAGTGCTGAAAGTGATCCGTTACATCCTTGAGCGCGCCAAAGCCGCCGGTAAGCCGAGCGGGATTCTGGCGCCGGTGGAGGCTGACGCACGCCGTTATCTCGAATGGGGTGCCAGCTTTGTTGCCGTCGGCAGCGACTTGGGTGTTTTCCGCCACGCCACGCAGGCGCTGTGCGACAAATTTAAGCAGTAACTGACGAAGGGGAAAGGCAATGAAAATTGGATTTATCGGCCTCGGTATCATGGGCAAACCGATGAGTAAAAACCTGGTGAAAGCCGGTTACACCCTGGTGGTGCGCGACCACAACGCCAGCAACGAAGCCGAACTGGTGGAGCTGGGTGCCACCGTGGCGAAAACGCCGAAAGAGCTGGCCGCGCAGGTTGACGTGGTGATCACCATGGTGCCGAACTCACCGCAGGTGAAAGAGGTGTGTCTGGGCGAGAACGGCATCATCGAAGGGGCGAAGCCGGGGGTGGTAGTGATCGACATGAGCTCCATCGCGCCGCTGGCCAGCCGCGAAGTGCATGATGCGCTGGCAGAAAAAGGCATCAGAATGCTGGATGCGCCGGTGAGCGGCGGTGAGCCAAAAGCGATTGAAGGCACGCTGTCGGTAATGGTCGGCGGCGATAAAGCGCTGTTTGATCAGTGCTACGATGTTCTTAAGGCGATGGCCGGTTCGGTGGTGCACACCGGCGATATTGGCGCGGGCAACGTCACTAAACTGGCCAACCAGGTGATTGTGGCGCTCAACATTGCCGCGATGTCAGAGGCGCTGTCGCTGGCCACCAAAGCCGGCGTCAATCCGGAACTGGTTTACCAGGCGATTCGCGGTGGTCTGGCGGGCAGCACCGTGCTGGATGCCAAAGCGCCCATGGTGCTGGATCGCAACTTTAAGCCTGGCTTCCGTATCGATTTGCATATCAAGGATTTAGCCAATGCGCTTGATACCTCACACGGCATTGGCGCACATCTGCCGCTGACCGCAGCGGTGATGGAGATGATGCAGGCGCTAAAAGTCGACGGGCAGGGTACGTCCGATCATAGCGCGCTGGCTTGCTATTATGAAAAATTAGCCAAAGTTGAGATCACCCGGTAGTGCCCGCGTCCGGTGTCTGCGGATGCCGGACGCTGTACTGCCTTAGCCAGACGGATTTCCGTCATCTACCGCGCTCGGATTGCCTATGAAAATTGTCATCGCACCGGATTCATACAAAGAGAGTTTGTCTGCCCTGGAAGTGGCTACCGCGATAGAAGCGGGATTTCGCGAAATTTTCCCCGCCGCTGACTATGTCAAAATACCGGTCGCTGACGGCGGAGAAGGCACGGTTGAAGCAATGGTGGCGGCAACCCAGGGGAACATCGTCAGTCTGACGGTGACCGGGCCGCTCGGCGAGCCGGTCGACGCGTTTTACGGATTATCCGGTGATGCGCGTACCGCCTTTATTGAGATGGCGGCGGCCAGCGGGCTGGAGCTGGTGCCTGCGGCACAGCGCGATCCGCTGATCACCACCTCCTACGGTACCGGTGAACTGATCAAAAACGCGCTGGATCGCGGCGTCGATCACATCATCATCGGCATCGGCGGCAGCGCCACTAACGACGGCGGTGCCGGCATGGTGCAGGCGCTCGGTGCCCGGCTGCTGGACAGCCACGGCAGCGGGATTGGCTACGGCGGCGGGGCACTGCCGCAACTGGCGAAGATTGAGATCGCCGATCTGGATCCGCGCCTGCTGCAGTGCCGCATTGAAGTGGCGTGCGACGTGACCAATCCGCTGATTGGCGAAGAGGGTGCGTCAGCGATTTTTGGCCCGCAGAAGGGCGCCACGCCGCAGCTGGTGCAGCAGCTGGATGCCGCGCTCGGCCATTACGCTGCAATTATTCAGCGCGACCTGGATATTGATGTGCTGCACATCGCCGGCGGTGGCGCAGCCGGCGGCATGGGCGCGGCGCTGCATGCGTTTTGCCACGCGGAACTGCGGCGCGGCATTGAGATTGTCACCGAAGCGCTGGGGCTGGCGCAGCAGGTGCAGGATGCCGATCTGGTGATTACCGGTGAAGGGCGCATCGACAGTCAGTCAGTCAACGGCAAAGTGCCGGTTGGCGTGGCGCAGGTGGCGAAGCAGTTCAATAAGCCGGTGATCGGTATTGCCGGCAGCCTGACGGCGGATGTCGGTGTGGTGCATCAGCACGGGATCGACGCGGTGTACAGCGTGCTGTCGGGTATCTGTTCGCTGGAAGAGGCGCTGGCCAATGCCGCGCAGAATGTCCGCCTGACGGCAAGGAACGTCGCTGCCACGATCAAGGTGGGGCAGGGGTTGTAGAGGGGAGGCGGTGCGGTTTTCCCCTCACCCTAACCCTCTCCCGGCGGGAGAGGGAACCGTCCGGCGCGATCCAGAGGAACAGCGCGAAATCCAAATCCTTGCACCATCAGCCCCCTCTCCCGCGTGCGGGAGAGGGCTGGGGTGAGGGCCCAGCGCCCAGCGCACACCCCACAACCCTCACTACGCCACGCCCAGCACCTGGCGTGCCTCGCGCGCCACGTTGGCCATCTCGTCGCTCAGCTCCAGCAGCTCTGGTTCCAGCGCTGCGATATCGCTCTCCTGATGCAGACTCTTCTCCAGCTGCTGACACAGCTGTTTCAGCCGCGGCACGCCGCTGTAGCTGGCGCTGCCGTGCAGCTTGTGGATAATCTCGCGCAGCCCATCGACGTCATTCTGCGCCATACATTGCGCCACGCGCTGCTCCACTTCCGGTAGAAAATCCAGCAGCATCTGCAGCAGATCGCGCGCCAGCTCGGCTTTATTCGCCGCCTGGCGCAGCGCCAGCGCCCAGTCGAGTGAGGGCGCGATCGCTGGTTGTCGCACCGCGCTCGCCACGCTGCCCGGCGCATAGCGCTGCAGCAGCTGCTTCAGCTTGTCCTCATCAATCGGCTTGGCGAGATAGTCATTCATGCCGGCGGCGATCAACTGCTCACGTTCGCCATCCAGCGCATGCGCCGTGACCGCGACAATCGGCGTGCTGGCGTGCTGTGGCAGGCTGCGGATGATCTCGCTGGCGCGGATGCCGTCGATGTCCGGCATCTGAATATCCATCAGGATCACGTCCAGCCGCTGCTGCCGCGCCTGGTGAATCGCCTGACTGGCGTTGTCGCACAGAATGATGTTCTGGACCAGCTCCTCCAGCAATGCGCCGATCAGCTTCAGGTTGGCCGGATTATCATCCACCGCCATCACCGTCAGCGGCTGTCTTACGCCGCGCGGGGCGGCGTCGCTATGACGCATGTTGAGATCGAGCAGCATCGGCAGCAATCGCGTCAGCGACACCGGTTTGGCAATGCAGCCGGCGATACCGCGCGCGCGCAAATCATCGGCGAACAGCATCATTTCGCTCGGCAGCGCCAGCAGCACCGAGTCGGCGTGTGCGCGCAGGCGGGCAATCAGCGCATCGGACAGCGTAGCCGGATGCGGATCGCTGACCGGCAGCCCCATCAGCAGCAGCGGGAAATGGGCGTCGGGCAGATCGTCAAGGCTGGCAAAGTGCTGCACCTGCAGAGGCGTAATGCTCAGCATCTCCTGAACCGCTTTCGCCACCGCCGGATGGGGTTCGATATAAGCCAGCGGCGTGGCGTGCAGATCGTCCAGCATGCGTGGAATCGCCGGTGCGTTAGGATTGAGATCCAGATGTACCTGTACCCAGAAGGTGGAGCCCTGATTCTGCCGGCTGTGGAAGGCGATCTCACCGCCCATTTCGTGTACCAGTTTCTGCGTAATCACCAGGCCAAGACCGGTACCGCCGTGACGGCGTGAAATACTGGCGTCCGCCTGACGAAAGGCCTGGAACAGTTGCGACTGCTGCTGCTCAGAGATACCGATGCCGGTATCGTGCACCTGAATCTCCAGTTCCGCCCGCGTGATGCTGAGATGACGCAGCTCGACGCGCAGATCAATGTGGCCGCGCTCGGTGAATTTGATGGCGTTGCCAATCAGGTTGATCAGAATTTGCTGCAGACGCAGCGGATCGCCAATCACATTATCCGGCACCTGTTTCCCGAGGCACACGGTGATCTCGAGGCCTTTCTCATGCGCGGACGGCGCCAGCAGCACCAGCGTTTCATCCAGCGTGGCGCGCAGCGGGAACGGGATCGACTCCAGCACCAGCTTACCGGCTTCCAGTTTGGAGAAATCGAGCACGTCGTTAATGATGCTCAGCAGGTTATTGGCCGAACGTTCAATGGTGCTCATGTAATCACGCTGGTTGGTGCTCAGCCCGGTTTTCAGCATCTGGCGGGTAAAGCCAATCACGCCATTGAGCGGCGTGCGCAGCTCGTGCGACATATTGGCGAGGAACTCTGACTTGATGCGGGCCGCTTCCTGGGCGCGCTTTTTCGCCAGATCCAGCTCGACGTTCTGAATCTCCAGCTGCTCCAGCGTTTCGCGCAGATCGTAGGTTGCCTGATCGATGTTCTGCTGCATCTCTTCATGGTAGGCAGTGAGCGACATCGCCATGGCGTTGATGCCGTTTTTCAGGATGCTCAGCTCGCCCAGCATGTAGCCATCCACGCGGCTGTCGAGCTGGCCACGCCGGATGCGGTCCACGGTGGTAACCATGTTGCGAATCGGGCCGGTGACGTCGCGCATCAGTCGATAGGCAAACAGCATGGCGATGCACAGGCAAAACAGCAGCAGCAGAGTGGCGACAAACACCTCTTTGTACTGCTCCAGCCGCACCGACTGCAGATCCAGCTCAATCGCCACATAACCCAGCGGATTGCCTGCCGGCTTGGCGTCTTCACCCGGCAGTTCGTCCACCGAATAGCGTTCAGAGATGATCGGCGTGCGCAGCACCATCAGGTTGCCGTGTCGCTCCACCGACACGCCATCCGCCAGCGTGGAAATATCGGCTTTTTGCAGCAGCGCGAGGTTCTGGTTGTTATTGGAGCTGACGTAGATGTGATTGTTGTTGTCGAAAACCGTAATGGCACGGACAATATCGGAATGACGGCGATGCAGCAGGCTGACCAGCTCGCGAATCGCATCACGATTATGCCACGTCATGCCGTACTCGCTCGACACCGCCAGCGGTTCGATAATGTTAGCGCCGGCATCGCGCACCTGGTGCTGCAGTTCGTTGTAGCGGTGCACCACGAAGAAGGTACTGAGCAGCAGGCCAATCATCAGCGTCGGCGCCAGTATCAGAATCATCATTCGCGCCCGCAGGCTGTATTTGGTCATAATTGTGGCCTGGCGACTCCTGGCATTTTATCCCTGTGCAAAAACCGCATACGGCTGCACACCTAATGAAAACTGAGAATTCACAATACTATGGCGCAATTTTACTCCGCAAAACAGCGCGTGACGACGAAGCAACGTCTCAGCGTCACCATTGACGAGCTTGATCCCTTTGGTCAGGGCGTGGCGCGCCATAACGGTAAAACGCTGTTTGTCAGCGGCGCGCTGCCCGGCGAACAGGCCGAGGTGATCCTGACCGAAGATAAGCGTCAGTTTGCGCGCGGCAAAGCCAAAAAGATTACACAACCGAGCCCGCAGCGCCAGCAACCGCGCTGCATCCATTTCGGCGTGTGCGGCGGCTGCCAGCAGCAGCACGTGTCCGTGGCGCTGCAGCAGGAGAGCAAAGCGCGGGCGCTGGGCCGCATGCTGAGTCAGGAAGCGGCGCTGCCGGTGCAGGTGGATGAGATCATCAGCGCTGCGCCCTGGGGCTATCGCCGGCGCGCGCGTCTCGGTTTGCAGTGGCTGCCGAAGCAGCAGCGCCTGCAGATGGGCTTCCGTCAGGCGGGCAGTAACGATCTGATTGATGTGACGCAATGCCCCGTTTTGGTGCCCGAGCTTGAGGCGCTGCTGCAGCCGCTGCACCACTGTCTCAGCAGCCTGCACGCAGTGAAACGGCTGGGGCATGTGGAACTGGTGCTGGCGGATAACGGTCCGCTAATGGTGCTGCGCCATCTTGATGCGCTCTCCGCTGCGGACCGGACAAAACTGGAACGTTTTTCGCATGAGCACCGGCTGATGATCTGGCTGGCGGACGGCAGTGACGCGCTGCAGGCGCTCGGTGCTGAGCAGCCTTACTACCGCTCGTTTGATTTGCAGCTAACCTTTAGCCCGCAGGATTTCATACAGGTCAACGATGGCGTGAATCAGCAGATGGTGGCACAGGCGATTGCCTGGCTGGATCTGCAGCCGGACGATCGGGTGCTCGATCTGTTCTGCGGCATGGGCAACTTCACATTGCCGCTAGGAAAGTTCGTACAAAATGCGGTGGGTGTGGAGGGCGTTGCAGCATTAGTGCGCCAGGCAGAGTATAATGCTCAGCTTAACAATCTCAGAAATGTCTGCTTCTTCCAGCACAATTTAGAGGAAGATGTTTCGCGCCAGCCCTGGGCGGCGCAGGGATTTAATAAGGTGTTACTGGATCCGGCGCGTGCCGGGGCCGCGGGCGTGATGTCGCATATCGTTAAACTTGCGCCGCAACGCGTGGTCTATGTTTCCTGTAACCCGACAACACTTGCCCGCGACAGTCAGACATTACTGTCGGCGGGCTACCATCTGGAAAGGGTCGCGATGCTGGATATGTTCCCTCATACCAGCCATCTCGAATCCATGGTGCTGTTTAGCAAAACATAAGCGATGTTTAAGTCGCTGTGGCAGGAGAGGATATGGTTGCGGTTAGAAGTGCGCATTTAAATACGGCCGGGGAATTTGCCCTTGACCAGTGGATCGCCAGCTTGAGTATCAGTAATCCGCAATCCTGCGAACGACTGGCGGAAACATGGCGCTACTGTGAAGCCGAAACGCACGACCATCCAGATCAGGCTCTGCTGCTGTGGCGCGGTATTGAGATGGTGGAAATTCTCACCATGCTCAGTATGGACATCGACAGTCTGCGCGCCGCGCTGCTGTTCCCGCTGGCCAATGCGGGCGTGGTGAGCGAAGAGGATCTGGAAAAGGCCTTTGGCAAAAGCATCGTCTCGCTGGTGCACGGCGTGCGCGATATGGATGCCATCCGTCAGCTGAAAGCCATTCACAACGACTCGATGGCCTCGGAGCAGGTGGATAACGTGCGCCGCATGCTGCTGGCGATGGTGGAAGATTTCCGCTGCGTGGTCATCAAGCTGGCAGAACGTATTGCCCATCTGCGCGAGATGAAAGATGCGCCGGAAGATGAGCGCGTGCTGGCGGCGAAAGAGAGCACCAACATTTATGCGCCGCTGGCCAACCGTCTTGGTATCGGCCAGCTCAAATGGGAGCTGGAAGATTACTGCTTCCGCTACCTGCATCCTGACGAATACAAACGCATCGCCAAACTGCTGCACGAACGCCGCATCGATCGTGAACAATACATTGATAACTTCGTCGATAACCTGCGTAAAGAGATGCAAAAAGAGGGCGTGCGTGCGGAAGTTTACGGCCGTCCCAAGCATATCTACAGCATCTGGCGCAAAATGCAGAAGAAGTCGCTGGCGTTTGATGAGCTGTTCGACGTGCGCGCAGTGCGCATCGTCGCTGAACGTCTGCAGGATTGCTACGGCGCGCTCGGTACCGTCCACACGCTGTATCGTCATCTGCCTAGCGAATTCGACGATTACGTCGCCAATCCCAAGCCAAACGGCTATCAGTCGATTCATACCGTGGTGCTGGGACCGCAGGGCAAAACGGTCGAGATTCAGATCCGTACCCGCCAGATGCACGAGGACGCTGAACTGGGCGTCGCGGCACACTGGAAGTACAAAGAAGGACCGACGGCCAGCAACGCGCGCGGTGCCGCAGGGCACGAAGAGCGCATCGCCTGGCTGCGTAAACTGATTACCTGGCAGGAAGAGATGGCGGATTCCGGCGAGATGCTGGAAGAGGTGCGCAGCCAGGTATTTGATGATCGCGTGTACGTGTTTACCCCGAAGGGCGACGTGGTCGATTTGCCGGCCGGTTCCACGCCGCTCGACTTTGCCTACCACATTCACAGTGATATTGGTCATCGCTGCATCGGTGCCAAAATCGGCGGCCGTATCGTGCCCTTTACCTATCAGCTGCAGATGGGCGATCAGATTGAGGTGATCACCCAGAAGCAGCCGAACCCGAGCCGCGACTGGCTGAACCCCAACCTCGGCTATATCACCACCAGCCGCGGGCGCTCGAAAATTCATGCCTGGTTCCGTAAACAGGATCGCGACAAAAATATCGCGGCCGGCCGGCAGATTCTCGATAGCGAGCTGGGCCAGCTGGATATCAGCATGCGCGAAGCCGAGAAGCTGCTGCTGCCGCGTTATAACGTCAGCTCGCAGGATGAGCTGCTGGCGATGATTGGCGGCGGGGATATCCGTCTTAACCAGATGGTTAACTTCCTGCAGGCGAAGCTCAACAAGCCGAGCGCTGAAGAGGAAGATCGCGAGGCGCTGCGTCAGCTGACGCAAAAATCGCATCAGCCGTCGTCGGCGCGCAAAGAGAGTGGCCGCGTGGTGGTGGAGGGCGTCGGCAATCTGCTGCACCACATTGCGCGCTGCTGCCAGCCGATTCCGGGCGATGATATTGTCGGGTTTATTACCCAGGGGCGCGGCATTTCGATTCACCGCGCCGACTGCGATCAGCTCAGCGAACTGATTTCGCATGCGCCGGAACGGATTGTCGATGCGGTGTGGGGCGAAAGTTACTCCAGCGGTTATTCGCTGGTGGTACGCGTGACGGCCAACGATCGCAGCGGGCTGCTGCGCGACATCACCACCATTCTGGCCAATGAAAAGGTCAACGTGCTGGGCGTGTCCAGCCGCAGCGACACCAAAAAGCAGCTCGCCACCATCGATATGGATATCGAGATTTATAACCAGCAGGTGCTGGGTCGCGTGCTGGCGCGCCTTAATCAGGTGCCGGATATTATCGATGCGCGCCGCTTACATTAAGCCCTGCTGAGACCGGTGCGCAGCAATGCGCACCCAGGCAAAACCGCGTAATTACCCTGCAGGGTCGCCATTAATGGCGGCTTTTTATCTTGTTGTTCCGGGGACTTTCATGACTGCTTTAAACCGCCTGCTCACCATCATGCAAACCCTGCGCGATCCGGTGCGCGGCTGCTCGTGGGATCGCCAGCAGACCTTTGCCTCTATCGCGCCGTATACGCTGGAAGAGACCTATGAAGTTATCGACGCCATCCAGCGCGAAGACTTTGACGATCTGCGCGGCGAACTGGGCGATCTGCTGTTTCAGGTGGTGTTCTACGCCCGCATGGCCGAGGAGCAGCAGCGTTTCAACTTCGATGACATCTGTAACGCCATCAGTGACAAACTGGAGCGTCGCCATCCGCACATCTTCGGCGAAGTCCAGGTCGATTCCACGGCCGAGGTGCTGAAAAACTGGGAGGCGATCAAGCAGCGCGAGCGTGCGGAGAAGTCGCAGCACTCGGTGCTGGACGATATCCCTAAAGCGCTGCCGGCGCTGATGCGCGCCTATAAAATCCAGAAGCGCTGTCACAGCGTAGGCTTCGACTGGGACAGCCTCGGGCCGGTGCTGGATAAAGTGCATGAAGAGATCGACGAAGTGATGCATGAAGCCCAGCAGGCCGTGGTGGACAGCGACAAGCTGGAAGAGGAGATTGGCGATCTGCTGTTCGCTACCGTCAATCTGTCACGCCATCTCGGCAGCAAAGCGGAAACCGCATTGCAGAAGGCCAACGACAAGTTCGAGCGCCGCTTCCGTCAGGTAGAGAATATTATTCAGGCCCAGGGGCTGAGCATGGAACAGGCCACGCTGGCGCAGATGGAAGCCGCCTGGCAGCAGGTCAAAGCCGGCGAATAACCTTGTTAAGCCTCACCGCGCAGCGCAGGTGATTATTCCAGCACTGCGCATAAAATCACCGCCTGAGCTTACTCGATTCAGCCAGTCGGCAACTTTGTGACGTACGTCAACATTTCACCCGGCACTCTCCGCTATGTTACAGGCTGTAATGCGAGGAGGATGGTGTGATTCATCAATTGTGGCTGCGGACGACTTCGGGTATACTGTTTTCCCGTCCTGGTTATTCCACCGTCTTTAAACCTAAACTCTCAGGTTCAGCATGACAACGAATTATATTTTTGTGACCGGCGGGGTCGTTTCCTCTCTGGGCAAAGGCATTGCCGCAGCCTCCCTCGCAGCCATCCTTGAAGCACGTGGTCTGAATGTGACCATCATGAAACTCGATCCGTATATCAACGTCGATCCGGGTACCATGAGCCCTACGCAGCATGGTGAAGTGTTCGTCACCGATGACGGGGCCGAGACCGATCTGGATTTAGGTCACTACGAGCGCTTCATCCGTACCAAAATGTCGCGCCGCAACAACTTTACTACCGGCCGTATCTACTCAGAAGTGCTGCGCAAAGAGCGTCGCGGCGACTATCTGGGCGCGACCATTCAGGTTATCCCACACATCACCAACGCCATCAAAGAGCGCATCATTGAAGGTGGCGAAGGTCATGACGTCGTGCTGGTGGAAATCGGCGGAACCGTGGGTGATATCGAATCCCTGCCGTTCCTGGAAGCGATTCGCCAGATGGCGGTCGATGTTGGCCGTGAACACACCATGTATATGCACCTGACGCTGGTGCCTTACATGGCGGCGGCGGGTGAAGTGAAAACCAAGCCAACCCAGCACTCGGTTAAAGAGCTGCTGTCGATTGGTATTCAGCCTGACGTGCTGATTTGCCGTTCAGACCGCGCGGTGCCCGCTAACGAGCGCGCGAAGATCGCCCTGTTCTGTAACGTGCCGGAAAAAGCGGTTATCTCGCTGAAAGACGTTGATTCGATCTACAAGATCCCGGGCCTGCTGAAATCGCAGGGTCTGGATGATTACATCTGCAAGCGTTTCAACCTGAGCGCGCCGGAAGCCAATCTGGCCGAGTGGGAGCAGGTGATTTACGAAGAAGCCAATCCGGGCGGCGAAGTCACCATCGGTATGGTCGGCAAATATGTCGAACTGCCGGATGCCTACAAATCCGTGATTGAAGCGCTGAAGCACGGCGGCCTGAAAAATCGCGTCACCGTTAACATCAAGCTGATCGATTCGCAGGATGTGGAAACGCGCGGCGTCGAAATTCTGAAAGATCTTGATGCTATCCTGATTCCTGGTGGCTTCGGTTACCGCGGTGTGGAAGGAAAATTGCTGACCGCGCAATACGCGCGTGAAAACAACATTCCGTACCTCGGCATTTGCCTTGGCATGCAGATTGCGCTGATGGAATTCGCGCGCAATGTGGCCGGGATGGAAGGCGCCAACTCCACTGAATTTGTGCCAGACTGTAAGTACCCGGTGGTTGCGTTAATCACCGAATGGCGCGATGAAAACGGTAACGTTGAACAGCGTACCGAGCAGAGCGATCTGGGCGGCACCATGCGTCTGGGAAGCCAGCAGTGCCAGCTGACGCCGGAAAGCAAAGTGCGCCAGCTGTACGGCTCTGACGTCATTACTGAGCGTCACCGCCACCGTTACGAAGTAAACAATCTGCTGCTGAAGCAGATTGAAGCGGCGGGTCTGCACATTGCAGGCCGTTCCGGCGACGATCAACTGGTGGAGATCATTGAGATCCCGAATCATCCATGGTTTGTAGCCTGCCAGTTCCACCCGGAATTCACGTCGACCCCGCGTGATGGTCATCCGCTGTTCGCTGGCTTTGTGAAAGCCGCGCAGGAGCACCAGAAGCGTTTAGCGAAGTAAGAGTTTAACGAACAGCGCGCGAACTTTTCGCGCGTTGTTTGTCTTAGGATTGACTAACTTGTACTGAGGAAAATCGAATGTCCAAAATCGTTAAAGTCATCGGTCGCGAAATCATCGACTCCCGTGGCAACCCGACTGTAGAAGCAGAAGTGCATCTGGAAGGCGGTTTCGTTGGTCTGGCTGCTGCGCCATCAGGTGCATCAACCGGTTCACGCGAAGCACTGGAGCTGCGTGACGGTGATAAGTCTCGTTTCCTGGGCAAAGGCGTAACCAAAGCGGTTGCTGCGGTTAACGGCCCAATCGCTGACGCGGTAAAAGGCAAAGATGCCAAAGACCAGGCGAACATCGATAAGATCATGATCGAGCTGGACGGTACTGACAACAAATCCAACTTCGGTGCAAACGCCATTCTGGCGGTTTCCCTGGCAGCGGCGAAAGCAGCAGCAGCCTCTAAAGGTCTGCCACTGTACGCACACATTGCAGAACTGAACGGCACCCCGGGCAAATACTCTATGCCACTGCCAATGATGAACATCATCAACGGTGGTGAGCACGCGGATAACAACGTTGATATCCAGGAGTTCATGATTCAGCCGGTTGGCGCGAAAACCGTGAAAGAAGCCATCCGTATGGGTTCTGAAGTGTTCCATCACCTGGCTAAAGTCCTGAAAGCCAAAGGCATGAACACTGCGGTGGGTGACGAAGGTGGCTACGCGCCAAACCTGGGTTCAAACGCCGAAGCGCTGGCCGTTATCGCCGAAGCTGTTAAAGCAGCAGGCTACGAGCTGGGCAAAGACATCACCCTGGCGATGGACTGCGCAGCATCTGAATTCTACAAAGACGGCAAATATGTGCTGGCTGGCGAAGGCAACAAAGCCTTCACTTCTGAAGAGTTCACCCACTTCCTGGAAGACCTGACCAAACAGTACCCAATCGTTTCTATCGAAGACGGTCTGGATGAGTCTGACTGGAATGGCTTCGCTTACCAGACCAAAGTGCTGGGCGACAAAATTCAGCTGGTGGGCGACGACCTGTTCGTGACCAACACCAAAATCCTGAAAGAAGGCATCGAGAAAGGCATCGCTAACTCTATCCTGATCAAATTCAACCAGATCGGTTCTCTGACCGAAACCCTGGCTGCGATCAAGATGGCGAAAGACGCTGGCTACACCGCGGTCATCTCTCACCGCTCTGGCGAAACTGAAGATGCGACCATCGCTGACCTGGCGGTCGGTACTGCCGCTGGCCAGATCAAAACCGGTTCTATGAGCCGTTCTGACCGCGTTGCTAAGTACAACCAGCTGATTCGTATCGAAGAAGCGCTGGGTGACAAAGCGCCGTTCAACGGTCTGAAAGAAGTTAAAGGCCAGGCGTAATCGCCTGCGGATGTGGCTAAACGGCCACATCGCCTGACATCAAGCCCCGCCTCGTGCGGGGCTTTTGCTTTTTATGGCACGAAGCAGCTGTGAAGCGACGCACAAAATCTGCCATAATCTGCGCCTCGAATTTCTGACGTGAGTAAAAAATGTTCTACCCGATTAACGAAATGTTCCAGACGCTGCAGGGCGAAGGTTTTTACACCGGCGTGCCGGCCATCTTTATCCGCTTACAAGGATGTCCGGTGGGCTGTAGCTGGTGTGATACCAAACATACCTGGGAAACGCGGGCGGATCGGGAGACGTCGCTGGGGGACATTCTGGTCAAAACCGTGGAGAGCGATGCCTGGGGCAGCGCCGATGCGGCCACGCTGATTGAGAGCATTCAGCGTCAGGGCTGGACCGCCCGCCATGTGGTAATCACCGGCGGTGAGCCGGCAATTTTTGACTTACGTCCACTGACCGAAGCGCTGGAAGCGGCCGGTTTTCAGTGTCAGATTGAAACCAGCGGCACGCATGAAGTGCACTGTTCCGCTGCCACCTGGGTGACGGTGTCGCCGAAGGTGAACATGCGGGGTGGCTACGATGTGCTGCCGCAGGCGCTGCAGCGTGCCGATGAGATTAAACATCCGGTGGCGCGCGAGCGGGATGTGGAAGCGCTGGATGCGCTGCTGGCTGGCCTGCAGGATGAGAAAAAACGCATTGTGGCGCTGCAGCCCATCAGCCGTGGCGAGGCGGCGACCAGACTGTGTATCGAAACCTGCATTGCCCGCAACTGGCGGCTTTCGATGCAGACGCACAAATACCTGAATATCGCCTGATTCACCCGATGCGCACCCGGCAAAATCAACGCAATTGTGGCTGGTGCGCATCAATGCGCACCCTGTAAAACTCATTACACCGTAGGGTCGCCATTGATGGCGACCTGGCCAATGGTAGCCGATGCGCATTAATGCGCACCCAGTAAAAATCCGCACTGCACCGTAGGGTCGCCATTGATGGCGACCTTCTGACCTTTACCGCGACTGTCAGCCGCGATAGACGCAGCCTGCGGTGCAGGTCTCTTTGATCATCACTGCACTCAGCTCAGGCAGAATCGGCTTCATCTCATCCCAGATCCATTTCGCCAGCACTTCGCTGGTCGGGTTCTCCAGACCGGGAATATCGTTGAGATAATGGTGATCGAGGCGATCGTAGATCGGCCTGAACGCCGCCTTTAGTTCGGCAAAATCCATTACCCAACCGGTATGCGCATCCACTTCACCGGTAATTTCCAGTCGCACCAGAAATGAATGGCCGTGCAGACGACCGCATTTATGCCCTTCCGGCACGTGAGGTAAGCGGTGGGCCGCTTCAAACTGGAACTCTTTAAACAGCGTGGTAGACATAATGGCTCTCAGACGTAAAAACCGCTGAAGTCTACCTGAAAAGCAGATTTTTCGCACCCGCCAGCGCTGAAAAGGGCATTTCTGCTGATCTGCCGCTTATGCCATAAATTAACTGATTGAATTAGTAAGACTTTATTTACCACTTTTACTGGTTAGCCTGACCCAAAAAACCACTTAGTCATTTTGGTTATTTATTATGTCGAAGCCTTATTTAATCGTTAATATACAGGCCGGTAACCTACCCACTCTTCCGCCGCTTCCCGGTACGGATTTCTGACACTGGAATTTTTAACGCGATGACGACTCAGGCACCCCCAGCGATGCTTCCGCTATCCCCGGAGCAAATTGCGCGCTTACAGGCCGCGACCACCGATTTCAATCCAACGCAGCTGGCATGGCTCTCTGGCTACTTCTGGGGCATGGTTAATCAGGCACCGGGCACCGTTGCCGCGCCTGCGCCAGTCGCCGCTGAGGTGCCGGGCATTACGCTGATCTCCGCCTCCCAAACCGGCAATGCGCGCCGGCTGGCCGAGCAGCTGCGTGACGATTTGCTGGCGGCGAAACTGAGCGTCAACCTGGTGAATGCCGGCGACTATAAATTCAAACAGATCGGTCAGGAAAAACTGCTGGTCATCGTGACCTCAACGCAGGGCGAGGGCGAACCGCCGGAAGAGGCGGTAGCGCTGCATAAATTCCTGCTGTCGAAGAAAGCGCCGAAGCTGAGCGATACCGCCTTTGCCGTGTTTGGTCTTGGCGATACCTCCTATGAATTTTTCAGTCAGGCCGGTAAAGACTTCGACCAGCGTCTGGCCGAACTGGGCGGCGAACGCCTGCTGGATCGCGTGGATGCCGATGTTGAATACAGCGAGCTGGCCAGCGCCTGGCGGCTGCAGCTCACCGATATTCTCAAAGCGCGCGTGCCGGCGGAACCGGCAGCGCAGCTGGCAGCCAGCGCGGCTGGCAGCGTCAACCAGGTGGACAGCAGTCCTTACACCAAAGAAGCGCCGCTCACCGCCAGCTTTGCGCTGAACCAGAAAATTACCGGTCGCAACTCAGATAAAGACGTGCGCCATATCGAAATCGATCTGGGTGATTCCGGTCTGCGTTACCAGCCAGGCGATGCGCTCGGCGTATGGTATGAAAACGATGCGGAACTGGTGCAGGAGCTGCTGCAGCTGGTATGGCTGAAAGGCGATGAGCAGGTCGAGGTGCGCGGAGAAACCCTGCCGCTGGCCGAGGCGCTGCAGAAACATTTTGAGCTGACGGTCAACACGCCGCAGATCGTCGAGCAGTATGCAGCCCTGTCGCGCAATGAGGCGCTGCTGGCGCTGGCGGGCGACAAGCCGAAGCTGCAAAGCTTCGCGCAGAGTTTCCCGATTGTCGACATGGTGCGCCAGGCGCCCACCGAACTGAACGCTGGCCAGCTGACTGGCCTGCTGCGTCCGCTGACGCCGCGGCTTTACTCCATCGCCTCGTCGCAGGCGGAGAGCGAAACCGAAGTGCATATTACCGTCGGCGCGGTGCGTTATGAAATTGACGGCCGTCAGCGCGGCGGCGGCGCGTCCACCTGGCTAGCCGATCGGCTGGAAGAAGATGGCGAAATCCGCGTGTTCATCGAGCATAACGATAATTTCCGCCTGCCGGCCAATCCGGATGCGCCGGTGATCATGATCGGCCCGGGCACCGGTATTGCTCCGTTCCGCGCCTTCATGCAGCAGCGTGAAAACGACGGTGCCAGCGGTAAAAACTGGCTGTTCTTTGGTAATCCGCACTTCACCGAAGATTTCCTCTATCAGGTAGAGTGGCAGAAATACGTTAAAGACGGTCTGCTGACCCATATCGATCTGGCGTGGTCACGCGATCAGGCCGAAAAGATTTACGTACAGGATAAAATCCGCGCCAGAGGAGCGGAAGTGTGGCGCTGGATTGAAGAGGGCGCGCACCTGTACGTCTGCGGCGACGCCAATCGCATGGCGAAAGACGTTGAACAGGCATTACTGGATGTGGTGGTCGAACACGGCGGCATGGATCGTGAAACCGCTGACGAATTTTTAAGTGAGCTGCGCATTGAGCGCCGTTATCAGCGAGACGTTTACTAATGAGCGAAAAACATCCTGGACCGCTGGTGGTTGAAGGCAAACTTTCCGACGCCGAGCGTCTGAAAAAGCAGAGCAACTACCTGCGCGGCACCATTTTAGAAGATCTCGACAATGGCCTGACCGGCGGCTTTACCGGCGATAACTTCCTGCTGATCCGTTTTCACGGCATGTACCAGCAGGATGACCGCGACATCCGCGCCGAGCGCGCTGCGCAGAAGCTGGAACCGCGTCATGCCATGATGCTGCGCTGCCGTCTGCCGGGCGGCATCATCACGCCAACGCAGTGGCTGGCGATTGATAAATTTGCCACCGACAAAACGCTGTACGGCAGCATTCGCCTGACTAACCGTCAGACGTTCCAGTTTCACGGCATTCTTAAGAAGAACGTCAAGCCAACTCACCAGATGCTGCATGAAGTCGGACTGGACGCGCTGGCCACCGCTAACGACGTCAACCGTAACGTGCTGTGTACCTCGAACCCGGTGGAGTCAGAGCTGCATCAGGAAGCGTATGAGTGGGCGAAAAAGCTTTCCGAGCACCTGCTGCCGCAGACGCGCGCCTACGCCGAGATCTGGTGGGATCAGGAGAAGGTCGCCACCACCGATCAGGAGCCGATCCTCGGTGAGACCTATTTGCCACGTAAGTTTAAAACCACCGTGGTGGTGCCGCCGCACAATGATGTCGATCTGCACGCGAACGATCTGAACTTCATCGCCATTGCGGAGAACGGCAAGCTGATTGGCTTTAACCTGCTGGTCGGCGGCGGCTTGTCGATTGAGCACGGCAACAAAGCCACTTACGCGCGCACCGCCAGCGAGTTTGGCTATCTGCCGGTGGAGAAGATCCTTGATGTGGCTGCAGCGGTGGTCACCACGCAGCGCGACTGGGGTAACCGTACCGATCGTAAAAATGCCAAAACCAAATACACGCTGGAGCGCGTCGGCGTCGAGACCTTTAAAGCCGAAGTCGAGAAGCGTGCCGGCCTGACCTTCGAGCCGATTCGCCCATACGAATTTACCACCCGTGGCGATCGCATCGGCTGGGTGAAGGGCATCGACAAGAAATGGCACCTGACGCTGTTTATCGAAAACGGTCGCCTGCTGGATTATCCGGGCCGTCCGCTGAAGCGCGGTATCGCGGAGATTGCCAAAGTGCATCAGGGCGATTTCCGCCTGACCGCCAATCAGAACCTGATTGTGGCCGGCGTACCGGAGGCGCAGAAAGCGCAGATCGAAGCCATTGCGCGTGAGCACGGCCTGATGGAAGCGGTCACGCCGCAGCGTGAAAACTCCATGGCCTGCGTGGCCTTCCCGACCTGTCCGCTGGCGATGGCTGAAGCAGAACGCTTCCTGCCGTCTTTCGTCAGCAAAGTGGAGGAGATCATGCACCGCCACGGCGTCGGCGAAGAGCACATAGTGTTACGCGTTACCGGTTGTCCGAACGGTTGCGGGCGTGCCATGCTGGCCGAACTGGGCCTGGTGGGCAAAGCACCGGGCCGTTACAACCTGCATATTGGTGGTAATCGCATCGGCACGCGCATCCCGCGCATGTACCGCGAAAACATCACGGAAAACGAAATCCTCGCCAGCATCGATGAGCTGGTGGCGCGCTGGGCCAGCGAGCGCACGGCGGATGAAGGGTTTGGTGACTTCGTGATTCGCGCGGGCATTGTGCAGCCGGTGGTCGATCCCGCCCGTGATTTCTGGGACCCGGAGGCAGTATGACACTACCCGATCTCGCCAGCCTGAACAGCGGCAGCAAAGTTGATCGCATCATGGCGCTGGCGGAAAGCAACGTCCAGCTGGAAAAACTCTCTGCCGAACAGCGCGTCAGCTGGGCGCTGGAGCAGCTGCCGGGCGCCTTTGTGCTGTCGTCGAGTTTTGGTATTCAGGCGGCGGTGCTGTTGCACATGGTCACGCAGCAGCGCCCGGATATTCCGGTGATCCTCACCGATACCGGTTATCTGTTCCCTGAGACCTACCGCTTCATTGATGAACTGACGCAGCAGCTGAACCTGAATCTGCAGATCTTCCGCGCTGAAACCTCACCGGCGTGGCAGGAAGCGCGCTACGGCAAGCTGTGGGAGCAGGGCGTTGAAGGGATCGAGCAGTACAACCAGCTTAACAAAGTCGAGCCGATGAACCGCGCGCTGCAAACGCTGGGTGCGCAGACCTGGTTTGCCGGCCTGCGCCGCGATCAGTCTGGCAGCCGTGCCAGCCTGCCGGTACTGGCCGTGCAGCGTGGCGTGTTCAAAATCCTGCCGATCATCGACTGGGATAACCGTCAGGTGCACCAGTATCTGAAGCAGCATGGGCTGAAGTACCATCCGCTGTGGGACGAAGGTTATCTGTCCGTGGGCGACACGCACACCACGCGCAAGTGGGAGCCGGGGATGGCTGAGGAAGAGACGCGCTTTTTCGGCCTCAAACGCGAGTGCGGGTTACACGAAGGCTGACGGGCGCAATTGCTGCGGGTGTGCTGCGGGTGTGCAGCAGTGCGCACCCGCAAAAATCGGCAGGATCTTACAACGTCGGATTAGCCAGCTCCGTCAGCAGCGGCTGCAAAATACGTACGCTGTCGCGCGTGCGCTGATGGATGCGCCCCGGCAGCCAGTGGTCGATGTAATTCAGATTATCGCGCCCGGTCTGGTGGCGCACCGTACCCTCCGGAAAATGCGGTGAACGGGCGCGCTGCTGCTCACCGGCTTTATTGCCCAGCGCCCAGTTGGCTGCGGTAACGTCCAGCAGCGGAATCCCGGCTTTATCAAACGGATTAACGCCTGGGTAGTCGCGTGCGGTCAGCACGTGGCTGGCAGCCGTGATGCCGTAACGGTGCGCAATCTGCAGGGCGCGCGCGCTGGTCTGCTTGCGTACCGCCGCTGGCGTATTCATGCCGTTATTAAAGTAGAGGCGATCGCCAACGATCAGGCTATTCAGATCGATCACCAGCAGCGTATCTTTCTTCTCCTGCACGCTCATGCGCGCCAGATAATCATCCATACCGTGTAAACCGGCTTCGCCTGCGCTCAGTGCCACAAAGCGCACGCCATAGTGCAGCGGCGTTTGACTCAGCGCCTGCGCCAGCTCCAGCATCACGCCCAGCCCGGAAGCGTTATCGTCCACGCCCTGCAATCGCAGGCCGCCGAGATTATTGTCTGCCTCGTGCTGGCTGAGCGGTGTCCAGGTATCCAGATGGGTGACGATCAGAATCTCCTGCGGCACGCTGCCGGCGCGTGCGGCGATCACCGAGGTCGCCGTCACTTTATGGCGGCGCGTGATGCCCTGTTTCTCCAGCCAGTTATAACTGGTATTAAACTGCCGGGTATTGCTCTGATAACCAAGCTGGGTGAACTGCTGCTGCAGATAATCTGCCGTCATCAGCTCGGCGGGGCTGCCGCTCATGCGACCCGGGAAATAGGTGGCAATGTGGCGCAGCTGCTGTTCGGCAAAGTGGCCAGGTGCGCTCGCTGCAGCCTGCGCCAAAAGAGGCAAACCGCCGGCAATCAGTGCTGCCAGCACGCTGCGGCGGAGAGTGGCAAACATAGTGGTTGTCCTTTTCTGACATCCCGTCAGGGTAAAAAAATTCTGAGTTAGTATGAAACTGTGACGCCGCCTGCACAATTTGTATCGCTCCGAAACACCAGCAATATCATTTGTTAAGCACAAATTGTTATCAGCAATCCCGGTGCGTTATTCCATTTGGTAACTACTCATGCTAATTCGTAATTTCATCTGCCAGAAGGCGGGGACGTATAGTCGCGTTAACTTATTGTAAAACTAACAAGGTTAACGTGGATTACTTGCCTCTCTTTGCCGATCTCAAAAACCGTCCGGTGCTGGTGGTCGGCGGTGGCGAAATCGCTGCGCGTAAAATTGAGCTGCTGCGGCGTGCCGGTGCGCACGTGCGGGTGGCCGCGCGCGAGCTCGGCCATGAACTGCAGGCGCTGCGCGACATTAACGCCATCGAGTGGATTGCTCAGCACTTCGACGCGGCGCAGCTGGACGATGTTTTCCTCGTGATTACCGCCACCGACGATAACGCCCTCAACGCGCAGGTGTTTGATGCCGCCAATGCGCGCCACAAGCTGGTGAATGTGGTCGACGACCAGCCGAAATGCAGCTTTATCTTCCCGTCGATTGTTGACCGCTCACCGCTGGTGGTGGCGATCTCCTCCAGCGGCACCGCGCCGGTGCTGGCGCGTCTGCTGCGTGAAAAAATCGAAGCGCTGCTGCCCGCCAATCTCGGGCAGATGGCCGAAGTGGCCGGTCAGTGGCGCGACAAAGTCAAACAGCGCTACCACAAAATGTCTGACCGTCGTCGCTTCTGGGAGCGGGCTTTTAATGGCCTGTTTGCCAGCCAGATGGCGGCGGGTAACGTCAACGAGGCGCGCCGCACGCTCGATCGCGAACTGGAAAACACCTCCGATAATCAGGGTGAAATCACGCTGGTCGGTGCCGGCCCGGGCGACAGTGGTCTGCTGACGCTGCGCGGGCTGCAGGTGATGCAGCTGGCCGATGTGGTGCTGTATGACCATCTGGTCAGCGACGAGGTGCTGGAGCTGGTAAGACGCGATGCCGATCGTATCTGCGTCGGCAAACGCGCCGGCGCCCATTCGGTGCCGCAGGAAGAGACCAATCAGCTGCTGGTGACGCTGGCGCAGCAGGGCAAGCGCGTGGTGCGCCTGAAAGGCGGCGATCCGTTTATTTTTGGCCGCGGCGGCGAAGAGCTGCAGGCGGCGCAGGCGGCGGGCATTCCGTTCCAGGTGGTGCCGGGCATCACCGCGGCCGCGGGTGCTACCGCGTATGCCGGTATTCCGTTAACCCACCGCGATTATGCCCAGAGCGTGCTGTTTATTACCGGTCACTGCCGCGCCGACGGCGACGGTATCGACTGGCCGTCGCTGGCGCGCGCGCGTCAGACGCTGGCAATTTACATGGGCACGGTGAAAGCGGCGGAAATTGCCGCCGGGCTGATCGAACACGGCCGCGCGCCGTCAACGCCAGTGGCGGTGATTGGTCGCGGCACGCGCCAGGATCAACAGGTGCTGACCGGCACCTTAGCACAACTCGAGGCGCTGGCAGCTGCCGCGCCGACGCCAGCGCTATTAGTGATTGGCGAAGTGGTGAATCTGCACGGGCAACTTGCCTGGTTCCAACATTCGGCACAGCAGGGGGCTCGCGAGTCCGCCGTTGTCAATTTGGCTTGAGGAAAAATTATGGACCAAAATCGTCTCACTCATCTGCGCCAGCTGGAGGCAGAGAGTATCCATATCATCCGCGAGGTGGCGGCCGAGTTCAGCAATCCGGTGATGATGTACTCCATCGGTAAAGACTCCTCGGTGATGCTGCATCTGGCGCGCAAAGCCTTCTATCCGGGCACGCTGCCGTTTCCGCTGCTGCACGTTGATACCGGCTGGAAATTCCGTGAAATGTACGAGTTCCGCGATCGCACCGTAAAAGCGATGGGCGCAGAGCTGCTGGTGCACCGTAACCCGGAAGGCGTGGCGATGGGTATTAACCCGTTCGTGCACGGCAGCGCCAAACATACCGACATCATGAAAACCGAGGGCCTGAAGCAGGCGCTGAACAAATACGGTTTTGATGCGGCGTTCGGTGGTGCACGTCGTGACGAAGAGAAGTCGCGCGCCAAAGAGCGTATCTATTCGTTCCGCGATCGTTTCCACCGCTGGGATCCGAAGAACCAGCGTCCGGAGCTGTGGCACAACTACAATGGCCAGATCAACAAAGGCGAAAGCATTCGCGTGTTCCCGCTCTCCAACTGGACCGAGCTGGATATCTGGCAGTACATCTTCCTGGAAAACATCGAAATCGTGCCGCTGTACATGGCTGCACCGCGCCCGGTACTGGAGCGCGACGGCATGCTGATGATGATTGATGACGATCGTATCAACCTGCAGCCGGGAGAAGTGATTAAGCAGCGTATGGTGCGCTTCCGTACCCTCGGCTGCTGGCCGCTGACCGGCGCGGTGGAATCCGAGGCGCAGACGCTGCCGGAAATCATTGAAGAGATGCTGGTCTCCACCACCAGTGAACGTCAGGGGCGCGTGATTGACCGCGACCAGGCCGGTTCGATGGAACTGAAAAAACGTCAGGGTTATTTCTAAGGAGACGCCGATGAATACCGTTATTGCCCAACAGATTGCCGAGCAGGGCGGCGTTGAAGCCTGGCTGACCGCGCAACAACACAAAAGCCTGCTGCGTTTCCTCACCTGCGGCAGCGTCGACGACGGCAAAAGTACGCTGATTGGCCGTCTGCTGCACGATACGCGCCAGATTTATGAAGATCAGCTGTCGTCGCTGCACAATGACAGCAAACGCCACGGCACCCAGGGCGAGAAACTCGATCTGGCGCTGCTGGTTGATGGCCTGCAGGCCGAGCGCGAGCAGGGCATCACTATCGATGTGGCCTATCGCTATTTCTCCACCGAGAAGCGCAAATTCATCATCGCCGACACGCCGGGGCACGAGCAGTACACCCGCAACATGGCGACCGGTGCCTCAACCTGCGATCTGGCGATCCTGCTGATCGATGCGCGCAAAGGCGTGCTGGATCAGACCCGTCGCCACAGCTTTATCGCCACGCTGCTGGGCATCAAACATCTGGTGGTGGCGATCAACAAGATGGATCTGGTGGCATACAGCCAGGAGACCTTCGAGCAGATCAAACAGGATTACCTCGATTTTGCCGCGCAGCTGCCGGACGATCTTGATATCCGCTTTGTGCCGATGTCGGCGCTGGAAGGCGATAACGTCGCCACCCCGAGCGTAACCATGCCATGGTACAGCGGCCCGACGCTGCTCGACGTGCTGGAGACGGTAGAGCTGAAGCGCGTGGTCGACACGCAGCCGATGCGCTTCCCGGTGCAGTATGTTAACCGGCCGAACCTCGACTTCCGTGGCTATGCCGGTACGCTGGCGTCAGGTACGGTCAGCGTCGGCCAGCGGGTGAAAGTGCTGCCGTCCGGCGTGGAATCCAGCGTTGCGCGTATCGTCACCTTTGACGGCGACCTGCAGCAGGCGGCCGCCGGTGAGGCGATTACCCTGGTGCTGAACGATGAGATCGACATCAGCCGTGGCGATCTGCTGGTGGATGCCGCAGCCGATTTGCAGGCGGTGCAGTCTGCGACCGTCGACGTGGTGTGGATGGCGGAACAGCCGCTGCAGCCGGGGCAAAGCTATGAAGTGAAAATTGCCGGTAAGAAAGCGCGTGGCCGCGTCGAAAAGATTCTCCATCAGGTGGAGATCAATACGCTGGAAAAACGCGCGGTCGACAGCCTGCCGCTCAACGGCATCGGTCTGGTAGAAGTGACGTTTGATGAACCGATGGTGCTGGATGCTTACCAGCAGAACCCGGTGACCGGCGGCATGATCTTTATCGATCGCCTGAGCAACGTGACCGTCGGTGCCGGCATGATCCATCAGCCGCTGAGCGCCGCGCGCAGTCAGGCTGGCCAGTACAGTGATTTCGAGCTGGAGCTGAACGCGCTGGTGCGCCGTCACTTCCCGCACTGGAACGCACGCGACCTGCTGGGCGGTCAGTAATGGCGCAGCATGACGAAAACGTGGTGTGGCATGACCATCCGGTCACGCGCGCTGAACGCGAACAGCAGCACGGCCATCGTGGCGTGGTGCTGTGGTTTACCGGGCTCTCTGGCTCGGGTAAATCTACCGTGGCCGGTGTACTGGAGCAGTCACTGCACCGGCTGGGCGTCAGCACCTATCTGCTGGACGGCGACAATGTGCGTCACGGCCTGTGCCGCGATCTCGGTTTCAGCGATGAAGACCGCAAAGAGAATATCCGGCGCGTGGGTGAAGTGGCGAAACTGATGGTGGATGCCGGACTGGTGGTGCTGACGGCGTTCATCTCGCCGCACCGTGCCGAGCGCCAGATGGTGCGCGATCTGCTCGGTGACGGACAGTTTATCGAGGTGTTCGTCGATACGCCGCTGGCGGTGTGCGAAGCGCGCGATCCGAAAGGCTTGTATAAAAAAGCCCGTGCCGGCGAGCTGCGTAACTTCACCGGTATCGACAGCGTTTACGAGGCGCCAGACGCGCCGGAAATCCAGCTGGATGGTGAACAATTGGTTACAAAACTGACCGGCCAATTGTTAGACCTGCTGCGCCACCACGATATCATCAGATCCTGAACCGACAGCGGCAAATCTCACGGTTTGCCGCGCTTTAGCGTCAACAGGATCTCTATGCAGAACGTTACCCCCATGCTGGCACGCAAAGATGAACGCACCCCGGATGAGCCACGCTCATCGTTGCCGGGCGGCGTGATCGGCTTTCTCTCGTACTGGTGTGCGCTGGGCATCCCGTTTCTGCTGTACGGCTCTAACACGCTGTTTTTCTTTCTCTACACCTGGCCTTTTTTCCTTGCGCTGCTGCCGGTTTCGGTGCTGATTGGCATCGTGCTCAGCCTGATGCTGCGTGGCCGGCTGTGGTGGAGCGGCCTGATCACCGCCCTGGTGGTGGTGTGCCTGTTCTGGCTGCTGTTCTCCTTTCTCTCCGGCTGGTAATCCGGCGCTGATGTGCAAACGCATCGGCAGGTTACAAAACTTTACCTGCCGTCCGGCGCTTTCCCCGTCATTATTTGTCCAGACAAATCTGCTTGCGCGCCATTTTCGCTGCCGCAGTGGAGTCCGGCGTCAAGTTATGGGATGATTGAGCCGTTTTTCAGGGGGCGGGGATGGGAAAACTGACGTTACTGCTGCTCGTGCTGCTGGGATGGTTGCAATACTCCCTGTGGCTGGGCAAGAACGGTATCCATGATTACACGCGCGTCAGCGAAGACGTGGCGTCACAACAGGCGAATAACGCCAAACTCAAAGCGCGTAACGATCAGCTGTTTGCCGAAATTGACGATCTCAATGGCGGTTCAGAGGCGATTGAGGAACGCGCACGCAGCGAGCTGGGCATGATCAGGCCTGGCGAGACTTTCTATCGTCTGGTGCCAGACCAAAACAAACGTAATGCGCAACAAGCGGCGCAGAACCAACAACGATAAACCATGAATCAGCTCTCTTCCTCTGCGGATGTGATTGCCGTGGTGCCGGCTGCCGGTATCGGCAGCCGCATGCAGGCCGCCTGTCCGAAGCAGTATCTCACTATCGGTCCATTAACCCTGCTCGAACACAGCGTGGCGCGCCTGCTGGCGCATCCGGCGGTAAAGCAGGTGGTGGTGCCAGTCAGCCCGGATGACGGCTGGTTCGATAGCCTGCCGCTGGCGCAGGATGCCCGCGTGCTGCGCGTCACCGGCGGCGAAACCCGCGCCGAGTCGGTGCTGGCCGGATTACAGACCATCCGCCACAGCGCCTGGGTGCTGGTGCACGACGCGGCGCGGCCGTGTCTGCATCCTGATGATTTAGCGCGTCTGCTGGCGGTGCGTGAGCACAGCAAAGTCGGCGCGATTCTGGCGGCACCGGTGCGCGACACCATGAAGCGCGCGGAGCCCGGCAAAGGTGCCATTGCGCATACCGTCGAACGCGATGACTTATGGCATGCGCTGACGCCGCAGTTTTTCCCGCATGCGCTGCTGACCGCCTGCCTGACGCGCGCGCTCAATGAAGGCGCGACCATCACTGATGAAGCCTCGGCGCTGGAGTATTGCGGCTATCATCCTGAGCTGGTCAGCGGACGCAGCGACAATATTAAGGTAACGCGGCCGGAAGATCTGGCGCTGGCGGCCTTCTATCTCACTCAGATTCAGTTAAAGGAGCACGCATGATGCGTATCGGTCACGGTTTTGACGTGCACGCGTTTGGCGGCGAAGGTCCGCTGGTGATTGGCGGGGTGCGTATTCCCTTCGAACAGGGCTTTATTGCGCATTCTGACGGCGATGTGGCGCTGCATGCGCTGACCGACGCGCTGCTGGGCGCGGTGGCGATGGGCGACATCGGCAAACTGTTCCCGGACACCGATCCGGCATTCAAAGGCGCCGACAGCCGCGGTTTGCTGCGCGAAGCCTGGCGTCGCATCCAGCAGAAGGGCTACCGCATCGGCAACGTCGATGTCACCATCATCGCTCAGGCACCGAAAATGCTGCCGCACGTGCCGCAGATGCGCGTCAACATCGCCGAAGATCTCGGTTGCCACATGGATGATGTCAACGTCAAAGCCACCACCACCGAGAAGCTGGGCTTCACCGGTCGCGGTGAAGGCATTGCCTGCGAAGCCGTGGCGCTGCTGGTGAAGGCCGATCGGGCATGAGTGAGCTGCTCTACCTGCACGGCGTGCCCGCTGCTACCGGGGTGATCAAAGCCAGTCCCGAAGATTTCGTGGTAATTGAAGATCTCGGCTATCCCTATGACGGCGAAGGCGAGCAGCTGCTGGTGCGCGTCCGTAAAATTGGCTGCAACACGCGTTTTGTCGCTGAGGCAATCGCCAAATTTCTCGGCGTGCATCAGCGCGATCTCAGCTATGCCGGCATGAAAGATCGCCATGCAGTCACCGAGCAGACGCTGTGCTTCCGCGTGCCGGGCACGGCGATGCCCAACCTTGCCGGCTTCCAGCTGGAAGGCGTGGAGATCCTGCAGGTGATTCGCCACAAGCGTAAACTGCGCACCGGCGCGCTGGCGGGCAATGCGTTTCGTCTGGTGGTACGTCAGGTGTCCGATCGCGCGCAGGTGGAATCGCGGCTGCAGCGAATTCAGCAGCAGGGTGTGCCCAACTACTTTGGCGAACAGCGCTTTGGCCGCGGCGGCAATAACCTGACGCAGGCGCGCCTGTGGGCAGAGGAGAAATTCCGTCCACGCGACCGCAGTATGAAAGGCATTCTGCTGTCGGCGGCGCGCAGCCAGCTGTTCAATCAGCTGACCAGCGCGCGCCTGCAGCGTGACGGTGCGCTGGATCGCGTGCAGCCCGGCGATGCGCTGCAGCTCAGCGGGCGCGGCAGCTGGTTTGTTGCCCAGACGGACGAGTTACCTGCGCTGCAGCAGCGTTTGGATAACCACGAGCTGCGCATCACCGCACCGCTGGCCGGACGCGGCGAGCTGGGCACTCAGGGCGAAACGCTGGCGTTTGAACAGCAGCAGCTGGCGGGCGTGGCCGATCTGCTGGGCCTGCTGGAGCGTGAACGCGTCGATGCGGCGCGGCGCGCCATGCTGGTGGTGCCGAAAGATCTGCAATGGAACTGGTGGGATGACGTCACGCTCGAGCTGCAGTTCTGGCTGCCGGCCGGCAGTTTTGCCACCAGCGTAGTGCGTGAGCTGCTGAGCAACGGCGCGGCGGCCCCGCTCGGCGACGAATAAGCGAACCCGGCGACGATGAGCAAAAATCTCACCATCAAGGATATTGCCGTACTCGCCGGTGTGTCGATCACTACCGTCTCGCGCGTGCTCAACAAGCATGCGTGGGTATCGGAAAAAACCCGCACGCGGGTGGAACAGGTGATCGCCGAGCATCAGTTCAGCCCCAACCTGATGGCGCGCGGCATGATATCGCGCCAGAGCTACACCCTCGCGGTGATTGTCTCTGACATCACTAACCCTTACTTCGTCACGCTGGTGGCGCAGATTCAGCAGGCCTGTCTGGCCATCGGTTACAAAATCACCCTGTACGATACCCAGTCGGCCAACCGCAGCCCTCAGCACGACGATGACGAAAGCGCGATTTTTCAGTCGATTATCGATAGCCAGATCGATGGGGTGATCGTGCTCGGCGGCCACAGCGACTATGCGCCGATTCCGGCCGGCTACCTGACGCTGCTGGAATCGCTGATGGACAAAATGGCGGTGGTGGTGGTGGGGCAGCCGCATCCTGCTGGCCGATGGCCGTGCGTGATGCGCGACCAGCAGCACTGCGTCGGGCTGGCGGTGAATCATTTGCTGGCGCGCGGCCTGCGTGATATCGCGTTTATTGGCGGTTCGCGCAAAGTGTGGGTGACGCGCGAGCGCGTCAGTCATTTCCACGCCACGCTGCAGCAGGCCGGCATTACGCCGCGCGACAGCTGGATCTGCCTGAATAACTTCTATCCTGAACACGGCTATCAGGCGATTGATACGCTGTGGCAGCAGGCAGAGCAACCGCAGGCGCTGGTGGCAATCAACGATCGCGTGGCGATGGGCGCGATCCGCGCGTTACGCGATCGCGGCATTGACGTGCCTGAGCAGGTAGCGGTCATCAGCTGCGAGCGCTTCCCCGGCAGCGAGTATTTTATCCCGCGCCTGACCAGTGTCGATCACCAGAATCCGCAGCTGGGGCAAAACATTATCACCATGATGATGGCGCAGCTGGACGGCAGCTTAAGCCCGCACGCGCGCTGCAGCACACCGCTAAAGCCGGTATTGATCCCCGGCGAATCCGCCTGATCTTCTCCCCTTAAACGTTCCGCCTGCTTTCGTTGCGCTTTGTTAGCGCGATCGCAATTTCACGATCCTCACGTTGACTTAATATGCGCCATTAAATAAGTTGGCTCACAACCTGAAAACGTTTTCAGGTTGGCGGGAAAACAGTTTAAGGAGCGGTAATGAAACCCACCATGATGACCTACATCCACCAGCAACCCGAGGTGCTGAGCCATCTGCTGGCGTGCTATCCGCAGGGATTACCGGTGCTGGGCAAGGCGAAAACAGTGCTGATTCTGGCCACCGGCTCCAGCATCAACGCCGCGCTCAGCGCCAAATATTACGTTGAGCAACTGACCGGCGTACGCATCAGCGTGCAGGAGCCGTTTCATTTTCAGCACTACGAGCAGTGGGATCCGGCGACCGATCTGGTGATCGCGATTTCACAGAGCGGCGAGAGCACTTCGACGCTGGCAGCGATCGACGCGCTGAAAAAACAGCACGGCGTGGCAACCTGGGGCATCACCAGCAAAATCACCAGTCCGCTGGCGCAGGCGGTGGATCACGCCGTAGACATCATGAACGGCGAGGAGCGTGTCGGTTATGTCACTAAAGGCTATGTCGCCACGATTCTGACGCTGATGCTGATTGGCGTGCACAGCGCGCGCCACAGCGGTCGCCTCAGCGCAGAACAGGAGCAGCAGGCGCTGGCGCAACTGCAGCGCGGCGTCGACGCGATTCCGGACATCATCGCCCGCACCGAGCGCTTCTGGCAGCGCTGGCAGGACGATCTCACTGCGGCGCCACGCTTTATCTCGATTGGCTTTGGTCCGGCGATTGGCGTGATCAAAGAGATGGAGACCAAATTCAGCGAAACGGTGCGCGTGCCGTCGCAGGGCATTGAACTGGAAGCGTTTATGCATGGCCCCTATTTCGAAATCAATCCGCAGCACCGGCTGTTCTTCATCGACGTCGAGGCGCCGGTGCGCGAACGCCTGCAGCTGCTGCGCCAGTATGAGCAGCGCGTGACACCGCACGTCTGGAGTCTGTGTCTCGGGGAGAGCGATGATGCGCGCACGCTGGCACTCGGCGTGGAGGTCAGCGAATGGATGGCGCCGCTGCTGATGGTGATTCCGTTCCAGATCCTCGCGCATCACATCGCTGAAGCCAAAGGCAATAATCTGCCGCAGCGCATATTCACTGATTTTGGCGTGGCGATGAAGAGCAAAACCAAACCGGGTGATTACGACTAACGCCGGGCGCGAGCCATAAGGATAACAACAATGAAACTCGATTACGTGAAGCTGGCGCAGGCCATCAGGGAACAGGTCGGCGGCGACGATAATATCAGCCATATTTCACACTGCGCCACGCGACTGCGGCTGACGATAAACGATCTGGCCAGTGTCGATATGCCGGCCATCAGTAACCTGCCGGGCGTCATCCGCGTGGTGAACGCGTCCGGACAGCTGCAGATTGTGGTCGGGCCGCAGGTCGAACAGCTGTATCAGGCGATGCAGCAGGGCGCAGCGCCGGTGGCCGAGCCGGTGAAGCCCGGCAAAGACGAGCGCGGCGTTGCGGGCAAAATGCTGGCCACGCTCGGCGCTATCTTTACGCCCTACATTGGCGTACTGGCCGGCATCGGGGTGATCAAAGGCATCATGGTGCTGCTGCAGACGCAGGGCTGGGTGGCGGACGATGACCTGCTGTTCGCCATGTTCAACGCGCTGGCCAGCGGCGTGTTTGTCTTCCTGCCGCTGTTTATTGCCGTTACCGCGGCAGACCGTTTCGGTGCCAGCCGTTTCACCGCGCTGGCGCTGACGGCGGCGATGGTGTTTCCGCTCACCCAGCCGGATCTGCCGGCGCACTTTACGCTGTTCGGCCTGAGCATCAGCCTGAAGATTTACGGCGGCGCGGTGATTCCGGCGATTCTGGCGGTGCTGCTGCTGAGCAAGGTTGAGCACCGACTGAAACAGTGGATCCCCGAGGTGGCAGCGCTGGTGTTTGTGCCGTGCCTGTCGCTGCTGATTTGCGGCTTTGTGGTGTTCACGGTGATTGGCCCGCTGGCAGATTACGTTGGCGTCGGCATCGCCAGCGGCTACAGCTGGCTCTATCAGCTCAGCCCGATGATCTCCGGCGCGCTGCTGGCGGGCATTGGTCAGCTGTTCGTGGTGTTTGGTGTCCACTGGGGCATCATCCCGCTGGCGCTGATCAATATTCAGGTGCAGGGCTACGACACCATCATGGCGATGTTTATGTCGGCGGTGATGGGGCAGTTTGGCGCGGTTACCGGCGCGATCTTCATCGCCCGCAGCCTGCGCGACCGGCAGATTGCAATCTCGGCGTCGCTGTCAGCGTTCTTTGGCATCACCGAACCGGCGCTGTACGGCGTCAATCTCAAGTACCGCATGCTGTTTATCTTCGGCTGCATCGGCGCGGCGCTCGGCGGTGGCATCACCGGGCTGTTGCAGGTAAAAACCTACAGTTTCCTGCCGGTGCTGAACGTGTTTGAACTCGGCCTGTTCGAAGGCCCCGAGTCGAAGATGATCTATGAAGTGGCGGCAATTGCCGTGGCTTTCCTCACCCCATTCATTCTGACGCTGATTTACGGCCGCTGGACGCTGCGCAGCGTGAATAAAACCGGCGCCTGATGCGCTGATTCGTTAACACCAAAACAGGGAAATCGCATGCGGCTGCTTCGCAGGGCCGCGTGCACCTTAAGGAAAGGTCATGAACACATTCACCAGGAGAAAAAAGGCAGCGCTGCTGCCGCTGGCCACCCTGATGCTGGGCGCGGCACCGCCGGCGCTGGCGGAAGGATTTGTTGAAGACAGCACGCTGGAGGGCACCGTCTATTACTGGCAGCGCCACCGTGAGCGTAAAGATCTCGATCCGCACAGCACGCACTATCAGCACTATCAGACCAACCTGCATCACAGCACGCTGACCGGCGCGCTCGATTATCAGTCCGGCTATCTGGCCGATACCGTGGGCATTGATGTGGCGGCCTTCGCCACCTGGGATCTGTTTGAAGGCAGCCCGGCGCATCCCAACGAGATCAGCTTCAGTCACGGGCCTTCGATGTGGGAAGACCGTGGCGTTGGCGAACGTAGCGGACTGGATCTCTACCGTGCCGCACTGAAACTCAAAGCCGGCGACTACTGGCTGCGGGCCGGTTATATCCAGCCGAGCGGTCAGACGCTGCTTGGCACCCAATGGGGATTTCTGCCCGGCACCTACCAGGGCGTGGAAGTCGGAGCGGTCTATGACTATGGCGCTGCCGGCGCGCTGTCGCTGTCGTGGATGGGCGCCAACAAGTACAAAGCACCGTGGTATCGCAAAATGTACGAGTTTCGCGAAATCGACCGGCAAACACGCATTCCTTATCTGCACTCGCTGGGCGCGAAGTATGACTTCAAAAACGGCAACACGCTGGAGCTGGCGTGGGGTGAATCTCCGCATTATCTCGACAAATATTTCGCCAAAGCGGCACGCCAGACCACGCTGTGGGATAACCCGCTAAGCGTCAGCTGGCAGTTTTACGGCTCGCAGGATCGTACCGGCCGCCATGATGTTTACGATGAGTTTGCCTGGCAGCAGGGCCTGACGCTGGCGTACCAGTGGGATCGCTACCAGTTCCGGCTCGAGGGCAGCGCAGTACACGCACCGGGGAAACAAGGTTACTACACCGTGGCGATGACGCCGATCTATCCCAACTCCGCAGGCCGCATCGATATGTGGTGGGATTCGCGCTCTGACTTCAACGCCGACGGCGAAAAAGCGCAGTTTGCAGGCCTGATGATCGATCTCAGCGACATCGTCTGGCCGGGCGTCAGCATCGGTGGCTCGTTTGCCTGGGGCTGCGACGGTAAACCGGCGCGCGGCGGCGACTGGTCGCAGCAGCAGCGCCTGACGGAAACCGCCATCAATGGCGATCTGGTGTGGCAGGTGCAGTCCGGCTGGGCCAAAGACACGGTATTCAAGCTGCATCTCACCGCCTACAACAATCATAGCGATAACCCCAGCTGGGGCGGCGGCTATGGCAACGTTTTCCAGGATGAAAAGGACGTCAAATTCATGATGATTGCCCCTTTTAGCCTGTTCAATCACTCACGACACTAAGGATGATGACCATGAGGATTCGCTTCTCCGCGCTGACCGCAGCGCTGTTACTGGCCGGGCTGGCGCACGCCGAAACCCACGTTTTAATCAATCAGGTCGGCTACGATGTTGCCGCGCCGAAAAACGCTATCGTGCAGCTTACCGGCGACTCGCGCGCTAAACCGCCGGTGAAATTTACCCTGCTGGATAATGAGACCAATAAAGCGGTGCTGAGCGGCACGCTGCAGCCGCAGGGAGACGTGCCGGGCTGGGGCGATCGCACCTTCTATCGTGCCGATTTCTCCGGCTGGCAAACACCGGGCCGCTACGTGCTGCAAACCACCAGCAGCGACGGCGATGTGCGCTCCGGGCCGTTCATTATTGGTGCCGATCTGCTCGAGCGCTATACGCTGTCCGATGTGATTGCCTATTTCAAAAGCCAGCGCGTCACCGGCCTGTTCGATAAGGCGGACCGCAAACTGCCGCTGCCACCGGGCACCGGCAGCGGTACGGTTGACGTCCACGGCGGCTGGTATGACGCCACCGGCGATTACGGCGTGCACCTGTCGCACCAGAATCTGACCTCTTACTTCAATCCGCAGCAGGCGCCGCTGGTGGCGTGGAGTTTACTGCGCGGTTATCAAAATCTCGGGGCGCGGGATAACCCGAACTTTGATGAGTATCGCCGGCGCATGCTCGACGAAGGGCTGTACGGTGCCGATTTCCTGGTGCGCATGAAGCGGCCGGGTGAATCCTTCTTCCAGGCGATCTCGTCGCCGGGCAAAGAGAAGCTGGCTCAGGACCGGGTGATCGCCAATCCCAACTGGCGCACGCAGATTAAAGAGAAGGAGTCAGATTCCACCATTGTTGAAGAAGAGGCGGTCGGCCCGCTGGCGTGGCAGGCCAGCTTCCGATCCGGTGCCGGCATGTCAATTGCCGCGCTGGCGCTGGCCAGCACCATGGAGAATGACGGCAATTTCACGCGGCAGCAGTATCTGCAAACCGCAGAAGATGCCTTCGCCTTCCTGCAGAAAAATAACCTGCGCATGGTGAATGACGGCAAAGAGAACATTGTGGATGATTATACCGCGCTGCTGGCGGCTACCGAGCTGTATCGCGCCTCGCAAAAAGCGGTCTATCTGGCTGCGGCGCAGCAGCGCGCGGAGAGCCTGATGGCGCGACTGACGTCGCTGGATAACTGGCATGACTACTGGCGTGCCGACGGCGAAAAACGCCCGTTCTTCCATCCGTCCGATGCCGGTCTGCCGGTGATCGCGCTGCTGGAGTACGCGCGCATCGCGCCGCAGGCGCAGCAGGCGAACATCCGCCAGACGGTAAAACGCTCGCTGGGCTTTGAGCTGGCGGTCACCAAAGAGAGCAATAACCCGTTTGGCTATGCGCGCCAGCTGATTCAGCTGAAAGACGGCGTGAAGCGCACCAGCTTCTTCTTCCCGCACGACAGCGAAGCTGCGCCGTGGTGGCAGGGCGAAAACGCGCGTATCGCGTCGCTGGCCGCCGCCGCCCGTCAGGCGATGCCGCTGTTCGCGGACGATAAAGCCTTTACGCAGCAGCTGCAGAGCTATGCCTGGGATCAGCTCAACTGGATCCTCGGTCATAATCCGTACGACGTCAGTATGCTGACCGGCAGCGGCTATCGTCACATCAGCTATCTGTTCTTCAATTCGTGGAAATACACCACGCTGCCGGGCGGTATCGTCAACGGCATCACCGGCGCGTCGAATCAGGTGGCGGACGGTATCGCCTTTGACGAAGGTTATGCGGTCACACGGAAGGATGACGACTGGCGCTGGGCGGAAGGCTGGCTGCCGCACTCGGCCTGGTATCTGTATGCGGTGAGCTTACCGGATCGTCACTGAGGTGATAAATCAGCCCGGCTTTTCGCCGGGCTTTTTACTGGGTGCCATTGCGTTTGACTGCTTATTGATGCGACAACTGCCGACGGTTGCGTGATTTACGCCTACCACTTCCCGCGCCTCACCGCTAGAATGCAAACATCCTTGTGCCGCCAGCGCAGGACCGCTTGCGCCGCTGAAGGCGCAAAACGGGCGCGGCGGTCGGTGGACCGGTTAATGAAAAAGGTCAGAATCAGATGCGGATACGGCTCAGCAACGATGATGGAATTCAGACTCCCGGCATTGGCGTGTTCCCTGGCGTGAAGACATTACGACAGGTTGATCCTGGCGCCGGCGCGGCGCGGAAGAGGGCAGGCGACGGGCTGTACCAGGCTGAGGTGAACCCGGCATGGTAAACCGGCGCATCGAAACGCTTCTGGCCCAACTGCGCACGCAGGGTATTCACGATGAGCATTTGCTGAAAGCCATCGCTGATGTCCCGCGTGAACGCTTTATTGACGAGGCTTTTGAACATAAAGCCTGGGAAAATGTGGCGCTGCCGATTGGCAACGGCCAGACCATTTCTCAGCCTTATATGGTGGCGCGCATGACGGCGCTGCTGGAGCTGAACCCGACTTCGCGCGTGCTGGAAATTGGCACCGGTTCGGGTTATCAGACCGCCATTCTCGCGCATCTGGTTAACCACGTTTACTCGGTTGAACGCATCAAAGGGCTGCAGTGGCAGGCGAAACGCCGCCTGAAGCAGCTCGATCTGCATAACATTTCCACACGCCACGGCGACGGCTGGCAGGGCTGGGCCGCGCGGGGGCCGTTTGATGCCATTATTGTGACTGCCGCACCGCCAGAAATTCCGACTGCGCTGATAGCGCAACTGGGAGAAGGCGGCAAAATGGTGCTGCCGGTGGGTGAGGACCAGCAGGTACTTAAGCGCCTGCGTCGTCAGGGTGGTGAAATCATTGAAGAAACGATTGAGCCGGTGCGCTTTGTGCCGCTGGTTCAGGGCGATCTGGCATAAAGCCATCTTACGTATTTCTTCACAATCGTTACATGGCATGGCGCAGTTGATATTGTTACTATCCTTGTTAATCAATGCGAAAGCGCGTTTTTGACGGCACAGCTAGTGAATCATGCGGTCAACGTCGACACACAGTTTTATCCAGGATTGCCATCACGGGGGATCAATGAGCACGGGAAGCACAGTATTTCAATTACGCCGTCTGGCGGCACTTTCACTGGTCGGTTTTTGGCTGGCAGGCTGTAGCTCTGGCGACAACACACAAGCCCCCATCAGCCAGATTGGCAGCAACAGCGGTGATAGCGGTATGGCTGCAGCTCCCACCACAGGCGGCGGCATGATCGCCGCGCAGAACAGCACCGTGCCGGCGATGCCGCGTGGTGGAATGTTAAGCGGTGGTACACCATCAGCCGCGCCTGCAGGTGGAATGGTTAGTGGCAATAATAATGTGACCACCGAAAATGGTCGTATTGTGTACAATCGCAATTATGGGAATATTCCTAAAGGCAGCTACGGCGGTGAAACCTACACCGTTAAGCGAGGCGATACGCTGTTCTATATTGCCTGGATTACCGGCAATGATTTCCGCGATCTGGCACAGCGCAATAATATCGCGGCGCCCTATAGCCTGAGCGCCGGGCAGACGTTACAGGTGGGTAACGGTAACGGTCAGACCATCACCGGTGGTAACGCGATAACCGCAGCGGATGCCACGCAGGGCGGCGTTCCGGTGGCATCGAATCAGACGCAAATTAAATCCACCCCTGTTGCACAGCAACCTGTTATTACGTATTCTGATGATTCGGGTTCGACAGGCGGGAAAATGCTGCCGTCGAAAGGGGCAAATAATGTGGCAACGACCACAGCTCCGGTTACCGCACCGCCCACAGTTAGCAGCACAACTAATAGCACAACACCAGTGGGAAGCTGGCGTTGGCCGACTGATGGGAAGATCATCGATAACTTCTCCGCTGCGGAAGGCGGAAACAAAGGGATCGATATCGCCGGGTCGCGTGGACAACCTGTCGTCGCCACTGCATCAGGAAGAGTGGTATACGCAGGCAACGCGCTCCGCGGGTACGGTAATTTAATCATCATCAAACACAACGATGATTACCTGAGTGCCTACGCCCACAACGATACCATGCTGGTCCGGGAACAACAGGAAGTTAAGGCGGGGCAAAAAATCGCTACCATGGGTAGCACCGGAACCAGTTCAGTAAGATTGCACTTTGAAATTCGTTACAAGGGGAAATCCGTAAACCCGTTGCGTTATTTACCGCAGCGATAATCCGGCAGAACCTTAGGTGTTCTGCCCTTGGATCACGGGTAGGAGCCGCTTATGAGCCAGAATACGCTGAAAGTTAATGAGTTACACGATGATGCGGAATTCGAGGAGAACGGAGCTGAGGTTTTTGATGAGAAGGCTCTCGTTGAGAACGAACCTGGTGATAATGAAGTAGCTGAAGAAGAGTTGCTGTCACAAGGTGCGACGCAACGCGTTCTGGATGCGACGCAGCTTTACCTCGGCGAGATTGGTTATTCACCACTGTTAACGGCGGAAGAAGAGGTGTTCTTCGCCCGTCGCGCATTACGCGGTGACATTCCTTCTCGTCGTCGCATGATCGAAAGTAACTTACGCCTGGTGGTAAAGATTGCCCGCCGTTATAGCAATCGTGGTCTGGCGCTGCTGGATCTGATTGAAGAGGGGAATCTCGGCCTGATTCGCGCCGTAGAGAAGTTTGACCCGGAACGCGGGTTCCGCTTCTCAACTTATGCCACCTGGTGGATTCGTCAGACCATTGAACGGGCTATCATGAACCAAACCCGTACTATTCGTCTGCCGATTCACATTGTTAAAGAGCTGAACGTTTACCTGCGTACCGCGCGTGAACTGTCGCATAAGCTGGACCATGAGCCGAGTGCGGAAGAGATCGCCGAGCAGCTGGACAAGCCAGTTGACGACGTAAGCCGTATGTTGCGTCTCAACGAGCGCATTACGTCGGTTGATACGCCGTTAGGCGGTGATTCCGAGAAAGCGCTGCTGGATATCCTGGCCGATGAGAAAGACAACGGTCCGGAAGACACCACGCAGGACGATGATATGAAACAGAGCATCGTTAAGTGGTTGTTTGAACTCAATGCCAAGCAGCGTGAAGTGCTGGCACGTCGTTTCGGCCTGTTAGGCTATGAAGCGGCAACGCTGGAAGATGTGGGCCGCGAAATCGGTTTAACCCGTGAGCGTGTCCGTCAGATTCAGGTTGAAGGTCTGCGTCGTCTGCGCGAAATTCTGCAGACGCAGGGTCTGAATATCGAAGCACTGTTCCGCGAATAAGCCGTAGCTGGCAATAAAAACGGTGACCATAAGGTCACCGTTTTTTTATGCCTGTCATTCAGGCCGGCGCGCCGCGAACGCGCCGGTGACTGATTACATCAGGGTTTTCAGACGGTAAATCCACTCCAGCGCCTGTTTGGGCGTCAGGCTGTCCGGATCGAGCGCTTCCAGCGCCTCTACTGCCGGCGAGGTTTCCGCCACCAGCAGCGGCAGCTGTGAGCCTTCCACCGTTGAGCCGGCAGAACTGCCTGACAGCGCTTCCAGCTCTTTTAGCTTGTGGCGCGCACGCTTAATCACCTCTTTTGGCACACCGGCCAGCGCCGCCACGGCCAGGCCGTAGCTCTTGCTCGCGGCGCCATCCTGCACGCTGTGCATAAAGGCAATGGTGTCACCGTGTTCCACCGCATCAAGATGCACATTCACCACGCCTTCCATTTTCTCCGGCAGGGTCGTGAGCTCGAAGTAGTGGGTGGCAAACAGCGTCATGGCTTTGATGCGATTCGCCAGGCTTTCGGCACAGGCCCAGGCGAGCGACAGGCCATCATAAGTGGACGTCCCGCGGCCGATTTCGTCCATCAGCACCAGGCTGTTTTCGGTGGCGTTATGCAGAATGTTGGCGGTCTCGGTCATCTCGACCATAAAGGTAGAGCGACCGGAGGCGAGATCGTCGGCGGCACCGACACGGGTAAAGATGCGATCGATGGGGCCGATCACTGTCTCTTCCGCCGGCACATAGCTGCCGATCCAGGCCATCAGTGCAATCAGGGCCGTCTGCCGCATATAAGTACTCTTACCGCCCATGTTGGGGCCGGTAATGATCAGCATGCGACGCTGCATCGAAAGCGACAGCGGGTTGGCAATGAACGGCTCTTTCAGCACCTGTTCCACCACCGGATGGCGACCGGCGGTGATGCGAATCCCGGCTTTCTCCTGCAGCACCGGGCGGCAGTAGTTGAGTGTCCAGGCGCGCTCGGCCAGGTTGGCCAGTACGTCCAGCTCTGCCAGCGCCGCGGCGCTCTGCTGCAGCGCTTCGAGGTGCGGCAGCAGGCGATCGAACAGCTCGTCATACAGGCTCTTTTCCAGCGCCAGCGCTTTGCCTTTCGACGTAAGGACCTTATCTTCGTACTCTTTCAGTTCGGGAATGATATAGCGCTCGGCATTTTTCAGCGTCTGGCGGCGGACGTAATGGATAGGCACCAGATGGCTCTGTCCGCGGCTGACCTGAATGTAATAGCCGTGCACAGCGTTGAAGCCAACCTTCAGAGTATCCAGCCCCAGTTTTTCGCGCTCGCGAATCTCCAGGCGGTCAAGATAGTCGCTGGCGCCGTCGGCCAGCGCGCGCCACTCGTCCAGCTCGGCGTTATAGCCGGGCGCGATAACACCACCGTCGCGCACCAGCACTGGCGGCGATTCAATAATGGCGCTTTCCAGCAGTTCGCGCAGTTCGCTGAAATCCCCCATCCGATCGCGCAGCGCGTTGAGATGGGGCGCGGCCACGCCCGCTAACTGGGTATTGAGTTCTGGTAATTGCTGGAAGGCATGACGCATGCGTGCCAGATCGCGCGGACGCGCGGTGCGCAGCGCCAGACGTGCCAGAATACGCTCCAGATCGCCCACCTGGCGCAGCACCGGTTGCAGTTCTTCGCTCAGCGACTGCAGTTCGGCAATTGATTCCTGGCGGCGCGTGATGGTGGCTACGTCGCGCAGCGGCATATGCAGCCAGCGCTTCAGCATGCGGCTGCCCATCGGCGTGACGGTTTTATCCAGCACCGCCGCGAGCGTATTTTCGCTGCCGCCCGCCAGATTCTGGGTGATTTCCAGATTGCGCCGGGTAGCCGCATCCATGATGACGCTGTCCTGCTGGCGCTCCATACTCAGCGAGCGAATATGCGGCAGCGAGGTGCGCTGCGTATCTTTGACATACTGCAGCAGACAGCCCGCCGCGCGCAGCGCCAGATGCGCCTGCTCGACGCCAAAGCCGCTGAGATCGCGCGTGCCAAACTGCAGGTTTAACTGCTGACGTGCGGTGTCGATTTCGAATTCCCACAGCGGACGCCGCCGCAGCCCGCGGCGCTGATCGATCAGCGTCATGGCCTGCAAATCTTCCGGATAAAGTAGCTCTGCCGGATTGGTGCGCTGCAGTTCGGCCGCCATGGTCTCGACATCGCCCGGCTCGCCAAGGCGGAAACGCCCGGAGCTGATATCCAGCGTGGCATAGCCAAAACCGCGCTGGCTCTGGAAGATGGCTGCCAGCAGGTTATCCTGGCGCTCCTGCAGTAACGCTTCATCACTGATGGTGCCGGGCGTTACAATGCGCACCACTTTACGCTCAACCGGCCCTTTGCTCAGCGCCGGATCGCCAATCTGCTCGCAGATCGCCACCGATTCGCCCAGCTGCACCAGCTTCGCCAGATAGCCCTCAACGGCATGATAGGGCACGCCGGCCATCGGGATTGGTTCACCGGCGGACGCACCGCGCTTAGTCAGCGAGATCTCCAGCAGCTGCGATGCGCGTCTGGCATCGTCGTAGAACAGCTCATAGAAATCGCCCATGCGATAAAACAGCAGGATGTCAGGATGATCGGCCTTCAGGCGCAGGTATTGCTGCATCATGGGGGTGTGGCCACTGAAGTCCATTTGCTCTGCTCCTTTCATCTCATTCTCACTCAGGATTCACTCTTTTGATTTCCGCTGGCTGGACAGGGGCAGCCGGGGATGGATGGTTATCACACTGGCGGATAACGAAAGGGCAGATGTTAGCATTTTTGCGCAGCCCGCTTCATCCGCCAGCCGATGTTTCTGGCTGGCGACCATATCAAATTGCGACAGGCGGTAAAAAGCAAATTTTACGCGGCGGGGAAAACTGTGGAGCCAGCACGCAAATTCGGCGCTTAGCGCGGCCGGGCGCTGCCGCTGCCGCGCTACAGGTGAGTGTCAGTTCGGTCAGTGCACCCCTTACCTCTGCGGCGTTTTCATTACCTGAGCAGAGATATGGCTGGTCATAACTGCAGAATCACAACGGGCGTAAATTTACGACATTGCTCTGTAAGTCGCTTCGTTGAACGATTACCATGAGCATTCGTGTTTCATCTGGCTTATGGATATCCGATGCGTTTTAAGGTTGCTCTTCTTCCGCTTATTTGTTTGCTTGCTGCCTGCAGCAGTAAGCCTGCCCCCCAGCAGCAATCCGCCGTTGTGCCTGCACCGAAAGGGGGGTTTTTACTGGAACCTTCTCACGCCATTCAGCCGATGTTTGGCGACTTTGCCGGTAATCCGGCGGCGGAACAATTTGTCGATCAGATGGTGGCGAAGCACGGTTTCAACCGCGACCAGTTGCATGCGGTCATTGGCCAGGCGAAGCGACTGGATTACGTGCTGCGCCTGATGGATCAGCAGGCGCCGAGCTATACGCCGCCGACCGGGCCGAACGGCGCGTGGATTCGCTATCGCAATAAATTCATCACCCCGGATAACGTGCAGAACGGCGTCGCCTTCTGGAATCAGTATCAGGATGCGCTGCAGCGCGCCCAGCAGGTGTATGGCGTACCGCCGGAGATCATCGTCGGGATTATCGGGGTGGAAACACGCTGGGGTCGGGTAATGGGCAAAACCCGTCTGCTGGATGCGCTGGCGACGCTCTCGTTTAGCTATCCGCGCCGTGCCGCTTACTTCAGCAGCGAGCTGGAGACCTTCCTGCTGATGGCGCGCACCGAGCAGGACGATCCGCTGGATCTGCGCGGCTCTTTCGCCGGTGCCATGGGCTACGGCCAGTTTATGCCGTCCTCCTATAAGCAGTATGCGGTCGATTTTAACGGCGACGGCCATATCAATCTGTGGGATCCGGTGGATGCCATCGGCAGCGTTGCCAACTACTTCAAAGCGCACGGCTGGCGTTCCGGTGAAAACGTCGCCGTGCCCGCCAGCGGTCAGGCACCGGCGCTGGAGAACGGTTTCAAAACCTCTTATTCAGTGAATACGCTGGCGGCCAGCGGTCTGGCACCGCAGGGTTCGCTGGATGGCAACAGCCAGGTCAGCCTGCTGCGGCTGGATCTCGGCACCAGCTATCAATACTGGTACGGTCTGCCTAATTTCTACGTGATCACGCGCTACAACCACAGCACGCACTATGCCATGGCGGTGTGGCAGCTGGGGCAGGCGGTCGCCCAGGCGCGTCAGGGCAACATGCTTTAATACTGTCCTTATAAAGTATGAGGGTATAAGATGGCGCCCGTTTTGCGGTGCCTTCTTCATCGCATACCGACCACTGAGGAATATGTATGACGACTTTACCTGCCTGCCCGGCCTGCCAGGCAGACTACACCTGGCAGGAGGGTGATAACCTGAACTGCCCCTCCTGCGGCCATATCTGGTCCGCCAGCGCGGATGACAGCAGCGAAGGGCTGGTAGTGCGCGATGCCAACGGTAACCTGCTGACAGATGGCGATAGCGTAACCGTAGTGAAAGATCTCAAGGTGAAAGGCAGCTCTTCCACCCTGAAAATCGGCACTAAAGTGAAAAGCATCCGTCTGGTTGAAGGTGACCACAATATCGATTGCAAAATCGACGGCTTCGGTCCGATGAAACTCAAATCTGAGTTTGTGAAAAAGAACTAATTGCAGGACGGCGATGCGCCGTCCTGTTGCTTTTCCCCCGCAGGATGCGGAAGTAATGACATCCGCGCCCGTGCGCGCTATCACCTCGCCTGAGCCTGCAGCCCTGACTCCGCTGCGCCATCCACACTTTTTCGGCAACCGCACTTTTCTCTTCGCGCCTCGCGCAGCAAAACAGGTAGTGTGTGACTCTTCCACACAGACAGGAGCGTTGCTATGCAAGACTGGAATCCCCAGCTGTATCGTCAGTTTGAATCTGAGCGTACGCGTCCGGCACAGGAGTTGCTGGCGCGTATTCCCGTCAACGAAGTGCGCTTTGCTACGGACCTGGGATGTGGCCCGGGCAACAGCACGGAACTGCTGGCGCAGGCATGGCCGCAGGCGCACATCACCGGCATCGACAGCTCTGAGGCGATGCTGGAACAGGCGTGGCAACGCCTGCCGGACTGTGATTTTCGTCAGGCCGATATCCGCAGCTGGCAGCCTGAGCAGCCGCAACAGGTCATTTATGCCAACGCGTCGCTGCAATGGCTGACCGACCACGACACCTTGTTGCCGCATCTGGTAAACCAGCTGGCACCGGGCGGAGCACTGGCGGTGCAAATGCCGGATAACCTGCAGGAGCCGTCGCATCGTCTGATGCGTGAGGTGGCGGCCAGCTCACGCTGGCAGGCGCATATTTCGCCTCAGGCGGCAGAACGCAAACGCCTGCTGAGCAGCGATCGCTACTATGATTTATTAGGCGATGCAGGCTGTCAGGTCGATATCTGGCGCACCACTTACTATCATCCGATGGCGGATGCGCAGGCGATTATCAGCTGGTTGCGTGCCACCGGGCTGCGTCCGTTCCTTGCCGCGCTGGATGAGGCGCAGCAGGCTGACTTTTTACGCGACTATCATCAGGCGCTGCTGCCCGCTTACCCGACGCGCAGTAATGGACAGGTTTTGCTGGCCTTTCCGCGTTTATTTATGGTGGCGGTGAAAACGCACTGACCTCACCGGAACGCAGCGCGCAAAATGCGACGGTGGCGGTTGAAAAGGGCTTGTTGCCGCACCATTTACTGCTAACGTGAAGCGCCACAACAGGAGAAGGCGATGAACGACGAACAACTTCAGCAGCTCAGCCGACGTATTGGCGAACAGCTCAGGCATCGTCAGGCGACGGTGACGGCGGCGGAGTCCTGTACCGGCGGCTGGATTGCCAAGGTATTTACCGACATCAGCGGCAGTTCTGCGTGGTTTGAGCGCGGCTTTGTTACCTATAGCAATGAGGCCAAGCAGCAGATGGTTGGCGTGCAGGCGGCGACGCTGGCGCAGCACGGTGCCGTCAGTGAGCAAACGGTACGCGAAATGGTGACCGGCGCCTGTGCCGCGGCCGGCGCCGGCTACGGTATTGCGGTGAGCGGCATCGCCGGGCCGGATGGCGGCACGGCAGAAAAGCCGGTCGGTACCGTCTGGTTTGCGCTGGCAGGTCCGGAGGGCCGCGTGCTGGCGCAGCGCCAGCAGTTTGCCGGCGATCGTGATGCTGTCCGGCGTCAGTCGGTTAGCTGGGCGCTGCAGACGCTGCTGGATGAATTTCTGACAAATTAAACTTGATACTGTATGACTATACAGTATAATTAGCGGCAACAGAACGAGCAGGCATACACGGTGCCCGCTCACCCGGCATGATTAGGAGTGGAAATGGCGATTGACGAGAACAAACAGAAGGCTTTAGCTGCCGCGCTGGGCCAGATTGAGAAACAATTTGGTAAAGGCTCCATCATGCGCCTGGGTGAAGACCGCTCGATGGATGTTGAAACCATCTCTACCGGCTCCCTGTCGCTGGACATCGCGCTGGGCGCGGGTGGCCTGCCAATGGGCCGTATCGTTGAGATCTACGGACCTGAGTCCTCCGGTAAAACCACGCTGACCCTGCAGGTCATTGCTGCTGCGCAGCGTAAAGGCAAAACCTGTGCCTTTATCGATGCCGAGCACGCGCTGGATCCGGTATACGCCAAGAAACTGGGCGTCGACATTGATAACCTGCTGTGTTCGCAGCCGGATACCGGTGAGCAGGCGCTGGAGATCTGTGATGCGCTGGCCCGTTCTGGTGCGGTAGACGTGATCATCGTTGACTCCGTGGCGGCGCTGACGCCGAAAGCGGAAATCGAAGGTGAAATCGGTGATTCGCACATGGGTCTGGCTGCGCGTATGATGAGCCAGGCGATGCGTAAGCTGGCGGGTAACCTCAAGCAGTCCAACACGCTGCTGATCTTCATCAATCAGATTCGTATGAAGATTGGTGTGATGTTCGGTAACCCGGAAACCACCACCGGTGGTAACGCCCTGAAGTTCTACGCCTCCGTGCGTCTGGATATCCGCCGTATCGGCGCCATTAAAGAGGGCGACGAAGTGGTGGGGAGCGAAACCCGCGTTAAAGTGGTGAAGAACAAAGTGGCAGCACCGTTTAAGCAGGCTGAGTTCCAGATCATGTACGGTGAAGGCATCAACACCTTCGGCGAGCTGGTTGACCTCGGCGTGAAGCACAAACTGGTGGAAAAAGCCGGTGCGTGGTACAGCTACAACGGCGATAAAATCGGCCAGGGTAAAGCGAACGCCACCAACTTCCTCAAAGAGAACCCGGCGATTGCCAACGAGCTCGACGTTAAGCTGCGTGACATGCTGCTGACCGGTGCAACGGCAGAAGCGGCGACAGCGGATAGCGCGGCTGATAAATACGAAGAAGCCAGCGAAACCAACGAAGATTTCTAACCATACCCACGGGAGCAGCAATGCTCCCGTTTTGCTTTTTCCCGCCCGTGCTTTTCCTCTCTGCCTTCTTGCTTTACCCTGCGCAACAGTCACAACAAGGTAATCCTATGTCATCGACCTCATCACAGGCTCCGGAGCCTACCTTTTCCCGGGTACTCGATCGTGCCATGCGTATTTTGTCGCAGCGCGACCATAGCCGCGACGAGCTGAAACGCAAACTGCAGCTGAACAATCAGCGTGCGGCCTGGCTACAGCAACAGGAGAGCCAGCCGATACCGGAAGCGCTGCTGGAGAAAGTGCTCGACTGGTGTCAGGAGAATGGCTGGCTCAACGACCAGCGTTTTACCGAACGCTTTATTCAGAGTCGCGCGCGCAAAGGCTATGGTCCACAGCGGGTGCGCATGGAGCTGCAGCAAAAAGGCATCGACCGCGATGAGATAAACCAGGCGCTGTTCGATAGCGAGGTTGACTGGAGCCAGTGCGCGGGCGAGGTCGCTAAACGTAAATTCGGCGAACCGCTGCCGCAAAGCTGGGCGGAAAAAAGCAAAGTCCAGCGCTTTCTGATGTCGAAAGGCTTTATGATGGAAGACATTCAGGCGATTTTCAGAAATATTGACGACTGAAAGGCGATGGGATTTTACTTCCCATTGAAGAAAATTTATCTTATTCCCACTTTTTGTTCCTCAGTCAGTGGCGGGCCGGGCGCATGCGGTTTGCCAGCGAAAGGGAACGTTCGTTAGCGTGATTCCAGGAATTTTATGAGCAAGAGCACTGCTGAGATCCGTCAAGCGTTTCTCGACTTTTTTCATAGCAAGGGACATCAGGTTGTAGCCAGCAGCTCCCTCGTACCAAACAACGATCCGACGTTGCTGTTTACTAACGCCGGCATGGTGCAATTTAAAGACGTTTTCCTTGGTCAGGATAAGCGCGATTATTCGCGTGCCACCACGTCGCAGCGCTGCGTGCGTGCCGGCGGTAAGCACAATGACCTGGAAAACGTCGGCTACACCGCGCGTCACCACACCTTCTTTGAAATGCTGGGCAACTTCAGCTTTGGCGACTACTTCAAGAAAGAAGCCATTGCCTACGCCTGGGAACTGCTGACGGGCGAGCAGTGGTTTAAGCTGCCGAAAGAGCGTCTGTGGGTAACTGTATACGAAACCGATGACGAAGCCTTTGAAATCTGGGCCAATGACATCGGCGTACCGCGCGAACGTATTATCCGCATTGGCGATAATAAAGGCGGTGCTTACGCCTCTGACAACTTCTGGCAGATGGGTGACACCGGCCCTTGCGGTCCGTGCACCGAAATCTTCTACGATCACGGCGACCACATCTGGGGCGGCCCTCCGGGCAGTCCGGAAGAGGATGGCGATCGCTATATCGAAATCTGGAACATCGTGTTCATGCAGTTCAACCGTCAGGCCGACGGCACCATGCAGCCACTGCCGAAACCGTCGGTGGATACCGGTATGGGCCTTGAGCGTATCGCCGCGGTACTGCAGCATGTGAACTCCAACTATGAAATCGATCTGTTCGCGAAGCTGATTAACGCGGTGGCGCAGGTAACCGGCGCCACCGATCTGAACAACAAATCACTGCGCGTGATCGCCGACCACATCCGTTCATGTGCCTTCCTGATTGCCGATGGTGTCATCCCGTCGAATGAAAACCGTGGCTATGTGCTGCGCCGCATCATTCGTCGCGCGGTGCGTCATGGCAACATGCTGGGCGCGAAAGAAGCGTTCTTCTACAAACTGGTGGCTCCGCTGATCGAGGTGATGGGCGCAGCAGGTGAGGACCTCAAACGTCAGCAGAAGCACGTTGAGAACGCCCTGAAAAATGAAGAAGAGCAGTTTGCTAAAACGCTGGAGCGTGGCCTGGCACTGCTGGACGACGAGCTGGCGAAGCTGAAAGGCGACACCCTCGACGGCGAAACGGTGTTCCGTCTGTATGACACCTTCGGCTTCCCGGCGGACCTTACTGCTGACGTATGCCGTGAGCGCAATCTGAAGATTGACGAAGCGGGCTTTGAAGCGGCGATGGAGCAGCAGCGTCAGCGTGCGCGTGAAGCCAGCGGCTTCGGTACCGATTACAACACGGTTATCCGCTTTGATACGCCGACTCAATTCAAAGGTTACGACCACCTGTCGCTCGAGGCGACGGTGCAGGCGCTGTTTGTGGACGGCCAGCAGGTTGAGCAGGTCACAGCCGGGCAGGATGCGGTGGTGATTCTGGATCAGACCCCGTTCTACGGTGAGTCTGGCGGCCAGGTGGGTGATACCGGCGTTCTGACCGGGCAAAATGCTGAATTTAGCGTGCAGGATACGCAAAAATATGGCAAAGCCTTTGGTCATATCGGTAAGCTACGCCAGGGTCAGCTGCGGGTGGGCGATCGCCTGCAGGCGCAGGTCGATGAAGTGCGTCGTTCGCGCATCATCCTCAACCACTCCGCGACGCATCTGATGCACGAAGCGTTGCGCGAAGTGCTGGGCGATCACGTTGGCCAGAAAGGCTCGCTTAACAACGACAAGTACCTGCGTTTTGACTTCTCACACGGCGAAGCCATGAAGCCGCAGCAGATTCGTGCGGTTGAGGATATCGTTAACGCCCAGATTCGCCGCAACCTGCCTATCACTACTAACGTGATGGACCTGGAAGAGGCGAAAGCGCTGGGCGCCACCGCGCTGTTCGGTGAGAAGTACGATCAGCGTGTGCGCGTGGTCAGCATGGGCGAGTACTCCATTGAGCTGTGCGGCGGTACGCATGCGGCACGCACCGGTGACATCGGCCTGTTCCGCATTCAGGGCGAAGCCGGCACGGCGGCGGGTATTCGCCGTATCGAAGCGGTGACCGGTGAAGCCGCGATTGCACAACTGCACGCGCAGAGCGATCAGCTAACCGACATTGCTCAGGTGGTGAAAGCCAACCACAGTAATCTGAACGAGAAAGTGCGCGGACTGGTAGAAAACGTGCGTGCGCTGGAGAAAGAGCTGCAACAGCTACGCGATCAGCAAGCGGCGCAGGAAAGCGCTTCACTGAGTAGCAAAGCGGTTGAGGTGAAGGGCGCGAAACTGCTGGTAAGCGAACTCAGCAATGTCGAGCCAAAAATGCTGCGCACGATGGTGGACGATCTGAAAAATCAGCTTGGTTCTGCTGTCATCGTACTGGCAACCGTTGCAGAAGGTAAGGTGTCGCTGATTGCTGGCGTCACCAAAGATCTGACCGATAGGGTGAAGGCCGGTGAGCTGATTGGCGAACTGGCTGCGCAGGTCGGCGGTAAAGGCGGCGGGCGTCCGGACCTGGCGCAGGCTGGCGGAACCGACGCCCAGGCACTTTCTGGCGCGCTGGCTGGCGTGCCGGAGTGGGTGAGTAACCGGCTGTAACGAAATAAAATTAAGCATCGTGAAGAGCGCCAGGAACATCTGTTTCGGCGCTTTTTAACGCGGTGTGCACCAGGTAATGACAAAGTCCGGTTGATGTAGTGTATTTCGGCTAAACTAACTATCAGCAGAATGTATTGGCATGGCAGAACACAATGGTGTATTTGTCATAGGCATTGTTCAGCGTTATATGATGGATATGGCCGGGAGACCGAACAGGCCCGACTCTTTTAATCTTTCAAGGAGCAAAGAATGCTTATTCTAACTCGTCGAGTTGGTGAAACCCTCATGATTGGTGATGAGGTAACTGTAACGGTGCTGGGTGTTAAGGGTAACCAGGTCCGCATAGGCGTAAACGCGCCAAAAGAAGTGTCGGTTCACCGTGAAGAGATCTATCAGCGCATCCAGGCTGAAAAAACACAGATTACACCTCAATAACGTATTCAGTGCCTCGCTATGTGGCGAGGCGCTACCGCTTCTCTTCCTCCCGTCGTTGTTTTTATCCGTTCACGCTCTCCTGATTTTTACGCGAATTATGTCGGCTGCCGCACGCTTTTACTGTTGATAAATCACTCTTTTTGTCGGCAAAACATGCGGATTGCACGTCATTTGCGCAATCAAACCTGAATCGGTAAAAAGTCGGGAAAAATTGTTTGACTTATAAGTCCGGGAAAGTAATATGTGCGCCACGCAGTGCCGATGAGCGGAAACAAAGTTCAAAAGCACGGTTCGCAAGAACGCGTAAGGTGAGGTGGCCGAGAGGCTGAAGGCGCTCCCCTGCTAAGGGAGTATGCGGTCAAAAGCTGCATCCGGGGTTCGAATCCCCGCCTCACCGCCATTTTCCGATGCATCCATAGCTCAGCTGGATAGAGTACTCGGCTACGAACCGAGCGGTCGGAGGTTCGAATCCTCCTGGATGCACCATCTTCTGCAAGATGGAAAGTGCCTCAGTGTGTCATGATGCGATAATCGTTCAGGACGTACTAAGGAGGATAACGTTGCTTCAGCAACGACCCGCAGGGTGAGGCGCAAGCCGAATAATCCTCCTGGATGCACCATCTTCGGATATGGTATTTACTTCAGAGTAGTAAGAGTGAACGAGTAGTTCCTTTCATGGTGAGTTGTTAGCACCCTGCGTTGTACAAGAATCATTTAATGCATCCATAGCTCAGCTGGATAGAGTACTCGGCTACGAACCGAGCGGTCGGAGGTTCGAATCCTCCTGGATGCACCATTCTTTGTATCATTCCCAGGTTGATTTCAGTTAGTCCATCGTAAGAAAATTTCTCAATGCATCCATAGCTCAGCTGGATAGAGTACTCGGCTACGAACCGAGCGGTCGGAGGTTCGAATCCTCCTGGATGCACCATTCTCTGTGTTATTCTCAAGTCTGTTCAGTTTGTTCATCGAAAGAAAATCTCAATGCATCCATAGCTCAGCTGGATAGAGTACTCGGCTACGAACCGAGCGGTCGGAGGTTCGAATCCTCCTGGATGCACCATCAAATAAAAAGCAAACTGCCCTTGTGCGCTGTTCCGCTTGATTCCTGACCCGATTCAACATCCGCATTCCGAAAGATTTTCTCACGCGCCGTCTCCATCAAAAAATCACTGCATTTACCGCCATTTATCGCCGGTCGCGCGCTCTGACCTTATTCTGAAAACGAAAATTGCTAATGCTTTCAAAGCATTTGCGGTTAAGCCTGCCTGGCGACAACCTGAGCGCATTACGCTAAAGTAATGGCTCATTTTGTGGTGTTAATGGAGTCACAATGTACGACCACTATGACGCCCTGATTTTCGATATGGACGGCACCATTCTTGATACCGAGCCGACACATCGAAAAGCCTGGCAGCAGGTGCTGAGCCGCTATGGTTTCACCATGGACGAAGCAAAGATGGTGGCATTCAACGGGGCACCCACCTGGCAACTGGCCCGCTACATTCTGGAACAGAATCAGGCGCAGCACGATCCGCATCAGCTGGCGGCAGAGAAAACGGCGGCATTGAAAGCGATGCTGCTGGAAGACGTGCGTCCGCTGCCGCTGATGCAGGTGGTCAAAGCCTATCACGGTCGCCGTCCGATGGCGGTTGGCACCGGCAGCGAACACAGCTTAGCCAAAGCGCTGCTGGAAGCGCTCAACGTTTATCATCTGTTTGATGCGGTAGTCGGCGCGGACGATGTCCAGCGTCATAAGCCGCAGCCTGATACCTTCTTACGCTGTGCGGAGCTGATGGGGGTTGCGCCTGCGCGCTGCGTGGTATTCGAGGATGCTGACTTTGGCGTGCAGGCGGCTAAAGCGGCGGGCATGGATGTGGTTGATGTCCGTTTACTGTGAATGAATTTCTGACGTATGGATCGTTATTCGGCAGTAGCTTTCTGAGTGCAACGCTGCTTCCGGGCAGCTCAGAAGCGGTGCTGATTGCGTTATTGATCGCCCAGAAAGGGTCGGTCTATGGATTGTTACTGGCTGCATCAGTGGGAAACACGCTGGGCGGCCTGACCAACATTCTTCTTGGTCGCCTGATGCCAGCAACAGGGCAGGGGCGATGGCACGACACAGCAATGACGTGGCTACAACGATGGGGACCCGCAGCGCTGCTGTTTAGCTGGCTGCCAGTGGTGGGCGATTTACTCTGCGTGCTCGCAGGGTGGTTGCGCTTCTCCTGGCTGCCCTGCGTGCTGTTTCTCGCCCTGGGTAAAACGCTGCGTTATATCGTTATCGCGACCGCCACTTTACAAGGTATGCAATGGTGGCATTGATTCGCACAGATTCGAGGCTACGGTTAACATTATGCTGAACAAAAATAAATTATTCACACAGCGGGAGGTTAATGTGATCCCGGACGTATCAAAAGCGCTCTCCTGGCTGGAAGCGCATCCCGACGCGTTAAAGGGTATCGGCCGTGGCATTGAACGTGAAACACTTCGCGTCCAGCCGAATGGTCATCTGGCGACCACTGGCCACCCTGAATCGCTGGGTTCTGCGCTGAAGCACGACTGGATTACCACCGATTTTGCTGAAACGCTGCTGGAGTTCATCACCCCGGTGGATCAGAACATCGATCGCTCCCTGGCGTTTCTGCGTGACATCCACCGTCACGTGGCGCGCGAGCTGGGCGACGAGCGCATGTGGCCGTTCAGTATGCCGGGCTATGTTGAAGATGTGGACAACATTGAGCTGGCACAGTACGGCAGCTCCAATATCGGCAAAATGAAAACCCTGTATCGTCAGGGGCTGAAAAACCGCTACAGCGCGCTGATGCAGATTATTTCTGGCGTGCACTATAACTTCTCGCTGCCGCTGTCGTTCTGGCAGGAGTGGGCGGATGTCAAAGACGCGGAGAGCGGCAAAGAGACCATCTCGGCGGGCTATCTGCGCCTGATTCGCAACTACTATCGCTACGGCTGGGTGATTCCTTATCTGTTTGGCGCTTCGCCAGCCATCTGCTCTTCCTTCCTGCAGGGACGGGAAAGTAAGCTGCCGTTCGAAACCAACGGCGAAGGAACATTGTGGCTGCCGTATGCCACGTCGCTGCGCCTGAGCGATCTGGGCTACACCAATAAATCACAAAGCGGGCTGGGCATTACCTTCAACTCGCTGGAAGGGTATGTCGCTGCGCTGAAAGCGGCGATCAAAACGCCGTCTGCCGAATATGCGGCGATGGGCACCAAGGACGCGGAAGGCAACTGGCTGCAGCTCAATACCAACGTGCTGCAAATCGAGAACGAACTGTACGCACCGATTCGTCCGAAACGCGTGACCCGCTCGGGTGAGGCGCCATCCGATGCGCTGCTGCGCGGCGGCATTGAGTATATTGAAGTGCGTTCACTGGACATCAACCCGTTCTCTGCCATTGGTGTGGATGCCGATCAGGCGCGCTTCCTCGACCTGTTCCTGATTTGGTGTACGCTGGCCGATGCGCCGGAGATGAGCGCAGATGAGCTGCTGTGCAGCCGGAAAAACTGGAACCGCGTGGTGCTGGAAGGGCGCAAGCCGGGTCAGGTGATCGGCGTGGGCTGCAGTGATACGGAACATCTGCTGGTTGATGTCGGTAAAGCGCTGTTTGCCGATCTGCGCCGGGTGGCTGAAGTGCTGGATAGCAACGACGGCAGCACGCAATATCAACAGGTTTGCGATCAACTGGTAGCGTCGTTTGACGATCCTGAGCTAACCTATTCGGCGCGCATTCTGCAAGCCATTAAAGAGCAGGGGCTGACCGGAGCTGGCGTGGCGCTGGCCGAGCAGTATCGTCATCTGCTGTGCGAAGAGCCGCTGGAAATTCTCACCGAAGCCGATTTTAGCCGTCAGGCGCAGGAGTCGGTGCTGAAACAGCAGCAGCTGGAGCAGAGTGATACACTGGATTTTGCCAGCTATCTGGCAGGTCGCGAAGGCTAGAAAAGAAAATGGCCACATCACTGTGGCCTAAATTAACATCTCTGTTGTCAGGGATGATGATAACAAATGCGCGTCTTTCATATATTCAGACGTTGGGCGAACAGAAAAGTTTCATCGTTTTAAAAAAAATCTCAAAACAGGAGGTGACGTATGCCACTACTGGATAGTTTTACTGTTGATCACACCATCATGGGCGCGCCAGCGGTACGCGTGGCGAAGACCATGAACACTCCGCATGGCGATACCATCACCGTTTTCGATCTGCGTTTCTGCCGTCCGAACATCGACATCCTGACCGAACGCGGCATCCACACGCTGGAGCACCTGTTCGCGGGCTTCATGCGTAACCACCTCAACGGTGACGGCGTGGAAATCGTCGATATCTCACCGATGGGCTGCCGCACCGGCTTCTATATGAGCCTGATTGGTACGCCAGACGAGCAGCGCGTGGCAAAAGCGTGGAAAGGCGCGATGGAAGATGTGCTGAAGGTAAAAGATCAGAACCAGATTCCGGAACTGAACGAATACCAGTGCGGCAGCTACAAGCTGCACTCGCTGGACGAAGCGCAGCAGATTGCGCGCAACGTGCTGGCGCACGACATTGGCGTCAACCGTAACGAAGATCTGAAGCTGCCGGCTGAAAAGCTGAAAGAGCTGCAACTCTAGTTGCCGCTTCAGCCATAAAAAACGCCGCGATTATCGCGGCGTTTTGTTTTTATCGTCTCAGGAACCGATGGACGCTTTCAGCGGCTGATGCGGCGTGATGCGCACCTGCTTCACCATGTTGTCCTGCACATCAAGAATATCAATGTTGTAATGGCCAACCTGTACTTGCGTGTCCATCTGCGGGATCTCTTCCAGCGCTTCCAGCAGCATACCGTTGATGGTGCGCGCTTCCTCTTCCGGCAGCGTCCAGTTGAAGGCCTTATTGATTTCCCGCACGTTGGCGCTGCCTTCAATCAGTACCGAACCGTCGTTTTGCGGCATCACTTCTTCGGCCAGTGACGGTGACATGGAGGTGGTAAAGTCGCCGACGATCTCTTCCAGAATATCTTCGATGGTAACCAGTCCTTTGATGTCGCCGTACTCATCGATCACCAGCCCCACTTTCTTCTTATTGCGCTGGAATTTTACCAGCTGCACGTTAAGAGGCGTACCTTCCGGCACGTAGTAGATTTCATCGGCAGCGCGCAGCAGTCGCTCTTTATTGAACTCTTTTTTCTCGGCCATCATACGCCACGCTTCGCGCACGCGCAGCATGCCAACGCTATCGTCCAGTGAGTCGCGGAACAGCACAATACGGCCATGCGGTGAGTTGCTTAGCTGACGCTCGATCGACTTCCACTCATCGTTGATATTGATGCCGACGATCTCATTGCGCGGCACCATGATGTCGTCAACGTTGACCTTCTCAAGGTCCAGCACCGATAGCAGCATGTCCTGGTTGCGGCGCGACATCAGCGAGCGGGATTCATACACGATGGTGCGCAGCTCTTCTTTGCTGAGAGCGGAGTTAATCGACCCTTCGGTCTTGATGCCCACCATGCGCATCAGAATGCGGGTAATGGTATTGAGCAGCCACACCAGCGGCAGCATCACGTACTGCAGCGGCGCCAGCAGAAAACTGCTGGGATACGCAACTTTTTCCGGATAGAGCGCCGCGACGGTTTTAGGCAGCACTTCGGCAAACACCAGCACCACGAAGGTCAGCACGCCGGTGGCGATGGCTACGCCGGCATCGCCGTACAGGCGCATACCGACAATGGTGCCGAGCGCCGAGGCGAGGATATTCACGAGGTTGTTGCCGATCAGCACCAGGCTAATCAGACGGTCGGGGCGACGCAGCAGTTTCTCAACGCGACGCGCGCTGCGGTTGCCGCTTTTGGCTTTGTGGCGAAGTTTGTAGCGGTTGAGCGTCATCATGCCGGTCTCTGAACCCGAGAAGTAGGCCGAGACCAGCACCATAATGATCAGCGTGATAATGAGCGTGGTGGTTGAAACATGTTCCAACGCAAAAATTCCTTTAGTGAGAGGTGAGCAGGTGCTGCAGAACGCGGCTGCCGAAATAGGCCATGGTCAGCAGCAGCGCACCGCCGCAGTTGAACCACACCACACGGCGACCGCGCCAGCCTTCATGATAGTGGCCCCACAGCAGCACGATGTAGACAAACCAGGCGATAATCGACAGCACCGCTTTATCAATGTTTTCCGGGCTGAACAGGTTATTCATAAAGAACAGGCCGGTGCACAACACCAGCGTCAGCAATACCACGCCTATCTGCGTGATGTGGAACATCTTACGCTCAATGCTGAGCAGCGGCGGCATATCCTGGGTGAACGTCAGCTTTTTGTTCTTTAACTGATAGTCGATCCACGCCAGCTGCAGCGCATACAGCGCCGCGATGATCAGCGTGGCATAGGCAAACAGCGACAGACCGATGTGCACCATCATGCCAGGCGTGGTCTCAAGATGGGTGATAAAGGCGTTTGGCACAAAGGTGGCGAAGGCCAGATTGATCAGCGCAAAACTGTAAACAATCGGCAGCAGCAGCCAGCCGCGATTGCGCGACGCGACGATAGTCATGATGGCGCAGATGAGCAAACTGACCAGCGAACCAATATTCAGCAGGCTAAGGTTTTGTCCATTATCGACGGCAAATATGCGTTGCTGCAGCGCTACCGCATGGGCAATCAGCGCCACGCAGGCGGATAACACGGCAAAACGCCGCCAGCCGCTGTTGCGTTTCAGCAGGCTCGGAATGATCAATGCAAGACTGAGAGAGTAGGCGAACAGCGCCACGATCGCGAAAACGAACATAGATCCTTTCAGGTGTCGGTCAGATAAGGAAAAAAGCAGTATAGCGCCAGCGGCAGCAGGCTCCAAACGATCTCACGGTCAATTGCAGAGATCGGCCTGGCTTCGTGTTATAATCCGCCGCATTGTGTCGCCCTGGCGGCCTCGCTACGCTATTAAGTGAGAGAGCATGTTTGATAATTTAACCGATCGTTTGTCGCAAACCCTGCGCAATATCAGTGGCCGCGGAAGGCTGACCGAAGACAACATCAAAGATACGCTGCGCGAAGTGCGTATGGCGCTGCTGGAGGCCGACGTTGCGCTGCCGGTAGTGCGCGATTTCATTAACCGCGTGAAAGAAGCCGCGGTGGGGCAGGATGTAAACAAAAGCCTGACGCCGGGTCAGGAGTTTATCAAAATCGTGCGCAACGAACTGGTTGCGGCGATGGGGGCCGAAAATAACGCGCTGAACCTTAATGCTCAGCCGCCGGCCGTGGTGCTGATGGCGGGCCTGCAGGGTGCCGGTAAAACCACCAGCGTCGGTAAGCTTGGTAAATTCCTGCGCGAAAAGCACAAGAAAAAGGTGCTGGTGGTGTCTGCGGACGTCTACCGCCCGGCGGCGATCAAACAGCTGGAAACCCTGGCGCAGCAGGTCGGTGTGGATTTCTGTCCGTCCGACCTCAGCCAGAAGCCGGTGGATATCGTTAACAACGCGCTGAAAGAAGCCCGACTGCAGTTCTACGATGTGCTGCTGGTGGATACCGCCGGCCGTCTGCACGTTGACGAAGCGATGATGGATGAGATCAAACAGGTGCACGCCGCGATCAATCCGGTTGAAACGCTGTTTGTTGTCGATGCCATGACCGGTCAGGATGCCGCCAATACCGCGAAAGCGTTCAACGAAGCGCTGCCGCTCACCGGTGTGATCCTGACCAAGGTCGACGGCGATGCGCGCGGCGGTGCGGCGCTGTCGATTCGTCACATCACTGGCAAGCCAATCAAATTCATGGGGATGGGCGAGAAGACCGATGCGCTGGAAGCGTTCTATCCGGACCGTATTGCATCGCGCATTCTCGGCATGGGCGACGTGCTGTCGCTGATTGAAGATATCGAGAGCAAAGTTGACCGCGAGCAGGCGGAAAAGCTGGCGAAGAAGCTGAAAACCGGCGACGGCTTTGATCTCAACGACTTCCTGGAGCAGCTTAAGCAGATGCGCAACATGGGCGGCATGGCCAGCCTGATGGGCAAACTGCCGGGCATGGGCCAGCTGCCGGATAACGTTAAATCGCAGATGGATGACAAAGTGCTGGTGCGCATGGAAGCCATCATCAATTCGATGACGCGCAAAGAGCGTGAGAAGCCAGAGATCATCAAAGGTTCGCGCAAGCGCCGTATCGCTACCGGTTCCGGTATGCAGGTGCAGGACGTCAACCGGCTGCTGAAGCAGTTTGATGATATGCAGCGCATGATGAAGAAAATGAAGAAGGGTGGCATGGCCAAAATGATGCGTGGCATGAAAGGCATGATGCCGCCAGGATTCCCCGGCCGCTAAGGCGACACAGCCCGAACCAGAAAAGTGAGACACTCAGGTTGCTTTTTGCGCCAAAATGAGTAAAATTTTCGGGCTTTTTATATTGCACCCGGGCCCCGTTCCTCGATGGGGCCCGGTTGTTTTATTAACTAAAGAGGATGTTATGGTAACCATTCGTTTGGCACGTCACGGCGCTAAAAAGCGTCCGTTCTATCAGGTCGTCGTCACTGACAGCCGCAATGCTCGCAACGGTCGTTTCATCGAGCGCGTAGGTTTCTTCAACCCGATCGCTTCTGGTCAGGCTGAAGGTCTGCGTCTGGATCTGGACCGTATTGAGCACTGGGTTGGCCAGGGCGCAACGCTTTCTGATCGCGTTAACGCGCTGATCAAAGAAGCAAAAAAAGCAGCTTAATCTGTCACGGTGGTGAGCATGAGCAGTAAACCTGCCGCACAGCCTCCCGTTAACCCAATCATTCTGGGCAAAATGGGTGCCGCTTACGGAATTCGGGGTTGGCTCAAAGTGTTTTCCTCCACTGAAGACGCTGAAAGCATCTTCGACTATCAACCCTGGTTTATCCAGCGCGCCGGTCAATGGCAGCAGGTCGAGCTTGAGGGTTGGAAGCACCACAATCAGGACCTGATCATCAAAGTCAAAGGCATTGACGATCGGGACGCTGCAGCACAGTTGACCAATTGCGAAATTACGGTTGACTCCACGCAGCTGCCGGCGCTGGAAGAGGGCGATTACTACTGGAAAGACCTGATGGGTTGCAAAGTGGTAAACCTCGACGGCTACGAGATGGGCAAAGTCATTGATTTGATGGAGACCGGCTCGAACGACGTTCTCGTCGTAAAGGCAAACCTGAAAGATGCATTCGGTGTACAGGAGCGGTTAATACCGTTTCTTGATGAACAGGTTATCAAGAAAGTCGATCTCGCTACTGGCACCATTGAAGTAGACTGGGATCCTGGTTTTTGATCTCCGGACAATCCGGTAACGTAACGGCGAACGCGATGTGGATTGGTGTAATTAGCCTGTTTCCTGAGATGTTTCGCGCTATTACCGAGTACGGGGTAACTGGCCGGGCAGTAAAGAATGGCCTGCTCAACATAGAGAGCTGGAGTCCACGTGACTTCACGCACGACCGGCACCGTACCGTGGACGATCGTCCTTACGGCGGCGGACCGGGTATGTTGATGATGGTGCAACCCTTACGGGATGCTATCCACGCAGCGAAAGCGGCGGCGGGAGAAGGCGCTAAGGTGATTTATCTTTCACCTCAGGGTCGCAAACTTGACCAGCAAGGCGTTTGCGAACTGGCGACCAGCCAGAAGTTAATTCTGGTTTGCGGTCGTTATGAAGGGATAGATGAGCGTGTGATTCACACTGAGATTGATGAAGAATGGTCAATCGGTGATTACGTGCTCAGTGGCGGTGAGCTGCCAGCGATGACGTTAATTGACTCGGTCGCCCGGTTTATTCCTGGCGTGCTGGGGAAACAGGCGTCAGCCGATGAGGATTCGTTCTCGGAAGGTTTGCTGGATTGCCCGCACTATACCCGACCTGAAGTGTTAGAAGGGATGGAGGTTCCGCCAGTTCTGCTGTCGGGCAACCATGCCGATATTCGCCGCTGGCGCCTGAAACAGTCGCTGGGCCGTACCTGGCTAAGAAGACCTGAACTTCTGGAAAACCTGGCTCTGACTGAAGAGCAAGCAAGGTTGCTAAGTGAGTTCCAGCGGGAACATCAGCAGCAACAAAACGATGAGGTGGAAGAGTAATCTTCCCTGACTATCAGTTTACCCAGGATAAGAGATTTAATTATGAGCAACATTATCAAGCAACTTGAACAAGAGCAGATGAAACAGGACGTACCTTCCTTCCGTCCGGGTGATTCCGTGGAAGTGAAAGTATGGGTCGTTGAAGGTTCTAAGAAACGTCTGCAGGCATTCGAGGGCGTGGTTATCGCTATTCGTAACCGCGGTCTGCACTCTGCATTCACTGTTCGCAAGATTTCTAACGGCGAAGGCGTTGAGCGTGTCTTCCAGACTCACTCTCCGGTAATTGACAGCATTACTGTCAAACGTCGTGGTGCTGTGCGTAAAGCCAAACTGTACTACCTGCGTGAGCGTACCGGTAAGTCAGCTCGTATCAAAGAGCGTCTTGGCGCGTAAGCGACATCCCAAAGTTAATAGCAAACAAGGGGTTGGCCATAAGGCCAGCCCCTTTTTTTATGGGCGTCTGAGGTGATAGATCGCCGTGTTGACCGGCCCGCTCTCCAGCACAATCAACCCGTAGCGGTAATCCACAAACGAGAAGCCGCTGCGCAGGGCCACAGCGCGGCTGGCGTGATTCTCTTCTGCAGCAAGAATTTCCAGCACAGCAATATGTGGCTGGGCGAACGCCAGATTCACCAGCTGTGCCACCGCCCGGCGGGCAACGCCCTGTTGTTGCGCCTCGCTGCAAACCCAGTAGCCCAGCGCGCTGAACTCACCGGGCTGACGCGCAAAACGTAAGCCAGCACCGCCCAGCAACCGATCGTTGCCATCGACAATCGCGAACTCTTCAGCTTCACCCTTTTGACGCTGCAGATGGGTGAAGTTGATCCAGCTCACGGCTTCATCAACGCTGTAATCCGCATGTGCCCATACCATCCACGGCTGCAGGCTGCCCAGAGACTGATTAACGGCATGCGTAAACGCTTCGGCATCCTGCAGAGTAAAGGGACGCAGCGCGACTTCATGGATGGACATAGAGCGATCCTGAATTAATTAAATGGATAACAGCATGTTAACGATATCGTAAGGAAAAAACATCTGACCTGGCCAGATGGCTGTAATTATAACTTTACATTTTTGTTTGATGGATCTTACAGGCTTTAAGGTTGTTAACTTAATGATTTATATATTTTAATTAAATTTTATTTTGTGGTTTAAAAGATGGTGGTAATAAAAGTGTACATACATGGATTGCATGATTTACATGCTGTGGTAAAGTAAGCGTCATCCTCAGTGAGGATCGTAAAACCGCATAACGAATGAAAAAAGGATCGCCATCATGCAAAAAGACGCGCTGAACAATGTGCATATCGCCGACGAACAGATTTTAATTACGCCACAGGAACTGAAAGCGAAGTTCCCGCTGACTGCGGCGCAGGAAACGCAAATTGCCGCTTCCCGCCAGACCATCGCGGATATCATCGCGGGTCGCGATCCGCGTCTGCTGGTGGTGTGCGGTCCCTGCTCGATCCACGATACCGAAGCCGCACTGGATTACGCTCGTCAGTTACAAACACTCTCAGCACAGTTGAAGGATCAGCTGTATATCGTTATGCGCGTCTATTTTGAAAAACCCCGTACCACCGTCGGCTGGAAAGGGTTAATCAACGATCCTTACATGAACAACTCGTTTGATATGGAAGCCGGCCTGCACATTGCGCGTCAGCTGCTGGTCAATCTTGTGGAGATGGGCCTGCCGCTGGCCACCGAAGCACTCGACCCCAATAGCCCGCAATACCTCGGCGATCTGTTTAGCTGGTCGGCGATTGGGGCGCGTACCACAGAATCGCAGACGCACCGTGAAATGGCGTCTGGCCTGTCGATGCCGGTAGGCTTTAAAAACGGCACCGATGGCAGCCTCGGCACCGCAATCAACGCCATGCGCGCCGCTGCGATGCCGCACCGCTTCGTCGGCATTAACCAGGCCGGTCAGGTGTGCCTGCTGCAAACTCAGGGCAACCCGGATGGTCACGTGATTCTGCGCGGTGGCAAAGCGCCAAACTACGGCCCGGAAGATGTCGCGCAGTGTGAAAAAGAGATGCTGAAAGCGGGACTGCGTCCGGCCTTAATGATAGATTGCAGCCATGGCAATTCTAACAAAGACTATCGCCGTCAGCCTGGCGTAGCCGAATCGGCTATCGCGCAGATTAAAGATGGAAACCGCTCCATCATTGGCCTGATGCTGGAAAGTAATATTCACGAAGGCAACCAGTCTTCTGAGCAACCGCGTAGCGAGATGAAGTACGGGGTTTCCGTCACTGATGCCTGCATCAACTGGGAAACCACTGAAACTTTGCTGCGTGAAATCCATCGGGATCTGCAGGGAGTGCTGTCGGCGCGTCTGTCACACGAGGTGTAATGAGTCATGGTGGCTGAACTGACCGCGCTGCGCGATCAAATTGATGAAGTAGATAAAGCCCTGCTGGGGCTACTGGCGAAACGACTGGCGCTGGTGGCCGAAGTCGGCGAAGTCAAAAGCCGCTACGGTTTACCGATTTATGTGCCTGAGCGCGAGGCCAGTATGCTGGCGTCGCGTCGTCAGGAAGCGGAAGCGCTCGGCGTGTCGCCGGACCTGATCGAAGATGTACTGCGTCGTCTGATGCGTGAATCCTATGCGCATGAAAATGACAAAGGCTTCAAAACGCTGTGTCCTGAACTGCGTCCGGTGGTGATTGTCGGCGGCGGCGGTCAGATGGGACGTCTGTTCGAGAAGATGCTGACGCTCTCCGGCTATCAGGTGCGTATTCTCGATAAAGATGACTGGCCGCGCGCGGATGAACTGCTGCACGATGCGGGCATGGTGATCATCAGCGTGCCGATCCATCTGACCGAACAGATTATTGCCGATCTGCCAGCGCTGCCTGATGACTGCATTCTTGTGGATTTGGCGTCGGTGAAGAACCGTCCGCTGCAGGCGATGCTGGCGGCGCACAGCGGCCCGGTACTGGGACTGCATCCGATGTTCGGTCCGGACAGCGGCAGCCTGGCGAAGCAGGTGGTGGTATGGTGCGATGGCCGTCAGCCGGAAGCCTATCAGTGGTTCCTGGAGCAGATTCAGGTGTGGGGCGCGCGCTTACACCGCATCAGTGCGGTTGAGCACGATCAGAATATGGCGTTCATTCAGGCGCTGCGCCACTTCGCCACGTTTGCTTACGGTTTGCATCTGGCGGAAGAGAACGTCAATCTGGATCAACTGCTGGCGCTGTCCTCGCCTATCTATCGCCTCGAACTGGCGATGGTAGGACGGCTGTTTGCGCAGGACCCGCAGCTGTACGCCGACATCATCATGTCGTCGGAAAGTAATCTGGCGCTGATTAAACGCTACTATCAGCGTTTTGGTGAAGCCATCACGCTGCTGGAGCAGGGCGATAAACAGGCGTTCATCAACAGCTTTGAGCGTGTGGAACACTGGTTTGGTGACTACGCGAAACGCTTCCTAGTCGAGAGCCGCAGCATGCTGCGCTCCGCCAACGACAGTCGCCAGTAATGATTAAGGCATCCGTGAGGATGCCTTTTTGTTTTACAGACGCGGTTCTACCGGCACCACATTCTCACCCGGATAACAGCCCAGCACCTTCAGTGAACGCGTGAGCGCACGCAGTTCTTCCAGCGCCTGCTGCATGTTCTCCGACTGCAGATTGCCCTGCACATCAATGTAAAACATCTCTTCCCACGGGTTACCGTTGATAGGCCGGTTTTCCAGCTTGCTCATGATCAGATTGTGATTACGCAACACCAGCAGTGCTTCAACCAGTGCGCCGGCCTGCTGGCCCGTCGCCATAATCAGCGTGGTTTTGGCAGGCACCTGGCTGGAGACTTCAATCGGTTTACGCGCGAGCACAATGAAGCGGGTATGGTTCTGCTGCTGATTCGCCAGGTTGCGCTCCAGCACCTGCAGACCATACAGCTCACCGCCGGCTTCGCTGCCCAGCGCGGCCACGTGCGGCGAGTTCATCGCGGCTACTTTCTCCATCGCCGCCGCCGTACTTTCGGTGTATTCGATTTTCCACTGCGGGAAGCGGTTGATGAACTGGCTGCACTGCTGGAACGGCTGCGGATGGCTATACACCGTTTCAATCTGCTGCAAATCGGTATTACCGCTGACCAGCACGCAGTGTTCGATAGGAATGGTCAGCTCGCCGACGATCGACAGCGACGTTTGCTGCAGCAGATCGTACACGTCATTGATCGAGCCGGAGCTGGTGTTCTCAATCGGCATCACCGCGTAATCCGCCTGACCGCTTTCAACCTGCTGAATGATGTCGTGGAATTTCAGACACCCCATTTCCACCATCGAATCGAAGTGGCGCGCGGCGTATTTACGGGCGGCAAGGTGCGAATAGGAGCCTTTTGGGCCGAGGAAAGCGATGCGCGGCGCGTGCGCATGTGGATGATTCAGGTTTTTCTGCAGCAGCGCCTGCTGGGTCAGCACCGAATCCTCAATCACTAACTGAAACAGGCGCGTGATGTAGTGCGCATCCAGCTGATGTTTTTTACCCAGCGCGATGAGATTTTCCAGCAGGGCGCGTTCGCGCTCGACGTCACGAATCGGGCGATGGGTGGCCAGCTTGGCCTGCGCTACCTCAACGGCCAGCGCGCGCCGTTCAGCCAGCAGCGTTAACAGCCTGGCATCGACGGCGCTGATCTTATCGCGTAACGCCAGCAGCGGATTCTCGGGATTCATAGGGCTCACCTGTAAAATGTCCAATAAAAAAGCCTCCCGGTTGGGAGGCTTTGTTGTTCGTCTTCGCATTCATTTTCACACGACGAATCGCCTCCCAATCAGGGGAAGGTAAAAAAGAATGCGAAGAAGAACGGCAGCAGTTTCATGATCAATTCCGGCAATAAAGTGAACTGAGAGTAACCGCACAGCTTAAAAGCTGTCAATAAAAAACGCGCCCGCAGGCGCGTTGCTGAAAAGCAATAAATTACCCGGCAGGGGTGAAATCTTTAACACTGCTGGTGGCACGTCGTGCTTCAGGCTTGTGCTGTGCTTTATTTAGCTGGCGCTCCAGCTTGGCGATCAGGTCATTGATGGCCGTATACATATCATCGTGTTTCGCGCTGGCGACCAGCGTGCCGTTTGGCGTGTTAATGGTGGCATCGGCCACAAATTCTTTCGGCTCTTTCGATAACACAATGTGCGGATTTATCAGGTGGGTTTGCCATTTTTCCAGCTTGGCGAGACGGTCTTCGACATGGTTGCGGATTGCCGCAGTGATTTCCATTTGTTTGCTGGTAATGTTCAGAATCATAGTTAAACCTCTCTGTCATTTCCGTCTGGGTAGGACCAGCATACCGCGCAAATCAGGAAAATATGTGATCTGGATCACATTGGAATGTCACTTTTTGTCAATGCCAGCGAATTGTGAGAAAGGCTGGGAAAAGGGCGAAAAAAGCTTGATGCACAGCGGGGATAGGGGCAAGATTGATGAGTTAACCGTAGCGGAAAAAACCATTTCAGACGGTTTTCTGACCAAAAAAAAGCAGCCACAGCGGCTGCTTTTTTAATGGCACGAAAATCAGGACGCGCTATTCGCCGCAATGATTTTCGCAACTTTGTCAGCTTCCGTCGTCAGCTGCAGCTGACGATAGGCATTTTCCATCAGCGGCAGCGCGTCACGCGTGGCCTGGGTGTCCGGATAATCGCGCATCATACCTTCAACCCGATTAACAACGGCGACATAGGCACCGCGCTTGGTATAGAATTGCGCCACGGAGAGCTCATACTTCGCCAGGCGATCTTTCAGGAACGTCAGACGTTTCTGCGCATCTGCCGCGTACTGGCTGTTCGGATAGCCGCGCAGTAGCTGAGAGAAGTCACGGAATGCATCACGCGCATGGGTAGGATCGCGGTCGGAACGATCGATCCCGAAGAAGCCCTGCAGCGCGGAATCATCCAGTGCCATGTCCGTCAGGCCCTTCATATAGATCACGTAATCAATGTTAGGGTGCGTCGGGTTCAGGCGCATAAAGCGGGAAATGGCGGCTTGCGCCAGTGGCAGATCGGCATTTTTGTAGTACGCGTAGATCAAATCCAGCTGCACTTGCTGCGAGTAAGGACCAAACGGATAACGGTTATCCAGCGCTTCCAGTTGCTTAATCGCCGCTTTAAAGTTACCGTCCTGCAGCTTTTGCTGCGCTGTGGCGTAAATTTCAGACGGCGGGCTGTCCGGGACCGGGTCCGATGAGCCGGAACAGCCCACCAGTGCCAGGCTCAGGCTCAGTGTGGCAGCAGCCACCAGATGTTTCATACGCGTCATGACGAAATGATTATCCTCAAAGTGTTATGGCGGAAGCTGTCCGTATAGCTCCCGGTAATGACCAGTACGATAGCACATTATATTAAACGGCATCGCCGTGAAAACCCAACGTTAACGAAGAAGCTGTATATGGCACAACAAGTTCAACTCACCGCAACGGTGTCCGAAGCACAGCTTGGACAACGCTTAGATCAGACTTTGGCGGAATTGTTCCCTGATTATTCACGTTCCCGCATAAAAGAGTGGATCCTTGAGCGTCGGGTCAGCGTCAACGGCACCATCATCGATAAACCGAAAGAGAAAGTACTCGGCGGTGAGCGGGTGGCGATTGATGCCGAGATCGAAGAGGAGCAGCGCTGGGAAGCGCAAAATATTCCGCTGGATATCGTTTATGAAGATGACCACATCCTGGTGATCAACAAACCGCGCGACTTAGTGGTCCACCCTGGCGCCGGTAATCCGGACGGTACGGTACTGAATGCGCTGCTTTACCACTATCCGGCGATTGCCGACGTGCCGCGTGCCGGCATCGTGCACCGTCTGGATAAAGACACCACCGGACTGATGGTGGTAGCCAAAACGGTACCGGCGCAGACGCATCTGGTTGAAACGCTGCAGCTGCGTGAAATCACCCGCGAATATGAAGCGGTGGCGATTGGCACCATGACCGCCGGCGGTACGGTGAATGAGCCGATGGCGCGTCACTCTACCAAGCGTACCCACATGGCAGTGCATCCGATGGGCAAGCCAGCGACAACCCACTATCGCATCATGGAGCATTTCCGCGCTCATACGCGTTTACGCTTGCGCCTGGAAACCGGCCGTACTCACCAGATTCGCGTGCACATGGCGCACATTAATCATCCGCTGGTGGGCGATCCGCTGTACGGTGGTCGTCCGCGTCCGCCAAAGGGCGCTTCTGAGGCTTTCATCAGTACGCTGCGCGGTTTTGACCGCCAGGCGCTGCACGCCACTATGCTGCGTCTTTATCATCCGATCACCGGGATTGAGATGGAGTGGCACGCGCCACTGCCGCAGGACATGGTTGATCTGATTGAGGCACTGAAAGCCGATACCGACGAGTTCCGCGATCAGCTGGACTGGCTATGAGTGACTGGATCGTGCCGCAGTGGCCGGCGCCGGCGCGCGTGCAGGCTTATTCGACCACGCGGCACGGCGGCGTTAGCGCGGCACCATGGGATTCCCTCAACCTCGGCGCGCACGTCGGAGACGAGGCGGATCGCGTGATGCACAATCGTCAGCGCGTGGTAGAGCAGCTGGCGCTACCGGCGATGCCGCAGTGGCTGGAGCAGGTACACGGCCAGACGGTGGCGCGTCTGCCGGCGGCTGCGTCCCTGCCGCGAGCCGATGCGGCGATAACGCGGGAAAGCGGCGTGGTCTGTGCAGTGATGACCGCCGACTGCCTGCCGGTGCTGTTTTGCAGCCATGATGGCAGCGAAGTTGCCGCGGCACATGCCGGCTGGCGCGGGTTGTGTCATGGGGTGCTGGAGCAGACGCTGGCACAGTTTCACTGCCCGGCGAGCGAGATTCATGCCTGGCTCGGTCCGGCGATTGGTCCGCAGGCATTTGAAGTGGGGGCCGAGGTGCGCAGTGCGTTCCTGGCGCAGGATGCCGCTGCCGATGCGGCTTTTCGCCCGGCCGGCGAGAAATATTTTGCCGATATCTGGCTGCTGGCAACCCAGCGTCTGCAGGCCGCTGGCGTGCGATCTGTCACGGCTGAGACGCGCTGTACCTATCAGGAAAGCGCCGATTTTTTCTCCTTCCGACGCGACGGAATCACCGGGCGTATGGCAACTTTGATTTGGCTGAGATAACCTTACGCCGCAAGACGATCCAGTAAGCGTATTTTTTGCTCACAACTCAGGTCATTAACCTTGAAAATTTGAGGGATGACCTCATTTAATCTCCAGTAGCATTTTGACCTGTAATGGGAGGAATCATGCGTCTGGATCGTCTTACCAACAAATTCCAGTTGGCCCTGGCCGATGCACAGTCCCTTGCTCTGGGACACGATAATCAATTCATCGAACCCCTGCACCTGATGAGCGCGCTGCTCAACCAGGAGGGTGGATCGGTGCGTCCGCTGCTCAGCGCGGCGGGAGCGGATGTCGCTAACCTGCGTACCAGCATCGAACAAGCCATCAATCGTTTGCCACAGGTCGAAGGGACCGACGGCGACGTTCAGCCATCAGCGGATTTGGTCCGGGTACTGAATCTGTGCGACAAGCTGGCGCAAAAGCGCGGCGACAACTTTATTTCATCTGAATTATTTGTTCTGGCGGCCCTCGAATCGCGCGGCTCGCTGGCGGACTTACTGAAGTCTGCCGGTGCCACGGCGGACAAACTCGCTAAGGCCATCGAGCAACTGCGGGGAGGGGAAAACGTGAACGATCAGGGGGCTGAAGATCAGCGCCAGGCTTTGAAAAAATACACCATCGATCTGACGGAGCGCGCTGAGCTCGGCAAGTTAGATCCGGTTATCGGGCGTGACGAAGAGATTCGCCGCACCATTCAGGTATTGCAGCGCCGTACCAAAAACAACCCGGTGCTTATCGGTGAACCGGGCGTCGGTAAAACCGCCATCGTTGAAGGGCTGGCGCAGCGCATCATTAACGGCGAAGTGCCGGAAGGGCTGAAAGGCCGGCGCGTACTGGCGCTGGATATGGGCGCGCTGGTGGCTGGCGCGAAATATCGCGGCGAGTTTGAAGAGCGCCTGAAAGGCGTACTGAACGACCTCGCCAAGCAGGAAGGCAACGTCATTCTGTTTATCGATGAGCTGCATACCATGGTCGGCGCCGGTAAAGCCGACGGCGCGATGGATGCCGGCAACATGCTGAAGCCGGCGCTGGCACGCGGTGAACTGCACTGCGTGGGTGCCACCACGCTGGATGAATATCGCCAGTACATTGAGAAAGATGCCGCGCTGGAGCGCCGTTTCCAGAAAGTGTTCGTCGCCGAACCGAGCGTGGAAGACACCATCGCCATTCTGCGTGGCCTGAAAGAGCGTTATGAGCTGCATCACCATGTGCAAATTACCGATCCGGCGATTGTGGCTGCGGCAACGTTGTCGCACCGCTATATTGCCGATCGCCAGTTGCCGGATAAAGCCATCGACCTGATTGATGAGGCGGCGTCGAGTATTCGTTTGCAGATTGACTCCAAGCCGGAACCGCTCGATCGTCTCGAACGGCGCATCATCCAGCTCAAACTGGAGCAGCAGGCGCTGAAGAAAGAATCGGATGACGCCAGCGTTAAGCGTCTGGAGATGCTGGAAAGCGAGCTGGATCAGAAAGAGCGCGAATATGCTGAGCTCGAAGAAGAGTGGAAAGCGGAAAAAGCCTCGCTGACCGGCACGCAAAACATCAAAGCCGAGCTGGAGCAGGCGCGTCTGGCTATGGAGCAGGCACGGCGTGTGGGTGACCTTGGCCAGATGTCGGAACTGCAGTACGGCAAAATTCCGGAACTGGAAAAACAGCTGGCAAGCGCCACGCAGGCTGAAGGTAAAACCATGAAGCTGTTACGCAACCGCGTAACGGATGTCGAGATCGCCGATGTGCTGGCGCGCTGGACCGGTATTCCGGTGGCCCGCATGATGGAAGGCGAGCGCGATAAACTGTTGCGGATGGAGCAGGAGCTGCATGCCCGGGTTATCGGCCAGGACGAAGCGGTTGAAGCGGTATCGAACGCCATTCGCCGTAGCCGCGCCGGTTTGTCTGACCCGAACCGGCCAATCGGATCGTTCCTGTTCCTTGGACCGACCGGTGTCGGTAAAACCGAGCTGTGTAAGGCGCTGGCTAATTTCCTGTTCGATAGCGACGACGCGATGGTGCGTATCGATATGTCGGAATTCATGGAGAAACATTCGGTGTCGCGTCTGGTCGGGGCACCTCCGGGCTACGTCGGTTATGAAGAGGGCGGTTACCTGACAGAGGCGGTGCGTCGTCGCCCTTACTCGGTGATTTTGCTGGATGAGGTGGAAAAAGCGCATCCGGATGTGTTCAACATTCTGCTGCAGGTGCTGGACGACGGGCGACTGACCGATGGTCAGGGGCGCACCGTGGACTTCCGTAATACCGTGGTGATCATGACATCTAACCTCGGTTCGGATCTGATTCAGGAACGTTTCGGCGCGCTTGATTACGCGGAAATGAAAGATGTGGTGATGACGGTCGTCGGACACCATTTCCGTCCAGAGTTTATCAACCGTATTGATGAGGTGGTGGTATTCCATCCGCTGGGTGAAAAACATATTGCCTCGATTGCGCAGATTCAGCTGCAGCGGCTGTATCAGCGTCTGGAAGAGCGCGGTTATCAGCTGCACATTTCCGACGCGGCGCTGAAACTGCTGGGCGAAAATGGTTACGATCCGGTTTACGGCGCGCGGCCATTGAAACGGGCTATTCAGCAGCAGATTGAAAACCCGCTGGCGCAGAAGATTTTGTCTGGCGCGCTGGTTCCGGGAAAAACCATCGAAATGGATGTGCAGGACGATGCCATCGTCGCGCACCAATAACGCAACGTGACAAAAACGGGCCTCAGGGCCCGTTTTTTTATGCTGTTTCGCAAGAATTAGCTGGTTTTTGCAACGTGTTGCCTGGAAAGTGAGCGGTTGCGCAAAAACTGCAAATTAGCGCTTGTCAGGCGAAACGAAGTCCCTATAATGCGCCACCACTGAGACGGCAAAGCGGCAACGCAGGCGGCTCAGCAGGGCGTGAAGCGATTCACCCCGCCGGAGAAAAACGCTGAAAAAAGTGTTTGACTCTGAAGGAGGAAAGCGTAATATACGCCACCTCGCGACAGCAGGCCGAACGCCGCGTCGCACCGCTCTTTAACAATTTATCAGACAATCTGTGTGGGCACTCGCAGGATTGATATCAGCGTCTCCGGACGTAAAAAAATATCAAGTCTTTGCTGAGTGAACACGTAATTCATTACGAAGTTTAATTCACAGAGCATCGCTGCACTCGTTGCAGCAAATCAAACTTAAATTGAAGAGTTTGATCATGGCTCAGATTGAACGCTGGCGGCAGGCCTAACACATGCAAGTCGAACGGCAGCACAGAAGAGCTTGCTCTTTGGGTGGCGAGTGGCGGACGGGTGAGTAATGTCTGGGAAACTGCCCGATGGAGGGGGATAACTACTGGAAACGGTAGCTAATACCGCATAACGTCGCAAGACCAAAGTGGGGGACCTTCGGGCCTCACACCATCGGATGTGCCCAGATGGGATTAGCTAGTAGGTGGGGTAATGGCTCACCTAGGCGACGATCCCTAGCTGGTCTGAGAGGATGACCAGCCACACTGGAACTGAGACACGGTCCAGACTCCTACGGGAGGCAGCAGTGGGGAATATTGCACAATGGGCGCAAGCCTGATGCAGCCATGCCGCGTGTATGAAGAAGGCCTTCGGGTTGTAAAGTACTTTCAGCGGGGAGGAAGGCGGTGAGGTTAATAACCTTGCCGATTGACGTTACCCGCAGAAGAAGCACCGGCTAACTCCGTGCCAGCAGCCGCGGTAATACGGAGGGTGCAAGCGTTAATCGGAATTACTGGGCGTAAAGCGCACGCAGGCGGTCTGTTAAGTCAGATGTGAAATCCCCGGGCTTAACCTGGGAACTGCATTTGAAACTGGCAGGCTTGAGTCTCGTAGAGGGGGGTAGAATTCCAGGTGTAGCGGTGAAATGCGTAGAGATCTGGAGGAATACCGGTGGCGAAGGCGGCCCCCTGGACGAAGACTGACGCTCAGGTGCGAAAGCGTGGGGAGCAAACAGGATTAGATACCCTGGTAGTCCACGCCGTAAACGATGTCGACTTGGAGGTTGTGCCCTTGAGGCGTGGCTTCCGGAGCTAACGCGTTAAGTCGACCGCCTGGGGAGTACGGCCGCAAGGTTAAAACTCAAATGAATTGACGGGGGCCCGCACAAGCGGTGGAGCATGTGGTTTAATTCGATGCAACGCGAAGAACCTTACCTGGCCTTGACATCCAGAGAACTTAGCAGAGATGCTTTGGTGCCTTCGGGAACTCTGAGACAGGTGCTGCATGGCTGTCGTCAGCTCGTGTTGTGAAATGTTGGGTTAAGTCCCGCAACGAGCGCAACCCTTATCCTTTGTTGCCAGCGATTCGGTCGGGAACTCAAAGGAGACTGCCGGTGATAAACCGGAGGAAGGTGGGGATGACGTCAAGTCATCATGGCCCTTACGGCCAGGGCTACACACGTGCTACAATGGCGCATACAAAGAGAAGCGACCTCGCGAGAGCAAGCGGACCTCATAAAGTGCGTCGTAGTCCGGATTGGAGTCTGCAACTCGACTCCATGAAGTCGGAATCGCTAGTAATCGTAGATCAGAATGCTACGGTGAATACGTTCCCGGGCCTTGTACACACCGCCCGTCACACCATGGGAGTGGGTTGCAAAAGAAGTAGGTAGCTTAACCTTCGGGAGGGCGCTTACCACTTTGTGATTCATGACTGGGGTGAAGTCGTAACAAGGTAACCGTAGGGGAACCTGCGGTTGGATCACCTCCTTACCTGAAGATACCTTCCCGCGAAGTGCTCACACAGATTGTCTGATAGAAAAGTAACGAGCAGAAAAAACCTCTACAGGCTTGTAGCTCAGGTGGTTAGAGCGCACCCCTGATAAGGGTGAGGTCGGTGGTTCAAGTCCACTCAGGCCTACCAGATTTCTTCTCATGCCGCGTTATGTTTCCGGCTCGCATAGTTCACTATGCTTCGCGAAAACATGCCTTGCCTGAGACGAAATCACATTTCCCGTGTGAGAAACGTGACTCCTGGTGAGTGGATGTAGATGGTCTCTGCAGTGACTGTATGGGGCTATAGCTCAGCTGGGAGAGCGCCTGCCTTGCACGCAGGAGGTCAGCGGTTCGATCCCGCTTAGCTCCACCATTACAGTACTGAAACTTACTTCAGAGTATACCGGCGACGGTGTGCTGCGAAGTATTTGCTCTTTAACAATCCGGAACAAGCTGAAAATTTGAAACGACGCGTCGTGTTCATTCTCCGTAATAAGAATGAAATGGCGATGCGTTCGGGTCTCTCAAATGCTTACAACAGACAGCGTTGCAAAACGCCTGTGGGTTGTGAGGTTAAGCGACTAAGCGTACACGGTGGATGCCCTGGCAGTCAGAGGCGATGAAGGACGTGCTAATCTGCGAAAAGCGACGGTAAGGTGATATGAACCGCTACAGCCGTCGATGTCCGAATGGGGAAACCCGGTGCACTCTGTGCATCATCGTTTGATGAATACATAGTCAAACGAGGCGAACCGGGGGAACTGAAACATCTAAGTACCCCGAGGAAAAGAAATCAACCGAGATTCCCCCAGTAGCGGCGAGCGAACGGGGAGCAGCCCAGGACCTGAATCAGCTTGTGCATCAGTGGAAGCGTCTGGAAAGTCGCGCGATACCGGGTGACAGCCCCGTACACGAAGATGCATGAGCTGTGAGTCCGACGAGTAGGGCGGGACACGTGGTATCCTGTCTGAATATGGGGGGACCATCCTCCAAGGCTAAATACTCCTGACTGACCGATAGTGAACCAGTACCGTGAGGGAAAGGCGAAAAGAACCCCGGCGAGGGGAGTGAAACAGAACCTGAAACCGTGTACGTACAAGCAGTGGGAGCACCTTTAGGGTGTGACTGCGTACCTTTTGTATAATGGGTCAGCGACTTATATTCTGTAGCAAGGTTAACCGCATAGGGGAGCCGAAGGGAAACCGAGTCTTAACCGGGCGTTAAGTTGCAGGGTATAGACCCGAAACCCGGTGATCTAGCCATGGGCAGGTTGAAGGTTGGGTAACACTAACTGGAGGACCGAACCGACTAATGTTGAAAAATTAGCGGATGACTTGTGGCTGGGGGTGAAAGGCCAATCAAACCGGGAGATAGCTGGTTCTCCCCGAAAGCTATTTAGGTAGCGCCTCGTGAACTCATCTCCGGGGGTAGAGCACTGTTTCGGCTAGGGGGCCATCCCGGCTTACCAACCCGATGCAAACTGCGAATACCGGAGAATGTTATCACGGGAGACACACGGCGGGTGCTAACGTCCGTCGTGAAGAGGGAAACAACCCAGACCGCCAGCTAAGGTCCCAAAGTCATGGTTAAGTGGGAAACGATGTGGGAAGGCACAGACAGCCAGGATGTTGGCTTAGAAGCAGCCATCATTTAAAGAAAGCGTAATAGCTCACTGGTCGAGTCGGCCTGCGCGGAAGATGTAACGGGGCTAAACCATGCACCGAAGCTGCGGCAGCGACACTATGTGTTGTTGGGTAGGGGAGCGTTCTGTAAGCCGCTGAAGGTGTGCTGTGAGGCATGCTGGAGGTATCAGAAGTGCGAATGCTGACATAAGTAACGATAAAGCGGGTGAAAAGCCCGCTCGCCGGAAGACCAAGGGTTCCTGTCCAACGTTAATCGGGGCAGGGTGAGTCGACCCCTAAGGCGAGGCTGAAAAGCGTAGTCGATGGGAAACAGGTTAATATTCCTGTACTTGGTGTTACTGCGAAGGGGGGACGGAGAAGGCTAGGTTATCCGGGCGACGGTTGTCCCGGTTTAAGCGTGCAGGTGTGAAGACCAGGCAAATCCGGTCTTCTTTAACACTGAGGCGTGATGACGAGCCGCCACGGCGGTGAAGTAACTGATGCCCTGCTTCCAGGAAAAGCCTCTAAGCTCCAGGTAACACGAAATCGTACCCCAAACCGACACAGGTGGTCAGGTAGAGAATACCAAGGCGCTTGAGAGAACTCGGGTGAAGGAACTAGGCAAAATGGTGCCGTAACTTCGGGAGAAGGCACGCTGGCGCGTAGGTGAAGGGACTTGCTCCCGGAGCCGAGGCCAGTCGAAGATACCAGCTGGCTGCAACTGTTTATTAAAAACACAGCACTGTGCAAACACGAAAGTGGACGTATACGGTGTGACGCCTGCCCGGTGCCGGAAGGTTAATTGATGGGGTTATCCGCAAGGAGAAGCTCTTGATCGAAGCCCCGGTAAACGGCGGCCGTAACTATAACGGTCCTAAGGTAGCGAAATTCCTTGTCGGGTAAGTTCCGACCTGCACGAATGGCGTAATGATGGCCAGGCTGTCTCCACCCGAGACTCAGTGAAATTGAAATCGCTGTGAAGATGCAGTGTACCCGCGGCAAGACGGAAAGACCCCGTGAACCTTTACTATAGCTTGACACTGAACATTGAGCCTTGATGTGTAGGATAGGTGGGAGGCTTTGAAGCGCGGACGCCAGTCTGCGTGGAGCCATCCTTGAAATACCACCCTTTAATGTTTGATGTTCTAACGTAGGCCCGTGATCCGGGCTGCGGACAGTGTCTGGTGGGTAGTTTGACTGGGGCGGTCTCCTCCCAAAGCGTAACGGAGGAGCACGAAGGTTGGCTAATCCTGGTCGGACATCAGGAGGTTAGTGCAATGGCATAAGCCAGCTTGACTGCGAGAGTGACGGCTCGAGCAGGTGCGAAAGCAGGTCATAGTGATCCGGTGGTTCTGAATGGAAGGGCCATCGCTCAACGGATAAAAGGTACTCCGGGGATAACAGGCTGATACCGCCCAAGAGTTCATATCGACGGCGGTGTTTGGCACCTCGATGTCGGCTCATCACATCCTGGGGCTGAAGTAGGTCCCAAGGGTACGGCTGTTCGCCGTTTAAAGTGGTACGCGAGCTGGGTTTAGAACGTCGTGAGACAGTTCGGTCCCTATCTGCCGTGGGCGCTGGAGAATTGAGGGGGGTTGCTCCTAGTACGAGAGGACCGGAGTGAACGCACCGCTGGTGTTCGGGTTGTCATGCCAATGGCACTGCCCGGTAGCTAAGTGCGGAAGAGATAAGTGCTGAAAGCATCTAAGCACGAAACTTGCCCCGAGATGAGTTCTCCCTGACCCTTTAAGGGTCCTGAAGGGACGTTGAAGACGACGACGTTGATAGGCCGGGTGTGTAAGCGCAGCGATGCGTTGAGCTAACCGGTACTAATGACCCGTGAGGCTTAACCTTACAACGCCAGAGGCGTTTTGGTCTGAGAGACCGAAAGAATTTTCAGCCTGTGACGGATAAAGAATCAGCTTTGTTCTGCGGACGCGAGTCCGGAGGATTTCGCGCTGAGGCGAGGCGGCAAGCGAAGGAAAGGAAGGAGCATACACGAGTATGTGACTGACTTTGCGAGCGCGGCCAACGCGGCATCAGTGCGAAAGACGCGGGACAGGGCACAAAGAATTTGCCTGGCGGCAACAGCGCGGTGGTCCCACCTGACCCCATGCCGAACTCAGAAGTGAAACGCCGTAGCGCCGATGGTAGTGTGGGGCCTCCCCATGCGAGAGTAGGGAACTGCCAGGCATCAAACCAGTAAAAAAGCCCCGGACGAGAGTCCGGGGCTTTTTTATGTCTGGCGATCGCCAAATCCACTTCACCCCTTGCAAAATCTCTCCCTAAAACTCCAGCTCTGTCACATTTTGTCATCCTGAACGGGCTCTGATTCCCCCGCGCTGCTCCCAGATGCTTTACTCATTGCTTTAGCGATGTTCTTCGCAAGGAAATGAGGTAAAAGATGACCGACTTACAACAAAAATCGGCCCAGCCGGAAGCGGCAGCCGTCAGTAAACAACGCATCTGGGCCATTGTCGGCGCGTCGTCCGGCAATCTGGTCGAATGGTTTGATTTCTACGTCTACTCGTTCTTCTCGCTCTATTTTGCCCATGTATTTTTCCCGGCCGGCGACACTACCACCCAGCTGCTGCAAACGGCCGGCGTTTTTGCGGCGGGCTTCTTAATGCGTCCTATCGGTGGCTGGCTATTCGGCTACATCGCGGACCGTCACGGCCGAAAAAGTTCGATGCTGATCTCGGTATGCATGATGTGTTTTGGTTCTCTGGTCATCGCCTGTTTACCCGGCTATGGCGAAATAGGCATTGCGGCACCGGTGATTTTACTGCTGGCGCGCATGTTTCAGGGCTTATCGGTGGGCGGTGAATATGGTACCAGCGCTACCTACATGAGTGAGGTGGCACTGGAAGGGCGCAAAGGCTTCTACGCGTCGTTCCAGTACGTCACACTGATTGGCGGTCAGCTGTTAGCCGTGCTGACGGTCGTGGTGCTGCAACAAATCCTCAGTGATGAAGCGCTGCGCAGCTGGGGCTGGCGTATCCCGTTCTTTCTTGGCGCGGTTCTGGCAGTGGTCGCTCTGTGGTTGCGTCGCTCACTGAATGAAACCTCCGAGAAAAAGCACCGGGAACATCGCGATGCCGGCAGTATTTTGGGCCTGCTGCGTAACCACTCACGTGCCTTCCTGATGGTGCTTGGCTTTACCGCTGGCGGATCGCTGAGCTTCTATACCTTCACAACCTACATGCAGAAATATCTGGTGAACACGGCGGGTATGGATGCGCGCAGCGCCAGTGCGTTGATGACCGGCGCGCTGCTGGTATTCATGCTGATTCAGCCAATTGTGGGCGCGCTGTCAGATAAGATTGGCCGGCGGGCATCAATGATGATCTTTGGCGCTGGCGCGGCTATCTGTACCGTGCCGATTTTGATGTTACTGCAGAATGTGCAAAGTAGCGGGCTGGCGTTCGTGCTGGTGATGCTGGCGCTGATTATTACCAGTTTCTACACCGCCATCAGCGGCATCCTTAAAGCGGAGATGTTCCCGCCGGAAGTGCGGGCGCTTGGCGTGGGGCTTTCCTATGCGGTAGCTAATGCTATCTTTGGCGGTTCGGCCGAGTACGTGGCGCTATTACTGAAGAAGCACGGCATCGAAACCACCTTCTTCTGGTATGTCTCGGCAATGGGCGCGCTGGCATTTCTGGTATCGCTGATGCTGCACCGCAAAGGCAAGGGGATTGCGCTGTGATTACTGGCTCAGGTTCCATAAGGCAATGCCGCTGGCCGCACCGGCGACATCCCAGCTAAGATCTTTCCAGCTCCAGCCGCTCCCGGCTGGGCGGCTGTCCCAGGCTTCTTTGGCCACGCCGAAGCTTAGCGAAAAGAGCAGGCCGAAGCGCAGATTTTGCCCGCGGCCCTGATGTTGATGCTGAGAGATCTCACTGCCCGCGGCAGCCAGGGCGGCAGAGGAGAAAAAGTGTTGTGCTTTATCCTGGCCGGTCCAGCTATCCTGCGCCACATGCGCACATCCGCTACACAGTAATACCGCACAGAGGATGAGCGCACGCATCGGCTACAGCAGACGGCTAATAAGGCGGTCGATACGGATGCGACGCAGACGACGAATCAGCTTACGCACCTTTGCCGGATAATCAGAGATGCTCTCCAGCTCGCGGAAATGTTTCACCACCGTGGTGTGCTGACGGATCAGCGCCAGTTCCTTATCGCGCTGCTCTGCCAGCTGGTTGAGCGGATCATGAATCAGCACCGCATTTTCCAGATCGAGTCGCCAGGCGCGCGGATTGAGGTTATTACCGGTGATCATCATCCACTCGTCATCAACCCAGATGCCTTTCAGGTGATAGCTGTTGTCGCCATCTTTCCACAAACGCACCGTCAGCTGGCCGTTGTTGACGTAATACTGCAACCGGCTGAGGAAGCGACGCAGGTTGATTTCATACAGATAGGGCAGCGCACCGATAATCTTGAACGGCTCGTGTGGCGGAATGTAGAAATCGTTGGCGGTTTTATCGCCGACGATGATCTCGACCTCTTTGCCCTGACGCAGCAGCTGGATCAAATTGCGCACCAGAATGGCCGGTAGGTTAAAGTACGGCGTGCACAGTGTGAGCTTACGCTCGGCGCAGGGCATTAAATGGAAGATGGTTTTGTTCAGCAGGCTACGTTTACCCAGCCCGACCAGCGGCGTGACGGCCAGTGATTCGTTGCCGGCATCACCGGTAAACTGATAGTTGAAGCTGCGCAGCTCCTGGCGAAACTGGCGGGTTTCATTCTTGATTTCCGGGCTGGAGGGACGTTCGGCCTGGTCGAGACGGTTGACGGCCTCAGAATGTTTGAGATTCTCACCAATCCACTGAAACATGGTGTCCGCCAGCTGCGGATTACGGATCAGTTGATAACGGTCATAACGGTATTTGTCATGCTGATGCAGATAAACATCGTTCAGGCTGGCACCGCTGTAGAGCAGCGTATCGTCAATGATAAAGCCTTTCAGATGCAGCACACCGAGCGCTTCGCGGGTGTTCACCGGAATGCCATACACCGGAATCGCGATATCGGGATGCTGCGCCGCCATTTCGCAATACCAGTCGGCGTTCGTCAGGCCGCGCGCGGCACCGATACGGCCGCGCTGCGCACGATGCCAGTCCACCAGAATGCTGACATCCAGTTCCGGGCGCGCCTGACGCGCTGCATACAGCGCCTGCATGATGCTGCGTCCGCCGTCATCATTTTCCAGATACAGCGCGGCGATGCAGATGCGTTTTTCTGCCGTGGCGATTTTCGTCAGCAGGGTTTCACGAAACTCGGCGGGCGAGTAAAGCGTGGTCACATCCGACACGGACTGTGACAGTTTAGGCAGCTGTGCGAGGTGTTGTTGGTGTTTATTGCGTTTGAATTTAGACAACATCACAGTGCACTTCTTCTCTGTTCATTGTATGGCCTTTTGCCATCAAATCATGATCCTAACGGTAAATAATAACATCAACCGGCCGGTTAAGGAGGATTTTTACCTTTCTCTACAGCCAGGTCACCGGTGTCAGCCAGCGGTAAATTCAGGCTGACAATGCCATCATCCATTTGAATATTCACACGAAAATTGAGTTTTCGCGCCAGGGTAATCATGCCGGTATTGTGCGGCATGGTGATACCGTTCAATTGTTGCAGGCCGTGATCGCGCGTATAGCGGATCATCTTTTCCAGCAGCCGCCGGCCCATGCCCAGACCCTTCAGGTCGGAACGCACCAATACCGAAAATTCTGCGTCGATATTGTCAGCATCGGAGATCGCGCGCGTCACGCCGATGATCTCATCGGCACCGTTATGCTGGCGTACTGCGACAATCGCCATCTCCCGGTCGTAATCGATCTGCGTCATGTTCGCCAAATCGTCGTGGGTAAACTCATTGATCTCACTGAAGTAGCGATAGTAAAGGTCTTCTTTGGTGACCTGGGCGATGAAGGCGCGTAGCTGCGGTTCATCCTCCGGCAGAATTGGTCTAAACAGGCAGCGCTGGCCATCTTTAAGCTGTACCTGCTCTTCCAGATGGTGCGGATAGGGACGAATCGCCAGCCGCGCCTCACTGTCGCCATGAAACGGAGCCAGCTGCAGCGTCACGTCCAGCAGGGTAAAGGTATTGGCGGATGCCAGCAGCGGATGAATATCCAGCCGCTGAATCTCCGGACAGTCGACCACCAGGTTTGATACCTGCACCAGCAGCTGGCTCAGACCGGTGATGTCCAGCGGGCGCAGCGCGCTGCGGCTGCGAACTTTGCCGCTTTTCAGGGCCTGAATCACCAGATAACGCGCCAGCGTCATATTCAGCGGCGGCAACGCTACGGCGGCCTGCTTGTCCGGCTGCCACTCCACACCGCCTTCGCCCAGCATGATGATCGGGCCAAACAGCGGGTCATGCTCAACCACCACCCGCAACTCCTGTGCACCGGCGCGGTTGGCCATACTTTGCACCAGCAGACCGTCAATGCGCGCCTGCGGATGCGTTTCACGCACGCGATCGAAGATGGCGTCTGCTGCCTGTTCAACTTCTGCCGCGCTGCGCAGATAGAGCATCACGCCCTGTACATCCGACTTATGTGCAATATCCGGCGAGCGCAGCTTGAGCGCCACCGGATAACCAATCTGGTCGGCAATCTTAGCGGCAGACTGGCTGTCGCTGGCGATCCAGGTTGGCAGCGTCGCCAGCCCGTAAGCCTGCAGTATGGGCTGCACCTCGTGCGTATCCAGCGTGGTAATGCCGCTATCCAGTGCCTGTTGCAGCAGCTGATGTGCCTCGGCGCTGTTTTGCGTCAGGCCCAGCGGCAGCGCTGGCGTTTCGCGTAGCTGTTTCTGGTTACGCCGATACTCAACCTGGTGCATAAATGCCGTCACCGTGCCTTCTGGCGTGCGCCAGGTCGGAATGCCGGCCTGGGTGAATGCGCGGCGGGCTTCCTGCGAAGAGTGTTCGCCGCACCAGTTGGTCAGCAGCGTCACCTGCTTACCCCGCGGATGCGCGGCCACCGCCGCAATAATCTGCGCGGCGGTTTCACTGGCCGGAGAGACGGCGCTGGGTGAATGGATGACCATCAGTGCATCCAGTTCATGGCTGTCGAGCAGCTGTGTTACGCAGGCCACGTACAGCGCGGGCGTTGCATGATCTTTCAAATCCAGCGGATTACCGCGCCCGATGCCCTCCGGCAGCAGGGCCGCCAGCGCCTGCAGTGTGGACTCATCCAGCGTCGCCAGCTTGCCGTTACGCGCATAGAGTTCATCCAGCGCCAGCGCTGCCGGGGCGGCGCCGTTGCTGATAATCATCAGGCGCTCACCGCGCAGCGGGCGCATGTGGCTGAGCGACTCCACGGCGGAAAACAGCTCATGCGTGTCCTGCACGCGCAGCAGACCGGCGCGCTGAATGGCGGCATCCCAGGCGGCATCCAGCCCGCTGGCGGTGCCGATCATCGCCTGTGCCTGATGGCTGCGACCGCTTTTGATCACCAGAATCGGTTTATTACGCGCTGCGCTACGCGAGGCAGAAACGAAGCGCCGGGCGTCGCTCAGATGTTCCAGGTAGAGCAAAATGGCGCTGGTTTTGCCATCGCGTGCAAGAAAATCCAGCAGGTCGTCGACATCAATATCCAGGCTATCGCCTAAGGCGATAAACCACGAAAAGCCCAGGTTGCGCTGTTGCGCCCAGTCGAGAATGGTGTTGGACACCGACGCCGATTGCGAAATAAAGGCGATGCGGCCCTTTGCAATCGGTACCGGTGAGAAGCTGGCATTCAGTCCCTGCCAGGGGGCTAACAGGCCCAGACTGTTGGGGCCCAGCAGGCGCATCTGCCACTGGCTGGCACAGGCTTTCAGCGCCTCCAGCTGGCTGGCCGGCGCGGAGAGAATAATGCAGGCTTTACAGCCTTTTTCTCCCAGCTGCTGTAACAGTTCCAGATTGCGTCTGGCGTGGGTGCAGATAATCGCCAGGTCGGGGGCGAAGGGCAGGCTGGCCACGTCCGGCCAGGCCAGCACGCCGCTGACCGCCTTGTATTTGGGAGTGACCGGCAACACCGGACCGCCAAAGCCGCCCGCCAGCAGGTTGCGCATCATCAGATAGCCAGCGCGGCCCGGTTTTACCGACGCACCCAGCACCGCAATTGATTTCGGTCGTAACAGCGCTTCCAGTCCACGTTGGCTCATCATTCGCTCCTGCTCTCGGGATTGGCATGATTGTAAACGCTTTTACGCCGGTTGCCGATTTGTCGATGTCAGGCTGCGAGCCAGCTTCAGAAATTGTCTGTTTGTGCGTGTATCGGATGGTGGGGTTTGCCGGCCAGATAGGCCTGACGAAAGCGTTCAAAGTGCTGCTGCAACGCCTGCGCCGCCGGGACATCACCTGCCTGTTCCAGCAGCGCGGCGGCCACTTCGGCGGTGCAGTGCTGGCCCGGCGCATGAGCTTCGCGCAGCGTGTAGCGCGACGGTGTCGCCACATTCAGTGACATCACCGGAAAGCTATCCAGCCACGGGCTTTTGCGGAACATTTTGCGCGCTTCGGTCCAGGTACCGTCGAGCATAATAAATAGCGGGGGTTTGCCGCCGGTGGGTGGAGTGGTCAGCACCTGGCGATCGGCATCGGCGTAGGCACCGGGAAACACCACCATCGGCTGATAATCCGCCGTCTGCACCGCCGCCAGCAGCGCGGCGTCGGGTTCGGTGCGTGACCAGCCAAAGGCCTGGGTTTCCGGCAGAATGTCGGCAATCAGCCGGCCGGTATTACTGGGTTTCATTGGTTCAGTATCAAACATCACCAGGCAAAACCGGCTGCGCGCCTGTTGCGGCTGCAGGGTCGCGCACAGACAGTTTTTATGTGGCAGCAGGCAGCGCTGACAGCGCAGCACGCGGTTGCCTCGGGCGAGAAACGGGCGCGTGGCACGCGCTAAACGCTGCGCACGCAGGCGCAGAACGGCATTTTCAGACATAGCATCGCGGACAGGGAAAAACGCCAGTGTAATAGAAGGGCAAAAACAAGGCCAGCGCGTGGCTGGCCCAGGGGGATTAGAGTGATTCGTCGAGCCATTCGTTGAATGGCGCTTTCGGCATCGCACCGTTCAGCATGTCCACCATCTCACCGTTTTTGAACAGCATAATGGTTGGGATGCTGCGGATGCGAAAACGCGTGCTGAGCGCAGGTTCCGCCTCAGTGTTCACTTTCACGAAGCGCACTTTGCCGCGCCGCTCGTCGGCGACGTCTTTAAACACCGGCGCGAAGTTCACGCACGGGCCGCACCATGGCGCCCAGAAGTCGACCACGACCGGCAGATCGTCCTGCAGGTATTTATCCAGCGTGGCCGCCGTGGCATTCACCACTTCACCGCTAAACAGCGCATCGCCGCAGCGACCGCATTTGGCTCCGTCGGCCAGACGTTCCTCGGGAACGCGGTTAGTTGCCTGACAGGAGGCACATACAGTATTCATCGTCACCTCAAACCGGACCTGTAAATCTTAGGATTGGTGAACATTATGAAAAGGTTGAATGCTATGCTCAATCTGGATTAAGCAATAGGTTCAATAGTTGATAGCTAAGCGCCGACACATCAGGTAATCTTCGCGCTCTCAATGCTGGAGGAACAGATGAACGACGAATTTAAAGGCAAAAGCGGCAAGGTAAAAGTGATGTATGTACGTGATGAGGAGGGCGGTCAGAAGCCAAATCCCCGTACCGGCAAAGGCGGCCGTCCTGCTGCGCGCCAGGAAGAGAATCGTCGCTCTGGTCCTCGCAGCACCCGTAATAATGAAGAGAGCGGTCGTCCGCGCACCGCTCGTGGTGACGATGCCGGGCGTTCGCGTGGTCCACGTGACGATGCTGGCCGTTCGCGCGGTCCGCGTGACGATAGCGCGCGCGGTCGTCGCAGCGATCGGGACGATCGCGGCTTCAGTGATTCACCGTGGCGCACCGTGTCACGTCCGCCTGTCGCCGCTGAAGCGGATGCGGGTGACGAAGCGGCCAGCAGCAAGCCGGTTATCGACCCGGAACTGATTCGCCGTCAGCGTCAGGAAGAGACGCGCGTGTATGGCGAAAACGCCTGCCAGGCGCTGTTCCAGAGCCGTCCCGAAAGCATCGTCCGTGCCTGGTTTGTGCAAAGCGTCACGCCGCGCTTCCGCGAAACCCTGCGCTGGCTGGCGGCAAACCGCAAAGCCTATCACGTGGTGGACGACGCCGAGCTGGCGAAAGCGTCCGGGACTGAACACCACGGCGGCGTGTGCTTCATTATTAAGAAGCGCATGGGCATGCCGGTGGCGGAATGGCTGCAGCAGGCGCAGAGCAAAGACTGCGTACTGGCGCTGGAAGATGTCAGCAACCCGCACAACCTTGGTGGTATCATGCGCAGCTGCGCACACTTTGGCGTCAAAGGTTTGCTGGTCAATGATGCCTCGCTGCTGGAGTCGGGTGCCGCAGTTCGCACGGCTGAAGGTGGTGCAGAGCACGTTCAGGCGATCAGCGGTGAAAGCTTTGCTGCGGGTCTGGAAGCGTTCCGCAAAGCCGGTTACACCATCGTGACCACATCCAGCCACGCCGGTACGCCGCTGGCGCAGGCGGCGCTGCCAGCCAAAATGGTACTGGTGCTGGGTCAGGAGCGTGAAGGTCTGTCAGACAGCGCATTCCAGCAGGGCGATATCAGCCTGTCGATTGGCGGTACCGGCAATGTTGAAAGCCTCAACGTTTCGGTCGCGACCGGTATCCTGCTCGCCGAGTGGTGGCGTCAGAACGCATAAATAAAAAAACGGGCCGCTGTGGCCCGTTTTTGTTTCTGTCACTCAGTGCGCGCCACCGCCGCCACCGCCCGCGCCAAACGGCGGTCGGGCAAACCACACCAGAACCAGCAGGACCAGAAACACCCCCGCCGATGCCCAGAAGATCTCGTTAGCCGAGATAATCAGGCCCTGATTAGTAATTTGCTGGGCGATATAAGCCGACGCCTGCTGCTGCGTCATACCCATGCTTTGCAGCTGGTCATACATTTGCTGCGAATTCGGATTGAATGGATTAACCGATTCCGACAGGTAGCTGTGGTGCATCGATTCGCGGTCTGTCCACATGGTGGTGGTGATCGACGTTCCGATTGAACCCGCCAGCGTACGCACAAAGTTCGACAGGCTGGAGGCCGCCGCCATACGCTCTGGCGGCAAGCCGGACAGCGTAATGGTGGTCAGCGGCATAAAGAAGCAGGCCACCGCGAACCCCTGGATAAACTGCGGCCACGCGGAGGCACCGAAATCCATCCCCGGCTCAAACGTATACGCACGCCAGTAGAAGCACACCGCGTACATGATAAAACTAAAGGTCACCAGCCTTCGCATGTCCAGCTTATGGGCGAAGCGACCAATGATCGGCGACAGAATCACCGGAATGATCCCCACCGGCGCCGATGCCAGCCCTGCCCAGGTGGCGGTATAGCCGTATACCTCCTGTAGCAGTTGCGGCAGCAGGACGATCGAGCCGAAGTACAGCATGTAAGCCAGACTGATCGACAGACAGCCGATGGTGAAATTTCGCTTCTTAAACAGCGACAAATCGACAATCGGGTGATCGTCGGTCAGCTCCCACACCAGCAGCACGGCCAGCGACACCACCGCGACCACCGTCAGCACGATGATTTCGGTTGAGCCAAACCAGTCGAGTTCTTTACCGCGGTCAAGCATCACCTGCAGAGAACCAATCCCCACCACCAGCAGCACCAGACCGACCATATCGATCGGGCGGATCTCAGTTTTGGTTTCGCGTCCGCGCAGGGTTTGCAGCGTCAGCATCACCACCACCACGCCAATCGGCACGTTGATGAAGAAGATCCAGCCCCAGTGATAGTTATCGCTGATCCAGCCGCCGAGAATCGGACCGCAGATCGGCGCAACGATCACCGTCATCGCCCACAGCGACAGCGCCACGCTGCGCTTGGCCGGCGGGTAGTTGTTCAGCAGCAAACTTTGCGACAGCGGAATCAGCGGACCGGCCACCACGCCCTGAATCACGCGGAAGAAGATCAGCATCTCCAGGCTTTCGGACATGCCGCACGCCCATGAGGCCAGCGCGAACAGAATGGTCGACCAGGTGAACAGCTTCACTTCACCGACGCGCTTTGCCAGCCAGCCGGTGATCGGGATCGAGATGGCATTCGCCACCCCGAACGAGGTGATCACCCAGGTGCCCTGCGAGTTGGACGCCCCGAGGTTACCGGCGATGGTCGGGATCGCCACGTTAGCGATGGTGGAGTCGAGTACCTGCATGAACGTCGCCAGCGACAGGGCGATGGTCATCAGAACTAACGGCGCACCTTCAAGCGGCTTTTGTGCCATAACAGCCTCCCGCGAGGTTATTGCGCGTTGGCACGGACAATGTCAGCGATCAGCTGGTTAACCGGCGCAAGGTCGATTGCCAGCGCGTTACTTTCATACGCGGCCTGGGTGCGGACATTGCTGGCCAGCGCGGCGCCATCTTTGTTCTGGGTATCTACTTTCACCAGCGTGGACAGGCCGATACGCAGCGGATGTTGCGCCACTTGCTGCGGATCGAGTTCGATACGCACCGGCAGGCGCTGTACCACTTTGATCCAGTTACCGGTGGCGTTCTGCGCTGGCAGCAGCGAGAAGGCGCTACCGGTGCCCATATCCAGACCAACCACTTTGCCGTGATACTCCACATCATCGCCGTAGATATCACTGATGACCGTGGCGGGCTGACCGATGCGCACGCCTGCCAGCTGCGTCTCTTTAAAGTTGGCGTCAACCCACAGGTTGGTGGCCGGCACCACCGCCAGCAGCGGTGTGCTGGTGGAGATCTGTGAACCGACCTGCACGCTACGACGCGAGACATAACCGTCCATCGGACTGCGGATGTCGGTGCGCTGCAGCGCCAGCCAGGCATCGCGCAGCTCAGCGGCGCTCTGTTTCACCGCCGGCTGGTTTTCGAGGTCGGTATTCAGGATCATCGCCTGGTTCGCGTTGTACTGCTGAATCGCCACGTCCAGCTGAGCTTTCGCCGTGGCCACGGCATCACGCGCGTGCTGCAGCTCTTCGCGACCAATCAGATTGGCGGCACCGAGCGGCTCGCGACGTTTCAGGTCGGATTCGGCCTGATCCAGCGCGGTCTGTTGCAGCTTGATGGTGGCCTGATACTGTTTGCCATTGATCATCAGCTGGTGCGTCTGGCGCACGCTGGTGGCCAGCGCGGTCTGCGCTTTCTCGAATGCCTGCTGCGCATCGGTTTTATCCAGCGACACCAGAATGTCGCCTTTTTTTACCCGATCCGTATCCTCGAACCACACTTTATTCACGCTGCCGGAAACCTGGGCCATCACCTGCACCTGGTTGCCTGCCACGTAGGCGTCATCGGTTTCCTGGAAGTGGCGCAGCACCAGATACCAGTAAGCCAGATAACCCACACCAATCACGATAAACACGATAGCCAGCAGGATCAGCGCACCTTTGCGCTTCTTCTTTTTGTTCGCGGGCTGTTGCGGGCTTTGAGCTTCCGCTGTCGCACTCATGTCGTTCTCCACGTTTGCCATTTAGTCGGGATGTGTTGATCCATCAACACGGTCGCCCGAGTCGAAAAAGCCAGCGTTTGCAACGCTGGCCGGATAAAAGGGGATTAAAATAGCGATTTCGGTGGGTGATTGTGTCGCAGTTCTTGCTATTAACGCGACAGGGAAGCGATAACCTGATCTTCGTCCATTTTATCGAGACGGTTAAGCAACTTACGCGTGATGGCTTCCAGCTGCTCCTGCTCGGTATCGGTCAGCGAGGACCACAGATACTGCAGGCTCTGATGCTGTGGTGGCAGCAGCTGACGTAAGAATTCGTTACCTTTTTCCGTCAGGTGCAGGTGCAGGCAACGGCGATCGTTATCGCTCTCACGACGCTCGATCCAGCCGCGCTTTTCCAGTTCATCAGCGATACGCGTCGCGTTGGTGCGGGAAGAACCCAGCGCCGAGCTCAGCTCAGAAGGCTGAATGCTCTGGTTTTCCTGCGCGTCCAGCGTAATCAGCGCCATGAATAAAGTTTCGTTAATTCCCTGCGCCTTCAACATTTTGTTGCGATTATCCAGCAGCTTACCCTGCATGTGCATGCACAGACGGGTCAGGATGATCTCCTGCAGCGGAAAATCTTTGTGGCGATTAGCACGGATGTTTAGCATCTGCTCAATGGGAGTAAACGAGCTTTCCATTAAAAACCTCTTAGTTGCAACAAATATAATAATGAGGGTGACAGATTAAGCGTAGTCATATTTTCCGCCTGTGATTGTTTGCACCGTCACACTGTCAGCACCTGGCGTTCCAGGTCGGTCCATAACCCTGGGCTCTGCGCCCTGACCAGCCGCTTTGCAGACAAAGCCGCCATCGTCATCAATTCGCTAAGCGAAACCTTCAGTGGATTGAATAATTTCGCGAGTAAAAATAACTTAGGTGAATAACTGTGTGGCTAACCATAACAAAGCCAATCATTAATGAACAGTATCGCTCACCACTTTGCATTGATCTTTACGTTTTCTAAACACTTTTCCCGGCTGGCTTTGCCGGAGTAAATCAATGGGTTAATCGACAAGGCACCGGTTAGTCCGGGTAACGCGCCAGCATCAGCGGCGTGATGAATTCCGTTCGTCGTCTGCGGTATAACCGGCACGTGGCAGGGTGAATGCCAGCGATAACGCAGACTCATCCTGGCGCGGCCGACCCGATGCGGGCGGTGGAAAGGATACATAGCTGGTGGGAAAAGCGGGTAAATAATCATATGTGGGTAATAGTAACCCAAAAAATTATTTCAATGTTGTGTTAATTAACAGGACGTACCAGTGCGCTATAGCGCACGCTTCGCTTACTGACAGGGCGGGAGGGCGGAAAATGGCGGCACCACGTGGCTGAGACGAGGTGCCGCGTGGGCTTATTTCGCCGCCGCCATGGCGTCGCTAACCCATTTATCAAATTCCGCCTGATGAGCTTTGATCCAGCCGTCAACGTGGCCGTTGATGTCCGCTTCTGAGGCGTGACCGGCATGCATCGCGGCGTTCTCGGCATTGATGTCGCCAATCGGCAGCTTCATTTCAGCAAACAGTTTTGCCGCCGCCGGATTTTTCTCCGCCCAGGCTTTGTTGGCCACGATATGCATGGTGTTCACCGGGAAGCCATAGTTGGCGCCGTTGGCCAGTCTGGTATCCACTTTACTCTGCGCGCCTGGCAGTGAGGAGAACGGCACCTGCAGCCACACCACATCTTTACCCGGCTTCAGCACGTCGCTGACCCAGTATGGCGTCCAGGTGTAATAGAGAATCGGTTTACCCTGTTTGAAGCGCGTAATGGTGTCGGCAATCATCGCCGAGTAGTTACCCTGGTTGTGTACCACGGTATCGCTCAGTTTGTAGGCCTCGATCTGATGGTTAATCACCGCTTCACAGCCCCAGCCTGGCGTACAGCCGGTCAGGTCTGCTTTGCCATCGCCATTGGTATCAAACAGTTTGGCCAGCTTTGGATCTTTCAGCTGCTCAATGTTGGTGATGTGATACTGATCGGCGGTTTTCTTGTCGATCAGGTAACCCTGCGCGGCACCGCTGACGTAGGTGCCCTGGCGATAAAATTTATTATCACCGCCGGCGGCTTTGTACATGTCGTCATGCAGCGGTTGCCAGTTGGTAGCGATAAACGTGGCATCACCGCCGGCAATGGTGGTGTAAGCCACGTTGTAATCCACTTCACTCGGCTTCTCAACGGTGTAGCCCAGCTTCTCCAGCGCGCGGCTCACCAACAGCGTCTGGAAGGTCTCTTCGGAAATGGTACTCTGAGCCGGTTTAACGGTAATGCCTTTGCCCGGAAGGTCGGCGGCGGACACGTGCGTCGCGGCAACCGTGGTCAGGACGGCGGCGAATAGAGCTGTCTTGCGCATAGTCATTCCTTATTTTACGTGTGACGTCGGAGACGGGCGACCGCAGCGGGCCGCCCAAAGAAATCAGGCTTTTTTACTGAATGGACGCAGCAACAAACCCAGCGGCCCGCTGCTGTACCAGTGGCGGCTGCCACGGCTGCGGCTGTCGCGACCTACCGACTGCGTCAGGCGGTCGAGAATGATGGCGAGGATCACGATACCGACGCCGCCCACGCTGGCGAGCCCCATATCGAGACGGCCAATACCGCGCAGCACCATCTGGCCCAGACCGCCAACGGCAATCATCGAGGCGATGACCACCATCGACAGCGCCAGCATCAGCGTCTGATTGACGCCAGCCATAATGGTCGGCATCGCCAGCGGCAGCTGGACCTTGAACAGCATCTGGCGCGGGCTGGCACCGAAAGATTCACTGGCTTCGATCAGGTCAGCCGGCACCTGCTTAATACCGAGTATGGTGAGACGCACCACCGGCGGCAGGGCAAAGATAATCGTCACCACCACGCCCGGCACGTTGCCGATACCAAACAGCATGACGATGGGCACCAGATAGACGAACGCCGGCGTGGTTTGCATCGCATCCAGCAGGGGCCGCACGATGCGCGCCGCGCGCTCACTGCGCGCCAGCCAGATGCCAAGCGGCAGGCCAATCAGTACGCAGAACAGCAGGGCGGTGAGCACCAGCGCCAGCGTCACCATCGCCTGGGACCAGGCACCGATCATGCCAATCAGCACCAGCGATATCAGCGTGGCGAGGCCCATCGCCGGGCTGGCAATCTGCCAGGCAATCAGCGCAAACACCACGATCGCCACTGGCGCAGGCAGACCCATCAGCAGTTGCTGGAAGGCGCTGAGGATATAATCCACCGGCACGCGAATGCCCTGAAACAGCGGGCGGAAGTGGGTAACTACCCAGTCGATGCCTTCGGTGACCCAGCGATCCAGCGGAATCAGCGTGGTGTGGAACGGATCCAGCAGGCTGAAGTGCTCCGGTGCCGCGGCCGGTGCGCTGCTCAGCCAGTCGCTGCTGCTGGCGGCGCTGCTGACGGCATCGTGTCCACCACTGCTGGCAGCATCCGATGTACTGCCGGCGGCGTTGCCCCAGGCATCGGCGGCGCTGGCGCTGCTGTCAGCCGGTGTGCTGCTGCCTGTCGCGGACCACGGATCGCTGCTGGCTGCGGCGGCGTTGCTGGTGGCGGGTGGTGCGCTGGTCTGGCTGGCGCTTTCCCATGGATTGGCGTTTTGTGCACTCATGGCTGGGCTCCTTCACGATCTAAAGCGCGTAACAGCGTGCTTTTGGAAATGATACCGACGTACTGCTGATCTTCGCCGATCACCGGCACCGCACAGGGCGCCTGCGCGACATGAGAGAGCAAATCGTTAAGCGAGGTATCGGCAGGAACCGCCAGCGGTGCGTCGAGCAGCGCGTTATCCAGCCCTTCACCGGCGGCGAGTGCCGCTTTCAGCGAGTCAGTGGAGACGACGCCGATGAATTTCTGTTTCTCCAGCACGTAGCCATATTCGCGGTCTTCATCCTGCAGCAGTTTGATCGCCGAACGCGGACCGAAACCGGCGGCCTTACGAATCAGCGCGCCGGCGCTGCGGCGGGCGATATCTTTGGCGCTGAAGACGTGACTGATATCCACGCCGCGGAAGAAGGTGCGCACATAATCGTTGGCCGGATTATTGAGGATTTCATCCGGCGTGCCGACCTGCACCACTTCGCCGCCCTGCATGATGGCGATGCGGTCGCCAATACGCATCGCTTCATCCAGATCGTGGGAAATAAACACGATGGTGCGCTGATGTTTCGCCTGCAGTTTTACCAGTTCATCCTGCATTTCCGTGCGAATTAATGGATCAAGTGCGGAAAAGGCTTCGTCCATTAGCAATATATCCGGATTAATCGCCAGTGCGCGGGCTAATCCAACACGCTGACGCATTCCGCCGGAGAGTTCATCAGGCCAGGCGTGAGCATAATTTTCCAGTCCAACCTGACGCAGCGCGTCGAGCGCTTTTTCCTGCCGCTCCTGCAGCGCCACGCCAGCTAATTCCATGCCGAACGCGGTATTATTTAGTACCGTCATGTGCGGCATCAGTGCGAATGACTGGAATACCATGCTGATTTTATTTCTGCGCACATCACGCAATTCTGCGTCGGATATTTTGGCAATATCGACGCCATCAATAATCACCTGGCCGCGTGTCGGCTCGATCAGACGATTGAGAAGGCGAACCATAGTGGACTTGCCGGAGCCGGACAGCCCCATAATGACAAAGATCTCGCCTTCTTCAATGGCCAGACTGGCATTTTTGACGCCGAGTGAGAGGCCGGTTTTCGCCAGAATACTCTCTTTACTCTCGCCTTTTTCAATCAGCTTAAATGCCTTTTCGGGATGATCGCCAAATACCTTATATAAATTCTTTACTTCGAGTTTAATTGCCATGCAGTAATGAAATTCCTGGTTAAATGTCTGACTATTTCTTGTTGTACCCTGCGTAAATTTAAGCGCCTATACCGTAGCATAGTGAGATTATCTGACAACCCTTGACGGAAATATCTGGCGTGACACGTATGGTGCGACAGTGGCTAATTCCAGTGCCTGCAAGGGATGAGACGGGATAAATTTTTTCTGAATTTTTTGTGAAATTAAACCGGTTTCGGCCAGAATTATTGCCGGAAGGCGGATAAATCACGCTTAGTCAGGCGAAATATTCCGGCGATGAATGGCGCTAAATAGGTAAAATAATCACGCGCGGAATTAACCTTATTTCAGGGGAACGGCGGGAATGCAGGAGAGGAAAATGAATGAGCAGAACATGGTGGGATCGGCATGAAATTAACCTGGTCGGCATAAATGCCGACCCTGTGGATGTATCATCAACCTAACCGCTGGGGCGGGTTCCGGTCGGCATAAATGCCGACCCTACAGATGCATCAACCTAACCGCTGGGGGCATTTCAGGCGACATCATTAACCCAACCGTAGGGTGCGCATTGATGCGCACCGCTTACAGTGCAAATGCGCAACCCTTTACCGCGCACCGCACGCGACTAAAAATTCCAGTCCTCGTCCTCGGTTTCAACCGCTTTGCCCATCACATACGATGAACCGGAACCCGAAAAGAAATCGTGGTTTTCATCGGCGTTGGGCGACAGCGCCGACAGAATCGCCGGATTCACCGCCGTCAGCTCCGCCGGGAACAGCGCTTCGTAACCCAGGTTCATCAGCGCCTTGTTGGCATTGTAATGCAGGAAGGTTTTCACCTCTTCGGCCCAGCCCACGTCGGCATACAGCGCTTCGGTGTACACCACCTCGTTTTCATACAGCGCCAGCAGTAAATTGATGGCGAACTGCTGCAGCTCAGCGCGGCGCGCGTCGTCAACGGTTTCCAGCGCTTTCTGGTACTTATAGCCGATGTAATAACCGTGCACCGCTTCATCACGGATAATCAGTCGAATCAGATCGGCGGTGTTGGTCAGCTTGCCGCGGCTTGACCAGTACATCGGCAGCCAGAAGCCGGAGTAAAACAGGAACGACTCCAGAAAGACGCTGGCGATTTTCTTCTTCAGCGGATCGCTGGCGCGGTAGTGATCCAGCACGATTTTCGCCTTATTCTGCAGGGCGGCATTCTCCTCGCTCCAGCGGTAAGCGGCATCCACGTCGGCGGTGTTACACAGCGTGGAGAAGATCGAACTGTAAGAGCGCGCATGTACCGCTTCCATAAAGCTGATGTTCGACAGCACCGCCTCTTCGTGCGGCGTCAGCGCATCTTCCATCAGTCCCGGTGCGCCAATGACGTTCTGAATGGTGTCGAGCAGCGTCAGACCGGTAAATACCCGAATCGTCAGCTGCTGCTGCTGCGGGTCGAGCGACTGCCATGCCGGCAGATCGTTGGACAGCGGCACCTTCTCCGGCAGCCAGAAGTTGCTGGTAAGACGGTTCCACACTTCGAGATCTTTCTCGTCCTGGATGCGGTTCCAGTTAATCGCCTGAATCTGTTTAAGTTGCATAGTCATCATCACAGTGCACAGGAAACGCAGCCCTGTACCTCCGTGCCTTGTAGCGCCATCTGACGCAGTCGAATGTAATAGAGGGTTTTGATGCCTTTCTTCCAGGCGTAGATCTGCGCTTTGTTGATATCGCGCGTCGTGACGTCATCGCGGAAAAATAGCGTCAGCGACAGGCCCTGATCGACGTGCCGGGTGGCTTCGGCGTAGGTATCGATAATCGCTTCGGGACCAATCTGGTAAGCATCCTGATACAGCGCAAGGTTGTCATTGGTCATAAACGGAGCCGGGTAATACACGCGGCCGGTTTTGCCCTCTTTACGGATCTCAATGCGCGACACAATCGGGTGGATGCTCGACGTGGCGTGGTTGATATAAGAGATGGAGCCGGTCGGCGGGATCGCCTGCAGGTTCTGGTTATACAAACCGTGCTGCATTACCGACGCACGCAGTGCCTGCCAGTCCGCCTGGTCGGGCAGGGCGATGCCGGCATCGGCAAAAATCTGCGCCACCCGGGCAGTGCGCGGCTGCCAGCTGTGTTGGGTATATTTGTCGAAATAGGCACCGCTGGCGTACTGCGACTGCGCAAAGCCGTCAAAACTCGTGCCGCGCTCCTGCGCCAGCAGGTTGGAGGTACGCAGGGCGTGATACGTCACGCAGTAGAAATAGAGGTTGGTGAAATCCAGCGCCTCTGGCGAACCGTAAGCCATACCCTCACGCGCCAGATAGCCGTGCAGGTTCATCTGCCCGAGACCGATAGCGTGCGAACGGCGATTGCCTTCCGCCACCGACGGCACGGAGGTGATGTCACTCATCTCGGAAACCGCCGTCAGCGCACGCACCGCCACTTCCACGGTTTGCGCCAGATTACGCGAGTCCATGGCGTGGGCGATATTCAGGGAGCCGAGGTTACAGGAGATATCTTTACCGACGCGACGATAGCTCAGGTCGTCGTGATACTCGCTGGCGCTGTTAACCTGCAGGATCTCCGAACACAGGTTACTCATGTTGATGCGACCGGCAATCGGGTTGCTGCGGTTCACGCTGTCCTCATACATGATGTAGGGATAGCCGGACTCAAACTGAATTTCCGCCAGCGTCTGGAAGAAGTCGCGCGGCTTGATGAAGGTTTTACGGATGCGATCGTCGGCCAGCATCGCCTCGTAGTGCTCGCTGATACTGATATCAGCAAACGCCTTGCCGTAAATACGCTCAACGTCGTAAGGCGAGAACAGCGCCATATCGCGGTTCTCTTTGGCCAGCTGGAAGGTGATATCCGGAATCACCACGCCGAGCGACAGCGTTTTGATGCGGATCTTCTCGTCAGCGTTTTCACGTTTGGTATCGAGGAAGCGCAGGATATCCGGATGGTGCGCATTCAGCCACACCGCGCCCGCGCCCTGACGCGCACCAAGCTGATTGGCGTAGGAGAATGCATCTTCCAGCATCTTCATCACCGGAATTACGCCGGACGACTGATTTTCAATGCGCTTGATCGGCGCGCCGGATTCACGCAGGTTGGAGAGCAGAAACGCCACGCCGCCACCGCGCTTCGACAGCTGCAACGCCGAATTCACCGCGCGGCCAATCGACTCCATATTGTCTTCAATGCGCAGCAGGAAGCAGGAGACCAGCTCGCCGCGCTGCTGTTTACCGCAGTTTAGGAACGTGGGCGTAGCCGGCTGGAAGCGACCGCTCAGCATCTCGGCCAGCAGTTCCCGCGCCAGCGTTTCATTACCGCGCGCCAGCGTCAGCGCCACCATACAGGCGCGCTGCTCAAAGGTTTCCAGATAGCGTTTGCCGTCGAAGGTTTTCAGCGTGTAGCTGGTATAAAATTTCCACGCACCGAGGAAGGTGTGAAAACGGAAGCCCCAGGCGTCAGCCTCTTCGTGCAGCTGGCACAGGAAGGCGAAATCGTACTGGTTCAGCACCCCGGCTTCATAATAGCCTTCGGCCACCAGATAGCGCAGACGCTCGCCGTGCGAGTCGAATGGCACGCTGTTGGGCTGGACGTGCTGCAGGAAAAACTGGCGTGTGGCTTCATGATCTTTGCTGAACTGGATGCGGCCTTCGGCGTCATACAGGTTCAGCATCGCGTTGAGCGCGTGGTAGTCCAGCTGTGTGCTGTTCAGGGTGTCTGTCGTTGCCAAAATTGGGTCACTCCCGCTTTAACATGGGCAATATCGTCGGCGGTTCCCATCAGTTCAAAGCGGTAGAGATAGGGAACCTGACATTTCTGCGCAATGATGTCGCCCGCCAGGCAGAAGCCCGCGCCAAAGTTGCGATTGCCCGCAGCAATCACACCGCGAATACCGCGCCGGTTGGCGTCATCATTAAGGAACTGAATCACCTGTTTCGGCACTGCCCCACGCGCACTGCCGCCGCCGTAGCTCGGCACCACTAAAATGTAGGGCTGGTCGATGTGCAGGCGCTGCGTGGCGTCGAGCGGAATACGCCGCGCAGGCAGGCCGAGACGGGTGATAAACCGGTGCGTGTTTTCCGACTGGCTGGAAAAATAGACCAGTGGAAACATCGCTTTATCCCCCGACGGCAGCGAGCTGGCGCAGGCCGGCGATTTTGTCGGGACGGAAGCCGCTCCAGTGGTCGTTGTGCGTCATCACCACGGGCACCTGGCGATAGCCAAGCGATTTGAGCTGATCGATGGCTTCCGGCTGGCTATCGAGGTTAATCAGCTGATAGTCGATGCCACTGCGATCCATGGCATTTTTGGTCGCGTCACACTGGACACACTGGCTCTTGGTGTAAATAATAATGCGCATGATTCGTATTTCCCTCTGGTTGTGGTCAGGTTGCGAGATACGAAGCAAAAACCCTTTTGCTGCGAACGTCGTCCCTGCTGACATCTGGTAGCGAGTTGATGTGTTGAATACTAGATGTAGTGGTATTGGTGGTCAAGCCCACCAGATATAGGGTTTTGTGATTTAAGTAGTCAGATTAGGGCGAATGCCAGCGATGATGCGCCCTGGCGCAGGGAAAAAATTTTTGTAAAGGGTTTTGCGGCAATTTTAACCAGCTGACAGCCGCCGCATCGGCGCGCTAATGCGGAGTGACGCGCAAAAAAAAAGCCCCGCATGCGCGAGGCTCCTGATGATTTTTAGCGATTTAGCGGCGTGACATCAGCAGTGCGCCCAGCACCAGACCGACGGCGGCACCGACACCCACGCCGTACCACGGTTTGTCATGCACGTAAGCATCCACCTGATAACCCGCATCGCGCGCGGCCTGAGTCACGCGGTTGCCACTGCCGTTGAGTTTAGCGCGCGTCTGTTTCAGCAGGGCCTGCGCCTGGCTGCGTGCGCTATCCACTTCATCTTTGGCTTCGCTGCCGTAAGATTTCAGTAAGGCTTCAAGCGAATCGGCCAGTTCGTTTACATCCTGATTGATATCAATGTCATCGTTTTTGCTGGTTCGATTAAACATTTTTCGCTCCCTTTGACTTAAAACGTAATACTAAGTGTAGACGAAACGTGACTAAACGCAGCCGTGTGCCAGGCTTTAGGGAAATTCCGAATGTCCTGTGCTGTCGTGCTGATGTAAGGTTGCGGGGCTGTGAGAAGAGAGGAGCAAGCATGTATTTACGTCCGGATGAGGTAGCGCGCGTACTGGAAAAAGCAGGATTCGAAATGGACGTCCTGACACCCAAAACTTATGGTTATCGCCGTGGCGAAAACTATGTCTATGTGAATCGCGAAGCCCGCATGGGGCGCACAGCGTTGATCATTCATCCCACCCTGAAAGAAAAAAGTCAGCACTTCGCTGAACCCGCATCAGAGATGAAAACCTGCGACCACTACACGCAGTTCCCTCTCTACCTGATGGGGGATTCGCAGGAGCATTACGGTATTCCCCACGGTTTTAGCTCGCGCATGGCGCTTGAGCGTTATCTGCAGGGCGTCTTCGGCGCCTGACTGGTGTGCCCCGTCGCGGCGGGGCCGCACACGCTTTCCCAATCCTTACCCTTTCCCACGTTGCAAATTGCCGCGCGGATGCGTATAACTCTGTGTCCATATAGAAGTTTAGACGTCCATATGGATATAAAGAATGCAAACTGAACCGACGCCTTCGCAGGCAAACTTCAAGCGCAGCATGAAGGTGCGGCATCTGGTGATGCTGTCGCTCGGCGGCGTGATTGGCACCGGGCTGTTTTTCAACACCGGCTACATCATCTCCACCACCGGCGCAGCGGGCACGCTGCTGGCCTATCTGATTGGTGCGCTGGTGGTATGGCTGGTGATGGTGTGTCTTGGCGAGCTGGCGGTGGCGATGCCGGAAACCGGCGCATTTCACGTCTACGCCGCGCGCTACCTCAGTCCGGCGACCGGTTACACCGTGGCCTGGCTCTACTGGCTCACCTGGACGGTGGCGCTCGGCTCCAGCCTCACCGCCGCCGGTTTCTGCATGCAGTACTGGTTTCCGACGGTGCCGGTGTGGCTGTGGTGCCTGGTGTTCTGTGTCGCCATCTATCTGCTGAATAGTGTCTCGACGCGCTTCTTTGCCGAAGGAGAGTTCTGGTTCTCCATCATTAAAGTGATCACCATCATTGCCTTTATCGTGCTGGGCGCGGCGGCGATGCTGGGGTTCATCCCGATGAAGGACGGCAGCGCGGCACCGGGATTACATAACCTGACCGCTTCCGGCTGGCTGCCGCACGGTACGCTGCCGATTCTGATGACCATGGTGGCGGTGAATTTTGCCTTCTCCGGGACCGAGCTGATCGGCATTGCGGCGGGTGAAACCGAGCAGCCGCAGAAAGCGCTGCCGCTGGCGATTCGCACCACCGTGGCGCGCCTGATCATCTTCTTTATCGGCACGGTGTTTGTGCTGGCCGCGCTGATCCCGATGGATCAGGCGGGCATCGTTAAAAGTCCGTTCGTACTGGTGTTCGAAAAGATCGGCATCCCGTACGCGGCGGATATTTTCAACTTCGTGATCCTCACCGCGATCCTGTCAGCGGCGAACTCCGGACTGTACGCCTCAGGACGGATGCTGTGGTCGCTGGCCAATGAAAACACGCTGCCGCGCTGCTTTGCCCGGGTGAACCGGCGCGGCATTCCGCAGCTGGCCATCACTGTGAGTATGCTCGGCGGCCTGCTGGCGCTATTTTCCAGCGTGATCGCGCCGGATACGGTGTTTGTGGCGCTGTCAGCGATTTCCGGCTTTGCTGTGGTAGCGGTGTGGCTGAGCATTTGCGCCTCACACTACATGTTCCGTCGTCGCTATCTGCAGGCGGGCAATACGCCGCAGCAGCTGGCGTACCGCGCGCCGTTCTATCCGCTGGTGCCGATCCTCGGATTTACCCTGTGTCTGCTGGCGTGCATCGGGCTGGCCTTTGACCCGTCACAGCGCATCGCACTATGGTGCGGCATTCCTTTTGTACTGTTCTGCTACGCTGCTTATTATCTGACGCAAAAACGCCAACACGCTTTCAACGCTAAGGAGACCGATGATGTCGCGTAACCCCATCGCTGCGGCCCTGACCCACACTGATACCCTGATTCTGGATGGCGCGCTGGCGACAGAGCTGGAGGCGCGCGGCTGTAATCTGGCCGATACGCTGTGGTCAGCCAAAGTGCTGATGGAAAATCCCGAGCTGATTTATCAGGTGCACTATGACTATTTCGCCGCCGGCGCTAATGTGGCGATCACCGCCAGCTATCAGGCGACGCCGCTGGGCTTCGCCGCCCGCGGACTGGATAGCGGCCAGGCCAGCGCGCTGATCCGCCAGAGCGTGGCGCTGGCCCAGCGCGCGCGCGACGATTATCGTGCTGCTTCTGGCAGCGAGGCACCGCTGCTGGTGGCCGGATCGGTCGGTCCTTACGGCGCTTATCTGGCCGACGGCGCCGAGTATCGTGGCGACTACGCCTTGCCGGCTGCCGAAATGAAAGATTTCCACCGTCCGCGCGTGGCGGCGCTGCTGGAGGCGGGCGTGGATTTGCTGGCGTGTGAAACGCTGCCGTCGTTTGGTGAAATTCAGGCGCTGATTAGCCTGCTGGCGGAGTTCCCGCACAGCAGCGCGTGGTTCTCCTTCACGCTGCGCGATGCGCAACACCTGAGTGACGGCACGCCGCTGAGCAAGGTGGCGGAAGTCATCAATGCCGCGCCGCAGGTGGTCGCTGTCGGCCTCAACTGCGTGGCGCTGGAGAGCGTGACGCCGGCGCTGCAAACGCTACAGGCGCTGACGGACAAGCCGCTGCTGGTCTATCCTAACTCCGGCGAGCAGTATGATGCGGTCAGCAAAAGCTGGCACTCGGCGCCGTCTGGCTGCACGCTGCACGATAAATTCCCCGAATGGCAACAGGCGGGCGCACGGCTGATAGGCGGCTGCTGTCGCACCACGCCACAGGATATCGCGGCGATTGCCGCCTGTTGTCAACCGTAATAAAGCGCAGAAAAGCGCCACTGATAGCGCGATTGAGGCGGGTGAAAAGGCAGAGAGGGCAGTTTAGACTGTCCTTTCTGATTCTGAAGCGGACCTGCTATGAACCTGCGACATCTTCTTCCCGCCTGTGCGCTGCTGCTGAGCGGCTGTGCCACCATTGTCGGCACCGAAACGCAACCGGTAAAAATTGACTCTGTGCCGCAGGGCGCGCGTTTCACCGTGCAGGATGAAACCGGCCGCGCGGTGGCGCAGGGCTATACGCCGCAGACGGTGGATCTGGCGAAATCCAATGGCACCTATTTCGGTAAGAAACATTATCAGGTGATGCTGGAGAGTCCGGGCTACGTGCCGCTGACGCTGCCCATCGAAGCCAGCGCCAACCTGTGGTACGTGCTGGGCAATATTCCGCTGCTCGGTTTCCCCGGCTGGCTGGTGGTCGATCCGTTTTATGGCGGCATGTATGACCTGAAGCCAGCGCACCCGCAGCCGCATCTCAACGTGGTCGGCGCACGCGGCGGATAACGCGCTGTCATGATACCTGGTCGCCATGAATGGCGACCCTACAGGCAGATGGGCCTTCGCATTCATATTGCCGAGACAACGCCAGGTCGCCATGAATGGCGACCCTACAGACCTGAACTACACTCACGTGGTGCGTTTCACCGTTTTCGTAGGGTGCGCCTTCAGGCGCACCGTTTCATGACGGGCACTGACTTATTGCGCGGTAGGTTTCACCATCGAATTACCGGATTTATGCTGCGCCAGGTACTGCTGAATAATATAAAAATTCAAAGCCAACTATAAACTGACTTTTAACACCCGAATAACTTTCATACTGAGCCAATTTCTTAATTGATATATTAATTATGCTTCTTGAACTCACTGGTGAATTTTTGAGCTATATATTTAGCTGAGCTATCAGTTTGAGGGAAGACAGTGCTTTCGTTAATGTTAAGAAGGTCTAGTTCTTTTAATATTGAGTGTTTGTTTTTAATAGTGATCCTCTGAATGTGAATTTCATTAATTCCCTCTTCATCAAAAGATACTTGGTGGCCAAAAAGGAAAAATGCACCAGATTGGGATGTTATTCTTGTATTGTTTTTTATTCCTTTTATGCAAACAATCCCATTAATTGTACTGGGAGAGATCCTATTTTCAAAGTGAGCTTTTTCTTCTCTCACTAATCCAACTAACTTTTTGATAACTAACTGATCATTGAAGTTTTCAGTGTTTTTATTAAAGCTTATACTTCTTTTGTCTCTGATTGACAGTTTTGCAAGATTTGATAAACAACTAGCAGAATCGGAGTCATAATATTTTATTATTTCTTTTTTAACTTTAAAGATTATAACTTCTCCGTTATTATCTAGCTCAGTTTGATTTGTGTTTTTACATGAAAAGTAAAGGGCGATGAGAGGATTTGATGTGATATCAAGTAATCTTGTTGGAAGTGAAAAATGTTGCATCTTAATAAGCTTTTCAATCGTATGTTTAGAAGATGCAAATTCTTCAGGGTGGGAAATTATCATTTCTCTAAATAATATATCTTCTGTGGTTTCCCATTTATATTGACCATTTTCATTTTTTCTAAAGACCGAGGGCTCAAGTTTGTAATGCTTGTTAGCGTGACCTCTGAAAAAATAATCGTATTGTTCGTCATTTTCGTTATCCAGTATTATTCCTATAAAACCACGCAGTGTAGTTATCTCTTTATTTTTCATTTTATTATTTTTCCTGATCATTTAGTTGATTGTTATGATACAAAAACAAGGGGATCTCAATCATTTCTAGTTTCTCAAAATTAAAGTAGAGTTTATCACCCAAATAATTCTCGATTCTTATGAACGTCTGTTCATCTTCAAATTGTTCAACCAAGTCAAGAATGCAGTTTTCATTTATTATAATCTTGGTTTTCTTGCCATCAGTGTGATGAATTATGCTTTCATATATTAACTCTTTGTAATTATCGCTATTAAGGTTATATTCATTTATTATTGCCGAAATGACTTCTCGAGCTTTTTCAGAAGTATTGTCCAAAAACGAATCTGGATCATAATCGTTTAGATCAAAATGTTCATGTAGTAAGTTATATATTTCACCGCAACCAAGACCCTGATAATCATCCCAGTCTATTTCCCAATCGTCAGTACCATCAGAAGCATCGTCCAATGTACGTAGTAGTTTTATCGATTTTTTGCGGATTAATAGTAGCCGATTATTTAACGTCTCTAAAGATAACGATAGTGAATCACTGACGAGGGCATCTTCAATCTTTACTTTTTCGTAAGCTGAGATAGGATACCACTTTGTGTAGTTTGATTGGTTTAATATTATTCCTGCATGTCCCCAGAAACCATCCATTACGCCTTGTGTTATCCAATAATGAGCAGATGTAGTAACTATCCTTCCTGTATTGTTTTTTAGATGAAATACACTTGTTCCAAAAATCAAGGCCATATCCCGATAATATTTAAGCTCGGGTTCGGATTTATTATTTATCCAAGCGTTTACTTCTTTTTCATCAACACCAATCATTCTTGATAAGTCATTGACTGTGTAGTTAAAAGCCTGGCATAACTCCTTGAGTATTTCCATGTGTTTATTCCATAAATAATCTGAATACATTTTCAAAATTATCGGCAGGTTCAAATCTTAGCCTGCGACTTATATTAAACCTATTGCGCGGTAGGTTTCACCATCGCATTACCGGATTTATGCTGCGCCAGGTACTGCTGCTGGAAAATGCACATGCGGATAGTGTTGCGGTACTCGCCGTTGATGAAAAACTCGTGCTTCAGCACGCCTTCCACCTCGAAACCGAGCTTGGTGTAGATATGAATCGCCTTCTCGTTCTCCTGATCGACAATCAGATACAGCTTGTAGAGATTGAGCACCGAAAAGCCGTAATCCATCGCCAGCTTTGCCGCTCTGCTGGCTAAGCCCTTGCCCTGATGCGCCGGGTCGATGATGATCTGAAACTCCGCCCGGCGATGCACGTGGTTGATCTCCACCAGCTCGACCAGCCCGGCTTTTTGCCCGTCGTGTTCCACCACAAAGCGCCGCTCGGTCTGATCGTGGATGTGCTTGTCATACAGGTCAGAAAGCTCCACAAACGCTTCGTACGGCTCTTCAAACCAGTAGCGCATCACGCTGGCATTGTTATCCAGCTGATGGACAAAGTGCAGATCTTCCCGCTCCAGCGGACGTAATTTTACCGTCATACGGTGTTCCTTTAGATGACTGAATGGCTGTTGGGCAGCGGCGCAATCTACCTTCGGGATAAACCGCGCCGCGTTGCGCTCATGCCATGCTAACCAACAATCCGGCCCTGCGCCATGCGCGCGGCACGATCGCACATATGATCGATCACGTCAGGATCGTGGCTGACCAGCACCATCGTCAGGCCATCATTCTGTTTGAGATCGTTAAGCAGATTCAGGATCTCGGCCTGCACAGACATATCCAGCGCCGACGTCGGCTCATCCAGCAGCAGGATCTTAGGCTCCAGCAGCAGGGCGCGCACGATGGCCACGCGCTGACGCTGTCCGCCGGACAGCTGATGTGGATAGCGATCCGCCAGCGCCGGATCCAGCCCGACATGGCGGAAGCCCGCGTTGATGCGATCGTCGATGTTATCGCGTCGCAGCAGCTTAAGCGGTTCCGCCAGCGTGCGGCGCAGCCGGTGGCGCGGATGCAGCGATGCGTAGGGATCCTGAAACACCATCTGCACATCGCGCCGCTGCTGGCCGGTAAAGGGTTTGCCCGGCTGCACGGCGGTATTCGCCAGCGTCATCTGGCCGCGCCAGTGCGGATTCAGTCCGGCCATTACCCACAGCAGCGAGGATTTACCGCAGCCGGAAGGCCCCACCAGACCGAAACACTCGCCGGCTGCCACCTGCAGGTTCACATCGTGCACCACGGTGCGCAGTTCATAACCCTGTTTGTGCGAGACGCTCAGGTTGGCTAATTCAATCATGCATCTTCTCCAGCGCCGCGCGATCCAGCACCGGCAGGCGTTCGCCGTGCGTCGCTTTACCCGGACGGCAGGCCCACAGCGTGCGGGTGTAAGGATGGCTGGCGTCTGACAGCTGCGCCGCCGGCAGCGTGTCCAGCAGGCGGCCTTTGTACATCACCATCACCCGCTGACAGTGCTCGGAAACCTGTTGCAGATCGTGACTGATCAGCAGCAGGCCCATATTGCGCTGCTCCACCAGGCGACGAATCAACGCCAGCACCTGATCGCGCATGGCGTGATCGAGCGCCGAGGTCGGCTCATCGGCAATCAGCAGATCGGGATCGGTAATCAGTGCGATCGCCAGCATCACGCGCTGGCCCATGCCGCCGGAGAGCTGATGCGGATAGCGCTTCATCAGCTGGCGCGGATCGGGCAGGCCCACCGCGTCCAGCATCTCGCACACTTTCTCTTTGCGCTCGGCACGGCTCAGCTTGCGGTGCAGCACCAGCGGCTCTTCAACCTGCCAGCCAATGGTGCGCGTCGGGTTGAGCGCGTATTTCGGATCCTGCATGACCATCGCCACTTTGCCGCCGCGCAGGCCAATCCAGTCGCGCTCGCGCAGGTGCAGGGCGTCTGCGCCCGCCACCTGCAGCCGGTCAGCCTGCAGCTGCAGCGCGGGCGACAGCAGGCCCATCAGCGCACGCGCGGTCAGGGATTTGCCCGAGCCGGATTCGCCGACCAGCGCCACGCGTTCGCGGCCGAGAGTAAAGCTGATGTTATCCACCAGCAGCGCGTCGTGGCTGCGGATCGTCAGCCCCTGCGCATCAATTAACAGATCATTTGGCATGGCGGGTATCCAGTCGGTCACGCAGGCCGTCGCCTGTCAGGTTAAACGCCAGGCTGGCGAACAGAATGGCTGCGCCGGGTGCTGCCGCCACCCACCATTGGTCGAAAATCACTTTACTGCCTTCTGCTACCATCGAGCCCCATTCGGCGGTTGGCGGCTGCACGCCCATGCCGAGGAAGCCCAGCCCGGCGGCAGAAAGAATAATCCCGCCGAGGCTCAGCGCGGCACGCACCACGGCGGTCGGCAGGCAGAGCGGCAGAATGTGGCCAAACATCAGGCGCAGGCCGGTAATGCCCTGCATGCGCGCGGCGGCGAGGTAATCGCTGCGGCGCAATGCCAGGGTTTCCGCGCGTGCCTGCCGGGCAAACGGCGGCCAGCTGGTGAGCGCCAGCGCCAGTGCGCCGTTCATCAGGCCCGGACCCAGCATTGCCACCAGCGCCAGCGCAATCACCAGGTTGGGCAGCGACAGAAAAATATCGGTGATGCGCATCAGCACGCGTTCGGTCCAGCCGCCGACGTAGCCGGCGGTGATGCCGACTAACAGGCCAACCGGGATGGTCAGCACCAGGATCAGCGACACCAGCAGCAGCGTCGGACGTGCGCCGTAAATCACGCGCGACAATAAATCGCGGCCGAAGCCGTCGGTGCCGAACCAGTGCAGCGCCGACGGTGCCAGCAGACGCTGTTCAATCACCTGCGCGTTAGGATCAAACGGCGCCAGCAGCGGCGCCAGCAGCGCCATGGCCACCAGCACGATCACCAGCGTCAGGCCGATGGTCAGCGAAGTGATACGCGCCCGGCGCCGGCGCGGGCGCACGGTTTCCAGTTCATGAAGTTGTTGAGTCATCGGGTTCTCGGATCGGTTAACCAGGTGAGGGCGTCGGCCACGGCATTGAGCAGGATAAAGCAGCTGCCAATCAGCAACGTAGCGCCGAGAATCGCCGGAACATCCGCGGAAAACAGCGCGTTGGTCATATAGCGACCGACGCCCGGCCAGGCGAATACGGTTTCCGTCAGCACGGACCCTTCCAGCAGCGTGGCGTAGGAGAGGGCGATAACGGTGATCAGCGTGCCCAGCACGTTGGGGAAAATATGACGCAGCAGAATGCGCGCCCGGCCAGCGCCTTTCGCGCGCGCCAGCACCACATACTCTTTGCTGCTCTCTTCCAGCAGTGCCGCGCGCAGCAGGCGCGTAATGCCTGCCATCGCCAGCAGGCCGAGAATCACCACCGGCAGCCACAGATGGGCAATCGCGTTGCGAAACATTTCCGCATCGCCGGAGAGCCAGCTATCAATCAGTACAAAGCCGGTCTTCGGTTCGAGGGTATAAATCCAGATATCATCCAGCTGGCCCGGACCGGCGGACCAGTGCAGCACGGCGTAAAACAGCAGCAGGCCCAGCAGGCCGAGCCAGAACACCGGCACCGAGTAGCCCAGCAGCGAGATAAAGCGCGCCACGTTATCAATGACGCTGCCCGGTTTCCACGCCGCCAGCAGCGCGAGCGTCACGCCGAACACCGCAGCGAAAATCATCGAACAGGTCGCCAGCTCAAGCGTGGCGGGGAAGGTGCGCATCAGGTCGGCGCTGACTGGCTGATTGGTCAGGTGCGACAGGCCGAGATTGCCCTGCGCCAGATGGCTGATATAGCGCCAGAACTGCACCAGCACCGGCTGATCCAGCCCCAGGTCGTGACGCACCTGAGCATAGGTGGCCTCGCTGGCGTGATCGCCGGCGATTTGTTGTACCGGGTCGACTGGCGACAGGTGCGACAGCATGAAAGTAAACGCTAACAAACCCACCAGCGTCACCAGCAGCGACAGCAGACTGGTGACGAGGCGGCTGAAGCGCTGCCAGAGTGGCCGGGCGAACCCGGCCGATGACGCTGACGCTGCCATTACTTCGAAACCTGCGCGTAATACACCATGTCCGGGTTGATCCCCTGCACATAGCCCTGGAGATTGTCGCGCAGCGCAATCAGGTTACGCGCCTGCAGGCCAATCACGTACGGCGAGTTCTTCAGCACTTCACGCTGCATCGCCTGATAAAGCGCAACGCGCTTATTGCTGTCGGCTTCGGCCGTCGCCGCCAGCGTCTGTTTGCTCAGCTCCGGAATGTGCCAGTCTGAACGGTAAGCAATGGTTTTGCTGCCATCTTCCGGATTGTATGCGAAGGACGCGGCGTTGGTGTTCGGGTCGAAATAATCCGCGCCCCAGGCGTTGAGCGTAGCTTCATACTGATGCGCCTTCACGCGGGTGGAGACTTCAGAGCTTAAGCCCGGCTGCACTTCCACCTTCACGCCGCCTTTGGCGAAGCTGCCCTGCAGCGCCTGCGCGATATCAAGGTACGGCGGCTGATTGCTGGTGGAGAGCTTAAAGCTGACGTTGGTCAGGCCGGCCTTCTGCAGAATCGCTTTGGCTTTCTCTGGATCGTAGCTGTAAGGCGTGTCGTTCAGCGCACCGGGGAAACCCTTCGGCAGGAAGGTCTGGTGCACTTCAAACTGGCCTTTCAGCAGGTCATTGGCGATACCTTTATAGTCGAACAGGTAACGTGCCGCTTCCCACAGCGCCGGGTTCTTCAGTACCGGACTGGCGCCGACGTTGAACTGAATGTAGTAGAGCGACGCCATCGGAATCGCTTCGGTCTTCACGCCGGCTTTGCCCTTCAGCGCAGCGATCTGGTCAGCACCGAGGTTACGCGCGATATCGACATCGCCCTGTTCCAGCAGCAGACGGCGCGCTGCCGGCTCCGGCACGTTTTTGATCAGAATGTTTTTCAGCTTCGGTGCACCGGCCGGTGAGGTCGGGTTGGCGCTGAGCAGTATCGCTTCATGCAGCACCACTTTGCGAATCTGGAACGGGCCGCTGCCGGCCGAGTGGGTGCCGAGCCACGCGTGGCCGAAATCACCGTTTTTGGCGTTGGCCTGCGCGGTTTTTTCATCAACGATCGAGGAGACCGGCGCGGACAGCAGGCTCAGCACATAGGCCGGGCTGACGTTGGCGCTCCAGCTAATCTGTACGTGGTCTTCATCGACCTTTTTCAGGAAGCTGTCGACGTTGTCTTTGTTCCAGCCGAGCTGGGTCAGAATAAAGGACGGATCGAGGTTGAGTTTCACCACGCGGCCCAGCGAGAAGATGACATCTTCCGGGCGCAGCGGGTTACCGCTGGCGAATTTCGCGTCTTTGCGCAGCGCAAACGTCAGGCTGCGGTTATCGCTGCCCGGCTGCCACGACGTGGCCAGCGTTGGCTTAAGATCGGTCGGATTGGCCGGATCGGACTGCACCAGGCGCTGATAAATGTTAGTGAACGCTTGCACCGTGGTCAGTTCAAAGCCCTGGGCCGGATCAAAGCTGTCCGCATCATCCGTAGACTGCGCAATCACCAGCGTATCTTTCGGCGTGGCGGCCTGCGCAGAGAAGGCGGCTACCAGCGACAGCGCCAGCAGTGAGGGAATAATTTTTTTCATGTTGTTTCCTTGCCTTAAAAAAGTAACGCGAGTTTACGAGAGCGTTACAGTGAAGAATAGTCAATTTATGGCTATGCATATGCCGTAAGGTTCTAAGCGGTGCGCTTCAGTTATAAGCAAGAGGGCGTAACGCGATCGGATTAATCTGGCGCACCTTATTCCCGCGCGTTTTATCAACCAAATCGCAACGAAAATTAAATCAACCTGAACCCCAGGATAATTAACTTTACTTCGCTTTTCGCCCTCCTATAATAGCCGCAACTTCACACAGGAGAATTCAGTTGGACAGTCACCCTTATCGATGGCAATACAAGGCAAGCTGACGCGCGAATTCTTTTTTCGCTGCTTGCCAACATGGCGGGCAGCAATCCTCACCTGTTTCTGATGATTGTTCCCTGATAATGACACCACAGCGGGCTGATGCCCGTGGGAATAGCATCATGCACATGATTTTAAACGCACTTTTTCCTCCACCTCGATGCGCGCGCTGATCTTCAGCGTGCTGAGCTTCCCTGCGCGTTAAGCCGCTTCAGGCTGCTGCTGCGCGCAGCGTTATCCAGGATTATGTTATTTCACTCGTTATTCAGCGAGCGACTTTCTTCGCCCATTATTTCCGGGAGGTAATATGGAAATTCCCGACAGGTTATTTTTAATTTAATCCGGTCACGCCGTGACAATTAATGTTTTCGACTTGTGCGCCTGGCGCGCAGGGATCGTTATTGCCGTAAAAAAATAAACGAGGAATGTCATCATGACTGACATGAAACTCAACCAGGAAAAAAAAGCCTGGAACACCGTGCGTCCGGCACGTCAGAAAACCGCACGCTATCTGATTGAAGACGAAGCCGCTTTTACCGCCGACGAAACGCTGCTGCGCCTGCGCAGCGATGCGCTGGGGCTGGTCGAACGCGAAGCGGAAGCGCGGCTGCAGATTTATGGTCGTAATCAGGTAGAGCATGATAAAGCGCCACCGGCGCTGGTACAGCTGATCCAGGCTTTTAATAATCCGTTCATCTATGTGCTGCTGGCGCTGGCGCTGGTGAGCTTTTTCACCGACTACTGGATGCCGCTGCGCCATGGCGAGGAGACCGATCTGACCGGTGTCATCATCATTGTGACGATGGTAACGCTCAGCGGTTTGCTGCGCTTCTGGCAGGAGTTTCGCACCAACAAAGCGGCACAGGCGCTGAAATCGATGGTGCGCACCACCGCCACCGTGCTGCGCCGGGAATCGGTACAGCAGGCGCCGCAGAAACAGGAAGTGGACATCACCAGCCTGGTGCCCGGCGACATTATCTATCTCTCGGCGGGCGATCTGGTACCCGCCGATGTGCGGCTGCTCGACTCACGCGATCTGTTTATCAGTCAGGCGATTCTGACCGGCGAATCGCTGCCGGTGGAGAAATATGACGTCACCGGTCACGTGGCCAGCAAGCAGGCCAGCGCCAGCGACAAAGATGCATCGCTGCTGGAGCTGGGCAGCGTATGCCTGATGGGCACTAATGTCTCCAGCGGCAGCGCCAAAGCGGTGGTGGTGGCGACCGGCGGGGAAACTTACTTCGGCAGCCTGGCGAAATCGATTGTTGGTAACCGCACACAAACCGCTTTCGATCGCGGCGTGAACAGCGTCAGCTGGCTGCTGATTCGCTTCATGCTGGTGATGGTGCCGGTGGTGCTGCTGATTAACGGTCTGACCAAAGGCGACTGGCTGGATGCTGCGTTGTTCGCGCTGGCGGTGGCGGTGGGGCTGACGCCGGAAATGCTGCCGATGATTGTCAGCTCGAATCTGGCCAAAGGGGCGATTGCCATGTCGCGCCGAAAAGTGATCGTCAAACGCCTGAACGCGATCCAGAACCTCGGCGCCATGGACATTCTGTGTACCGACAAAACCGGCACGCTGACACAGGACAACATTATCCTCGAGCACCATCTCGATTGTGCCGGGGTAGAGAATTCGCGCGTCCTGATGCTGAGCTGGCTCAACAGCCATTACCAGAGCGGCACGCCTAACCTGATGGACCGCGCCATCCTGCGTTACGGCAAAGGACGCATCAGCGCGGACATGAGCGACTACTACAGCAAAGTGGATGAGCTGCCGTTTGATTTTGTGCGTCGTCGCGTTTCAGTGGTGGTGCGTGACCGCCGCCTCAACCAGCAGATGCTGATCTGTAAGGGCGCGGTCGAGGAGATGCTGAGCATTGCCAGCGCCGAACGCGAAGGCAAACTGATTCAGCCGCTCAATGAGACCCGTCGCGCGGAGCTGCTGGCGCTGGCGCATCAGTACAATCAGCAGGGCTTCCGCGTACTGCTGGTGGCCAGCCGTGCGCTGGCGGAGCCGGGCCTGCAACAGGCGCTGAGCGTTGCAGATGAGCAGGGGCTGACCATTGAAGGGCTGCTGACCTTCCTCGATCCGCCGAAGGAAAGCGCGGCGAAGGCAATCACCGCGCTCAATGATAACGGCGTAACGGTCAAAGTGCTGACCGGCGATAATCCAGTGGTGACGGCGCGCATCTGTCAGCAGGTGGGCATCGACTGTGGCGAGATCCTCACCGGCGAGGCGATTGCCGCGATGAGCGATGAGCAACTGGCGCAGGCCGCGGCGCGCAGCTCGGTGTTTGCCAAACTGACGCCGCTGCAGAAGTCACGCATTCTGCGTGCGCTGCAGCAGCAGGGCCATACGGTGGGTTTTCTCGGTGACGGCATTAATGATGCGCCGGCGCTGCGGGACGCCGATGTGGGGATCTCGGTCGACAGCGCGGCGGACATCGCCAAAGAGTCTTCTGACATCATCCTGCTGGAAAAGGATTTAATGGTGCTGGAAGAGGGCGTGATGAAGGGGCGCGAGACGTTCGGCAACATCATCAAGTACCTGAACATGACCGCCAGTTCGAACTTCGGCAATGTGTTCTCGGTGCTGGTGGCGAGCGCGTTCATTCCGTTCCTGCCGATGCTGGCGATTCACCTGCTGATTCAGAACCTGATGTACGATCTGTCACAGCTGGCGCTGCCGTGGGACAAAATGGATCGCGAGTTCCTGCGCAAACCACGCAAATGGGACGCGCGCAACATCAAACGCTTTATGCTGTGGATTGGGCCAACGTCGTCAATTTTTGACATCACCACCTTTGCGCTGATGTGGTACGTGTTCGCGGCGAATACCCCAGCGATGCAGTCACTGTTCCAGTCCGGCTGGTTTGTGGAAGGGCTGCTGTCGCAGACGCTGGTGGTGCACATGCTGCGCACGCGCAAAATTCCGTTTATCCAGAGCCGCGCGGCGCTGCCGGTGCTGCTGACCACTGCCTGCGTAATGATTGCCGGCATTCTGCTGCCGTTCTCGCCGCTCGGCGCAATGGTCGGCCTGGTGCCGCTGCCATGGAGCTATTTCCCGTGGCTGCTGGCCACGCTGCTCGGTTACTGCCTGGTGGCGCAGGGCATGAAAACGCTGTACATCAAGCGCTTTGGCCAGTGGTTCTGAGTGCAGGAGGCGTCATGAAACAACGCAACCTGGATAAAACGGTGTGCCACCTGCTGATAATTATGGTGGTCATCGTCGTGCTAACGTTAGTGTTCCGGTAAGGACAACAGGGCAGGGTATCCTGCCCTTTTTCGTGGCACACCAACCAGCGAGAGACAGATGAGCCAACAACAGCGAGCATTGATTATTGGGGCGTCAAAAGGCATTGGCCTGGCCGTGGTGCAGCAACTGCTGCAGGCGGGCTGGCAGGTGACCGCCACCTACCGTTCCACGGCGGTTTCGTTTCAGCATCCGCAGCTGCAGTGGCTGGCGCTGGATATCACCGATGGCGCGCAGCGTGACGCGCTGGTCCGGCAGCTCGGCGACGCACCCTTTGATTGCATCCTGATCAACGCCGGGATTCTCGGCCCGCACGCGTCACAGCTGCGCGACGTGGACGATGTGCAGCTCAGCGAGCTGTTCTTCACCAATGCGGTGGCGCCGGTGCGCCTGGCGGAGAGCCTGCTGCCACTGCTGCGCGATAAACAGAGCGTGCTGGGCCTGACCACGTCGCGTCTCGCCAGCCTCAACGAGAACCGTGACGCGGCGATGCCGTTCTACGCAGCCAGCAAAGCGGCGCTGAATATGCTGAGTCGCGCGCTGGCGACGCAGATGCACCAGCAGGGCAGCACGCTGCTGTCACTGCATCCGGGCTGGGTAAAAACCGACATGGGCGGTGAGGGCGCGGATATCAGCGTCACCGAGAGTGCGCAGGGCATGGTCACGCAACTGCAGCAGTTTAGCGGGCGTGGTGGCCATCATTACGTGGATTACCGCGGCCAGCTGCTGAACTGGTAATGCTTAGCCTGCTGGTTAGCGCCAGCAGGTTTTTTTCTTACTCATCCGGCGAATAATACTGCACGCCGATTTCGATACGTTCGCGACCGCTCGCCACGCGGTGGCGGTTGGTATCGCGCAGCGAATAGATGCAGCCGCAATACTCCTGCTGATAGAAGCGCTCGCGCTTGCTGATCTCAATCATGCGCGACGAACCGCCACCTTTACGCCAGTTAAACTCCCAGTACAGCATATCCGGATAGCGCGCCGCCGCGCGTACGCCGCAGTCGTTGATTTGCTGCATATTCTTCCAGCGCGAAATGCCGAGTGAACTGGTGATCACCGGGAAGCCGTGTTCATGCGCGTACAGCGCGGTGCGCTCGAAGCGCATGTCGAAACACATGGTGCAGCGCACGCCGCGCTCCGGCTCCCACTCCATGCCACGCGCGCGCTCGAACCAGTTGTCTTTGTCGTAATCGGCATCAACGAAAGGCACGCCAAACTGCTCGGCAAAGCGGATGTTCTCCTCTTTGCGCAGCTCGTACTCTTTCAGCGGATGGATGTTCGGGTTGTAGAAGAAGATGGTGTAATCGATGCCGGAAGCCAGCATCGCTTCCATCACTTCTCCCGAGCAGGGAGCGCAGCAGGAGTGCAGCAGCACTTTATTGTGGCCATTCGGCAAGGGCAGCGGCTGGCGTTGAAATGTATCGGACATAAAGTTAATTAATGGTTAAGGGCGATGCGGCAAGTGTAGGGGCAAAGGCCGTCCGATGCAAAGCGCCGGTGGCGTTTTAGGGGGGCTGTGGTACTGCGTGGTACCCGCTTGCCGGAGATGCTTAGCGGCGCGATTGATCGCGTAAAACATTGCGCCGCTTGCAGGGTCAATGACCCACCTTCGCGCATCACTGCGCAGGCTGCGCGAGGTCAGGTCTCGTCGTGAATGGTGGTTGACGCACCGTTCTGCTGCACCGAGCGGATGCCGTTTTCCGCCGCCTGTTTAGAGCTGTACATCTCGCTGGTGGCGATGGTTTCGCCGTTGCTGGCTTTAAGCACAAACCAGTATTTCTGCGACAATGCTGTATCACTTTTTCTCAGTACGTAATATCCCATGTGCTTTTTCCTTGTGCCGGCACCCGATGGCCGGTTCGCTTACTATTCGCGCAGTCTGCTTATTAATCAATCACTGATTAGGAATTTGCCCGAATCCAGGAGCGGGATCGCAGCGTTTTGTATCAATCCGGTTGCTGGCAGGCACAAAAAAGGCCGCATCGCGGACTTTTGGGGTAATGAGTTCGTGTTTATCACGTGGGTAAAGCCGTGATGTTCATGAATCGGGTAAATGCTTTACTGCGGGACACACCTTTCGGATCGCTGAAAAATGGCAGCTGGAATTTCGGTGAATCTTCCAGTGTCAGGCTCCAGATATAATCACCGATAAAACGAAACTGAAGTGAATGGTCACTGATATGCAACTGCTCAAATGTGCCGGAGTTATACTCATTGCCAATAGTGACAATTTCCTGAATGCCCTGAGAGGAATCAATCAGCACAATAGTCAGTGATTCCTCGTAGAGCACGTCATCCGTGACAAACAGCACATAGCGGTTATCAGTGACTTTGACTGCTGCCTCAAGGATTTTTCCGGGGATGATTATGCCGGTAGAACTACCGCTGAGTAATACCTCTGATTTCGCCTGTTCGCGGTCCGTCGCGTGTTGCACTTCAACCAGAGATACATCATTAACTATTTGCATCAGCGCCAAATCCATCCCATTTGCCATGCCGCGAGAGCAGCTCCTGCAAATGAAATTTAACTAAGTTCGCTGCGGATTAATATGCTTATGATGTAAAAACGCCTGATGCAGTGCACCAGGCGTTTTTTTAATCAAATGAATGCAGAGCAATCGCTGTCTACATCAGAAGAAATTACTCAGAGACTTTCTTCTTCAGATCGCTGGCACCTTCTTTGGTTTTGTTCCAGCCTTTCTGCGCGCCTTCTTTGGTGGCGTCCCAACCTTTTTCAGTACCTTCTTTGGTGCTGTTCCAGGCTTTCTGCGAGTTTTCGCTCGCTTTGCTGGTCAGGCTATCGCTTTTGCCTTCGGCAGCATGTTTGGCTTTGAGCTGCTGCTCTTCACCCTGATGCTGCGCCTGATGCAGTTTCTCTTTCGCCGTATTGGCGCCCGCTTTGGCGTCAGCGACGGTTTCATCGGTTGCGTGTGTGGCGGCAAACGCCGTAGAAGTCAGAAGAATGGCGGATAACGCAATAATCGTCTTTTTCATAATATATTCCCTCATTAAGCATCATAAGTGTTATGAGCGTAGTTAAGAGTGGCACAGAGCGCAACGCAGGGCATTAGGAATAAACTGTAAGTGAATCGTACCGTTTCTGTGGGCGTTTCTGGCATAAATGCGCAGCCGTGTGCCGTAGGAGCCATGCATGCGTAATGCTGGCGCAACGCAGAGGATAAGGAAACGATGAGTGCTAAGTGCCATAGTCGGCTAGAGAAAAGGCGGGGCAGCAGCGCAAGCCTAAAAGTCGTGCGATTTTTTGTGCAGGTACTGGAAGTAAGACGTAAAAGACAGCTCGAATCTCGCCATAGCCGATCAGGCATGACTTTGATTGAGATTACCGAAGCCCTGAGCAGTAGGTTGATTGACTCAAAAGCTTCAAATAATGCAGACACGGTCATTATAATGTCTATCTGAGTCAGGCTAGGGAGGTAAGAATTATGGATGAAAAAACCAACAAGAAGTTGAAGAAGATTCAATCAAAAATTCGGGGTGATGATTTTAACAAGGCTGAGTTACTTAGTTTCAGAGCCGGTTATAAAGAGATAAATTCGGTTTTTACAAAGAAAATCACCTCGGATATTAACCTGCGTTCAGTCATCGCGATCTTATCCAATGAAGTGTCTTCAGTTGTCGTTATTTATCTTTATATACTGATCTTTTTAACGGCGGCTTTTTCTTTTGTCGGTGAAACAGAAGGTGCAGGATTATTTTTTGGCATGATAGGTATTGCTGCGGTAGAGCATTTCATTTACACGGCCAGGAAAAATAAGTTAGGACTCTTCACCCAAGTGAAGCTGGTTAATCTCTATATTAGAAGTGTTTTTTAAAAATCCTTCTTGTCACCCTCTCTCCGGAAACGACAGACTCGAATAATTTATTGCCTGTTTGAGACGTCGTTAACCGTGAATGTTGACACAGCATTGTGCGAAAAATCAACTGCGCCACGCAGGCTCACCAGACAGGGCTGAACGCTCGAGTGCGCGGGTTTCCCGAATATTCCGGGCTGGTGGTGAACCAAACAGCCGTGAATATTCACGGGTAAACTGCGTCACGCTCTCATATCCCACCGCATTAGCAGCAATGCCGATGGCTGTCCCTTCCGTCAGCATCAGTCTCCGCGCTTCAAGCAGGCGTAGCTGTTTCTGGAATTGCAGCGGGGTGAGCGTGGTGACATGGCGGAAATGCGTATGAAACACCGAGAGGCTCATACCGGCGGCGTCAGCGAGGGTTTTCATGCGCAGCGGTTGCGCATAATTGGCCCGAATGATCGCGACTGCCCGCGCAATCCGGCGGGCATGGCTGTCAGTGCTGCCGAGGGCACGCAGCGCACTGCCGTGCCGTCCTGACAATAGCCAGTAATGTAACTCCCGCACCAACTGGCTGCCCAGCACGGCGAGTGCGCGTGGCCTGCTGAGCATGTTCAGCAGACGCAAAGCGGCTTCTGCCACATCTTCTTCGATCTGATCAATGCTTACGGGCAAATCCGTAGCAGCCTCCAGCCCGACCATATTTGCCATCAGTTCACTAATTACCGCCGCATCCAGTTCCACGACCAGAGAATAATAAGGGGTGTCGGCACTGGCGCTGATAACCTGGCTCACGGTTGGCACATCCATGGTGATCAGCAAGGATTCACCCGCACCAAAATCAAAACGATCGCTGCCCATGGTTACGCGTTTGCTGCCTTGCAGCACCATTGCGATCAACGGCTTAGTGATCGCGAATTGCAACGCGGTAGGCGCGGTCTCGCGCAGAATGAACACCCCATCAACTGGCGTTGCAGCAACGCCCGCTCCGTTGTGGTGTTCATCAGCATAATGCCTTGCCGCCTGCAGCAAAGCCGCCATCCTCCCGGCAGATTGAAACTCGTCGTCCCCAGCAGGACGTTCCTCATACGAGTGAAGATGCTTTTTCATATTATCAGGCAATTAATTAATAATTTAAGATGCAGCCATTCTAGTAAATAAGGCATTAAATAAAAATATAAAAATAATCAGGCAATAATTAAAAATTATTGGGCAACCCTGGAAGTCTGTTGATTGTTAGAATCACTCTCCCACTATTGAGGAGATATTTCATGACAACCCTTTCTCTTGTAACTGGCGCCAGCCGGGGTCTTGGCCGTAATACCGCACTGAGCATTGCCCGCCATGGTGGTGATGTCATCGTGACTTATCGTACGGGTAAAGAGGCGGCGGATGCCGTGGTGAATGAAATTCAGGCGCTTGGCCGTAAGGCAGTTGCGCTGCAACTGGACACCAGCAACGTATCGTCCTTCCCGGGTTTCGTCGCCGCCGTGGGCAATATCCTGAAAGGTGACTGGGGACGCGACACGTTCGACCATCTGATCAACAACGCCGGGCATGGGGAAATGGCCGACTTTAGCGCAACCACGGAAGAGCAGTTCGACGCGTTATTTAACGTACACGTCAAAGGAGTGTTTTTTCTGACGCAGTCGCTGCTGCCGCTGCTGGTCGATGGCGGACGCATCGTCAACTTCTCTTCGGGGCTGACCCGCGTGTCGTTTCCGGGTTTCTCGGCCTACTCGGCTGCCAAGGGCGCCGTTGAAATTCTTTCCGTGTATATGGCGAAAGAACTGGGCAGCCGCGGCATCACCGTGAATACCGTAGCCCCGGGAGCGATTGAGACCGACTTTCTGGGTGGCGCGGTGCGTGACATCCCCGATTACAACCAGGCGTTTGCTGGCATGACCGCGCTGGGTCGCGTGGGCCTGCCTGATGACATCGGTCCGATGATTGCCAGCCTGCTGGGACCGGACAACCGCTGGGTCACCGGTCAGCGTATTGAAGTCTCCGGTGGGCAGTCAATTTAGTTGCCCGATGATGGATTCCGCCCGGTGCGGAATCCATCCTGTTCCCCTGATGCAATGAGATATATTTGATGCCTAAAATGATCATTCATGCGCCAGCAGGTACCTTTGATGCGGCTGAGCGTCAACAGGTTGCCAGAGATCTGACGCAGTTAGGACTTAATTGCGAGGCGCTGCCAGACTCCCCACTGGTTCGCAGTACGGTATGGACCTACTTTGCCGAATACTCTTCTGCTGCCGTCTTTATGGGAGAAAAACCCGCATGGTTGCCGGTTGTGTCCCTTCAGATATATGTCATCAAAGGTGGCCTGGATGAGGTAGCAAAGAAGAAGTTGATTGAGGGAGCGACCGCGATTCTGGATCGTCGTCCGTCAGGCACTTCTGTCGCGCCTGTCTATGTGGTGATACAGGAAATTGAAGAAGCAAACTGGGGCATATTCGGTCAGCAGGCCGATCTGGCAGCGCTTCGCGCCAGCGATGACAATGCTGAGGCGATTTGAAGGAAATATTTTTGATAGGGGTGGCAGGAAAGTCTCAGGGAATGGCGTGAAGATTACAGTGTTGCGGCTATTGAGTATGTCTGATGTTACTTACGCATGCTGAAGGAAAGATGTACATCAATATCAGATGTGATTGCCTGAGCTAAGCTGGCTGAGTTGACAATCGGCAGAGCATAAGAAGATAAGGGATAGAATGAAACAGGAATGGTAATTGCCCGGCCCTGGGTTTAAGATTTGACTCGTATAAAGCGAAAGGAGAAGGTAATGGATACCACCGAATAGCTAAATGGAACATACTTTTATGGTGGACTAACAAATCTCAGTGCGGGAGAATTATTCTTCTGGATTATGGTAGACGTAACCGCAGAACATTTCACTGGCGCGAAGGATGTTCTGGCGGCAGCAGCAATTTATAGCGGTCAGAACACTATAACCGTCAGAGGCAAGCTGGGTAATGCTACGCCCGGCACAAGTTATGCCTCAAAGTATTCAAGGAAACTGCTTAGGGATATTCAGCTCCCTTTCCGCTTACCTACCTGGATTCAAAATCCCGCAAATCCTTTTGAAGTTAAAAGAATAATGACATCAAAGCTTTCGACGTTTGTAGGGCGTGCTATTCCTGTGATTGGCTGGGTGATCCTGGCGGGCGATGTGGCGCAAATAGGTTATCAGTCTATGGTACGTTACAATCGCATTGTTACAGAGGAAGATAAGATATGGTAAGGCAGGATATTGAGCAGGCAGTTTATTCACTTCTGGCCGAGTACAATGGTAGAAGCCTTCTTACCTTTCGACGTTATCCTTTAAAGCATTCTACTGATTTGAATAAAGATTTTCGTATGGATCCTCTTGATGCCTATGAGCTACTTGAAAGGTATTCTGAAAGGTTTGGCATTGATCCCAAATCAATTAATTTTCAGCGATACTTTCCAGATGATTTCAGCGAAGCGCATAAGCCACTTACTGTTCAGCTCCTGATCGATTCTGCTGAAGCCGGGCGATGGCTGGATAAATGATCGAATATCTTAAGGTGTTTCGTTGTTGTGAGCCCTGGATTCAGACATTGACTATTACCAATTGACGTAGCGGTGAGTTGATGCGCATTCTGCAAATCGCTTTCAGGTCTGAAGGCCGCTTTTGAGCTGGCGGAATCTGAACAAACACCGCAAACTCATGTATTTGGGTGTTATTATCTAATTCAACTTTGTTCCGTGTACCTAAACGTGTACCAATTATTGGATCTCATACCCCGGAACGGCTGCGTTAGGATACCGAATGCTCGGCGCTAAATCCAAAATAAAATGATTTTAAGGAAAAGTGTTCACACTGTTCACTTTTGATTTTTGTCCTTTAAATTCATGATTTTAGATGGTGAATGGTTTGAGGAGGGATGTACACTAGTGTGCACTAAGGGTGATCACCTTAGCCAAGATGATAAGCGAGCGAAGCCACTGTGCATGATGCAAATTTTTCAGGCGTTACACATTGACAATGGTTCGCCTCGTTCTAGGGCGGACGCTATCCATACAACAGAGTGTCAATCCATAGAGGAAAGGTCATCTTTTTTATTTATGTTCGACTCATGCATAGAAGTAAAATCATGGTATCTTTTTTTTACTGAGCCTTCATCTTCATTAGGAAAAGCACCACTATTCGCCATTTTTATTAGCTCTTCTTCATTTGGTTCTTTAAATCCATTTTTTATGCAATGGCGGTCTAGCCATATTTTAGATATTGTATAAAATTTAACTAGCTCATCAGACTGATAATTTTCGTCGACATCTTTCCACCACAGACATACTGAAGATATAATGCGCCTTTGCATATCTAATATATATGCGCTTGGAGTCTGAGCAACTTCTGAAAATATGCATTCAATAATAACGTGGAAATAGTAAAGCAAATATGGCAATCTACTATATAAGTATGACCATTGTGAAAGCTTACTATTCCAATCAGAAAATATGAAATTCACGTTAAGCTTTTCAGTCTTGATGGCTTTATGTTCAGTGAAAAGATGCATGGCTAAATTACATATTCCATCAAAATTATCTTCATTATTCTTATCATATCTTAGTCGTGCTATATAATCCGCACTAAACCTCGGATCATCTCCTAGCAATGTTACTATGTTAGAAATCCGCCGTATATGACTCTCAATTCCCCCGGCATTCTTGGGGCGGAGTGTTAGAGGGTTTTCTGATAGTGATTTTGAAAATTCAATGCCATCCATGAATAATGATTCAATCAAGTAAAGAGTTTCTTGAATTGGCTTTCTTATCAACATGTATGTAATATTTAACTTTCCTTTCTCTGAGCACTTAAGTGCTTCGTATATACAATGTAGTGCATCAGATAAAACGGCTCGAAGAACGGTCGCCCTTATTAATTTTACTTTATCTTGAGATCTATCTTTAGCATCTAACAAATCAAAGATATTATTAGATGATTTGAGGAATTCTTCATCTTCATGAGAGATTTTTAGGGAGGTATTAAAAATACCTGCGGTCTCTCCAGACTTCAACGCCTGTAGCATAATGTCATGTATTAAAAAACACAGGTTGTGAGCAGATTGATACTTATCAGGCATGACTGCTTTGAAATTCATTCCATTCTTAGTTAAACCCATGCTTATTTCCAGCCTTCATTAATTAGTTGTAAATAAAATGATCTATGACTCACTAAGAGAAAATACCACAAATTAAGTGCATTATTATTTGGATTGTGACAAAAAGAGCAGGCCACATAGAATATGTCCGCTTCGTGCCAGAAGCAACCAATGTATGGAACAATACCTGACTCGCTTTCGAATCAATATAACTTTTTGATATTGTGTGATATTTTATCATTAGGTAGGCCCATAGAAGGCAGTTACTTCCTCTTTAAGTATGTGCCATCTTTCCGCAATTTTTGTTAGTTCAGGATTTCTAGCCATTACTGTTTTTGCATCGGGAAACAACTTTACGTAGGAAAATATAAAGTGTGAAATCACCATGCACAGTATTTGGCGCGCTCCACCTGCCAGCATTGCTTGTTGCTCAATACTCCTTGCATCTCTAATTTGTATAGCACTTATAAAGCTTGCATGAGAATGACCGCTTAAGTGATTATAAATATCATTGAAGTATCGTTGATGAATATCGGTCTTGTTATTGATGGCGTGCCAACCTCCCTTTGGTTTCCAATTTCCTTTTTCAATTTCTTTTTTTTGTTCGCGGTTGTTTGTATGAAAGTGTGGGTCGCGAGATATATCATTATAAAGTTCTTTTATAGACTCGGCTTCCTGTGAAAGAACATGTTTACTCTCTGGAGTATTTGCTAATAACTTGCTTCTATCGATAAGTCCGCCTCGGCACCAAAGCTTATGTCGATAAATAGACAAGCTTTCTTCTTGATTCACAAATATATAGTTAAAGGCTAAATATGATTCGATGGCAGCCCTTACGACTACAGCCACTGAGGAGTGATCGATATGAGAAAAAACCTGCCCCATGCCAAAATCAAAGCTAATTCCTGCGCTAATCTGCTGAGCTGTTGCAATATGTCTAAAAATTTTTATACTCAAAATTTGAGCATCATTTTTCCATTCATCCCCTAGAGGGAGTTGCTCACCATTTTTGGATTCTATTAAAAGAAAACATAAGCGCATGAGTTCGGAAAGGTCGGCGTCGCCACTCATAATTCACCGATAATAGAAAATAAATTTAATTTTTGCATAATAAATAACTAGTTTGATTCAAATATTGGCATCTTTGCATGGACTTAATGCGTGCGTCAGGTAAATAATCAATCTTTTTGTTCTCTTCTGCTGCCAGGGAGTCTTGCAGGAGCAGACCGAAGGTGCGTCTTAAACGCTCTATTTCCTCTAGATACTACATTGCCATTATGATCAGTCGTGACAATAGTATCTTTAATTATGTTTTTGTATCCATTTTCTATTTTATATTCAAAGGAAACAACATCCGATTTGAATACCCATTTTTGAGAGCCAAGCGCTAAAAAGCTAAACTTTTCACCTTCGATCTCCAAAACATGGGAATGTAGTGCTCTAGTATTACCGCCTCGGCTTGGAGGTCGTGATGACTCCTTGAGAAACATACCATACGAAGTGATTTTTTTGCTTTCTACTCGAAACGTTTCCATGAGATTCCTCAGTTTACTGTTGGATAACCAGCCTGCTTGCGAGTAAAGTTTTAGCACACGGGTTTGTGAAACCATCCCGGCATACCGACCGCGGCTAACTGACAACAATTGGGCGGAAGCACTCGTTCAACCAGCTTCAAACTATAGCCTGTCAGGATAGACTATAGTTTATATTAACCTTGAATTGCTAGGCGCTCCCACTCTTTAATTCAGCTACAAAATATCATTTTTACATAGATCTAGCGTCCGCACTCGCTCAAATCTAACCTTAGCTGGCATTGGTAATTACATCAAATGTAAAAAACCGGCCTAAGCCGGTTTTTTTAAAATGATTAATCAGGCGCTGCATGCTGGCAGCCAATCGGCCTCGCTATCCTCATGCAACGTCAGATTGGTTTGAATGCCGTTATTCGTCCGGCGCTTGAGCAGCACGCGCTCGTACTCTTTCAGCGTCTGCGGCACCGCCTGTCCGAAAGCGGTCAGGCTTAGCGGGTGCTGATGTCCGCGCGATTCCATAAACGACAAATACGCATGGTAGAGATAGCGCTTTGGGTTAATCGGGCGAATGTTGGCGTTACCAATAAACAGCCCGTTCGGTGTGCTTAACGGCATCAAATAGCCACAGAAATCGACCAGCGGATCAGCCTGTCGCTTTATCTCCAGCGCTTCGCCAGATGACTGCTGGGTCTGCAACAACTCGCGGGCTTCATCAGGTGATACGAAGCGCTGCATCAGATGACGAACAATGACGGCCAGCTCGGCGCTGATTTTATCCAACAGCTGCGGGTCGCGCTCTTTCGCCGGTATCACCTCCGGGAACGTCAGGATTACCCGACGACGCGAAACGCCACCGCTGCGATCGCTGAAACGCATCGGATTGTTATTCACCGCCAGAATTACTGCCGGGATTTGTGTTGAGTAGGGATCGCGATATTTGGGATCGATGGCTACTGCATCGCCGCCGGTAATCGCCTTAATTCCCGCACCGTCGCCGCTCCACTTCTCCTGATCGGGCAGAATAATCAGCGAGAAGCCTACAACGCTGGCGCGTTCCCGCGATGATTCCAGCGTATCAATGGTGGCTGACGTGGTGTTATCGCGGCCAGCGAGCAGCGTGGCGATCGACGCTAAAACGCTTTTCCCGCTTCCACCTGGACCAGTCACCTCCAAAAACATCTGCCAGTCGTAACGGTTTGCCAGCACCATAAATAACGCCGCGAGGATACGATCCTCTTTGTCGTGATTATGCCCGGCGGACCGCGTCAATGAGCGCCGGAACGCCTGTGAGGTTTTCGCCCGAACACTGTGCGAACTAAACGTGCCGGTGGCAATATCGAACACGCCAATATGTCAGCCAGTCAGGCGGCGGGATTGTTCTCCCATTAGTGGCGCGATCAAGTTCGGCGTGAGGATGAATTGTTTACGTTCAACCTGGTACTCATTTTTCTTACGCCATAGCATGTACCAAACGTACAACAATTTCTCAGTATTCAGGCGGGTTATCCCGGAAGATTACAGACACAAAAAAGCCCGCAGGGCTTGCGCCGTGCGGGCTCTTAGGACTTCATCGGATGACTCTGGTAATCACCGATGGAGAATTTTGGTGGAGCTGGCGGGAGTTGAACCCGCGTCCGAAATTCCTACATCCTCGGTACTACATGCTTAGTCTGGTCTTTACATTCGCTTGCCAGCTGCGGACAGACACGCCACTAACAAACTAGCCTGATTAGTTTTAACGCTTCAACCCCAGGCAGGGCATCCACGCGATCTCTTTTAGGTTTGACCTCTCTTGATCCCCGTCCTAAGAGCGGAGGCTAGGGAGAGAGGGCTCTAAGCAGGTTATTAAGCTGCTAAAGCGTAGTTTTCGTCGTTTGCGACTATTTTTTTGCGGTTTTTTAGCGAGGCCTACCGCACCTCGGCATGCACCTTGGGTTTCGCGAATCCCGTCGAATCCAGAATCAGCCCCAAGACTTCTTACTCTAGCAAAAAATTATAAAAGATTCCAGTGGTTAACGGCTGGCATTCTTCATAATTCGTGCTTTGTCCATCTTCCACTCGCGATCTTTAATGTCCGCGCGCTTGTCGTGTTCTTTCTTACCGCGTGCCACCCCAATCTTCAGTTTGGCCCAGGCGTTTTTCCAGTAAAGCGACAGCGCGACCACGGTGTAACCTTCGCGGTTAACACGGCCGTACAGGGAATCCAGTTCACGCTGGTTCAACAGCAGTTTGCGGTTGCGCGTGGGATCGCACACCACGTGGCTTGATGCCACCGCCAGCGGCTGAAAAGTGGAACCGAACAGATAGGCCTCGCCATCGCGCAGCAAAATATAGCTGTCGCTGATGTTGGCTTTACCGGCGCGCAGTGATTTGACTTCCCATCCTTGCAACGCCATGCCGGCCTCGAACTCCTCTTCAATGAAGTATTCATGGCGAGCGCGTTTGTTGAGGGCAATAGTGGCTGAACCGGGTTTGTGAGCTTTTTTCTTTGTCATAGTGCGGCGTAGTCTACATCACTCAGTCTGTGGGCGCATCCCCTGTCCTGCGGGGCGGTAAAAAACACACTATTTTAGCACAGCTGGCAAAGGCGTGAATTTTTGTTTGGTAGCTTAAAATGGTATAATTCAACGGTTTTGTGACCAACAGGAACCATTATGGCCCAGATTAGCCGTTCAGCGCTGGTCCCGTATAGCGCTGAGCAGATGTACCGGCTCGTGAATGATGTGGATGCTTATCCTGAATTTCTTCCGGGCTGTACCGGCAGCCGCGTGCTGGATAACAGCGGTAACCAGATGACCGCCGCGGTGGATGTCTCCAAAGCCGGCATCAGTAAAACCTTTACCACGCGTAACACCCTGACCGATAACCAGAGCATTCATATGCAGCTGGTCGATGGGCCGTTCCGCAAGCTGACCGGTGGCTGGAAATTTATCTCGCTCGGCGACGATGCCTGCAAGGTTGAGCTCAGCCTCGACTTTGAGTTCACCAACATGCTGGTCGAGATGGCGTTTGGACGCATCTTCAAAGAGCTGGCCAACAGCATGGTGCAGGCGTTTACCCAGCGCGCCAAAGAGGTTTACCGTGGCTGACATCAGCGTTGAAGTGGTGTACGCGCTACCGGATAAACAGTATCTGCGTGAGGTTAGCCTGGAAGAGGGCGCCACGGTTGAGCAGGCGATTCAGGCATCCGGACTGCTTACGCTGCGCAAAGATATTGACCTGAGCAGCAACAAGGTCGGCATTTTCAGCCGTCCGGTCAAGCTGGGCGATACGCTGCAGGATGGCGATCGGGTAGAGATTTATCGCCCGCTGATTGCCGATCCAAAAGAGATGCGCCGGCAGCGGGCAGAGCGCGCGGCAACGAAAAAGTAAATTACAGGCATTAAAAAAGGCGCTCAGGCGCCTTTTTTGTTGCGGCTCACTCAGTCTTCAGTGCCGGTGAGGCGCGGTTTGTTGTCGATGTTAGTCAGCGTACCGTTGCTGTCGAAGGTCAGCGTCAGCGTCTGCTGCTTCACGCTCTCATGACCTGGCTCCTGACGGAACACGTAATACCAGACGTTGCTGCCAAACGGGTCGTGCATCATCGGCGTACCGAGCGTGTAAGCAACCTGCTGCTGCGTCATGCCGGTGTGAATCTTCGAAACGTCGTTGGCGACCAGGTAATTCCCCTGATTGATATCCGGACGATACACAACGCGCTCAAGGGTGGAACATCCGGCGGTCATCATCAACATTACCACTGCCGCGGCAGTCAGCGTTTTACAGCGCATCTATACATTCCTTTTCTGGGGCCAAACGCCTTTCATCAGGCAGTTTTGTTGCCATCAAATTCTGAACTCTGCATACGGCAGGCTTTATTATGGCGATATGACTGCCGATGATAATAAACCTTTGAGCTATTGGAAACCTCTACAGAGCAAGCATATGACCACCAGGCCGCAAAAAAGTGCGGTGTCAGGCTGCTAAAAGTTCTTTTGCGTTCGCCAGCGTGTTGCGTGTGACTTCGCTGCCGCCAAGCAGGCGCGCCAGTTCCTGCAGACGCGCACGCTTATCCAGCGGCTGCATGTGGGTTTCGGTCATCGCACCGTCGGTCTCTTTGCTGACGAAGAAGTGCTGATGACCACAGCCCGCCACCTGCGGCAGGTGAGTCACGCACATTACCTGAGTCGATTCGCCCAGCTGGCGCAGCATCTGGCCAACAACAGCGGCCGTCGGACCGCTGATACCGACGTCAACCTCATCGAAAATCATCGCCGGAGTTTCCATTTTCTGTGCGGTGATCACCTGAATCGCCAGCGCAATACGTGACAGTTCACCCCCTGAGGCCACTTTACCCAGCGGCTGCAGCGGCTGGCCCGGGTTGGTGGTGACACGGAAATCAATGCGGCTGGCACCTTCAGCCGTCAGCTGATCGGCATTGAATTCCAGCATAATGGCAAACTCACCGTGTGGCATGGCGAGGGTGCGCATGCTTTGCGTAATCAACTGGCTCAGCTCCTGCGCCGAGGTGACGCGTTGCTGATGCAGGGCTTCAGCACAGGCCAGCGCGGCCTGATGATGAGCCACGACGTCGCTCTGCAGGCTTTCCTGATCGCTCTCCTGCTGCGACAGCTGTTCCGCTTCATCCAGCAGCTGCTGATACAGCACCGGCAGCGCTTCCGGTGAAACATGGTGCTTGCGTGCCAGCGCAATCTGCCGCGACAGACGCTGCTCCAGCTCGTACAGGCGATTAGGATCCAGGTCGAGCCGTTCACAGTAGTGGCGCAGCTCATCGCTGGCTTCACTCAGCTGAATCGCGGCTTCTTCCAGCAGGTTAAATACGCCGCTGACTTTATCGTCCAGCGAGACCAGCTCACTCAGCATATTACGCGCGCTGTAGAGCAGGCTTTGCAGGTTGGTGTCATCACTGTCGGCAAGAATTTGCAGCGCCTGCTGGCTGGTGGACAGCAGCTGACCGCTGTTCGCGAGGCGCTTGTACTCTTCATCAATCTGCTCAAACTCGCCTGGCTGCGGCGCAAATTCGTTGAGTTCTTTCAGCTGATACTGCAGCAGTTCGCGGCGGGCTTCACGCTCCTGCGACAGCTGCTGATGCTGTGCCAGCGTGCGGCAGCTGTGATGCCAGCGCTGATAGTGCTGACGCATCTCCGCCAGCCGATCGTCGTGTGCGGCGTAGGCATCCAGTAGGTGTTTCTGGTGATCGGTTTTGAGGAGCAGCTGATGCGCATGCTGACCGTGGATTTGAATCAGTAACTGACCGAGTTCGCGCAGCTGCGACAGCGGAACAGAGGTGCCGTTGATAAAGCCACGTGAGCGGCCATCGGCACTGATCACGCGGCGCAACAGGCATTCGTTGCCGTCGTCGAGCTGGTTCTCCGCCAGCCAGCGCTGGGCAGAGGGTGACGCTTTCAGCTGGAAGCGCGCGCAGATATCCGCGCGGCTGGCCCCCTGACGCACCATGTCTGCTTCAGCACGGCCGCCAAGGCACAGGCCCAGCGCATCAATCGCGATGGATTTCCCTGCGCCGGTTTCGCCGGTGATCGCTGTCATACCACGATGAAAGTCGATCTCCAGTTCACGAACGATTGCAAAATTACTGATGGTCAGTTGTGCCAGCATACAATCACCTGTATGTAAAAACAGATATGGTTTTTCATACAGTATAAACTGGTTTTTTATCCAGTAAAGTAGCCAGCAGGCCTTTTCAGAATAATTTTTTTGACCATCCGAGTTTTGAGCTTAAGGTGTTAAAATAATTATAATTTTTGGGATGAATTAAGTTGAGGTGATTGGCGCTGCGGCGAATCAGCACATCTTCCCCTTCCTGAATTGGCAGAGCGATCTGGCTGTCACAGCTGATCTCCAGGTCGCTGCGCAGCGAGGAAAAACGCAGGCGAATGGTGCTGCTACTGTTGATCACCAGCGGACGCGCCGACAGCGTGTGCGGGAACATCGGCACCAGCGCAATCGCATCGAGTGACGGCGTTAATATCGGCCCGCCCGCCGACAGCGAATAGGCAGTTGAACCGGTTGGCGTGGAAATAATCAGCCCGTCCGAGCGCTGGGAAAAGGCGAACACTTCGTCTATATAGACTTCAAATTCAATCATGTGCGCCACTTTGCCCGGATGCAGCACCACTTCATTGATGGCGCTGCCGATGCGCGGCGAACACTCTTCTTTGCATACCTGCGCTTCCAGCAAAAAGCGGCTTTCCACGAAATAATCGCCCTGCAGCACGTCATCCAGCTGCTGCTGCGCGTTATCCGGATCGAGGTCCGTGAGGAAGCCGAGATTGCCGCGGTTGATGCCAATCACTTTGATGTCGTAACGAGCCAGCACGCGCGCGGCGCCCAGCATGTTGCCATCGCCGCCGACCACCACCGCCAGATCGGCATACTGGCCGATGTCCGCCAGGCTGCCGGTACGCACATCCTGCAGGTTCAGCTCGCGGGCGATTTGCTGTTCCACGATCACGTCATAGCCTTTGTCAGTCAGCCAGCGCCAGAGCATTTCATGGGTGGTTAACGCAGTGGGGTGGCGTGGATGGCCGACGATCCCAATGCAGTTAAAGTGTTTGTTCATTTAGCGGGTGTTCCTCATAAGCCAAAACGGCCAGGCAATGTGATGGGTTCACTTGAAACCGTCAAACTGATCCCCATAATAAGCCAACCAGCGAGATGAATGTGCAAAACGCGGAGAAATTCATGAGTAGTAAAGAACAGAACACCCCAAACGAGCAAGTCTCAGACGAAATTCAACAGGAACAACAGCAGCCGGAAGCGGAGACAGCAACTGAGGTGGATCCGCGTGATGAGCGTATCGCCCAGCTGGAAGCGGAATTAGCGCAGGCGCAGGGTGGCGTGCGTGACGCCCAGCTGCGCGCGCAGGCTGAGATTGAAAACATCCGTCGCCGTGCCGAAATGGACGTGGAAAAAGCGCACAAGTTTGCGCTGGAAAAGTTTGCCAACGAACTGCTGCCGGTGATTGATAGCCTGGAGCGCGCGCTGGAAGTGGCGGATAAAGAGAACACCGAGCTGGCTTCGATGATTGAAGGCATCGAGCTGACGCTGAAATCACTGCTGGGTGCGGTGCGTAAGTTCGGCGTGGAAGTGGTGGGCGAAACTAATGTGCCGTTCAACCCGGATGTGCATCAGGCGATGTCGATGATGGAGTCTGAAGAAGTGGCGCCAAACCACGTGCTGATGGTGATGCAGCGCGGTTACACCCTCAACGGTCGCCTGCTGCGTCCGGCGATGGTTGCGGTATCGAAAGCCAAAGGCTAAGCCGCTCCCGTGCAACAACGGCCGCTGATGCGGCCGTTTGTGTTTTCAGGGCAGCACCGGCGTCCAGTCAATGGGCGTCTGGCCGGCCTGGCTCAGCAGCGCATTAGCTTTGGAAAAATGCTGACAGCCAAAAAAGCCGCGATGGGCCGAAAGCGGCGAAGGATGCGGTGCTTTCAGTACGTGATGACGCTGCGCATCAATGATGCTGCCTTTCTTCTGCGCGTGCGCTCCCCACAGCAGGAAAATCACCCCTTCGCGATGGGAGTTGATGGCGCTGATCACGTTATCGGTAAAGGTTTCCCAGCCGAAACGCGCGTGCGAATGCGCTTTGCCGGCTTCCACGGTTAACACCGTATTCAGCAGCAGCACACCCTGTTTCGCCCAGCTTTCAAGAAAGCCGTGCTGCGGACGCTGAAAGCCAGGAATGTCCTGTTCCAGCTCTTTGTACATATTCAGCAGCGACGGCGGAATGGCCACGCCCGGCAGGACCGAGAACGCCAGGCCATGCGCCTGATTCGGGCCGTGGTACGGATCCTGGCCGAGGATCACCACTTTGATATCGCCCAGTTCGGTGAGACGGAACGCGTTGAACACGTCCTTTTGCGGCGGATAGACCGTCACGCCCGCCGCACGCTCTTCGGCTACCGCTTTCAGCGTTTCCACGAAGTAAGGTTTTTCTTTCTCTTCAGCCAGCACATCGTGCCAGGTCAGCTTCTCAGCCATCATTGACTCCCTGCAAATTGATGCCTTTAGCTTAGCGTGTCCGGCGGGGCAGCAGAAGGGTAAAAATAAGTTGAACAATTGCAGAAAAAGTTAATGGTGAATGTTGTTATAAATCAATTTATTAGAGTAGAAGCAAAAATCATGGCCGCACGAAATTGATACAGGTCAAAACGAGCCGGTCAGCGCGGTGATATACCAGAGCATCACATAACCCGAAGAACCGCGCTGTGCTCCTGCCGCAGCGCTAAGCCCTGGAGGCCTCTATGATTACCGGTATTCAAATTACTCAGGCACAAAATCCGCAGCTGCTGAACTCGTTCTGGCTGCTGGACAATGAGAAAGCCGAAGCCCGCTGCCTGTGCGCAAAAGGTGATTTCACGGAAGATCAGGTTGTTGCAGTCAGCGACCTTGGCGAGATTGCTTACCGTGAAATTCCACTGGAGCAGAAACCGCAGGTGCGCGTTGAAGGCGGTCAGCACCTCAACGTTAACGTGCTGCGCCGTGAAACGCTGGAAGATGCGGTGAAGCATCCGGAAAAATATCCGCAGCTGACCATTCGCGTGTCGGGCTATGCGGTGCGCTTTAACGCGCTGACGCCAGAACAGCAGCGTGACGTTATCACCCGTACCTTTACCGAAAGCCTGTAATTGATCGGCTGACGAAAACGCACACAGCAATACAGGCCGCGCCGGTGCTTACTGGCGCGGCTTTTTTTTATTTACTGAAGAGAGAAGAGGGCCGACTGAGGGATTTTACGCCGCGAAACTGCGATTTCAGCAGGCCAGAAAGCCAAAAATCGCCTCAGGGAGGCGATTTAATTGCCGCGATGCTGTTTTATTCCGCACCGCTCTCCGGTGTGCTGCTGCCGCTTGGCTTGCGGCGTTTACCGATATTTTTAGTATCGCGGTGACGTTTCTTCACGCGCGGTTTCTCTTCTTCTTTCGCTTTCTTCTCTTTGCGCTTCTCAAGCGCCTTTTTCGATGGTTTACCGGTGACTTTAGCACTCGGTGCACGCGTTTCCGGACGCAGCTCATCGATTACGCGCGATTTCAGTGGCTCGTTGACGTAGCGGCTGATTTTACCCAGCAGCGGATGATCATGTGCCTCTACCAGCGAGATCGCGGTACCTTTGCGTCCGGCGCGGCCGGTACGGCCAATGCGGTGCAGATAGACATCGGCGGTGCGCGGTAAGTCATAGTTGATGACGTGGGTGACGTTATCAATGTCGATACCGCGCGCGGCGACATCGGTCGCGACCAGCACGTTAACGCGACCGTCATTCAGGCGTTTGATCGCTTCGTTACGGTTCGCCTGTACCATTTCGCCTTCGAGGTAGCTGCTGCGCAGGCCGGCTTCGTGCATCCAGGTCACCAGCTCATGCAGGCGTTCACGTTTGCGCACGAACACGATGGCGCGCTTCACTTCCGGCTGCTTCAGCAGATGCACCAGCAGTTTGGTTTTGTGTTCAAGATTGTCGGCGCGGTAATACCACTGCTGAATCTTCTTGCGCTCGCTTTTGCTCGGATCTGCTTCAATCGCTACCGGATCGTTCAGCAGGCGCTCGGCGAAATCTTTAATGTTGTCGCCTTCAAGCGTGGCCGAGAACAGCAACGTCTGTTTGCGCCAGCGCGTTTCACCGGCAATGGTCTCGATATCCTGCGCAAAGCCCATGTCCAGCATGCGGTCGGCTTCGTCCAGAATCAGCGTTTCTACCGCGCGGCAGTCAAAGTTCTCTTCTTTGATGTACTGCAGCAGACGGCCGGTGGTCGCGACCACGATGTCCTGATTTTCACTGAACACTTCCGCGTGGTTCATATAGGCCACGCCGCCGGTGATGGTGGCGATATCGAGATGGGTATGTTTGGCCAGCTCGCGCGCCTGGTCGGCAACCTGCATCGCCAGTTCACGCGTCGGCGTGAGGATCAGAATGCGCGGCGGCCCTGATTTTTTACGCGGGAAATCGAGCAGGTGCTGTAAAGCGGGCAGCAGGTAGGCTGCGGTTTTCCCCGTTCCGGTTGGTGCCGAACCCAGAACGTCACGGCCTTCCAGCGCGGCAGGAATGGCCTCAGCCTGAATGGCAGTCGGGCGCGTGAAGCCTTTATCCTGCAGGGCTTCCAGCAGGCTTTCGTCGAGTTCGAGTTCGGAGAATGTGGTTACGGTCATGGTCTACCTCAGTTTGGGGCGCTGATTATAGACAGTTCAGCCACAATCTTCATCTGTTTGTGTTGCACAGGTGAAGGTGAATTCACTTCGCGACCACGTTACACTTCCGGCAGGAGCAAATTCAATGGTCGTTAAGTATGTCTCAGCCGCAACCGCCAGCGCGGGCGATGTTAAGAAAAGATGGATTCACGTTTAAGCAATTTTTTGTCGCGCACGATCGCTGTGCCATGAAGGTCGGCACCGATGGGGTGCTGCTCGGCGCATGGGCACCGGTGGCAGGCGTACGGCGCATACTGGATATCGGCTGCGGCAGCGGTCTGATTGCGCTGATGCTGGCGCAGCGCACGCCGGATGACGTCAGTATCGATGCCGTCGAACTGGAGCGCAGCGCCGCCGCGCAGGCGCAGGAGAACGTCGCCGCGTCGCCGTGGGCGCATCGCATCGCGGTACACGCGCAGGACATCGTCAGCTGGAGTGAGCAGGCAGAAAAACGCTACTCGCTGATTGTCAGTAATCCGCCGTTTTTCACGCCGGGCATGGCCTCGGCCAGCGTCGAGCGCGATACCGCGCGCAGCACGGCAACACTTGATCATCCCACCCTGCTGCGCTGTGCGGCACAGCTGATTGAAGAAGAGGGGCTGTTTTGCGTGGTGCTGCCCGCGGATGCCGGCGAAAACCTGATTACACTGGCGCGTGCCGAAGGCTGGCATCTGCGTTATCGCTATGATGTGGCACCTTACGCGCAGCGACCGCCGAACCGGCTGGTGCTGGGCTTTTCACCTGCCGCAGGCGAACTCGTGCAGGAGCGGCTCGCCATTCGTGATGAAGATAAAAGCTATTCGGCGGACTGGCTGAGCCTGGTAACCGATTTCTATCTGTTCCGCTAGGCTACCGGCTGCAGCACCGTTGGCTGTGCCTCGGGCAGCGTATGCGGATAGTCGCGGGTGAAGTGCAGCCCGCGGCTCTCTTTGCGCGCCAGCGCACAGCGCACCATCAGCTCTGCCACCTGTACCAGATTGCGCAGCTCCAGCAGATTGTTGGAGAGGCGAAAGTGCGCATAGTATTCATCTATCTCCTGCTGTAGCAGCGTAATGCGGCGCAGGGCGCGCTCCAGCCGCTTGGTGGTACGCACGATGCCCATGTAGTCCCACATTAACAGCCGCAGCTCATGCCAGTTGTGCTGAATCACCACCCGTTCATCGGCATCGTCGACGCGGCTTTCATCCCACGCCGGCAGGTGATCGACGGCGTGCATCTGCGGCAGACGGCGCACAATATCTTCGGCCGCCGACCAGCCATACACCAGACACTCCAGCAGCGAGTTTGATGCCATGCGGTTAGCGCCGTGCAGGCCGGTGTAGCTGACCTCGCCAATCGCATACAGCCCGTCGACATCGGTGCGACCATGTTGATCCACCATCACGCCGCCGCAGGTGTAATGCGCGGCCGGCACAATCGGAATCGGCTGCTGTGTCAGATCGAGGCCAAACGTCAGCAGCTTGTCATAGATCATCGGAAAGTGGGCACGCACAAAGCTGGCCGGCTGATGGCTGATGTCGAGATACATGCAGTCGACGCCCAGGCGCTTCATTTCGTGATCGATCGCGCGCGCCACGATATCGCGCGGTGCCAGTTCGGCGCGCGCATCGAAATCCGGCATAAAGCGCGAACCGTCCGGGCGCAGTAGCCAGGCACCTTCGCCGCGCAGCGCTTCGGTCAGCAAAAAGTTTTGCGCCTGCGGATGAAACAGGCAGGTAGGGTGAAACTGATTGAACTCCAGATTGGCCACCCGGCAGCCGGCGCGCCACGCCATCGCGATGCCGTCGCCGGAAGCGACATCCGGATTAGTGGTGTACTGATATACCTTCGCCGCACCGCCGGTGGCCAGCACCACGCTGCGGGCGCGGCAGGTTTCAACCTGTTCGCGATTGCGATTCCAGATCCACGCGCCCACCACGCGCCGCGTTCCGGGCAGGCCAATTTTATCGGAGAGGATTAAATCCACCGCGTTGGCGCGCTCAATAACGCGAATATTGGGATGGCTGAGCGCCTGGCTGACCAGCGTGGTTTCGACCGCGCGCCCGGTGGCGTCGGCGCTGTGTAAGATACGGCGATGGCTGTGACCGCCTTCGCGCGTCAGGTGATAGCGCGCATTGCCGTTATCCTGTGGCTCGCGATCAAACGCCACGCCGTTATCGATCAGCCACTGTACGCACGGGCGCGCATTGCTGGCGATAAAATTCACCGTCTCGCGATCGCACAGGCCTGCACCGGCAATCAGCGTATCTTCGACGTGTGATTCAATGCTGTCGTTTTCATCAAACACCGCCGCAATCCCGCCCTGTGCATACAGCGTGGAGCCTTCGCTAATCTGCGCTTTACTCAGCACCGTTACCTGATAGTGCGGTGCCAGCCGCAGCGCCAGAGATAAACCGGCCGCGCCGCTGCCAACAATCAGTACATCACAGCTATGATCGGGAATGGGGTTCATGATGTTTAATTTACTAAACAAAAGGTTCCCCGAGCATAAGCCCGGACGCCGCTGGTGTGAAGTATTTTGAACAAAAAACGCGGGAAAATTCGACGCAATAATCAGATTGTAATGCGATTTCAGTAAGTTATGTCTGAAAATAAGCGATTAGTGTTTTTTATACCAAACACGCTGAAAATTCAGGGAATAAAGGTGAAAAATGCGGCGTCATAGGGTACTCTGCCAGCGATTATCGGTGCCGCCAACGACACCACCAGTGCGGTAAGTCGCTACACTGAAAGACCATCAACAACAACGATGTCAGGGCACCGGTACAGAAAATATCAGGTCGTGGTGAACTTCAGGCCAGAACGGGACTCTAAGCGCATGCTTGCTCACAATAAATGAGATGTGCTGGCAGTTCACTTACGCATAAAAGAGATTTGGGGAGACATTACCTCGGATGAGCGAGCAGTTAACGGATCAGGTTCTCGTTGAGCGGGTTCAGAAAGGAGATCAAAAGTCATTTAATTTACTGGTGATCCGATACCAGCATAAAGTGGCGAGCCTGGTTTCACGTTATGTCCCGTCAGGCGATGTGCCTGATGTGGTTCAGGAATCTTTCATTAAAGCGTATCGCGCACTGGAGTCGTTCCGGGGTGATAGCGCCTTTTACACGTGGCTGTACCGCATTGCGGTCAACACCGCGAAGAATTATCTGGTGGCTCAGGGGCGCCGGCCGCCGTCCAGCGATGTGGACGCGATTGACGCGGAAAATTTCGAAAGTGCGGGTGCGCTAAAAGAAATTTCGAACCCTGAGAACTTAATGTTGTCAGACGAACTGAAACAAATTGTTTTTCGGACGATTGAGGCGTTGCCTGAAGATCTGCGTATGGCCATCACCCTGCGGGAACTGGATGGTCTGAGTTACGAAGAGATCGCCGCCATCATGGATTGTCCGGTAGGTACCGTACGTTCACGTATCTTCCGGGCCCGGGAAGCCATTGATAATAAAGTTCAACCGCTTATCCAACGTCAGTGATAACGGCTACTGGAAGGGTACCAAAACATGCAGAAAGAAAAACTTTCCGCTTTAATGGATGGTGAAACTTTAGATAACGAGCTGCTGGCGTCGTTGTCGAAGGATGCAGATCTACAAAAAAGCTGGGAGAGCTACCATCTGATCCGCGACACCCTGCGGGGCGATGTGAGCGAAGTGCTGCATTTTGATATCTCCGCACGCGTTGCTGCCGCGATCGAAAACGAGCCGGTGCGCAAAGTGACTTCGTTGATCCCGGAAGCACAGCCGGAGCCGTCGCGCTGGCAGAAAATGCCGTTCTGGCGTCGCGGTGGCGGCTGGGTTGCTCAGGTCACGCAGATCGGTGTGGCGGCCTGTGTGTCGCTGGCGGTGATCGTCGGTGTGCAGCACTACAACAGCTCACCAGCGGGTAGTGCGACGGAAACGTCGGATGCGCCAGCCTTCAATACCTTACCGATGATGGGTAAAGCGTCACCGGTCAGCCTGGGCGTGCCGTCTGATGCTTTTGACACCAACAGCTCAAATCAGCAGGTGCAGGAGCAGCGTCGCCGCGTGAATGCCATGCTGCAGGATTACGAACTGCAACGCCGTCTGCATGCCGATCAGGTGCAGTTTGAAAGCAATGCGCCGCAACAGGCGCAGGCTAACGTTCCCGGAACTCAGTCGTTAGGAACTCAACAGCAGTAATGAAGCAGCTTTGGTGTGCCGTTAGCCTGCTGGCAGGCAGCCTGCTTTGGTCATCTACCGCCCCGGCGCAGACATCTGCGTCCGGGGCGTTGTTACAGCAGATGGAGCAGGCCAGCCAGAACCTCAACTACGAATTCGCCTATATCAATGTCTCACGTCTGGGCATTGAATCCCTGCGTTACCGCCATGCGGTCATCGACAATCGCGTGTTCGCTCAGCTATTACAGATGGACGGACCGCGCCGTGAGGTGATCCAGCGCGGCAACGACATCAGCTATTTCGAACCGGGTCTCGATCCGTTCTCACTGCCGGGCAACCACATTATTGATGCGCTGCCGGCGCTGATGTTCGCTGACTTCTCGCGCCTCGGCGATGCCTACGATTTTATTCCGGTAGGGCGCTCACGCATGGCCGATCAGATGTGCGAAGTGGTGCGCATCGTGTCGCGTGACGGCACGCGCTACAGCTACGTAGTGTGGCTGGACGTCGATACCAAATTGCCGCTGCGGATTGATTTGCTGGATCGCGACGGTGAGACGCTGGAGCAGTTCCGCGTAATCAGTTTTGCCGTCGATGAAGGCGTACGCAATCTGATGCAGGGGCTGGAAAAAGCCAACCTGCCGCCGTCGCTGTCCTTACCGGCAGGCGACAAAGTGCAGCTCAGCTGGCAGCCTGGCTGGTTACCGGCCGGCATGAAGCTGATTTCGCAAAGCCGGCGTGATATTCCGGCGATGAACAAAACCGTAGAATCCCGTCTGTACAGCGATGGCCTGTTCAGCTTCGCTATTAACATCACGCCTGCCGATAAAAGCAGTTCGCCACAGTCATTGCGCACTGGGCGTCGTACGGTGCAGACCGAAGTGCGCGATAATCGTGAAATTACCGTGGTGGGCGAATTGCCGCCGACTACTGCCAAACGTATCGCGGACAGCATAGATTCAGGTGCCACAAAATGATGAGAGAATGGGCCACCGTGGTGGCATGGAAAGAGGGCGTCGCTACTCTGCATTCGGAAGCGAAAACCTCCTGCAACAGTTGTTCAGCGCGTAAAGGCTGCGGCAGCCATGCGCTCAACCAGCTGGGACCGAAAAACGCCCATGTGATGACTATCGCCAGTCCGGAGCCGCTACAGCCGGGCCAGCGCATTGAGCTGGGCATTCGCGAAAGCAGCCTGCTCGGTTCTGCGTTGCTGGTGTATATGACGCCACTGTTTGGTCTGTTCCTGGTCGCGGGCCTGTTCCAGATGTTGTTCCACAGCGATCTGGCGGCGGCCTGCGGTGCGCTGCTGGGTGGCGTTGGCGGCTTCATTGTTGCCAAAGGGGTTTCCAGCCGGTTTGGCGATCGCGAAGCGTTCCAGCCGGTGATTCTCAGCGTTGCGCTCCCGCCTGATGCGCTACGAGTGGAAAACCACAGTTGATCCCCGTTCAGGCCGCGTATTGCGCGGCCTTTTCATTTCGTCTTAATCGCTGAATTCTGTTGCGATTCCCCGCAGTTCCATTCTTTAACGCGCGGCGTTAACAGTGTAATATGCGTCGTCATTAATGAGGCTGACAGGGTTCCGGGTAAAGCTCACTTGCCTGAATGTGTCTGTGCTCACGTTTTCAACTGATTTTCTACGTGAAGATATTCATATAAATGAAGCACATACGAAATTTCTCCATTATCGCTCACATTGACCACGGCAAATCAACGCTCTCTGACCGTTTGATTCAGATTTGCGGTGGCCTGAGCGATCGTGAGATGGCGGCGCAGGTTCTGGATTCGATGGATCTGGAGCGCGAGCGCGGCATCACCATTAAAGCGCAGAGCGTTACGCTCGATTACCACGCGCCAAACGGTGAAACTTACCAGCTCAATTTTATCGACACCCCAGGCCATGTTGACTTCTCTTATGAAGTTTCCCGCTCGCTGGCGGCCTGTGAAGGGGCATTGCTGGTGGTTGATGCAGGTCAGGGCGTTGAAGCGCAGACGCTGGCGAACTGCTATACCGCCATGGAAATGGATCTGGAAGTGGTACCGGTACTGAACAAGATCGACCTGCCTGCGGCTGACCCTGAGCGCGTGGCGGAAGAGATTGAAGATATCGTCGGCATCGACGCCGCGGATGCGGTGCGCTGCTCGGCGAAAACCGGCGTCGGCGTGCCGGATGTGCTGGAACGTCTGGTGCGCGACATTCCGCCGCCGGAAGGCGATCCGGAAGGCCCGCTGCAGGCGCTGATCATCGACTCCTGGTTTGATAACTACCTCGGTGTGGTGTCGCTGATCCGTATTAAAAACGGCACGCTGCGCAAAGGTGACAAAGTCAAGGTAATGAGTACCGGCCAGGTGTACAACGCTGACCGCCTCGGCATTTTCACGCCAAAACAAATTGACCGTACCGAGCTGAAGTGTGGCGAGGTAGGCTGGCTGGTGTGCGCCATCAAAGACATCCTCGGCGCGCCGGTGGGCGATACCCTGACGCTGCAGCGCAATCCAGCGGATAAAGCGCTGCCGGGCTTCAAAAAAGTGAAGCCGCAGGTGTATGCCGGTCTGTTCCCGGTAAGCTCCGACGACTACGAAGCTTTCCGTGATGCATTAGGCAAGCTGAGCCTGAACGACGCCTCACTGTTCTATGAGCCAGAGAGCTCCACAGCGCTGGGCTTTGGCTTCCGCTGTGGCTTCCTCGGCCTGCTGCACATGGAGATCATCCAGGAGCGTCTGGAGCGTGAATACGATCTCGACCTGATCACCACCGCGCCAACGGTTGTGTACGAAGTGGAAACCACTGACGGAGAAGTGGTGTACGTCGACAGCCCATCGAAGCTGCCGCCGCTGAATAATATTGCTGAACTGCGCGAACCGATCGCTGAGTGTCATATGCTGCTGCCGCAGGAGTTTCTGGGCAACGTCATTACGCTGTGTATCGAAAAACGCGGTGTGCAGACTAACATGGTTTACCACGGCAAACAGGTTGCGCTGACCTATGAGATTCCGATGGCAGAAGTGGTACTCGACTTCTTCGACCGTCTGAAATCAACGTCGCGCGGCTATGCGTCGCTGGACTATAACTTCAAACGTTTCCAGACCTCTGACATGGTGCGCGTCGACGTCCTGATTAACTCAGAACGCGTTGATGCGCTGGCGCTGATTACGCACCGTGATAACTCACAGTATCGTGGCCGCGAGCTGGTGGAGAAGATGAAAGATCTGATCCCGCGCCAGCAGTTCGATATTGCGATTCAGGCAGCAATCGGCAACCACATTATCGCTCGCTCAACAGTGAAGCAGCTGCGTAAAAACGTCCTGGCGAAATGCTATGGCGGTGACGTCAGCCGTAAGAAAAAGCTGTTGCAGAAGCAGAAAGAAGGTAAGAAGCGAATGAAGCAGGTCGGCAACGTTGAGCTGCCGCAGGAAGCATTCCTTGCCATTCTGCATGTCGGTAAAGACAGCAAATAAGGAACTTTAATGGCTAACATGTTCGCCCTGATTCTGGTGATTGCCACTCTGTTAACCGGCATCATCTGGTGTATCGATCGCTTTAAGTGGGCCCCGGCGCGCCGGGCAAAGCAGGCGGCGGCACAGGCTCAGGCAGGTAATTCGCTCGACAGCAAAACGCTGGCCAAAGTGGCCGCGCAGCCGGGCTGGGTTGAAACCGCAGCGTCGGTGTTCCCGGTGCTGGCGGTGGTACTGATCGTGCGCTCGTTTATCTTCGAACCGTTTCAGATCCCTTCTGGCTCGATGATGCCGACGCTGCTGATTGGCGACTTCATCCTGGTGGAGAAATTTGCTTACGGCATCAAAGATCCGATCACGCAAACCACGCTGATCCCGACCGGCCATCCGCAGCGCGGAGATGTCGCGGTGTTCAAATACCCGAAAGATCCGAGCGTGGATTACATCAAGCGCGTGATCGGTCTGCCGGGCGACAAAGTGGTGTTTGATCCTTACAGCAAAACGCTGACCATCAACCCAGGCTGCGGTACGGGCAAGTGTGACACGGCGCTGCCGGTGACCTATACCAACATTGAGCCGAGCGATTTCATCCAGACCTTTAGCGGCTTTGATGGTAACGAAACCGGCAACGGTTTCTACCAGGTGCCGCAGGGCGAAACGCTGCGGGGCGGCCTGCGTCTTGGCACGCGCAAAGAGACGCTGGGCAACGTCACGCACGATATCCTGCTGGTGAACGAAGCGCAGAGCCAGGCGAGCATGTATTATCAGCAGCCGGGTCAGCCGCAGGCCACGTGGATTGTGCCGCAGGGGCAATACTTCATGATGGGCGATAACCGTGATAACAGCGCCGACAGCCGCTACTGGGGCTTTGTGCCCGAGAAGAATCTGGTCGGCAAAGCGGTTGCTATCTGGATGAGCTTTGAGAAACAGGAAGGACAGTGGCCGACCGGCGTGCGACTGAGTCGCATTGGCGGTATTCACTGATTTAAAAACGGTTGGCTTCCTGCGAGTCAGGGAGCCACTGCACACCAAACAGAACGAGCTGGACCTTCAGCCCTGTTTGGTATGCAGAGTCACAGACGCACAGAACAACTGGAATCGCATGAACCCCATCCTCATTAACAAGCTGCAGCGCAAACTGGGCTACACTTTTACTCATCCGGAATTACTGCAGCAGGCTCTGACTCACCGCAGCGCCAGCAGCAAACATAACGAGCGTCTTGAATTTCTTGGCGATTCTATCCTCAGCTATGTGATTGCCAACGCGCTGTATCACCGCTTTCCGCGCGTGGACGAAGGCGACATGAGCCGCATGCGTGCCACGCTGGTACGCGGCAACACGCTGGCCGAAATGGCGCGCGAGTTTGAGCTGGGCGAATGTCTGCGTCTGGGGCCGGGCGAGCTGAAAAGCGGTGGGTTCCGCCGGGAATCCATCCTCGCGGATACCGTGGAAGCGCTGATCGGTGGCATCTTTCTCGACAGCAATATTCAGACGGTCGAGAAGCTGATTCTCGACTGGTACCAGAATCGCCTTGAGCAGATCAGCCCGGGCGATAAGCAAAAAGATCCGAAAACGCGCCTGCAGGAGTATCTGCAGGGCCGTCATCTGCCGCTGCCGTCTTATCTGGTGGTACAGGTGCGTGGCGAAGCGCACGATCAGGAATTCACCATTCACTGTCAGGTGAGTGGGATGGCTGAACCGGTGGTGGGCGTGGGCTCCAGCCGCCGTAAAGCAGAGCAGGCCGCCGCCGAACAGGCGTTAATCAAGCTCGGCCTCGAATAAATTGTCATTTCGCAGCCTCAGCAGTGAGGCTGCCCAATCAGGACCCGAATGAGCGAACTCGAAACATACAGCGGCTTTATCGCGATTGTCGGCCGGCCTAACGTCGGCAAATCCACCTTACTGAACCAGCTGCTGGGGCAGAAGGTGTCGATCACCTCGCGCAAGCCGCAAACCACGCGCCACCGCATCATGGGTATTCATACCGAAGGCGCTTATCAGGCGATCTACGTGGATACACCCGGCCTGCACATGGAAGAGAAGCGGGCGATCAACCGCCTGATGAACCGTGCTGCCAGCAGCTCCATCGGTGACGTTGAGCTGGTAATTTTTGTGGTGGAAGGCACGCGCTGGACGCCTGACGATGAGATGGTGCTGAACAAGCTGCGTGATGGCAAAGTGCCGGTGGTGCTGGCGGTGAACAAAGTAGACAACATCCAGGATAAAAGCATCCTGCTGCCGCACCTGCAGTTCCTCAGCCAGCAGATGAACTTCCTCGAGATCGTGCCGATCTCCGCCGAAACCGGTAAAAACGTGGATGCGATTGCGGAGATCGCCCGCAAGCGCCTGCCGCTGTCGGATCACCACTTCCCGGAAGACTACATCACCGATCGCTCGCAGCGATTCATGGCCTCAGAAATCATCCGTGAAAAACTGATGCGCTTCCTCGGCGCCGAGTTACCGTATTCGGTAACTGTGGAGATCGAGCAGTTCGTCTCTAATGAGCGCGGCGGCTATGACATCAACGGTTTGATTCTGGTCGAGCGCGAAGGGCAGAAGAAGATGGTGATTGGCAACAAAGGTGCCAAAATCAAAACCATCGGTATCGAAGCGCGTAAAGACATGGAAGAGATGTTCGAGGCGAAAGTCCATCTCGAGCTGTGGGTCAAAGTGAAATCGGGCTGGGCGGACGACGAACGTGCGCTGCGCAGCCTGGGTTATACAGACGACTAATTGATGGAAGGCTGGCAACGCGCCTTTGTGCTGCATAGTCGCCCTTACAGCGAAACCAGCCTGCTGCTCGACCTGTTCAGCGAAAGTCAGGGACGCGTCCGCGTCCTTGCCAAGGGCGCACGCTCGCGCCGTTCACAGCTTAAAGGCGCACTGCAACCCTTCACACCGCTACTGGTGCGCTGGGGCGGCCGTGGCGAAGTCAAAACCCTGCGTAACGCCGAAGCGGTGTCGCTGGCGCTGCCGCTCAGCGGCATCACGCTCTACTGCGGCCTGTATGTTAACGAGCTGCTGTCGCGGGTGCTGGAGCAGGAAATTCCCTTCTCCGAACTGTTCTTCGATTATCTCTCCTGTATCCAGACGCTGGCGGCGGCCAATGGTTCGCCCGAGCCAGCGCTGCGCCGTTTTGAGCTGGCACTGCTGGGCCATCTGGGCTACGGCGTTGACTTTCTGCACTGCGCCGGCAGCGGCGAGGCGGTCGACGACAGCATGACCTACAGCTATCGCGAAGAGAAAGGCTTTATCGCCAGTCTGGTGGTCAATCAGCGCAGTTTCACCGGCCGCCAGCTGCGTGCGCTGTGGGAGCGCGAATTTCCCGATGCTGATACGCTGCGTGCCGCCAAACGCTTCACGCGCATGGCGCTGAAACCTTATCTGGGCGGTAAGCCGCTGAAGAGCCAGGAGCTGTTCCGTCAGTTTGTGCCGAAAAAACGACCGAACGTGGCAAACGACGAGCGCGGGTGATGCACCTGACAGGCTCCGCGCGTTACACTGCAAACATACTGAACACATTTAAGGATTGTCATGGCTGAGTTGCTGTTAGGGGTCAACATCGATCACATCGCCACCGTACGTAACGCGCGTGGCACAAACTATCCCGATCCGGTACAGGCCGCGTTTGTCGCGGAGCAGGCGGGCGCAGACGGCATTACCGTGCACCTGCGTGAAGACCGCCGTCATATCACCGACCGCGACGTGCGGATTCTGCGCGACACCATTCATACCCGCATGAATCTTGAGATGGCAGTCACCGACGAAATGGTGGGCATCGCCTGCGACATCAAACCGCATTTTGTCTGCCTGGTGCCGGAAAAGCGCCAGGAAGTGACCACCGAAGGCGGCCTTGATGTGGCCGGTCAGCAGGACAAGGTCAACGCGGCAGTCAAACAGCTGAGCGAGGCGGGCATTCTGGTGTCGCTGTTTATCGATGCCGATCAGCGCCAGATTGAAGCGGCGGTCGCCAGCGGTGCGCCTTACATTGAAATCCATACTGGCGCCTATGCTGAAGCACCGGAAGGGCTGGCGCGCGATGCCGAACTGGCGCGTATCGCCAGCGCTGCGACCTTTGCCGCCAGCCGCGGCCTGAAGGTCAATGCTGGCCACGGTCTGACGTATCACAACGTCCAGCCGATTGCTGCGCTGCCGGAAATGCATGAGCTGAACATTGGTCACGCGATTATCGGTCGTGCGCTGTTCAGCGGTCTTGCAGCAGCGGTCAGCGATATGAAAGCGCTGATGCGGGAAGCGCGCCGCTAATGGCCATTCTGGGGCTGGGCAGCGATATCGTCGAGATCGAGCGTATCGCCGGCGTGATTGAACGCTCCGGCGATCGTCTGGCGCGCCGCGTGCTGAGCGAAGCTGAGTGGCAGCAGTATCAGGCGCATCAGCAGCCGGTGCGCTTCCTCGCCAAACGTTTTGCGGTGAAAGAGGCGGCGGCAAAAGCCTTCGGCACCGGCATTCGCGGCGGCTTAGCGTTCAATCAGTTTGAAGTGTACAACGATGCGCTGGGGAAGCCTGGCCTGCGTTTCTTTGAACAGGCCAAAGTGATTGCCAGCCAGCTGGGCGTGCAGCATGTGCACGTCACGCTGGCCGACGAGCGCCACTACGCCTGCGCCACGGTGATTATCGAAGATTAAGCGTGCAGCAGCACAAATTTCTCCCACAGCGCGTCGCGACTTTCCACGTGCTGCGGGTCTGAAAGGATAGTGTTATCAATCGGGCAGACGCTCTGACAGGTCGGCTCATCATAATGACCCACGCACTCGGTGCAGCGGTCAGCGTCGATCTGATAGATCGATTCACCCATGCTAATCGCCTGGTTCGGGCACTCAGGCTCGCACATGTCGCAGTTAATGCAGCGCTCAGTAATTATCAGTGCCATTGCATAAGCTCATCAGTTGCTTGTTTTCATTGCATGTTTCTTGGTTAATTCCGCTCTCTGGCGCAAAACGCCTGCTGAAATAGCGCTTTGCAGTGTGATTGTTCAATCGATGCAGGCGTAAACCAGCGGGGCGTTCCGCTGAGCGGCACGCATATTATCACGCCGGGTGGCGTTCAAAAAATGACTTAGCGTAGTATTCAGCCGCCAGCCGATCTGATGTCGCGCCATAGCCAGTAAACCACGCAACGGTAAGCAGAGCCGTTGCGTGGTAAGCGAAATAGTGGCGGCGCTGGCCTTTATTTTACCGGTGCCAGCACGTGGGTGGCATCCAGCGTCAGACAGTCACCTGGACATTGATCGCTGCCGTAGATAACGGGCGCCTTTGGCAAGGAAAACTTCATCGCGTGCTCTTTTTTAATCGCGTCGGCCATACCGGCAAAGGACCATGGCATACCCAGCGAAAGCGAACCGAACTCATCGTATTTTTTGGATTTTGCGACAGCAGGTAAGTTGTCACTATCGATACGATAATAAAGCTGGCCAGAATATTCTGCAGGCACGTTCTCTATGATTGCGTTGCTTAACAACTGATACTCGCGCTGCTGAGGCGTAGAAAAGCCCTTCTTAATATTCAGCATGCATGAGAGCACTGCAATAACGAGGCAAACGATACTGGCAGACGTGGTTATCTTCAGCTTATTAAAGATCACGAATAAGCCAGCAATGAAGGCTGAGGTAGTGATTAACGACAGCGCGATAACCGTGCGATAGGCTGCCCAGTCTTCGCTCACCAAAAGATTAGGAATGCCCGCCGCGACCAGGAAAAACAGGAACAGAAAAGCTTTATGCGGTTTGAAATCGGGTGCCTTCACAATGCCCACGATGATCAGTGAGCAGGAGATGATAATGCTGACAATCGAGCGCCCGGTATCAAAGTTGCACAGCGCATTTCTGAGCGGCTCAGCGATAAACCAGGTGATTTTTTTCAGCGGCGCTAAGGTGATATTGGTTCTGGCCAGTACTTCATTAAACAGCACGAGCGGCAGAACTTTCGCCAGCACCAGCGCCATCACCATGCCAAATCCCAGCATCAACATCAGCTTGATCACCGCGCTGCGCTGATAATTATTCCGGGTCATGCCCAGATCGAGCAGGGCAAAGAATAAAAAGCTCATGGCTGCGGGTTGGTAAATCGCAAAGGAAAGCGTCAGGCAAATAGCCGACAGTAGCACCCGGCCCAGGCCTTTGTTTTCCGCCAGTGTTGAATAACTGATGCCCGCCAGCAGCACGGACAGGACATAAGGAAAGCAGACTGTCCAGCCGACAAAAACCTGAAATGAGGGCAGCAAACAAATCAACGTGGCAAACGTCAGACGCTGGACCGCGCTGGCAAAAATGCTGCGACGCTCAAGGAAACGGATGATGTACCCGCCCAGTAAAATCAGACTGAATAAAGAAAGCACCCTGAGATACGTCAAATCCTGCACGTCATCGATCAGGAAAGCGAAGAAGTAGCGGATAGCACCATAAAAAGGTCGGCCCGATAAGATATCCCATTTGAAAATACTGAATGCATCGGTAGTGGATGCGTATAAATAGAACCAGTCGTCGGAAAATCCGTATGTTGATAAATAAACCGGGCTATAACCGATGAGTAAAGCGATGGCCAGTATCAGATACATGGCGGAGGGATGACGCTCAAAAACTGTTTTTTTCATTTCCTGCTCTTAATCACGTAGCGTGGTCTTTGTTTGGACTCAATGTAGATTCGGCCAATATATTCGCCCAGAACACCAATGCCGATAAGTTGCACTCCACCCAAAAACAGAATGGAAACCAGCAACGAAGGGTAACCCGCCACCGGATTGCCCCAGAGCAGTTTATCGATGATCATCCAGAATCCATAAAGAAAGGAGAGTAACGCGACGCTACCGCCGATGTAACTCCAGATGCGCAAGGGGAAGGTGGAAAAACTGGTTAATCCTTCTAATGCCAGATTCCACAATTTCCAGCCATTAAATTTCGACACCCCTGTGACGCGTTCAGCCCGATCATATTCCACAATCGCTGTTTTACCGCCCACCCAGGATAAAATGCCCTTCATGAACAGATTTCTTTCCGGCAGGCTTTTTATATGTTCTACCGTCTCGCGCGACAGCAGACGAAAATCGCCAACGTTTTCCTCTATTTTCGGCGAGCTGATTTGGTTGTGAAAGTGATAAAACCACTCGGCTGTTTTACGTTTGACATGCCCATCGGCGCTGCGATCTTTCCGTTTAGCCAGAACCAAATCGGCACCCGCTTGCCAGCGTTCAACCAGTTGATGGATAACGGCGATGGGATCCTGCAGATCAACATCAATCGGAATAACCGCGTCACCGGTGGCATGCTCCAGTCCGGCAAACAACGCGGGTTCTTTGCCGAAATTGCGGGTGAATGACAGCGCAATGACCAGCGGATCCGAGATGGCCAGGGCATTGATGATGTTTTCGCTGCCATCGCTACTGCCGTCATTGATAAAAACAATTTCCACCTGATAGCCGGCTAATTCATGACGAACCGCCTGATAAAAGAGTGGAATGGTCTCCTCTTCATTGAAGACGGGCACGACGAGAGACAATTTCATTTTACTTCCCTGAAAACGATGTAATTTGAGTAGATGAAGCCGCAACCCAGGCTAATAAAGGAAAAGAGTATCAGGGTAACCACCGGGGAAAGCGTGCAGGCGTCGGCCATCCAGCCAACCAGCGCCGCCATGCCTCCCATAAAGCTGACATAAAGCAGGTAACGCAAGGGCGTGGCTGCAGAAGAGAAGGTCCAGCGGGCATTAGCAAAAAAGGAAAACGTCACCGCAACGCAGAATGCTCCAAAGTTTGCCATAGCCTGGCCTGACTCGAACAGCTTGAGAATAAGCGCAAACACCGTCCAGTGAATCGCGGTGTTGATAACGCCAATTCCTGCATAACGGGAAATAAGTTTCAGCATGACGAGAGAGATGAGTAAATTTGCCCTGATCATATACATCGGAAATTATCCTGCAAGCCCGATGCTGAAAATGCGTTTAATCGGGCCAAAACAAGGATAGCGACAGGCAACAAAAGCATTGCCCCGCCCGATGATCAATTTCGGGCTAAGGCAGGGTGGGGAATACCCTGATCATGGGGCAATCAGACCAGCTTTTTCACCAGCTCCTCGCTGTGACGAATATGGCTGGAGGCGCGTTCCGGATCGTTCTGCACCAGCGCCATAAACAGCAGATCGGTCAGCGCCAGCTGGGCGCTGGTGGAGGAGATGGCCGCGCTGCGCGTGCTCTGCTCCTCGGCGACGGTGTACAGGCAGACCGTCGCGCACTGCTGCAGCGAATTCGGGGTAAAGCCGGTGAACGCCAGCACATCGGCGCCAATGGCTGCGGCTTCCTGTGCCGCGAGGTTGATCTCGCGACGTTCGCCGGTGTAGGAGATTGCCAGCAGCACATCGCCGGGTGCCATCGCCTGAACGCTGGCCAGCAGCGCGTGCATGTCCTGCTCGGCGACGGCGTTGATGCCAATCTTCATCAGCTTCCACGAAAAATCTTTCGCCACCAGCCCGGAAGCGCCAATGCCGACCAGCAGAATGCGGTTGGCGTTTTTCAGCAGCTGCAGCGTTTCCGTGAGTTTCTCTTCGCTGTTGATATCCAGCGTGGCGCGAATCGCCGAAATTTTTTCCGTCAGCAGCTTTTCGCCGACAACTTTAAGCGGATCGTCACTCAGAATGTGGTTGTGCACGGTGATGGCATCGCGGTCGGCCAGCGACTCACTCAGCGCCAGCTTCAGCGCCGGAAAGCCTTTGTAACCCAGTTTCTGGGCGAACTTCACCACGCTCGACTGGCTGACGCCTGACTCTTCCGCCAGTTTTTGTGAACTCAGATGCCGTGCCCGATCAGGCTGCGACAGCAAAAAATCCGCCAGCCGACGCTCGTTCAGCGCCAGGCGTGGGTAGAGCTGGCGAATTCGCAGCAATGAACTCATGTCCGATCCTTAATCCATAGTCCCGCACACAGCTTAGCCGCTCGCGGAAGGAAATGTCTGGCCAGGAATGTCAGATGACATTGCGCCGACGCAGAGAATAAACTATTCAAATGGCATTGTAGCCACTGGAATTAAAAATGACAGCTTTCGCCCCGGCGCGCGATGCTGGCTACACTGTAGAGCAGGTATCGCCGCGTTTAGAAAAAGGAGTCGGGTTTGACAAAGGGTTCGCATCGCCGCGTGGTATTTTTTGACCTGGACGGCACGCTGCATCAGCAGGACATGTTTGGCACGTTTATGCGTTATCTGCTGCGCCGCCAGCCGCTCAATCTGGTGCTGGTGGTGCCGCTGCTACCGGTCATCGGTATGGGTATGCTGATAAAGGGCCGCGCCGCGCGCTGGCCGATGAGCCTGCTGCTGTGGGCTATCACCTTTGGCCATCGTGAGGCCACGCTGCGCCAGCGTGAGGCCGAATTTGCCCGCTGGTTTCGCGAGCGCGTCACCGCGTTTCCGGTGGTGCAGCAGCGGCTGACTGACTACCTCAGCAGTGAAGACGCCGATGTCTGGCTGATTACCGGCTCGCCGCAGTCGCTGGTGGAGCAGGTCTATTTTGATTCCGCGTTTCTGCCGCGCGTGAAGCTGATCGCCAGCCAGATGAAACCGGGCCGTGGCGGCCGGGTATTAGCCATGCGCTGTCTCGGCCATGAAAAAGTGGCGCAGCTCGAGGAAAAAATCGGTACGCCGCTGCAGCTTTACAGCGGCTACAGCGACAGTAAGCAGGATAACCCGCTGCTGTTTTTCTGCCAGCATCGATGGCGCGTGACGCCGCGCGGTGAACTGCAACAGCTGGAGTGAATCGCAGCTGGATTCCGTCTATAATGCGCCGCCTTGTTAATCCGCAGGAGTTGCCCGTTGAACCCACAAACTGATGAATACTGGATGCGCCACGCGCTTGAACTGGCGCGGCGTGCGTGGGAGCAGGGCGAAGTGCCGGTCGGTGCGGTATTGGTGCAGGGTGACCGAGTGATTGGCGAGGGCTGGAACCGGCCGATTAGCCAGTGCGATCCCACCGCGCATGCCGAGATTATGGCGCTGCGTCAGGGCGGAAAAGTGATTGATAATTACCGGCTGCTCGACACCACCTTATACGTAACGCTGGAGCCGTGCGTGATGTGCGCAGGTGCCATGGTGCACAGCCGGATTACCCGTCTGGTCTATGGCGCAAAGGATGAGAAAACCGGTGCCGCCGGTTCGCTGCTGGATGTGATCGGCCATCCGGGCATGAATCATCAGATCGAGATTGCGCATGGCGTGCTGGCCGAGGAGTGCGCCACGCTGCTGAGCGACTTTTTCCGCATGCGGCGCGAACAGAAGCGCGCGCAGCGGCAGGCGCTGCGCGCCGATTAGTTCATCGCAATCTTCGGTTCGACGGCCGGATAACCGGCACCGAGTTCCGCTTCCAGCGCCGACTGCTGCGCCAGCCGTTTCTCCTGCTCCTGTAGATAGCCTACCAGGCTGATCTGATACTTACGGATATTCTCAACGTAGTTATAAGCTTCGTGGCCGCGCGCATAGCCGTAAGTGGTCTGCGCGTAATAGCGCTTCTGGCTCAGCATCGGCAGGCGCAGCTTAACGTCGGCCCAGCTGTCCGGATTGCCGCCCTGTTTAAGCGTCAGCCGGCGTGCATCCAGCATATGTGCGTAGCCCATGTTATAGGCCGCCAGCGCAAACCAGATGCGTTCATCTTCCGGGATGGTCTCCGGCACTTTTTCCATCATGCGCCGCAGGTATTCGCTGCCGCCGCGAATGCTCTGTTCCGGATCGAGACGATCGTTCACGTCGAGGCTGTCAGCGGTATTGCGCGTCAGCATCATCATGCCGCGCACGCCGGTGGGCGAGGTCGCCTGCGGATTCCAGTGCGACTCCTGATAGGAAATCGCCGCCAGCAGGCGCCAGTCGATACTGGACGCGTACTTCTCAAACAGCGGCTTGATATCCGGCAGCGTGTTATCAATCGCCCGCAGGAAGGTGCGGGTATCGACATAATCAAAGGTGCCGACGTGGCCGAGATACTTCTCTTCCAGCCGCGCCATGGTGCCTTCTTCCCCCATCTGACTGTAGAAGTCGAGCATGGCGGCGTTCAGGCTATCGTCATCGTTACGCGGCAGATACCAGGTCACCGGCTCTTCATCGGTAATATCAAACGCCACCGCCAGCTGTGGATGGATACGCTGCAGCAGGCCGATGGTCACCGAATCTCCCACGGTATAGTCGAGCTTGCCGTCGGCAACCGCTTCCAGCAGCGCTTTCTGGCCCATATCGGTGGAAATGGCCCAGTCGAGATCGGGATAGCTGTCCGCTTTGGCGGAACGTAACGTTGACAGATAGGCCGAACCGGACTGCACAATCAGCCGGCCTTTCAGATCACCAAGGTTTTTGGGCCGCGGCTTGTCGATGCGATACACCAGCTGCTGTGACACCGAATAGTAGCTCGGGCCACTCTGATAACGGCTAAGGCGCTCGCTGTTGTAGATCAGCCCGGCAGCCAGCAGGTCGGCTTTGCCGTCGTCGAGATCGTCAAACAGGTCGCCGAGGTTGGGCCGCACCGTGACTTCCAGCTTCACGCCAAGATAATCGGCGAAACGCTTCGCCAGCTCGTAGTCCATACCGGCTGGTGCATTATTGATGGTGTAGTAAGTCAGCGGCGAGTTGACGGTACTGATGCGCAACACTCCCCGCGATTTGATCTGTGATAACGCGTCTTTTCCGCCCCCGTACCAGGGGATGGACGGCCACAGCGCCAGCGCAAGCAGCACGGTGATCAGACCGATAAACAGATAATTTAATTTCAGGCGTTTCAAATAGTTGTCTCGTAATGGCTCACAGGCCTCTGTCTTTTAAAGGCAGTATTTATGTTGTTTTGCACTCCCAGAGCGAGGGGCATTTTGCGCAACAAAGCGCAACAGGGCAACTTATATAGCAAGATTTGCGCAAAATTCAGGCAAATCCTGAGGCTCAGTTTTTCTGCGCAAACGGTTTCGTAACCCGTGCCATTTCTCTATAATACCGCCCGTTTTCCCTGTTGCGCCCCATGAAGCGTCGCCCGGCGCTTCGAAGACGAGAGATCTTTAATGATGGAAATTCTGCGTGGTTCGCCCGCTCTGTCGGCATTTCGTGTAAACAAACTGCTGACCCGCTTTCAGGACGCTCATCTGCCGGTGAGTGATATTTACGCCGAGTACGTCCATTTCGCCGATGTCAGCGCACCGCTCAGCGCGGAACAGCAAGCCCGCCTGCAGCGTCTGCTGAAATACGGTCCTTCTCTCGCCGAACATGCGCCACAAGGGCGTCTGTTGCTGGTGACGCCGCGTCCCGGCACCATTTCTCCCTGGTCATCGAAAGCCACCGATATCGCCCACAACTGCGACCTGCCACAGGTATTGCGCCTGGAGCGCGGTCTGGCCTTCTATGTACAGGCACCGCAGCTGACTGACGCGCAGTGGCAGCAGCTGGCCAGCCTGCTGCACGATCGCATGATGGAAACCGTGTTCACGGAGCTCAGCGCGGCAGAACAGCTGTTCGCGCATCATGAGCCGCAGCCGCTGAAAAGCGTAGACGTGCTGGGCGGTGGGCGCGAGGCGCTGGAACAGGCTAACCGCACGCTCGGCCTGGCGCTGGCCGATGACGAAATTGATTACCTGCTTGATGCCTTCACCAGACTGGGCCGCAATCCGAACGACATCGAGCTCTATATGTTCGCCCAGGCGAACTCCGAGCACTGTCGTCACAAGATTTTTAACGCCGACTGGATTATCGACGGCGAAAAACAGCCGAAATCGCTGTTTAAAATGATTAAAAACACCTTTGAGCAGCATCCGGAACACGTCCTGTCGGCGTATAAAGACAATGCCGCAGTGATGGAAGGCTCCGAGGTCGGGCGTTTCTACGCGGATGCGCAGCAGGGCGAATACGAGTTCCATCAGGAAGCCGCGCATATCCTGATGAAGGTGGAAACCCACAACCACCCGACGGCCATTTCGCCATGGCCAGGTGCCGCCACCGGTTCCGGCGGGGAAATCCGTGACGAAGGCGCCACCGGACGCGGCGCGAAGCCGAAAGCGGGTCTGGTCGGCTTCTCGGTTTCCAACCTGCGTATTCCCGGCTTTGAACAGCCGTGGGAAGAGGATTTCGGCAAGCCGGATCGCATTGTTACCGCGCTGGATATCATGACCGAAGGCCCGTTAGGCGGCGCCGCGTTTAACAACGAATTTGGTCGCCCGGCGCTGAACGGCTATTTCCGTACTTATGAAGAGCAGGTCAACAGCCATAACGGCGTTGAGCTGCGCGGCTATCACAAGCCGATCATGCTGGCCGGCGGCATTGGTAACATCCGCGCCGATCACGTGCAGAAGGGTGAGATCGTGGTTGGCGCGAAGCTGATCGTGCTGGGCGGTCCGGCAATGAATATCGGCCTTGGCGGCGGTGCGGCGTCTTCTATGGCGTCCGGCCAGTCGGATGCCGATCTCGACTTCGCCTCGGTGCAGCGTGACAACCCGGAGATGGAGCGTCGCTGTCAGGAAGTGATTGACCGCTGCTGGCAGCTGGGCGAAGCCAACCCGATTCTGTTTATTCACGACGTCGGTGCCGGTGGCCTGTCTAACGCCATGCCGGAGCTGGTGAGCGACGGTGGCCGCGGTGGCAACTTCAACCTGCGCGACATCCTCAGCGATGAACCAGGCATGAGCCCGCTGGAAGTGTGGTGTAACGAGTCGCAGGAGCGTTATGTGCTGGCGGTTGCGCCGGACAAACTGGCGCTGTTCGATGAGCTGTGCCAGCGCGAACGTGCGCCGTACGCGGTGATTGGTGAAGCGACCGAAGAGCAGCACCTGAACCTTGCCGACAGCCACTTCGATAACAAACCGATCGACATGCCGCTCGACGTGCTGCTGGGTAAAACGCCAAAAATGACGCGCGACGTGGCCAGCCAGCAGGCTAAAGGTGACGCGCTGGTGCGGGACGGCATTACCATTGCCGATGCGGTAAACCGTGTGCTGCACCTGCCAACCGTGGCGGAGAAAACCTTCCTGGTGACCATCGGTGACCGCAGCGTAACCGGCATGGTGGCGCGCGATCAGATGGTCGGGCCGTGGCAGATCCCGGTGGCGAACTGCGCCGTGACCACTGCCAGCCTTGACAGCTACCACGGTGAAGCGTTTGCCATGGGCGAACGTGCGCCGGTAGCGCTGCTTGATTTCGCTGCGTCCGGCCGCCTGGCGGTGGGCGAAGCGCTGACCAACCTGGCCGCGACCGCGATCGGTCCGCTGAAGCGCGTGAAGCTGTCGGCAAACTGGATGGCTGCAGCCGGTCACCCGGGCGAAGACGCAGGCCTGTACGCTGCGGTGAAAGCGGTGGGCGAAGAGCTGTGCCCGGCGCTGGGGATCACCATTCCGGTGGGTAAAGACTCCATGTCGATGAAAACCCGCTGGCAGCAGGGCACTGAACAGCGCGAAATGACCTCGCCGCTGTCGCTGGTCATTACGGCTTTTGCACGCGTTGAAGATGTGCGTCGCACCGTGACGCCACAGCTGCAGCCGAAAGGCGACAACCTGCTGCTGCTAGTGGATCTCGGCAACGGTGCTAACACCCTCGGCGCTACGGCGCTGTCGCAGGTGTATCGCCAGCTGGGCGACAAGCCGGCCGACGTGCGCGATGCCGCGCAGCTGGCTGGCTTCTTCAATGCAATTCAGACGCTGGTCAGCGAGCAGAAACTGCTGGCTTACCACGACCGCTCGGATGGCGGTCTGCTGGTCACGCTGGCTGAGATGGCCTTCACCGGCCACTGCGGTATTGAGGCGGATATCGCCGCGCTGGGCAGCGATGCGCTGGCAGCACTGTTTACGGAAGAGCTGGGCGCAGTACTGCAGATTAACGCTGCCGACCACGCGGCCGTGGAAAAAGTGTTTGCCGATCACGGTCTGAGCAGCAATGTTCACGTCATCGGTAAAGCGCTGCCGGGCGACCGTTTTGTTATCCGCTCCGGCGACAGCGCGGTGTACAGCGAAAGCCGTACCACCCTGCGTACCTGGTGGGCTGAAACCACCTGGCAGATGCAGCGCCTGCGCGATAACCCGGCCTGTGCCGATCAGGAACATGAAGCGAAGAAAGACGATAACGATCCTGGCCTGAACGTGCAGCTGACCTTCCGTCCGGAAGAGGATGTGGCGGCACCGATGATCGCCACTGGCGCGCGTCCGCGCGTTGCCGTGCTGCGCGAGCAGGGCGTAAACTCGCACGTTGAGATGGCCGCTGCCTTCCACCGCGCAGGTTTCACCGCGGTTGACGTGCACATGAGCGATCTGCTGGCGGGCCGTCGTGGTCTGGAGGAATTCCACGCACTGGTCGCCTGTGGCGGCTTCTCCTACGGCGACGTGCTGGGTGCGGGCGAAGGCTGGGCGAAATCAATTCTGTTTAACAGCCGCGTGCGTGACGAGTTTGAAAACTTCTTCCATCGTCCGCAGACGCTGGCGCTGGGCGTGTGTAACGGCTGCCAGATGATGTCGAATCTGCGTGAACTGATTCCGGGCAGCGAGCTGTGGCCACGCTTTGTGCGTAACCAGTCCGAGCGCTTTGAAGCACGCTTCAGCCTGGTGGAAGTGGCCGCCAGCCCGTCACTGCTGCTGGACGGCATGGTCGGTTCTCGCATGCCGATTGCCGTCTCGCACGGTGAAGGTTTTGTTGAAGTGCGTGACGGTGCGCATCTGGCTGAGCTGGAAGCGAAAGGGCTGGTGGCGCTGCGCTTCGTCGATAACTTCGGTAAAGTCACCGAGACCTATCCGGCGAACCCGAACGGCTCACCAAACGGTATCACCGCCGTGACCAACGAAAGCGGTCGCGTCACTATCATGATGCCGCATCCGGAGCGCGTGTTCCGGACCGTCAGCAATTCGTGGCACCCGGCGGAGTGGGGCGAAGACAGCCCGTGGATGCGGATTTTCCGCAACGCGCGCAAGCAGCTGGGTTAAACCTGAATCCTGTCTCTTACCGGTGCCCATTCACGGGCACCGTGCAAAGGCCGCTCAACGCGGCCTTTTTTATTTTTTGTCGCGTGGGCACTGCTCTCGATCCGCTGTGATTCGCTGACATCTGTGGCATGTCGGAAAATGACGACAATCCCATAACTGAACTGTCGCTAAAAGGTGACATTTAAATCGTTGTTTTTTATGGGCGCGAAGTTAGCGCGTTAAAGCCGTTGCTAATCGGCGACACTTTTTCCAGACCAGCCGGTCCGAAAGCGTCGTTAATTCCCTCTCTGAGCTGGCAGTATGCTGATTAACAAGGCTATTTATTTTCTGGCACGATAGTTGCTATACTCATTATGTTGCTCATTCTCCTGTCTATGATTGCCCCGCACTGCGGTTGAGCTCATAAAATATCGAATGACGCACCAAACGGAGCCTGCCGTCCACCCAACCGATAATCGCTTGCTTTGCAACGTTATCAAGCACCGGACGCAACGTTGAGTTAGGCTCCACCTATTTTGCAGGCGATGCTGCGGCGTCGCTCTCACGGCAGGCCAAAAGGCCTGCCGTTTTCGTTTTCAGCCTTTCTAACCTTGCCGGACTTCGCTAGCATGCCTGCAACTCACCTCAAAGGAAGCGCGGTTGTGAAGAGATGGCGTCTGTTTCCCCGATCCCTGCGGCAACTGGTTCTAATGGCCTTTCTGCTGGTGCTGCTGCCGCTGCTGGTGCTGGCATGGCAGGCGTGGGAAAGCCTTTCAGCATTGAGTAATCAGGCGGCGGACACCAACCGCAACACCTTCACCGACGTGCGTCGCAGCGAGGCGATGGCGCGCACGGCGCTGGAGCTGGAGCGTAGCTATCGCCAGTATTGCGTGCTGGGCGATGCCAGTCTGGCACGCCTGTATCAAACGCAGTGGAGTCGCTATGGCCAGATGCTCAGCAGCCATGCCGCCAGCCTGCCCGATTTGCCAACGTTCAAAATATTGCAGAGCGCGCTGCCGCAGCTGGAAAAGCTGCAGTGTGATAACGGCAATCTGCTGGCACCGGCGGCGAGCGCGCTGGAGGCATTCTCCGCCGCCAACACCCGCATGGTGCAGGCCACGCGTGAAGTGGTGTTTTCACGCGGCCTGCAACTGCAGCGCGAAATTGCCGATCGCGGCCAGTTTTTTGGCTGGCAGGCGCTGATACTGTTTTTAATCAGTCTGGTGCTGGTGCTGCTGTTCACCGGCATGATTATCGGCCCGGTTAAGCGCGTCGAACGCATGATCAACCGGCTGGGTGAGGGCAAAACGCTGGGCAATAGCGTCAGTTTTCGCGGGCCACGCGAAATTCGCTCGCTGGGACAGCGCATTGTCTGGCTCAGCGAACGTCTTAGCTGGCTGGAGGCACAGCGGCATGAGTTTCTGCGCCACCTGTCGCACGAACTCAAAACGCCGCTGGCCAGCCTGCGCGAAGGCACCGAACTGCTGGCCGACCAGGTTGCCGGCCCGCTCAATGCGGAGCAGCAGGAAGTTGTCGCCATTCTCGACACCAGCAGCCGTCATCTGCAGCGGCTGATTGAACAGCTGCTCGACTACAATCGCCGGCTGGCGGAGAGTCCAATGCGGCTGGAACCGGTGGCTATCGACGCTATCATTGATAGCGTCGTCAGGGTGCACTCACTGCCCGCCAGCGCGCGCCAGATGCATACGCATATCGATCTGCAGGCCCGCTATTGTCTGGCGGAACCGACGCTGTTGCAGCGGGTGATTGATAACCTCTACTCGAACGCCGTGAACTACGGTAGCGAATCCGGTAACATCTGGCTGCAGAGCCAGCAGAAGGGCAACCAGGTGTGGATTGAGGTGGCCAACACCGGCACGCCGATTCCGGCTGAAGAGCAGGCGATGATCTTTGAGCCCTTTTATCAGGGGAGCCAGCAGCGCAAAGGGCCGGTGAAAGGCAGCGGGCTGGGATTAAGCATCGCCAAAGATTGCCTGCGCAGGATGCAGGGTGATTTGCAGTTGGTCACGCGCACGGACGCGGACGTCTGTTTTCGTATCATTTTGACTACCAGCGCCGGGAATGCCTGATTAATGAAACTCACATCCAGCCGATTTCTCGTCGGCGCACTGATCGCCATCGGCCTGAGCGCCTGTCAGGCGCCACCCCAGAGCAGTACGCCGCGCGGTGCGGTGAACCTGCCGGAGCCGGACGTGCGCCTGGCGGATTATCTGGCCACCGATTGCCAGAATGTCTGGCAGATTGAAGCACCGGCGGCCATGAGCAATCCACTTTACTGGCAGCGCGCTATCGACTGCGGTGAGCGGCTGTCGGCGGCCGAAGCGCGGGCGGAAGCGCGGCGCTGGCCGGTACAGAACTGGGCGCGCGCCTTTAAGCAGGGCATCCTGCTGGCGAACGGCAACGTGACGCCGGTGGAGCGCCGTCAGTACGTTGATACGCTCGACAGCTACAGCGCGGATTATCCGGCGGCGGTGCGTCCGCTGCTGCAGCTGTGGCGCAGTAGCCAGGCCGCGCAGCTGGAGCTGAGCGAGGCGCGCGGCCGCTACGCCGCGCTGCAGCAAAGCAATGACGCCGAACTGGATCGCCTGCGTCAGCAGCAAACGCAACTGCGGCAAACGCTGGACGATACCCAGCGTAAACTGCAGCGACTGACTGACATCGAGCGTCAGCTGTCATCGCGCAAAGCGCCGGACAGCGGCGACAGCACACACGGTGCCAGCGATGCCCAAAGCGAGGAGCAGTAACCATGAAACAGGCCGCACGCTTACTGCTGGTGGATGACGATCCGGGCTTACTCAAGCTGCTCGGTATGCGTCTCAGCAGTGAAGGCTATCAGGTAGCGACCGCGGCCAGCGGGCCGGAAGCCCTGCGTCATCTGCAGAAAGAGAAAGTCGATTTGGTGATCAGCGATCTGCGCATGGATGAAATGGATGGCCTGGCGCTGTTTGCTGAAATCCAGAAGCGCCATACCGGACTGCCGGTCATCATCCTGACCGCGCACGGCTCGATTCCGGACGCGGTAGCCGCCACGCAGCAGGGCGTGTTTAGCTTTCTGACCAAACCGGTCGATCGCGATGCGCTATACAAAGCGATTGACGAAGCACTGGCGCAGCGCGCGCCGGTCAGCGATGACGGCTGGCGCGAAGCGATAGTCACGCGTAATCCGCTGATGCTGCGGTTGCTGGAGCAGGCGCATATGGTGGCGCAATCTGACGTCAGTATATTAATTAACGGCCAGAGCGGTACCGGCAAAGAGGTACTGGCGCAGGCGATTCATGCTGCCAGTCCGCGCGCCGGCAAACCTTTCATTGCCATCAACTGCGGCGCGCTGCCGGAACAGCTGCTGGAGTCGGAGCTGTTTGGCCACGCTAAAGGCGCCTTCACCGGTGCCGTAAGTGCGCGCGAAGGGCTGTTTCAGGCGGCGGAAGGCGGCACGCTGTTTCTCGATGAGATTGGCGACATGCCGCAGGCGTTGCAGGTGAAGCTTCTCCGCGTGCTGCAGGAGCGCAAAGTGCGCCCGCTGGGCAGCAACCGCGATCTCGACATCAACGTGCGCATCATCTCTGCCACGCACCGCGATCTGCCGAAGGCGATGGAGAAGAAAAGCTTCCGCGAAGATCTCTACTATCGTCTCAACGTGGTGAATCTCAGGATCCCGGCACTGCACGAACGCGCCGAAGACATCCCGCTGCTGGCCAACCATCTGCTGCGCCAGTCGGCCGATCGCCACAAACCGTTTGTGCGCAGCTTCTCGGTCGATGCGATGAAACGGCTGGTGAGTGCCAGCTGGCCGGGAAATGTGCGCCAGCTGGTTAACGTGATTGAGCAGTGCGTGGCGCTTACTACGTCGCCGGTAATTGGTGACGCGCTGGTAGAGCAGGCGCTGGCTGGCGAGAACACGGCGCTACCGACCTTTGTCGAAGCACGCAACCAGTTTGAGCTTAACTATCTGCGCAAACTGCTGCAGATGACCAAAGGTAATGTGACGCATGCGGCGCGTCTGGCTGGACGCAACCGTACCGAGTTTTATAAGCTGCTGTCGCGCCACGAACTGGACGCCAGCGAATTTAAAGAGTAGCTTGCTGCGGCAGCGTCAGGAACACTTATACTCATTGTTACCCGTCCATCATGGAGGGAGCGAAAAAAGGATCTGTGATGAAAAAGATCGATGCAATTATCAAACCATTCAAACTCGATGATGTGCGTGAAGCCTTAGCGGAAGTGGGCATCACCGGGATGACGGTCAGCGAAGTGAAAGGCTTCGGACGTCAGAAAGGCCACACCGAGCTGTATCGCGGTGCCGAATACATGGTCGATTTTCTGCCAAAAGTGAAAATCGAGATGGTGGTGGGCGATGATATCGTCGATACCTGCGTAGAAACCATCATGAAAACCGCGCAGACCGGTAAAATCGGCGACGGCAAAATCTTTGTCTTTGACGTGGCGCGCGTCGTGCGTATTCGTACCGGCGAGGAAGACGAAGAGGCCATCTGAGCCCTTCGCTCCTCACCAGACACAAAGCCTGCCGCGTGCAGGCTTTTTCATTTACAGCACTTTGTGCGGACCGAACACTTCGTAGTGGATACGGTCGGCGCTGATGCCGGCGTCGGTCAGCTGGCGCGCAACAAACTGCATGAAAGCCAGCGGGCCGCAAATCCAGAACTGACCCTCGGGCTGGGTCAGTGCGGTTGAGACGGTGGCTAAATCCATCAGACCCTGCGCGTCGTAACGTCCCGCGTCGTCAGCTTGCGGCTGGCGATACCAGACGTGGCGGCTAAAGCGCGGCAGTTGCGCGCCCAGCGCCGCGACCTCATCAGCAAACGCGTGCTGCGCGCCGTTTTCGGCGGCGTGCAGCCAGCATACCGCGGCCGAATGCTGCTGCTCCGCCAGGCTGGCCAGCATGGCTAACAGCGGCGTTTGCCCGACGCCTGCTGAGATCAGCGTCACCGGCGTCTGCGCTGCTGCCTGCAGGAAGAAATCCCCGGCCGGCGCGGCGCACTGCACGATATCGCCGACCTTCGCATGCTGATGCAGCCAGCCGGAGACGCTGCCCTGCGCTTCGTGCTTCACTGCAATGCGATAGGCTTTGCCATCCGGCAGATGCGTCAGCGAATACTGGCGGTGCTGAATGTAGTCGCTGTCCGCCGGGCGCAGACTGAGGGTCAGATACTGGCCGGGCAGGAAGTCCGCCACCGGCTCTCCATCATTCGGCACCAGCTCAATGCTTTTGATCACCGAGCTCTGCGCGGTAATCGCACGGATACGAAAATCGCGCGCGCCGCGCCAGCCGCCGACCTTTTCTTCCGACGCACGGTAAATCGCTGCTTCACGCTGGATAAACACCTCAGCCAGCACGCCATAGGCTTTGCCCCACGCCGCCAGTACTTCATCGCCTGGATTGAGCAGCTCTTTAATCGTCGCCAGCAGGTTTTCCCCGACAATCGCGTACTGCGCCGGCTGAATATTCAGGCTGGCATGCTTCTGCGCAATTTTCTCCACCGCCGGCAGCAGCGCCTCAAGATTTTCCAGGTTGCTGCCGTACGCGCAGATCGCGTTAAACAGCGCTTCACGCTGATTGCCGCTGCGCTGGTTGTTCATGTTAAACACGTTCTTCAGCTCGGGATGCTGCGTCAGCATCCGCTGATAAAAGTGACCGGTCAGCTGCGGGCCGAGTTGAGCAATCGCGGGCAGGGTAGATTTCACGGTGGCGATGGTTTGTGCGTCAAGCATGGGCTGATCCTCAGAGTAATTTTAAACATGTATTTTAAATGCATGTTATGCCTGTTGCCGCGCACTGTAAATCCCCCGTTTTGTCTGGGGTGACGAGTGCCAATCTGCTGGCGGGCGCGCAAAGCTGAAAAATTTTCCCGCTGCTGATGAACAAATATCCGGTTTTCTTCCCCGGCTAAAAAGCGTAAAAATCCCGTGCCAGCGCCTTGCCAATCGTTTGCGTAAAAAGAGGGGATTGGCGCTACCGTCCCCTGGCAAAACCGTTTACACTGTTGGCCTTCGCCCCCAGCCGGGGCTTAAACTGCCGTTAAAAAGTTGCTGAGTCAGGAGATGCGGATGTTAAAGCGTGATATGAACATTGCCGATTATGATGCCGAGTTGTGGCAGGCTATGGAGCAGGAGAAGGTGCGTCAGGAAGAGCACATTGAACTGATTGCTTCGGAAAACTACACCAGCCCACGCGTTATGCAGGCGCAAGGTTCACAGCTCACCAACAAATATGCCGAAGGCTATCCGGGCAAACGCTACTACGGCGGATGTGAATATGTGGATATCGTTGAGCAGCTGGCGATCGATCGCGCCAAAGCGCTGTTCGGCGCGGATTACGCTAACGTGCAGCCGCACTCCGGCTCCCAGGCTAACTTCGCGGTGTATACCGCGCTGCTGCAGCCGGGCGACACCATTCTGGGCATGAACCTGGCACACGGTGGTCACCTGACCCACGGTTCGCCGGTCAACCTGTCCGGTAAACTGTACAACGTTATCCCTTACGGCATCGATGAAACCGGCAAAATCAATTACGAAGAGCTGGCCGAACTGGCGCAGACCCACAAGCCAAAAATGATCGTGGGCGGCTTCTCTGCTTACTCTGGCGTGTGCGACTGGGCCAAAATGCGTGAAATCGCCGACAGCATCGGCGCCTGGCTGTTTGTTGATATGGCCCACGTTGCCGGTCTGATCGCTGCTGATGTCTACCCGAACCCGGTACCGCACGCGCACATCGTGACCTCGACCACGCACAAAACGCTGGCCGGCCCGCGCGGTGGCCTGATCCTGGCGAAAAACGGCGACGAAGAGCTGTACAAGAAACTGAACTCCGCGGTGTTCCCGGGTGGTCAGGGCGGCCCGCTGATGCACGTTATCGCCGGCAAAGCCGTGGCGTTCAAAGAAGCCATGGAGCCGGAGTTCAAGGCTTATCAGCAGCAGGTCGCGAAGAACGCCAAAGCGATGGTGGAAGTGCTGCTGGAGCGCGGTTACAACATCGTCTCAGGCGGTACTTACAACCACCTGTTCCTGATCGATCTGGTGAGCAAAGGTCTGACCGGTAAAGAGGCGGATGCCGCTCTGGGCCGCGCTAACATCACCGTGAACAAAAACAGCGTACCTAACGATCCGAAGAGCCCGTTTGTGACCTCCGGTGTGCGTATCGGTACGCCAGCAGTGACCCGTCGCGGTTTCAAAGAAGCGGAAGTGCGCGAACTGGCGGGCTGGATCGCTGACGTTCTCGACAATATCAACGACGAAGCCACTATCGAGCGCACCAAACAGAAAGTGCTGGATATCTGTGCCCGTCTGCCGGTTTATGCCTGATAAGCGCTAAACCCGCAGTGTGAAGAAGGATGGCGCAAGCCATCCTTTTTTTATTCCCTTTCGCAGGCGGCTTTGAGAAAGTAACGGCCATTCCGCGCACGGCGGAGCGTCAACAGGAGGAAACATGACCATCGGATCGGCCAGGTGGCTGGGACTGAGCTACTTCACCTACTTTTTCTGCTATGGCATCTATCTGCCGTTCTGGAGCGTGTGGCTGAAAGGCAACGGGCTGGATGCGGAAAAAATTGGCCTGCTGCTCGGCTGTGGCATGGTGGCGCGCTTTGCCGGCAGCCTGTTGATTGCTTCGCAGGTGAAAAATCCAGCGCAGCTGATTGTTGCGCTGCGCCTGCTGGCGCTGGCGACCTGTCTGTTCGCGCTCGGTTTCTGGCTGGGCAGTCAGTGGCTATGGCTGCTGCTGGTGATGATTGGTTTTAACCTGTTCTTCTCGCCGCTGGTGCCGCTGAGTGATGCGCTGGCGGCCACCTGGACACAGCAAATCGGGCTGGCCTATGGTCCGGTACGGCTGTGGGGCTCGCTGGCGTTTGTTATCAGCTCGGCGCTTACCGGTATGCTGGTCAGCGCCTGGTCATCGCAGGTGATTCTGCTACTGCTGAGCGCAGGCGCGCTGGCGATGCTGTCAGGCATGCTGCTGCCGCCACAAACCCGACCGCAGGGTGAGCTACGCCAGGGCGCGAGCGGTGGCTGGGCGGCGTGGCGCGACCTGCTGCGCGAGAACAGCGTCTGGCGTTTCATGCTGTGCGTAACGCTGATGCAGGGCGCACACGCCGCGTATTACAGCTTCAGCGCCATCTGGTGGCAGGAAGCGGGCTACTCCGCGTCGGTCGTGGGCTACCTGTGGTCGCTGGGCGTGGTGGCCGAAATCGTGATTTTTGCCCTGAGTAACCGGCTGTTTCGCCGCTGGAGCGCGCGCGATCTGCTGCTGCTATCCGGCGTGTGCGCGCTGGTGCGCTGGACGCTGCTGGGTGCCAGCACAACGCTACCGCTGTTGATTGTGGCGCAGATCCTGCACTGCGGCAGCTTTACCGTCTGCCATCTGGCGGCGATGCGCTTTATTGCCGCGCGCAAAGGCGCAGAAGTGATTCGTCTGCAGTCGCTCTATTCGGCGCTGGCAATGGGCGGCGGCATCGCGGTGATGACGATGGTGTGCGGCGTGCTGTTTACTCACCTGCACGGCCAGCTGTTCTGGGTGATGGCGCTGGTGGCGCTGCCGGCGCTATTCCTGCGGCCACGCGCGGCTTAAGACTCCAGCAGCTGACGAATGCGCTGCTGCTGGTGATCGCTCAGCGGCAGCTCAGCGTGGATAAGCGGCGGCGAGTAGAGCGGCAGGGCGGTGGCGTAGGGCGTCACCACCAGCGCCACATCGCGCGGTGCGCCCTCACGCTGAAAGTGCAGCATATCCTGATAGGTAATATTGATTGGCAGCAGCATCATTTCCCGCAGCTGCTGCTCCAGCAGCTGTTCCAGCGCCGCGTCAGCGCCGGTCAGTAACAGCACCTGTTTCTCCTGTAGCGCGCTCTCCTGCATCAGCCAGCCTCCAAACTGCACCGCCACCAGGCTCACTTCTTCCGCGCTAAACTGCGTGCCGAAATCGCTGCTGAAGTGCTGCAGCGCGCGCGCCGTGGTGCGCAGCAGGCGCGGATAGAGACGCGCCACGTCCAGCGCCACGCTGTTATCAATGCCGATGGCAAAGTGGCTGCGATCCAGCGCCTGCGCCAGGTGAGTATAGAGCTGCAGCTTCAGCTGCTGCTGATTTTTGATGCGCGTCTGCGCCAGTTGCTCAAAGCGGGCAATCAGCGCTTCCACCGCGGCCATCAGCTTGTGTGCCTGACTGTCCGCCAGCTGACTGCCGTCGGGCGCGTGAATCAGGCTGAACAGCAGCGTCCAGAAATCGGTTTCGCTGACGTCCGGTGCCAGATGGCAACGTTTCTGCCAGTGATGGATCACGTCATCCGCTGCGCTACGTTCAATCTTCGCCGCCAGCCAGGCGCGCTGGCGCTCGCTGAACAGCGCCGTCTGACGCTGACACAGCGCATATTTCATGAAGATTTGCAGAAACAGCCGGTCGCGCGGCGTGAAATCGCGCGCCAGCCGCAGGCTGCAGTGCTGTATCAGCGCCTGCAGATTGGTTTCATCCCACAGCGCTTTCTCGATTTTCAGCACCTTCAGCCGCTGGCGCAGTGCCGGCGCAAAATGGGTGCAGACGAAATCCTGCGACAGGCGCAGCGCGCGGCGCAGCCAGTGCAGCAGGCACAGGCGCCGGTCCAGTTCCGTGCCATGAATGCGAAAGCTGCCATCCACCATCTGGTGTAATTCCAGCTGGTGAAAGCGCTGTATCTCATCTCCGACATCCGCGATATCCTGTCGGGCGACAACAGGGTCCACGCCATTCAACTGGCAGAGCTTTTCAAGCGTTAACGCGGGAGCAGGCAGAAACAGCAGCAACAGCAGATGGCAACGACGCTGGGCGCGGCTGAAGAGGGGAGCAGTAGAATGCGCTGAACTCATCAATCGTGTTATCCGCAGGTCATTTTTCAGCTAAGAATAGCCAACTCCACGCGCTGACCCTGGCCTTTGTCATGACTTTTGTTCAGAGCTTCAGGGCGGGTCACAGTTTTTTCTGGCCCGGTATCCTTCTGACTTTAAAATTTGTTACTTTATAACATATGAAAATTGCGCTCGTTAGCTTTACGCTGTTGTTCAGCGGCGCCGTGTGGGCGCATCCACACAGCTTTATTGATATGCAGACCGAACTGCTCGGTAAGGACGATCATCTCAGCGCGATGAAGATGGTATGGACCATGGATGAAATCACCTCCGCCGATCTGCTGTACGATGCCGGCAACGCCAAACCCGGCGAGGTGGTGTGGAAAAAGCTGGCGGCGCAGGTAATGGCCAATGTGCTGGGCCAGCACTATTTTACCGAAGTGTGGCAGGATAAAAATCGGGTGAAATTTCTCAACCTGCCGCAGGAGTATCAGCTGTCGCGCAAGGGTAATAAAGCGGTGCTGGAGTTCATTGTGCCGTTCGGTGAACCGCAGTCGTTAAGCGCCAGGCAGTACCGCATCCAGACCTTCGATCCCAGTTACTTTGTTGATATGTATTATGACAATCCGCAAGCCATCACCATGGATGAGACCGTGAAAGCCCATTGCCAGTTTGACTTACACACGCCCAAACCGGATGACTCGCTAAAACAGTACGCGCTGTCGCTGGATAAAGCTGACGCACCGCCCGAGGATATGGATCTCGGCCAGCAGTTTGCCCAGACGGTAACCCTGACATGTCGTTGATTTCACTGCCTGGCGCTTCCCGTCGCTGGTGGCCGCTGTGGCTGCTGGCTGCGCTGCTGATTACCGCGGGCGCGCTGCTGTGGCTGCACTGGCCGCAGATTCTGCTGCAAAGCGTACTGTGGCAGAAGGTTCTGCACCGTGAGATGACGCAGCTCCTGCAACAGGTGGCGCAGCAGCCGCAGCAGGCCGGTGTCACGCTGATGCTGTTCAGCCTTGCCTACGGCGTGCTGCATGCGCTGGGGCCGGGCCACGGCAAAGTGGTGATCAGCACCTTTCTCGCTACCCATCCGGCGCAGCTGAAAACCAGCATGAAGCTGACGCTGCTGGCGGCGCTGTTGCAGGGCACGGTGGCGATTGCTCTGGTGACGCTGATGCTGGTAGTGCTGCAAACCTCGTCGCGCCAGCTGCATCTCACCAGTTACTGGCTGGAGAAAGGTAGCTATTTGCTGGTGATGGCGCTCGGCGTCTGGGTGGGCTGGCGCGCGCTGCAGGGGTTACGCCGCGCGTTCCGTCCGGCGACCGGGCTACAGATTCGCGCGGTACGGCCGCATCATCAGCACCATGCTGACTGCGGCTGCGGTCATGCCCACCTGCCGAGCGCGCAACAGCTGGCCGGTGCGGTGAGCGGCAAAACCCAGGCGCTGGTGGTGCTGTCGATGGGGCTGCGGCCCTGTTCTGGTGCCATCATGATGCTGTTGTTTGCCAAAGTGATTGGCGTATATGGCTGGGGCGTGGCCTCGGCGCTGACCATGGCGCTGGGCACCGCGCTCACCGTGTCGCTGCTGGGTTTGCTGGTGCAGCGCTCGCGCGTGCTGGCGGTGCGCCTCGGCAGGGTCAGCAACAGAGGGACTGCGCAGTGGTTGTTGCCGGCCGTGATGCTGGCTGGCAGCCTGCTGTTGCTGCTGGCCGGCTTTATTTTATGGCACAGTGCTACGCCCGGCTTCGGTGGCGGTCTGCGTCCTTTTTAATTAATACGCTTTAAAAAATAAGCGCAGCATGTTCCCTGAATATGCTGCGTTTTTTTTTGCCCGCGACGCAGAGTTTAATTTCTCTTGCCCGACGATCTGGTGAAAAGAGTTTTCTCTGTCTACGCTAGATAATATCAAAAAGGACAGGGTGTGCTCTTATATGCGTTACTCTTTATCGTCAATGTTTGTGAGGAAATAAATATGCCTGAAACCTGGACTAATAATGGCAACACGGAAACGGTGGTGGAAACGCACGGCGGTTTACCGTTGAAACGCATTTCCTGGAGTGCCGTATTTGCAGGGGTGATTGCGGCATTAATCATTCATATTTTACTGGGGCTGCTGGGAACCGCGATCGGCGCCACGACCATCGATCCCCAGCAGGAACAAAATCCGCTGGAACACCTGGGGACAGGGGCGCTGATTTGGACCGGGGCCAGCATGCTGATTGCGCTGGCGGTCGGTAGCTACGTTGCCGGACGGCTGGCTCAGCGCGAAGGTGCGCTGCACGGTCTGCTGATGTTTGGTGTCAGTACCCTGATTACGCTGTGGCTGGCGATTTCACTTGCCAGCGGTATTATCGGCGGCGCCTTTAATATTTTAGGCTCCGGTTTTAATGCCCTGGGGAACGGTATTTCTGCGGTAGCGCCATCGGTGACCAATATGGCGAAAGAGAAGCTGCAGGAAAATAATATCAACCTGGATGATTTGCAAAATGAATTGCAAACCACGCTGCGTCAAACCGGCAAACCGGAACTGCAGCCGGAAAATTTACAGCAGGATGTAAATAGCGAAGCGAATAATGCGCAAAACCAGGCGAAACAGACGGCACAGAATCCACAGAATGCCGACAATGATATTGCCAATTGGATCCGTGGTGTACTGAGTCGTCATGCCGATACGCTGCAGGCTGCAGACCGTGATGCGCTGAAAAACATTATTAAAGCGCGGACCGGAAAAAGCGATCAGGAAGCGGAGCAGATCGTTAATCAGACTGAGCAGAGCTATCAACAGGCGATGCAGAAATATCAGCAACTGAAGCAGGAAGCGGAGCAGAAAGCGCGTGAAGCCGCAGAGAAAGCCGCGGCGGCAACGGCGAAAGCCAGCTGGTTTGCCTTCTTCATGATGCTGATCGAGGCGGTGCTGGCAGCGGTCCTCGGTGGTGTCGGTCGGCGTACCCAGCCGCGCACCGTGTTAACCCACGAGCGTCGGTAACAAAGTCAGTAATAAAAAAGGCGGCTGATTTAGCCGCCTTTTTTTGCTTAGCGCTTCAGCGCTTCGCTCAGTTCTTCGCGCATGCTGGCCAGCATCGCCTTCACCACACGCGGGTTACCGGCCACCAGGTTGCCAGACAGCATATAGCCGTGGTTACCGGTGAAATCGGTCACCAGACCGCCCGCTTCACGCACCAGCAGTTCACCGGCAGCGAAATCCCATGGCTTCAGGCCAATCTCAAAGAAACCGTCAACGCGACCTGCGGCCACATAGGCCAAATCCAGCGCAGCAGAGCCGGTACGGCGGAAATCAGCGCACTGGGTAAACAGTTTTGCCACGATGTTGATGAACGGCGTGGCGTGCTGCTTCAGCTTGAACGGGAAGCCGGTAGCCAGAATGGTGCCGTCGAGGTCACGCGCCGTGCTGCCGCGCAGGCGATAGCCGTTAAGCTGCGCGCCCTGACCGCGTACAGCGGTAAACAGTTCGTTACGCATTGGATCGTAAACCACCGCCACTTCGGTGCGACCTTTGATGCGCACGGCGATAGAAACAGCAAAGTGGGGCAGACGTTTGATGAAGTTGGTGGTGCCATCCAGTGGATCGATTACCCATTGAACATCCTGATCGTCGCCCGCCAGCTCACCGCTTTCTTCGGTGATGATGGTGTGTTGCGGGTAGGATTTGCGAATCACTTCGACAATCAGACGTTCTGCGTCACGGTCAACATTGGTAACGAAGTCGTTGCTGCCTTTCTGGCTGGCCTCGACGGCGTCCGGGGTTTCATAATTCTTGGCAATTAAATTTCCGGCCTTGCGCGCTGCGCGCACGGCGATGTTGAGCATCGGATGCATCGGTATCTCTCACTGGATGTTAAAGAACGGGGTGAAAACGGCGCGGAGTATATCAGGGTGTTCAGCAAATGTCCTGCTTTTATGTTAGGATGCGCGCCATCATTTCCTTATCGCTATCTATTATGCTGCAAAATATCCGAATCGTACTGGTAGAAACCTCGCACACCGGCAACATGGGTTCCGTTGCCCGCGCCATGAAAACCATGGGCTTAAGCAACCTGTATCTGGTCAATCCGCTGGTGAAACCGGACTCGCAGGCTATTTCACTGGCAGCCGGTGCCAGCGATGTGATCGGTGAGGCGAAGATCGTCGATACGCTGGATGAGGCGATTGCCGGCTGTAGCCTGGTGGTGGGCACCAGCGCCCGTTCGCGCTCTCTGCCGTGGCCGATGCTTGACTCGCGTGAATGCGGCATCAAAAGCGTGGAAGAGGGCCAGCAGGCGCCGGTGGCGCTGGTGTTTGGTCGCGAGCGCGTGGGCCTGACCAACGAAGAGCTGCAGAAGTGCCACTATCATGTCGCCATTCAGGCCAACCCGGAGTACAGCTCGCTCAACCTGGCGATGGCGGTGCAGATTATCGCCTATGAAGTGCGCATGGCGTGGCTGGACGCGCAGGAGAAAGCCAGTCCGCAGCCGCAGTATGAAGCCTCACCGTATCCGCTGGTTGACGATCTGGAGCGCTTCTATCAGCACATCGAGCAGATGATGCTGAACAGCGGCTTTATCCGCCAGGGCACACCGAGCCAGGTGATGAGCAAACTGCGTCGCCTCTATACCCGTGCGCGTCCGGAGCGCGACGAACTCAACATTCTGCGCGGCATGCTGTCGTCGTTTGAAAAACCCAAAAACGACAAGGGTAATAGTTGAGTAAAACACCAGGTTAAATAGTTGAGCGAAATACTCGGTTAAATAGTTGACCAAAATACTCGGGAATGTCAGACTGGCCTCCATTCTTCAGATAACCCGCCGACTCGCTGGCGGACGCTTACGAGGTTGTATGCTATGAGACTGACATCCAAAGGACGTTATGCCGTAACCGCTATGCTGGACGTTGCCCTGCACTCGCACGAGGGCCCGGTACCGCTGGCCGATATTTCAGAGCGTCAGGGCATTTCGCTCTCCTATCTGGAGCAGTTATTCTCGCGTCTGCGTAAGCACGGTCTGGTGGCCAGCGTGCGGGGTCCGGGCGGCGGTTATCTGTTAGGCAAAGACGCCGGCGCGATTGCGGTCGGCGCGGTGATTACCGCGGTGGACGAATCCGTTGACGCCACCAAATGCCAGGGTAAAGAGGGTTGCCAGGGCGGCGAGCGCTGCCTGACCCACGTTCTGTGGCGCGACCTGAGCGAGCGCATCAGCGATTTCCTCAACAACATCACGCTGGCGGAACTGGTGAATAACCAGGAGATCCTCGACGTGGCCGATCGCCAGAACAGCGTTGATAACCGTCGCTTCCAGCAGCATCGCGTGCAGGAAACCATCAACGTCAATCTGCGCGCCTGATCCTCTCCCGTTCAGCCTCTGCTGTTAACCCAGGAGAGGCTGAATCGTGCTATAAAGACGTATGATTTTTTATACGGAGTTTTAGCGCAATGAAATTACCGATCTACCTGGATTACGCAGCGACAACGCCTGCGGATCCGCGTGTCGCCAGCAAAATGATGCAGTTCCTCACTTTGGATGGCACCTTCGGTAACCCCGCTTCCCGTTCCCACCGTTTTGGCTGGCAGGCTGAAGAGGCCGTTGACGTGGCGCGCAACCAGGTTGCCGAACTGATCAACGCCGATCCACGCGAAATCGTGTTTACCTCCGGTGCCACCGAGGCCGATAACCTGGCGCTCAAAGGCGCGGCGCAGCAGCATCAGTCGCGCGGTAAACACATCATCACCAGTCAGACCGAACATAAAGCGGTGCTCGACAGCTGTGCTCAGCTGGCGCGCGAAGGCTTTGAGGTCACCTTTCTGCAGCCTGGCGCGGACGGCATCGTCACGCCTGCGATGCTGGAAGCGGCACTTCGCGACGACACCGTGCTGGTGTCGCTGATGCACGTCAATAATGAAACCGGCGTGATTCAGGACATCGCCGCGCTGGGTGCGCTGTGTCACGCGCGCGACATCCTGTTCCACGTGGACGCCACGCAGAGCGTGGGCAAACTGCCGCTCGATGTCAGCGCGCTGCCGGTGGATTTGATGTCGTTCTCAGCGCACAAGCTGTACGGGCCGAAAGGCATCGGCGCGCTGTGGGTGCGGCGTAAACCAAAACTGCAGATCGACGCGCAGATGCATGGCGGCGGTCACGAGCGCGGCATGCGTTCGGGGACCTTGCCGGTGCACCAGATTGTCGGCATGGGCGAAGCCTATCGCATCGCGCGCGAAGAGATGGCGGACGAGAGTGCGCGCCTGGCTACGCTGCGCCATCGTCTGTGGCAGGGCATCAGCACGCTAAGCGACGTACAGCTCAACGGTTCACTCGAACAGGGCGCGCCGAATATCCTCAATATCAGTTTTGCCCACGTCGATGGCGAATCGCTGATCATGGCGCTGAAAGATCTGGCGCTGTCGTCGGGATCCGCCTGTACCTCTGCCAGCCTTGAACCTTCCTACGTTCTGCGCGCCATGGGCGTGGATCAGCAGCTGGCTTACAGCTCGCTGCGCTTTTCGCTGGGTCGCTTTACCACGCAGGAAGAGATCGATTATGCCATCGGGGTGGTACATAAGGCGGTAATGCGCTTACGGGCGCTGACGCCGGCCACTTCCCGCTAAATTTTCGCCCTGCGCCGGTCAGTGCGCAGGGATAACAAACGCAAACGGAGCCACGCGATGACAACACAACCCATGACGATTACGCTCAGCTCCCAGGCCGCCGACGCGCGCTGGGGCGAGAAAGCCTTGCTGAGCAGCAATGAAAGTGGCATGACCGTTCACCTGACCGGTGCCGATGCGCTGATGAGCATTCAACGTGCCGGACGCAAGCTGGACGGCCAGGGCATCCGCCACGTCGCGCTGAGCGGCGAAGGCTGGGATCTGGAGAAATGCTGGGCGTTCTGGCAGGGTTTCCGCAGCCCGAAAGGCCAGCGTCAGGTCGAATGGCCGACGCTGAGTGAGGCCGATCAGGCCGAATTCGATCGGCGCCTGAAGATCGTTGACTGGGTGCGCGACACCATCAACCTGCCTGCGGAAGATCTCAGTCCGGAGCAGCTGGCGCACAGCGCCATCGATCTGATCAGCGAAGTAGGCGGTGACGCGGTGAGCTATCGCATCATCAAAGGTGAGGATCTGCGTGAGCAGGGCTATGCCGGGATTCATACCGTGGGCCGCGGCTCGACGCGTCCGCCAGTGCTGCTGACGCTGGACTTCAACCCCGGCGGCGACGACAGCACACCGGTGTACGCCTGCCTGGTGGGCAAAGGCATCACCTTTGATACCGGCGGTTACAGCCTGAAGCAGAGCGCGTTTATGGATTCGATGAAATCCGATATGGGCGGCGCGGCAACGGTAACCGGTGCGCTGGCGCTGGCGATTGCGCGCGGCCTGGATAAGCGCGTGAAGCTGTTCCTGTGCTGCGCCGATAACATGGTAAGCGGCAACGCGTTCCGCCTTGGCGACATCATCCGCTATCGCAACGGGAAATCCGTTGAAGTGATGAACACCGACGCCGAAGGGCGTCTGGTACTGGCCGATGGACTGATCGACGCCAGCGAACAGCGTCCGCAGCTGCTGATTGATGCGGCCACGCTGACCGGTGCCGCGAAGACCGCGCTGGGCAACGATTACCATGCGCTGTTTACCTTTGACGACGTGCTGGCGGAGTCGCTGCTGGGCAGCGCCACCAGCGAGAATGAAGCCTTCTGGCGTCTGCCGCTGGCCGAATTCCACCGCAACCATCTGCCGTCAAACTTTGCCGATCTGAATAACATCGCCAGCGCGGCACATGCAGCGGGCGCCAGCAGCGCGGCAGCGTTTCTCTCGTGGTTTGTCAGCAACTATCAGCAGGGCTGGCTGCACATTGACTGCTCCGCGACCTATCGCAAAAGCGCGGTGGATCAGTGGTCTGCCGGTGCGACAGGCCTTGGCGTGCGTACCATTGCCAATCTGTTACTGAAATAATCCCGACAACGGCAGGCTGCAACCTGCCGTCTTTTTTGGAAGCCTATCCCTTATGAGTAACCGTCTTGAAGAGGTGCTGAAGCTGGCGGCCACCGAGCCTGCGCACCGTCCGGAATTTTTTCAGCTATTGCTGGAGGCCGATGTCTGGGTGCCGGGCGAAAGTCCCGCGGAGCAGTTTGATGCCACCTCGCCGGTAGAATTACAGCACTGGGAGAAAGAGGGCGGCGGCAGCGTGATCCCTTTCTTTACCTCAGAAGCAGCGATGAGCGAAGCCATCCAGGGTGAGCAGCCGTACCTGCGTTTACCGACGCGCACGCTGTTTGAAATGACGCTGGGCGAAACGCTGTTCCTCAATCCGAAACTGCCGACCGGCAAAGAGTTTTCACCCGGCGAGATCGCGCATCTGCTGGGCGAAGAGGGCAGTGCGCTGAGCCAGCAAACGGTGCTGGAGGGCGGTCATGCATTGCTGCTGTCCGAAGTGGCCGAGCCGCCAGCGCAGATGATCGATTCGCTGACCCAGCTGTTTGCGAAATACAAACAGGTGCGTCGCGCCTACGTTGCCAGCATTCGTGAGCGTGCCGATGAACAGGCGAATCTGTTGATTGGGATTGAAGCCGACAGCGATATTGATGCGATTATTCAGGCGGCCGGCAGCGTGGCGACTGATACGCTGCCCGATGACGCGCCAATTGATATCTGTGAAGTGGTCAGTAATGAGCAGGGTGTCAGTCATTTCTTCACCGCGCACATTACGCCGTTTTATGAGCGCCGCTGGGGCAGTTTCCTGCGCGATTTCAAAGGCAGCCAGCGGATTATTTAGTGCCGGTGCGCATCAGTGCGCCGGTAAATCGCACCGATTTCACCCAGGTGCGCATAAATGCGTCATCAACATTGTACCGATTTCACCCAGGTGCGCATTAATGCGTCATCAACATTGCACCGATTCACCCAGGTGCGCATAAATGCGTCATCAAAATCGCACCGATTTCACCCAGGTGCGCATAAATGCGCACCCTACGTGTAGGGTCGCCGTTCACGGCGACCGGATACACTTATTTCTCAATCGGTAAATCGTCGCGGCTGCCCCATTCTCCCCACGAACCGTCGTACAGCGTCACGTCACGCACGCCCAGCGCGGTCAGCGCCAGAATCACCACCACCGCCGTCACGCCGGAGCCGCAGCTGGCGACAATCGGCTGATCCAGCTTAATGCCTGCCTTTGCAAACAGATCGCGCAGCTCGGCGGCCGGTTTCAGCTCACCGTTGGCCACCAGATTGTTCCACGGCATATTCAGACTGTGCGGGATATGGCCGCGCAGCAGGCCGGGACGCGGCTCATCCACTTCGGCATTGAAACGGTTGGCCGCGCGCGCATCGACAATCTGCGCGCCGCCCTCGTGGCTGATCAGCAGGACATCGGTCAGGCGCTTTACCTGGCTGCTGTCATACTGCGCGTCGAACTCGCCTTCAGGCAGATTTACCGGACCGGTAGCCAGGCTGAAGCCAGCGGCTTTCCAGCCCTGCAGGCCGCCCGCCAGAATCGACACCTGTTCACAGCCAAAGGCACGCAGCATCCACCAGGCGCGCGGCGCGGAGAACAGATTACCTTCGTCGTACACCACCAGATGCTTATCCTGGCTGATGCCCAGCTCGCGCATCGCCACGGCAAAGGTCTCTGCGCGCGGCATCATATGCGGATACGGACTGGTGTGATCGGACAGCGCTTCGATGTTGAAAAAAGGCGCATCTGGCAGATGCCCGGCCAGATACTCCGCCGTGATATCGCGCACCGCTTCCTGACCTGGCGGCAGCATGCGGGCATCCAGCACCTGCAAACGCTCTTCGTGGTAATGTTCATTCAACCAATCAGCGGACACAAACATGGCTGTCATAGCAACCTCTTCTCCATCAGCGGCAAAGGCCCAGTGTCCGGGAATGTGAAGGCTATCTCAAGGGTAACATTGCTAAAGTTGGCGGCTTGATGTGAAATTGCGCAGCACAACACGTTTAACCTTTTGGGGCTGGTGAGGGAATTACCATGGCAAGATGTGTAAAACGACTGCTGTTCAGCGTGCTGATCGGCGGCGCATTACTGGGCGGCGCGCAGCCGTCGCTGCAGGCGGCTGATACGCCTGCGCCGCAGGCCGCGACACGCGCTCTCGCGGTGATCGACCTTTCCGAGCTGCAGCTGGACGGCGCGGCGGCGCTGGTACTGACCTTCAACCGCGCGCTCGACGGTCAGCAGGATTTCAACCACTGGATCAGCCTCACCGATGACAGCAGCGGCAAGGTCGACGGAGGCTGGGAGCTGGCGCAGAACGGCAAAGTGCTGCGCTTCCGTCATCCGCAGCCGGCGCGCAAGCTCACCGTCACCGTCAATGCCGGCCTGAAGGCCGCGGATGGCAGTGCCTTAGCCAGCCCATTCAGCCAGACACTCACCACGCGCGACATCCAGCCGATGGTCGGTTTCGCCAGTCGTGGCTCGCTGCTGCCGCTGCGCCTGGCGCAGGGACTGCCGGTGCTGGCGCTCAACGTTAACCAGATCGATGTTGATTTCTTCCGGGTGAAAAATGCCTCACTGGCAGATTTTCTCGCCCAGTGGAATTACGGCAACAATTTGTCGTACTGGGAATCGCGCGATCTGCTGAAAAACGCCGATCTGGTTTACAGCGGCCGCTTCGATCTCAACCCGGCACGCAATACGCGGGAAAAAATGCAGCTGCCGCTCGGCGACGTCGCGGCGCTGAAACAGCCGGGTGTCTATCTGGCGGTGATGAAACAGGCCGGCACCTACAACTACACGCAACCGGCGACACTGTTCACGTTAAGTGACATTGGTTTGTCGCTGCATCGCTTCCCGGGCCAGCTCGAACTCTTTAGCCAAAGTCTTGCCAGCGGTGCGCCGTTAGAAGATGTCACCATTCAGCTACTGGATGAGAAAGGCCAACAGCTGGCGACTGGCAGCAGCGACAGCGAGGGTCATTTGCGTTTAGCGGCTAACGCCAAAGGCAAGCTGCTGCTGGCGACCAGTAAAGGCCAGACTTCGCTCATCGACCTTAATCGCCCGGCGCTGGATCTGGCCGAATTCCCGATTGATGGCCCGCAAGGCTACGACAAACAGTTCTTCATTTTTAGCCCGCGCGATCTCTATCGCCCCGGCGAAACGGTCATCGTTAATGCGCTGCTGCGCGATGCCGATGGCAAACCACTGCCGCCGCAGCCGGTGAAAGCTGAAGTGGTGCAGCCGAATGGTGAAGTGGCACAAACCTTCGTCTGGCAACCAGAGAACGGCGTTTATCAACAACGTTTTGCCTTACCGGCCTCGGCGATGACCGGTAAATGGACGCTGCGTATTAACAGCGGCGACAACCAGCCGCGCAGCTGGCCGTTCAATGTAGAAGATTTCCTGCCCGAACGGATGGCGCTGTCGCTTAAAAGCAACACTCAGCCACTGTCGCCAGATGCCGACGTCACCTTTGATATCGAAGGTCGCTATTTGTATGGTGCGCCAGCGGCAGGCAACGAACTTCAAGGCCAGCTGTTCCTGCGTCCGGCGCGTGAAGCGGTCGCTGCGTTGCCAGGTTACCAATTTGGCGACATCACTGAAGAACTGAAACGAAGCCTTGATGATGTGGATGAAAAGCTGGACGACAGCGGCAGGTTGCAGCTTAAGGTCGAAAGCAGCTGGGCGGAGAGCCACTCTCCGCTCAACCTGATTTTGCAGGCCAGCCTGCTGGAGACCGGCGGTCGTCCGGTAACGCGGCGCGCCACGCAAGCGATCTGGCCTGCGGCCGCGCTGCCGGGCATTCGTCCGTTGTTTAACAGCGAATCGGTGTACGACTATCGCACCGATCGTTATAACGATGAGCCAACCGTGCCGGAAAACAGCCTCGCCGAATTTGACGTGGTGTACGCCAATGCGCAGGGCGAAAAGCTGGCGGCGCAGGATCTTGATGTGCGTTTGATCCACGAACGTCGCGACTACTTCTGGAGCTTCTCCGACAGCGAAGGCTGGCAGTCACGTTACGATGAAAAAGATCTGCAGGAAGAGCAGCAGCGCATCAGCATTGCGGCGGGCGGCAGCCAGAAAGTCAGTTTCCCGGTAGAGTGGGGCACCTATCGTCTTGAAGTGCATGCCGGTGACAACATCGTCAGCAGCGTGCGTTTCCAGGCAGGTTACTGGTGGCAGGACAACACCAACGGCACCGGCGCGCTGCGTCCGGATCAGGTCAAACTGAAGATCGACAAAGCCGCCTATCAACCCGGCGACACCGCGCGTGTCACGGTGGAATCCCCGGCGGCTGGCAAAGGCTATTTGCTGGTGGAGTCGAGCAGCGGCACCTTGTGGTGGCAACCGCTGGATGTGCCAGCGGGCGGCGCTACCATTAATGTGCCAGTCAGTGCGGAGTGGAAACGCCACGATCTGTATCTTAGCGCGATTGTGGTGCGCGACGGCGACAAAGCGAACGGCACTACGCCAAAACGCGCGGTCGGCTTGTTGCATCTGCCGATGGCAACCGCCGCGCGCCGCCTGACGCTGGCGCTTGAGGCACCGGACAGGATTCGGCCGGAACAAACTGTGCAAGTGAAGGTTAAAGCCCGCCGCGAGGGCGGTGCGCTGCCGCAGCAGGTACAGGTGTTGCTGTCGGCGGTGGACAGCGGCGTGCTGAGCATTACCGACTATGCCACCCCCGATCCGTGGAACGGCTTCTTTGGCCGCAAGCGCTACAACGCCGATCAATATGACGTATTCGGACAGTTGATTGAGGGCGGTGGCAAACTGGCGGCGCTGCGTTTTGGCGGTGACGGGGATGATGCCGATGCGCTGTCGCGCGGCGGTAAAAAGCCGGTCACCGAGGCGCAGATTGTGGCGCAGCAGCTGCAACCGGTGACGCTGGATGCCAGCGGCGAGGGCACGCTGGAACTGCCGGTACCGGCCTTCAACGGCGAGCTGCGGCTGATGGCGCAGGTGTGGAGCGAAGACAGTTTCGGCGCGGCGGATCGTAAAATGGTGGTCGCCGCACCGCTGGTAAGCGAACTGGCGACGCCGCGCTTTCTTGCCAGCGGCGATCAATCAACACTGGCGCTGGATTTGACCAACCTCACCGATCAACCTCAAACGTTGAACGTCGCGGTCAACGCAAGTGGCTTGATTGCACTCAACGGCCAAATCCCGGCCAGGGTGCAGCTGGCGAAGGGGGCGCGAACCACGCTGGCGATTCCGGTTAAAGCGCAGGACGGTTTTGGTGAGGGCGACGTGCAGGTGACCGTTTCGGGGCTGAGCCTGCCGAATGAGACGCTGGCACCGAGCGTGCGCCGCTGGAAGATTGGCGTGCGTCCGGCTTATCCGGCGCAAACCCTGAGTTTCGATAACGTAATGAACAGCGGACAGCGCTGGCAGGTGATGGCAAGCGCGTTCAACGGCCTGCAGGCCAGCACGCTGAGCGGCCAGCTGTCGCTAAGTTCTCAGCCGCCGCTGAATATCGCCAGCTACATCAGCCAGCTTTACGCTTATCCCTATGGCTGTCTGGAGCAGACCGCCAGCGGTATCTGGCCTTCACTCTTCACCAATCACGCCCAGCTCAGCGCGATGGGCATCAAAACCAGCAGTGATGAGGCGCGCCGCGCGGCAATTGACACCGGCATTGCGCGCCTGGCCGGCATGCAGCGCGGTAACGGCAGCTTTGGCCTGTGGAGCAAAGAGAGCAGCGAGGAGTTCTGGCTCACCGCTTACGTCACTGACTTCCTGCTGCGCGCCAGCGAAGCGGGTTACAGCGTGCCGGAGGGCGTGATTAATCGCGCCGACCAGCGCCTGCTGCGTTATTTGCAGGATCCGGCGCAAATCGAAACCAGCTGGAGTAGCGATGCCGATGCGCTGCGTTTTAGCGTGCAGGCCTACGCGGGGCTGGTGCTGGCGCGTCAGCAGCAGGCGCCGCTCGGCGCGCTGCGGGCGCTGTATGACCAACGCGCCCAGGCGAAGTCCGGACTGGCGCTGGTGCAGCTTGGTGTGGCGTTGCAGCAGATGGGAGATACGCAGCGCGCGCAGCTGGCGCTGATGCAGGGCATCGCGCTGCAACGCCAGCCTGACATGTGGCTGGGCGATTACGGCAGCCCGCTGCGTGACCGCGCGCTGACGCTGGCGCTGCTGACGGAAAATCAGCTGCTGCCGGCGCAGCAGGGGCCGTTGCTGATTGGACTGGCGCAAACGCTGCACGGGCAGCGCTGGTTCTCTACGCAGGAGAACAATGCGCTGTTCCTCGCCGCGCGGACGCTGCAGCAGCATCCGGGTGAAGCCTGGCGGGCCACGCTGCAGGACCAGCCGCTGCGCAGCGATCGGCCGCTGAGTCTCGGGCTGAGCGCGCCGCAGTTGCAGCAGGGCCTGACGCTGACCAGCGACACGCCGTCGCCGCTGTACGGCACGCTCAATGTGGTCGGCTATCCGCGCACTGCGCCGTCACCGGTCAGCAACGTGCTCAGCATCAGTCGCGAATACTTCACGCTGGACGGCAAACCGGCCGATCTCAATAACCTTAAGAGCGGCGAGCTGCTGGTGGTGCGGCTGAAGGTGGGCGCCAGTCAGCGCGTCAGCGATGCGCTGGTGGTGGATCTGCTGCCGGCCGGACTGGAGCTGGAAAATCAAAACCTGAGCGACAGCAGCGCCAGCCTGGGCGACAGTGCCGATGCGCTGAAAGAGAGCATGATGGACATGCAGCAGGCCAACATTAAACATCTTGAGTTCCGCGACGACCGCTTTGTCGCCGCGCTGGCGCTGGATGGCTACACGCCCGGCACGCTGCTGTATCTGGCGCGCGCGGTGACGCCGGGCAGTTATCGTCTGCCGCCACCGCAGGTGGAGTCGATGTATGTGCCCGCGTGGCGCGCCATCGGCACCACGCCGGAAAAACTTCATGTGCGTTAAGCGCCCGTGACGCAGCGCCACCCACGCCTGTGCGGGCTGGCGCTGCTGTTACTGCTGCTGGTGGGTGCAGTATGGCTGCTGGACCGGCTCGATCCGCTGCCGCTGCGCCAGTTACAGCCGGCGCGGGTGGTGGTAGCGGAAGATGGCACGCCGCTGTGGCGCTTTGCCGATCGACAGGGTGTGTGGCGCTATCCGGTGACGCTGGACGAGGTGTCACCGGCTTATATTGAGGCGCTGCTGACCTACGAAGACCGCTGGTTCTGGCACCATCCTGGCATTAACCCGCTGGCGATAGTGCGCGCCGTCGGGCAAAACCTGCTGCAGCACGACATTGTCTCCGGCGGCAGCACGCTGACTATGCAGGTGGCGCGGCTGATTGATCCGCAGCCGCGTACCCTGCGTGGCAAAGTGGTGCAGGCGTGGCGTGCGCTGCAGCTGGAGTGGCATCTGTCAAAGCGCGAGATCCTCACGCTGTATCTCAACCGCGCCCCGTTTGGTGGCACGGTTGAGGGCGTCGGCGCTGCCAGCTGGATGTGGCTGGGCAAACCGGCGTCGCAGCTTACCCGCGGCGAGGCGGCGCTGCTGGCGGTGCTGCCGCAGGCACCCAGCCGTTTGCGCCCGGACCGCTGGCCGCAGCGCGCTGAAGCTGCCCGCAATAAAGTGCTGGATCGCCTGGCGCAGTATCAGGTGTGGCCGGCGCATACCGTCGCCGAAATCAAACAGGAGCCGGTATGGCTGCCGCCGCGCCAGCTGCCGCAGCTGGCACCGCTGCTGGCGCGCCGGCTGCTGTCGCTGTCGCCCGACAGCAAAATTACCTCCACGCTGGATGTGTCGCTGCAGCGTGAGCTGGAGAACCTCGCTGCGTCGCTGCAAACCCGGCTGCCGCCGCGCACCTCGCTGGCACTGCTGGTTGTCGACCACAGCACCATGAAGGTGCGCGGCTACGTCGGCTCGGTGTCTTTCAATGACGATAGCCGCTTTGGCCATGTGGATATGATTGCCAGCGTTCGTTCGCCGGGATCGCTGCTCAAGCCGTTTGTCTACGGCATGGCGCTGGATGATGGCCTGATTCATGGCGAATCGCTGCTGCAGGATGTGCCACGCCGCTTTGGCGACTATCGTCCCGGCAATTTCGACAGCGGCTTTCACGGCCCGGTCAGCGCCAGCGAAGCGCTGCAGCGTTCGCTCAATCTGCCGGCGGTGCAGCTGCTGGAGGCGCTTGGACCGAAAAACGTCGCCGCGCGGCTGCGCAACGTCGGCCTGAATCTGCGCTTTCCGGCGGGCGGTGAACCGAATCTGTCGCTGGTGCTGGGCGGCACCGGCGCGCGGCTGGACGACATTGTCGCCGCCTACAGCGCCTTTGCCCGCCACGGTAATGCTGCGCAGCTGCGCTGGCTGCCGCAGCAGCCGCTGCTGCAGCGTCCGTTACTGTCGCCCGGCGCGGCGTGGATTGTACGCCGCATCCTCGCCGGTGAGGCGCAGCCTGCCGCCAGCGGGGCGGTCGCCGATATCGTGCCGCTGGCGTGGAAAACCGGCACCAGCTACGGCTATCGCGACGCCTGGAGCGTCGGTATCACGCCGCGCTATCTGATTGGCGTCTGGGTGGGCAGGCCGGATGCCACGCCGGTTGCCGGCCAGTTCGGTTACGCGTCGGCGGTGCCGGTGATGCAGCAGGTTAATCACCTGCTGGCGGGACACCTGCCGGCGCGCGGCGTACCCGGCGATGCGCGCCCGGCGACGGTCAGCGCCGTCAGTATCTGCTGGCCCGGCGGCCAGCCGTTGCCCGCCGGCGACGAGAACTGCCGGCAGCGGCGTTACAGCTGGGTGCTGAATCAGACCGTGCCGCCAACGCTGCTGGCGCCGGGTCAGGAAGGCGTCAATGGCTTACGCCAGCGCTTCTGGCAAAACAGCAAAGGGCTGCGCGTGGCGGCGGATTGTCCGGATGCGCAAAGCCGGGAACGCGTGATGTGGCCGCTGCCGCTTGAGCCGTGGCTGCCACCGGGCGAACGGCGGGCGCAGCGCCTGCCGCCAGTGGATGCGACCTGCCCGCCGCTGAATCAGGGGGACAGCGCGCCGCTGCTGGTGACCGGCGTGATCAATGACCAGCGCGTGCAGCCGCTGCCCGGTAAGGCCGTCTTGCTGCTGCCGGTGGCGGTGCAGGGCGGGCAGGGTACGCAGCGCTGGTGGTTTTTAAACGGGCAGCCGGTGGAGCTGGCGGCGGGAAAAAGCAGCGCCTCGCTGGTGCTGCGCGAGCCCGGTCGTTATCAGCTGGTGGTGATGGATGAGGCCGGGCAGCTGGCTTCGGTGTCTTTCACGCGCGGCTAAACGCAGCGCTATGGCATATTTTTTGCGTGTTTGCCCCGACAGAAATCAATTATTTTCAATAATTCCTCTCTTCACTCATAGGCAAGGCGCGCCGATCTCCCTATAATCGGCGCGTTTTCTTACCGGGAGCGGGTTCCCGGTTTCTTCAGGATGCTAATCAGAGGTAATCATGGCAATCGAACGCACTTTCTCCATCATCAAACCAAACGCCGTCGCTAAGAACGTGATTGGTGCTATCTACAACCGTTTCGAAAGCGCTGGCTTCAAAATCGTTGGTGCGAAAATGCTGCACCTGACCAAAGAGCAGGCTGAAGGCTTCTACGCGGAGCACAAAGGCCGTCCGTTCTTTGATGGTCTGGTTGAGTTCATGACTTCTGGCCCGGTTGTGGTATCTGTTCTGGAAGGCGAAAACGCTATCCAGCGTCACCGCGATCTGATGGGTGCAACTAACCCGGACAACGCGCTGGCCGGTACGCTGCGTGCTGACTACGCAGACAGCTTCACCGAAAACGCCACCCACGGTTCTGACTCTGCAGAATCTGCGGCACGCGAAATCGCTTACTTCTTCGCAGAAAACGAAGTCTGCCCACGTACCCGCTAAGTGCGCGGTAGCGGATGCGGACAGGCGTCTTTACACCTTGTAACCGGTGGCTAAGACGTTCCCCTGGCATCACGCAGCAGATGTAGTACAATTATGCGCCCTTGTTGAGCCCGGCTCAGCGAGGGCGCTGTTTTTTTCCTATTCTTAACCAGAGCCGTAACGTGTAACAACGAGGCCAGAGAACATTATGTCCGAACAGATTGTGACGCCGTCGTCCGCTTCCCCCGTGGTTGTTTCCCCGAAAAACGAAAAAATTAACCTGCTGGATCTTAACCGTCAGCAGATGCGCGAATTCTTTGTTGAGATGGGCGAAAAACCGTTCCGTGCCGATCAGGTCATGAAGTGGATGTACCACTACTGCTGCGATGATTTCGAGCAGATGACAGACATCAATAAAGTGCTGCGTGGCAAGCTGATGCAGCGCGCTGAAATTCGTGCGCCGGAAGTGGCGGAAGAGATGCGCTCCAGCGATGGCACCATCAAGTGGGCGATTCGCGTCGGCGATCAGCTGGTGGAAACCGTGTATATCCCGGAAGCCGACCGCGCCACGCTGTGCGTCTCCTCGCAGGTAGGCTGTGCGCTGGAGTGTAAATTCTGTTCGACCGCGCAGCAGGGCTTTAACCGTAACCTGCGCGTGTCTGAAATCATCGGTCAGGTATGGCGTGCGGCAAAAATTATCGGTGCCGCTAAAGTGACCGGCCAGCGTCCGATCACCAACGTGGTCATGATGGGCATGGGCGAGCCGCTGCTTAACCTCACCAACGTGGTGCCGGCGATGGAGATCATGCTGGATGACTTCGGTTTCGGCCTCTCCAAACGTCGCGTGACGCTGTCGACCTCGGGCGTAGTGCCGGCGCTGGACAAGCTCGGCGATATGATCGACGTGGCGCTGGCGATTTCGCTGCACGCGCCGAACGACACCATCCGCGATGACATCGTGCCAATCAACAAAAAGTACAACATCGAAGCCTTCCTGGCGGCGGTGAAGCGCTACATTGGCAAATCCAACGCCAATCAGGGCCGCGTGACGATTGAGTACGTGATGCTGGATCACGTCAACGACAGCACCGAACATGCGCATGAGCTGGCGGCGCTGCTGAAAGAGACGCCGTGCAAGATCAACCTGATTCCGTGGAACCCCTTCCCGGGCGCGCCGTATGGCCGCAGCTCGAACAGCCGTATTGACCGCTTCTCCAAAGTACTGATGGAGTACGGTTTCACCACCATCGTGCGTAAAACGCGCGGCGACGACATTGATGCCGCCTGTGGTCAGCTGGCCGGCGATGTTATCGACCGCACCAAGCGTACGCTGCGTAAAAAAATGGCCGGTGAAGCCATCTCTGTGAAGGCGCTCTGAAAGATCGCGCCCGCTGCTACGCATCGGGCGTCAGGCGTGGCAGTCTCTGCGCTGAACTGACAGGGAGAGACTGAGATGCGTAAAGGATTACCCGCCGCGCTGCTGGCCGGCTTTGTTGTAACCGGGTGTGTCGAAGCACCGGCGCGGCACGGCGCGGCTGATATCCGGCTGCAGCTGGGGTTGCACTATCTGGCGGTGAAGGATTATGCCGCGGCGCAGCGCAATTTGCTGCGCGCGCAGCAGGCCGCGCCGCGCGATTACCGGGTGCCGCTGGCGCTTGCGCGCGTCGCGCAGGCACAGCAGAATAACGCCCGGACGCGCCATTACTACCAGCGCGCGCAGCAGTTAGCGCCGCTGAATGGTTATGTGGCTAACAATTACGGTGCGTTTCTCTGCGGTTTGAGGCAGTATGACGAAGCGCATCAACAGTTTAAGCTGGCAACTGAAGCGCAGCACAGCGACGCCGCTCAGGATGCCCTGCTGTTTTCGGGCTATTGTTACCTGCAGGCGGGAGAGGATCGCGCCGCGCGCCAGCAGTTCGATCTCGCGCTGGATGCCGCACCGGAGCAGGGCAGTATGCTGCTGACGGAAGTGGAACGACGGCTTGAACAGCAGCAGTGGGCTTCAGTGCCGCTGCTTTTAGAAGTTTACCATCAGCATTTGCCGGCAACGGCAGAGAGTCTGGGGTTACAGATACGTTTCGCCGCGCAACAGGGAAACGCTGCTGACGTTACACGTTATGGCGACCGGTTGGCGCGAAGTTTTCCACAATCGATACAGTACCAGCGTTATTTAGCTAATGAATACTGAAGCCACTCAAGAGAATTCTGCAGTACATTCCACAGGTGAACGCCTGCGTCTGGCCCGTGAGCAGATGGGGCTGACCCAGCAAAACGTCGCTGAGCGCCTGTGCCTGAAACTTTCTACCGTGCGTGATATTGAAGAGGATAAATCCCCGGCGGATTTGGCCTCGACCTTCCTGCGCGGCTACATTCGCTCTTATGCGCGTCTGGTGCATGTACCTGAAGATGACCTGCTGCCGATGATGGCAAAGCAGGCTCCGGTGCGTGCGGCGAAAATTGAGCCTATGCAGAGCTTCTCACTGGGTAAGCGTCGTAAAAAGCGTGACGGCTGGTTGATGATCTTCACCTGGCTGGTGATTTTCGTGGTGGTCGGCCTGACCGGCGCCTGGTGGTGGCAGAACCATAAAGCCTCGCAGGCGGATCTGGTGTCGATGGCTGACCAGAACGGCAGCAGCAGCGACAACAGCCAGTCGATTCCGCTGGGTGACAACAGCACGGACAGCACTACCGACAGCGACACTAACGCGGCCGGTACGCCGATTGACACCGGTGCCGGTGCGGTCAGCACGCCAGACAACGCGGGCAGCACTAACTCTGCGCCAGCAGCGACCAGCAGCAACACGGCAACCAGCAGCGACAACGCAGTGGTGTCACCGAGCCAGGCGCCGATTGATAACGCACCGCCAGCGGCCACCTCACCGGCTCCGGCCAACAGCGTGCCGGCAGGTTCAATGCCAACCGGTACCGCGGCCGTCAGCCAGCCCGCGGGCGATCCTAACGCCGTGGTGATGAACTTCAAAGCTGACTGCTGGCTGGAAGTCACCGATGCGACCGGTAAGAAGCTGTTCAGCGGATTGCAACGTAGCGGCGGTAAACTCAGCCTGTCCGGCACCGCTCCGTATCGTCTGAAAATTGGCGCTCCGGGTGCGGTTGACGTGCAATATCAGAATCAGCCCGTTGATTTAAGTCGTTTTATCCGTAATAACCAGGTTGCCCGTCTGACGCTGGGTGCGCAATAACGCGCAGCGCGCTTTCCGGGTAATTGTGGAGAGAGAATATGCATAACGAAGCACCCATTATCCGTCGCAAATCTACACGTATTTACGTCGGCAAGGTGCCGGTTGGCGATGGCGCGCCTATCGCCGTTCAGTCAATGACCAACACCCGTACCACGGACGTCGAAGCCACGGTGAATCAGATCCGTCAGCTGGAGCGCGTCGGCGTGGATATCGTGCGTGTGTCCGTGCCCACTATGGATGCGGCGGAAGCCTTCAAACTGATTAAGCAGCAGGTCAACGTGCCGCTGGTAGCGGACATTCACTTTGACTACCGCATCGCTCTGAAAGTGGCCGAGTACGGCGTCGATTGCCTGCGCATTAACCCGGGCAACATCGGTAACAACGAGCGTATTCGCCAGGTAGTGGATTGCGCCCGTGACCACAATATTCCGATCCGTATCGGCGTTAACGCCGGTTCGCTGGAAAAAGATCTGCAGGAAAAATACGGTGAGCCAACGCCGCAGGCGCTGCTCGAATCTGCGATGCGTCATGTTGATCACCTCGATCGCCTCAACTTTGACCAGTTCAAAGTGAGCGTCAAAGCCTCCGATGTGTTCCTGGCGGTGGAATCTTACCGTCTGCTGGCAAAAGCCATCGATCAGCCGTTGCACCTTGGCATCACCGAAGCCGGTGGCGCGCGTGCGGGAGCGGTGAAATCAGCGATCGGCCTTGGTCTGCTGCTGGCGGAAGGGATTGGCGATACGCTGCGTATTTCACTGGCCGCCGACCCGGTTGAAGAGGTCAAAGTCGGCTACGACATCCTGAAATCACTGCGCATCCGCTCACGCGGCATCAACTTCATCGCCTGCCCGACCTGTTCGCGCCAGGAGTTTGACGTCATTGGCACGGTGAACGCGCTGGAAGAGCGGCTGGAAGACATCATCACGCCGATGGACGTCTCGATCATTGGCTGCGTGGTGAACGGTCCCGGCGAAGCCACGGTCTCGACGCTCGGCGTCACCGGCGGCAACAAGAAAAGCGGTTTCTACGAAGATGGCGTGCGCCAGCGCGATCGCCTCGACAACAATGACATGATCGATCAGCTGGAAGCGCGCATCCGTGCAAAAGCCACCATGCTGGACGAGAGTCGCCGCATCAACGTGCAGCAGCTGGAAAAATAAAGGACGGTGTGCGCCCGGCGCACGCCAGTTGTGATTGAACCTGTGCGGTTTCATCCTCATAAGGTATGATGCCGGACAGGTTTTTTTGTATTAAGAGATTCTAACGTGGCGAAGAATATTCAAGCGATTCGCGGGATGAACGATTACCTGCCGGCAGATACCGCCATCTGGCAGCGTATTGAGGGCACCCTGAAGCAGGTGCTGGCCAGCTACGGCTACAGTGAAATCCGTCTGCCAATCGTCGAGCAAACCCCACTGTTCAGCCGCGCGATCGGTGAAGTCACCGACGTGGTTGAAAAAGAGATGTACACCTTTGAAGACCGCAACGGCGAAAGCCTGACCCTGCGTCCGGAAGGCACCGCAGGCTGCGTGCGCGCCGGTATCGAACATGGTCTGCTGTACAATCAGGAGCAGCGCCTGTGGTACATCGGTCCGATGTTCCGCTACGAGCGTCCGCAGAAGGGGCGCTATCGCCAGTTCCACCAGATGGGTGTGGAAGTGTTTGGCCTGCAGGGGCCGGACGTGGACGCCGAGCTGATCATGCTGACCCATCGCTGGTGGAAAGCCCTGGGTATTGCTGACCACGTTGAGCTGGAACTGAACTCCATCGGTTCACTGGAAGCACGCGCCAACTACCGCAGCGCGCTGGTGGCCTTCCTCGAACAGCATAAAGAGGTGCTGGACGAAGATTGCAAACGCCGCATGTATACCAATCCGCTGCGCGTGCTGGACAGTAAAAATCCGGATATTCAGACGCTGCTGAACGACGCGCCGACGCTGGGTGAATTCCTCGACGAGGAGTCACGTGAACACTTCAGCGGCCTGTGCGCGCTGCTCGACGATGCCGGCATCAAATACCGCATCAATCAGCGCCTGGTACGCGGCCTCGACTACTACAACCGCACCGTGTTCGAATGGGTGACCAGCAGCCTCGGCTCGCAGGGCACCGTGTGCGGCGGCGGTCGCTATGATGGTCTGGTGGAGCAACTGGGCGGCCGCGCAACGCCGGCGGTCGGTTTTGCCATGGGGCTCGAGCGTCTGGTACTGCTGGTGCAGGCGGTGAATCCGGAATTTGAACCGACGCGCATTGTTGATGTCTATGTTATCGCTTCGGGGCAGGGCGTGCAGTCCGCCGCGATGCAACTGGCGGAAAAACTGCGTGATGCCAACCCGGCGCTGAAGCTGATGACCAACTTCGGCGGCGGTAACTTCAAGAAGCAGTTTGCCCGTGCAGACAAGTGGGGCGCACGCATTGCGCTGGTGCTGGGCGAAGACGAAGTGAAAGCGGGCCAGGTGGTGATTAAAGACCTGCGCACCGGCGATCAGCAGACGCTGGCGCAGAGCGACGCCGCCGCGACGCTGCACACGCTGCTGCAGTAAGCGCAGCACTGCAACAGGCATTTTAAGGAGAGGGATTGCGTGGAAGTTTACAGCAACGAAAACGAACAGGTTGATGCGCTGCGTCGCTTCTTTGCCAATAATGGCAAAGCACTGGCGGTCGGGGTTATCGTCGGTATCGCTGCGCTGGGTGGCTGGCGTTTCTGGAGCAGCCATCAGGAAGGAGCGGACAAAGCCGCGTCGGCGCAGTATCAGCAGCTGACCAGCGCCATGCAGGCAGACAAGCCGCAGACGCTGGAAGCGGTCGCCAGCTTCGCCAGCGAGAACAACAACACCTACGGTGCGCTGGCCGCGCTGGATCTGGCTAAACAGTACGTTGCCGCCAACCAGTTAGACAAAGCCATCACGCTGTTACAGAGCGGGCTGAAAGACACCAAAGATGCCAATCTGCAGGCGGTGATCAACCTGCGTCTGGCACGCATTCAACTGCAGCAAAATCAGGCCGATGCCGCCCTTACTACCCTGAACAATGTGAAGGGTGATGGCTGGACAGCTATTGTGGCGGACATTCGTGGCGAAGCACTGCTGAGCAAAGGCGATAAGCAGGGCGCCCGTGATGCCTGGAGCAAAGGTGCGGAATCGCAGGCATCTCCTGCGCTGAAGCAGATGCTGCAGATGAAGATGAATAACTTAAGTTAAGCCAGTCAAGAGAGCGCACATGGAATTACGTAAATACCTGCTGCCAGGGCTGATGTCAGTCACTCTGCTCAGCGGTTGCTCGCTGTTCAGCGGCGAAGAAGATGTAGTGAAAATGGCCCCGCTGCCGAAGGTTGAAAACCAGTTCACGCCGGAAACCGCGTGGAGCACCTCGGTCGGTGACGGCGTGGGTGATTTCTACTCCAATCTGCATCCCGCCTGGCAGGACGGCACCGTGTATGCCGCCGACCGCTTCGGTATCGTGAAAGCGCTCGACGCCAGCAACGGCAAAGAGAAGTGGAAAGTGAACCTCTCTGAGAAGACCGGCTTCTTCTCGAAAAACATTTCGGCACTGCTGTCTGGCGGTATCACGGCCAATGGCGATCGCCTCTACATCGGTAGCGAGCGGGGGCAGGTATTTGCCCTGAACAGCAGCGACGGCAGCATTGCCTGGCAGACCAAAGTGGCCGGTGAAGCGCTGTCGCGTCCGGTGGTCAGCGATGGTCTGGTGCTGATTCACACCAGCAACGGTATGCTGCAGGGGCTCGATCAGAGCAGCGGCGCGGTGAAATGGAGCGTGAATCTGGATATGCCAGCGCTGTCGCTGCGCGGTGAATCGGCGCCTGCGGTGGCGTTCGGCGGCGCGATTGTTGGCGGTGATAACGGTCGCGTCAGCGCGGTGATCATGAACCAGGGCCAGCTGATCTGGCAGCAGCGTATCTCCCAGCCAAGCGGTGCGACCGAGATCGATCGTCTTAACGATGTCGACACCACGCCGGTGATCGTCAATGGCGTGGTTTATGCGCTGGCCTACAACGGTAACCTGACGGCGCTGGATCTGCGTTCCGGTCAGATTCTGTGGAAGCGTGAAATCGGCGGCGTCAAAGATCTGATCGTCGATGCCGGTCGCATCTATCTGGTGGATCAGGATGACCGCGTGATTGCGCTCAACGCCGATGGCGGCGTGGCGATCTGGCGTCAGAGCGATCTGCTGCACCGTAACCTGACGTCGCCGGTGCTGTTCAACGGTTACCTGGTGGTCGCCGATAGCGAAGGCTATGTGCACTGGATCAACACCCTGGACGGCCGCTTCGTGGCGCAGCAGAAACTGGACAGCGATGGCTTCCAGACCGAGCCGGTCGTGGCCGGTGACAAGCTGCTGATCCAGGCGAAAGGCGGTGAGGTCTACGCCATCACCCGTTAAGGCGATGGCCCGACGGGCAGCGTTTCGCACGCATTGATACGGCTCCTGATTCGTCAGGGGCCGTTCTGTTTTTAGTCAGGCATGATATTCTTGGCGCCTGCGGCCTGAACCTGACGGCAAATGCCGTTATAATCACGCCATTCGGGCGATTTATTTTTAAAACTGAGGCAAGTGTTATGGTACCTGTGGTCGCGCTGGTTGGGCGTCCCAATGTGGGGAAATCCACGCTGTTTAACCGCTTAACGCGCACACGTGATGCGTTAGTGGCCGATTTCCCTGGACTGACTCGCGATCGCAAATATGGTCGCGCCGAAGTGGAAGGGCGCGAATTTATTGTTATCGATACCGGCGGTATTGATGGCACCGAGGAAGGCGTGGAAAACCGCATGGCAGAGCAGTCGCTGCTGGCGATTGAAGAGGCCGATGTGGTGCTGTTTTTAGTTGATGCGCGTGCTGGCGTCATGCCGGCGGATCAGCAGATCGCCAATCATCTGCGTTCGCGCGATAAAGCGACGTTCCTCGTTGCCAACAAAACTGATGGTCTCGATCCGGATGCTGCGGTGCTGGACTTCTACGCGCTCGGCCTGGGTGAGATTCACCCGATTGCCGCGTCGCACGGTCGTGGCGTCACCAGCCTGCTGGAAACCGCGCTGCTGCCGTGGATGGATGATATCGCGCCGCGGGAAGTCAGCGAAGAGGACGAAAACGAAGCCTACTGGGCCGCGTTAGCCGCCGAAGAGAACGGTGAAGCGCTGGAGGAAGAAGAGGAAGAAGCCTTCGATCCGACAGGTCTGCCGATCAAACTGGCGATTGTCGGGCGTCCCAACGTAGGTAAGTCAACGCTCACCAACCGTATCCTCGGTGAAGACCGTGTGGTGGTGTACGACATGCCGGGCACCACGCGCGACAGCATCTACATTCCGATGGAGCGTGATGACCGCGAGTACATTCTGATTGATACCGCGGGCGTGCGTAAGCGCGGCAAAATCACTGATACGGTGGAAAAATTCTCCGTCATCAAAACGCTGCAGGCGATTGAAGATGCCAACGTGGTGATGCTGGTGATTGACGCGCGCGCGGGCATTTCCGATCAGGACCTGTCGCTGCTCGGCTTTATCCTGAATAGTGGGCGCTCACTGGTGATTGTGGTCAACAAGTGGGATGGCCTGTCGCAGGAGATTAAAGATGAAGTGAAAGAGACGCTGGACTTCCGTCTCGGCTTTATCGACTTCGCGCGCGTGCACTTTATCTCGGCACTGCACGGCAGCGGCGTGGGCAACCTGTTCGAATCCGTGACCGAAGCGTACGACTGCTCGACCAAACGCGTAAATACCTCCATGCTGACGCGTATCATGAACATGGCTGCTGACGACCATCAGCCGCCGCTGGTGCGTGGCCGTCGCGTGAAACTCAAATACGCGCATGCCGGTGGTTATAACCCGCCGATTGTGGTGATTCACGGTAATCAGGTGAAGGATCTGCCGGATTCCTACAAGCGTTACCTGATGAACTACTTCCGCCGCTCGCTGAACGTGATGGGAACGCCGATTCGCATCCAGTTTAAAGAGGGTGATAACCCGTATGCGGGCAAACGCAACCTGCTGACGCCAACCCAGCAGCGTAAGCGTAAGCGTCTGATATCGCATCTGAAGAAAAACAAACGCTAAACATGATGAGGGCCCGGATGGGCCCTCTTTTTTTGGCGTAACATCCGGTTTATCACGATCCTCAGCCACGATTCCGGAGTCATCATGCTCACCCCATGCCCTCACTGTCAGCAACCGCTCACTTACAGCGAACAACGCTTCGATTGCCCGCACTGCCAGCGTCATTTCACCGCGCTGGCCTGCTGTCCCGACTGCCAGCAGCCGCTGCAGGTGCTGAAGGCGTGCGGTGCCATAGATTATTTCTGTACCCACGGTCACGGCCTGATCTCCAGCAGGCGCGTGCATTATCGCCCGGAAGACGTCATGGAATGAGGGTTTGCGATAGCGCGAAGTGGTGCTGGCTGCTCGCTTCGCGCTGCGTTTGTAGCAAAAATGCTATTGCCCAGTAACTACCACGTTATGGATGTTCACTTTTAATTGTACCGGATGGTACAATCCTGCCCGCCTTGTCGCGAATGCCTGCGGATATTGATCCTGCGGCCTCGCTCACAAGCGCTGCATAACGGGCGTAGCTCCCGTACCAACAGATATAAAATAAAGCGTAACGGATAACTTCCTGTCCCTGCTCAGTCAGGAAGACATTGACCGGCTGCTCCCGCATTCCGGCCGCCACGCGTTATTTTTTCAGGAGAGTTTGTGTTATGGCAGAAAATTCCGCTCGTCCCGGTAAAGGGTTGAGTCTCTGGTCCGTGTTATTCGGACTGGTCCTGCTGGCGATCGGCCTGTTCTTCGCGATCGGTGGCGGTAAACTGGTGGCCCTGGGCGGCAGCTGGTACTTCCTTATTGCCGGTATCGTCATGTTACTGTCGGCGATTCAGTTCCTTCGCCGTAAATCCTCGGCGGTTACGCTGTTCATTCTGGTCTTCGCCGGTACGCTGATTTGGGCGCTGTACGATGCTGGCTGGCAGTTCTGGCCGCTGGTGTCGCGCCTGATGGTGCCGGCCGGCCTGATGGTGCTGGCGTTTATTACCTGGCCGGCGCTGCGTAAGCGTGAAGGCAAGGCCTCGCTGGCGAAGCTTTCGTATGCGCTGTCAGCAGTGATTGCCGTTGGTATGGTGGTCACCTTTGTCCAGATGTTCCAGCCGCATCCGACTGTTGCTTTCACCGGCAAGCAGCTGCCGTTGATCCCGGTAGATAAAAGCAAACCGCAGCAGGACTGGAGCAGCTACGGCCGTACGCCGCAGGGCGACCGTTTTGCTGCTATCGACCAGATTACCCGCGACAACGTTAAAGACTTGCAAGTTGCCTGGACGTTCCATACCGGCGACACTCCGATCAGCCCGACCGGTAACGGTGCAGAAGATCAGGAAACGCCACTGCAGGTGGGTAACACCCTGTATCTGTGTACGCCGCACAACAACGTGATTGCGGTGGAAGCCGACAGCGGTAAGCAGATCTGGAAGCGTGAAATCAATGCGCAGGCGCAGGTGTGGAACCGCTGCCGTGGGCTGGCGTACTTTGATGCCACCAAACCGGTACAGCAGCCAACGCAGCCGGGCTCCACGCCGGTGCCAGCGGTAACGCTGGCGGCGGGCGATAGCTGCCAGCGTCGCATCCTGATGAACACCATCGATGCGCGTCTGATTGCCATCAACGCCGATAACGGTGAACTGTGTGAAAACTTCGGTAACCACGGTGTGGTCGATCTGAAGCAAGGTCTTGGCAGCGCGCCGGACCCGCAGTATCAGCTGACCTCGCCGCCGCAGGTAGCGGGCACCACGGTCGTGGTGGGCGGTCGCGTCGCGGATAACGTCCAGACAGACATGCCTGGCGGCGTTCTGCGTGGCTTCGACGTCATCACCGGCCAGATGCGCTGGGCGTTTGACCCGGGCAATGAAGATCCGAATGCCGTGCTGATGCCGGGTCAGGATTACACCCGCAGCACGCCAAACTCATGGGCGCCAATCTCTTACGATCCGGCGATGAACACCGTGTTCCTGCCGATGGGCAGCTCGTCGGTGGACCTGTGGGGTGCCAACCGTACCGCGCTGGATCACAAATATGGCGCGTCGGTGCTGGCGCTGGACGCGACCACCGGTAAAGAGAAGTGGGTGTATCAGACGGTCCACAATGACCTGTGGGACTTCGACCTGCCAATGCAGCCGAGCCTGGTGGACTTCCCGATGAAGGACGGTACCACCAAACCTGCGGTGGTGATCGGCGGGAAAACCGGCATGATCTGGGTGCTGGATCGCCTGACCGGCAAGCCTTTAACCAAAGTTGAAGAGCTGCCGATGCCGCAGGGCCATATCCCGAACGAGCAGTACACCAAAACTCAGCCGCACTCGGTAGAAATGCCAAACATTGGCAATCAGAAACTGACCGAGTCAGACATGTGGGGTGCTACGCCGTTTGACCAGCTGGCTTGCCGTATTGCTTTTAAAGGCATGCGTTATGACGGCCTGTTCACCGTGCCGGACACCGATGTTTCGCTCAGCTTCCCGGGCTCGCTCGGTGGCATGAACTGGGGCAGCATCTCGTTCGATCCGAACAACCAGTACATGTTCGTTAACGATATGCGTCTCGGCCTGTGGGTGCAGATGATTCCGCAGGACACCACCAAATCGGCTGCCAGCAACGGCGGTGAAGCCATTAACACCGGCATGGGTGCGGTACCGCTGAAAGGCACGCCGTACGCAGTAAACAAAAACCGCTTCATGTCGCCGCTGGGCATTCCATGCCAGGCACCGCCGTTCGGTACGCTGTCGGCCATCGACATGAAGACCCGTCAGATTGTGTGGCAGGTGCCGGTGGGTACGGTGCAGGATACCGGTCCGTTTGGTATCAAAATGCATGCGCAGATGCCGGTCGGTATGCCGACGCTGGGCGGTACGCTGGCAACGCAGGGCGGTCTGGTATTTATTGCCGGCACCCAGGATTACTACCTGCGCGCCTTCGACAGCTCAACCGGTAAAGAAGTGTGGAAAGCACGTCTGCCGGTGGGCAGCCAGGGCGGACCAATCAGCTATGTTTCGCCGAAAACCGGCAAACAGTACATCCTGATCTCTGCAGGCGGTGCGCGTCAGTCGCCGGATCGCGGTGATTACGTGATTGCTTACGCGCTGCCCGACAGCAAGTAAGCCGCAGTAAAAGAAAGGCCGACATCATGATGTCGGCCTTTTTTATTAACCTTCCGTGGCGTACTCCTTCCTGTAAGGATCCTTACTTACTTCTGCTTGGAGGGGCGACGGCTTTTTTGACCTCCTTTTCTTCCAGCTTCCCTGGCTCTCTCAGGATCGTTCCTGAAATTGCCCCCACTGACTTTGCCGCCCGCGCTACCGGCTTCCCTGGCGCGCTCCGGGTCCTCTGCAAAGTTCCCGGCACCGCCTCGTTGCTTGGTTTGTGTCATAGCAGAGACCTCATCTAAGGGTATTTTCTTTGATGTGGACTAGCTAGCCACGTTATCCAGTATAGTCAGTTAGTTACGGCGATGCTGTGGGAACTGTCTAAGTTATTCTTCGCCATCGCGCCACAGCGCCTGCAGTTCAGGAGGCGCAACGTTTTCCGGAATCAGGATCACAATCGTTCCGGCTTCGCGGTGGGTCGCGTAGCTAATCTGGATGCGGAAATAGCGCTGGTCGCCGCGCCCGATGCTGGCGGCCTGTTCCTCCGGTTCGCCGAGCGGCAGCGCCTGCTCCAGCACGTTGCACACGCGCTGCTTTTGCGGTTCCGGCAGCTGCGCCAGCGCAAATCGCCGCTCGCTGCGCAGGCCGGGGATAAATGCAATGCCGCCTTCACGCGCCAGCTCAATGATGGCGTCATCGGTCAGCTGAATATTCACCTTACACCTACCTCGTGCCACGCGGACTGGATCGCCTGTGCCACCGTATTATCAAAACGTTTTGCGGCATGCTGTACGGTAAAGCGCGCAAAGGTGCTGAAGTCGGCATCCTGCGGCAGTTCCTTATCGCACAGCGTGTCGTACCATGCCTGACCGGCCCGTTCCCAGGCAAAGCCACCCAGCGCGGTCGCCGCCAGATAGAAGGCGCGATTAGGAATGCCGGAGTTAAGATGCACGCCGCCGTTGTCTTCGCGCGTGTCGATATAGTGATCCATATCGGCAGGCTGCGGATCTTTGCCGAGCAGCGGATCATCATAGGCGGTACCGGGCGCGGACATCGAGCGCAGGCCGCTGCCCTTAATACCCGCCGCCAGCAGCCCTTCGCCGATGATCCAGTCGGCCTGATCGGCGCTTTGCTTAAGGTGATACTGCTTCACCAGCGAGCCGAACACATCGGACATCGATTCGTTGAGCGCACCTGCCTGCTGGAAGTAAATCAGCCCGGCTTCGGTTTCGGTCACGCCGTGCGTCAGCTCGTGCGCGACCACATCGATGGCAATGGTAAAGCGATTGAAGATCTCACCGTCGCCGTCGCCAAATACCATCTGCTGGCCATTCCAGAAGGCGTTCTGGTACTCCTTGCCGTAATGCACGGTGCCATCCAGTTTCAGGCCTTTGTTGTCCAGCGAGTTGCGCTGATAGATCTGCCAGTAGAAATCATAGGTGATGCCGAGATAGTTCCACGCTTCGTCGGCGGCGACGTCACCGTTACCGGGCTGGCCTTCCTCACGGATCAGGGTGCCGGGCAGATTTTGCGTATTACCCGCATCGTAGATAGCACGCAAAACACTGCCGGACTGCGCAGTGCTGGCTGCGCTGGCGGTGTGAGGATGTTCCGCCATCAGCTGTTGCACGTGGGTGAGGGTGCGCCGCGCGTAATCCTGCTGTGCGCCGGAACAGTTATCGATGATGTTTCGCAGAATATACGGAGGAATAACGCTGTAAGGCATGTCGAACTCCCTGACGGATGGGTATGTCAGAAAGTATAGACCCGCTTATCAATCGCGCGCCGCTGCGTCTGCAGCCCGCGCGATTTAAGGGGTTTTATCAACCATTTATGCGGCTGAAAAGATTATCACGCCTTACGGCTGCGCGTCTTCTGTGGTTGTAACGCCGTCACCTGACTCTCCACCCAGCCATCATCCAGCCGGGTACGCAGCAGATCGCCGGCATGCAGCTGACGGGTCTTTTTCACCACCTGGCCCTGAGCATCGGTGGTGACGCTAAAGCCGCGCGCCAGCGTCGCCAGCGGACTCACGCCTTCCAGCTGTGCTGCCAGCGTACCAAAACGCTGCCGGCTGTGATTGAGCTGTTTTTCCATGCCCTGCTGCAGCCGGTAGTGCCACTGCTGTAACTGTTGCTGAGCGCGCAGAATACGTCCCTGCGGCTGCTGGGATTGCAGGCGCTGCAGCAGGCGATCCTGCTGGCGATGCGCCAGGCGCAGCCGCTGGTCGGCCGCTTCCTGCAGACGTCGCTGCAGCTGAATCAGCGTGGTTTGCTGGCGTGCCAGGCGCAGCTGCGGATGCTGCTGTTGCAGACGATGCTGCAGCCGGGTGAAGCGGCGCTGCTGCTGCGCCACGTAATAATCCATCGCCATCTCCATGCGCTGCTGCTGAGACTGCAAACGGCGCAGCAGCTCGATCTGGTTGCGGCTCACCAGCTCGGCAGCGGCAGAAGGCGTCGGCGCGCGCAGATCGGCAACAAAGTCGGCGATGGTGACATCGGTTTCATGCCCAACGGCGCTGACGATCGGCAGGCGGCTGGCAAAGATGGCCCGCGCCACGCGCTCGTCGTTAAAACTCCACAGATCTTCCAGTGAACCGCCGCCGCGCCCGACGATCAGCACGTCGCACTCGTCACGCTGGTTGGCCAGCTCGATGGCGCGCACGATGGCGGCGGGCGCATCAACGCCTTGCACTGCCGTCGGATAGATCACCACCGGCAGCGAGGGATCGCGGCGATGCAGCACGCGCAGCACATCGTGCAATGCCGCGCCGGTGGCGGAGGTGATCACACCCACCTGGCGCGCCGGCTCCGGCAGCGGCTGTTTAAACTGCTGGTCGAACAGCCCCTCCGCCGCCAGCCGGGCTTTCAGCTGCTCAAACTGTTGCTGCAGCAGCCCTTCACCGGCCGGATGCATGCTTTCGATAATCAACTGATAGTCGCCGCGCGGCTCATACAGCGTGATGCTGGCACGCACCAGCACCTGCTGACCGTGCTGCGGGCGAAAGCTGACGCGTCGATTGCTGTTGCGGAACATGGCACAGCGCACCTGCGCGCCATCGTCCTTCAGGGTGAAGTACCAGTGACCGGAAGCGGGCTGAGTGAAATTGGAAATTTCAGCGCTGAGCCACACCAGGCCCATCTCATTTTCCAGCAGTTGGCGCACCGTGGTGTTCAGGCGGCTGACAGTAAAAATATTGGCGGTTGGCGGTAGCGACATGTGATGAGGATCAAATTTCAAATCAGAGGGTTAATTAACCGATACTACATGCCTGCCCCGGAGGATCAATACTTTTTCCGAAAAAACACTGGAGGCAACCGATTTCGGCCTGTATAATGCCGCGGCAATATTTTATCTGTTTTAAACGCCCCAGGTGGAGATATTGCAATGTTAAGAATCGCGAAAGAAGCCCTCACATTTGACGACGTCCTGCTCGTTCCCGCTCACTCCACTGTTTTACCCAACACGGCCGATCTCAGCACCCAGCTGACCAAAAACATCCGTCTCAACATTCCTATGCTGTCTGCAGCGATGGACACCGTGACCGAAGCCGGTCTGGCGATTGCGCTGGCGCAGGAAGGCGGTCTGGGCTTTATCCACAAAAACATGTCGATTGAGCGCCAGGCGGATGAAGTTCGCAAGGTGAAAAAACACGAAAGCGGCGTCGTAACGGAGCCACAGACCGTGCTGCCAACCACCACGCTGGCCGAGGTGAAAGAGCTGACCGAACGTAATGGCTTCGCCGGTTACCCGGTGGTTAACGCCGACAACGAGCTGGTGGGCATCATTACCGGTCGTGACGTGCGCTTCGTGACCGATATGACGCTGCCGGTGACCGCGGTCATGACGCCAAAAGAGCGCCTGGTGACGGTGAAAGAGGGTGAAGCGCGTGAAGTCGTGCTGCAGAAAATGCACGAAAAACGCGTCGAGAAAGCGCTGGTTGTTGACGACAGCTTCCACCTGCTGGGCATGATTACCGTTAAAGATTTCCAGAAAGCCGAGCGTAAACCTAACGCCTGTAAAGATGCGCAGGGTCGTCTGCGCGTCGGTGCCGCAGTGGGTGCCGGTGCCGGCAACGAAGAGCGCGTTGATGCGCTGGTCGCTGCGGGCGTTGACGTACTGCTGATCGACTCCTCGCACGGCCACTCCGAAGGCGTGCTGCAGCGTATCCGTGAAACCCGCGCAAAATATCCGGACCTTGAAATCATCGGCGGCAACGTGGCGACCGGTGCAGGCGCACTGGCGCTGGCTAACGCGGGCGTGAGCGCGGTGAAAGTGGGCATCGGCCCGGGCTCCATCTGTACTACCCGTATCGTTACCGGCGTTGGCGTACCGCAGATCACGGCGGTATCCGACGCGGTTGAAGCGCTGGAAGGTACCGGTATTCCGGTCATCGCTGACGGTGGTATCCGTTTCTCTGGCGACATCGCCAAAGCCATCGCTGCGGGTGCGTCGGCGGTAATGGTTGGCTCCATGCTGGCCGGTACCGAAGAATCACCGGGCGAAATCGAACTCTATCAGGGACGTGCGTTCAAATCCTACCGCGGGATGGGTTCACTGGGCGCGATGTCCAAAGGCTCGTCTGACCGTTACTTCCAGAGCGATAACGCCGCCGACAAACTGGTGCCGGAAGGTATCGAAGGGCGCGTTGCCTATAAAGGCCGCCTGAAAGAGATCGTGCACCAGCAGATGGGCGGCCTGCGCTCCTGCATGGGCCTGACCGGTTGCCCGACCATCGACGATCTGCGCACCAAAGCCGAGTTCGTGCGCATCAGCGGCGCCGGCATCAACGAAAGCCACGTGCACGATGTGACCATCACCAAAGAGTCACCGAACTACCGCATGGGTTCATAATCCCGTAAGATTTCCCGCCCGGCTCCAGCCGGGCGCTTTTATTATTAAGTCCATCCCAATGGAAACGCCTCAATGACGACTGAAAATATTCATAAACATCGTATTTTGATCCTCGATTTTGGTTCTCAGTATACGCAGCTGGTCGCGCGCCGCGTGCGTGAGCTGGGCGTCTACTGCGAACTCTGGGCGTGGGATGTCACCGAAGAGCAAATCCGCCAGTTCAACCCGAACGGCATCATCCTGTCCGGTGGCCCGGAAAGCACCACCGAGCACAACAGCCCGCGCGCGCCGGAATATGTGTTCAATGCCGGTGTGCCGGTGCTGGGCGTGTGCTACGGCATGCAGACCATGGCGATGCAGCTGGGCGGTAAGGTTGAAGGCTCGAACGAGCGTGAATTTGGTTATGCGCAGGTTGAAGTGACAACCCCGAGCGCGCTGGTGCGTGATATCGAAGATGCCATCAGCGCGGCGGGCAAACCGCTCCTCGACGTGTGGATGAGCCACGGTGACAAAGTCACGGCGATCCCGGCAGACTTCGTGACGGTTGCCAGCACCGAAAGCTGCCCGTTTGCCATCATGGCTAACGAAGAGAAGCGTTTCTACGGCGTGCAGTTCCACCCGGAAGTGACGCACACCCGTCAGGGCCTGCGCATGCTGGAGCGTTTTGTGCGCGACATCTGCGGCTGTGAAGCGCTGTGGACGCCAGCCAAAATCATCGAAGATGCGGTAGAGCGCATCCGTGAGCAGGTGGGTGAAGACCGTGTGATTCTCGGCCTGTCCGGCGGCGTGGACTCATCCGTGACCGCGATGCTGCTGCACCGCGCGATTGGCGAGCGCCTGACCTGTGTGTTCGTTGATAACGGACTGCTGCGTCTGAATGAAGCTGAGCAGGTGATGGACATGTTCGGCGACCACTTTGGTCTGAACATCGTGCACGTTGCGGCAGAAGGGCGCTTCCTCGACGCACTGGCGGGCGAGAACGATCCGGAAGCCAAACGTAAAATCATCGGCCGCGTGTTCGTGGAAGTGTTCGACGAAGAAGCACTGAAGCTGACCGACGTGAAATGGCTGGCGCAGGGCACCATCTATCCGGACGTGATTGAGTCGGCGGCTTCAGCTACCGGTAAAGCGCACGTGATCAAATCGCACCACAACGTGGGCGGTCTGCCGAAAGAGATGAAGATGGGCCTGGTTGAGCCGCTGAAAGAGCTGTTCAAAGATGAAGTGCGTAAAATCGGTCTGGAACTCGGCCTGCCTTACGACATGCTGTACCGTCATCCCTTCCCGGGCCCGGGTCTGGGCGTGCGCGTACTGGGTGAAGTGAAGAAAGAGTACTGCGACCTGCTGCGCCGTGCCGATGCCATCTTTATCGAAGAGCTGCGCAAAGCCGATCTGTACAACAAAGTCAGCCAGGCCTTTACCGTGTTCCTGCCGGTGCGCTCCGTTGGCGTAATGGGCGATGGCCGTAAATACGACTGGGTAGTTTCCCTGCGTGCTGTCGAAACCATCGACTTCATGACGGCCCACTGGGCGCACCTGCCGTACGACTTCCTCGGCCGCGTCTCTAATCGCATCATCAACGAAGTGAACGGCATCTCACGCGTGGTTTATGACATTTCAGGTAAACCGCCTGCGACGATTGAGTGGGAATAACGCCCGCACTGGCAACCGCCAGCACCTGAAGCTTCAAAGCCCGCGTAACTGCGGGCTTTTTTATCCTGCCATCTTTCGCATCGTCTTATCCGCGCAGAACCCACACACAGCGCCTACAGCCGTGCCGCCTGTTGTTCAATAAATTCCCTGAACCACTGCTGGGCGGGATGCGCGTCGCTGCGCCGGTGCCAGATCAGGTTGAACACCATTTCGGGCAACGACAGCGGGGGAGGGAACAGTACCAGCTGGCGACTGGCCTGCGCATGCAGCGCCACGCGCTTCATCACGGTCGCCGTCATGTGGGTTTGCGCCACGATAGACGGCACCGTAAACATCTGCTGGACCGTCAGCCCCAGTCGGCGCTTTTTACCTTGCTGCGCCAGCACCTGATCAACCAGGCCGTACAGTTCACCTTCCGGCGAGACCAGAATATGCGGCAGCGCCAGGTAGCTCTCCATGTCCATGCCGCGTCTGGCCGCCGGATGGTTGCTGGCAACGATGGTGACGAATTCGTCGCGCAATACCGGCCGGGAGATGATGCGGCTATCGCTGTGCGTAGGCATGACGCCGATGGCGACATCAATCGCGCCGGCATCTAACAAATCGACCGCGTGATCGCGGTTGGTAAACGCCTGCACATTCAATGACACGCCGGGGGCGACGTCCTGTAGCGCCTGCATTAACGAAGGCAGCAACACGAAAGCCGGATACTCCGACACGCCCAGTTTGAAATTTATTTGCGCTTTTTCCGCTGCAAATGCGGGCTTTGCCACCAGCGTCGCTTCGAGCTGGCGCAACGCCCCGGCGATGGGGCCGGACAGATCGCGCGCACGCGCTGTTGGCAGTAAACCCTCCGCGCTGCGCATGAACAGCGGGTCACCGAACAGGGTGCGTAATCGCGACAAAGCGGCACTCATCGCCGGCTGGCTGACGCCCACCTGGGTTGCCGCCCGCGTGACGTTGCGCTCGTTCATCAGCGCGTCAAAAGCCACTAACAGATTGAGATCGATGCCATGAAAATCCATACGGCAAATAATCACTCATATTGAATATTTGTTGGACGAATTGTAGGGCGCTGCGCAAAATTCCACAACCAACCCTCACCTGAAAGTGAATAACGATGAATCCAGCAGCAGAATACGTACAACGGCTCAAAATTGAACGACAGGCGGCAGAGACGCTCTATCAGGCCTTCAGCGACAACAACCCCGATCTGGTCGATAGCGTGCTGGCACCGTCATGGGAAGACATTCCGCTGGCGCCAGGACAAGTTGCCGGACCGGAAGGCATCAAGCCGATCATTCGCATGCTGGCGCAGGCTTTTCCGGACGTGCAGATCGTGGTGCATGACATGATTCAGGAGCCTGGCCGCATCGCGGCGCGGGCGGAAATCAGCGGCACCCATCTCGGCGAAATTTTCGGTATCGCGCCGACCGGTAAGAAAGTGAGCTTCCGTCTGCATGAGTTCCATGCGCTGGAGGACGGTCGTCTGATCACCACCTGGCACATGGAAGATTGGTTTGGCCTGTTCCTCCAGCTTGGCCAGTTTCCGCCACAAGCCTGAATCAGACCGGAGAGTTGATAATGAAAGCAGCATTGATTGATACGTTTGGCACCGCCGATGTGCTGACGATTGGCGAACGTCAATTACGCGCCGCCAGTCCGGATGAGGTGACGGTGCAGGTTGAAGCGGCGAGCGTTAACCCGCTGGATGTGAAAATCATCTCAGGGCACATGCAGCAGGTTTTCCCGGTGGATCTGCCTTACGTGCCGGGCATGGATTTCTGCGGCGTGATTACGGCAGCTGGCGAGCGCGTGAGCCATTTAAAACCGGGCGATCGCGTGTTCGGGCGCACGCCACCGGGTGCAGGCGGGGCTTTTGCCCAAAGCCTGGTAATCGCCGCCGATGACGTATGCCTTGTCCCGGCAGCGATGAGCGCCGAACAGGCCGCGGCGCTGCCTACCGCGTTTGGCTCCGCGCAGCAGGCATTGTTCGATGTGGGCCAGCTGCAGCGCGGCGAGCGCGTGCTGATTCACGCCGCAGCGGGTGGCGTCGGCAGCATGGCGGTTCAGCTGGCGCATCAGGCGGGCGCTTATGTCATCGCCACGGCGTCGGCGAAAAACCACGCGCTGGTGACCAGTCTGGGTGCCGATGAGGTGATTGACTACCGCACGCAGGACTTTGCAGCAACGCGCGATATCGACCTGGTGATAGACAGCGTCGGCGGCGAAACGCTGAGCCGCTCCTGGTCCGTGCTGCGCGCCGGCGGGCGCATTGCCACGCTGGTGGAGTTCGGCATCACGCCTGCCAGCGGCCATCACGGCGAGTTTGTCTTCTTCGCCAGCGCGACGCCGTATCTTGCCCGGGCGAGCGGCCTGTTCCAGGCCGGGCAGTTACAGGTCATCACCGACGCTATCTTTTCGCTGGATGATGCGCGCTCCGCGCTGGAGAAGGTGGCGACCGGCCATGCACGCGGCAAAGTGATTATCCGCGCCAACCCTTAACGCCTGGCGTCATGTCGCAGTAAAAATGCGCCCGCTACCCCGCGGGCGTTTGTTTACCGGTTTGTCGCAGGGGATAAGGATATGTTAATAATCTGGCGTTAACGGCAGAGGCTTCAGGAGGAAACGTGCTGTTTAATTTCAGAGCCGCGGGCAAGCGCGCACCACCTGGCAAACGCTCGCTGACATCCATCATCATTCTCTATCTTGCGATGCTGTGCGGTACGGCTTTTCTCGCGTTTCTGCCGCTGATCTGCGCGATGGGCGCGGGATATGTCGCCAGTCTGGCAGGCTGCCAGCTGGACGAAGGCAACGTGCATCCCTGTTACATCCTGGGAGAAGATCGCGGCCAGTTGCTGTATGAATCAGGCGTCATGGGCTGGTTCCTGCTCGGCACCATTCCCCTGGGTGGGATACTGTTGTTACTCGCGACGCTCACCTTCATCGTTCAGCTGGTGGGCTATTATCGGCAAACACGCGCTGAGGCTAATCGGTAATTTGCGTCAGCTCTGTTCCGCACAAATCTCCAGGCAAAAACCGAGAAATGCCTCCACCGCCGCCGGGGCCAGACGGCGCGAAGGCCGGGTGATAAACAGCGGATAGGTTTCGTCAGGCCAGTCGGGGAAAAGTTCGACCAGTTCACCGCTGGCGATCAGATGTTGCACGCTCAGCGCCAGCACCTGGGCTACGCCGGCACCGCCGACGCACGCCTGTACCATTAAATCCGGATCGGTGGTGGTCAGATGGCCGTGGGTGGCGACCGTCAGCCGCTGCGTGCCACGATGAAACTCCCAGCTAAAGGGCTTATTGCTGCGCGGATCGATGTATTGCAGACAATTGTGCTCAGTCAGCTGCTGCGGCTGCGTCGGGCGACCACAGCGTGCCAGATAGTCCGGGGCGGCCACCGTCAGGACGCGCGTTTGTAACAGCAGGCGTGAGGTCATGGTGGACGGCGGCTGTGGCCCGAAACGCACCGCCACATCAATACCTTCTGCCACCAGATCGCCCACATCGGGCTGCTGCAAAATCGTCAGTTCCAGATGCGGATAACGGGCACGCAGCAGCGGCAGCTTTGCCGCCAGCACATAGCGGGAAAACAGCGGATTCAGGCTCACGCGCAGCGTACCGCGCACCGTCACGGCGGCGCCGGAGACGTAGTTTGCTGCTTCTTCAATCCCTTCCAGATGCGGCGCCGCCCGCTCATACAGGCTGGCACCTTCGCTGGTGAGATGCAGGGTGCGGGTGGTGCGATCCAGCAGGCGCACGCCGAGACGCTGTTCCAGTCGTGAAATCGCCCGGCTGACGCCCGAGGCGGACAACCCCAGCACCTCACCGGCGCGGCTGAAGCTGCCGGCTTCAACCACGGCTGCCAGCACGCTCATGCCGGATAATAGTCGGCCATCAAAACTCATCCTGTTCTCCATCTTTGATTTTTAGCAAAGATCATTTGCCTGAGCCTACCTTTATCAAAAATGCGCTGCAACTTATTGTGTGCCCCGAAACGCGACCGGCACTGACCGCCGGATTCCTGATCCCTTTTGAGGAGAATGTTATGACTGTACGGCGCACCCTTTTTAAAGGCGGCACTATCCTGACGCTGGACGCCAGCGTGCCCGACCTCGTCTGTGGCGATGTGCTGATTGAGGACGATCGTATTGCCGCCGTGGGGGAAAACCTTTCCGCCGACGATGCGCAGGTGATTGATGCCTGCGGCCATATCGTGATGCCGGGCCTGGTGGATGCGCATCACCATATGTGGCTCGGCGCGATGCGCCGCCTGATGCCCAACGTTGACGACCTGTTTGCCTATATCGATGTGGTGGCAGAAACGCTCGGCGCGCATTACCGTCCGCTGGATATGTACCTCAGCACCCGGCTGACGGCGCTGGCATGCCTGGATGCCGGCATCACCACGGTGATTGATGCCTGCCACAGTTCACGCAGTCCGGCGCATACCGATGCGGCGCTCGACGCGCTGCAGGAGAGCGGGATTCGTGCGCTGCACATGGTTGGCGCAGCAATGGATAAGCAGGCTTCCAGCGATCATCTGCCGGGCGATCTGGCCCGTCTCGCCAGCCGCTGGAACCACGCCGGCAGTCGCGTGCAGGTTGGCCTGTTTGGTCAGCTCAATCTGGCGTGGTGGCGCGTGGCGCGCGAGCTGGATATGCGCATTCTCACCGAGTTTATTGGTGACCTGGCGCAGCTGCCGGCGGAGTTTGCCGAACCCGGCTTGCTGGGTCCGCACAACATTTTCAATCACTGTACGCGCGTACCGGCGCACACCTGGCAGCAGCTGGCGGACGCGGGCGTCAACATTACCGTGAATCCGCGTTCGGATGCGCTGTTTGGTTTCGACGACGACAGCTTTGCCTGGCAGCAGGCGGTCGATCGCGGAATGACGCCGGCGCTCGGTATCGATCTCGATACCGCCTTCGGCAGCGATCTGTTCGGTGAAATGCAGGCGCTGTTTAACCAGCAGCGCTCAGCGATGCGCTATCGCCGCTTCCGGGGCGAAAGCGACGTACCGGCACCGATTAGCGTGAAAGCCGTACTGCAGTCGGCAACGATTAACGGCGCGCGTGCGGCCGGGCTGGAGCAGCAAACGGGCACGCTGACGCCAGGTAAACAGGCCGACGTTATTATGCTGCGCACCGATGGTATCGGCGTTTTCCCGCTGACCAGCGTGACGGCAACGGTGGTGCAGGCGGTGCAACGCGCCGATGTTGATACCGTGATGGTGGCGGGTGAACTGCGTAAACGTCATGGTCAGTTGCTCAACGTCGATGTGGCACAGCTGAACGCGGAAGTCACCGCTTCGCGCGACTATCTGCTGAATGCCAGCGGCTATCACCATTCTTTGTTTGCCTGATTTTCCGCAGCGCGGCGGCCTGCCGCGCTGTCTGTTCATTTATGGAGGCTGTTATGTCTGCATTAAGCGCGCAGGCTGAAGCTGCGCATTTGTCGCGACCAGCGACCGGCGTGATTGCCGCGCTGTTTTGCGGTTATCTGGCGGTCGGCTTGCCGCTGCCGGTAATCCCGCTGTTTATCCATCAGCATCTCGGTTTCAGCAACCTGTGGGTCGGGCTGGTGATCGGGATACAGTTTGTTGCCACCGTGCTGACGCGCGGTTACGCCGGTCAACTGACCGATCGCGTTGGCGGTAAGCGCTCGGCGCTGCAGGGCGCGGCGGTGTGTGCGCTGGCTGGCGTGCTCTACTGGCTGGCCGCGCTGCCGGGCTTTTCACCGGCGGTCAGTCTGGCGCTGGTGATTGCCGGACGGCTGGCGGCGGGTATGGGCGAAAGCCAGTTCGTCACCGGCTGCGTGGCCTGGTCAATCGCCTCGGTCGGGCCACAGCGTGCCGGTCTGTCGATGTCCTGGACCGGTATCGCCATGTTTGCCGCGCTGTCGCTCGGTGCCCCTGCCGGTATGATGCTGTATCAGCACGTCGGCTTAGCGGCGGCGATGCTGGCCTGCATCGCGGCTCCGCTGCTGGCGGCGCTCATCGCCACGGCTGCCAGCGGTTATCGCGCGGTCGGAGGGGCTCGTTTGCCGTTCTATCGGGTGATTGGCCGCATCTGGCGTGAAGGCTGTGGCCTGATGCTGCAGGGCGTCGGACTGGCCGGCCTGACGGCCTTCGCCTCGCTCTACTTCGCCGCGCGCCACTGGCAGCTGGCCGGCTGGGTGATGACCGCGTTTGGCATTGGTTTTATCGCCGTGCGCCTGGTGCTGGGACATCTGCCGGATCGCATTGGTGGCTACCGCGTGGCGGCTTATTCACTGCTGGTGGAGGCGCTGGGGCAGATGCTGCTGTGGTTTGCGCCTGACGAAACGCTGGCACTCACCGGCGCGCTGATTACCGGTCTTGGCTGTGCGCTGATCTTTCCCGCCCTCGGCGTGGAAGCGCTGAAGCGCGTGCCGCCGGCCAGTCGCGGCAGCGCCATGGGCGCGTTCGTTGCTTTTCTCGACATCGCTTATGGTATTTCCGGACCGATTGCCGGTGCCATCGCCAGCCACTTCAGCTATGCCGCTGTCTATCTGTTTGGTGCGGCCTGTGCGCTGCTCGGTGCGCTGCTGGCGCTGACATCGCGCGCCGCTTCACTTCACGCTTAAGGAGTTTTCCATGTTACGTATTTTTATTTCCGGTTCATCCACCGGCCTCGGACTGATGGCGGCTGAACTGCTGGTTGAGCAGGGCCATCAGGTGGTGCTGCACGGACGCAACGCCGCGCGTGCCCGCGCCGCGCAGGAGGCGCTACCGCAGGCTGAAGCCGTGGTCAGCGGCGACGTGATAACCATCGCCGGCGCCCGCAGTGTGGCGCAGCAGGTTAATGCGCTCGGCAGATTTGATGCGGTGATCCATAACGTGGCGGTTGGCTATCGCGAGCCTTATCAGTTAACCGCAGATGGCCTGCCGCATCTGTTCGCCATCAACACGCTGGCACCCTATATTCTTACGGCGCTGATTGAACGGCCGCAGCGGCTGATTTACCTCAGCTCCGGCATGCATCATCATGCCGAAGCTAACCTGGATGATATTTTGTGGCAGCGGCGGCGCTGGCACGCTTCGCAGGCTTATGCTGAGAGTAAACTGCATGATGCCATACTGGCGTTTGCCATCGCCCGGCGCTGGCCGCAGGTATACAGCAATGCGCTGGAGCCAGGCTGGGTGCCGACCAAAATGGGCGGTGCCGGGGCACCCGACGATCTTGATCAGGCGCATCGTACCCAGGTGTGGTTAGCCACCGCCGATGAGGCGCGGGTCAGCGGGGAGTATTTTTATCACCGTCAGGCGCTGGCGGCTAATCCGCAGGCGCGCAATCCACGGCTGCAGCAGCAGTTGCTGGCGATATGCGCCGATATCAGCGGTATCGCCCTGCCTGACTAAGGAAAAATCAGCTGACCGGGCACCGCAACGCATTTTTTGTCCACCGCATAGTTGGTGAATACAGACGCTGCCGTTTCGGCGCATCATGGCGGGAGCGTTTTTCACCACCGGGATGTCCATGCATGTTGCCTGTTAAAGCTGTTTTACTCTCTTTTCTCTGTGTGGTGTTACTGTCGCTGGCGGCCAGCCTGGCGCAGGCGACGCGCAGCGGTGAGTTCACCACCGAACGCGGTGGCTGGGCGACGGCGCGGCGTGATTCGGCCGGGCTGGCACCGGATCCGCAGCGCTTCGCCAGTGAGGCGATTGTGCAGGTGTATGCCGCGCCGACCTACGGCTGGAAAGGCGCGGTGGCCGTGCATCCGTGGATTATCTTTAAGCGCGCCGGAGAAACCCGCTACAACCGTTATGAGGTGATCAGCTGGGGCAGCGGCGATAAAGTGCGGCGCAACAGCAATCTGCCGGACGGCTACTGGTACGGTGCGCGTCCGCGTTTGCTGGTGTCACATCGCGGTACGGCTGCGCAGGCGATGATCCCGCAGATTGAAGCGGCGATTCAATCCTATCCGTGGCCCAACACCTATCATGCGTGGCCGGGCCCCAACAGCAACACCTTCCTCGCTCACATTGGCCGTGAAGTGCCGGCGCTGAAGCTCGATTTGCCCGCCAATGCTATCGGTAAGGATTTCCGTTCGCTGCTGCATCCGCTTGGTCTGCCGCCATCCGGGCGCGGCGTGCAGCTGTCGCTGCTCGGCGTGCTGGGCGTGACGCTGGGAGCGGAAGAGGGCGTGGAGGTGAATCTGCTGGGACTGAATCTGGGGCTGGATTTCACCCCGCTGCGTCTGCGGCTGCCGTTTATCGGCGGGGTGGGGCAGGATAATTTACAGAAGGATAAGCCCTGAGACAGCGCCGCGCCGCGACAGCATCTGCTCGCGGGCGGCGCGGGCTCGCAGCCGTTAACAGACGCCGAAATCCCCGTCTTCATGATAGAGATTGACGCTGTCGGCCTTCACCTCGATCTCTTTTTTGATCGGATCGTCAACGCGGGCGCACCACAGCGTATCGCCCGCAACGCGCAGCACCTGCATTTTTGGCCCACCGGTTTTCGCCTGCACAAAATCATCCACGTTAAACATCACTGCTCTCCAGCTGATTAGGGATCAACGCTGATTGTAGCTGCGCTTTAGTGGCCGTGCAGCAGAAACAGCGTGGCCAGACCGAGGAAGATAAAGAAGCCGCCGGTATCGGTGATGGCGGTGATCAGCACGCTGGAGCCGACCGCCGGGTCGCGTTTGAGTTTGGTCATAATCAGCGGAATCAGCACGCCCATCAGCGCCGCCAGCAGCAGATTCAGTACCATCGCCAGCATCATCACGCCGCCCAGTTGCAGGTTGTCGTACATCAGCCAGGTCACGCCGCCCATGATGCCGCCCCAGAACAGGCCGTTAAGCAGCGCCACGCCCAGTTCGCGCGCAATCAGAAACGAAAAGTTGCCGGGTTCAACCTGATGCAGCGCCAGCGCGCGCACGATCATGGTGATGGTCTGATTGCCGGTGTTACCGCCAATGCCGGCGACAATCGGCATCAGCGTGGCCAGCGCCACCAGCTGCGAAATGGTGTCCTCAAATAGGCCAATGACGCGCGAGGCGATAAACGCCGTACACAGGTTGACGGCCAGCCAGGTCCAGCGCTTTCTCACCGCTTTGCGCACCGGTGCAAACACGTCCTCGCCCTGGCTGATGCCGCCCATCTTACGGATGTTGCTTTCGTTCTCTTCGTTCACCAGGTCAATCACATCTTCCACGGTGATACGGCCAATCAGCTTGCCTTTGGCATCGGTCACCGCAGCAGAGATCAGGTTATAGCGTTCGAAGGCGCTGGCGGCCTCTTCCGCTTTGTCATCCAGCTGGAAAGTGGTGGGGCGCGCGTTCATCACCTCAGCCACCAGCGTTTTAGGCTTGTTGAGCAGGATATCGGTCAGCGCCAGTTCACCCAGCAGCTGATTGTGTTCGTCGGTGATGAAGATTTTATCGGTGCCGTCCGGCATGCTTTTGCGCTTGCGCAGAAAGCGTTGCACCGTCGCCAGCGTCACGTCTGAGCGCACGGTCAGGATATTGAAGTCCATCACCTGGCCGACGCGATCGCGATCCAGCTCAATCACGTCCAGCAGCCGGGCGCGCAGGCTGGGATCGAGCGTGGTGAGCAGGCGGCCGGTGAGATCGCGCGGCAGATAACGCGCCAGATAGACCTGATCGTCAATATCCAGCGGCTCGATGGCGCGCAGGATTTCGCGGTCGGTCATCTCTTCCGTCAGGCTGGCCCATACGGTTTCGGAGGCCTCCACCAGCACGCGACCGCGCTGCTCGTAGGGCACCAGCCGCCACAGTGCCAGACGCTCCTCTTCCGGCAGCGCTTCGAGAATGTCCGCGAGGTCGGCGGCGTGCAGCTGCGGCAGTTCATGCTCCAGCTGCTGACGCCAGCCGGTGATTTTGCGCAGTTCGGCGGCATTGAGGTCGACGGATTTATCCAGCAGCACATCGACTAAATCGTGCTCGCTGAGCAGAAGGTGCAGAATTCGCTGGCGGGTTTCTGATAGTTGTTGTGCGTGCGAAGCAGACATAACGCGTCCTTTGTGTCTGTAAAGTCAGGTCAAAGTGTAGCGCGTTGCGGGTAAAGTGGACGTAACAAGCAGCATTGCCGCGGCGGACAATGTGATGGCAGAGCGACGATGACCCGCAAATTCCTTAGCGCGTCTCGCTGGTGCTCAGTGTGACCGGTTCAGGTGCGGCTTTCTTTTGCTGATGATGCTCGATGGCACCGGGAATAATGAAAATCAGACGGCCAACCAAAATAAAGAAACTGATCAGCAAAACGATGCGGGTCATGGTACCGGTTTTGGGACGTCTTCGTGCAGAGATGGCGTTATTCACGCGGGGTGGTTCCTGTCAAAGCCCGGCTGGGCGGTGGCAACATTTAGTCACAACCCGACCGGGAGGTCAACCGCTGCGTGAAAAATGAGCAGAAAAGGTTAAGATTGCCTTGATCGATATCAGCCGGCGGGCGAAGCGTGCGTCATCGACTCTGCAGGGGCGTCATTGATGGCGACCGAAAGCCGCATACTTTCACCAACCGCACTAATCCGTTGTAGGGTCGCCATTGATGGCGACCGGACCATCTTGTTGCCAGACATCAGTAGCTGGCTTTCTGCGCCAGCAGGGTAGCGAAGCGATACTTAATGCGCTGACCGTGTTCATCGCGGCGATGCAGTTCACCGACCTCTTCGTTGTACTTCACGATGTGCCAGTTACGGTAATAATGGCTCAGCTCGCCCGATTTAAAGGTAAACGGGAAGTTTTGCGTGTTGGGATAATCGTCGGTGCTCATCGCCGCCACAATCAGGTTGTAACCGTACTTGCGCGTGCTGGCCTGCATATCGGCGATCAGCTGCGGAATGGTCGCCGGCTGCAGGAACATCATCACCACGGTGGAAAACACAAACTGATAATCACCGTTGAAACGCACCTGATTCAGGTCGCACTGTTCGGTATGTATCTGCTGTAGCTGCTCTTCCGCGATGATGCTGTTAAGGCGCTCCAGGCTCTGCGGATTGTTGTCCCAGGCGGTCACCGTAAAACCGTGCTGATTAAGCAGCAGGCTGTTGCGGCCCTGGCCGCAGCCGAGGTCCAGCGCGTTACCCACTGCCAGTTTTGGCAGCGCGGCCAGCACTTCGGAGTGGGGCGGCGTCAGGCCGTATTTCTCCGCAAAATAGTTATCGGGGCGTGTTGTCATAGTGCTATTGCGGGCCTGAAGCCCGCGTTACTCCTCTTCCAGCATCAGTTTCCAGCCGGTGACGTCATTCCAGTAAGCCTGCTCCCGCTCCAGATCCAGCTGAACCAGCGTGTTCTGGCTGAGGAAACCGGCCGGGAAGGTCAGCGTCCAGTGACCATCGTCGGTGCTCAGCTTCAGCGTGTCGGGGCGCGTGGTGGCCTGACGCTGATTGTTCAGCAGGGTGCCGAGCCGCAGCAGGAAGATCATCGGCAGGAACTGTTTCTTTTTAAACAAGGTGAAACGCGGCATCTCATCCTGCTTCACCGCTTTACGGTGGAAGCGTACCAGCGTGGCCAGCAGCATCTGTTGATCCTGATTAAAGCCCGGCATATTGGAGTTCTGCAGGATGTAGGCCGAATGACGCTGCATACCGCTGTGGTTGATGGTCAGCCCGACTTCGTGCAGCAGCGCTGCCCACTTCATCAGCGCCGTCAGCTGGGGATTGGCCAGCTTCGGGTTCTGCTCCAGCCACTGGCTGTACAGCTGTTCGGTGGTTTCCAGCACGCGGCGTGCCTGGTCGCTGTCGATGGCGTAATGATTTGCCAGGCTCTGCGCGGTACGGCTGCGGATATCCTGATGGCGGAAGCGGCCCTCCATCTCATACAGCACGCCTTCACGCAGCGCGCCATCTGACAGGCGCAGCTCGCGAATGGCCAGCGCGTCAAACACGCCACACAGAATCGCCAGCCCCGGCACAAACACCGCCTTGCGCTCATCCGACAGGCCCGGCAGGCTCAGGGCAGCAAAGGATTTGTGCTTCAGCACTTCGCTCACCAGCATGTCGAGGTTTTCCGGCGTCACGCGCTTCTCTTTCTCGCCCATCGCCAGCAGCACTTCGCAGGCCGCTTTGATACTGCCGGACGCGCCCAGCGCATACTGCCAGCCCTGCAGACGGTACTGCCACGCCAGCGTTTCCAGCTTTTGCGCGGCGGCCAGCCGGGCGCGGCGGAAATTCTCCTGGCTGATCTCGCCTTTCGGGAAGTAGAGGTTGGCGAAGCTGACGCAGCCCATGCGGCGACTTTCCACCAGCTGCGGCTCAAAATCTTCGCCGATCACCAGCTCGGTTGAACCGCCGCCGATATCAATCACCAGCTTGCGGCCTTTCTCCGGCTGCGTGTGCTCAACGCCCATAAAGATCAGGCGCGCCTCTTCATTGCCGGAGATCACCTCGATCGGATACGGGATGACTTCCGCGGCGCGCTGCAGAAACTCTTCCGCGTTGGACGCGATGCGCAGCGTGTGCGTACCGACGATGGTGACGTTGGCGGCACTGAACCCCTGCAGGCGCTCGGCAAATAGCGCCAGGCAGCTCAGCCCGCGCTCCATCGCCTCTTCGCTCAGGCGATTTTGCGCATCCAGCCCGTCGGCGAGGTGCACGCGCTGTTTCAGGCGTCCCAGCACCTGCATGGCGCCATCCACCACACGGGCAATCACCATGTGGAAGCTGTTCGAGCCGAGATCGATGGCGGCAAATTCCTGCGGTTTCGGCGTACTTTTATGGGAGATTGGCATAGGCGTTATTCGGGTTGTTCCAGTTTCTTGATGTAATCGTAAATCGCCAGCTGCGAGCGCACCTTCTTGCGATTGCCGCGCGGAACATAACGGTTACTCAATTCTTTGTCTACGATGCGGGCTTTTACCGTATCACTTAACAGAATGGCAATGATATCCAGTATGCGCTGTTTCAGGCGCGGATCGAGCACCGACACCGCCACTTCGATACGATAATCGATGTTGCGCGTCATCCAGTCCGCCGACGACAGGAATACTTTTTTATCGCCGCCGCTTTCAAAAATATAGACGCGGTCGTGCTCAAGGTAGCGGTCAACGATACTGGTGATGCGAATATTTTCACTGATGCCCGGCAAATCGGGGATCAGCGAGCACATGCCGCGCACCAGCAGGTTGATCTTCACGCCGGCCGATGAGGCGGCATACAGCCGATCCACCAGACCATTGTCCACCAGGTTATTGATTTTCAGCGTAATGCCGGAAGGATTGCCCTGCTGCGCGTTGGCAATCTCGTTATCAATCAGCTGATACAGCATGGCGCGCGAGTTTTGCGGCGACACCATCAGGTGTTCGAACGTTACCGGGCGATACGGGTTTTCGATAAAGTTAAATACGCGCCGGACTTCGTTGGTGATGCGCGCATCGGCGGTCAGCAGCGAATAGTCAGTGTAAATACGCGCGGTTTTTTCGTTGAAGTTGCCGGTGCCGATGTGGGCGTAACGCACCACTTCCTCACCCTCGCGGCGGGAGATCAGGAACAGCTTGGCGTGAATCTTCAGGCCGGGCGCTGAGAAGATCACATGCACGCCCGCTTCGGTCAGCCGCTTCGCCCAGCGAATGTTGGCTTCTTCATCAAAGCGCGCCTGCAGCTCGACCACCACCGTGACCTTTTTACCGTTGTAGGCGGCGTGGATCATCGCATCCATAATGCGCGAATTCTTGGCCACGCGGTAAATGTTGATCTTGATGGCCAGCACGTTCGGGTCAAACGACGCCTGACGCAGCAGCTCCAGCACGTGCTCAAAGGTGTGGTACGGATAGTAAAGCAGCACATCGCGGTTGCGGATGGCATCAAAGCCGTTGCGGAAGCCATCAAAACCGATATGACGAATCTGCGGCAGCGGACGATTTTCCAGATTGGCTTTGCCCACGTTCGGGAAGCCGATGAAATCTTTGAAGTTATGATAACGGCCGCCCGGCACAATCGAGTCGTAGCTGGAGATCGATAGCTTATGGCGCAGCATTTCCACCATCGCATCGGGCATATCGCGCTGATAGACAAAGCGCACCGGTTCGGCGGTCAGGCGCTGTTTCAGGCTGGAGGACATCAGTTCCAGCAGGCTGGATTCCATCTCCGTGACCAGGTCGTACTCGGCGTCGCGCGTCATTTTCATTGAATAGGCGTTCAGCGCGTCGTAATCAAAGAAGCCTTTGAAAATCTCATCAAGGCAGTAGCGCAGAATGTTATCCAGCAGAATCATGGGTTTGCGACGGCGCGGCGATTCTGCCGGCAGATTCACAAAGCGCGGCACTTTATCGGACGGGATCTCCAGCAGGGCGTAACGGATTTCTTCGCCGCGGATAATCTCTACCGCCAGATAGGTGTAATCGTCTTTCAGGAACTCAATCAGGTCGGTGTCGTGGTTGATCAGAATTGGCGTGACGTGCTGGCGCAGCTGATGCTTAAAGTAGTAGCGTAGCCACTCCTGCTGATTGGGTGACAGCTGGCGCTCGTTGATCAGGAAAATCTGGTTGCGCGCCATTTCCAGCAGCAGATCGTTATACAGCGCATCGAACTCCTGATCCGATTTCTGTACCCGCAGCTGAATCTTTTTCAGCAAATGGCGCAGGGTGGTGGGCGTCCCCTGTTCTTCGCCAATCAGAATGCGGCGCTTGAGATCGGCAAAGCGCACTTTGTAAAACTCTTCCAGGTTATTGGAATAGATGCCGAGAAAACGCATGCGCTCAATGAGCGGATTGCTTTTATCAGCGGCTTCCTGCAGCACGCGTTCGTTAAAGGTTAACCAGCTTAGTTCTTTTTCTATATACAGCTTTTCCTGACCCATTCTGACTCCGTGATGCTGTTGCTGGACGGAATGTCCGGCGGAATTAACGCATAATTGCGGTTCCGCTCAGTGTCCTCCACCATTATGGCGAGAGTATGGCAGCCTTGTCCAACCTCAACAGTTGTCTTATCAATCAGCTACGGGCAACATAGCGGCATAACTTCAAGGGTAACTCTGGCCTGCATGAGCATAAATCGTATTCCTGTCCACTTTAGTGACCGTCGTCGACGCGCCATCGATCAGTTCGTGCGCCGCATCGTCACGGCCTGCGGTGTGGGAATTTTACTGCTGATGCTGCTGCTGTTCTTCTGGCTGATCTGGGTGGTGATGCCGCTGTTCAGCGCGCCGGGCATGCAGCCGACGCTCAGCCAGCAGCTGTGGGACAAAGCCCCGGCGCTGGCGCTGGGCAGCGAAGGCCAGCTCGGCTGGCGCATCAGCCGCAACGAAGCGCGCTTTATTCCGCTCGACGGCCAGCCAGCGGGCGACGCGCTGGCGCTGAACGGCCAGCCGCAGGCGGCGGTGACCAGCAGTGACGGCAGCAGCGTATTGCTCAATATGCAGGGCGATCTGTTGCTGATGCAACCGCTCATCCACGGCCAGCACGGTGAATGGTATTTCCCGCTGGGCGATCGGCCGCTGCATCTGCCGCAGGGCGCGGTCAGCCAGATGGCGCTGACAGTGCCGGGCGATCACCAGTGGCGCATCGCCGCACAAACGCCGGCCGGTATCAGCCTGCTGACCTTTGCCGGCCAGAAACGCGTCGACCTGATTGTATTGCCCGGTGAGCAGGCCGACCTGATGCGGTTGTCGCCGGACGGCACGCTGCTGTACACCAGTGCCGGACGGCTGTTGCGGGTGTGGCAGATTACGCCGCAGGGCGCGCAGCTGCGGGAAACCCAGACGCTGACTCAGCAACCGCGCAGCCTGCAACTGCTGGCGGGCGGGCGCAGCTTACTGATTCAGGATGCGCGTGGCATTCAGCAATGGTTTGCCATCACCGGTGACCACGGGCCACGGCTGCAGCAGATTCACACCTTCACGCACAGCGCGGGTGTGCTCGGCATCGTGCCTGAGGCGCAGCGGCGCGTTTTTGCCAGCTTTGACGCGCAGGGCGTGGTGCGCCTGTTCGCCAGCAAGCAGGCAGGCCCGATTGTCACGCGCCAGCTGGCCGCGGGCATCAGCGCGCTGGCGTTGTCTCCGCGCGGCGATAGCCTGATCGTCGAGCGTGCCGGACAGTGGCAGCAGTTCGCGCTGGATAATCCGTGGCCCGATTTCAGCTGGCGCAATCTGTGGCAGAAAATCTGGTATGAAAACTATCCGCAGCCGGACTGGGTATGGCAGTCCACCGCCGCTGGCGACAGCTATCAGGCCAAATTCAGCCTGATGCCGCTGGTGATCGGCACGCTGAAAGCGGCGTCGCTGGCGCTGCTGTTTGCCACGCCGCTGGCGCTGGCGGCGGCGATGTATACCGCATGGTTTATGTCGCCGGGCCTGCGCCGCTGGGTCAAGCCGGGCATTGAAATGATGGGCGCGCTGCCGAGCGTGGTGATTGGCCTGATCGCTGGCGTGTGGCTGGCGCCGCACATCAGCTTCGCCCTGCCTGGCGTGATGCTGCTGCCGCTGGTGCTGGCCGCCACGCTGCTGGTGTGCGGCGTGCTCAGTCCGCGTTTGCCGGCGCGCTGGCGGCGGCCCGGGTTTGAAGTGCTGCTGCTGATGCCGCTGCTGTTACTGGTGACGTTACTGACGCTATGGCTGCCGACACTGTGGTGGCCGCAGATGGGCGAACAGCTGGCGCACTATGAGCAGCGTAACCTGCTGGTGGCGGCGCTGGCGATGGGCTTTGCGCTGGTGCCGCTGATCTTTACCCTGGCGGAAGATGCGCTGTTCAGCGTGCCGGTGGCGCTGGGGCAGGGCTCGCTGGCGCTGGGTGCGACACCGTGGCAAACCCTGACGCGCGTGGTGCTGCCGGGCGCGTCGGCAGGCATTTTTGCCGCGCTGATGATCGGCTTTGGTCGTGCGGTGGGCGAAACCATGATTGTGCTGATGGCCACCGGCAACACGCCGGTGAGCGAAGGCGGACTGTTTGCCGGGCTGCGCGCGCTGTCGGCCAATATCGCCATTGAAATGCCGGAAGCTGCGGCGGGCAGCGCCCATTATCGCATCCTGTTTCTCAGTGCGTTGCTGCTGCTGATATTCACGCTGGCGATCAACACCGTGGCGGAACTGATTCGTCAGCGGCTGCGCCAGCGCTACAGTCAGCATGAGGGGCAGGCATGAGCGCGCTGCGTCAAAACGATCGCTGGCGCTGGCTGACTGCCGGTGCGGTCGCCGTCTGCCTGCTGGCATTTACCTTATTAATCGGCCTGCTGGGCTGGCAGGGCGTCAGGGCGTTCTGGCCGCAGCCGGTCGATCAGTATCAGTTCCAGCCGCCGCAGGGGGCACCGCTGATGGTGCTGGGTGAAACGCTGGATCGCCAGCAGCAGGGCGATCGCTGGCGCTACGTAGTGAAAACCGGCAACCGCGATTTTGCCGCGCCGGATTTCCGCGTCATCGTCAGTCAGGGCGAAGCGCAAACCCGACGCCCGGCAGAGGCGCTGGTGCTACAGCGACGCAGTGGCGGCAATGCCTACGGCTGGCTGGTGGAGCTGCGTGAAGACAACGAGGTGCTGACCGCGCGCGACCGCGATGCACTGCTGCAGCAGCGGCTGAAGCAGGTGCATGAGCAGCTGCGCCAGGCGAGCAACATCCGGCGTATTGAAATGGCGCGCCTTAACGCGCAGCTGGAGAGTCTGCAACAGCAGGCTGACGAGCAGCGGCGCGGTGGTCACTTCAGCCTGCAGGATCAGTCAGAACTGGATGCCAACAGCGCGGCGCTGCATAAACGCTTCGGCGCGCTGGCGCAGCAGCTGGCGCATCTGCAGCATGAAAGCCAGCGCGATACGCTGGTGCTGCGCGACGTGCAGGGCGACGATCATCTGATTCCGCTGGCGCAGGTGGTGGCCGCCTGGTATCCAAACAGCCTGAGCCTCGGGCAGAAAATCGGGCATTTCCTCAGTCAGATCTGGCAGTTTGTCAGTGACTCGCCCACCTCGGGCGGCAGTGAAAATGGCGCGCTGCCGGCGATTTTCGGCACTGTTTTGATGGTGCTGCTGATGTCGGTGATTGTCATGCCGCTGGGCGTGGTGGCCGCCGTCTGGCTGCACGAATACGCCGGGCGCAACGCGCTCACCCGGCTGGTGCGCATTGCGGTGGTGAATCTGGCTGGCGTGCCGTCGATTGTGTATGGCGTGTTTGGCCTCGGCTTTTTTGTCTGGCTGATTGGCGGTACCCTCGATCAGCTGTTCTTCTCCCGCTCGCTGCCCAATCCTACCTTCGGCACGCCTGGCCTGCTGTGGGCGGCGCTGACGCTGGCGCTGCTGACGCTGCCGGTAGTGATCGTCGCCACCGAAGAGGGGCTGTCGCGTATTCCGGACAATCTGCGTCAGGGCTCGCTGGCGCTGGGCGCAACCCAGGCGGAAACGCTGTGGCGCGTGGTGCTGCCGCTGGCGGTACCGGCGATGCTCACCGGCCTGATTCTGGCGGTGGCGCGCGCCGCCGGCGAAACCGCACCGCTGATGCTGGTGGGCGTGGTCAAAATGGTGCCAGAGCTGCCGGTCGATGCGGTGTTTCCTTACCTGCATCTTGACCGTAAATTTATGCATCTCGGTTTTCAGATTTACGATCTGGCCTTCCAGAGCCCGAACATCGACGCCGATCGACCGCTGGTGTATGCCACGGCACTGCTGCTGGTGGCGATCATTCTGTCGCTTAACCTGCTGGCGATGGTGCTGCGCCATCGGCTGCGCGAGCGCTACCGGCTTATGACGCACTAATAAGGTTTACACATGACGCCCGATTACGCTATTGCGCTCACCGTTAACCAGCTGTCGCTGTGGTACGGCGAACGCCAGGCGCTGAATAACATTGATTTGCAGATCCCAAAGCATCGCATCACGGCGCTGATTGGGCCTTCCGGCTGCGGTAAATCGACGCTGCTGCGCTGCTTCAATCGCATGAACGACGTCATTGATGGCTGCCGCATCGAAGGCGAGATTCTGCTCGATAGCCACGCGGTGATGCAGGCGAACCAGGATCTGCCGGCGCTGCGGCGGCGCATCGGCATGGTGTTCCAGCGCCCGAATCCGTTCCCCAAGTCGATCTATGAGAATGTGGTTTACGGTCTGCGTTTGCAGGGCGTGCGCGATCGTCGCGTGCTGAATGAGGCCTGTGAGCGTGCGCTGCGGGCGGCGGCGCTGTGGGGCGAAGTGAAAGATCAGCTGGGGCAGAATGCGCTGACGCTGTCGAGCGGTCAGCAGCAGCGTCTGGTGATTGCGCGCGCCATCGCCATCGAGCCGGAAGTGCTGCTGCTGGATGAACCCACCTCGGCGCTGGATCCGATCTCGACGCTGGTAATTGAAGAGTTGATGACCACGCTGAAGCAGCATTTCACGCTGGTGCTGGTGACGCACAACATGCAGCAGGCAGCGCGTGTATCCGATTACACCGCGTTTATGCATAACGGGCAGCTGGTGGAGTTTGATGAAACCGACCGGATTTTCACCGCACCGCAGGCGCGGCGCACCGAGGATTATATTACCGGCCGGTTTGGATAGAGAGGGACGTTGTTCACGTGGTCGCCGTGAATGGCGATCTCACGAGATGCCCCGTAGGGTGCGCATTCATGCGCACCTGGTCAATCAATCGTGCGCATAACCTTCCGGCGGCAGCGGTTCGCCATCTAACCACGCTTTGCCCGCGCGCATCTGCAAGCGACCTTCGACAAACCAGCTGATCACTAGCGGGTAAATCGCGTGCTCCTGATGCTGCACGCGGGCGCTGATCTCAGCTTCGTCATCGTCAGCAAATACCGGCACGCGCGCCTGCAGAATGATCGGTCCACCGTCCAGCTCATCAGTCACAAAATGCACCGACGTACCGTGTTCCGCGTCTCCGTTCGCCAGCGCCTGGCGATGCGTATGCAAACCGGGATATTTCGGCAGCAGCGACGGATGAATATTCAGCAGACGATCGTGATAGTGCGCGACAAACGCCGGGCTCAGAATGCGCATATAACCGGCCAGCACCACCAGATCCGGTGCATAAGCGTCGATCTGCTGCATCAGCTGGCGGTCAAAGGCGTCGCGATCGGGGAAATCCTGCGCGGACAGCGCGTGAGCAGGCACGCTGGCCTGCTGCGCACGCGTCAGACCATAGGCCGAGGCTTTATTACTGAAAACGGCAGCCACGCTGCCGTTGATACGCCCGCTCTCGCAGGCGTCGAGGATGGACTGAAGATTGCTGCCGTTGCCGGAGATCAGTACAACCAGTTTCTTCATGGGTTAATAACCACACGCTCTTCGGCATCTGACGCCTTAATCACGCCAATTTTCCACGCCTGCTCGCCAGCCGCGGTCATCAGCTGTACCGCTTTGTCGGCGTCGGCCGGGCTCAGCGCAATCACCATGCCCACGCCGCAGTTAAAGGTGCGGTACATCTCGTGACGGCTGACGTTACCGGCCTGCTGCAGCCAGCTGAATACCGCCGGCCACTGCCAGCTTTTCTCGTCAATCACCGCCTGGGTGTTATCCGGCAGTACGCGCGGAATGTTTTCCCAGAAGCCGCCGCCGGTCAGGTGAGCAATGGCATGCACGTCCACCTGCTCAATCAGGCTAAGGATATTTTTCACGTAGATGCGGGTCGGCGCCAGCAGGTGATCGGCCAGCGGTTTGCCTTCCAGCTGTTTAGTGGTGGGATCGGTCTGGCTGACTTCAAGAATTTTACGCACCAGCGAGTAGCCGTTAGAGTGCGGACCGCTGGAACCCAGCGCGATCAGCACGTCGCCATCCTGCACTTTGCTGCCGTCGATGATCTCAGACTTTTCCACCACGCCGACGCAGAAACCGGCCACGTCGTAATCTTCGCCGTGATACATGCCCGGCATCTCAGCGGTTTCACCGCCCACCAGCGCACAGCCCGACTGCAGACAGCCTTCAGCGATACCGGTGATCACCGCGGAGGCGGTATCCACATCCAGCTTGCCGGTGGCGTAATAGTCGAGGAAGAACAGCGGCTCAGCGCCCTGTACCACCAGATCGTTCACGCACATCGCGACCAGATCGATGCCGATGCTGTCGTGGCGTTTGAGATCCATCGCCAGACGCAGCTTGGTGCCGACGCCATCAGTTCCGGAGACCAGCACCGGCTCGCGGTATTTCTGCGGCAGCGCACACAGCGCGCCAAAGCCACCCAGTCCACCCATCACTTCCGGGCGGCGGGTTTTCTTTACTACGCCTTTAATACGGTCAACCAGATCGTTACCAGCATCAATATCAACACCGGCGTCTTTGTAGCTGAGAGAGGTTTTGTCGGTCACTGCGGAATCCCCACGCGATTGCGGTTGGTGGCAAAAATTAAGCGCGGCAATTCTACCAGCGCAGGCAAACGTTTGCGAGTCCCATCTCAGGGCACCTTTGCAGCGTGCTGATTTTTCGCTAATCCTTATTCTCAGGCGATTTGTGCACGTTACCTGACCAATCACCGGTGGCGCGGCGGTAAAAAGGCGGTATAATCCGGCGATTTTTTTTTAGCTCAACTCAATTCCGGGAGAATAATCATGAAGATCGTGGAAGTCAGACACCCGCTGGTCAAACATAAACTGGGCCTGATGCGTGAGCATGATATCAGCACCAAGCGCTTCCGCGAGCTGGCCTCGGAAGTGGGCAGCTTACTGACCTATGAAGCCACCGCCGATCTCGAAACCGAGCGCGTGACCATTGAAGGCTGGAACGGTCCGGTCGACGTCGATCAAATCAAAGGCAAAAAAATTACCGTCGTCCCGATTCTGCGTGCTGGCCTTGGCATGATGGAAGGTGTGCTGGAACACGTACCGAGCGCGCGCATCAGCGTGGTGGGCGTTTACCGTGACGAAGAGACGCTGGAGCCGGTGCCTTACTTCCAGAAGCTGGTGTCAAACATCGAAGAGCGTATGGCGCTGGTGGTTGACCCGATGCTGGCGACCGGCGGCTCGATGATCGCCACCATCGATCTGCTGAAGAAAGCCGGCTGCAACAGCATTAAAGTGCTGGTGCTGGTGGCCGCGCCGGAAGGCATTGCCGCGCTGGAGAAAGCGCATCCGGACGTTGAGCTGTACACCGCGTCGATCGATCAGGGCCTGAACGAGAAGGGGTACATTATCCCGGGCCTCGGCGACGCCGGCGACAAGATTTTCGGAACCAAATAAATAAACCAGCCGGCCAGAGAGTCGGCTTTTTTTTGGCAAAAATACCGTTCAGTCAGACACCGTATCGACAGGATGCACATTTTGTAGCGGCGCGATTTATCGCGCTGATGCCGGGCAAGCTATGGCGCCCGTCCGGACAAGGCGCAATGAATTGCGCCACTACGATAAGGTGCGGTGTTGACGAACGAGCATAAAAATAAACGTATAGGGGATAAATGATGACTCGCAGAGCCATAGGCGTTAGCGAACGCCCACCGCTTCTTCAAACCATTCCGCTCAGCCTGCAGCACCTGTTCGCCATGTTCGGCGCCACCGTGCTGGTGCCGATTCTGTTCCACATCAACCCGGCGACCGTGCTGCTGTTCAACGGTGTCGGCACGCTGCTGTATCTGTTTATCTGTAAAGGCAAAATCCCGGCCTATCTTGGCTCCAGCTTTGCCTTTATCTCGCCGGTGTTGCTGCTGCTGCCGCTCGGTTATGAAGTGGCGCTCGGCGGCTTTATCCTGTGCGGCGCGCTGTTCTGCATTGTGGCGCTGATTGTAAAGAAGGCCGGCACCGGCTGGCTCGATGTCATGTTTCCACCGGCGGCGATGGGGGCCATCGTGGCGGTTATTGGTCTCGAACTGGCTGGCGTAGCGGCGAATATGGCCGGGCTGCTGCCCGCTGACGGCACCACAGCGGACAGTAAAACCATCATTATTTCGCTGGTGACGCTGGCGGTGACGGTGTTTGGCTCGGTGCTGTTCCGTGGCTTCTTTGCCATTATCCCGATCCTGATTGGCGTGCTGGTCGGCTACGCGCTGTCGTCGGCCATGGGTATCGTTGACTGGAGCGCGGTGGAAAACGCGCCGTGGTTTGCGCTGCCGACCTTCTACACGCCGCGCTTTGAGTGGGCCGCGATGCTGACCATCCTGCCCGCAGCGCTGGTGGTGATTGCCGAGCACGTGGGCCATTTAGTAGTCACCGCCAACATCGTGAAGAAGGATCTGATTCGCGATCCCGGCCTGCATCGCTCGATGTTCGCCAACGGCCTTTCGACCATGATCTCCGGCTTCTTTGGTTCCACGCCGAATACCACCTACGGTGAAAACATTGGCGTCATGGCTATCACCCGCGTTTACAGCACCTGGGTGATCGGCGGCGCGGCAATCTTCGCTATTCTGCTCTCCTGCGTCGGTAAACTGGCGGCTGCGATTCAGGCGATCCCGGTACCGGTGATGGGCGGGGTGTCGCTGCTGCTGTATGGCGTGATTGGCGCTTCCGGTATTCGCGTGCTGATTGAATCCAAAGTTGACTACAACAAAGCGCAGAATCTGATCCTCACCTCGGTGATCCTGATCATTGGCGTCAGCGGCGCGAAGGTGCACGTGGGCGCCGCCGAGCTGAAGGGCATGGCGCTGGCCACCATCGTCGGCGTTGGCCTGGCGCTGATTTTCCGCGTAATCAGTCTGTTACGTCCGGAAGAGGTGGTGCTGGACGCGGAAGAAAAACGCGAGCTTTAAAGGATCCTGCGGGCAGGGAAGCCCGGTTCATCTCTGCGGAGGATCGTGATAAACTTGCCCGGTTTTCTGCCCGCTCATCCGTTGAGGTACTTCTGAACACGCCGGCACAGCTTTCACTGCCACTCTATCTACCCGATGATGAAACCTTTGCCAGTTTCTGGCCGGGGGAAAATCCGTCACTGCTGGCGGCGCTGCAGGGCGCGCTGGCACAACAGCACGGCAGCTATCTCTACTTCTGGTCGCGCGAAGGCGGTGGCCGCAGCCATTTGCTGCACGCAGCCTGCGCCGAAATGTCCGCGCGCGGCGAAGCGGTGGGTTATGTGCCGCTCGATAAGCGCACCTGGTTCGTGCCGGAAGTGCTTGAAGGCATGGAGAATCTGGCGCTGGTGTGCATTGATAATATTGAGTGCATTGCCGGCGAAGCCGAGTGGGAGATGGCGATCTTTGATCTCTACAACCGCATTCTGGAAACCGGCAAAACTCGCTTGCTGATCACCGGCGATCGTCCCCCGCGTCAGCTCAATCTGGGCCTGCCGGATCTGGCGTCACGTCTCGACTGGGGACAAATTTACCGCTTACAGCCGCTGTCCGACGAGGACAAACTGCAGGCGATGCAGCTGCGTGCCGGCCTGCGCGGCTTTGAGTTGCCGGAAGACGTTGGGCGTTTCCTGCTGAAACGCCTCGACCGCGAAATGCGCACGCTGTTTGACACGCTTGATCGTCTCGATCGCGCCTCGATCAGCGCACAGCGCAAGCTGACCATTCCCTTCGTGAAAGAGGCGCTGGGGCTTTAGAGTATCTCCAGCACCGCTTCCGGCGGACGACCAATGCGGGCGCGGTCGCCCTGAATCACAATCGGCCGCTCGATCAGTTTTGGATGCTCCACCATCGCCTGTAACAGCTGTTGTTCGCTGAGATCGTTACTGGCCAACCCCAGCGTTTTATAGATTTCCTCGCCACGACGCATCAGCTCGCGCGCGCTGTGCATGCCCAGCTGTTGCAGCAGCGTTTTCAGCGTGTCGATGTCCGGCGGCGTGTCGAGATACAGCACCACCTGCGGTTCAATGCCCTGTTGCTGCAGTAGCGCGAGGGTTTCGCGGCTCTTGCTGCAGCGCGGATTGTGATAAATACGGACCATGTTTTTTATCCTGGGTAATCCATTGTTGCCAGGTGCGCATGAATGCGCACCCTACGAATAACTGCTGGTGCGCATCAATATGCACCCTACGAATAACCATTGGTGCGCACCGAAATCCTGCCGGCCATCCACCCGCGTAACCGGCTATTTACCCTTTTGCATACTGCTTAAAACGCCGCTGCAACTCGCGGAACTGGTCGATGCGCGCATCGTAACGCGCCTGCTTCAGGCTGCCGAGCGGCACCTGGGCGCTGGCGCTACTCAGGGTGGTGATGGCCTGATCGAGCTGGCCGTTCAGCGCCAGACTTTCAGCCCGTGCCGAAAGCTCCTCATCGCGCAGCCCCTGCGCGGCTGAGGCCTGCGCCAGTAAATCCCATGCGTTGAGATCGTCAGGGTGCGCAAAGGTGTAGCGGTTAAGGATGCGGCTGGCGTTGGCCGGCTGCTTCGCCTCGACGTAGGCGTTCGCCAGGTTAAGCTGCAGCACCGGACTGGTCTGGCTGCCGCGGGCGGCGTTCAGCATGCTGATGGCCTGCTGCGGCTGGTTCAGACCGATGTCGATATCGGTCATGATATCAAGGAACCACAGGTTATCCGGCTGCTTCGCCAGCAGCGGCGCGATGATCTTTTTCGCGTTGGCAAAATCTTTCGCCTGCAGGAACTGCACCGCTTTGCCGTACTGCGCCGCCTGCTGTTCCCGCGTGTTGCCTTTGGCGTACTCATTCAGCAAATCGTCAGTCAGCTGATTGCGGCCGGTGGCGTACATACCCAGCGCGCGCACCTTCGCCATATAGAAATCCTGCGACGACTGCACCACCACCGGGCGCATCTGGTTGGCGCGGTTACGCGCGTCGGCCAGGCGGCTGTCGGGCAGCGGGTGCGTCAGCAGAATTTCCGGTGGTTTTGACGAGAAACGGCTTTGATCGGCCAGCTTTTGCAGAAATGCGGGCATCGCCTGCGGATCGAAACCGGCACGCTGCAGCACCTGAATGCCGATGCGATCTGCTTCCTGTTCGTTGCCCTGGGTGAAACTGATGATGCCCTGTTGTGTACCGGCCAGCGTACCGGTCAGTGCCGCCATCCCGGCCTGCGGGCTGGCCAGCGCCAGCAGGATCGAACCCAGCGCGCCGACCCAGGTGAGCGGGGCGCTGCGCTTTTGCTCTTCCATGGCGCGCGCCAGATGGCGCTGCGTCACGTGCGAAATTTCGTGCGCCATCACCGACGCCAGCTGGCTTTCGTTATCGGTATAGCGGAACAGCGACGAGTGCAGCACCACATTGCCGCCAAAGAAGGCGAAAGCGTTGAGCTCGTCATTCTGAATCAGGAAAAAGTGAAACGGCGTGCGCACTGAATGGGCGTGTGCCACCAGCCGCTGGCCGAGTTCATTGATGTACTGATTAAGCAGCGGATCGTTGATCAGTGGCGCGCTGGCGCGCAGCTGGCGCACGTAGAAGTCGCCAATCTGCAGCTCCTGATTAATGGAGAGCGTAGAACCTGCCGTGGTGCCCATGTCGGGCAAATTGTCGCTCAAATCGGCGCGGACACCGACCGCAGGCGTGAGCAGCAGCGCAGGAATAAGGGCCGCCAGCACTGATTTTTTCAACCGGTTAAACATGCCTTGATCCTGTAAAAGTCTCCTGCCATTGGACAGGAAAGTCATGCCAATGTTCTGTGGCGGCGTTTCCTTTTCTGCCGCGGCTCTATCTTAACCACAGTGAGGATACAAGCAAATGCCGCCGTCACATTGACGTGATGGCAAAGAATGGCTGACTGACGCGAAATTTGTAGCAAAAAATTGAATAGCGAAAAGGCAAAAGAAAAAGGCGCAGCGCACTGATGAAATTAAAGTTACGTAAAGTTGCTCAAAATAATTGAATCTGGCATGGTTTTTTCCAGGTTTACTCTGAAAAACACGTCTGAAATCCCACGGTTGGCCCGCTTTATCCATCAGTGATTTTTATCGTGATGCTCTGGTCGTGCATCACCAGCCCAGAAATGAATGGTCAGGTTTTGCTCACTGGTCAACTGGCGGCGCGCGATGACAGCATTAACCCACACGATGAGGCGCTGTCATCTGCTGTGCATCCCTTTCCCTGGTGACTGCTGGTTTTTCCGGCCAGCTATTTTTCAACTCGCCTGCACAGCTCAATTAACAGCCTTATTCAATCACCTGGCGCAATGATTTCTGCTGGCAGCCAAACGCCGGACAGCCCGCCAGTACAGGCGTTTTGCCCGCCGCGCGCTGTGGTATAGATAAAGCACTTTTTCAAACGGACTGTGAATTAACGCGCAGTGCATGCCGGAGAGTTTCTATGCGTTCTGTTGTTTCCTATGCCCTGATTGCCATCGTGGGTGGGATGGTCGGTGCCGCCGTAATCAAAAGCGATGACCTGTATCAGCGTATCGCGGGCCATTTTTCCGCTGAACCTGCCGATCCGGACGGGTTCTGGAGCACGCCGGCGGTCGCGGGCTACGGCAAAATTCATTATGAAGCCGACGCCGCGTTTAAACCGGCGGTGGGGCTGAGCAACAAAGTGGTGTTCCAGCTGACCCGCAATGAAGGCGATATCAAACGGCCTAACCTCGGGCTGGAGCGCGTGGCGCGCGTGGTCAATCTGTACATCGCCGCTGGCGTACCGGCCGAACAGCTGCAGTTTGTGGTGTCGATGACCGGCGATGCCACGCCCGCCACGCTGGATAACGCGCATTTTAAGCAGTTTTACGGCGTCGATAACCCCAACCTCGCGCTGATTGGCGCGCTGAACAAGCTGGGCGTCAAAGTCTCGGTGTGCGATCAGTCGGTGGCGTTCCATCACTATCCGCGCGACTGGATCGACCGGTCGGTGATTCATGCATTATCCAGCCCGACCACGGTGTCGACGCTGGAAAATCAGGGCTATGCCTTTTTACAGATGTAATCGCGTCTTTGGTTAAGGAGAAGTGTCATGCGTCCAGCATCCTATATTGTTATCGCCGCGCTGGCGGGCTTTGTCGGTGGAAATGTGCTGCAGCTGCCGGAACTGGTGGATAAAGTCAGCGGGAAATTCGCTGACCAGAAAACCGAACCGGCGGATTTCTGGAGCACGCCGGCGATTGCCGGTTACGGTAAAATTCACTTTGTTAACACGCCGGATTACAACCCGGCCAACACGCCCGGGCTGAGCAATAAGATTGTGTTTCAGATCAACCGCAGCGAAGGGGATATCCATCAGCCGAACCTCGGCCTTGAGCGCGTGGCACGCGTCACTAACCTCTATTACGCGGCCGGCGTGCCGCTGAATCAGCTCAACTTTGTGGTGTCGATCAACAGCGATGCGGTGCCGGCCGCGCTCAATAACGATCAGTTCCGTAAAGCATACGGCAGCGATAACCCTAACCTGAAGCTGATTGATGAGCTGAAGAAAGCCGGGGTGAAAGTGACCATTTGCGACCAGTCGGTGGCCTTCCATCAGCTGGAGCGCGACTGGATTGATACCCGCGTCACGCATACGCTCTCCAGCGGCACCACCGTCGCGTCGCTGCAAAACGAAGGGTACGCCTTCCTGATGCTGTAATCCTGCCGACAGCAGTGCAGGCTGCTGTCATCTTTTCGTCATCCCTTCGCGATGTCACTGTCACAGTTCGCCGTTAGTTTAGGCGCCAATGAGATCGATCTCATCGGCACTTTACGAGGCGAACATGTCCGACTTACTCACGGTGGCAAAGCTGGCAGGCGTTTCACGCGCCACGGCCGCGCGCGCCTTTTCCGATCCCCATCTGCTGCGGAACGACACGCTGGAGAGAGTGCTGGCGGCGTCGGAGCAGCTCGGCTTTCGTCCTAACCACATCGCGCGCCAGCTGCGCACGCAGCACTCCACCACCTTCGGCGTGCTGCTGCCCTCGCTGCTTAACCCGATCTTCTCCTGCCAGTTACAGGCGATGGAGCGCCAGGCGCGCGACGCCGGCTATGGCCTGCTGGTGGCCACCAGCGATTACCAGCCCGAGCGCGAAGCCGCCATCGTTGAACATATGCTGCGTCAGCGCGTGGCGGGCCTGGTCCTGACGGTGGCCGACGCGGATAACAGCGCGGTGCTCAGCACGCTGCAGGCGGCTGGTCTGCCGTTTGTGCTGGCGCATAACGTGCCGCAGCACAGCCACTGGCCGGCGGTGTGCGTGGATAACCGCCACGCGATGCGCGAAGCCACCGCACAGCTGCTGGCGCTTGGTCATCGCCGCATTGCCATGGTCGCCGGACCGATGCTGCAGTCAGACCGTGCACGCCTGCGCTATCAGGGCTATTGCGACGCCATGCAGCACGCGGGCCTGACGGCGCTGCCGGTGATTGAGATGGCCAGCCACACCCAATCAGACTTTACGCTGCTGGCCCCGATGCTCGGCGGTGCCACCCCGCTCAGCGCCGTGATCTGCACCAACGACCTGCTGGCCATCAGCCTGATTGGCGCGGCAGCGCGCGCGGGCGTGCCTGTGCCACAGCAGCTGGCGGTGATGGGCTTTGACGGGATTGCGATGGGGGCACAAATGGCCCCGTCGCTGGCCAGCGTAGCGCAGCCCGCCGAACGGCTCGGCGCCTGCGCCATCGATATGTTGTTGCATAACGTCAGCCGCGGCACCCGCGTGCTGCCACATCAGTTGCGGAGCGGTGAGAGTGTTGCTGCCCCCGCGTTTATTGCCACCACCAGGGAACCTCATGATGCTGCATAAAAAAGTAAAAATTTACGCCGGCGCCATCGCGCTCAGCGCCAGCGCGTTGTTTACCAGCCTGACGCAGGCGGCGGAAACCGCCATCTGTTACAACTGTCCGCCTGAGTGGGCCGACTGGGGCACTCAGCTCAAAGCGATTGCCAGAGACACCGGCATTCAGGTGCCGCAGGACAACAAAAACTCCGGCCAGGCGCTGGCGCAGCTGGTGGCGGAGCAGGGCAATCCGGTGGCCGACGTGGTCTATTACGGCGTCAGCTTCGGCATTCAGGCCGACAGCGCCGGCGTGGTCGCCAGTTACAAACCGGCGCACTGGAATGACATTCCTGCCGGCATGAAAGACAGCAACGGCAAATGGGTGGCGCTGCACTCGGGCACCATGGGCTTTATGGTCAACGTCGATGCGCTGGGCGGCGCGCCGGTGCCGCAATCCTGGGACGACCTGCTGAAGCCGGAATACAAAGGCATGATTGGTTATCTCGATCCGGCCAGCGCCTTTGTCGGTTACGTGGCGGCGGTGGCAGTCAACCAGGCGAAGGGCGGCAACATGCAGGACTTCACGCCGGCGCTGAACTGGTTCAAAAAGCTGCAGGCGAATCAGCCTATCGTGCCTAAGCAGACCGCGTATGCGCGCCTGATTTCCGGCGAGATTCCGATTCTGCTCGACTATGACTTCAATGCTTACCGCGCCCGCTACAAAGATCACGCTAACGTCGCCTTTGTTATTCCCAAAGAGGGCACGGTAACGGTGCCGTACGTCATCAGCCTGGTGAAGAATGCACCGCACGCGGCAAACGGCAAAAAAGTGATCGACTATGTGCTGTCGGACAAAGGGCAGGCCATCTGGGCCAGCGCGTTCCTGCGCCCGGTGCGCACCGGCGCCATGAGCGCAGAAGCGAAGAAATATTTCCTGCCGGACAGCGACTATGCGCGTGCGCACACCGTTGACTATCAGCAGATGGCGGCAGCGCAGAAAACCTTCTCGGCGCGCTATCTGAGTGAGATTCGCTGATGGCGATGACGGACACCCTGGCGGCTTCGTGCCGCCGGACACCGCGCCTGGCCTGCAGCCGCTGGCTATGGCTGACGCTGCCGGCGCTGCTGTTCTTCTGCGCCTTCTGGCTGCTGCCGTTTGTCCGTCTGCTGCAGATGGCAATGCAGGACGACCGCAGCACCCGGCACAGCGGCTACTGGACGGTACTGACCCAGCCGCACTACCTGCTCAGCCTGCTGAATACCGTGCTGCTGTCGCTCGCCGTCACGCTGGTGACGCTGGCCATCGCCGCGACAGTCGGCTGCTTTCTGGCACGCCAGCGCTTCAGCGGACGCAGCACGCTGCTGGCGCTGCTGACGTTTCCGCTGGCCTTTCCGGGCGTGGTGGTGGGATTTCTGGTGGTGATGCTGGCGGGCCGTCAGGGACTGCTGGCGCAAATCAGCCTGGCGCTGTTCCACGAGCGCTGGATGCTGGCCTATTCGTTTACCGGCCTGTTTATTGGCTATCTCTATTTTTCACTGCCGCGCGCCATCATCACGCTGGTGGCGGCGAGTGAAAAACTCGACCGCTCTCTCGAAGAGGCGGCGCGTTCGCTGGGCGCCAGTCAGTGGCGCATCACCTGGGATGTGATTGTGCCGGGGCTGCAGCCGGCGCTACTCTCCACCGGCGCGCTCTGTTTTGCCACCAGCATGGGTGCCTTCGGTACCGCGTTTACCCTGGGCACCGATCTGGCGGTGCTGCCGCTGACCATTTATGGCGAATTCACCAACTACGCCAATTTCGCCACCGCCGCCGCGCTGTCGGTGGTGATGGGCGGCGTCGCCTGGCTGGCACTGATGCTGGCGCGCCGACTGGCCCATCAGGAGGTGACATGAGACGTCGCGGCCTGTTCAGCCTGCAACTGCTGGTCACCCTACTCACCGCGCTGTTCATGATCGTGCCGGTGGTGCTGTCGATGCTGGCCGGCGTGACCAACAACTACTTTACCGGCCTGCGCAGCGGCCTGACGCTGAAGTGGGTGACCCAGGTGTGGCAGCTTTACGCCGACACCTTCTGGCTGTCGCTGCTGATTGCGCTGGCCTGCCTGCTGATCACGCTGCTGATCGGCGTGCCGGCAGCGTGGGGGCTGTTAAAAGCGCCGCAGCGCTGGGCGGCGCGCATCGAAGAGTGCCTGATGCTGCCGGTCGCGCTGCCGGGCCTCGCCACCGCGCTGGGCATCATCCTGCTGTACGGCCAGTTCTCCGGCCTGCGCGATAGCTGGCTGTTCATTCTGATCGGTCACGTGCTGTTTACCTTGCCGTTTATGCTGCGCCCGGTGCTGGCGGTGATGCAGGCGGTGGAGATGCCGCGACTGGAAGAGGCAGCGGCCAGTCTCGGTGCCAGCCTGTGGCAGCGCTTTTTTACCGTGGTGGTGCCCAACTGTCGCAACGGCATTCTCGCCGGGGCGTTTATGGTGATCACCCTGTCGGTGGGTGAGTTCAACATCACCTGGATGCTGCATACGCCGCTGACAAAAACGCTGCCGGTGGGGCTGGCAGACAGTTATGCCTCAATGCGACTGGAAGTGGGATCGGCCTACACGCTGATCTTTATTCTGCTGATTCTGCCGCTGCTGCTGATGCTCAACGCGGTCAATCACTGGCTCAACCGTACGCTGACGCGTGCTAATAAGGAGGCGGCATGAACCCTGCGGCCGTAACCGTTACGCTGCGCCACTGTGCGCGGCACTTTAATCACCAGCTGGCGCTGCAGCCGCTCGATCTGACGGTGCAGCCTGGCGAAACCCTGGTGCTGCTCGGTCCGTCCGGCTGTGGCAAAACCACCACGCTGCGCATCATCAGTGGCCTGGAGCGCTGTGACGACGGCGGCGAAGTGTGGTTTGACGATCGTAACGTGACAGCGCTGCCGATCGAGAAACGCAACGTGGGCATGGTGTTCCAGAACTACGCGCTGTTTCCCCATCTCAACGTGGCGCAGAACGTCGCCTACGGCCTGAAAGTGCAGGGTGTGGCGCGCGCCGAACGCGACGCGCGCGTGCAGGAGATGCTGGCCCTGGTGGATCTCAGCGCGCTGGCGCAGCGCAGCATCGACAAGCTGTCGGGCGGTCAAAAGCAGCGCGTAGCGCTGGCTCGTGCGCTGGCGGCGCGTCCGAAGGTGCTGCTGTTTGATGAGCCGCTGGCGGCGCTGGATGCGCGCCTGCGCGACCGGCTGCGGCTGGAGATTGGCGCGCTGCTGAAACAGCTGGCGATCACCGCCGTCTACGTCACGCACGATCAGCAGGAAGCGATGGCGCTGGGCGATCGCATTGCGGTGATGGAGCAGGGGCGTCTGGTGCAAATTGATACGCCGCAAAATATTTACCAGCGCCCGGCGTCACAGTTTGTCGCGGATTTTGTCGGCGCGATTAACTGTGTCGGGGTCGATGCGCGTGGCAATCCGCAGCATTTCTGCCGCCCTGAGGATGTGCTGCTGGCGGCGGACCAGCGCTACGCACGCCCTGGTTTTATCCTCGGCACCACCTTTCTCGGCGCAGCGCAGCGGCTGAGCATTGATATCGGTCTGGCGGCACCGATCCAGGTTGATCGCCACGCGCGCGAAGCCTGGCACGCCGGCCAGCCGGTAAGCTGGACGCTGGCGCAGGATGCTGCGCTGCATTTTTCTGCCTGATAAGGAGCTGTTGTGTCTGACGCTATCACGCTGATTGCGCAAATCAGTGATTTACACATCAAGGCCCATGGCCGTTTGTCCTATAAAAAAGTCGATACGCACGCCGCGCTGCTGCGGGTGATCGACACGCTGAATCAGCTGGTGCCGCGCCCGGATACGGTGGTGATTACCGGCGACCTGGTGGATTTTGGCACCGCAGAAGAGTATCAGACGCTGCGCGAGGCGCTGCGCCATCTGCAGCTGCCGTTCCTGCTGATGCCGGGCAATCACGACGATCGCCAGCAGCTGCGCGCCGCGTTTCCGGAGCATCACTACCTGCAGCACGGCGAAACGCTCAACTGGCAGATGCGTGTGAATCATCTGCAGCTGCTGGCGCTCGACTCCAGCGTACCGCATCAGCCGTGGGGCTACGTCGATGACGCACAGCTGCAATGGCTGGCAGAGCAACTGGCGCGTGAGCCTGATTTGCCGACGCTGGTGCTGCTGCATCATCCGCCGTTCCTGAGCGGCATTGGCCATATGGATCGGCAGCCGCTGCGCAATCCGGCGGCGCTGGCTGCCATCGTTGGTCAGCATCCCCAGGTGGAACGGGTGCTGAGCGGCCACCTGCACCGCTCGGTGCAGGCGCGTTTTGCCGGCACGCTGGCCTGCGTGGCGCCCGGTGTGTCGCATCAGGTGGCACTGGATTTGCGTGACCACGGTCCGGCGAACTTTGTGCTGGAGCCGCCCGGTTTTCTGCTGCATCGCTGGCAGCCGCAGCAGGGGATGACTACGCATCTGTGCGCAATCGGCGATTATCCAGGACCGTGGCCGTTTTACGATGCGCAGGGTTTAATTGATTAGCACCAGTAATAGCACAATAAAAAAGCGTTCCTGAGGGTCTGCGTCGTAGTCAATTTGGCTCAGAGGTGTACAATTGTCTGTTACCTCACCAGGGTAAACACCTCCAATTATAACAAGATAGTCAGGCACGCTAACTTATGAAGCTACTCACCAGGGCGGTTGCGCCATGTTAACGCGCATCCGGCCAAAAACTGATCTGCGCACGCTGATTGCGCTGCTGGCGATCACCAGTATCGTCATCACACTGGCTAATACGCTGTACGCTACCTGGCGCGTACAGCGCATGGTGCTGATCGAAAGCACCCTCGAAGCCAATCGCGCTTACGCCACCAAGCTGGCGGCCACCACCGAAGTGTTTTTCCAGCTGGCGCAGTCGCAGCTGCACTACAGCGCCAATCAGCTGGGTAAAGATTTCGATAATCCCGAACTGCTGCAGCAGGAAGTGAACCGACTGCGCGAACAGACCAGCAGCTTTAACTCGGTGGCGATTGTCGACAGCAACGGCGTGATTAAAGCCATTTCGCCGGAATCGCTGATGCTGAAAGGCATGCAGCTCACCAGCCAGTCTTCGCGCGAAGCGCTGGCGCAGCGCCAGCCGATGGTCAGCCGGCCCACCATTTCTGCTACCAATAACCTGCTGGTGTTTGTTTCCTGGCCGGTGTGGAGCACCGATGGGCGCTATCTTGGCTACGTCGGCGGCACTATTTATCTGAAGAAAAAGAGCATTCTCAACGTGCTGCTCGGCGAGCAGTACTATCGTGACGGCACCCATGTTTATGTGCTGGATCGCGAAAACCGCGTGCTGTATCACCAGAACAATCAGCTGATTGGCAAAAACGTGCCGGGCATCGTCAGCGATCGTCAGCGCCAGGAGCACAGCAATGGCGAAGTTCAGCTGACGGAAGAGGGTACGGCGAAGCTGGCGGGCTACGCTGTGGTGCCCACCACCGGCTGGATGGTGGTGGCGCTCAAGCCGACAAACGTCACGCTGGCGCCGCTCTCCGGGCTGCTGCTACAGGTGCTGAAGAATTCGGTGCCGTTTGCGCTGCTGACACTGCTGGTGGCGGTGATTCTGGCCCGGCTGATTGCCTTGCCGCTGTGGCAGCTGGCGCGCAAAGCCAGCCAGATGGATACCCAGGGCGTTTCCGGTGAAATTGGCGTGATTCGCGCCTGGTACTTTGAAGCGGCGCAGGTGAAGCGCGCGCTGCTCACCGGCATTGGTCTGGTGCAGGATAAAATCGGCCGGCTCAAGTCAGAGGTGCAGAGCGATCCCATGACCAGCCTGCTCAATCGCCGCGGCCTGAGCGCGGTGCTCGACTATTTCGATACCATGCAGCAGCCGTTTGCCGTGCTGGCGCTGGATATTGACCACTTCAAGCGGGTGAATGATAACTTCGGTCATGACGTTGGCGACGAGGTGATCAAACAGGTGGCGCGCACGCTGCGCCAGAGCGCGCGTCAGACCGACGTGGTGTGCCGTAACGGCGGCGAAGAGTTTCTGATGCTGCTTCCCGCCACCGCCCCTGATGAAGCGCGGGTGATTGCGGAGCGCGTGCGCACCAGCATTGCCGGCGGCTGGATTGATCCGGTCGGGCAGATCACGATTTCGATTGGTATCGCCAGCTGGCAGCCGACGCACGGCAGTCAGGAACAGATTCTGAAGCAGGCCGATGATGCGCTGTATCAGGCGAAAAACGCCGGACGTAACTGCGTGGTGATCGCCGGGCAGGAAGCGCTGGCCAGCACGGTTTCGCGCTATTAACCGGGCAGCGTCACAGCAGGATAAAAAAACGGGTGCCTGGCTGGCACCCGTTGGTAATCAGGCTGATTTCAGGTAATCGAGCACGATATCGTGGTGGTTCGAGGTTTTAAAATCGTCGAACACCTTCTCCACTTTGCCATCGCCGCCAATCAGGAAGCTGATGCGGTGAATGCCGTCGTAGGTTTTCCCCATAAAGGTTTTCTCACCCCAGACGCCAAACTGCTCGCAAACCTGATGATCTTCATCCGACAGCAGGGTGAAGTTGAGCAATTCTTTCTCGACAAAGCGAGACAGTTTTTCCGGCTTGTCGGTGCTGATGCCCAGCACTTCCACGCCCGCCTTCTTTAAATCATCCATGTTATCGCGCAGACCACAGGCCTGCGTGGTGCAGCCCGGCGTCATGGCTTTCGGGTAGAAATAGACCAGAACGCGCTGTCCCTGGAAGTCGGCCAAATTTACTTGTTCGCCATCCTGATCGGGCAAGCTAAATTTCGGTGCGGTGTCACCGGCTTTCAGTGGATTCATCACAACTCTCCATTTTTTTCTTCATGCTGTGGGTAATACACCATCAGCGGCAAAAGCGCCAGGTGGAGTTTACCTCAGGGTTATTTCACTACACGGTATGCCGGCGCGGCAGAGTGTGTGGCGGAATAACCCGGAGCCTGATTCAGACGGCGCTGTGCGCGTCGTCGGTGACACTATAGAGGCGAATTGAACCTTGTGCATGCAGTTCTTCGCACAGCCGATGGAAAGCCTGCTCAAACGGTGCGCTGGCATGATTCGCCGGGCTGTGCGCGGTCATCTGAATATAGAGCACCGGCGGCTCGTCGTCCTGGGCGGGCGTAATGCGCGACACCAGCTCGGCGATGTTCATCTGATGTTTATCGAACAGATCGGTGAAGCGTTCGATGATATGCGGTGAATCCGGCACTTCTACCTGTACCCAGACGGTAGCAGGCATCGGCGGCGTCACGCGCGCGTTGGTGCGCTTCATCACGATCAGCAGTTCCAGCTCGGCACCCTTCATCGGCAGGGTCGATTCAATCAGGGTAATGGCGTTCCAGCTGCCGGAGAGCAGCATAATAAAGGTAAACTCGTCGCCCAGCATCGCCAGGCGGCTGTCTTCAATATTGCAACCGCAGCTGCTGACGTGGCGGGTAATAGTATTGACGATACCCGGACGATCAACGCCCAGAGCGGTGATCACCAGATGGTGCGGCTGTGACTGCGGCAAAATGGCGTTTCCTGTACGTTCGCTAATAACCATAAGGTAAACATAAAAAAAACTGCTGACAAGCGCGGTAATGGCGTGGCTCGCTTGCTTTTCTTTCGGCGGAAAACGTAACATGAGGCACTTGTTTGTCGAGGGGATAGCCCATGTTCACCGGAAGTATTGTTGCGCTCATTACGCCTTTGAATGAAAAAGGTGATGTCTGCCGCGCAAGTCTGAAAAAACTGATTGATTATCATGTCGCCAGCGGTACGGCGGCGATTGTTTCTGTTGGCACCACCGGCGAATCCGCGACCCTCAGCCATGAAGAGCATGGCGATGTGGTGATGCAAACCCTGGAGCTGGCCGATGGCCGCATTCCCGTGATTGCCGGGACCGGCGCGAATGCCACCGCCGAAGGGATCTCTCTGACAAAACGCTTTACCGGCACCGGCGTAGTCGGCTGCCTCACCGTGACCCCGTACTACAACCGTCCGACGCAGGAAGGTCTGTACCAGCACTTCAAAGCGATCGCCGAAAGCACCGATCTGCCCCAGATGCTGTATAACGTCCCGTCACGTACCGGCTGTGACATGCTGCCGGAAACCGTTGCCCGCCTGGCTGAAATCAAAAATATTATCGGAATCAAAGAGGCCACCGGGAACTTATCGCGTATTTCGCAGATCCAACAGCTGGTTGGAGATGAGTTCATTATTGTCAGCGGTGATGACGCGACAGCGCTGGACTCCATGCAACTGGGCGGCAAAGGCGTTATTTCGGTCACGGCTAACATTGCAGCACGTGAAATGGTTGAACTCTGTGCGCTGGCACAAGAGGGCAAATTTGCCGAAGCGCGTCGCCTGAATCAGCGTCTGATGCACCTGCACCAGACGCTTTTCTGTGAACCGAATCCTATCCCGGTGAAATGGGCCGCGAAACAGCTAGGATTAATCGCCGATGACACGCTGCGCTTGCCGATGACGCCGCTGACCGAAGCCGGTCAGGCGAAAACCGCGCAGGCGCTGATCCAGGCGGGTCTGCGATAATTTAGGGAGAATCAATGAGTTATTCAGTTAAGCGCTCGACGCTGGCAACCGTGGTGGGCCTCTCCACCCTGATGCTGCTAACAGCTTGTTCCAGCGATCAGCGTTATAAGCGCCAGGTCAGCGGTGATGAATCTTACCTGCAGGCGCCTGAACTGCATGATTTAAAAGCCCCGGCGGGCATGATTCTGCCGCTGCAGAATGGTGATTACGATGTGCCGCACAGCGTGGCGAAAGGCGCGCTGGGTAAAGAGCTCGACATCCGTCCACCGGCGCAGCCGCTGGCGCTGATGAACGGCACCCGCGCGCAGTTCACCGGTAACACCGGCGTGCTGGCGGTTGACAGCAGCCGTGGCTCCATCTGGTCGCAGGTGGTGAACGTGGTGCAGTCGTACAAATTCCCGGTTGCCCAGCGTGATGATGCGGCGCAGCAGCTCACCACCGACTGGGTGCAGTGGAACCGTGCTGACGAAGATAACCAGTATCGCGGCCGTTACCAGATCAGCGTGCAGAACCAGGGCTATCAGCAGGTGCTGACCGTACGTCTGCTGGAACTGCAGCAGCAGGGCCAGACGGTCACCACGCCGGTCCAGGTTCAGCGCTATACCGGTCAGATGCTGAATGACATCAGCACCGGTCTGGATAAGATCGATACCGCCAGCCAGGATGCGGCTGCCGGACGTGCCAGCGGACAGATTGATGTCCAGAGCGGCGCGGACGACACCGGTCTGCCACTGCTGGTGCTGCGCTCACCGTTTAACGTCACCTGGCAGCGTCTGCCGGCGGCACTGAAGCGTATGGGCATGGAAGTTACCGATGACAACCGCTCGCAGGGCAGTCTGAAAGTGACCTACAAGCAGCCGGGCAGCAGCGCGTTTGACGCCATCGGCGCGAAAGATCCGGAACTGCCAAACGGCGACTACAAGTTGCAGGTGGGCGATCTCGATAACCGCAGCAGCCTGCAGTTCATCGATCCGAAAGGACACGTACTCACCCAGGCGCAGAATGATGCGCTGGTGGCGGTCCTGCAGGGCGCGCTGAACAAATAAATGCAATAAAGGCCGGAGATTCTCCGGCCTTTTTGTTTTGGTTTTGGCATAATAGCGCCCGGCGAGGTAAACGATTGCGTCAGGCAGTCATCGCGCGGTGAAACACCGCTGAACACGGGTTCTTTCATGTTTGGAGTTAACAAGATGCAAAAGCGAGCTGAGTTGTATCGCGGTAAAGCGAAAACCGTATACAGCACCGACAATCCGGATCTGCTGGTACTTGAATTCCGCAACGATACGTCAGCAGGAGACGGTGCACGAATCGAGCAGTTTGATCGTAAAGGCATGGTGAACAACAAGTTCAACCATTTCATCATGACCAAACTGCAGGAAGCGGGCATTCCGACCCAGATGGAAGCGCTGCTTTCTGATAACGAAGCGCTGGTGAAAAAGCTGGAGATGGTGCCGGTAGAGTGCGTGGTGCGCAACCGGGCGGCCGGATCGCTGGTGAAACGTCTGGGCGTGGAAGAGGGCATGCTGCTCAATCCACCGCTGTTTGATCTCTTCCTGAAAGATGACGCCAAACACGACCCGATGGTCAACGAATCGTACTGCGAAACCTTTGGCTGGGTGAGCAAGGCTAACCTGGCGCGCATGCAGGAGCTGACCTTCAAAGCCAACGAAGTGCTGAGCAAACTGTTTGATGATGCCGGTCTGATTCTGGTGGACTTCAAGCTGGAGTTCGGTCTGTTCAAAGGTGAAGTGACGCTGGGCGACGAATTCTCGCCAGACGGCGCGCGTCTGTGGGACAAAGAGACCATGGACAAGATGGACAAAGACCGTTTCCGTCAGAGCCTCGGCGGCCTGATCGAAGCGTACGAAGAAGTGGCACACCGTCTGGGTGTCAAACTGGACTAAGCTTCTGCCGGTGTGCGTCACGGTAGTTCGGACGCAAACCTTTCAGCGCATGAAGGTCGCCCTGGCTGGCGGCCTTTTTTATTGTCTGTTTACGGCCTTCACGCTGCGCCCTGCGCGCAATCTCGCTCCGCTGGCATCGCATTGCTGGTACTAACCTCTGCCGCCAACTAAAATCATGCAAAAGTCATTGATAACAGGAGCAGGCCATGCGCTGGCAAGGGCGTCGTGAAAGCGACAATGTGGAAGATCGTCGCGGCGATTCGCCGGGTTTTAGTTCTGGCGGACGCCAGATTCGTCTGCCGCGCGGCAAGGGCGGCATTATTCTGCTGATTGTGGTCGCGGTCGCTGGCTATTACGGCTACGACCTCACCGCGCTGCTGGAAGGCGGCGCGCCGGTGTCGCAGCAGCAGCAGCGTCAGGTCAATTCGGCGCAGGATAACGAGGCGGCCAAATTCACCTCGGTGATCCTCGCCACCACCGAAGATACCTGGGGCAAACTGTTCCAGCAGATGGGCAAACAATACGCGCCGCCAAAGCTGGTGATGTATCGCGGTGCGACGCGCACTAACTGCGGTACCGGCCAGTCGGCAATGGGGCCGTTCTACTGCCCGGCCGATCAGACGGTGTATATCGATCTCTCCTTCTATGACGACATGAAAACCAAACTCGGAGCCGGGGGGGATTTTGCCCAGGGTTACGTCATCGCCCACGAAGTGGGGCATCACGTGCAGAAACTGCTGGGGATCGAACCGAAAGTGCGCCAGATGCAGCAGGGCGCCACGCAGTCTCAGGTGAACCAGCTGTCGGTGAAGATGGAGCTGCAGGCGGACTGCTTTGCTGGCGTCTGGGGTCACTATATGCAGCAGGAGAACATTCTTGAGGTGGGCGATTTGCAGGAAGCGCTGAACGCCGCCGAGGCGATTGGCGACGATCGTCTGCAGCAGCAAAGTCAGGGGCGCGTAGTGCCGGACAGCTTCACTCACGGCACTTCTCAGCAGCGCTACACCTGGTTCAAACGCGGTTTTGACAGTGGCAATCCAGGCCAGTGCAACACCTTCGCCAGTAACTGATGTTGCACGCTGAACTGACGGCGGCGATGCAGCAAGCCGGTATCCGCCGTCTGTGCGTGATAGCCGGTGAAGCTGGCTGGGCGCGCCAGGAGGCGGCCACATGGCAGGCCGCACTGCCCGGTGACTGGTTAACGGTCAGCGACAGCGATGACTTCCCGCAGCGCGTCGCGCCTGCAGCGCTGCGTACCCTGCTGGGCCGGGAATTCCGGCATGCCATTTTCGATGCGCGCCACGGCTTTCATGCGGAAGCGTTCGCCGCGCTGGCCGGGACGCTGCGGGCCGGCAGCTGGCTGCTGTTACTGACGCCAGACTGGAACGCCTGGCCGGCGCAGCCCGATCGCGACAGCCTGCGCTGGGCCGATGTCGACCAGCCCATCGCCACGCCGCATTTCATCCACCATCTGCAACAGCATATCCTGCAGGATGCGCAGGTGATGCTGCTGCGTCAGCACCAGACGCCGCGCCTGCCGGCACCGCAGTCCTTCGCGCCGTGGCAGTGTCGCGCCCCCGAGCAGCAGGCGCAGATTGTCCGTCAGCTGTGCGCCATGCCGCCCGGTGTCGCGGTGATCATCGCCCCGCGCGGTCGCGGCAAATCGGCACTGGCGGGGATGCTGGCGCGCCAGACGCAAAGCGCGCTGGTGACGGCGCCGGCCAAAGCCGCGACGGAGGTGCTGGCGCAGTTCGCCGCTGAGCAGTTTAGCTTTATGGCCCCGGATGCGATTCTCGCTCAGCCGCAGGAGGCTCAGCCGCTGGCAGAATGGCTGATTGTGGATGAGGCCGCGGCCATCCCCGCGCCGCTGTTACAGCAGCTGGTGCAGCGTTTTCCGCGCGTTCTGCTGACCACCACGGTGCAGGGCTACGAAGGTACCGGGCGCGGTTTCATGCTGCGCTTCTGCGCCACGCTGCCGCAGGTGCGCTACTTCCAGCTGGATGAGCCGCTGCGCTGGTCGGCGCAGGATCCGCTGGAGCAGTGGCTGAGCGCGGCGCTGCTGTTTGCTGAGGCCGAAGCCTGCGACGCACCCGCGCAGACAACGATTTTTGCCGCCACGCCCGCGCAGCACGCCGGTGCCTTACAGGCTGGCTATCGTCTGCTGGCGAGCGCCCACTATCGCACCTCGCCGCTCGACCTGCGACGTATGCTGGATGCACCCGGCATGCATTTCTGGCTGGCCGGGCAGCCACAGCAGGTCACCGGCGCGCTGTGGCTGGTGGAAGAGGGCGGACTGGATGCTGCGCTGGCGCAGGCGGTATGGGCCGGCTTACGTCGTCCGCGCGGCAATCTGGTGGCGCAGTCATTAGCGGCACATGCCGGTTTTACTGAAGCGGCGACGTTACGTTCGCTGCGCATCAGCCGCATCGCCGTGCAGGCCGCGCAGCGCCAGCGCGGCATCGGTCGCGCGCTGGTGGCGACGGCGCGGCAGCAGGCACAGGGCGCGGATTATCTGTCGGTGAGCTTTGGCTACACCGCAGCGTTGTGGCAGTTCTGGCGCGCCTGCGGCTTTACGCTGGTGCGTATCGGTTCACAGCGCGAAGCCAGTAGCGGTTGCTATGCGGCGATGGCGATTTGTGCGCTGACGCCAGCCGGTGAAGCCCTGCAGCAGCGCGCCGCGCAGCGTCTGGCGCGCGACTGGCCGTGGCTGCAAAAGCTGATCGCGGTGCCGCTGACCCTGTCGTCCACCGACCATCAATCCCTCAGTGCCGACGACTGGCCGCTGCTGGCCGCGTTTGCCTGGGCGCAGCGGCCGTTTGAAGCCAGCTATCCGGTGCTGCAGCGGCTGGCGGGTGTCGCATCGCCACCGTTGCTGTGTGCCATACTGCAACAAAAACAAACGCTGAGTGAAGCGGCACGGCTGGCCGGCGTGAGCGGGCGTAAAGCGCTGATGCTCAGGCTGCGCGCGGAGGCGGCTGACGCACTCATCATGCTGGATGCCGCTGCCGCGCAGCACTGGCAGCAGCGCCTCGGCACATTGCAATAAATCCATTATCTCGTTCAAATTTTCCCAATATCACTTTGCCGTCAGCGGCGTATAGTGATTTGAGGAGGACGTTATGGCACTACGATATGTAATTGTTCAGCAACCGGATAACGCCGCGCAGCTGTTTTTGCTGTATCACGGCGTGAACGACAACCCCGATTCGATGGCGCAGATTGGCAGCTGGTTCGCGCAGGCGTTTCCGCAGGCGCAGGTGGTGTCGGTGGGCGCACCTTATCCGGCCAGCGCGCCGCAGGGCCGCCAGTGGTATGCCGAGATACCGGAACACGACCGCTCGCAGCAGCAGGGCGTGGATGCGGTGATGCCGTCCTTTGTCGAGTCGGTGCGTCACTGGCAGCAGCAGAGCGGCGTGCGGCCGGAAGCCACCGCGCTGGTCGGTTTTTCGCAGGGCGGCACCATGGTGCTGGAAGGCGTAAAAGCCCAGCCGGATCTGGCGGGACGCGTGGTGGCCTTTAGCGGCCGCTACGTCACGCTGCCGGAGCAGGCCAGTACGCGCAACACTATCCACCTGATTCACGGCGATTATGACGAGCAGGTGCCGATGCAGCATGCGGAAGCGGCGATGCAGCGCTTAACCGCGCTGGGCGGCGATGTGACGCTGGATATCGTTGACGATCTGCCGCACGCAATTGATGAACGCAGCATGCAGCTGGCGCTGAATCACCTGCGCTATACCGTGCCGCGCCGCTATTTTGATGAGGCGCTGAGCGGGGCGAAGCCGGGCGACGATGATGTGGTGATGATGGTGTGAGACCGGCGCGCCATAAAACAAAGGTCGCCGTGCAGGGCGACCTTGTACGCTAAACGATCGGCGGCGACTACTTCTTCTTCGGCCAGTCGTCGTCATCGTCCCACTTATCGTTGAAATCGCGATGCGGTGGCAGATCCGGTTTGTTATCCATATATTTTTTATGATCGATGCGCTTCAGGTCTTTGTAGACGTTCATCAGCACGCCCACCATCAGCAGAATCACAATCACCCACCAGTACTCTTTTAACCATTCCATGAGGTTTCTCCTTCAAGGTGCCATCAGGCGATCAGCTGTTCCATAATGCGCTGATACATCCGGCTCAGCAGCTGCAAATCCGAGGCTTTCACGCACTCATTGATCTTATGAATAGTGGTATTCACCGGGCCGAGCTCCACCACCTGTGCGCCCATGCGGGCAATAAAGCGCCCGTCAGAGGTGCCGCCGGTGGTTAACAGCTGCGGCTTGATCTCATTATAGTGCGCCACGGCGTTGACGACCGCATCCACCAGCTTGCCGCGTGAAGTCAGGAATGGCTGACCGGACACATTCCACTCCAGCGTATAGCGCAGCTGGTGGCGATCGAGTAGCGCCGCCACGCGATCTTTGATCATCTGATCGGTCAGTTCGGTGCTGAAGCGGAAGTTAAACTGCACGAAAAACTCGCCGGGGATCACATTGTTACTGCCGGTGCCGGCCTGCACGTTGGCGATCTGCATGCTGGTCGGCGGGAAGAACTCGTTGCCCTGATCCCACTCGGTCGCCACCAGCTCGTTGAGCGCCGGCATTGCGCGATGTACCGGGTTATCAGCCAGATGCGGATAAGCCACGTGGCCCTGTACGCCGTGAATGGTCAGATTGGCGGTCATGGAGCCGCGACGGCCATTCTTCACCACGTCGCCGACCACTTCGGTGCTCGACGGTTCACCGACGAGGCAGTAATCCATACGTTCATTGCGCGCCATCAGGCGCTCAACCACTTTTACCGTACCGTTGACGGCGCTGGCTTCTTCATCGGAAGTGATGAGAAACGCCAGCCGGCCAGCATGATTGGGATGGGCAGCAACGAAGCGCTCGGCCGCCACCACCATCGCCGCCAGCGAGCCTTTCATGTCTGCAGCGCCACGGCCAAACAGCATGCCGTCGCGAATCGACGGTTCAAACGGCGGGCTGATCCAGCGGTTGGCATCGCCCGGCGGCACCACATCGGTGTGCCCGGCAAAGGCCAGCGTTTCGCCCTGGCCGCGCGTGGCCCAGAAGTTAAGCGTATCGCCAATGTGCATCGGCTCGACGTGGAAACCAATCGCCTCCAGGCGCGCAATTAACATGGCCTGGCAACCGGCGTCATCCGGACTAAGCGAGGGGCGACGAATAAGCTGCTGAGCCAGCTCAATGACCGGACAGAACATGTTATGACTTCTCCTGGATAAAGGCGTGATAAACGGGTTCTTTGAAACCCACCAGCAATGTACCGTCTGGCGCCGCCAGCACCGGACGTTTGATCAGCGCCGGGTGCGCCAGCATCAGCGCTTTGGCGCTGGCCGCATCGCGGATGGCATCGCGTTCCGCTTCCGGCAACTGACGCCAGGTGGCGCCGCGCGTGTTCAGCAGCACGTCATACCCCAGCTGGTCGATAAAGGATTGCAGCAGCGCCGCATCCAGCCCGTCAGCGCGATAATCATGAAAATGAAAGTCGATGCCGGAAGTGCTCAAATAGTTGCGTGCTTTTTTTATGGTGTCGCAATTCTTAATTCCGTACATCACCCACTGCGCTGTCATCGCGTATTCCCGTCCTGTGTTAAATAAAGCGCGAGTTTACCATAGCGCGCTGTGGGCTGTGAGGTCAGACGCTCAGCAGCGCTGTTTTTCATCTCGCCGCGACGCCAATAAACGACGCTAATCAGGGCCAGTAAACGCTTTCACTTACCTGCGAAATTGTCGCCTGCGGCATCATTAGTGATCTAAGAATTATCTTAGGCGGCAAAAACGGGCCTGACGGATTAAGTCCGCGCTTTTATGAGTCGCATTAACAGGTTGCTGAAATGTGCGTCACTCCGCAGTTTCAGCAAATTCAAGCTTTCTGCGGTAGTTGCCGATAGTGATGAGAGGTGGAAACGTATTCACATGTAGAAAAAAACGGCGTAAAATCGCCACTACAAGAAGAGAGGGTATTATGGTTGAACACGAACTGGGGAACTGGAAAGAATTTATCGAAGCGATGTTACGTAAGTAATTCGTGAAGAGAAAAGCAGGGCACTTCCCAACTTGCTGTTATTCTTACCGCACACATCAATAAAGCCGCCATTCATCATGGCGGCTTTTTATTTGCCCGGATTTAGCCTCAGTCGTGCGGCTTTGCCCGCAGCGGGAAGCGGCGGCGCACCAGCACGAAGAACAGCGGCACAAAGAAGATCGCCAGTACCGTGGCGGAGATCATGCCGCCCATCACGCCAGTACCGACCGCATGCTGGCTGCCAGAACCGGCACCGCTGCTGATCGCCATCGGCAGCACGCCGAAAATAAAGGCCAGCGACGTCATCAGAATCGGCCGCAGGCGCTGCCGCGATGCCTCCAGCGTCGACTCCAGCAGTTCACGCCCTTTGCTGTTGATCTCATTGGCGAACTCGACGATCAGGATCGCATTCTTCGCCGACAGGCCAATCACCGTCAGCAGGCCGACCTGAAAGTAGACGTCATTCTCCAGTCCGCGCAGCCAGGTGGCGACCAGCGCGCCCACCACGCCCAGCGGCACCACCAGCATCACCGAGAACGGAATCGACCAGCTCTCGTACAGCGCCGCGAGGCACAGGAACACTACCAGCAGCGAAATCGCATACAGCGCCGGTGCCTGCGAGCCGGAGAGACGTTCCTGATAGGAGGCACCGGTCCACTGGAAGCCAACGCCGAGCGGCAGCTGCGCCACCAGTTTCTCCATCTCATCCATCGCCGTGCCGCTGCTGACGCCGTTGGCCGCCTCGCCGACAATCTCCAGCGACGAATAGCCGTTGTAGCGTTCAAGACGCGGTGAACCGGTCTCCCAGTGGCTGGTGGCGAAGGCGGAGAACGGCACCATGCCGCCGCTGTTGTTGCGCACATACCATTTGTTGATGTCGCCCGGCAGCATGCGGAATTCCGGTGCGGCCTGGACGTAGACTTTCTTCACGCGGCCGCGGTCGAGAAAATCATTCACGTAGGTTGAGCCCCAGGCGGTGGTCAGGGTGTCGTTGATGGTGTCCAGCGACACGCCGAGCGCCTGCGCTTTGCGCTGGTCGACATCAATCTGCAGTTGCGGGCTGTCGTCGAGCCCGTTGTGGCGCACGCGCGACAGCGCCGGATTGTTGTCGGCCAGCGCCAGCAGCCGATCGCGCATCGCCATCAGCTCGGTGTGCCCGATGCCGCCGTGATCCTGCAACTCCATATCAAAGCCGGAGGAGCTGCCCATGCCGGTGATCGCCGGTGGACTGCTGGCGATGACGCGTGCCTCTTTGATCTTTTTAAAGGCTGCGGTGGCGCGATCGATGATGGCAAACGAGGTGCGATCGCGACCTGGCCGCTGCTCCCAGTCCTGCAGGCGCACAAACAGGCGCGCCACGTTTTGTCCGTTGCCGCCCGGACCGGCACCGATGGTGGAGAAGACCGACAGCACATTGTCCTTTTCGGCAGTCAGGTAATAATCTTCAACCTTGGCCACCACCTGCGAGGTTTGCTGCAGCGTCGAGCCCGGCGGCAGCTGTACCTGAGTAAGAAATACGCCGCGATCTTCCAGCGGCAGGAAGGAGGTAGGCAGACGAATAAACAGGAACGCCATCACGCCGATAATCGCCAGGTAGAGCAGCAGCCAGCGGCCGCTCTTCAGCAGAATGCGCGCTACGCCGCGCTCGTAGCGTTCGGCGCTGGCATTGAAGTGACGGTTAAACCAGCCGAAAAAGCCGCGCCGGCCATGGTGCTGGCCCTGTGCCAGCGGTTTGAGCAGCGTGGAGCACAGCGCGGGCGTCAGAATCATCGCCACCAGCACCGACAGCACCATCGCCGAGACAATGGTGATGGAGAACTGGCGATAGATAGCGCCCACGGTGCCTCCAAAGAACGCCATCGGCACAAACACTGCGGACAGCACCAGCGCGATACCCACCAGCGCACCCTGAATCTGCCCCATCGATTTACGCGTGGCGGCCCGCGGCGATAGTCCCTCTTCGCTCATGATGCGCTCGACATTCTCCACCACCACGATGGCATCATCCACCAGCAGCCCGATGGCCAGCACCATGGCGAACATGGTCAGGGTGTTAATACTGAAGCCGCAGGCGTACAGCACCGCAAAGGTACCGAGCAGCACCACCGGCACAGCAATGGTGGGAATGAGCGTAGCGCGGAAGTTTTGCAGGAACAGGTACATCACCAGAAACACCAGCAGGATCGCTTCCAGCAGGGTTTTCACCACGTCCTTAATGGAGGCTTTGACGAACGGCGTGGTTTCAAACGCCACTTTGGCTTCGAGTCCGTGCGGGAAGTATTGCGCCAGTTCGGCAACGCGGGCGCGCACCAGCTTGTCGGTGTTCATCTCGTTAGCGCCGGAGGCCAGCTTGATGCCGAGACCGGAGGCCGGCTGGCCGTTATAGCGGCTCAGAAAGTCATACTTTTCGGCACCCATGGCGATGGTGGCCACGTCGCCGAGCGTCACCACTGAACCGTCGGTGTTGGTTTTTAGCGTAATGGCGCGAAACTGCGCGGGCGTCTGTAGCATCGACTGGGCGTTAACCGTGGCGTTCAGCGCCTGTTCGTCCACCGACGGCAACCCGCCGACCTGGCCGACCGCCACCTGGGTGTTCTGCGATTCGATGGCGCTGACCACATCGTCGGTGGTCAGCGCGTAGTTAATCAGCTTGTTGGGATCGAGCCAGATGCGCATGGCGTATTGCGAGCCGTAGGCATCGACCTGGCCGACGCCGTCGATGCGGCTGAGCGGATCCTGAATGTTACTGGCAACGTAATCGGCAATATCCTGTTTATCCATGCTGCCGTCGGTGGAAACAAAGGCGATCATCAGAATGTTGCTGTCGCCGGTTTTGTTTACCGTGACGCCCTGCGACTGCACCGCCGCCGGCAGTTTGCGCAGCGCGCTCTGCAGCTGATTCTGTACCTGTTGCCGCGCTTCATCCGGGTTAGTGCCGGCGGTAAAGGTGAGGGTGATCTGCGCCTGGCCGGTGTTGCTGCTGTTCGAGGACATGTACATCAGGTTATCGATTCCCGTCATATTCTGCTCGATAACCTGGGTGACGGTGTTTTCCAGCGTCTGCGCCGATGCGCCGGGATAGTTGGCGGTGATGCGCACGTTAGGCGGCGCGAGATCCGGATACTGTTCCACCGGCAGCGAGATAATGGCCAGCGTGCCACACAGGCACAGCAAAATAGCCAGCACCCAGGCAAAAATGGGGCGGTCGATAAAAAAGTTCGACATGAAACCGACACTCCTCAGCTGCGTACTTTGTACTTGTTATTAGTAAAAGCGTGTCGCACGCTGCGCTTCACGCTGGCGGAGTGCAAGGGCGATCCTGAAAACTCCGGCTGCTGCTTACTGTACGCGGGGCAAATTAGGGAATCGTGGATAAATTATGGAGAAAGTGTAAAAGTCGCAGCAGCTTTATGTGCGCAATCACACATTGCGACTCTCCAGCCACAGCACCGTTGCCGCAACGCGGGAACGGACGTCGAGCTTACGCAGCAGGTTGCGGATGTGCACTTTTACCGTTTCTTCCGAAATGTGCAGCGTGGCGGCAATCTCTTTGTTGGATAAGCCGCGCGCCACTTCCTGCAACACATCCAGTTCGCGCTCGGTCAGCTGTCTGAACGGATTGACGCTGGGCTGGCGGGTCGCCAGATATTCTGCCACCACCTCGCTGAACACGTTCTCGCCCTGTGCGCCGCGCATTACCTGCGCCAGCAGCAGTTCCGGTTCGCTGTCTTTGAGCAGATAGCCATCGGCGCCGGCATCCACCATGGCGTAAATATCGCTGCGCGCGTCGGAGACCGTCAGCACCAGAATGCGTGCCGCGACGCCCTCGTGGCGCAGCGCTTTCAGCGTATCCAGCCCGGACATGCCCTTCATATTCAGATCGAGCAGAATCACATCCGGTGCCAGACGGCGCGCTTCGGCCAGTGCTTCGGTACCGTTATTCGCCTCAGCCACCACTTCCAGACGCGGTTCCAGCGCCAGCAACTGGCGGATACCGCGACGCATCAGCGGATGATCGTCAACGATCATAATAGACAGGGAAGGGTGAGCCATAGGTTCTCCAGAGTTTCAATCCATTTGCTAAGTGTAATGCGTTAAGCCAGCCGGTGCGCGGGGCGGGCGGGAAAACGCAGCGTGACGCAGGTGCCCTGCGCCTGCGGGGTAATCAGTAAGCTGCCGGCGAGACGCGCCGCGCGCTCGGCCATGATGGTCAGCCCGTAGTGGCCCGGCGGCTCTTCTACGCTATTGATACCGCAGCCGTCATCTTCGATGGTCAGCAGGTGCTCATCATCAGCGACACGCTGATAGCGAATCTGAATCTGCTGCGCCTGCGCGTGACGAATTGCATTGAGCAGCGCCTCGCGCGCAATCTGCAGCACGTGCACCTGCTGCTGGGCATCCAGCGTTTGCAGGCCAGGCTGATAGTCAAAGGTAATCGCCGCCTGCGACTGCTCCTGCAGCGGGGCGATCATCGCCTGCATCGCCTGCACTAAATCGGCCTGTTCAATGCTCAGGCGGAAGGTGGTGAGCAGCTCGCGCAGCTGCTGATACGCCTCGGCCAGCGCGCGATCGAAATCGGCGATGATCGCCTGTGCCTGCGGCTGGCTACTATCAACTGTGCGCCGCAGGAGCGTCAGCTGGATACGCAGAAAAGAGAGCGACTGCGCCAGCGAATCGTGCAGCTCGCGCGCAATGGTGGCGCGCTCTTCAATCAGCAGCATTTGCTGATACTGCTTCTGCGTCTGCCAGATCCACAGTGCACGCGCCAGCATGTTGGCCAGGCTGTGCATCAGCTCATCGGCCGGCGGCGCGCGGCGGGTTTGCCAGCACAGTTCGCCGAGGCGCTGCTCCTCCTGCTGCAGCGGCAGCCGCTGCCAGCTGAGATCGTCGGCGGGCACGCCGGCCTGAAAGGCGATATCCTCGCTGGCGATTTGCAGCACCTCCAGCGCTTCCCGCCGCTGCACCAGCCGCAGCAGGCCCTGAATCAGCTCGGGATTGAGCGGGCTGCCGGTGAGAATCTGCGAGCTTTCATACAGCAGCGACAGCGTACGGTTGGCCTGGGTTAAATCTTCGGTTTTATTGCGTACCGCGCACTCCAGCAGGCGATAGTGCGAATGCAGCCGCTCCGCCATGGTGGTAAACGCCTGCGCCAGCACGCCCAGCTCGTTGGGCTGATGCACGGAAAGCGGCGGAAAACTGAAGTTGGCCTGTTCGACGTACTGACTGGCGGTGACCAGCGAATCGAGCGGGCGCACCACGTTGCGGCGGATAAAACCAATGCTCCACAGCGCCAGCGCGACAATCGCCAGAAAGCCGAACAGGCTGCTGGCGGCCACCAGATGCATTTTCAGCTCGGCGTAGTGCTGCACCGCCAGCACGAAGCGGTCAATCTCACTGACGTAGCCCGCCACGCGCTGCTGGTACACCTGCGCCCGCGCCGGCTGCAGCGTCTCCTGCAGTACCGGCCAGCTGTCGCGCAGATAGCGATAGCGGCTGCTGACTTCAATCGGCACCCATGGACGCTCCAGATGCTGCAGCGCCGGTGACTCCAGCGTCTGCTGATATTGCTGCATATGGTGCGCCAGCTGCTGCGGATCGCGCGTGCTGTCCCACGCCAGCCGGTAGATTTGCATGCGCAGCGAGCCGGCGACATTCACCGCTTCGGCATCGCGCAAACTGCTGGAGAGCGTCATCAGCGCCAGGCCGGTGGTTAACAGCGACAGCAGCACAATCGCGCTCAGCGCGCGGGCAATGGTGCGGGTAACGGGACGTTTCACTATCACAATAATAACCCTTACAAGAGCGGGGGATTATAAGTCAGCCGCAGCGCGGGTGCGAGCGCGAAATTGACACATCTGGTTACTTTTACCAGAGAAACTCACCACGTTTTACGTTTCCCTGGATTAACAGCGTTTGGCTGGCGAAATATTGAACGCTTTTACCGCTCGCGCAGCCTGGTTTGCACTGGCTTGCCGATACTTTGACGCGTAACCCTTTTCCCGCACGACAACAGGAGCACCTCATGAAGACACGTTATGCCGTAATGACTGCTGCACTGCTTGCCAGCGCATCGTTTACTACCTTTGCCGCCTCGCCGTTGAGCGAGGCACAAACCCAGGACCTGCAAAGCAGCGGCACCGTTTCGGTGAGCGGCGTGCGCGGTTCGCTGGATGACGCCACCCGTCAGCTGTCGCAAAAAGCGGAAGAGATGGGCGCCAGCCACTATCGCGTCATTGGCATGCAGAATCCGGGTGATTCCAGCATGTGGAGCGGCAGCGCCGAGATTTACCGTTAATGCCCTTCATTATTCCCCTCTGGTAGTTTTTTCCTGTAGCCACCGATTACCGGCCACCCCACTGGCCGGTTTTTTTGTGCGTCGCGACGGATTATTACAAATCAACCCGTGCAGTCAGCCAGTATATTTTGCTTCGTTCATGCAGAACGGGTAGGATTCATCGCCGTAATTTCCCGGCTCGCCGCGCGGCATCGTTCCGCCGCTCATGGGCCGGTTTTACCCCATTTCGCACTGCCCGGCGCAATCGATTGGTTACGCGGTGATTGATGGACAGGACAAACAGGAAAGCTATGAAATCTACTAAAAAAACGCCAGCCGAACAGCGTGCTGCGAGAAGGCGCTGGCTTAACTCTCACGACACGGGTTACCACAAAGCGATGGGTAACCGTCAGGTACAAATGATCGCCATTGGCGGCGCTATCGGTACCGGTCTGTTCCTCGGTGCCGGCGCGCGTCTGCAGATGGCCGGTCCGGCACTGGCACTGGTGTATCTGGTGTGCGGTATCTTCTCCTTCTTTATTCTCCGTGCGTTGGGCGAGCTGGTGTTGCATCGCCCTTCCAGCGGCAGCTTTGTTTCGTACGCGCGTGAATTCCTCGGGGAAAAAGCGTCCTACGTCGCGGGCTGGATGTATTTCGTTAACTGGGCGATGACCGGTATCGTCGATATCACCGCGGTAGCGCTTTACATGCATTACTGGGGCGCGTTTGGTGATGTGCCGCAGTGGGTATTTGCGCTCGGCGCGCTGGCGATTGTCGGCACCATGAACATGATCGGCGTGAAGTGGTTCGCCGAGATGGAGTTCTGGTTCGCGCTGGTGAAAGTGCTGGCCATCGTGGTGTTCCTGATTGTCGGCGTGGTGTTCCTCGGCAGCGGTAAACCGCTGGACGGCAACACCACCGGCTTCCACCTGATCACCGACAACGGCGGGCTGTTCCCGCACGGTCTGCTGCCGGCGCTGGTGCTGGTACAGGGCGTGGTGTTTGCCTTCGCCTCGATTGAGCTGGTGGGCACGGCGGCGGGCGAGTGTAAAGACCCGAAAACCATGCTGCCGAAAGCCATTAACAGCGTGATCTGGCGTATCGGCCTGTTCTATGTGGGTTCCGTGGTGCTGCTGGTACTGCTGCTGCCGTGGAACGCCTATCAGGCCGGACAAAGCCCGTTCGTCACCTTCTTCTCCAAACTGGGCGTGCCCTACATTGGCAGCGTGATGAACATCGTGGTGCTGAGCGCGGCGCTGTCGAGCCTGAACTCGGGCCTGTACTCTACCGGACGTATTCTGCGTTCAATGTCGATGGGCGGCTCGGCGCCGCAGTTCATGTCGAAGATGAGTAAGCAGCAGGTGCCGTACGCCGGTATCCTGGTGACCATCGGCGTGTACGTGATCGGCGTGGTGCTCAACTACTACGTTCCGTCGCAGGTGTTTGAGATCGTCCTGAACGTGGCGTCGCTGGGGATTATCTCCTCGTGGGCGTTCATCGTGGTGTGCCAGATGCGTCTGCGCAAAGCCATCAAAGAGGGCAAAGCGGAAGATGTCAGCTTCAAGCTGCCGTGGGCGCCGGTTACCTCGTGGCTGACGCTGCTGTTCCTGGTGAGCGTGCTGGTGCTGATGGCGTTTGACTACCCGAACGGCACTTACACCATTGCTTCAATTCCGCTGATTGCCGTGCTGCTGGTGCTCGGCTGGTTTGGCGTGCGTAAGCGCGTGCAGGCGGAAGCGATGAAAGAGCACGAGCATCATCATGACGATCAGGATGATGCGGCACCTAAACTGGCGGAAGACAACGCGCGTTAATCGCAGCGATGCTCACCTGCGGGGGCCAGTCGGCCCCCGTTTTTATTTCAATTCTCCTTCTCTTGATCCCGCATCGGGAATTACACCTTTCGGGTGATATAGCCCTTCATAACCTCAGGTTATTTTACGCACCATCTCTACATCCCCGCATTGAGGTGAGCCGATGGCGCTGTCGCGACGTGAACTCTTTACCGGGCAGCGCGTCATGCCTGCCGGCGGTATCGCGTTGCCGTGGTGGCGGGGAGAGAGCGGCTGTGACGGCTGCGCCCGCTGCGTACAAGCCTGCGAGAGCGGCATTATCCGCATCGCCGCTGGCGAAGCGCCGCAGCTCGACTTTCTGCAGGGGGAATGCACCTTTTGCGCCGCCTGTGCCGACGTCTGCCCGCAGCCGCTGTTTCAGCCGCGCGACACTGAACCTTTTAGCCGGCGCATCCGCATCGACAGCCGCTGTATCGCTTTTCTCGGCGTTAACTGTCGCAGCTGCCAGGAGAGTTGTGAGCAGCAGGCGATCCGTTTTCGCCTGATGCCCAACGGCATCGGTCAGCCGGAAACCCTTCCGCAACACTGCACCGGCTGTGGCGCCTGTATCGCGCCGTGTCCGGTCTCAGCCACAGGACTGCATCATGACGAATAACGACAGCTGGCACGTATGTGGCCTGGTGATTCAGGCACGTCCGACCGCGATCGCGGCGGTGCGGCAGGCGCTACTGAACTTTGCCGACAGCGACATCGCGGCGGAAGATGCCGCACGCGGCACGCTGGCGCTAACGCTGGGCGCGGCCGACAGCGCCACGCTGCTGAGCAACATTGAAGCCACCCGCAACATCCCGGATGTGCTGGCGGTATCGCTGGTTTATCACCAGCAAGACGAAATTGAAGAACCCTGTAAGGAAGCATCATGAACCTGAGTCGTCGTGATTTTATGAAGGCCAATGCGGCGGCGGCTGCTGCAACGGCTGCTGGTCTCACCATTCCGACCGTGACCAAAGCGGCCACCAGCCTGGCTGAGCCGATTCGCTGGGAAAAAGCGCCGTGCCGGTTTTGCGGCACCGGCTGTGGCGTGCTGGTCGGCACGCAGAATGGCCGCGTGGTCGCCTCGCAGGGCGATCCGCAGGCGGAGGTTAATCGCGGTCTGAACTGCATCAAAGGCTACTTCCTGCCGAAGATCATGTACGGCAAAGATCGTCTGACCCAGCCGCTGCTGCGCATGACCGACGGCAAATTCGATAAGAACGGCGAGTTTACCCCGGTAAGCTGGGATCAGGCGTTCGACATCATGGAAGCGAAGTTTAAGGCGGCGCTGAAAGCCAACGGCCCGGAATCGGTCGGCATGTTTGGCTCCGGCCAGTGGACCGTATGGGAAGGTTACGCCGCATCAAAGCTGATGAAAGCCGGCTTCCGCACCAACAACCTCGATCCGAACGCGCGCCACTGCATGGCGTCTGCGGTGGTGGGCTTTATGCGTACCTTCGGTATGGACGAACCGATGGGCTGCTACGATGACATCGAGCAGGCCGATGCGTTTGTGCTGTGGGGATCGAACATGGCCGAGATGCACCCGATTCTCTGGTCACGCCTGACCGCGCGTCGTCTCAGCAATGACAACGTCAAAGTGGCGGTGCTGTCGACCTATCGCCACCGCAGTTTCGAGCTGGCCGATAACGCCATCGTCTTCACGCCGCAGAGCGATCTGGCGATCCTCAACTTCATCGCTAACTACATCATTCAGAACAATAAAGTCGATAAAACCTTCCTGCAGAATCACGTCACGCTGCGTAAAGGCGTGACGGATATCGGCTACGGTTTGCGCCCGACCAATCCGCTGCAGGCGGCGGCGAAAAATCCGGACAACGGCGAGTCGACGCCGATCAGCTTCGATGAGTATGCGAAATTTGTCGCGGAATACACGGTGGAAAAAGCCAGCGCCATGAGCGGCGTAGAGCAGGATCAGCTGATCGCGCTGGCGGAGCTGTACGCCGATCCGAACGTCAAGGTGGTCTCTTACTGGACCATGGGCTTTAACCAGCATACGCGCGGCGTGTGGGCGAACAACCTGTGCTACAACATCCACCTGCTGACCGGCAAAATTTCCCGTCCGGGCACCGGACCGTTCTCGCTCACCGGCCAGCCATCGGCCTGTGGCACCGCGCGTGAAGTGGGCACGTTTGCGCACCGTCTGCCAGCCGACATGGTGGTGAACAATGACAAACACCGCGCTTTAGCTGAAAAACTGTGGAAGCTGCCGCAGGGCACGGTGCCAGCCAAAGTCGGTCTGCACGCCGTGGCGCAGGATCGCGCGCTGAAAGACGGCAAGCTGAATGCCTACTGGGTGATGTGTAACAACAACATGCAGGCCGGGCCGAACCTGACGCAGGAGCGCATGCCGGGCTGGCGCGATGCACGCAACTTTGTGGTGGTATCCGACCCGTATCCGACCGTCAGCGCCCTGTCTGCCGACCTGATTCTGCCGACGGCGATGTGGGTAGAGAAAGAGGGTGCCTATGGCAACGCCGAGCGCCGTACCCAGTTCTGGCATCAGCAGGTGAAAGCGCCTGGCGAGGCGAAATCGGATCTGTGGCAGCTGGTGACCTTTGCCAAACGCTTCCGCGTTGAGGACGTGTGGCCAGAGGCGCTGATTGCTCAGCAGCCTGAGCTGAAAGGCAAAACCCTGTACGACGTGCTGTATGCCAACGGCCAGGTGAATCAGTTCCCGCTGAGCGAAGTGGCCGACGATCGCCTCAACGATGAAGCGCGTGAGTTTGGCTTCTATATTCAGAAAGGCCTGTTCGAGGAGTATGCCAGCTTTGGCCGCGGCCACGGTCACGATCTCGCGCCGTTCGATACTTATCACGAGGCGCGTGGTCTGTGCTGGCCGGTGGTGGACGGCAAAGAGACGCGCTGGCGCTACCGTGAAGGTTTCGACAGCTACGTGAAAGCCGGTGAGGGCGTACGTTTTTACGGTAAGCCGGACGGCAAAGCCACCATTTTTGCCCTGCCGTACGAGCCGCCAGCGGAAGCGCCGGATGCCGAATATGACCTGTGGTTCTGCACCGGTCGCGTGCTGGAGCACTGGCACACCGGCACCATGACGCGCCGCGTGCCGGAACTGCACCGCGCGGTGCCGCAGGCGCTGCTGTATATCCATCCGCTGGACGCCAAAGATCGCGGTTTCCGTCGCGGTGAGAAGGTGCGCGTGGTATCGCGTCGTGGCGAAACCCTCGCCACCGTGGAAACGCGCGGGCGTAATCAGCCGCCGCAGGGGCTGGTATTTATGCCGTTCTTTGATGCCGGCGTGCTGGCCAACAACATCACGCTGGACGCCACCGATCCGCTGTCGAAGCAGACCGATTACAAAAAATGCGCCGTTAAGCTGGTGAAAATCTGAGGCAGGATGCAATGAAACCTTTTATCACTCTTGTAACCGTTGCCGCCCTGATGCTGGGCGGCGTGGTGTACGCTAATAACGGCGTCGATCTCAATCAGTCACCGGAAGTGACGGCAACGCAGCAGGGCACCATTCATCAGCCCAAAGAGCAGAGCCGCAAGCCGCTGAACTATGTTAATCAGCCGCCGGTGATCCCGCACAGCGTGGAGGGCTACCAGGTGACGAAGAACGTGAACCGCTGCCTGCAGTGTCACGGCACCCAGAGCTATCTGACCACCGGCGCGCCGCGCGTCAGTCCGACGCACTTTACCGACCGCGACGGCGTGGTGAGCAGCACGGTATCGCCGCGTCGCTACTTCTGCCTGCAGTGTCACGTGCCGCAGACCGATGCCAAACCGGTGGTGGAAAACACCTTTAAGCCGGCTGACGGCTTTGGGCAGTGAGGTGGCGATGAAACAGAAACTTATACGTATCTGGCGCTGGTGGCGACGCCCCAGCCGTCTGGCGCTCGGCACGCTGCTGATTCTTGGCTTTGCTGGCGGCATCATCTTCTGGGGCGGTTTTAACACCGCGATGGAGATGACCAACCGCGAGCAGTTCTGTATTGGTTGTCACGAAATGCGCAACAACGTCTATCAGGAATATATGCAGACGGTGCACTACAACAACCGCAGCGGCGTGCGCGCCACCTGTCCGGATTGTCACGTGCCGCACGAGTGGGGGCCGAAGATGATTCGTAAGATCCAGGCCAGTAAAGAGGTGTACGCCAAGATCTTCGGCCTGATTGATACGCCGCAGAAGTTTGAAGAGACGCGTATTGAGCTGGCGCAGAACGAGTGGCGCCGGATGAAGAACAACAATTCGCAGGAGTGTCGTAACTGTCACAACTTCGACTACATGGACTTCACCGCGCAGAAAACGGTCGCCGCCAAAATGCACAGCAAAGCGGTGCAGGACGGACAAACCTGTATCGACTGTCATAAAGGCATTGCCCACCATCTGCCGGATATGAAAGACCAGCCAAACGGTTTCTAATCGCGACCCTGGCCGCGCCTGCCGGTGCGGTATCAGGGTTTTCGTGCCGACCGGTTGAGGCAGCCGCAAACCACACAACATCGTAGCGGCGCGATTTATCACGCTAAGTTAATCACTACACAGCTGCCCGGATGCGCAAAGAATGGCGCCGCTACAATTCGTGCGGCATTTTATTTCTTCACCCTCATCCTGCACACATCGTAGCGGCGCGATTTATCGCGCTAAGTTAATCACTGCACAGCTGCCCGGATGCGCGATGAATAGCGCCGCTACGACACGTGCTATGAAGGTTGAAAAGGCGTAATGCTCAACTGTTAGCCTTACGCCATCGCGGGCAACCTGCTCCACAATTCAGATAGTTTTCCCTGCGGCTTCGGCCTATTATCTCAGGCTCCCTCAGCTACGCAGTGGAGCGGCTATGTCGTTAAAGATCAACATCATCAAAGATAAGTTGTTGTCTGATAATTATTTCATTCTGCGCAACTACACCTACGAACTCACCCGCAGTAATGGCGACGTGGTACGTCACAAACGTGAAGTCTACGATCGCGGCAACGGCGCCACCATCCTGCTCTACAACCGTGAAAAAAACAGCGTGGTGCTGATTCGTCAGTTCCGCATCGCGACCTATGTTAATGACAACGCCAGCGGTGAGCTGATTGAAACCTGCGCCGGGCTGCTGGATAACGACACGCCGGAAGATTGCATCCGTAAAGAAGCGGTGGAAGAGACCGGCTATCAGGTTGGTAAGGTCGAAAAGCTGTTTGAGGCCTACATGTCGCCGGGCGGCGTGACCGAATTGCTGCACTTTTTCGCCGCTGAATACAGCGATGCGCAGCGCGCTAACGACGGCGGCGGCGTGGAAGATGAAGAGATCACCGTACTCGAGCTGCCGTTTCCCCAGGCGCTGGCGATGGTGAAAGAGGGGCGCATTCGCGACGGCAAAACCATTATGTTACTGCACTATGCGCAGCTGATGGGCTGGTTGCAGGCATAACCGCGGCGGTAATTCGCAGGGCCGGCACGAATGCCGACTCTGCAGATGCCAGGGCGCAATGCATTGCGCCACTACGCCATGTGCGTTATTTCCGGAGCATTTAACGGCGTCACTTCACACTCCGGATGAGCCTGGATGCGCGCCAGCGCTTCGGCGTAGGAGGGCATGGAATTGGCCGCGCCGGAACGCTCGACGCACAGCGAGGCAAACGCCGCTGCAAACAGCGCCGCCTGCGGTAACGCATCGCCGGACGCCAGGCGCGCCGCCAGCGCACCGTTGAAGGCATCGCCGGCACCGGTGGTGTCGAGCGGCTGGGCAGGAAACAGCGGAACACGTAGCTGCTGCTCCGCGCTGGAAAGCAGGGCGCCTGCGGTGCCAAGCGTAATAATCACCTGACGCGCGCCCTTACGGTGCAGCACTTCGGCGGCGCGCTGCGCGCTGGCGAAATCGGTCACTTTTATCCCGCTCAGCTGCATCGCTTCGGTGCTGTTGGGCGTTAACAGATCCACCTTAGCCAGCAGCGCATCGCTGACTTTCTGCCACGGTGCCGGATTCAGAATGACAAACGTGCCGCCGGCACGCGCGTTGTCGATCATGCGCTGAATGGCGCTGAGGTTGTTCTCCAGCTGCACCAGCAGAATATCGGCGGCAGCCACGGTGGGCTGACAGCGCGCCACTTCGGCCGCGGTCACGGTGGTATTTGCGCCGGGATAGACCGATATCATGTTCTCGGCATCATCGCCCGCCACGTAAATCAGCGCGTTGCCGGTGGGTTTCTCTTTACAGGTAAACAGCGTAATGGCGTCGAAACCGGTCTTCTCCAGATGGCGGCGGGCAAACGTGCCAAAATCGTCATTACCCACCTTACCGATATAGTGCACGCGCGCCCCGGCGCGCAGCGCGGCGGTGGCCTGGTTGGCCCCTTTGCCGCCGGGCCCCATCATGCTGTTGTGCGCCGTGAGCGATTCGCCCGGCAGGGGGAAACGGTTCATCACCGCGACCACGTCGAGGTTGAACGAGCCAAACACACACACTTTTCCTTTCATTGCGCGCTCCTGAACAGCCGTTCTGCGGCGAGGCAGGCGCCGCGACAGCCGGTGTGATCGGTGGATTGACTGAAGATGATTTTCAAACCATCCCGCGTGGCCGGCGGCCGTAAATGCTGCTGAATCTGGCTGCGCAGCTGCGCCAGCGGGAAATCTGCCATCGCCAGCACGCCGCCGCCCAGAATCAGGTACTCCGGATCGAGAATGTTCATCTCGGTGGCGATCAGCTGTGCCAGCCGCTGCACAAACGCCTGCAGCGCCGGGTCAGAACCATGATGGGTAAACAGCGCCGACATCGGCGTTTGCGCCGCATTGGCCTGCGCCCAGTGGCTCAACCAGTGGCCGGAGGTCACGGTTTCCGCGCAGCCGTGGTTGCCGCACGGGCAGGGCAGCGCGTTACCGGCCACCGGCACGTGGCCGAGTTCACCAGCTCCGCCATGCTGACCATGGTAGAAGCGGCCGTTGATCCACAGGCTGTTGCCCATGCCGGTGCCAGGATACAGACCTACCGCATTTTCCGGCAGCTGCTCCAGCTGCATTAAATCCCACAGCATCAGATGGTTAACGTCTTTATCCATCGCCACTGGCACGCCCAGTCGTTCACTCAGCAGCGCCGCTACCGGCTGATGATCGAGCGCCTGAATGAACGGCAGTGAAATCACCTGCTGGCGATCGCGGCTGAGAATGCCCGGCAGGCCGAGCATTACACCGCTGACTGGCTGCTGCTCCAGCGTTTCCGCAATCAGCTGCCCGAGTGCGGCCAGCGCATCGGGCTGCTGCGCCCAGCTGGCGGTGGGCACTTTACGAAAGCTGCTCCAGATGCGGCCCGCCTCCATCAACTGCAGACGGGTGCCGGTGCCGCCAATGTCGATACCGAGCCAGCGTGTTGTCATGCCGACACCTGCGCCAGGCCCTGCGCTTCATCAATGCTCTCACGCATCATGTTCCACGCGGTGGCGAGATCTTCGTGAATGTTAAACAGGCCGGAAGTACCTACAATCAGCACTTCGGCACCGGCACCGACCAGCGTGTTGTAGGTGCGCGTATTACAGGAACCGTCGATCTCAATCAGGTAGCGGTGGCCGTGCGCCTGTTTCAGCGCCTTCAGCTCCTGCACCTTCTGCACCATCTCCGGAATAAATGGCTGACCGGCATAGCCAGGATCCACCGTCATCACGGTGATTTTATCCAGCAGATGAATGTAATGATGCATAAAGGAGACCGGCGTGGCCGGGTTGAGCACCACGCCCACTTTTTTGCCGTAGCTGCGAATCAGGTTGATAACGCGGAACGCATCACGATTGATGGTTTCAGCGTGCGGGCAAATGTAATCGGCGCCGGCGTTGGCCACCGCTTCAATAAAGTCGGTCGGCTCTTCCACCATCAGATGCACATCGATCGCCACCTGGGTATGCGGGCGGATCTGCTCAATAAAGAACGGCGACAGGGTGATGTTTTTAACGTAGTGACCGTCCATGATGTCGATGTGCAGGAAGTCAGCGCGGGAGTCCAGCACGGCCAGCTGGTGCTTGATCTCCATCAGATTCATACACATCAACGACGGGGAGACTTGAATACGCATCATACTTCCTTTTTTTCGGTCAGAGGATTAAGCGCCGCGGCCAGCTTGCTGAGCCTGACGGCACGGTGATCGTTAAAGCGCGCTTTGAGTTGTTTGAAGGCCAGCACCACCACCAGCACGGCACCCCACATCGCCAGACTGACGTGCTGGCTGATGTTCATCAGGTTGAAGCCGGTGGAGAGCACCTGCAGCGCAATCAGCGCCAGCACCACGCCGGTCACGCGGCCAAAACCGCCGTTGGGATCGGTGCCGCCGAGAATAATGGCCAGTACGGTCAGCAGCAGGTAGGCATCGCCGTAACCCATGCGCGCCGAGTTAAAGCGCGCCATCATGATCAGGCCGGCCAGCACGCACAGCAGGCTGGAGATGACGTACACCAGCATCACCATACGGTGGGTATTGATGCCGCTGAACCAGGTGGCGTTGATGTTGCTGCCGCCCATGTAGATGCATTTGCCGGCGCGGGTTTTGCCGAGGAACAGCGCCAGCAGCGCGGCGGCAACCAGGAATACCCACAGCGGCAGCGGCATGCCCAGCAGCGTGTCTGAGCCGAGCGACTGCACCACCGGCGGCATACCGCTCACCGCCGCACCTTTGGTCAGCCAGATGCCGATGCCGTTGAGCGTCATCATGGTGGCCAGCGTCACCAGAATCGGGTGCGCGCCGATGCGCGTTACCATCACGCCGGTGATCACGCCAATCACGGCGGCAATCACCATCGCGCCGACGATGGCGATAAACAGCCACAGCAGCTGCTGACCGGTACCGGCATCAGCGGGCAGGGCGCTCATCAGGGTCCAGGCGATGAACAGCGCCGTCAGGTTAGCGGTGGCGATGATGGCGAGGTTCAGGCCGCCGCTGAGGATGGCGATAAACATCGCCAGCGTTAACAGGCCGAGCTCCGGCAGCTGAAACGCCATGCTCATAAAGGTCGAATCAGTGAGAAAGCGGCCCGGCAGCATGACGCTGAAGGTGGCCAGCGCCAGCGCAATCAACAGCATCAGGCCGATGTTGGTGCCGTCCGGCCGCAGCGCAGAGAGAGATTTCATGATGATGGCTCCTCCCGTCAGACGAAACTGACGTCGGTTTCTTTACGTTTTTTGTAGTGGGTGACGGCAATCGCCACCATAATCGTGCCGCCGACCACAATGTTCATGAAGTAGTTGGAGACGCCGATCAGATTGAGGCCGTTTTTCAGGATGGCGATCAGGAATACGCCCATCAGCGTGCCGCTGACCGTGCCTTTGCCGCCCATCAGGCTGGCACCGCCCAGCACCGTCGCAGCCAGCACATCCAGCTCACCGCCGACCAGCGCGTTCGGCACTACTTCACCCATGCGGTACACCTGCACCAGCCCGCCAATCGCCGCCATCGCCCCGAGCCAGCCGTAGGCAAACACGTGAATCAATCCCACGCGGATGCCAATGCGCCGCGCCGATTCCGCATCGCCGCCCACCGCATACAGCTGACGGCCCAGATTGGTTTTGTTGAGCAGCAGCGCGGTGAGGGCGGCAATCACCAGCATGATCGCCAGCGGTAAGCCAATCTGAAAACTGTTGCCCTGTACGCTAAACGGCAGCACGCTGCGCAGGGTGATCCACCAGTCCGGCAGTGAGTAGAGGCTTTTGCCGCCGGTAACCCACATCAGCAGACCAAACAGCAGCGACTGCATACTGATGGTGATGATGATCGACACCACACGCAGCGAGGTGATCAGCAGGGCGTTGATCACGCCAAACAGCGTGCCGCAGACGATAGCCAGCAGAATGCTGAGCAGCGCGTTATCAAACTGGAACTGCACAAACAGCGAGGCGATCAGGTATTGCACCACCGACGCCACGGCGGCGAAGGAGATATCGATACCGCCGGTCACCAGCACCACAAACAGGCCGAGGGCGAAAATGCCGGTAACGGCGTAGCTTTCCGCCAGATCCAGCAGGTTCTGCACCGTCAGGAACTGATCGCTGGCCAGCGAGAAGAACACCATGAAAGCCAGCAGCACCCAGGCGAGCCAGCCCTGGCTGGAGTGCGGACGTAAACGAGAGAAATCAGGCATTAATCACCTCCGCCAGCTGTTCCTGCGCCACGGTATCGGGTTGGTATTCGGCATGGATGGTGCCGTCGCGGAAGTGCAGGATGCGGTCGCAGTTGTACCAGACCTCCGGCACTTCGTCGGAAATCAGGATGATCGACAGTCCCTCTTTCGCCAGCTCGTGGATCAGCTGATAGATGCTGGCCTTGGCGCCGACATCCACGCCGACGGTCGGCGAGTCGAGGATCAGAATGCGCGGCTGGGTCAGCACCCATTTCGCCAGCACGATTTTTTGCTGGTTGCCGCCGGACAGGGTGGAGATCGCCAGGTTAGGATCGGCCACGCGCACGCCGAGCTGCTGAATCCACTGCAGGATCAGCTTGTTCTTGCGGTATTCATCGATCAGGTGGAAACGGTTTTGCAGCTTATCGAGGATCGGCAGCACCATGTTGTCGGCCACCGACTGCTGCTGCACCAGGCCGAGCGTCAGGCGATCTTCCGAAACGTAGCCGATACCGGCTTTGATGGCGTCTTCATGCCCGCGAAAACGCACCGGCTTGCTGTCGAGCCAGATTTTGCCGCTGTCCGGTTTGGTCATGCCAAACAGCGACAGCGCCAGTTCGGTGCGGCCGGATCCGAGCAGGCCGCACAGGCCCAGCACTTCACCGGCGTAGAGTTTGAAATTGACGTCATGATACTGACCGGCGCGCGTCAGCTTCTCTACTTCGAGAATCGCCCGATCGGCGTTGCGCGTTGGCGCTTTTAACTGGTAGTCGAGCTTCAGGCCGGTCATCAGTTCGGTCAGGTGATGCGGCGTCATCTCTCTGGCTGGCCAGCAGCCCATCTTGCGGCCGTCGCGGATCACCGTCACGCGATCCGAAATCTCCAGCACTTCATCCAGCCGGTGACTGACAAACACCACACAGATGTTTTTGTCTTTCAGATAGCGCACGGTGCGCAGCAGCTGATTGACCTCGGTACGCGTCAGCGACGCGGTGGGTTCGTCCATGATCACCAGTCGTGCATCGGCCACCAGCGCGCGGCAAATCGCCACCTGCTGGCGCTGGGCAATCGACAGCGCAGCGACTTTCTCATTCAGATCGAGATCGAATTTCAGCTCATCAATAATGCCGCGCGCGGTGTCGCGCAGCCGGGCCTGACGGTGCCAGCCGAGCAACCCGTTGAGGTTATGCTCAAAGGCGATGTTCTCCGCCACGCTCAAATTGGGGAACAGCGACAGATCCTGGTAAATCACCTGGATACCGAAGTCGCGCGCCTGACGGGTGGTCAGACGCGGGAAACTCTGGCCGTCGCCGAGGGTAATGCGGCTGCCACTGTCCGGGGCATGCACCCCGGAAATGACTTTAATTAAGGTGCTCTTGCCACAGCCGTTGGTGCCAGCGAGACAGTGCACTTCGCCGGCCAGCAGGGTCAGCGAGATATCGCTCAGTGCGCGGTTGCCACCAAATGTTTTCGACAGGTTGTCGAGCGCAATCAGCGTCTGTGGAGTGACCTCTTGCATGTTACAGCCCCATTTTCACCAGTTTTGGCAGGTTCTCTTTATCGAGACTTTCGGTGTTGTTACCGAGAATGGTGTGCGTCGCCTCATCCACCTTCACTTTGCCCAGCCCTTCAATGGTCATGCCGTCGGTGATTGGCTCTTTCTTCTCCATCATGTCGGCGATACGCACAAATACTTCACCGGCGGTCTGCGGATTCCAGATATAGCCGCCCTTGATAGCACCGCGCTGTACCAGCGACGCGCCCTGGCCCGGGCTGAAGGCACCGATGACGCACACCTGATCGATCTTGTTGCGGTTCATGACCGCGCGGCCGGCGCCAATCGGTCCCTGAGAACCAAAGGCCATAATGCCTTTCAGATCCGGGTATTTAGACATCAGCTCGTTGGTGGTGCGGATGGAGTCATCCAGCGATTCGCCGACGCCGAACTTGTCGGTCACCAGCTGCATCTTCGGATAGTGCTGTTTCTGGTAGTTGAGCGCGGCGTCGGTCCACTCCTGATGCAGTGGCACCGTCAGGCTGCCGACATACATGGCGTATTTGCCTTCTTCATGCATGCATTTCGCCAGTGCTTTCATATGGTTGATGCCGTGGGTCGGTGCATCGACCAGCTCGAAATCCCAGTTAGCGTCTTTCTGGCCGGGCGATTCGTGGGTAATCACCATGATCCCGGCTTCACGCGCGCGCTTCAGTACCGGCTCAAGCACTTTCGGGTCGTTTGGCACCACGCCGATGATATCGACCTTCTGCGCAATCAAATCTTCAATCGCGCGCACCTGCAGCGCCGGGTCAGCGGCGGTTGGCCCGACCATCCACGCGTCGATGCCGCGTTTTGCCGCTTCACTTTTGATGCCCGCTTCCATGGCGTTGAACCACGGAATACCGCCAATTTTTACCACGATGCCCATGCGGATTTTGTCAGCGGCCTGCGCGCCAGCGGCGGCAAACAGGGCAAGCAGAGAACAGGCGATAAGATGTTTTTTCATAAAGACTCCGGATTAATTTTTTATTAGCTGCATCGAATGGCTGCGTTGCGAGCAATCAATAATATTGACGCCGTTCCACGCCAGTTCTTGTTCCAGCTCTTTGTCTTTTAATTGGTCAGTGATGAGAAAATCCACATCGCGGTAATGACAAATACGCGCGAATGAGGGGCGCAGAAATTTACTGCCGTCCAGCAGCAGATGTTTTCTTTCTGCCGCTAACAACATTTGCTGTTTTAAATGTGCGTTGTTTTCGTTACCTTCGCGTAAATAACCGTCATTGCCCAAACTGCTGCAGGAAAAAAAGATCTTATTGATCTGAAATTCCCGTAGCGGCTGCTCTGCGACGACGCCGTGGAAATCTTCATAACGGTCAGAATATTCTCCACCCAGGCAGATGGTGCGGATACTGCCGCGCGCTGCAAGGGTCTGGACGATTCTGATAGAATTGGTTAACACCGTTAATTCAATATCCGGTAGCTGTCGTGCCAGATACCAGCAGGTGGTACTACTGTCGAGTAATAAACAATCACCGGGGCTGATAAAATCGAGTGCTCGTTTGGCTATCGCCATCTTGGCCTCGACGTTTTCATTCATGCGCTGGCGAAAAGATAATTCATACTCGTTAATACCGCGTGTATTTCCCTGAATGTTGGCGGCCTGTCGTTTGGCTGGTACTGCACCACCGTGACTGCGCTGTAATACGCCACGTTTCTCCAGCTGCGTTAAATCACGGCGAATGGTTTCCTGCGAAACCTGACACAGCGTGACTAATTCAGCGACAATGACCCGACCATTTAAATTAAGCTCGTCAATAATTCGCTGCTGTCTTTCAATCGGCAACATGACTTCCCTCCGATGGCTATAAATTACTGGATGCCGGAATGTGAAAATGTGGGCTGGGCACGAGTCCGCAGCGACCAACTGGCCCGGCGACATTAAGGTGATTTTCACTGGATTTTTTATGTAAATGAGATCTATTTATTTCAAATTTGAGTGATCGCATTCACATAAATGCGCGTTATTACGCGAGGGAATGAGAGAGTCCGTGCACAACGTTGACGCTCTGCCAGCACCATAGCATGACCGCTTATGACCGTTTATGTGTATTTGACCGTTTTGTGAAGGGGGTAAAAATTGTCCGACGAATCCGATTGAGCAGAAATCAGCCGCACCGGATGATGGAGCTGTTGCGCTATTCCACACAGATCGCCCATAAGGCGACGGCTTTTTCAGCAGTTAACTTCGCTTTTCAGGCCACTTCACAGTTTCGGCCTGATGACCGCGCATGCATTGCGCTATCATTTTCTTTCCAGGAATCGGGGATCGTTTTTTTTCATGTCGTATTGGATGAAGTCGCTGCTTTTATTGCCCTTTCTGCTGATCGCCAGCGTACAGGCCGAGCCGCTGCAAAAGTCGTTTTCCGACTGGCAGATCACCTGCAACAACGCGGCGTTCTGCGTGGCACGCAGTTTTCCTGGCGATAATGGCCTGGTGATGACGATTTCGCGTCACGCCGGGGTCAACGATCGGCCGCTGCTGCGCATTGATTACGGCAGCGCCTATAGCGGTGCATTGCCGGGCGCGGCGCTTAAAGACAACCTGCTGCTTGATCAGCGTCGCCTCAATCCGGACCTCAAACACTGGACGGTGGAGCCGCATCATCTGGCCACCAGCAACGCCATCGCCATCGACGAATTTCTCGCCCAGACGCTGGATGCCAGCAATTTACAGCTCACCTATAAAGCCAGCGCCAGTATTCCGCTGCGCGGTATGAAAGCGGCGCTGCTGCTGATGGATGACGTACAGGGGCGGGTTAACGGGGCCAGCGCCTGGGTAAAGCGCGGTGATCGCGTGCAGTGGGATGTGCCACCGCCGCCCTCAATTCCGCAGCTGCCGGCAGCGCTGCCCGCACCCGCGCCGCTGACGCAGCAGGAAACCACCGGCCTGATCGATTACGGAACCTGGCGTGTCAATACCGATAACTGCTCGCTCGATCCGCTGCGGCGGGAAGTCAGCGTTGCGCCACTCACCGACAGCAAAGCGCTGCTGCTGATAAGCTGCGAAACCGGGGCCTACAACGTGATCGATCTGGCGTTTGAAGTCACGCGCAGCCAGCCGTATGTGTCGCGCGGCATCACGCTCAACCTGCCGTTTACCCCGCCGTCGCGCACTGATAATCAGCTGGAGCTGGTGAACGCCGAGTTCGATGCCAGTAACGGCCAGCTGTATACCTTCAGTAAAGGGCGCGGTTTAGGCGACTGCGGTGTGGCCACACGCTGGCAGTTTAATGGTAATGCTTTCGTGCTGGCGGAGTATGCGGAAGAAAAGACCTGTGACGCCTGGCATAGTAGTGATGACTGGCCCACCCTCTGGGTCACTCAGTAATCCCCGTCATCCTTCGCACTGCAGGGGCGTTGGCCGCCTTCTTTCACCCCGGTCACTTACCTGAGTAAGCTCCCGGGGATGCCCATCCTTGCCGCCTTCCTGCAGCACGAATGATTTAGGGGAGGGTTCGCAGCAAGAAATCACTAGCTGTTGGTCAAAGGCTTAGCGGATATTGCCGATCATCATCGGTGAGCCCGTCTGGTTGCCCACCAGCTCAGCCAGCATGTTGTTGACGCCATCGCTCATCGGGGTGAAGCGGGTCAGCGGCGAGCGCGTCACCACGACAAATACGCCGACGTTGTGCTGTGGCACCATCGCCATGTAGGTGATGAAGCCGCCGCCGCCGCCGGTTTTCTGAATGATGCCCGGATGGCCCGCCTTCGGTGCCATGTAAACCCAGCCCATGCCCAGCGCGTCGGCGCGTCCTGGCACGTCCATGCCTTCCACTTTGGTCAGCTGGTCGCGGCGATAAATCAGCGTTTGCAGCCGATCGATCTGCGGCGTGCGGTGATTCACCGCCGAGTTGAGAAACTGCTGCATCCAGCGTCCCATATCGTCCGGCGTGGAATACACGCCGCCGCTGCCGATGGCTGCCAGCGTGTTATTGCACGGGCTGGCCCCTTTTTCGGCAATCATCAGGCGCTGACACTGATCCGGTGATGGCGTGAAGGTGGTGTCCTTCATGCCGAGCGGACGCGTTACCAGCTGCTGCAGTAGGGCCGGATAAGGCATACCGGCGGCTTTAGCCAGCGCGTCGCCCAGCAGATCGAAGGCGAGGTTGGAGTAAGCCGCCTGCGTGCCCGGCGCGGCTTTTAGCTGCGCGCCACGCAGCCACTGCCAGCGATCCGCTTTGGTTGGCCAGACAAACACCGGACGATGCGGTTTGCCGCCCGGCTGCTCGCGCGGCAGGCTGCTGGTGTGGGTGGCGAGATTGATCAGCCGAATCGGCTGGCCGTTGTAAGTCGGTACGCGGGCACCTGGCGGCGCGTATTTGCTCAGCGGATCGTCAAGGCGAATCTGGCCGCGCTCGGCCATCTTCACCATCACTTCGCTGGTCATCAGTTTGCTCAGCGAGGCGATACGGATCAGTGAGTCCTGCTGTGGGCGCACATTATTGCCGGGACGGGTTTCGCCAAAGCTGGCGAACACGCGCTGATTACCGTCAATTGCCACCAGCGCCATACCGGTCGCACCGCTGCCATAAAAGATATGTTCGGCATAGCGATCAACAATCTGCGAGGCCAGCAGCGGATCGGTCGATACCTGCGCCGCGCTGGTAAAGGGCAGCACGGCAACCATTAAGGCCAGTAAAAAAGGAGTACGTTTTTTCAACGGGAAAGCGTCCGCTATAGGAATCGGAGGAAAACCTATAGTAATCAGTTTGCGCAAAGCGGGAAGGGGGCGGGGCGGATTTTTTTCTGTATCAGGCTGTGAAATAAAACGGCCCTCTCCCGGTAGCGGGAAAGGGCCAGACACTCAGGCAGGCTTAAGCAGCGATTCGGCGTGGCTCACCACGTTCTCGACGGTAAAGCCAAAGGCCGGGAACAGTTTGCCGGCTGGCGCCGATTCGCCGAAGGTGGTCATGCCGACAATTTTGCCGTCGATGCCGACGTATTTGTACCAGTAGTCGGCGATACCGGCTTCAACCGCCACGCGCGCGCGCACGGTGGAAGGCAGCACCGATTCACGATAGGCCACGTCCTGTTTATCGAACACGTCGGTGCTCGGCAGCGACACCACGCGCACCTTGTGGCCGTCGGCGCTGAGTTTCGCTTCGGCGCCCAGCGTGATCTCCACTTCGGAACCGGTGGCAATCAGGATGACGTCCGGCGTGCCGTCACAATCCTTGAGGATGTAACCACCGCGCGCGATGTTCTCTACCTGTTGCGCGCTGCGCTCCGGCTGCAGCAGGTTCTGACGCGACAGAATCAACGCGGTCGGACCGTGATGGCGCTCAATCGCCGCTTTCCACGCCACGGCGGTCTCGACCTGATCGCACGGTCGCCAGGTGCTGAAGTTTGGCGTCACGCGCAGACTGGCCAGCTGTTCAACCGGCTGGTGCGTCGGGCCATCTTCGCCCAGACCAATTGAGTCGTGGGTGTAGACCATAATCTGGCGCGCTTTCATCAGGGCGGCCATGCGCGCTGCGTTACGCGCGTATTCGACGAACATCAGGAAGGTGGCGGTATAAGGCACAAAGCCACCGTGATGCGCGATACCGTTGGCAATGGCCGTCATGCCAAATTCGCGTACGCCGTAATGAATGTAGTTACCGGCGTGATCCTCTTTGATCGGCTTCGAACCGGACCAGATGGTGAGGTTGCTGGGCGCGAGGTCGGCGGAACCGCCGAGGAACTCCGGCAGCAGTTTACCGAAGGCTTCCAGCGTGTTCTGTGAGGCTTTGCGGCTGGCGATTTTCTGCGGGTTAGCCTGCAGATCGCGAATGAACTGGCTGGTTTTGTTTTCCCAGTCAGCCGGCATTTCGCCCTTCAGGCGGCGGCTGAATTCGTCCGCCAGCTGCGGATGCGCCTGCTGATAAGCCGTGAACTTATCTTCCCAGGATTTCTCCTGCGCGGCCCCGGCTTCTCTGGCATCCCACTGCTGATAAATATCCTGCGGGATTTCGAACGGACCGTAGTTCCAGCCGAGCTGTTTACGCGTCAGCGCCACTTCTTCTTCGCCGAGCGCGGCCCCGTGCGACTCCTCTTTGCCGGCTTTGTTTGGCGAGCCAAAGCCGATCACCGTGCGGCAGATAATCAGCGAAGGCTTGTCGGTGACGCTTTGCGCTTCTTTGATGGCCGCCGCGATGGCGTCCGGATCGTGGCCGTCGATGCCTTCGGCGCTGCCCACCACGTGCCAGTTATAAGCTTCAAAACGCTTGTGGGTGTCGTCGGTAAACCAGCCTTCGGTTTCGCCGTCGATGGAGATACCGTTGTGATCGTAGAAGCCAATCAGTTTGCCGAGGCCCAGCGTGCCGGCCAGCGAACAGACTTCATGTGAGATGCCTTCCATCAGACAGCCGTCGCCCATAAACACATAGGTAAAGTGATCGACGATATCGTGGTCAGGCTGGTTAAACTGGGCCGCCAGCGTGCGCTCGGCAATCGCCAGACCGACAGCGTTGGCCAGCCCCTGGCCGAGCGGGCCGGTGGTGGTTTCAACGCCCGGCGTGTAGCCAATTTCCGGGTGGCCCGGCGTTTTTGAGTGTAGCTGGCGGAAGTTTTTCAGCTCTTCCAGCGGCAGATCATAGCCGGTGAGATGCAGCAGGCTATACAGCAGCATCGAGCCGTGCCCGTTAGACAGAATGAAGCGATCGCGATCCGCCCAGGCCGGGTTGGTCGGGTTGTGCTTCAGGAAGTCGCGCCACAGCACTTCGGCGATATCAGCCATGCCCATCGGCATACCTGGGTGGCCGGAATTTGCTTTTTGTACCGCATCCATGCTCAGGGCGCGGATCGCGTTAGCCAACTCTCTGCGTGAAGACATAGGGTTCTCCCTTGTAATTGGGCAAAAGCGGACGGGCCGCAACCCGTCCGGCAGAAGGTGAGTTCAGGATTACAGGCGGGCGGCCAGCACGTCTTCCAGCTTCTGCTGGTCAACGGCAAACTGGCGGATACCGTCGGACAGTTTCTCCACCGCCATCGCATCCTGATTATGCTCCCAGCGGAACTCCGCTTCGGAGAGCGGTGCCGGCTGGTGGAAGCCCTCGGTTGATGGCTCCAGTTTGCGCTCCACCGGCGCTTCGCTGTTGGCCAGCTCTTCCAACAGGTTCGGGGAAATAGTCAGGCGATCGCAGCCAGCAAGCGCCACAATCTGCTCCACTTTACGGAAGCTGGCACCCATGATGACGGTGTTGTAACGGTGCTTTTTGTAGTAGTCGTAAATACGACGCACCGATTTAACGCCCGGATCTTCGTCGACCACATACGGATCGAGCGGTTTGCGCGTGTTGTACCAGTCGTAGATTCGGCCGACAAATGGCGAAATCAGGAACACGCCGGCTTCGGCACAGGCGCGCGCCTGGGCGAAGGAGAACAGCAGCGTCAGGTTACAGTTGATGCCGTTCTTCTCCAGCTCTTCCGCCGCTTTGATGCCTTCCCAGGTGGACGCCAGTTTGATCAGAATACGTGAGCGGTCGATGCCGTTCTCTTCATACAGGCGGACCAGTTTCTCCGCTTTGGTCACACACATGCCACGATCGAAAGAGAGGCGCGCATCCACTTCGGTCGAAACACGGCCCGGTACGCTTTTCAGGATTTCCATACCGAGGTTGATCGCCACTTTATCGCTGGCGTTGATGATTTGCGTCTCTTTGCTGCCGCCCTGTTTTTTCGCGTACTCAATGGCGTCATCAATAAGGTGTTTGTAAGCGTCGAGGCCGGCAGCTTTGAGGATCAGGGATGGGTTAGTGGTGGCATCTTCCGGATGGTAATGGCGAATGGATTCGATATCGCCGCTGTCCGCCACCACGGTGGTGAACTGTTTTAATGCATCTAGCTGGTTCATCGCTTAACTCCTTCATTAGCAATAATGTGGGCAAAACAGGCACCCGGGCAGTCATCGTCTTAGGTGCGCCCTTATCGGGGAAGGGAGGTTCCACACAGTGCAACAGACGCCGGATGAAGAAAATGCGTTTTCTCTGATTGTGACGTCGGGGCGCGTTTCTGATAGTCAGGCCTGCCTGATCGGTTCAGCTCAGCGTTTTGCCACCCTTAAGCATAGCAGGCTGTCCCAAAGCCGCAGGCGAAGCCGTGGCAATCCGTGCCCTGGCGACTGTGCGTTCTTTGAGCGCCTTCACCCTCTTTTGCGCCGCGCGTTCTTATACTGAGGGCTTTTCAGCCGTGCAAAAGGATGTCTGATGGACGATCAACTCAAGCAAAGCGCGCTCGATTTTCACCAATATCCCACCCCCGGAAAAATTCAGGTGTCACCCACTAAGCCGCTGGCGACGCAGCGCGATCTGGCACTGGCCTATTCGCCCGGTGTGGCGGCACCCTGTCTGGAAATTGCCGCCGATCCGCTGGCCGCGCACAAATACACCGCGCGCGGCAATCTGGTGGCGGTGATCTCCAACGGCACGGCGGTGCTGGGGCTCGGTAATATTGGCGCGCTGGCCGGCAAGCCAGTGATGGAAGGCAAGGGCGTGCTGTTCAAAAAGTTTGCTGGCATTGATGTGTTCGACATCGAAATCGACGAGCACGACCCGGACAAGCTGATTGAGGTGATTGCCGCGCTGGAGCCGACGTTCGGCGGCATCAACCTTGAGGACATCAAAGCGCCGGAGTGTTTTTACATTGAGCAGCAACTGCGGCAGCGCATGCAGATTCCGGTGTTTCATGACGATCAGCACGGCACCGCCATCATCTGTACCGCGGCAGTGCTTAACGGCCTGACCATCGTGAATAAGGCGATTGCCGACGTGCGGCTGGTGGTGTCGGGCGCTGGCGCGTCGGCCATTGCCTGCCTCAATCTGCTGGTGGCGCTTGGCATGCAGCAGAAAAATATCGTGGTGTGTGATTCAAAAGGGGTGATTTACCGCGATCGCGAAGCGGACATGACGCCGACCAAAGCCGCCTATGCCGTGGAAGATAGCGGGGCGCGCACGCTGGATGAGGTGATTGGCGGCGCGGATATTTTCCTTGGCTGCTCCGGTCCGAAAGCCCTGACGCCAGCGATGGTGCAGAAGATGGCGCCGAATCCGCTGATTCTGGCGCTGGCCAATCCGGAGCCGGAGATCATGCCGCCGCTGGCGAAGCAGGTGCGGCCGGATGCGATTATCTGTACCGGGCGCTCGGATTTCCCTAATCAGGTGAATAACGTGCTGTGCTTCCCGTTCATCTTCCGCGGCGCGCTGGACGTCGGTGCCACCGCCATCAACGAAGAGATGAAGCTGGCGGCGGTGCATGCGATTGCCGCCCTGGCGCAGGCGGAACAGAGCGACGTGGTAGCGTCCGCTTACGACGATCAGGATCTGAGCTTTGGCCCGGAATACCTTATTCCCAAACCGTTCGATCCGCGTTTGATTGTGCAGATAGCCCCGGCCGTCGCCAGAGCAGCGATGGATTCCGGCGTGGCGACGCGACCGATTGCTGACTTTGACGCCTACCGCGAGCAGCTCACCGAGTTCGTGTATAAAACCAATCTGTTCATGAAGCCGATCTTCTCGCAGGCGCGCAAAGCGCCGCAGCGCGTGGTGCTGGCGGAAGGTGAAGAGGTGCGGGTGCTGCACGCTACCCAGGAGCTGGTGTCGCTCGGGCTGGCGAAGCCGATCCTGATTGGCCGTCCCAACGTGATTGCCATGCGTTTACAGAAGCAGGGGCTGAAAATCGAGGCCGGGCGTGATTTTGAGATCGTGAACAACGAGTCCGATCCGCGCTTTAAGGAGTACTGGAATGAATATTATCAGCTGATGAAGCGGCGCGGCGTTACGCCGGAAACCGCCCAGCGCGCGGTGATTGGCAATCCCACGCTGATCGGCGCCATCATGGTGCATCGCGGCGAAGCGGACGCGATGATTTGCGGCACCATCGGCGACTACCGCGAACATTACGACGTGGTGGAGAAGGTGTTTGGCTTCCGCGATGACGTCAAGGTCGCCGGGGCGATGAACGCGCTGCTGCTGCCGAGCGGCAACACGTTTATTGCCGATACTTATGTGAATGAGGATCCCAGCGCTGAGCAGCTGGCGGATATCACGCTGCTGGCGGCAGAAACCGTGCGGCGTTTCGGCATCGAACCGCGCGTGGCGCTGCTGTCGCACTCCAGTTTTGGCACTTCGAATGCCCCCGGCGCGCGGAAGATGCGCGAGGCGCTGGCGCTGATTCAGCAGCGAGCGCCGGAACTGGAGATTGACGGCGAGATGCACGGCGATGCAGCGCTGGTGGAGAGTATTCGTCGCGAGCTGATGCCGGACAGCCCGCTGAAAGGTACCGCCAATCTGCTGATCATGCCGAACGTTGAGGCCGCACGCATCAGCTACAACCTGCTGCGCGTGTCCTGCTCGGAAGGGGTGACGGTGGGGCCGGTGCTGATGGGCATCCGCAAGCCGGTGCATGTGCTGACGCGCATCGCCTCGGTGCGGCGCATTGTTAACATGGTGGCGCTGGCGGTGGTGGAGGCGCAGACCGAGCCGTTGTGACCGGCAGGGCAACCCCACGGGGGCGCGTTTTATCGGGTTATTCCGCAGGGTGCGCATGAATGCGCACCTGGCTTATTTTTCCAGCCCCAGCCAGTCCTGCACCGGCAGGAAATCGCGAGTCAGCGCGGCTTCCGGGGAGTCGTCGGCGGGTTGATAATCATATTCCCAGCGCACCAGCGGCGGCATCGACATCAGAATCGATTCGGTGCGACCGCCGGTCTGCAAACCGAATAGCGTGCCGCGATCCCACACCAGATTAAACTCAACGTAGCGGCCCCGGCGATAAAGCTGGAACTGACGCTCGCGTTCGCCCCAAGCCAGTTCTTTGCGCTTCGCTACAATCGGCTGATAGGCCTGCATGAAACCGTTGCCGACCGCCTGCATGAAATCAAAGCAGTGGTCAAAATCCGGCGTATTCAAATCATCAAAAAACAGTCCGCCAATGCCGCGCTGCTCGTTGCGGTGTTTCAGGTAGAAGTAGTCATCACACCACTTTTTGTAGCGCGCATAGACGTCGTCGCCAAACGGCTGGCACAGATCGAACGCGGTCTGATGCCAGTGCCGGGCATCCTCTGTGAAACCGTAGTAAGGGGTGAGATCGAAACCGCCACCAAACCACCAGACCGGATCGGCGCCCGGCTTTTCGGCAATAAAAAAGCGCACGTTGGCGTGGCTGGTTGGCACATACGGATTTTCCGGGTGTACCACCAGCGACACGCCCATCGCTTCGAAGCTGCGGCCTGCCAGCTCCGGGCGGTGCGCGGTGGCTGACGCGGGCATCTGCTCGCCATAAACATGGGAGAAATTAACCCCAGCCTGCTCGAACACCTTGCCATTACGCAGCACGCGGCTGCGTCCACCGCCGCCGCCGGGGCGTTGCCAGGTGTCTTCGGCAAAGCTGGCGCTGCCGTCTTCCGCCGCCAGACCGGCGCAAATGTCATCCTGCAGCGCCAGCAGATAGGCTTTGACGCGCGAAATATCGGGATTGCTCATGGCTCACTCATTGCAAAAATTTGCCGCGATTCTAGCACAAAACGCTATCAGGCCTGGCGACGATCGTACTCATCAAAGTAATTGACGATACCGTCAGCAATCGCCCGGGCAATTTTCTGGCGGAACGCCGTGGTGCCCAACAGCTGTTCTTCACGCGGGTTGGTGATAAACGAGGTTTCCACCAGCACCGACGGGATCGACGGGGATTTTAGCACCGCGAACGCCGCCTGCTCGGTGTGCTGGCTGTGCAGATGATGCACCGGGCGAATCTGGTCCAGCACGTGTTTACCCAGCGTCAGGCTGTTGCGGATGGTATCGGTCTGCACCAGGTCGAACAGGATCTGGTTAAGGTAATTATCTTTTTCCTGCACCGCCGCGCCGCCCACTTTATCGGCGTCGTTTTCGCGCTGCGACATATAGCGCGCCATGGCGCTGCTGGCACCGCGATTGGAGAGGGCGAACACCGATGCACCGTTGGCTTCCGGGCTGGTGTAGCCGTCGGCGTGAATCGACATAAACAGGTTGGCGCCGTGCTGATGCGCAATCTCCACGCGCTGGTAGAGCGGAATGAAGTGGTCGCTGTCGCGCGTCAGCCGCACTTCCACCTTCGGGTGGTTCTGCAGCAGCGTACGCACGGTGTTGGCGATCTCCAGTACGATGTGCTTCTCTTCTGAGCCTTCCTGACCCACCGCGCCAGAATCAATGCCGCCGTGACCGGGATCGATCATCACAATGCGCTTGCCGCTGGTGGCCGGTTTCGGCGGTGTATGGCGTGCGCTGACGGGCACTGCCGCGCGCGTTTCCTGCGCCTGGACCGCGCGCGGCGACAGCACCGCCAGCGCCAGGCCGGAGAGGATCAGCTGGCGGCGATTGGTCAGGCGCCGCAACAGTGAAATCTTGTTCATTAACATGTCCCTGAGAGTAAACCTGCCCCGTGTTATAGCTTAAGCGCCGTCCGGCGGCGACTGCCGAACCATTTCAGGACATTACTTTGTATTTCAGGCCGCGAATCGCTATTTAGCCGTTTTTTTCAGCCGTTGCGCCCTGCGAGGGTTGCGCCTGGCAAAGAATGCGTGATAATCAGCGAATTGTGCCTCATTGCAGGGTAACGCCGATGGAAATTCGCTCCTTCCGCCAGGAAGATTTTGAAGAAGTCATTACGCTCTGGGAGCGTTGCGATCTGTTACGGCCGTGGAACGATCCGGAACTCGACATCGAACGCAAAATGAACCATGACCCGGAGCTGTTTCTGGTGGCTGAGGTAGGCGGCGAGGTCGTGGGCACGCTGATGGGCGGCTACGATGGCCATCGCGGCTCCGCCTACTATCTGGCGGTGCACCCTGATTATCAGGGCCGGGGATTTGCCAATGCGCTGATGAACCGGCTGGAGAAAAAGCTGATTGCGCGCGGCTGCCCGAAAATCCATCTGATGGTGCGCGAAGAGAACGATCAGGTGGTGGCTTTCTACGAGAAGCTGGATTACGAGCCGGTCGACTCACTGCTGCTGGGCAAACGCCTGATTGAAGACCGTGAATACTGATTCCACTCGTCGCGCGGCCGGGTTTCTGCCCGCCATGCAGCAACAGCGAATAAACTTTTTGCCGGTTTGCGACTCCAACAGGCACGCCAGTCGGCACAAAAGAAAGGAGTTTGCATGAAAGTTGTTCGTCCCGCCCTGCTGGTCAGCGCCCTGGTGCTGGCCGGTTGCGCCAGTTCCGGTTCCTCTTCCCCTGCCAGCACCAGCGAAAGTCACTGGTACAATCCGCTCAGCTATCACTGGTCGGCGCTCAATCCGTTTAGCTGGTTTGGCAGTTCGCTCACCGTCACCGAGCAGGGCGTCGCCGGGCTGAACAGCAACACGGCAATGTCGGAGTCCGCCATTAGCGCCGCGCTGAACAATGATTATCAGCTGCGTCAGGGCATGCGCACGCAGAACGGGCAGGTAGTGGATTTCTGGCAGGCGCTGGATGACGGTAAGGTTAAGCTGGTGATTAATGGCCAGCGTAGCGTCGAGCGCATTGAAGTGCTCGATAGCGATGCGCGCAGCGCCGACGGCAGTAAAATCGGTGATGCGTTCAGCGATAAATTCAGCAAAGCGTTTGATAATTGCAAAATGGTTGCCGGGCTGGATGTGCGCGATGTTGAGTGCCGCGCGCCGGGTAGTCAGCATATCGCCTATATCTACAGCGGCGAGTGGCACGGTCCGACCGGGCTGATGCCGTCAGATGATACGTTAAAAAGCTGGAAAATCAGTAAGATCGTCTGGCAGCGTTAACTGGCGAAAAAATTGCGTTAACGCATCTTCTGCGCAGGGCTTTCCGGTATGATACCGGCGAAAAACGCCGTTAACTTTTATGCCGGAGAGCATTGTCATGTCTCAGTTTCAGAACGGGATCCTGCTGGAGCACCGCCGTTTTGCCATTTGGCTGGAAGCCCGCGCCACCGGCGACCTCGCTGCGCTGCGTCAGGGTTGCCACGCCTTTCTGCAACAGCTGGCTGCGCTACAGCAGCAATTCCCGGACGCCGGCCTTGGTGCGGTCATCGCCTTTGGTGATGCGCTGTGGCGCGATCTGCAGGGCACCGACTCAGCTCCCGAACTCAAAGCTTTCACGCCGCTCGGCAAAGGTGCGGCACCGGCGACCCAGCGCGATCTGTTGATCCATATTCAGTCGCTGCGTCACGACGTGAACTTTTCGCTGGCGCAGGCGGCGCTGACGGCGTTTGCCAGCGCGGTCGCCATTGAAGAAGAGACGCACGGTTTCCGCTGGGTCGAAGATCGCGATCTTTCCGGTTTTGTTGATGGCACCGAAAACCCGCAGGGCGAGGCGCGCCAGCAGGTGGCGATCATTGCTGACGGCCCGGATGCCGGCGGCAGCTATGTGTTTACCCAGCGCTGGGAGCACAACCTGCCGCAGTTCAACCGGCTGGCGATTGATAAGCAGGAAGCGATTATTGGCCGCACCAAACAGGACAATGAAGAGCTGCCGGGCGATCAGCGGCCGGCGACGTCGCACCTGAGTCGCGTGGATTTGAAAGAAGCGGGCAAAGGCCTGAAGATTCTGCGCCAGAGCCTGCCGTACGGCACCGCCAGCGGTCGCCACGGTCTCTATTTTATTTCGTACTGTCATCGTCTGTATAACATTGAGCAGCAGCTGCTGAGCATGTTTGGCGAGCGCGACGGCAAGATGGATGCCATGTTACGGTTCACCAAACCGGTGAGCGGCAGCTACTTCTTTGCCCCTTCGCTGACGGCGCTGCAGGCGCTGTCACGTTAATCCATCGCGTTTTACCGGTGCGCCGCCGTGCGCACCACATCCCCGCTTGACGCGGCTCAGTTAATCCCGCCCTGCGCATAAACTCTGCCGCTGGCTTATGCCTTTTTAGACTTTGAAATCCCTAAACGATATATAAAACCGTTACAGCTTTCGCCAGAGTTATAAATACACTGACAGCATCTAATGGCATAGGCTCGAACTCCATTTCTCAGGGTGCAGCATGACACGTTCGGTTTCGAAAAAATGGCTTGGCGGTATAGCGCTGTCGCTGAGTTTAGCGGGCGCGGCACAGGCAACAGAGCTGCTCAATAGCTCTTACGATGTGTCACGTGAACTGTTTGTTGCCCTGAATGCGCCGTTTGAACAGCAGTGGAACGCGGCGCACCCTGACGACAAGCTGACCATTAAACAGTCACATGCGGGCTCCTCAAAACAGGCGCTGGCCATTCTGCAGGGGTTGCGTGCCGATGTCGTGACCTATAATCAGGTGACCGATGTGCAGGTGCTGCACGACAAAGGTAACCTGATCCCGGCCGACTGGCAGAGTCGTCTGCCCAACAGCAGCTCACCGTTTTATTCCACCATGGCCTTCCTGGTGCGCAAGGGGAATCCCAAGCAGATTCATGACTGGGCCGATCTGGCGCGCGATAACGTGAAGCTGATTTTCCCGAATCCGAAAACCTCCGGTAACGGCCGTTACACTTATCTGGCTGCGTGGGGCGCTGCCGACCAGGCGGACGGCAAAGATCAGGCCAAAACCGAAGCGTTTATGACGAAGTTCCTGAAGAACGTCGAAGTGTTTGATACCGGCGGCCGTGGTGCCACCACCACTTTTGCCGAGCGCGGGCTGGGTGATGTGCTGATCAGCTTTGAATCGGAAGTGAACAATATCCGTAACCAGTACGGTAAAGACCAATACGAAGTGATTGTGCCGAAAACCAACATCCTTGCTGAATTCCCGGTCGCGTGGGTCGATAAGAACGTCGAACACAACGGGACGGCGGAAGCGGCGAAAGCCTATCTTAACTACCTCTACACGCCGCAGGCGCAGAAAATCATCACCGGCTTTTACTATCGCGTGAACAACCCGCAGCTGATGGCGGAGCAGAAAGATCGCTTCCCGCAGACTGCGCTGTTCAATGTTAATGACGCGTTTGGCGGCTGGCCGCAGGTGATGAAAACCCACTTCGCCAGCGGCGGTGAGCTGGATAAATTACTGGCAGCGGGGCGCGGCTGATGTTGGCTTCTGCACAGAAACGCGTTCTGCCCGGCTTTGGCCTCAGCCTCGGCACCAGCCTGCTGTTTACCTGCCTGATTCTGCTGCTGCCGATCAGCGCGCTAATCATGCAGCTGTCGCAGATGACGCTGGCGCAGTACTGGCAGGTGATCAGCAATCCGCAACTGGTGGCGGCGTATAAAGTCACGCTGCTGTCAGCGGGCGTGGCCTCGCTGTTTAACGCGGTGTTTGGCATGCTGATGGCGTGGATCCTGACCCGCTATCGTTTTCCCGGCCGTACGCTGCTGGATGGCCTGATGGACCTGCCGTTTGCGCTGCCGACGGCGGTGGCCGGCCTGACGCTGGCCGGGCTGTTTTCGGTTAACGGCTGGTACGGTCAGTGGCTGGCGCATTTTGATATCAAAGTGTCTTACACCTGGCTCGGTATCGCAGTAGCGATGGCTTTCACCAGCATTCCGTTTGTGGTGCGTACCGTGCAGCCGGTGCTGGAAGAGTTAGGCCCGGAGTATGAGGAAGCGGCGGAAACCCTTGGTGCCACACCGTGGCAGAGTTTCCGGCGCGTGGTGCTGCCGGAAGTCGCGCCGGCGCTGCTGGCCGGGACCGCGCTGTCGTTTACCCGCAGCCTCGGTGAATTTGGCGCGGTGATCTTTATCGCCGGTAACATCGCCTGGAAAACTGAAGTGACCTCGCTGATGATTTTTGTTCGCCTGCAGGAGTTTGATTATCCGGCCGCCAGCGCCATCGCTTCGGTGATCCTCGCGGCGTCGTTGCTGCTGCTGTTTGCGATTAACACCCTGCAGAGCCGCTTTGGCCGCCGTCTGGGAGGTCACTGATGGCTGAGATTTCACAGATCAATCATGCCGAGCGTCAGCCGGTGAACTGGGGCAAATGGCTGCTGATCGGCATTGGCGTGCTGGTATCGATTGGCCTGCTGGTGGTGCCGATGGTCTCCATCTTCTGGGAGGCGCTGGGGCAGGGCATCGGCAAGGCTTTTAGCAACCTGCAGGATGGTGACATGCTGCATGCCATCTGGCTGACGGTGCTGGTGGCGCTGATTACCGTGCCGGTTAACCTGGTGTTCGGCACGCTGCTGGCCTGGCTGGTGACGCGCTTTACTTTCCCCGGTCGCCAGCTGCTGCTGACGCTGTTCGATATTCCGTTTGCCGTGTCGCCGGTGGTGGCCGGTCTGATGTATCTGCTGTTCTGGGGTGTGAACGGCCCGGCTGGCGGCTGGCTTGATGCGCACAACATCCAGGTGATGTTTGCCTGGCCAGGTATGGTGCTGGCGACGATTTTCGTTACCTGTCCGTTTGTGGTGCGCGAGCTGGTGCCGGTGATGCTGAGCCAGGGCAGCCACGAAGATGAAGCCGCCGTGCTGCTGGGCGCGTCTGGCTGGCAGATGTTCCGCCGCGTGACGCTGCCAAATATCCGCTGGGCGCTGCTATACGGCGTGGTACTGACCAACGCGCGTGCCATCGGCGAATTTGGTGCGGTATCGGTAGTGTCCGGCTCCATTCGCGGCGAAACCTATACCTTACCTTTACAGGTTGAATTACTGCATCAGGATTACAACACCGTGGGCGCTTTTACCGCCGCCGCGCTGCTGACCCTGATGGCAATTGTGACGCTGTTTCTGAAAAGCGTGGTGCAGTGGCGATTAGAGCATCAGCAGAAGCGCCAACAGGAGGAAAATCATGAGCATTGAGATTAAACACATTAATAAAGCATTTGGCCGCACGCCGGTGCTGAACGATATCTCTCTGGATATTCCTTCCGGCAAGATGGTGGCGCTGCTCGGACCGTCCGGTTCAGGTAAAACCACGCTGCTGCGCATTATCGCCGGGCTGGAGCACCAGAACAGCGGGCAGATCCATTTTCATGGCAAAGACGTCAGCCGCACGCACGCCCGCGATCGTCAGGTCGGCTTTGTGTTTCAGCACTATGCGCTGTTCCGCCATATGACGGTGTTCGACAACATTGCCTTTGGCCTGACGGTGCTGCCGCGCCGCGAGCGTCCGAACAGCGCCGAAATTAACCAGCGCGTTACCCGTCTGCTGGAGATGGTGCAGCTGGCACATCTGGCCAACCGCTACCCGGCACAGCTCTCCGGTGGGCAGAAACAGCGCGTGGCGCTGGCGCGTGCGCTGGCGGTTGAGCCGCAGATTCTGCTGCTGGACGAACCCTTTGGCGCGCTGGATGCCCAGGTGCGTAAAGAGCTGCGCCGCTGGCTGCGTCAGCTGCATGAAGAGCTTAAATTTACCAGCGTGTTTGTGACCCACGACCAGGAAGAAGCGATGGAAGTAGCGGATAGCGTGGTGGTAATGAGTCAGGGCAATATTGAGCAGGTGGGCGCACCGGATGACGTGTGGCGCGAGCCCGCGACCCGCTTCGTGCTGGAGTTCCTTGGCGAAGTGAACCGCTTTGACGGCGAAGTGCACGGCTCGCAGTTCCATGTTGGCGCACATCGCTGGCCGCTGGGCTATACGCCAGCGCATCAGGGCGATGTGGAGCTGTTCCTGCGTCCGTGGGAAGTGGACGTGTCACGCCAGAGTAGCCTGGAGACGCCGTTACCGGTGCAGGTGCTGGAGATCAGTCCGCGTGGCCACTTCTGGCAGCTGGTGGTTCAGCCCGTCGGCTGGCAGAGCGAGCCAATCTCGGTGGTATTCGCCGGTGAACAGACGGCGCCAATCCGCGGCGAACGGCTGTTTGTTGGTCTGCAACAGGCACGTATCTATCAGGGCACCACGCCGCTGCGCCCGGTTGCCTTTGCCGAAAGCGCCTGATATTTTTGTCACTCCTTCGGGCGGGATTTTCCCGCCCGATTTATTTGTACTCCTTTCGGCTGGAATGACACCGTGACCACTCTGGAAAACACCATCGGCAATACGCCGCTGATTAAGTTGCAGCGCCTGACGCCGGATAACGGCAGCGAAATCTGGCTCAAGCTGGAAGGCAACAATCCGGCAGGTTCGGTGAAAGATCGCGCGGCCTGGTCGATGATCCACCACGCTGAGTTGCGGGGTGAAATCCAGCCCGGCGACACCCTGATCGAGGCCACCAGCGGCAATACCGGCATTGCGCTGGCGATGATTGCCGCGCTGAAAGGCTACCGGTTACGCCTGCTGATGCCGGAGAACATGAGCCAGGAGCGTCAGGATGCGATGCGCGCCTACGGGGCTGAGCTGGTTTTGGTGACACGCGAGCAGGGCATGGAGGGCGCACGCGATCTGGCGCAGGCCATGGCGCAGCGCGGTGAAGGCAAAGTGCTGGATCAGTTTAATAATCCCGACAACCCGCTCGGCCATTATCTCACCACCGGTCCGGAGATCTGGCAGCAAAGCCACGGTCGTATGACACATTTTGTCTCCAGCATGGGCACCACCGGCACCATCAGCGGCGTCGGGCGCTATCTGAAAGAGTTTGCTCCGGCGGTGAAAGTGATTGGTTTGCAGCCGCAGGAGGGCAGCAGTATTCCCGGTATTCGTCGCTGGCCGGCGGCCTATCTGCCGGGGATTTTTCGTCCGGAACTGGTGGATGAAGTGATAGATATGGCGCAGCAGGAGGCAGAAGAGACCATGCGCGCGCTGGCGCAGCGCGAAGGCATTTTCTGCGGCGTCAGTTCAGGTGGGGCTGTGGCTGGCGCATTGCGCATCGCGACGGCGCAGCCGGGCAGTGTGGTTGTCGCCATTGTCTGCGATCGCGGCGATCGCTATCTCTCCACCGGCGTTTTTCACCGCTAGTTCCCCCCGCCTGTTTCTGGCTTCGTGCGCCTTGTGACGCGGCGTACGGGCCATTTTTGTCTATAGTCTCCCTAAGCATGTTCTGACGCGGTCACTGTAAGGATCGCGTAAAACCGGCTGCTTTCCCGCGGCACTCAGGACAAAATAGCGGCAATTTTGTACGAGAGAAAAAGATGAAAATCCTGCTTGTTGATGACGATGTTGAACTTGGCACCATGCTGAGCCAGTACCTGATTGCCGAAGGTTTTGAAACCCAGCTGGTGCTGACCGGCAGCGCCGGGATTGAAGGGGCGTTATCCGGACACTACACCGCGATGATTCTCGACATCATGCTGCCGGATATGAGCGGTATTGATGTGCTGCGTCAGGTGCGGCAGAACAGCCGCCTGCCGGTGATTATGCTGACGGCGAAGGGCGACAATATCGATCGCGTTATCGGCCTGGAGATGGGCGCGGACGACTACGTGCCCAAACCCTGCTATCCGCGCGAGCTGGTGGCGCGTCTGCGCGCGGTGCTGCGTCGCTTTGAAGATCAGGCACCGGTGCCGGATAAGAAAGAGGTCCTGCGCTGGGGCGATCTCAGCCTGAACCCGGCTACGCGTATCACGGAGTGGCAGGGCAAAGCTTTTGATCTCACCGCGTCGGAGTTCAATCTGCTGGATCTGCTGCTGCGCGCACCGGACCGCGTGGTGTCCAAAGATGAGCTGTCGGAAAAGGGGCTGGGCCGTCCGCGTGAAGCTTACGATCGCAGCGTGGATGTGCACATCAGCAACATCCGCCAGAAGCTGGCTGCGCTAACCGCAGACAGCGTGAATATTGAAACCGTGCGCAGCATTGGTTATCGCATTCGATGAAACACAGCTACCGTGGCCGCATGTTCTGGAAGATCCTGCTGGGCTTCTGGATTGTGTTTGTGATTATCAGCCAGCTGCTGTGGCTGGGCTTTACCTTGTCAGGAAACCGTCACGAGCCGCCGGAGATTGTGGCGGTGCGTCGGATCGTTAATCTGCAAATGGCTTCGGCGGTGTCGGTACTGGAGCGCGGCGGCCCCAGCTCGCTCGACGATATGATGGCCGACTGGGAGCCGAACGATCGCCAGTTTTTCTCAGTGATTCAGCACGCCAGACCGGCCACTACGCCGGACAATGCGCCGCCGGAGACCTTTAATCAGCCGTTTCACGGCCCGTTTCCGCAGGTGATTGTGCGCTGGGTGAAGGGCGCTGACGGTAAAGAGTACGAACTGCGCTATGACGTCAAAGGACTGCGCGAAGACAGTTCAATGGGTGGCGGAGGCCCGCGTCGTATTCTGAATATCCCCGAGCCGATGTTTACCTTTGCCGGCGCGCTGGGGCTGCTGTTCAGTCTGCTGCTGGCGTGGAACCTGACGCGGCCAATGCGTCAGCTGCGCGAGGGGTTTGCCCGCGTGTCGCGCGGTGATTTGTCGGTGCGGCTCTATCCGGTGATGCGCCGCCGCCATGATGAGCTGTCGATTGTGGCCCAGGATTTTGATGCGATGGTGGAACGGCTGGATACGCTGGTGAAAGCGCGCGAGGAGCTGCTGCACGATATCTCCCACGAGCTGCGCTCCCCGCTGGCGCGCCTGCAATTAGCCACCGGTCTGGCGCGTCAGACGCCGGAGTCGGTAGCATCCTCACTCAATCGCATCGACGAGGAGGCGCGCCGTCTGGATAAGATGATCGGCGAACTGCTGACGCTGTCGCGCGCTGAACATGAGAGCATGCCTGGCGAGCAGTATTTTGACCTGACCGGCCTGCTGCATGCGGTGGTAACCGATGTGCGCTACGAAGCGCAGATCCCCGGTGTGCACGTAGATTTTCTGGTGGATGAGAACGCAGATTACACCGTGCGCGGTAATGCTGAGCTGATCCGCCGCGGCGTGGAGAATGTGCTGCGCAACGCGCTGCGTTTCTCGCATCAGGGGCAGCACATTAGCGTGCAGTTGCAGGCGGAGAATCAGTGGCTGGCAATTCGCGTGCGCGATCAGGGGCCGGGCGTGGATGATGAGAAGCTGTCGAGTATCTTCGATCCGTTCGTTCGGGTGAATTCACCGCTAATGGGCAAAGGCTACGGGCTGGGGCTGTCGATCGTGCGCAAAGTGGTTCTGGCCCATCACGGCGAAGTTCAGGCAGTGAATCGTCCGGAAGGCGGGCTGGAAGTGACACTGCGGCTGCCGCGCTGGAAGCAGGCGTAAATCATCATGCCAGGCGCAGGCGGTCAGGACGACCGGACAGATCGCAAAGACGGCATAAACCGTCCCTGGGCCTCGTCCCGCGCCATCCATGGCGCGGGACGCTTCGCTCCTCTGCCCGGTCGTCCCGCCCTCAAACAGGCACGGTGCGCTTTGCCAGAAGCGCTCGCCTGCAAATCATTCATCAGCGTGTGAAACAAACAAAAACGGCACCCATTGGGTGCCGTTTTCACGCAATCAGCGCGGTTTACTTCCTGATGCGGATAACCGGCGTTTCGCCCACGGTAACCTGACCGGAGAGTTTCACCAGGTCTTTGATCTCATCCATATTCGAGATCACGACCGGGGTCAGCGTGGATTTGGCTTTCTCTTCCAGCAGCGGCAGATCAAACTCGATCACCACATCGCCTTTTTTCACTTTCTGGCCTTCTTCAGCGATGCGTTTGAAGCCTTCACCTTTCAGTTCTACCGTGTCGATACCGAAGTGCACGAACAGTTCGATGCCGTTATCAGACTCGATAGAAAATGCGTGGTTGGTTTCGAAAATCTTGCCGATAGTACCATCCACTGGTGCAACCATTTTGTTGCCAGTAGGTTTGATGGCGATACCATCACCGACGATTTTCTCTGCGAATACCACATCAGGTACGTCTTCGATATTCACGATTTCGCCTGACAGAGGCGCAACGATATCGATAGTCCCTGACGCGCTCTCTGATTTATCGCCAAAAAGTTTAGAAAACAAACCCATGATCTTCTCCTAAGCAGTAATTTGGGGCCAGCGTCTCGTGGCTCAGCAGAGCGTTTTTTCTTTGATGAACTTGTTCACCAGGTTCATCAAATCTTCCGCTGTGGGTTGAGCCAGAGCCTGCTCTGCCAGTGCCTTCGCATCTTCGAAATTGGTATTGCGAATGATCTTCTTGATGCTTGGGATTGAAATGGCACTCATGCTGAATTCGTCCAGCCCCATTCCCAGTAACAGTAGTGTAGCACGTTCATCACCAGCCAGCTCACCACACATGCCGGTCCATTTCCCTTCGGCATGTGATGCGTCGATCACTTGCTTAATGAGGCCCAGTACAGATGGCGTCATTGGGTTATAGAGGTGTGAAATCAAATCATTACCACGATCGACCGCCAGAGTATACTGCGTCAGGTCATTTGTCCCAATACTAAAGAAGTCGACTTCTTTCGCCAGATGGCGGGCAATCACTGCGGAAGCCGGGGTTTCCACCATGATGCCCACTTCAATGGACTCATCAAAGGCTTTACCTTCTTCACGCAGCTGTGCCTTCAGCATCTCCAGCTCAGCCTTCAGGAAGCGCACTTCTTCAACCGAAATGATCATCGGGAACATGATGCGCAGTTTGCCGAAGGAAGACGCACGCAGAATGGCGCGCAGCTGGGCATGCAGAATCTCTTTGCGGTCCATGGCGATACGAATCGCACGCCATCCGAGGAACGGGTTCTCTTCTTTTGGCAGGTTCATGTACGGCAGATCTTTGTCGCCGCCGATGTCCATGGTACGCACGATCACGGCCTGGGAACCCATTGCTTCCGCCACGGCTTTGTAAGCCTGGAACTGCTCTTCTTCGCTTGGCAGCGAATCGCGGTCCATGAACAGGAATTCAGTACGGTACAGACCTACACCTTCTGCGCCGTTGCGCTCAGCACCGGCGACATCACGCACGGTACCGATGTTGGCGCACACTTCAACCTGATGGCCGTCCAGCGTAATCGCTGGCAGATCTTTCAGTTTCGCCAGCTCGTGCTTCTCAGACAGATACTGCGTCTGAATCGCTTTCAGCTCTTCCTGCACGTCGTCGGTCGGATTGACGTAAATCTTGTTGTTCACGCCATCGATAATCAGGAAATCACCGTTTTTCACGGTAGCGGTCACATTGCCGGTGCCGACAATCGCAGGCAGCTCCAGCGAACGCGCCATGATCGAGGTGTGTGAAGTACGGCCACCCAGATCGGTAATGAAGCCCAGCACCTTTTTCAGGTTCAGCTGTGCGGTTTCGGATGGCGTCAGATCTTTCGCCACCAGAATGGATTCGTCAGCAATGGCGCTCAGGTCAACGATATGCAGACCCAGAATGTTCTGCAGCAGACGCTTGCCGATGTCACGTACGTCAGCCGCGCGCTCTTTCAGATATTCGTCGTCGAGCTCTTCCAGCGCTTTCGCCTGGCCTTCAACCACAGAGTGGGCGGCGGCGTCAGCGGTTACGTGATCTTTTTTAATCAGGTCGATGATTTCCTGCTCAAGCTCTTCGTCTTCGAGCAGCATGATGTGACCTTCAAAGATCGCCGCTTTCTCTTCACCGAAGGTTTCACCGGCTTTCACACGGATGGCTTCAAGCTGCCCGGCTGCTTTGCTGCGACCGTCGAGGAAGCGCTGAACTTCCTGCTCAACCTGGTCGTCAGTAATCTTTTTACGGCTGATGACGATCTCGTCTTCCTTCAGCAGCAGTGCTTTGCCGAAAGCGATACCCGGTGATGCTAAAATGCCTGAAATCATAACCCTACCTTTTAATCACGATGGCTCATTGACCCAATGCGTTGCCACTGTCGCGGAGCAGTACTCTAAGGAAGCAATAACGCGGACAGGTTGTCCGCGATCAACATAATTGCACTCAATGGGGCAAAGGAGTCGGTTTAATGGCTTGCCGGAGCGGAATTACTCCAGTTCAGCCATCAGTTTGACCAGATGCTCAACCGCCTGCTGCTCGTCTTCACCTTCTGCAGAAAGCGTAACAACCGTACCCTGAGTCAGACCCAGAGTCTGCAGTTTGAACAGGCTTTTCGCGCTGGCAGATTTGCCGTTAGAAGTAACAGTGATTTCAGACTGGAAAGCCTTCGCTTCTTTCACGAACTGAGCTGCAGGACGGGTATGGAGGCCGTTAGGTGCGGTAATGGTAACTTCTTGCTGGAACATTCTATTTCCCCAACTTTATCAGGTTTGGTGTTATGGATCTAAAGTCTAGCCTGGAGCCGTAACTTTAGCCTGTGTAGGTGCGCTGGTACGGCATCACGCTGACCAAAAAATGCGCTTGAATGAAAAAGTCATTTTTTCGATGACGGATCAAAACTGCTGCAATACGTCACTCTGCTGATTATGCCGTGATTCGCCGTTTCACCAAATCAGTAAATCGATTCAGCTTGATCCACTTCAAAGGCAGATTAATTTCAGGCACCGAAATAATTGGCTGCTTAAATACCAGAGCCGCATCACTGAAATCAATCTGCCCGGTGGTAAAAGTGAGATCTGCGCCACAAAAAAGCACCCATTTGGGTGCTTTTTTCATCATTTTCAGACTCTGTCGTTTACTGTTGCAGCTCTTTTTCGGTGAACAGATCGGCAAACAGTGCGGTACTGAGATAGCGTTCGCCGGAAGAGGGCAGAATCACCACAATATTTTTATTGGCGAAGGCTTCATCTTCCTGCAGCTTAAGGGCAGCCGCCACTGCTGCACCGGAAGAGATACCGGCCAGAATGCCTTCCTCTTCCATCAGTTGACGCGCGGTGCTGATCGCTTCTTCATTGGTGATGGCCACCACGCGGTCAATCAGTTTCAGGTCAAGGTTGCCCGGAATAAAACCGGCACCGATGCCCTGAATCTTGTGCGGGCCCGGTTTGATCTCTTCGCCCGCCAGCGCCTGCGCGATGACCGGGGAATCTGTTGGCTCAACGGCCACGGTGATCAAATCCTGCTTGCCTTTGGTGTTCTTGATGTAGCGGCTCACGCCGGTCAGCGTACCGCCGGTGCCCACGCCGGCAATGAAAACGTCTACGGCGCCGTCAGTGTCTTCCCAGATCTCCGGGCCAGTAGTCTTTTCGTGAATTTCCGGGTTGGCCGGGTTGCTGAACTGCTGCAGCAGCACATATTTGTCCGGATCGCTGGCAACAATCTCTTCTGCTTTAGCGATGGCGCCCTTCATGCCTTTTGGCCCTTCGGTCAGTACCAGATTGGCGCCCAGCGCTTTCAGCAGCTTGCGGCGTTCAATCGACATGGTCTCAGGCATGGTCAGCGTCAGCTTGTAGCCGCGCGCAGCGGCGACATAGGCCAGCGCAATGCCGGTGTTGCCGCTGGTTGGCTCTACCAGCTCAACGCCCGGTTTCAGAATACCGCGTTTTTCTGCGTCCCAAATCATATTGGCACCGATACGGCATTTAACGCTGAAGCTCGGGTTACGCGACTCGACCTTCGCCAGAATGCGTCCATTACCGATGCGGTTCAGTCGAACCAGCGGCGTATGACCAATTGTCAGAGAGTTGTCTTCATAGATCTTACTCATAGCCCGTCCTTAACTGTATGAAATATTGGGAACCCTCAGAGCATACCTGTTCTGACCCCCGGCGGAAGGAAAGAAATCGTATATCTATATAGCCTGCGACCATAAGCCTGATGCAAAAATGCATAAGGCTTTTTGATGCATTATAGATGACGCGCATGCTGGCTGCGGTAGCGATCGACCCACATGGCGGTCGCGCCGCATACCGCGACCGGCATGATGGCGAGATTGAGGATCGGAATCATGGTGAACAGACTGACCAGCGCGCCAAACTGCATATTGGCGGTTTTATGCTGACGCAGCGCGTTACGCATCTGAGGAAAACTGACTTTGTGGTTGTCGAACGGATAGTCGCAATATTGTATTGATAGCATCCAGGCGCTAAACAGAAACCACAACACCGGCGCCACGGTCTGGCCAAAGCCGGGGATAAAATAGAGCAGCAGCAGGCCCAGCGCGCGCGGCAAATAGTAGCCGAGCTTCTGTAACTCGCGCTTCATGATGCGCGGGATGTCTTTCATCATGCCGAGCCAGCCACTGTCCGGCAGCGGTTTTCCGGTCAGACGCCCTTCCAGCTGCTCCGCCAGCAGGCCGCAAAACGGCGCGGCAATCCAGTTGGCGATGGTGGAGAAGAAATAGCTGAATACCAGCACAATCGAAATCACCGCCAGCGGCCACAGCAGATAGCTCAGCCACTGCAGCCAGTCCGGCACGTGCGACATCAGCTGTGGAATCCACTGGCCGAGGCGCTGAAACAGCCAGATAAACGCACCGCCCAGCAGCACAATGTTCACCAGCAGCGGGATGATGACGTAGCGGCGGATACCGGGCAGACGCACCAGTTTCCAGCCCTGGGCAAAATAATGAATACCATTCATGGATGAGACCGAATTCTCAGCGGGCATAGCGAGCCTTTCTCCTTTATGTAGCGGCGCCAACATCATAACCTGGCTTTTTATCGGTGACAGGCGCACTTTGCGCGAAAAAACAGCAAAAAAGCGTGGGGCAGCTATCTTATTTGTCAGAAAATACTGCACAGACTTGCACTTGTGTAGCTGGGCAAATACAGTTAGAGGATAAAGTTTGCCGTGGTGGCAAGGTATTGGAACAACAGAGAATACAATGATGCAGGATTTGCGTCTGATATTAATCGTTGTTGGCGCGATCGCCATAATAGCGCTGCTTCTTCACGGACTGTGGACCAGCCGTAAAGAGCGCTCTTCCGTGTTTCGCGATCGCCCGCACAAACGTCTGAAACAGCGTGAAGAAGCGGATGACGATGATCTGCTGAACAGCGAAGACGATGGCGTCGGCGAAGTACGCGTGCGTCGTCAGCGTGATGCCGAAGACGAGCCGCAGTTCGATGCGCCGGTCACCAAACCTGCTGCTCCGCGTGCGCCGGAACCGGTGCGTCAGCCGTTCCCACGCCAGGAAACGCCGTTAAGCGGCGATCCGCTGCTGGACGATGCGCCGGTACGTCAGTCTGCACCTGCGCCACAACCGCAGGCGCCGGTGGTGCATCCCGTGCCACAGCCACAACCGATTCAGGCCGATCCGCTGCTGGATAATGAACCGCTGTCCGCCACCCAGCCGGCACCGGAGTTTACCGCCGCCGAGCCGGAGGTTAAACAACCTGAACCTGCGCCTGTGCAGGAAGCTGCACCGCAACCGCAGCCCGCTGCGCCGGGCAGTAAAAAAGAAGCGGTGCTGGTGTTGCACGTTGCCGCGCATGCCGGTGGCGCACTGAACGGTGAAGCGCTGCTGCAGGGCATTCTGCAGGCCGGCTTCCAGTTTGGTGAAATGAACATTTTCCATCGCCATCTCAGCCCGGCCGGCAGCGGTCCGGTGCTGTTCAGCCTGGCAAACATGGTCAAACCGGGTTCGTTCAATCCGGATGAAATGGGCGATTTCACCACGCCGGGCGTCTCAATCTTTATGATGGTGCCGTCCTACGGTGACGCCAATCAGAACTTTAAGCTGATGCTGCAATCGGCACAGCGCATCGCCGATGATGTCGGTGGCGTGGTGCTGGATGATGAGCGTCGCATGATGACACCACAAAAGCTGGAAACCTATAAAGCACGCATCCGCGAGGTTATTGGCTAAGCGCCGCCAGCAGTATCACCCTTTAACTAAATAACCCCCGCTTGCCGGGGGTTTTTTATCGGACGAGAGAATATGACATCGGTTCAGGAGCAGATCACCGCGCTGCGCACCACGTTACGCCACCACGAATACCTCTATCACGTGATGGATACGCCGGAAATCCCGGATGCAGAATATGACCGATTGATGCGCGAACTGCGTGAGCTGGAGAGTGCACATCCAGATTTAATCACCCCGGATTCTCCCACCCAGCGCGTGGGCGCGGCACCGCTTGCCACCTTTGAACAGGTGCGCCACGAAGTGCCGATGCTGTCGCTCGATAACACCTTTGATGAAGCCGGATTTCTTGCCTTCAATAAGCGCGTGCAGGATCGCCTGAAAAGCACTGACGATCTCACCTATTGCTGCGAGCTGAAGCTGGATGGTCTGGCAGTAAGTTTACTGTATGAAAACGGCCTGCTGGTGCGTGCCGCCACGCGCGGCGATGGCACCACCGGCGAAAACATCACGGCGAACGTGCGCACCATTCACGCCATTCCGCTGCGCCTGCATGGCGACAATATTCCGGCGCGGGTAGAAGTGCGCGGCGAAGTTTTCATGACTGAAAGCGGCTTTGAGAAGCTGAATGAGGAAGCGCGACGCACCGGCGGCAAAGTGTTCGCCAACCCGCGTAATGCGGCAGCCGGCTCGCTGCGCCAGCTCGATCCGCGTATCACCGCGAAACGTCCGCTGACCTTCTTCTGCTACGGCTTTGGCCTGCTGGAGGGCGGCGAAATGCCTGCCAGCCACTGGCAGCGTCTGCAACAGTTTAAGGCCTGGGGATTACCGGTCAGCGATCGGATTCGTCTGGTGCACACCGCGGATGAGGTGCTGGCATTTTATCGCCAGGTTGAGCAGGACCGCCCGTCACTCGGCTTTGATATTGACGGCGTGGTGATCAAAGTCGATTCGCAGGCGCTGCAGGAGCAGCTGGGCTTTGTGGCGCGCGCACCGCGTTGGGCGGTGGCATTCAAGTTCCCGGCGCAGGAGCAGATGACGATCGTGCGCGACGTTGAGTTTCAGGTTGGACGTACCGGCGCGATTACGCCGGTGGCGCGCCTCGAACCGGTGCAGGTCGCGGGTGTGATAGTCAGTAATGCGACGCTGCACAACGCCGATGAAATCGCCCGGCTGGGGCTGCGTATCGGTGACAAAGTGGTGATTCGCCGCGCCGGTGACGTGATTCCGCAGGTGGTCAACGTGGTGGAATCCGAACGTCCGGCGGATGCGCGCGAGATTGTGTTCCCCAGCCACTGTCCGGTTTGCGGCTCTGACGTAGAGCGTGTGGAAGGCGAAGCCGTAACGCGCTGTACCGGCGGGCTGATTTGCGGCGCGCAGCGTAAAGAGGCGCTGAAGCACTTTGTCTCACGCCGTGCGATGGACGTGGACGGCATGGGCGATAAAATCATCGACCAGCTGGTGGAAAAAGAGTACGTCAAAACCCCGGCCGACCTGTTCCGTCTCACCGCCGGCAAGCTGACCGGACTGGACCGCATGGGGCCCAAATCGGCGCAAAACGTGGTGGACGCGCTGGAAAAAGCCAAATTCACCACGCTGCCGCGCTTCCTGTATGCGCTCGGCATCCGCGAAGTGGGCGAGGCGACGGCGGCCAACCTGGCGAACCACTTTGGCGAGCTGGAAAAGGTCATGAACGCTGACCTTGATGCGCTGATTGCGGTACAGGACGTCGGCAAAGTGGTGGCAGCGCACGTGCGCAACTTCATGGAAGAGGAGAGTAACCGTGAAGTGATCCGCCAACTGACGGAGGAGGTGGGCGTGCACTGGCCGGCGGTGGTGGTGGTCAAAGCCGAAGAGATCGACAGCCCGTTCGCCGGAAAAACCGTGGTACTGACTGGCTCGCTATCGCAGATGAACCGTGACGATGCCAAAGCGCGGCTGACGGCGCTGGGAGCCAAAGTCAGCGGCAGCGTATCGAAAAAAACCGATCTGCTGATCGCCGGTGAGGCCGCCGGTTCCAAGCTGGCAAAAGCGCAGGAGCTGGGGATTGCGGTGATCGATGAAGCCGAAATGATTCGCTTACTGGGCGCCTGAGATGGATAAGCAGCAGCTGGTTGAGATTGCCAATACCGCGATGCCGTTTGGCAAATACAAAGGGCGGATGCTGATCGATGTGCCGGAAGAGTATCTGCTGTGGTTTGCGCGTAAAAATGAGTTTCCCGCCGGCAAACTGGGTGAGCTGATGCAGCTGACGCTGGCGATCAAAATCGAAGGCTTACAGGGCTTAGTTAAACCGCTCAAGCGCAGTGAATAAGTGACAGGCCCGCAATTGCGGGCCTGATGTTTTATGACTTCTGCGCTTCTATCTGTTGCTTCGCCAGCTTCTTCTCATTGCCGGCTTTATAGCGCTGGGCAATGAACGAGCACACCATCAGCTGGACCTGATGGAAGATCATCAGCGGCAGGACAATAATCCCCACCGCGCTGGCCGGGAACAGAATGTTAGCCATCGGCACGCCGTTTGCCAGGCTCTTTTTCGAGCCGCAAAACAGCACCACAATCTCATCCGCACGGCTAAAGCCAAACAGCCGGGAAGCGCCAAGGTTGATCGCCAGTGCGACGAACAGAATCAGCAGGCTGCCAGCCAAAATCCACAGCAGAGTATCAACGCCGACGCGGTGCCAGATGCCGTTAACCACCGCTTCACTGAACGCCGAATAGACCACCAGCAGAATCGAGGTTTGATCGGTTTTGCCAATCAGGCTGCGATGCTTCTCCACCCAGCCACCAATCCAGCGGCGTGCCAGGTGTCCCAGTACAAAGGGCACCAGCAGCTGCAGCATGATTTTACCAATCTGCTCGAGGCCGTTACCCGGCGCATCGCTGTGCACATTCATCACCAGGTTAACCAGCAGCGGCGAAATAAAGACGCCCAGCAGACTGGAGGCGGAGGCAGCACACACCGCCGCGGCAACATTACCGCCCGCCATGGAGGTGAAAGCAATCGCGGACTGCACCGTCGCCGGCAGGATACACAGGTAGAGGAAACCGGTGTAAATCTCCGCGCCGACATTAACCGGATGCCACCACACCAGCAGCAGGCCAAGGATCGGGAAAATCACGAAGGTACTGCACATAATCCACAGATGCAGCCGCCAGTGGCTGCTGCCGGCGATGATCTTCTCGCGCGACAGTTTGGCACCGTGCATGAAGAACAGCAGGGCGATGGCCGCGGTGGTCAGGTATTCGAAGAAATCGACAAACCCGCCTTTGGCCGGGAAGAAGCTGGCCAGCAGCACGGTGATGATGAGTTTGACCATCATCGGGTCAAGTCGTAAAAAGCCCATTGTTACAATCCGGTTAAATGTAATAAATGATGCTGCTGATTGTGCGTCAGACGCGTTTAGAAATAAAATTGATTTATTGCATTAATCTATGAGCACAATCGATGAATTACACCTTACGACAGTTGCGCACCTTTGTGGCGGTGGCGCAGCACGGCAGTTTCAGCCAGGCAGGGCAGGCGATTGGGCTGAGCCAGTCGGCTGTCAGTCACAGTATTAAAGAGCTGGAAGCGGAGATGGGCGTACGGCTGCTGGATCGCACCACGCGAGAGGTGTTACTGAGCGAAGCCGGACAGCAACTGGCAACGCGGCTGGAACGACTGCTGGAGGAGCTCAATACCACCCTGCTCGATGTGCGCAGCTATGGCGAGCAGCGCAGCGGCACGGTGCGCGTGGCGGCCAGCCAGACGCCCTCGGCGCATCTGATGCCGCAATGTCTGGCCAGCAGCCAACTGCGCTACCCCGACATTCGGGTGATTCTGCACGACCGCGTGCAGCAGTGGGTATTGCAGAGCGTGCGCAATGCGGAAGTCGATTTTGGCATCGTCATCGGTCCGCTGCAGGATGCGGATTTCGATAGCGAGGAGATTCTGCAGGAGCCGTTTTTACTGTTGTGCCATCAGGATGATGCGCTGGCGCAGGTGCCGCAGGCTCAGTGGTCAATGCTGGCTGGTCGCGCTATGGTGCTGCAGGATTACGCGTCGGGCAGCCGTTTGCTGGTCGATGCCGCATTGCAGCGGCTGGCGCTGAACGTGCAGGTGGTGCAGGAGATTGGCCATCCGGCCACGCTTTATCCGATGGTGGAAGCGGGCATTGGCATCAGTATCTTACCGGCACTGGCGCTGCCGCTGCCGTCCGGACGTAAGCTAACGGTGCGCCGGCTCTATCCGGAGATCAATCGCAGCCTGATGCTGATTAAACGCAAAAACCGGTCACTCACCCCGGCAGCGGAGGCTATCTGGCAGGAAGTGCGTCAGCAGGCGGCGCTGCTGACGCAGGATCGCGCGCTTAATCCGGCGTTTTAAACATAAACGTCAAGTTGGTTGCTGTCGGTTGGACGGTTGATACCATCCGCTTTCACTGCAGTAACCTCCTGTTTCTCCTGCTTCTGCTCCGCTTTCTCCTTTTCCTGCTTCTGCAACTGCTGGATTTGCGCCTGCAGCAGCTGAATCTGCGCGTTAATCGTCTCCTGCTTATCCTTTCTTTGCTTCTCGGTCAGGCTTTTGTCCTTCGCGATGTCTTTCAGTTCATCGTTCAAACTGGCGATTTGTTTGGTCAGGCTGGCGATTTTCGAGGCGCTATCGCTACTGCCGGATGCGCTTCCGGAGCCGGAAGTACTGCTGCTGCCAATATTGGTATTGGTCGAAATGGTGGTCATAACGTTCTCCTTGCAAATGTGCCCTTTCGTTATCGGAACGCAGCCGCTGCGGCTTGAGGGTGAGAGGTGTTAAATTTGCGAAAAGGTTTCGTCAGGAACGAGGGCGGAAGGGGATAGGGCGGGCACGGCCTCAGGCTGAGCGGGTTCTTTCTTCACAGCTGAAGCGAAAAAGCGCTCTGAGAACGTAAGAGCGGTCAGGTAAGGCAATCGCAAATCGCACATTATTCGTAGCGGCGCGATTCATCGCGCAATAAATTGCGCCGCTACCACATGTGCAACTTTGATTGAATGCAGTTACAGCTTAACTGGCAGCCTGGGGAGTGGGATGTGAAGAAACGAAAAAAGCGCCCTGATGGCGTAAGGGCAACCAGGTAAGGCAACCGCAAGTCGCACCCTATTCGTAGCGGCGCGATTTATCGCGTAATAAATTGCGCCGCTACCAAACGTGCAACCATGGTTTAACGCAGTTGCAGCTTAACTGGTAGCCTGGGAAGTGGGATATGAAGAAACGAAAAAAGGCGCCGTGAGAACGTAAGAGCGCTCAGATATAGCAATCGCAAATCGCACATTATTCGTAGCGGCGCGATTCATCGCGCAATAAATTGCGCCGCTACCAAACGTGCAACCGTAGTTGAATGCAGTTTCAGCTTCACTGTCAGCCTGGGGAGTGGGATGTGAAGAAACGAAAAAAGCGCCCTGAGGGCGCTCTTTTCTGAATTTGGTGGGTCGTGCAGGATTCGAACCTGCGACCAATTGATTAAAAGTCAACTGCTCTACCAACTGAGCTAACGACCCGAAGTGGTGGGTGATGACGGGCTCGAACCGCCGACCCCCTCCTTGTAAGGGAGATGCTCTACCAACTGAGCTAATCACCCACTTCGGTACTGCTTAACAAGAGTGTCATCTGACTAAGATATGGTGGGTGATGACGGGCTCGAACCGCCGACCCCCTCCTTGTAAGGGAGATGCTCTACCAACTGAGCTAATCACCCATATCTTATCTCTTGTTCACTGCGGGCCATCTCATTAAGAGTGGTGGGTGATGACGGGCTCGAACCGCCGACCCCCTCCTTGTAAGGGAGATGCTCTACCAACTGAGCTAATCACCCCCGCTGTGTGGAGTCGCATTATAGGGATCCTTCGAAGTGAGTCAACGCTTTTTAAAACATAAATGTGCGTTCGCTTTAAATTTAGACATCATGCAGCGCTTTTAGCCAATGTGCTGGTTTTATTAGCAGAAAAACGCACTTCTGCCCGCGCCGCCAGCGTGACAGTGATTGAGGAATCAGCCTCACCTGCTAGAATATGCGCACTGTTTTTCCGCGTTAACCCGTTTTTTTGTCATCCAGACAACGAAACCTGCGCATTTAAGGCAATGCTGAATGAAAATCAAAACTCGCTTCGCACCCAGCCCGACGGGCTACCTGCACGTCGGTGGTGCGCGTACTGCGCTTTACTCATGGCTTTATGCTCGCCATAACCAGGGCGAATTCGTCCTGCGTATCGAAGATACCGACCTGGAGCGCTCCACGCCGGAAGCGATCGAAGCCATTATGGATGGGATGAACTGGCTGAATCTCGACTGGGATGAGGGCCCGTACTACCAGACCAAACGTTTCGACCGTTATAACGACGTTATCGACGAAATGCTGGAAGCCGGTACTGCTTATAAATGCTATTGCTCGAAAGAGCGTCTGGAAGCGCTGCGTGAAGAGCAGATGGAAAAAGGCGAGAAGCCCCGTTATGACGGCCGCTGCCGCGACAGCCATGAACATCATGCTGTCGATGAGCCGTGCGTGGTGCGCTTCCGCAACCCGCAGGACGGTTCGGTGATTTTTGACGATCAGATTCGTGGTCCGATCGAATTCAGCAACCAGGAACTGGATGATCTGATCATCCGCCGTACCGACGGTTCACCGACCTACAACTTCTGTGTGGTGGTCGACGACTGGGATATGGGCATCACGCACGTTATTCGTGGTGAAGACCATATCAATAACACGCCGCGTCAGATCAACATCCTGAAAGCGATTGGTGCGGAAGTGCCAACTTATGCGCACGTATCCATGATCCTTGGCGATGACGGTAAAAAGCTGTCCAAGCGTCACGGCGCAGTGGGCGTCATGCAGTATCGCGACGACGGCTACCTGCCGGAAGCGCTGCTTAATTATCTGGTGCGCCTCGGCTGGTCACATGGCGATCAGGAGATTTTCAGCGTGGCGGAAATGACCGAACTGTTCACCCTCGATGCGGTAAGCAAGTCGGCCAGCGCCTTCAACACCGAGAAACTGCAGTGGCTCAACCACCACTACATTAATACGCTGCCGCCGGAATATGTCGCGACCCAGCTGCAGTGGCACATTGAGCAGCAGAATATCGATACCCGCACCGGACCGGAGCTGGCGAAGCTGGTGACGCTGCTGGGTGAGCGTTGCAAAACGCTGGTCGAAATCGCCGCGTCCTGCCGCTACTTCTATGAAGAGTTTGACGCGTTTGATGCGGATGCAGCGAAAAAGCATCTGCGTCCGGTGGCGCGTCAGCCGCTGGAAGTGGTACGCGACAAGCTGGCGGCCATCAGCGACAGCGACTGGAATGCGGAAAACGTGCATCACGCCATCCAGGCTGCTGCGGATGAACTCGAGCTCGGCATGGGCAAAGTCGGTATGCCGCTGCGCGTTGCCGTAACCGGTGCCGGTCAGTCGCCTGGACTCGACGTGACGGTGGAAGCCATCGGCCGCAGCCGCAGCGTGGCGCGTATCGAAAAAGCGCTGGCGTTCATCGCGGAGCGTGAAGCACAGGCCTGATTGAGCTGAACAGCGGCCTGTCAGGCTGCTGTGATGAGGCAGGCAACAAAAAAGCCGGAAGCATCTCACTGCTTCCGGCTTTTCTATTCTTCCTGGATTCCTAACCGCTGTAATACGCCCCTGATCCCTTCCCGCAATAACAGCGCCGCCAGTTGTTCCTGTTCGGTGGCCGTCATTTGCTGGACAGAATTTATTAATAACGCAGGTAACGTATTTTGCTGAGCGCCGTAATTCGCCGCCGGTTCGTTTGCATGGCGGGTGGACTGAATGAAGCTTTTGACACGCTCATCAATGTGGATTAATCGCGCCTTACCGCCCTGTACACCGGGCTTGGGCGTGGTCGTCCAGTTTTCACGCTTGATCCATTTATTCACCGTCTGCCGACTGTAGCCCGTTTCCAGCGCGAGCTCTTCGGGAGTGAGCCATTCCTTTTTCACGATGCTGTCCCTGTTAAATACATTAGCTCTACATATTACAACAAAACGTTACGGGGAAAAGTAATCAAGGCAGAAAATGCCTTTTGCTGTGCGACAAAAGGCAAAATCGGTTTACTGCGCTTCGCTGACCGCCGCCTGTGCCGGACGGAAGGCGAGGAAATAGGTGAGGCCGACAAAGATCGCACCGCCCACACCATTGCCTAAAAATACCGCAACCACGTTAGGTGCAAATTCTGCCCAGCTCATCTGACCGGCAAAAATTGCGGCAGGCACGATAAACATGTTGGCCACCACGTGCTGGAAACCGATTGCCACGAAGGCCATCACCGGGAACCACATGCCGAAGATTTTGCCGACCATATCTTTACTGGCGAAGGCCAGCCATACCGCCAGACACACCAGCCAGTTGCAGCCGATGCCGGAGATGAACGCGTGCATGAAATCGGCGTTCACTTTGGCATGCGCGATCGCCACGGTTTTCTTCAGATAGTCGCCTTCGGTCATGCCGAGCAGATGGCCGAAGAACCATGCTACCGCAACGCTGCCAATAAAATTGGCGATGGTGACCCAAAACCAGTTACGCAGCACGCTGAAACCGCTAATGCGGCGCGCGAACCAGGCAATGGGCAGGGTCATCATGTTGCCGGTCAGCAGTTCGCCACCCGCCAGCACGGTCAGAATCAGTCCGACCGGGAATACCGCCGCACCGAGGAAGCCGGCAAACGAGCCCCATTCAGCAGGCAGCTGGTTAATAACGTGCAGATCGAGCAGGAAGCCGGTCGCGATAAACGCGCCAGCCATAAAGCCAAGAATTAATAAGGTGGAAACCGGCAGACGGCTTTTAGCCACGCCGGCCTGAATCGCCAGTTGCGCGATCTCTTTAGGTGTATGCAGCGACATAGTTCACTTTTCTTTTATTAAACAAGGAGGACGTGCTGGCCGGTTAGCGAGTGAATACCCTGGACGGCTAACCGGTTAATTAGCGCGCTAAGTTTTACACGCACCATTAACGAAAACAAGCCTGACGCTAACATCTTTAACCTAAAGTTAACCTCGGCGTGGCCCACCGTTGAGGCGGCGTTGAGATAACGGCTGAGGGCAGGGATGACGAGCACGCGCTGCGCTGAAAAAAAAGCCACGGCGACACAGGGTTGCCGCCTTTTTCAGCGATCGCACGCAGAACGAGAATTTGCCGTTGACACTCAAACAGCGGTCTCATATTATGCCGTCCGTCGAGGTAACTCGGCGGTTTTTTCGGTACGGGGCTATAGCTCAGCTGGGAGAGCGCTTGCATGGCATGCAAGAGGTCAGCGGTTCGATCCCGCTTAGCTCCACCAAACCGCTCCCAACGGTTTGCACTGAAAAAACGAATTCCAGATGTGGGGGTATAGCTCAGCTGGGAGAGCGCTTGCATGGCATGCAAGAGGTCAGCGGTTCGATCCCGCTTATCTCCACCAATTCTCTGTTCGTTCAGAACAAACGTACTTAAAACCCGATAATAATACTGCCCGTTTGCGCAGTGTGACGTTGCATTCGCCGAATGGCTGCGTGCAATGGCGCTGACTTGCAGCGCCTTTCCGTGTTAAACCGTCACGGCCTGTGGCTGCAACTGCAGCACGCGAAAACCGTGGGTACCGTCGCGATCCAGTTGCGCCACCAGACCATATTCCCAGTCAAGATAGGCCTGCATCACGTCCGGTTCAATATCGGTGCCTTCGTACGGGCGGCGATAACGATCGATGGGCGGCGAGAGCAGGCGCTGCTCGCCCTGTTCGGTGGGCAGACCGGCGGCGCGCCAGGCTGCATTGCCTCCCGCCAGCACCCGCACCGGTTTGCCGGTCAGCGTGGCAATTTGCTCCACGGCATAGCTGGCCAGCAGGCTGCTGCCGCAGGTCAGCACATAGCGGCCAGCATCGGGCAGTAGTGCCTTGCCCTGCTGCTGCAGGGTGGAACGCAGCAGCCAGGCCGCCCCGGGAATATGGCTGTTGCGGTAATTGGCGAGCGTGGTGAAATCCAGCACCTGCGTGTCGCCAGCCGCCAGCCACTCGGCCAGCTGAGCGGGGGAGATCGATTCCGGCGCAGCAACCGGCGCGACCTGCGGCTGCCAGCTACCGACAGCGCTGAAATCGCTGGCCTGCAATGCGTCAAGCACCGCCACCTGCCAGCCAAGCTGCGCCAGCCAGGAGCCGGTCATACTGGCGCGGACACCATCATCATCCACCAGCACGATACGCGCACCGCGCACGCTGGCGTAATGATCGGTCTCCTGTACCAGCTGGCCGCCCGCCACGTGGCGGCTGCCCGGCAGATGACCGGCGGCGTACTCTTCGGCATCACGCACGTCGAACAGGTAGGTGGTGCGTGCTTCCTGCTGCCAGCGCGTCAGCGTCGCCAGAGGAATGCGTGTCACACCAGCGCGATCGGCAATGGCGCGTGCCTGGCTCGCGGCCTGACGTTGCGCGGTTTCGCTGGCGTTGCCATAGCGGCGGCTCTGCCCATGCTCCAGCGCATGACCGGCCAGCGTCCAGCCAATGGTGCCGTTGCGCAGCGCGAATACCGGATTACGAATACCGGCATTGACCAGCGACTGCGTGCCAATAATGCTGCGCGTGCGTCCGGCGCAATTCACAATCACTGTGGTGCGCGGTGATGGGGCTAAATCGCGCACGCGCAGCACCAGTTCGCCGCCGGGTACGCTGGTGGCGCCCGGAATGCTCATGGTGTGATATTCATCAAAGCGCCGCGCATCCAGCACCACCACGTCGGCATCATTGCTAATCAGCGCCTGTACCTCATCGGCGGAGAGCGAAGGCGTGCGGGCATGATGTTCCACCAGTTCGCCAAACGCTTTGCTGGGTGAATTGACATCGATAAAGAGCTCACCGCCAGACGCCTGCCAGCCGGCTAAATCATCGGCCAGTAGCGTGACCTGCTGATAACCCAGTGCGGCGAGACGTTCAGCGGCGGTCTGCGCCAGGCCTTCGCCGTTGTCATACAGCGTAATGGCGGTGTGACGTTGGGGAATGCGGTCCAGCAGCTCCAGCTCCAGCTTTGACAGCGGAATGTTGACGGCAAACAGCGGATGCCCGGTAGCAAACAGCGCCTCATCGCGCACGTCAATGATCGCCACTTCCTGTTGCTGACGCAGCGCTGTCAGCAGTTCCGCCGCCTGGCGAAACGGGAAAACCGGTTTAGTCATGTGAAAGGTCCCAAATGTTAGGTAGATAACGGTTGCTGTAGCCGGAAATAAAGCGTTTTTGGTGGCCGTCGGCGGTGTAGACCGCGCGCTCAACCGCGCCGATATTCGCGCCATACACGTGGATACTGACGGAGACGCGATCGTCAAAGGCGTTGCTGACGCGATGGATATCACCGACCGTCGGCGACACCGCCTCCACGCTGCCGGGTTCAAGCCGCACCGGCGCACCTTCTGCCTGTAAACCGTGCGGGCCCGGCTGCCACGATTGTGAAATTTCGGCGCCGCGCAGCATGCCAATCAGGCCCCAGACGCGGTGATCGTGAATCGGCGTCTGCTGACCCGGCCCCCAGACAAAACTCACCACGGAAAAGCGCTGCTGCGCATCGGCATACAGCAGATATTGTTGATAGTGCTGCGGATGGGGCTGGGTAAACGCCTCATCCAGCCAGTCATCGTGGCGAATCAGTTCGGCCAGCCAGCCGCTGCCCTGCCGCAAAATGGTCGCTTCGTCCGGCTGGCTGTCGAGCAGGGTGGCCAGCCGGGCGACGAAGGTGCGCAGGCGATGGTGCTGATAATCACTCATGATTTGTCTCCCGGCGCGTGCTGGGCGATGCGGTTAGCGGCGGCGGACAGACTGAAGTCAAACGCCTGGCTGACATCGACCTGTTTTGGCAATACCTGATAACGATGGAAAAAGTCGGCGGATTTCTGCAGCGTGGCAATCAGGTGCGTATCAAACACCAGCGGGCGGATGCGCGCATCGTCAATCCAGCTGCGGGTAATGGCGGTGGGCATATTCAGGGTTTTGCTCAGCACGCCGGCGAATTCCTGCGGATGGTGTTGCGCCCAGATTTGCGCCTTCGCCAGTCGCGCCAGCAGGTCGGCAATCGCTTCCCGCTTGCCGGCGTCCTGCAACGCTTCATTGCGGGCCAGCGCGTAGGAGTAACCGGACATAATGCCTTTACCCCCGCCGTCCGGTACGCGCACCGTGCCGTCGATGGCGGTCGAGGTGGCGATATAGGGCTCCCACGGCGCCCAGGCCGCGACCGCACCGGACGTCAGCGCCGCGCGGCCATCCACCGGTCCGAGAAAGCGCAGCGTGACATCCTGCGGCGTCAGGCCCGCGCGCTCCAGCAGGCCAAGCAGCAGATAGTGTCCCCAGCCGCCGCGGTTGACCGCGATCTGCTTACCTTTCAAATCCTGCAGCCGGTGAATGCCGGCGTCGGGGCGGGTCAGCAGGGCGATGCTGTCCGGGTTATTCTGCCAGGCACCCACGGCTTTCACCGGCGCGCCTGCCGCATAGACAAACAGAAACGGCAAATCACCGGTAAAGCCAACGTCGAGCGCCCCGGCATTGAGCGCTTCCTGCACCGGCGCGCCGGAGTCAAAGGCGGTGAGCTTAAGATCGTAAGGCAGATTGTTCAGTTCGCCCGAGGCTTTCAGGGCGGCAAAACGATCGCCCTTAACATCGCCAAGGCGCAGCGTGACTTTATCGGCCGCCAGCAGCGGCTGGAGTGACGCGAGGGCCAGCGCAACACCGGCAAACAGAGCGGCGAGACGCATCAGGCGCTCCTTTTTTCAGTTGCGCTGAGCGCAGCCACTTTTTCACGCGTCAGCGGCAGCAGTTCACGGCCGTATTCCACCGCATCATTCAGCGGGTCAAATCCGCGGATCAGCACGCTATGAATGCCGAGGCGATAATAATCCAGCAGCGCCTCAGAAACCTGATCCGGCGTGCCGACCAGCGCGGTGGAGTTGTAGCCGCCCTGCACCAGTTTTGCCACGCCGGTCCACAACACTTTGTCGTGGCGATCGCTCTCATGCGCCGCCGCCAGCAGACGCTGCGCACCGACACTCTGCGGCTTCGGCAACCCAAAGGTATAGCCGGTCTCCGCCAGCTGCTTCTCTGCGGTGGCGCGGATATGTTCGGCGCGCTCCCAGGCTTCTTTTTCGGTGTTACCCAGAATAGGCCGGAAGGAGATGTTAAACGCAATCTGGCGCCCCTGCGCGGCCGCCGCCGCACGCACGTTACGTACCGTCTCGGCCGCGCCTTTTAACGGTTCGCCCCACAGCGCGAAGACATCGGCATGCCGCGCCGCCACGTCAATCGCCTCCGGTGACGATCCGCCGAAATAGATCGGCAGCTTATGTTGCAGCGGTTTAATGGCAGAGAAAGCCTGCTCAGCCTGGTAAAACCGGCCCTGATGATCGTAAGGCTGCGGCGATTCAAGGCTCTGTTTCAGCACGCTGAGAAATTCGTCGGTGCGCGCATAGCGTTCAGCCTTGCTGAGAAAATCACCGTCGCGGCGCTGTTCGCTGTCGCTGCCGCCGCTGATAATGTGCACGGCCAGGCGGCCGTCGGTGAGATGGTCGAGCGAAGCCAGTTTGCGGGCCGCCAGCGTGGGCGCGACAAACCCCGGACGGTGCGCCAGCAGGAATTTAATCTTCTGGGTATGCGCCGCTGCGTGAGCGGTGACCAGAAAGCCATCGGGTTGATCGGACCAGTAGCCGACAAGGATGCGGTCGAAACCGGCCGCTTCATGGGCGCGGGCAAAGCGGGCAATGTAATCTTTATCGAACAACGTGCCGGATGCGGGAATGATTTCTGAGGCAAGCCGGTGGCCAATCATGCCAAGGAACTGAATGCTCATGCGATTCTCCTGAGGTGAGGTCAGAAGGAAAAGCTACGGGCGCAGACGGCAACAACGGAAATTCGATATTGTGCAAAGGGTTTGCGGGAAACGGTGAAGCAGGGCGTGACGCGGCGGCAGGCTGACTGGCGCGGGATATAACGCTTAGGTATATAAAAGAAGAGAAGGGCGAGCCGCAGCCCGCCCTATAGATCAGAAGCCCAGCACCAGACCGGCGATGGCGGCGGAGAGCACGCTCACCAGCGTCGAGCCGTACAGCAGTTTCAGGCCGAAACGTGATACCACGTTACCCTGCTCTTCATGCAGACCTTTGATCGCGCCTGCGACAATGCCGATGGAGGAGAAGTTGGCGAAGGAGACCAGGAACACCGACAGAATGCCTTCCGCATGCGGCGACAGCTGACCGGCGATTTTCTGCAGGTCCATCATTGCAACGAATTCGTTAGAAACCAGCTTGGTCGCCATGATGCTGCCCACCTGCAGCGCTTCGCTGGATGGTACGCCCATTACCCAGGCAAACGGATAGAACACATAGCCCAGCACGCCCTGGAAGCTGATGCCGAAGATGGTATCAAACAGCGCGTTAAGACCGGAGATCAGCGCGATAAAACCAATCAGCATCGCCGCAACGATAATCGCCACCTTGAAACCGGCCAGGATGTATTCACCCAGCATCTCAAAGAAGCTCTGACCTTTATGCAGATCCTGCAGCTGCAGATCTTCTTCGCTGTCCACGCGGTACGGGTTAATCAGCGACAGCACGATAAAGGTACTGAACATGTTGAGCACCAGTGCGGCCACTACGTACTTTGGCTGCAGCATCGTCATGTAGGCGCCCACAATCGACATCGACACCGTCGACATCGCGGTGGCTGCCATGGTGTACATGCGGCGCTGTGACATTTTGCCAAGGATATCCTTATAGGCGATAAAGTTTTCTGACTGTCCCAGAATCAGAGAGCTGACGGCGTTAAAGGATTCCAGTTTGCCCATGCCGTTGATCTTCGACAGCACGGTACCGATAGCGCGAATCACCCACGGCAGGATGCGGAAATGCTGCAAAATACCGATCAGGGCCGAGATGAAGACGATAGGGCACAAAACATTGAGGAAGAAGAAGGCCAGGCCTTTCTCGTTCATGTTACCGAACACGAAATTGGTGCCTTCTGCTGCATATTTGAGCAGATGATCAAACAGCCCGGCGAAACCTTTAACAAAACCAAGGCCTGCTTCGGAGTTAAGGAAGAACCACGCCAGCAGCACTTCAATCACCAGCAGCTGAACGATATAGCGAATCCGGATACTCTTACGATCGTGACTGACGAGTAACGCCAGCACGGCTACCACCACCAATGCTAAAAGGAAGTGCAAAATATGGGACATATCGGCTCCAAATTTGAGGAGGGTTGTATTTTGCTGCGTATTCTATGTAACGCGTTACTTAAAAACGAGATCAAAACCACAATATAAGTATTCGGTATCGCTTTATTTCTCAGATTAGTCTCACCGCTCACAACCTGTTTACAAATCGATCACAAGAAATATCCACAAAGAGATTGTCTATAATTTGACCCGGGAGTAGAGTGAAACCTGTTGCATAATTTTTAGCAAGCGCTAACTTTACCTTGTGGTATAGCAATGGCTATACTTTATAGCACCATCTATCAATGCGATAACTATAACCAAATTTCACTTGCCTTGAATGCCCCGTAAGCTGGATGGGTCAGACAAGCGTTAGGACAGGGTCAAAACTATGTCAGAAAGTCGCACCGCCGAGCGCGCCGCTCGCGGAGCCAGAAAGATCAAGCTCGCGCTGCTGGGACCGGCCTTCATCGCGGCCATTGGTTATATCGATCCCGGCAACTTTGCCACCAACATCCAGGCGGGGGCCGCGTACGGCTACAAACTGCTGTGGGTGGTGGTGTGGGCCAACATCATGGCGATGCTGATCCAGCTGATGTCCGCCAAGCTGGGCATTGCCACCGGTAAAAACCTCGCCGAGCATATTCGCGATCGCTTCCCGCGCCCGGCGGTATGGTTCTACTGGGTACAGGCGGAGATCATCGCCATGGCCACCGATCTGGCGGAATTCATCGGGGCTGCGCTCGGCTTTAAGCTGCTGCTTGGCATCTCGCTGCTGCAGGGCGCGGTGTTAACCGGTATCGCCACGTTCCTGATTCTGATGCTGCAGAACCGTGGACAGAAACCGCTGGAGCTGGTGATTGGCGGGCTGCTGCTGTTTGTCGCCGCCGCTTATATCGTTGAGCTGTTCTTCTCGCAGCCGCGCGTCAGCGATCTGGTTGTAGGCATGGCGCTGCCGAGCCTGCCCACTTCGGACGCGGTATTCCTCGCGGCTGGCGTGCTGGGCGCGACCATTATGCCGCACGTCATTTATCTGCACTCGGCGCTGACGCAGTACGGTAATAAAGGCAGCAAGGCGGAGCGCTACTCCTCCACCAAGCTCGACGTGGCGATCGCCATGACCATTGCCGGTTTCGTTAACCTGGCGATGATGGCCACCGCAGCGGCCGCGTTTCACTTTAGCGGTCACACCAGCATTGTCGATCTCGACCAGGCCTATCTGACGCTGCAGCCGCTGCTGGGTCACGCGGCGGCGATTGTGTTTGGGCTGAGTCTGGTAGCGGCCGGCCTCTCTTCTACCGTGGTGGGCACGCTGGCCGGCCAGGTGGTGATGCAGGGCTTTATCCGCTTCCACATTCCGCTGTGGTTCCGTCGTACCATTACCATGCTGCCGTCCTTTATTGTTATCTGGGCGGGCTGGGATCCGACGCGCATTCTGGTGATGAGCCAGGTGCTGCTGAGCTTCGGTATTGCGCTGGCGCTGATTCCGCTGCTGTCGTTCACCGGGAACCGTGACATCATGGGCGATGAACTGGTGAACTCACGCCTGATGCAAAATGCCGGACGTCTGATTGTGGTGCTGGTGGTGGCGCTGAATATCTATCTGCTGGTGGGCGAAGCGCTCGGCTGGTAAGCAAATGACTGAATAAAAAAATCCCGGCTGCGTCTGCGCCGGGATTTTTTTTAATGGTGATGATGGTCGTGGCGGTCGTGCCGGCGATCGTGACGCCAGTGTTCGCGGCGTTCGCGCTCGTGCCAGCGGCGCTCACGTTCACGCTCCCAGGCACGATGGCGTTTCCACTCTTCGTGACGCCACCAGCGATGATCGTTGTACTGATAGCGATCGTGCCACCAGCGCGGTTCACGCCAGCGACCGCCGTCCCAGTAGTAGCCGCGACGATCGCGATCGCCGAGATGCAGCGTGACGCCAGGGGCCAGATTGATGGTAGCGCTACTGGCTTCAGCTGTGTGCAGCGCCAGAGGGGATAACGTTGCCAGCAAAGCGGCAAACAAAATTGCACGTTTCATACTTTCTCCTCATCGATAGCATCGAGGCTACCGTGGCGCTAGTGTGCCATATCGGACCAGACACGCCTTGAGATTTAGTCTGAAAAAGTGTCAGCGAAAGGTTGTGCAGCGTTTTCTGCTAAAGACAGCGCCCGGAAAATTCCGGGCGGGTAAACGGTTACACCAGAATTTGCTCAATGGCGGCGATCTCGTCCGCCGTTAATTCAGGCTGGCTCAGCATGTCGACGGCATCATCAATCTGCGCGGTTTTACTGGCGCCAATCAGCACCGACGTGACGCGCGTGTCGCGCAGCACCCAGCGCAGCGCCATTTGCGCCAGCTTTTGACCGCGCTGCTGCGCCAGCGCCTGGAGCTGCTGCACTTTCGCCATCTTCTCTGGCGTTAGCTGGTTTTCGTTAAGGAATTTGCTGCCGCTGGCGATGCGCGAATCCTGCGGAATGCCCTGCAGATAGCGGTCGGTCAGCACGCCACCGGCCAGCGGCGAGAAAGCAATACAGCCGACGCCATTGTCGCCCAGCACATCCAGCAGACCCTGTTCCGGCGTGCGTTCGAACATCGAATAGCGCGGCTGGTGGATCAGGCAGGGGGTGCCGAGATCGCGCAGCATGGCGATAGCGGCGGCGGCTTTATCCGCCGGGTAGTTCGAAATCGCCGCGTACAGCGCTTTACCCTGACGCACCACCTGATCGAGCGCGCGCATGGTCTCTTCCAGTGGCGTTTCCGGATCCGGACGATGGTGATAAAAGATATCCACGTACTCCAGCCCCATGCGCTTCAGGCTTTGATCGAGGCTGGAAATCAGGTACTTGCGTGAGCCCCAGTCGCCGTACGGACCGTCCCACATGGTGTAACCCGCTTTGGTGGAGATCACCAGCTCGTCGCGCAGGCCGTGAAAATCTTCGCGCAGAATGCGGCCAAAGTTGCTCTCCGCAGAACCGGGCGGCGGCCCGTAGTTATTGGCCAGATCAAAATGGGTAATACCGCGATCAAATGCGTGACGCAGCAGCGCGCGGCTGTTGTCGACGCGCGTGCTGTCGCCAAAGTTGTGCCATAGACCCAGCGAAATCGCCGGCAGCTTCAGGCCGCTGCGGCCGCTGCGGCGATACTGCATCTGGTGATAACGTTCGGCGTGGGGAAAAGTACTCATGCAGCGTTCCTGTCTCAGGTGGGAGAAAGTGGCATCAGCATAGCAGTGTATGCGTTTACACTGCGCCGTAACGCGGCAAAGATCGCAACTTACAGAATTTTCTGTCGTCGTAACGAATGCTTGCCATGCATGACAGCGCGATGATGGTGAAAATCTCGCCAGTTCAGCCACATCGCTAATACTCCTGATCATTCCCCTTCACAGGAGCGGTCGATGAACACTCTTAACGTTGGCGACTATTTACTGCATCGTTTGCACCAGGCGGGTATCCGCCATCTGTTCGGCGTACCCGGCGACTACAACCTGCAATTTCTCGACAGCGTCATTGACCATCCCGGCATTACCTGGGTCGGCTGCGCTAATGAACTCAATGCCGCCTATGCGGCCGATGGTTACGGTCGCTGCAACGGCGCGGCCGCGCTGCTGACCACCTTTGGCGTCGGTGAACTCAGCGCGATTAACGGCATCGCCGGCAGTTACGCCGAATATGTGCCGGTGATTCACATCGTCGGCGCTCCCGCCAGCCACGCCCAGCAGCAGGGCGACTGCGTGCATCATTCGCTCGGCGACGGCGATTTCGGCCATTTTCTGCGCATGGCCCAGGAAGTCAGTGCCGCCAGCGCGGTGCTGAGCGCCGACAACGCCGTGGCTGAAATTGATCGGGTCATCGCTGGCGCGCTACAGCAGCACCGTCCGGGCTATTTGCTGCTGGCGGTGGATGTCGCCGCCGCCACGGTAACGCTGCCGTCCGCCAGCGCCAGCCCGGCACCGGCTGAAAACCGCGACGTGGCGCAGGCGTTTGCCGCAGCGGCGGAGCCCCTGCTGGCACCGGCGCAGCGCGTGGCGCTGCTGGCCGATTTTCTCGCTGCCCGCTGGCAGCTGCAGGCACCGCTGGCTGAGCTGCGTGCGCTGCGCGCCATTCCGGCTGCCACGCTACTGATGGGCAAGGGCGTACTGGATGAGCAGCAACCGGGCTTCGTCGGCACCTACGCCGCCAGCGGCAGCCGCGAAACCGTGCGCGCGGCAATTGAAGACACCGATGTCACCCTGTGCGTCGGCGTGCGTTTTACCGACACCCTGACCGCCGGGTTTACCCAGCAGCTGTCGGCGCAGCGGGTGATTGATCTGCAGCCGTTTCATGCCAGCGTCGCCGGAGAAACCTTCGCACCGCTGAGTATGGCGCAGGCGCTGGCCGCGCTGCTGCCGGTTTATCAGCGCCACTGCGCGCACTGGGCCACGGGCGAGGCCGACATGCCGGACGATGCACCGCCCGCTGCTGCCGCCGTAATCAGTCAGCAGGCTTTCTGGCAGGCGATGCAGCGTTTCCTGCAGCCCGGTGATATTATCCTTGCCGATCAGGGCACGGCGGCGTTTGGTGCTGCCGCGCTGCGTTTACCGCATGATGCGCAGCTGCTGGTACAACCTTTATGGGGTTCCATTGGCTATACTTTACCCGCCACCTTTGGTGCCCAGACGGCGCAGCCCGACCGGCGCGTCATTCTGATCATCGGCGATGGATCGGCGCAGCTGACCATTCAGGAACTGGGATCGATCCAGCGCGACGGCTTAAGCCCGATCATTTTTCTGCTGAATAATGAGGGATACACTGTCGAACGCGCGATCCATGGAGCGGAACAGCGCTACAACGACATCGCGCAGTGGAACTGGACCGCGCTGCCGCAGGCAATGAGCCTGAGTTGTGCGGCTCAGAGCTGGCGCATCAGTGAAACGGCGCAGCTCGACGCCGTGATGGCGCTGCTCAGCCAGGCGCGTTGCCTGTCACTGATTGAGGTGGTGATGGAGAAACAGGATTTGCCGCCGCTGCTGCGCACCGTCACGGCGGCGCTGCACCAGCGCAATAGCCACAAAGTTTAGGACAGTTGCCTCTGTACAGTTGGGCTGGCGACAGTCAGGCTGTGCGTCGCACTGAATGACCAACGCTCATCGTGCAAGGTGAGCGTTGTTGTTTTATTGGCAGGCTTTTATAGTGTCCTGCACTTGTTTATGACCCAAGCGGAGCAGCAGAAGAATGACAAAATACGCCCTGGTCGGCGATGTGGGCGGCACTAACGCTCGTCTCGCCTTGTGTGAGGTGGAGACCGGCGCCATCTCCCAGGCCAAAACATTCTCAACATCAGACTACGACAACCTTGAAGCAGTTATCCGTCACTATCTGGATGAGCAAAAACAGGACATTACCGACGGCTGCATCGCCATCGCCTGTCCGATCACCGGCGACTGGGTGGAGATGACCAACCATGACTGGGCCTTCTCAACGCGTCAGATGAAGGAAAGTCTGGGCTTTACTACGCTGGAAATCATTAACGATTTCACCGCGGTTTCCATGGCGATTCCAATGCTGACGGCGCAGGACGTCCTGCAGTTCGGCGGCAAATCGCCGGTGCAGGATAAACCGATTGCCATCTACGGTGCTGGCACCGGGCTCGGCGTCAGCCATCTGGTGCACGTTGATAAGCGCTGGGTCAGCCTGCCGGGTGAGGGCGGTCACGTTGACTTCGCGCCAAACAGCGAAGAAGAGGACGCGATTCTCGAAGTGCTGCGCGCCGAACTGGGTCACGTTTCTGCCGAGCGCGTGCTGTCGGGTTCCGGACTGGTTAACCTGTATCGCGCGATTGTGAAATCCGATCAGCGCGAGCCGGAAAACCTCAAGCCAAAAGATGTCACCGAGCGGGCACTGCAGGACAGCTGCATTGACTGCCGCCGCGCGCTGACGCTGTTCTGCGTCATCATGGGACGGTTTGGCGGCAACCTGGCGCTGAACCTGGGCACCTTTGGCGGCGTCTACATTGCCGGTGGCATCGTGCCGCGCTTCCTCGAGTTCTTTAAAGCGTCCGGCTTCCGCGCGGCGTTTGAAGACAAAGGCCGCTTCCGCGATTACCTCGTGGATATTCCGGTCTACATGATTACTCATGACCAGCCGGGCCTGCTTGGCGCCGGTGCCCATCTGCGCCAGGCGCTGGGGCGCGTGCTGTAATCTGACGGGCGAACGGCTTCCCGTGCCGTTCGCCTTCAAAGATGCATCAGCTGGCGAAACGCCTTTACCTTGCTGCGACTCACCGGCACCTGCGCATCCATATCGCGCAGCTTCACCAGATAGGTGTTGTTAAACCACGGTTCGATCTCGCCAATCTTGCTCAGATTAACGCAGTACGAACGGTGGCAGCGAAAGAACATCGATTCAGGCAAACGGCTGCAAAACTCGCTGATCGCCATCGACATCACATAGGCTTCGCGCCGCGTGTAGACAAACGTCAGCTTCTCATGCGCTTCAACGTAATAGATATCGTTGATATCGGTCACGATAATGCGCTCATCTTTGACTAAATTCACCGTTTGCGGCGCGCTGGCTGCCGGGTTGTGCTGCTGCGCCTGCTGCTGCTGTGCGCTGGCCTCCAGCTTGTTCAGCATGGTGATGATGCGCGACTCGTGATACGGCTTGAGGATGTAGTCAAACGCCTGCAGTTCGAATGCCTCGACCGCGTGCTCTTTCCACGCGGTGATAAACACAATCAGCGGCTTATGGATAAACTGGTTGATGTTCTGCGCCAGCAACATGCCGTCCAGTGACGGGATGTTGATATCGAGAAAAATCACGTCCACCCGATGAGTCTGCAGATACTTCAGCACTTCCAGCCCATCATCAAAGCAGGCTTCGATGCTGATCTGGCTATGCTGCTGGATCATCCAGCTTAGCTCCTGCTGCGCCAGGAATTCGTCTTCGACAATAATGGCTTTCACGCTGAGGTTTCCGCTAACGGGGTGAGCGGGCCGGACAGCCGCTGACCACTTTTGCTGAGGGTAAAGGCGATTTCCGTACCGGGCTGATGACGGGTGATGGTTAAGCCGTGGCCGGACAGCAGTTTCACCCGGTGATGCACATTCAGCAGGCCTATTTTGTTGCCCGGCATTTCGTTGCGCGCCACCCGGCTGACCACCTCTTCGCTGATGCCGGCACCGGTATCGCGCACCGCCACGCGCACGCGATCGCCCAGATCTTTCACGCTTAGCGTGACCACGCCTTTGCCGCGACACGGCTGGATACCGTGCACGATGGCATTCTCCACCAGCGGCTGGATCAGCAGGCTGGGCAGCGAAAAGTGCAGATCCTCATCGATGTCGTAAATCATCGACAGCTTGTCGCCAAACCTTGCCTGCTCAATGGCGATGTAATCTTTCACCTGCCACAGCTCTTTTTTGATGTCGATGGGTTCATCGTCGTTGAGTTCCAGGTTGTAACGCAGGTAGCGCGACAGATTAATCACCAGCTGGCGCGCCGTGTCCGGATTCAGGCGAATCGATGAGGAGATGGCATTGAGCGCGTTGAACAGGAAGTGCGGGTTGATTTTGCTTTGCAGCGCGCGCAGTTCGGCTTTATTGGCCATCTCGCGCAGCTGCTCGGCACGCGAGACTTCCAGCTGCGTCGAGATGATTTGCGACAGACCGACCGCCATCTCTTTCAGCGAACCAGTAATACGATGGGCGCGGCGATAGTAGATTTTCAGCGTGCCGGTCACTTCCCCTTTTTCCCAAAGGGGAATCACCAGCATTGAGTGAATGTCTTTGGTGCGGTGTGCCTCATCATTATTCTTAATGATAATTTTACCGCTGGCGATCGCCTGCGCGGTGGTCGGACTGATGCCGTCGTCGCCGTTGTGGTAGTTCTGCTCGCCGTAGCCGACGTAAGCCAGAATCTGTTTGGTGTTAGTGATCGCCACCGCATCGGCATGGATATCGTTGCGAATGATGGCGCACACTTTGCGCAGCGAGTCGCTATTAACCTGACGAAACAGCGGCAGGGTTTTGTTGGCAATCTCCAGCGCCAGCTTGGCCTGACGCGCGGCAATCGCCTCTTTTTCCCCTTCGACGCTCTGCACCAGCAGCACAATCAAACCAATGCTCGACGCACCGAGAATCATCGGCAGCGCAATTTCCGACACGATGGTTAAACCAAGTGACATCGGTTTCGCCCACAGCACGATCAGCAGCATGGTCAGGCTTTCACACAGCATGCCGCCGAGGATGCCGGCGCGCCAGCGCTGCTCTTTGCTGACGAAGCGGTTGATGGCACCGGCGGCGATACCGGCGATGATGCTGGTAACCAGACAGGGCACCGAGGTGATGCCGTCGATATCAATCAGGAAGCGGTGCACGCCGGCAATCACGCCGGTTGCAATGCCGACCCACGGCCCGAACAGAATGCCGCCCGCCATGACCGCAATCACCCGGACGTTGAGCAGTGAGCCGTCAACGTTGATGCCGGACCAGGTGCTGAACAGCGCAAACAGCGAGAAGATGGCGGTCACCACGGCTTTTTCGCCGATTGAGTGCTCATCTTTTTGCAGTAGCTGACGAAATACGCGGGTGCGGGTCAGGAAGAACAGGCAGATCAGCATCAGCGCGGCGCGGTCAAACACCGCCAGCAGCATGTCGAAATGGGAAGGCACGGTGTTCTCCGGAGCAGGCAAGGTTGCGGACATGATAAAAAATGTGATCGCGATCCGCCAGCGTCCCGGCAAGCTGCAGACGTTTCTCATAGCCTGGATCAATTTTTAAGGCGCGCGCTGCCGGTGCGCATCAATGCGCACCCTACAGGACCGCAGATGCACCGCAGGGGCGCCATTTATGGCGACCAGATACGAAGATGCGCGCTGCCGGTGCGCATCAATGCGCACCCTACAGGACCGCAGATGCACCGCAGGGGCGCCATTTATGGCGACCAGATATGAAAGTGCGCGCTGCCGGTGCGCATCAATGCGCAACCTGCAAGACCTCAGATGCACTCCAGGGGCGCCATTTATGGCGACCAGATATGAAGGTGCGCACTGCCGGTGCGCATCAATGCGCACCCTACAGGACCGCAGATGCACCGTAGGGTCGCCATTTATGGCGACCAGATATGAAGGTGCGCACTGCCGGTGCGCATCAATGCGCAACCTGCAAGACCGCGGATGCACTGCAGGGGCGCCATCTATGGCGACCAGATATGAAGGTGCGGGCCGTGTAAAATGGGCCACTGACACACCGTAGATACCGTCTTGCCGGTTACCTGGCAAGACATATTTCGGCATCGAACGGACGACCCGATTTCAGCACGCCATAAGCCAGCTGCAGCAGCTTCTTCATCGCCGCGCACACCACGACTTTTCCCGTTTTCTTACCCGCATCCAGCCGTTTCTTCAGCGCACTCACCGCCGGATTCCACTTCATCGCCACTATCGCAGGCATGTACAGGGCCTTGCGCATCGCGCTGTTGCCCATCTTCGATATCCTGCTTTTGCCCTTCCACTCACCGGACTCCTGCCGCATCGGATTCAGACCCACCCACGCCACAAGCGCCTTGCTGCTGCTGAACCTCGACATGTCCCCCAGATACGCCAGCATCGTGCTGCTCAGCACGCCCGCGATGCCCGGGATGGACTCCAGCAGTTCCCTGTTCTTTTTAAGGCCCGGATCATTGTCGATATGGTCGTTTATTGCCCGCTTCGTTTCGTCTATCTGCGCATCCAGCGCCGCAATGACCACGCGGATTGAGGGCTGCACCACCGCATCCGAGACCTCCAGCCGGTTCTCTTCCATCTGCCGCATTTCCTGAAGATTCGTCAGGCGCTTCACCAGCGCCTTCAGCCTGCGTTCATTCAGCGGCGCCGGCTGCCACAGCGACGGGCCGTGCAGTTTACAGTAGCGCGCTATCATGCGCGCATCGTCTTTATCCGTCTTGTTACGGCTCAGCTCCGCCTGTCCGAAGCGCCTGATGCGCGCGGGATTTTCCACGCTGACATCATAGCCTTCGTCGTGCAGGAAGGTGGCCAGCGGCTCACTGTACGCGCCGGTAGCCTCCATGCAGATATGGCAGCAGCCGAACGGCTCCAGCCATTTTTTCAGGGCGATAAAGCCCTTAGGGGTGTTGGGAAAGACTTTGGTTTTGTAAGACGTGTCGCCTTTCCAGACGGCCACATCAAACTTTCCGGAGGCAACATCAATGCCGACAGGCATACGGGTTTGCATAGATTCTCCTTAACAGCACAGGGAAACCGCCATGACCATCCTTATGGATGCGTGCTCGGGGCACAGGATACCGTCCGGTCTTGAAGGCGGGAGTTAAGTTGCCGGGGATGAATCTACGAAGCAGGCTTTATGCCCAGGGGGCGCCCCCATCTCACCAGCAACTTCCCGATGATCAGTCGGGGATCATCATACCCGGAGGAGAATGATCGGGATATAAGGGGCGCCATTTATGGGCGCCATTTATGGCGACCAGATCCCCCCGTAACATCCGACCCTGAAGGGAAGCAACGCAGATTATCCAGTACAAAACCTTAAAAGAGGAAATCCTGAGTGCTAAAAAGAGGATTGCTCAAAGCGTGCAGCGGTCACTGGTTGTCACGGATGCGGTTTGCTATGTTGCCGTAAGCACAACAGCGGAGCGTGGCCATGCAATTACTCACCCCTCGTTTGTCCCTCAGCCGGTTACAGCCGGAAGACTGGCAGATTTTCAAAGCGGTTCATGAAGATGCCGCGACCATGACCTGGGTGAGCGAGATCCCCGATGAAAACGACATCCGCCAGCGCTTTAACGAGCGGCTGGCACCGTGGCAACCGAGCAGTTTTCACATGCTGTGCCTGGTGGCGCGCCTGCGCGACAGCGGTGAAGCGATTGGCCTGTTTGGCTGCAGCGCCGAGTGGCATCCGTATCGTCAGGCCGAAGTGGGTTACATGCTGCGCCACGCCTGTACCGGTCAGGGCTACGGCAGCGAAGCGTTGCAGGCATTGTGCACGTTCCTGCTGCAGGCCGACTTCCACAAACTCAAAGCGCTGGTGATTGAGGGCAACTGGCCGTCGCGGCGCATTCTGGAAAAGAACGGTTTCGCGCTGGAAGGCACGCTGCGCGATAACTACCGGCTCAACGGCCAGTGGGTAAACGATTGGGTATTTGGGCGCTTAAACGAAGCAGGCTAAGAAAATTTGCCGTCCCCCCTCGACAATATTGTTATCAGCGCGTTATGTTCTTGTTTCGGTCACGGCAGTGACCAGCGTCGCTCGGACGGTCCGGGCGCTAACGTAATCCAGAGGACATCATGGCTGATAACAGCACACCCCGTCGTTTCTCGCGTATTGAACGTCTGCCCCCCTATGTATTTAACATCACGGCTGAATTGAAGATGGCTGCGCGCCGGCGCGGCGAAGACATCATCGATTTCTCCATGGGCAACCCGGATGGCGCGACACCGCCGCACATCGTGGAAAAGCTCTGTCAGGTGGCACAGCGTGAAGACACGCACGGCTACTCTACCTCCAAAGGGATTCCGCGCCTGCGCCGCGCCATTTCGCGCTGGTACGCCGAGCGTTATCAGGTGGATATCGATCCGGAATCTGAAGCCATTGTTACCATCGGCTCGAAAGAGGGCCTGGCGCACCTGATGCTGGCGACGCTCGATCACGGTGACACCGTGCTGGTGCCCAATCCCAGCTACCCGATTCACATCTACGGTGCGGTGATCGCCGGCGCGCAGGTGCGCTCGGTACCGCTGGTCGCGGGGGTCGATTTCTTCAATGAGCTGGAACGCGCCATCCGTGAAAGCTACCCGAAACCGAAGATGATGATCCTCGGCTTTCCGTCCAACCCGACATCGCAGTGCGTGGAGCTGGACTTCTTCGAGCGCGTCATCGCGCTGGCGAAACAGTACAACGTGCTGGTCATCCACGATCTGGCCTACGCCGACATCACCTATGACGGCTGGAAAGCGCCGTCGATCATGCAGGTGCCGGGCGCGCGCGATGTGGCGGTGGAATTCTTTACCCTGTCAAAAAGCTACAACATGGCGGGCTGGCGCATCGGCTTTATGGTCGGCAACAAAGAGCTGGTGGCGGCACTGGCACGCATCAAAAGCTATCACGATTACGGCACCTTCACACCGCTGCAGGTGGCAGCGATTGCGGCACTGGAGGGCGATCAGCAGTGCGTGCGCGATATCGCCGAGCAGTATAAACGCCGGCGCGACGTACTGGTGAAAGGGCTGCATGAAGCGGGCTGGATGGTCGATCTGCCGAAAGCGTCCATGTACGTCTGGGCGAAAATCCCCGACCATTACGCGCATCTGGGCTCACTGGAATTTGCCAAGCTGCTGCTGCAGGAGGCGAAAGTGTGCGTCTCGCCGGGCATTGGCTTCGGTGACTACGGCGATACCCACGTGCGTTTTGCCCTGATTGAAAACAGCGATCGTATTCGTCAGGCGGTGCGTGGCATTAAAGCGATGTTCCGCGCCGACGGTATTTTGCCGGGAACGGTAAAAGCGGTGGAAGAAGCAGAGTAACTACAAATCGGGGCGACTGAGCGGTCGCCCCGGCTGGCGTCTTTACAGCATCAGCACGAAGGTGCCGACCCAAAGTAAGACGAAGAAAGAGATTCCCATCAAGGCGTATTTCACAAAACAACTCCTCTGAGCGGTTACAATGATGGCGATCCCAAACCAGCGTAACCCGAACAGAATAAGAGAAAGGTGGAGTTCATCATCGCTACACGCTTTCTACTCAGGTCGCTTCGGGCTGCCCCGAAACAGGATCGAGCGCTAATTTACGCGGAATCGATCCGAAAATAAATAGGTCACTTCTGAGAAGTTGCTCACATTTTCATCGGGTCTCAATCTGCGGAATCGCCGACATGCCGACACGTAATTGCGCCAGATCGCTTTGATGCGGATCCAGCACAATTTTCACCGGCAAACGCTGAACCACTTTAGTGTAGTTGCCGGTGGCGTTATCGGGGGCAATCGCGGAAAACGTGGCGCCGGTAGCGGGCGCGATACTGTCAACGTGACCGGTGAAGGTCTTGCCGGGCAATGCATCAATCTTCACTACCACTCTCTGGCCCGGGCGTACATCCGCCAGCTGCGTCTCCAGATAATTGGCGGTGATGTATGTCTGCTGCAGCGGCACCACGGCCAGCAGACGCGTACCCGCGCTGACCCAGGCTCCCACGCGCACCGAACGCTGACCCACCATGCCATCCACCGGCGCAATAATACGCGTATAAGAGAGATTCAGTCCGGCCTGGTCGACGCTGGCCTGCGCCGCCGCGACATCAGCCTCCGCCTGACGCAGCGCGGCCTCAAGCACCTTCACCTGCTGTTCGGCCGCCGCCAGCGCCGCTGCGCTCTGGCGCACCGTAGCGGCGGCGGAACGCTGGGTTGAGCTGGCTTTCTGCTGATCGTCAGCGGCTATGGTGCCGCTCTTGTACAGCTGGTTATAGCGCGCCGCGCTCTGTCCGGCATACTGTGCCGATGCCTGGCTGGCGGCCAGCGTGGCGCGGGCCTCGGCAATGGTGGACTGCTGCTGGTCGAGCTGCGCCTGCGCGCTCAGCCGTTTGGCGTCGCTGACCTGCAGATTCGCCCGCGCGGTCTCCAGCGCCACGCGATAGTCGCGGTCGTCGAGCGTCGCCAGCACGTCGCCAGCCCGCACGCGCTGGTTATCCTGCACGTTGACGTGGGCGATATAGCCGGACACCTTCGGGGCCACCAGCGTGTAATCGGCATTCACCCAGGCATCATCAGTGCGATGGTCGTTGCCGGTCATGGCTGACCAGAGCCAGAACGCCATCGCCAGCAAAACCAGCAGCAGGGCGCTCAGCAGGATTGTTCGTTTCATAGCAAAAGCGTGCATAACAGTTATTCCGGAGTTTTGGTAACAGGTTGAATCAGGGTTTGCGGTGGCCAGACGCGTTTCGCCAGGCACAGCGTCAGCACTAACAGCCCGGCAGCGAAGGCGATCAGCATCAGATACGCATCGCTCAGGCTCAGCACCATGGCCTGATGCTTCAGCAGGGTGGCGAAGCCGCTGAGATTGGCCGCGCTGCTGGCGCTGCCGTCGGCCAACAGCGGCAGGCTGCTGCTGGCCTGCTGGCTATCCGCTGCGGTCATCAGCCAGCTGCGACTGGCAGCCTGATCGACCAGCACGCTGGAGTGAAACTGCTCACGATGGCTGATAAACCACTCCACCAGCGTGCTGGCGGCAATGCTGGCAAAGCCGCGTACGGTATTGAACATGGCGGAGGCGAACGGCCCTTCCGGCGGCGCGACCACGCTGGTGGCGCTCATCAGCACCGGCAGAATCACCATCGGCTGACCAAACGCCTGCAAGATCTGCATCAGCCAGAAGTTTTGCCGCGCCCAGTCGGTGGTGATCTGCATGCCGAGCAGGCAGGCGGTCGCCAGCAGCAGCACACCGACGCTCAGCACCCAGCGGCAGTCAATCCAGCGGATATTCAGCAGGCTGGCGACCAGCGGTGCAATCAGCAGCTGTGGCAGGCCGATGGTCAACGCCAGCGGCGCGAACTGCAGCGTGCGAAACCCCTCCACCTGACCAAAATAGGCCGACGGCAGCGCCGAACCGGACAGCGCCAGAATCAGTACACCCGCCAGCGCCAGCAAACCGTGCGACAAATTACGCCGGCGCAGCATCTGCAACTTAAACAGCGGCAGCGGGTGAAACCATTCATTAATAAAGAACACAATCAGCAACGCCAGCGCACTGAATAATAGGGCGACAAACAGCGGCGAGCTGAGCCAGTCGAGACGCTCACCCTGCGTCAGCGCCAGAATCAGTAGCGCCATGCCCGAGCAGCCGCTCAGCATGCCGAACAGGTCAATCTGTTTAAATCGCTCAGTGCGCAGCGGATCCTGCGGCAGACCCCAGCCGATCAGCAGCATGGCGATCAGCATGGCCGGCACCACTTGCCAGAACACAAACATCCAGCTGACGTCATCGGTCCAGAACGCCGCCAGCGACGCCGCCAGATTCGGGCCAAACGTGGCGGTGAGGGCGTAAGCACTCAGCCCATAAAGTTTGATCGGCGGTGGCAGAAAGCGCAGCGCCACCGTCATCAGCAGCGGCGGCAGGGCGCCGCCAAACAGTCCCTGCACCACGCGCAGCGCAATAAGTAGCGGGGCCGTGGGCATAAAGGGCAGCAGGACACCGCACACCATGAAACCGGCCGACACCGCCAGCGCGAAGCGGCGCAGCGAAAAGGTGACGGCGAACCACGGTGCAATCATCATTGCGGCGACTTCCGCTGCCTGATAGGCCGAGATAATCCAGCTGCCGTCATCGTAGCTAATGCCGATTGCGGCACGGATATCGGCCAGCGCGATGTCGGTGACGCGATCGTTTAATCCGGAGGTCAGCGCGGCGATCAGCACCCCCACCAGCCCCAGCGCGAGGCGCAGGGTAAAAGGATGCGGTGCCGGTGCCGCGACGGGCTGGGCATTCATAGCAGGTGTCTCGTTATTAGTTGATGCAGTGTATTGCGATGTGATACAGCTCGCATCTTACATTTCGATATGGTGTATTGCAATGTGATACAGGGTGTAAAAGTGCGATCGTTCGCGCTAAAGTAGGGCAGGCCAAAAAGGAACGTATCATGGTAGAACCTCCCTCAAGCCGTGAGGATGAAAAAGCGGGTGGCATTCAGGTCATTGCGCGTGCGGCAAAAATTTTAAATGCGCTCGGTGAGCATCCGGGCGGCATGAGTCTGGGTGAAATTGCGCAGGTGGTCGATCTGCCGCGCTCGACGGTGCAGCGCATCGTGGCGGCGCTGGATAGCGCGCAGCTGGTGCGCAGCGGCGGGGCAGGCGGACTGCGCCTCGGTCCGGCGTTGCTGAAGCTGATCTCCAGCGTGCACAGTGACGTGGTGGAAATTGTCCGGCCGTTCCTCGAACAACTCTCGGCGGAAATCAATGAAACGGTATCGCTGGCGCGGGCCAGCGGGACGCAACTGGCGATTGTCCATTACGTGGTGGCCACGCGTGAGCTGCGCGTGGTGCCACACATCGGCCTGAATCTGCCGCTCTACAGTACGTCCGGTGGCCGGGCGCTGCTGGCGCTGGAGAGCGACGAAGATGTGCGGGTGATGGTCGGTGAAGCCTATGCGGAACTGACGGAAATGACGGTAAAAACGCTGCCGCAGTTGCTGACGCTGATTGCGGAGGTGCGCGCCAGCGGACTGGCTATCGATCGCGGCGAAACGCTGGAGGGCATTTCCACCATGGCGGTCGCGATTGATACGCTGTTCGGGCGCTTCTCGATCTCACTGCTGGTGCCGACGGCACGTTTTCAGCGCCAGGAAGCGCATTACCGGACAGCGCTGATAAAGTGTAAAGAGGCGCTGATTCGCGAAATTGGCAAAATAACTGCTGCGGAAGGATAACCGACTGATGAAAACCTTGCTGATGGCCATCGATAACTCACCGGTGGCGGAAAAAGTGATCGCCCTGACCATTGAACAGGCGCTGGCGCAACAGGCGCAGGTCACCGTGCTGTGCTGTGTCGATCCGGCATATTCGTCGTGCAATCAGCCGATTGAGATCGACGCCGGGGAAGACCCGGACGATTTTGTCGTGGCGCAGGATGAACAAAATACAGCTGAAATGGTGGTACGCCATGCGCTGGCACCGCTGCTGCGCGCTGGCATTGACGCACGCGGGCTGATTCTGGCCGGTGAAGCGGCGGAAACCATTGTGGCGCAGTCTGAGGCGTTGCACGCCAGTATGATTATAATGGGCCGTCGTCACCTGTCGCCGCTCAACCGCCTGCTGAAAGGCTCGGTAAGCGCAGCAGTGATTGAACGCGCCAGCTGTCCGGTTTTAATTGACGTTCGCAAGGATTAATGTCGCTCCATGTTCTCGCTTTTCCCGCTCACGCTGGCCGCTTTTGTGCTGCTGGCGATCATCATCGTGATACTGCTGCGCACCACTGCGCTGCGCGTCTGGCAGGGTGTCCTGCTGTTTTTGCTGCCTGTGCTGCTGGCCAATCTGCTGTGGTTTAGCTGGCTGCATCCGCGTCAGGAGCGCGAGGCGCTGGCGGCGCAGGTGGCTACCCAACTGAGCGACGCGCCGGGTTATCGCGTGCTGAAAGTGCAGGAGCCGGCGCTGTGGCAACTGCTGAATCGCGAGCTGCAGCACAAGCTGGCAGAGGGCGTACCTGCGGAGCAGGCGCTGGGCGATATGCGCGGCTGGCTGATGGATTTGGTGAATCAGCGCATGGCGCGCGCCAGCGATGCGGCGATCATCAACTATATCCGCGTTTCGGTGCAGGAGATGCAGGCGCTGCAGCAGCAGGATACGCAGCGCTGCTTCCGTTTCCTCTATCCGCAGGTCAGCGGTGGCGTCAATCTGCAACAGGTGTTGTCGCCGGAGCTTAATCAGCGCGATGGTGAAGCGCTCGAGGCACTGCTGCAAAACAGTACCGGCGATGAGCTGGCGGTGGAGCAGCCTCAGGCGCAGCGCGATCTGCAGCGCGTGGTGGAAAAACTGTATGGCAAGTGGGGCGATAAGCTGCAGCAGCTAAATATGCCGGCGGATACGGCGGTGGATCGCAGCACGATGTGCGCGATGTCGATAGATCTTTACAGCGGAATTCTCGCATTGCCGGACAAACAAGCGGCCAATCTTTTGCGTAAGATGGTCAGCCTTACCGGATAACGGGCGAAAAAAAAGCCCGCTCAGCACGGGCATAAAGGTCACTTTCAGTATGTCTTTTTGTGGGTATCACCTGGTGTGGTGCAGACTTCGTTTTGTCTGAAGTCATCTTCTCACTGCTGATGTGATAAGGAAAACCGTTTGGTTTTATTGATTTGATTGGCGAAAGCTTTGCATCAATCGGACATTTCGCGTCTTTTTCCTATAGAGGCGTGTGGCGTTGCCTTTTACACTGCAACGTCTGATGAGGACATCCTAATGAATAAAATGCTTATTAGCGCGTTAGCGCTTTTTATGCTGGCCGGTTGTAGTGTCAGCAAACCCGGGGGTTTTGAGCGCGTAGATGAAGATGCCCGTTCAAATACCGTACAGTATCGTTACGATCCACAGAAGCTGGATAAAGATGCGCTGGAACTTGATCTGGCGAATTACTGTAACCAGCGCGGCTTCGATAAAGTCGAATCGCTTCCGGCGCAGGACAGCAATTTGCCTGGCCTGAAGAAAGTCTGGTATCAATGTAATTACGCGGTGAAAAGCTAAAAAATAAGGGCGGGATTGATTCCCGCCCTTTCTTTATTCATTTTTTATTATGTGCTGTGTGTGCTTTGCCCAATTACCAGTGACGATAGCCGCCATGGCCGTGATGCCAGCCGCCGCCGTGCCCGTGGCCCCAGCCGGGACCGCGTCCATGGTCATGCTCGATAATACACCCGCTTAGCATGGTCATCATCGCCACCACCGAAGCGACTTTTATTAACTTCTTCATGGAGAGTCCTCCTCTTTTCCAATGAGGCCAGATTAACCGGGAAAAGTGGAGTGAAGATGCAGTGAATGTAGAGTTATTTCCGTAATTATTACCAGATATGTCAATTAAAAGCTAAAAGTGACAGAGCGGGAAATAAACCAATCGGAATAAGCTGAATAGCGCCTGATAATAACCCGATTACTCTGAAATGCAAGGTTAAATAACAGTCAGTCTCAACGCGTGATCAATTCTGTGGTTATCAGTAAAAAGCCTGCCGTGCATTTACACGGCAGGGTGGGTGAATTAATTATGCAGTACCGGCGCGACCAGGTTTTGACGATTTGGCAGACGGATACTGAGCGACAGCACCAGCGAGATCACCAGCAGCGTCATAATCAGACTGAAGGTCACGGTGAAGCCGCCGAACACCGAAGCCACCAGCGAGCCAAGTACGCTACCGATGCCGAAGCCGAGATAGATCAGGCCGTAGTTTTTGGTCAGGTTGTTAAGGCCGAAGAAATCGCTGACCAGTGACGGAAAGACGGTGATGGTGCCGCCAAAGCTGAACGCCACGCAGGCCAGCGACAGGAAGAAGGTGATTTCATTCATGTGGGTGAACAGCAGGATGCTCATGCCGCTCAGCGAAACCAGCTGTGCCAGCGAAATGACCCGGATGCGCGCCATTTTGTCCGACAGCACGCCGAGAATCAGTCGTCCGCTCAGATTGGCAATGGCAATTACCGTCACCGCATTGGCCGCCGTTTGCGTACTCAGGTGCACCAGGCCTTCACCAATATCCTTCGCTACGCCAATCACATACAGACCGCTCATGCAGGCCGTCAGGAACATCAGTGCCAGCATCCAGTACTGCGGCAGGCGCACCGACTGCGCCAGCGTGAACTCCTGTGTGGCCTGCTGCTGACGTGAACCGGCCTGCTGTAGCGGCGCATCGCGCATCATCAGGGCCCCGGCAATAATCATCGTCATCGCCAGCACACCCCAAATCACAAAGGTATTTTCCAGCCCCTGAGTGCTAAGCAGCGCGCCACAGATAAATTTAAAGCCTAGACTGCCGAGGCCGTAAGCGCCGATCGAACAGGCCGAAATCAGCCCTTTGCGCTCCGGAAACCACTTCACGCAGTTAGAGAGCGTCATCAGATAACCCGCGCCATCGGCCAGTCCAACCAGAATGCCGGCGCTCAGGTACAGCATCATCAGGTTGTCAGCATGGGCGGTCAGCCAGAAGCCAATCGCCATCAGAATGCCTGCACCGATAGTGACGTTGCGCACGCCAAAGCGCTCCTGCAGCTTGCCGGCCAGCGAGGAGGCAATCGCCAGACCGAGACTGAGCAGACCAAAGGAAAAAGCCACCTGGCTGACCGGCGCATCCAGTTTCTGTGCCAGCTGGCCATTAAACAGGCTCCAGGTATAAACCGAGCCGAGCGCGAACTGGGTAATGATGGTGCCTGCGAGGGTAAGGATACGGACACGCTGATGATTAGGGGTAACGGCTGTTGTCATTTTTCTCTCTCCCATCCGGGAATACGGAATCTGCAGCGATAATAAGCCTCACGCGTACGCGGGTGGCGCGGACGGGCGTGAACGGAACGGGAGACGGAATGAAATGCTGTGAAACCGGTATGAATGGCATTGCGCCTTTGCTTAAGCGCAGCGCGGATGTCGTCACATGAACAGACGTTGCGACAGGTGAGCATGTGTAACAGGGTGTTTTAAGCGCAGCATCTGCGCGGCAAAACGCAGGAACTTTGCCAGGCTTATAGTTCATTCAACAGGAGGAAATATGAAAGACCGGGCATATGAATCCGTATCCAGCGGGGATGAGGTTTGCTGCATCATCGGTCAGGCGGTGATCGAGTTAAGCGATGAACAGCAGCCTGTGACCAGGTCCACCCTGTCGCTGAAATTACTGGCGATGGCCGACCGCGACAGAGATGATGAACGCGTTCTGCTTTACTGGATTGCCAGAAAAGCCATTAACCAACCTCACCAGCTCAACATCGGCGTCGGGGGCTGGCGCTAGAGGAGTGACAGAGCGGGCGTCAAGCCCGCTCTTGCTTCAGGCCAGACGTAACCGGCGATGAGCCGGCCAGCGCACGAACATTACCATATTCCCTGCCAGAATCATCACCAGCCCGACGATAGCATTGCTATGCCACTGATAGCCTTCATACAGCGTCGAAAGCGTCAGTGCCACCAGCGGAAACAGCAGGATGCTGTAAGCCGCCTGACTGGCACCGATGCGCCCCACCAGCGTGAAGTAGGCACCAAAGCCCAGCACCGAGCCAAACAAAGCCAGATAACTCATTGCCCCCAGCCACTGCAGATTGAGTGCCGGTGCCAGCGCGTCGCCATTCACCAGCGCCAGCACGGCCATGATCAGCGCACCGTACAGCATGGCGTAGCTGTTGGTGGTCAGCACGTCGCGCTGACGACGCTGATGGCGGGTAGAAATCATATTGCCAAAGGAGAAACCGAGCGTGCCCAGCGCGCTCAGTCCCACGCCCCACAGCAGCTGCGGCGCAACATGGGCTGACTGAATATCCTGCCAGAACAACGCAACAATCCCGCCGAGGCCCAGCGCGGCGGCGGGCAGCAGGCGGAAAGGCGGGCGCTGGCGGAAAAAAATCCAGCTGTTGAGCGCGTTATACAGCACCGCCATCGAAAAAATCACCGACTCCAGTCCGGTGCTGATCATCGCTGCCGCATGGTAAAAGCAGACAAAATTAAAACCGAATACGCAGCCGCCCTGTAACAGACAAAACAGGTGGTCACGCGCATCCAGCGTACGCAGACGTTTCAACAGCCGGAGAAGCACCAGCATGGTCAACGAGGCGAACAGGAAGCGCCAGAATACCGCCACCAGTACCGGCGTATCGGCGGCCTGCTGCTGCAGAAAAATCGCAATCCAGGTAGTGCCCCAAATCAGCACCACCGCGAGGTATAACATCAGGTTCATCAGAAACTCTCCGGCGGAATCAGGCTCGCAGTGTGCCTGAGCGACAGGAGCGCGGCTTGCATGACTTTGCGCAGCACTTGCAAATTCTTGCGCTTTTTCCCGCCTGGTCCGGCATTGGCCTGTTTTCTGTCCGGTCAGTTGCGTAAACTACAGGACATCAACCCAGAGAGCGATGTCAGACCATGCCGGAATATCAGACGTTTACTATGCTTCAGCGTCACAAAGCGCAGCTGCGCGATAGCGTGCAGCTGAGCGGCGGCATTCGGCTGGCGGCATGGTTCAACAGTGGCGATCGCGTGACCAACCTCAGCGATCACCATACGCTTAGCCTGTACGTTGCCGATGGTTACGACACCTGGCACAAAACACCGCACGGCTGGCGCAACGGCGGCGCGCCGGATCGCTTTTGCCTGATGCCGTCTGGCACCGAGTCGACCTGGGATCTGCGCGCGGATTTATCCTTCGTGCACCTTTATTGCACCGATGCGCATTTGCGTCACCTCGGTGAGCAGGTGTGGGATCGCAGCCCGGCGCAGCTTAACCTGCATGAGAAGATTTTTGCCGACGATGATCGCATCACCCAGCTGTATCGCCATTTTCTGCTGAGCTCCGACTGGCAGCAGCCGGCTAACCAGCTGATGCTGAGCAGCGCCTCAACCCTGCTGATGACCCATCTGCTGCAGCGCTACAGTCAGGTACAGTGGCAGCTGCCGCAGGTGCGCGGCGGACTGGCACCGGTGGTATTGCGCCGCGTGCTGGCGCTGATCGATACGCAGCTGGATCAGCCGTTAACGCTGGCCCAACTGGCGGCAGAGGCGGCGCTCAGCGAATACCATTTTGCACGTATGTTCCGCAGCAGCACCGGCGAAGCGCCGCACCAGTATGTGATGCGCCGCCGTATGGAAGCCGCGCAGCAACTGCTGCAATTCAGCGCGCTGTCGCTCACCGAGATTGCCCTGCGCTGCGGTTTCCACTCCTCCAGCCATTTCAGCAACCGCTTCCGTCAGCTGCACGGCATGGCACCCTCGGCATGGCGTCAGCGCTGACGGGACAGTTGGAATGAAGTTTGCGAGGAATAGATTACTGAATTAGCAGCGGCGCGATTGATCGCGTACGTCATTATTGCATGAACCACGCTATCCTGATTGATCCCTCTGGTCGCACCCGAACGTTATTTATACGAAATTTCCCGCATGGGTGATGATTTATACGATTACGTTGAACGGATGTAGCACGGGGCTTAGTTGCGCTCTGTTTTACCTGAAATCTTTACTTCATCTCATTACCCTCCTGTATGAAATTCCGCACTGCTGCTATCCGCAATTTTTATCTTTTTATGTCATTTCTTTCTTGATGGTGTGATGGTTTTGGGCGGATTTTTTATTTTGACCTGAATCAACAAATTTACGCTTTGTTAATATTAATCCACATCTTTATTTTTTATTGGCATTAATGTGTGGCCTTTAATGTCTTTGCCAGTTTTTTTAGCTGGTTTCAGGTGACAATGATCTGCCTTTTTTAGTGTTAATGGCTTGTGTGCGTCACTTTTGCAGCTTAAAGATCTGTTCATTTGCTTTTATGTCGATCATTGCTCTGCTGTTACCTCTAAAGTAGTATGGCGCGAAAAATGTGCGCTGAGATAAACAGAGGGGTGATGAAATGGCAGATAGTTTCCAGAATGAAGTGCCAAAGGCACGTATTAACTTAAAACTTGACCTGCATACCGGGGGCGCAAGCAAGAAAACCGAGCTTCCGCTGAAATTACTGGTGGCAGGCGACTTCAGTCATGGTCAGGCGACCGCACCATTATCAGAGCGAGCCAAGGTTAATCTGAACAAAAATAATTTTGACGCAGTGCTTTCCGAATATTCGCCCAAAGTCACGGTTGCCGTTAAAAATACGCTGGCCGATGACGGCAGCGAAGACAGCATCAGTCTGACTTTCCAGAGTATGAAAGATTTCTCTCCGGAACAGGTCTCCCGGCAAATACCTCAGCTGAAGGCCATGCTTTCTATGCGTAATTTACTGCGTGATTTAAAAGCCAACCTGCTGGATAACCAGGCCTTCCGAAAAGAGCTGGAAAAAATTCTGCTGGACCCCGCGTTAAGCGCAGAACTGCGCGCTGAGCTCTCAACCCTGACACCAAAACAGCCATAACCATCACGATGATTTAACGGATTAATAAGGAAGATGCTGATGTCTGTAAATAATGAGAATGCGACGGGTGGCGAGAGCGTGGTGCTGGAACGTCCGGCAGCCGGTGGGGTGTATGCCACCCTGTTTGAAAAAATCAATCTTAACCCGGTTTCTGAGCTGAGCGCGCTGGATATCTGGCAGGATGCGCAGGCGATGTCGGATGCAACGGCGGATGAGCGTTTAACCGCCGGCATGCAGGTATTTCTGGAGTGCCTGAAAAAATCAGGCGCAAAAGTTGAAAAACTCGACAAAAACCTGATTGACCATCATATCGCCGCGCTGGATCACCAGATCAGTCGTCAGCTGGATGCGGTCATGCACAGCGAAGAGTTCCAGGCAGTGGAGAGCCTGTGGCGCGGCGTGAAATCGCTGGTTGATAAAACCGATTTCCGCCAGAACGTGAAAGTCGAACTGCTGGATATGTCTAAAGAAGATCTGCGTCAGGACTTCGAAGACAGCCCGGAAATTATCCAGAGCGGCCTGTATAAACACACCTACATTGATGAGTATGACACACCAGGCGGCGAGCCGATTGCGGCGCTGATTTCCGCTTATGAGTTTGATGCGTCTGCGCAGGATGTTGCCCTGCTGCGCAATATTTCAAAAGTGTCTGCTGCGGCGCATATGCCGTTTATCGGCTCTGCCGGCCCGCAATTCTTCCTCAAGGATTCAATGGAAGACGTGGCGGCCATCAAAGATATCGGTAACTATTTTGACCGCGCTGAATACATCAAGTGGAAATCCTTCCGCGAGACGGACGATTCGCGCTACATCGGTCTGGTGATGCCGCGCGTACTGGGTCGCCTGCCGTATGGCCCGGATACCGTTCCGGTGCGCAGTTTCAACTACGTTGAAGAAGTCAAAGGTCCGGATCACGACAAATATCTGTGGACCAACGCCTCGTTTGCCTTCGCATCCAACATGGTGCGCAGCTTCATTAACAATGGCTGGTGCGTGCAAATCCGTGGTCCACAGGCCGGTGGTGCGGTGCAGGATCTGCCGATTCATCTGTACGATCTGGGCACCGGTAATCAGGTGAAGATCCCGAGTGAGGTAATGATCCCGGAAACCCGCGAATTTGAGTTCGCCAATCTCGGTTTCATTCCGCTGTCCTATTACAAAAACCGCGACTACAGCTGCTTCTTCTCAGCCAACTCCACCCAGAAACCCGCGCTGTATGACACTGCGGATGCCACCGCCAACAGCCGCATTAATGCCCGTCTGCCGTATATCTTCCTGCTGTCGCGTATCGCGCATTATCTGAAGCTGATTCAGCGTGAGAACATCGGCACCACCAAGGATCGGCGTCTGCTGGAACTGGAGCTGAACACCTGGGTGCGCAGTCTTGTGACCGAAATGACCGATCCGGGCGATGAGCTGCAGGCTTCTCACCCGCTGCGCGACGCGAAGGTGGTAGTGGAAGATATCGACGACAACCCGGGCTTCTTCCGCGTCAGGCTGTACGCCATCCCACACTTCCAGGTGGAGGGCATGGACGTCAACCTGTCACTGGTTTCCCAGATGCCGAAGGCGAAATCGTAAGCGAAGGCAGGAAGCCAATGAAAACGGAACAACCGTTATGGGGTAGGGGCGTTATGGTCTCTCCCCAGCACTTCCAGCAACAGGTCGCCTATGCGGCCTGGTCTGCGGAATGTATCGCCCGGCTGGGCCTCTGCCATCCCTGGGGGATGATTGCTGCCACTTTCGAACCTGATGCACTGAAGCTGGGCCGCCTGCAGGCCCGTCATCTGCACATCCGTTTTCCCGATGGCACGCTTATCGACACCGATAACGCCGATGACCTGCCGCCGGTGCTGATGCTTGAGGGCGAATCACAGGACGTGGTAGTGGTGCTGGCGCTTCCGCTGCTGCGGGCAAATGGCGGCAACTGCCTTAAACCCGATGAGGTGGCCGAGCGCCCTGTGCGTTATCGCCAGCGCTGGCGGGATGTCCGCAACACCTTTGGCGATGATACCCGGCAGATTGCAGTGATGCAGCCAGAGCTGACGCTGCGTTTTGCCCATCAGAACAACAGTGATTATCTGACCTGTCCGGTCGCCCGTCTGCAGCAGGATTCCCAGGGCAGCTGGGCACTCGATGAAACCTGGCTTCCGCCACTGCTGGCTCTGCAGGGCAGCCGCTGGCTGGTAACCCAGCTGGAACAATTGATGACGCAATTGCGTGCCCGTCTGAGTCGACTGATGGCGATGCGACGTGAAAGTAACGAGCGCATGGCCGACTTTGCCGTGGCTGATGTGTCGTTGTTCTGGCTGCTCAATGCCCTGAACAGCGCAGAACCGGTGCTCAGCCAGTTTCAGCGTAACCTGCAAAGCCCACCGGAGCGTTTGTACCCGGAACTGGCGCGGCTTGCGGGCAGCCTGCTGACTTTCTCGCTGGAACATCAGGTGAGTGCTATTCCGGTCTGGCAGCATGAACAGCTGAATAGCGTCTTCCCGCCGCTGTTTGACTTACTGGGCGATCTGCTGGAAGCCAGCCTGCCGTCACGGGTGGTGGCGATTGCGCTTGAGCACGATGCCCGGCTGCACGTCTGGCAGGCCCGTCTGCATGACTCCCGTCTGCGCGAAGGGGCGGATTACTACCTTTCCGTGCGTTCACCGATGCCGGTGGCACAACTGCAGGAGCAGTTCCCGCGACAGTGCAAGATCGGCAGTCCCGATCATGTCAGGAGTATCGTCAATTCCTCACGGGTGGGCGTGCCGCTGACGCCACTGCGCCATGTGCCGGCAGCCATTCCGCTGCGTCTGGAAAACCAGTATTTCAGCCTTGATGTCTCGCATCCTCTGGCCAGTGAAATGCTTCAGAGCGGCACCTGTATGTTTTACGTTCCAGGCATGCTCGGCGAGCCTGAACTTGAACTTTTTGCGGTACTGAGAACATGAGTGAGCCTAAACGCAGTACTGCTGCACCCATTGATATTGATGCTCTGCTGCAGAATACCTGGCTGCAGGTCATCAGCCTGCGTCACGGTCCGACGTTTCAGGACGGAGAGGGGCGCACGTTGTGGGAGCGTTGCATTGCCGATGTCGAACGTGTGCAGCGTGAGCTGAAAGCGAGCGAACTCGATGAAGTCAGCTGTCAGCATATTCTCACCGCACAGTGTGCGCTGCTTGATGAGGCGGTCAAAGGTCGTGGTGTGGAGGATGACGCCTGTGTGCAGTGGTATGACATTCCCCTGCAGGGGCACTTTCTCGGCACCATGGATGCCGGTGATACGCTGTGCGATCGCATGCGTGATGTGTTGCGTGAACCGGCGCCAGACCAGGCTGTTATGACCTGCTTTCAGCGGGTCATGATGCTGGGGTTCCTCGGCAGTTTCCGCTCTCTGAACGATCCGGAGCGCCAGAAACTCGTCAACGCGCTCAGTGAACATGTCACGCCGTTCAGCTATCCACCAACCCATCCGGTTCTGGCGGAAAGCCGTACCGGACGAGAAATGGGTGGCTGGCTGGCGTCATGGCCCGTGCGTATCGGCCTGAGCGTGGTGCTGGTGGCTGCGCTTTGGTGGGGACTGAGCCACTGGCTGGATCAGATGCTGGTGACCCTGCTGCCGGGAGCCGTGAAATGAGTCCTGCACAGCAGCGCGGGCTTGCGCTGTGGGCCGCCCTGCTGAGTGCCGTGGTTTGCCTGAGTTTCCTGCCGGTATCGCGACTGGTTTCGGTGCTCTTTCTGCTTGCGGTGCTGGGGCTTATCCTGGCGTTGTGGATTGTCGCCAGGCGTCGTGCGGAGCATGACGTCGCCCTAAATCTGGATGACCTCCCGGAAGCCACTTACCGTCAGCCTGTGGTGCTGGTCTGTGGCGACCTGCCGCTGGCATGTATGCAGCAGTCATCGGTGCTTACAGTGACACAGGGATGCTGGATCCGCGTGGAGGAATATCAGGATCTGCAACAGGTTGCCCGTCAGATACTGGGGTTGCGTCCTGACTGGGGCCGCCAGCTGTCGGTGATGGTCAGCGTCTGTCCGCAAAAACACGCCGACAGCGAGCGGCTTACCCGTCGTCTGCTGGCCCTGCGCTGGCAAATCAGCCGGCTGCGTAAAGAAACCGGGCATTCTGTGCCGCTGGTTCTGAATGGTCAGGTTGGCAGTGCGGTGACCAATGATCTGCTCTGGCAGGCGGTTATCCCGGGGGAAGGGGTGAGGGTCTGGCGTGCGTCTTCAGCGCCGGGCTCAGTCGCTGCATGGGTCACCACCGGTGGCGCGCCTGCGATGCAGCAACAGGTGCTGATGAACAGCCTGATGAGCTGGTTCCGGTTGCACGTTAAAGCGGTCTTCATTGATGAGAGCCCGGATGTTCCGGTCATTGCACCGGTTGCGGTGCTATGGGGATTGGGACCGATCCTGGCCGGAAGTCTGGCCACATCGGTGTGGACGGCATGGCTGTCCCGTCATACTGCGATGCAACAGGTTGCGGGCTGGCAGCCGGTGGGAACGGACAGTACGGTTATTGCCGCGTTGCCGGATTTTATCCTGTCGCTGCTGCCGGAAGGGCGAGGCCTGACGCCGCGTGGGCAAGCCTTCCGTTATGCGCTCGCGATTTTCACGCTGGCGGCCATGGCTGCACTGCTCAGCAGTGGCTGGAACAATCGCCAGTTGCTGCAGCGTGTCAGCTTCGATATTGCCCGCTATGAACGTATCCCGATGCAGGATTTCGCACCCAAAGCCGACGCCGTTGCCGTTCTGCGTGACGATGCGGCCGGGTTGGATGACCAGGCGCGCAATGGCGTACCGATGCGGATGGGCCTTGGTCTGTATCAGGGCGAGCGTCTGCGAATGCCTGTGCTGGATGCGATCCGTTCGTATGTGCCCCCGCCACCGCCGCCAAAACCGCAGCCGAAACCGGTGCCGAAAATTGTTCGCCTCGACAGCATGTCGCTGTTCGATTCCGGCAAATCCACGCTGAAAGCCGGGTCCACCAAAATGCTGGTGAACTCACTGGTCGGCATCAAAGCGAAGCCGGGCTGGCTGATTGTGGTCGCCGGCCATACCGATAACACCGGTAACCCGCAACTGAACCAGACGCTCTCTCTGAAACGTGCCGAAGCGGTACGCGACTGGATGCGTGACACCGGTGATGTACCGGAAAGCTGTTTTGCGGTGCAGGGTTATGGCGAAAGCCGCCCAGTCGCAACCAATGACACGACGGATGGGCGCGCGCTCAACCGTCGCGTCGAAATCAGTCTGGTACCGCAGGCTGATGCCTGCCAGATACCGGGCAACCCCCAGACGTCATCGCAGGATGATGACGTATCACAACACAACGGAGAGTAATCCATGGCAATCCCTGTTTATCTTTGGCTGAAAGACGACGGTGGTGCGGACATTAAAGGTTCTGTGGACGTTCAGGATCGTGAAGGCAGCATCGAAGTGGTGGCACAGCAGCATAACCTGTACATCCCGACCGACAACAACACTGGCAAGCTGACCGGTACCCGTATCCACACCCCGTTCCTGTTCACCAAGGAAATCGACTCCTCCAGTCCTTACCTGTACAAGGCGGTGACCACCGGCCAGACCCTCAAGTCTGCGGAATTCAAGTGGTACAAAATCAACGACGCGGGCCAGGAAGTGGAGTACTTCAACACCAAACTGGAAAACGTGAAAGTCGTGAAAGTGAATCCGGTGATGCATGACATCAAAAATCCTTCTTTCGAGAAGCACAACCACCTTGAGCAGATCGAACTGCGCTACGAAAAAATCACCTGGACCTATAAAGACGGCAACATCATTCATTCAGATAGCTGGAACGAACGCGCCACCGCCTGATTACGCGTCATATTTCGTGCCGCAGGTGCGTTGGCCGCACTCGTCCGCCCCGGTCACATAGTTATCTATGCTTCCGGGGCGGATGAGCTTGCCGCCTTCCTGCGACACGAACTATTTAGCGTAATCGACTGTGTGATGGCGTCGTGGGGGCGGCATTCTGGCCGCCCAAATTCGGCCGTGTTGCCTTGTTCGCGACCGTGATACGCATTCTGTCAGATGTCTGGTGATTTCATCCGCGGCGGGTGAAATCACAAGTCATTTCCTTCTTTCCTGCTGCCTTATGCGCTTTGGTTTACAGCGATGGGCGGTAGCGTGCCCCCAATCAGGAGATTTTTGCTATGGACAGTCAGTCAGCCGCGCTTCTGCGTCGTCTTAACCCATTCTGCGCGCAGGCACTGGAAGCCGCCGCCTCCCTGTGTCAGACCCGCGCCCATGCGGAGATTTTGCCTGAGCACTGGCTGCTGAAGCTGCTCGAACAGGGGGAAGGTGACCTGACGGTGCTGGCACGCCGCTATGAGTGGGATATGGATATGCTTTGGCAGGATTTGCTTGCCTGGCTGTATAAACTGCCGCGTTCAGTCCGTCAGCGTCCGCAGTTATCTGACACTCTTCAGACGCTGATGCAGGAAGCCTGGCTGATTGCTTCTCTCAACGGTGAGGAACAGATCCGCAGCGTCCATTTGCTGATGGCGCTGGTTGATAAACAGAAACTGGTGCGCTGTGACGGGCTGTGGCCGCTGCTGACGCTGGGCCACAGTCAGCTGGCGCGTCTGCGCCCGCTGCTTGATGGGCAGTCGGAGGAACGCCCGGAACGGCAACAGGCAGCGGAACTCGCGCAGAGTCATGGTGGTGAGGTGGAATTTGTCGGGCGCCCGGTCGGCGCGGCCATAAAGGAAGGCGAACTCAATCCGGCGCTGCAGAACGCACTCGATAAATTCACGCTCGACGTTACTGCCAAAGCCAGAGAAGGCAAAATCGACCCGGTGTTTGGGCGCGATACGGAGATCCGCCAGATGGTGGATATTCTCTCGCGTCGCCGCAAGAACAACCCGATTCTGGTCGGCGAACCGGGCGTCGGCAAAACCGCGCTGGTGGAAGGCCTGGCTTTACGTATCGCTGAAGGCAACGTTCCGGAAAGCCTGAAGCCGGTTGTTCTGCGCACCCTCGACCTTGGTTTGTTGCAGGCGGGCGCAGGCGTGAAGGGCGAATTCGAACAGCGCCTGAAAAACGTGATTGATGCGGTGCAGCAGTCCCCGGTACCGATTCTGCTGTTTATCGATGAAGCGCATACCATCATTGGTGCCGGCAATCAGGCGGGCGGCGCGGATGCCGCCAACCTGCTGAAACCGGCACTGGCGCGTGGCGAACTGCGTACCATCGCCGCCACTACCTGGTCTGAATACAAGCAATACTTCGAACGCGATGCCGCGCTGGAGCGCCGCTTTCAGATGGTGAAGGTCGACGAGCCGGACGACGAGACCGCCTGCCTGATGCTGCGCGGCCTGAAAGCCCGCTACGCCGAACACCACAACGTGCATATCACTGATGATGCAGTACGCGCAGCCGTCACGCTGTCCCGCCGCTATCTGACCGGCCGCCAGCTGCCGGACAAGGCGGTTGACCTGCTGGATACCGCCGCCGCACGTGTGCGCATGAGTCTTGATACCGTGCCAGAACAAATTGTGCGCCTGAAAGCACAACTGACCGCGCTGGCACTGGAAGCGCAGGCGCTTTACGAAGATATCGCCGCCGGCAGCAACCGTCATGATGACCGCCTGGGTGCCATTGAGCAGCAGCGGACTGAACTGGAGACGCGCATCGAAGAGCAGGAAGCGCGTTTCAGCCATGAAAAGGCGCTGGCACAGCAACTGCTGGCCAGCCGTCAGGAGCTCACCCAGCAGGCTGACGTTGCCGACCTGCAACAGCGGCTCGAACAGGCGCAGCAGGGCGATGTGCTGGTTCAGGTGGATGTGGACACCCGCACCGTCGCGAATGTAATTGCCGACTGGACCGGCGTGCCGCTGTCCTCGCTGATGAAAGACGAGCAAACCGAACTGCTGATGCTGGAAAACGAAATCGGCCAGCGTGTGGTCGGGCAGGACGTGGCGCTGACCGCCATCGCCCGGCGCCTGCGCGCGGCGAAGACCGGACTCACGTCAGAGAACGGCCCGCAGGGCGTGTTCCTGCTGGTCGGTCCGAGCGGCGTCGGTAAAACCGAAACCGCGCTGGCGTTGGCGGATGTGCTGTACGGCGGTGAAAAATCGCTGATTACCATCAACCTGTCCGAGTACCAGGAGCCGCACACTGTTTCCCAGCTGAAAGGTTCACCACCGGGCTACGTAGGTTACGGTCAGGGCGGCATTCTCACCGAAGCGGTACGCAAGCGCCCGTACAGCGTGGTACTGCTCGATGAGGTGGAAAAAGCGCACCGCGACGTGATGAATCTGTTCTATCAGGTGTTTGATCGCGGCTTTATGCGCGACGGCGAAGGGCGTGAAATCGACTTCCGTAACACCGTTATTCTGATGACCTCTAACCTCGGCAGCGACCATCTGATGCAGCTGCTGGACGAACGGCCGGACGCCAGCGAAGGCGATTTACACGAACTGCTGCGCCCGATATTGCGCGACCATTTCCAGCCGGCGCTGCTGGCGCGCTTCCAGACGGTGATTTATCGCCCGCTGGCAGAAGCTGCGATGCGCAGCATTGTGGAAATGAAACTGTCACAGGTCAGCAAGCGCTTACATCGTCACTACGGTTTGATCACGCACATTGATGAGAGCCTGTATGACGCCCTGACCGCCGCCTGCCTGCTGCCGGATACCGGGGCGCGCAACGTCGACAGCCTGCTCAATCAGCAGATTTTGCCGGTGCTGAGTCAGCAACTGCTGAGACACATGGCCGCCAGACAGAAACCACAGTCGCTATGGCTGAGCTGGAGCGAGGAAGAGGAGATCGGGCTGGAGTTTGACCGGACTGAAGGAGATAACGCATGAACACCCGTCTCCCGATCAGATTCAGCCACAGCCATCATCAGTTGTCGGTGAAGGGATGTGAAGCCGGGCTCGATGTACTGGCGTTTGAAGGCGATGAGGCGCTCAGCCGGCCGTTCAGCTACCGTATTGAATTCACCAGCTCTCACCATGCCATCAGCAAAGAGATGATGCTGATGAAAGCAGCCTCCCTGACGCTGCAGGCTTCGGTTGACCAGGGTTACGGCATCAAAATACAGCAGGCGGTGCGCACCCTTCAGGGCGTGGTGAGCGGCTTTGAACGCCTCGGCACCTCAAAAGATGAGACCCATTATGCCCTGACGCTGCAGCCACGCCTGGCGCTGCTTGACCGTTCACACCAGAACGCGATTTATCAGGACATGTCGGTCCCGCAGATTGTGGAAAAAATCCTGCGCGAGCGTCACACCCTGCGCGGTCAGGATTTTCTGTTCTCGCTCTCAAAAGAGTACCCGCGCCGGGAGCAGGTGATGCAGTACGGCGAGGATGACCTGCACTTCATTACCCGCCTGCTGGGTGAGGTGGGTATCTGGTTTCGCTTTACCACGGATACGCGTCTGAACATCGACGTGGTGGAGTTTTACGACGGTCAGCAGGGGTATGAAAAAGGCCTGACGCTGCCCTCAGTGCCGCCGTCGGGCCAGCATTCAGACGGAGTGGACGCGGTGTGGGGCATGGAGAGCCATCATAACGTGGTACAGAAGCAGGTCAGCACCCGCGACTACAACTACCGACAGGCCACGGATGACATGAATACCGAGGTTGATGTGACCCGCGGGGATGCCACCACCTGTGGAGATGCCTACCACTGGGGGGACAACTACCTTACTCAGGGTAATGCGTACGACCGCAATCCGGCTGCGGAGTCGGGGGCGTTCTATGCCCGCATTCGTCATGAGCGCTACCTGAATGGCCAGACCCGGACCCATGCCATCACCAGCTGTCCGACCCTCTCTCCGGGCCAGGTGCTCAACGTCACCGGTGGGTATGAAGTGGCCGAGGTGTTTGCTCAGGGCGTGGTCATCACGGCGATGCGCAGCCATGCGCGGCGTGAGCGGGATTTTGAAGTGCATTTTGACGGGATCCCGGACAGCACGGATTTTAGTTTCCGTCCTGAGCCAGGCTCACGCCCGGTGATGGCCGGCACATTACCGGCCCGCGTAACCAGCACCACAGAGAACGACACCTACGGCCACATCGATAAAGACGGCCGCTATCGCGTCAACATGCTGTTTGACCGGGATAACCGGGAAGCCGGGTTCGAGAGTCTGTGGGTGCGCCAGTCCCGCCCGTATGCCGGCGATACTTACGGTCTGCACCTGCCGCTGCTGGCGGGCACCGAAGTGGCGATTGGCTTTGAGGACGGTAACCCGGACCGGCCATACATCGCCGGCGTGCTGCACGACTCGGCGCATGGCGACCACGTCACCATCCGCAACTACAAACGCAACGTGCTGCGCACGCCAGCGAACAACAAAATCCGCCTCGACGACGAGCGCGGAAAAGAGCATGTCAAGGTCAGCACCGAGTACGGCGGCAAGAGCCAACTGAATCTGGGGCACCTGGTCGACAGCGAAAAGCAGAAGCGTGGAGAGGGTTTCGAGCTCAGAACCGACAGCTGGGGCGCCATCCGGGCACAGAAAGGGATGTTTATCAGCGCTGATGGCCAGACGAAAGCACAGGGCCAGGTGCTGGAGATGCAGCCGGCGGTCAGTCTGCTAAAAGGAGCGTTGAATCAGGTAACTGGATGGGGAACGATTACGCAGACTCACCACAACATAACGCCTGATTCTGAGCCGTTAAGAGCATTTGTTTCCGCTGCCAGTGAGCTTAAAGAGCCTGCGCTGCTGCTGTCTTCACCTAAAGGTATTGCCGCCGTTACGCCGGAAACGACTCTGATGCACAGCGGGAAAGGGTTGTACCTGCAGAGCCTGGGAGAAGTCAATATCACCGCAGCACAGCGCTATTCGGTGAACGCAAGTCAGGCGGTTTCGCTGCTAGCCCTACAGGAAGGAATGCGGCTGGTATCTGCCAAAGGTGCACTGGAGATTGAATCACATAGTGATGTGCTGTCGCTGACTTCCCTGAAGGATGTCACCGTCCAGTCAACGCAGGGACACCTGCAGCTGACGGCAAAGAATGGGATCACGCTCGCCTGCGGTGGCGCTTACATCAAGCTCACGCCACAGGGCGAAATCAACGTGCATGGTCCAGGCCTGTTAAGCCTCAAGGGGCAACATAAATTACAGGGCCCGGCGAGTGAGGATTATCCGCTACCTGAATTGCCTTCATCAGTATGCAAAGAGTGTCTGAAAAAGGCGCAGCGGCTGGCACAGGGCTTTGTGCCAAGGGAGGCATAAATGAACACGACCCATATCACTGACTGGGTGAATCTGCTTCAGCAAACCTGCGCTGATATAAATCTGACTCACCTTGATTTTATTCTCGACCAGTGCGGTATTGATTTTTCCGTCATTCCGGTACTGCACGATTTTTCACCACCTTTGGTATGGCAGTCTCTCTATCAGGGCTTGCCGGAAGATGCCCTGCCAGAAGAGTCGCCGCTGTTGATCAGGATCTCTTTGAACGATCCGCTTCAGAAACAGTGGTTGATTGAGCTGGCTCAGAAAGTACAAAAGACTGCTCCACTACTGGTGCTCTGTTCTCCCTGGACTTTCGCGACACTGGCGGAATGGTTAACAACCTGCACCGATGCGACACATGAAGGACGGGCGGGACTGTTCAGATACTTTGATGCCCGTATTTTTCCTTATTTGTTCTCTCATATTCTGGAACCTGATCAGCAGGCTCAGTTGCAGCGCCCGGCGCTGTTCTGGAGCTGGCTGGATCCTGACGAGAAGCCGGGGTTGCTGATGGGGCAGGGAGCACAGCCCGCCATCAACGAGAAGTGCCAAAACATCGCTTTGAGCGATAGCCAGTTTGAAGCCCTGATGTGCATCTGCGATGCCAGGCTGATGCTTCGCTATCGGGACGTTCCCGATACGGGATTTGCTTCGCAGGCTGAACGGTTTACGGCTTGTTTCGTCGGCATGCTTTCAGCCACTGCTAAAGGGATGATACTGGATAAAGAGCGCGAGGATTGGGTGATTAAGAACCTGATCGGACGGTCCTCAGCAGAAGTCTGAAAGTGGGTTCATGAGGCAGTTCGCCTTCCGGAGAGGCTGCCATACAAGGAATGTAAAATGAAAATACGACATTACCTGGTGGTACTGGGTGCCCTGCTGCTGGCGGGCTGTAATCAGCCTGCGGCGAACGCGGAAAGCCGGGGGGGCGGCGGAACCATAGAGGCAATCAATCACACCAGATGGGCAATCAACCATTTCAGCGTCGACGGTAAGTCGGGGATAGACATTATCGGGCCGTACCAGGGCGGCGGTGGTGGCTGCTGCTATGGCGTGCCGGCGAAGTGGCGGCCGGGTATGACGGTGAGGGTGGACTGGGAAAGTGGCGAAGCATCAACAAAAGGGTTTCCAGGATTCGCTGATTCAAAAAAATACAGAGAATGGCGAGATAAAATTAAGGCCCAGAATAAGCAGCACAGTGCGGTGGTACCAGTTCCGGACTACACGGGACAGGAAATCTGCGGGATCACGGTGCATTTTCTGCCCTGTGATGAGGTGAAAGTAACGACCAGTTGTGCCAACTATGGCAACCCGGAACATCCGATCAAAGAGCCCCTTAAGATGCCGGAGCCAAAAATATGTCCAAAATAATCACCGATCTGGCGTGGTTCCCGCCGGCGTTTCCGGCTCAGGGGCGTTTACCCACCAGGGCTGCGCTGGTTGGCGCGAACTGCGCGCTGCAGGACAGCGATGAACTGGCCTGGCGGCAGAAGCTGTGCCTGGCCGCCAGACGTCGCGCGGAGCCTCCCTGCTGTAAAACTTTACACATCAGCCTATTTTTTGACGGCACCGGCAATAACCTTAATCACGATCTGGTTTTTATTCCTCTTCAGTAATGCTCAGCCATGCCATCCCGAAAAGTCATGGCTGAGCAAGACGGACGTCATCCGTTTCTTCATCAAAGGAATGCAAAATGAAAATACGACATTACCTCGTGGTACTGGGTGCCCTGCTGCTGGCGGGCTGCGGTCAGCCTGCGGCGAACGCGGAAAGCCGGGGGGGCGGCGGAACCATAGAGGCAATTAACCACACCAGATGGGCAATCAACCATTTCAGCGTCGACGGTCAGTCGGGGATAGACATTATCGGGCCGTACCAGGGCGGCGGTGGCGGCTGCTGCTATGGCGTGCCGGCGAAGTGGCGGCCGGGTATGACGGTCAAAATAGACTGGGAAACAGGAGTTGGATACTCAATGGATTTTCCGGGTTATGCCGATGAACAAAAATTTTTATCCTGGGCAAAAAAAATAAAAGCCCAGAATAAGCAGCACAGAGCGGTGGTACCGGTTCCGAACTATACGGGGCAGGAAATCTGCGGGATAACGGTGCATTTTCTGCCCTGTGATGAGGTGAGAGTGACGACCAGCTGTGCCAACTATGGCCATCCGGAACATCCGATCAAAGAGTCCCTTAAGATGCCGGAGCCAAAAGTATGTCCAAAATAATTACCGATCTGGCATGGTTCCCGCCGGCGTTTCCGGCTCAGGGGCGTTTACCTACCAGGGCTGCGCTGGTTGGCGCAAACTGCGCGCAGCAGGACAGCTACGAGCTTACCTGGCGGCAGGACTGGGCATATCAGTCTGTTTTTCGACAGCACCGGCAATAACCTTAATCACCATCTGGCCTTTATCCCTCTTCAGTAATGTTCAGCCATGCCATCCCGAAAAGTCATGGCTGAGCAAGACGGACATCATCCGTTTCTTCATCAAAGGAATGCAAAATGAAAATACGACATTATCTCGTGGTACTGGGTGCCCTGCTGCTGGCGGGCTGTAGTCAGCCTGCGGCGAACGCGGAAAGCCGGGGGGGCGGCGGAACCATAGAGGCAATTAACCACACCAGATGGGCAATCAACCATTTCAGCGTCGACGGTCAGTCTGGCATCGATGCTATTGGTCCGTATCAGGGTGGCGGCGGGGGGTGCTGCTATGGCGTGCCGGCGAAATGGCGACCGGGTATGACGGTGAAAGTCGACTGGGAAACGGGGGTGGGCGGCTCAAAAGGTTTTCCCGGCTTTGCAGATAGAGAGAAGTTCAAAAAATGGAAAAAAGATATGCAGGCCCAGAATAAGCAGCACAGCGCGGTGGTACCGGTTCCGGACTATACGGGACAAGAAATCTGCGGGATAACGCTGCATTTTCTGCCCTGTGATGAGGTGAGAGTGACGACCAGTTGCGCCAACTATGGCCATCCGGAACATCCGATCAAAGAGCCCCTTAAGATGCCGGAGCCAAAAGTATGTCCAAAATAATCACCGATCTGGCGTGGTTCCCGCCAGCATTTCCGGCTCAGGGGCGTCTACCCACCAAGGCTGCGCTGGTTGGTGCAAACTGCGCGCTGCAGGACAGCGAAGAACTGGCCTGGCGGCAGAAGCTGTGCCTGGCTGCCAGGCGGCGCGTGGAGCCTCCCTGCTGTAAAACTTTACACATCAGCCTGTTTTTTGACGGCACCGGCAATAACCTCAATCACGACTTATATATTGCTGACCCGAAGCATCCCACCAATATAGCCCGTCTGTTTCGCGCCACCATCGGGCAGGGGACTGCCGGGGGGGTAGCAAAAGGGGAGGAGTTGCTGGATGCTGACGGCAGCGGCGATGACAAATACTACAAATATTATATCCCCGGCGTCGGGACGCCTTTTCCCGAGGTGAACGATCTGGATTTCAGCATGATGGGGCTGGCGACAGCGACCTACGGAGAGGACAGAATCAACTGGGGTCTGCTGCGGATTATCGATGCCCTGAAGCGGACGACAACCAGGAAGAGTCTGTCGAACAGTGCGAGCTGGAGCGCGGTGGATAAAATGGCCACCTCTATGGCGTCCTTTGGGCTGAGCGGCAGCGCTAACCGTTTTGAGACCTTCCAGAGCCTGCTGAAAGATATGGCACCAGAGCTGCAAAAGGCCCTGGTACCTGTCGAGCCCGGAAAGCCAAAGCTGGTGGGAATCAAGCTGTACGTATACGGCTTTTCGCGCGGGGCAGCGGCAGCACGAGCTTTTGTCCGCTGGCTTAGTGAACTGCTGCCAAAGCCTGAAGAGGGAAAAGACAAACCCGAGCAGTGCCTGGCTGTGGGCGAGCTGAAAATTCCGCTCAGTGTGGAGTTCCTAGGCCTGCTGGACACGGTGGCCTCGGTGGGCGTGGCGCATATCGCCCCGGTGGCGGAAGGGCATATGGGCTGGGCAGACGAGACCCAGGAACTGCCGGCAGAGAAGATCTACGGCGGCTTGATTAAAAAGTGTGTCCATCTGGTCTCTTCCCACGAGCAGCGGCTGTGTTTCCCGCTGGATTCGATCCGCCGTCCGGATGGTACGTATCCGGCGAACAGCCAGGAGGTGGTTTATCCGGGAATGCACTCGGATTTAGGCGGGGGATATCCACCGGGAGATCAGGGAAAGGCCAATGGTGATGGCGATAGTTTGCTGTTGTCACAAATTGCTTTAAATGAAATGTACGCCGCTGCTTTTGAATCAGGTGCCCCTCTAAAAGTTCCAGAGGATAGTTTACCTGAGGATCTTAAAACTCAGCGCTGGAGGGTAATGGATGCCGATAGAGTCTTAGAATTCGATATTGATACTGCTTTAGTCAATCGTTTCAACGCCTGGCGCGAGCTTACCCTCGGTCTGAGTTCGTCCACAGTCCCGATTCTCCCCGAACAAGCCGCAATATATGATCCGCCGCGCGCGCCGGTCAGCCTGGAGAAAGCCCTTGAAGATCAGATGGGCTGGATCACCGCCTGGCGTATTAACCGCTATGCCGGGGGAACCTACAAGACCCAGCGCTTCTATGTCGATTCGGCGGCGAACGGGCTGGATAAAGACAGCGATCCGCTGGTCAGAAAGCAGGCTGAGGATGACTGGAAAGAAGCACAGAAAAAAGTTGACGATGCTCGTAAGGAAATAATTGCCGAACATAAACCTGAAGATGGCTTCCTGATGCTCCCGCCGGGGCCAAAGGATTTCGACGCCGCGCTGGGGCAAACCCAGCTGCGTCAGGCCGCAGAGGAGTTCAGAGAGGATTACCACGGCCTCTCCCGCTCGGGTACTGGTAACTGGATTTTTACAGCCGTTGATTCAATGAGTAACGCCATCTTCCTGCTGAACAACGATAATGAGTATGGCGAATGGCTTAGCATGAAAACCGCCGGAGACGATCGTGTAAAAGTGCTTTTTCCGGCGGCCGGCGAAGCGAGTAACGCCACTGAACCAGGCGGGCTGGTGCGGGCACTGTTTGACGATCAGATCCACGATTCCCGCGCGTGGTTTATGCACAACGCCTTCGGCTCCCGCGAACCCTGGGGCAGCTATTTCCTTTATCGGATGATCTATTTCGGCAGCTGCAGCAGTAAGCCAATGACGCCGTTGATGATTGCTGGAGCGGTGGTGGGCGTCGCGACTCTTGCCGCAGGCGCGGCCGTTATCATCAGACAGAAAAGCGCGAAGGGCAAACTGGCGGGGCTTGCCGGTACCGTGGGAGCCGTTTACCTCGAAACGCAGGCCATCGATCTGCTTTCCGGCAAACCGCTGCCAATGCTGCCCAACGCTGCACAGCTGCAGGCGCCAACGATGGAGCCAGGCACAGTGGTGGCACAGCAAACGCAGCTCATCAGCGATCAGCGGCTGGCACTGGCAAAAACGATGATTGAGTCCAGCTGGGCGGAAAATCTTAAGGCGACCGTAACGGCCTGATTCAGGGAAGGATGAAGGATGAAAGCAGTGATACGCGAGGGCGATACCCTGCGGGAGTACGGTGGGAAAGTGCTGGGCGGGCATTATCTTTGCTTCGGGAAAGGGATCGCCTGTAAAGGCGATGCAGTGAAGTGCAATAAACATGGCATCACGGTCATCAGCGAAGGCAGTTCGTTATCGGAAGTGGACGGACAGCCGGTGGCGCTGCATGGCCATCGTTGTGCCTGTGGCTGCACGCTGGTGAGCTCTTTTCCCGATTGCGGCATTGAGCTGTGAGGCCGTTACCGGAGTATCCACCCTACCGGGTGGCACGTGCCCCTGACGGCAAGCGATGGCTATTAGCGGGGGCGCTGATGGTGTTGCTGTGCGGAGGAGGCGGCGCGCTGCTTCATCCTGCCGGGAGCGCTGCCGGACTGGTGATAAAAGGAATGGCTGGCGCGGTGATTCTGATGGGCGTGCTCTGGTTAATACGTTTGCTGTATTACCGGACGTCGGCCCATAACGCCCGGTATTACCAACAACTGGTTGAGCAGCAGCAGCAGGCCTGGTGGCAGCGGCATCAGAACCGTTTCGCGCTCAGTGAAATGGTGCTGCTGGGCCCGGGCGGGACCGATACGCCACACTGGCTGCGGCTGCTAAAGCGTGAGCATCGGGTTCCTGAGATAAAAAATGAGTCGAGCGGGAAAGCGCTGCGTATCGGTCGAACGCTGGTCGATACGGTGGCTGAACGCGAGGCTTTGCTGGCAAAAATGCTGGTGCTGCAATGGCGGACGCAGCACGCAGATTCCTCTCCGCCACACTTATGGCGCTGCTACTGGCAGGGTTCTCTGGATGCCTGGCGTGCATTCTGTAGCCAAATGCAGGTTTCATTTCCGGACGTGGCGCTTCCTGAAAAACCGGAGACATGGCAAGGCGAAGAGACGTTGTCTGCACTTGCCGCAACGGCTCAAACGCTCCCTGAAACAGAGGCCATTCTGGTCGCCGGGTGTCATTCAATAGCTGCCTCGTTTAATTCTGCGCAGCCTGCCGGTGAGTCCGCTGCACTGTGTCTGGTCGCGCAGAAAGGGCTGGTCAGCCTCACCCGGGGGGAAGTTTACGATATCGCCGGGAAAGAGGTTTTAACCGCAGTCTGCGAACGAGCGGAGCAGCAAAGCGACCTCGAAACGCCGCTTGACACTTGCATGCTGTTCTCACAGCCGGCGCTGCCCGCCCTGGCGCAAAGCGGCTGGAATGTGACCCATCACGTTCAGGACCTCAACTGGGGGAACCCCGGTGATATGGAAATGCTTATCGTGCTGATTCTGGCGGCTCTTTACGCAAAAAATTATCAACAACCCTGCGGCTGGATAGCCAAAGATCCTCTACATACTCTCGCTCTTGGAATTATTAAACCTTATGGTGAAGGAAAATAAACCCGCTGAATTTTCGGTGTTTGCCACGGCGGTGTTGTTTGTTGCTACTGTCACGCTACTTGTGCTGGCAGGTGGGTTACTGTGGTGGTATTGGGGGGAAGATCTCTCCACGGAATGGGACGTGATACGTCGAATCATGACGGCCTGTTTTGTTGTCTGGGGAGTGTCGCTCTGCGTACTGGTGCTGGGGTTTATCGCGTTTCATTTAATGATTCGGGAAAAAGTAATGGGAGAGGCTTCTTCCAGACCGGTCAAAAAGAAAAGAACGCTCCGTCTGCCGCTCAGGGCGGACATCAGCAACCATCTCCGTCGTCGTTATAGCCTCTTCTGGCGAAGTAAAGTCCGCCTGCTGTTAGTCACAGGCGATGAAAACGCCATCGCTCAGTTGGTGCCCAATCTGCAAGCCCGCCAGTGGCTGGAAGGCAACCGCACGGTCTTGATTTATGGCGGCAGCCTGACTGCTGAACCCGATAAGGAAAAATACACCGCGCTGCGTAAACTGCGCCGCGGCCGCCCGCTGGACGGGATTGTCCGCGTCATGCCACAGTCGTTTAATCTGACTCCGCAAATGAGTGACAACGATTTACGCGGCCTGGAAAAAATCAGCGAACTGCTGCGCTATTCCGCCCCGGTTTATTTGTGGCAGCTGTGCGACAGCGCCTGGTCGCAGGCAAAACGCACTGAACAGACGGTAGGGGCTACTTTTCCTCTGCTTGCTGAGCCTGACGATATTTGTTGTCAGCTTGAACGGATGCTGCCGACTCTGCGGACGCAGGGGGTGAGCCAGGTCGCTGAGAACAACGGCCACGACTTCCTGCTGCGTCTGGGTCAGCACCTCAAAGACGGCGGTATCGCCCGCTGGGCTCAGCAACTGGTGCCATGGCTGACAGCCTCCCAGCAGCGCGTTCCGCTACGTGGTCTGATGTTCAGCCTGCCGGACAGTCACTCAATTCATCCGACAGAGGAAACAGCCGACGCTGAGAAATTTATCCCGGAATCACAACGCCATGCGCTGACTTTGCCGGTGACCTGGCAGGGTATCGTGGACGACTGTACCCGTGTTCGTGGCCGCCGAGTCGGTATGGCGTGGGAACAGACGCTTGCCTGGACGCTGATGGCCATCATGGGTATCTGGGGCGCGGGAACGCTGCTGTCGTTCGCGGTCAACCGTCAACAGATCGTTTCTGTTGCTGAGCAGGCCCATGCCCTGGTGGAGCATCCTGCGGTATCGGATGAGCAGCTGACGGCGCTGCATACGCTGCGTAATCATGCCGGTCGCCTGCAGCATCGTATTCAGGAAGGCGCACCCTGGTATCAGCGTTTTGGCCTGGACCATAACCCGCAACTGCTCGAGGCATTGCTGCCCTGGTATGGCGTGGCGAACAATCGCCTGATCCGCAATCCGGCCAGTGCTGCGCTGACTAAAAAACTCAATGCGCTGGTGAATTCCGAACCGAACAGCGATCGGCGCGCTCAGCTGGCGACGCTGGGCTATGACCAGCTGAAGGCCTGGCTGATGATGGCGCGTCCGGATAAAGCCGACGGCGCGTATTACGCCCAGACCATGAAAGCCGTGCAGCCGACGCGAAAGGGCATTTCAACCGGCCTGTGGCAAAGCCTGGCGCCGGATTTGTGGGCTTTCTACATCAACGAACTGCCCGGGCAACCACAGTGGAAAATCACCCCGGATGCGCAGCTGGTGAGCCAGAGCCGCCAGGTTTTGTTGCAACAGATTGGCCGGCGCAACGCCGAAAGCACGCTGTATGAAAACATGCTCACATCGGTGCGGCGTAACTTTGCCGATGTGTCGCTGGAAGACATGACCAGCGGTACTGATGCCCGCCGCCTGTTCACCACTGATGAAGTGGTACCGGGCATGTTCACCCGTCAGGCGTGGGAGGGCGGTATTCAGCAGGCTATCGAAAAGGCCGCCAACTCCCGCCGGGATGAAATTGACTGGGTGCTGAGTGACAGCCGGAAAGCGGTCTCTTCAGACCTGTCGCCGGAGGCCCTGCAAGCACGTCTGACGCAACGTTACTTCACCGACTTTGCCGGTAGCTGGCTGAGCTTCCTTAACAGTCTGCGACTTAATCCTGCGAACAACATCGCAGACGTTACCGATCAGCTGACGCTGATGAGCGATGTCCGCCAGTCGCCACTGATTGCCCTGATGAATACCATTGCCTGGCAGGGGCAGACCGGCCAGCACAGCGAAAGTCTGTCGGATTCCATTATCAAATCGGCTAAAGATCTCGTAAGTGGACAGGACAAGCCAGCGATTGACCAGTCTGCATCAGGGCCGCAGGGCCCGCTGGATGACACCTTTGGCCCACTGCTTCAGCTTTTAGGTAAAAACAAAGGCAGCAACGTTATGTCGGCGGACACGTCACTGAGTCTGCAGACGTATCTGACCCGCATCACCCGCGTGCGTCTGCGCCTGCAGCAGGTAGCCAGCGCCTCTGATCCGCAGGCGATGATGCAGACTCTGGCGCAGACCGTGTTCCAGGGCAAAAGTGTGGATCTGACCGACACCCAGCAGTACGGCAGTCTGATTTCAGCAAGTCTGGGCGAAGAGTGGAGTGGTTTTGGCAGCACGATGTTTGTGCAGCCTCTGACTCAGGCCTGGGAGACCGTGCTTCAGCCGTCGGCGGCGAGCCTGAATGATAAATGGAGCCGCTCGATTGTCGCCAACTGGCAAACTGCCTTTGACGGACGTTTCCCGTTTGCCGCCAGCAAAAGTGATGCCTCTTTACCCATGCTGGCTGAATTTGTGCGTAAGGACAGCGGGCGTATCGAGCGCTTCCTGACCACAGAGCTCAACGGAGTGCTGCACAAAGAGGGCAGCCAGTGGGTGCCGGATAAGGTCAACAGCCAGGGGCTGAGCTTTAACCCGGCCTTGCTGCGGGCGATTAATCAGCTGAGCCAACTGTCAGACATTCTGTTCACCGATGGCAGCCAGGGCATCAGCTTTGAGCTGCAGGCGCGTCCTGTACCGCAGGTAGTGGAAACCCAGTTGATTATTGATGGACAAAAGCTGCACTACTTCAACCAGATGGCCGACTGGCAGAGCTTCCGCTGGCCGGGTGACACTTACAAGCCGGGGACGATGCTGACCTGGACCTCAGTCAACGCTGGTGCGCGCCTGTTCGGGGATTACAGCGGAACCTGGGGCTTTATTCGCTGGCTGGACCAGGGCAGACGCCAGCAGCTTGACCGCAGCCAGTGGATGATGAGCTTTACTGCCCCGGACGGTCGCACTTTGCAGTGGGTGCTGCGCTCACAACTCGGGAAAGGTCCGCTGGCGTTGCTGGATCTGCGTGGCTTCACGCTGCCGGATCAGATATTCAGTGTCGACAGCGCAGCCACCGCGCAGGCGCTGATGGCTGACACCGCAAACAGTGACATGGAGGAGGTCGAAGAATGAGCACACTGCAGAATCTGGTCACCGCCTGTCAGGCTGACGAAACTCAGCTGCGGCAGCAGGCGCAGGCACGCACGGAAAACGGGCAGCCCTGGTTTGCGCCGGTAAGTAGCACCAGTCCGACCGGTGAAGACCCGGGCTATGATGATGATTTTCAGCGTATCCGCGAAGAGGTCAATAAGCTCTCCGGCATTGATACCGGGTTGATTTGTACGCTTGCCGAAAAACTGCTGACCACTGCGGCCAAAGATATCCGCGTTGCGACTTATTATTGCTGGGCGCGCCTGCACCAGGACGGCGAAGCCGGTTTTGCCGAAGGACTTGAGCTGCTGGCGGGATTGCTACAGCGCTATGGCACGCAGCTTCATCCTCAGCGCGAGCGGAGTCGTAAACCGGCGCTGGAGTGGCTCGCAGGCTCCCGTGTTCTGGATAGCTTGTCACTCTGGCCGGAAGTGATTCGCGACGATGCACTGCGCACTGCCGGTGCGCTGCTGCTGTTGCGCGACTGTCTGGACACAGAGCCGGAAGCGTCGCGGCCAGAGCTGAATGCCCTGCACAGTGCGCTGGAATCCCGCCTGATGAAGGCCGGTGGTGTGGATGCCGTGGTACCGCAGAATGCAGGTAATAAGGCGCTGTCACAGATCTCCACGCCTGTGACGGAGCCAGATGCGCCTGTGCTGAGCCGCATCACCTCCGGTCAGGATTTGCTGGCCCAGGCCCGTACACTGACCGGATATCTGCGTGAGCAACCCGATGGCTGGCTTGCCGCACACCGGCTGATGAAAAGCCTGCGTCATGACACGCTGCACAGCATTCCTGCGCCGGATGCACAAGGCAAAACCCGTATAGATCCGCCTCGCGCAGATCAGCGTGCCATGCTCAAACGTCTGTATCTGCAGCAGAGCTGGGGCGAAATACTGGAGCAGGCAGACAGCGCCTTTTCGCGTGGCGCTAATCACCTCTGGCTGGATTTGCAGTGGTATATCCACCAGGCGCTGATGAAATCGGGGCAGGAGGTGCTTGCCGGGATCATCGCCGCCGACCTGAAAGGATTACTGCGTCGCCTTACCGGGCTTGAAACCCTGGCCTTTAATGACGGTACGCCGTTTGCCGATGAAGTGACGCTGAACTGGATAAATCAGAACGTACTGGACGATATGTCCGGCTGGCGGGATGAGCCGGTCAGTGCCGCCGGTGAAACAGATAACGATATCCTGGCTCTCGAGCCGGAAGCGCTGGAGAAAGCGGACACCGACGGTCTGGATGCCACACTCCACTGGCTCCAGACGCGCCCGGGTGCGGATTCCGCGAAAGACAAATGGCTGCTGCGCCTGCTGATGGCCCGTGTAGCCGAGCAGAAGGGCAAAAATGAACTGGCGCTGCATCTGCTGGGAGAGCTCGACAGTGCCGCACAGTCAATTACCCTCACGCAGTGGACACCGGCATTGCTGTTTGAAGTGAAATCCCGCCGCCTCAGACTGCTACGCATGAAAGCCACACGCAGTGAAACCGATAAATTACGGTTACAGCCAGAGATGGACCAGCTTCTGGCGGGTCTGATTGCGCTCGATCCGGCCAGCAGCGCAGTGCTTTGTGGTTAAAACGCCAGGCATACCTTTAAAACACACATATTCAGGTTTTTATGGATGACTTAACCCTGCGTTATTACGACGCTGAAATGCGCTACCTGCTGGAAGCAGGTGAAGAGTTTGCCCGTGCTCACCCCGAGCAGGCGGCAATGCTCAATCTCGATAAAGCAGGAGCGCGCGACCCGTACGTGGAGCGACTGTTCGAGGGCTTTGCCTTCCTGATGGGCCGGCTGCGGGAAAAGCTCGACGACGACCTGCCTGAACTGACCGAAGGGCTGGTCAGCCTGCTGTGGCCGCATTACCTGCGTACCATTCCGTCAATGTCGGTGGTCGAGTTCATCCCTGACTGGCGCGAGATGAAAGAGCCGATGCGCATCGTCAAAGGTTTTGAGGTGAACTCGCGGCCGATCGGCGAGAAGGGCACGCGCTGCCGGTATACCACCACCAAAGAGACGACTCTTCTGCCGTTGTGGCTGGAACATGCCCGTCTGTCGACTGATCCTGACGGGCGTTCGGTTATGACTCTGCGTTTTCACTGCAGTGACCTGGCTGACTGGACGCGCATCGACCTGAGCTGTATTCCGCTATATTTCAATGCCGACGCGCCGCTGGCCTGTGCCATGCATGAAGCCTTCACCATGAATGTCGCCCGCCTGTGGCTGCGCCTGCCGGGTGACATCGACACAAGGCCGCTCAACGGGTATTTCACCGCGCTGGGCTTTGGCGATAACGACGACCTGTGGCCGAAGGGCAGCAGCAGTTTCAGCGGCTATCAGCTGTTGCTGGAGTATTTCACCTTCCGCGAGAAATTCATGTTCACGGGCCTGCGTGGACTGGAGACCGTGGTCTTTCCGGCTGCACTCCCCTGGTTCGAAATCGACGTGGTGCTGGCGGAGCGCTGGGAACATGACTTCAGCTTTACCGAAAAGCATCTGCGCCTGAACTGTGTGCCGGTGATTAACCTGTTCCCGCTGGAGTCAGACCCGCTGACGCTCAATTCTCTGCAGACCGAATACATGCTGCGCCCGATGCGCGTGCAGGATGGCCATACCGAGATTTATGCGGTGGATTCGGTGATGTCATCCAGCCAGCATAGCTATGTGCCGTTTTCGAGCTTTCGCCATAAAGGCGGCATGATGCGCCATCAGGCCCCCGAATATTACTACCACACGCGCGTACGTCGCGGTCCGTCCGGTCTGCATAACACCTGGCTTATCCTCGGCGGTGAAGCGTTTGATAACCACACGGTGCCGGAAGACGAGAGCCTGTCGCTGACGCTCACTGGCACCAACGGCCAGCTGCCACGACGAGCTCTGCAGAGCACGGTGCTTGATACGGTGATGAAAACCACCTCAGCCAGTATCGCCGTGCGTAACCTATGTGCGCCGACACTACCCTGTTATCCACCGGCGCAGGACCGTTTCCACTGGCGTGTGCTGAGCCATCTCGGCAGCGGATTCCTGTCGATGATGGACAATGCTGACGTGCTGCGCGGCACCCTGGCGCTGTACGAATGGACCGATAGTGAGATGAACCGCCGTCGGCTGGAAGCCATCATTGACGTGAAGCACAGCGAAACCGAGCGTTTCGAACAGGGCTATCTGGTACGCGGTGTGCAGATTGAGGTGACGCTGGACAGTCACGGCTTTGCCGGGCGCGGCGACATCTGTCTGTTCGGCGAGATGCTGAGCCGTTTCTTTGCGCTTTATACCGATATCTATCTGTTCAACCGCCTGATTATCATCCTGCAACCGACCGGAGAGCGCCTGGAATGGGAAGAGAAGCACAACCGCCGCATTCCCGGCTGACCCCGCGGCTGGAAGCCGACCTTCACCGCATCAACTTTTACCGCTTATGCCAGCTGCTGGAGAAGCGTGATCCTGGCAGGCCGCTGATGGGCTCGACCAGCCACCCGGCGGATGACCCGGTGCGGTTTGCGCCACATCCGGGGATGGGATTTCCGGCCAGCGAAATAAAGGCTGTCGAATATGACGAGGAGGATGACAGCAAGCCACCGCTCATCCGCACGACCTTTATGGGGATGTACGGAGTTGATTCCCCTTTGCCGACCGCCTATCTCGATGACATCACTCAGCGTCGCGAAGGTCACGAAGCGCTGCAGGGTTTTCTGGATATCTTCAGCCACCGTATCCTGACGCAGTTTTACCGTATCTGGCGTAAATACTCCTACCCGGCCACATTTGAGCCCGGCGGTACTGACACTATCTCGCAGTCACTGCTGGGTCTGGTGGGACTGGGGATACCGGGCACCGCAGAGCACATCGCCACCCCGGTATCCCGATTTCTGGCGCTGCTGGGTGTGCTGCAACAGCCAGGTAAAACCCAGGAGGGAATACAGGCCCTGGTGAGCCTGCTGGCACCCGACACGACGGTGCAGGTGAGCCCGTATTGCCTGCGACCAGTGGCAGTCAGCCAGCCGCTGGGCTTTTACGGCGATGACGATTTTCTGCTGGATGGCAACACACCGCTGGGTGAAGAGGCGATGGATGCCAACAGCCAGCTGTTGATTGCTCTGTCCACCGATAACGAGCAGGAATCACAGGGCTGGAAACCGGACGGCCTGCTGTATCAGGACTTTCTGGTGATGCTGCGGGTGTATCTCGGCTGGCGCTTTAAAGCAAAAATCACCCTGACCACCCGAACCCGCCTGCTGGTTGCGCCGCCGCTCGGCGAAGGCCCATTCTGGCTGGGGATGAATGGCGTACTGGGCGCGCAAGATGAAGATCTCCCGGAGGATATTCCGCAGACCTTTACCACGGAACTGGGTTATTACGCCGGGCTGGAGCCTGCATCATCACAACAAGGAAACCGACGTGTTACGTACAAGTTTGATTAAATCCGCATGCTGGCTACCTGCGCTACTGGCGTTCAGCCTGACGGGGTGTGGGGTGACGCAGGGTATCACCGATGGCACCAAATCGGCATTTAACGCCGTGTTTTACAAAAAGATTAAGGTGCTGCACCTGGATTTCACCGCCCGTGAGGCGCTGAACACCGATTCCCGTGAAAGTAACTCGCTGTCTGAGCCGGTGGTTATTCGGGTCTGGCAGCTGAAAGACCGTAAAACCTTTGACAAAACGGTCTATCAGCAGCTACTCAGGGATGGCGACACGATCCTGAAAGCCGATCTGCTGGCGACCCGGGATGTAGTGGTAAAACCTGGCGGTGATGCGAACCTCGATATGCCAATGGAAGAAGGTGCGCAGTTTGTCGCTGTGGCAGGGCTGTTCCGCCATCCGGATAGAGTTAACAACACCTGGAAGCTGGTGATAGGGCGTGAAGACCTTGACCCGGATAAGCCGCGCATTCTGGAAGCCGGTAACAACCATTTGACGCTACAACCGCTCAGGGACGACTGATGCCCCAGGGACATAACACACCTTCGCTGTATGAAATGCTCACCGGCAATTTCACCGGTGGCCTCGATCTGCATCAGGTCAGCGAACAAAATCAGGTGATTTTGTCCGTACTCGACAATATGCAGCGCATCCTCAACTGCCGCGCCGGCACGCTGGCGCATCTGCCGGACTATGGTCTGCCCGATATGACCAAAATCCTGCAGGGCATGCCGGGTACTGCCCATGAGCTGATTGGCACCCTGTCTGCTGTTCTGCTCAGGTATGAGCCGCGCCTGAAAAGCATCAGAGTGGTGCTGCTGGAGCAGGCGCAGCCCGGCGAATTGCGCTACGCGATTGATGCGGAACTGAAGGGATTCGGTCTGGTGCGGTACGGCACTGAATTTATGCCGGAGGGGCGCGTTCTGTTGCGGCATCTCAGGCAGCAGCAATATCTTGATGGTAAAGCGCAAATCTAAGCGGCATTATTACAAACAAGGCTGAATAATCGATGAATAATAAATAACACATGGATTTGAATATGAAAAAATTGATACCCCTGTTGGTTTTTAGCTTATTAGTGACTCTGCAGGCTGAAGCGGCCAGAGGCAGAAAACCCTGTTCTGGTGCAAAGGGTGGTATTGCACACTGTACCTCAGATGGACGTTTTGTTTGTAATGACGGAAGTCTGAGTCAGTCGAAGAAAATTTGCTCCAGGTATGATTCGTCAGAAAGCACGCAGCAGGCAAAATCACCGCTTAACAGCGGAAAAACGCAGACCAAAAAGATCGCCACATCAAAGAAACAGCCACAGCCAGTGGCTCAGGATCAGAACGATTTGCTACCACGAAAACCAACCTGCGCCCCGCTTTATATGGCCAGCCAACCCGGCTATACGAATTTACCTATTTGCACCGGTAATCAATATTAATTAAGGCGGGAAGGGGGGCGGTAAAGAAATATTTGCATCGTTCATCGCTCAGAACAGGCAAAAAACCAAACTGCATAATTAATTATCCTCCCACGCTGTACATACCTCACAGGGACAATAAGTCATGAATGACATGCATGCCCGTCGGATTAAAACCGGCAGCGACCCGCGTAAGCTGCCGGATTATGCTGCTCTGCGTGAAGAGCTGAGCAAATTGACCCATCCGGCACGGCCGGATATAGACTGGCTTTACGTTGAACAACGCTGCCTTTCTCTGTTCGAACAAAACGGAGTGGAGTTGCAGACTGCGGCCTGGTACACGCTTGCCCGCATGCAGCTGGCTGGTTTGGTCGGATTGAATGAAGGTCTGGCGCTACTGGAAGCGCTGGTGAGCCATCAGTGGGGAGCGCTGTGGCCGCATCCGATCCACGCGCGCATGGACATTCTCACCAGCCTGAGCCAGCGCGTGCAGCAGCAGATGCGCACCCTTTCCCTGAATTATGGCGATCTGAGTGAGCTTTATCGTGCTGAACAACTGCTTACCCGCCTGGGGACCGTGTTACAGCGGCTGGAGCTTAAACATCTTAGCCAGCTTGATACGTTGCGTGCTCTGATGCATAAGAGTGCCGCCAGGCTGGAAAGCCGTGACGGTACGACCAGCGACATCTTGCCCGGCACCACGCTAGATAACGGGGCGATATCCGCACATCCGCATGAAACGAAAACTCCGCATAGCGCCAGATGGGTGTATGTCGCGCAGCAGCAACATCAGCCAAAGATAAAGGTGCAGACAGCGGCGCTGTCCCGTAGTAATAAGTGGCAATTTTTCAGTGCCGGGATGTTTACCATGCTGCTAATCAGCATGGCCGCGATGGGCGGCTGGCAATATCTGCACCGGCCCGATCCACTGCAGGCTCAGCTCGCGGCATCGCTGGCTCCAGTGCCCGCCACACTCACGTCACAGCAACGGGATGTGCTGCGGCAGCGGACGTCCTTACCATCAGCCTTGATCGCCGACACGCAGCAGCAGTTATCTCGTCTGGAACAACTCGCGCCCGACTGGAATATTGCGTATGGCCAGCAGCTGGTGGAGCAGGCGCAGGCGCTGTGGCCCGAACAGACGGGTTCGTTATCTGCGCGGTGGCAGCATCAGCTTGAGGCCAGCACGTTGCCAGCGCAAAACCTTGCGGCCTGGCATCAGGGGATGATGAAGCTGGCACAGTTGAGCGAGCGGCTGAATGGACTGGATGAGCAAAAAGGAAAATACATCACGGTGAGTGAGCTGAAGTCCTCGGTATTTGGCATGATGACCCGTTTTCAGCAGGCTGAGCCCATTGAGGAACAATTGCGGCAAATTCACTCACTACCAGCCAGTGCACCCCAGCGGCAGCAGCTTATCCGTCAGCTCGAACAGCACCTGCGATCGCAGATTTACACCTTGTGGCAGATGAAAAACAGCATTGGGGTGGCGGATCGACTGGGGGAATGACCTAAGGGTATGAACCGCGTAGCGGCTTCTTGACTCTCAACTTGGGCCGTGAAACCTCTACTGTCACTTGTGGAGATGGTGCTTTGAAGAAAAGTGAAACTGAAACAATTTCTTTATAAGGAAACTAGAGTAGCGCGGCGTGGCGCCATTTTTGTTATTTCATAATTGTGTTTTTATCAATGCGATGATAATTTAGAAACAAGCTCAGGCGCTCCGCCTAGAATGTGACAATCAACACCCAAAATTTGTTAGCTTTGCTTTCATTCGTGAAAGCGTTTGGATTTTCTCCAGACAAGTTCCGACGCCACACCATCGCCATCCCCGGCGGTGCCGTAGCTGACGGCATTACTTACGGTCGAGGAAAACAGAGGCTGCTGCTAACGAATGTTGATGTAAGCATCTCTGTTGAACTACACCCTTGATTATGGGGAGACCGTAAGTGATTTTGCTCATTTCATTCATGGACAATTAATGTGAGTTCAGACTTACCAAAAAATAAAAGCCGTGCGGGGATTTCTTCACTTGAATCTTTATCAAAGACTTTAGGTATTTCTATACCTGAACTTTTAGAAATTAAAGAAATACCATCAGATAAGCGTTACGAGAAAATACTAATACCAAAATCAGATGGTTCTAAGAGAATTGTCCATAAGCCTCATTATAAAATAAAGAAAGTTCAAAGAAAGATAAATTCTCGCATTTTTAAAGAGCTCGTAATTTGGCCCGATTTTTTATTTGGATCTGTGCCAAGTTATAATGACACTAGTGATTCTGTTAAAAGAGATTATGTGAGCTGTGCCTCTTTACATTGTGGTGCAAAATCTATACTTAAAATTGATATTAAAGATTTCTTTGATAATATTCATAAAGACTTGGTAAGGGATATTTTTAGTTCTTTTTTTAATTTCCGCGGTGTTGCATTGGAAGTTTTGGTTGATTTGTGTACTCATGGGGATTTTATTGTTCAAGGCGCACTTACATCAAGTTATATTGCCTCATTATGTTTGCATGATAAAGAAACGAATGTTGTAAGGAGAGCGAGAAGAAAAGGTTTGGTCTATACACGACTTGTAGATGATATAACCGTTTCATCAAAAGTCTTCGATTTTGATTTTAGTCAGATAAGAAAGCATATTGAAGATCTTTTGGCTGATAAGGATTTGCCTCTTAATAACGAAAAGAGTGGTGTTTTCCATAACTCAACTAAGCCATTGGTAGTTCATGGTTTGAGAGTAGACCATTCAAAACCACGATTGCCTTCAGATGAAGTTAAAAGAATACGTTCTTCATTGCATAATTTGATTGATCTATCCAAGAAAAACAACTCTAGAACGAGTATTGCCTATCGCAAAGAATATAATAGATGTATGGGGAGGATATATAAACTAAATCGTATGGGGCATGAAAAGTTTGATGTTTTTTTACCTAAAATTAAAGCTATAAACCCGCTTCCTTCATACAAAGATATTGTTGCGTGCAAAAAGGCAATCTCAAGTTTAGAAACCTCTCACAAAAATAATTTCCATAATAAAGACTGGTACTTAAGAAAGTATAACCTAGCTAGCTATCAGATTACAATAATTAACAGGGCTAAGTCTTTTGAGCTAATCGCTAAAGAGTTGAGGGAAAGACTGTCAAAGGTGAAACCAATTGAATAATTTCTCATTAAAAAAACTGATGTTTATTTTGCTCATTGCAGCCACTGTTAGTGTAATATTTTTAGGGTGTTCATTCTATCAAACAATGATGGATAAGAAAATGTATGAGCTTCCCTTTTGTCTTAAGAGTGAATGCATTAAATACATGGCTAAGCAGATGGATGGGACAATTAACTTGGCTCAAGGATTGGGTTGGATTGTAACTCTCTTTACTGGGATTGGTGGGGCATACTTAGCTCTTAAGACTTATATTACAGGTATAAGTAATAGCAACATTACAAATCACATTTCTCATATCAATATGTTTAGAGATTTTGTCAATCTTGAAGTTGCAAAAAGAAAAAGAATTTCCTCATCTTCTGTTGATGTTTATGTTTGGTATAATTTAATTTTCCCTAATTCAAAAAATGGAGATTTGATTTTTTGTTCTTCATATATCGATGTAGTAAACGGATTGAAAAAAGTAATAGATGAGGCAAATTATCACATTAGTTCAACACCTGGAGATTATGTCTATAAGATTCATCAGCAGAAAATGATTGAAGCTTTCAAAGTCTTAGGGGTTATTGTTAGTCGAGGTCCTAAGAATTCATATTTGGAGATTGAAGCCGAAGTTTTAGAGATTGTAGATTCAGTTAATTCTACGTTTATTTCTGGTCATCATTTGCTCAGTTTGATACCGAGGAAATATAGCTGAGTCCGAATTTTTATGAATGCTATGGCACCATTTCTTGTCAATGGTTTGAAGATAACGTATGATTGTAATTTGATTTTATTAATCTTTTGTCAATATGCAAAAGCAGCATCTTAATCCACTTACTTTCGAAGCCATCTCAAGCAAAATCGTGCTCACTATATGGTGCAAGCTGTTTTCCGTAAGCCATCCATGATATTCAGTCCTCTTTTTCACCTTATTGATACTGGCATCACTCATTGGCTATCTAACGGAGTTCATGCCAGAAAAAACAAATCGATATTTGCTTGATATTTCCTTCATTATAATAAAAATTTCAATTCCTTGAGACGATAGCGGCACCAAATGAGAGCTGTGCTTATTCATTCTCCATTTCGGGATTTCCCACAGATCGTTAACTAAATCGAACTCACACCACGTAACCTCACTAAGTTCAACGCTGCGAACACCAGTAAGCATAAATAGCTGTGCAGCGTATTTAGTCAGTGAGCTTCCCTGATACCCCTTGAGCGCTTCAACGAAGGCTGGAATCTCTTTCTGAGTCAGGAAAAAAGTAGTTCTGATGGGGCCTGTTTAATGTGATGGCTATGTCGGGCGCAAAATTATATTTAGCTCTGCCCGTTACACCAGAAAAGTTAAAAACTCCACCGCATCAGCGGCGGATCTTGCTCTAACGCAACACTGTTCTCAATTTTTTTAGAGGATGGTCAATCATTCAAGTGGCTGTTCGCTTGATAAGCGATTTCTGAATCGCCAGCCCCTTAGGTCATTGGGTTCTATAAGCAGTGATAAGCGTGCGCCATTATTGAAGGGGTATAGCTTTAGTACGCGTAGTCTGGGTTTGGGTATCGATGTCAACATATGTGTATAGAAAAAAGATCGTACCGGGTTTTACGCAAAACTATACATATCCGCGTAAGGATTCGGTTAGACGTTAGCAGGCAAAATATGGTAACGAAAAATGATTATCTTATTGATATGTAGGGCTTTTTAGGCGCGGCAGGATGATATGAAATAAAAGATGGTGTCCCCTGCAGGAATCGAACCTGCAACTAGCCCTTAGGAGGGGCTCGTTATATCCATTTAACTAAGGAGACGTGCGGCGCGCAGTATAGCGCACCGTGCAGGGGATTTTAACCGTGGGCCGCCTGTTTGCTCAAAGTGTCAGCAATCAGGCGGTGACGATCACGCTTTTTCCTGATCTTTCTGCTTTTCCTGCCTCTCTTTACGCTTCTGTTCGGCTCGCGCTTTGGCTTTGGCCGCTTCGCTCATGTCGTTACGGATCTGCGCGTGACTGATCAGGGCAAAAATCAGCGTACCGCCGGTGATGTTGCCCAGCAGGGTGGGCAGTGCAAACGGCCACAAAAACTCCTGCCACGGCAGCGTGCCGGCAAACACCAGATACAGCACTTCAACCGATCCGACCACAATGTGGGCCAGATCGCCCAGCGCCACCAGCCAGGTCATCATTACAATCACCACAATTTTGGCGCCGCCAGCGTAAGGAAACATCCACACCATGGTGGCGATGATCCAGCCTGAAATCACTGCGTTGGCAAACATTTCGCCCGGCGTGTGCTCCATCACTTTTTCGCTGATGGCAGTGAAGGCCTGGCGCGTGGCGTCATCGAAAATCGGCATATGATTAAACGCCAGCGCGCCCAGCGCGGTACCAATTAAATTGCCGATCAGCACCACGCTCCACAGCCGCAGTAGCAGCATAAAATTGCCGCCGGTGGGTTTATGCATCACCGGCAGTACGGCGGTGACGGTATTCTCGGTAAACAGCTGCTGGCGCGCCATAATCACGATGACAAAACCAAAGGTATAGCCGAGATTCTCCAGCAGATAAGCGCCGGGCACGCCAGCGAGGTGCACCTGGAAAATGCCTTTCGCCATCAGCGAGGCACCCATCGATAAGCCGGCGGCAATCGCTGACCACAGCAGCGCCATGCCGTCGCGTTCCAGCTCCTTTTCACCGTCCTGCCGAATCTCTTCATGGATCGCCGCAGCCCGCGAGGGCAGGGCGTCTTCGTCCACTTCGATATCCGTTCCCTGTTCTTTTTCTTCACTGTCCACGTCATTGTCATGCGTGTTATTTGATGGCGATGGCTTCATTTTTTCTCCCGGTGATAATGCCAGTGCGTAATAAGCGTAGACGCTTTTAGCAAGGGCGAAATGTTACAAAGATTCAAATTAAGAGTAACAAGAGATTAGCAGAGGTGGTTTTTTGAGCGCTTTCTTGATCTGATGCGCATGAATACCCCATTTGGGGGAAGGGGGAGCTTGCGCACAGACTTCGGCCCCTGGTTTGAGTGTGGTATTATTCCCGCCTCATTTATTGCTATGAATCTCCCTTCTATGCTCGAAGTGATTAATCTCGCCTGCGTTCGCGATGAGCGAACCCTGTTCCACGGACTGAGTTTTCAGGTGCAGGCGGGCGATGTGGTGCAAATCGAAGGGCCCAACGGCGCAGGCAAAACTTCACTGTTGCGACTGCTGGCCGGGTTAAGCCGGCCAGAGCAGGGCGAAGTACGCTGGCAGCAGCAGTCGATTCGCCGGCAGCGCGAAATATGGCAGCAAAACCTGCTGTATCTCGGCCATCATCCGGGCGTGAAATCGGTGCTGTCGCCGCGGGAGAATCTGCATTTCTGGCACGGCGATCGCAGTGAAGACACGCTGTATGACGCGCTGGAGCAGGTCAATCTGCTGGGCTATGAAGAGGTGCCGGTGGCTCAGCTTTCCGCCGGGCAGCAGCGGCGCGTGGCGCTGGCGCGACTGTGGCTCAGCCCGGCTCCGGTGTGGATTCTGGATGAGCCGCTGACCGCCATCGACAAACACGGCGTGGAAAAATTAATGGCGCGCTTTGCCGATCATGCCGATAACGGTGGCGTGGTGATTCTGACGACCCATCAGGACCTGCCGGACAGCCAGGCGCGCGTGCGCAAAATTCGTCTTAAATCGGAGTGGGCGTGATGCTTGGCCGGGTTATTCAGCGTGAGTTAAAGATTGCCTTTCGCAGCGGCGCGGAAGTGGTTAATCCGCTGTGGTTTTTTCTCATCGTGATTACGCTGTTCCCGTTAGGCATTGGCCCTGAGCCGCAGCAGCTGGCGCGCATCGCACCTGGCGTCGCCTGGGTAGCCGCGCTGCTGGCATCGCTGCTGGCGCTGGAGCGGCTGTTTCGCGACGACTTTCTTGATGGATCGCTGGAGCAGCTGCTGTTGCTGCCGACGCCGCTGCCGATCACCGTGCTGGGCAAAGTGATTGCGCACTGGCTGATTACCGGGCTGCCGCTGATTTTACTCTCGCCGCTGGCGGCGCTGCTGCTGTCGCTGGATTTTGCTGGCTGGCGGGCAATGGCGCTGACGCTGCTGATCGGCACGCCAACCCTGAGTTTTCTCGGTGCGATTGGCACCGGCCTGACCGTCGGGCTGCGGCGCGGCGGCGTATTACTGAGTTTACTGGTGTTGCCGCTGTCGATACCGGTACTGATTTTTGCCAGCGCGGCGATTGATGCGGCCGGTCAGGGGTTACCGATCGGCGGTTATCTGGCGATTCTTGGCGCCATGCTGGCGGTCAGCGCCACGCTGTCGCCGTTTGCGACCGCCGCCGCGCTGCGCATCAGTCTGCATTAAGGCGGACCTCCGGCAGAGAGGCCGCCATCCGAATTCTTATTTAGTGTGAGCAATGTCAATGTGGAAATGGTTACACCAGTGGGCAAAGCCTGAGCGGCTTTACCAGCTATGCGGTCGCTTGATTCCCTGGTTCGCAATCCTGGGCGTCGGCGCGCTGCTGCTCGGCTGGATTTGGGGATTCGGCTTTGCGCCGGCGGATTATCAGCAGGGCAACAGCTTCCGCATCATGTACATTCACGTGCCGGCGGCGATGTGGTCGATGGGCGTCTATGCCTCGATGGCCATCGCCGCCTTCATCGGCCTGGTGTGGCAGATGAAAATGGCCGATCTGGCGGCTGCGGCGATGGCGCCAGTTGGGGCAGTATTTACCTTTATCGCACTGGTGACCGGCTCGGCGTGGGGCAAGCCGATGTGGGGCACCTGGTGGATTTGGGACGCGCGTCTGACTTCTGAACTGGTGCTGCTGTTCCTCTATATGGGCGTGATTGCGCTCTATCACTCTTTCGACGATCGCCGCACCGCCGGACGCGCGGCCGGCATCCTGATTCTGGTCGGCGTAGTTAACCTGCCGATTATTCACTTCTCCGTGCAGTGGTGGAACACGCTGCATCAGGGCTCGTCGGGCGTTCTGCAACAGGCGATCGATCCCAGCATGCGCACGCCGCTACGCTGGTCGATTCTCGGCTATCTGCTGGTGTTTGGTGCGCTCACCCTGATGCGTCTGCGCAACCTGATTCTGTTTACCGAGCGTCACCGCCCGTGGGCGATTGACGTGGCGCAGGGAGGACGCAAAGCATGACGCCTGCCTTCTCATCGTGGAGCGAGTTTTTCGCCATGGGCGGTTATGCCTTTTACGTCTGGCTGGCCGTGTGTTTTACGCTGATTCCGCTGATCGGTCTGTTGCTGCACACCGTGTTGTTCCGTCGCCGCCTGCTGGCAGAGATTCGCCAGCGTCAGTCCCGCGAGCGCCGCATCCGCGCGGCAAAAGCTAAACAAGCTGCCAGTGAAGCAGCAGGAGAGTCCGTGTGAATATCCGTCGTCGTAACCGCCTGTATGTGGTGGTGGCGGTGCTGGTGGGCTTAGGCCTTGCCACGTCGCTGGTGATGTACGCGCTGCGTTCCAACATCGACCTGTTCTACACCCCGAGTGAAATTCTGTACGGCAAAGGTGAGGATCACCAGAAGCCAGAGGCCGGTCAGCGCCTGCGCGTCGGCGGCATGGTGATGCCCGGTAGCGTCAAACGCGATCCGAAAACGCTGGCGGTGTCGTTCAAACTGTATGATGCCAACGGCGTGGTCAGCGTCAGCTACGAAGGCATTCTGCCGGATCTGTTCCGTGAAGGGCAGGGCGTGGTGGCGCAGGGCGTGCTGGAGGACGGGAATCTGGTCAACGCCAAAGAGGTGCTGGCGAAGCACGATGAGAAGTACACGCCGCCGGAAATTCAGGACGCAATGAAGAAGAATCATAACGGACCGGCAGCGGCCTATCAGCAGGCGGGTACGCAATCATGATGCCGGAAATTGGTAGCTTTCTGCTGTGTCTGGCGCTGGGCTTAGCGCTGTTATTGAGTATTTATCCGCTGTGGGGCGCAGCGCGTCAGGATGGCCGACTGATGGCGCTGGCGCGTCCGCTCACCTGGGGCATGTTCCTGTGCATCGCCGCCGCGTTGCTCGTGCTGGTGCACGCGTTTGTGGTCAACGATTTTACCGTCGGCTACGTTGCCACCAACTCCAATTCGCTGCTGCCGGTGTATTACCGCATCGCCGCCACCTGGGGTGCGCATGAAGGATCGCTGCTGCTATGGGTACTGCTGCTCAGCACCTGGACATTAGCGGTGGCGATTTTCAGCCGCGGCATGCCGCAGGATGCGCTGGCGCGCGTGCTGGCGGTGATGGGGATGATCAACCTCGGCTTCCTGTTGTTCATCATCCTCACCTCGAATCCTTTTACCCGCACGCTGCCGAACTTTCCGATTGATGGGCGCGACCTCAACCCGATGCTGCAGGATATCGGGCTGATCTTCCATCCGCCGCTGCTCTATATGGGCTATGTTGGCTTCTCGGTGGCGTTTGCCTTTGCCATCGCGTCGCTGATGGCGGGCCGGCTGGATACCGCCTGGGCGCGCTGGTCACGTCCGTGGACCACCGCGGCATGGGTATTTCTGACTATTGGTATCGTGCTCGGTTCCGCGTGGGCGTATTACGAACTCGGCTGGGGCGGCTGGTGGTTCTGGGATCCGGTCGAAAACGCGTCCTTTATGCCGTGGCTGGCCGGTACTGCGCTGATGCACTCATTGGCGGTGACAGAAAAACGCGGCAGCTTTAAGTCATGGACGGTGCTGCTGGCGATTACCGCGTTCTCATTAAGCCTGCTGGGCACCTTCCTGGTGCGTTCCGGCGTGCTGGTATCGGTGCACTCGTTCGCCTCGGATCCGGCGCGCGGGATGTTTATCCTCGCCTTCCTGGTGATTGTCATCGGCAGTTCGCTGCTGCTGTACGCTCTGAAAGGGGGCCAGGTGCGCAGCCGCGTGCAGAGCGAAGCATGGTCGCGCGAATCCTTCCTGCTCGGCAACAACGTGCTGCTGATTGCCGCAATGCTGGTGGTACTGCTCGGTACGCTGCTGCCGCTGGTGCATAAACAGCTCGGGCTGGGCAGCATTTCGGTTGGCGAGCCGTTCTTCAATACCATGTTCACCTGGCTGATGGCACCGTTCGCGCTGATGCTCGGCATCGGGCCGCTGGTGCGCTGGCGCCGCGATGAGCCGCAAAAGCTGTGGAAGCGGCTCGGCGTGGGTCTGCTGGTGACGCTGATCCTGTCGATCGTGCTGCCGTGGCTGTTGCAGGATCGCATTGAAGCGATGACGGTGATTGGCCTGCTGATGGCCATCTGGGTGATCCTGCTGACGCTGATGGAGCTGCACGAACGCGCTACCCATCGGCATCGTTTTCTGGCGGGATTGCGCCATCTGTCGCGCAGCCACTGGGGCATGGTGCTGGGCCATCTTGGCGTGGCGGTGACGGTGGTGGGCATTGCCTTCAGCACCCAATACAGCGTTGAGCGTGACGTGCGCATGAAGGCCGGCGACAGCGTGGATATCCACAACTATCACTTTATTTTCCGCGACGTGCACAATCTGCAGGGCCCTAACTATAGCGGTAGCGTGGCGATTATCGATGTCACACGCAACGGTAAGCCAGAAGCGGTGCTGCATGCAGAGAAGCGCTTCTATACCGCAGCGCGCACCATGATGACGGAAGCGGCGATCAGCGGCGGCTTCACGCGCGATCTCTACGCGGCGCTGGGCGAAGAGCTGGATGACGGTTCCTGGGCGGTGCGTATTTATTACAAACCCTTTGTGCGCTGGATCTGGTTCGGCGGCGTGTTTATGGCGGTGGGCGGCCTGCTGTGCCTGCTCGATCCGCGCTATCGCTCGCGCAAAAAAGCGCAGCGCGAGGAACTGGCATGAATAAAAAGATCCTGTTTATTCCTTTAGTCCTGTTTCTGCTGCTGGCGGCAGCGCTGCTGTGGCAGCTGACGCGCAACGCCAGCGGTGACGATCCTACGCGACTCGAATCGGCGCTGATCGGTAAACCGGTGCCGGTGTTTAAACTCGAAGCGCTGGATCAGCCGGGTAAAATCTATAACCAGCAGGTGCTGACCGATGGCAAACCGCTGCTGCTGAACGTCTGGGCCACCTGGTGCCCGACCTGCCGCGCCGAGCATCAATATCTCAACACGCTGGCGGAGCAGGGCATTCGCGTGGTTGGCCTCAACTACAAAGACGACCGCAGCAAAGCCGTCACCTGGCTTAACACGCTCGGCAATCCGTATGCGCTGAGCCTGTATGACGGCGACGGCATGCTCGGTCTGGATCTCGGCGTCTACGGCGCGCCGGAGACTTTCCTGATTGATGGCCACGGCATTATCCGTTACCGCCACGCCGGCGACATGAACGACCGGGTATGGAATGAAGAGGTGAAGCCGCTGTGGCAGAAATACAGCAAGGAGGCAGGCGTATGAAACAGCTGCTTATGTTGCTCACGGGTCTGCTGCTGAGCACCAGCCTGTGGGCCGCGATCGATACTTATCAGTTCGATTCGGTCCAGCAGGAGGAGCAGTATCGCGAGCTCACCGCATCGCTGCGCTGCCCGAAGTGCCAGAACAACAGTATTGCCGACTCCAACGCGATGATTGCCGCCGACATGCGGCTGAAAGTGTATGAGCTGATGAAGCAGGGCCAGAGCCGCCAGCAGATCATTGATTACATGGTGGCGCGTTACGGCAACTTCGTCACTTATGAACCGCCGGTGACGCCGTCGACGCTGATTCTTTGGGTCGGACCGGCGCTGTTTGTGGTGCTCGGCGGGCTGATTATTATTCTGCGCAGCCGACGCGGCAACGCGCGCAGCGAGCTGGATGACGATGAACAACAGCGCCTTGCGGCGATTCTGAAGCGTGACGGGAAGCCGTAATGACTGGATTCTGGATTACCCTGATTATTTTACTGGCGGCGGCGACGGCGCTGTTTGTCGGTGCCGGCTGGCGGCAGCGTCAGGCCAGCAGCGGCGATCGCGATCGTCTCAATACCGATTTTTATCAGCAGCGTCTGCGCGAGCTGGAGCATGATGAAGCCGAGGGCGTGGTCAGTGAACGTCCGGAGATGGTGCGCGAACTGCAGCAAACGCTGCTGACCGACGTGCCCGGCGACGCGGCGGCCCGCGCGCATCACAGCAGCCGCTGGGTGCTGCTGCCGGGCGTGATCGTCCTGGTGCTGGTGTCGGTGGGCGTTTATCTGAAAACCGGTGGCCTCGCCCAGCTGGCGGGCTGGCAGAGCGTGCAGCAGGAGTACCCGGCGCTGCGCGCGCGGGTGATGGATCCCAATGCGCAGCCGCTGACCATGGAAGAGCTGGCGCGTCTGCAGCTCGGCCTGCGCACCTCGCTACAAAACGATCCGCAAAACCTCAATGACTGGGCGATGCTGGGCCGCCTCGGCATGGTGCTGAACAATGCCACCGATGCCAGCCAGGCCTTTGAGCACGCTTTGCAGCTGGCGCCGGACAACCTTGAACTGCAGCAGGATTATGCCGAAGTGCTGACGCGCTCCAGCGATCCGCAGGATAACCGCCAGGCCAATATGCTGCTGAAAGACCTGCTGAAGCGCGACCACAGCAACGTGCGCACCCTCAGTCTGCTGGCGTTCAATGCCTTTGAGCAGCAGCAGTATGGCGAAGCGATTGGCGCTTGGCAGGTGATGCTGAAGCTGCTGCCGGCCGGCGATCGACGCATTACCATGATAGAGCGCAGCATTGAACAAGCGAAAACCGACGCGGGACAGCAAAATAGCCAGTTGGCATTGACGGTGAGCTTAACGCCAGAGGCAGAAAAAATGTTACCGCCGGGCGGAGTGTTGTATATTTCTGTGTCTGACGGTGTTTCACCGGTGCCTGTGGCTGTAAAGCGTTTACCGCTCAGCCACTTCCCGCTATCGCTTACGCTGGATGACAGCAACGCCATGATGCCGGATCGCCTGCTTTCGGCGCAGCATCAGGTGCAGGTCAGGGTGCGCATTTCGCGCGATGGTAGTGCTAATCCGCAGTCCGGCGACTGGTTTGGTTTAAGCGCGGTCACCCCCTGGGATGGTCACCAGCCGATGGCTGTTGAGGTCAATCAGCAGCAGCCCTGAAGCGATACACCTTTTATCTGCACAGGGAGAGAAGAATGAATAATCGCCTGACCGGCCTGGCGCTGGCCAGTTTACTGCTGGTGGGATGTGCCAGTTCCAAACCGGCCGACGAGACGACGCCTGCGCAGCGCAGCGATCCGCTCGAAGGGTTCAACCGCACGATGTTTAACTTCAACTACAACGTGCTGGATCCCTATGTAGTGCGCCCGGTGGCGGTTGCCTGGCGTGATTACGTGCCGGTGCCGGCCCGTACCGGGCTGAGCAACTTCCTCGGTAACCTTGATGAACCGGCCAGCATGGTGAACTCGATTCTGGTCGGCGAGCCGCGTCAGGCGGGCATTCACTTTACCCGTTTCTTCCTGAATACCGTGCTCGGCCTCGGCGGTTTCATCGACGTCGCCGGCAAAGCTAATCCCCAGCTGGCGCGTGAAGTGCCGCACCACTTTGGCAGCACGCTGGGCCGTTATGGCGTTGGCTACGGTCCGTACGTGGTACTGCCAGGTTACGGCAGCTTTACCGTGCGTCAGGATGGCGGCGACTACGTCGATACGCTTTATCCGGTGCTGAGCTGGCTTACCTGGCCGATGTCGATCGGTAAATGGACGCTGGAAGGGGTGGAAACGCGCGCGCAGCTGCTTGATTCCGACGGCCTGCTCAGACAGCAGCAGGATCCGTACGCCTTTATCCGCAACGCCTATTTCCAGCGTAACGATTTCCTCGCCAGCGGCGGCAAGCTGAAGCCGGAGGAGAACCCGAACGCCAGCGCGATTCAGGACGATTTAAAAGATATCGACTCTCAATAAATGACAACGGCGACCAACAGGTCGCCGTTTTGTTTTCAGCTGGCGACCCGCATGGGCCGCTGCACTGATTATCAGAACTTGTAGTTAAAGTTAGCGCCGTACAGCCAGGCCTTACCTTCGGAATTAAAGGTATAAGGACCTTCTTTCACCGTCACGTGCTGACCGTGCATATAGGAAACCCCGACATCAACCGACGCATCCGGCGTGAAGGCGTAAGACGCACCGGCGCTCAGCCACAGGCGATCCTGATCCGGAATCGAGATAGAGCGTTTATCCGCCGGCACCGGGCTGTCATCAAACGCGATACCGGTACGGAACGTCCAGTTATCGTCGTAGTTATAAGTGGTACCTAACGCGATGCGATATGCATCACGGTAGCCTTCATCTTTATAGAACAGCGTCTGGCCGTTGCTGCCGGTGGCTTTCAGCTCCTGGAACTGGCTCCAGCTGGTATAAGCGAGGCTGTAGTGAACCGCCCACTGTGGCGCCACTTTATGCCAGCCGGACACTTCCCACATTTCCGGCAGGTTCAGCGTCAGCGAACCCGGAATGGTGGCACCGCTGGTGCCATACGGCAGACCCAGCGCAATCGCCTGCGGTGTGCCGTTGAAGGCGCGCGGGATATTGCTCTTGTAATCGCCGTCGAAGTCGATCTTCACTTTAGAACGATAGGTGAAGCCGAAGCGGTTGTTTTTATCCACTTCATACAGGATACCGGCGTTCCAGCCGTAGCCCCATTCGTCACCTTTCAGGTGCGCGACCTGGGTATCGGCCGGCAGACCGGCGCGGGCACCGGCTTCACCGGCGTAGCGCTCAATTTTCGCTTTGGCGTACACCGCGTCAAAGCCAACGCCGAAGCTGAAGTTATCATTTAACCGATAAGCGGTGCTGAGGTTGAAGTTGCCGGTCATCAGATCGGTTTTGCCACCAAAGCCGCCCGCGGTGTAGCCGTTATTAAATTCGGTGGCCAGACCGTAGTTCGAGGTGGCCGAGGCGCCAATCCACCACTGATCGTTAATCGGATGCACATAATGGATGTTCGGGATCCACTGGTTTGGCGCAATATTGCTGGCGTTGAGGCTGTTGCCGGTCGGGCTGTTACCGCTGATATCCACTTTCGGGTCGATATAGACGGCACCGATGGAGAAAGAAGGGCGGTCCATCAGGGCCATGGTGGCTGGGTTACGGCTGGCAGAGGCGGCGGTATCACCCATGGCGCCTTCACCGGAATAGGCGCGGCCCAGGCCGATTGCTGAGAATTCGTTAAGTTGAAAGCCTGCGGCGTAGACGTGAGAAGAGACGAGCGCCACTGCAGCTGCCACAGCTGACTTTGCAAACAGGTTCTTATGGTTCATGACCACAACCTCATCTAAATTATTATTAAACGTAGTTACGTCGCGTAACAAAGGACGGCGGATTGTAGGGACTGACGATACAGACACATATCAGACCAGTGCGACGAGTATAGGTCCGACCTGTGTATTTGTTGCAATATTGTTTTTAAAATATTTCTGCTTTGATCGATAAAATCAGATCTGCTTAACAAAATCCTTGCGGTTCTGCTCCAGCATAGCGAGTCAAATTTGTTTTGGATCAAATTTTAGTGTGATATTCGTCACTTAGCGGGCGGAAGATAGCCGCGACGTGGCATCCGGCGTACACTTTGCAGCAGAAAATGATCCGATAGTGTTGATTTATCGTCAGGAGAAAAACATGACTGATGCCATTAGAAACTGTAGTGCGAACGAAACGGCAGCCTGCTGCTGCGTTGACGTGGGCACCGTGATGGACAATACCGATTGCAGCGCCAGCTGGTCAGGCGTGTTCGCTGACCGTCAGGCGGCTGAAGCAATGCTGGCCGAACTGAGCGCCAAAGCGCGTCAGGTCGAGTCCGATCCGTGTGAGATTCATTCGCGCTTTACCGACGAAGCAGACGGCGTGCGCCTGGACGTCGATTTCACCTTTGCCTGCCAGGCCGAAACGCTAATTTTCCAGCTCGGCTTACGCTAATCCCGCCGCTGCCGACCCGCTTTTTCGGCAGCGTTGCCTCTTTTTCGTGTTACTCCTCGCACTTTTTTTCTTCTGTTATTGGCGACTTAGCAACACCTGGTTAACACTGATGATCAGGTCAGACCTGTTGGGCAATGATGCTCAGGTCGTAAATTACAGGTGAGTGCAATGAGCAAAGCGCAGCCGCTGCTGACGCGTCAGGGCGAACGTATCGCCATTACCCACGGATTACGCACCCCGTTTGCCCGCCAGGCAAGCGACTTTCATGGCATTCCGGCGCTGGAGCTGGGGCGCATGGTGGTCAGCGAATTAATGGCGCGCAGCGAATTGCCGGTGGAGGTGATCGATCAGCTGGTGTTCGGCCAGGTGGTGCAGATGCCGGAAGCCCCCAATATCGCGCGTGAAATCGTGCTGAGCAGCGGACTGAGCGTGCACACCGATGCCTACAGCGTGAGCCGCGCCTGCGCCACCAGCTTTCAGGCGGTGGCCAACGTGGCGGAAAGCCTGATGGCCGGGACCATTGATGCAGGTATTGCCGGTGGCGCTGACTCCTCCTCGGTGCTGCCGATTGGCGTCAGCAAAACGCTGGCGCGCGCGCTGGTTGACCTCAACAAAGCCCGCACCCTGAGCAAAAAATTACACATCTTACGCCGCCTGCGCCCACGCGATCTGTTGCCGGTGCCGCCGGCCGTGGCGGAATACTCCACCGGTTTACGCATGGGCGACACCGCCGAGCAGATGGCCAAAACGCACGGTATTACGCGTGAGCAGCAGGACGCACTGGCGCTGCGCTCGCACCAGCGTGCGGCACAGGCCTGGCAATCCGGCGTGCTGGCGCAGGAAGTGATGCCGGCGTTTGTGCCGCCGTGGAAAGCACCGATTGAGCAGGACAACAACATTCGCTTTAACGCCAGTGCGGCGGATTATGCAAAGCTGCGTCCGGCGTTTGACCGTCGCCACGGCTCGGTCACCGCGGCCAACAGCACGCCGCTGACCGATGGCGCGGCGGCGCTGATTCTGATGCGTGAAGGGCGCGCGCGTGAGCTGGGCATTACACCGCTCGGTTACCTGCGCAGCTATGCGTTTGCCGCGATTGATGTCTGGCAGGACATGTTGCTCGGACCGGCTTACGCATCACCGCTGGCGCTGGATCGCGCCGGCATTACCCTCGGCGATCTGACGCTGATCGACATGCATGAAGCCTTTGCCGCGCAGACGCTGGCCAACCTCAGGCTGTTTAACGATGAACGCTTTGCGCGCGAGGTGCTGAAGCGCGATCGCGCGCTGGGCGAAGTCGACGAGACGCGTTTCAACGTGCTGGGCGGTTCCATCGCCTACGGTCATCCGTTCGCCGCCACCGGCGCGCGCATGATCACGCAAACGCTGCATGAGCTGCGGCGGCGCGGCGGCGGCTTAGGGCTGGTGACCGCCTGTGCCGCTGGCGGATTAGGCAGCGCGATGGTTCTGGAGGCCGAATAATGAGCGAATCTGCATTCCATTTACAGATGCGTCCGGATCACGTTGCGGTGATCACCATTGATGTGCCGGGCGAAAAGATGAACACCCTGAAAGCGGAGTTTGTGCCGCAAATCCGCGCGGTGCTGGCGGAGGCGCGCAGCGATGCGCAGCTGGCGGGCATCGTGCTGATTTCAGGCAAACGCGACAACTTCGTCGCCGGTGCGGACATCAGCATGATCGCCAGTTGTGAAACGGCGCAGCAGGCTGAAGCGCTGGCGCGGCAGGGACAGGAAGTGATGGCGGAGATCGCCGCGCTGCCGTTCCCGGTGGTCGCCGCCATTCACGGAGCCTGTCTTGGCGGCGGGCTGGAGCTGGCGCTGGCCTGCGATGCGCGCATCTGCTCGCTGGATGAGAAAACCCGTCTCGGCCTGCCGGAGGTGCAGCTCGGCCTGCTGCCCGGTTCCGGCGGCACCCAGCGGTTGCCGCGTCTGATAGGTGTGCAGCAGGCGCTGCCGCTGATCCTCAGCGGCAAACAGTTGCGCGCTAAGCAGGCGCTAAAGCTTGGCCTGGTGGATGATGCCGTACCGCAGGCGATTCTGCTGGCAACCGCCGTGGCACGTGTACATAAAGGAAAGCACGCCGCACGCAGCCTGTCGCGCCGCGATCGCCTGCTGCAGGGGCCGCTGGCGCGTCCGCTGCTGTTTACGCTGGCCAAACGCCAGACCGATGGTAAAACCCACGGTAACTATCCGGCCACCGACCGCATTTTGCAGGTGGTGCGCATCGGGCTGGAGCAGGGCAGCGCCGCCGGTCACGCCGCGGAAGCGCGTGCGTTTGGCGAGCTGGCGATGACCGCGCAGTCGGCCGCACTGCGCAGCCTGTTTTTTGCTTCCACCGCCCTGAAGAAAGAGCCGATGGCGGATGCGCCGCCGCGCCCGCTGCAGCAGATTGGCGTGCTGGGCGGCGGGCTGATGGGCGGCGGGATTGCCAGCGTCACCGCGCTGAAAGCCGGTCTGCCGGTGCGAATCCGCGATATCAACCTTAACGGCGTTAACCACGCGCTGCAGTACAGCTGGGATTTGCTGAGCAAAAAGGTAAAACGTCGCCAGCTCAAGCCGGCGGAACGCCAGCAGCAGATGGCGCGCATCAGCGGCGGCACCGATTATCAGGGCTTCCGCCAGCGCGATCTGGTGATCGAAGCGGTGTTTGAGGATCTGGCGCTGAAGCAGCAAATGGTGGCCGAGATTGAAGAACACTGTCAGCCGCACACTATCTTTGCGTCTAACACCTCCTCGCTGCCGATTGCGCAGATCGCCGCCGGCGCGCAGCGCCCGGAGAATGTTATCGGCCTGCACTTCTTCAGTCCGGTAGACAAGATGCCGCTGGTCGAGGTGATTCCGCATAGCGGCACTTCAGCACAGACGCTGGCCACCACGGTGGATCTGGCGCGTCGTCAGGGCAAAACCGCCGTGGTGGTGGCTGACCGTCCCGGCTTTTATGTTAACCGCATTCTCGCGCCCTATATAAATGAAGCCATGCGCTGTCTGCTGGAGGGCGAGCCCATTGAACACATTGATAGCGCACTGGTGAAATTTGGTTTCCCGGTCGGCCCGCTGCAGCTGCTGGATGAAGTCGGTATTGATGTCGGCAGCAAAATCAGCCCGATTCTCGAACAGGCCTACGGTTCACGCTTCAGCGCGCCGCAGGCGGTGAGCGCTATCCTGGCCGACGATCGCAAAGGGCGCAAAAACCAGAAAGGTTTTTATGATTATCAGCGCACGCGCTGGCCGCGCAAACGTCAGGCCGATGCCAGTCTGTACCGCCTGCTGCAGTTAAAACCCCAGGCGAAACAGAGCGAGCAGCAGATCGCCACGCGCTGTGTGATGCTGATGCTTAACGAGGCGGTACGTTGTCTCGACGAAGCGGTGATCCGCAGCGCCCGCGACGGCGACATCGCGGCAGTGTTTGGCATCGGGTTTCCGCCGTTTCTCGGCGGGCCGTTCCGCTATATTGACCAGCGTGGTGCGGGCGAGATCGTCAATACATTACGTACATTAATGCAGCAATACGGCGAGCGTTTTACGCCCTGTGACGCGTTAGTGGCAATGTCAGAAGGGAAAACGAATTTTTACACTTCTGCACATTCATGAATAGCCGCACGGATTCAGCGGGTTAGAATCGGGGCCGCGCAGTGCCTGGCGCGGCACCATTCTGAGATGTGCTTATTTAATAAACAACCGGTTGACTATACTCAAGCCATTGGGGTAAAACACAGCGTTCATTCGCAGAATGAAGCGTCTGGTGCTGTGGTACCCGGCGATATCGACAAACAACAGCGGTGCTTTATGCAAGTTTTTATCATGCGTCACGGCGACGCAGCTCTGGAAGCAGCGAGTGATGCGGTTCGTCCTCTCACCCTGTGTGGCTGCGACGAATCACGTCAGATGGCGAGCTGGCTGAATGGTCAGACGCCGGGAATCGATAAGGTGCTGGTCAGCCCTTATCTGCGCGCCGGGCAAACGCTCGCCACGGTACGTGAAGCGCTGAAACTGCCGGAAGGGCAGGAAGTGCTGCCAGAACTGACGCCAGGCGGCGATCCGGGCATGGTCGCCTGTCATTTACAGGCGCTGGCGGTGCAGGGTGCGCACGCAGTGCTGGTGATTTCGCATCTGCCGCTGGTGGGTTATCTGGTATCTGAACTCTGCCCGCAGGAAGCGCCACCGATGTTCGCCACCTCCGCCATTGCCTGCGTGGAGTTCGATGCCGACGCCTGCGAAGGCAAGCTGGCGTGGCAGGTGAGTCCGGCCAAATTAGCCAAAGCCATGTAATTCCCCTTCATACTTCAGGCTGCAGCTGCGTTGGCTGCGTCAATTCACCCCAGTCACTTACTGATGTAAGCTTCTGGGGATTCCCCGTCATACTTCAGGCCGCAGCGGCGTTGGCTGCGTCAATTCACCCCAGTCACTTACTGATGTAAGCTCCCGGGGATTCCCCGTCATACTTCAGGCCGCAGCGGCGTTGGCTGCGTCAATTCACCCCAGTCACTTACTAATGTAAGCTCCCGGGGATTCATTTCCTTGCCGCCTTGCTGCAACCTGAATTATTTTGGGGAATAATAGAGATCACTTTATTTCCCACTCGCTGCCCCTTTGCCGGTCAGGGTAATTCCGGCGGCTGCCACTCTTCGACTTCAATCAATACCAGCAGCGCGGCGTCGCCGCCAAACAGTTTGGGTGCCTGGTGAAACGCCATCACGTGCGGATGCTGTGCCAGCCAGAGCGGGGTTTGCTGCTTGAGAATGTGCTTGCCGTGGCCGGTCATCACGCTGGCACAAAAAATATGCTCGCGGCGGCAGGCGGCAATCAGCGCGCCGAGTTCCTGTTTCGCCTGAAGCTGGGTTAACCCGTGCAGATCGAGAAAAATCTCTGGCGTGTAATCGCCACGCCGTAATTTTTTCAGCTCGTAATGGCTGACGTCGGCGCGTACATAGCGCGTCGGCCCGTCGCTGGAGAGCAGGGGCTGAAACTCGTCGGAGAAATAATGGCTGTTATCGGCCTGCTCAGACAGCAGCCGCTTCAGCGGCACTTCACGGCTTTTCACTGCCGGTTTGTGCACAATCGTATCCTGTTTCAGCTGGCGCGTACCGCTCATTAGCTGGCGGAACAGCGCCTGGTCGTCCTGGCTTAGCGGCGTCTTTTTACTCATGTCTTAGTGAATCATCAGAAATGGCGGGTGTCTGGCCGTTACCTTACCGCTAAGCGTCAACAAATGTCAGCTTTTTCACCTCGCTGCGCTGAATTCTGCCCGGCTTCATGGCACACTATCGGCCGATTGATTTTATGGCCTGCGGAGGGCTACGTGGACAAGATTTTCGTCGATGAGGCAGTGAACGAACTGCACACCATTCAGGATATGCTGCGCTGGGCAGTAAGCCGCTTTTCGGCGGCGGGCATCTGGTACGGCCACGGCACGGACAATCCCTGGGACGAAGCGGTCCAACTGGTGCTGCCGACGCTCTGGCTGCCGCTGGATATTCCGGAAGACATGCGCCACGCGCGCCTGACCGCCAGCGAACGTCACCGCATCGTGGAACGAGTAATCCGTCGCGTTAACGAGCGCATTCCGGTGGCCTACCTCACCAATAAAGCCTGGTTCTGCGGCCATGAATTCTACGTCGATGAGCGCGTGCTGGTGCCGCGTTCACCGATTGGCGAGCTGATCGAAAACCGCTTTGCCGGCCTGATCTACGAAACGCCACGCCATATTCTCGACATGTGCACCGGCAGCGGCTGCATCGCCATCGCCTGTGCGTACGCCTTCCCGGAAGCGGAAGTGGATGCTGTCGATATCTCCACCGACGCGCTGGCCGTGGCTGAACAGAATATCGAAGAGCACGGTCTGCTGCATCACGTCACGCCGATTCGCGCCGACCTGTTCCGCAATCTGCCGCAGGTTAAATATGACCTGATCGTCACCAATCCACCGTACGTCGATGCCGAAGACATGGACGACCTGCCGAACGAATATCGCCACGAGCCGGAACTCGGCCTGGCCGCGGGCAGCGACGGCCTGAAGCTGGTGCGCCGCATCCTGGCCTGCGCGCCGGACTACCTCAGCGAGCAGGGCGTGCTGATTTGCGAAGTCGGTAACAGCATGGTGCACATGATGGAGCAGTATCCGGATGTGCCCTTTACCTGGCTGGAGTTTGATAACGGCGGTGACGGCGTGTTCATGCTGACGCGCGATCAAATCGTCGCGGCGCAGTCGCACTTCTCATTCTATAAAGACTAAAAATCGGGGCGAGCGCTCGCCCGCAACATCGCAACAAGGAACCCCCATGGCCGGAAACAGCATCGGACAACTTTTTCGCGTTACCACCTTTGGCGAGTCGCACGGTATTGCGCTTGGCTGCATTGTTGATGGCGTGCCGCCCGGCATCCCGCTGACCGAAGCCGATATTCAGCACGATCTCGATCGTCGTCGTCCCGGCACTTCGCGCTATACCACCCAGCGCCGCGAGCCGGATCAGGTGAAGATTTTGTCCGGCGTGTTTGAAGGCGTCACCACCGGCACCTCCATCGGTCTGCTGATTGAAAACACCGACCAGCGTTCGCAGGATTACAGCGCGATTAAAGATCTGTTCCGTCCCGGCCATGCGGATTACACCTACGAACAGAAATATGGCCTGCGCGACTATCGCGGCGGCGGCCGCTCCTCGGCCCGCGAAACCGCCATGCGCGTGGCGGCCGGTGCCATTGCTAAAAAGTATCTGCAGATGAAGCACGGCATCGTGGTGCGCGGCTATCTGGCGCAGATTGGCGACATTGCCTGCGAACTGAAAGACTGGAGTATCGTGGAAGATAACCCGTTTTTCTGCCCCGATGCCGACCAACTCGATGCGCTGGACGAACTGATGCGCGCGCTGAAAAAAGAGGGCGACTCCATCGGTGCCAAAGTCACGGTGATGGCCGAAAACGTGCCGCCGGGCCTCGGTGAGCCGGTGTTCGATCGCCTTGACGCCGACCTGGCCCACGCGCTGATGAGCATCAACGCGGTGAAAGGCGTGGAGATCGGTGATGGTTTCGCGGTAATCAACCAGCGCGGCAGTCAGCACCGTGATGAAATCCGCAGCAATGGTTTTCAAAGCAACCATGCCGGCGGCATTCTCGGCGGGATCAGCAGCGGCCAGACCATCAGCGCCAACCTAGCGATGAAGCCCACTTCCAGCATCACCGTGCCGGGCAACACCATCACCCGCGACGGCGCGGAAGTGGAGATGATTACCAAAGGCCGTCACGATCCCTGTGTTGGCATCCGCGCGGTGCCGATCGCGGAAGCGATGATGGCGATTGTGCTGATGGATCACCTGCTGCGCCAGCGTGGGCAGAACGCTGACGTCAACAGCAGCGTCCCGCGCTGGTAAGCCGCATGATACGTCGCCTGCTTCTCTCCCTTGCCGCGCTGCTGTGCAGTGCGGCCAGCCTGGCTGCCACGCCGTGGCAGCAAATCCATCAACCGATTGCCGGCAGCCCGCAGTCCATCGGCAGCTTTGCCAACGGCTGTATCGTCGGGGCGCAGCAGCTGCCGCTCAACTCGCCTAACTATCAGGTGATGCGTCAGGATCAGCGCCGCTATTACGGCCACCCGGACCTGATCGCCTTTATCCAGCGCCTCAGCACCCAGGCGCACCAGCTGCAGCTGGGCCAGGTGCTGATTGGTGATATGGGCATGGCCGCCGGCGGACGTTTTAGCAGCGGTCACGCCAGCCATCAGACCGGTCTCGACGTGGATATCTGGCTGCAGCTGCCGCAGAGCCGCTGGACGGCACAGCAGCTGCTGAAGCCGCAGCCGCTCGATCTGGTTGGGCCGGACGACCGCCAGGTCATCGCGCGTCACTGGCAGCCGCAGATCGACAGCCTGATCAAGCTGGCGGCGAAAGATGACGACGTCACGCGCATCTTCGTCAATCCGGCGATTAAAAAGCAGCTTTGTGCCGATGCCGGTAGCGATCGTGCGTGGCTCCACAAAGTGCGGCCGTGGTTCGCCCACCGGGCACACATGCACGTGCGCCTGCGCTGCCCGCCGGGCAGCCTGGAGTGTGAAGATCAGGCGCCACCGCCGCCGGGCGATGGCTGCGGCGCAGAGCTGGAGAGCTGGTTCCTGCCGAAGAAGCCGGGCACTACGCCGCCGGTGAAGAAGTCGCCGCCGCCGTTGCCGCCTTCCTGCCAGGCGTTACTTGATAAGCATCTACTGTAGGAACCTGAGATGGATCTGTTTGTTGTGAGTCCGATCGTGCTTGGCGTGCTGTTTCTGGTCGCCGTGCTGGCGGCCTTTATTGATTCCATCGCCGGCGGTGGCGGTCTGCTGACCGTGCCGTCGCTGCTGGCGGCCGGTCTCTCGCCGGCGCAGGCGCTGGCGACCAACAAGCTGCAGTCGGTCGGCGGTTCTTTCTCGGCCAGCCTCTATTTTGTGCGGCGCGGCGCGGTGAAACTGCGCGAGCAGCGGCTGAATATCGCCATGACCTTTCTCGGCGCGATTGGCGGAACGCTGCTGATTCAGCATATTCAGGCTGAGATACTGCGCCAGATACTGCCGCTGCTGCTGATCAGCATCGGGCTGTGGTTCCTGCTGATGCCGCGTCTTGGCGAGGCCGATCGCGAGCAGCGCCTGCATGGCCTGGCGTTTGCGCTGGTGGGCGGCGGCTGCGTCGGCTTTTACGATGGCTTCTTCGGCCCGGGTGCCGGCTCGTTCTATGCGCTGGCCTTCGTCACGCTTTGCGGCTTCAATCTGGCCAAAGCCACCGCCCACGCCAAAATCCTAAATTTCACCTCCAACTTCGCCAGTCTGCTGTTCTTTATGTTCGGCGGCAAGGTGGTGTGGGGCACCGGCGTGATTATGCTGCTGGGGGCGTTTATTGGCGCACGCCTCGGCGCCAGGCTGGTGCTGAGCCGCGGTCAGAAGCTGATTCGCCCGATGGTGGTGACGGTGTCTGCCGTGATGAGCGCTAAGCTGTTGTGGGACAGCCACGGCAGTGTCATTCTCGCCTGGTTTGCCGCACTGTAATCTGCACTCGTCAAAACCGGCCGCCAGTGCGACAATGGCGGCGGTTTGTTTAAAGATTAAAATATTATGAGTAAAGAGCACCATTATCAGCAGCTGGTGGAGATTTTTGACGGCTGCTTTGCTGACGATTTTCAGACGCGTCTAATTAAAGGCGATGATGAACCTATTTATCTTCCAGCGGATGACACCTCGCCGTGGCACCGCGTGGTGTTTGCCCATGGCTTTTACGCAAGCGCGCTGCACGAAATTTCGCACTGGTGCATTGCCGGTGAAGCGCGGCGTAAGCTGGTGGATTTTGGTTACTGGTACTGCCCGGACGGGCGCGATGCGCAAACGCAGGGCCAGTTTGAAGCGGTGGAGATTAAGCCGCAGGCGCTGGAGTGGCTGTTCTGTGTGGCAGCCGGCTTTCCCTTCAACGTCAGCTGTGACAATCTCGACGGCGATTGTGAACCGGATCGCATCGCGTTTCAGCGCAAGGTGCATGCGCAGGTAATGCATTATCTGCAGCACGGTATTCCGGCGCGTCCGGCGCGCTTTATTGATGCGTTAGCCAGCTATTATGGTACGCCTGCACTGACGGCGGCACAGTTTCCGTGGCCGGAAGATCTGTGAGCCGCACTCCGATAAATGAAGGATGATGAGAAGATGATCGTAGAATTCGAGTCCCGCATTCTGGCGCTGATTGACGATATGGTCGAACACGCCAGCGACGACGAACTGTTTGCCAGCGGTTATCTGCGTGGCCATCTGACGCTGGCAGTAGCGGAAATTGAGCAGAGCGGCGAACACACGCCGGAAGCGCTGCAGATTCAGGTCACCAACAGCCTGCAAAACGCCATCGCCGCCGGTGAACTGTCGCCGCGCGACCAGGCGCTGGTGGTGGGCATGTGGGATAACCTGTTTACCCAGGCGCGCCTCACTGCCTGACTGGCCGGGGCGATCGCTCGCCCCGCGCTTTAGCGTCCTGCCTTTTTCCCTTTCAGCAATTTGCGCACCCAGTAACGGTTGGGATGCAGCGCCGCCAGCGTGCTGCTGTCCAGCGGCTGCGGCTCACCGCTCATTTGTGCCGCCAGCACTTCTGCCGCCAGCGGTGCGCTGCACAGTCCGCGCGACCCTAGTGCGCCAAGCACGAACAGGCCGGGATGCACCGGCGCTTCCGCAATCTGCTCGCCGCGCGCGCGCTGCGCCGGTAAATCCGCATACTCACTGAGCGTCGCCGCGTAATCCGGCACGCTGCCGCTCATCGGCAGATGATCGCGCGTGGCGCAGCGCACGCCGCTGCGCGCTTCATCAGCGCTGACGTCAACCTGTGTCGGCCAGCTGACCTGCGGCAGACAGTTAATCAGCCGCTGACGATTCTCCTGCTGATCGTCGGCGCGGAAAGCGGTTGTCGTTTCACCGCGATGGTAGCTGGCACCGATGCAGTGCGTGGCAAAGTTCGGGCTGACCGGGGTGAGATAGCCGTCGTAACACAGCACGGTGCGCAGCGGGTTCAGCGCCGCGTTGGTCGGCACATGGCTGACCTGACCGGCCACCGCATACACCGGCAAATCGCGGCTTTGCCCGATCGCCTGCAGCGCATGGCCGTTGGCCAGCACTACCTGCTGATGGCTTACCGCAGGCTGTTGGGCGAACTGCAGCGTCCAGCCTGCCTGCTGGCGGACCAGTTGCGTCACGCGATGCAGCCAGTGCATGCGCAGCCCCTGAGTCTGGGCATACTCCAGCAGATTGCTGGTGAGCTGTGACGGCGACAGCCAGCCGCCTTGCGGATAAAAAATGCCGCCGCAGTCGAGATCGACGCCGGCCAGCTGCTGCGCCTGCTGCGGGCTGACGCCGTGCGCCAGCGCGTGCGGCAGATCCATGCTCAGCATCTGCGCGATCTTCTCCGCGCTTTTGGCATCCCAGCCGAGCTGCAGCACGCCGCTCCACTGATGTTCGAACATCACCGGCAGCGCATCATACAGGCGACGGGCAAAGCTGAACGCCGCCGGGAAAAAAGTGGCGAGCGCCGGATCGTGCTGGTTAAGCAACGGATAGAGCGCGCCCTGACGGTTACCCGATGCGCCGAGCGCCGGGGCGGCATCGGCGCAGTACAGCGTAACCTGCCAGCCACGGCGCAGCAGCGCCAGTGCCAGCACCGCGCTGGCCACGCCGCCGCCAATCAGCGCCACCTCGTGGCTGTCGGCCTGCGGACGCGCATACCACGGCTGAGCCGGCAGCGGCCCGGGCGCGCTGTCCAGCACGCCGGTCAGCATTTCACGCTTGTGGCCGAAGCCTTTGCGCTTCGCCACGCTGAATCCGGCCTGCTGTAAGCCCCGCCGCACAAAGCCCGCCGAGGTAAAGGTGGCGAAGGTGCCGCCGGGACGCGCCAGCCGCGCCATGGCGGCGAACAGGGAAGGCGTCCACATCTCCGGGTTTTTCGCCGGCGCAAAGCCATCTAAAAACCACGCGTCAACCTGACCGTTGAGGCTGTCATCAAAAGTATCAATCAGCGCGTTAATATCACCCAGCCACAGATCCAGCGTCACCTCGCCGCCATTGAACAGCAGGCGCTGACAGCCGGGCAGGGCCAGCGGCCACTGCTGCTGTAACTGTCCGGCCCACGGGGCCAGTTCCGGCCAGTGCGCGTGCGCGCTCACCAGATCGGCGTGGGTCAGCGGGTATTTTTCGCAGCTGATAAAGTGCAGGCGGCGCAACCCGGCTTGCGGATGGGCGGCGCGGAAGCGATCGAATGCCTGCCACAGGGTAAGAAAGTTGAGTCCGGTGCCAAAACCGCTCTCGGCAACGATGAACAGATCGCGCGGATGTGTGGCAAATCGCTGCGGAAGATGGTTACCGTCGAGGAACACATAGCGCGTCTCCTCCAGTCCGTTGTCGTTGGAGAAATAGACGTCGTCGAACGCTCGGGAAACAGGTGTACCCTGATCGTTCCAGTTTAATTGCGCGTGTTCAACCGGGGATAACTTCACGGGAAAGGCTCATTTTTCAGGCAGTGGCGCGATTTTAGCGAGTGGCGTCACATGACGCAAATTTACAAAAGGAAATGGCTGATCGGACTTGTTCGGCGTACAACTGTAAGCTAGAGTGCACGTCAATCCAAAAGAAGTGGAATGAGGACTATTGAATGAAACGTGCAGTGATTACTGGCCTGGGTATCGTTTCCAGTATTGGTAATAACCAGCAGGAAGTGCTGGCTTCCCTGCGTGAAGGCCGTTCCGGAATCACTTTCTCCGAAGAGATGAAAGATGCCGGCATGCGCAGCCATGTATGGGGTAACGTCAAACTGGACACTAACGGGCTCATCGATCGCAAAATCGTGCGTTTCATGAGTGATGCCTCAATCTATGCCTATCTGTCGATGGCAGAAGCAATCAAAGATTCCGGCCTGACGGATGAGCAGTACCAGAACAATCCGCGTGTCGGTCTGATTGCCGGTTCCGGTGGCGGTTCCCCGCGTTATCAGGTGTTCGGTGCCGACGCAATGCGTGGCCCGCGCGGCCTGAAAGGCGTTGGCCCGTACGTGGTGACCAAAGCGATGGCGTCCGGCGTCTCTGCCTGCCTGGCCACGCCGTTCAAAATCCACGGCGTTAACTACTCCATCAGCTCGGCGTGCGCGACGTCAGCACACTGCATCGGTAACGCGGTGGAGCAGATTCAGCTGGGCAAACAGGATGTGGTATTTGCTGGCGGCGGCGAAGAGCTGAGCTGGGAAATGGCCTGTGAGTTCGACGCCATGGGCGCGCTCTCGACTAAATACAACGAAACCCCGGAAAAAGCGTCGCGTACTTACGATGCCAGCCGTGACGGTTTCGTGATCGCCGGCGGCGGCGGTATGGTGGTAGTGGAAGAGCTGGAGCATGCGCTGGCGCGTGGTGCCCACATCTACGCTGAGATCGTCGGCTACGGCGCAACCTCTGACGGCGCTGACATGGTGGCACCGTCAGGCGAAGGCGCGGTGCGTTGCATGAAGATGGCGATGCAGGGTCTGGATACGCCAATCGACTACCTCAACACTCACGGCACGTCAACGCCAGTCGGCGACGTGAAAGAGCTGGGCGCGATTCGCGAAGTGTTTGGCGACAACACGCCATACATCTCTGCGACCAAAGCCATGACCGGTCACTCGCTGGGTGCGGCAGGCGTGCAGGAAGCGATTTACACCCTGCTGATGCTGGAGCACAGCTTCATCGCGCCAAGCATTAACGTGGAACAGCTGGATGACGCAGCGAAAGGCATGAACATTGTGACGCAGCCAACCGAAAAAGCGCTGACCACGGTGATGTCCAACAGCTTCGGCTTCGGTGGCACCAACGCCACGCTGACCCTGCGTAAATACCAGGCGTAACGCTTGCGCTAATGCTCAAAGGCCGGTTAATCCGGCCTTTGTTGTTTTTGTCGCTGACGGATTCAGGTTGCCAGCAGCCTTACCAGCTTCGCGCAGGCGCGGTCAATTTCGCCGGGTGTCAACGCCGCAAAGCCGAGTATCCAGCCCTGCTGTCGCGATGCGCCGGCGTAAAGGGGTGACAGCGGCGGCAGCAGCAGACCGTCGGCCTGCGCCTGCTGCGTGAGCCGCGCCTCATCTCCCTGTAATAACTCAACCGTCAATTGCAACCCGCCTGTCGCCGGCAGCGGCCGCAGCCACGGCTGCAGATGCTGTTCCAGCTGCATCAGCAGCCGATCGCGCCGGCTATGATAGAGTTGACGCATCAGCCGCAGATGGCTGGCGAAATAGCCTTGCTGGATAAATTCGGCGGTGATCGCCTGCGGCAGCAGGGCGCTGTGGCCGTCCAGTACGCTGCGCGCGCGACCCAGCGCCGTCACCAACGCTGCGGGCACCACCATCCACGCCAGCCGCAGCGACGGAAACAGGGTTTTGGAAAAGGTCCCCAGGCTGATAACCCGGCTATCGGCTTCCATGCCCTGCAGCGCCGGCGCCGGGCGACCGTCATAGTGAAATTCACTGTCGTAGTCATCCTCGATCAGCCAGCTATCGTGCTGACGTGCCCACGCCAGCCACTGCAGCCGCCGCGCGAGGCTCATCGGTGTGCCGGTCGGATACTGGTGGCCGGGCGTCAGATACACCAGTTGCGCCCGGCCGCTGAGTGGTAGCGCGCCCTGATCGTCCAGCGGCATGGCGCGGCAGCGGGCACCGGCGGCGAGAAAGGCGTTCCGCGCGCCACGGTAGCCCGGCTCCTCCAGCCACACTTCATCCTCTGCATCCAGAAACATCAGCGCCAGCAGCTGCAGCGCCTGCTGTGAACTGGTGAGCATGATGACCTGCTCAGCCGTACAGCGCACGCCGCGCGACAGCGCCAGATAATCCGCCACCGCCTGGCGCAGCGGCGCATAACCGAGCGGATCGCCATAGCCCATCACCTGACTGCCCAGCGCGCGCTGTACGCTGTGGCTCAGCCGCTGCCACTGGCGGTGCGGAAACGCGCGCAGTTCCGGTGATCCGGCGGCAAAGGCAAGGGGAAAAGGGGGATCCTGGCAGCCACCGGTCGCCAGCACCTGCGTGCCGCGCTGCGAAAAGCGCGGTGCGCGCTGCGCTGTCGCCTTTTCCGCCGGTGGCGGCAGGGCGATAGCGACGAAGGTGCCGCGTCCGCTGTGCCGCTGCACGTAGCCTTCGCTCTCCAGCTGGCTGTAAGCGGCTTCAACCGTCACGCGTGACAGCGCCAGATCGGCAGCCAGCTGGCGGCTCGAAGGCAGCTTCTGCCCGAAGCGCAAATGGCCGCTGACAATGGCCTGGCGCAGCGTGGCGCACAGCCGCTGACGTAAACCGCCCTGCGTCTGATGGCGAAACAGTGGCAAAAAGGCGTGCTGCATAATGGTCTTATCGCTACAGTCAAAGTGGTATCAGGATGCAGACCACTTTGCCGTACACTGCAGGGACATCACAACAGGAGAATGCCATGTCAGCCGTTTTGTTTTATCCGCCCGCCAGCCCGCAGCACAGCGTGGCTTATTTGCAGCACAAACTCAGCTATTACACCGATGCCTGGGATCTGGCGGCGGATTTGGCGCAGGGCGTCACGCAGATTGTGGTGATTGATGCCCGCAGCCGCGACGCATATCAGGCCGGACATATCTGCGGCGCGCTGTCGTTGCCGCATCGCGAGATGGATGCGGCCAGCACCGCTCGGCTCGATCGTCACCGCGTCTATGTGACTTACTGCGACGGCATTGGCTGCAACGGTTCGACCAAAGCGGCGCTAAAGCTGGCTGAGCTGGGGTTTCAGGTTAAAGAGCTGATTGGCGGGCTGGATTTCTGGAAGCGCGACGGCCACCCGATGGCGTGGGGCGCGGCGGCAGGCGAGTGGCCCGCCGCGACATCCGCGGCGGAGTGCGGCTGCTGAGCGCGATGGCTTAACTACAGCAGCAGCCAGAGCAAAAAGAAGAACAGCGCCAGGCCGAGCACCAGCGTCAGCGCCGGGCGCTGCGCCAGTGGACGCGGCAGAATTTCGACAAACGGTGCCCAGATTGGCTGCGGACGCAGCTCGCTGTCGGCCAGCGGCGTTTCGCTGTTGCGCTCGGCGCGGCGGCTGAACAGCAGCATCAGCAGATCCTGACTCTGCGCCGGTGTCAGCAACGTCTGCGGCGTGGCCTGGAAGCGCTGCAGGCTGTAATCCTCCAGCATACGCTGCTCGTCGTGGCTCAGCGGCTGTTTGAGCGAGCTTTCCAGCAGCTGCAGCGTCGGCGCACTGTGCTGGCTCAGCGTCTGGCGCACCTGTAAAAACTGCGTCAGCAGCGGGAAGTGGCGCGACGGAACCGGGTCGCCGCTCTTCAGATTGACCAGTTTCAGCGTGTCGGCCAGCACTTTTACCGGCGATTCCCCGGTCGCGGCGGCAAGGCGCGTGACCTGCTGGTTAAGCGCCTGCTGTTCGGCCGGTAACAGGGTGCGATCGGTGGTGCGCGTCTGCTGCGGCTGCGGGATGGCCATCTGGCCGTTCTGCAGCATGGTCAGCACCTGACGCAGCTGATCCTGGCTCAGCGCGCTTAACACCGTCTGGTTAAATTGCTGGCGGATAAAGTCGCTCACCGCCTGGCGATTGTTGCCCTGCGGCAGCTTTTCCAGCAGCTGCTGCAACAGCTGACGCGTGGCGTGGCTGTTCTGCACCTGCGTCAGACGGCTGTTAAGATGCTGCTCCGCCGCCGGAAAGTGGCGCGACTGCAGTTCGGCATCATTTTTCACGCCCACTTCGTGGCGTATGCCAGCCCACAGTTCGGGCGCTTTCAGCGTGCTGAGTGACATGATACGGACGATCAGGCGTTCCAGCGTGGTGCGCTGGGCCGGGGAGAGCGGCTGGTCGCCCAGTGCCGCGCCGGGGCGGCCGGTGCCGTTAGCCGGGTTAACAGAGGAACGATCGCCCGCGGGCACACCGGGACCGCTGAGAGGTTGCATGGCGGAATCCTTGAAAACGAGTCAGATCCGGGTGCGCCGGAAAAACGATGGCACATGATAGCAAAAGCCCCCGGGAAATCCACGGGGGCGGCAGGGAGAAAAACAATAAGACACGGATTTATTCGGCGGCGGCCAGCTTCATGCGCTTGCGACGCCAGCGCTTCCACAGCGGCGGCACCACCAGCACGGCGACAGCCAGCACCAGCAGCACTTTACAGATCAGGCTTTCCCACAGAATTGGCAGGTTGCCGTTGCTGATTGACAGCGCGCGGCGCAGGTTCTGCTCCAGCATTTCGCCCAGCACAAAGCCGAGAATCAGCGGCGACATCGGGAAATCCATCTTACGCAGGATATAGCCGAAAATGCCCAGCCCGACCATCAGCAGCAGGTCAAACGTAGTGCTGTGCACCGCATACACGCCCACCGCCGAAATCGCGGCAATTGCCGGTACCAGGAACCACAGCGGAATGGTCAGCATGCGTGCAAAGATGTTGATCATCGGAATGTTCATGATCAGCAGCATCACGTTACCGATCAGCAGCGCGGCGATCAGCCCCCAGACGATGTCCGGCTGCTCGGTAAACATCGCCGGACCGGGCGTGATGTTATACAGCGTCAGCGCGCCGACCATCACCGCCGTGGTGCCGGAGCCGGGAATGCCCAGCGTCAGCATCGGGATAAACGATCCGCACGCTGAGGCGTTGTTCGCCGCTTCCGGCGCTGCCACGCCGCGAATGTCGCCCTTGCCAAACTGATCGCTGCCGCTGATTTTCTTCTCACTCATATAGGCAATGGCGCTGGCGATGGTGGCGCCGGCACCCGGCAGCACGCCGACAAAGAAGCCAATGAACGAGGAGCGCAGCGTTGCGCCGGTAGCCTGCGCCGCTTCTTTCATGTTGAACAGCATGCGGCCGCTGGCGCGCACCATTTTCTGGCCGCTGCTGGTGGATTCCAGCATCAGCAGAATTTCGCTCACCGAGAACAGGCCGATGACCACCACCACAAACTGAATGCCGTCCGAGAGATGCACGCTGTCGAAGGTAAAGCGATAGACGCCGGTGTTGGCATCAACGCCCACCGTCGCCATGCCGAGGCCAATCAGCGCAGCAAGAAACGACTTCAGCGGATTGTGGCTCATCATGCTGCCGAGACAGGCAATCGCGAACACCATCAGCGCGAAGTACTCTGCCGGACCAAACGCCAGCGACCAGTTGGCGAGGATTGGCGCAAACAGAATGATGCCGATGATGGCGATGGTTGAGCCGATGAATGAGCTGACCGCCGAGATCGACAGCGCCACGCCGGCTTTGCCCTGCTGCGCCATCGGATAGCCATCCAGCGCGGTCATGATCGCGCCGGCATCCCCCGGCACGTTGAGCAGAATCGACGAGATGCGCCCGCCATATTCGCAGCCGATGTACACCGTTGCCAGCAGGATCAGCGCGGATTCCGCCGGTAAGTGCAGCGCAAACGCCAGCGGCATCAGGATCGCGACGCCGTTAATCGGCCCAAGCCCCGGCAGCAGGCCGACGATGGTGCCGATAAAGCAGCCAATCAGGGCGATCATCAGGTTTTCCGGCGTCATGGCGACGGCGAAACCCTGCATCAGAAAAGACCAGGTATCCATAATTGACTCCTGTTAACTGAACCAGCTGCCGACCGGCAGCGTAACATCCAGCAGACGATCGAAGGCGTAAAACAGCGCCACACCCATTACCACACCGGAGAGGACGGCTGCCCACCAGCGTGCGCCAAACAGCATGCCGATGCCGAAGGTCAGCAGCGTGGTACACAGGGCAAAACCCAGCTTCTCAAACAGCCAGCCGTACACCATCAGCATTACGCACAGCGCCAGCAGCTTTTTCAGCGTTGCCGCCACCGGCCACTGTACGGCGTCCGGCTTGCGCAGCAGCATCATCACCGCGCAGATCGCCATCAGGCCGAGCAGCAGCAGCGGGAAAGGACGCGGGCCAACCGGCTCGTAGCTGTACTCGCTTTGAATCTGCCAGCCGATAAACAGTCCGGCCAGGCACAGCACCAGCCACACCGCCGCAAAGATACGATCGCTCATCTGTGCCTCCGTTATTTCGCCAGGCCGAACGATTTCGCCTGTTCACGGTAATCTGCCACCTGTTTCTTGACGTAGGCGTCCAGCTCGCTACCAAACAGGTTGAACTCAAACAGGCCGCGCAGATCGCGCTGCTGCTGAAACTCTTTGGTGGTCACCAGTTTTTTAAACGTCTGTTCCCACCACTGATAATCGGCATCGCTGACTTTGGGGCCGAGGTAATAGCCGCGAATAATCGGCCACTCAACGTTAAAGCCTTGCTCTTTGGCGGTCGGGATGTCAGCCAGTTCGCCCGGCAGGCGTTTGTCGCTCATTACCGCCAGTACGCGCATCTTGCCGCCCTGCAGGTGCGGCACCATTTCACTCATGTCGCCTGATACCACCTGGATGTGGTTGCCGAGCAGCGCGGTAACCGGCTCGCCGCCGCCTTCAAACGCCACATAGCGCATTTTGCGCGGATCGATACCGGCTTCCCGTGCCAGCAGCGCGGTTTTCATCCAGTCCTGGCTGCCGATGGAGGCACCAGCGCCGACCACCACTTTAGTCGGATCCTGTTTCATCGCCTCCAGCAGTTCGCCCAGCGTTTTCCACGGCGCGTCAGCGCGCACGGCGACCATGCCGTAGTCCGTACCAATGGCCGCCAGCCACTTCACGTCATCCACTGAGTAACGACCAAACTTGCCCTGTGACAGGTTCAGCAGCGACCCGCCGGAGAAGGCCACCAGCGTGCCTGCTTCGGCGGGCCGCTGCGCAATGATGGCGTTATATGCCACGGCACCGACGCCGCCCGGCATGTAGGTGACGCGCATCGGCGTGGTGATCTGCCCGGTTTCCTGCAGGGAAACCTGGATCAGTTTACAGGTCAGATCAAAACCGCCGCCGGGTTTGGCCGGGGCGATACATTCGGTACGCTCGGGTGCTGCGGCCTGAGCCGCCGCGAGGGAAAAAGCCAGCAGGGTTGTGGCAAAGGCGGTGCGCATTGTTTTTTTCATCTGTCGCTCCATTGTTTCTTCCAGAGTGTGATTGCCACCGAACATTCGGGGTTGCTGAATTGTTAAAACAGCAACCTTTCATTTACCTTTCAGCCATCGGCAAAACTAACAGGATGTGATATGCGTCTCTTACTGGTGGAAGATACCGTCGAGCTGGCCAACTGGCTGCAGAAAGCGCTGACGCAAAAAGGCTTCGCCGTGGACTGGGTGGCCGACGGCGTGGCGGCGGATCATGTGTTGCAGAGTGAGGATTATGCGCTGGTGGTACTGGATGTGTCGCTGCCGCGGCTCGATGGCCTGGCGGTGCTGGCGCGCCTGCGCAAGCGCGGACAACGCGTGCCGGTGCTGCTGCTGACCGCACAGAGCGCGCTGCAACAGCGCGTGCAGGGGCTGAATGCGGGCGCCGATGATTACCTCACCAAGCCGTTTGAGCTGGACGAGCTGGACGCGCGGCTGCGCGCGCTGCTGCGCCGCAGTCAGGGCCAGGCCACGCAGACGCAAAGCCTCGGCCAGCTGGAGCGCGATGCGGAAGGCTATTTCCTGCTGAATCACAAGCCGCTGCCGCTGACGCCGCGCGAGGCCAGCGTGCTGTCGACGCTGATGCAGCGCCCGGGAAGGCCGGTGTCGCGCCAGCATCTGTACGAGCAAACGTTCACGCTGGCGGATGAGGCCAGCCCGGAGAGCATTGAGCTGTATGTGCATCGGGTGCGTAAAAAGCTGGCGGGCAGCGACGTGGCGATCGTCACATTGCGCGGCCTCGGTTACAGCCTGGAGTGCCAGCCGTGCGACTGATCCACTCGCTGCGCGGTGAACTGCTGGCGTGGCTGGGCGCGCCGCTGCTGCTGCTGTGGGGATTGTCGGTCTACACCCATTATCAGAGCGCGCTGCAGGCGGCGAATCAGGCTTACGATCGCTCGCTGCTGGCCTCGGCGCGCACCGTGGCCGAGCGGCTGGTGGTGCGTCATCAACGCCTGGAGGTGGATGTGCCCTGGGTGGTGCTGGACAGCTTTGAGCGCAACATGAACGATCAGCTGTTCTATCAGGTGATTTCGCCCGAAGGTCGCACGCTGTCCGGCTACCCGGATTTACCGCTGGTGCCGGGCAACGCGCCGCTGTCCGATGTCTATCCGGCGCTGGTGCACTTCTACGATGCGCACTACCGCAAGCAGCCGATTCGCGTGGCCGCGCTGTGGCAGCCGGTGAACGAGGAAGGCGTACAGGGCATGGCGCTGGTGCTGGTGGCGGAAACGCTTAACTCACGCCACGCCTTTGCCGACAGTCTGCTGCGCACCGCGCTGATCAGCCAGAGTTTTCTGGTGCTGATCACGCTGCTGCTGGCCGGGCTGCTGCTGCGTAAAGTGCTGCGCCCGCTGCGCCGGCTATCGCGCATGATGCTGCGCCGCGCGCCGGGAGAACTGACACCGCTGCCGTCGCTGCTGCCGTGGTCAGAACTGCAGCCGCTGATCATCGCCTTCAACCGCCATCTGGAGCGGCTGCGCGGACTGCTGGCGCGGCAGGAGCGTTTTAGCGCCGATGTGTCTCACCAGTTGCGCACGCCGCTCACCATCCTGAAAACCCAGGTCGGCGTCGCGCTCAGCAGCGACGATCCGCAACAGTGGCGTGAAAGCCTGCAGGGCATGCGTCATACGCTGGATGACACCGTCCAGCTCACCGATCGCCTGCTGCAGCTGGCGCAAATTAAGGCGCGCCACGGCGAAGATAAGCCCTTCAGTAAGGTCAATCTCAGCGACATCGTGCAGCAGGCCTGTTTCAGCGGCTATGCGGCGGCGCGGCGTAAACAGATCGATCTGGGTTTTGAAGAGCAGGCGGCGAGCCAGGTGCAGGGCGATGCGCTGCTGCTGGCCGAGCTGTGCGCCAACCTGCTGGATAACGCCATCAAATACACGCCGCACGGCGGCACGGTGACCGCGCGGCTGCGGCAAAAGGTGCTGGAAATTGAAGACAGCGGGCCGGGCATCGCGGCGGATCAGCAGCGGCAGGCGCTGCAGCCGTTTGGCCGGCTCGATCACGACAGCCAGCCCGGCGCGGGCATTGGACTGGCGCTGGTGCAGGATATCTGCGCCTGGCACGGCGCGCAGCTGCAGCTGGACCGCAGCCCGCAGCTGGGCGGACTGCGGGTGACGGTTAGCTTTCGCTGATCGGCGGAGCCATCACGCGCGCTTTACGCAGCGGAGTTTTCAGCCGCTGCGCCAGAATCACCCCGACCAGCGTCAGACCGCCGCCAATCCAGTGGTAAGCATGCAACTGTTCGTGCAGGAACAGCACGGCAATGATGGCGGTAAACACCGGCACGAAGTTCATGAAAATACTGGTGGTGCTGGCGCCGAGGCGCTGCACGCCAAGGATCCACAGGAACGGCGCCACAATCGAGGCAAACAGCCCGGCGAACAGCACCAGCGGAATATTGTCGGCGTTCAGCGCCACCTCCGGCGCGTGCCAGAAGCCGGGCAGCAGCAACAGCACGCCGAAGAAGATTTGCACGTACAGGCTTTGCCACGTCGGCAGCGGGATTGCCCAGCGCTTCGTCAGTACGCCGTACAGCGCGTAGGAGGTTGAGGCCGCCAGCATCATCAGCTCGCCGTTGCCGAGGCGCTGGCTGAGCAGCTGCGCCGGATTGCCGGCGCTCACCAGCCACACCAGCCCGGCAAACGACAGCAGGCCGCCAATCAGAATACCGCGCGTCGGTGCAAGGCGCAGTACCACCAGGCTTAGCAGGATGGTCAGCAGCGGAATGGTGGCGCCGAGAATCCCCATCATCACCGCCGAAACGCTGTGTGCCGCATAATAGGCGAGGCTCTGGTACAGCACCATGCCGAGCAGGCCCAGCACCAGTAAGCGCCACAGCTGGGTTTTGATGGTGTGACGATGGCGCCATACGCCAGGCAGGCAGAAGGGCGTAAGCACCAGCAGCGCCAGCAACCAGCGGTAAAAAGAGATGGCAGCAGGATCGATGCTGCCGGCAGACAGCTTGCTGACGATGGTGTTGATCGACCAGATCAGCACCGCCACCAGCGGTAACAATAAGTTCATAGTACGGCTCCAAATGTAAATCGCGACTAGCTTACGTTTGACCGGTTTAAAGCAGATAGTTAAAATCGGACAAAATTCGTTAGTGACCGGACAGAATGAATCTTCAGGTTGAGTATCAGCCACCGCGCGACGCGCCGCTGCTGCGTTTTTTCATGCGCTATGAGCAAACCAACGCCAAAACCGAATACCTGCCGCATCAGCACGACTGGGGCCAGGCGATATTTGTCACCAGCCACGTGCTGGAGATGGAAGTGGAAGGCGAGCGGCTGCTGACGCCGGCCGAAATGCCGATCTGGATCCCGCCGGGCCAGCGCCACAGCAGCTACAACCACTGTCAGGCGCAGTTTCGCACCTTCAACCTTGCCGCTGATTTATGCGCCGGCATGCCGGAAAAAGCCTGCCTGCTGAGCGTGGATGCCATCGTGCACGCCATCATGAATGATTTTGCCCGCCGCGCGCTGGAGCAGCCGCAGAGCGACGCCGACTGGCGGCTGTGCGAAGTGCTGATTGATCGGCTGCGTCTTGCACCGGTGAACACCAGCTATCTGCCGATGTCCGACGATAAATTCCTCGCGCCGATTCTGCGCGCGCTGGAAGAGAACCCGGGTGATAACACCACGCTGGCACAATGGGCGAAGCGCGTGTTTACCACTGAGCGTACGCTGGCGCGGCGCTGTCAGCAGCAGTTGCAGATGTCATTCAGCGAGTGGCGCCAGCGTTTACGTTTCCTGCGCGCAATCGCGCTGCTGGAGCAGGGCTGCAGCGTGCAGGGCATCGCCCACGAGCTGGGCTACAGCTCCGCCTCCGCGCTGATCGTGATGTTTCAGCAGCAGGCTGGCACCACGCCGGATCGCTATCGCAGTCGGTTAGGTTAATCCCCGGCTTTGTGCCATGATATGCCCCGTTTATTTCAAGCAGACAGGACCGCCGCCGTGAAAATTCTCGTCGATGAAAATATGCCCTACGCCCGTGAACTGTTCAGCCGCACCGGAGAGGTGGTGGCGGTGCCGGGCCGCCCGCTGCCGGCAGCCGAACTGCAGGATGCCAGCGCGCTGATGGTGCGCTCCGTCACCAAAGTGGATGCCGCGCTGCTGGCCGGCACGCCGGTGAAGTTTGTCGGCACCGCCACTGCCGGCACCGATCATGTCGATGATGCCTCGCTGGCGGCGGCCGGGATCGGCTTCTCGGCCGCGCCGGGCTGTAACGCGATTGCGGTGGTGGAATATGTGTTCTCCGCGCTGCTGCTGCTGGCCGAACGCGACGGCTTTGATCTGCGCGATCGCACCGTGGGCATCGTCGGCGTCGGTAATGTGGGCGGACGGCTGGCTAAACGCCTCGCCGCGTGGGGAGTAAAAACCCTGCTGTGCGATCCGCCGCGCGCCGATCGCGGCGATGACGAAGATTTCCACTCGCTCGACGCGCTGGTGGCCCAGGCCGATATCCTGACCTTTCACACGCCGCTGTTTAAAGACGGCCGCTACAAAAGCTGGCATCTGGCGGATGCCGCGCTGCTGATGGCGCTGCGCCCCAACACCATTCTGATCAATGCCTGCCGGGGTCCGGTGGTGGATAACGCCGCGCTGCTGGAGGTGCTCCGGTTGCGTAACGATCTCAGCGTGGTGCTGGACGTGTGGGAACCGGAGCCGGATCTCAACCTCGATCTGCTGGACAAGGTCGATATCGCCACCGCGCATATCGCCGGTTATACCCTTGAAGGGAAAGCGCGCGGCACCACTCAGGTGTTTGAGGCGTGGAGCAAATTTATTGGTCAGCCGCAGCAGGTGGCGCTGGACACGCTGCTGCCGCGCCCCGAATTTGACACCCTTACGCTGCACGGCAAGCTCGATCAGCCGACGCTGAAACGCCTGGTGCATCTGGTGTATGATGTGCGCCGCGACGATGCGCCGCTGCGCAAAGTGGCCGCGCAGCCGGGCGAATTTGATCGCCTGCGCAAGCAGTATGTCGAGCGCCGCGAGTGGTCTTCGCTGCAGGTGATCTGTGATGAGGCGGAGAGCGCGGCACTGCTCAATCAGCTTGGCTTCAGCGCCACGCTGCAGGCGAATCACTAATCTCTGATTTTTCTGAATTAATGGGCGATGCATGTCATCGCCTCTCTTTTTTATGTCATTGTCTGGAGTAAACCAACATGTCTGACGGCTGGAATATTGCGCTACTGGGCGCGACAGGCGCAGTGGGGAACGCTGTACTGGAACTGCTGGCGGAACGCCAGTTCCCGGTTGGTGAGTTGTATCTGCTGGCGAGTGAAAACAGCGCCGGTGAAAGCGTGCGTTTTGACGGCCGCTCGCTGCGCGTGCAGGACGCGGCGGAATTTGACTGGTCGCAGGCGCAGCTGGCGTTCTTTACCGCCGGTCGCGAGGCGTCGGCGCGTTATGCCGAAGAAGCCGCCAGCCAGGGTTGCCTGGTAATCGACAGCAGCGACCTGTTCGCGCTGGAGCCGGACGTGCCGCTGGTGGTGCCGGATGTCAATCCACAGGTGCTGGCGGATTACCGTAATCGCAACATCATTACCGTGGCCGATGCGCTGGTGAGCCAGCTGTTAAGCGCCATCAAACCGCTGGTGGATACCGCCGGTTTAGGCCGTCTGCAGGTGACCAACCTGGTGTCGGTCTCCAGCCACGGTAAAGCAGCAGTTGATGGACTGGCCGGTGAGAGCGCGCGGCTGCTGAACGGCGTACCGGCCGATGAGCACTATTTTGGCCGCCAGCTGGCGTTCAACCTGCTGCCGCAGCAGGCGGACAGTGCCGGCAGCGTGGCGAGCGAGCGCCGACTGGTCGATCAGGTGCGTAAAGTGCTGCAGGACGAAGGATTACCGATTGCGGTGAGCAGCGTGCAGGCGCCGGTGTTCTACGGCAACGCGCAGATCGTCTATATCGAAAACCTGCGGCCGCTGTCGGCGGAGGAAGCGCGTGACGAACTGGCGCGCGCCGACGATATCAGCCTGAGCGACGACGGTGATTACCCGACGCCGGTCAGCGACGCCTCCGGCAGTGAAGCCCTGAGCATCGGCAGCGTGCGCAACGACTACGGCATCCCGGAGCTGCTGCAGTTCTGGTCGGTGGCCGACAACATCCGCTTCGGCGGCGCGCTGATGGCGGTGAAAACCGCAGAGAAGCTGGTGCAGCAGGAGTATCTGTATTAATGCTGGAAGACGCGACCCCGTTTAAGTTGGCGCTTGGCATTGAATATGACGGCAGCCGTTACTACGGCTGGCAGCGCCAGAATGAAGTACGCAGCGTGCAGGAAAAGCTGGAAAAAGCGCTGGCGAAAGTGGCCAATCACCCGGTAAACGTGTTCTGCGCCGGACGCACCGACGCGGGCGTGCACGGCACCGGCCAGGTGGTGCATTTTGAGACCACCTCCTCACGTGCCGACAGCGCCTGGACGCTGGGCGTGAACGCCAACCTGCCGGACGATATTGCGGTGCGCTGGGTGAAAGCGGTGCCGGAAACCTTTCACGCGCGCTTCAGCGCCACCGCGCGCCGTTATCGCTACGTGATTTACAACCAGCGGCTGCGCCCGGCAATTCTCGGCAACGGCATTACCCATTTTTACCATCCGCTGGATGCGGAAAAGATGCACCGCGCCGCTCAGGCTTTACTGGGTGAGAACGATTTTACCTCGTTCCGTGCGGTGCAGTGCCAGTCGCGCACGCCGTGGCGCAACGTGATGCATCTCAACGTCACGCGCCTGGGGCCGTACGTGATTGTGGATATCAAAGCCAACGCCTTTGTGCATCACATGGTGCGCAATATCGTCGGCAGTCTGCTGGAGATTGGCTGCGGCAATCAGCCGGAAACGTGGATGGCCACGCTGCTGGCGGCAAAAGATCGCACGCTGGCGGCGGCAACGGCGAAAGCCGAAGGGCTGTATCTGGTGGCGGTGGATTACCCTGCTCAGTTTGCGTTACCTCAGCCTGCGCTGGGACCGTTGTTCCTCGCGGATTCATTTTAATCGGAAAGTGTCAGGGAGTTAGCTGTTATGGAGTTTATCCACTTTATCGTCGATTTCATTCTGCACATTGACGTGCATCTGGCCGAGCTGGTGGCGCAGTACGGCATCTGGATTTACGCCATTTTGTTCCTGATTCTGTTCTGTGAAACCGGGCTGGTGGTTACGCCGTTCCTGCCGGGTGATTCGCTGCTGTTCGTCGCCGGTGCGCTGGCGGCGCTGCCGGGCAACGACCTCAACGTGCACCTGATGGTGACGCTGCTGGTGATTGCCGCCATTCTCGGCGACGCGGTTAACTACACCATTGGCCGGCTGTTTGGCGAGAAGCTGTTCAGTAACCCGAACTCGAAAATTTTCCGCCGCAGCTACCTCGACAAAACCCACGCGTTTTACGATCGCCACGGCGGCAAAACCATTATACTTGCGCGCTTTGTGCCAATCGTGCGAACCTTTGCCCCCTTTGTGGCGGGAATGGGACACATGTCTTATCGCCACTTCGCGCTCTTTAACGTGACAGGCGCGCTGCTGTGGGTGCTGCTATTCTCCTATGCCGGTTACCTGTTTGGTGACCTGCCGGTGGTGCAGGAAAACCTTAAGTTGCTGATTGTTGGCATCATCATTGTCTCGGTACTGCCAGGCGTGATTGAAGTGTGGCGTCACCGCCGCCAGGCGCGTCAGCACAAGTCGCAGTAAGCCTGTTACCAGATTTTTATCCACAGCGTGAACGGGTTGTGGTTTAATGAGCGACATTTACGGCCTGCTGAAGGTGATTTCAGCAGTAACGACAAGACTGGACCAGGTCAGCATTAAACAGAAAGGTCATCAATGAGCTGGATTGAACGCATACTGAATAAAAGCACTACCACGCCTTCGCGCAAAGCCAGCATCCCGGAAGGGGTGTGGACCAAATGCGATAGCTGTGGTCAGGTGCTGTACCGCGCCGAGCTGGAGCGCAACCTTGAAGTCTGCCCGAAGTGCGACCACCACATGCGTATGCACGCGCGCGAGCGTCTGCATAGCCTGATGGATGAAGGTTCGATGACAGAGCTGGGTAGCGAGCTGGAACCGAAAGACCTGCTCAAGTTCCGCGACTCGAAGAAGTACAAAGATCGTCTGGTTGCGGCACAGAAAGAGACCGGCGAGAAAGATGCGCTGGTGGTAATGAAAGGCCAGCTGCACGGTATGCCGGTGGTGGCTGCCGCGTTTGAGTTCTCCTTTATGGGCGGCTCAATGGGCTCGGTGGTCGGCGCCCGTTTCGTGCGTGCGGTTGAGCAGGCGCTGGAAGACAACTGCCCGCTGATCTGCTTCTCCGCCTCTGGTGGTGCGCGTATGCAGGAAGCGCTGCAGTCGCTGATGCAGATGGCGAAAACCAGTGCGGCGCTGGCAAAAATGCAGGAGCGCGGTCTGCCGTATATTTCGGTACTGACTGACCCGACCATGGGTGGCGTCTCCGCCAGCTTCGCGATGTTGGGCGATTTGAACGTCGCAGAGCCAAAAGCGCTGATCGGCTTTGCCGGCCCACGCGTGATTGAACAGACGGTACGTGAAAAGCTGCCGCCGGGCTTCCAGCGCAGTGAGTTCCTGATCGAAAAAGGCGCGATCGACATGATCATCCGTCGTCCGGAAATGCGCTTTAAGCTGGCCAGCCTGCTGGCGAAAATGATGAACCTGCCGGCACCGCTGCAGGATGGTGATCGCCCGACTGCGGCTGAGCCGGAGAGCAACGAAGCCTGACAGGCAACCGAAAGGTGCAGAGTGATGCGCCTTTTTATTCATGCACCACATCGTAAAGAGCTAACAGGGCACATGGACACTCTTCACCTCCCGCAAGCCACGTCGCCTCTGGCCACGTGGCTTCATTATCTTGAGCATCTGCATTCTCAGGCTATCGATCTGGGCCTGGACCGTATTCAGCGCGTCGCCGCACGCCTCGACCTGCTAAAACCCGCTCCGTTTGTCTTCACCGTCGCCGGCACCAACGGCAAAGGCACCACCTGCCGTACGCTGGAAACCCTGCTGATGGCCGCAGGCTATCGCGTTGGCGTCTACAGCTCGCCGCATCTGGTGCGTTACACCGAACGCGTGCGCGTGCAGGGTGCTGAGCTGGATGAAGCCCGGCACAGCGCCAGCTTTGCCGCCATTGAGGCCGGACGCGGCGATATTTCGCTCACCTACTTTGAGTTTGGCACGCTGTCCGCGCTCAATCTGTTCCGTGAAGCGCAGCTGGATGTCGTGATTCTGGAAGTGGGGCTGGGCGGCCGGCTGGATGCGACAAACATTGTCGACGCCGACGTGGCGGTGATCACCAGCATTGCGCTGGACCACACCGACTGGCTGGGGCCTGATCGCGCCAGCATCGGCCGCGAGAAGGCCGGCGTATTCCGCGGCGGTAAACCGGCGGTGGTCGGCGAGGCTGATATGCCCGACACCATTGCCCAGGTGGCCGCGGAGAAGGGCGCGCAGCTGTTACAAATTAACCGCGACTGGCAGTGGCAGCGCGAGGGCGACAGCTGGACGCTGCAGGATGCCCAGGGTGAACTGCGCGATCTGCCGCTGCCCCAGGTGCCGCTCCCCAATGCGGCCACCGCCATTGCGGCGCTGCGCGCTTCCGGCCTGACGGTGAGCGAGGCGCTGATTCGTCAGCATCTGCCGCTGGCGATTCTGCCGGGACGTTTCCAGACGGTCAGCACCGCGCCGCGCGTGATCCTTGATGTGGCACACAATCCGCATGCGGCTTATTATCTGGCTTCACGTCTCGCTGAGCTGCCGGCACACGGCACGGTGCATGCGGTGGTTGGCATGTTGCACGACAAGGATATCGCCGGGACGCTGGCTGCGCTGGCACCGCAGGTCAACCGCTGGTACTGCGCGCCGCTCGACGGCCCGCGCGGGGCGTCCGCTGATGAGCTGATGGCGCATCTGCAGGGCGGCAGCGCCTGGCAGAGCGTTGAAGCCGCGTGGCAGGCGGCGCGGCAGCAGGCTCAGCCCGACGATGTGATTCTGGTGTGCGGCTCGTTCCACACCGTGGCGCAGGTAATGCAATCGATGGCAGCGGAGAACGGCAGTGGCAAGTAAGTTTCAGAATCGTTTAGTGGGCACGGTGATTCTGGTGGCGATTGGCGTCATCGTGTTGCCGGGTCTGCTGGACGGTAAGAAAAAGCATTATAAAGAGGAGTTCGCGGCGATTCCGCTGGTGCCAAAGCCTGACGATCAGCAGGACAGCGAAATGGTGCCGCCGGTGACGCAGCCGCTGCCGTCGCAGCCGCCGGAAGGGGCAAGCGCGGCGCAGCAGGCGCCCGCCAGCAGCGCAACGCAGAGCAGTGCCGCCAGCGGCAGCACGCAGCCAGCGCAAAACAGCCAGCCCAGCGTCGTGACGCCGCCGCCGGTGCACCAGCAGCAGAAACCGGCAGAGCAGGTGAAGCCGAAGCCGGTGGAGCAGCCGAAGCCTAAACCGGTGGAGCAGCCGAAACCGAAGCCGGCAGAACAACCGAAAGCGACAGAACAGCCAAAAACTACAGAGCAACCTAAAGCGGCGGAAACGCCGAAGCAGAGCGAACCGGCCGCGCCAGCAGGACAGGCGTATGTGGTACAGCTCGGCGCGCTGAAGAACGCCGCCAAAGTGAATGAGATCGTGGCGCAGCTGCGGCTCTCCGGCTATCGCGCCTTTACCGTGCCGTCGACGCCGGTGCAGGGGCAGATCACCCGTATTTACGTGGGGCCGGATGCGTCCAAAGCGAAACTGCAGGGCGCACTCGGCGAGCTGAAAGGCATCTCCGGCCTCGGCGGCGTTGTGAAGCCGTACAGCACACGCTGATCAACTGATAAGCCGCGCCGATAGCAGAAACAGGCGCGGCTTTTGGCGTGTTTTTTAGCGAAGCGTTACTGAAAATTTATGGAATATCAGCAGGTTAAATGGCTGACATCAACAAGGGCGAGGAAAGTTTTTTTCATCGCCCTTTTTCTCGGGACAGAACCGGAAAACCCTACGCAAACGTTTTCTTTTTCTGTTAGAATGCGCCCCGAACTGGATGCAGGGGTGCAAATGCACTGTACTGGAAGCGTTCATGATCTGGATTGATTACGTCATTATTGCGGTAGTTGGTTTTTCGGCTCTGGTCAGCCTGATTCGCGGGTTTGTCCGGGAAGCCTTATCTCTTGTTACCTGGGGATGCGCGTTTTTTGTCGCCAGTCATTACTACGCCTACCTTGCAGTCTGGTTTACAGGTTTTGACGACGAACTGGTTCGCAACGGCATCGCCATCGCGGTGTTATTCGTTGCCACCCTGATTGTGGGTGCCATCGTGAACTATGTGATCGGCTCGCTGGTTGAGAAAACCGGCTTGTCGGGAACCGACAGGGTGTTGGGGGTCTGTTTCGGGGCGTTGCGTGGCGTGCTGATTGTATCCGCCATTCTCTTCTTCCTTGATACATTCACCGGCTTTTCAAAAAGTCCGGACTGGCAACAGTCTCAACTCATTCCCCAGTTCAGTTACATCATCAGGTGGTTTTTCGATTACCTGAAAAGCACGTCGAGTTTTTTACCCCGGTAACACCGGGAGTGCGGCTAATGAGGAAATGACAACATGTGCGGTATTGTTGGTATCACCGGTTTTATGCCAGTAAACCAGTCGATCTATGACGCGTTAACGGTGCTGCAGCACCGCGGGCAGGATGCCGCCGGCATTTGTACCATCGATGCGCTGAACTGCTTCCGTCTGCGTAAGGCCAATGGCCTGGTCAGCGACGTGTTTGAAGCGCGCCACATGCAGCGTTTGCAGGGAAATATGGGTATCGGCCACGTGCGTTATCCGACTGCCGGCAGCTCCAGCGCCTCTGAAGCGCAGCCCTTCTACGTGAACTCGCCGTACGGCATCACGCTGGCTCACAACGGTAACCTGACCAACGCCCATGAACTGCGCAAGCAGCTGTTCGAAGTCGGTCGCCGTCATGTGAATACCACCTCAGATTCCGAAATCCTGCTCAACATCTTTGCTCAGGAGCTGGATCGTTTTCAGCACTATCCGCTGGAAGCTGACAACATTTTTGCTGCCGTGGCGGCGGTGCATCAGCAGGTGCGCGGTGCTTACGCCGTGGTGGCGATGATTATCGGTCACGGCATGGTTGCGTTCCGCGATCCTAACGGTATCCGTCCGCTGGTACTGGGCAAGCGTGAGCTGGCCGATGGCCGCACCGAATACATGGTGGCCTCAGAGAGCGTGGCGCTGGATACGCTCGGCTTCGAATTTATTCGTGACGTTGCGCCAGGCGAAGCGGTGTACATCACCGAGCAGGGGCAGCTCTCGACGCGCCAGTGCGCAGAGAACCCGAAAAGCAATCCGTGCCTGTTCGAGTACGTTTACTTTGCGCGTCCGGACTCGTTCCTCGACAAGATCTCCGTCTACAGCGCACGCGTGCGCATGGGCACCAAGCTGGGCGAGAAAATTGCCCGCGAGTGGGAAGATCTCGATATTGACGTGGTGATCCCGATTCCGGAAACCTCGACCGATACCGCGCTGGAGATCGCCCGTATTCTTGATAAGCCGTACCGCCAGGGTTTTGTGAAAAACCGCTACGTGGGCCGTACCTTTATTATGCCGGGCCAGCAGCTGCGCCGCAGTGCGGTGCGCCGTAAGCTCAACGCCAACCGCGCTGAGTTCCGCGATAAAAACGTGCTATTGGTGGATGACTCGATTGTGCGCGGCACCACCTCTGAGCAGATTATCGAGATGGCGCGTGAAGCGGGCGCGAAACGCGTCTATCTGGCGTCGGCGGCACCGGAAATTCGCTTCCCTAACGTCTACGGCATCGATATGCCGAGCGCTACCGAGCTGATTGCGCACGGCCGTGAAGTGGAAGAGATTCGTCAGCTGATTAAAGCCGATGCGCTGATTTTCCAGGATCTGCAGGATCTGATCGACGCGGTGCGTGAAGAGAACCCGGATATTGCCCAGTTCGAATGCTCAGTGTTCAACGGCATCTACGTCACCAAAGACGTTGATCTGCAGTATCTGGAATATCTGCAGTCGCTGCGTAACGACGATGCCAAAGCGATTGCGCGTCAGAACGAAGTGGAGAACCTGGAACTGCATAACGAAGGTTAAGGTCAGTCTCAGGCAGACGAAACAGGGCGGGCGCAATCCCGCCCTGTTTGTTTTTGTATTTATGGCGGCGGAGCGGCTATTATTGGCGCACTCTTTTGCAGCAAGGCTGAATTATGAAACGACTCATCATTGGTATTTCCGGCGCCAGCGGCGCGATCTACGGCGTGCGTATGCTGCAGGTGCTGCAACCGTTAGCCGAAGTGGAAACCCATCTGGTGATGAGCCCGGCGGCGCGGCAAACGCTGGCGCTGGAGACCGATTACAGCCTGCGTGACGTGCAGGCGCTGGCCGATGTGGTGCACGATGTGCGCGATATCGCCGCCAGCATCTCGTCCGGCTCGTTCAAAACGCTGGGTATGGCAATTCTGCCGTGTTCCATGAAGACCCTGTCCGGCATTGTGCACAGCTACAGCGACAGTCTGCTGACGCGCGCCGCCGACGTGGTGCTGAAAGAGCAGCGCCGGCTGGTGCTGTGCGTGCGGGAAACCCCACTGCATCTCGGTCATCTGCGCATGATGACCACGGCCGCCGAACTCGGCGCGCTGATTATGCCGCCGGTGCCGGCGTTTTATCACCGCCCGCAGCGCATCGACGATTTGATTGATCAGACGGTCAACCGCGTGCTGGACCAGTTTGATATCGAGCTGCCGGAAGATCTGTTTACCCGCTGGCAGGGTGCATGATGGTGCAATAATGCACTGAATGCGTGCAAAAGCGCGGGGCCGATCACTGTTCGTGCATCTTGTGCACCAAAAGTTAACAATCTCACTTTTTCTTCCTCACACCGCTGTTATATTTCCCTCACAAACTAAGTGCTTGCGTCCCAGATGGACGCGGTATTTAGTGCGCCTGCGCACAGTTTCGCCGATTTGCACAACTGGCATGAAACCTGCAAAACATTCAGCGCAAACACATCACGCACCACATAACAATAAGCACTTCACTTGAGGGTTACCTATGAAAAAGCGAGTTCTGGCTCTTTCTCTGATGCTGGCTATGTCCGGCGCTGCGAGCGTGTTCGCAGCGGTACCGCAGTCGCTGCGCATCGGGACCGATCCAACTTACCCGCCGTTTGAGTCCAAGAACGCGCAGGGCCAGCTGGTTGGCTTTGATATCGACCTGGCCAACGAGATCTGTAAGCGTATCAAGACCAAATGTACTTATGTGGAAAGTGATTTCGATGCGCTGATCCCGTCGCTGAAAGCGAAGAAGATCGACGCCATCATCTCTTCACTCTCGATCACCGAGAAACGTCAGGAAGAGATCGCCTTCTCGGAAAAACTGTATGCAGCGAACGCGCGTTTAGTGGCGCCGAAGGGGTCTAAACTGCAGCCGACCATTGAGTCGCTGAAGGGCAAGAACATCGGCCTGCTGCAGGGCACCACGCAGGAAACCTACGCCAATGAATACTGGCGTCCAAAAGGGGTGACCGTCACGCCGTATGCCAACCAGGATCTGGTGTATCAGGACCTGAACGCTGGCCGTATTGATGCGGCGTTCCAGGATGAAGTGCAGGCGAGCGAAGGCTTCCTTAAGCAGCCGGTCGGGAAAAACTACGCGTTCGCCGGTCCTGCGGTGAAAGATGACAAAATCTTTGGCGTCGGCACCGGTATGGGCCTGCGTAAAGATGACGCCGATCTGAAAGCTGCCATTGACAAAGCCTTTAACGACATGCGCAAAGACGGTACCTACGACAAGATTGCGAAGAAGTACTTTGATTTCAACGTTTACGGCGATTAAGACTCCTGTTCCTGAACGGGTGTATTGAGTCACGCTAACGTGGGTCATAACTATTCACTCCGGGCGCTTACTTATGTAAACTCCCGGAGTTCATACGCTTGCCACCATCCTTCCGTGATTCACATCCTGGTCAGGACTGTCCGTGTGTTGTTGGACAGCGTTTGTTTATTTCCCTCACGACAGGATCGAACCCATGTTTTATGGCTATTCTGAAGTAATTCTCAAAGGCACGCTGGTGACCCTTGAGCTGGCGCTCAGCTCGGTGGTACTGGCCGTGGTGCTGGGCCTGATAGGGGCCGGCGCCAAACTCTCCCGCAATCGCCCGCTGGCGATGATTTTTGAAGGCTACACCACGCTCATCCGTGGCGTGCCCGACCTGGTGCTGATGCTGCTGATCTTTTACGGTCTGCAGATTGCCCTCAACGCCGTAACCGATGCGCTCGGCATGGCGCAGTTTGATATCGACCCGATGGTGGCCGGTATTATTACGCTCGGCTTCATCTACGGTGCTTACTTCACTGAAACCTTCCGTGGCGCGTTTCTCGCGGTGCCGAAAGGGCAGATTGAAGCCGCCACCGCCTTCGGCTTTACCGGCTCGCAAACTTTCCGTCGCATTCTGTTCCCGGCGATGATGCGCTTTGCGCTGCCCGGCATCGGCAACAACTGGCAGGTGATCCTCAAAGCCACCGCGCTGGTGTCGCTGCTCGGCCTTGAAGATGTGGTAAAAGCCACGCAGCTGGCTGGCAAAAGTACCTGGCAACCGTTCTACTTCGCGATTGTTGCCGGGGTGATTTATCTGGTGTTTACCACGCTGTCCAACGGCGTGCTGTGGTGGCTTGAACGCCGCTACTCGGTAGGGGTGAAAAGGGCAGAGTTATGATCGAGATTATTCAGGAGTACTGGAAACAACTGCTCTGGACCGACGGTTACCGTTTTACCGGCGTGGCCATCACGCTGTGGCTGCTGATTCTTTCCGTGGTAATTGGCGGCAGCCTTGCGGTGCTGCTGGCCATCGCGCGCGTGTCGCCAAATCGCTATATCTCCACGCCGGTGTGGCTGTTTACCTATGTGTTTCGCGGCACGCCGCTGTATGTGCAGCTGCTGGTGTTCTATTCCGGCATGTACACGCTGGAGGTGGTGAAAGGCTCCGAGCTGCTGAACGCCTTCTTCCGCAGCGGCCTGAACTGTACGCTGCTGGCATTTACCCTGAACACCTGTGCTTATACCACCGAGATTTTTGCCGGTGCCATTCGCGCCGTGCCACACGGTGAAATCGAAGCCGCGCGCGCCTATGGTTTCTCGCCGTTTAAACTTTACCGCTGCATCATTCTGCCGTCGGCGCTGCGCACCGCGCTGCCCGCCTACAGCAATGAAGTGATTCTGATGCTGCACTCCACCGCGCTGGCGTTCACCGCCACCGTGCCGGATTTGCTAAAAATCGCGCGCGATATCAACTCGGCGACCTATCAGCCGTTCACCGCGTTCGGCATCGCTGCGGTGCTGTACCTGATTATCTCTTACGTGCTGATTAGCCTGTTCCGCCTTGCGGAGCGCCGCTTCCTCGCGCATGTGAAACCCTCTTCGTCGCACTGAGTATGACTATGGCTGAAAATAAATTAAGCGTTACCGAACTGCATAAGCGTTACGGTGAACATGAAGTTCTGAAGGGCGTGTCGCTGCAGGCCAACGCCGGCGATGTGATCAGCATTATTGGCTCGTCCGGTTCCGGGAAAAGTACCTTTTTACGCTGCATCAACTTCCTCGAAAAGCCGAGTGAAGGCACCATCGCGGTTAACAACGAGGCGATAAACCTGGTGCGCGACACCGATGGCCAGCTGAAAGTGGCCAACAAGGAGCAGCTGCGTTCGCTGCGTACCCGGCTGACCATGGTGTTCCAGCACTTTAATTTGTGGAGCCACATGACGGTGCTGGATAACGTCACTGAAGCACCGATTCAGGTGCTGGGGCTGAGCAAAGCCGAAGCGCGTGAGCGGGCAATTAAATACCTCGATAAAGTCGGTATTGATGCGCGCGCGCGTGCCAAATACCCGGTGCATCTGTCAGGCGGCCAGCAGCAGCGTGTCTCGATTGCCCGCGCGCTGGCGATGGAGCCGGAAGTGTTGCTGTTTGACGAACCGACCTCGGCGCTCGATCCGGAGCTGGTAGGCGAAGTGCTGCGCATCATGCAGAAGCTGGCCGAAGAGGGCAAAACCATGGTGGTAGTAACGCACGAGATGGAGTTCGCCCGTCACGTATCCAACCACGTGATTTTCCTGCATCAGGGCAAAATCGAAGAGCAGGGCGCGCCAGACGAACTGTTCGGCAACCCGAAAAGCCCGCGCCTGCAGCAGTTTTTGAAGGGATCGTTGAAATAGGTTTCTGAACCGTAGCGGCGCAATGTACTGCGCGTTTCCCGGCGATGCGGCGGACAAATCCACGCGATACAGCGCGCCGCGACGAATCACAGAAATTTTTAATTAATCATTCAGCAGTTTCAGCGCGGTGTCTTCATCCGTCACCAGCCCGGAGATCCAGCCGCCGTGCAGCGCGGCGTGAATCGCTGCGTATTTGCGCGCGCTGCCGGCAAAGCCGATGATATTGCGCTGCGTCTGGCTCTCCAGCAGCACGCTGGTCAGCAGCTCATCGGTTTCGCCGTACACCCGCTCTCCCTGCCGATTGAAAAAATGCCCCAGCATTTCACCTACCACGCCGCGCGCGTTGAGCGCTTCTACCTGCGCATCGGTGATAAAGCCTTCGGCATTGAGCGGGCAGCCCGGCATTACTTCGCCAATGCCGACAAACGCCACGTTCGCCTGTAGCGCACGCTGGGTGACGCGCTGATAGACCTGATGCTGCACCCACATCGTCTTATCCTGCGGCGTGTCAGCATACAGCGGCGCCGGAATGAAGAAATATTTGCCCTGCATCTTCTCCGCCATTTTCAGCGGTACGTCGTAGCGGGTACCGGAATCGTCACGCGCAATCGCGCCGATCATCGACACACACTGATGCTGTGGCCGTTCAACCCACGGCAGCGCATCAATCATTGAGCGCAGCGTTTTGCCGGAACCGATGCCAAACACCTGCGGCGTCTCTTCGTTGATAAACTGCGCCATCACCGCCGCGCCTTCCACCGCCAGCATTTGCTGAATCGCCTCATCATCCAGCCCGGCTGACGGCACCACGCGGCACAGCGTCAGGCCAAACTTTTGTTCGATCTCGCGCGCCAGATGCAGGCAGTGCGTGACCGGATGGTCGATCTTCACGCTGACCATGCCCATTTCACGCGCGCTGGAGACCAGCCGCTGCGCCACCTGCCGCGATAAGCCCAGCGCGCGCGCAATCTCCTGCTGCGTGACGCCCGCCACGTAATACATCCACGCTGCCCGCGCCGCCAGCTCCTGCTTCTTCTCTTCTCTGCTCATCGCCTTGTTCCGTCAAACTCCGATACGCCAGTTTATCGCGTCTTGCCCCTGAAGCGTTAACTGAGCAAAAGCCCTAAAAAAGAGCAAAAGTATTAAATGTGATGGATCTCGCAGAACGATCGCCCCGGCGGCGACTATGCTACGCCTCATCGGGCAAATGCCCTCAATTGTGGCAAATGTTTATTTCGAGGCGACTATGACGACGAAATCAGTGTGGATGCATATCGGCGCAGGCTCTTTTCACCGCGCGCATCAGGCGTGGTATCTGCACCAGCTGCGCCAGCAGGGCGATGACAGCTGGAGCATCGCGCTCGGCAACATCCGCGGCGATGCGGTAGCGCTGCTCAACCAGCTGCAGGCGCAAAACGGCGAGTACGTGCTGGAAACCGTGACGCCGGAGGGCGAGCGCGCGTATGAAACCATCACTTCGCTGCGCACCATTCTGCCGTGGGACGCGGAGATCAGTGCGCTGGTGGCACAGGGCGCCAGCGCTGAGACAAAAGTGATCGGTTTTACCGTGACCGAAGCCGGTTATTACCTGACGCCGGCGCATGAGCTCGATCTCAGCCAGGCGGATATCCAGGCCGATCTCCGTGGTGAGGCGCGCACTATTTACGGCGCGCTGACCCGCATTCTGCGCCAGCGCGTGGCCAGCGGCGGTGCGCCGGTCACGCTGCTCAACTGCGACAACCTGCGTCACAACGGCGAACGTTTCCGTCACGGCATGCTGGCGTTTCTCGCCGCGCAGGGCGACAGTGCGCTGGCCAGCTGGGTGCGCGATAACACCACTTCGCCAAACACCATGGTGGATCGCATCACGCCGCGCCCCACGCCGGATGTCGCCGAACGCGTCAAAGCGGCCACCGGCAAAGACGATGGCGCGGCGGTGATGGCGGAATCGTTTATCCAGTGGGTGATTGAGGATGATTTCATCGCCGGACGCCCGGCGCTGGAAAAGGTGGGCGTGGAGCTGGTGGCGTCGGTGCTGCCGTGGGAAGAGGCGAAAATCCGCATTCTCAATGCCACGCACGCAGCGATTGCCTGGGCCGGCACGCTCACCGGCCATGACTACATTGATGACAGCACGCGTCAGCCTGCGATTTATCAGCTGGCGTATGACTACATCACGCAGGACGTGATCCCGTCGCTGTCGCCCAGCCCGCTCGATCTGGCGGATTATCGCGACGTGGTGCTGGCGCGCTTTAGCAATCCCTATATCAAAGATACCAACCAGCGCGTTGGTGCCGATGGGCTATCGAAAATCCCCGGCATGGTGACGCCGACGCTGCGCGAATGCTATCAGCGCGGCGCAGAACCGACCGCTACCGCCGTGCTGCCGGCGCTGTTCTACCTGTTCCTGCAACGCTGGGCCAGCAACCAGCTGCCGTATGCGTATCCGGATGGCGTGCTCAATGCTGACGCGCTGCGCCAGCAGCTGAGCGGCGAGAATGCGCTACAAACCTTCCTCAGCGACCGCGCGCTGTTTGCCGAACTGGCCGATGACCGCGCTTTTCATGCGCTGGTGACGCGCAGCGTAGACGCCATTGAGCAGCAACTGCTGCAGCCGGCGACGGTGTAAGGAGCGCACAGCATGTATCTCGGCATTGATATTGGCACCTCAGAACTCAAAGCGCTGATCGTCAACCCGCAGGGCGAGATTGTGGCGTCGAATCACGCCACGCTCAGCGTGCAGCGCCCGCATCCGCACTGGGCGGAGCAGGACCCCGAGCGCTGGTGGCAGGCGTGTGGTCAGGCGATCGCCGGGCTGCGCCAGCAGGCACCGGACGCGTGGGCCGCGATTCGCGCCATCGGTCTCTCCGGTCAGATGCACGGCGCCGTGCTGCTGGATGCCGCCGGTGAGGTGCTGCGGCCGTGCATATTGTGGAACGACACGCGCAGCGCGGCGCAGTGTGATGCGCTGCGCCAGCACCATCCGCAGATGATGGAAATCGCCGCCAACCTGATTATGCCCGGCTTTACCGCGCCGAAACTGCACTGGGTGGCGGAACATGAGCCCGAAATCTTCCGCCGCATCGACAAGGTGTTGCTGCCCAAGGACTACCTGCGCTGGCGTCTGACCGGGCGCTTTGTCAGCGAGCCGTCGGACGCCGCCGGTACGCTGTGGCTCGACGTGGCGCAGCGCGACTGGTCTGACGCACTGCTGGCGATCAGCGGGCTGACGCGCGCACAGATGCCCGAACTGGTTGAGGGCAGCGCGGTCAGCGCCACGCTGCGCGCCGATCTGGCCAGCGAATGGGGCTTAGCCGCCACGGTGAGCGTGGCCGGCGGCGGCGGTGATAACGCCGCATCGGCGGTGGGCGTCGGTGCGGTTAATGCGGGCGATGCCTTTATCTCGCTCGGCACGTCGGGCGTGATTTTTGTGGTTAACGATCGGCTGCGTGCCGATCCGCAATCCGGCGTGCACGCTTTCTGCCATGCGCTGCCGGGACGCTGGCACCAGATGAGCGTGATGCTCAGCGCCGCCAGCTGTCTGCGCTGGCTGTGCAATCTGCTGTCGGTCACCGAAAGCCAGCTGATGGATGAGATGGCACAGCTCAGCGCGGAACAGCTGCGTCAGGCACCGCTGTTTCTGCCGTATCTCTCCGGCGAACGCACGCCGCATAACGATCCGCAGGCGACCGGGGCATTTTTCCATCTGCGCCACGAAACGCCGCGCGCGCTGCTCGGCTATGCGGTGATTGAGGGCGTAGCGTTTGGCCTGGCGGATGGTCTGGCGGTGCTGGGCGATACGCAGCAGCAGATTCAGCAGTGCAGCCTGACCGGCGGCGGTGCGCGCAGCACGCTGTGGGCGCAGCTGATTGCCGACGTGCTGCAGCTGCCGATAGTGACCCATCCGGCCAGCGCCTCCGGCGCGCTGGGTGCGGCACGGCTGGCGTGGCTGGCCGACGGCGGCAGTGAAGCCGACGTGTGCCTGAAGCCGCCGGTGCAGGCGCGCTATCAGCCCGATGCGGCGCGCGGGGCCGTGCTGCAGCAGCGGCTGCGCCTGTTCCGTGAACTCTATGTACAACAACAGCAGGCGCGCGCGTTGCTGCCTGCCTGATCGGATTAGCGAACGGAAGGAAGATTGTCATGCAATCGAACGCATACTGGTTTGGCTTACCGAAAAAGATGTTCTGGGGCTTTCTGGCCATCGCCATTTTCATGGCCGGCGACGGCTTCGAAATGGCGTTTCTCTCGCGCCACATCACTGACATGGGCTTTTCGCCGGCCCAGTCGGCGGTGGTGTTTACGTTTTACGGCCTGGCCGCCGCGCTGGCGGCGTGGGCCTCCGGCGTGGTGGCGGAGCTGATTACGCCGCAGCGCGCCATGATGATTGGCTTTGTGCTGTGGATCGTCATGCATGCGCTGTTTATGTCGCTGGGGCTTGGGCTGCGTAACTATCCGCTGATGGTGCTGTTCTACGGCATTCGCGGCCTGGCCTATCCGCTGTTTATCTACTCGTTCATGATGATGCTGGTGCAGGTGCTGCCGCGTGACAAACTGGCCGCCGCTACCGGCTGGTTCTGGGCGATGTACTCCGTGGGAATTGGCGTGGTGGGCAGCTATCTGCCGAGCCTGACCATCCCGATGCTGGGCGAAACCGGCACCTTATGGCTGGCGATTGTCTGGGTGGCGTGCGGCGGCGTGCTGGCCTACTTCAGCCTGCGCAACGTGCCGGTGGACCGTTCCCGCGTTAATCTGCCGCTGCGCGATAAGATGACGGAGATGTCGCGTGCCGTAACCATTCTGTTCACCAACCAGCATGTGTTTTATGCCTGCCTGATCCGCATCATCAATACGCTGTCGCTGTTCGGTTTTGCCATCATCATGCCGCTGCTGTTTGTCGATCGGCTCGGCTTTACCATCTCCGAATGGCTGCAGATTTGGGCGGTGTTTTTCTTCGTCACCATCTTTACCAATATTTTCTGGGGCATTACCGGTGAGAAGCTGGGCTGGATCCGTCAGGTGCGCTGGTTCGGCTGTCTCGGTATGGCGATCTCCAGCCTGGCGTTTTACTACCTGCCGCTGTATGCCGGGCATAACTTCTGGGTGGCGCTGATTCCGGCGATTATGCTGGGGATCTTTGTCGCTGCCTTTGTGCCGATGACCGCGGTGTTCCCGACGCTGGAACCGCATCATAAGGGCGCAGCGGTATCGATTTACAATCTGTCGGCCGGGCTGAGTAACTTTGTTGCCCCGGCGATTGCCTCGCTGCTGCTGCCGTTCTTCGATATCGTCGGGGTGGTGTGGGCCTATACCGCGCTCTACCTGTTCGCCGGCGTGCTGACCTTTATCATCCGCGTGCCGCAGCCGGGACACACGCGGGAAGCGTCAGCGGTGAAGTCGTCGGTGGTGCAGCAGCGCAGCTAAAGCTAAGTGTCAACCTGTCGCACCGGCAGCAAGGACTGCCGGTGCTGACACGGCGCTATTCCAGCTTCTGTTTCACTTTCTTCACGTCGTCAGCGCTGACCGGTGCGGCGGCATTTCCCCAGCTGTTGCGGATGTAGCTCACCACTGCGGCGATCTCCTCATCACCCAGCGTGCCGGCAAAGGCCGGCATTGCCGGTGCCGTCGGGCGGGCATCGGTATCGACACCGCGACTGCCGGCGGCGACCACCCGAATCAGCGAGGTGGCATCCTCCTGATTGAGCAACGGATTGTCCGCCAGCTGCGGGAAGATATTCTTCTCACCGCGGCCGCCCGGGCTGTGGCAGGCTGAGCACTTCGCCGCATAGATTTGCGCGCCCAGCTTCATGCGATCGTCCGTCGCGGCAAGTGCGGCGGGGGCTTTCTCATCACGCGATTCACCGCTTTTCAGGTACACCGCCACCGCCTGCAGATCTTCATCGCGCCAGTGCTGCGTGGAGTGACGCACCGCGTCGGCCATCGGACCGGAAGCGATATCGAAACGGTTCACGCCGGTACGCAGGTAGCTGACGATATCCTGCTGGCTCCATTTGCCCAGTCCGCTGTGCGGGTTCGCGGTGATGTCCGGCGCCATCCAGCCTTCGACCACTTCACCACGCAGGAACGCGCCATTTTTATCGCCGCCGAGCAGGTTTTTCGGCGTGTGGCAGGTGCCGCAGTGGCCCGCGCCCTGCACCAGATACGCACCGCGATTCCACTGGGCGGATTGACGGGCGTCCGGCTGGAACGCGCCCTGGTCAAAGTTGATCCAGTTCCACACCATCAGGCTGGTGCGGATGTTGAAAGGGAAGGGCAGCTGATTGGTCTCGACCGGGTTGTGTATCGGCTGCAGCGTCTGCATCCATGCCCACAAATCCTGCAGATCCTTATCCGACATTTTGGTGTACGCGGTGAACGGCATCGCGCCGTACAGCCGCTTGCCGCCGTGGCCGATACCCTCGGTCATGGCGCGGCGGAAATCTTCATAGCGCCAGTTGCCGATGCCGGTTTCGCGGTCCGGCGTGATGTTAGCGCCGACCAGTGTACCAAACGGCGTCTGCAACCTGACGCCCCCGGCAAACGGCTGTTGCGGGTCGGCGGTGTGGCAGGCGGTGCAGTCCGCCAGCGTGGCGATATAGCTGCCGCGCGCGTACTGATCGTATTCCGGCTGGGCGTGAGACACAAAGCTGGTAAGCAGCAGCGCGGCAGCGCACAGAGAGAGGCGTGTTTTCATGCGGTAATCATCTCCCCGGGACGTTGCAGATAGTAGTGACGAATCGCATGCGCCGCTTTGAATGCCAGCGCGCCGACGGTGCCGGTCGGGTTATAGCCCGGGTTTTGTGGAAAGGCTGACGCGCCCACCACGAACAGGTTCGGTACATCCCACACCTGCAGATGTTTATTGACCGAGCTGGTTGAGGGATCGCTGCCCATGATAAAGCCGCCAACCACGTGCGACGACTGATACGGCACGCTGCTCCAGTGGCCGGTCATCGGTTTGACAATCATCTCGCGCGGGTTCATCGATTTAGCGATTTCCGCCACTTTACCCGTGCAGTACTGCGCCATTTTCAGATCGTTCGCCGCAAAGTCGAAAGTGATGCGCAGCAGCGGTCGGCCGTGCGGATCTTTGTAGTTGGGATCCAGCGACAGATAGTTGGTGCGCGTGGTGTAGCTGCTGGCCTCGCAGCCAATCGACATGGTGCTGAGGTAGTTGTCTTTCAGCGCGCGCTTCCACTTCGAGCCCCATTTGGGCGTGTTGGGCGGCAGAGGCCGGTAGCCAATCGGTGCCGAGCCGATGGGCGTCACGCGGATGCTGCCGCCGCCGAAGAAGCCCAGACCGCTGTGGTCAAAATTATCGTTATTGAATTCATCAATGCCCATGCCCACCGCGCCGGCACCGATAAACGGGTTAAAGTTTTTGTTGTCGAAAAACAGCGTGACGCCGTTGGCGGTCTGGTAGGCGTAATTGCGACCGGTGGTGCCTTTATTGGTGACCGGATCATAGGCCTGGCCAATGCCGGAGAGCAGCATCAGGCGCACGTTTTCAAAGGTAAAGGCGGCGACGATCACCAGATCGGCCGGCTGTTCCCACTTATCGCCGGAGGAGTCGATGTAGGTGACGCCGGTGGCCTGTTTGCCGCTGGCATCGGTCAGCACTTCCAGCACTTCGCAGTTGGTGTACGCGGTAAAGTTCTCTTTGCGCATCAGCGCCGGCAGCACGGTGGTGATGGCGCTGGCTTTCGAGTAGTTGGCGCAGCCGTAGTTGGTGCAGAAGCCGCAGAAGGTGCAGGGACCCATGGTGACGCCATAGGGATTGGTGTACGCCTCGGAGACCAGCGAGGACGGCACCGGAAACGGCTGGTAGCCGAGATTTTTTGCTGCTTCGGCAAACAGCGTCGGACCATAGGGCTGGCGCAGCGGCGGCGTCGGATAGTCGGCCGACCGCGCACCTTCGAACGGATTGCCGCCCGCCCGTTTCTGTCCCTGAATATTGCCGGCGTAACCCGAGGTGCCGGCCACGCGCTCAAATTGCATGTAGTGCGGCTCCATCTCCTCCCAGCTGGTGCCCCAGTCCTGCAGCACCAGCTCATCCGGAATGGCACTGGCGCCGTAGCGTTCGGTCAGGTGGCTTTTCAGGCGAAACTCTTCCGGCTGAAAGCGAAAGGTAATGCCGGCCCAGTGGTTGCCCGCGCCGCCGGTGCCGTTGCCCGGATGGAACGAGCCCCAGGTACGCATCGGCAGGGCGGTTTGCGACGGATTGTTGCGCATGGTGCAGGTGTTCTGCCGCGTGCGTAGCATCAGCTCTTCGCGCATCACGTAGCGCAGCTCGTCGGTGACGGTGCCAATATTGAAGTCGCGCGCGGTGTCGCGCCACGGGCCGCGCTCAATGCCGATCACTTCCAGGCCTTCGTCGGCCAGTTCATTGGCGATAATCGATCCGGCCCAGCCGAGACCAATCACCACCACATCGGTTTTCGGTAATTTCTTCATCATCTATCCCCGTGCTTTCCATTGCGCAATGCTGATCGGCTCTAAGCCCAGATTTTCGTTGTGGCGCTCAACGTATTCGCGATAGTCGTAGCGCGCGCCGGGAAAGCCCAGCATCTTCCATGACACCATGTCTTTGTTGCCGCCGTAGATCGGATCGGCAAAGAAGCCTTCCATGGTGTTGTTCAGCACCTCAAGAAACAGCGACTGCGCATCAAAGCCGCTGAAATGCACCTTTCCGGCTTCCATGTCTGCCAGCAGCGCGTCCTGCTGCGCCGGCGTCAGATCGACAAAGTTCTTTTGCGAGGTTTGCTGCACGTAGCGGTTGAGCGCCGCCAGCCCCAGGCGATAGCGCTGTTGCGGCACCAGCGGCGACTGGTCGCCCTGCTCGGTGGTGCCCTGCTGAAACGGGCCCTGCATGTAGAGGCGTTCGAAGGTGCCATAAAAGCCGTGCAACTGGCGGTCGATAAAGACAGCGCAGCCGGCTTCTTTGCCGCCCACGCTCAGCTCGTCCGCCGGGATAATGCGGTCAACCATGGCTTCCACGGTGCGCGCTTCTTCCTCGGTGAAGAACAGCCAGCCCTGAGCCTGGAGCTGTTCCGGTGGGTTATCGGCGAAGGGTGTCCAGCCGGGAGCGCCCTTGAGGGAGACAGCATCGGCGGCGCGGGTGACGCCAGCGGCAACGCCCAGCGTCGACCAGGTCAGTACCTGGCGTCGTGTGACACCAGGCAGGGTTTTGGCTCGTTTTTTCATTATCGCTTCCAGACAGAGTAACAAGATAAGGCGTAACCGGCCGGCGTGTGCGGCGACACAACGGGCCGGAATCTTCAGTTTTTGTAAATTTTTATGGCGAATGTTAACTGTAGACGGGCTGGGTGGTGGCGACCAATAACCGTACAAAAAAGTGCACTATTTGATAATCCGCCGGTTATTTCCTGAACTAAGCGCCACGTTAAATCTGCAGGCTTCGCTTGAACTCAGCGCGCTGGCTGCCAGGCTTAACCGTTTCAACCACGAAATAACCAGGAGGAAATATGTCGCGCTTTGCAGAGAAAGTGGTGGTGATTACCGGAGCCGGATCCGGCATTGGTGCCGCAGCGGCGCAGCGTTTCGCCAGTGAAGGCGCACAGGTGGTGCTGGTGGGCAGAACCCGCGACAAGCTGGAACAGGTGCTGAGCACGCTGAGCGGCGAGAAGCATCTGGTGGCACCCTGCGACGTCGGCGATGCGGATCAGGTTAAACAGCTGGCAGAGCAGGTGCAGCAGCAGTATGGGCGCGTGGATGTGCTGGTGAATAACGCCGGCAGCATCGTGCAGGGCAAAATTCACGAAGTGTCGATAGCGGACTGGAAGTCGCTGATGAGCACTGACCTCGACGGTGTATTTTACTGCACCCACTTCTTTATGCCCGCGCTGCTCAACAGTAAAGGCAACGTGGTAAATACCTCGTCGGTATCCGGACTGGGCGGCGACTGGGGCATGAGTGTCTACAACGCTGCCAAGGGCGCGGTGACCAATTTTACCCGCGCGCTGGCGATGGATTATGGCACGGACGGCGTGCGCGTTAACGCCGTTTGTCCCGGCTTTACCTTCACCGATCTCACCGAAGAGATGAAAAACGATGAGGCGCTGCTTGCACGCTTCTATGACCGTATTCCGCTGGGCCGCGCCGGTGAACCGGAAGATATCGCCAGCGCGATTGCTTTCATCGCCAGCGACGACGCGCGTTATATCACCGGTGTTAACCTGCCGGTCGATGGCGGCCTGACGGCGTCGAACGGCCAGCCGAAACAGGCGTGAGTGATAACAGGCGGAGCATCAGGTGTAATCACACCGTCAATCCGCCTGTTATTCGGTCATTGCTCACCCGCTTCGCCATCGTGACACGCTGACACATAGCTGGCCGTATAACCGCCGTTCGCTAACGCCACGATTCTGGCAAAGCCAGACGCGCCAAAATGCATGCCGGCAATCACCGTATTTTCCGCTGCCACCTGCTGCAAAATACGCCGGCGCGTCTCGCTGGCCATGACGGGATCAATATCGAAGGCGATAGAAACCTGCGGACAGGCCAGCTGAACAGGCGGGTAATGCACAATATCACCCCAAATCAATAAACGCTCGCCGTCTGAATCAATGCGAAAACCGCAATGCCCCGGGGTATGGCCGGGTAACGCCAGCGCACGGATTCCCGGGCTGATCTCCTCATCCGCCATCAGCTGCAGCCGCGGGCCATAAGCCTGCAGGGTGCGCCGCACCAGCGCCGCGTTTAACTGCGCGCGTTCACTCAGCTGGCTGATCGCCGCATCATCCTGCCAGAAGGCGGCTTCGCTGTGGCTAAGGCAGAGCCGGGCATGGCGAAAGACCGGCTGACCCGCGCTGTCCAGCAAGCCGCCAATATGATCGGGGTGCGCATGGGTTAATAACAGGGTATCGATGTCGTCCGGCGTCACCCCGGCCAGCTGCAGATGAGGCAGTAATTTGCCGCTCTGCGCATCGCGTTTTCCCATCCCGGTATCCACCAGAATCACGCGTCCCTGACCGCGGATCAGATAACAAAACACATGGATGTCGCCCGGCTGTGCTATGCCTGCCTGGCGTTGCAGATCGACCGCATCGTCGTGGTGAATATCCGTTAATAAACTCAGACTGGCTTGCATAGTGCCGTCGCTGATGGCGCTGACCTGATATTTCCCTGTGGTGTATGAAAATATTGCCTGGCTCATAATGATCTCTGTGCGCTAATTTATTCGTTCACGTTAAACAAAATAACGCGGCAATTTTCGCGGCGGATTAGCGCGATGATAATGCTGCGTCAGTGGCTGTTAGCGCGATAATGACGCTAACACCGTTAAGGTGACCAGTGTCATTTTTGACAGAGTTGAGACCCGGATTGTCATGGACATAAAAATTTTGCGCGCCTTTGCCACTGTCGCGGCGCTGGAGCATATTGGTCAGGCTGCGGAACGGTTACATATTTCGCCGTCACCGCTTAGCCGGCAAATTCAGCAGCTGGAAAGCGAACTGGGCATGGTGCTGTTTCACCGTGAAAAGAAACGTCTGCGCCTGACGGACGAGGGTAAGCGCTTTCTCACCGAGGTGACGCCCTTTTTGCAGCATCACGAACGGTTAAAAGAGTATGCGCAGCATCTGCAGCAGGGTGACGTCGGCCGGCTGGATATAGGATATGTGGAGGCGGCTATTCACTCGCGCCTGCTGCCCGCGGCACTGGCGCGGCTGGCACCGGGGGCGGGCATTGATGTCCGGCTGCATGCGTTACGTTCCGCACAGCAAATTGCCCGGTTAGAGGCGGGGGCGATCGATATTGCCATTGTGCATACGCTGCCGCACGATGACGCGGATTTTGTGCATAAGAAGATCGCGACCGAACCGTTGCTGCTGGCGATGCCAGCATCCAGTGCGCTGACCGCGCCCGTACCGGCTGATTTGCACGGCCGGGCGTGGATTGCCGACCAGGAAAATCTCAACCCTGCCGCGCGGGCGCGATTACTGGCAGCCTGCCAGCGCGCCGGCTTCCAGCCGGATATTCGTTTTGAAGTGAATGGTCCGCTGGCCGCGCTTGCCTGCGTTGAAGCCGGGCTGGGTTTCACCCTGATCCAGCATAGCCTGGCGCGCATCGTACCGGATAACGTTGTGCTGATGCCGCTACCCGATCTGGCGCTGGAGATTGTGCTGTATGCCGTCTGGCGCAGGCAGGATACCCGGCCGTTAACGGCGCGTTTTCTGCAGCAGCTTTGCCTCACGCCCGCCGTGGCGCCGCGGTAAGCCTGAGCGGAGACGCATCAGCCGGCGACATCCTGCAGCGCTTCCTGCAAATTGTACCAGCGGAAACCAAAGCCGGACTCCTCCAGCCGCTTCGGCAGCACGTGCTGCCCGCCCAGCACCAGCACGGCGGATTCTCCCATCATCAGTTTGATGGCGCTGGCCGGTGTGCGCATAAAGGCCGGACGATGCATCACCTGGCCCAGCGTGGCGGCGAACTGCTCGTTGCGCACCGCGTAAGGCGCCACCATGTTGAACGGGCCCTGCAACTGATCGTTATCGATCAACCACAGGATGGCGTTGACCAGATCGTCCACGTGGATCCACGGCAGGTACTGTTTGCCGCTGCCAATCGGTCCGCCGACGCCAAGTTTGAACGGCAGCTTCATTTTGCTCAGCGCGCCACCTTCGCGCGCCAGCACCACGCCGGTGCGCAGCAGGCACACGCGGGTGCGCTCGCTTTGCGCCTTCAGCGCCAGCTGCTCCCAGCGGGCGCACAGGGTGTGAGTAAACTCCTCGTGGCCCGGATCGTCCTCGGTCACCACCACATCGCCGGTATCACCATAAAAGCCGGTAGCCGAGCCGGAAATCAACAGGCGCGGTGGATTGCTGCTGGCGTGGATCAGCGAGACGATCTGTTCAGTGATTTGCCAGCGGCTTTCGCACAGGCGCTGCTTCTGCTGCTCGGTCCAGCGCTTGTCGGCAATCGGTTCTCCCGCCAGATTGATGACGCCGTCAATAGCATTGAGATCGGACTGCTGGTTAATGCCCGACCACAGCATCACGCGCGCATCGAGTTTTTCCCGCGCGGCCGCCACGTCACGCGTTACCACATTCACCTGATGGCCCAGCTGCAGCAGGCGCGGAATTAAATGGCGACCTATCAAGCCGGTACCGCCGGTAATAAGCAGGTGCATGTTTAGTCTCCCTGTCATTAATTATCTGCTCTGAATTGAGCATAGAAGAGAAGTGCCGCTGGGGCGTGACAGCGCTTACGCTTATGATGAAAAACCGCCAGTTTGCCGTGGTCCTGCGGCAAAACATCGGACCAGCGCGCCATTGCCTTAGCCGGCAAAAATCGGTAAACATGATGCACACCTGACGCTTAGCCGAGGCAGCTGATGAACTATCCCGCCATTACGTTGTGGTCCGATTCCTGTTTTTTTAGCCCGTATGCCATGTCAGTTTATGTTGCGCTTACCGAGAAAGGCATTCCCTTTACTGTCAGGCGCGTTGACCTGTCGCGCAATGCACAGCTTGACGATGAATACCGCGGCCTGTCGCTGACCTGCCGTGTGCCCACGCTGCAAATTGATGATGTCAGCCTGAATGAATCCTCGGCCATCGCCGAATACCTCGAAGAGCGTTTTCCGGCGCCGGAGTTTGAGCGCCTCTATCCGCGCGATCGCGAAAAACGTGCTCACGCGCGCGAAGTGCAGGCATGGCTGCGCAGCGATTTACTGGCGCTGCGCACGGAGCGACCCACCGAAGTGCTGTTTGCTGCTGAACGCTTTGCTCCGCTCACCCCCGCTGGCGAACAGGCCGCCAGTAAACTGATTGCCGCGGTGCAGCGCCTGCTGCCGGACGGCCAACAGAACCTGTTTGGCGAGTGGTCGATTGCCGACACCGACCTGGCGGTGATGATTAACCGGCTGGCGCTGCACGGCGATCCGCTGCCGGTGAAGCTGCAGCACTATGCAGAATTCCAGTGGCAGCGCGCCTCGGTGCAGCTGTGGCTGGCCGAGTCGGGTAAAGCACGCTAAAACCTTGCGGCGGCGAAAAGAACGCTTTACCTTAGCGCTCATTCTAATAAAGCATCGCAAACAGGCGCGTGCTGGGCACGCCGAAAACAGAGAAAGGGTTACCGGATGGTGGATCAAACGGCAGGTGACGGTATCGAGTGGGTGGATATCGTTAGCGAAGAAAACGAAGTGATTGCGCAGGCCAGCCGTGCGCAGATGCGTGCGCAATGTCTGCGCCATCGCGCTACCTATATTGTGGTGCACGACGGCTTGGGCAAGATTCTGGTGCAACGCCGTACCGAGAGCAAAGATTTCATGCCGGGTATGCTGGATGCCACTGCGGGCGGCGTGGTGCAAAGCGGTGAAGACCTGCTGGAATCCGCCCGTCGTGAAGCGGAAGAGGAGCTCGGCATCGCCGATGTCCCGTTCGCCGAGCACGGCAAATTCTACTTCGAAGATCAGCACTGCCGCGTATGGGGTGGACTGTTCAGCTGCGTGTCGCACGGTCCGTTTGCCATGCAGGAAGAGGAAGTGGATGAAGTGTTCTGGATGACGCCGGAAGAGATCACCGCCCGCTGTGATGAATTCACCGATGATTCACTCAAAGCCCTGTCGCTGTGGCTGAGCCGCAACAGTGACGCGGTGCGCAGTAAGCAAAGCAGCGAAGCCTGATTCCTGCGCTTCCGCATTAAGGCACCCTAAGGGTGCCTTTTGTGTTTAATGCTGGCTGAGAATGCGGGTGAGAATGTTCAGCGCCGTACTGAACTGGGCGTCCGGAATGGTTAGCGGATAAAGAAAGCGGATCACGTTGCTGTGCACGCCGCATGTCAGCAGAATCAATCCTTCGGCCAGCGCCTGCTGCTGAATCGCTTTGGCGATTTCCGCCGAGGGCCGGCCGCTGGCGTCATGAAACTCCGCCGCCATCATTGAGCCATAGCCGCGTACCTCGGCCAGCGCACGGCAGCCGGCGCCGTTCAACGCTTCCGCCAGCTGCGTACCGAGCCATTGCGCACGCTCGCACAGCTTTTCCTCACTGATAATATCCAGCACCGCATGCGCGGCGGCAATTGCTGGCGGATGGCCGGCATAGGTGCCGCCCAGACCACCCGGCTCCGGTGCATCCATCACCGCGGCCCGGCCGCTTACCGCCGACAGCGGAAACCCGCCTGCCAGACTTTTCGCCAGTGTGATCAGATCCGGCTGTACCTCATAATATTCGCTGGCAAACAGCCTGCCGGTGCGCGCAAAACCGCTCTGTACTTCATCGGCGATCAGCAGGATGCCGTGGCGATCGCACAGCTGGCGCAGCGCCGTCACAAACTCTGGCGGCGCGACATAGAATCCGCCTTCGCCCTGAACCGGTTCAAAGATGATGGCCGCCACCTGCTGTGGCGCGATATCGCTGCGGAAAATCGTCTCCAGACTGTCGAGCGCATCGTGCACGCTGACGTTATGCAGCGCATTGGGGTAGCGCGCGTGAAACACCGGGCTGGCAAACGGGCCGAAGCCGGTTTTGTAAGGCAGCACTTTGCCGGTCAGCGCCATGGTCATATTGGTGCGACCGTGGAACGCGCCGCTGAAGGCGATAATCCCCGGGCGGCCGGTGGCTGCGCGCGCGATTTTCACCGCGTTCTCAACCGCCTCGGCGCCGGTAGAGAAGAAAGTGGTTTTCACGGCGCCTTCAATCGGCACCAGCGCATTCAGACGCTCCGCAAGGTGAATGTAGTTCTCATAGGGCACGATTTGAAACGCGGTATGGGTGAAGCACGTCAGCTGCTGCTGTACCGCCGCCAGCACTTTGAGATGCCGGTGTCCGGTATTGAGCACCGCAATGCCGGCGGCGAAATCAATATATTCCCGCCCCTGCTGGTCCCACAGCGTGGCGTTTTCGGCTTTCGCCGCAAAGAAATCACACATCACGCCCACGCCTCGCGGCGTGGCCTGTAACCGACGGCTGTGCACATCACTGTTGCTCATTGCTGACCTCGTAAGTCGCGGGAGAGTGTAATCAGTGTTAGCGCGCAGGCGGGATTTTGCCAGTGCGTTTATACGGGCAGGGTTGTGGCGCAGGATAAAAAAAAGCACGCCCGGGCGGGCGTGCTGATGCGGAGCGGGGAAGGGGATTAGCCTTCAGCCTGCTGCGACTGAATCGCCGTCAGCGCAATGGTGTAGACAATATCATCGACCAGCGCACCGCGTGACAGGTCGTTAACCGGTTTGCGCATGCCCTGCAGCATCGGCCCGATGGAGATCAGGTCGGCAGAACGCTGCACCGCTTTGTAAGTGGTGTTACCGGTGTTGAGATCCGGGAAGATAAATACCGTCGCACGTCCGGCCACCGCTGAGTTCGGTGCTTTAGACTTGGCGACGTCTTCCATGATTGCGGCGTCGTACTGCAGCGGGCCATCAATCACCAGATCCGGGCGTTTTTCCTGCGCAATGCGCGTTGCTTCACGCACTTTCTCTACGTCACTACCGGCACCGGAGTTACCGGTAGAGTAGGAGATCATCGCTACGCGTGGATCGATGCCGAAGGCTTTAGCGGAGTCGGCGGACTGAATCGCGATCTCGGCCAGCTGCTCCGGATTAGGATCCGGGTTGATGGCGCAGTCGCCGTACACCAGCACCTGCTCTGGCAGCAGCATGAAGAACACCGAGGAGACCAGCGAGCTGTTCGGCGCGGTTTTGATTAGCTGCAACGGCGGACGAATGGTGTTGGCGGTGGTGTGAACCGCGCCCGAGACCAGACCGTCAACTTCGCCGCTTTCCAGCATCATGGTGCCCAGCACCACGTTATCTTCCAGCTGCTCCTGCGCGACCACTTCGGTCATGCCTTTGCTCTTACGCAGCTCAACCAGGCGCGGCACGTAGTTGTCACGCACCACCTGCGGATCGACAATTTCAATGCCTTTACCGAGCTCAACGCCCTGCGCTGCGGCCACGCGCTGAATCTCATCCGGATTGCCCAGCAGCACACAGGTGGCGATGCCGCGCTCGGCACAAATCGCCGCCGCTTTAACGGTACGCGGTTCGTCGCCTTCCGGCAGGACGATGCGCTTGCCGGCTTTACGCGCCAGTTCGGTGAGCTGATAGCGGAATGCCGGCGGTGACAGACGACGGCTGCGTTCGGATGTGGCGGTCAGTGATTCAACCCAGTCAGCATTGATAAAGCCGGCCACATACTCCTGCACTTTTTCGATGCGCTGCGTGTCGTCAGCCGGCACTTCCAGGTTAAAGCTCTGCAGGCTGAGCGAGGTTTGCCAGGTGTTGGTTTTTACCATGAACACCGGCAGGCCGGTCTGGAAGGCGCGTTCGCACAGACGGGCGATCGGCGCTTCAATCTGATAGCCGCCGGTCAGCAGCACCGCACCAATTTCGATGCCGTTCATCGCCGCCAGACAGGCCGCCACCAGCACGTCAGGACGGTCGGCTGAGGTCACCAGTAGCGAGCCCGGACGGAAGTGCTCCAGCATATGCGGGATGCTGCGCGCGCAGAAGGTGACGGATTTGACGCGACGCGTGTGGATTTCACCTTCGTTGATGATCTCCGCGTTGAGATGGCGGCACATATCAATGGCGCGCGTCGCGATCAGATCAAAGCTCCACGGCACGCAGCCCAGCACCGGCAGCGGGCTGTTGGCGAACAGCTGCTTAGGATCGATGTTGGCAATGCTGGCTTTCGAGGAGTCGTCGAAAATTTCTGACAGATCCGGACGGGTACGGCCCTGCTCATCTACTGGCGCGTTGAGTTTGTTGATGATGACGCCGGTGATGTTTTTGTTTTTGCTGCCGCCGAAGCTGCTCTGCGTCAGTTCGATGCGCTCTTTCAGCTGTGCCGGTGAGTCGTTACCCAGCGACATGACGAAGACGATTTCCGCATTCAGCGTTTTGGCAATTTCATAGTTCAGCGCCGAGGCAAACTGATGTTTGCGCGTCGGAACCAGGCCTTCCACCAGCACCACTTCCGCATCTTTGGCGTTGGCGTGGTAGTTGGCAATGATCTCTTCCATCAGCACATCCTGCTGGTTAGAACCCAGCAGCGACTCAACGCGGGACATTGGCAGCGGAACCGCGGCCGGAATAGCGGAGTTTTTGCGAATGATGGTGGTGGTCTGGTCTGGCGCATCGCCGCCAGCGCGCGGCTGGGCGATCGGTTTGAACACGCTCAGGCGCACGCCTTTGCGCTCCATGGCACGAATCACGCCAAGGCTGACGCTGGTCAGGCCGACGCTGGTGCCGGTAGGAATAAGCATAATTGTACGTGACACTATAGAAACCTCGCGGTGTTACAGGGTGTCAAAAACAACACCGTCAGCCGAAGCTGACGGAGAGAAACATTACGCGGTGAGGCGCGCGGCGTCCTGGGCGATGACCCACTCTTCATTAGTTGGAATCACCACCGCCGGGCGGGTACCTTCTTTATTGATGAAGCCGGACTTGCCGAAGCGTGCAGCCAGGTTGCGCTCGTGGTCAACCTCGAAGCCAAGCAGACCCAGTTTGTCCAGCGCCAGCTCACGCACCATCGCCGCGTTTTCACCGATACCGCCGGTAAACACCACCGCATCCAGACGGCCTTCCATCAGCGCGGTGTAGCTGCCGATGTACTTCGCCAGGCGGTGACAGAACACATCCATCGCACGTTTGGCATCGTCTTTGGTGGCGTAGTTATCTTCCACATAACGGCAGTCGCTGGTGACTTCGGTCAGGCCGAGCAGGCCGGACTCTTTGGTCAGCAGTTTGTTGATCGCATCGACGCTCATGCCCAGCGTATCGTGCAGGAAGAAGACGATAGCCGGATCGATGTCACCGCTGCGGGTGCCCATCACCAGGCCTTCCAGCGGCGTCAGACCCATTGAGGTATCCACGCACTGGCCGTTACGGATGGCCGCAACAGAACCGCCGTTGCCGAGATGGCAGGTGATGATGTTCAGCTCGCTGACCGGCTTGTTCAGCATTTTGGCGGCTTCCTGCGTCACATAGTAGTGACTGGTGCCATGCGCGCCGTAACGACGTACGCCGTGCTCTTTATACAGGTTGTACGGCAGGGCATAGAGATAGGACTCTTCCGGCATAGTCTGATGGAAGGCGGTGTCGAAAACGGCGACATTTTTATCCGACAGGTGCGGGAAGTTTTTCATGGCTTCGTCGATACCGATCAGGTGCGCCGGATTGTGCAGTGGCGCGAAGGACGACGCGTCTTTGATGCCCTGAATGACGGACTCGTCAATCACCACCGATTGCGTCAGCTGCTCGCCGCCGTGAACGATACGATGGCCGATTGCAGCGATTTGTGCCGAAAGCTCTGGTTTTTGTGCCAGAATAGTTTTAACGATGAAGTTCAGCGCTTCGCTGTGCGCTGCGCCCGCGCCGAGCGGGGCTTCCTGTTTGCTGCCGTCCAGTTTCCACTTGATGCGCGCTTCCGGCAGGTGGAAACACTCCGCCAGACCGGAAAGGTATTCGTCACCGCTGGCTGGATTGAGGATGGCAAACTTAAGAGAGGAGCTGCCGCAGTTGAGGACCAGTACTAACTTCGTCGACATGGAAGTACCTATTTTGTTAAATAGTGGCTAAAAATAACGCAATCAGACTAACAGCGTAGCCTATGAAAGCTGGTAGATTAATGATTAACATCATGCGCTAGTCAAAAAAGAAACGACACGCAAAAAATTTCGGTAATTTTACGCAGATTTTTGAAATCCACGAAGCGAAACATGGCTCCAGCGCGCTCTTTTATTGAGCTGCGGCTTCCGGTAATGTTGCAAAAACGGCGTCAGAATACCCACTGTGGCCCGCAAAGACAAAATCTTTTGAAGGATGTCACGTAAAGTTGTGTAGTTATAAAATTTTTTTAAATGTTGTAGTAATAGTTGAGGTCTACCATGGCGAATGACGCAGGCAATCCAGGCTGGTTCGGCTTATTTCAGCGCGGCCAGCACTACATGAAAACCTGGCCCGCCGACAAACGTCTGGCGCCGGTGTTTCCTGAGAACCGTGTGGTGACGGCAACCCGCTTTGCGATTCGCTTTATGCCACCGCTGGCCATTTTTACGCTGACGTGGCAAATCGCGCTCGGCGGGCAGCTCGGTCCGGCGATTGCCACCGCGCTGTTTGCCTGTAGCCTGCCGATGCAGGGATTATGGTGGCTGGGTAAACGTTCCGTCACGCCGCTGCCGCCAACGCTGCTGCACTGGTTCCACGAAGTGCGCGCCAAACTGGAAGAGGCCGGACAGGCCATTGCCCCCGTCGACGGCAAGCCGACTTACCAGGCGCTGGCGGATGTGCTCAAGCGTGCTTTTAAGCAGCTCGACCGTACTTTCCTCGACGATCTTTGATCAAATGGCGCTTTTCTCTGCCAGAGAATTTGCGCCCAATCCCGGTTCAAATCAAAGAATAGTGATGCGGACATACACGCATCGCTTTCGTTGTGTAATCATTTCTGCATTGTTTAAAACTTAAGCGGCCCTGCGGCCCGGGAGTAAACCATGGAAATGACCCATGCACAGCGACTGATTCTTTCTAATCAATACCAGATGATGGCGATGCTTGAGCCGGATAACGCCGAGCGCTATCGCCGCTATCAGACCATTATTGAACGCGGCTATGGACTGCAATTGCGCGAGCTGGACAAAGAGTTCGGCGAGCTGAGCGAGGCGACCTGCCGTACGCTGATCGACATTATGGAAATGCATCATGCGCTGCATGTTTCCTGGTCCAATCACAAGGCGCCGTGCAACATTGAAGAGCGTCGCCTGGCGTTTCTCGGCTTCGACGCGGCCACCGAAGCGCGTTACCTCGGCTACGTACGCTTTATGGTTAACGTGGAAGGGCGCTATACCCATTTCGATTCCGGCACCCACGGCTTCAATGCGCAAACCCCGATGTGGGAAAAATACCAACGCATGCTGGCGGTGTGGCACACTTGTCCGCGTCAGTATCACCTCAGCGAGAATGAGATCGCGCAAATCCTCAATGCCTGAATAAGGAGCAACGTGTGAAGTACAGGGGGTTTCTGTTTGATTTAGACGGGACGCTGGTGGATTCACTGCCGGCCGTGAATCGCGCCTGGTCAAGCTGGGGCGCACGCCACGGCCTTGCTGCGCAGCAGGTGCTGGACTACATTCACGGCAAACCGGCGATCAACTCGCTGCGCCACTTTATGGCGGGCCAGTCTGAAGCAGCGATCCAGGCCGAATTTCGCTGGCTGGAGCAGCTGGAAGCAGAAGACACGGCAGGCGTGCAGGCGATTGCCGGTGCACACGCGTTGCTGACCACCCTGAACGCACTCGACATTCCCTGGGCGATTGTGACTTCGGGATCGATCCCGGTGGCGCATGCCCGTCACAAAGCGGCCGGTTTACCGCTGCCGGAGGTGTTTATTACCGCCGAGGACATTAAATTCGGTAAGCCCAATCCTGAACCTTATTTGCTGGGCGCTGAGCGGCTCGGGCTTTCTGCGCCAGAATGCGTGGTGGTGGAAGATGCACCGGCGGGCATTATCGCCGGGCTGGAAGCAGGCAGCGCGGTGGTGGCGGTCAATCCACCAGCCGATGCGCCACGCCTGAGTGAAGTGGCGCTGCAGGTGGAAAATCTGCAGCCGCTGCACATCAGTAAACAGCCGGACGGTTATTTCAGCGTGACGCTCCGCGCCTGAAACAGCCCACGCTGAGCGGCGCAGATTACAGCGGCGTATCCTGGGAAATTTCATCCAGCGACAGGCTGAAGCTGGGGATGAAGACTTCAACGAAGTAATCCATCTCCGGCGATCGCCGCTGCGCCAGCGTCTTCTCCAGACGGGCTTTGGCCAGCAGAAACTCGTTGTTGCCGGCCGACAGTTCTTCAAGGCACTTAAGGTAGGCGCACAGCGCATCAGCCTGTTTCACCACCGCCTGCTCGCTCTCGCTATGCAGGTGCTCATCCAGCAGCGGACGATACGCGTCCTGCAACTCAGGTGGCAGCATCTCAATCAGCTTGTGCTGCGCAATCTTTTCGATCTTCTTGTATTCATGGGCAATCTGCGCGTTGTAGTACTTCACCGGCGTGGGCAGATCGCCGGTCAGCACTTCGCTGGCATCGTGATACAGCGCCAGCATGGCGATGCGATCGGCATTCAGATTGCCGTTAAATTTTTTGTTTTTAATGATGGCCAGCGCGTGCGCCACCATGGCGACCTGCAGACTGTGCTCGGAGACATTTTCCGTGCGCACATTGCGCATCAGCGGCCAGCGGTTGATGAGTTTCAGGCGGGAGAGGTGGGCGAAAAAGTGGCTACGGGTCATGGACGGTTCCTGTTGCACGGCGGGGAGCTTGTGCGGCTCCCCGAAAGTCAAACAGTATACGCGTCACAGATTACTGGCGATAGCCTTGCAGGAAGCGACCAAACTTGTTGATGGCCATCTCGAGGTCGTCCACGCGCGGCAGGGTAACGATGCGCACGTGATCCGGCCACGGCCAGTTAAAGGCGGTGCCCTGCACCAGCAGCACTTTTTCCTGCAGCAGGAAATCCAGCACCATTTTCTGGTCGTCCATGATGTTGAATTTCTTCGCATCGATGCGCGGGAACATATAGAGCGCGCCCTGCGGCTTCACGCAGCTGACGCCGGGAATATCGTTGATCAGTTCCCAGGCGCGCTGGCGCTGCTCGAACAGCCGTCCACCCGGCGCGATAAACTCGCTGATGCTTTGATAGCCGCCCAGCGCAGTCTGAATGGCATGCTGCGCTGGCACGTTAGCGCACAGACGCATCGAGGCCAGCATCTCCAGACCTTCGATATAGCCTTTGGCGTGCTTCTTCGGTCCGTTCAGTACCATCCAGCCCTGGCGGAAACCGGCCACGCGGTAGGTTTTGGACAGCCCGTTGAAGGTCACGGTCAGCAGATCCGGTGCCAGCGCGGCAATCGAATGATGCTGGGCTTCGTCATACAGAATCTTGTCGTAGATCTCGTCGGCGAAGATGATCAGGTTATGCTGGCGGGCGATCTCCACGATCTCCAGCAGCAGCTCTTTGCTGTACACCGCACCGGTCGGGTTGTTGGGGTTGATGATCACGATCCCGCGGGTACGCGGTGTGATTTTGCTGCGGATATCATCCAGATCCGGGAACCAGCCCGCGGATTCGTCGCACAGATAGTGCACCGCTTTGCCGCTCGACAGCGAAACCGCCGCCGTCCACAGCGGATAATCTGGCGCGGGCACCAGCATCTCATCGCCGCTGTTCAGCAGCGCCTGCATCGCCTGCACGATCAGTTCAGACACACCGTTGCCAATATAGATATCTTCTACCGTAACGTCGCGCATGTCGCGCGCCTGGTAGTGCTGCATGATGGCTTTACGTGCTGAATAGAGACCTTTCGAGTCGCAATAGCCTTGCGCGCTCGGTAGGTTACGAATCACGTCTACCAGGATTTCATCAGGGGCTTCAAAACCAAACGGGGCAGGGTTGCCGATGTTGAGTTTGAGAACTTTGTTGCCTTCTTCTTCGAGACGTTTAGCTTCTTTCAGTACCGGGCCACGAATGTCGTAACAGACATTTTCCAGCTTGCCGGATTTATCAATTTGAAAATTCATCGTTACCGCCTTAATGGGCAGAGTCCTTTTAACCTGCCACTAAAATCAAACCTGCTCAATTTACTCCTCTCACCGTAACAAAAGAAGGGCAGCGCTGGGTTTTGGCGCGATAGCCAGGCTTTGCCGGATTCAGTGGCGCGAAACGCATTTTTAACTATTAAAACTGGTTTAATTATCTATTAAAATGGCAGGAATCAACATTAAATGCTTGCGCTGATCGGGTCGCCTGTAAACCGGGATATCCAGCCGCGCGCCGCGCCATTCAGCAATTTTTCATTTAACTGCGGTCTGAGGAATGGTTAGCGACTTGATGAAATAGTTAAAGAAATCTTGTTAGATGCCGAAAAAATGTGCAGCAATGATTAAGCACTATCTGGCATGAGGCGATGACGACGGTTATTTGCTTTGCCAGGCGGTTGAAACCAGGCCCCGTCAGCCGGGGATAAAACCGCGTGGCAGCGGCTTAAATAGCATTTACGCTGTCACTTTAACGCTTATCATTCAGTTTAAGAACCAGGCGGGTTAAAAAATCAGCAGCGTTGTGGCAGGATGTGCCGGAAATGGCTTTTGGTCAAAAATTACGATGTTTTGAACAAAAACATTTCCATTTATAGCGTAAAAATGATTAAGTATAATTTATTATTTGATGCACTTTATCGCTTCGCATCAGCATAACAAGATGTTATTCCTTTTTGCCCCGCAGGACAGTTTGGCGGGAAACCAGGCAACTACACAGCTTCCAGCAACGTTCTACTGACGTCCCTGGCCCAGGAAGTTGTTCTGACTTTTACGACGCCATTGCCCGTTTTGCGGTGATGTGTTCGTCGGCATCCGCCTGACTCGTTTTTTTCATGAGCGCCTTCACACAGGGCGATCATTAAGCACCATTACCACTTATCTCTTTGATAAGTATGGTAATACACCAGGGTAGTAGTTTCAAAAAATCTTATAAGTGAAGAAATAACATGACTAATGCAAATCGTCCGATACTGAATCTCGACCTCGATCTGCTGCGTACTTTTGTCGCCGTTGCTGACCTGAATACCTTTGCAGCCGCCGCTGCAGCAGTATGCAGAACGCAATCAGCCGTAAGCCAGCAGATGCAACGTCTGGAACAATTGGTAGGTAAAGAGCTGTTTGCCAGACATGGACGTAACAAATTGCTGACTGAGCATGGCATTCAGCTGCTTGGCTACGCCAGGAAGATCCTGCGTTTCAACGATGAAGCCTGCACTTCTTTAATGTACAGCAATATCCAGGGCGTGCTGACGATTGGCGCGTCTGACGATACCTCTGATACCATTCTGCCGTTTCTGCTTAACCGCGTAACGTCAGTGTATCCGAAACTGGCAATCGACGTCCGCGTGAAGCGTAATCCGTTTATGATGGAGATGCTGAACCAGGGCGAAGTGGATCTGGTGGTGACCACCTCCAGTCCGGGTAACTTCACCTACCAGGTGCTGCGCACCTCGCCAACGCTGTGGTACTGCGCTGCAGACTATATTTTCCAGCGCGGTGAAGCCATTCCGCTGGTGCTGCTGGATGAGCCAAGCCCGTACCGTGACATGGCGATCGATCATCTCAACGAAGCGGGTATCCCGTGGCGTATCTCCTACGTGGCTTCCACGCTGGCGGCGGTACGTGCGGCGGTAAAAGCGGGGCTGGGTGTCACCGCGCGTCCGGTTGAAATGATGAGCCCGGAGCTGCGCGTGATGGGGGCGGCAGAAGGCCTGCCGGTGCTGCCGGATACGCAATATCTGCTGTGCCGTAATCCGGACAGCGATAATGAGCTGGCGCTGGCCATCTTCAACGCGATGCAGTCCACTAACGATCCTTACAATCTGAGTGCGAATCCGGACGGTACGCTGCTGCTGGATGATGAAGAGTAAGGTTGACCGTTACTGGTAATCCGGCACAACCGGCATGCCAGATAATTGTTAAAAGTTAGAGAAAAAAGCCTTAGCCTGATGAAAATCAGCTAAGGCTTTTTTTATGGCGGTTATTTCCGCTTTTTTAGCACGATTTGCACCTGATAATTTCACTAACTTCCTGAAAAGTGAAATGTGTTTCATTTTCATCCTGCGCGGAATTTATTTATCATTTCGTGCCAACTTTATCTCCGTCTTTCGTCAGACCGCCTGCCGGTTTTTCCAGCAAAAAACGTCAATATGTGTTCTGGATCAAAAAAATACCCCCGATAAGGGGGGGGAAATCCGCGCAAGACCTGTCAAACTATGATTGTTAAACGCACGATCCATGCATGTGAATACCCGCTACACTGAAATTAACCGTACAAACTGAAGCGATTTAGCTGGCGCTCAGGGGTGCATATGTTAATAATATGATGCGGGTGTAAATTAATGTTTGGATACTTTTGTCAAAGTTGACAAAAGGTTATAGAAAGGAGTAAAAAACCCCATAAAATTGCTGCTTAATTGATAAAGACAGCAAAGTTTATAAGGTTTTTTATCCTTCCCTTGAATCGATGTGGTGTGTTTGCTGCGACAGTGCAGGATGCCATCGCCACTTTTGATGAGTAAGCAAAGAGTATGTCAACAACCACAGAAGTCATCGCTCATCACTGGGCGTTTATTGTTTTCATTGTTATCGCGTTTGGCCTGTGTGCCTTTATGTTAACCGGTGGCTGGTTGTTAGGTGGACGTGCACGCGCGCGTCATAAAGACACGCCGTTTGAATCCGGTATCGAATCCGTCGGTGATACCCATATCCGCCTCTCGGCAAAATTCTATCTGGTTGCGATGTTTTTCGTCATTTTCGACGTCGAAGCCCTCTATCTATACGCATGGTCGACCTCCATTCGCGAAAGCGGCTGGGTCGGCTTTGTCGAAGCCGCAATTTTCATTTTGGTGCTCCTGGCAGGCCTGGTTTATCTGGTGCGCATCGGTGCGCTGGATTGGGCGCCTGCGCGTCGTCGCGTAGTCGTCAAATCGAGCCCGGTCAGCCACAGTCACACCAACCCTCATAAGCAGTAAAAGCGAGGCAATAAGATGGACTACACGCTGACACGCGTAGACCCGAACGGGGGCGATAACGACCGTTATCCCCTGCAGAAACAGGAGATTGTTACCGATCCTCTGGAGCAGCACGTTCATCGCAGCGTCTATATGGGCAAGCTCGAGCACGCCCTGCATGACATGGTGAACTGGGGTCGTAAAAACTCTCTCTGGCCGTATAACTTCGGCCTTTCCTGTTGCTACGTGGAAATGACCACGTCATTCACCGCAGTACATGATGTGGCGCGTTTCGGTGCGGAAGTAATGCGCGCCTCGCCACGTCAGGCTGACTTTATGGTGATCGCCGGTACGCCGTTTACCAAAATGGCGCCGGTGATTCAGCGTTTGTATGACCAGATGCTGGAACCAAAATGGGTGATTTCGATGGGGGCCTGCGCCAATTCCGGCGGCATGTATGACATCTATTCGGTGGTGCAGGGTGTGGATAAATTCCTGCCGGTTGATGTGTATATCCCGGGTTGTCCGCCACGTCCGGAAGCTTACATGCAGGCGCTGCTGCTGCTGCGTGAGTCCATCGGCAAAGAACGTCGTCCACTCTCGTGGGTGGTTGGCGATCAGGGCGTGTATCGCGCCAATATGCAGTCTGAGCGTGAAAGAAAGCGTGGTGAGCGTATTGCCGTCACCAACCTGAGAACCCCAGACGAAGTTTAAGCACCCCGTACACGGATGGAGCCACGGCCGCAGCAGATAATGACAACGTAGTGTGTGCCGCCATCCTGACGCCTTCTTTTGAGTGCCTGATTACAGGCCGGAATGGTGAGTAACGTATGACAGATTTAACCACGCAAGATCTCGCTCAGCCTGCATGGCAAACCCGGGATCACCTGGATGATCCGGTGATCGGCGAGCTGCGTAACCGTTTTGGGCCGGATGCCTTTACCGTTCAGGCCACCCGCACCGGCATTCCGGTCGTTTGGGTGAAGCGTGAACAGCTACTGGAAATCATTGAATTCCTGCGTAAGCTGCCGAAGCCGTACGTCATGCTCTATGACCTGCACGGTTTCGATGAGCGTTTACGTACTCACCGCGCCGGTCTGCCCGCCGCGGATTTTTCCGTTTTCTATCACTTGCTGTCGATTGAACGCAACCGCGACATCATGCTCAAGGTGGCGCTGTCTGAAAACGATCTGAATGTGCCCACCATCACCAAAATTTTCGCCAACGCCAACTGGTACGAGCGCGAAACCTGGGAGATGTTTGGTATCACCTTCAACGGCCACCCACACCTGACGCGCATCATGATGCCGCAGACCTGGGAAGGGCACCCGCTGCGTAAAGACTACCCGGCGCGCGCCACCGAGTTCGATCCTTTCACGCTGACTAAGCAGAAAGAAGATCTGGAGATGGAGTCACTGACCTTCAAGCCGGAAGACTGGGGCATGAAGCGTGGCACCACCAATGAGGACTTCATGTTCCTCAACCTCGGTCCGAACCACCCTTCAGCGCACGGTGCCTTCCGCATCATTCTGCAGCTGGATGGCGAAGAGATCGTCGACTGCGTGCCGGACGTGGGTTACCACCACCGCGGCGCGGAGAAGATGGGCGAGCGTCAGTCGTGGCACAGCTATATTCCGTATACCGACCGTATCGAGTACCTCGGCGGTTGCGTAAACGAAATGCCTTACGTGCTGGCGGTGGAAAAGCTGGCGGGCATCACCGTACCGGATCGCGTGAATGTGATTCGCGTGATGCTGTCAGAGCTGTTCCGTATCAACAGCCACCTGCTGTACATCTCCACCTTTATTCAGGACGTCGGTGCCATGACACCGGTGTTCTTTGCCTTTACCGACCGTCAGAAAATTTATGACGTGGTGGAAGCGATCACCGGTTTCCGTATGCACCCGGCGTGGTTCCGCATCGGCGGTGTGGCGCACGATCTGCCGAAAGGCTGGGAACGTCTGCTGCGCGAGTTCCTCGACTGGATGCCGAAGCGTCTGAAAGAGTACGACAAAGCTGCGCTGCGCAACACCGTGCTGATGGGCCGTTCGCAGGGTGTGGCCGCCTATAACATGGACGAAGCGCTGGCGTGGGGCACCACCGGTGCCGGTCTGCGCGCTACCGGTCTGGATTTCGACGTGCGTAAATGGCGTCCCTATTCCGGCTATGAAAACTTCGACTTTGAGGTGCCGGTCGGCGCCGGCATCAGCGACGCTTACACCCGCGTGCAGCTGAAGATGGAAGAGATGTGGCAGTCGCTGCGTATCCTTGAGCAGTGCCTGAAAAACATGCCGGAAGGGCCGTTCAAGGCCGATCATCCGCTGACCACGCCGCCACCGAAAGAGCGCACGCTGCAGCACATTGAAACCCTGATCACGCACTTCCTGCAGGTTTCGTGGGGCCCGGTAATGCCGGCCAACGAATCGTTCCAGATGATTGAAGCGACGAAAGGGATTAACAGCTACTACCTGACCAGCGATGGCAGCACCATGAGCTACCGCACCCGCGTGCGCACGCCGAGCTTCCCGCATCTGCAGCAAATCCCTTCGGTGATCCGCGGCAGCCTGGTATCCGACCTGATCGTGTACCTCGGTAGTATCGATTTTGTTATGTCAGACGTGGACCGCTAATTATGCACGATCAAAAAATTGCCATTCAAACCATCGACCCGACTGAGGTCTTTGTGCTGAGCGAGGCCGAGCACCACGCTATTGAGCATGAAAAACATCACTACGAAGATGCGCGCGCGGCGTCGATTGAAGCGCTGAAGATCGTGCAGAAGCAGCGCGGCTGGGTGCCGGACGGTGCCATCAACGCAATTGCTGAGGTATTGGGCATTCCGGCCAGCGACGTAGAAGGTGTGGCGACGTTTTACAGCCAGATCTACCGTACGCCGGTTGGCCGACACGTGATCCGCTATTGCGACAGCGTGGTGTGCCACATCACCGGTTATCAGGGCATTCAGGCGGCGCTGGAGCAGAACCTGAACATTAAGCCGGGACAAACCACGCCGGATGGCCGCTTTACGCTGCTGCCAACCTGCTGCCTCGGCAACTGTGACAAAGGCCCGACCATGATGGTGGATGAAGATACCCACGTTCACCTGACGCCGGAAGGCATCGCCAACCTGCTGGAGCAGTATCAATGACCATTAAACAGATCATTCGTACTGCGGAAACCCATCCGCTGACCTGGCGTCTGCGTGACGACAAACAGCCGGTATGGTTCGATGAATACCGCAGTAAAAACGGCTACGTTGGCGCCGATAAGGCGCTGAAGGGCATGAGCCAGGACGAGATCGTCGCCGCGGTGAAGGATTCCGGCCTGAAAGGGCGCGGCGGTGCGGGCTTCAGCACCGGCCTGAAATGGAGCCTGATGCCCAAAGATGAATCCATGAACATCCGTTACCTGCTGTGTAACGCTGATGAGATGGAGCCTGGCACTTATAAAGACCGCTTGCTGATGGAGCAGTTGCCGCACCAGCTGGTGGAAGGCATGCTGATTAGTGCGTTTGCGCTGAAAGCCTACCGTGGCTACATCTTCCTGCGCGGTGAATACATCGAAGCCGCGGAAAACCTGCGTCGTGCGATTGCCGAAGCTACTGCCGCGGGCTATCTCGGCAAAAACATTCTTGGTACCGGCTTCGATTTCGAGCTGTTTGTTCACACCGGTGCGGGCCGCTATATCTGTGGCGAAGAGACCGCGCTGATCAACTCGCTGGAAGGGCGCCGCGCTAACCCGCGTTCCAAGCCGCCGTTCCCGGCCAGTGCCGGCGTCTGGGGCAAACCGACCTGCGTCAACAACGTTGAGACGCTGTCCAACGTGCCGGCGATCTTCCTGAATGGCGTGGAGTGGTACAAAAACATCTCCAGCAGCGAAGACACCGGTACCAAGATGATGGGCTTCTCCGGCCGGGTGAAAAATCCGGGCGTATGGGAGCTGCCGTTTGGCACCACCGCGCGTGAAATCCTCGAGGATTATGCCGGCGGAATGCGCGATGGCCTGAAGTTCAAAGCCTGGCAGCCGGGCGGAGCCGGTACCGACTTCCTGACCGAGCAGCACCTCGACCTGCCGATGGAATTTGCCAGCATCGGCAAAGCCGGCAGCCGTCTGGGTACCGCGCTGGCGATGGCGGTCGACCACGAAATCAATATGGTGTCGCTGGTACGCAACCTCGAAGAGTTCTTTGCGCGCGAGTCGTGCGGCTGGTGTACGCCGTGCCGCGACGGTCTGCCGTGGAGCGTGAAGATCCTGCGTGCGCTGGAGCAGAAAAAAGGCCAGCCGGGGGATATCGAAACCCTGCTGCAGCTGTGCCGCCAGCTCGGTCCGGGCAAGACGTTCTGCGCCCACGCACCGGGTGCCGTTGAGCCACTGCAGAGCGCGATTAAATATTTCCGTGACGAGTTTGAAGCCGGCATTGCGCCGCAGGTGTTTGGCAATACCCGCGCCATTGGCGGGATTCAGCCTAACCTGCTGAAAGCGCGCTGGTAAGCCGCCGTCGTACACGGAATCGCCCGGGCCTGAGGCTGCGGGGCAGGAATTAGATGTTTAACGCTCGTCTGCGGACGAGCCTTACGGAAGCATGTTCACTATGGCTACAATCCATGTAGACGGTAAAGAATATGATGTGAACGGAGCGGACAACCTGCTGCAGGCGTGTCTGTCTCTGGGCCTTGATATTCCTTATTTTTGCTGGCATCCGGCGCTGGGAAGCGTGGGAGCCTGCCGCCAGTGCGCGGTGAAGCAATTCCAGAATGCCGAAGATACCCGTGGTCGCCTCGTCATGTCCTGCATGACGCCTGCGTCTGACGGCACCTTTATCTCCATCGACGATGGCGAAGCGAAAGAGTTTCGTGAAAGCGTGGTGGAGTGGCTGATGACCAACCACCCGCACGACTGTCCGGTGTGCGAAGAGGGCGGTAACTGTCACCTGCAGGATATGACGGTAATGACGGGACACAGCTTCCGTCGCTACCGTTTTACCAAGCGTACCCATCAGAATCAGGATCTCGGGCCGTTTATCTCGCATGAGATGAACCGCTGTATCGCCTGTTACCGCTGCGTGCGCTACTACAAAGATTACGCCGATGGCAAAGATCTTGGCGTGTACGGCGCGCATGACAACGTCTACTTTGGACGTCCGGAAGATGGCACGCTGGAGAGCGAATTCTCCGGTAACCTGGTAGAAATCTGCCCGACCGGCGTGTTCACCGATAAAACCCACTCTGAACGCTATAACCGTAAGTGGGATATGCAGTTTGCGCCCAGCATCTGCCAGCAGTGCAGCGTGGGTTGTAACACCAGCCCGGGCGAGCGCTATGGCGAGCTGCGTCGTATCGAAAACCGCTACAACGGATCGGTGAACCACTACTTCCTGTGCGACCGTGGCCGTTTCGGCTATGGCTACGTAAACCGTAAAGATCGTCCGCGTCATCCGGAACAGCTGCGCGGTAGCGACCGCATCACGCTGAACGCAGAGCAGGCGGTTAATGCCGCCGCGGATATCCTGCGTCAGGCGAAGAAGGTGATCGGTATCGGTTCACCTCGCGCCAGTATTGAAAGCAACTTCGCGCTGCGTGAACTGGTGGGCGCGGAAAACTTCTCAACCGGTATGCCGGCAGCTGAGCAGGCGCGGGTTGAGCTGATGCTGAAAGTGCTGCAGCAGGGCGGTATCTATACGCCATCGCTGCGTGAAATTGAAAGCTATGACGCCGTGCTGGTGCTGGGTGAAGACCTGACTCAGGTTGGTGCCCGCGTGGCGCTGTCGGTGCGTCAGGCCGTTAAAGGCAAAGCACGCGAAATGGCCGCCGCTCAGAAAGTCGCGGACTGGCAGATCGCCGCCATCCTCAACATTGGTCAGCACGCCAAACATCCGCTGTTTGTCACTAACGTTGATGAAACCCGTCTCGATGATATCGCCGCGTGGAGCTATCGCGCACCGGTGGAAGATCAGGCACGCCTGGGCTTCGCCATCGCACACGCGCTGGATGACAGCGCACCGGCGGTTAGCGACTTTGACAGCAGCCTGAACGGCAAGCTGGACGTGGTGGTCCAGGCGCTGGCCGGCGCGAAAAAACCGCTGATCATTTCCGGCACCCACTCGGGCAGCACGGCAATGATTGAAGCGGCAGCCAACGTGGCTAAAGCGCTGAAAGCGCGCGGTGCTGACGTCGGTATTACCTTCCTCGCCGGTGCCGCTAACAGCTTCGGTCTCGGCCTGATGGGCGGCCAGTCGCTGGACAGCGCGCTGGAGCAGCTGGATAAAGGCGAAGCGGAAGCGCTGGTGGTGCTGGAGAACGATCTCTACCGTCACGCGCCGAAAGCCACCGTCGATGCGGCACTGCATAACACCGCGCACGTGATCGTGGTTGATCATCAACGCACGGCCACGCTGGAGAAAGCCGGTCTGGTGCTCTCCACCGCCAGCTTTGCCGAGAGCGACGGCACCTCCATCAACCATGAAGGTCGCGCCCAGCGCTTCTTCCAGGTTTACGATCCGGCCTATTACGACGATAGCGTGGTGATGCTGGAGAGCTGGCGCTGGCTGCATTCGCTGCACAGCGCCGTCGAGAGCCGCCAGATTGACTGGACACAACTCGATCACGTGATTGATGCCGCGATTGTGGCGCTGCCGCAGCTGAAAGGGATTAAGGACGCGGCGCCGGACGCCAGCTTCCGTATTCGTGGCCAGAAACTGGCGCGTTCACCGCATCGTGCCAGTGGCCGTACCGCCGCGCGCGCCAACATCAGCGTGCACGAACCGCGTCAGCCGCAGGATAAAGACACCATGTTTGCCTTCTCCATGGAAGGTAACAACCAGCCGTCGGCACCGCGTTCGCAGATTCCTTTTGCCTGGGCACCAGGCTGGAACTCACCGCAGGCGTGGAACAAGTTCCAGGCGGAAGTGGGCGGTAAACTGCGTCATGGCGATCCGGGCGTGCGTCTGTTTGAAGCCAGCGAAAGTGCACTGGACTGGTTCAGCCAGGTTCCGGCACGCTTCGTGGGCGGCAGTCAGTATCGCGTGGCACCTTACTATCAGCTGTTTGGTAGTGAAGAGATGACTCAGCGTTCGCCAACCTTCCAGAAACGCATGGCAGCGGCCACGCTGGTGATCAACCCGGCAGATGCTGAGAAGCTGGGCGTTAATAACGGTGCGTCCGTGGAGCTGGTTTGCGCCGGTGAAACGCTGCGTCTGCCGGTGCGCGTCTCTGCGGCACTGCAGGCGGGGCAGGTGGGTCTGCCGCTCGGCATGCCGGGTGTACCGCCGTTCCTCGCGGGTGCGCAAATTGACAAACTGCAGGAGGCAGCGCAATGAGCTGGCTGACACCGGACGTTATTGACATCATCCTGCAGGTGGTGAAAGCCATTGTCATCCTGCTGGTGGTGGTGGCCTGTGGTGCCTTCATGAGCTTTGCCGAGCGTCGTCTGCTCGGCCTGTGGCAGAACCGTTATGGACCGAACCGCGTAGGCTGGGGCGGCTCGCTGCAGCTGGCGGCGGACATGATCAAAATGTTTTTTAAAGAGGACTGGGTTCCGCCGTTTACCGATCGCTTTATCTTTACCCTGGCACCGGTCATCGCCTTCGTTTCGCTGCTGCTGGCGTTTGCGATTGTGCCGGTTTCGCCGAGCTGGATGGTCACCGACCTGAACATCGGTCTGCTTTTCTTCCTGATGATGGCGGGTCTGGCGGTATACGCCGTACTGTTCGCGGGCTGGTCGAGTAACAACAAATACTCGCTGCTCGGTGCAATGCGTGCCTCCGCGCAGACCCTGAGCTATGAAGTGTTCCTCGGCCTGTCGCTGATGGGCGTGGTGGCGCAGGCGGGTTCCTTTAACCTGAACGCCATCGTTGAGAGCCAGACGCACCTGTGGAATATCATCCCGCAGTTCTTTGGCTTCGTGACCTTCTGTATTGCTGGCGTCGCGGTGTGCCACCGTCATCCGTTTGACCAGCCGGAAGCGGAACAGGAGCTGGCCGACGGTTACCACATCGAATATGCAGGGATGAAGTTCGGCCTGTTCTTTGTCGGTGAGTACGTGGCCATTACTACCGTTTCGGCGCTGATCGTCACTCTGTTCTTCGGTGGCTGGCACGGTCCGTTCCTGCCGCCGTTCATCTGGTTCGCCCTGAAAACGGCGTTCTTTATGGTGATGTTTATCCTGATTCGTGCTGCGCTGCCGCGTCCACGCTATGACCAGGTGCTGTCGTTCGGCTGGAAAGTATGTCTGCCGTTGACGTTATTGAACCTGCTGGCGACTGCCGCAGTGATTCTGTACAACGCGCAGTAAGGGGTTTTGAGATGACTTTAAAAGATATTGTCGTAGGCTTCGGCACGACAGTGCGCAGTATCTGGATGATTGGCATGCATGCCTTCGCCAAGCGCGAAACCCAGATGTATCCGGAAGAGCCGGTTTATCTGCCGCCGCGCTACCGTGGCCGTATCGTGCTGACGCGCGATCCGGACGGCGAAGAGCGCTGCGTGGCCTGTAACCTGTGCGCCGTTGCCTGCCCGGTCGGCTGTATTTCGCTGCAGAAAGCGGAGATGCAGGATGGCCGCTGGTATCCGGAATTTTTCCGCATCAACTTCTCGCGCTGCATCTTCTGTGGTTTATGTGAAGAAGCGTGCCCGACCACCGCGATTCAGCTGACGCCGGACTTCGAACTCGGTGAGTTCAAGCGTCAGGATCTGGTGTATGAGAAGGAAGACCTGCTGATTTCCGGTCCGGGTAAATATCCGGAGTACAACTTCTACCGCATGGCAGGTATGGCGATCGACGGTAAAGACAAAGGCGACGCGGAAAACGAAGCCAAACCGATCGACGTTAAAGGCTTATTACCTTAAGGAGCCAGGTATGGAATTTGCGTTTTATCTTTGCGGACTGGTGGCGGTGCTGACGACATTGCGCGTCATCACCCACACCAATCCGGTACATGCGCTGCTGTACCTGATTGTTTCGCTGCTGTCGATTGCCGGCGTGTTCTTCTCAATGGGTGCCTATTTTGCCGGTGCGCTGGAGATCATCGTCTATGCCGGTGCCATCATGGTGCTGTTTGTGTTCGTAGTGATGATGCTCAACCTGGGTAAAACCCAGCAGGATCAGGAGCGCGAATGGCTGAAGCCGTCGCTGTGGATCGGTCCGGGCATTGTCTCGCTGCTACTGCTGGTGGTGATGATCTACGCCATCCTGACCGCGACCGACCAGGGTATTGATGGCACCGTCATCGATGCCAAAGCGGTGGGCATCAGTCTGTTTGGCCCGTATGTTCTCGCGGTTGAGCTGGCGTCAATGCTACTGCTGGCCGGTCTGGTGGTGGCGTTCCATATCGGACGTGAAGATCGTCAGGGCGAAGTGCTGAGCAACCGCGTGTCAGACGCGGCGGCCAATAAGGAGGAGCACGCATGATCCCGTTACAACACGGCCTGATTCTGGCTGCTGTGCTGTTTGTTCTCGGCCTGACCTCGCTGGTACTGCGCCGCAACCTGCTGTTTATGCTGATCGGTCTGGAGATCATGATCAACGCCGCAGCGCTGGCGCTGGTGGTGGCAGGCAGCTACTGGGGACAAGCCGACGGCCAGGTGATGTACATCCTGGCAATCAGCCTCGCGGCGGCGGAAGCCAGTATTGGTCTGGCGCTGCTGCTCCAGCTCTATCGTCGTCGTCAGACGCTGAACATTGACACAGTGAGCGAGATGCGCGGATGAATCTTCTCTATTTAACCGTATTATTTCCGCTGATTGGCTTCCTGCTATTGGCGTTTTCCCGTGGTCGCTGGTCGGAGAACCTGTCGGCTGCGGTGGGGATGGGGTCAGTGGGCCTTGCGGCGCTGACCACCGTATTTGTGGGTGTCGACTTCTTCAGTCACGGCCAGCAGCCATTTACCCAGGCGCTGTGGACCTGGATGCACGTCGGTAACTTTGACATTAAAGTGAACCTGGTGCTGGACGGTCTGTCGCTGACCATGCTGTCGGTGGTCACCGGCGTCGGCTTCTTCATCCACATGTTCGCTTCGTGGTACATGCGCGGTGAAGAGGGCTATTCACGCTTCTTCGCTTACACTAACCTGTTCATCGCGAGCATGGTGGTGCTGGTGCTGGCCGATAACCTGATGCTGATGTACCTCGGCTGGGAAGGGGTAGGGCTGTGTTCCTACCTGCTGATTGGCTTCTACTACAGCAATCCGGAAAACGGCAAAGCGGCGATGAAAGCCTTCATCATCACCCGTGTCGGTGACGTGTTCCTCGCCTTTGCGTTGTTCATTCTTTACAACGAGCTGGGTACGCTGAACTTCCGTGAGCTGATGGAGCTGGCCCCGGCGCACTTCGCGGCGGACAACCACATGCTGCAGTGGGCGACGCTGATGCTGCTGGGCGGTGCCGTGGGTAAATCGGCACAGCTGCCGCTGCAGACGTGGCTGGCCGATGCGATGGCCGGTCCGACGCCGGTCTCCGCGCTGATCCACGCTGCCACCATGGTAACCGCAGGCGTCTATCTGATTGCCCGCACCCACGGTCTGTTCCTGCTGACGCCGGAAGTGCTGCATCTGGTGGGTATCGTTGGTGCGATTACGCTGGTGCTGGCGGGCTTCGCCGCGCTGGTGCAGACCGACATCAAACGCGTGCTGGCTTACTCCACCATGAGTCAGATCGGCTACATGTTCCTGGCGCTGGGCGTGCAGGCGTGGGACGCCGCGATTTTCCACCTGATGACCCATGCGTTCTTCAAGGCGCTGCTGTTCCTCTCCTCCGGTTCCGTGATTCTGGCCTGTCATCACGAGCAGAACATTTTCAAAATGGGCGGTCTGCGTAAGAGCATCCCGCTGGTGTATGTCTGCTTCCTGGTGGGCGGTGCCGCGCTGGCTGCGCTGCCGCTGATTACCGCCGGCTTCTACAGTAAGGACGAGATTCTGTTCGGTGCGCTGGCTAACGGTCACATCAATTTGATGGTCGCCGGTCTGGTGGGTGCATTCCTTACCTCAATCTACACCTTCCGCATGATCTTCATCGTGTTCCACGGCGAAGAGAAAATTCATGCGCATGCCGGTAAAGGCATTACGCATCACCTGCCGCTGATTGTGCTGCTGGTACTCTCAACCTTTGTTGGCGCGCTGATTACGCCTCCGCTGGCGGGCGTGCTGCCACAGAACGAGTTTGGTGAAACCGGCAAAGTGGCGCTGGAAATCACCTCGGGTGCCGTGGCGATTATCGGTATCCTGATTGCCGCCGCGCTGTGGCTGGGCAAACGTCAGCTGGTCACCCGCATCGCCAACAGCGCGCCGGGCCGTTTCTTCGGCACCTGGTGGTTTGCGGCCTGGGGCTTCGACTGGCTGTACGACAAGGTATTTGTTAAACCGTACCTTGGCATTGCCTGGCTGCTGCAGCGCGATCCGCTCAACTCCCTGATGAACCTGCCGGCGCTGCTGTCGCGCATCGGTAATAAAGGTCTGGTGGTGAGTGAGAACGGCTATCTGCGCTGGTATATCGCGTCGATGAGCGTCGGTGCCGTGTTGGTGCTGGCGCTGATGCTGGTGATTTAACGATTGATGAGCGGGGCGCGCGATGGTTTAGCGCCCCACGTAAGAATGTTCAAAATTGTCTGATGCACGGGTGAGATCAACGCAGTCAGTTTGGTGTTCGCCAGCGCAGCAACCAGCGCGTAGTAATACGTGAACGTTGCCCGCGCGGGCGAGGCGAAACGGGCGCGTCCGATAGCCTGAACGAAGACGAAAATAGGGAATGTACGCCGTGTTATTACCTTGGCTAATAATTATACCCTTTGTTGGGGGCTTGCTTTGCTGGCTGGCTGAGCGCCTTGGCGCGAAGGTGCCGCGCTGGATTGCCCTGATCACCATGGGGCTGACGCTGGCGCTGGGCCTGCAGCTGTGGCTGCAGGGCGGCTATTCGCTGACGCAGGCTGCGGGCCTGCCGCAGTGGCAGTCGACTTTCCTGGTGTCGTGGATCCCACGCTTTGGCATCAATTTCCATCTGGCGCTGGATGGTCTGTCGCTGCTGATGGTGGTGCTGACCGGCCTGCTGGGTTTGATGGCGGTACTCTGCTCGTGGAATGAAATCGAAAAGTATCAGGGCTTCTTCCACCTCAACCTGATGTGGATTCTCGGCGGCGTGATCGGCGTGTTCCTCGCCATCGACATGTTCCTGTTCTTCTTCTTCTGGGAAATGATGCTGGTGCCGATGTACTTCCTCATCGCGCTCTGGGGTCACAAAGCGTCTGACGGGAAAACCCGTATCAGCGCGGCAACCAAATTCTTCATCTATACCCAGGCGTCAGGTCTGGTGATGCTGATTGCCATTCTGGCGCTGGTGTTTGTGCACTACAACGCCACTGGCGTCTGGACGTTCAGCTATGAAGAGCTGCTGAAAACGCCAATGTCACACACCGTTGAGTATCTGCTGATGCTCGGCTTCTTCATCGCCTTTGCGGTGAAAATGCCGGTGGTGCCGCTGCACGGCTGGCTGCCGGATGCCCACAGCCAGGCACCGACCGCTGGTTCGGTTGACCTTGCCGGTATCCTGCTGAAAACGGCGGCTTACGGCCTGCTGCGTTTTAGCCTGCCGCTGTTCCCGAATGCCTCGGCGGAGTTCGCGCCGATCGCCATGTGGCTCGGCATCATCGGTATCTTCTACGGCGCGTGGATGGCGTTCTCGCAGACCGATATCAAACGCCTGATCGCTTACACCTCGATTTCGCACATGGGCTTCGTGCTGATTGCCATCTACACCGGCAGCCAGCTGGCGTTCCAGGGCGCGGTGGTGCAGATGATTGCGCACGGCCTGTCGGCCGCGGCGCTGTTCATCCTGTGCGGTCAGCTGTATGAGCGTCTGCATACCCGTGACATGCGCCAGATGGGCGGCCTGTGGTCGCGCATCAAGTGGATTCCGGGCCTGTCGCTGTTCTTTGCCGTGGCCAACCTCGGTATGCCGGGCACCGGTAACTTTGTGGGTGAGTTCATGATTCTGACCGGCAGCTATCAGGTGGTGCCGTTGATTATCGTGATTGCCACCTTCGGCCTGGTATTTGCCTCGGTGTACTCGCTGATCATGATGCAGCGCGCTTACTACGGCGAAGCCAAATCAAAAGAGCCGCTGGCTGGAATGTCGCCGCGCGAATTCCTGACCATCGGTGTACTGGTCGTGCTGCTGGTGCTGCTGGGCGTTTATCCGCAGCCAATCCTCGACACGTCCCATGCTGCGATGAGCAATATTCAGCAGTGGTTTACCGCTTCAATTTCAACTACAAGGCCGTAATTCGCCATGACAATAACTCCTCAACAATTGATCGCGTTGCTACCGCTGTTAATCGTCGGATTGACGGTGGTGGTTGTGATGCTGTCCATTGCGTGGCGACGCAACCACTTTGTTAATGCCACGCTGACGGTCATCGGTCTTAACCTCGCGCTGCTGTCGCTGTGGTTTGTGGGCCACGTGGGCGCCATGGATGTCACGCCGCTGCTGCGCGTGGATGGCTATTCGATGTTCTATACCGCGCTGGTGATGCTGGCGAGTCTGGCAACCTGCACCTTTGCTTATCCGTGGCTGGCCGGTTTTCCGGACAACAAAGATGAGTTCTATCTGCTGGTGCTGATCGCGGCGCTGGGCGGGATTGTGCTGGCCAGCGCCAACCATCTGGCGGCGCTGTTCATCGGTATCGAACTGCTGTCGCTGCCGCTGTTTGGTCTTATCGGCTACGCCTTCCGTCAGAAGCGCTCGCTGGAAGCGGCGCTGAAGTACATGATTCTGTCGGCTGCGGCCTCCTCGTTCCTGATCTTCGGTATTGCGCTGGTCTACGCCGATTCCGGCAGCCTGAGCTTTGTGCAGCTCGGCAAAAGCCTGAATGACAGCATGATTCAGCAGCCGCTGCTGCTGGTCGGGCTGGGCCTGATGATCATCGGTCTTGGCTTTAAGCTGTCGCTGGTGCCGTTCCATCTGTGGACGCCAGACGTTTATCAGGGCGCGCCAGCTCCGGTCTCGACCTTCCTCGCCACCGCCAGCAAAATCGCTATCTTTGCAGTCATCATGCGTCTGTTCATGTACGCACCGGTAACCGACAGTGAAGCGGTGCGCACCGTGCTGGGTGTGATTGCCTTCGTCTCGATCCTGTTCGGTAACCTGATGGCGATTTCGCAGAGCAACATCAAGCGTCTGCTCGGCTATTCATCTATCGCGCATCTTGGCTATCTGCTGGTGGCGCTGATTGCGGTGAAAACCCATCAGCTGTCGCTGGAAACCGCCGGCGTCTATCTGGCCGGTTACCTGTTCAGCAGCCTGGGCGCCTTCGGTGTGGTCAGCCTGATGTCGAGCCCGTACCGTGGTCCGGATGCGGATACGCTTTACTCGTATCGCGGTCTGTTCTGGCATCGTCCGATTCTCTCCGCCGTGATGACGGTGATGATGCTGTCGCTGGCCGGTATCCCGATGACGCTGGGCTTTATCGGTAAGTTTTACGTCATCGCGTCCGGTGTTAACGCGCATCTGTGGTGGCTGACCGCGGCGGTTGTCGCCGGTAGCGCCATTGGTCTGTATTACTACCTGCGCGTTACGGTGAGCCTGTACCTCAGCCCGCCGGAACTGCACACTCGTGATACTCCAGCCAACTGGGCGTTCACCGCCGGTGGTGTGGTGGTGCTGATCTCCGCTATCCTGGTGTTGCTGCTCGGTGTTTATCCGCAGCCGCTCATCACGCTGGTGCAACTGGCCCAGCCGCTGATGTAAACAGTGCGTCATCTTCACAATCAGGCCTGCGGGCCTGATTTTTTTTGCCTGCAATTTGAGAGTTTGATCACATTGCTCCGCGTGTCAGCCCCTGTTACGTGCTGCCCACTGCGTTTAGCGCATGCGCTGTGATAGGCTGTGAAGATCACTTTTTTCGCTCAGACAAGGAAGCATGATGGATATGCAATGGCTTGATTGCCACCACAGTGAACTGACCGCGCAGCAGCTGTATACCGTGCTGGCGCTGCGCAATCAGGTGTTTATCGTCGAACAGGCCTGTCCGTATCAGGACATAGATGGCCAGGATTTGACAGCTGATAACCGCCATCTGCTGGGCTTTCTTGATGGCAAACTGCTGGCGTATGCGCGTCTGCTGACGCCCGCGCTGGCTTCTTCGCCGGTGACCATTGGTCGGGTGATTGTGTCGGAAGAGGCGCGCGGCCTGAAACTGGGCTATCGGCTGATGGAGCAGGCGCTGAACAGCTGCGAACAGCACTGGCCGCAGCGGGCGGTGTATCTGTCCGCGCAGGCGCATCTGGAAGGCTTTTATGGTCGCCTGGGCTTCCGGGCAGTCACGGATGTTTATCTGGAAGATAATATTCCGCACGTCGGCATGCAGAAAAACTAACGGCGAGGTGTTGGCCTCGCCGTGCAGGTTAGCCCGGCGTCATCTGCCGGTCGTCGGTGTACTTGCGCTGATCGGGCGGTGGCGGGAAGTACTGATACAGCCAGGTTTCGCTCAGCGTCTCATCTTTGGTGCGCAGGAACAGGCGCATATCCACCGGTTTGGTTGAGTCGCTGTTCGGATACCAGTCAAACAGGATACGGTACCCTTTCAGCGGTTCGACGTAGAGAATCTCCACCTGTTTGAAGGTGCCGGACGACACGGTGATTACCGGTTCGATGCCTTTCGGCGCGGCCGCCTGCAGGTCGCCGCCAATGAAATCGATAGCAAAGCGGCGGCACCACTGGTCCGGGAAGTGTTCGCCCGGTGCCCAGCCTTCCGGGAAGCCACCAATACCGGTGCGCGTGGCATCAACGCGGGCCAGACCACTGCGTACCGGCGGCAGCTGGCTCCAGTAGAGTTTGTACTGGAAATTAAATTCGCTGCCAGCTTTGACCGGCTCGGCCGGCTGCCAGAAGCAAACGATGTTATCCAGCGTTTCCCCGGTCGTCGGGATCTCCATCAGGTTGATGGCGCCTTTACCCCATTTACCGATCGGCTCCACCCACAGGCTGGGGCGTTTGTCATACCAGCCAATCACATCCTGATAATCTTTGAAATCATGATTCAGCTGCAGCAGACCGAAGCCGCGCGGGTTTTCATCCTGATAGGCATTGAACTGCAGGCGCTGTGGGTTATTCAGCGGACGGGCAATCCACTCGCCGCTACCGCTCCACATTGCCAGTCGATCGGAGTCATGAATCTGCGGATGATAGGTATTGCACATGCGGCGCTCGTTGGTACCGCAGCTGAACATGCTGGTCATTGGCGCAATACCGAGCTGACGAATCTCGTTGCGCGCAAACAGGTGGTTTTCCACCTCCATCACTACGCGTTTTTCTTCGCAGTGGATGGTGAACTTGTAGGCACCGGTGACGCTGGCCCCGTCCAGCAGTGCATACACCACAAAGGTGGTGTCTTCAGCTTTGGGTGTTTCGAACCAGAAGGCAGTGAAGTCGGGAAACTCTTCCTGGCCATTGCTGAAGGTGTTAACCGCGACGCCACGGGCTGACAGGCCATATTGGTAGGTTTCATCTACCGCGCGGAAGTAGCTGGCACCGAGGAAAGAAACGATGTCGCGTCGCGCCAGCTCCGGCTTTTTAAAGGCGCGGAAACCGGCAAAGCCGAGGTCGGTTTTACCCACCAGCTGCTGGGTATCCACGTTGGCGTTGTGATAATTAAACAGTTCCGGACGGAAGTGGATTTCCCGCGCCTCGCGGCTGGCGGCGTCCACGGAGAACATGCGAATGCGGCGCTTAAAGCCCATGCCAACGTGGAAGAACTGCACATCCAGCTCGCGGTCGGCGATGTTGTTCCACAGTGAGTGGTTAGCGTCGTACTGAATTTCGTTATACGCCTGCGGTGTCAGATTGGCCAGGGTCGCGGGCAGGGGGCCGGGCGCGCCGCCCCAGGGCTGTTTGGCCAGCGCCGCGGCTTTCTTTTTCAGCACATCGAAATCGAAGCGCACGGCGGTTCCGTCGGCGATGCCATCATCGGCCCAGGCGGACTGCGCAAACAGCGAGGAGAGCCCGGTCATGCCGCTAACGGCAGAGAGGGCCATGGACGCTTTCATAAATTTTCTACGATTCATGCCGGAAATCTTTTCCTTAGCTGCTCGGGTGTATTGAGGCTGTCGCAAGACATTTAGCGTCAGGCTACAGGGGGTTACGACAGTGGCGAAAATAAAAAATTCAGTCCGCTGAAAATTTATCAGATTAATCAAATAAACGAAGCACAATTCCGCGTGCAACGCCCCGGATGACATAACTTTGCGTTCAGCGCGGCAAAAAGCGCAGTCAGCGGATGACGGCGCGGCGCAAAAACGCAATTTATGACTATAGTTAATCGACACCGCATTTAAACATGGAGGATTGTGAACATGTCATCTACCGATCAATTTGAAACCCGTCTTGATGACGATCTGGCGCTGCTGACGGAAACGCTGGAAGAAGTGCTGCGCTCCTCGGGCGATCCGGCGGACCAGAAATATATCGAACTGAAGCAGAAAGCCGAGCAGGCGCTGGAAGACGTGAAGAATCGCGTGAGCCAGGCGTCCGACAGCTATTACTATCGTGCCAAACAGGCAGCGTATCGTGCCGACGATTACGTGCATGAAAAACCGTGGCAGGGCATTGGTATCGGTGCGGCTGCCGGTCTGTTTGTTGGCCTGCTGCTGGCGCGCCGTTAATCCCCGTGGGCGCGATGTCCGTCGCGCCCGATTCCTGCTTTCCCGCTGTTTCCTTTCCGCATCGCGATTAACCCGCTATTTCGCACCGGCGGCGATTGTGTTTCGCCTGCGCGCTCCCTACAGTGAAAGCCACAGGGATAAGGAGAAGAGATCGTGATACGTGTCGAAATGCTCTCAACGGGCGATGAAGTGTTACATGGGCAGATTGTCGATACCAACGCTGCGTGGCTGGCCGATGTGCTGTTTCAGCACGGCCTGCCGATGACCAGTCGCAGTACGGTCGGCGATGCGATGAGCTCGCTGGTTGAAGCGCTACAGAGTCGCAGTCAGATTGCCGACGTGCTGATTGTGAACGGCGGTCTCGGGCCGACCAGCGACGATCTCAGCGCCCAGGCAGCGGCCACCGCCAGTGGCAGCGAGCTGGTGCTGCAGCAGGCGTGGCTGGAGAAGATGGAAGCCTGGTTTGCCAGCCGCGGGCGGCTCATGGCACCCAGTAATCGCAAGCAGGCGGAGATCCCGGCCAATGCCGAGTTGATCGATAACCCGGTCGGCACCGCCTGTGGGTTTGCCCTGCAGCTTAATCGCTGCTGGATATTCTTTACCCCCGGCGTGCCGTCAGAATTCAAAGTGATGGTTGAGCAGCAGATTATTCCGCGTCTTAAGGCGCGTTTTGCGTTGCCAGAACCCCCGCTGTGCCTGCGTCTGACCACCTTTGGCCGCGGCGAGAGCGATATTGCCGCCGAGCTTGAACCGCTGCCGCTGCCGGAAGGCGTCGTGATGGGCTACCGTTCGTCGATGCCCATCATTGAGATCAAACTGACCGGCCCGGCCAGCCAGCGCGTGGCGATGGAGCAGGTGTGGCAGCAGGTTAAGTTACTGCTGGCCGAGTGCACCATTTTTGAAGGCTTTGAAGGGCTGCCGGCCGTGCTGGCGCGGGAACTGCACGATCGCGGCTTCCGCCTTGCTCTGAGCGAACAATACACGGCCGGGTTGCTGCACTGGCAGCTGGCCGCCGCGCAGGTGCCGCTTAGCGCCGCTGAGCTGCTGCCGGCACGTGAGGAGTCGCTGGAAGCGCAGGTTACGCGCACGCGTCAGTTAGCCGCTCAGCAGGGTACAGTGCTGGCCTTGTCGGTTGGCGATCTGCAGGAAGGGGAAGTGTCGATTGCGCTGCACACACCGGAAGCCAGCTGGGGCCAGCGGGTGAAATTTACCCACGGGCGGCACAATCTGGAAACCCGGCAGAAAGTGGTAGCGATGATGGCGATGAATATGCTGCGCCGCTGGCTGCACGGCAGTGAAGTCAGTACCGGTCACGGCTGGATTGATGTTCTGGAGACGGTGAAGAGCTAACCCGATTGTGCTGGCGGTCATCATCAGCAAGGTCAGAGGGGAAGTTGAGCACGCCCGGAACGGCAAAACCCGCTCCCTGCGGGCCTCGACACGCGGCATCCTTGCCGCGTGACGTCCGGCTTAGCTCAACATCCCCTCTTCCCGTTAGCATTGGTGTCGCTGCAGGGTGACGTTCTGTTACCGCAATGAAGAAGCCTGATAGGGCGTGGGGGAGGTTGCCGCTTGCAGCAGCCTCCGCGCCAGGACGGCGCGGCGGCAGGCTCCAGGGATGGATTTACGCCGGTGCAGCAAGCGGCAACCTCTCTGACGACCTGTATGGATGTTGCAGCATTAAAGGACTTTTGGGTTTGGTGTAGCGGCAGGTTACAGCTCGATCTCAATCTCCCCTCTGGCCTTACAACAGCAGGGCAGAATCTCGCCCTGCTGAATAAACGCCAGTGGGGTTTCCGCATAATCCACTTCGCCTTTCAGCAGACGCATGCGGCAGGAGCCGCAGTAGCCTTCGCGACACTGAAACTCGACGCACACATTGTGTGCTTCCAGCGTCGTCAGCAGATTAGGGTGTTCGTCTGCGCACTCCAGCCGGGAGCCGGAGCTGCGCAGGATTACCACGGAACGGCTCATGCTTACAGCTGGAAATCGTTGAAGTCGTCTTCGCCCACTTCGGAGTCGATCTGACCCACCAGATAGGAGCTCACTTCAACTTCCTGCGGCGCCACCTGCACGTTATCTGACACCAGCCACGAGTTAATCCATGGAATCGGGTTAGAACGCGTCTGGAACGGCAGATCAAGGCCCACCGCCTGCATGCGGATATTGGTGATGTACTCAATGTACTGGCACAGAATGTCCTTGTTCAGACCAATCATTGAGCCGCCGCTGAACAGATACTCAGCCCACTCTTTTTCCTGCTCGGCCGCTTTCTTAAACAGATCGAAACACTCGTCACGACATTCTGCGGCGATCTCTTTCATTTCAGGGTCGTCTTCACCGGTACGCATCAGGTTCAGCATATGCTGGGTGCCGGTCAGGTGCAGCGCTTCGTCACGGGCGATCAGACGAATGATCTTGGCGTTACCTTCCATCAGTTCGCGCTCGGCAAAGGCGAACGAGCAGGCAAAGCTGACGTAGAAGCGGATTGCTTCCAGCGCGTTAACGCTCATCAGACAGATATACAGCTGCTTCTTCAGCGCACGCAGGTTCACGGTCACGCTCTTGCCCGCCACCTGATGCGTGCCTTCACCCAGCAGATGCCAGTAGTTGGTCATCTCGATCAGATCATCGTAATACTTCGAGATATCCTGCGCGCGCGCCAGAATCTGCTCGTTAGTCACGATGTCATCAAATACCAGTGACGGATCGTTGACGATATTACGGATGATGTGGGTGTACGAGCGTGAGTGGATGGTCTCGGAGAACGCCCAGGTTTCTACCCAGGTTTCCAGTTCGGGAATCGAAATCAGCGGCAGCAGCGCTACGTTCGGGCTGCGGCCCTGAATGGAATCCAGCAGCGTCTGATACTTCAGGTTACTGATGAAGATGTGCTTCTCGTGCTCCGGCAGCGCCTGATAGTCGATGCGATCGCGCGAGACGTCAACCTCTTCCGGACGCCAGAAGAAAGAGAGCTGCTTCTCGATCAGCTTTTCAAAGATGTCGTATTTCTGCTGGTCGAAACGGGCAACGTTCACTGACTGGCCGAAGAACATCGGCTCTTTCAGCTGGTCATTTTTGTTCTGTGAGAAAGTAGTGTAAGCCATGACTAAGTCCAAAAGTGAAACGGGCCAGCCGCTGCTGGCCCAGACACGATAAGGCGCCCGCAGGCGCCTTTCGATCAAATTTTACAGGCGCCGCTTTCGCAGCCATCGTCCTGAATAGACGGCGCCAGATCGTCCTGCGCATCCTCGGCACCGTCACGGGTGTTTTGGTAGTACAGGGTCTTCACGCCAAATTTGTACGCGGTCAGCAGATCTTTCAGCAGCTGTTTCATCGGCACTTTGCCATTGGCGAAACGGCCTGGATCATAGTTGGTGTTCGATGAAATCGCCTGATCGATAAACTTCTGCATCACGCCAACCAGCTGCAGATAGCCGTCGTTTGATGGCATCTCCCACAGCAGTTCGTACTGATCTTTCAGACGCTCATACTCCGGTACTACCTGGCGCAGAATCCCGTCTTTCGACGCTTTGATACTGATGTGACCGCGCGGCGGCTCGATACCGTTGGTGGCGTTCGAAATCTGCGAAGAGGTCTCAGACGGCATCAGTGCAGACAGCGTGGAGTTGCGCAGGCCGTGGGTTTTAATCGACTCACGCAGCGCTTCCCAGTCAAGGTGCAGCGGCTCATTGCATACGCTGTCGAGATCCTTTTTGTAGGTATCGATCGGCAGAATGCCCTGCGAATAAGTGGTCTCTTTAAACCACGGGCAGGCACCTTGCTCTTTCGCCAGCTCGTTGGAGGCTTTCAGCAGCCAGTACTGAATGGCTTCAAAGGTTTTGTGCGTCAGGTTGTTGGCGCTGCCGTCGGAGTAGCGCACACCGTGTTTCGCCAGGTAATAGGCGTAGTTGATCACGCCAATACCCAGGGTACGACGGCCCATCGCACCGCGTTTTGCCGCCGGAATCGGGTAGTCCTGGTAATCGAGCAGGGCATCCAGCGCACGTACTGCCAGCGTCGCCAGTTCTTCCAGATCGTCCAGGCTTTCAATCGCACCGAGGTTGAAGGCGGACAGGGTGCACAGCGCGATCTCGCCGCTTTCGTCGTTGACGTCTTCCAGCGGTTTGGTCGGCAGCGCAATCTCCAGGCACAGGTTAGACTGACGCACTGGCGCAATGGCTGGATCGAACGGGCTGTGGGTGTTGCAGTGGTCAACGTTCTGCACGTAGATACGGCCGGTTGAGGCACGTTCCTGCATCATCAGCGAGAACAGGTCGACGGCTTTCACGCGCTGCTTGCGGATGCTGTCGTCCTTCTCATATTTGGTATACAGACGCTCAAACTCATCCTGATCGGCGAAGAACGCGTCATACAGGCCTGGCACGTCGGACGGGCTGAACAGGGTGATGTCTTCGCCTTTCAGCAGGCGGGTGTACATCAGCTTGTTGATCTGCACGCCGTAATCCATATGACGCACGCGGTTGCCTTCAACGCCGCGGTTGTTTTTCAGCACCAGCAGGCTTTCCACTTCCAGATGCCACATCGGGTAGAACAGCGTTGCCGCACCGCCGCGCACGCCGCCCTGCGAGCAGGATTTTACCGCCGTCTGGAAGTGCTTATAGAACGGGATACAGCCGGTGTGGAACGCTTCACCGCCGCGGATTGGGCTGCCGAGCGCACGAATGCGACCCGCGTTGATGCCGATACCGGCACGCTGTGACACATATTTCACAATAGCGCTGGAGGTGGCGTTGATGGAATCCAGGCTGTCGCCGCACTCGATCAGTACGCAGGAGCTGAACTGACGGGTCGGGGTGCGCACGCCGGACATGATAGGCGTAGGCAGCGAAATCTTGAACGTGGAGATCGCATCGTAGAAACGCTTGATGTAATCCATGCGCGTATCGCGCGGATAGCCGGAGAACAGGCAGGCGGCGACCAGAATATACAGGAACTGGGCGCTCTCGTAGATTTCACCGCTGACGCGGTTCTGCACCAGATATTTGCCTTCCAGCTGCTTCACTGCCGCGTAGGAGAAGTTCATGTCGCGCCAGTGGTCGATGAAGCCGTCCATCTGCTCGAACTCTTCGGTGCTGTAGTCTTCCAGCAGATGGCGATCGTATTTGCCCATCTCGACCATTTTCACTACCTGGTCGTACAGCTTCGGCGGCTCAAACTGACCATACGCTTTTTTACGCAGGTGGAAGATCGCCAGACGCGCGGCCAGGTACTGGTAATCAGGCGCGTCACGGGAGATCAAATCGGCCGCTGCTTTGATGATGGTCTCGTGAATGTCCGAGGTTTTGATGCCATCGTAAAACTGGATGTGCGAACGCAACTCAACCTGCGAGACGGAGACATTGTTCAGCCCTTCAGCTGCCCAGTCCAGCACCCGGTGAATCTTATCGAGGTCGATGCGCTCCTGGCGGCCATCGCGTTTCGTAACGAGCAGACTTTGGTTCATGTCGCGTGTTTACCTGTCCATGAAATACAAAATTATCCCCCGTCTATTCACAGGCGGCTCATTGTGAGTAAGCCTGTGGATAAACACTATATATAGGGGGTGCGGAAAGTTTGAACAACAATATGGTGAGTATTCTAGTCAGCAATCGGATCATCACAAGAGTTGATTTTCACAAAATTTTACGCCCTGGGGGGTGGCGAAAATCCTGGATCCCCACGCCACAAGGCCTGCACCTGGTGTCAACGGATAACAGGTTTTTTTTCAATTTTTGATCGAGCGCGTGTTTATTGCTCAACCGCTGCGATTCGGGAAATTTCCCAGGCGAAAAAAGCCCGCGCCGCTCCGTCAGCAGCGAACTTATCTGCGTTTGCTTATGAATTTTTTATGACCTTTTCACCTTACAAAAAGCGCATCGCAGCGTCTAAAAGGAAATTGATCTGGATAGGGCCAGCGCGTGATAAACCGGGGGCGGTCGGAAGTGAAAGGAGGACTGGCGGCGTGCAGGGCGTTATGCCATTCAGATGAGTAAATTGCTGGTCGTAGATTCCATAGCGGCGCGATTTTTCGCGTAATACATCGCGCCGCTACAACAGCGCTGCCCACGGGCGGGCAGGCGAAACAGGTCGTTTACGCCTGACGGTGGGTATGCACCATGTAATTGACGTCCACGCCGCGGCCGAGGCGGAACTGGTTGGTCAGCGGATTGTAGTGCAGGCCAATCATGTTGCGTTCACGCAGGGCGGTCTCATCCACCCAGTTCAGCAGCTCGGCAGGACGAATAAATTTCTTCACGTCATGGGTACCGCGCGGCACCATGCGCAGCACGTATTCGGCACCAAACACCGCCAGCAGCCAGGCTTTCGGGTTACGGTTAATGGTAGAGAAGAACACTTCGCCGCCCGGCTTCACCAGCTGGGCGCAGGCCAGCACCACGGAACGCGGATCGGGTACGTGCTCCAGCATCTCCATACAGGTCACCACGTCGTACTGACCGGCGTGGCTGGCCGCATGGGCTTCAACCGTCTGCTGCACATAGTTGATGTTTACGCCGCTCTCCAGCGCGTGCAGACGCGCGATCTCCAGCGGCTCGGCGCCCATGTCCAGACCAGTGACCTCAGCGCCTTCGCGCGCCATGCTCTCGGCGAGAATGCCGCCGCCGCAGCCGACATCCAGCACTTTCTTACCGAACAGTCCATGGCTGTGCTGGGCAATCCAGCCAAGACGCAGGGGATTGATGCGGTGCAACGGCTTAAATTCACCCTCTAAATCCCACCAGCGTGATGCAACCGCCTCAAACTTAGCAATTTCGGCGTGGTCGACGTTCTGGCGGCTTTCCTGCGGTTGTTCATTCATTGAATCATGACTCCTGACAAAATATGCCACCAGTATAAACGCATAAACCCTGCGAGGCATCTCTCAGCGCAAAGGAAAAGCGCCACAAAACCCTGCTTTACGTTCACCGCACGCAAGCGATGTGATATACTTTCGCACCTTTAAAATCCGGGATTATGTAGAGGGATAGCGGCTCCATGAGCGACCTTGCGAGAGAAATTACACCGGTCAATATCGAAGAAGAGTTGAAAAACTCCTACCTCGATTACGCCATGTCGGTCATCGTTGGCCGAGCCTTACCCGATGTACGTGATGGCCTGAAGCCGGTGCATCGCCGTGTGCTTTTTGCCATGAGCGAACTGGGTAACGACTGGAACAAACCCTATAAAAAATCTGCCCGTGTGGTCGGTGACGTTATCGGTAAATATCACCCACACGGTGACTCCGCTGTGTACGAAAGTATCGTGCGCATGGCCCAGCCGTTCTCCCTGCGCTACATGCTGGTCGACGGTCAGGGTAACTTCGGTTCGGTCGACGGCGACTCCGCCGCAGCGATGCGTTATACCGAAGTGCGCATGGCGAAGATCTCCTCTGAACTGCTGGCTGACCTGGAAAAAGAGACGGTCGACTTTGTGCCGAACTATGACGGCACCGAGCAGATCCCAGAAGTCCTGCCGACCAAAATTCCTAACCTGCTGATCAACGGCTCCTCCGGTATTGCCGTCGGCATGGCGACCAACATTCCGCCTCACAACCTGACGGAAGTGATCAACGGCTGCCTGGCGTTCATCGAAGATGAAAACATCAGCGTCGAAGGGCTGATGGAGCACATTACCGGGCCGGATTTCCCGACTGCTGCCTTTATCAACGGTCGTCGTGGCATTGAAGAAGCCTACCGCACCGGGCGCGGTAAAATTTACATCCGCGCGCGCGGCGAGATCGAAACCGACGCCAAAACCGGTCGTGAAACCATCATCGTCAATGAAATCCCGTATCAGGTGAACAAAGCGCGCCTGATCGAGAAAATTGCCGAGCTGGTGAAAGAGAAGCGCGTTGAGGGCATCAGCGGCCTGCGTGACGAATCTGACAAAGACGGCATGCGTATCGTCATTGAAGTGAAACGCGATGCGGTCGGCGAAGTGGTGCTCAACAACCTCTACTCGCTGACGCAGCTGCAGGTCTCTTTCGGCATCAATATGGTTGCCCTGCATCAGGGCCAGCCGAAGATCATGACGCTGAAGGAGATTATTGAAGCCTTCGTTCGCCACCGCCGTGAAGTGGTGACGCGTCGTACCATCTTCGAACTGCGTAAAGCGCGCGATCGTGCGCACATCCTTGAAGGTCTGGCGATTGCGCTGGCCAACATCGATCCGATTATCGAGCTGATTCGTCGGGCTCCGACGCCAGCCGAAGCGAAAAGCGGCCTGCTGGCGCAGTCGTGGGATCTCGGCAACGTCGCCGCCATGCTGGAACGTGCCGGTGACGACGCCGCGCGTCCGGAGTGGCTGGAAGCGGAGTTTGGTATTCGCGACGGTCGCTACTACCTGACCGAGCAGCAGGCACAGGCCATTCTTGATCTGCGTCTGCAGAAACTGACCGGCCTTGAGCATGAAAAACTGCTCGACGAGTACAAAGAGCTGCTGGACCAGATCGCCGAACTGATTCACATCCTGCAGAGCGCCGAGCGCCTGATGGAAGTGATCCGTGAAGAGCTGGTGGCGATGCGCGATCAGTTTGGCGATGCACGCCGCACGGAAATCACCGCTAACAGCGCTGACATCAACATCGAAGACCTGATCAACCAGGAAGATGTGGTGGTCACCCTGTCGCATCAGGGCTACGTCAAATACCAGCCGCTGTCAGACTATGAAGCCCAGCGTCGCGGCGGTAAGGGCAAATCGGCGGCGCGCATTAAAGAAGAAGACTTTATTGATCGTCTGCTGGTGGCCAACACCCACGACACCATTCTGTGCTTCTCCAGCCGTGGCCGCCTCTACTGGATGAAGGTCTATCAGCTGCCGGAAGCCAGCCGTGGCGCGCGCGGTCGTCCGATCGTCAACCTGCTGCCACTGGAAGCCAACGAGCGTATCACCGCGATTCTGCCAGTGCGCGAATATACCGAAGGCTTCAACATCTTCATGGCGACCGCAGACGGTACCGTGAAGAAAACGGCGCTGCAGGAGTTCAGCCGTCCGCGCAGTGCCGGCATCATTGCCATCAACCTGCGTGAAGACGATGAGCTGATTGGCGTGGCGCTGACCAACGGTAACGACGAAGCGATGCTGTTCTCTGCTGCCGGTAAGGTGGTGCGCTTCGCGGAGAGCGCGGTGCGTGCCATGGGCCGTTCGGCTTCGGGCGTACGCGGCATCAGGCTTGCCGAAGGCGACAAAGTGGTGTCGCTGATTGTGCCACGTGAAGAGGGCGCGATTCTCACCGTAACGCAGAACGGCTACGGCAAGCGTACTGCTAACAGCGAGTATCCGACCAAATCGCGCGCTACGCAGGGCGTGATCTCGATTAAAGTCACCGAGCGTAACGGGCCAGTGGTTGGCGCGGTACAGGTGGTGGATAGCGATCAGATCATGATGATCACCGATGCCGGTACGCTGGTGCGTACCCGCGTGTCGGAAGTCAGCGTGGTGGGCCGTAATACGCAGGGCGTGATCCTGATTCGTACCGCGGAAGATGAAAACGTGGTTGGCCTGCAGCGCGTCGCTGAACCGGTGGAAGAGGAAGAACTCGACGCCATCGACGGCAGCGTGGCAGAAGGCGAAGACGATATCGCGCCGGAAGTCGACAGCGACGACGACACACCGGAAACAGACGACGAAGAGTAACCGTTCGTTGTCTGTCACAAGCGGCAGGTCAGGGCAACCGACCTGCCGTTTTTTTTGTCTGACTTTCACTCCCAAAGTCGCGTGCCAACTGGCTTTTTCGCCCTGATAAAGCTAGTGTATGAGAACTTTTCAACGTCCCGATAACCCTTGCCGCCAGTGAGTCTCTTTTGAAATATCTCGTCTCCTTTCGCACCACGCTTCGCATCTCGCGCTACCTGTTTCGTGCGCTGGCACTGCTGCTCTGGTCGCTGGGTGCGCTGTTGACCACTTTCTACATCATCAATGTGCTGCACGAGAAAGAGAACGCGGTGCGCCAGGAGTTTGCCACTAATTATGGTCAGGCCGAATGGTATGTGCGCCACTCCGCGGATGTGATGCGCGAGCTGAAATACATCACTGAGAATCGCCTGAGCAGCAGCGTCAACGGGCTGGATATGCTCAACGGCATGCCGGGCGGCAAAAGCACGTTGCCGCAGTTTACGCCGCTGTTTACCGACGGTGACTGCACGTCAATGAGCAACACCTGGCGTAACTCGCTCGATTCCCTGAGCTATTTCATTAACTACTGGAAAAGCAATTTTGCCACAGCTTATGAACTCAATCGAGTGTTCTTTATCGGCGGCGAAAATCAGTGCCTGGCAGACTTCACCATCGGTAACAATAATCCGGTCGATCGCGAACGCAGCCTGAAGGCGCTGCGCGAAAACGTGCTGCACTACCGCAGCGGCAACGAGGAAGAGCGGCGTAATCCAATGTACTGGATTACCAACAGCAGCCAGCCAGGCATCGGCAACTTCTACATGGTGGTGCCGGTCTATGTCGCCAACAAACTGCAGGCGCTGCTCGGCGTGGAGCAGAACATTCGCCTGGATGAATTTATTCAGCCCGGCGGGCTGCCGCTGGTGGCCACCATCACCGACGAAAACTATCGCCCGCTGATCAGCTCACGACGCGGCGGACCCGGTTATTCGCTGGACGATCTGCCGGATAACAGCACCTGGTTTGGTTATCTTGACGGCTATCGTCAGCTGGTGCTGAAAAAGCCGCTGCCGCCGTCCAGCCTCAATGTGGTGTGGTCGCTGTCGACCGATGTGCTGATGGATCAGCTCAAGCTGATGCTGATTAACGCGCTGCTGCTCAATATCCTCAGCGCGCTGATTCTGTTTACCCTGGCGTGGGTGTTCGAACGCCGCATGTTCCTGCCGGCGGAAGACAACGCTCACCGGCTGGAGGAGCACGAGCAGTTCAACCGCAAGATTGTCGCGTCAGCGCCGGTCGGCATCTGTATTTTGCGTACCAGCGATGGCACCAACATCCTCAGTAATGAACTGGCGCATAACTATCTGACGCTGCTGACGCAGGAAGATCGCCTGCGGCTGAACGAAATCATCGGCGGCCAGCAGGTTAATTTTGTCGATATGCTGACCGGCAGTAACACTAACCTGCAAATCAGCTTTGTGCATTCGCGCTACCGCAACGAGAACGTAGCGATTTGCGTGCTGGTCGACGTCTCGGCGCGCGTGCGCATGGAGCAGTCGCTGCAGGAGATGGCGCACGCCGCCGAGCAGGCTAGCCAGTCCAAGTCGATGTTCCTTGCTACCGTCAGTCACGAACTGCGGACGCCGCTGTACGGCATTATCGGTAACCTCGATCTGCTGCAGACCAAATCGCTGCCGAAGGGCGTGGATTCGCTGGTCACGGCGATGAACAACTCATCCAGCCTGTTGCTGAAAATCATCAGCGATATTCTCGACTTCTCGAAGATCGAGTCCGAGCAGCTGAAGATTGAGCCGCGTCCCTTCTCGCCGCGTGAGGTGGTCAACCATATTGCCAGCAACTATCTGCCGCTGGTGGTGCGCAAGCGCCTGACGCTGTATGTGTTCATCGAGAACGATGTGCCGCTGGCACTGGATGGCGATCCGCTGCGCCTGCAGCAGGTGATCTCCAACCTGCTGAACAACGCCATCAAGTTCACCCACACCGGCTGCATTATCCTGCACGCCTATGTGAAAGAGGGATATCTGGCGTTTCGCGTGCGCGACACCGGCGTGGGAATCCCGGCAAAAGAGATCACGCGCCTGTTCGACCCGTTCTTCCAGGTCGGCTCCGGCGTGCAGCGTAATTTCCAGGGCACCGGGCTGGGACTGGCGATCTGTGAAAAGCTCATCAACATGATGGATGGCGACATCGAAGTCGACTCTGAACCGGGCATGGGCAGCCAGTTCGTGGTGCGTATCCCGATCTACGCCGGACAGCAACCCGCGCCGCCGCTGCTGGATGGTCTGCAGGAAAAAGCCATCTGGCTTGACCTGCGCAACGACTATCTGGCGGCCTTCCTGCTGCGTCTGCTTCAGCAGCAGGGCATCCAGGTCGCGCACTATCAGGGGCGGGCTGGGGCGGACGATGTGATGATCTGCGATCACCACGACGCGCCAGCGCAGACGGTACGCGCGCGCATCCGTATCTGCGGTGAACACATTGATATGCCGCAGGAAACGACGCCGGGACAGTGGGTGCACAGCAGCGCGACGCTGCACGATCTGCCGCTGCTGCTGGGCCGGATTTATCGCATTGCCATCGACAGTGAAACGGCGACTACGCTGGAACTGCCGGTGCCGCAGCAGGCCTCCAGCTATGAAGACATCATGGTGCTGATCGTTGATGACCATCCGATTAACCGCATGCTGCTGTCTGAACAGCTCGGCACGCTGGGCTATCAGACCAAAACGGCGCAGGACGGCGTGGATGCGCTCAACGTGCTCAGCCGTAACCATATCGATATCGTACTGAGCGATGTCAACATGCCAAACATGGACGGCTACCGGCTGACGCAGCGTCTGCGACAGTTGGGGCATGCTTTCCCGGTGATTGGAGTGACCGCTAACGCACTGGCGGAAGAGAAACAGCGCTGTATGGATGCCGGCATGGATAACTGCCTGTCAAAACCGGTGACGCTGGATGTGCTGAAAACCACGCTGGCGCTGTATGCAGAACGTGTTCGCAAAAGCCGGGAAGGATAAGCAGGGCAGAGGAGAGGCGGTGCCGAAGCACCGCCGCAGGGATTACTCTTTGTCGACCTGAGTGGCGCTGACGGAAGAGAGGTAGTTCAGCAGCGCGATATCATTATCCACGCCCAGCTTCATCATTGCTGATTTCTTCTGGCTACTGATGGTTTTGATACTGCGGTTCAGCTTCTTGGCGATCTCGGTAACGAGGAAACCTTCGGCGAACAGACGCAGCACTTCGCTCTCTTTCGGTGACAGACGTTTGTCGCCGTAGCCGCCGGCGCTGATTTTCTCCAGCAGTTTGGCCACGCTTTCCGGCGTGTACTTTTTGCCTTTCTGCAGGGCTGCCAGCGCTTTTGGCAGGTCAGTTGGTGCACCCTGCTTCAGCACGATGCCTTCGATATCCAGATCCAGTACCGCGCTCAGGATCGCCGGGTTATTGTTCATGGTCAGAACAATAATGGAGAGATCCGGATAGTGACGCTTGATGTACTTGATCAGCGTGATGCCGTCGCCGTATTTTTCGCCCGGCATCGACAGATCGGTAATCAGGACGTTGGCATCCAGTTTGGACAAGCTATTGATCAGTGCTGTTGAGTCTTCAAACTCACCTACCACATTCACCCATTCGATCTGTTCCAGAGATTTACGGATACCGAACAGAACGATTGGATGGTCATCGGCAATAATTACATTCAGGTTATTCATCTTATTGGTTACCTTGCTGCAGCAGTTGGTTGACGTACGCGTCAATTTCACTGGTGGTATTTTTAATGGTTAAATCGTCGCACAGTTTAATGTGCTGTTCTAACTCTTCACAAAGCTGTTTACCCGGCAGTAAATTGAGCATGGCAAACACGCCTTTCAGGCGATGCGCTGTCTGAGCAAGCGAGGGATAGTCCTTCTCCGCCGACTCAGTATACAGTCTCTTCACATCTGGCGGTACTGTCTCCGTAAACAGCTGGAAATAGCCGCCGCTCAGCAGCGGCGTGGCAGCCTCATCGTCGTCGCTCTCCTCTATCGAATCGTGAGCCAGTTGCTTCTCAATCAGGTCCAGCAGCGCATCAAGCAGCGCATTGCTGAGATTGAAATTGACCCGGAATTGCTGGTCGTTGAGGGCGTGATGCCCCATTTCGTCGCCCGCCAGTAACAGCGCCCAGCCCTGCAGGCGCGCCGGATCGTCCGTCACCAGCACATCATGCTCCTGCCCGGACAAGCGTTCGTCCGAGGTCAGGCAATTTGCCCCCCAGTTCTCGAGGTGGCGGCAGACAATTTTGTGTACGTCTTCGACCGCGATATCCACCAGCGCCGTCACGCCTTCCAGCAGTTTCTCTTCCTGCTCGCTCTGCTGCTCCAGCGCCAGCGGCAGCTGAATGTTATAGCGCGTGCCGATATCCGGTTTGGCGATAATCTCCAGCTGGCCGCCCATCTGTTTGCACAGCTGCTTACACAGGAAAAATGCCATGCCAGACGCCTGACCGTAACGGTCCTGCGTGGTTTCGCCGAGGTAAGGGAAATCGACGTTGGCCAGCTCGTCGCCGGTCAGGCCTGAGCCGGTATCCACCAGCTGGAACAGTACGCTGTTGGCTTTGCTGTCGCTGGCTTTGATATCAAGGGAAATCTTGCCCCACTGCGTGGTGGTGAGCGCGTAGTGCATCAGCGTGGTCAGGACTTTACGTAGCGCGCGGCGATCACCAAAGCGCATCTCGTCGTTGGCCAGCTGATTGTTGACCACCAGCGTTAGTCCTTTGCGGCGCAGTAGCGGCAGGCTCTCCAGCGCAATCTCATCGAGCAGATCCTGCAGGTTAAACACGCCCGCATCCGGCGACCAGTCGTGGGCTTCCAGCCGGTTGAGCAGGACGATATCATCCACCAGCCGTGCCAGACCCTGGCTCTCATCCAGTAGATCCAGCACGCCCTCGTCGTCATCGCGCTGGCTGAGCTGCACCAGCTGCGTCACCATGCTCTGCAGCGGACGATTAAGCGCATGGCCAAGATTCTGCATCAGCTGCTGACGCATCTGGTGATTGCGATCCAGCACCTGCTGCGCTTTTTGCAGCTTCTTATTCACCAGCAGCTCGCGATCCTGATCGCGCATCATAAACAGCTGGGTGTGCGGCGACAGCATGCTGCGCGCGTGGCGAATCTCATACACTTCGTTATTGATGGTAGCCTGCAGCACGCCCTGATGCTGATCGGACATATTGATGATCTTCTGCAGATTGAGATGCGGCAGCAGATGCTCAGCGATTTTGTTGCTCAGCAGGGTGCGATTGGTACCAAAGTCATACACCAGCAGCCCGACCGGCAGGCTGGCGACGATCTCCTCATTCAGCATACGCAGCGAATCAAGCTCAGCGCTCTGGTTCTCATTCGGTCGCAGTGACTGCTGGCGCAGCAGCGTAATGCCGGCAATAGACAGCAGGAACAGCAACAGGTTGATCAGCAGCGGCCACATCAGGTTGTGCAGGGTATCCATCGCCAGGCTGGCGAATGGCACCTGGTACACCAGCTGGAGCGAGGTGCTGGGCAGCGTGGCGGCAATCTCCAGGTTCGGGTTAACCAGCGTCACTGCGGTGCTTTCGCTGCTGGCGTCATCGCTGGTGGCGCTGCCGGGCTGGCTGGCATCCTGGCGCAGCTGGAAATTCTCCAGCGGCATACTGCGTGGAATCAAATCGTTAACCGGCAGATCGAACGCCACCACCGTGGCTAAATGACCTGGCTGGTTAAACGTGGTGCGCAGCGTGAAGTAGTGATCGTTCTGCCAGGCAAAGTGGCGCAGTGGCGAGAAGCTTTCGCGTTCGTCCAGCGCATTGGCCTGTTGCAGCATTTCGGCGCGGCGGCTGTCCACCAGCGTATTGATCGCGCTCTCTTTATAGCGCGTCGCCATATCCTTGAGCGGCAGGGTCGAGATCATGATCAGGCTGTTGTCCTGACCATTGAGGAAGTACATCGACCACGCCGGATTTTCAGCGCCCCACAGCGTATCGAGATAATTGGACATGCGCAGCGTCATATCCAGCGTGCTGCTGTCGTGCGAGCCAAAAATCAGCGCTTCGGTCTTGCGGCGGGTTTTCTCCAGATAGTAAACATCCGGGCGCAGGCGCGTCTCCTGCAGGCTACTGCTCGGCGTCGAGCCCGCGGCGCTGGTGGCGAGATTTTCATAGATTTGCCAGGTGGCAAAGCGGTAAGCATCAATGCGTTTTTGCATCGCGCGCGCCAGGTCGGTCATGGCGTAGCGCTTTTCCATGATCCACGCATTCACACTGTTATGCACCATGGCACCGAGCGCGAGAAACAGCACCAGGTTAAACACCACGAAAAAGCGCGTTACGTTGCCGGAGGTCAGCGGAAATTTATAAGGCAGCATAGGTGTCTCAGGATCCTGCAATTAACGCGCGACCAGCCGGGCGCTGGCGGCAACCGCCAGCAGCAGCAGGGCGATAAGTAAAAACGCGCCGCTCAGGCTGAGCCACTGGGAAATAAAGCCGATTAAAGCCGGGCCTGAAAGAATACCCGCATAGCCGAGCGTTGTCATGGCGGAAATCGCCAGATTGGCCGGCATATCCTGTTGATTACCGGCGGCATTAAACAGCATCGGCACGGTATTGGCCAGGCCAAAGCCCACCAGCAAAAAGGCCAGCAGCGCCGCCTGCGGCCATGGCAGCAGCACCGCCAGCGTCATGCCGGCTGCCGCCGCCAGCGCACCAGTCAGCATCACCGGATAGCGGCCAAAGCGCTGAATCACTTTATCGCCCGTCAGACGACCTATGGTCATGGCGATGGAGAAGATGGCGTACCCCAGACCGGCGTGCGCCACGCTCATGCCCGGGCTTTGCAGCAGCAGCAGGGCGCTCCAGTCGAGTACCGCGCCTTCCGCAAGGAACAGAATAAAGCACAGGCAACCGAGGAAGGCGACCCAGCCGCGCGGGATCACCAGCCAGGGTTGATCGGGCTGATGCAGGCGCTCTGTCATCAGCGTCGGCAGGCTGCACAGCAACAGCAGCACCATCAGCAGCATGATAACGCCGACTGCCTGCAGCGGTGTCAGACCCGCACCAAGTAACAGGCTGACCGCGCCGGCGCCGAGAATACCGCCAAGGCTGAAGAAACCGTGGAAACCGGACATCATCGGCTTCGCCGCCGCTTTCTCAACCTCAACCGCCTGCACATTCATGGCCACATCCAGCATGCCGAGCCCGGCACCGAACACCATCAGCGTGGCGGCCATCAGCCACATCACATCCAGCGTCGCCAGCAGCGGCAGTACTGTCAGCACCACCAGCGTGGAGCACAGCATAACGCGGCGGCAGCCAAAGCGTGCCACCAGCGCACCGGTCACCGGCATTGCCGCCAGTGAACCAATGCCGAGACACAGCAGCAGGCCGCCCAGCGACGCGCCCGTCAGCTGGAGACGCTGGCTGGCAAACGGCACCAGCGGCGCCCAGGCAGACATGCTTAAACCGGCGATGAGAAAAACGAGGCGTGTTCCCAGATTGACACGCTGATGCAATTTGTTGGGCTGTGCGGCGTCCAGTGCTGTCATAAAGGTGTCGTTGTCATAAGTCGTTCGAGCGACGAAGTTTAGCATTAAAGCTGGCGCGGCACCGCTCAATGAAGGTGAAGAGCGGGGCAAAAATGGTCGCCAGAAAACAGCATATTACCGATCTTTTACCAGGCGCTGCGCTTTTCCAGACATTTCCTGGACTTCATAAGCTCTCTGGCTCTTAGTAAACCGACAGATTCTGTGAAAATTTGGCTTAAGTTGGGGTGAAAATCGATTGCTGCGGCAGCGCTAACTGACTGAATAGTGGTAAAGAATATTTTTCCAGCGGTGCGGCAAGCGCATCGGCTATATTCCTGTCCAACTTTATTACGGCCGGAAATTAACATTGCTCAGTAACGGCTAAGAGATAAACAAAAGGTGCGAAAAGCGGCAAATAATGGCGGGGTGAAGCGTGCTTAATTTAACCCAGCTAAGCAGGTTTACATAAATTGACAAGCGCGGTGAGAAATAGCGGGCAAAAAAAATGCCGGACAATCATGTCCGGCGGGAATTAGGGTAAATCTCTCATTCGGGGTGAATGAAGGTAATAATGAAATAAATGATGATAGCGGGAGTAATTGTATGCGCTGAGTGGCGTTAAGTTTTATCATTCAGTGCGGCAGCTTATCTCATCTTATCTCTATGTATTTAAATGAATAAAATTCGGTTTATCAATTAGTGCGATATTTTTTGCCGATGCGTGCTGATTATTAGTTCCGCGAAATTTACATTTAGAAATAACTATTTAATACAATGAAACACTTTCGGAAATTTAGTATCATTTTCGTGATAGATTATTGCTCTCCATAAAATAACAATGGCTTGCCGGCTGAATTTTTAAGCATTCAGTTAGCAGTGGCACATATAAAAGGCACATTACAGAGGGTAATAAAATGAAACGTCGCGTTCTCTCCCTGATGATTCCTGCATTGCTGGTGGCAGGCTCAGCAAGCGCAGCTGAAATTTATAACAAAGATGGCAACAAATTAGACCTCTACGGCAAAGTAGACGGCCTGCACTATTTCTCGGACAACGATGGCCAGGACGGTGACCAGTCTTACCTGCGTTTTGGTTTTAAAGGTGAAACTCAGGTGACCGACCAGCTGACCGGCTACGGTCAGTGGGAGTACCAGGCTGCGCTGAACACCGCAGAATCGCAGGGCACCGCCAACAGCTACACCCGTGTCGGCTTCGCCGGTCTGAAATTCGGTGATGCGGGATCGTTCGACTACGGCCGTAACTACGGCGTACTGTATGACATCGGCGCCTGGACTGACGTGCTGCCGGAGTTTGGTGGTGACACCTACGGCGCGGACAACTTCATGTTCCAGCGCAGCAACGGCCTGGCGACTTACCGCAACAGCAACTTCTTCGGCCTGGTGGATGGCTGGAACTTTGCCGTGCAGTATCAGGGCAAAAACGACAACCCAACCGAATCCTCTTCCGGTCGTGATGTCCTGGGTGAGAATGGCGATGGCTGGGGCCTGAGCACCACCTACGATCTGGGCTCCGGCTTCGGTCTGGGTGCGGCGATGTTCCAGTCTGACCGTACCAACAATCAGAACGGCAACGCGCCAGGCATTCTCGGTCGCGGTGATAAAGCCGAAGCCTACACCGGCGGTCTGAAATATGACGCTAACAACGTGTATCTGGCGGCGATGTACACCCGTTCTTACAACGCAACCCGCTTCGGCGCGGTGGATTCCGCTGCGTACGGCTACGCCAACAAAGCGGACAACTGGGAACTGGTGGCACAGTATCAGTTTGACTTCGGTCTGCGTCCGTCTCTGGCCTTCGTTTCCTCACGCGGCAGCGATATCGAAGGTTACGGCAGCCAGAACCTGAAAAAATATGTCGACGTGGGTGCGACCTATTACTTCAACAAAAACATGTCGACCTATGTTGATTACCAGATCAACCTGCTGGACGACAACAACTTCACCGATGCGGCCGGTATCAACACCGACGACATCGTTGCGCTGGGCCTGGTTTACCAGTTCTAAGCCGGAGAGCGTGGCCTGCGGGTCACGCTCTGCTCTCCAGCAGCGCGTTCAGCGCCGCCTGCAGCGTTGCCGTCACCTGCTGCGCCGCTTCCCCCATCTGAACCTGCACGATTGCGCCATCCACCAGCAACACGATCTGCCCGGTTTTATCCTGCTGCGCTGTGCTGAGTCTTTCGGCAATGGCGGCCGCCATCTCCCGCTTGTGCTGGCGAATCAGGGCGCTCGCTTCCGGCAGGGTATCAGCCAGTTCTGCCGCGCTATTAATAAACGCACAGCCGCGGAAATCCTCCTCCTGAAACCAGCTCAGTAACGCAGCCGGCAGCGCCACGTTGATGGCAGGCTGCTGCGCCAGCGCGCTGCGAAAGCCGCTCATCCAGCGCTGATGGCGCTGCTGCAGAAACGCCAGAATTAAGTCATTTTTGGCCGGAAAGTGGCGGTAGAAGGTCACTTTGGTCACGCCAGCCGCGGCAATCACTTTATCGATGCCGGTAGCACGGATGCCTTGCGCATAAAACAGCTGTTGCGCGCTGAGCAGGATGCGGTCACGCGCGCTGGCGCTGGCATCAAACAGCAGGGGTGCGAGCATAAGAAAAAATTCCTGTTTTCGGGGGTAGACAGAATTGTCTACATACGGCAGGATGAATCAAGTAGACAGACCTGTCTACATCATCAGGAGATAAAAAATGCTCATCCCCCCGTTCGATCATCAAAGTGCCTTAGAAAAAGTGCGTATGGCGGAAGATGCCTGGAACAGCTGCGATCCGCAGCGCGTGTCGCAGGTTTACAGTGAAGATACCCGCTGGCGCAATCGCAGCGAATTCGTCAATGGCCGTGCGGAGGTCGTGACCTTTCTGCAGCGCAAATGGGTTCGCGAGCTGGATTATCGTTTGATCAAAGAGTTGTGGGCGTGGCACCAGGATAAGCTGGCGGTGCGTTTTGCCTATGAATGGCATGATGACAGCGGCAATTGGTTCCGCAGCTACGGCAATGAAAACTGGCACTTTGGTGCCGATGGCCTGATGATTCAGCGCTTCGCCTGCATCAACGATTTGCCGATTAGCGCTGAAGCGCGGCTGTTTCACTGGCCCGCCGGCAGACGCCCGGACGATCATCCGGGCCTGAGCGAGCTGGGTCTGTAATTTACTGCGCGTTACGCCAGCGTCTGGCCTTAGCCGCCTGCTGCGGAGGTGTTGTCGCAGGCGGCAGGCTGCCCTCCAGCGCCACGCCCGCCAGCGTGAAGGCGGAAAAGCTTAGCCAGCGCTGCCATTTGTCATTTTGTCCTGTTGCCTTGCTCATAGTGCACCTCGCTGATGTTCAACCTGACATCAACGCTGCACAATTCATGCCATGCCACCGCTCTCAGCGCCACGCGCCTGTTAGCCGCTTTGTTACACTGCGCCAGCGCTGAAGCGGTGCAGACTGCGCGACGCTGGTGCACTAGCTTAACGCCGGCGCGACGGATAGTGCTGAATCAGGCGATGGCGGTAGTGCTGCCAGCAACGAAAGCTACCGTAAAAAAACAAACCGGCGGTGATGGCAAGAATCATATAAATCATCTGTCGCTCCTGTAAGGATTCTCGTGCAGGAACGCAGTATGCTGTGCCAGCCTGTGTTTAACTTCAAGCAGCTTTAGACGGTTTTACAAGCGAGTTATGCTTTGTAATAGGCTGTAGTAATGAGTTACAGACGAGGATTTGATGAATTTTCAGAACATTCTGCTGACCGGCATGGTAGCACTGCTGCTCGGCGGGTGCGAGCAAAAAACGGCGCAGCAGGCGCTGGTGCTGGAAGGCAAAACCATGGGAACGGTGTGGCGCGTGAGTCTGGCGGGCGTAGATACTCAGCGTAAGGCCGCGCTGCAGCAGGCGATTCAGCAGCAGCTCGATCGCGACGATGGCGAACTCTCCACCTGGAAAAAGGACTCAGTGCTGTCGCGCTTCAACCAGTATCAGGGACAGGATCCCCACCCGGTCAGTGCCGATATGGCCGATATCGTCACCCGCGCGCTGCGCATCGGCCAGCTGACCGGCGGCGCGATGGACATTACCGTCGGACCGCTGGTGAATCTGTGGGGCTTTGGCCCGGCGCAGCAGCCGGCGCATACGCCATCGGATGCCGCCATCGCCGCCGCCAAAGCGCAGACCGGCCTGCAGCACCTGCGCGTGATTGAAACGGTGAACGGCCAGTGGCTGCAGAAAGATCTGCCTGGCCTGTATGTTGATCTCTCCACCATGGGCGAAGGCTACGCCACCGATCACCTGGCGCGGCTGATGGAGCAGCAGGGCATCACTAATTATCTGGTGTCGGTGGGCGGGGCGGTGCTGAGTCGCGGCCTGAATGCCAGCCAGCAGCCGTGGCGGGTCGCCATCCAGAAACCGACCGATCGCGAGAACGCGGTGGAGGCACGCGTCGATCTGCAGGGGCACGGAATCAGCACCTCCGGCAGCTATCGCAACTATTATGAACTGGATGGCAAACGCATCTCGCACGTGATCGACCCGGCCAGCGGCCGGCCCATCGATCACCGGCTGGTCTCAGCCACGGTGATTGCCACCACTGCGCTGGAAGCCGACGGCTGGGACACCGGGCTGATGGTGCTCGGCACCGAGCGTGCCAAAGCGCTGGCGCTGAAACAGCATCTGGCGGTGTATCTGATTACGAAGCAGGGCGACGGCTTCAGTCACTGGATGTCGCCACAGTTCAAATCGTTTCTTATCGATCAGCCCTGACCTGACAGGAGGTAACTGTGCTGGATCTATTTAGTGAAGACGCGCCATGGCAGGAACCGCTTGCCGAGGGCGCGGTGATTCTGCGTCGCCGGGCGCGCGAGCAGGCCGATGCGCTGCTGGCGGCGATTCATGACGTCGCGGCCCTTAACCCGTTTGCCCATCGCATCACGCCGGGTGGACATCGCATGTCAGTCGCCATGACCAACTGCGGCGATTTCGGCTGGTCGACCGATTCACGCGGTTACCAGTACACCGAACAGGATGTCAGCAGCGGCCGTAAATGGCCGCCGATGCCCGCGCTGTTCCGCACGCTGGCGCAGCAGACCGCGCAGGAGGCCGGCTTTGCCGGTTTCAATCCGGACGCCTGCCTGATTAACCGCTATGAGCCCGGCGCCAAACTGACGCTGCATCAGGATAAGGATGAGAAAGACTTACGCCAGCCGATTGTCTCGGTGTCGCTTGGCCTGCCGGCCGTTTTTCAGTTTGGCGGTTTCGAGCGCGGCGATGCAACGCAGCGCGTGCTGCTGGAGCACGGCGATATCGTGGTGTGGGGCGGTCCGTCGCGCCTGCGCTATCACGGCATTTTGCCGCTAAAAGCGGGCATCCATCCGCAGGCTGGCGCGTTCCGTTACAACCTGACCTTCCGCCGCGCCCAGTAACCGTAAAACGGATGAGAATTATTCTTGCCTTCACCCGAAGCGCCATTAAACTGCAGGCTGCCTGGTTGACCTCTGGATAATTTTTAATGGCATTGCTTCAGGTTGTTTTTCGCCAGTACCGCTGGCCGTTTATCGGCGTGATTGTGCTGACGCTGCTCAGCGCCGCGCTGGGTATCGGGCTAATCGCCTACATCAATAATGAACTGATCGTAGCAGTCAATACATCGCTCACCGTGCTGCCGGGCTTTCTCGCCCAGCTGTTTCTGCTGATGGCGGTGACGCTGGCGTCGCAGCTGGCGCTGACTCAGCTCGGCCACCATTTTGTCTGGCGGCTGCGCGGTGAGTTTATCAAACGTATTCTGGATACCCGGGTTGAACGCATTGAGCAGATTGGTAACGCTCAGCTGCTGGCCGGCCTGACCAGCGACGTGCGTGCCATCACTATCGCGTTTGTGCGCCTGCCGGAGCTGATTCAGGGCATCATTATTACGCTGGGTTCTGCGATCTATCTGGCGTGGCTGTCACCGCAAATGCTGTTGATCACCACGCTATGGCTGGTGGTGACGCTGATCGGCGGCTGGCTGCTGGTGTCGCGCGTCTATCAGCACATGGCGAAGCTGCGCGACATCGAGGACGAGCTGTACCGCGATTTTCAGACCATCATTGAAGGGCGCAAAGAGCTGCAGCTTAACCGCGAGCGCGCCCAACTGATTTACGACACCGTGTATCAGGAAAATGCCACGGACTATCGTCGTCACATTGTGCGCGCCGATACCTTCCATCTCAGCGCGGTGAACTGGTCGAACATTATGATGCTCGGCGCGATTGGTATTGTGTTCTTCATGGCCAACGGTCTGGGCTGGGCCAATACCGCTGTCGCCGCGACCTATTCGCTGACGCTGCTGTTCCTGCGCACGCCGCTGCTGGCGGCAGTTGGCGCGCTGCCGACGCTGCTCAGCGCACAGGTGGCATTGCGGAAAATTAATACCTTCGATCTGGCCCCCTATAGCGCCGGTTTCAAAGCGCTGCCGACGGTGAGCGACTGGCAGACGCTGGAGCTGCGCGACGTCTGTTTCCATTATGGCGAGCACGGTTTTGCCGTCGGGCCGATCAACCTGACGCTGCGCCGCGGTGAACTGGTGTTTCTGATTGGCGGTAACGGCAGCGGTAAATCCACGCTGGCGATGCTGCTGACCGGCCTGTATCAGCCGCACTCAGGCCGCCTGCTGCTGGACGGTAAAGAGGTGGACTGGCATAACCTTGATGCCTATCGCCAGCACTTCTCGGCGGTGTTCACTGACGTGCACCTGTTTGACCGCCTGATTCGTCGTGGTGGTGAGCCGGCTAATCCGGCGCTGGTGCAGCAGTGGCTGGAGCGGCTGAAAATGCAGGACAAGCTGAAGCTGGAAGGCAACCGGGTACTCAACCTGCAGCTGTCGAAAGGGCAGAGCAAGCGGCTTGCTCTGCTGCTGGCGGCGGCAGAGGAGCGCGATATCCTGCTGCTCGATGAGTGGGCGGCCGATCAGGACCCGCACTTCCGCCGTATCTTCTACCGCGAGCTGCTGCCGTGGCTCCAGGCATCCGGCAAAACCGTGTTCGCCATCAGCCATGACGATCACTACTTTATTCATGCCGACCGGCTGCTGGAAATGCGCGATGGGCAGTTAAGCGAGCTGACCGGCCGCGAGCGCGAAATGGCCACGCTGGATGCCGTCAAACGCACCGATACCGGCCATTGACGGCTGGCGGCAAAGCTTAGCAAAAACCCTTATTGGGCAAGACGTTGTCAGCGGGATACAGTGAATGGCAGCAGAGATCCTCGTCTCTGCCTCCCTGGAACACTTCTGTCGTCTTGTGTTGTCACCGGCCCGGGCTCATTCCGCGCCGGTTTTTTATTGCGTGCAGGCCGGGTGAGTGAGCAGTGTGATCACGCGCGCCGGTTGCAGCCAGAAGCGTGCGTCCAGCACGGTGCTGCGGGTAAATTCCGCGCTGAAATCCTGACACAGCTGCAGCCTGGCGCGCTGCTGCGGCAGGTCGAGCTCGATCAGCTCAGCCTGATGAAACGCCATGGGCTGATGCAGCCGCGGCCATAACGCCTTATAAAGACTCTCTTTCAGCGAAAACAGCAGCGTTGCCGTCTGCGCAAAGGGCAGCGGCTGGCTCTCAAGCAGCGCGCGCTCCTGCGCGTTCATCAGCAGTTCCGCCGTGTCCTGCGCGGTTTCCTCTGCCATCACCTGCTCAACATCAATGCCCACATACAATGCCTCACGCGTCGCGGCCAGCACCACGCAGTCATGGCTGTGCGACAGTGAAGCACGGATGCCTGCCGGCCAGCACGGTGAGCGATCCGGCGCGTTGTGCAGCACAAAATCAGTGATTCCCAGCTGCGCCAGCTGTTGCCGCACCAGCCAGCGGCTGGCGAGATATTCAATTTTGCGTTTGCTGGCTGCCTGCTGTAGCGCGGACGGCAGCGGCAGTTGCCACTGCGCAGGTAAAGCGGCGTGCCACTGTTGCCGATCAAAGCGGCACCACGCCAGCGATAGCGATTCAGCGGTGTGGCCAGCGGCGGTGATAAAACCACAAGCGGGCAGCGGCAGGGGCGTTTCGGCTGAGAACATAACGAGTAACGGCTGATGGAAAAGCGTGTTTTACCAGTCAGCCGCGGGCAGAGCAAGCCGAAAAGGCTGCTGCGGGTTAGCGATTTGGCGGGATAGCGAAGCTCTTCATCTGCACCACAAAATGGTGGTGGCCTTTGGTAATGCGTGCACCACGGTCACACCAGTGGCTCGCCAGGCGGAAGAAATCATCGCTGCCAATATCATACGCCAGCTCCACTTTGCTGATGCCTGAGTGCAGGAGTTCTTCCGCATCCTGCAGGTTTTTTGCTTTGATGACCATAACGAGATTCCATCAAATAAACGGGAGCTTTAGGGTAGGGGAAATCTGTGACAGTTTTGTTTCACTTTAATGAATTGCTGTCACAAATCAGTAAAAACGTGATCCCGGTCGGCTTTGCTGACTTCAGTTAAGTGCCTGATTCGCAGCATGAATGAAGTGTGATGCAAGATTATACTGCAGGATTTTGCACCCTAAACAGTAAGGTCAGGGCCTGTCGCAGTGGTGACGAATAGCCGCGTCTGGCGCGGTAATGGCGCCGTCATTTTCCATCTCTATCCTTCCTGTGGTGGCTGTATTATGAAGCCCATCACACATCGATAGCCGCTTCGTTTAAGCGGGATAAAGCGTGGGCGTAACATGCTGGTGGCTGACGAAGAGGCTAAGGAGCGAACGATGCAAAAACTGGCTGGCATAATGTTACTGGGTTGCATGAGCGTAGGCGCTGCACAGGCAGCAGATCTCAGCTTCCAGAATGCGCAGGGCAATATTGAAGTAGTGCCCGGCAAACCCACCTTTGTGCATAAACTGCACTACCGTAAACTCTATGATGAAAAGCCGTTCCCGGATGCGGTGATTTATTACTACAGCAACGGGGTGTATAAGATCCTGTCGCAGGGCGAAAATCATTATGGCCTCTACGTGATGCAGGGCAGCGTTGAGGACCAGAGTTACACCATCCGCTATATTTCAACGCCGTCAAAAGACTGGGGCAACAAAACCGCCTTCCATCAGCTCACCTTTGTGAATGGCGCGCAGGCAAAGGTATTTATTCAAAACGCGATTACCGATACCGGTGAGCAGATCGCCCAGCAAAACGGCGAGTTTTTGCTGCAGGATCACGATCCCGCGCACGCGGCGGCAGACCGCTGGGATGATGATTTAAAAATCAAACGCTGACGGTTTAGCCGTTCATCTGTGCCGCGATCGTCGCGCGTTTGGTTGCGGCACCCGATGCGTTATCCACAGCAAAGATTTTCCCTATCCCAGCGAGAATTGTTTCCGGCTGGCAACGCAGCGGAAACTCGATAATTATCAGGGCATGACTAAATATCGTGTAAGAGTGGGTTTTCACAACCCCTCAGCCCTGACCTTCAGGCAGCTGGATGAAATACTGGAACCGCAACGCTTCTGGCGCAGTGACACGCGCAGCGGTACGTTTCGCTACTTCATGGAGTATGAATATGAGTCGGACGTACGCGATATCTGCGAAGTGTGCGAGCTGGCTTATTCGCAGGCGTGCAAGGTGAAGAAATGCCCGCTGATTCTGGTGCAACCCTGCGAGACGGAAGTTCCGCTAACGTTTAACCCGTAGACGCGTGGCAGTCCGCGCGCTGAAAACCATCGCGCCAGGGGCGCGCCGGGTTTTACTCTCGCAAAGTTCAGCCAATAAAAAAAGCAGCCGTAAAAGGCTGCTTTTCTTTGGGATTTTGGTCGGCACGAGAGGATTTGAACCTCCGACCCCTGACACCCCATGACAGTGCGCTACCAGGCTGCGCTACGTGCCGAACGTGGAGGGTTATACTACTGGTTCCGTTGGCGATTGCAATATGCCGGCAGCTTAACTGCCTCATAATTAATCAGTTTGCCGTGAACCGTTTCTCTTCCGTCAGCACCTGCAACAGTAGCGCCAGCTGAGGTTTATGATCTTTCAGCTCTTTGCCCTGGGCATCGTACGCGCTGTAGTTACCGTTGTTGCTGAGCACCAGCGTCACCGTTGGCGTAGTCACCACCAGTTTGCCATCTTCACTGCTGGCGACCCAGTTATGGCTGCGCTGCGCGGCAAACAGATCTTCACCCTGTGAATAGTTAACCGGATTGGTGCGCACGTGCAGCAGGCGCTGCATCAGCGTGGTCATCACATCCTGCTGATCGGTCAGGCGATCGATGCTCTGCGCTGGAGTATTCGGCCAGTGCACCACCAGCGGTACCTGCAGCGTCGCGCGGTTGCCCGGATTATCGCTGTTGTCGAAGGTGATGGCGCGCTGCGCCGTGATCACCACCACGGTATTTTTCAGCGCATCATTCTGCTGCAGCGTATGCAGCACCGTCGCGATTTGTTCATCCACGTTTGTCGCCTGGCGCATATAGCTGCGCTGGCGCGCTTTGGTGCTGTCGCCGGTTACCGTCACGCCGTTGAGCGCAATCCATGAGAACCAGGGCGCACCGCCTTTCTGACCATTGAGCCAGTTCTGCCACTGCGTCACCGTGGTGCTGTTAGGCTGGGTGTCGGCCTGCGGCAGGCTGTAATCCGCCAGCAGCGCCTGACGGTACAGCGGCTGGCTAAAGCCATCGGAAGAGAACAGGCCGAACTGATAACCCTGACTGTTCAGCGCGCCGAGCAGGGCAGAGGGCATGCGCGCCGCCAGCACGCCGTCCATGTAGCTGGAGGAGATACCGTAAAACAGACCGAACAGGCCTTTTTCCGGCTGCAGTCCGGCGCTGTAATGCTGGGTAAAGCGCACGTTTTCACTGGCGAACTGATTAAGCGACGGCAGCGCTTTATCCACCGTGGCATTGTTCAGTCCGTCCACTGTCAGAATCAGCAGGTTGTGGCGCGTCCCGCCATCGCGGAACGTAATATCGCTGAGCGGATACTGCACCGACAGCGCTTCCGGATCCCCCTGTTGCACCAGACGGCGCTGATACTCCTGCGCATCCAGCAGGCCGTGTCGCTCCAGAAAACGCCGTGCGGTCATCGGATAGGAGAGCGGCAGGTTGGCACGCTGCATGGTAATCGGCCGGTAGAAGTTGGCGTCCGCCCAGATATACAGCAGATGACTGGCAAAGAAGGCGCTGATAAACAGCGCGGCCAGCGGCTTGCCAAACGAACGCCGGTTCAGGCTGCGCAGCTTTTGCCAGCTCCAGGTGGCAAACAGCATCTCAACGAGGAAAATCAGCGGTACGCTGATAAACATCAGCTGCCAGTCGCGCGCCATCTCGCTTTGATCGGGGTTGACGACCAGTTCCCACACCACCGGATTGAGGTGCAGATGGAAACGGTTGAACACCGCGCTGTCGACCATAATCAGCGTCAGCCCGGCCGTGGCGACCACGGCGGAGAGCACGCGCAGCAACCGCTGCGACATGGCGACAAAGGTCAGCGGGAAGATAATCAGCAGATAAGCGGCAAACACGATAAAGCTGAAATGGCCAATCCAGCTGGTAAACGCATAAATACGGCCGGCGAGGGAAGAGGGCCAGTCGGCGACCAACAGGTAGCGGCTGCCTAAAATAAGCGCAAACAGAATATTAAACAGGGCAAACCAGTGCCCCCAGCTGATCATCTGGGAGACTTTTTCACGGTAGCGCTGCCGGTTGGTTACCATATTTATGAGGTCAAATCTGCAATTTAGTGGGCGTTGTCATCGCGCACGGAAGACTGCAGCGCTTCCGCAAACGAGCGGGCGAGGCTGCGGCGCTGGGCCGGTGCGATGTCGGTGTTGATCAAATTGGTCACCATGTTCCCCAACACCATCAGGGAAAGATCGGTTGGCGCTTTGTCTTTTTCAAGAACCTGCGCCAGCTGCGCGAGAAGCTGTTCGACGCGCGCGTCGCTGTAACGGGATGATTGTGGCATATCGTCGACTAATCAAGTGTGAAAACGCGGTATATTACCGTAACAACGCACTTTTTTCCGCAATTTTATCGCAAGCAGAACGATCAGTTTGTGCGCGCAGTTGAAAGCGGCTGCGGGCGGTGTTTGAATACGCGCCTGAGCCAAAAGGAGAGTCTACCATGAGTCTGGATATCGACCAGATTGCCCTGCATCAGTTAGTCAAACGTGATGAAAACCAGCTGGAACTGGTGCTGCGCGATACCCTGTTACCTGCCACGCAGGCGGTGGAAGAGATGGCGGAAGAGTTACACCGCGTCTATAGCGCCAAAAGCAAGGCTTACGGCCTGTTTAATGAAGACAGCGAGCTGGCGGAAGCGCTGCGCAACTGCCGCAAAGGGCAGGATGACTTCCTGGCGTTCAGCCGTGCGGCTACCGGACGCCTGCGCGACGAGCTGAGCAAATACCCGTTCGCCGAAGGCGGCGTGGTGCTGTTTCTGCACTATCGCTATCTGGCGGTGGAGTATCTGCTGGTGGCGGTGCTGAACAGCCAGTCGAGCATGCGCGTTAACGAGCAGCTCGACATCAGCAGCACGCACTATCTGGACATCAACCATGCCGATATCGTGGCACGTATCGATCTCACCGAGTGGGAAACCAACCCGGAATCCACGCGCTACCTGACCTTCCTGCGCGGACGCGTGGGGCGCAAAGTGGCCGATTTCTTCATGGATTTCCTCGGCGCCAGCGTCGGTCTGGACACCAAAGCACAGAACCGCGGGCTGCTGCAGGCGGTAGATGATTACTGTGCCGAGTCCAGCCTGGATAAAAATGAGCGCCAGAACTATCGCCAGCAGGTCTACAGCTACTGCAATGAACAGCTGCAGGCGGGCGAGGAGATTGCGCTGGAAGATCTCTCCAGCGAGCTGCCGCAACTGGGCGAAAAAACCTTTCAGGCGTTTACCCAGGAACAGGGTTATGAGCTGGAGGAACATTTCCCGGCCGACCGCAGCACCCTGCGTCAGCTGACGAAATTTGCCGGTAGCGGCGGGGGATTAACGCTTAACTTTGATGCCATGCTGCTGGGCGAGCGCATTTTCTGGGATCCGGCCACCGATACGCTGACCATCAAAGGCACGCCGCCGAATCTGCGCGATCAGCTGCAGCGTCGTACCGGCGGCCAGTGATCGCCGGATTTGCGCCATAAAAAAACGCCGCAGATGCGGCGTTTTTTCGTCAACCCGTTAGCGATTAAGCGCGAACGAAGTCGATGTGGTGCAGTTTTGGCTTGAACGGGTGACGCTGAACAGCCTGAACTTTAACTTTGGTTTCTTTACCGTCAACAACCAGAGTCAGCACGTCGCTGTAGAACTCAGGCTTAGCCTGCATGTTCATCACAGCGTCGTGGTCCAGTTCGATAGAAACCGCAGCGTCTTTACCGCCATAGATGATGGCCGGGAATTTGTTCGCTGCGCGCAGGCGGCGGCTCGCACCCTTACCCTGCTCTTTACGTACTTCTGCATTAATAGTGAACATCTTAAGATCTCTTCTATAGTTCCTGCTACAGGCGACCCAGCAACAGGACGGTTATTCAATACGCTTTTACGGATGCAAAAGCGGGCGGCATTATAGCCGGATTGCCACAGCGGGGCAAATGATTCCGCCGCTTAGCGCAGCTCGTTGGCGCGGCGATAGCGTCCCTGATAATCGAACATTTTTTCCCGCACCTGCCAGAAGTGGCCTTTGGCGCGCGCCACCACAAAATCGGGATGGCGCAGCAGCGGCTGCAACGCCACCACATCGGCGGCGGTCTGCCAGCCGAGCTCCACGCCGGGCGCACGCTGATGTGGCCGCATAAACAGCTGCTCAAAGGCGGTGCGCTGCGCCGGAGTGCGCAGGCGAAAGCGCTCGCTGACGCTGGTGCCATCCTCATCAAAATAGGTGGCTTGCAGCCATTCGCCTTCATCATCGCGTCCGTGCGCCAGCGTCATACCACTGCAGCGCAGTACGCGCGCGTCTTTCAGCTTCAGCGCCGCTTTCAGCATATCATCGGGGTCGACCAGCACCTTGTCGCACTGCTGGCAGCGACGCGCGGCGATATCATTTTCTGCACCGCAGTCCGGGCAGCTTTTAAAGCGGAAACGGTAGTCGCACTGCGCGCGATTGCCCTCGTCATCGTCGAGCACGCCCTGACAGCGGCGGCCAAAGTGCTCAATGACGTGGCCATCTTCGGTCGCCTTGCCCCAGAAGGTATTCGCAAAGCCGCAGGCCGGACAAAACACCTGTACCGGCTGGTTATCGCTGGCGCCTTTCGGTGCGCCGACTTCGGGCGTAAAGAGATCGTGCGGGTTTCCGGCGTAATCAAGGATCAGGCAGTCGGTTTTGCCCGGTGCCAGCCGCAACCCGCGACCGACAATTTGCTGATACAGGCTGACCGATTCGGTCGGGCGCAGAATGGCGATCAAATCGACGTGTGGCGCGTCAAAGCCGGTGGTCAGCACCGCCACGTTAACCAGAAACTTAAGCTGCTGCGCTTTGAACTGCTGAATCAGCCGGTCACGCTCCTTCACCGGGGTTTCCGCCGATACCAGCGCACTGTTTTCCGGCAGCAGGCTGAGAATTTCCCGCGCGTGTTCAACGGTTGCGGCAAATACCATCACGCCGCGGCGCGTCTCAGCGAACTCGATGATCTGTCGCATGATCTGCGGCGTGACGCGCTGCTGCTGTTTCAGTTCGCGGTTAAGATCGGCCTCACTGAACAGGCCATTATTCTGCGGGATCAGCCGACTGAAATCATACTGCACCACCGGCATATCCAGCCGCTCGGGCGGCACCAGAAAGCCATGTTTGATCATATAGCGCAGCGGCAATTCGTAGATGCAGTCGCGGAACAGCGCATTATCATCGCCGCGCACCATGCCGTGATAGTGGTACTGGTAAATCCAGCCTTTGCCCAGGCGGAATGGCGTGGCGGTCAGCCCCAGCAGACGCAGCTGCGGATTGTGCTGGCGCAGATGGGCGAACAGTTGCTGATACTGGCTCTCTTCGTTGTCGCTGATGCGATGGCACTCATCGACGATCACCAGCGAAAAGGCGCTGTCAAAACTGGCCAGATTGCGCGCCACTGATTGCACGCTGCCGAACACCACTTTACCGTCGCTCTGCTTGCGCTGCAGGCCCGCGGCGAAGATGTCCGCCTGCAGGCCATACGCCTGATATTTACTGTGGTTCTGCTCCACCAGTTCTTTGACGTGAGCCAGCACCAGCACGCGACCGCGCGCCAGCCGCGCCAGTTCGGCGATCACCAGGCTTTTGCCGGCGCCGGTTGGCAGCACAATCACCGCTGGCGTGGCGTGGCGGCGAAAATGGGCAACGGTGGCATCAACGGCTTCTTGCTGATAGGGGCGCAGGGTAAACGACATGGGAACCGGCTTTTTCTGGAACGGACGCGCATTATGCCATGAAAGTGGCTGAAACGCAGGATCGGCACTATTAGCAGGCGAATGTTCAGGCTATACTGCCCACACTTTTTCAACGGTTAACCCTGCGCTCAATTATGCCGTGGCCGCCGCGCTACGCTGTAAATGATTTACCGGGCAAACGCCGTTTCAGTTCCCCTCCGCAGTAACAGGCAAAAAAGCGAATTCATGCGACTCGACAAATTCATATCTCAGCAACTGGAAGTTAGCCGTGCCATCGCCGGCCGTGAAATACGTGGCAGAAAGATCACCATCAATGGCGAAGTGGTGCGCGACACCGCGTATAAAGTCCTGCCGGACGATGCCGTAGAGTACGACGGCAATCCGCTGACGGTGCAGCAGGGCCCGCGCTATTTCATGCTGAATAAACCGCAGGGCTATGTCTGCTCCACCGACGATCCGGATCATCCCACCATTCTCTATTTCATTGAGGAGCCGGCGGCGTTCAAACTGCACGCGGCAGGGCGGCTGGATATTGATACCACCGGGCTGGTGCTGCTGACCGATGATGGTCAGTGGTCGCATCGCATTACCTCTCCGCGCCATCACCTGGAGAAAACCTACCTGGTGGAACTGGAGCAGCCGCTTGATGCGGGGCTGATCGAAAAATTTGCTGCCGGCATTCAGCTGCACAACGAGAAAGATCTGACCAAACCGGCGCAGCTGGAAATCCTCGATGAGAAAGCCGCGCGCCTCACCCTCAGTGAAGGGCGCTATCACCAGGTGAAACGTATGTTTGCGGCGATGGGCAACCACGTCACGGCGCTGCATCGTGAAAGCATCGGTGAGATTGTGCTGGATGAGGAGCTCGGTGAAGGCGAATACCGTGAACTGACCGAGGCGGAAATCAACAGCATCGGCCTGCCGGACGAACTGAAACAGCGTAAATAGCGGGAGACAGTGGTGCGTAAGGAAAAAAATTCACCGGTGGGATTAGTGGTGATTCTGGGATTGCTGGCCATGCTGATGCCGCTCTCCATTGATATGTATCTGCCGGCAATGCCGCAAATCGCCCGTGAATTCGCGGTGTCGGCCGGCAGCGTACAGATGACGCTGAATCTCTACATCCTCGGCTTCGCCATTGGTCAGCTGGTATATGGCCCGCTGGCGGACAGCTACGGACGTAAACCGGTGATTGTGCTTGGCACACTGATTTTTGCCTGCGCGGCGGCAGCCTGTGCGCTGTCGCAATCCATTGACCAGCTGATTCTGATGCGTTTCCTGCACGGGCTCTCCGCCGCCGCGGCCAGCGTGGTGATTAACGCCCTGATGCGCGACAGTTATTCGAAAGAAGATTTCTCGCGCATGATGTCGTTTGTCATGCTGATCACCACCATTGCGCCGCTGCTGGCCCCGATCATCGGCGGCTGGCTGCTGCTGCTGTGGAACTGGCACGCCATCTTCTGGACGCTGGCATTGGCCGCACTGATTACCACCGTGCTGGTGGTAACGCAGATCCGCGAAACGCTTAAGCCCGAGCAGCGGCAGCGTTTTCACCTGCGCACCACGCTGAGCAATTTTGTCGCGCTGGTGCGGCACAAACGCGCCTTCAGCTATATGCTGGCAAGCGGCTTCTCGTTTGCCGGGCTGTTTACCTTTCTTAACGCCGGGCCGTTTGTTTACATTGAAGTGAACCATGTGTCGCCGCAGAATTTCGGCTACTACTTTGGCCTCAACGTGGTGTTTCTGTTTGTCATGACGCTGATTAACAGCCGCGCGGTGCGCCGTTTCGGACCGCTGGCGATGTTCCGCCTCGGTCTGCTGATTCAGTTTGCCATGGGCATCTGGCTGCTGATTGTCAGCGCGCTCAACCTCGGTTTCCTGCCGCTGGTGTTTGGCGTGGCAATGTTCATTGGCTGCGTATCGACCGTCTCCTCCAATGCGATGGCGGTGATCCTCGACGAATTTCCCCATATGGCCGGCACCGCATCCTCGCTGGCCGGTACGCTGCGCTTCGGCGTCGGTGCGCTGGTTGGCGCGCTGCTGTCGCTGGTCAGCGTCAACAGCGCCTGGCCAATGGTCGCCACCATCGCGCTGTGCGCTACCGTCTCAATCGTGCTGTTCAGCTACGCCGCCCGTCCGCGCCACACCGCGTGATGGCGGCGGGTCTATGCTTAGCCCGCTGTTATTTCACCTCCTGATTTGCCCCTCTCCGCGCTCTCGCTCTGCTTAATGTTTCCATATTGTGAAAATTAATTGATAAAAAAGTAACGGCATTGCGTCTAAAATGATTGTTAAGCGCCGCGTAACGCGGTAAACATAGGCATAAATGCGAGAAAGCTCGCAAATAATAAAGTTGCATCACGCTTTGTGCTTAAAACGAGAAGGCTATCCTTGACGTCCGTATGCTGAGCTTGCCAGGTGGGGATTCACCGCGATGAAGTCGTCCGTTGTGAATAACGTTACTGTCTCTGGGAACCGAAACACTATGCTGCAACTCTCGGTTGTGCATCGTTTACCACAACTTTACCGCTGGTCGCTGGAACATGCCGGCGCCATTGAACGCCAGGAAGCAGCGAACGGCGCGCATGACGGGGATCTGGTCGCGCTGCGCCTGCTGAGCCATGATGGCCATCCGGCGCTAGAGATCCTGCAGCAGCTCCAGGAAACGCTGGCGCAGATTCAGGTCGAGTGCAAAATTGCCGAATGTGAAGGGCAGCCGTGTTTGCTGATTCAGCGCGGCGACGAGAGCGCCACTAACTGCTGTCTGAAAAATCAGGGCGTGGCGATCGCCGAAACCTTTGACGGTCACTGAGGCCCGATCTCGCCCTGCGCGGAGGCCAGCAGCTGACGCGTATACTCTGCTGCGGGCGCGTTGAACAGCGCTTCGCATTCACCCTGTTCCACCACTTCACCCTGGCGCAACACTACCAGCTGATGACACAGCGCGCGCACCACCTGCAAATCGTGACTGATAAACAGATACGCCAGCTGATGCTGCTGCTGTAAACGGCGCAGCAGGGTGAGGATCTGCTTTTGCACCGAGCGGTCCAGCGACGAGGTGGGTTCATCCAGCACGATCAGCTGCGGCTGCAGGATCAGCGCGCGGGCAATGGCGATACGCTGGCGCTGACCGCCAGAGAATTCCGCCGGGTAGCGGCTGCGGCTCGTTGCCTCCAGACCAACCTCTTCCATCACCGCAATGACTCTGGCTTCCTGTTCGGCAGCACTGAGCTGCGGCTGGTGCACCGCCAGCCCTTCGGCAATCACCTGCTGTACCGTCATGCGCGGATTGAGTGAAGAGTTGGGATCCTGAAACACCACCTGAATGCGCTGGCGCAGCGGCAGTAGCTGCTTCGCGCTCAGCTGATGCAGCGGCTGGCCGTCGAACCAGATCTCGCCGCGCGCAGCAATCAGGCGCAGCAGCGCCAGGCCGGTGGTGCTTTTGCCTGACCCGGATTCGCCGACTAACCCGAGGCTTTCGCCGCGCCGCAGGGTAAAACTGAGATTGTGTAGCGCGGTTTTTTCCGCCACGGTGCGCTTCAGCAGTCCACGGCGAATCGGGAAACCCACCTGCAAATTATTCACCTGCAACAGCGGCGGCGCGTCGATCAGCGGTACCGGCGCGCCGTCCGGCTCGGCGGCCAGCAGCTCGCGGGTATAAGGCTGCTGCGGCTGGCGAAACAGCGCGTCACAGCGGTTGTGTTCCACCTCGCGCCCGTTGCGCATCACCGTCACGCTGTGGGCCAGCTGACGCACAATGTTCAGGTTATGGGTAATGAACAGCATGCCCATGTTCAGTTCGCGCTGCAGTTCGCGCAGCAGCTGTAAAATCTGTGCCTGTACCGTGACATCCAGCGCCGTGGTGGGCTCATCGGCAATCAGCAGTTTGGGCTGGGTCAGCAAGGCCATGGCGATCATCACGCGCTGGCGCTCGCCGCCGGACAGCTGGTGCGGAAAATCCTGCAGGCGCGTCGCGGCCTGGCGAATGCCTACGCGATCGAGGCAGCTGAGAATCTCAGCGCGCGCCGCTTCACGCCGCATGCCACGGTGCAGCGACAGCACTTCATACAGCTGCTTTTCCACGCTGTGCAGCGGATTGAGTGACACCATCGGCTCCTGAAAAATCATCGCCATCTGGTTGCCGCGCAGCCCGCGCATCTCACGTTCGCTGGCCTGTAACACATCGCGCCCGTCAAACAGGATCTCGCCCTGCGGATAACTCACCGGCGGCTGCGGCAGCAGACGCATAATCGACAGCGCCGTCACGCTCTTGCCCGATCCCGATTCGCCCACCAGCGCCAGCGTTTCGCCGGCGTCAATGCGCAGCGAGATATCTTCCACCACGCGGCGCGGCCCGAACGCCACCGCCAGATGATTCACCGTTAACAAACTCATTTAGCGCCCCCGGCTCGGATCAAAGGCATCGCGTACCGCTTCGCCGATAAAAATCAGCAGTGACAGCAGCAGGGCGAGGGCGAAGAAGCCGGAAAGGCCAAGCCACGGTGCCTGTAAATTGTTTTTTCCCTGCAGCAGCAGTTCGCCCAGCGACGGCGAGCCCACCGGCAGGCCGAAGCCGAGAAAATCCAGTGAGGTTAAGGTAGTAATCGAACCGCACAGGATAAACGGCAGAAAGGTGAGCGTGGCGACCATGGCGTTGGGCAACATGTGGCGCAGCATGATGCGGCTATCGCTCACGCCCAGCGCGCGCGCGGCGCGGATATAATCAAAGTTACGCGTGCGCAGGAACTCAGCGCGCACGACGCTCACCAGGCTCATCCAGCCGAAGATCACCGTCAGCAGTAACAGCCACCAGAAATTGGGCTGAATCACGCTGGAGAGCAGAATCAGCATGAACAGCGTCGGCATGCCGGACCACACTTCAATCAATCGCTGGCCGATGAGGTCAACGCGGCCGCCAAAGTAGCCCTGCAGGGCACCCACCACAATGCCAATCACGCTGGAGAACAGCGTTAACAGCAAACCGAACAGCAGCGAGATGCGCGTGCCGTACAGCAACCGCGCCAGTACATCGCCACCGTTAGCATCGGTACCCAGCCAGTTTTGCGCGGACGGCGGTGACGGGAAGGGCACGTCGGTGGCGAAATGAATGGTGCTGTCGCTGAAGCGGATGGGGGCCCACAGCGCCCAGCCCTGCTGGTCAATACGTTGCTTCAGCCACGGATCCTGGTAATCGGCCGGCGTGGCAAACTGGCCGCCAAAATCGCTCTCGCTGTAGTTAAACAGCAGCGGTGCGTACCAGCGCTGCTGATAGTGCACCAGCAGCGGTTTGTCATTGGCTAATAATTCCGCGCCCAGCGACAGCACAAAAATGAGCAGAAACAGCCACAGCGACCAGTAGCCGCGCCGGTTATGACGAAAGCGCTGCCAGCGCTGCTGGTTAACGGGAGATAAACGCATCAGCGGCCCTCAAAATCAATGCGTGGATCGACCAGCGTATAGGTCAGATCGCTGAGAATATTCATCAGCAGGCCAATCAGCGTAAAGATATACAGCGTGCCGAACATCACCGGATAGTCGCGCTGAATGGTGGCATCATAGCCGAGCAGCCCCATGCCGTTGAGTGAGAACATCACCTCGATCAGCACCGAGCTGGTGAAAAACATACTGATAAAGGTGGCGGGAAACCCGGCGATCACCAGCAGCATGGCGTTGCGAAACACGTGGCCGTACAGGATGCGCTTCTCATCCAGGCCCTTGGCGCGTGCCGTGACGACGTACTGTTTGCGCACCTCATCAAGGAACGAATTTTTCGTCAGCATGGTCAGGGTGGCAAAGCCGCCAATTACCGTAGCCAGCACCGGCAGGGTGATATGCCACAGATAATCGCTGATTTTGCTGTACCACGGCAGCGTGTCAAACTGCGGCGAAGTGAGGCCACGGAGCGGGAACCAGTCGAGATAGCTGCCGCCGGCAAACAGCACAATCAGCATGATGGCAAACAAAAACGCCGGAATTGAGTAGCCGATGATGATAAAGATGCTGCTCCAGATATCAAACGCGCTGCCGTTGCGCACCGCTTTTTTGATGCCCAGCGGAATCGACACCAGATAGATGATCAGCGTGCTCCACAACCCGAGGCTGATCGACACCGGCAGGCTCTCTTTAATTAGCTGCAGCACCGAGGCGTTACGAAACAGGCTGTCACCAAAGTCAAAACGCAGGTAATTCCACAGCATTTCGCCATAGCGCTGCAGCAGTGGCTTATCGAAGCCGTAGCGATGGGTTATTTCTGCCACCACTTCCGGATCCAGCCCGCGTGCGCCGCGGTACTGGCTGTCGCCGGGATTGTCGCGCACCAGCGCACCGCGCGCGCCGCTGTCACTGCCGCCGCTGCCAGGCAGACCGGTGCTATGACCAAACTGGATGTTGGCCAGCGCCTGATCGACCGGACCGCCCGGCGCAATCTGTACGATAAAGAAATTCAGGGTGATGATGGCCCACAGCGTGGGAATAATCAGCAACAGCCTGCGCAGGAAATAAGCACCCAAACCGCTCTCCTCAGCGTCGATCGGCCGGTAAACGACCGGCTTTGTTCACATCGTACCACCAGTTTTCCAGCCCGGTGGCAAACGCCGGTTTAATCTGCGGATGGGAAAACTTGTCCCACCAGGCCAGCCGCTGCTCAGCGTTGTACCACATCGGAATCATGTAGGCGTTCCACAGCAGCAGGCGATCCAGCGCCTGACCGAGCGGCAGCAGCGCTTTTTCATCGCCCTGATGCGCCACGATCTGCTGCACGAAATGGTCGACCAGCGGATCTTTTACCCGCGCGGTGTTCCACGAGGAGCTGATGTAATCCGACTGCCAGACATACTGCAGGCTGGTGGAAGGCCACGGCATCGCCTGATAAAGCGACGGAATCATGTCGTAATCGCCTTCGCGCAGCCGGCGCAGATATTGCGAACTGTCCACCTGGCGCAGCGTCATCGTAATGCCAAGCCGTGCCAGGCTGTGCTGGAACGGCAGCGCCCAGTCGTTCAGAGAACCGCTGCGCAGCAACAGTTCAAACTGAAACGGCTGGCCGGTTTTCACGTTCACCAGCTGCTGATTTTTGATCTGCCAGCCTGCCTGCTTCAGCAGCGCCATCGCCCGCAGCAAATTGTTGCGGTCAAAGCCGCTGCCGTCAGAATGCGGCGGCGCGTAGGCGTTGTTAAAGACCTCGGCAGGCAGCTGCGCCTTGTAGGGCGCGAGCAGGACCAGCTGATCGGCGTCAGGATAGCCTTTGGCGGCGTAAGCGGTGTTCTGGAAGTAGCTGTCGGTTCGCTTGTAAGCGCCGTAGAACAGCGCTTTGTTCATCCACTCAAAATCAAACGCCAGCGTCAGCGCCTCGCGCACGCGGCGGTCGGCAAATAATGCTTTCTCGTTATTGAACGCCAGCCAGCGCGTGTCGGTGGCGACGTCATTCGGCGTGGTGGCTTTCACAATGGCGTGGCTGGTGAAGTTGCGCCCGCGATATTGTGTGGCCCATTTCTTCGCCGAACTCTCTTCGCGCAGGTCATAGGCACCGGCCTTAAACGCTTCAAAAGCCACGTTGTCATCGAGATAGTAATCGTAGCGCAGGGTATCAAAATTAAAGCGACCGCGGTTCACCGGCAGATCGGCCGCCCAGTAGTTCTTCACCCGGCTATATTGGATGAACTGGCCGGATTTGTACGAAGTGACGCGGTAAGGCCCGCTGGCGAGCGGCGGATAGCCAATCGGCTCATTGAATTTTTTGTTCTGCCAGAATTTTTCCGGCAGCACCGGCAGCGTGATCCAGCTCAGCACCAGGTCTTTATCTGGTTTGGGCATCTCAATGCGCACCGTCAGCCGGTTCAGCGCTTTCACCTGCACGCCGCGAAACGCCACGCGAAACTGCGGCACGCCTTCGGTCATGAATTTGCTGAAGGTGAAGGCGACATCCTGCGCGGTGATCGGTGTACCGTCCTGAAACTGCGCGTGCGGATTGATCGACACCTCCATCCAGTGATAATCGCTGGGATAGCGTGCTGATTCGGCGATCAGCGGATAGTAGCTGCCGGGCTCATCGTCTGAGGTGGTAAACAGGCCGTCGTACAGCGTGTCAGTGCCGATACCGGGGTTGCCGCGCGACGCATAGCGGTTGAAGTTGTCGTAAGTGCCCACCACGGCGAGGGTGATCTTGCCGCTTTTTGGCGCCGCCGGATTGGCGTAATCATAATGGCTGAAGTTGACCGCGTATTTAGGTTCGCCCAGCTTCGCAAAGGCATAGCTTTCATGGATAGTGACCGCGTGCACCGGCGCAATGGCGCTGCACATCAGTAGTGCTGTGGCAAGACGAAGCAGCATAAGTGGGGCGCTCTCCTGTGGTAATCCGCACTGTATGGTAGCAGTTTCATGCGCGGTACGTGACGTTAACCCAAACTGGCCTGGCTCTGATAGTAGCTGATCAGCTTTTCCGGGCGCAGCGGGCGGCTAAACAGATACCCCTGCAGATGCGTGACGCCCCGGTTAACCAGCCAGGCCGCCTGGTCGCCGGTTTCCACCCCTTCCGCCACGGTTTTCAGGTTGAGTTTCTTTGCCAGCAGCAACACGGTGTCAAGCACCGGCGAGGTTACGGTTTCGGTGCCGATACTCTGCACAAAGCCGCGATCGATTTTCAGGTAGTCGAACGGATATTTTTCCAGATAGATCAGCGCGCTATGGCCAGTGCCAAAATCATCGATGGCAATCTTGAAATTGTGTTCATGCAGCCAGGCGAAGATTTCGCCGGCGTTCTTCTCCCGCACCATGGTGCGCTCGGTGATTTCAAATACATAGTTAAAATGATCGGCGGGCATACTGGCGATCCACGCCTGCACGTCGCGGCGAAAACTGGCCGATGCCAGATGCTGCGGTGACATATTCAGACTGAGACGGGTGCCGCGCGGCAGTTGCTGACAGAGAAAACGCGCGTCGCGCGCTACCAGGCTGAACAGATGTTGAGTCAGAGGAATAATCAGGTTTTGCGCTTCGGCGTGGCTGATAAATACATCGGGGGGGATCATGCCTTCAACCGGGTGAGTCCAGCGCAGCAGCGCTTCAACGCCATAGGGTTTGCCGTTGTGTGCCGTTACCAGCGGCTGATACTCAACGTGAAACTGACCGCGCCGGATGCCGAGCAGGATTTCACGTCCCGGTCGCTGATGCAGCGACAGCAGCAGCCAGCTGATTGCGGCAACCAGCAGCGCCAGCAGCAGGCCGGTCAGCAACGCCAGCGTGTAATCGCGTGAGGCCAGCGTGCTGCCGTAAAGCACAAAGCGCATGCTGCCGTCATCAAGCGTCAGGTCGGTGAGGGCAGGCGGCAGATCGCGGCTGCGCACCACCTGGCTGGTGCCGCTGAGCAGCGCGCTGTCGCCTGCCACCAGCGCCATGCGCGTGATTTCGGGATGGTAAGAGGCCAGCAGCTGGTAAGGCGTCATGCTGAGGTTCATGGTGGCGAGGATGCCGGTTTCGTTCGCTCCCGGACTTTTCAGCCACAGCGCCAGCGCTGGTTTGGCGGGCTGCAGCGGTGTGCCGGGCAGCAGGCGGACGTCACGGTCGCGCTCCAGCTCTGAATCGGGTGAAATGGCGCTGGCGGCCAGCAGAAATGCGCCGGTAGCCGAAGAGCAGTAAGCGTTGCCGTCGCGTACCAGTAATATCGCGCGAATGTTGCCGGCAAAGGCGGCGCGAGAGGTCAGCTCACGGTTGACGCTGTTGCAGCTGAGTTGAGTGTATTGCTGCAGTGGATAAAGGCTCTCGACCAGGGTTGACATCACCTGTTGCAGATCGTCACGGCTGTGAGCCAGCAGCTGCTGGTGTTGCTGGACGCGTTTTTGCCAGGTCAGCGTGAGCAGGACGGTGACAAACAGGATAAAAAACGCGACCCCAATAATTACGCTACTCCAGGCGATGCGCCGCGAGTAGCTGGCATGACGATTTAACGTCCCCGACAGTGGCATGGAGTTGGTTCCCCTGATCTTGCCCTTTTTATTATAAAAACGCATACAACTGTGCTGGTTCAAGGCAACGAGAATATAACGAGGCTGCGCGAAAAGTCTCGTTATATTTTTGATTCACAATTACTTTTTCCGCCATGGATTTGGTTTAAGCAACTGCAGACGAAAAAAAACGCTGCCGGGGCAGCGTTTTCAGATTCTCTGGCTGAGAACATCAGGAAGGAAGGGGTTAACTGGGGTTTTTTGCCAGTACCCGACGCGCTTCGCGGTAGCGGTTTTTCCAGTAACTGTCGTTAAGGCTGGAAATCATCACGCCGCTGCTGGTAGACGCGTGTACAAAATTGTCGTTGCCGAGATAGATGCCGACATGGCGACCGGTGGAGCCGGCGCGGAACAGCACTAAATCACCCGGACGCAATTTACTGCGTGAAATCTCTTTACCGCTGTCCTGCTGTTCCGATGTGGAACGCGGCAGCTCTAAACCAAACTGTTCGCGAAAGGTGCGCTGAACAAAAGCAGAACAGTCAATGCCGCGTTTGGTGTCGCCGCCTAAGCGATAACGCACACCTTTCCAGTCACTGTACTGCTCCATGATGCGGGACTTAACGTCCACGTTCTGCACCATTTGTTCAAATTCGTCCTGAGACGCCTGAAGTAAAAAACCATTCTGGTTGTTAACTTCATGATTCTCGTTATTCGCGTTCTGACCGTTATGGGTACTGCTACATGCCGATAAGAGGGTTGCTAATGCTACTGCGGGAATAATCCGCCTGAGGTATCTCAGAATTGGTTGAGACTTGACCATTGTACGTGTTTTCCTTCGATGTCCTTACGACAGAATGTCGCCAGCCAGATGACAAAACGGGTTGAGATTAATAAGTGCGACCCTCTAAGACAATTCCTTAATTACTAAAATGTGTTAATGCACACATTTTTGTTGCTTAAGGTACCGAATTTTATGCTGCACGGTAGTAATCGGAGTTGAGGTTAACCGATTACAGACCGCGTGGCGAGTGCTTTTATATAAATTTTTATAGGTTTTTTTGATGTGAAATCAATCTGTAACACAACGGTTACTTTATCAACAACTGGTAGCGATTTAAGCGTCAATTAACGGCAGGAACAGCGGCTAATTCTGGCGCTAAGAGAGATTTTAAGAGGGTTCTGACTGGACAGGCCAGGAATAACGCCATTGTCAGACGATTTGACGCATAGGTTTTTCTTTTATCAGAAAACGCTTAGTTCGCTAATAATTTATTGCAGGATTAAATAAGCGCAGGCGATCTTAAAAACAGGAAATAATCGCCCGCGCTAAACAATTACGCCTGGGGTTTATATTTTCCGGGCAGCGAACGATAGAGCCAGTTCACCAGTTTGTCGCTGGCCGGTGTTAATAACCACCAGCTCAGGCCCACCAGCACCACCGACAGCGAACCGACCGCAATATCGGTAAACCAATGCGCACCCGCCATCACGCGCGGCAGGGAAAAGAGCACCACAATCAGCAGGCCCATCAGGAAGGCGCGGAAGCCGAAATAGCGCCACATAAAGCAGGCGAAGATAATCAGCATCATGCCGTGGTCGCCGGGGAAGCTGTCTCGGGACGCATCTTTTGCCGGAATGCCGGTCAGTTCGCTGACGCGATGCACGTTATCAAAGAACAGCGTCGGGCTGGCATGCTTAACCGGCAGCAGATGGCCCAGCTGGTTAAGAATCACCGCCGTCAGCAGCATGGTGATACCAATCGCCAGCATACGACGTCGGCCCTGCGGCGTTTCGCGGCGCCAGAACCACAGATAGAGCAGGCCCATCGCCAGCAGTGACACCGCGTCAAAACCGCGGAAATTGGTAATCGCCACCAGCAGCGCAAAGCCGTGATGGTCGACCATCTGGTCGTTAAAGCCAAAAAAGATGCCTTTGTCGAGAGCGAACCAGAACCCGTGCTCCGGCGGCAGATACCACGACATAAATAGCATCACACCCAGCGCATTCAGCAGCAGGATGGTGATCAAACGAGTAGTGCGCATAAAAGTAACTCAAAAAGAAAAAAAATAACGGGCAAACCTACCGCAGCTAATTTAAACGAATCTTCAACAGGGCAGTCTGCAAGGCATTCCAGTCGGCGGCCTGATGGTGGATCAATTCGATACGGCTATCCGGCGGCGTGACCGGGCGCGTTTCAATGAACAGGTCTTCGCCCTGACGATTAATGCTGACCAGACCGTCAGCGGTACGCAGCACGCCTTTCACGCGATCCACCGGCGCAAGCCGCGCCCACTCTAAAGCCGGAATGGTATCGAACACCGTGTCACCATCGAAAATCCAGCCACAGGAAGCATAGCCCTGACCTTCATTTAACGCACGACGCCAGCGCGCTTCGCCTTCCAGTTTCAGCGCCGCCAGCCCCTGCGGGCGTGACGAATGATGATGATGCGCGGCATCGGGTACCGCACGATCCGCCAATGCCGGCTGACTCAGCAACGCCGGATCAATATTGCCCCAGCTGGCTTCCACCAGTTGACGGTCGCCTAAATGCTGCTGCTGCCAGCTCGCCAGCCGCTGGCGATCTTCCGCATCCCACTTGTCGCTTTTGTTGGCGATGATGATGTCTGCGGCGATCAGCTGGTCGCGAAAGTTTTCATTCTCCGTGACGCGCGTATCGGCTAACTGACGCGGATCGAGCAGCGTCAGCGTGGCGTCCACGCGGATCCACGGCTGATAGACCGCCGCGCGCAGCATATTCAGTAACTGTTTGGGATGGCCAAGACCGGTAGGTTCGATAATCAGGCGGTCCGGCTGGGTCTGCTTCAGCAGCATATTCAGCCCAACCTGCAGCGGCAGGCCGTTAACACAGCACATGCAGCCGCCGGGGATCTCTTTCAGCGTGGCGCCGCGGTCGGCGAGCAGGGCGCCGTCAATGCCGATCTCGCCAAACTCGTTGACCAGAATGGCCCACTTTTCATTGGCCGGTTTGTGCGCCAGCAGATGTAACAGGGTGGTGGTTTTACCGCTACCGAGAAAACCGGTAATCAGGTTCACGCGCGTCATGATTTACTCCGTTAAAATAGCCGCGCCGGACAACCGCATCCGGCGCGCAGGCTGTTGTTATACTATAACAATCAACCGCCGCCGGAGAAAATCGTGCGCTTAATCGGCGCGTCCCATATAACGACGCTCGGCAATATGGATACGGATGCGATCGCCATTGCTCAGGTACTCCGGCACCTGAATCGACAGCCCGGTGCTCATGCCCGCCGGTTTGGTGCGCGCACTGGCGGATGCCCCTTTGATGCCAGGTGAGGTATCAACAATCTCCATGTCTACCGTCTGCGGCAGTTCCAGCGCCAGCACCTGACCATCCATGGTGAGCACCTGGATACCGGGAATGCCGCCTTCCGGAATAAACAGCAGCTCTTCTTCGATCTGATCTTTTTTAAAGCTGTACGGCGTGTAATCTTCGTCATCCATAAACACGTATTCGTCGCCGTCGATGTATGAGAAGGTCACCGCGCGGCGGCTGAGCTGGATGGCATCAATAATGTCGTCGCCCTTGAAGCGCTCTTCAACTTTCAGGCCGGTGCGCACATCGGTGAAACGCATCTTGTACAGCGTGGCGGCACCGCGCGCGCTTGGGCTCTGGACATCGATATCCTTCACCAGCAACAGTTTACCGTTCCAGGTGACGGCCATTCCTTTTTTGATTTCGTTTGCCTTTGGCATAATGCTTGACTCGCTATAACCAGGTAGATGCGCGCCAACTTACTCGCGCGGTGAAAAACAGGCAAGTGAGGCCGGTGAAAATTGTTGGTCGCGCATAGAATTCCGCGGTGCAGACTGCTATTGTCGGCCGCTAATCTTTGCAGGAGCGCATGATGTTATGTCGAGACCAGTGCGGTGCCTGCTGCACAGCCCCCTCCATCTCTTCCCCCATTCCGGGTATGCCTGACGGCAAACCGGCCAATACCCGCTGCGTGCAGCTCGACGAACAGCAGCGCTGCAAAATTTTTGGCTCGCCGCTGCGTCCGGCGGTGTGTGCCGGTTTACAGCCACAGGCGGAGATGTGCGGCAGCAGCCGCGCCGATGCCATGATCTACCTGCTGCAGCTGGAAGCCGATACCGCGCCCTGAGTTTAAGCTGACGCGAGCTGAACAGCACGCTCGTCACAGGTACCGCGTTACAGCAACGCGTCAGCGCGCCCGCTGTGAAAAATCCTAAATCCGCCGCGAAGTGTGCGGAGCATCAAAAATCTGCTACGCCGATTGCGCATTTTCTTGCCTGTAATCGGGGGCTGTACCATATTCCCTGAAACGTTTCAGCGTTGTCCTCCCGGCTAAGTCCGTATCGCACAGCGCATTTTTTCGCCATCAGGCTGAAACGATTCACTTTCAGCAAGCGAGGAGAAATATGTTCCAGCTCGAAGTTCAGGCCATTCACACCGGCGCCAGCGCGTCCGATAAAGAACAGGCCATTCGTCAGGTTGCCGCTGCGCTTACTGCGGCCGGAAATGTGGCCGAAGGCTACGTCGACGGCATGCTGGCGCGCGAACAGCAAACCACCACCTTTCTCGGCAACGGCATCGCCATTCCGCACGGCACCACCGATACCCGCGATCTGGTGCTGAAAACCGGCGTGCAGGTTTATCAGTTCCCGCAGGGCGTGGACTGGGGTGATGGCCAGACGGCGTACGTCGCCATCGGCATTGCCGCCAAATCTGACGAGCACCTCGCGCTGCTGCGCCAGCTGACCCACGTATTAAGCGATGACAGCATCGCGGAGCAGCTGAAATCTGCCTCTGCTGAAGAGCTGCGCGCGCTGCTGATGGGTGAAAAGCAGGCCGCTGAATTCCAGTTCGATACGTCGCTGATCGCCACTGACGTGGCTGCCAGCGATCTGATGACGCTGCAGGCGCTGAACGCCGGTCGTCTGCAGGCGGCCGGTGCCGTTGACGCCAGCTTTGTCGCGGACGTTGTCTCGCACGCGCCGCTCAGCCTCGGTCAGGGCATCTGGCTGAGCGACAGCACGCACGGCAACCTCAACAGCGCGGTGGCAGTGAGCCGCAGCGCGACGCCGCTGATGCATCAGGGCGAACCGGTAGCGCTGCTGCTGACGGTCGCCGCCACCGATCAGCGCCCGCTTGAGGTGCTGGGTTACCTCAGCAATCTGCTGCTGAACAAGCAGGCTGAACGCCTGCTGAAAGCGGACGCGGCAGGCATTCTTGCGCTGCTGACCAGCGAAGTTGATGAAGCTGCGGACGTCTTAACCGCGGAATTCACCATTCGCAACGAGCACGGTCTGCATGCGCGTCCGGGCACCGCGCTGGTGAGCGTGATCAAGCAGTTCAACAGCGATATCACCGTGACCAATCTCGACGGCAGCGGTAAGCCGGCTAACGGGCGCAGCCTGATGAAGGTGGTCGCGCTCGGCGTGAAGAAAGGCCATCGTCTGCGTTTCACCGCCAGCGGTGACGATGCGCAGCAGGCACTGCACGCTATCGAAGAAGCCATTAATAGCGGTCTGGGCGAGGGGGCAGCATGAGTCGTCGCGTTGCCACTATCACCCTGAACCCGGCGTACGATCTGGTCGGCTACACGCCGGAGATCGAGCGCGGCGAAGTTAACCTGGTCAAAACCACCGGGCTGCACGCTGCGGGTAAAGGCATCAATGTCGCCAAAGTGCTGAAAGATCTCGGCATCGACGTCACCGTCGGCGGCTTCCTCGGCAAAGAGAATCAGGACGGCTTTCAGCAGCTGTTCAGCGAACTCGGTATTGCTAACCGTTTTCAGGTGGTGCAGGGCCGTACCCGCATTAACGTTAAGCTGACGGAAAAAGACGGCGACGTCACTGACCTCAACTTCTCGGGCTTTGACGTCACGCCCCAGGACTGGGACCGCTTCACTGCCGACTCGCTGACCTGGCTGGGCCAGTTCGATATGGTGTGCGTCAGCGGCAGCCTGCCAGCGGGCGTTGCGCCGGACGCGTTCACCAAATGGATGAGCGATCTGCGCACCCACTGCCCATGCATCATTTTTGACAGCAGCCGTGAAGCGCTGGTGGCCGGTCTGAAAGCGGCACCGTGGCTGGTAAAACCCAATCGCCGCGAGCTGGAGATCTGGGCCGGCCGCAAGCTGCCGACGCTGCAGGATGTGATTGACGCCGCGCACCAGCTGCGCGAGCAGGGCATTGCCCACGTCGTGATCTCCCTCGGTGCGGAAGGCGCGCTGTGGGTCAATGCCTCAGGCGAATGGATCGCCAAACCGCCTGCGTGTGAAGTGGTCAGCACCGTAGGCGCCGGAGATTCGATGGTTGGCGGCCTGATTTATGGCCTGCTGATGCGGGAATCCAGTGAACACACGCTGCGTCTGGCGACGGCGGTGGCGGCCATGGCCGTCAGCCAGAGCAACGTCGGCGTGACCGATCGTACCCAGTTGGCCGCGATGATGGCGCGCGTCGACTTACAACCCGTTAACTAACAGCAGGAGAGCGATAATGAAAACGCTGCTGATAAAAGATTCTTCACTCGGTCTGGCATCAGGCCATTTAGCCTCAGAACGTCTGCAGGCGGCGGCAGGGCAGGCGGGACTGACGCTGGTCGACAGCGCCGCGGACGCCGAACTGGTGCTGGTGATTGGCCAGCAGGTTACCGACAACGCGCAGCTCGCCGGCAAGTCCGTTGCCCTCGTGGATGTGCAGCAGGCGCTGCGCGATCCGCAGGCGGCACTGGCGCTGGCTAAAGATGCGGCGCAACCGTGGCAGCCGGCTGCGGCAACCCCGGCGGCAAGTGCACCGGCGCAGAGCTCCGGGCAGAAACGTATTGTGGCCGTCACTGCCTGTCCGACCGGCGTGGCGCATACCTTCATGGCAGCCGAGGCGATTGAGGCGGAAGCCAGCAAGCGCGGCTGGTGGGTAAAAGTGGAAACCCGCGGCTCAGTCGGCGCCGGCAACCCGATCACCCCGGAAGAAGTGGCGGCGGCCGATCTGGTGATCGTTGCGGCGGATATCGACGTTGACCTGGCGAAATTTGCCGGCAAGCCGATGTACCGTACCTCCACCAGTCTGGCGCTGAAGAAAACCGCACAGGAGCTGGATAAAGCGCAGGCAGAAGCCAAAGTCTGGCAGCCTTCCGGCAACCAGGCGGCAGCCAGCCAGAGCGACAGCAAAGAGAAAGCCGGTGCCTATCGGCATCTGCTGACCGGCGTATCTTATATGCTGCCGATGGTGGTCGCCGGCGGTCTGAGCATTGCGCTGTCATTCGCCTTTGGTATTACCGCGTTTAAAGAGCAGGGCACCTTAGCCGCGGCGCTGATGCAGATCGGTGGCGGCAGCGCCTTTGCGCTGATGGTGCCGGTGCTGGCGGGCTTTATCGCCTTCTCGATTGCTGACCGTCCGGGCCTGACGCCAGGTCTGATTGGCGGCATGATCGCCACCAGCATCAACGCCGGTTTCCTTGGCGGCATCATCGCCGGTTTCATCGCCGGTTACGCCGCGAAACTACTGAGCAGCAAAGTGAAGCTGCCGCAAAGTATGGAAGCGCTGAAGCCGATTCTGATCATTCCGCTGGTGGCCAGTCTGATTACCGGCCTGCTGATGATTTACGTAGTAGGCAAACCGGTTGCCGGCATCATGAGCGGCCTGACCAGCTGGCTGGCGAACATGGGCACCGCTAACGCGGTTCTGCTGGGCGCGATTCTGGGCGGCATGATGTGTACCGACATGGGCGGTCCGGTGAACAAAGTGGCTTACGCGTTTGGTGTCGGTCTGCTGAGTTCGCAAACCTACGCGCCGATGGCCGCAATCATGGCGGCCGGTATGGTGCCACCGCTGGCGATGGGGCTGGCAACGCTGGTAGCGCGTCGTAAGTTCAATAAAGGTCAGCAGGAGGGCGGTAAAGCCGCGCTGGTACTCGGCCTGTGCTTTATCTCGGAAGGTGCCATTCCGTTTGCGGCGCGTGATCCGATGCGCGTGCTGCCATGCTGTATCGTGGGTGGCGCAGTGACCGGTGCGATCTCCATGGCGATGGGGGCCAAACTGATGGCGCCGCACGGCGGGCTGTTCGTCCTGCTGATTCCAGGCGCCATTACCCCGGTGCTGGGTTACCTGCTGGCGATTGTGATTGGTACCCTGATTGCGGGTCTGGGCTATGCGATTCTGAAACGTCCGGAAGAAGAACTGGCCAAAGCCGCGTAACGGCAGCCAGGAACAACAAAGGGAGCCGCGGCTCCCTTTGTTATTGGCGACAGGCCCCGGTGAAACCCGTTACGCCTGCTGCTCTGCTTTCAGCCAGGCAATTTCATCCTTCCAGATATCCGGATTGATGGTTTCGAGAATCATCGGGATACCGTCAAAACGCGCATCCTTCATCAGCCAGCTAAACGCGGTCTTGCCAATGTTGCCCTCGCCGAGGCTGTGATGGCGATCCACGCGGCTGCCGAGCGTGCTTTTGGCATCATTGAGGTGCATACCGCGCAGATACTGGAAGCCTACCACGCGCTCAAACTCGGCAAAGGTGGCTTCACAGGCAGCTTCGCTGCGTAAATCATATCCGCCAGCGAAGGCGTGGCAGGTGTCGATGCATACGCCGACGCGCGATTTATCCTCGACGTGGTCAATAATCGCCGCGAGGTGTTCAAAGCGGAAACCGAGGTTGCTGCCCTGGCCGGCGGTATTCTCAATCACCGCTACCACGTTGTGGGTTTTATCCAGCGCAATGTTGATCGACTCGGCGATGCGCTTCAGGCAGGCATCTTCATCAATCTGCTGCAGGTGGCTGCCGGGATGGAAGTTGAGCAGCGTCAGACCAAGCTGTTCGGCGCGCTGCATCTCATCGATAAACGCCTCGCGTGATTTCTCCAGCGCGTCCACAACCGGATGGCCGAGGTTAATCAGATAGCTGTCGTGCGGCAGGATTTGCGCGGCGCTGAAGTTGTACTGATCGCAGGCGGTTTTAAAAGCGTCGATCACCTGCGCAGAGAGCGGCGCGGCTTTCCACTGGCGCTGATTTTTAGTGAACAGCGCAAAGGCTGTGGCTTCGATTTCATGGGCCCGGATCACTGCCTGGTCTACGCCGCCGGATGCGCTTACGTGTGCGCCGATATATTTCATGCCGCTCTCCTGAATGGGCGATTGCTGATGCAAAACGCCCATGATAGCGGATGCGCTTACGCCATGAAATGTTGCACCAGCACATTCAGTGCGCCGCCGCCAAGAATCAGCCAGATAAACATCAGCAGACCAAGCAGCAGCGGTTTGACGCCCGCCTGCTTCAGCGCGCCGAAACGGGTGGTTAAGCCCAGCGCCGCCATCGCCATCGCCAGCAGCAGATTCGCCAGCTGATTCAGTCCCGCTACCACCGGCGGTGGCAGCAGGTGCAGCGAGTTAAACAGCGCCACCACAATAAACAACAGGGCAAACCACGGAAAGCGGATCGGCTGCTGTGCCTGACGCTGGTGGCTGCGCTGGCGCTGCAGCCAGCTGCCGAGGATCAGCAGAAACGGTGCCAGCATCATCACCCGCAGCATCTTGGCGATGACAGCCGTGTTCTCCGTTTCCGCGCCCATCGCATGGCCGGCCGCCACCACCTGCGCCACTTCGTGCAGCGTCGAGCCGGTAAAGATGCCAAAGTGCTGTGCGCTGACCTGCGGCAGCAGCGTCCAGAGAAACGGGTACAGCACAATGCCGACGGTGCCAAACAGCACCACGGTGGCCACCGCGACCGCCACTTTCGACGGTGCGGCTTTGATCACCGGTTCACTTGCCAGCACCGCTGCCGCACCGCAAATGCTGCTGCCGGCACCAATCAGCCACACGGTTTCGCGATCCATTTTCAGTAAACGGATGCCGATCAGGCAGGTGATCAGAAAGGTTGAGCTCAGCACCAGCACATCAATCAGCACGCCGCTGACGCCGACATCGGCGATCTGCTGTATGGTGATGCGGAAGCCGTAAAGAATGATGCCGAGTCGCAGCAGTCGCTGTTTGGCCAGCAGCACCCCACTGTCGCACGGGGTCGCAACGCGGGGATACAGGCTATTACCCAGCACGATGCCGATAATGATGGCCAGCGTCAGCGCGCCGAATCCCGCGCCAGCCAGCCACGGCTGATTGGCCAGCCACGCGGCACCTGCGGCGATGGCGGCGGTCAGCAGCAGTCCCGGCAGCCAGCGATGAACATGAAAAGGGGTTTTGTTGACGCTTAGTTCAGCCATAATACGCTTCTCCTCAGTGAGGCTTTAGCGTGCGCCTGGCTGGCTTAAAAGTGAAATTGATAATATATTTATAATCAACCGGAATAAGTGATAAAGAAGGGCAACAATGTTCATGCGCTTGCGCCGCTGGGCGAAGCTCATCAAACGGGACGTGCTGACGCTGTGGTTTGCCTGTCGCGATCCGCGTACGCCGTGGTGGTTTAAGCTGCTGGCGTTTGGCATCGTCGCTTATGCGCTCAGCCCCATCGATCTGATTCCGGACTTCATCCCGATTATTGGCCTGCTGGATGACGCGATTATCATCCCGCTTGGCGTGATGATCCTGCTGCGTCTGCTGCCGCGCGACGTGCGCATCAGCAGCGCCGAACGCGCCGAGGTGCAACGGGCGCGCGGCAAAAAGATCGTCAGCTGGAGCGGCCTGATTCTGATGCTGCTGATCTGGCTGGCGGTGGTGATCTATCTGGTGAAGCGGTACGCCATGTAAGGAGCACGCATGCACATTACGCTGCGTCAGATTGAAGTGTTTACCGAGGTGCTGAAAAGCGGCTCCACCACGCAGGCCTCGCAGGTGCTGGCGCTGTCGCAGTCGGCGGTCAGCGCGGCCCTGGCCGATCTGGAAAGTCAGCTCGGCGTGCAGCTGTTTGACCGCGTCGGCAAACGGCTGGTGCTCAACGAGCACGGCCGGCTGCTCTATCCGCGTTCGGTCGGGCTGCTGGAGCAGGCGATTGAGATCGAACAGCTGTTTAAAGAAGACAACGGAGCGATTCGCCTGTTTGCCAGCAGCACCATCGGCAACTATCTGCTGCCGGGGATGATCGCCGCGTATCGCCGTGATTTTCCCACGCTGCCGCTGGAGCTGAGCGTCGGCAACAGCCAGGACGCCATCAATGCGGTGGCTGATTTTCGCGTCGATATCGGCCTGATTGAAGGGCCGTGCCATGAGCCGGATATCATCAGCGAACCGTGGCTGGAAGATGAACTGGTGGTGTTCGCCGCGCCGGATGCGCCGCTGTTACAGCAGCCGGTGACGCTGGAGACGCTGGCCGCTGCGCCGTGGATCCTGCGCGAGCGCGGTTCCGGTACGCGTGAGATTGTCGATTACCTGCTGCTGTCGCACCTGCCGCAGTTTCAGCTGGGGATGGAGTTAGGCAATTCGGAGGCGATTAAACACGCGGTGCGCCACGGCATGGGCATCAGCTGCTTATCGCGCCGGGTGATTACCGATCTGCTTGAGGCGGGCACGCTGACGGAAGTGCCGGTGCCCCTGCCGCGCCTGACGCGCACCCTGTATCGCATCCATCACCGGCAGAAACATCTGTCGAAAGCGCTGAGCCGCTTCCTCGCCTATTGCCGGGAATAGCTGCGGTGTGTCCTGTGCTGTGGCTAATAATTCCCGGCCGATTATGAAGGTAACTAATAACCCGAGGCGAATGCTATACAGTGCAGGCTTTGCTGCTACAATCGCGCCTTATTTTTATTCAGCATAGCGTTTACACATGCATAATGACTCAAAAACAACACAACAACCTGGGCTGCGCCGTGAATTAAAAGCGCGCCATCTCACCATGATCGCCATTGGCGGTTCTATCGGCACCGGCCTGTTTGTCGCCTCGGGTGCCACTATCTCTCAGGCGGGTCCTGGCGGTGCGTTACTCTCCTACGCGCTGATCGGCCTGATGGTCTACTTCCTGATGACCAGCCTCGGCGAACTGGCGGCGTTTATGCCGGTCTCAGGTTCCTTTGCCACCTACGGCGCCAAATATGTCGAAGAGGGCTTCGGCTTCGCGCTGGGCTGGAACTACTGGTACAACTGGGCGGTGACCATCGCCGTTGACCTCGTCGCCTCACAGCTGGTGATGAACTACTGGTTCCCGGATACGCCGGGCTGGATCTGGAGCGCGCTGTTCCTCGGTCTGATGTTCCTGCTCAACTACATTTCGGTCAAAGGCTTCGGCGAGGCGGAATACTGGTTCTCGCTGATCAAAGTCGCCACCGTTATCATCTTTATTGTGGTCGGTGTGCTGATGATTACCGGCATCCTGCGCGGCGCAGAAAATGCAGGCTGGCACAACTGGACGGTGGGAGATGCGCCGTTTGCCGGCGGGTTTGCGGCGATGATTGGCGTGGCGATGATTGTCGGCTTCTCCTTCCAGGGCACCGAACTGATCGGGATTGCCGCCGGTGAATCAGAAGACCCGGCGAAGAATATCCCGCGCGCGGTGCGCCAGGTGTTCTGGCGTATTCTGCTGTTCTATGTGTTCGCGATCCTGATCATCAGCCTGATTCTGCCGTATACCGATCCGCAGCTGCTGCATAACGATGTCACTGATATCAGCGTCAGCCCGTTCACGCTGGTGTTCCAGAATGCCGGTCTGCTGTCCGCGGCGGCGGTGATGAACGCGGTGATCCTGACGGCGGTGCTGTCGGCGGGTAACTCCGGCATGTACGCCTCAACGCGTATGCTGTTTAACCTGGCGCAGGAAGGCAAGGCACCGCGCATTTTTGCGAAGCTGTCGAAAGGCGGCGTACCGCGTAATGCCCTGCTGGCGACCACGGTGGTGGCAGCGCTGTGCTTCCTGACCTCGAAATTTGGCAATCAGGAAGTGTACCTGTGGCTGCTGAATACGTCAGGGATGACCGGCTTTATCGCCTGGCTCGGCATTGCTATCAGCCATTATCGCTTCCGCCGCGGCTATGTGGCGCAGGGGCTGAATCTGGCCGATCTGCCTTACCGCTCCGGCTTCTTCCCGCTGGGTCCGATGTTTGCGTTCGCGCTGTGTCTGATCATTACGCTGGGGCAGAATTATCAGGCATTCCTCGCCGATCGCATCGACTGGTACGGCGTAGCCGCAACCTATATCGGCATTCCGCTGTTCCTGGTGATCTGGCTGGGCTATAAGCTGACGCGCGGCACCCGCTTCGTGAAATACAGCGAGATGGAATTCCCCTCCTTTAAGCAGTAATGCCTGACAACGCGGCCACGGCCGCGTTTTTTTTGCGATCTATTACGCTATGCAAACCTGGCGCAAACCATTCGGGCTTTGTTACAGAGACAGCATTGATAATTATTATCACCTGCTCTATTGTGGCAGCCGTTATAAGGCGACAGGAAACAGGTAGAACAATGCGTAGTACGGACTCCGCGCTGGTGGCGGAACATGGCACCGAAGCCGATACCCTGACCCGTTATCGTCAGGTTCTGCGTCAGCGACTGCTGCTGATTGGTGTGCTGGTGCTGGCGATCCTCGCTTCAGTTATCCTCGATTTCACCCTTGGCCCGGCCGGCCTGACGCTCGACACGCTGTGGCAAACGCTGCTCCATCCCGCAGCGGTGGACGCCGGCACGCGCGTGATCGTCTGGGACATCCGTCTGCCGTATGCGCTGATGGCAGTGGTGGTCGGCTTCTCACTCGGCCTCGCCGGCGCTGAAATGCAGACCATCCTCAATAACCCGCTGGCCAGCCCGTTTACGCTCGGCGTCTCGTCGGCAGCGGCGTTTGGTGCCGCGCTGGCAATCATTCTCGGCATCGGTATTCCCGGCGTGCCGGACCAGTGGCTGATCTCCGCCAATGCCTTTGTCTTCGCCTTGTTTGCCGCGCTGATGCTGGATGGCATCACGCGCTGGACCAAAGTCTCAACCTCCGGCGTGGTGCTGTTTGGCATCGCGCTGGTGTTCACCTTTAACGCCCTGGTTTCGATGATGCAGTTCATCGCCAGCGAAGATACGCTGCAGGGCCTGGTGTTCTGGACCATGGGCAGTCTGGCGCGTGCCTCATGGGAAAAACTGGGCGTGCTGAGCGCCGCCTTTGCCATCCTGCTGCCGTTCTCGATGCTCAGCAGCTGTAAACTCACGGCGCTGCGCCTGGGTGAAGATCGCGCGGTGAGCTTCGGCATTGATGTGCGGCGTCTGCGGCTGGCGACGCTGTTGCGCATCAGCATTCTCTCAGCGCTGGCGGTGGCATTCGTCGGCCCGATCGGCTTTATCGGCCTGGTCGCGCCGCACATTGCGCGCATGATGTTTGGTGAAGATCACCGCTACTATCTGCCGGCCAGTGCGCTGACCGGCGCGCTGGTGCTGTCGCTGGCGTCGGTGGCCTCGAAAAACCTCATCCCCGGCGTCATCATTCCGGTCGGCATCGTCACCTCGCTGGTGGGCGTGCCGTTCTTTCTCAGCATTATTCTGCGGCATCGGGGGACAGTGTGATGGAGCAGGGCTTACGCGTCAGCCACTTTTACGCCGGTTACCCGAAGCGGAACGTCATCGACGATCTCAATGTCACGCAGCTGCCACGCGGCAAAATCACCGTGCTGCTGGGGCCCAACGGCTGCGGCAAATCGACGCTGCTGCGCGCGCTGGCCGGTCTGAGCAAAGGGCAGGGCGAGCTGTGGCTCAACGGTGAAGAGCTGATGAGCCAGCCGTTTGCCCGGCGCGCGCAGCGCGTGGTCTATCTGCCGCAGACGCTGCCAGCCGGTGTGCATCTGCACGTGCTGGAGTCGATCATCGTGGCGCAGCGTGCCTCCGGTGGATTACACAGCGCCGCCAGTGAAGCGGAAATCATGCACCTGCTGGAGCAGCTGGGCATTGCCCACCTGGCGATGCGTTATCTCGATCAGCTGTCCGGTGGCCAGAAGCAGCTGGTCGGGCTGGCGCAGTCGCTGATTCGCCGTCCGGAACTGCTGCTGCTGGATGAACCGCTCAGCGCGCTGGATTTGAATTATCAGTTCCACGTGATGGATTTGGTGCGGCGCGAAACCCGGCTGCGCAACATGGTGACGGTGGTGGTGGTGCATGACATCAATATCGCGCTGCGTCATGCCGATCACGCGCTGATGCTGAAGCAGGGGCAACTGCTGGCCGACGGTGTGCCGTCGCAGGTGATTACGCCGGAGACGCTGGCGCAGGTGTATGGCGTGCGCGGCCGCATTGAGCACTGCTCACAGGGCATGCCGCAGGTAATGATTGATGGGCTGGTGGCGGAATCGCTGGCCTGACGCCAGACACGTTCTGCCCCTCAGCATCAGAGGGGCAGAAAAGTGCACTACGCCAGTAAATGCTGCGCGTGGAACCGCAGATGGTCCTCCACAAAGCTGGCGATAAAGAAGTAGCTGTGGTCATACCCCGGCTGGATACGCAGCTCCAGCGGGAAGTTCTGCTCGCGCGCCACTGCTTCCAGCCGCTCCGGGCGTAGCTGATCGGCGAGGAACTGATCGCTATCGCCCTGATCGATCAGCACCGGCAGGCGATGTTCAGCGTTCTGCATCAGCAGGCAGCTATCCCACTCGCGCCACGTCTGGCGATCGTCGCCCAGATAGGCGGCAAAGGCTTTCTGTCCCCACGGCACTTCGGTCGGATTGACGATTGGCGCAAACGCGGACGCCGACGCAAAGCGCCCGCCGAGGCGCAGCGCCAGCACCAGCGCGCCGTGGCCGCCCATCGAATGCCCCATTACCGACTGGCGATCGCTCAGCTTGAAGTTATCCGCCACCAGTGCCGGCAGCTCCTCGCTGAGATAATCGAACATGCGATAATGTACCGCCCACGGTTGCTGCGTGGCGTTGAGATAAAACCCGGCACCCTGGCCCAGATCGTACCCGCTGTCATTGGCCACTGCATCGCCGCGCGGACTGGTGTCCGGCATAATCAGCACCAGACCGAGTTCGGCCGCCACGCGCTGCGCACCGGCTTTGGTGGTGAAGTTCTCATCGTTGCAGGTCAGCCCGGCGAGAAACCACACCACCGGCGGCGGCGCGTCGTCGCGCGGCGGTGGCAGAAAAATGCTGAACGTCATCGGGCAGTTGAGCACGGCCGACTGATGACGCCAGCGCTGCTGCCAGCCGCCAAAAATACGGTGTTCTTCCAGCAGCTCCAGAGTGGATGCCATGTCGCCTCCTGCTTACTTATTAAAATGCACCACGGAACGGATCGATTTGCCTTCATGCATCAGCTCAAATGCCTCGTTGATCTCTTCCAGCGGCATGGTGTGGGTGATGAAATCATTCAGCGCAAACTTACCGTCGAGGTAATCCTGCACGATGCCTGGCAGCTGAGTGCGTCCTTTCACGCCGCCAAACGCCGACCCGCGCCATACGCGACCGGTAACCAGCTGGAACGGCCGGGTAGAAATCTCTTCGCCGGCACCGGCAACGCCGATAATCACTGATTCGCCCCAGCCTTTATGGCAGCACTCCAGCGCGGAGCGCATCACGTTGACGTTACCGATACACTCAAACGAGAAGTCCACGCCGCCGTCGGTCATCTCGACGATAACCTCCTGAATTGGCTTGGAAAAATCTTTCGGATTAACCAGGTCGGTCGCGCCCAGTTTGCGCGCCAGGTCAAACTTGCTGGTATTGATATCAATACCGATGATGCGACCGGCCTTCGCCATTTTCGCCCCAATGATCGCCGACAGGCCAATACCGCCGAGGCCGAAAATCGCCACGGTGTCGCCTTCTTTCACTTTGGCGGTATTCATCACCGCGCCCATGCCGGTGGTTACGCCACAGCCGAGCAGGCACACTTCTTCCAGCGGCGCTTCTTTGCTGATTTTCGCCAGGGAGATTTCCGGTACGACGGTGTACTCAGAGAAGGTCGAGGTGCCCATGTAATGGAAGATTGGCTTGCCGTCTTTGAAGAAGCGGGTGGTGCCGTCGGGCATCAGCCCTTTGCCCTGCGTGGTGCGGATTGCCTGACACAGGTTGGTTTTGCCGGAGAGACAGAATTTACACTTGCCGCACTCTGGCGTGTACAGCGGGATCACGTGATCGCCGACCGCCACGCTGGTAACGCCTTCGCCCACCGCTTCAACCACGCCGCCACCTTCGTGACCGAGGATCGCCGGGAATACGCCTTCCGGATCTTTACCTGACAGGGTGTAAGCATCGGTATGGCACACGCCGGTGGCAACGATGCGCACCAGCACTTCCCCTTTCTGTGGCGGCATCAGATCCACTTCTTCAATCTTCAGCGGTTCGCCAGCAGCCCAGGCCACGGCCGCGCGGGTTTTAATCATGTTCATGCAATCCCTCTTCCTGTGATGTCGTGATTGGATAAAAAATAACGCTTACTCAGCGGCCTGCAGCGGATGCAGCAGTTCATCGTTGAGCGGGCGGTCATCAAACATTTCAATAATCAGATACTTCAGCGCCTCAACGTTGGGCGTAAAGGCGTCGCGGCGCCACATCAGCCAGGTGGCCGTGTCGCGCCAGGTCGGCGGCAGGCTGTGCTGCTGCACGCGCGCGCGGGCCGGCATCTGCGCCAGCACCGAGGCGGGAATCATTGCCACGCCGCCACCACCGGCTACGCAGGCGACCATGGCGTGATAAGACTGAATCTCCATAACGCTGTGCGGTGCGCTCTGGCTGTCGCGATACCAGGACTCCAGCCGGGTGCGGTACGAGCAGCTGTTGCCAAAGGCAAACAGCGTATCGCCCTGCGTATCGCGGGCGCTGTGAATCGGCGCGTGTTCGAGGCTGGTGATCAGCACCATCTCTTCACGAAAGGCGATGCAGCCATTCAGGTCGTCATGACTGGCCGGACCGTCCACCAGCGCCGCCGCCAGCGTGCCGGCGCGCACTTTATCGATGATATCGCCTGAGGTGCCGGTCACCAGCGACAGCGCGACGTTGGGGAAGCGCTGATGATAGGCGGCCAGCAATCCCGGCAGGCGGGTGGCGGCGGTGCTCTCCATCGAACCGAAGGCAAAGTTACCACCGGGTTCACCGGCGCGCGCCATGTTCAGCGCCTCGTCGCTCAATGCCAGAATACGCTGCGCATAATTGAGGAAATTGTGGCCCATCGGCGACAAACGAATGCGCTGCTTCTCACGAATAAACAGATCGACGCCGATTTCTTCTTCCAGCTGTCGCAGTCGCGTGGTGAGATTAGACGGCACGCGATGCAGCATTTCGGCGGCGCGCGCCAGTGAGCCGGTTTCGGCCACGGAACAGAACATGCGGAGCTGTACTAAATCCATATTCTCTTCTCGTAAACAACTTGGTTAATATTATTCACTTTTCGTGAGTCTAAACGTCATGCATGCTGCTGACAAGTGATAATCCAATCGATCCGGAGTCAGAATGGCGTGGCGAGTCGCGCTTAGCGCGTTTTTAAGTTTAGTGGTTGCAATGGGGATTGGGCGATTTGCGTTTACCCCGCAGGTGCCGCTGATGATTCACGACGATCAGCTCACGCTCGCCAGCGCCAGCCTGGTCGCGGCGCTGAACTATCTCGGTTATCTGGCCGGATCGTTTGACGCGATGCGCGCGCAGCGGCGCGTGGAGTGGCGGCTGCAGCTGGGTGTCTGGGGTGCCGTCGCGCTGACGTTGCTGTCCGCCTGTATCAGCGGGCCGTGGCTGCATGCGGTGGTGCGTTTTCTGATCGGCGTCGCCAGCGGCTGGGCAATGGTGCTGGTGGCAGCATGGAGCAATGAGCAACTGCTGCATCACGGCCGGCCGGGCCTGTCGGCAGCGGTGTTTGCCGGTCCCGGCACCGGCATCTTCATCAGCGGCATGCTGGCGGTACTGCTGCACGCCAGCGGCGTGAGCGCGGCGTTTGCCTGGGCGGCATATGGTGTGCTGGCGCTTCTGCTAATTGCCGCGATTGCGCGTTTCCTGCCGCGCAGCGGACAGCTGCATCGTCCGCAACAGGCCGCCGCACCGCTGCTGCTGACGCGTGACCTGAAGCGCCTGATCCTCAGCTACAGCCTCGCTGGCTTTGGCTATATTCTGCCCGCCACCTTCCTGTCGCAAATGGCGGCGGCGCGCTTCCCTGATAGCGCTTTTGCGCAGTTTGTCTGGCCGGTGTTTGGCGGGGCGGCGGTGATCGGCATCGTGCTGGGGATCGTGACGCGCCACTGGGGCAGCAGCCATCGGCGGCTGGCGCTGGTGCTGTGGGCGCAGGCGCTGGGCGTGATCGCCGCCATCGTACTGCCGGGCATCAACGGTCTGTTGCTGGCGGCGCTGCTGATTGGCGGCGGCTTTCTCTGCGTGGTGCAGCTGTCGCTGCAGTACAGCCGGGAGCTGGCGCCGCACCACGCGCGCTATCTCGCCGGCCTGCTCACGACCGGTTATGCCATCGGACAGCTCGGTGGGCCGCTGCTGTCCTGGATTTCCAGCCTGCTGTGGCACCGGCTCGATCCGGCGCTGTGGGTGGCCGGCGGTGGTTTGCTGCTGGCGGGGGCGCTGGTGATGCGGCGATCGCCCACCTGAAACGCTTTCATTTCCAATCGGATTGATTGCTGGATTAAGCGCGCATTGTGTTTCACAATACGCGCTCAGAATTTCCCCCGCAGGCGCAGACCTGCGGGCGCATCACCTGCCGGAGAAGAGTACGATGAGCACCTTAAGTCAGGAAGCCGCCCTGGTTCACGAAGCACTGCTGGCGCGTGGCCTGGAAACGCCATTACGCGCCCCGGTGCGCGACATGGACGACGCGTCACGCAAGCGCGAGATCGCCGGCCACATGACCCAGATTATGCAGCTGCTGAATCTGGACCTGGAAGACGACAGCCTGATGGAGACGCCGCACCGCATCGCCAAGATGTACGTCGACGAAATCTTTTCAGGTCTGGATTACGCCAACTTCCCGAAAATCACCGTCATCGAAAACAAGATGAAGGTGGATGAAATGGTCACCGTGCGTGATATCACCCTGACCAGCACCTGTGAACACCACTTCGTGATCATCGACGGCAAAGCCACCGTGGCCTATATCCCTAAAGACAAGGTGATTGGCCTGTCGAAGATTAATCGTATCGTACAGTTCTTCGCCCAGCGTCCGCAGGTGCAGGAGCGTTTAACCCAGCAGGTGCTGGTGGCGCTGCAAACCCTGCTGGGCACCAATAACGTGGCGGTGTCGATCGATGCGGTGCACTACTGCGTGAAAGCGCGCGGCGTCAAAGATGCGACCAGCGCGACCACCACCACTTCACTCGGCGGATTGTTCAAATCGAGCCAGAACACGCGTCAGGAGTTTCTGCGCGCGGTACGCCACAGCTAAGCAGCGCGGGCGGCGTCGTTGTCGCCCGTGTTCCTCTCACCGTCAGGGCACTCGATGCAACGCTATCTCGCGCTGGATTTCATTCGTGGTTGCGCCATTCTCGGCATATTGCTGCTGAATATCGTCGGCTTTGGTCTGCCCTCGGCGGCCTATCTCAATCCGGCCTGGCAGGGTGAAGCCTCCGTTTCTGATGCCTGGACCTGGGCAATCATGGATGGTCTGGCGCAGCTAAAATTCCTGACGCTGTTTGCGCTGCTGTTTGGTGCCGGACTGGCCCTGCAGGTGCCGCGCGGCAGCCGCTGGATCTCCTCACGCTTAACGCTGCTGGTCTTCATCGGGTTCATCCACGCGGTGTTCCTGTGGGAAGGCGACATCCTGCTGGATTATGGCCTGATTGGGTTGATTGTCTGGCGCATGCTGCGTGACGTGCCGTCGGAGCGGGCGCTATTACATACCGGCGTGCTGCTCTATCTGGTGGGCTGTGCCGTGCTGCTGGTGTTTGGCGTCATCTCCAGTCCGCAGCCGACGCGTTCGTGGCTGCCGGGCGCGGCAGATCTGGAGTATGAGAGCTACTGGAAACTGGTCGGTGGCTGGGAAGCGGTGCAGAATCGCCTCGAACACCTGTCATCCGGCCTGATGGCGCTGGCTTCGCAGTATGGCTGGCAGCTGGCCGGGCTGATGCTGATCGGTGCCGCGCTGATGCGCAGCGGCTGGCTGAGCGGCCAGTTTAGTCTGCAACACTACCGACGCGCGGCGGCGCTGTTACTGACCATCGGCTGGCTGATTGCCATACCCGGCGTGCTGGCGCAGTGGCTGCTACAGTGGGAATTTCGCTGGAGCGGCTTTTTCCTGCAGGTGCCACGCGATCTCGCCAGTCCGTTTATCAGCCTTGGCTACGCTGCGCTCTGTCTTGGTTACTGGCCGGCCATCGCCGCCACGCGGTTCAGTTACGCCATTCAGTGCGTCGGGCGCATGGCGCTGAGCAATTATCTGCTGCAGACGCTGATCTGCACCACGCTGTTCTACCGCTTCGATCTGTTCCTCAAATTTGACCGCCTGCAGCTACTGGCTTTTGTACCGGCCATCTGGCTGGTCAATATTCTGTTCTCCGGGCTGTGGCTGCGCGTCTTCCCGCAGGGACCGATGGAGTGGCTCTGGCGCCGGCTGACGCAGCTCGCCGCCGGAAAAGCGGATAACGCGTCCGCCGGCAGATAATGATGTTCATCACAAAGGTTGCATAATTGTATGTAACCGTTTTCATCCGTGTGACGTAATTCACGCAGCTGTTTCCGATGCCCTGACAGAATAGCGCCGTTACGCGCCAGTCGCGCATTTTCTCCTCTGTGGAACAACTGCATGATAACGATTCGTGATGTCGCCCGTCAGGCCGGGGTTTCCGTTGCCACCGTGTCGCGGGTGCTCAATAACAGCAGTGCAGTCACCTCTGATACCCGCGAAGCCGTGCTGCAGGCGGTTGAATCGCTCGGCTACCGGCCGAATGCCAACGCGCAGGCGCTGGCTACCCAGGTGAGCGATACCATCGGCGTGGTGGTCATGGACGTTTCCGATCCCTTCTTTGGTGCGCTGGTTAAAGCGGTGGATACCGTGGCGCAGCGCATGCACAAGCATGTGCTCATCAGCAATTCGTGGCATCAGGAAGAGAAAGAACGTCATGCCATTGAGGTGCTGATCCGCCAGCGCTGCAACGCGCTGGTGGTGCACGCGAAAACGCTTACAGACGCGGAACTGGCGCAGTTTATGGATCAGGTTCCCGGTATGGTACTGATTAATCGTACTATTCCCGGTTACGAGCACCGCTGCGTCTGCCTCGACAATGTTACCGGGGCGCAGGTAGCGACGCGCATGCTGTTACAGCAGGGCCATCAGCGCATTGGTTACCTCAGCTCCAGCCATCCGATTGAGGACGTGGCTCAGCGCCGCGACGGCTGGCTGCAGGCACTGGCGGAGCAGGGCATCCGCCCGCCGGAGGGCTGGATTGCGCATGCCGAACCGGACATGCAGGGCGGTGAAGCCGCGATGGTGGAGCTGCTGGGGCGTAATCTGCACCTCACTGCGGTGTTCTCCTATAACGATGGCATGGCGGCCGGTGCACTCACCGCGCTGAAAGATAATGGTATTCAGGTACCGCAGCATTTCTCTGTCATCGGCTTCGATGACATTCCCATTTCCCGTTACACCGACCCGCAACTGACCACGGTGCGCTATCCCATTGTTTCTATGGCGAAACTGGCGACTGAGCTGGCCCTGCAGGGCGCAGCAGGCACGCTCGATCCGCACGCCGCGCACTGCTTCATGCCTACGCTGGTGCGGCGCCATTCGGTGGCGCAGCGGCAAATTGTGGAGTCGGTCACTAATTCAGGCGATAGCGCCGTGTAACCGTTTCCAATCTGTGATTGTATTCACAGTTAATTAACATGGCGCTCACTATGATGGCAGCGTCTTACCGGACTGAAACATTATGTAACGCCGGGCTTTCCTTCCCCGGTCTGGTTTCAGTAGCCGATTGAAATGGTTCACAACACACTTCAGGAAGCGTTTACCTACAGGGAAGTCAGGATAGCGATGGTGGTCCGGCTTGGTAGCAGCGCCTGCCCCATAAAAAATAGCGTTTCAACCGACTGCGCTGTCTGCCCGCAGGCAATACGGCGCGATGAAATACCCTGCATAAAAAAACCGGAGATACCATGAATAAGAAGGTTTTCACGCTCACAGCACTGGTTGCCAGCATGATGTTTGGTGCAACTGCGCACGCCGCCGATACCCGCATTGGCGTGACAATTTATAAATATGACGACAACTTCATGTCGATGGTGCGCAAGGACATCGAAAAAGAGGCGAAAGCCGTTGGCGGCATTCAGCTGCTGATGAACGACTCACAGAACGACCAATCCAAACAGAACGACCAGATTGACGTGCTGATGGCGAAAGGCGTGAAAGCGCTGGCCATCAACCTGGTGGATCCGGCTGCTGCGGCAGTGGTGATCGACAAAGCGCGCTCGAACGACGTGCCGGTGGTGTTCTTCAACAAAGAGCCTAACGCGAAAGTGCTGGCCAGCTACGACAAAGCTTACTATGTCGGTACCGACTCCAAAGAGTCCGGCATCAAGCAGGGTGAGCTGATCGAGAAACACTGGAAAGCTACGCCAGCCTGGGATCTGAACAAAGACGGTCAGATTCAGTTCGTGCTGCTGAAAGGTGAACCGGGCCATCCGGATGCCGAAGCACGTACCAAATACGTCATCGAAACCCTGAACAAAGACGGCATCAAAACCCAGCAGCTGGCGATGGATACTGCAATGTGGGATACCGCGCAGGCGAAAGACAAAGTGGATGCCTGGCTGTCTGGCCCGAACGCCAACAAAATTGAAGTAATCATCGCGAACAACGATGCGATGGCGATGGGTGCGGTTGAAGCGCTGAAGGCGCACAACAAAACCAGCATTCCGGTGTTTGGTGTTGACGCCCTGCCAGAAGCGCTGGCGCTGGTGAAATCCGGTGCGATGGCCGGTACCGTGCTGAACGATGCGGAAAACCAGGCGAAAGCCACGCTGGACATTGCTAATAACCTGGCCAATGGCAAAGAGCCAACCGCAGGTACTAACTTCAAGATGGACGGCAAAGTGGTCCGCGTACCGTACGTACCGGTTGATAAAGAAAACCTGTCGCAGTTTGTGAAGTAATTCGTCCCGGGCGCGGCTTTTCTGCCGCGCCTTATTGCATCTGACCAACGCTTTTTTTAGCCAGGTAAATTATGGCCAGTGAGAATCCGACCACACAGCGAGAATATCTGCTGGAGATGACGAATGTCTCGAAATCATTTCCAGGGGTGAAAGCCTTAGATAATGTGAATTTAAAAGTGCGGCCGCACTCCGTCCATGCCTTAATGGGTGAAAACGGCGCCGGTAAATCCACTTTATTAAAATGCCTGTTTGGGATTTATAAAAAGGATACGGGGAGCATCCTGTTTCAGGGTGAGGAAATAGATTACAAATCCTCCAAAGAGGCGCTGGAAAATGGCGTTTCAATGGTGCATCAGGAATTAAATCTGGTGCTGCAGCGCAACGTGATGGACAACATGTGGCTGGGGCGCTATCCGCGCAAAGGTCCGTTTGTCGATCAGGATAAAATGTATCGTGATACCAAAGCGATCTTTGATGAATTAGATATTGATATCGATCCGCGCGATAAAGTCGCGACGCTTTCGGTATCGCAAATGCAGATGATTGAAATCGCCAAGGCGTTTTCCTATGACGCGAAAATCGTCATTATGGATGAGCCCACGTCATCGCTGACCGAAAAAGAAGTTAACCACCTGTTCACCATTATCCGTAAGCTGAAAGATCGCGGCTGCGGTATTGTTTATATTTCGCATAAAATGGAAGAAATTTTCCAGCTGTGCGATGAGATCACCATTCTGCGTGACGGCCAGTGGATTGCCACCCAGCCGCTGGAAGGGCTGGACATGGACAAGATCATCGCCATGATGGTCGGCCGTTCGCTCAACCAGCGCTTCCCGGACAAAACTAACGTGCCGGGTGAAGTGATTCTGGAGGTGCGCAATCTGACCTCGCTGCGCCAGCCATCGATCCGTGATATCTCGTTTGATCTGCATAAAGGCGAGATTCTCGGGATTGCCGGCCTGGTGGGCGCCAAGCGTACTGACATTGTGGAAACCTTATTTGGTATCCGTGAGAAGTCGGGCGGCACCATTAAACTGCACGGTAAAGCGATTAATAACCACAGCGCCAACGAAGCCATCAACCATGGTTTTGCGCTGGTAACGGAAGAGCGGCGTTCCACCGGGATTTATGCCTACCTGGATATTGGTTTTAACTCGCTCATTTCTAATATCAAGAAATATAAATCCAGTATGGGTCTGCTGGATAATAAACGCATGAAAAGCGATACCCAGTGGGTCATTGATGCCATGCGGGTGAAAACGCCCGGCCATCATACCCAAATTGGATCGCTCTCCGGCGGTAACCAGCAAAAAGTCATTATTGGTCGCTGGTTATTGACGCAGCCGGAAATACTGATGCTTGATGAACCGACGCGCGGTATTGACGTCGGCGCTAAATTCGAGATTTATCAGCTGATCTCGGAGCTGGCGAAAAAAGAAAAGGGCATCATTATTATCTCTTCTGAAATGCCAGAGCTGTTGGGCATTACCGACCGTATTTTGGTAATGAGTAATGGTCAGGTAGCGGGCATTGTCGATACTAAAACGACCTCGCAGAATGAAATCCTGCGTTTAGCGTCATTACACCTTTAATGAAGCAAGGGCTTTAACATGAAAGCGACTACTAAAAAGAATGCGCTAACCTGGTTAAAAGAGGGCGGCATTTATGTTGTCCTGTTGGTACTGCTGGCGATTATTATTTTCCAGGATCCGACCTTTTTAAGCCTGATGAACCTGAGTAACATTCTGACTCAGTCATCGGTCCGTATTATTATCGCCCTCGGCGTAGCCGGTCTGATCGTGACTCAGGGCACCGACCTGTCGGCAGGGCGCCAGGTGGGTCTGGCGGCGGTGGTGGCGGCAACGCTGCTGCAGTCGATGGATAACGCCAACAAGGTGTTCCCGCATCTGGAAACCGTGCCGATTCCGCTGGTGATTCTGACCGTGTGCATCATCGGTGGCGTGATTGGTCTGGTTAACGGCGTGATCATCGCTTACCTGAAGGTGACGCCGTTTATCACCACGCTGGGCACCATGATCATCGTTTACGGCATCAACTCGCTGTACTACGACTTCGTGGGCGCTTCACCGATTGCCGGATTTGACGCTGGCTTCTCGAAGTTTGCCCAGGGCTTCCTGCGCTTCGGCGACTTCAAGCTGTCGTTTATCACCTTCTACGCGATTATCGCTATCGTGTTCGTCTGGATCCTGTGGAATAAAACCCGCTTCGGCAAAAACATTTTTGCTATCGGCGGTAATCCAGAAGCGGCGAAAGTCTCTGGTGTTAACGTTCCGCTTAACCTGATCCTGGTGTATGCGCTGTCCGGCGTGTTCTATGCCTTCGGCGGGATGCTCGAAGCGGGCCGTATCGGCAGCGCCACTAACAACCTCGGCTTTATGTATGAGCTGGATGCGATTGCGGCCTGCGTGGTGGGCGGCGTGTCGTTTGCCGGCGGGGTAGGTACCGTCGCGGGTGTGGTGACCGGTGTGATCATCTTCACCGTCATCAACTACGGTCTGACCTACATCGGCGTGAACCCGTACTGGCAGTACATCATTAAGGGCGGCATCATCATCTTCGCCGTGGCGCTTGATTCGCTGAAATACGCGCGCAAGAAATAGCAAAGAACCAGGTCAACCATCAGGGCTGCGGCAACGCGGCCCTTGTTGTTTTTGTTGTACATTGAGAATAGCGGTGAGACTTGCAGGGGATGGCCGGTATTTTGTAGGGTGCGCATTGATGCGCACCGGCAGCATCGCCGCGATCCTGCTTAACTCGCCAACGTCAGATCCAGCTGCTGGCCTCTCGCCGATTATTTCCGTAGCTTCTCTTCCAGCTCGAGCAACTGTTCCGGTGTGACCGCCGGGTAGCTCTGCGCATCTTCCGGCACTTCATGCACCGCCGGAATCGGCACCAGCGGGCCAAGGAAACGCGGCTCGCGCTTCATCAGATAGAGATCCGCCAGCGCACCGAGGCGCGCACCCACCTCGCGGAACCGCACCGATAGCATATTCTTGGGCGACGGCACGGCGTAGCACTGCGCCTGAATGCCAAGGTGCTGGGCGATATACAGTGCGCGTTCGCAATGGAAGCGCTGGGTAATGATGATGAAGTCGTTGGTGTCGAAGACTTTGCGTGTGCGCACAATCGAATCCAGCGTACGGAAACCGGCATAATCCAGCACGATGTCTGAGGGATCGACGCCGGCTTTGATTAAATCACGTCGCATGGTCATCGGCTCGTTGTAGCTCTGCAGCGCATTATCGCCGCTCAGCAGCAGATAATTCACCTTGCCGCTGTTGTAAGCGTTGAGCGCGCCCTGAATGCGATACAGGTAATACTGATTGATGACGCCGGTGCGGTAATACTTGGCGGTGCCCAGCACCACGCCGACCTGACGATGCGGCAGCGAAGCGACATCTTCATAAATAAACGGCGCGGTTCGCCAGCTAATCCAGCGATCGAGGCCGAGCGCGGTCGCCATCACCAGTAATATGATGATAAACAGAGCAAAGAAAACGCGTTTAAGTATGCGCACGGGCACTCGGTTGACGAAAATTCAGATGGGTCAAGGCTACTTGAGGCGGCACGGCTAAGCAAGTTCGCGCCGGTCGGCTGGCGTTTTTTTAAGCGCTGCCGCACCTGAAGCGTGCGGCAGCGTCGGTCTGCAATTAAATCGAGGTACGGCGGTAGTGACGATACTGCGGCAGCCAGAAGTTGTTGTTGATGGCTTTCGACAGCACGTCCTCGGAGGTGACCACCGCCACGCCCGCCAGCTGCGCCGCTTTGCCCACTTCCATGGCGATCACTTTGGAGACGCCCTGGATGTCCTTAATTTCTGGCAGCACCGGACCTTCACCGTCGTTAACCAGCGGTGAGCAGTCAGCCAGCGCGCGGCTGGCGGTCATCAGCATCGAATCCGTTACGCGGGTGGCACCGGCAGCGATCACGCCGAGACCGATACCCGGGAAGATATAGGAGTTGTTGCACTGGGCAATCGGGTAGGTTTTGCCTTTCCAGGTGACCGGTGCAAACGGGCTGCCGGTGGCGACCAGCGCGTCGCCGTCGGTCCAGGCGATGATATCAGCCGGGGTCGCTTCCACGCGTGAGGTCGGGTTCGAGAGCGGCATCACGATCGGGCGTTTGCAGTGCTTGTGCATCTCGCGAATGATCTCTTCGGTGAACAGTCCCGGCTGGCCGGAAACGCCGATCAGGATATCCGGCTGGGCATTGCGCACCACGTCGAGCAGTGAAATCGAATCGCTGGTGACGTCCCAGTCTTTCAGATTGTCGCTCTTCTGCACCAGCTTGCTCTGGAAATCGAGCAGGTTAGGCAATTTGTCAGTGAGCAGGCCGAAACGGTCTACCATCATCACGCGCGCGCGCGCTTCATCATCGCTCAGGCCTTCGGATTTCATCTGTGCGACGATCTGCTCGGCGATACCGCAGCCGGCGGAACCGGCACCGAGGAACACCACTTTCTGCTCGCACAGACGGCTGCCTGCGGCGCGGCTGGCAGCGATCAGCGTGCCCACCGTGACAGCGGCCGTGCCCTGAATATCGTCATTGAAGCAGCAGATCTCATCGCGGTAACGCTCCAGCAGCGGCATGGCGTTTTTCTGCGCGAAATCTTCAAACTGCAGCAGCACGTTTGGCCAGCGGCGCTTCACCGCCTGAATGAATTCATCAACGAAGGCTTCATACTCTTCGCCGGTGATGCGCGGATGGCGCCAGCCCATGTAGAGCGGATCGTTCAGCAGTTGCTGATTATTGGTGCCGACATCCAGCACCACCGGCAGGGTGTAGGCCGGGCTGATGCCACCACACGCGGTGTACAGCGACAGCTTACCGATAGGAATGCCCATGCCGCCGATGCCCAGATCGCCGAGGCCGAGAATACGCTCGCCGTCGGTGACCACGATAACTTTGACATTCTGCTTGGTGGCGTTTTGCAGCATGTCTTCAATGCGGTCGCGGTTGTTATAGGAGATAAACACCCCGCGCGCGCGACGATAAATTTCTGAGAAGTGCTCGCAGGCCGCGCCAACCGTTGGGGTGTAGATGATCGGCATCATCTCTTCCAGGTGGTTGTCCAGCAAGCGATAGAATAGCGTTTCGTTGGTGTCCTGGATGTTGCGCAGGTAGACGTGCTTGTCGTTATTGTTTTTGAAGTCCAGGAACTGACGCCAGGCGCGCTCGGCCTGCTCTTCGATGGTTTCTACGGCGTCTGGCAGCAGGCCATTGAGGTTAAATTCGTTACGTTCTTCCAGCGAGAAGGCGCTGCCTTTGTTCAACAGCGGAAATTCCAGCAGGATCGGACCCGCGTAAGGAATATACAGCGGACGTTTACTTTCGTACTCGAGTTCCATGCAGTGTTTGCTCCGGTTGCAGTGTTTTCTGACGTGTCGCCAGCAAGAAGGTAACGCCAGACCCGTTTATTGTGAAGTTCTGGCGCCCGATCCTATGAAAATTCCTGCAGATGTACAGCTTTTGTTAATAGAAGGTCACAAAAGCGGTAAAAGGATCACTAAACTGTTGGTTTCGAAACTAAAGTAACTGAGAAATTGCTGCAGCCGAGCGCGGCGAGGGTGGTGCGGGTGGCATCAAACTGGCTCAGCGTGGCGTCGGCGCTTTCTGCCAGCACCGCCTGCTGAATCTCCTCCAGCGCTTCGTTGTGCATATTCATCAGAATCAACGCGGCCTGTAATGGCGGCAGGCTCGGGTTAAAGGCGGCATTTTCGGCATAGCGCCCGGTGTAAATCTGGCCGCTGCGGCTCTGCAACGCCACGCCGCTATAACTCTGGCTGTAAGGTGCATGGCTGCGGCTGGCGGCATCAATCGCGGCCTGCTGCAGCGCATCGCCCTGCGGCAGGAAACCGTGGTCGACGGGGGTCAGCAGCCGTTCGCTGATATTGAGATCGGCCGGGCCAAAGGCGTCCGGTAAATAATCGGCCAGCGTGCTGACCGCGCGGCCCGGCAGGCTGATGCGAATCGCCGTACCGCTATTCAGTTCATTCATAAACTGGCGACAGTGCCCGCACGGCGTGTAGTTGACGGTAATGGTCGCCAGCTGCGCTTCGCCCCGCAGCCAGGCATGCGTGACTGCGCTCTGCTCGGCGTGGACCGTTTGCTGCAGCGGCGCATGTAAGAACTCCATATTGGCACCGAAGTACCAGTGGCCACTGATGCCGCGCGCAATAGCGCCCACGTTAAAGTGCGAAACCGGTGCCACGGCACAACAGGCGGCAATCGGCAGCAGTGCGAGTGCCAGCGCATCATCATCCAGACCGGTTGCCTGTTGCAGCTGAGTCACCTCCTGCGGTCGCAGCACGCCGTGAAAATCAGCAGCGTCCAGCAGCGGCTGGAGCGCGCTCTGCAGCGTAGCGGGCAGGGCAGAGAAAGCGGAAGTGAATCGTGCATGCATGATGTTATGGCCTCATTAACTCGTCAGCGGCGAAGCGCCGCCTCAAGGTTTATATGTGATCCATGTCGCTATGACAATGCAAGCTGATTGGCTTGTTTCAACTTTGCGAGATCTCTCGCAAGTTTTACCCCAGTAAGCGCATCAGCAAAGGAAAAATGAAAGGCGCCAGTAACGAGGTGATGATGCCGCAGATTACCAGCGCCAGCGAGCTGAAGGCGCCTTCCTGATAGTCAATCTCCGCGGCGCGCGCGGTGCCGAGCGCATGTGACGCGTTGCCAATCGCCAGCCCGCGTGATGACTTGCTGCGCACTTTAAACAGATTCAGCAGCATGTGACCAAACACCGCGCCCAGCACGCCAGCAATCAACACGCAAATGGCGCTGATGGCCGGAATACCGTGTAGCGAGCCCGATACTGCCATGGCGATGGGCGTGGTCACCGACTTCGGCAGGATGGTGGCTGCGATTTCCGGCGTCGCCCCCATCCACAGCGCGATCGCCGTGCCGGACACCATGGCGGTAATGCTGCCGATAAAGCAGACGCTAATGATGGTTTTCCAGCGCGCGCGAATCTGGTGCATCTGCTCATACAGCGGCAGCGCCAGCGCCACCACGGCGGGCTGCAGCAGCTGATTAAGCAGCGCGCTGCCGGCGAAATAGCGCGCGTAGGGCAGGTGCGTCAGCAGCAGCAGTGGAATAATGATCGCCATGGCTACCAGCAGCGGATTGACGATAGAGAGGTTGATTCTGGCTGCCAGACGGCGTGCCAGCAGATACGCCACTACGGTAAGTGGCAGTGACCACCAGGCGTCACTCATGGCCGGACTCCTTCGGACGCTGCAGGCGCTCGGCGCTCAGGCCGACAATCAGTAATACCAGCAGGGTGCTGACCATGCAGGAGACGACAATCGGGCCAAACTGTGCGCTGAGGATATCGGTGTAGCCCATCACGCCAACGCTGATCGGCACAAACAGCAGCGCCATGTAGCGGATCAACAGCTGACAGCCGGGTTTCACCCACGTTACCGGGATAATCTGCAGCGCCAGCAGGGCAAACAGCAACAGCATGCCAAGGATGCTGCCGGGAATGGTAAATGGCAGCAGGGCAGCAAGGCCGTTGCCGGCATACAGCGCGGCATAGACGATGGCAAAGGCGCGCAGATAGCGCCAGCAGGCAGATAGCACGGTGGGCATGTCAGGCTCCTGTTTTCGTGGCGCTTCATCATACGCATTAAGCGCTTAGCGTGCTAGCGATCACACTGGAATGCAGATTCAGGATTTCAACACCTCTGCTTTGAAGCTGAGTAAAGCGGCGTAAGCTGGTGGCCAGAGCGAAGGAGCAGCGATGAACCACACCGTCCAACCGCAGCGCGCGCTGCGAAAGGCGATGCCGCAAGCGGAGCAAAAACTATGGCGCTATTTACGCAACCGAAATGTGTGTGGCGCGAAGTTTCGCCGCCAGCATCCAGTTGGAGGGTACATCGTTGATTTTGCCTGCGTTGAGCAATCGCTGATCGTGGAACTGGATGGTGGACAGCACAATACGCCTGAAGATCAGGCTTACGATGCCCGGCGCACGGCGTATTTACAGCGCTGCGGCTGGCGCGTAATTCGCTTCTGGAATCATCAGGTATTTAATGAGTTTGAGGTGGTGATGGCGGAGATTTATCGCTGTCTGATATTGGCGCGATAAGCGCGGTGCGGTTTTCCCCTCACCCCAGCCCTCTCCCGCAGGCGGGAGAGGGGGTATTCTTGTGCGGGGTTTTGCTATGTGCAGGTTTGATACCTGGGTAACAACGTGCGCTGTTCGGCCCTTTTTAATGCGGGAGAGTGAGTCAAGCGAACGAGGTGCAGGCATGGCTCTGAACCCAGAGCCCGCACTCAGCGGTTCCCTCTCCCGTAAGCGGGAGAGGAGGTAGTCTTGTGCGGGGTTTTGCTATGTGCAGGCCTGGCTCTGAACCCAAACCCCGCACTCAGCAGTTCCCTCTCCCGCAGGCGGGAGAGGGTTAGGGTGAGGGCCAGACCGCACTAACCCTTACTTCACCGGCATACCCGGCTGGGCACCGCTATCCACTGACAGCACAAACAGATCTTTGCCGCCAGGGCCGGCAGACAGTACCATGCCTTCGGACACGCCAAAACGCATTTTGCGCGGCGCCAGGTTGGCGACGATGATGGTCATCTTGCCCACCAGCACCGACGGATCCGGATAAGCGGCGCGAATGCCGGAGAAAATCTGGCGCTTCTCGCCACCCAGATCCAGCTGCAGACGCAGTAGCTTATCGGAACCTTCTACCAGCTCAGCCTGCTCGATCAGCGCTACGCGCATGTCGACTTTGGCGAAGTCATCAATGGTGATGGTCTCGCCAATCGGTGCCTCGGCCAGCGGACCGCTTACCGCCGGCTGGTTCGCCGCTGCTGCGTCCTCTTTCGAAGCCGCAATCAGCGCCTCCACTTTTGCCATCTCAATACGACCATACAGCGCTTTAAACGGCGCTACGCTGTGGTTGAGCAGCGGCTGCGCAATGCCATCCCAGCTCAGTTCGCTTTGCAGGAAGGCTTCTGTACGCTCGCTCAGCGACGGCAGCACCGGCTTCAGCCAGGTCATCAGCACGCGGAACAGGTTGATACCCATAGAGCAAATCGCCTGCAGGTCGGCATCGCGGCCTTCCTGTTTCGCCACCACCCACGGTGCCTGCTCGTCAACGTAGCGGTTGGCCAGGTCGGCCAGCGCCATGATCTCGCGGATCGCACGGTTGTATTCGCGGCTGGCCCAGGCTTCACCAATCTTCTCTGACGCATCAACAAAGGTCTGATACAGCGCCGGATCCGCCAGTTCGCTTGCCAGCTGGCCGTTAAAGCGTTTGGTGATAAAGCCGGCGTTGCGTGAGGCGAGGTTCACCACTTTATTAACGATGTCAGCGTTCACGCGCTGGACGAAATCTTCCAGATTAAGGTCAATATCGTCGATGCGCGAAGAGAGCTTGGCCGCGTAATAGTAACGCAGGCTGTCGGCATCAAGGTGCTGCAGCCAGGTGCTGGCTTTGATGAAGGTGCCGCGCGATTTCGACATCTTCGCGCCGTTCACCGTGACATAACCATGCACAAACAGGTTGGTTGGCTTGCGGAAATTGCTGCCTTCCAGCATCGCTGGCCAGAACAGGCTGTGGAAATAGACGATGTCTTTGCCGATGAAGTGATACAGCTCGGTGCTGGAATCTTTCTTCCAGAACTCGTCGAAATCGATGTCGCCGCGTTTGTCGCACAGGTTCTTGAACGACCCCATATAGCCGATTGGCGCATCCAGCCAGACGTAGAAGTATTTGCCCGGCGCGCCAGGGATCTCGAAGCCGAAGTACGGCGCATCGCGGGAGATATCCCACTGTTGCAAACCGGCTTCAAACCATTCCTGCATCTTGTTCGCCACCTGCTCCTGCAGCGCGCCGGAGCGCGTCCACGCCTGCAGCATCGCGCTGAAGGACGGCAGATCGAAGAAGAAGTGTTCAGAATCGCGCATCACCGGCGTCGCACCTGACACCACCGATTTCGGCTCAATCAGCTCGGTCGGGCTGTAAGTCGCGCCGCACACTTCGCAGTTATCGCCGTACTGATCGGGCGATTTACATTTCGGACAGGTGCCTTTGACGAAGCGGTCAGGCAGGAACATGCCTTTTTCCGGATCGTACAGCTGCGAAATGGTGCGGTTTTTAATGAAACCGTTCTCTTTCAGGCGCGTGTAAATCAGCTCAGACAGCTGGCGGTTTTCGTCGCCGTGCGTGGAGTGATAATTGTCATAGCTGATGTTGAAACCCGCGAAATCGGTCTCATGCTCCTGCTTCATTTCCGCAATCATCTGCTCCGGCGCGATACCCAGCTGCTGGGCTTTCAGCATGATCGGCGTGCCGTGGGCGTCGTCCGCACAGATGAAGAACACCTGATTGCCACGCATTCGCTGGTAACGGACCCACACGTCAGCCTGAATGTGTTCAAGCATGTGACCTAAGTGGATAGAGCCGTTTGCGTACGGCAGGGCGCACGTTACCAGTAGTTTTTTAGCGACTTGAGTCATAATTTGCGTAGCATTCCGTGAATAAAAAATCGGGCTTAGATGTTAACCGAAGCACCCTCTGGCGTAAACACAGCAGCTCGGCCACGTCACTTTTAGCGCCTATCTGATATGATTGATGGCACACCGCCATCGTCTGGCGTCATGACTAAATAAGGAGTTGGGATGACCGCACAATCCCGGGACCATCATTCACCTGAAGCGTTGCGCGCCGTGGTTATCGGCGTGCTGAGCGAGTTTGAGCATCCGACGTTGCAACACAATCTGACTACCCTCAAAGCGCTGCGCCACGTGGCGCTGCTCGACGACAAGCTGCACATTGAACTGGTGATGCCATTTGCCTGGGCCAGCGCGTTTGAGGCGCTGAAAGCCCAGACCAGCGCGGAACTGCTGCGCCTGACCAACACGCGCGCCATCGACTGGCGGCTGCGTCATGACATCGCCACCCTGAAACGCGTGAAAAATCAGCCGGGCGTCAACGGCGTGAAAAACATCGTCGCCGTCAGCTCCGGTAAAGGTGGCGTGGGCAAATCCAGCACTGCCGTGAATATGGCGCTGGCGCTGGCGGCCGAAGGAGCGCGCGTCGGTATTCTTGATGCGGATATTTACGGTCCGTCGATCCCGGACATGCTCGGCACCGAAAAGCAGCGTCCCACCTCGCCGGATGGCACGCACATGGCGCCGATCATGGCGCACGGCCTGGCAACCAACTCTATCGGCTATCTGGTGACCGACGATAACGCCATGGTGTGGCGCGGACCGATGGCCAGCAAGGCGCTGATGCAGCTGCTGAACGAAACGCTGTGGCCGGATCTCGATTACCTGATTCTGGATATGCCGCCGGGCACCGGTGACATTCAGCTGACGCTGGCGCAGAACGTGCCGGTGACCGGCGCGCTGGTGGTGACCACGCCGCAGGACATTGCGCTGATTGATGCACGCAAGGGCATGGTGATGTTCGAAAAAGTCAGCGTGCCGGTGCTGGGTGTGGTGGAAAACATGAGCATGCACATCTGCAGCGAATGCGGGCATCACGAGCCGATTTTTGGTACCGGCGGTGCGCAGAAGCTGGCTGAGGATTATCACACCCGCCTGCTGGCTCAGCTGCCGCTGCACATTAATCTGCGCGAAGATCTCGACGACGGTGAACCGACCGTGATTCGCCGTCCGGAGAGTGAATTCACCGCGCTGTATCGTGAACTTGCGGGCCGGGTTGCCGCCCAGCTTTACTGGCAGGGTGAGGTGATTCCGGGCGACATCGCCTTCCGCGCGGTTTAAGTCTTAGCTGCCGCTGGTGCGCGACGCCAGCGGCAGGTGCATCAACACGTATTGGCCCTGTTCGCTCTCTCCCAGCGCTTCGCGCTGCCAGCCGTGCTGCTGATAAAACTGCAACGCCGCTTCGTTCTGTAGCAGACATTTCAGAGCGCCGGTGGAGGTAAAACGCTGCTGCACCGCGTTCAGCAGCGCACTGCCGACGCCCTGGCCCTGAAAGGCCGGATCGACATACAAACTGTGCAGAAAATTATCGTTATCCATCACGCCAGCAAAGCCTGCGCGGTGGCCGTCGATCTCCGCTACCAGTACCGTTTCACCGGGAATAATCGCGTCGAAATCTTCCAGCTGCCAGTCGTCGCCGGCCAGCCATGTCCAGTTATGACGGCGCGCCGCGAGATACAGCGTGCGTAAAAAAGGGCGGTCGGCTTCTTCAAAAAGACGAATTTTCACTTCCAGACTCCATGACGAGTAAGCGGGCACGTTTTGTAGCGGCGTTGCGCACGCAGTAAAATCGTGCAGCAAAGATGATTGAACGTTTTTAAAAAAATAGCAGTTGCCGCGCGCAAAGATAAAGCCTGTTAACTCTGCGGCTTTTCTGTGTAGAATGCCGCGGCAAGCCGCATCAAATCTGGCGTCGGCACTTTGATAGCTTTTGATTATCTGATTGATAACGTCTGCATATTAGAAGTTGGCCCGAAAATTATGTAGCCTGCATCACATCTTTTTAACGGAGGTCACCCATGTCTATCATCAATACCAAAATCAAACCGTTCAAAAACGCTGCATTCAAAAACGGCGAATTCATCGACGTAACCGAGAAAGACGTTGAAGGTAAATGGAGTGTTTTCTTCTTCTACCCGGCTGACTTCACCTTTGTATGCCCGACTGAACTGGGTGACGTGGCAGACCACTACGAAGAGTTCCAGAAACTGGGCGTAGACATCTACTCCGTTTCAACTGACACGCACTTTACCCACAAAGCCTGGCACGGTTCTTCAGACACCATCGCGAAAATCCAGTATGCGATGATCGGCGACCCGACCGGTGCTCTGACCCGTAACTTTGAAATCATGCGTGAAGCAGAAGGTCTGGCTGACCGCGGTACCTTCATCGTTGACCCGGAAGGCATCATCCAGGCCATCGAAATCACTGCAGAAGGCATCGGCCGTGACGCATCTGACCTGCTGCGTAAAGTGAAAGCCGCTCAGTACGTGGCTTCTCACCCAGGTGAAGTTTGCCCGGCTAAATGGAAAGAAGGCGACGCAACGCTGGCTCCATCACTGGACCTGGTTGGCAAAATCTAAGTCACCGCCGCCCTTTGATCTTTCTTCCATCGGGTGCTGCGGCACCCGATTTTCTTCACAGGAACTCACTATGCTCGACACCAATTTAAAAACCCAGCTCAAGGCCTACCTTGAGAAACTAACGAAACCGGTTGAGTTGATTGCCACACTGGACGATGGCGCAAAATCCGCAGAGATCCGTACTCTGCTGACCGATATCGCGAGTCTGTCTGATAAAGTCAGCTTCCGTGAAGAGAACGATCAACCGGTACGTAAACCATCATTCCTGATTACTAACCCAGGCAGCCACAGCGGTCCGCGCTTTGCCGGTTCGCCAATGGGCCACGAATTTACCTCACTGGTGCTGGCACTGCTGCAGACCGGTGGACATCCGTCGAAAGAGGCGCAGAGCCTGCTGGATCAGGTTGTTGCGCTGGACAGCGACCTGCATTTCGAAACCTATTACTCTCTGTCGTGCCACAACTGTCCCGACGTGGTACAGGCACTGAACCTGATGGCGGTGCTCAACCCGCGCATCCGTCATACCGCCATCGACGGTGGCATGTTCCAGAACGAGATCACCGAACGCAACGTCATGGGCGTGCCGGCGGTTTACCTCAACGGTAAAGAGTTCGGTCAGGGGCGGATGAGCCTGGCAGAAATCGTCGGTAAGGTAGACACCAACGCGGATAAGCGTGCGGCTGAAGAGCTGAACAAGCGTGACGCCTATGAAGTGCTGATCGTCGGCAGCGGCCCGGCGGGCGCTGCGGCGGCCATCTACTCGGCGCGTAAAGGTATTCGTACCGGCCTGATGGGCGAGCGCTTTGGCGGCCAGGTGCTGGATACCGTTGACATTGAAAATTACATCTCCGTGCCGAAAACCGAAGGGGCCAAGCTCGCCGGTTCTCTGCGTGCGCACGTTGATGACTATGACGTTGACGTGATTGACACCCAGAGCGCCATCAAGCTGATCCCGGCAGCGAAAGAGGGCGGTCTGCACGCCATCGAAACCGCTTCCGGCGCAGTGCTGAAATCACGCAGCATCATCATTGCTACCGGCGCACGCTGGCGCAACATGGGCGTTCCGGGCGAAGAGCAATATCGCACCAAAGGTGTAACCTACTGCCCGCACTGTGACGGCCCGTTGTTTAAAGGCAAACGCACGGCGGTGATCGGCGGCGGTAACTCCGGCGTTGAAGCGGCCATCGACCTGGCCGGTATTGTCGAGCACGTTACGCTGCTGGAGTTCGCCAGCGAAATGCGCGCCGATAAAGTGCTGCAGGATAAACTGCGCAGCCTGAAAAACGTCGATGTGATCCTGAACGCGCAGACCACCGAAGTAAAAGGCGACGGCAGTAAAGTTACCGGTCTGACCTACATCGACCGCAATAACCAGACCAGCCACGAACTGGCGCTGAGCGGTATTTTCGTACAGATTGGCCTGCTGCCCAACACTAACTGGCTGGAAGGCGCGGTAGAGCGCAACCGCATGGGCGAGATCCTGATCGACGCCAAAGGCGAAACCAGCCTGAAAGGCGTATTTGCCGCCGGCGACTGCACCACGGTGCCGTACAAGCAGATCATCATTGCCAGCGGGGAAGGGGCCAAAGCGTCACTGAGCGCGTTTGATTACCTGATCCGCACCAAACCGGCTGAATAAGTTTTGCGATAGCCACGCAAGCGCCCTGCAACCTGTGTTGCGGGGCTTTTTTTTATCCCAGCCAGCGACGCGCCTGTTCATCGCTGATATCGCGATAATAAATTTTATGGATGCGCTCGCCGCAGCGTTTGCATTCGGCTTCGAGGTACGTGGAGTACCGGTAACGGCCACCGGGGGCAACGGCGCCTTGACGGGAAATGGTGATATAGTGCCAGTGATGCGCGTGCGGAAGAAAACTGAATAAAGTCATTAGCGATTCCGGGTGAAGGTGAAACAGCGGTCTTCAAATCCGGAAGGGAATTAGGCCGTGTTACGCTGCCGGCCGGTTTGATATTAATCAAGTTGCGCGCTTTCTTCTGTTTATTTCCCGGATACTGCCCCGGCAGATTAAATTAACTATCCTGATGAATTTTAGGGCTTTTAGGAAAATTGATCTCCGTCGATTTGTTTATATTTTCCTGATGATCAAAAAATCATGAAAATTGATGGCGCACGTATTTTTGCTCATCGTTGCCCGGCAAAAAAAGCGCACCCGCCGCAGGATTTACAACTTTAAGCTGACCCTTTATGCTGTGAAGGCACGTCTGACACGGACGTGCATGACTCGGGGTGCCCTTCTTTGTGAAGGCTGAGAAATACCCGTAATACCTGATCTGGATAATGCCAGCGTAGGGAAGTCAGATGCCTGACCGCATTCGCCTTCCTGATTGCCGGTTGGGAGCCTTATGACACAGCCTGACCCTCTTTCCCCGGCGCAACTCGCGCACTCTCTGCAACTGCTGCGGCAGCAGGCACCGCTGGTGCACTGTATGACCAACGACGTGGTGCAAACTTTTACCGCCAACGTGCTGCTGGCACTGCAGGCTTCGCCCGCGATGGTGATTGATGGCGATGAAGCGGCGCAGTTTGCCGGTTTCGCCGATGCGCTGCTGATTAACGTTGGCACCTTAACCCGCGAGCGCCGCGATGCGATGCTGGCGGCGGTACAGGCCGCTAACCAGGCCGGCACACCGTGGACGCTCGATCCGGTGGCGGTAGGCGCGCTAACCCTGCGTACGGAATTCTGTCAGCAGCTGCTAAGCCTGCGACCGGCGGCCATTCGCGGCAACGCTTCAGAGATTCTCGCCTTAGCGCACCAGGCCACGGGCGGACGCGGTGTGGATAGCGTGCATCAGGCCGATGCTGCACTGAACGCCGCGCAGCAGCTGGCGCAACGCTGCACGACTATCGTTGCGGTAACCGGCGAAGTCGATTACGTCACCGATGGCCGCCAGACGCTGGCAATACCCGGCGGCAGCCCGCTGATGACGCGCGTGGTCGGTACCGGTTGTGCGCTATCCGCCGTCGTCGCGGCGTGCAGCAGCCTGCCGGGCGAGCGCCTCCAGCACGTGGCAGCGGCCTGCCGCTTGATGTCGCTGGCCGGTGAGCAGGCCGCGCGCAGCGTGGCAGGGCCGGGCAGCTTCGTCGCCGCTTTTCTCGATGCGCTCTGGACGCTGGAGGTGGCGGCATGAAACGTATCAATGCATTGACCATTGCCGGCACCGACCCCAGCGGCGGCGCAGGTATCCAGGCCGATTTGAAAGCGTTTTCCGCGCTCGGCGCGTACGGCACCAGCGTGATTACCGCGCTGGTGGCACAGAACACCCGCGGCGTGCAGTCGGTGTATCGCATCGAACCGGCATTTGTCGCTGCACAGCTCGACTCGGTACTGGACGACGTGCGCATTGACGCCGCGAAAATCGGTATGCTGGCGGAGACGGCGATTGTTGAGGTGGTGGCAGAGAAGCTGAAACGCGCCAGCCTGCCGTTTGTGGTGCTGGATACGGTGATGATTGCCAAAAGTGGCGATGCGCTGCTGTCGCCCGATGCGGTAGCCAGCATTCGTGAACGGCTGCTACCGCAGGTATCGCTGATCACACCCAACCTGCCGGAAGCCGCGGCGCTGCTGGGTTGCCGCATGGCGCAGGACGAGGCGACTATGCTGCAACAGGGCGATGCGCTGCTGGAGCTGGGCTGTGAAGCGGTGCTGATGAAGGGCGGTCATCTCAGCGATGCGGAAAGCCCGGACTGGCTGATCACCCGCGCCGGCCGCCAGCGCTTTACCGCGCCGCGCGTTAACACCCGTCATACGCACGGCACCGGCTGCACGTTGTCGGCGGCGCTGGCGGCATTGCGACCGCGCCATGCGGACTGGGCGGGCACCGTAGCGGAGGCCAAGGCCTGGCTGCAGCAGGCGCTGCTGCACGCCGATTCGCTTGAGGTCGGCCACGGCATTGGGCCGGTGCATCATTTCCATCAGTGGTGGTAGGGCGTAACGCCAGATTGCCGTTTTTTCACTGCGTATCCGTCTGAAAAATGGAGTCAGCAATTTGCCAGCCTGGCGCGTTTCGGTCCAGGCTGTGGGGGCGAATCGGCAGGTGCCGGTTCTTTTCCAGCCATTTATCAGGAGCGAACATGACGGACATCGTACAGTTATTGGGTAAAGAGGCGGATACGCTTCTTCAACATCGCTGCATGACCATTCCAGCGGACAGCCTTTATTTGCCGGGCGCGGATTATGTCGATCGCGTGATGATTGATAACAATCGTTCTCCTGCGGTACTGCGCAATATGCAGACGCTCTACAACACCGGCCGTCTGGCGGGTACCGGCTATCTGTCGATTCTGCCGGTGGATCAGGGCGTCGAACACTCTGCCGGCGCCTCGTTCGCTGCCAATCCGGCCTATTTCGACCCGAAGAATATCGTCGAGCTGGCGATTGAAGCCGGCTGTAACTGTGTGGCATCAACCTATGGCGTGCTGGCCTCCGTGTCACGTCGCTACGCGCACCGCATCCCGTTTATGGTCAAGCTGAACCATAACGAAACCCTGAGCTATCCCACGCAGTATGACCAGACGCTGTACGCCAGCGTTGAACAGGCGTTCAACATGGGCGCGGTTGCGGTCGGCGCCACCATCTATTTTGGCTCTGAGCAGTCACGCCGGCAGATCGAGGAAATTGCAGCGGCCTTCGAGCGTGCGCACGAGTTGGGCATGGTGACGGTGCTGTGGGCCTATCTGCGCAACAACGATTTCAAGAAGGATGGGGTGGATTATCACGCCAGCGCCGATTTAACCGGTCAGGCTAACCATCTGGCGGCCACTATTGGTGCCGACATTGTGAAGCAGAAAATGGCAGAGAATAACGGCGGCTATAACGCGGTGAAGTTTGGCCACACCGATGAGCGCGTGTACAGCAAGCTGACCAGTGAGAATCCGATCGACCTGGTGCGCTACCAGCTAGCCAACTGCTACATGGGCCGCGCCGGGCTGATTAACTCCGGCGGTGCTTCAGCCGGTGCGACCGATGTGGCAGAGTCGGTGCGTACGGCAGTGATCAATAAACGCGCCGGCGGCATGGGGCTGATTCTCGGGCGCAAGGCGTTTAAGAAGTCGCTGAAAGAGGGCGTGGCGCTGATTAATGCGGTGCAGGATGTGTATCTGGCGAAGGATGTGACGATTGCCTGATGGTGTGAGGTGCTTTTTCCCCCTCACCCTAGCCCTCTCCCGCAGGCGGGAGAGGGGACTGTTTTGTGCGGTTTTTTAATGTATTAATTCGCTGACAGCTTACTGGAACAGCTCCCTCTCCCGGTGGGAGAGGGCCGGGGTGAGGGCATCACACCGCACCGCATCAAACCGCACCGCACCCCACCGCAAGCTCACCCCACAGCACTACGGCCCTTCAAACCATTCGCTGTTGCGCTCGGCAATCGGCGTGATGGTCAGAATCATCTCCTGTAGATGTCGCCGCATCGCCTTCTCCGCCGCATCGGCATCTTGCGCTTTCAGCGCGGCAAAAATCTCTTCGTGCTGCTGAATCAGGCTCTCCGGCGGCGACACTTCGCTCAGCGTCAGAAAGCGCACGCGGTCCATCGTCGCTTTAATGTTCTCCACCGTCTCCCACGCCAGCAGGCAGTCAATGCCTTCGGCAATCAACCGGTGAAACTCATCGTCGAGCGCCAGAAACGCCTGGCTGTCGTGGCGTTCCGCTGCCAGACGCTGCAGCTGCAGATTGTGTTCCAGCGCCATCAGTCCGGTGGCAGCGATCTCCAGCGCGGCGCGGCGAACCACGGCGATCTCCACCGCTTCACGGATGAAACGGCCGTCGGCCACGCGCTGGGCGGAGATTTTGCGCACGAAGGTGCCGCGCTGCGGCAGAACCTGCACCAGGCCGGCTTCCGCCAGTTTGATAAAGGCTTCCCGCACCGGCTGCCGCGACACGTTGAAGCGCGCCGACACTTCTTTCTCCGACAGCAGCGAGCCCGGATGGATCACGCAGGTTACGATATCCTTCCGCAGATAGCGATAAATCTGCTGATTTACCGGTTCGCTGGTGGTTATGGTATAGGCAATCGACATGCAGCAATATCCGTATTACGGCTGGCCGCCGCCAGCCCGATGAGAAAGCGTCAGTCTAATCAGCACGCTGCGTCTGCGCTACACATTTGTGCAGGCGGCTTAGCCTTCTGTGACCAGCGCCTGCACCGTGGCGTGTGCACCGGTAAGCCGCAGCTGCTGATACAGCTCGGTAAGCCGCGTAACAAACACTGAGTGATAACGTAAATCGTCGCCGAACACCGCCTGCAGGCGCAGTAAGGCCTCAACGCGTTGCGGGCCATCCTCGCTATTGGCAACAATGCTGGCCAGCTGCGCGCTGAGCGGATCGCGAATCTCAATCGCCGCGCCCTGCTCATCGACGCCGCTGATATAGCGCATCCAGCCTGCTACGCCCAGCAGCAGATAATCACAGGCCGTCCCGTTACGCAGATGCCAGCGCACGCTATCCAGCAGGCGCTGTGGCAGCTTCTGGGTACCGTCGGTGGCGATTTGATAAGTGCGATGTTTAATCGCCCGGTTTTCGTAACGGGCGATCAGCGAGTCGGCATAGGCGACCAAATCAACATCCCGCGTGCGCAGCGTGGGTGCCTGATCCTGCAGCATCAGCGCGCGCGCCGCCTGACGAAAATTGGCATCGGCCATGCAATCGCTGATGTGCTGATACCCGGCCAGGTAGCCGAGATAAGCCAGGAACGAGTGGCTGCCGTTGAGCATGCGCAGCTTCATCTCTTCGTACGGCAGCACATCACGCACCAGCTCTGCACCGGCCTGTTCCCACGCCGGGCGGCCGCTGACGAAGTTATCTTCAATCACCCACTGGAAAAAAGGTTCGGCTTCCACCGCCACCGGATCGCGACTGCCGAGCCGCGCTTCCAGCGTCGCGAAAGATTCATCGGTCATCGCCGGTACGATGCGATCCACCATGGTTGAGGGAAAGGTGAGGTGGGTCTGAATGTAATCCGCCAGCGCCGGGCTGCGGCGCTGCGCCAGCTGGGTTATCACATTGCGCGTAACGTGGCCGTTCTCCGGCATGTTGTCACACGACATCACGCTAAACGGCGGCAGATCGCGCTGGCGACGGCGTTCAATCGCTGCCAGGATCACGCCGGGCAGCGAGCGCGGCGCGTCAGGATGCGCCACATCGTGCACGATGTCCGGATGCGTCAGGTCGAGCTGGCCGCTCGACGGCAGCGAACAGTAGCCTTTTTCCGTGACCGTCATCGACACGATGGCGATTTCCGGCTGGCTCATCGCTTCAATCACCGCCTCAATACCGTCACTTTTCGCGTGCAGCGCCTGGGTAATTACGCCAACAATGCGCGTGTGCAGGCTGTCGTCGGCCATTTCGGTCACGCTGTACAGCAAATCCTGCTGGCGCAGAGCGGCGATCAGCGCGCCACTGTTGAGATTCACTTCGCAGTAGCCCCAGTCGCTGCCGTGCTGCGCCAGTAGGTCAGTGGCCAGCGCCTGATGCGCGCGGTGAAAGGCACCAAAACCGATGTGCACCATGCGGGTTTTCAACTGGCTGCGGTCGTAACGGGGGCGCTGTACGTCAGCGGGAAGGCGATCGGGTTGTAACATGCATAATCCTTGTGGCAAACGGGGCGCGCGGCGCCCCGGCAGAGTCATTCGATTAAACGGAAACCGGTTTGTCGCTGGCTTTCGGGCTGCGAATCACAAACAGTACCAGCAGCGCGCCAAGGGCCGCCACCACGCCCGCCAGCACAAAGGCGCTGTCAAATTTGCCGGTGTGCTGCACGATGAAGCCGGTAACGATCGGGCCGATAATGCCGGACAGGCTGCCAATCAGGTGAATAAAGCCGCTGATGCTGCCGACGCGGCTCTTGTGCACCACATCCTGAATAATCGCCCAGTAAATGGCACCGGTGATGTAGAGGAAGAAGATGGAGATCGACATCATGATCACCGCCGAATTCACCTCTTTGATGGTGCCCGCCAGCGCCACACATATCGCTGCCGCCAGCAGCGACACTACCAGCACAATCTTGCGTGATAGCAGCAGCTTACCGGTAATATTAAAGATTTTATCGGAAATCCAGCCGCCCAGCGCCAGGCCAACGAAGCCGACAATCCACGGGATCATGGTCGTGATGCTCATGGCTTTGATATCCAGCCCGTGCGCCTGCACCAGATAGGCCGGGAACCAGCTCAGGAAGAAGAACAGAATGTAGTTGTAGCAGAAGAAGGCGAAGGCGGTGACGAGGATAATCGGCTGACGCAGATAGTAGCCCATGCCGTGCGCTTTGCCGTCCGCGTCGATGATATCCGCCGGCTCTTCCGCTTTCAGTTTCTCTACCAGCGCGCGCTCCTGCGCAGAAACGCGCTTACTGCGCGCCGGATTATCGGCGGCGAAGAAGAACCACAGCGCCATCCACACCAGACCAATCAGGCAGATCACCACAAACGCCGGACGCCAGCCGAAGGAGAGCGCCAGGTAGCCGACAATCGGCCCGGCGACCGCGCCGCCGAGCGGGGAACCGGCACTCAGCAGGCCCATGGCGGTGGCGGCCTGCTTTTTCGGGAACCAGCCGTTGATGGCTTTGTTGGCCGAGGCGCAAATCGGACCTTCCGCCATGCCGAACAGCACGCGCAGAATCATCATCGACCAGAAACCGGTCGCCAGCGCGGTCATGCCGCAGAACAGCGACCACATGCCGACGGCGGTGCCGAGCACAATCGTCGGGCCGAATTTATCGGTGGCTAAACCGCCAATAAAGTTGAACAGCGCGTAGCCGAAGAAGAAGCTGCCGAAGATCAGGCCGAACTGCTCGGCATTGATCATCAGATCTTTTTCCACCAGCGGCACGGTGAGCGACAGGGCAATACGATCGAGGTAGTTGATCATATACACCAGGAACAGCAGCAGTACGAGGGTCCAGCGTAGATTCTTCAGCATAGAAACTCCGTTTCCCTGTTCTTCTTCAGGCTGCAGCATCACGGGGAGATGACCTTGATGACCGCGGCGCTGCGCCTGATTTATGCAGGGGATTATTGTTGTGGCCGGCGGGTACGCACCGGCATCAGGGACATCTGGTGTGGCGCATCATTCAATCCATTTGCAGGATCACTTTGCAGCAGGTGCGCGGGTCTTGTTCAAACAGCGTCATGGCGCGCTCGATCTGCGCCAGCGGGAAATAGTGGGTAACCAGTTTCTCTGGCTGGATCAGCCCCTGTTCCAGCCACGCAATCACCTGCGGGAAGCGGTTGCTGTTCAGGCGCGAGGTAAACAGCGACAGTTCTTTGCTGGTCAACGCCTGCTGCGTCAGGCTGCACGGCTCAGCAGAAAACCCGAGCAGGCCGATACGCGCTGCCGGCGAGGCCAGCGCCGCCGCTTCGGCGAGGATCGCCGGATGGCAGGCGGCGTCAATAATCAGCGTCGGCTGAACGCCTTCCAGCTGCGCCGCCAGCGGGACCTCGCTGTTGTTATACAGGCGATCGGCACCGTTTTGCTGCGCCAGCGCCAGCCGCTCCGGCAGGCGGTCGACCACCAGCACCTGCTGTACGCCGTACACGCCTTTCAGCACCTGAATGGCGGTCAGCCCCATCGGACCGGCACCGTAAATCAGCGCCACATCCTGTGGCTGCGGTTTGAGGAACGCCGTGATATTCGCGGCAATGGTGAAGGGCTCAACCAGGCTGGCGAGTTGGTCGGGAATGCTCGCCGGCAGGCGATGGGCATTTTTGGCTGGCGCCACCGCATACTCGCTGAAGCCGCCGTCGCGGTGAACGCCAATCACCTGCAGTGACTGACAGACATTAGGACGGCCAACGGAGCAGGGATAGCAGTGACCGCAGCTCACCACCGGATCGACCGCCACGCGTTCGCCCAGCCGGCTGGCATCAACGTCCTGTCCGACCGCGTCAATCACGCCGAAAAACTCATGGCCGATCACGCGCGGATAGCGGGCAAATGGATTGTGACCGTGCCAGATGTGCACATCAGAGCCACAGATGCTGGCAAATTTCACTTTTACCCGTACTTCATCAGCGGCGGGCTGCGGCAGCGCGCGCTCGTCCAGCAGCAGTATACCCGGTTGTTCAATCACCACACTTTTCATCATTCACTCCTGGCTGGTGGCCTGAAAGCGCGACACACCAGTAATAACGCGACAGTAATGATGAAAAAATACGCGCAATAATACTACCATACAAGTTGATGTTGCAGAGTTGTGAACACAATCACAGAGCGGATGGAGTAGTTGCAAAGAGAAGTTTCAGAATGGCGTTGCGGTGCGCATCACTGCGCACCCTTGGAAGTCTTCACCCGGTTACAGGGTCGCCATTCAGGGCGACCGGAATAAACGCAGCTAAATGACAGGCCTGCGGCGATCGACGGCACGCTCGCCGCGCAACATCACGGCCGCCGTAACGTCACCGCGCTGAGCGTGCGCCACAATAACTCTTTATCCTGCGATGACACGTTGCGCTGCTGAATGTCGCGCATAAATTCGGCCTTTTGCGGTGCCTGCAGCGTCGCGCCCTGTTTCAACTGCGCGGCAAGCTGCGTCAGAATCGCGTCGCTGTAATGACCAATGCTTTTGCGCACCTCATCCAGCGGACGCGGCTGCCAGTGCGGCTCCGGCGTTGCCAGCCAGTCGGCGCGATAGCGATACTGCACCGCTTTCGCCACATCCATCTGTGCCTGAATAAACGGCTGCACCGTGGCATCGTCCAGGCCCAGCTGACGCGCTTCCGCCAGGGCTTTGTCCAGCACCTTGCGCTCCTGACCCAAATCTTCAATCGGCTGATGATGCTGCGCTTTATAACCCGCCACATCCTTCATGTAAGACAAACGCGTGTTAATAAGCTGGCCCGGCGAAGGACTGCTGAGTTCTGCCGCGGCGGCGGAACAGCTGCAAATCAGCAGCGCTAACGTGGCCGATCGTAACTGCATTTCCATACTGATGCTCCCAATGTTCAACCCAGGCGCTGGATCTGCGCGAGGCTCAGGCTAAGACAAAATAATGACATGACAAAGTACAGGGTGAAAAATTATCTTGTTTTTTAATCTACCAACTAGTAGGTTTGTTTTCCAGCGCCTTTTGCCGCAATGTTATTGCGCTTTGGGTTGAATGATTTCTGGCACAGGGCTGCCGCTGAGGCAGCGCTTATCATCAAAAGGAACACTCCATGACGGTCTTATCACATCACAAACGCCTTTCACTGCTGATTGCCGGTTCACTGCTGGCCGGCACCACGCTGTCGCCGGTGATGGCGGCAGAGATGGCAGGGCAAAAAGTGCAGGTACGTGGCGTTGTTGAATCGGTAAACGGGCAGCAGCTCACTATCAAGTCACGCGAAGGATCGGAGGTCAGCGTGGCCATGAAGCCAGGCGCGATGGTGTCTGCGGTGGCGAAGGCCAGCATCAGCGACATTAAAAAAGGCGATTACGTGGGCATTGCCTCGCTGCCGAAAGCAGGCGGCGGAGATGGCGCGCTCGAAGTGCTGATTTTCCCGGCGCAGCTGAAAGGTGCAGGCGAGGGCAACTTCAGCTGGGATCTGAAGCCGGGCAGCTCAATGACCAACGCCACAGTCGCCAATAGCGTCACCTCGGTGGATAACAGCGAAGTGACGGTGAGCTATCACGGCCATCAGAAAAAAATTGCCATTCCGGCTGGTACGCCGGTGGTGACGCTGGCGGCGGCCACCCCGGATGACCTGAAACCCGGCACCACGGTGTTTGTTCCTGCCGAGAAGGGCGCCGACGGTAAGCTCACCGCAGGCAATATCATTGTCGGCAAAAACGGCGTAGTGCCGCCGATGTAATCCGGCTCCAGCCAGGCCTCGCCTGGCTGGTAAGGGGCTCGATGATGCAACAGCCTTCACCTTCCCACAGTAAAACGCTAATCCGTCGTCATTCGCTGCTGGTGCGCGTGACGCACTGGGTCAACGCCCTGTGTTTTGCCGTACTGCTGATGAGCGGACTGCAAATCTTTAATGCGCATCCACGTCTGTATGTCGGCCTGTATGGCGCGGACCATGAGCAGCCGGTGTTTGAAATCGGCAATCGTCAGCAGCAGGGATTTGTCCGGCTCGGCTCGCTGCAGCTCAATACCACCGGCGTGCTCGGTGTCTCGAAGCTGGAGGGCACGCTGACGGCGCGCGCGTTCCCCGGCTGGCTGACGCTGCCGTCGTGGCAGGATTTGGGAGCCGGTCGCCACTGGCACTTCTTTTTTGCCTGGCTGCTGCTGTTCAACGGCGTGATTTATCTGCTGCACGGTTTCTGGCACCGGCACTTTCGCCGCGATCTGTTGCCCGACCGTCAGCAGTTGGGCGCCCGTCATTTGTGGCAGGAGATTTGCGACCACGCCCGGCTGCGCTTCGCCCGCGGTGACGCGGCGCGGCGCTATAACGCGCTGCAGAAACTCAGCTATCTGCTGGTGATCTTCATACTGCTGCCGCTGATGCTGCTCAGTGGATTAACCCTGTCGCCAGCGCTGGATGCGGCGCTGCCGTTTTTACCCGATCTGTTTGGCGGCCGTCCGACGGCGCGCACGGTGCACTTTGTCACCGCCACGCTGCTGGTGCTGTTTGTGCTGGTGCATGTAGTGATGGTGCTGGTGTCAGGCGTGTTCAATAACCTGCGTTCGATGATCACCGGCCGTTACGCGATCGACAAAGAGGATACCCCATCATGAAAATCGAGCTGTCGCGTCGCCGCCTGCTGCTGGGTGCGCTGTCCGGCGCCGGCGCGGCGCTGCTGAGCGGTTGCGATCAACTGACGCAAAACGACACGGTCAGCGGCTGGCTCAATCAGACCGAGCGGCTGACGCGTGCCAGCCAGCGCCTGCTGGGCGGCCAGCGGCTGGCACCGGAGTTCAGCGAGGCCGATATTTCGCCGCTGTTCCGCGCCAACGGCACGCAAATGCCCGACTCCGACGAATATGCGCGTTTGCTGGCGAACGGGTTTGCCGACTGGCGGCTGCGCGTCACCGGGCTGGTGCAACAGCCGCTGAGTTTATCGCTCAGCGATCTGCAGCGGTTCCCCAGTCGCACACAGATTACCCGGCACGACTGCGTGGAGGGCTGGAGCGCGATTGGCAAATGGCAGGGCGTACCGCTCGGACTGGTGCTGGATGCGGCGCGCCTGCGGCCAGGTGCCCGCTACGTAGTGTTCCTGTGTGCCGACGAGCTGGAGCAGACGCTGGACGGCAGCGGGCGCTACTACGAAAGTATCGATCTGCAGGATGCGTGGCATCCGCAAACGCTGCTGGCCTACCGTATGAACGATCAGCCGCTGCCGGTTGCGCACGGTGCGCCGCTACGTCTCAGGGTCGAGCGCCAGCTCGGTTACAAGCACGCCAAGTATCTGATGGAAATTAAAGTGGTGGATTCGTTTGCCCAGCTGTGGGGCGGACGCGGCGGCTACTGGGAAGATCGCGGTTACGAGTGGTATGGCGGTATCTGAACGTCAGAACGCAGAAAAGCAAAAAGCCTGCTGTAAAAGCAGGCTTTTCTAAATCTGGCTCCTCTGACTGGACTCGAACCAGTGACATACGGATTAACAGTCCGCCGTTCTACCGACTGAACTACAGAGGAATCGTTTGGAACGGGGCGCATATTATCGGGCAGGCTGTGGCTTGTCAAAGCTCTTTTTCACAATTTTTTCTGACTGCTGAATAAAGCGTCAATTGCCCGACGCGGGCCCGCGCGATGGCGCGAATTAGCGCCAGCACTGCGCCTGATTGTGAGAGATGTCACCAATGCTATGCAAAATTACATTCTGATTTGTCGCTTCTGTCAGATACCTCGCATGTATGATCACAGATATTTCATTTCGCCGTTGTCGCCGCCCAAAACGAAACATATATTCCGTGAAACTCTTCCCCGTGAACCGCAGGTGCAGCATGAACAAAGTCAGAATCGGTATGATTGGCAGTGGATATATTGGGCGTTGTCACGCGATTGCCTATGCGCAGGCACCCACGGTGTTCGCCCTGAAGGGTGAGATTGTGCGTGAGATGCTGGCAGAGGTGAATCCGGTGCTGGCGGCGCAGCAGGCGGCGACGTTTGGCTTTGCCCGTTCGACGGGCGACTGGCGCGAGCTGGTGCGCGATCCGCACATCGACGTGGTCGATGTCTGCGCGCCCAATTTCCTGCACAAAGAGATGGCGCTGGAGGCGATTCGCCACGGCAAGCACGTCTACTCCGAAAAGCCACTGTCGCTCTCGGTGGCCGATGCCGAAGAGATGGTGCAGGCGGCAGAGCAGGCGGGAGTGAAAACCCTGGTGGGCTTCAACTACATGAAAAACCCCACCAGCCAGCTGGCGCGGGAGATTATTGCGCGCGGTGAGATCGGCGAGGTGGTGCACTTTTACGGCACCCATAACGAAGATTATCTGGCGCGCGCGGAGACGCCGCTCGACTGGCACTGCCAGAAAGCGCTGGCCGGTCTCGGCGCGCTTGGCGATCTGGCGGCGCATATCGTCAACATGGCGCACTATCTGGTCGGTGATATTGATGAGGTGAGCGGTGACATGATGACGGTGATCAAACAGCGACCAGATCCGAAGGCGCCGTCACGAATGTTGCCGGTGGAAAATGAAGATCAGGCCAGCGCGCTGCTGCGCTTCAAGAATGGCGCGCACGGCGTGATTGAAACCTCGCGTATCGCCTGCGGCAGCAAGATGGGGCTGACTTATGTGGTGACCGGCACTAAAGGCACGCTGCGCTACACGCAGGAGCGCATGGCTGAGCTGGAACTGTATCTGCACGACGATCCGGCCGGCCGCCAGGGCTTTAAAACCATTCTCACCGGTCCGGCGCACCCGGATTATGCCAGCTTCTGCGTCTCGGCTGGCCACGGCATCGGTTTCAACGATCAGAAAACGGTCGAGATTCGCGATCTGATCAACGGCATCGCCGCCGGCGATCGCATGTGGCCGGATTTTGCCGAAGGGCTGCAGGTGCAGAAGGTGCTGGAAGCGGTGGCGATTTCCGCCATGGAGCGCCGCTGGATGAAGGTGTGATGCAGAGCGTCAGCCGCAGACGCACGTAACCGGTCGCCATCAATGGCGACCCTACACTGTGCGTGCAGGGATGGCGAGCCTCACAGGGTGCGCATTTATGCGCACCGGGATAATGCAGGAATTTTCCAATGATTACGCCAGCAACGCACACTGTGGCGGCAGGCGGCAGCTCAACGCGCCGGGCTGCACCTCAATCACAAACTCGCTGCCGGACAGCGGCTCGCCGTCGAGGTTAAAGGTCATCTCATGCGGTGAACGGATGGTCAGTGACGTCAGCTGTGCCGCGACAATGTTCGGGTTTTCATCGTCGCGCGTCAGCGAGTGCAGCAGCGTTGGCAGCAGTTCCTGGGCGGTTACGATGCTGAGATTGAGCTGTCCGTCGTTGATCAGCGCTTCCGGACATAACCGCTGTCCGCCACCGGCCTGACGGCCATTGCCAATGCCAATCACCAGCGCGTCACCCTGCCAGTGAAAGCCCGGTCCGCTGATTTCGCAGCTGTCCGGCTTCAGCGCATCAACGCGCATCAGGCCATGAATAAAATAGGAGACGCCGCCCAGCGCCGATTTCAGTTTCTCCGGCGTTTCCGTAGTGATGCGTGTGCCAAAACCGCCGGTCGCCATGTTGATGAAGTAACGGTCGCCGTTCACCCGCGCCAGATCGATGGCCGTGGCTTTGCCCAGTACCGCCAGCCGCAGTGCCGCTTCCATTTCTGCCGGGATACCGGCGCTGGTAGCAAAATCGTTGGCGGTGCCAAGCGGTAAAATCCCCAGCACCGGCCGCTGCGCTGGCGGCAGGGCGGCCAGCGCGGTGGCAATCTCATTGATGGTGCCATCGCCGCCGCCAGCCACCACGGTTTCCGCCTGCAGCTGCAGCGCTTCCTGCACGTAGCGGTCACCGTCGCCTTTTTCCCAGGTCACGCGCACCGCCAGGTTAAAGCCTTCGTCGCGCAGGGTATTCACGGCGGCACGCAACTCTTCATTGCCTGCGCCTTTTCCATTCAGAATCAGCAAAGTGAGGGGTTTATTTTGCATTATCGCTTCCCTGATGAGTAAGACAGAGCTGTGGTTATAGCATAGCTGCGGCGGGAACTTTATCGGCGAACGATGAAAAAAGAAAACCCGCACGGGGGAGCCGGGCGGGTGAATGAGGTGGTTCCTGGTACTACCTGCTGTTTGTTGTTACTCGTTAGCAGCAGGCGCGATTCTAAAGCGCGGCGAAGCGGCGGTCTGTGATCCTGTTCTAACTTCGCCGTTTTCTTTTCATTTAGTGCGATTTTTACCGTGCGGATCGTAAGTGCTGTTACCGTCGGTAAAATTGCGCAGCAGCAGCGCATAGGCCAGATCGACCCCCTCCGGCACGCTGATCCAGACGCGATGACCATCTCCCGGAGCCACCTCAACCGCGGCACCCTTGTCATTCTGCATCGCCTGCAGCGTGCAGTTGAGATTGCCGTCCGGCGTCATGATCTCCACGCTATCGCCCAGCATGAATTTGTTCTTCACCGCCACCTGCGCCCACGTACCGCGCCGTTCACCGGTAAATTCACCAACAAACTGCTGACGCTCCGAAATGGAAAAACCCTGCTCGTAGTTTTGATAGCTGTCATGGGTGTGGCGACGCAAAAAACCTTCGGTATAGCCGCGGTGCGCCAGCCCTTCCAGCGTCTCCAGCAGTGCCGGATCGAAAGGTTTGCCGGCGGCCGCATCGTCGATTGCGCGGCGGTACACCTGCGCGGTGCGCGCGCAGTAGTAGAACGATTTGGTGCGGCCCTCAATTTTCAGCGAATGCACGCCCATCTGGCTCAGGCGTTCGACGTGCGCCACCGCGCGCAGATCTTTCGAGTTCATGATGTAGGTGCCGTGCTCATCTTCGAACGCGCTCATCACCTCGCCTGGCTTCATCTTCTCTTCCAGCAGGAATACCCGATCGGTAGGCTGACCGACGCCGAGCGTCGCGGGCTGCACCGCAACCGGCTGATGAAAGCCAACAATGTGGCCGACCTCATCCTGCTGGCCTTCGGCCACGTTATATTCCCAGCGGCAGGCGTTGGTACAGGTGCCCTGATTGGGATCGCGCTTATTCAGATAGCCAGAGAGCAGGCAGCGGCCGGAGTAGGCCATGCACAGCGCGCCGTGAACAAAGATTTCAATCTCCATCTCCGGCACCTGCTGGCGAATTTCGGCGATCTCCTCCAGCGACAGCTCGCGCGACAGAATCACGCGCGTCAGCCCCATCTGCTGCCAGAACTTCACCGTGGCCCAGTTCACCGCGTTAGCCTGCACCGACAGGTGAATCGGCATCTGCGGGAAGGCGTCGCGCACCAGCATGATCAGGCCGGGATCGGACATGATCAGCGCATCCGGCTGCATTTCGATGACCGGCGTCAGATCGCGGATAAAGGTTTTCAGCTTGGCGTTGTGCGGGGCAATATTCACCACCACGTAAAACTTCTTGCCGAGCGCGTGCGCCTCGCTGATGCCTTTAGCGAGGTTTTCATGGGTGAATTCGTTGTTGCGCACGCGCAGGCTGTAGCGCGGCTGGCCGGCATACACCGCGTCGGCGCCGTAGGCAAAGGCGTAACGCATATTTTTCAGCGTGCCTGCCGGCGAAAGCAGTTCGGGTTTAAGCATGGGGAGTTCTCACTGATGTCAGGTCAGCATGCCATCACGGATGGCACGTGCAGCGGCCGCGTCAGACGGCCCTGCAAAAGGTGGGGAATTGTAGGCAGGGCGACTCCCGATGTAAATTGACCTGGATCAATCTAAGCGGTTACAGCAGGCGGCCAACATCCGCTTCCCAGCGATATCCCATGCCGTACACGGCGCGAATAAACGGCTGTTCGGCATCAAGGTTCTCCAGCTTGCGCCGCAGGTTCTTGATGTGGCTGTCAATGGTGCGATCGGTGACCACGCGATAGTCGTCATACAGATGGTTCAGCAGTTGCTCGCGCGAAAACACTTTGCCCGGCTCCAGCGCCAGCGTTTTCAGCAGGCGGAACTCGGCAGGCGTCAGCTCCAGCGGCTGTTCGCGCCAGCTGGCCTGGAAACGTCCTTCATCGATCAGCAGATGCGAGGCCAGCTGCGCCTCTTCTGGCGAACGTCTCACCCGGCGCAGAATGGTTTTCACCCGCGCCACCACTTCACGCGGGCTGAAGGGTTTGCAGATATAGTCGTCAGCGCCAATCTCCAGCCCGAGCAGGCGATCAATCTCTTCCGTGCGTGCGGTCACCATGATAATCGGCAACTCGGAGAAGCGGCGGATTTCCCGACACAGCGTCAGGCCGTCACGGCCCGGCAGCATCAAATCCAGCAGCATCAGGTCTGGCGGCGTTTGTTGCACATAACTCAGTACCGCGTTGCCATCGGCGAGGTGATGCGTGCGGTAGTTTGACGCCTGCAGATAATCAATCATCAGCTGCGCCAGTTTGGGTTCGTCTTCCACAACAAGAATCAGGGGATCGCTATTTTCCGTGCTCATAAAGGGTGTCTAGTGAGGAACATACGGCAAGTTTAGCGTGATTTTCAGCCCACCTAAATCAGAGTCGGCCGCATTAATGCTGCCGTCATGCGCCTCAACAATATTCTTGCAGATCGCCAGACCGAGCCCGGAGCCGCCGCTGGCGCGATTGCGCGAGCTTTCGGCGCGGAAGAAGCGCTCAAACAGCTGTGCCTGCTGCTGACGCTCGACGCCCGGTGCACTGTCGGCAAACTGCAGCTGCCACTGCTCGCCGCTGAGCTGCATACTGAGCTGCACCGTGCCGCCGGCATCGGTGTAGCGCAGGCTGTTTTCCAGCAGGTTAGTAAACAGCTGCATCAGCCGGTCCGGATCGCCAAAGCTGCTGGCCTGCGCCGGCAGCATCAGGCTGAGCGTCAACCCCCGGCTGCGATAGCGTTCGCCAAAACTGCCCGCCACCACCTCCAGCAGACTGACCAGATCCACCGGCTGTTTGCGGTAGGCGAGGGCACCCGCGTCGGAGAGCGACAGCTGGTGCAGGTCTTCCACCAGCTGGGTCAGCAGCGCGACTTCGCTCTGCAGCGAACTGATGGCGTCGGGCGTCAGCTTGCGTACGCCATCCTGCATCGCCTCCAGCTCACCGCGCAAAATCGCCAGCGGCGTACGCAGCTCATGGGAAATATCGGCCATAAAGGCGCGCCGGTTGCTCTCGTTTTTCTCCAGCGAGCGCGCCAGCTGGTTGAAGTCGCGCGCCAACTGGCCAATTTCGTCGCTGCTGCCGACCTCCACCCGGGTGGTAAATTTGCCCGCCGCCAGCTGATGGGTGCCGTCCACCAGCCGTTTCACTGGCGCCAGCAGACCGCGCGCCAGTAGCCAGGTGACCAGCGCGGCCAGCAGCGTGGTGAGGCCGACAATCAGCCAGCTGGTCTGGCGCTGCTGATGGTCAAAGTTGATATCGGTGCTGCGCGTCAGTCGCTCAGCGGGCGACGCAATCACCCAGCCAACAATCTTGCCGTTGCTGGTGGTGATATTGCGGCGCGAGCCTTCCGGCGGCACCGGCGAGCGCGGGCCGGACAATATTTTGTACTGCTGATCGATAATCCAGAACTGGGTGCGCCAGCCGTGCGGCGGCAGCTGAGTGCCGCTGCCGGGATTCTGTTCCAGCGAGCGCAGAATGGTGAAAATCAGCCGGTCGTTGTTACGCAAAAAGTCCCAGCTACCGTGCTGTTCGTATTGATCGGCCAGCGCATCGCTCAGCAGCGTCAGGCGCTGCTCATTGCCCTTTTTGATGTAATCGACAAAGCCATGCTCAAAGCTGAGGCGCACGCCCCAGTGCATGGTGATGATCACCAGCATGCAGGTGGAAAAAATCGCCATAAACAGTTTGGCGCTGATGCCGAGTTTTACCGGCTGCTTCATCCTTTTCTCCTGCCTCTCAGGTCCACGTTTTTACTCACATCGGCGGGTACGCGCCAGAACACCAGCGCCGGCAGCGCAATCACCAGCGCCATGCACAAATAGGTGTACATGAAGGTTTGATGGGTCGCGGCGCTGTCGCTCACCGCGCCATGGCCGAAAGCGCCGAGCAGCAGACCGGCCACGGTGACGCCGATACTCATCGACAGCTGCATGATCATCGACAGCAGGCTGTTGCCGCTCGAGGCCAGCTCGTCCGGCAGCTCTTTCAGCGTCAGGGTATTCATCGACGAGAAGCGGATGGCATTGACCATGCCCTGCAACAGCAGCACCACGGGCAGCAGCCAGATCCAGCCGAGCAGCGCCACCACGGGAAACAGTAGCACCACCAGCGCCAGCGCCAGCGTGCCGCCCACCAGCGCGTTACGATAGCCAAACAGGTTTACGATGCGCACCACCACGCGTTTGATGCCCATGTTGCCCAGCACCATCGGGATCATCATCAGACCCGCGTGGAACGGGCTAAAGCCGAGACCCACCTGCAGAAAAATCGGCGTCATAAACGGCAGCATGCCGCTGCCGATGCGGCCGGTGAAGCTGCCGAGCAGGCCGATGGCGTAAATGCGGTTATCAAACAGCTTCAGGCTAAACAGCGCGTTATCGTTGTTGCGGCCGTGCATCAGGTAGAACAGCAGGGAAAACACCCCCAGCAGAATCAGCAGGCACAGCAGCAGCGGCGAGCCGCCGGCGCTGCGCTGGCCGTCGAGCGCCAGCGTCAGCGTAGCCATGCCGACCGCCAGCAGCACAAAACCGAGGAAGTCAAAGCGTCGCGTCTGCATGGTGTAGTTCGGCATCAGCAGCAGCGTGGCAATGGCACCGATGATGCCAACCGGAATGTTAATCAGGAAGATCCAGTGCCAGCTGGCATACTCCACCAGAATGCCGCCCAGCGCCGGGCCGAGCAGCGGGCCAATCTGGCCGGGCAGGGTGACAAAGGTCATGGCCGACATGTACTGCTCACGCGGCACGATCTTCATCACCGTCAGCCGGCCTACCGGCACCATCATCGCACCGCCGATGCCCTGAACCACGCGCGCCATCACCAGCTGGTCAAGTGACGTGGCGAAGGCACACAGCAGCGAACCGAGGCTAAACAGCACGATGGCGCAGAAGAAGATGTTGCGCACGCCAAAGCGGTCTGCCAGCCAGCCGCTGAGCGGCAGCGTGACCGCCACGGTGAGCACGTAGGAGACAATCACCGAGTGCATATGCAGCGGGCTGACGTTGAGATCGTGGGCCATCGCCGGAATCGCGGTGTTCACAATGGTGGTATCCAGCGTCTGCATAAAAAAGCCGAAGGACACAATCCACAGTTGCCAGCGGACGGTGGCGGTTTGTGCGTTCATGGTCATCCCGTGTTAACAGTTTCATCAGCCGCAGGTCGCGTAGCGGCGCGATTTATCGCGCGTTGAATTGCGCCGCTACGCTTAGTGCAAGTATGACGTTATGGCTCCGTTATCAACCGCGGCTGCTTTTTCCGACGGCGCAGTTTATCCATCATCAGGTACACCACCGGTGTGGTGTACAGCGTCAGCAGCTGGCTCATCACCAGCCCACCGGCAATGGTGATGCCCAGCGGCTGGCGCAGCTCCGCGCCGTCCCCGCTGGTCAGCACCAGTGGCAGCGCACCAAACAGCGCCGCCAGCGTGGTCATCAGAATCGGGCGGAAACGCAGCTGGCACGCCTGGAAAATAGCGTCGCGCGCCGACAGGTTGCCGTTGCGCTCCGCCTCCAGCGCGAAATCCACCATCATGATGGCGTTCTTTTTCACAATGCCGATCAGCAGCAGGATGCCGATCAGCGCAATCAGGCTGAACGGCGTATTAAACAGCTGCAGCGCCAGCAGCGCGCCGACGCCCGCCGAGGGCAGGGTAGAGAGAATCGTCAGGGGATGCACGTAGCTCTCATACAGAATGCCGAGCACGATATACACCGCGGCAATCGCCGCCAGCATCAGCCACAGCTGGTTCGACTGCGAATCCTGAAATACCTGCGCGGTGCCGGCGAAGCTGCCGCGCACGCTGGACGGCACGCCAATCGCCGTGATGGTGCGGTCAATGGCCTCTGACGCCTGCGACAGCGAGACCCCTTCCGGCAGGTTAAACGAGATGGTCGAGGCCGCCGACAGCCCCTGATGGTTGACCGACAGCGGCGCGTTGGCCGGCTGCCATTTGGCAAACCAGCTGAGCGGAATCGCTTTGCCGTCGCTGTTGATCACGAACATCTGATCCAGCGCGCTGACATCCTGGGTATAGCGCGGATCCACCTCCATCACCACTTTGTACTGATTCAGCGGCTGGTAGATGGTGGAGATTTGCCGCTGGCCGAAGGCGTTATTCAGCAGCGCATTGGCCGCCGACACGTCGATGCCGAGGCGAGCCATACTTTCGCGATCGTAAGTCAGCGCCATTTCGCTGCCGTTGTCCTGCTGATCCGAGTTCACATCGGCCAGTTCTGGCAGCGCGGCAAACGCCTGGCGGATTTTCGGCTCCCACTCACGTAAATCGGCGAGGTTATCCGACAGCAGGCTGTACTGATAGCTGGCGTTCGACTCGCGGCCGCCGACGCGAATATCCTGCACCGCATTGAGGTAGAGGTTGGCACCCGGTTCTTTCGCCAGCTTCACGCGCAGGCGGGCGATCACTTCCTGCGCGCTTTCGCTGCGTTCTGACAGCGGCTTGAGTGACACAAACATCGAGCCGCTGTTGGTGCGCGAGCCGCCAGTGAAGCCGGTGACGTTATCGACCGCCGGGTCAGCCTTGATGATGTTCATGAAATCCTGCAGCTTGCCGCGCATCGCCTGAAACGAAATGCTCTGATCGGCGGAGATAAAGCCGTTGAGACGGCCGGTGTCCTGCTCGGGCATAAAGGTTTTCGGGATGGCGATAAACAGCCAGATGGTCAGCCCGACGGTGCCGAGCAGCAGCAACAGCACCCAGATCGCGTGGTTCAGCACCCAGCCCAGCGAGCGCGCATAGCCCTGCTGCACCGCCAGCAGCACGCGGCCAAATCCGCGCGTGCGCGGCTGGCTGCGCTTCGCCTGTGGTTTCAGCAGATAAGCGCACATCATCGGCGTCAGGGTAATGGAGATAAACAGCGAGATGAGAATCGCCACCGACAGCGTGATGGCAAACTCCGAGAAGAAGCGGCCAATAATACCGCCAATCATCAGCAGCGGCAGGAACACCGCAATCAGCGACAGGCTCATCGACAGCACGGTAAAGCCCACCTCGCGCACCCCGGTGAGTGCCGCCTGCAGCGGCTTCATCCCAGCTTCGACGTGACGCGCGATGTTCTCCAGCACCACGATGGCGTCATCCACTACAAAGCCGGTGGCGATGGTCAGCGCCATCAGCGACAGGTTATTCAGGCTGAAACCGCACAGGTACATGGCGGCGAAGGTACCAATCAGCGATACCGGTACCGCCGCCGCCGGAATCAGCGTGGCGCGGCCGTCGCGCAGGAAGAAAAACACCACCAGAATCACCAGCGCCACGGCGATCACCAGCGACTGCTCCACTTCATGCAGCGAGGCGCGGATAGTGGGCGAACGGTCCTGGGCGATTTGCAGGTCGATAGCTGCCGGGATCACCTCATGCAGCTCCGGCATTTCCGCCCGGATGCGGTCGACGGTATCAATGATGTTGGCGTCCGGCGACTTGCGCACCACCAGCAGCACCGCCGGTTTGCCGTTGGTCATCCCGGCGTTGCGCACGTCCTGCACCGAATCCTGCACGTTCGCCACATCGCTCAGCCGCACCGCCGCGCCGTTGTTGTAATGCACCACCAGCGGCTGGTAGACGCTGGCGGTTTGCAGCTCATCGTTGGTCCGTACCTGCCAGCGCTGCTGGGTATCGTCGATGGCACCCTGCGGACGGCGCTGGTTGGCGTTGCTGATGGCGGTGCGCACTGCATCCAGCGACACGCCCTGATTAAACAACGCCTGCGGATTGAGGTCGACGCGCACCGCCGGCAGCGAACTGCCGCCCACTGTGACATCACCGACGCCATCAATCTGCGACAGCTTCTGTGCCAGTTGCGTCGACGCGTAATCATACAGCTGACCGGGATTATAAATGTCCGAGGTCATGGTGAGGATCATGATCGGCGCATCGGACGGGTTGGCTTTGCGGTAGGTTGGGCGATTGGGCATACCGGTCGGCAGCAGGCTCTGGGCGGCATTGATCGCCGCCTGCACGTCGCGCGCCGCGCCGTTGATGTCGCGGTCGAAATCAAACACCAGAATGATGCGCGTGCTGCCCAGCGAGCTGGTGGAGGTCATTTCACTGACGCCGGCAATGCGCCCCAGCGAGCGCTCCAGCGGCGTGGCGACCGAGGCCGCCATGGTTTCCGGCGACGCGCCGGGCAGCGAGGCCGAGATCAGAATCACCGGGAAATCCAGCTGCGGCAGCGGCGCTACCGGCAGCAGACGGAAGCCAAGGATGCCCGCCAGCGCAATCGCCAGCGTCAGCAGCGTGGTAGCAACCGGCCGATGGATAAACAGGGCGAAAAACTTCACGACTGCGCCTCCGTGCCTTTCAGACGCCGGCGCGTGGCATGGGCAAGGCGATCAAACAGCAGATAGATCACCGGAGTGGTAAACAGTGTCAGCACCTGGCTCAGCACCAGGCCACCGACCATGGCGATGCCGAGCGGACGACGCAGCTCTGCTCCGACGCCGGTGCTGAGCATCAGCGGCAGCGCGCCAAGCAGCGCCGCCAGTGTGGTCATTAGAATCGGCCGGAAGCGCAGCAGACAGGCCTGATAGATCGCCTCACGCGGCGCCATGCCCTGTTCACGCTCGGCGGCCAGCGCGAAGTCGATCATCATGATGGCGTTCTTCTTCACGATACCGATCAGCAAAATGATGCCGATGATGGCGATGATATCCAGCTCGTTGCCGCTCAGCATCAGCGCCAGCAGCGCACCAACGCCGGCGGTGGGCAGCGTCGACAGAATGGTAATCGGGTGGATGAAGCTCTCATACAGCACGCCGAGCACGATATACATCGCCACTACCGCCGCGACGATCAGCCAGATGGTGCTGGTCAGCGCTGCTTCAAACGCCAGCGTGCTACCCTGGAACTGCGTCATCATCTCGGCCGGCATGCCGACCTGATCTTCCGCCGTGGTGATCGCCTGCAGCGCATCGCCGAGCGAGTAGCCGTGCGCCACGTCAAACGAGAAGGTGGCCGACGGGAACTGGTCGAGGTGATTAATGCTCAGCGCAGCGTGGCGCTCTTCGACTTGCGCGATGGCGCTGAGCGGCACGCTGCCGCCGTCGCTGCTGTTCAGGCGAATCGCGTCGAGGCTGGCGAGACCGGGGGTTTGCGTGTTGTCCTGCTCCAGCACCACGCGATACTGATTGGCCTGGGTGTAAATCGTTGAGATCAGGCGCTGACCAAAGGCGTTGTACAGCGCATTATCAATGTCTGCCATGCTGATGCCGAGCCGGCTGGCGCTGTCGCGATCGACGCGCACAAAGGCTTCCAGCCCCTGATCCTGCCAGTCGCTGCTGACGTTGCGCAGCTGTGGCAAGGTGTTGAGCTGTGCCAGCAGTTTCGGCACCCAGCTGCCCAGCGACTCCAGCGAACCCGACTGCAGGGTAAACTGGTACGGCGTGCGGCTCGCCTGGGTATCAATGGTCAGATCCTGTACCGGCTGCAGCCACAGCGACACGCCGGGCAGGCGATCGATCGCCTGCTGCAGCCGCTGCTGCACCACCGGAATACGATCGTCACGCTGGTCCAGCGGTTTCAGGTTGATTTGCAGCCGCGCGCTGTTGAGCGCCGCGTTGGTGCCATCCACGCCGACGAACGAGGTCAGGCTCTGCACCGCCGGATCTTTCATAATGATCGACGCCACGTCGCGGGTGCGCTGCGCCATACTGGCGTAAGAGACCGACTGCGGCGCCTGCAGCGTGCCCTGAATGATGCCGTTGTCCTGCTGCGGAAAGAAGCCCTTCGGAATCACCACCCACAGCAGCACCGTCAGCAGCAGCGTGCCAAGCGCCACTGACAGCGTCAGCCACGGGTGGCGCAGCACGCGCGTCAGCCAGCGGCCATAGCCGGCAATCACCTTATCGAACATCGCCTCGCTGGCGCGGGAGAAGCGGTTCTGCCTGCGCAGCGATTCGGCGCTCAGCATGCGCGCGCACATCATCGGCGTCAGCGTCAGCGAGACCACCGCCGAGATCAGAATCGCCACCGCCAGCGTCACGGCGAACTCGCGGAACAAACGGCCAATCACATCGCCCATGAACAGCAGCGGAATCAGCACCGCGATCAGCGAGAAGGTGAGGGAGATAATGGTGAAGCCAATCTCACCGGCACCTTTCAGCGCGGCGGTCATCGGCTTTTCGCCTTTTTCGATGTAGCGCGAGATGTTCTCGATTACCACGATGGCGTCATCGACCACAAAGCCGGTGGCGATGGTCAGCGCCATCAGCGTCAGGTTATTGATCGAAAAGCCAAGGAAATACATGGCGGCAAAGGTGCCGACCAGCGACAGCGGCACCGCGACTGCCGGAATAATGGTGGCCGGGACATTGCGCAGAAACAGATAGATGATCATCACCACCAGCCCGATGGCCAGCATCAGCTCATGCTGGGTATCCGCTACTGAGGCGCGAATGTTGGTAGTGCGATCGGTGAGCAGTTTGACGTCAACCGACTTCGGCAGCGTGGCGGTCAGCGACGGCAGCAGCGCGCGGATGCTGTCAGCGGTAGCGATAATATTGGCGCCCGGCTGGCGCTGCACGTTCAGCACAATCGCCGGCTGACGGTTGGCCCAGGCGCCCAGCCAGCTGTTTTCTGCGCCCTGTTCAACCGTGGCGACGTCGCCCAGCCGCACCGGCGCGCCGTTGCTGTAGCTGACGATCAGCTTGCGGTAATCCTCCGCGGAGGTCATCTGGTCATTGGCTGACAGCGTGATGGAGCGCGTTGGGCCATCAAGACTGCCTTTCGCCGAATTGACGTTGGCGTTGCTGATGGCGGTGCGCACCGTCTCGCTGGTGAGGCCGAGGGCCGCCAGCGCCTGAGCGTTCATCTTCACCCGCACTGCCGGGCGCTGGCCGCCGGAGAGCGTGACCAGACCGACGCCGGAGACCTGGGAAATCTTCTGCGCCACCCGCGTTTCCACCATGTCCTGCACCTGCGTCAGCGGCATGCTGGTGGTGGTAACGGCCAGCGTCATGATTGGCGGATCGGCCGGATTCACTTTGCTGTACACCGGCGGATTTGGCAGATCGTTAGGCAGCAGGTTAGTGGCAGAGTTGATCGCCGCCTGCACTTCCTGTTCGGCAACGTCGAGCGCCAGCGTCAGCTGGAACTGCAGCGTAATCACCGAGGCACCGCCGGAGCTTTGCGACGCCATTTGCTTCAGGCCGGACATCTGCCCGAACTGACGCTCCAGCGGCGCGGTAATCGACGAGGTCACCACATCCGGGCTGGCGCCGGGATAGAGCGTGACGACCTGAATGGTCGGGTAATCGACTTCCGGCAGCGCGGAAACTGGCAGGAAGCGATAGCCCAGCACGCCGGCCAGCAAAATTGCGATCATCAGCAGCGTGGTGGCCACCGGGCGCAGAATAAACTGGCGTGACGGGCCGCCGCTGGCGTCGGGAGGCATCACCTGCATTATTGACGTTCTCCGCGAGCCGGTTGCGCCGCGCGCGTGCTGTGCGTGGCGGTACTCTGTGCGGCGACAATTTCCACCGTGGCGCCTTCGGTCAGGCGGTCGAGACCGTCGGTGACCACGCGCTGACCGGCCTGCAGCCCGGCATCAATCACCACTTTCTGGCTATCCTGCAGCCCGGCGGTGACACGTTTCTTGCTCACTTTGTTATCGCTGTTCACCACCCAGACAAAGTGGCCGTCGTTGCTCATCTGCAGCGCGGCGGTCGGGATCACCACTGCGTTTTGCAGCGTATCCACCTTCAGCCGGGCATTAACAAACTGATTGGGAAACAGGGCGTCGTCCTGATTGCTGAAGCGCGCCTTGAGTTTAATGGTGCCGGTGGTGACATCGATCTGGTTATCAATGCTCAGCAGCGCACCCGTGGTCAGCAGGGTTTTATTGCTGCGATCCCAGGCTTCAACCGGCAGCGGCTGGCCGCTTTTCTGGGCTTTCAGGATCTGGCTGATATTGTTCTCGGCAACGCTGAACACCACGTCAATCGGGTGCGTCTGGGTGATCACCACCAGACCATTGGTATCGCCGGCGGTAATGTAGTTGCCGACATCCACCTGCTTCAGCCCGACGCGTCCGGCAATCGGCGCGGTGATGCGGCTGTAGGTCAGATTGAGCTGCGCGCTGGCCACATTGCCTTCGTCGGCTTTGATGGTGCCGAGGGTTTCACTGACCAGCGAGCGCTGGGTATCCAGCTCCTGCTGCGACACCAGCGAGGTTTTCGCCAGCTTTTCATAACGGCTGAGGTCGCGGCGCGCATTAGCCAGCGTCGCCTGATCTTTGGCCAGCTGGCCCTGCGCCTGGGTGAGCGCTACCTGCCATGGGCGGGGATCGATTTCTGCCAGCAGCGCGCCGGCCTCCACCTGCTGACCTTCCGTGAAGTGCAGCGCCATCAGCTGGCCGTCGACCCGGCTGCGCACCGTAACGGTGTTGGCCGCGGTGACGGTGCCGAGTCCGCTGAGGTAATAGGGCACGCTTTCGGTGGTCGCGGTTGCGGCCTGCACCGGTGCCAGCGGACGGCGTCCACCGCCGTTGTTGCCACCGCGTCCGTGATGCGGCTGGCCATCAGCCTGGGTAGCCTGCGCAGGCTCGGCCGGATGCTGCCACCAGTAGTAAGCGCCCGCCAGCGCAGCCAGTACCACCACGCTAATCAGGCCTGTTTTTAATCGTTTATTCATTGCTCTGTGTGCTCTCCGGCGGTTTCGTTTTCCCCACATGCGCGCGCAAACGAACCGCGGCGCAAACGAAATGATTGTAGTCGCCCGGGCCGGGCAAAAATTGAAGGAATTAAGAATATCGCCCCGGGCACGCTAAGTATTCATATTCAGTAAATATTTTGGCAGCAATACGCATAAGCGTGACTTTTTCCTTTGCTAAGCTGAATGACAGACCAGTCTCGTTTCACTAAGGAGGATCACATGCGTCAACACAAAACCCGTCAGCTGGGCGACAGCGGTATCAGCGTGCCGCTGCTGACGTTTGGCGGCAACGTTTTTGGCTGGACCGTCGATGAAAAAACCTCGTTTTCACTGCTCGACGCGCTGGTGGAAAAGGGGCTGTTCTTCATTGATACCGCAGACGTTTACTCACGCTGGGCGCCGGGCAACGCCGGCGGTGAATCGGAAACCATCATCGGTAAATGGCTGAAAAAAAGCGGTAAGCGCGACAGTATCGTGCTCGCCACCAAGGTAGGCATGGAGCTGACGCCGGAGAAAACCGGGCTGAAACCGGCCTATATCCGCCAGGCCGTGGAAGATTCGCTGCGCCGCCTGCAGACGGATGTCATCGATCTGTACCAGGCGCACCGTGATGACGACAGCACGCCGCTGGTGGAGACGCTGAAAGCCTTCGACTCGCTGATCAAAGAGGGCAAAGTGCGGGCTATTGGTGCGTCCAACTACAGCGCGCAGAGCCTGCAGGAAGCGCTCGACATCAGTAAGCAGGAGGGACTGGCGCGCTATGAAACCCTGCAGCCGGAGTACAACCTATACGATCGTCAGGAGTATGAAAGCGGACTGGAGCAGGTGGCGGTGAAAAACGGTCTCGGCGTGATTAACTACTACTCGCTGGCCAGCGGTTTCCTGAGCGGGAAATACAAAAAGCCGGAAGACGCCAGCAAAAGCGCGCGCGGCCAGGGCATTGTAGAAAAATATCTCAACGAGCGCGGTAAGCGCATCATTGAAGCGCTGGAAGATGTCGCGGCCTCGCACGACGCCTCGGCTACACAGGTGGCGCTGGCGTGGCAGATTGCGCGACCGAGCATCACGGCACCGATTGTCAGTGCCACCTCGCTGCAGCAGCTGGATGAGCTGGTGAAAGCCACTGAGCTGGAGCTCAGCAAGCAGGAGATTGAAGAGCTGGCCAGCGCCAGCAAGCCGTAACGCGAAGCGGGACGCTGCGGCGTCCCGTCACGTAATAATTTTTTCGCCACGCAAAAAATGCCTTTTTCCTCCAGAACATATCCATTCATCGATCGCTGTCACAATTGCGTTAAGTCACTGTCACCTTTGCACTCACTGCGCACAGATTTGCAAAAACTGACATAACCTCAGCATTATTCTCTGCCCGTTCCTCTCCGGAAATTCACAGAAGAATAATCATCATGAACAGAAAAAAAGCAGTGCAGCATATGCCTCGCCTGGCAGCGGGCACCCTGATGTTTGCCATGTTGAGTGCGTCGGCGGTGGCAGCCGATGCGTTCAGCTACGATTCCCCCTACATGTTTGGCGACTGGGGCGGTAACCGAACGCAGCTGGAAAACGACGGCGTGAAGTTCGACGTTAACTACACCATGGAAAGTGCCTCGAACCTGGGCGGCGGTGCCGATACCAACACCTCGATGCGCTACAGCGATCAGTGGGCGTTTGGCCTGAATCTTGACCTGCAAAAACTGCTCGACTGGCAGGATGCGCAGTTCCAGATGACCATTACCGACCGTAACGGTCGCAATATCTCCGATCAGGTGGCAGACCGCCGTACCGGCATGCTGTCATCGGTGCAGGAAGTGTACGGACGTGGCCAGACCTGGCGTCTGACGCAGTTCTGGCTCAGCAAAGGGCTGTTTGATAACACCGTCAACCTGAAAGCCGGTCGCGTTACCGTCGGGGAAGATTTCGACAACTTTGACAGCAAGTTCCAGAACCTTGCATTCGGCAGCGGCCAGGCGGGTAACTGGCGCGGCGACCGCTGGTTTAACTGGCCGGTTTCCCAGTGGGGCGGGCGCGTGAAGGTTAACTTCACGCCGGAAGTGTTCTTCCAGGTGGGCTTCTACAACCAGAACAGTGCCAACTACGATCGCGGTGACGGTTTCCGTCTGGACACCAGCAACTCCGAAGGCAATCTGGTGCCGGTGGAACTGGGCTGGAAACCGACCTTCGGGCCGGCCAACCTTCCGGGTAACTACCGCATTGGTTACTACTACTCGTCGGCCAACGGCGATAACTACGGCAGCTGGCGCGATGGCGCTTATCAGAGCAAGGATCACGCCTACGGCGGCTACGTGCTGTTACAGCAGCAGTTGACCGCGCAGGGCGGCGATGCCAGCCGCGGCCTCGGCGTGACGGTGCAGGCGGTGATGAACGATCACAAAACCTCGAAAACCGACAACTATCAGTCGATCAGCTTTACCTGGAAAGGGCCGTTTGATGCGCGTCCGCAGGATGAGATTGGCGTCGGCGCGGCGCGTATTCACGTCAACAGCGCGTATACCCGTTCGCTGCGTCAGCAGAATGATGCCAACGGCGAAACTGATTTCGACAGCCCAACTTATCTGCCGATTCAGGATGGTTCCGAGTACAACTACGAGGTTTATTACAATGCGCAGCTGACCAAATGGCTGCAGCTGCGTCCAAACCTGCAATACGTGGTGGCACCGGGTGCGGTGAGCGAAGTGAAAGATGCGTTTGTGGGTGGGATCAGTGCGAACGTGAATTTCTAATCTGGCAGAATGTGTGACTTTTCCCTCTCCCTTTGGGAGAGGGCAGGGTGAGGGGAAAATCGCACGGAGCTGTCTGGCCCTCACCCTAACCCTCTCCCGCAAGCGGGAGAGGGAATTATCTGAACATCACTTCGGCCCAGCGCGCCAGGCCGGCGGTCACCGAGCCGAAATCATCGCCGCTGGCGATGGGCGTGTCGGGCAGTGCCTGCTGCAGCGCGGCGCGCAGGATCGGCGAACGGGCGCTGCCGCCGGTAAGGTAAATCACCTCCGGACGGGTGTCACAACTGGCCAGCGCCAGCTGCACCTGCTCAAGAATGCGCGCCAGCGGCTGATTGATCGCCTCTTCCAGCTGCGCGGCGCTGATCTCCGCCTGCAGCGTTTGCGCAATAAACGCCAGCGAGGCCGCAGTCTCGCGCTGATCGGAGAGCGCAATCTTGCTCTCTTCCGCCGCGCGCACCAGCCGGTAGCTCAGCTTCTGCTGCCATACTTTCAGCAGATGCGCGACTTTATCGCCCTGTTCGGCATCACGCACCAGATCGCGCAGCAGCTTACCGCTGGCGGCCGAGTAGAAGTCGCTTTGTGCCGGCACATCGTTAATCGCCACCGCGTTCCACCACGGCAGCGCGGGCAGGGCAGTGCCCTTCAGCGTGTTACCGCCCAAACCCAGCAGCGGCATCAGCGTTTTGAATGCCAGCATGATATCGAGGTCGTTACCGCCGACGCGGCAGCCGCTGTGGCCAAGCAGGCTGGCACGGCGATCGGACTGATTACGCCACTGCGGCCCCATCAGCAGCATGGAGCAGTCGGTGGTTCCGCCGCCGATATCCACCACCAGCACGCGTGTCTCCTGCTGCAGCGTGGCTTCAAACTCCAGACCGGCGGCAACCGGCTCGAACTGAAACTCGACGTCGCGGAACCCGGCACGCTGTGCGGCACGCAGCAGAATGCCCTGCGCCTGCTGGTTGGCATCTTCACCGCCCAGTCCCTGGAAGTTGATTGGCCGGCCAATCACGGCCTGGTCAATCGGTTGATCGAGCTGGGTTTCACCCTGCTGGCGAATGTGCAGCATCATGGCGCACACCAGATCTTCGAAGAAGGCGATCTGCTGGGGTTTCAGGCCACTGGCGCCGAGGAACGACTTCGGCGATTTGACGAACCACACCTCTTCCGGATCAACCATATAGTGCTGCAGCGCGGTCAGACCAAACTGCACGCTGGCAGGCGTTACCTCGATATCCTCTTCGCGGTTATAACGCAGCGCGCGCTGCAGCAGCGCGGTGCTTTCGCTGTCTGGCGTTGGGACCTGATGATGGCGGTGCAGCCATTCACTGATGGCTTCGCGCGTGGGCGCGCAAATCATGGAGGGAAGCAGGCGCTGACCGTTTTCCAGTGTCAGTAACCGCGGTGTGCCGCTATCCGTTACCGCGATGGAACAGTTAGCCGTGCCGTAGTCGAATCCGATAAACATTGTATCCCCCATGCCAGAAAAAAGGGGGCGACTTTAGCGCAGCCAACGCGGGCTGGCAATGGGCAGCGCCGCAGTTTATCCCTGAACTTCCTGGTAAACCTGATACTGGCCGCGCCCGGCGTGTTTGGCGCTGTAACAGGCGACATCGGCCTGCGACATCACCACATTGCTGATGCAGTTATGCTGATCGATTTGCGTGATACCGGCGCTGGCGCCGACGTGATACGGCCGGTCCTGCCAGATAAAGGTAAAGTCATGCACCGCGCTGACGATGCCCTGCACCACCTCGCGCACCTGGTCAACATTGCTGTAGGGCAGCAGCAGGCCAAATTCGTCACCGCCGAGGCGCGCCAGCACATCGCTATTGCGCAAGTGCTGCTGCATGAGATCGGCCAGTGCGCGCAGCAACGCATCGCCAGCGGCATGGCCGGCGGTATCGTTGACCGCTTTAAACTTATCCAGATCGATAAACACCAGCACGTGCTCGCTGTGATGCGCGGCGGCGTCATTCACCAGTCGCTTCAGCTGCTGTTCAAAGCTGTGACGGTTCGGCAGGCGCGTCAGCATATCGTGGGAGGCGCTGTAGCTCAGGCGTTTCATCATGCGGCGCGACTCGCTGACGTCATGAATGACCATTACGGCACCAATGTCGCTGCCGGTCAGGGTTTTCAGCGGCGTGATGCTGTAGTGAATCTCGACCTGGGCACCATCCGGGGTATGCAACACCAGCTCCTCTTCCAGGTCCGGTGTGGTTTTGCTGGCGGGCAGGCTGCACAGCAACAGATTCTCCACGCGCGGCCCCTGCGCACCACGCGTAATCGTCAGTAGTTCGCTCAGCGCCACGCCAGCCGCTTTCGCCTGCGGCCAGCCGCTCAGCGTCTCGGCCACCGGATTCATGAAGGTCACCCGCATCTCATCGTCAGTACAAATCACCGCTTCACCGATCGAGTCGAGGGTGATGGCCATACGTTCCTTCTCCTGGAACAGCGCTTCATTCAGCGTACGTAGCGAGGTGATGTCCTGGCAAATGCCGAGCATGCGTTCGATCTGCCCATCCTTGCTGATGATGCTATTGGCCTCGGAGCGCACGTAGCGCACGCCCTGCGGCAGATTGATGCGGTACTCCAGCTGAAAGGCGCTGCGGCGTTCAATCGCCTGCTGAATGGTGAGCGCGGCCGCTTCACGTTCCTGAACATCGACCAGATGCAGCCACAGGTCGTAGCTCGGCACCCGGTGCGGCTCCAGCGCAAATAACTCGTACATGCGCTTGTCCCATAACATCTCGCCGTTTAGCAGGTTCCACTCCCACACGCCGATGCCGCCCGCTTCGTTGGCCAGCGTAATGCGCTCCATCAGCCGCTGGTTGACCTGCTCGCTCTGCTTCAGCTCGGAGATATCCACAATCTGCGCGATAAAGTAGAGCGGTTGCAGCCGCGCATCACGCACCATCGAGACTGTGAGGCGCGCCCAGACGATCTCGCCATCTTTGCGGAAATAGCGCTTCTCCAGGGTATACGTCAGGATCTCACCGGCGATCAGCCGCTCCAGCTGCTGCAGGTCGCTGTTGAGATCGTCCGGATGGGTGATCTGCTGAAAGGTGAGTTTTTTCAGCTCTTCCGCCGCGAAGCCCAGCGTGCGGCACAGCGACTGGTTGACCTGCTGCCAGCCGCCTTCCGGTGATACCAGCGCCATGCCGATGGCGGAATACTCCATAGCGTTGCGGAAGCGGGTTTCGCTTTCGCTGATGTGGTGCTTTTCACGCTGGAAGGCATCCATCACCAGCGACATTACGTGGCTCGGCAGCAGCACCAGCAGAAACGGCAGCCAGGTGCTAACCTGGCCGAGCAGCAGATCGTTGCGCGCCAGGTTGACCCAGTCGAGCGCCAGCAGCAGCGAGATAAAGCTGGCGTTAAGGAAAAACAGCAGAAAGGCTTCGAATTTGGGCAGGCGCACCGCGCACCAGAACAGAATCACCACGATAAAGGTAAACGGCCATGGCAGAAAGCGTAGCGCCAGATAGCTGGCCAGCAGCGTGACGATCAGCGTGAGCAGCGTCTCCAGCTGACGTTCCGGCGTGATCAGCTGGCGCAGCGGTTTATCAGGCCACAGCAGCAGCACCGGACCGAAGGCCAGCACGCCAATCACTTCAGAGATCACCCAGGTGGAGAAAAACGGCAGCGAGGCGTGGCCGTCGACGTGCAGCATCCATAGCGCCACCACGCCGCCCAGCAGCGGCGCGATCAGGCCCGCAGCCAGCGCAAAGCGTATCCAGTCGGCCAGTGAGTTGAGCGGGGCTTTGCGGTCGAGCAGCGCGCGCAGCATCAGCCCGCCGAGGATGGCCTGCACCATATTAAGGATGGCGAATTTGACATTGCTCAGGGCTGGGCCGATCACCAGCAGATTGGCCAGCGCCGTGCCGAGCACGCAGCTGGCCAGCAGCAGCGGTACCTGTCGCGAGGGCGCGCGGAACACCACGACGGTCATTAACGCGGTGGAGTACCAGAGCGGGGAAATGCGGCCGCTGACGACAATCAGTTCCAGACAGAACAGCGTCAGTAAAAATGCCAGCGCGCAAAGCAGCAGGGCGCTGAGCCACTTTTTTTGCGGATTATCCTGCGAGGTTACTATCTCAAGAGTCATGCACGAATCCAGCAGCGCGCATTGATTACTCGAAGAAAAATGCGCCAGTCAATCTCTTAATCCATGCTAGCACATCTGTCAGATATCTTTGTGCGGAAATGTTTTTTTGCGGCCTGCATCCAGGTGCGCATGAATGCGCACCCGACAAAAACGGTGAAATCTGCTGGCAGTATGGCACCTGCTGGATCTGCAGCGATTCAGGTAAGGACACGACAAATTGCACAATTTTGTAGCGGCGCGATTTATCGCGCAATAAATTGCGCCGCTACCGTATGTGCAATCATTTATGAAACGTGTTCAAAACGTAATGGACAGACCTTACACCCTTTACCGCGCAACGCACTCAGCGAAACAAATCGGCGCGGGTGAAGGGCTTTTCCAGCCCGGCGAGGTCAGCGGAAAAACGCTCGAGGAACTGCTGGGTGGTGGCGACGCGGCCGTGGCCCATCAGCAACAGCGGAATCAGAAATGCCACTGCCACCTGCACCACGCTAAACCCCTTCAGCGCGGTGCGGCGCTGGCTCAGCAGGAACGCGCTGCTCAGGGTAAAGCCCAGCATCAGTCCGGCCAGTACTTCACTTACCGAGTGCGCATGGATCACCAAGCGCGATAATCCCACCATCAGCGGAATCAGATAGCCGATACCGATAGTCAGAGCGCGCCAGAACGTGGGCCAGCGGCCGGAAATCAGCCACATCATCACCGGCCACAGCGTCGCTGACATCGCGCTATGGCCGCTGAAACCGGTAAAGTTATAACGCGCGCTGCCAATGCCGAAGCCGAGAAACATAATTTTCGAGATGCTGACCAGCAGGCCCGCCAGGCCAAACGCCAGCAGCCAGTACCAGACGGTGCGACGGTTGTCGCTTTTCCACGGCAGCACCAGTGCGATGATCACCGCAGTGGGGATCAGCAACATACTGTCGCCGAAATAGGTCAGGGTTCTCCAGCTCATACTTTTCCTTGCAACGACTATCGGGCTCCCGCCAGTCACACGGCGGGCAGAGAAACAGTGTATCGATTAAGCCGCTGGCTGCAAAACGGGATAGTCTGAAAAGGCGGCGCGCCGGTTTTCACTGGCATCAACCCGGTGAAATCCCTATAATTGCCGCCAACTAACCCTCTCAATCGGCCTGTTTTTGTGCAGACAGAAACCGGCTCCAGTTATCAGGTCTTAAAAAAGTATGACTGACAAGTCTCATCAGTGCGTGATCGTTGGCATTGCAGGTGCATCCGCATCCGGAAAAAGTCTTATTGCCAGCACGCTCTATCGTGAAATCCGTGACCAGGTCGGTGACGAGCATATCGGTGTGATCCCCGAAGATGCCTACTATAAAGATCAAAGCCACCTCACCATGGAAGAGAGGGTGAAAACCAACTACGACCATCCGAGCGCGATGGACCACGATTTGCTGCTGCAGCATCTGCGCGCGCTGAAGGCCGGCGAAGATATCGACCTGCCGGTTTACAGCTACGTTGAGCACACCCGCACCGACGAGTGTATTCACCTGAAGCCAAAGAAAGTGATTATTCTGGAAGGGATTCTGCTGCTGACCGATGCATGGCTGCGCCAGGAGCTTAACTTCTCGATCTTCGTCGATACCCCGCTGGATATCTGCCTGATGCGCCGTATGAAGCGCGACGTCAACGAGCGCGGGCGCTCGATGGACTCGGTGATGAGCCAGTACCAAAAGACCGTGCGTCCGATGTTCCTGCAGTTTATTGAGCCTTCCAAGCAGTATGCCGACATCATTGTGCCGCGCGGTGGCAAAAACCGCATCGCCATTGATATCCTCAAGGCCAAAATTAACCAGTATCTTTGACGACGCCCGTCCGGTTCAGCAGGACCGGAACGGGACACCGTGCGTCCGGATGGACGTGACGCGAACGGTTTGTCACAACCTGACCACCTTTCGCTACACTTAAATCATGGAGTTTCTGCGATGAGATTATGCGATCGCGATATTGAAAGCTGGCTGGACAGCGGCAAACTGGCCATCGATCCCCGTCCGCCGGTTGAGCGCATCAACGGTGCTACCGTGGATGTGCGCCTCGGTAACCAGTTCCGTACTTTTAGCGGCCACACCGCCCCATTTATAGATTTGAGTGGTCCAAAGCATGAAGTGAGCGCGGCGCTGGATCGCGTGATGAGCGATGAGATTGTGCTGCCGGAAGGCGAAGCGTTCTTTCTGCATCCGGGTGAACTGGCGCTGGCGGTGACGCTGGAGTCTGTCACCATCCCCGACGATCTGGTGGGCTGGCTGGATGGCCGTTCGTCACTGGCGCGCCTCGGGCTGATGGTGCACGTTACCGCGCACCGCATCGATCCGGGCTGGCAGGGCCGAATCGTGCTGGAGTTTTACAATTCCGGTAAGCTGCCGCTGGCGCTGCGTCCCGGCATGCTGATTGGCGCACTGAGCTTTGAACCGCTGTCCGGGCCGGCGGCGCGTCCTTACAATCGCCGCGAAGACGCCAAATATCGCGGGCAGCAGGGCGCTGACGCCAGCCGTATTGATAAAGACTAACGTTTCTCCTGGAGTGATTTCGCGCCAGCGGCCTGAAATCTGACGGTGATGAGGATGCAATGAGAAGACTGATAACCACGCTGGCCATCCTGTTAGTGGTGGTCGTAGCGGGCATGACGGCACTGGTATTGCTGGTCAATCCCAACGACTTTCGTACCTATATGGTACAGCAGGTAAAACAGCGCAGTGGTTATCAGCTTGAAGTGAGCGGCGACCTGCGCTGGCACGTCTGGCCGCAGCTCAGCATTCTGGCGGGCCGCATGAGCCTGACCGCGCCCGGCGCCAGCCAGCCGATGGTGACCGCCGATAATATGCGCCTGGACGTCAATCTGTGGCCGCTGCTGTCGCATCAGCTGAGCGTCAGTCAGGTGATGCTGAAAAACGCGATTATTCGCGCCACGCCAGACAGTGCGGTGCAGAAACCGCAGGGCGCGCCGATTGAGCCGGGCGACAGTGAACCGGCCATCGCCGCCAGCAACGGCTGGACCTTTAACATCAGTAAACTGCGCATCGCCGATAGCCTGCTCATCTGGCAGCAGCCGGGCGGTGACGAGTACAACTTCCGCGATCTCAACCTCAATCTGAATCAGGACGATAACCGGCAGGCCAGCGTTGAGCTGGCGACACGCGTGTCGCGCAATCAGCGTAATCTCAGCCTGAACCTGAAAGGGCAGATGGACGTAGCGCACTATCCGCACCGTATCAGCGGCCAGCTGGATGAGCTGGATTACACGCTGGACGGCGCGAACCTGCCGCCGCAGGGCATCAAGGGCACGCTGAGCGGGCAGGCGCAGTGGGATGGCGACCAGCAGCAGTTTGCGCTGAACAAGCTGCAGTTAACCGCGAACGACAGCGCCCTCGACGGCAGCGCTGAGGGCCGGCTGGCCCTGCCGCAGCAGCTCAACCTCGCGCTGCACGCGACCTCGCTCAATCTGGATAACCTGATGGCCAGCGCGCCCGCCAGCGATAACAGCACCACGCAGCAGGCTAACGTGATGCGCACGCCGGTGATCGCTGAGCCGCGCGCGCACAATAATGCCGACTCGCCGCTCAACAGCATGGATTTACAGCTGACGCTCGAAGCTGACAGCAGCGTGTGGCGCGGTCTGACGCTCAGCAATCTGCAAATTGACGCCCGCAATCAGCGCGGGCTGCTGACGCTCAACAAGCTGCAGGGCAAATTTGGTGACGGCCACTTTTCCATTCCCGGCTCGGTGGATATCCGTCAGCCGGTCACGCAGGTGGCGTTTCAGCCGGAGCTGAGCAGCATTGCCATTGCGCCGCTGCTTAAAGCGCTGGAACTGCCAGCTTCGCTGCAGGGCACGGTCTCGCTCAAGGGCGACATCAGCGGTGCCGGGCTGAGCGTGGCGGAGGCGAAACAGAACTGGCAGGGCAATGCAGAACTGGAAGCGACTAATCTGCAGCTGGCGCAGCTGAATTTACAGCAGATGGTGCGCCGCGCCGTGGCGCGCGTCAGCAATCGCGTCAGTAACGATCAGCCGGATGATCAGGGAATTGAACAGTTAAGCGGGCGCATCAGCCTGAAGCAGGGCAACATCACGCTGCCGGATCTGCAGGGCGGCAGCAGCCGGCTGGCGCTGCAAACCCACGGCAACGTGGATGTGGTGAAGCAGCAGCTGGATGTCACCATTAATATGATTCTGCGCGGCTGGCAGGGCGACGACCGGCTGGCGAAAGTACTCAACGGCCAGCCGATTCCGCTGCGCATGTACGGCAGCTGGGGCAATCTGCAGTATTCACTGCCAGTGGACGACGTGGTGCGCCAGCAGTTGCAGGGCGAAGCCAAAACGCGCCTCAATCAGTGGCTGGATAGCCAGAAGTCTGCACCGCGGCAATAAAACCCGATGCCGGTGCGCATGAATGCGCACCCTACAAAAAACCGATGCTTTCCGTGTAGGGTCGCCATTTATGGCGACCAGCTAAGCAACACGCGATAAATCACGCCCCGGCACCGGGTTAAATAGACGGTGCGGGCGCGACCGGCACAATCTCGACTTTTTGCACCCGATGGTTCTCCACCTGCAGGGTGCGCAGCAGATAATCCCCGACGCGCAACTCCTCACCTTCGGCCGGCACGTGCTGCAGGCTATCCATCAGCAATCCCGCCAGTGTATGGTAATTGCGCCTCTCGTCGAGCGGCAGCGCCACGTACAGCGCTAAATCTTCCAGCGGCATATGGCCGTTGGCGATCCAGCCGCCATGCTCTGCGGGCTGAATATCGTAACGGGCATCAATCTCTTCCCCTTCATTGGGCAGGTTGCCGGCGATGGTCTCCATCACGTCGCTCAGCGTTACCACGCCTTCCACCGAACCAAACTCATCCACCACAAAGGCAAAATGGGTGCGCGCATGGCGAAACTGCTCCAGCGCCTGCAGCAGGGTGACGCGCTCGGGAAACACCAGCGGCTGGCGAATCAGCGCACGCAAATCCAGCGATTTACTGTGCAGCGACTGATGCAGCAGATCGATCACATGCACCACGCCCAGCGGCTCGCGCCCCTGTTCGGTGATCAGCAGGCGCGTATGCTGGTTGCGGTCGAGTTTATCCATGATCGACTGCGGGTCTTCGCTCAGATCGATGTGCTCGACGTCATGGCGTGACGTCATGATGCTGTTGATTTGGCGCTGACCCAGACCCAGCACGCGCATTATCATGCGCCGCTCCTGACGATTAAACAGCGCTGCGCCCTGGTTATCGCTCAGTAGCGATGCCGTGTCGGCATCCAGATCGGCGCGCTGTGCTTCACCGCGCAGAATGCGCAGCACGGCTTCGGCGGTGCGCTGGCGCAGCGGTCGTCCGGCGGTAAGAAAACGGCGGCGATTAAACAGCGCCAGCTGGTTAAAGATCTCAATCACAATCGAGAAGCCAATGGCCGCGTACAGATAGCCTTTCGGGATGACGAAGCCGAAACCCTCTGCCACCAGACTAAAGCCGATCATCAGCAGAAAGCTCAGGCAGAGAATCACAATGGTCGGATGGCCGTTAACGAAGCGCGTCAGCGGCTTGCTGGCCAGCAGCATTAACAGGATGGCGATGGTCACGGCGATCATCATCACCGGCAGGTCGTTGACCATACCGACGGCGGTAATGACGGCATCAAGTGAAAAGATGGCGTCCAGCACCACGATTTGCGCCACCACCGGCCAGAATTTAGCACCGCTGTTATTTTGACCCGATTCCTCGTCGCTGCCCTCCAGCCGGGCGTTCAGTTCGGTGGTGGCTTTAAACAACAGGAAGATACCGCCGCCCAGCAGCAGCAGGTCGCGTGCGCTGAAGCTGTGCTGGAAGAGGGTGAACAGCGGTTGGGTCAGCGTAACCAGCCACGACAGCGACGCCAGCAGCACCAGCCGTGATACCAGCGCCAGCAGCAGGCCGAACACCCGCGCGCGGTCGCGCATCGTCGGCGGCAGCTTCTCCACCAGGATGGCAATGAAAACCAGGTTATCAATACCCAGCACCAGCTCAAGAACGATTAGCGTGACTAATCCTGCCCAGAGCGACGGATCGATGATCCACTCCCACATACTTTCATCACCATAATGTCTAAAAATGAGCTTAGTCTGATGATAGTTAATCGTCAGACAGGGTACAAATACGCCCCGGCCGCGCGGAAGTCGCGGGCTGGCGGCTTATTAGGATTAATCTTACCTTGTTCAGCCGGGCGATAAGTGAAAAGTATGGATAAACATCCTGTGTGGATGAAGACCACTATTTATTCTTATCCAGCGGCAAAAGCGTACATTTTTAATGCGACTAATCTGAAGACGGGTATCGAATTATTCTGAAATTTGGCGTGAAATTGCCTGGCGGGGCTGGCATCAATACTTATGGCTGGTAGTCTTTTTCCTAAAATAGTGCAGGGAAGACGGGGCCTACTTGTAAACAAGCCAGTAATAACTAGTATAGCAACGTGTTAGTAAATGTCTGCGCCAATGTTGTTAATAGCGCGCTGTTTAGCTTCTTAATGTTGTGAATTGTGATCGTGCACGGGTTAAGGCGGGTATTTCCCGGCGTGGCGACAAAGCGCGGAAAAAAAATAGGGTGTTGTAAGCGGTATTGGCAGCGACAGCCAAGGGCGGTAGCGTGCCTGACGTGGTTTTCACAGGTTAAGAATTGTCTGGCCTTGCGGCAAAAGGAAGTCAGACTAATCTGTTGGTATTTATCACAATTTTCTTGCTTAACTGGAAAGAGAATTGGCCTAAATGCCGGGGAGTTCGCCGCAGTTTGTCTCGCTGGTTTAGTTAGTGCATCGCTCATTAATTACTCAGGCTTAGGCGTTAGGGATTAAGGGAAATAAAATAAAAGAGTCAAATATGCGCGATAATGAATTTACATATAAAAGTCTTCTGACAAAAATTTTACTGGCGTGCTCGGATTTAATTTGTTTCAACGCGGCATTGTTTATTGCACTCGCGCTGATTAATTCGTTCGCCGATTCTCCACTGGCAGATATTTCTGAAAAAGACCTCAACTTAAAAATCGCCACCCATGTCTGTCTGTCCTTAATTTGTACAGGCTGGTTCTGGGTTCGCCTGCGTCATTATACCTATCGCAAACCCTTCTGGTTTGAGCTGAAAGAGATCTTTCGTACCATTCTCATTTTCTCTGTCATCGATTTGTCAATTTCAGCATTATCACAATGGCAGATGTCCCGTTTTGTCTGGGTATTAACGTGGATTTTAGCGCTGGTGCTGATTCCGCTGGCGCGCGCTATTTCCAAACGCGTGCTGAATCATTTCGGTATGTGGAAAAAGCAAACCATTATTATTGGCAGCAACCGTAACGCGCAGGAAGCCTGGCAGGCGCTGCAGAGCGAAGAAGTGATGGGCTTTGATGTGATCGCCTTCTTCGACGTCGATGGCAGCTGCCCGCAGGCTAGCATCTCCGGTGTACCGGTGCTGCATAACGAGCAGGAGCTGTGGCAACTGACCAACAGCGAAACCCAGTTTATCGTTGCGGTTGAGTTCGAGCAGAGTCAGCACCGCGACCGCTGGCTGAAAATGCTGGCGATGCATAACTGTCGCTCGGTCTCGGTTATCCCGACGTTGCGCGGCGTACCGCTGTACGGCACCGATATGGCTTACATCTTCAGCCATGAAGTGATGATTCTGCGTGTGAATAACAACCTGGCGAAACGCACCTCGCGTGTCCTGAAGCGGGCATTCGATATCGTCGGCGCGCTCAGCATCATCATCGCGCTGTCACCTGCGCTGCTGGTACTCGGCTTCATGGTTGGCCGTGATGGCGGACCACCGATTTACGGTCACGAACGTGTGGGTCTCAATGGCCGCAAGTTCAAGTGCCTGAAGTTCCGCTCGATGGTAATTAACTCGAAAGAGGTGCTGGAAGAGGTGCTGCGCACCGACCCGGTAGCCCGTGCCGAGTGGGACAAAGATTTCAAACTGAAAAACGATCCACGTATTACCAAAGTCGGTCATTTCATCCGTAAAACCAGCCTGGATGAGCTGCCGCAGCTGTGGAACGTCGTGCGCGGTGACATGAGCCTTGTTGGCCCGCGCCCGGTGATTGAAGATGAACTCTGCCGTTATGCCGGTGATGTTGATTATTACCTGATGGCAAAGCCAGGCATGACGGGATTGTGGCAGGTCAGCGGTCGTAACGACGTTGACTATGAGACGCGCGTCTATTTCGATTCGTGGTATGTCAAAAACTGGTCGCTGTGGAATGACATCGCGATTCTGTTTAAGACGGTCGGCGTGGTACTCAAACGCGACGGCGCTTATTGATAGACAGCAAGGGCAGGGGACGAAATAACGTTCCCGCCTGATAACTGCCGGTGCTGGGAGTGTCTGTAACTGATAACTGCCATTATCGAGCCCGAACAGAGCGGGTTATTAAGCCGCTTAACGATAACCCACTTTAATTGAAGTCGTCTGCAACCAGGATGACAACATAAACCAGGGAGCTAATGATAATGAACCTCAGTTTCAGTGTTTAATTCCTTGCCTTTATTTTTGTTAGACGCTTACACAGCGGCGTTTTCGCCTCTATCAATCATTAACTGATAGCGAAGAACCAGATGATAATGAAAACTAAATTGATACCGTTACTGGTATCCGCGACTTTCCTCTCCGGGTGCACCATCGAACCAGGTTCGCACCTTTCCACTAGCGGAAAAGATGTCATTGAGCAACAGGATAGCAATTTTGACATCGACAAATACGTTAACGTCTTCCCTCTGACGCCGCGTCTGGTTGAACAGATGCGTCCGAAGCCGCTGGTTGCTCAGGCTAACCCGCTGCTGCAGAACGAGATTCAGAGCTATCAATACCGCGTTGGCATCGGCGACGTACTGAACGTCACCGTATGGGATCACCCTGAGCTGACCACGCCGGCCGGTCAGTACCGTAGCGCCAGCGACACCGGTAACTGGGTGCAGGCAGACGGTACCATTTTCTATCCGTACATCGGTAAAGTGCGCGTTGCAGGCCGCACCGTGACGGAAATCCGCAGTGAAATCGCGCGTCGTCTGGCGCAGTTCATTGAAAGTCCGCAGGTGGATGTCAATGTGGCCGCGTTCCGTTCGCAGAAAGCCTACGTGACTGGTTCGGTCACCACCTCCGGCCAGCAGCCGATCACCAACGTGCCGCTGACCGTGCTGGATGCGGTGAACGCCGCGGGTGGCCTTGCCGCCGACGCCGACTGGCGCAACGTGGTGCTGACGCACAACGGCCGCGAGCAGCGCATTTCGCTGCAGGCGCTGATGCAAAACGGCGACCTGAGCCAGAACCATCTGCTCTATCCGGGCGACATCCTTTACGTACCGCGTAACGACGATCTGAAGATCTTCGTGATGGGCGAAGTGAAACAGCAGACCACGCTGAAGATGGACCGCAGCGGCATGACGCTGGCTGAAGCGCTGGGTAACGCACAGGGCATGGATCAAACCACCTCTGACGCCACCGGCGTATTCGTCATTCGTCCGATTCGCGGTGCTAACCGCACCAAGATCGCCAACATCTATCAGCTGAACACCAAAGATGCGGCGTCGATGGTGATGGGCACCGAATTCCAACTGGAGCCGTACGACATTGTCTACGTCACCGCAACACCAATCACCCGCTGGAACCGCGTGATTTCCGGACTGCTGCCGACCATCGTGGGTATCGACGATGCAAGCTCCGCAGCGCTGCGTTTCCGCAACTGGTCGGACTAAGGTTTTACCATGATTAAGTCAGTGTTAGTCGTCTGCGTCGGCAACATTTGCCGCTCCCCCACCGGGGAGCGTCTGTTTAAACGCGCACTTCCGCATACCCGTATCGCTTCTGCCGGTCTTGGCGCCCTGAAGGGCCACCCGGCGGATAAGACGGCCAGCGCCGTCGCCGCTGAACATGGCGTTTCGCTGGACGGTCATGAGGCTCAGCAGTTAACGGCCAGCATGTGCCGTGACTTTGACCTGATTCTGGTAATGGAGAAGCGCCACGTTGAGCAGGTGAACCGCATCGATCCGGCCGCGCGGGGGAAGACCATGCTGCTGGGCCACTGGCTTAACCAACAGGAAATTGCGGATCCGTACAAAAAAAGCCGTGAGGCCTTTGAAGAGGTTTACGGGTTACTGGAAAACGCTACCCAGAAATGGGTTAACGTACTAAGCCGATAGTTGGGAATATCCATGAATATCAAAAACAAGGTTATGACTGCGCCAAAAGAAGATTCGAATGGATGGGATCTGGCGCATCTTGTGGGACAGCTGATCGATCATCGCTGGATCATCGTGGCGGTCACCGCTTTCTTTATGCTGATGGCAACGCTCTACACACTGTTTGCTACGCCAATCTATAGCGCGGACGCTATGGTGCAGGTGGAGCAGAAAAACACCGCCTCGGTGCTGAACGAATTACAGGATGTGATTCCGACCACGCCAGCATCAGACACCGAGATTCAGATCATCGAATCCCGCATGGTGATTGGTAAAACCGTTAACGACCTCGGTCTGGACACGGTCATTCAGCAAAACTACTTCCCGGTGATCGGTAAAGGTCTGTCGCGCCTGATGGGCAACAAGCCGGCGCAGATTGCCATTTCACGCCTGGAAATTCCGCGCAGCATCGACAAACGTACCGTTGAGCTGGAAGTCACCGGTCCGCAGACCTATACCGTGAGCAAAGACGGCGACGAGCTGTTCAAAGGCCGCGTCGGCCAGCTGGAGCAGCACGGCGACGTCACCATGCTGGTTAGCGGCATTCAGGCTGACGAAGGCACCAGCTTCAGCGTTACCAAGCTGAGCGACCTGCAGGCGATTAAAACTGTGCTGGGCGCGCTGACCGTCGCCGATAAAGGCAAAACCACCGGCGTGCTGGGCCTGGAGTTCCAGGATGAAGATCAGGAGCAGGCGAGCCGCGTGCTGAACCAGATCGTCAACAACTATCTGCTGCAGAACGTTGAGCGTAAGTCTGAGCAGGCGGAAAAGAGCCTCGAATTCCTGCGCACCCAGCTGCCTAACGTGCGTGCCAAGCTGGACGATGCGGAAGACAAGCTGAACACCTTCCGTCGTCAGAACGAGTCGGTCGACATGTCACTGGAAGCCAAATCGGCGCTCGACTCGTCCGTTAGCGTCCAGAGCCAGCTGAACGAGCTGACCTTCCGTGAAGCCGAAGTTTCCCAGCTGTTCACCAAAGACCACCCGACCTACCGCGCGCTGCTGGAAAAACGCAAAACGCTGGAAGCGGAACAGGCGCAGCTGAACAAGAAAATTTCGGCCATGCCGCAGACCCAGCAGGAGATTCTGCGTCTGACGCGTGATGTGCAGGCCGGTCAGGAAATCTACATGCAGCTGCTGAACCGTCAGCAGGAGCTGGGCATTAGCAAGGCCAGCACCGTGGGTGATGTGCGCATCATCGACCGTGCCGAAACCAGCACCAGCCCGGTGGCACCGAAGAAACTGCTGATTATTGTCGCAGGCCTGATTGTTGGTCTGATGCTGTCGGTTGGTCTGGTGCTGCTGAAAGCACTGTTCCACCACGGTATCGACAATCCGGAGCAGCTGGAAGAGCTGGGCATGAACGTCTATGCCAGCGTACCGCTCTCCGAGTGGCAGCGTAAGAAAGACACCGAAGCGCTGGCGCGACGCGGCAGCAAAGAGAAGTCGGATCCGCACAACACGCTGCTGGCGCTGGGTAACCCGACAGACCTCTCCATCGAAGCGATTCGTAGCCTGCGCACCAGCCTGCACTTCGCCATGATGGAAGCGAAAAACAATATCCTGATGATCACCGGTGCCAGCCCGGGTATTGGTAAAACCTTTATCTGTGCCAACCTGGCGACGCTGGTATCCAAAGCAGGTCAGCGCGTGCTGTTCATCGATGGTGATATGCGTCGCGGCTATACCCACGAGCTGCTGGGTGCGGACAATAAGACCGGCCTGTCTAACGTATTGTCAGGCAAGAGCGAGTTCTCGCCGGCGATGATTCAGAAGGGCGTGTACGGTTTTGACTTCCTGCCGCGCGGTCAGGTGCCGCCGAACCCGTCTGAGCTGCTGATGCATCGTCGCATGCAGGAGCTGCTGGACTGGGCGAGCAAGAACTATGACCTGGTGCTGATCGATACGCCGCCGATTCTGGCTGTGACCGACGCTTCCATCATCGGTAAGCTGGCCGGTACCTCGCTGATGGTGGCGCGTTTCGAAACCAACACCACCAAAGAGCTGGATGTCAGCTACAAGCGCTTCGCCCAGAACGGTATCGAGATTAAAGGCGTCATCCTCAACGCCGTGGTCCGTAAAGCGTCGAATGCTTATGGTTATGGCTACGACTATTACAACTACGAATACGGCAAAGAGAGCAAAAGCTAAGCAACATCGGGGGCGGATTTTCCGCCCCTTTTTATGACTAAAATGCGTTAGCGAGGTGCGCATAAATGCGCACCCTACGTGGACGGTGCAGGAGAATTGACCTCTTTGCTGGTGCGCATAAATGCACTGACGGTCAGAACCGTGCCCGAGGCTGTAGGGTCGCCATTCATGGCGACCGGCAAACCGCTTTCTCGAACATAACGCCATGCATGGCGACTAAATTTTTCGGTGCGTTTTGCACCATCCAACATACACACAGCACAATCTTAGGTATTTCCGTGACGGTACGAAAAGTCTTATTGAAAAAGAATACTAACGGCATGATTTTTCAGAACAAAGCCGATTCCTTTCTACAGGCCGCTCGCGTTACCGTTGAATCTGGAACAGCTGTTTAAGAGGTGCTGGCAATGCAGGACATCCGCTTCTCAATTGTAATTCCCGCTTATAACGCGTCGAAATCGATTGTCACGACGCTGGATTGCGTCAAAGCGCAAACCTATCGCAACTTTGAAGTCATCATCGTGGATGACAAATCCGCCGATGCCGCGGAACTGGCGCAGGTGGTACGCGGCGAGCGCTATCAGGATCTGGACATCAAACTGGAGCTGTCTGAGGTCAAACTCAACGGCGCCGGCGCGCGCAACAAAGGTATTGAACTGGCGCAGGGCGACTTCATCAGCTTCCTCGATGCCGACGACGAGTGGCACGCGGACAAGCTGCTGGAAGTGTGCGATACCATCCGCAAGCTGGAAGCGCAGGGTAAATCGCGCTATGTCATCTTCAGCCAGGTCAATATTCATCAGGACGGCAGCTTCCTCAAAGTGATGCCGATGCAGCCGCCGGGGAAAAATGAGACCGTGGCGGAGTACCTGTTTGGCTGTTACGGCTTTATCCAGACCAGTACCATCGTGCTGAAACGCGAAGATGCCGCCAGAATCCAGTTTGATGCGCGCTATATTCGCCATCAGGATTATGACTTCTGCATCCGCGCCGACCGCATGGGCTATGAATTTGTGATGATCGCCAAACCGCTGGCGACCTACCATCTGGTGACCAAATTTGGTTCCAAACACAAAGGCGAGTCGGTGAAGTACTCCTTCTTCTGGCTCGACACCATGAAGCCGCACCTGACGGCGCGCGATATCCATACCTACAAAGCGTTCAAGCTGCCGCTGCGCTACAAAATGGATGGCAATTCGCTGCTGGCCAGCGTCAGTTTTGCGCGCCACTTCTTCCTCACCAACCGTGATAACCGCGCCTACTTCATCAATCGCCTGGTCGATAAGCTGAAGTCGCGCTTCACGGGGCGAAGAGCGGTTTCCTGATCGATTTATGACTTTCACTTGCTCCCGCAGCGGGAGCATTTTTTCGGTTCCTGACACTCCGGGTATACAAATGACAAATCATGTTGGCACCATCGGTATCGTGATGCCGATGTACAACGCGCGCAACACCGTGCTGCGTGCGGTTGAGTCGATCGTGAATCAGACCTACAGCGACTGGCATCTCTACCTGGTCAATGATAAATCCACCGATGATTCACTCGCTTTTGTGCGCGAGCACTGCCAGGACGCGCGCATCACTATCCTCAGCAACGAGGTCAACCTCGGCGCGGCGGAAACGCGCAACGTGGGCCTGCGCGCGGCCAAAGAGGAGATCATTGCGTTTCTCGACAGCGATGACGAATGGCACGCGGAGAAACTGGCCGAGCAGGCCGCGGCGCTGGCCGCCGGTGACGACTTCGTCATCACCCATTATCACTACAAAACCAAAACCGCCGATCACGACATCAACTACCACAAACCTTATCTGCAGCAGGAAAACTTCGTGAAGAAGCAGTATCGCGTCTGCTTCTCCTCGGTGTGTTTCCGACGTCCGCCACAGGGCATCTTCTTCCAGCGTAAAGGCCATGAAGACTTCCTGTTCCTCTATGAGCTGTTCCTCCGCTACAAACAAGCCCGGGTGATCCAGAAGACGCTGGTCAACTACTACGAGCTGGGCGATTCGCTGTCGCGTAACAAAAATAAAGCGGCGAAATGGCACCTCGAATTATTAAGAATTATCTATAAAAACAATCCTTTAAAAATCTATTACTATTACGGCTGGTATATGGTGAATGGGGTTCTTTTCACCCTTAAACATCGCTAAGACCCTGTGTCCTTCGCGCTGCCGCTACGTTGGCTGCGCACGTCCATCCCGGTCACTTACTTGAGTAAGCTCCCGGGAATGAACGCACTTGCCGCCTTGCGGCAACGCAAATGACTTGGGTCTGGATTTGAGCAATTTGAGGTGAAAAGTATCAGATGAAAAAGATTGTTTTGGTTATTAAGGATGCCTACTCCTACGCAGGCACGGAGAACATCTGCAACTTCATGTCGGAGTGCCTCGGTGAAGAGCATGCCGTCACCATTTACTCGCTTGAAGGGCACGGCAAAACCTTTTACCCGTTTGAGCGGGTGAAAGAGATTGTCAGCTTCGAAGGCCACAGCAACCCGATTAAAAGTGCCGTGGCGCGCATCCATCAGGAGGGCTTCGACAGCGTATTCCTGATCAGTATGGGGCGCCTGAGCGTGATGTTTGCCTTCTGGAACCTGATGGCAATGAAGAAAAAAACCTTCAAAGCCTACGCCTGCGAGCACATCGCCATCAACTCGTTCAGCAAGCCGATCAAACTGCTGAAGTGGCTGCTGCTGCGCTACTACGATCAGGTGATCGTGCTGACTGACAAAGACCATCAGGTCTTCACCCGCTGGCATATCCCCAGCCAGCAAATTCCTAATCCGGTGGTGTACAAATCCTGGCAGCGCGAGACGCGCAGCCGTCAGGCGCTGGCGGTAGGCCGCCTCGATAACCAGAAGGGCTTTGACCTGCTGCTGGATATCTGGGCCGACTTCAGCAAAAAACACCCGGAGTGGAAGCTGGTGATCGCCGGTGACGGCGAACTGCGCCAGCAGCTGCACGATCAGGCCGCGGCGCTGGGCATCACCGGCAGCGTTAACTTTGTCGGCAAAGTCAGCAATATCAATGATTACTACCGCGACAGCGACATGGCGCTGATGACCTCACGTTATGAAGGATTGCCGCTGGTACTGCTGGAAGCCAAATCCTGGTCGCTGCCGGTGGTGGCCTATGACTGTCCGACCGGACCGCAGGAGATCATCAACCACGGCGAAGATGGCTTCCTGGTGCCAATGAACGACAAAGCCACATTCCTGGCGCGCATGGAGCAGCTGGCCAGCGACGATCGCCTGTTCTTTGCCATGAGCGAAAAGACCAAAGAGACGGCGCTGAAGTTTGACGGTAATCAGATCAAACAGAGCTGGCTGGCGCTGGTGTAACCACTTTTATCGTGCCTCGGGGATACCTTTTCGGCCGCCATGCGGCCCCATGACCACGGGATTGTTAGCATGAAAAGAAGAGAAGTCTTGCAAACTGCAGCCTCCTCCATTGTTGCCGCGCTGTCGGTGAGCGCGTTTTCCAGTTACGCCGCCAAAAGTGGTCAGCCGGCGCTGAAAGCGGTTGATGCCTCCAGCGTCCCGCCGGGCGATGTGCCGATTCTGACGCCGGAAAATGTCTATACCATGCCACCGCAGTTCTGGCAGAACTTTGAGGGCAAACTGTGGATTGGCGCAGCAGGCAAAGATGCCAGCCAGGCCGGCAACCAGATTCCGGTGTATCTGCGCGACGCCAGCGGTAAGGTGTCCCAGGTGAGCCAGCCCATTGCGCTCAATAAAGGCAACTTTGCCCAGTTTATTCACGATAACGCCGCGTTAATCGCCAATCCCGCGCACTCGATGGTGGTGGAAGATAACCAGGGCAATACGCTGTTTTCCATCAGCGACGTGTCGCGCCCGAACGCCAGCAACTTCAGCCAGCGCCTGGCGCAGCCGAACGGCTATCAGCTGATCGGCGAAATACCGTCGGTGGAAGAGCTGCGTAAAACCCGACCGCTGTTTGCCGGGGCGAAAATCAAGCTGAAAAGCTGGCACGAAGGGCTGGAAGTGGGCGGCGGCGAGTTCGTCGGCGTGTATGGCGAAGGCGAAGATGATGGCGGCGTGATTTTCAGCGGCAACGGGTTCTACTGGCGCCGCGTGGTGGAAGATTTCAACCGCCTGACGCTGTTTGACTTCGGCGCCATCGCCGACGGCAAAACCGATACGGCACCGGCGATAAAAGCCATGTATCAGTGGTCGCTCAAGGCTAACCAGCAGATCTGCGTGCAGTTTCCGGCAGGCACCTTCTTCGTGACCGGCTGTGACTTTGGCGATCAGCAGCAGCGCTTCTTCCGCATTTCCGGCGCGATGGTTAACTTCGGCTATTTCCCGGCGACCACGCTGGTATCTGACGGTCGTTCCGAATTCCTGTTCCAGGTGAATGCGCGCTGGACCGAAATCTCCAACCTAATCTTCAACGGTCAGAACGACAAGCGGCCAAACAAACAGGGGCTGTTCCGCAACACCTGTCCGGGCGGCCAGTTCTTCCGCGGTGCCTGCCTGCGCTTCAACCGCGTCGGCGGCACCTCGATCAGCCTGCTGGATACGCTGGACTGCAAAATCGACCAGTGGTACGCCGACACCTGTACCGGTGACGTGATCAAAGCCAGCTGGTCCGGACAGAAGCAGGGTGCGTGGGACCACAGTACGGCGATTGAGCTGTCGAACTTCAACGCCCAGCGCTGTACCGGCGGCATGGTACTTAACCTGCCGCGCTGCAGCCAGTCGATCATTCATAACGGCTGGATTGAGCACAGTGAGCACCCCGGCGACATCTCGAACGGCCAGTGGATTATTGATGCGCTGAGCCTGGAAGATTGCAAAAACCCGCTGAACGCGCGCAATTCCCGCCTCAACATGCGCCAGACCAATCTGCAGTCTGGCAGCTGGATCGATAACTCGCTGGAAGGCGAGCGCTGGCTGAATATCTGGGAGATGGGCTCAACGCGGGTGGAGTCTTACGGCGTGGCCATCGACGGCAGCCTGAAATACAACTACATCACGTCGCGTTTCCGTCTGACCAACAACACCAATCAGGCCACCTGGTTCGAGCTGGGGAATTTTTACTCGCCCACCGTGGGTGACAGCTGGGAGATCGAGTTGTTTGGTCAGTCGCAGTTCAGCAACGGCAGCGACAAACAGCCGCTGCTCGACGTGATGGGCGGTAAACAGACCGGCGGTCGCGCGGTGATTCATCTGCAGCGCAAAACCAGCAAGGCGGAAGCCAGCTGGTCCGCGGAAGGCAGTTCGCCGGTGCTGGAGGTGCGCATCGATGCGCGCAGCGATACCGATAGCAAAGTGTTCGTCAAACTGGCGGGCTGGACGCCGACGGCGGTGGTGCTGATTAAGAGCACCGCCAAGGACCGGTTCCTCACCGGCCGCTGTGCGCGCGTTGATGCCACCATGGCGCAGGGCACTCCGACCAGCGGCAGCCAGCCGGCCCCGCAGCGGTTTAGCCTGCACAACGGTAAAGCCGGCATCGGCGGCAATGAGCAGGGCGATTTGCTGCTGGCGTCGCGCGCGCTCAAGCCCGAAGAGGTGGATACGCGCCAGCCGAAGGGGTTTGTTTCAGTGGTGATCAACGGCGAGCAGGTGGCGCTGCCGTATTTTGCGCTGAAGTCGTGAGGGTGAGCGGCGGTCGCCATGAATGGCGACCCTACGTCTGTGCACTTCTCATCATCGCGCACAGGACTTGTAGGGTGCGCATTTATGCGCACCGTATACCGGCGATGCAGGGCGCGGATTGATACCCGGCGCAGCGCCAGATATGTAGGGTGCGCATTTATGAGCACCGCTAAACAGGTAACGCATTTACGTCACAACAGGCAGTCGTTAATTTCGGGCCGCTGGCCCATTAGCAGTTTTTTCTTACAGAGTTCACTTAGCCAGTATGGAACTGGCGGCTTGTAAAAAATTACAAAAATTTATCTGGAGTTTTTATGAAGATTTTATTGGTGGGTAACCATACCTGTGGAAATCGTGGGGATGGCGCGATTTTACGTGGACTGATTGATTCATTGCAGGCCGCGCGTGGGGATCTGGATATCGATGTCATCAGCCGCTATCCAACCAGCTCCGGATATTTACTGCAGCAGCACATCCAGCAGGATTCGCTGTTTCTGCATAACAGTAAGGCGCCAAAAGGGCTGGTCAGCAGCCTGAAGCGCAAAGTCGCCAACCGTCTGATGCCGGACATCATGATGGCGCACCTCGGCAAAGGTGGCGTGTATAAATCCTTCTCGGTGCCGCCGCATCTGGCGGAATTCACCCGCAGCCTGGCGAAATATGACGCCATCATTCAGGTCGGCGGCTCGTTCTTCGTCGATCTGTACGGCGTTACCCAGTTCGATCACGCGCTGTGCGCGCTGATGGCGAAGAAGCCGCTGCACATGATCGGTCACTCGGTGGGCCCGTTCGAAAACCCGCGCGTTAATGCGCTGGCAAACTTTGTTTTTGACCGCGTCGACAGCCTGGTGCTGCGCGAAGAGGTCAGCCTCGATCGCCTGAAGCAGGATGGCGTGACCACCAGCCGGGTGAAGAAGGGCGTGGACACTGCGTTCCTGGTGCAGGCACGCGAGGTGGAAAATCCGAGCCACAACCTGCTGCACTGGCAGAACATCATTCAGTCGCGCAAAACCATCGCTATCACCGTGCGTGAGCTGGCACCGTTCGACAAACGTCTTGGCGTCACGCAGAAAGAGTACGAAGCCGCGTTTGGCCGGGTGATCAACGCCATGATCGCCGAAGGTTATCAGGTGGTGGCGTTCTCCACCTGTACCGGCATCGACAGCTATGCCAAAGATGACCGGATGGTGGCGCTGACGCTGCGCGACCACGTTGAGCAACCGGAGCACTACCATGTGATCATGGACGAGTTCAACGACCTGGAACTCGGCATCCTGCTCAGCCACTGCCATCTCACCATCGGCACGCGCCTGCACTCGGCAATCATCTCCATGAACTTCGGCACGCCAGCCGTGGCCATCAACTACGAGCACAAATCGCTCGGCGTGATGAACCAGCTGGGTCTGCCGCAGATGGCCACCGACGTGCAGAGCCTGATGGACGGCTCGCTGATCGACAAAGTGCAGACGGTGCTGGCGGACTACGACAACGTGAAGCAAAAAGTGAACACCGCGGTGGCGCAGGAGCGTGAAATCGGCAACCGCATCACCGAAGAAATTCTCAACGTCCTGGGGTAAGTGATGAAGCTAACCTTTTTCACCATGCGTTTTCCGGTTGCCTCTGAGACGTTTGTCCTCAATCAGGTGACGCATTTCATCGATGCCGGCTATGACGTCGAGATCATCTCGGTGTTTCCGGGCGACATGATCAACCGTCATGCCGCGTTCGATGAGTACAATCTGGCGGCGAAAACCCACTATCTGCTGCCGGAAGAGAAGGTATCAAACCTCGACAAACTGACCCAGCGCATCGGACTGATGCTGCCCAAAATCGCCAAGCCGGCGCTGCTGAAGTCGCTTAACGTTGGCCGCTACGGTGCGCAGGCGAAAAAACTGCTGCTGCCAGCCATTGTCGCCAATGCCCGGCAGACCTTTACCGCCGATGTGTTCCTGGTGCACTTCGGCTATGCCGGTGCGCTGGCGAATAAACTGCGCGAGTTGGGGGTGCTGAAGGGCAAGCAGGCGACGGTGTTCCACGGCGCTGATATCTCGCGTCGCCACATTCTTGAAGAGCACAAACAGGATTACATCAACCTGTTCAGACAGAGCGAACTGATGCTGCCCATCAGCCATCTGTGGGAGAACAAGCTGATTGAGATGGGCTGTCCGCGCGAGAAAGTGCACGTCACGCGTATGGGCATCGAGCCGGAGAAGTTTAACTTCCAGCCGCGCGACGCGTTCCACAAACCGCTGCGCATTGTTTCGGTGGCGCGCCTGACCGAGAAAAAAGGGCTGGACGTGGCGGTGAAAGCCAGTGAAATCCTGCGCGATAACGGCGGTCAGTTCCAGTTCACCATCATTGGTAACGGCGAGCAGGACGGCATGATGCGCGAGCACATCGCACGGGCCGGTTTGGAAGACATGGTGACCATGCCGGGCTTCAAACCGCAGGAGGAGATTCGTCAGGCGCTGAGCGAGGCCGACATCTTCCTGCTGCCGTCGAAAACCGCCGCCGATGGCGATATGGAAGGCATTCCGGTGGCGCTGATGGAAGCGATGGCGGTCGGCCTGCCGGTGGTGTCCACCTACCACAGCGGCATCCCGGAGCTGATTCAGAATAACGTCAGCGGCTGGCTGGTGTCGGAAAATGATGCCGATGAGCTGGCGGACACGCTGCTGCGCCTGTCGCGCGGCGACGTTGACGTTGCACCGGTGGTGGCCGCAGCGCGCCATAAAGTGGAAACTGAGTTCAATCAGCACATCGCTTACGGTGAGCTGGCGAAAATTCTGGAGCGCATGGTGTGAGTGGATTAAAAAAACAGGCGGTGTGGCTGTTTGGCAGCACCTGCTTTGCCGCGCTGCTGCAGGTGCTGCAGCTGGCGGTGCTGGCGCGCAAGCTGGAAGCGCACGAGCTGGGTTTGCTGGCGATCATCAATGCCATTCTGGCGGTGGCTACCGTGCTGCAGGACATGGGCATGAGCAGCTATATCGTGCATCGTCAGGAGATTACACGTCGTGAGCAGAGCACCATTTACTGGGTTAACGTCTCGCTGAGCTTCTGTACCGGTCTGATCATGCTGGCCATCGCCTGGCCGGTGGCGTGGTTCTACCATCTGCCGGAGCTGACGGCGCTGATTATGCTCACCAGCCTCAACTTCCTCGTGCTCGGCCACCTGTCGCAGTATCAGGCGCACTATGTCAAAACCAAACGCATGGTGACGCTGGCGAAGATTGAGATGGGCACCAAGCTGTTTGCCTTCCTGTGTACGGTGGCGATGCTCTATTTCACCTCCCTGACGGTAGCGGCGGCGATTCTCGGGCTGTTCATCAACGCCTTCACGCGCATTCTCTGCATGATCTACTTTGGCGAGAAGTCGTGGCGGCCAACGTGGGAGTTCGACGGCAAAACCTTTGTCAGCGCGGTGCGTTACGGTATCTATCAGTTGGGTTCGCAGACCATTAACCAGCTGCGTACTCAGGCCGATGCGCTGATCGTCGGTAAAGTGATGGGTGCCGAGATGCTGGGAATTTACTCACTGGCGAAAGAGCTGATTCTGCAGCCGCTGAAGCTGGTGTCGCCGGTGATTAACCGCCTGGCGCTGCCGCGCTTCGCCGAGAAGCAGCACGATCCCGAGCAGCTGAAAAAACTGTTCCTTAAGGGCACCTTCGTCATCATGCTGTTCAGCAGCGCGATGTACCTGGCGATTGGTATTCTGTCTCCGGTGATTGTGCGTGTGCTATATGGCGCTTCGCACGAGCAGGTGTATCACCTGATCCCGCTGATGCTGCTGTTCGGTATGCTGCGCCCGATGGGCGGTCTGACCGGCGCGATCTCCCAGGCGAACGGACGCACCAACGTCGAGTTCTACTGGAATATCGTCGCCAGCCTGGTGGTGGTGGTGGTGCTGGCGACCACGTGGATCTGGCCGAACGTGATTTACGTGGCGCTGACGCTGTCGATTTCACAGGTGCTGATCTCCGCCTTCGCGCATCCGTTCTTCATCAAACCGGTGATTGGCATCCGCTTTATGCCGTATGCGCGCCAATGGGTGTCGGTGTCGGTGGTGTTTGTCGGCCTGATGCTGCTGGTGAATCATTTCAACCTGTTCGTAATGCCCGAGTGGTTTGAGGGCTGGCTGTAAGCGGTAATGACGGGAGTGGTCGTTGGCAACGGCGACCGCCCGGCATCATCAGATGTGATCGGTGACTGAGGTGTAGCTGCCGGTGCGCATTAATGCGCACCCTACAAAAACCTGCCGTGATCCCGTAGGGGCGCCATTCATGGCGACCTTTAAAATCAGATGTGATTGGTGACTGACGTGCAGCTGCCGGTGCGCATCAATGCGCACCCTACAAATACCTGCTGTGATCTCGCAGGGGCGCCATTCATGGCGACCTTTAAAATCAGATGTGATAGGTGACTGACGTGCAGCTGCCGGTGCGCATCAAATGCGCACCCTACAAAAACATGCTGTGATCCTGTAGGGGCGCCATTCATGGCGACCTTTCAAAATCAGATGTGGACGGTGAATGACGTGCAGCTGCCGGTGCGCATCAATGCGCACCCTACAAAAACCTGCTGTGATCCCGTAGATACCGTCTTGCCGGTTACCTGGCAAGACATATTTCGGCATCGAACGGACGACCCGATTTCAGCACGCCATAAGCCAGCTGCAGCAGCTTCTTCATCGCCGCGCACACCACGACTTTTCCCGTTTTCTTACCCGCATCCAGCCGTTTCTTCAGCGCACTCACCGCCGGATTCCACTTCATCGCCACTATCGCAGGCATGTACAGGGCCTTGCGCATCGCGCTGTTGCCCATCTTCGATATCCTGCTTTTGCCCTTCCACTCACCGGACTCCTGCCGCATCGGATTCAGACCCACCCACGCCACAAGCGCCTTGCTGCTGCTGAACCTCGACATGTCCCCCAGATACGCCAGCATCGTGCTGCTCAGCACGCCCGCGATGCCCGGGATGGACTCCAGCAGTTCCCTGTTCTTTTTAAGGCCCGGATCATTGTCGATATGGTCGTTTATTGCCCGCTTCGTTTCGTCTATCTGCGCATCCAGCGCCGCAATGACCACGCGGATTGAGGGCTGCACCACCGCATCCGAGACCTCCAGCCGGTTCTCTTCCATCTGCCGCATTTCCTGAAGATTCGTCAGGCGCTTCACCAGCGCCTTCAGCCTGCGTTCATTCAGCGGCGCCGGCTGCCACAGCGACGGGCCGTGCAGTTTACAGTAGCGCGCTATCATGCGCGCATCGTCTTTATCCGTCTTGTTACGGCTCAGCTCCGCCTGTCCGAAGCGCCTGATGCGCGCGGGATTTTCCACGCTGACATCATAGCCTTCGTCGTGCAGGAAGGTGGCCAGCGGCTCACTGTACGCGCCGGTAGCCTCCATGCAGATATGGCAGCAGCCGAACGGCTCCAGCCATTTTTTCAGGGCGATAAAGCCCTTAGGGGTGTTGGGAAAGACTTTGGTTTTGTAAGACGTGTCGCCTTTCCAGACGGCCACATCAAACTTTCCGGAGGCAACATCAATGCCGACAGGCATACGGGTTTGCATAGATTCTCCTTAACAGCACAGGGAAACCGCCATGACCATCCTTATGGATGCGTGCTCGGGGCACAGGATACCGTCCGGTCTTGAAGGCGGGAGTTAAGTTGCCGGGGATGAATCTACGAAGCAGGCTTTATGCCCAGGGGGCGCCCCCATCTCACCAGCAACTTCCCGATGATCAGTCGGGGATCATCATACCCGGAGGAGAATGATCGGGATATAAGGGGCGCCATTCATGGCGACCTTTCAAAAATACGCTTCCATCTTCGCCCCAATGATGTTTCCGCAACGCCGGTCTAAACGCTCAACAATCACTGGCCTCACAGGTCATTGCTCAGCACTCTGCCTTCCACTGTTTTTCAGCCATTTAGCCGCTTTTTTTTCCCGCCTGATTACCGGATGGCAGATGGACTTTTTGACGATTTTTTATGTGTTGACAGAGAGTTAGTGCCGGTTTTTCAGATAAAGATTATACTTGCTCAACCGGCCGATCCTGCATAATCGACCCACGTATTCACTTCATGAAATGGAATAAATATGACCAAGCTTAAAGCAGTAATCCCGGTTGCGGGTCTCGGTATGCATATGCTCCCTGCGACTAAAGCCATTCCGAAAGAGATGCTGCCTATCGTCGATAAACCAATGATTCAGTACATTGTCGACGAGTGCGTGGCGGCGGGCATCAAGGAGATTGTGCTGGTCACCCATGCTTCCAAAAATGCAGTGGAAAACCACTTCGATACCACCTACGAGCTGGAAGCGCTGCTTGAAGCGCGCGTGAAGCGCCAACTGCTGAGCGAAGTGCAGTCAATCTGCCCGCCGGGCGTGACTATCATGAACGTGCGTCAGGCGAACCCGCTGGGTCTTGGCCACTCAGTACTGTGTGCCCGTCCGATGATTGGCGACAACCCATTTGTGGTGGTACTGCCAGACGTGCTGCTGGATGACTCCACCGCTGACCACCTGCGTTACAACCTTGCCGCGATGGTGGCACGCTTCGAAGAGACCGGCCGCAGCCAGGTTCTGGCGAAACACATGCCGGGCGAAGACCTGTCTGAATATGGTGTGCTGACCACCGAGCAGCCGCTGGATAACCCGGGCGATATCAGCACCATCACCAACTTCGTGGAAAAACCTGAGCATCCGTCCGAGCTGAACTCAGACCTGACCGCCGTGGGCCGTTACGTGCTTTCTGCGGATATCTGGGGTGAACTGGAGCGCACGGAGCCAGGTGCCTGGGGCCGTATCCAGCTGACCGATGCCATCGCCTCCCTGAGCCAGAAAAAACCGGTTGATGCCCAGCTGCTGACCGGCACCAGCTTCGACTGCGGTCGTAAACTCGGCTACATGCAGGCCTTCGTCTCTTACGGTCTGCGCAACAACACCCAGGGCCGCGATTTCCGCGAAGCAATCCAAAAAATTCTGGCAAAATAATCTCTTTCCCCGCCGCGCAGGTTGCGCGGTTTTAAAGGAGTACACATGGCTATTTTGGTAACGGGCGGAGCAGGGTACATCGGCTCCCATACGGTGCTGGCGCTGTTAGAGCGCGGCGACGACGTTGTAGTCCTGGATAACCTTTGCAATGCCTCGCGCGAAGCAATCAATCGCGTTGAGAAGCTGGCTGGTAAGAAAGCGGTCTTCGTTGAAGGCGATATCCGCGACCGCGCCTGCCTGCGCGATCTGTTTGCCAGCAATGACATCTCAGCCGTCATCCACTTCGCCGCGCTGAAAGCGGTAGGCGAATCCACGCGCATGCCGCTGGAATATTACGAAAACAATGTCGCCGGGACCGTGGTGCTGCTGGAAGAGATGCGCGCCGCTGGCGTGTGGAACTTTATCTTCAGCTCATCCGCCACCGTATATGGCGCTGACGCACCGGTTCCGTACGTTGAAACGACGCCGATTGGTGGCACCACCAGTCCGTACGGCACCTCCAAGCTGATGATTGAGTTCGTGATGCGCGACTTCGCCAAAGCCGAGCCGAACTTCAAAGCCATCGCGCTGCGCTACTTCAACCCGGTCGGCGCGCATGAATCCGGAGAGATTGGCGAAGACCCAACCGGTATTCCGAACAACCTGCTGCCGTACATTGCGCAGGTGGCGATTGGGCGTCTGGAGAAGCTGGGCGTATTTGGCGATGACTATGCGACGCCAGATGGCACCTGCCAGCGCGACTACATTCACGTCGTCGACCTGGCGGAAGGGCATCTGAAAGCGCTGGATCACCTGCCAAAAGTTGAAGGCTACAAAGCTTACAACCTCGGCGGCGGCAAAGGCTTCTCAGTGCTGGAGATGATCAAGGCGTTTGAGCAGGCATCCGGTAAACAGATTCCGTTCGAGTTCAAACCGCGCCGCGACGGCGATCTGCCAGCGTTCTGGGCGGATGCCAGCCTGGCCAACAAAGAGCTCGACTGGCGCGTCACGCGCGGTATCGATGCGATGATGCGCGATACCTGGAACTGGCAGTCGAAGAACCCGAATGGGTTTAAGTGATTAAGCAGGTAATGAGTAAAAACCCGGCATATGCCGGGTTTTTTTATGGGCAAATAATTTACTTTGATGTTTTTTTGGTCAGGCATTCATTTGCGGGATGCAGAAAAATCCTAATCAGCACCAGACTAATGCATCAACGTCACAGCTCATCATATTGATTTAGTGAAACCTCGTTACAGCCTTTCATTCTGCGAATCGCCAGCTATATTCTTTCCGGCTCAGTAGCTTGGCGATAAACGCACCGGTGAAAGAAAATTAAGATTCGTCGCGCTGGCATCGGACAATAACCATGTTAATTCGGCAGCACAAAATGTATTATTTGCGATGGTCTCAGACAAAGCGGTTGATGCTGCAATATTGACCATAATTAGCCGAGACGGAAAGCACAGGATTGACTTGTTACACAGCATATTGGTTGCTGCAAGCCAAGGGCGGTAGCGTGGCTATTTTTTGTTTTGCTGAAAAATTGTCCCGCTGGAAATGATAGAGCAGTCTAAAAGACACATTAGAGGTTGTGGAATGTTACTTCCCGTAATCATGGCCGGAGGAACCGGCAGTCGTTTGTGGCCCCTTTCACGTGAATTGTATCCAAAACAGTTCATCAGCTTGCATGGACAGCACTCGATGCTGCAGGAGACTGTCAACCGCCTGACCGGTGTTGAAGCGCGAGCTCCACTGGTCATCTGCAACGAAGAGCACCGTTTCCTCGTCGCTGAACAACTTCGTCAGATCAACAAACTTTCCCATAACATCATTCTTGAGCCGGTTGGTCGCAACACGGCGCCAGCGATTGCTCTGGCAGCGATTAACGCGATTGAGCAAGGCGATGATCCGGTGCTGTTAGTGTTAGCCGCCGACCATGTCATTGAGAACCGCGCGGCATTCCACCAGGCCATCACCACCGCAACGAAATATGCCAAGCAGGGGCATCTGGTCACCTTCGGCATCGTGCCCACCGGACCTGAAACCGGTTACGGCTATATTCATCGCGGTGAGCAGCTGGCGGGTGATGAACATGCGCCGTTTAGCGTGCAGCGTTTTGTGGAAAAGCCTAACCTGAAAACGGCTCAGGATTATCTGGCTTCCGGTGAATATTACTGGAACAGCGGGATGTTTATGTTCCGCGCCAAACGTTATCTGCAGGAACTGGAAAAATTCCGTCCAGATATCCTGGATGCCTGCCGCCGTGCCATGGCGAACGTGGCAGAAGGTAACGACTTCATCAGCATTGATAAAGACGATTTCATTGCCTGCCCGGATGAGTCAGTTGATTATGCCGTGATGGAGCAAACGGACGCAGCCGTCGTGGTGCCGCTGGATGCGGGCTGGAGCGATGTCGGATCCTGGTCCGCGCTGTGGGAAGTGAATGAAAAAGATGCAGCCGGTAACTCGCTGAAAGGCGATACCTTCCTGCACAACACTAAAAATTGCTACATCAACAGCGAAGATCAGTTAGTGGCAGCTATCGGCGTGGAAAATCTGGTGATTGTTAACACCAAAGATGCCGTGCTGGTGGCGCGCAAAGATCAGGTTCAGGACGTCAAACGCGTGGTGGAGTTCCTGAAGAGCGAATGCCGTACGGAATATCGTCGTCATCGTGAAACTTACTGGCCATGGGGACGCTGCGATCTGGTGGTCAATACCGGCCGTTTTAATGTAAATCGTATCACCGTTAAACCGGGTGAACGTTTCGAATTACAGATGCATTATCACCGAACTGAACACTGGGTGATCTTATCCGGCACTGCCAAAGTGACTATTCAGGATAAAACCTTATTGTTGACGGAAAACCAATCGACCTTTATTCCGATTGGCCATCAGCACACGTTAGAAAATCCAGGCAAGATTCCGTTAGAGCTGCTGGAAATTCAGTCAGGCTCCTATCTGGGCGATGACGATTTAATTCTGATTAAAGAACAATTTGCAAGTAAGTAAGGACAGACGAGATCATGGCAGCATTGACCTGTTTTAAAGCTTATGACATTCGCGGTGAGCTTGGCGCGGAATTAAATGAAGAAATTGCATATCGTATTGGTCGCGCTTATGGCGAATTTTTAAAGCCGGAAACGATTGTTGTGGGCGGCGATGTTCGGCTGACCAGCGAAAGCCTGAAAATGGCCCTGGCCAATGGTTTAATGGATGCGGGTACCAATGTACTTGATATCGGCTTAAGCGGCACGGAAGAGATTTATTTCGCCACCTTCCATTTAGGCATTGATGGTGGCATCGAAGTGACGGCAAGCCATAATCCGATGAACTATAACGGCATGAAGCTGGTGCGTGAAGGTTCCCGTCCTATCAGTGGCGATACAGGCTTACGTGATGTTCAGCGTCTGGCTGAAGCTAACGATTTTGCGCCGGTCGATGCAGCGAAGCGTGGCAGCTATAAACAGATTTCGGTATTGGATGCCTATGTCGATCACCTGATGGGCTACATTGATCTGGCAAATTTCACCAAAGCCATGACGCTGGTCATCAACTCGGGTAATGGCGCTGCCGGTCATGTTATCGATGAGATCGAAAAGCGCTTCCGGCAGGCGAATGCACCGGTCACCTTCGTTAAAGTTCACCATGAAGCGAATGGCAACTTCCCGAATGGTATTCCTAATCCCTTACTGCCAGAGTGCCGGAAAGATACCTCCGATGCGGTGAAAGCGAACAAAGCCGACATGGGCATCGCATTTGATGGCGACTTTGATCGCTGCTTCCTGTTTGACGAGAATGCAGAGTTCATCGAAGGTTATTACATTGTTGGCCTGCTGGCCGAAGCGTTCCTCAAAAAAGAGCCTGGCGCGAAGATCATTCACGATCCCCGTTTGACCTGGAACACCATCGACGTCGTCACTAAAGCGGGTGGCATACCTGTTATGTCTAAAACAGGTCATGCGTTTATTAAAGAGCGCATGCGTGAAGAAGATGCTGTGTACGGCGGCGAAATGAGCGCACATCATTACTTCCGTGATTTTGCTTATTGCGATAGCGGAATGATTCCGTGGCTGCTGGTAGCAGAGTTGCTGGCGGTGAAAGGAATGACGCTGTCTGAACTGGTTGCGGAACGTATGAAAGCATTTCCGTGCAGTGGCGAGATTAACTATAAAGTTAATGATGCAAAAAAAATCCTTGAAAATTTAAAAAGTGAATTTGGACTGGATGCTTTTAAATCAGATACTATTGATGGCTTGAGCTTTGAATTTACTGATTGGAGATTCAATGTTAGAACATCAAATACTGAGCCATTACTAAGATTGAACGTTGAATCAAGATCAAATGATGGTTTAGTGAAAGAAAAGCTTGAGGCTATCTCTTATTTAATTAAGGCGCAGGAATGAATCTATCTCTTTTTAAATCCTTATGGGGTTATCGTGGGTTCGTTTTAGGTAATGTTAAGCGAGAATTTCAAGCGAAATATCAAAACTCACTATTAGGTGCGCTGTGGAATATACTTAACCCACTATCCATGATAGTGGTTTACACAGTTATATTTTCTCAAGTGATGCATTCGAGGATGCCTGGAGTTACTAATAGCTTTGGCTATAGCATTTACCTTTGCTCCGGTATTTTGACTTGGGGGCTTTTCGCTGAAGTCGTTGGTAGAGGTCAGAATGTATTCCTTGAATATGCTAATCTACTTAAAAAAATTAGCTTTCCGCGCTTATGTTTGCCAGTGACAATTATATGTAATGCTTTATTAAACTTCTCAATAGTTTTTAGCTTATTTACACTATTTTTGTTGGTTTCTGGCAACTTTCCGGGGTTAAGTTATTTTTACTTAATTCCAGTGCTTTTAGTATTAATGGTCTTTGCAATTGGCTTGGGTATCACATTAGGTGTATTGAATGTTTTTTTTCGAGATGTTGGGCAATTTTTCGGAATAGCTCTCCAGTTTTGGTTCTGGCTAACTCCGATCATATATCCTGCAGACATATTGCCTGCTAAGGCTCAGCAATACCTATCATACAATCCCATGTATGGAGTAATTACTGCAGCGCAGAATATTCTAGTCAAAAGCGAATCGCCTCAACTGCACCAGTTAATACCTACGTTATTTATCGGGATTATTCTATGCGTAATTGGCTTGAAGTTGTTTCGCAAGCATTCCGGTGAAATGGTGGATGAATTGTAATGGGTAAGATAACAGTTAATAATGTTGGAAAAGCATATAAGCAGTATCCCACAAGGTGGAGTCGTTTAGCGGAATGGTTTCTACCAGGTAAAAGAAAACGCCATAAGCTAAAATGGGTATTAGAAAATATTTCCTTCGAGGTCCATCCTGGAGAAGCGCTGGGTATTATAGGGATTAACGGCGCAGGTAAAAGCACACTTCTAAAAATGATTACTGGTACCACGCAACCAACTACTGGAAAAATTAGTTTAGAAGGTAGGGTTGCAGCTATGCTGGAATTAGGGATGGGATTCCATCCAGATTTTACAGGTAGACAAAATGTAATTATGTCTGGACAGCTTTTAGGATTTAGTCTTGAAGAAATTTATCAGCTGATGCCGGGGATAGAGGAGTTTGCAGAGATCGGAGCATATATAGATCAGCCTGTTCGAGTGTATTCGAGCGGGATGCAAATGAGACTAGCTTTTTCAGTCGCTACAGCTGTTAGACCAGATATTCTTATTGTTGATGAAGCACTCTCTGTTGGTGATGCTTATTTTCAGCATAAAAGCTTCAATAGAATCAGAGAATTCAGTCGTGCAGGCACGACTCTCCTTATAGTTTCGCATGATAAACAATCCATCCAGAGTATTTGTGATAAAGCCATCTTGTTAAACAGGGGCAAGCTGGAGATGGAAGGGGATCCTGAGTCTGTAATGGATTACTATAATGCTCTGTTGGCTGATAAACAGAATCAGAAAATAGAACAAGTTGAGCTTGCTGATGGTAGTATCCAAACTGTATCGGGCAGTGGAGAAGCAACCGTCAAAGATATTCGGATATTAAATCAGAAAGGAGACAGCATTGAATTTATCGATGTAGGTGAAGCTGTTACACTCAAAATAACAGTGGTTGTTAATGAAAATCTGCCGAGACTTGTGTTGGGTTACGGTATTAAAGACAGACTGGGACAAGTAATATACGGAACCAATACTGACTTAAAAAAACAAGCCATAATTGAGGCTAGAAAAGGGTCAGAGTATGTGTTTAACATTAGATTTAACGCTAACTTAGGTCCTGGTAGCTACTCAATTCAAACAGCATTAGTCAGTACGGATACTCACTTAGTTAACAATTACGAGTGGCGAGACTTGGCGATGGTTTTTAACATCATTAACATTAATAAACCACACTTTGCCGGATGCGCATGGATTGATCCAGATATAGAGATAAATTGAAATGCCGATAGTAAGTTTCGCTCAAAACTTTGAAGACGTGATGTTGTGGCGTTCTTTAAAAGATATAACTAATGGATTCTATATTGATATTGGTGCTAATGACCCGCTAATCGATTCTGTTACCAATCTTTTTTACCTAAATGGATGGAGTGGGATAAATATAGAACCACTCAAAAAACATTACGATGCATTAGTTGAAAATAGAGAACGAGATATAAATCTGAACTGTGCTATATCAAATTGCACAAGCGAATTAGATATTTGGGAATCTGATATTAGAGGGTGGGCGACACTGGATAAAAGTGTTGTCGAGCAACATGAGTTAAATGGATTTAAGGGCGTTTGGAGAAAAACGCCAGTAAAAACTCTTAAACAAACAATCGAAGAATCGTTGCCAGCTAATATTACTGATATACATTTTCTAAAAATTGATGTTGAAGGAGTTGAAGAGCAAGTCGTAATGAGTAACGATTGGTCAAAGTATCGACCCTGGATTCTTGTTATTGAATCGACAGCACCAAACTCACAAAATGAAAGTCATACTAGTTGGGAAGAGATATTGCTTGCTAACGATTATATATTTTCATACTTTGATGGTTTGAATAGATTTTATATTAGCAAAGAGCATGAGGAATTACTTCCTAATTTTAAAAATCCACCTAATGTTTTTGACGAATTTATTACTTATGCTGAACATTTGAATAAAGAAGTTATCGCGGAGCTTCAAGATAATCTTCAAGTAATGAATGACGAGGTTAGCTCTCTGAATGAGCTTTTAATAGACAAGAATGAAGAGTTGCGTATTTTTTTGGATGAAAATATGATCTTGAAAAATAAATTGAGTGAAGTTTACAGCAGCCACTCATGGAAGCTAACATCTCCTTTTAGACGTGTTTCAGCATTTTTAAGAAGGAAATAAATATAATGAAAAACATCCTTTTTTTGAGCACTTATCCATTTGCCAAACCAAGACATGGCGGTCAGATCAGACTTAGCCAGTTAGTCAAGAAGTTCGAGCGAAATGGTTGGAAGACTAGGTCCATCGCAGTATATGAGGAAGAAAGTTTTTTGGGTGACGAACTTGGTCCCTATGATATCCCATTTCCTGTTGATTCCTTATTTAGATCTTACAAGGGACGACACGTTCCACTAATTAATGATCTTTTAACTGGCGCATATGCTACTTCAGATGAAGGAGGGTTCAGTAAAATTTTAGCTAACCTCCCGACAGAAATTGACGTAATTCACGTTGAACAATGTTGGCTCTGGAATCTGGTCGAAAAAATAAAGAGCATTCCAAAATATAAAAACTCGATCGTAGTTTTTGGTTCTCAAAATATAGAGTTTTTATTAAAGAATGATATATTAGAACAATATAATATTGCAGACCGAGACGATGTAATTGAAGACATCAAGCATCTGGAAATGAGAGCCGTACATGAAGCAGATGTAGTAGCTGCGGTGACAAAAAATGATGTTAAGTCTATGCAAGGTTGGGGCCGTGAATCCATTACGTTAGCAGCAAATGGTATTGAACCATGGAAAACGGATACTTTGACCAGTAAATGGGAAAGTAAATTACCTAAATCCCCATGGATGCTCTATGTTGCCAGTGCTCATCCACCTAACTTTACCAGTTTTAATAAAATTATTGGGGAGAGTTTAGCTTGTATTCCGCCTGATAGTAAGCTTGTTATTGCTGGTAGTGTTTGTGAACATATTTATAAAGAAGTTTTAAAATCGAAATGGGCTAGCATTAATATCAGCCGTCTAGAGTTTTTGTATGTGTTAGATGATGATGACTTAGCGGAAGTTAAGAATAGAGCACATGCATATTTTTTACCTATTGAACATGGTGGTGGTTCAAATCTCAAAACCGCTGAAGCTCTTTACTCAGGCAAGCCAGTAATAGGCACTCTATCAGCTTTTAGAGGTTTCGAAGAATTTTGTGATAGCTCTCGTATCAATATTATTAATAATCCTGAAGAATTCTTTTCAGCAACCAGGCAAGTTTTGACAAGAATTTCACCAATTTTAGATTCCAAAGAGCTTTCCAGCTTAGAAAAGTTAACATGGGACAAAACATTGGATAGTTTGATTCTCGAGGTGGAAAAAGAATATGAGGCTAGTCTAAATGCATAATACTTGGATTGATGTCACAACAATTTTAGGATGGCATAGATCTGCTGTTGGTATTGTCAGAACAGAAGTTGAATGCGCCACGTATGCCTTAAAGATGAATTCATCAGCCTCTGTTAAATTCTGCGCATATAATCCATCAAAAGGTTATTATGAGGTAGAGAAAGGAGTTGTCGAAGAAACAATCAAGCGGATAAATGGACATATTAAAAAGAAAGAAACTTTAATTGCTCAGCCGGGACCGTCAACGATTAATTATAAAGCAAAATTCAAAAGTTTCATTCTTAATTTAATTCGTAAGTTACCAACGAGCTTACAGAGAAGAGTTTTAAACTATCTTCTGCCACGGCGTATTGCGGCTAGTAGTTTGTTAGCTTCCTTAAGATATGCAAAGTTAGCTTTACAGCAGTTGTTAAAACCTAATGCAACTCCCGTAAACGTTCAGCAGCTTGGACATAGGGCTTCTGATAATGTGAATTCACCTTTTAGCCAAGGTGATGAATACATATCAATGGGACTGGATTGGGATCAAAAAGATTTTCAGTATTTATATAGATTAAAAAAAGAACTTAATCTTAAAGTTAAGCTTTTCTGTTACGATGTGATTCCTGTAAAATTACCTCATCTTTGTGTGGGGGACGTTGCTGGAAAATTTTCACATTATTTTTCCGATGTTGCCTGGTGTGCCGATGAAATATTTTGTATTTCTAAATGCTCCAGGGATGATTTGAAAGAATTGTTAGAGCAACTTGGAACGCCTATCCCAAAGTTAACTATCGTTAAGTTAGGTTGTGAAATTAGTGAAGTTGATACGCAACCAGAAATCTCTAATGAAGTACAATTTTTATTGGGCAAAAAATATTTATTATTTGTTTCTACGATTGAAAGAAGAAAGAATCATGAGGTATTATATAAAGCCTATACAAGACTAGTGGATAGCAAGGTCCATGATCTGCCATTACTTGTATTTGTTGGCATGCCAGGTTGGGGTATGAATGATTTTATTACCGATTTGAATCTGGATCCAAGGGTGAAAGGTAATATTATTCAATTGAATAATGTTTCCGATCCAGAATTAACACTGCTCTATAAAAATTGTTGGTTTACAGTTTATCCGTCATTATATGAAGGTTGGGGATTGCCTGTTGCTGAGAGTTTAGCGTTTGGAAAATACTGCCTGGCTTCTTCAGCAGCATCTATCCCAGAAATCGCTGGGGATTTGCTCGATTATGTGGATCCCTGGGATGTGCCCGCATGGTCAAATAATATTAAGTATCTTATTGAAAATCCGGATGTTATAAGGCAGAAAGAGTTAAGAATCAGTAAAGAATATAGTTCGACCAAATGGTCTGATACCGCTGAATCTATATTAGTAAAGTAAAACTGTATTTATGTTTAACCAAAAAAGTGGAATTTCTTATGAGTAACAAGGTTGCAATCGTAACTGGTATCACTGGACAAGATGGTGCTTATCTTGCAGAGCTTCTCTTACAGAAAAATTATACAGTTTATGGCACATATCGTCGTACTAGCTCCGTGAACTTCTGGCGTATTGAAGAGTTGGGAATTAAAAACAACCCAAGCTTGCATCTGATCGAATATGATTTGACTGATCTATCAGCAAGTATTCGCCTTCTTCAAACTAGCGGTGCAACTGAAGTTTACAACTTAGCGGCTCAGAGCTTTGTTGGTGTCTCATTCGAACAACCATTGACGACTGCCGAAATAACAGGTGTAGGCCCTGTAAATTTGCTTGAAGCCATCCGAATTGTTAATCCATCAATTCGGTTCTATCAGGCTTCTACGTCCGAAATGTTTGGGAAAGTTCAGGCTATCCCTCAAAAAGAAGACACACCATTCTATCCAAGAAGCCCATATGGCGTGGCTAAGTTGTATGCGCACTGGATGACGATTAACTACCGTGAAAGCTATAACATTTTTGCTTCAAGCGGAATTTTGTTTAACCATGAATCCCCGCTGCGTGGTCAGGAATTTGTTACTCGCAAAATCACTGATTCAGTTGCAAAAATCAAACTTGGTAAGCTTGATGTACTTGAACTGGGCAACCTTGATGCGAAACGCGACTGGGGCTTTGCTAAAGAGTATGTAGAAGGAATGTGGTTGATGCTTCAGGCAGATGAACCGGATACCTTTGTACTTGCTACCAACCGAACAGAAACTGTACGTGACTTCGTATCGATGGCATTTAAAGCTGCTGGTATTGAATTACGTTTCGAAGGTAAAGACGAACAGGAAGTGGCAATTGACGTGGCAACAAATAAAGTTGTTGTAAAAGTGAATCCGAAATTCTACCGTCCAGCCGAAGTTGAATTACTGATCGGTAATCCCCAGCGTGCTAAGGATATTCTTGGATGGGAACCTAAAACTACTCTTGAAGAGTTATGTGCTATGATGGTTAAAGAAGACCTTCGCCGTAACGAACAAGGATTCTCTTTCTAATATGACTAATGGCAAAAAAGCATTGATCACCGGGATCAAGGGCTTTACCGGCCATTATATGGCAGCGGAACTTTCCGCTGCTGGATATGATGTTTATGGCCTGGGTTCAGCTTCCTCGGATAATATCGATAACTATTTTCAAGTAGATCTCACAGATAATATTCAAGTTAAAAACGCAGTAGATTGTATAAGTCCCGATGTGGTCGTTCATTTGGCAGCAATTGCTTTTGTTGGTCACTCAAATCCGAACGCATTCTATGATGTCAACCTTTCCGGCACGCGCAACTTGCTATCTGCGTTAACAGAAACAAAGAAAAAGCCCGAAGCCGTATTAGTGGCAAGTAGCGCAAACGTTTATGGAAATAATATTGCTGGTAAGCTTGATGAATCAACGCTTCCGAATCCTGCCAATGATTATGCCGTTAGCAAACTTGCTATGGAATACATGGCTAACCTGTTTAAAGATAAGTTGCCATTAATTATTACCCGTCCTTTTAACTATACGGGAGTAGGGCAAGCTGAGAATTTTTTAATTCCTAAAATTGTCAAACATTTCCGCGAACGCAAAGACGTTATTGAACTTGGTAATATAGATGTATGGCGTGACTTCTCAGATGTACGAGATTTAGTAAAATGCTATGCTGAATTACTAAAGTGTAAAGCTTTTGGGGAAGTGGTCAATGTTGCTACTGGAGAGATGCATTCACTTAGAGATGTTATTAGCCTTTGTGAAGATATTACCGGTCACTCCATAACCATTGAGGTAAATCCTGGATTTGTTAGACCAAATGAAATCAAAGAGTTGTGCGGTGATATTTCGTTGCTGAATAGTCTGATTGGCCATGAAATGCAAAAAGTACCACTTAGGGAAACTCTGAAATGGATGCTGGAAACAAAAAGCTAGAGGTTGTTTTCTCGACGGATTGCATAAAATACCCTTTAACGGGTATCGGGCGTTATGCTTTTGAACTGGCGAAACAACTTCAGCAACGGGAAGATAAACTTTCACTTACTTTTTTGCATGGAACAAGAATAAGAGATTCATTGGCGGTTGCAAGTGAATCTTCGCAATCCGTTCAGTCGCTTAAGCGAGAGTTACAAAAAAGCAAAATAGTTAGTGAAGTTTATCGCCTTGTTTTTCCTCATTTAAAGTCCCGGGCACTTAAAAAATTCAAAGAATACATTTACCATAGTCCTAATTATTATCTCCCTCCGCGTGTTAAAAATTGCGTTGCGACTTTTCACGATCTGTCAGTATTTCATTGGCCACAGTTCCATCCTGCTGGGAGAGTACATCTCATGCAGAAAGAGTTGCGTAACACTGTAAAGCGTGCTTCGGTATTGATAACGGATTCGTATTATACAAAAAATGAGTTGATGGAATTTTTTTCGCTGGATGAGAAGAAAATTTCAGTTGCACCATTGGCGTGTAATCACCAATTTCATTCGCGAACTCAAGAGGATGTTCACGCAGTATTGGATAAGTATCATTTAAAATGGCGTCGCTTCTTTCTTTATACTGGTACAATCGAACCCAGAAAAAATATTTTAACGCTTCTACGTGCATATGATCGCTTGTCATTACAAGAGAAGAACAATTTCCCGCTCGTTATTAGCGGATATAAAGGCTGGGAAAATGAAGAGCTCTTTCGTCTTTTTGATAAAGGCGAGCGGGAAGGCTGGTTGAAATATTTAGGCTTTGTGCCAGGTAACGATTTACCCATGCTCTTTAGTGCTGCTAACAGTTTCCTCTTTCCTTCGATTTATGAAGGGTTTGGATTACCAGTTTTGGAGGCTATGTCATCTGGCACTCCCGTTATTTGTTCAAATGCAACGTCATTACCTGAAGTTGTTGGAGATGCCGCGCTAATGCATGAACCGGAAGACATAGAATCGCTCACGCATTATCTGAAAATGATGATTAATGATGAGGAGTTGAAACAGAAAATGATCCAGGTTGGTCTTAGTCAAGCCCAAAATTATTCGTGGTCATTCTGTGCCGATAAAACGATAGAAGCGTATGATCAGGTTTCTAAATTAATATGATAAAAGTCCTTCACTGCTATAAAACATATTACCCGGATACTTTTGGTGGGATTGAGCAAGTTATTTATCAGCTCGCTGAAGGCGGTGTGAAAGAAAATATCCAATCAACGGTTTTTACGCATAGTCCTGATTTTGATGATGCTATTTCAATGTTGGATCATCATACTATTCATCGTGTTAAAACATTATTTGAGTATGCTTCTACGCCAATTTCATTTACTGCTATTGCTGAGTTTAAAAAGCTAGCAACACAGGCAGACATTATTCATTATCATTTTCCCTATCCGTTTATGGATGTCCTGCATTTCTCAAATTTTACAAAAAAGCCATCGATCGTAAGCTATCATTCCGATATTGTTAAACAAAAGGCTTTGCTAAAACTTTATACACCATTGATGAATAGGTTCCTTTCCAGTGTAGATTGCATTGTTGCTGCATCACCAAATTATGTCGAAAGTAGCCCGATTCTGCAAAAATTTAAAGATAAAGTTAAGGTCATTCCCTATGGTCTGAATGAAAGTTTTTATCAAAACAATGATCCCCAGGTATTAGAAAAGTGGTCCCAGCGATTCCCTAACGGCTTTTTTCTTTTCATTGGGACTTTTCGTTACTATAAAGGGCTTCACATACTCATCGATGCTGTCGCTGGTAGTGATTATCCTGTTGTCATTGTTGGTGCGGGACCCATCGAATCTGAACTGAAAGCGCAAGCCCAATCGTTGGGTATCGACAATATTCATTTCCTTGGTGCATTACAGGATGACGATAAATCTGCGTTATTACAGCTTTGCACTTGCTTAGTTTTTCCTTCACATCTTCGTTCAGAAGCTTTTGGTATTTCTTTGCTTGAAGGGGCTTTGTACTCAAAACCACTGATTTCAAGCGAAATTGGAACCGGTACTACTTTCATCAATATTGACGGTCTTACCGGTCTGGTTGTCCCGCCTTCAGACCCCAGGGCTTTACGCGAAGCTATGGATGAGATCTGGTTCAACCCAGAGAAGGCTCATACCTTTGGCCAGGCTGCTCAACAACGATTCGAAAAACTTTTTACAGCGGACAAGATGATTGAAAGTTATGCAGGTTTATATATGTCTCTGTTAAATAAGTAAATTTTATCACTCGCTGCATTTCTCAAAAAGCATCAATAATTACCTCTTATCACCTCTCATGAGTTAACATATTGGTCACTTACTGAATGGTGTTACTGGTAACACCTAGCGAGACCACAGACAGGAGTATGTAATGTCCAAGCAACAGATCGGCGTTGTAGGTATGGCAGTGATGGGGCGCAACCTTGCTCTTAACATCGAAAGCCGCGGTTACACAGTCTCAATCTTTAACCGTTCACGTGAAAAGACTGATGAAGTTATCGCTGAAAATCAGGGCAAAAAACTTGCTCCTTATTACTCCGTGGAAGAATTTGTCGAGTCGTTAGAAAAACCCCGCCGCATCCTTCTGATGGTACAGGCAGGCGAAGCGACAGATAAAACCATCGCTTCACTGACGCCACACCTCGATAAGGGCGACATTCTGATTGATGGTGGTAACACCTTCTATAAAGACACTATCCGTCGTAATAAAGAACTGTCTGATCAGGGCTTCAACTTCATCGGTACCGGTGTCTCCGGCGGCGAAGAGGGCGCACTGAAAGGCCCATCGATCATGCCTGGCGGTCAGAAAGAAGCGTATGAACTGGTAGCGCCAATTCTGGATAAAATTGCTGCGCGTGCAGAAGACGGTGAAGCCTGCGTTACTTACATCGGTCCGGACGGTGCTGGTCACTATGTGAAGATGGTTCACAACGGTATCGAGTATGGCGATATGCAGCTGATTGCAGAAGCATATGCTTTACTGAAAGGCGCACTCGGTCTGAATAATGAAGAGCTGGCTAAAACCTTCACTGACTGGAACAACGGTGAGCTGAGCAGCTACCTGATCGACATCACCAAAGATATCTTCACCAAAAAAGATGAAGACGGTAAATACCTGGTTGATGTGATTCTGGATGAGGCAGCCAACAAAGGTACTGGTAAATGGACCAGCCAGAGCTCCCTGGACCTTGGCGAGCCACTTTCTCTGATCACTGAGTCAGTATTTGCTCGTTACCTCTCTTCACTCAAGTCACAGCGTGTTGCAGCTTCTAAAGTGCTGAGCGGCCCTCAGGCGCAAGCCTTCACCGGTGACAAAGCTGAGTTCATTGAGAAAGTGCGCCGTGCATTGTATCTGGGTAAGATCGTTTCTTATGCTCAGGGCTTCTCTCAGCTGCGTGCGGCTTCAGAAGAGAACAACTGGGATCTGCATTACGGTGAAATCGCGAAGATCTTCCGTGCTGGTTGCATCATCCGTGCACAGTTCCTGCAGAAAATTACTGATGCTTATGCGACCGATGCTAACATCGCAAACCTGTTGCTGGATCCCTACTTCAAAAACATCGCTGATGAATATCAGCAGGCGCTGCGTGATGTTGTCTCTTATGCCATCCAGAACGGTATTCCAACGCCAACCTTCTCAGCGGCAATTGCATACTACGATAGCTATCGCTCAGAAGTGCTGCCTGCCAACCTGATTCAGGCGCAGCGCGACTATTTTGGTGCGCACACTTATAAGCGTATTGATAAAGACGGTGTGTTCCATACTGAATGGCTAGTTTGATCATTTATCTTTAGTAAAAAATCCCAGCTTGCTGGGATTTTTTGTTTTCTTTTATTATTCAATTAAATTATCTCGGGATTTAAAAAGTGAAACTTATTATTCAAATGCCATGTTTCAATGAGGCTGGAACTTTAGCAATTGCTTTGGCAGCGTTACCCCGTCATGTCAAGGGGTTTGATAAAGTCGAATGGCTTATAATTGATGATGGCAGTACGGACAATACTGTTGAAGTCGCTAAGGAATGCGGTGTTGATCATATTGTTCAACATATGGGTAATAAAGGATTAGCAGTAGCTTTTATGACGGGTATAGATAACTGTCTAAAATTAGGTGCTGATGTAATAATTAACACTGATGCAGATAATCAATACAATGCTGATAATATTCCTGATTTAGTAACTCCAATTCTTGAAAAAAAAGCTGAAATGGTTATCGGTGCCAGACCAATAGCAACCATTGAACATTTTTCACCTGCAAAAAAGTTTCTGCAAAAATTGGGTAGTTGGGTTGTAAGGGGAGCAAGTAAAACAAATATTCCTGACGCACCTAGTGGGTTTCGAGCAATAAGCCGAAGCGCTGCACAGAAATTGATCGTTTTTAGCGAATATACTTACACATTAGAAACCATAATTCAGGCGGGACAAAAAGATATTTCAATCTGCTCTGTACCTGTTGACGTTAATGATGACCTTCGCCCATCAAGGCTAGTAAAAAGTATTCCCTCATATATTCAAAGAAGTATATTTACTATTATAAGAATATTTGTCATCTATAGACCATTCAGATTCTTTTTAACAATTGGTTCTTTATTGATGTCAGTCGGGGTTTTGATTAGTATAAGATATTTATATTTTTACTTTTTCCGTGATGGTGAAGGGCATATTCAGTCGCTGATTCTTTCCGCCATTTTAATCATGATGGGATTCCAAACGATATTAGTCTCATTTTTGGCTGATTTGTTATCCGCCAACCGGAAATTATTAGAAGATATTCGTGTTAAGACAAATAAGATATTACATGATGAAAAAGAGTGATTCGGTATTTTATTAGGGTGTGGATGAGATGAACGGTAAAATACCTGTAAACAATAGCACAAGTGTAAGTGCTAATAAAAAAAATTACGCAAAAGCGTTGAATTTTATTGGTGGCCTTATTGCAATACTGAGCATTATCTTTGTAGCATTGCGTTTGAATAGCTATCTTACAAGTGAAAGCTTGTCGTTTTTTAATTTGAAGCATGTTTTCATTGTGTTGATACTGGTTGTTCTTTATGGACTTGGTAGTCTATTGTTAGGATGCGCCTGGAAAAACATTTTGGCAATGTCTGGTTCTGAGAAAAAGCTTAAGTGGGCAATTTCAACTTATGGTCTAGCCCAAATTGGAAAATATATACCCGGCAATATATTTCATTTGGCAGGCCGTCAGGCATTAGGTTTGAAAGATGGCGTATCAGGAGTAGCCCTTGCTAAGTCCACTGTTTGGGAGCTTGGTTTGTTAGCAATAAGTGGAGCAGTTTTTCTGATAATTGCAGCCCCCGCTTATTTTAATCTTCCTGAAATAGCGACAGTATTATCTTTGCCTGTTTTTTTAGTAACAACAGTCGTTTTCTATTACTTTTTATCTGTTTTTTTTAATGAGTTGTTAGGTAAAGCTTTTATACAGCAAGTTATATTTCTAACCTTGTCAGGATTTATCTTTTATTTCCTTATTTGCATTGTAAGTGAACAGGGTTTTCTTGATTTTAGTAAAATGCATTTCCTCTTTTTCGTGCCTGCAGCCTTTGTTACAGCCTGGTTAATAGGATTGGTCACCCCTGGAGCTCCGGCAGGAATGGGGATTAGAGAGGTTGTGCTTATTTACTTATTGGGCGGATTATACGATAAGGATATTATAATTTTAACAGTATTGATCTCCAGGATAGTCACTGTGTTAGGTGATGTGTTTTTTTATACTATTTCTTTTTATATTCGGAGAATCAACTAAGATGATGGTTGGTGATGTTAAATTCTCTTCTGGGAATTTTGTTTTCTGTACAATATGCTTATTATTGGCATTAATAATCAACAATGTTATACCTTTTTTATCACTGCCTACAATGGGACAGGCGCTGTGGGCTATGGGTTATGCGAAATCTCTATCTAACGAAGGTTTTTTCAATTTATATGCTTATGATATAGGGTTCCCACACCCTGCCGCTATCGCATTTGGATTATCCGCTGTTTTACCATTAAGTTGGTTAATTAAGTTCGGCATTTTGCCCGAGGCTGCTTATAGCTTAGTTTTTGCTTTATATATTGGCTTGGCATTCTTAGGATGCTATAAAATCAGTAGGTTATTTCATGCAAGCCAAAATATTGCATCTATTTTTTCATTACTTTGGCTTATCACACCAGTTATCGGACGCCACTCAGGCTATTCGATGTTGATGCTTGGAATAGCTCTCATTCCATTTTATTGTTGGATAACCTATGTTTTCTTTCAGGCATCTGAATATGATTTCAGTCAGCTTTCATTAAAGTTTTTAGCCTTTCTAAGTTCTGTAATTATATCCGTTTTTATGGATGGCTATACTTTTATCATGTTTGCGGTAGCAGCATCTGCAATAGCTTTATTCTCATTCCTTCAATCAGCCAATAAAAAACCATTCTTTCTCAAGAAATTAATTGGATATTTAGTGGCTTTTTGCTGTGCTTACCTTCTTTATTCCTGTTTCATAGGGAAAAGTTCATATCAGCCAGAGTCTTTAGATTTTTTTAGAGGTTGGGGGTTAGATTTAAGCTTTTTATTTATTCCTACTCAAGGTGTGTTTTGGTTTTATGATCTATTAGCTTTATCGAAACATCGAACAGCATCACAATTTTTTGGTGATGCCTCAGTATGGAATACGAGCTTTATTTTGCCATTTTTATTGTTAGGTGTAATTGGATGGTATCAAAACAAGAGAAAAAGTATCTGGTTTTATTGTGTTTTTATTTTGGGTGTTTTTTCTGTTTATATGGCACTAGGACCATCGATAAAGCTTTTCTCATTTAAACCTGATAATTACATCGCGCCATCTGATATGGCTAATACTATGCTAATGCCTGAGAAGTATGCATTAGCTCCAACTGGTAATTCTTTTATATCGCAATACCTTCCTGGCTTCAATGTTATGCGAGCCTCATATAGGTGGATCGCTTTAGCATCCTTTTGCTTTTGGGTCCTAACTTTAAGTATGTTGGTAAGAGTAAGTAAAAAGAGGCAATATATATTTTCAATTCTACTGGTCGCTCTATTTCTTCCTCATTTATCTAAGGCCTGGAACTATGGAAGAGCTAATTTTTTATCCGTAGCGGATATTAACAAGAAAATGGTCGACAATCTTAAAATTGATATCGATCGTTCGTCTCGAGTGGCATTCATTCCATGGAATAATGATTTCTTTGCTAATTATTTAGCGCCTTATTCTAATTTCAAAACCTTTAATATTGGTGGTGATAAGAATTTAGATGTGGCTAAATTGCATTGGCCGCCGGTTATGCTCAATCTACAAGGAGCAGTTTCTGACGCTCAAATTCCTTATATAACTCAGTTGTTATTAAATAAAGACGTTGATTATATCATAATTCCTTTTGTTAACATGTTATGGTCTGCCCATTATTGGGAATGCCCTGAGGATACACTACTGCCTTTATCATCAGAAAAGCGGATTTCACTTAAAAATGATCTGGATTTCAAGTGTCCCGCTGTTATAAAAAAGAATTATTCGTCTTTAATTTATAAATTAGATGAGATTCCATTCTTCAATGTTAAAGAAAGAGATTACTATGCTGTTATTAGTTTAGATGAAAAGAAATATACCGAATATCTTAACTCCGAAAACATCCATTATCCTTTTGTTATAAATGATACAGATTTCAATCTTGACTTTGTACTTGATGATGGATGGTATTATAGAGAACCGGGTCATGTTTGGTCAAAAGATAAGGCAGTTTTACAACTTCCAGTGCCAAATGACTCATCGAATTTTTATGTGCTTAAATATAATGTTTTATTATCAAACGTAAGAAATTCGGTTGATATAGAGTTTAAAACTTCACAAAATAATCAGATTGTTACAGAGGAAGTTACATCCAAAACCAATGATGCTTCGATTGTTTTAATTCCAATCGATCATTCTCAGAAGGTCCAAAAGATAGAGTTGTTTGTAAAGGACGCTAAATCTCCAGCTGAGTTAGGTCTTGGTACGGATAACAGAATGTTAGGACTTTCTTTACAGGAAGTATCTATAAAACATTAATCTTTAACGGCCTTTAAATAGGCCGTTTTTTTCCTATACCAGCAAATCCCCTCTGCGTCCCGCATTTTCCCCCGCCAGCCTCACCACCAGCATCCCAGTCGTGACAAACTTGGTCAGGTTTCGTGCATACAGCACGCCGCCAAACTCAGCCACCAGCGGTGTCACGTAGTCATTAATCGGGTCGACAACCTCCGCCACCACTTCGCCCGCTTTAACCCACTCGCCTAACTTTCTGCGGTTCAGCAGCAGTCCGGAGTGTGGCGCGTGGATGTACTCACAGCCCGCCAGTTGCGTTGGCGCGTGGATCAGGGCAGGGGAGTCTCCGGTTTCTCCGGCAATATAACCCCCTTCAATCAGCGCATTGATAATCGCATCCGCATCCTTCTCCGCCTGTTCCGGCGATACATCGGCTACGCCGCGCAGTTCCAGCGTCACCGGCAGCAGGCCGCGCGGCATCGGGTAGTCCTTGCCAAAACGCTCAGCCAGTGTCAGCCAGGGTTCGCAGCAGGCCTCATCAAACGGCTCTCCGCCAGAGATCTGCGCCAGTAGCTGCACTTCACTGCCAAGCCAGCGCGCCAGCGGCTCAATCTCCGACCAGGCGTGCGGTGTGGTGTAAAGATGCGGCAAGGCATCCCAGTCGCAGTGCAGGTCAATCATCAGGTCTGCCTGGCTGGCCATGCGCATCAGGGTGAATCGCTGGGCCTCCAGTTCGCTTTTGGCGATGCGGTCGCGGTAGTGACGATCGATGGCGTCGCGAATCAGTCGTTTGTTTTCATATTCACTCTGTGTCAGCGAGCCAGCCAGTTCTGCCGCCAGCGTATCGCCCAGCGCCGGGAAGCGACGGTTAAAATCCTGACCAGAAAGAGTATGAAAACGTCCGAGGTGAGTGCCGTGCCAGTGCTGACCCAGCGCGAGCGGATTCGCGACCGGCACCAAAGTGACTTTGGCTTTCAGCTTGCCCGCCGACTCCAGCGCCAGCAGCTTCTGCTTGAGATACCACGCCACCGCCATGCCCGGCAGCTCATCGCCGTGCAGCGCCGCCTGAATATACACCCGCTGCTGTGAGTCGGTGCCGAAGTGGAAGCTGACAATTTCCCGCTGGGTGCCCAGCGTCGCGCTTAACAAAGGATGATGTTGTTGTTGCATAACGCAGTCGATGTCCTGTGTCTGGGGCACGCTCGTGGCCGCGCCGCATGAAATTGATGAAGGGAATTATAGTTCTGCTGGAAAAAGGGCGGCAAATGCGCCGCCCCATCGATCACGGCTTAATAGAGATATCCGTCGCAAAATACTTCTTCTGCAAGGTATCAAAGGTACCGTTCTTTTTGATTTCCGCGAAGGCGTTGTCCAGCGCGGTTTTTAATTCGGTGTCGCCTTTGCGCAGGCCGATGGCGGTGCCAGGGCCGATAATCGGATCCTGCACAATCGGGCCAGCCAGTTCGAAATCTTTGCCCTGCGGATGTTTCAGGAAGCCGTTTGCGGCTTGTGCGGCATCGGTGAACACCACGTCAAGGCGTCCGGAAATCAGGTCGCTCTCAACCTGTGCCTGATCGCCATACGGCACCACGTTCACGCCGTGCGGCTGCCATTTTGCCAGCGCGTAGCGCTCCTGCACGGTACCCTGTTCCACGCCCACGGTTTTGCCTTTCAGCGATTCTGCGGTGGGCAGCAGGCCGGAGCCTTTACGCGCAATCAGCTGGGTGTGTGTGTCGTACAGCGGCACGGTGAAGTCGATCTGCTTCAGACGCTCTTCGGTGATGCCCATATCCGACAGGATGGCGTCAAACTTACGCGCCTTCAGTGCCGGGATCATGCCATCAAACTGGCTCTCGACCCACACGCATTTGGCCTGCATCTGCGCGCACAGCGCATTGCCGAGGTCGATGTCAAACCCGACCAGCTTGCCCTGCGGCGTTTTGGATTCAAAAGGGGGATAGGTTGGATCAACGGCGAAACGCACCTGATCGATTTTTGCCTGAGCGCCGAACGCGCAGCCTGCCAGCACAGCCAGTGCCAGCGTCTGGCGCAGACGGGCGGTAAAACGGGAACTTGCCATAGTTGCGGTCTTCTTTTGTCGTGATGATAAGTCATCGAGAGTACCGCTCAGCGTGGTGTATGGCAATTAGAGTATTATTTTCATCACGTTACCATTATGCAGTGCGCGGTAATCCTCCACCTGCAGTACCACCGACTTCTCCAGCAGCCCGGCGTTAAAGGCAATTTCGTCGTAGCGCTCGAACAGCAGCGGGTCCACCACCAGCTGTAAATCCGCATGAAAGCTAAACGGTGGAATCGCGCCAAACACGCAGCCGGTCAGCGCATCCACTTCAGCCGGCGAGGCCAGCGATGCGCGACGGCCACCCACGGCGGCTGCCACTTTACTCAGGTCGGCCTGCTGGTCGGCCGGTAGCACCGCCAGCACATGCTGTTTGATGCCGTTGCCCTTGACGTGACACACCAGCGCTTTGGCGCCTTGTCCCACTTCCGTGCCACGAATTGCGGCCACGGCTTCACACTTTCCGGTCGCTTCATGCTCCATGAGCCGGTAACGGGCGTTGTGCTGATCGAGCAGGGCGAGCAATTTTTCATGCGTGGTCATGGGGGGTTCCATTCTGATGAAGCGCAATTGATCGCACTCTTTTGAGAAGAATTCTGCTCAAAATCGAGCCAGAAAGCCCGTTTTGAGCAGCATGGCGCACAAGCGTTACTTATGGCGTGCGCGCAGGTTGTTGATGATGGTGCTGAGATCCAGTTCCTGATCCTGCAGCAGCACCAGCAGATGGTACAGCAGGTCGGAGGCTTCGTTAGTCAGTTCATGGCGGTCATTGACGGTAGCGGCCAGCGCGGTCTCAACACCTTCTTCTCCCACCTTCTGTGCGATACGCTTGGTGCCGCTGGCGTACAGCTTCGCCGTATAGGAGCTGGCCGGATCGGCACTTTTACGTGAGGCCAGCAGTTGCTCCAGCTGATACAGGAAAGTCCAGTCCGGTGCGGCAGGCGAAAAGCAGCTCGAGGTACCGAGATGGCAGGTGGGGCCAATCGGATTGGCCAGCACCAGCAGCGTGTCGTTATCGCAATCCGGCGTGATGCTGATCACTTTGAGGAAGTGGCCCGACGTTTCGCCTTTGGTCCATAAACGGTTTTTGGTGCGGGAGAAGAAGGTGACGTTGCCGTCGGCCAGCGTCTTGTGCAGCGCGTCCCCGTTCATATAACCGTGCATCAGCACTTCGCCGGAGACGTTGTGCTGGACGATGACGGGCATCATGCCCGCGGTTTTGGCCCAGTCCAGTCTGGCCAGTTGTTCTGCAGTTAACACGCGCGAATCTCCACACCGTTGTCGATCAGGAAGTTTTTCAACTCGCCGATATTGATAATTTGTTTGTGAAACACCGAAGCCGCCAGCGCGCCGTCGACGTTTGCCTGCTCAAAGGCTTCGAGGAAATGCGCCATGGTTCCTGCGCCGCCGGAGGCGATCAGCGGCACCTTACACACATCGCGCACCTTCTTCAGCTGCACCAGGTCGTAGCCGTTACGCACGCCGTCCTGATTCATCATATTCAGTACGATCTCGCCAGCGCCCAGCTTCTGCACTTCCTCTACCCAGTCCAGCGTTTCCCACTGGGTAACGCGGGTGCGCGCTTCGTCGCCGGTATACTGATTGACGTGATACTTGCCGCTGGCTTCATCAAACCAGGTATCGATGCCGACCACGATACACTGCACGCCGAAGCGGTCCGCCAGCCGGGTAATCAGCGTCGGATCGGCCAGCGCCGGTGAGTTGATGGAGATCTTATCTGCGCCAAACTGCAGAATGCGCGCCGCATCTTCCGGGGTTTTGATGCCCCCGGCGACGCAGAACGGAATATCGATCACTTCCGCCACGCGCGATACCCAGCTTTTATCCACCACGCGGCCGTCGGAAGAGGCGGTGATATCGTAAAACACCAGTTCGTCAGCGCCTTCCTGGGCATAGCGCTGCGCCAGCGGTACGATGTCACCAATGATTTCGTGGTTGCGGAACTGCACGCCTTTCACTACTTGCCCGTCACGCACATCCAGACAGGGGATTATCCGTTTTGCCAGCATGCAATTGCCTCCGCTACCGTAAATTTATCTTCCAGCAGGGCGCGACCGACAATCACACCCTGTGCACCGCTGCCGCGCAGGGCCGCGATATCGTCCAGTGAACCGATGCCGCCGGAAGACTGGAACGCGATATCCGGAAACGCCTGGGATACTTCCTGATACAGCGCCACGTTGGAGCCGCTCAGCGTGCCGTCGCGCGAAATATCGGTGCACAGCACATGTTTCAGGCCCACCGGCTGATACCAGCCGATCACCTCTTCCAGCGTCACGCCTGCCGCTTCCTGCCAGCCGCTGATCGCCACTTCTTTGCGATTGCTGGCGTCAATGCGCACGTCAAGCGCCAGCACAATGGCGTCGGCACCGAATTCGCTGAACCAGCTTTTCACTTCTTCCGGCTGCTTCACTGCGGTGGAGCCAACCACCACGCGCGTGGCGCCGGCTGCCAGCAGGGCGGCCACATCGTCACGATGACGAATACCGCCGCCAACCTGCACCGGCACGCTGACGCCGCGTAAAAGCGTGGTCAGCAGCGGGATCTGGCGCTTTGCCGGATCTTTCGCCCCGGTCAAATCCACCAGATGTAACACTTCCGCGCCCTGGCGTTCATAATCCTGCAGGCGCGGCAGGGGATCGTTGCCGTAATCGCGCTGCTGGCTGTAGTCGCCCTGATGCAGGCGCACCACTTTGCCGTCAATCAAATCTAATGCGGGGATAATCATCACATCTCCAGGAAGTTTTTCAGCAGCTGCGCGCCGGCTTTACCCGAGCGCTCCGGGTGGAACTGCACGCCGAAGAAGTTATCTTTCTGCAGGGCGGCGGTGAACGGCAGGCCATAGTCGCACTGGGCGATGGTGGCGGCATTCACCGGCATGGCGTAGCTGTGCACAAAGTAGAAATAGCTGCCGTCCGGAATGTTGCGGAACAGGTGATTGCCGGCCTGCGCGGTGATCTGGTTCCAGCCCATATGCGGCAGCGGTAAACCCCGGGTATCCATCAGCGATACCGGCTCATCAACGATGCCGAGCGTGCTGACGCCGCCGTTCTCGTCGCTGCCGCGTCCGAGCAGCTGCATGCCGAGACAGATGCCGAGCACCGGCTGGGTGCAGGCTTTCACCAGCTCGATCAACTCGCGCTCCTGCAGCTGGTCCATCGCCGCCCGCGCGGTACCGACGCCGGGCAGAAACAGTTTGTCGGCGCGCAGTACCACGTCCGGATCGCGGCTCACCGCGGGCGTGTAGCCAAGACGCTCAATCGCCCACTTAACCGAAGAGAGGTTGGCGCAGCCGGTATCAAGAATCACCACGTTCATTACAGCACTCCTTTCGAGCTCGGCAGGGTGTTGCCCTCAACGCGAATCGCCTGACGCAGCGTGCGGCCAAAGGCTTTGAACAGGCTTTCCACGCGGTGATGATCGTTGCGGCCTTTGGTTTTCAGGTGCAGCGTGCTCATCATGGCGTACGACAGCGAGCGGAAGAAGTGCTCGACCATTTCGGTGCTCAGGTCGCCAACGCGCTGATAGCTGAACTCGGCTTTGTATTCGAGGTGCGGACGACCGGAGATATCCAGCGCGCAGCGCGCCAGGCACTCATCCATCGGCAGCACGAAGCCGAAGCGGCCGATGCCGCGCTTGTCGCCCAGCGCCTTCAGCAGCGCTTCGCCCAGCGCCAGGCCGGTGTCTTCTACCGTGTGGTGATCGTCGATATACAGGTCGCCTTTCACCTCGATGTTCATGCGGAAGCCGCCGTGCACGGCGATCTGATCCAGCATGTGATCAAAGAAGCCGACGCCGGTGTTGATTTTGCTGCCGCCTTCGCGATCCAGCCACACTTCCACTTTAATCTGCGTCTCTTTGGTGTTGCGGTTCACCAGCGCGTGACGATCGCGTTTGGTCAGGCGCGCCTGAATCGCGTCCCAGTCTTCGCCTTCCGCACCGTAGCGCAGGCCCTGAATGCCCATGTTCTGCGCCAGCTGGATGTCGGTCAGACGGTCGCCAATCACATAGCTGTTGGCGGTATCCAGCGCGCCGTCGGCCAGCCAGGCTTCGACCATTTTGGTCTTTGGCTTGCGGCAGTCGCAGTTCTCTTCCGGCAGATGCGGGCAGATCAGGATGTCGCTGAAGTTCACGCCCTGTGAGCGCAGGATCTGCATCATCAGGTTGTGCGGGCCGTCAAAATCGGCCTGCGGGAAGCGCTCAGTGCCCAGGCCGTCCTGGTTGGTGATCATCACCAGCTGATAACCCGCCTCCTGCAGCGCCAGCAGGGCCGGGATGGCGTTCTTCTCAAACGCCAGCTTCTCCATACGGTCCACCTGAAAATCCGTCGGCGGCTCAGAGATGAGGGTACCATCGCGGTCGATAAAAAGGATCTTCTGACTCATGCTTGCTCCACAGATAAGGCTTGCAGCGCGGCGATTAGGCGCTCGCACTCTTCACGGGTGCCGATGGAGATGCGCAGACATCCCGCCAGGCCAGGGTTTTTGTTTTGGTCGCGCAGAATAATGCCCTGATCCCACAGCGTTTTAAACACTTTTGGCGAGTCAGTGAAGCGCGCCAGAATATAGTTAGTCTCGCTCGGGAAGACCTGCTGTACCACGCTCAGCTGCGGCAGCTGTTCGCACAGCCAGGCGCGGTTGTCGTTAAGCTGCTGCGCGTGCTGACGCATCAGCGCGATGCCTTGCTCGCTCAGCGCCTGCGCCGCCACGTCGGCCACCGGCGTCGCCAGCGGGTAAGGTGCAATCACTTTCAGCAGCAGATCGATCACCGGCTTGTTGGCCAGCGTAAAGCCGCAGCGCAGGCCAGCCAGCGCAAAGGCCTTCGACAGCGTGCGCAGAATCACCAGGTGCGGGAATTCCTGCAGCCAGCCGGCCAGCGTTGCTTGCGGGCAGAACTCGATGTAGGCTTCGTCGGCGACCACCAGCGCTTTGCCGGCGGTCATCGCCAGCAGCTGGCGAATGTCATCCTGATTAATCAGATTGCCGGTCGGGTTGTTCGGGCTGCACATGTAAACCACTTTCACGCCGTCCAGCTGGTCCGCGATGGCGGGCAGGTTGAGCTGCCAGTTGTCCAGTGCCGGCACGGTGCGGTACTCAATGCCGATGGTTTCGGCGCTGACGCTGTACATGCCGTAGGTCGGCGGGCAGAACAGAATGGCGTCTTTGCCCGGTTCGCAGAAGGCGCGCATCAGCAGCTCAATCCCTTCATCCGCCCCGCGGCTCACCAGCACCTGCTCCGGCTGAACGCCGGCATAGGCGGCATAGCGCGAAATGACTAATTTGGGCTGGCACTCCGGATAGCGGTTCAGCGTCTGCTGCGACAGCTCAAACGGCACCGGCAGCGGAAACTCGTTCGCATTCAGCCATACATCACCGTTGCCACCAAGGCGACGAGCAGACTGATAGGGCGTCAGCGCACGCACGTTGGCGCGGGCTAAATCTTCAACGTTGTTGCTCATGCTTGCTCCTTCAGGGCGGCAACGCGCAGGCTTACGGCATTTTTGTGCGCGTCCAGCTGTTCCGCGGCGGCGAGGGTTTCAATGGTGGCGGCGAGGTTGAGGAAGCCCTGCGGCGTCAGCTCCTGTACCGTCATACGTTTCTGGAAATCGGCCAGCCCAAGGCTGGAGCAGGTCGCGGTGTAGCCATAGGTCGGCAGCACGTGGTTAGTGCCGGAGGCATAATCACCGGCGGATTCCGGCGACCAGTCGCCGAGGAATACCGAACCGGCGCTGGTGATCTCCTCAACCAATGCGCGCGGCTGGCGCGTCTGGATAATCAGGTGCTCCGGGCCGTACTGATTGGAGATTTCCACGCACTGCGCCAGATCCTGCGCCACAATCAGGCGGCTGCTCTCCAGCGCCTGACGGGCCGTAGCGGCACGCGGCAGCTGCGCCAGCTGTTGTTCAACCGCCAGCGCCACGCCTTCGGCCAGCTGCAGTGAAGGCGTCAGCAGGATCACCTGAGAATCCGGACCGTGTTCGGCCTGCGACAGCAAATCTGAAGCGACAAACGCCGGCGTCGCGCCTTCGTCGGCAATCACCAGCACTTCAGACGGACCGGCAGGCATGTCGATCGCCGCGCCGTCGAGACGCTGGCTGACCTGGCGTTTCGCTTCGGTCACGTACGCGTTGCCCGGGCCAAAAATCTTGTCCACTTTCGGTACGCTTTCTGTGCCGAAGGCGAGGGCGGCAATCGCCTGCGCGCCGCCGACCTGAAACACTTCCTGCACGCCGCACAGCTGCGCCGCGTACAGAATTTCATCGGCAATTGGCGGCGGCGAGCACAGCACCACGCGGCCGCAGCCGGCAATGCGCGCCGGCGTTGCCAGCATCAGCACGGTAGAGAACAGCGGCGCCGAGCCGCCAGGAATATACAGGCCGACCGACTTCACCGGACGGGTGATCTGCTGGCAGCGCACGCCCGGCTGGGTTTCCACGTCCACCGGCGGCAGAATCTGCGCGTTGTGGAAGGTTTCGATATTCGCCATGGCGTCTGCCATCGCCTGCTTTAAATTGTCGCTCAGCCGCTCGCCGGCCGCCTGCATCTCAGCGGCAGATACGCGCAGATTCTCCACCTGGGCTTTGTCGAAGCGCGCGCTGAACGCCCGCAGTGCCGCGTCGCCCTGCTGTTTCACCTGCACCAGCACGTCCTGCACGGTGGCGCTGATGCTGGCCGATGCCGAGATTGCCGGACGCTGCAGCAGCGCCTGCTGCTGTTCGGCACTGCACGCCTGCCAGTCGATAGGTTGCATGATTGCGCTCATCGGTTACTCCAGCATTTTTTCAATTGGCAGCACGAGGATCGAACTGGCACCCAGCGCCTTCAGTTTTTCCATGGTTTCCCAGAACAGCGTTTCGCTGCTCACCATGTGCATCGCCACGCGGCTCACTTCACCGGCTAGCGGCAGCACGGTAGGGCGCTCGGCACCCGGCAGCAGGGCGATAACTTCTTCCAGCCGCTCGCTCGGCGCGTGCAGCATGATGTATTTGGATTCACGCGCTTTAATCACGCCCTGAATACGCGTCATCAGCGTGTCCACCAACTGCTGTTTCGCCGCTGGCAGTTCGCCATCGCGCTGAATCAGCACCGCTTTAGAGCGGTAGATCACTTCAACTTCACGCAGGCCGTTAGCTTCCAGCGTGGCGCCGGTAGACACCAGGTCGCAAATGGCATCGGCCAGACCGGCGCGCGGTGCCACTTCAACGGAGCCGTTCAGCAGGCAGGATTTAAACGCGATGCCTTGTTTATCAAGGTATTTCTTTAGCAGGTGCGGGTAAGAGGTGGCGATACGGGCATTATTCAGGCATTGCGGACCGGTGTACTCGGCATCGACTGGCATTGCCAGTGACAGGCGGCAACCGCCGAAATCGAGGCGGCGCAGCGTAAAGTAGCGCGGGTCTTCGCCCTGCGCGCGGCGCGTCAGCAGCTCCTCTTCCAGCACGTTTTCGCCAACGATACCGAGGTCGACCACGCCATCCATCACCAGGCCAGGGATATCGTCATCGCGCACGCGCAGGATGTCGATCGGCATGTTCTCCGCAAACGCAATCAGACGCTGCTGCTGAAGGTTAATTTTAATACCGCAGCGTGCCAGCAGTTCGCGTGATTCATCACTCAAACGGCCAGATTTCTGCATAGCTATGCGTAAACGGGTGTTATCTAACATGGTTCCTGTCCTCTTATTCAATCCTGTCTGAAGCGTATCGGGTTGCGTTAGCCCATAAAAAAACCCCCGGAAGATGATCTTCCGGGGGCTCTCTTTGCGCTCGCACCACTGGAAGATCCTAAACGTCTTCCAGCACACATCGCCTGAAAGACTAGTCAGGGTGATGGTGATGATGGTGGTTGAACTGAACGCGTGTCATAAAAAATTCCGTTGCTGAATGAGTATTCATTTGCGTGCTGATTAACCTAACGAAGATGGCGGCGCTTGGCAACCCTTTTTTAACGTCAGTTTTCGCAACCTTCGGCAACAGTTTGCGCTGGTCTGGCTGACGCGCTGGCACTAAGATGGGGTGTCTTAGCGCGGGAGAGCAGGAGTCGATATGAAAAAGGTGGCGATTGTAGGTCTGGGATGGCTGGGAATGCCGCTGGCGATGGCGCTGTCAGCGCGCGGCTGGCAGGTGACCGGCAGCAAAACCTCACCGGATGGCGTCGATGCGGCGCGCCGCTGTGGCATTGATGCGTTTCAGCTGGTGCTGTCACCGGAGCTGGAGTGTGAAGCAGATGATTTGGCCGCACTGATGGCGGTGGATGCGCTGGTGGTGACGCTGCCTGCCAGCCGCACCGTGCAGGGCGGCGAAGATTACATGCAGGCGGTGCAGAACGTGGTCGATACCGCGCTGGCGAATAAAGTGCCGCGCATCATCTTTACCAGCTCTACCTCGGTATACGGCAGCGGCGACGGAGTGAGAAAAGAGAGCAGTGCGCTGCAGCCGGAGACGGTAGCGGGCAAAACGCTGGTGGAGCTGGAAAACTGGCTGCATGACCTGCCGGGCACCAGCGTGGATATCGTGCGTCTCGCCGGACTGGTCGGCCCGAACCGCCATCCGGGGCGTTTCCTCGCCGGTAAAACCAACCTGGAAAACGGCGCGCACGCGGTGAACCTGGTGCATCTTGATGATGTGGTCGACGCGATTGTGCTGCTGCTGCAAACGCCGAAGGGCGGGCACGTTTACAACCTGTGCGCCCCGAAACATCCATCACGCGACAGCTTTTACCCGAGCGTGTCGAAGCAGTTAGGCCTGGTGCCACCGACGTTTGTTGCCGAGCCAGTGCGCGCCAGCGGCAAGGTGATTGACGGTTCGAAGATTTGTCACGAGCTGGGGTTTGAGTACAGCTACGATGACCCGATGAAGATGCCGCTGGAGTAGGGGCGGTGCGGGGTTGCCCTCACCCTAACCCTCTCCCGCCCGCGGGAGAGGGAACCGCCCGAGCGTTTATTTCGCTGGTTTCGTCACTTTGACAAACGGCAGCATCACCCTCAGACAGATGATCTCACGACCATTTTCCTACTCTATACAGATGAACGCACCATCATTCTCTCTCTCCCTGCAGATGAACGCACCATCCTTCTCCCTCTCCCCGTGGGAGAGGGCCGGGGTGAGGGCAGCAAACCGCACCCACCTAAACCCCCAGCCGATCCCTTAACGCATACCAGGCCGCGCCCATCGCCGTCAGTGGCACCTTAAAGCGTCTTCCGCCGGGAAACGGCAGGTGCGGCAGCTTCGCAAACGCATCAAACCGCTCTGCATGGCCGCGCAGCACTTCGGCGATCAGCTTGCCGGAGAGGTGCGTACAGGTCACGCCATGTCCGCTATCGCCCTGCATAAAGAACACATTCTTCTCCAGCTGACCAAACTGCGGCATGCGCGACAGCGTGAGCAGGAAGTTACCGCTCCAGCGATGGCTGATCTTCACGTCGCGCAACTGCGGAAAGGTGCGCAGCAGCTTGGGCCGGATCAACGCCTCGATGTCTTCCGGTTCGCGTGCGCCGTACACCACGCCGCCGCCGTACAGCAGGCGGTTGTCGGCGGTCAGGCGGAAGTAATCCAGCAGATAGTTACAATCTTCCACACAGTGGTTATTAGGCATCAGCCCCAGCGCCTGATCGCGGCTCAGCGGCTCGGTGGTGACGATCTGCGAGCCGCACGGCATGCTTTTGCGCCCCAGTCGCGGTTCCAGCTGTGATGGCAGATAAGCGTTGCCGGCAAAAATCACAAAGGTGGCACTGACTTCACCCTGCGCGGTTTTGACCCGGTTGGGTGCGCCGTAGGTCACTGCCAGCGCCGCCGACTGCTCATAAATACGGCCGCCGTGCCGGCGAATTGCCTCGGCTTCACCTAACGCCAGATTGAGCGGATGCAGATGACCGCCGCGCCGGTCCAGCAGACCGCCGACGTAACGGTCGGTGGCCACCTCACGGCGGATGCCGCGCTCGTCCAGCAGCTCCAGATCGCTGTTGCCGTAACGCGCCCAGCTGGCCTGCTGGCTGCGCAGATGCCCCATCTGGCGCTGATTGAGGGCTGCGAAAATGCCGCCGGGACGATAGTCGCAGGCGATGGCGTAACGATCGATGCGGTCGCGGATAATCTCCGCCCCTTCGAACATCATGCTGCCCAGCATCTGCGCAGTCTGTTTGCCGTAGCGCTGCTCAATCACATCGACATCGCGACTGTAGGAATTCACCACCTGGCCGCCGTTGCGGCCGCTGGCGCCAAAGCCGACGCGGGCCGCTTCCAGCACCACCACATCGTAACCGGCTTCGGTGAGAAACAGCGCGGAAGAGAGCCCGGTAAACCCGCCGCCGATGATGCAGACGTCACACTGAATGCTCTCCTGCAGCTGCGGCCACGGCGCGTGCGCGTTGGCGGTCGCGGCGTAATAACTTTGCACGTGGTGCATCATAACCTCCTGTAGCGCGTGAACTCAGAAATTGGCGGGCGTATGCGCGCTGACAATGCGACACGGCTGATCTGACGTATTGGTAAAACTGTGCGGCAAACCGGTATCAATCACGTAGCTTTCGCCGCGGTTAAGGTGATAACTCTGACCGTTCACCACCAGGGTGATTTCCCCCTCCAGCACCGTGCCGGTCTCTTCCCCCGGATGGCGCAGCTTTTCACCGGTGCTGGCCCCCGGCTCGTAGCGTTCCAGCAGCATCGCCAGCGCGCGCTTCGCCGCACCGTTATCAATCAGCTGTAAAGAAACACCGAGGCTGCCGATCTCAACGCAATCATCCGGGCGCACGATGATGCGCGGCGTGGCATTCACTTTCGGCTCCGAGAAAAACTCCGACAGCGACAGTCCATACACTTTGAGTAGCTTTTGTAACGTGCTGACTGCCGGGCTGACTTTATCCTGCTCAATGGTGCTGATAGCGCTGTGTGTTAAACCTGACAACTCAGCGACGCGACGCTGAGACAATCCCAACTCCTGCCGGATTTGCGATAAGCGTCGTCCGGGCGCCAGAGTGGCATCATTCATGGCTGCTTTTCCTTGTGATAACGTGCTGCGGCGTGGATAAAGGCCTCGAATAAACGGCGCGAGACCGGATCGCGATCGGATTGCCACTCCGGATGCCATTGCACCGCCAGCGCAAACGGATGCTGGCGCAGGCTGACGGCTTCGATCAGGCCATCCGGCGCGCGGGCTTCAATGCGTAACTGCGGGCCAGGCTCGCGGATGCCCTGGCCGTGCAGCGAATTGACCGCGAAAGCAGCAGCGCTGCCCAGCAGCTGGCTCAGCAGGCCGTCGGGTTCGGGCTGCACCAAATGCGCCGGCGCGTACTGCTGTTCCAGCGGCTGGCTGTCATCTTCGCGGTGCTCCTGAAACAGGTGCGTCTGATGCAGCTGGCGATGCAGCGCGCCGCCGTTGGCGACCACCAGCTCCTGCAAACCGCGGCAGATGCCCAGCATCGGCATTTTTTTCCCGCTGGCGTGGGTGATAAGCGCAAAGGACAAGCGGTCACGCGACGGATCGGCATGCGCCTCATGGCCCTCTTCACCGTAATGCCAGGGTTCAATATTGCTTGGGCTGCCGGTGAGCAAAATGCCGTCCAGCAGCGTCATACTGTTTTCTAATAGCTGCGGCGCGTGCATCAGCTGATGCGGCAAAGGCAGCGGCACGCCACCGGCGAGCACCACGGCGTCGAGGTATTTGTTATGCACGGTCTGCCCAACATGGTTGCCGATGGGGTTCTGGCACATCACTACGCCAATCAAAGGCTTGTCAAAAATAATGCCCATTACGTCTCCACGCTGCTGTTCAATATTTTCGCCGGTTTTGCGCGCTAAGTAGAAAAAGTGTGCAATATATTGTCAATCTAGCAACCGTCTGGTTGTTCTTCAAACAGAATTGTTACATTTGCACACCATTTGCGTTAGAGCTATGTTAGAGGTGTGGCTGTTATTTTGAGCATGTGCAAACCATCTTAAACGGTATAGGGCGGGTGGGAAGATGACGAACCTCGTGGAAGTAGAAGACTTCACGCGACACAGTGAAGAAAAACGAACCAGCGCGTTCCAGCTGGAGGTGAAAACCTGGCTGGAACGCCATCCGGAAACGCAGTATGTCGATATTCTGTTAAACGATCTCAACGGGGTATTTCGCGGTAAACGCATTCCCGTCTCCGCGTTAGCTAAGCTGGAAAAAGGGTGTTACTTTCCGGCCTCGGTTTTCGCCATGGACATTCTCGGCAACACCGTCGAGGAAGCCGGCCTCGGACAGGCGCTCGGCGAACCTGATAACCTCTGCATACCGGTCCCCGGGACCTTAATTCCTTCCGCCTCTGACCCGCAACGCATCGCCCAGCTGCTGCTGACCATGTGCGACCAAGATGGCACTCCCTTTGACGTTGAACCCCGAAACGTGCTGAACCGGCTGTGGCAACAGCTGCGCAATCGCGGTCTGTTTCCGGTGGTAGCGGTAGAGCTGGAGTTCTATCTGGTGGACAAAAAGCGCGATGCCGAAGGCTATATTCAGCCGCCGTGTGCGCCGGGGAGCGAAGAGCGCAACATGCAGAGTCAGGTCTATTCGCTGGATAATCTCGACCATTTTGCCGACGTACTGCGCGATATTGACGCGCTGGCGAAACTGCAGAATATCCCAGCCGACGGCGCGCTGGCGGAAGCCTCACCGGGCCAGTTCGAAATCAACCTGCACCATACGCGTGATATCCTCAAAGCCTGCGACGACGCCATTCTGCTGAAGCGGCTGGTGCGTCAGGTGGCAGAGAATCACGGCATGACCGCCACGTTTATGGCCAAGCCGTATGAGGAGTATGCGGGCAGCGGCATGCACGTACACATCAGCATGCTGGATGCGGCCGATCACAACGCCTTTGCGCTGGATGATGGCAGCGATTCGCCGCTGCTGAAGCGGGCGCTGGCTGGCATGATCGATCTGATGCCGGCATCAATGGCGCTGCTGGCGCCCAACGTCAATGCGTTTCGTCGCTTCCTGCCGGAGGCGTTTGTGCCGCTGCAGGCGTCATGGGGGCACAACAACCGCACGGTGGCGCTGCGCATTCCCTGCGGCGATGTAGAAAACCATCGCGTCGAGTACCGTGTGGCGGGCGCCGATGCCAATCCGTATCTGGTGGTGTCAGCAATTATTGCCGGTATCTTGCACGGTCTGGATAATCAGCTACCCTTACCGCATCCGGTGAAGGGCAACGGTCACGAGGCGGAAGGGCTGGAACTGCCGATTCGCCAGAGCGATGCGCTGTACGAGTTTGAAAACAGCTATCCGCTGCAAAAGCTGCTCGGCGAACGCTTCAGCGGCGTGTGGCACAGCTGCAAACAGTATGAATTGCGCGAGTTTGAACGGCTGATCACCGCCACGGAAATTGACTGGATGCTGAAGAACGCCTGACCGACAGAAGAATTGATCCAACGTCTTGTGTCGATGGCCTAAGTTGGGGCAAAATACGCGCCCTGCAAAAGACAAAACATAACCGACGCTTATTACGTCGGTTATTTTTTTGCATGGTGCTTTCACTACATGAACGAGGCCGGACACGCATCCGGATAGATAGACACTGAAACACGCTTGTGCGTGAGATTTGAGGAACAAAGATGGGACTGTTTACAATTGCACCAGCGCATGCTGGTTCTCGCTTCCGTGATGATTATGGCGCGGCGACAATCGCAAACACTAATATCACTTCTCACTGCAGCACGTTGCGCAGTATCCCTGTGGTACAACTGAACTCAGTTGTTGCTGTAGGGGGCCTGAACAATGTCGCTTAATACCTCTGCCGCACCACAGCGTGCACATCTGAAAAAATCTCTGACTCTGATCCCGGTCGTCATGATGGGCCTGGCGTATATGCAGCCAATGACCCTGTTTGATACCTTCGGCATCGTGTCAGGCCTCACCGACGGTCACGTCGCCACCGCTTATGCTTTCGCGCTGATCGCGATACTGTTTACTGCCGTGAGCTACGGCAAGCTGGTACGCCGCTTCCCATCTGCGGGCTCCGCTTACACCTATGCTCAGAAGGCTATCAGTCCGCACGTCGGCTTTATGGTGGGCTGGTCATCACTGCTGGACTATCTGTTCATGCCGATGATCAACATCCTGCTGGCGAAAAGCTACTTTGAGTCGCTGGTGCCGGGCATTCCGTCGTGGATTTTCGTGGTGCTGCTGGTGGCGTTTATGACCATCTCCAACCTGCGTGGGATCAAAACCGTGGCCAACTTCAACAGCGTCATTGTGGTGCTGCAGGTAGTGGTGATGGCGGTGATCACCGGTATGGTGGTGTATGGTGTGGCACACGGTATTGGCGCTGGTACGCTGACCAGTACGAAGCCGTTCTGGTCTGAAAATGCGCAGGTGGTGCCGATGATTACCGGTGCGACCATTCTCTGCTTCTCGTTCCTTGGCTTTGACGGTATCAGCTCGCTGTCGGAAGAGACCAAAGATGCCGAGCGCACCATTCCACGCGCGATTTTCCTGACCGCGCTGATTGGTGGGGTGATCTTTATTGGCGTCTCGTACTTCCTGCAGCTGTACTTCCCGGATATCTCGCGTTTCCAGAATCCGGACTCTTCACAGCCGGAAATCATGCTGTTCGTGGCGGGTAAAGCGCTGCAGATCGGCATTCTGATTTTCTCGGTGGTGACGGTGCTGGCCAGCGGCATGGCGGCACACGCCGGCGTTTCGCGTCTGATGTACGTGATGGGCCGTGACGGCGTGTTCCCGCAGCGTTTCTTTGGCTTCGTGCATCCAAAATTCCGCACGCCGTCGCTGAACGTGCTGCTGGTTGGTGCGGTAGCGCTGCTGGCGATCAACTTCGACCTGGTCACCGCAACGGCGCTGATTAACTTCGGTGCGCTGGTGGCGTTCACCTTTGTGAACCTGTCGGTGATTGCCCAGTTCTGGATTCGTGAGAAGCGTAATAAGACGCTGAAAGACCACCTCAACTATCTGGTGCTGCCCATTATGGGTGCGCTAACGGTGGGTGCGTTGTGGATCAACCTGGAAGAGACCTCGATGGTGCTCGGCCTGGTGTGGGCGGCGATTGGTATTGTTTACCTGGCGTTTGTGACCCGCACGTTCCGCAATCCGGTACCGCAGTTTAGCGAAGAGGTGTAAGGCTTTTCCCTCACCCTAACCCTCTCCCGCCCGCGGGAGAGGGAACCGCCCGAGCGTGTGTCAGGTATCAGCCCAGTAGCTGTACCAGAACGCACTATACCTCTCCCTCTCCCCGTGGGAGAGTACCGGGGTGAAGGCACCAGAACGCACTAGACCTCTCCCTCTCCCTGTGGGAGAGGGCCGGGGTGAGGGCATCAGCCCGCACCATACCTCCCCCTCTCCCCGTGGGAGAGGGCCGGGGTGAGGGCACCAAAACGCACCATACCTCCCCCTCTCCCTGTGGGAGAGGGCCGGGGTGAGGGCATCAGCCCGCACGAAACCCTGCTACGAAACCAGCTCCTGCGCATACAAATACAGCGCTTTCAACTGCGCCATCTTCTCTGCATCACCCTCATGTAAACTGGCCAGCGACTCCAGCTCCAGCAAAAACGCCTGCACCCGCTCCGCATTAAGCTGCTCGCGGCGGTGCTGCAGCCAGCGCTGCTGCTCTTTATCATCCAGCGTGCCGGGGAAGTTGCGGGCGCGATAGCGGAACAGCAGCTTCGCGATACGCTTATCCTCAAAGGTCAAATCGAGCGCAGGCAGGTTCTGCGGCGGCGTCTGGCGCAGGATGTTCATGCCGGCGCGATCGGCGTCGCTGAAGAAGCCGTCATAGAGTTGCGCATCGACATCCTCCGACGGCGTGAACGGCTCCGCTTCGGCAAACAGCGTCACCACATTTTCCCGCACCTCGGCATGCTGGCGCAGCAGGGCCAGATTCGCCAGACAGTGCTGACGATCGATACCCAGTCGTTCGGCATCTTCCGGGCGCAATGTATTGGCCGGGGCCAGGACCGGGCACTTATTGATGTGCACCAGCTTGATCGGCACCGCCGGCAAATCGCCCAGATCGCTGTGCCGCGTATACAGCCGCTCGCGCAACTCATCCGGCGGCAGCGTCAGCAGCGGCGTCATGTCGCCGGCCAGATCGGCCACGATCAGCGCGTTTTTGTTATCCGGATGCCATGCCAGCGGCACAATCCAGCTGGTATTACCGCGCGCCGCGCCGAACATGCCGGAAACGTGCACCAGCGGCTTCATCTGCGGAATATCAATCAGCGTCATCAGTTTCTGCTTGTTGCGATGAGTAAACAGAAACTCAAACAGCTTCGGCTGCTTCTCCTGCACCAGCTTTGCCATCGCCAGCGTGGCATACACATCGGACATCGCATCGTGCGCCTGTTCGTGTGCCACGCCGTTAGCCTGGGTGAGATGCTCCAGTTTAAAGCTCGGGAAACCGTCGTCGTTCTCCGGCCAGACGATGCCTTCCGGGCGCAGCGCATAGCAGGCGCGCATCACGTCGAGCAGATCCCAGCGCGAATTGCCGTTCTGCCAGCTCCAGCCATACGGGTCGATAAAGTTGCGGTAGAAGATATTGCGCGTCACTTCGTCATCGAAGCGCACGTTGTTGTAACCGATCACACAGGTCTGCGGTTCGCTGAACAGCGCGTGAATGCGCTGAGCAAACTCCACTTCCGGCACGCCGCGCGCGTTGGCCACCTGCGGCGTGATACCGGTGATCATTACCGCTTCCGGCTGCGGCAGGTAATCGTCCGCGAGCTGGCAGTAAAACACCTGCGGTTCGCCCACGGCGTTAAAGGCTTTGTCGGTGCGCAGGCCTGCAAATTGCGCCGGGCGATCCAGCGACGGGCTTTTGCCGAAGGTTTCATAATCGTGGAACAGAAAAGTAAACTCAGAGGCGGGCACGGCGTTATCCTGGCTATGGAAAATCAACGCACAGAATAGTCGTCAGCCCGGTACAGCACAACCTCGATCGCCATCGCTGCGAGCGGGCGCGCAGCATTTGTCCGCGGTTCATACTTTTTTTCAATTTATTCAGATATCAAAGCGCTATTTGCCGTAAAACGTGCGGCGGTAAATTCATTTATTTGATGTTGAGGAAGAAGTGTTGAAAAGGCGTCTGTTGGTAACTGTATCTGGAATGATTGTTTGGGCATCGCTGGCGCACGCGGATGACAGCATGCCGTTTCCCCTGACGCCGTCGGCCATTGATGCCGCGTCCTGGGTGCTGATGGACGCCACCACCGGGCAGATCCTCACCGCGGGCAACCCGGACGCGGAGCGCAACCCGGCCAGCCTGACCAAACTGATGACTGGTTATGTCGTCGACCGCGCGGTCGATCAGAAGAAAATCACCCGCGACGATGTGGTCACGGTGGGCAAAGATGCGTGGGCCGCCGGCAATCCGGTGTTTAAAGGCTCGTCGCTGATGTTTCTTAAGCCGGGCGATAAAGTCACCGTGCGCGACCTGATGCGCGGCGTGATCATCGATTCCGGCAATGACGCCTGCGTGGCGCTGGCCGACTATGTGGCCGGCAGTCAGCAGAGCTTCGTCAACATGATGAACAGCTACGTGCAGAAACTCGGCCTGACGCACACCCACTTCGAAACCGTGCACGGTCTCGATGCGCCGGGGCAGCACACCACCGCGCGCGATCTGGCGGTGCTGTCGCGCGCCATCATCAACGGTGAGCAGGATTTCTACGCCATGTACAGCGAGAAAACCCTCAGCTTCAACGGCATTACCCAGAACAACCGTAACGGCCTGCTGTGGGATCAGAATCTGCACGTCGACGGCATGAAAACCGGCCACACCGAGAGCGCCGGGTTCAACATCGTCGCCTCGAACATCGTCGGTCGCCATCGTCTGATTGCGGTGATCATGGGCGGGAAAAGTTCGAAGGGACGAGAAGAGCAGGCGCGTAAACTGCTGGTGTGGGGACAGAACAATTTCGACACCGTGCAGCTGTTCCACGCCGGGAAAAAGATCGGCAGCGAAAACGTCTGGTACGGCAACCCGCACAAAGTGGACGTCGGTACCACCGAGGATATCTATCTGTCACTGCCGCGCAGCGAAGTGTCGAACGTAATGGCGAAGTACGTGATCAATCGTAAAGACCTCGAAGCGCCACTGAAAGCCGGCGAGCAGGTGGGCGAAATTCAGGTGCTGGATAAAGACAAGCAGCTGGCCAGCTATCCGCTGTACGCGCTGCAGTCGGTCGATGAAGCAGGCATCATCACGCGCATCAGCGATTACGTGAAACAGAAACTGTAAGCCGTCGGGCGATAAGCAAACGCTGCGTTACATCCTTGTGTGCACTGAGAAAACAAGATGTAGCGCAGTTGTATTATTGCGCAAAAAGTTGCGCCAGCCCCTCAATGTTCGTGCTGCGCCAGGGTAACATAGCGCGCAAATTTTTATCGCACCCGGACCACCATGTTACGCGCTGACAAGCCCATCTCTCCGATTGAGTTCTGGTTTTACCGCCACTACCGCGCCGTGCACGGCGTACGCATCGCTATCGCCTTTGTGCTGTGTTTTCTGTTTGTCCGTCTCACCGATATTCCGGAAGGCACCTGGCCGCTGATCACGCTGGTGGTGGTGATGGGACCGATCTCCACCTGGGGCAATGTTTTGCCGCGCGTGGTGCAGCGTATCAGCGGTACCTTTGCCGGGCTGATATCAGGGCTGATCGCGCTGAAGCTGGAGCTGCTGTCACTGCCGCTGATGCTGGTGTGGTGCTTTATCGTGATGATCGTCTGCGGCTATCTGACGCTGGGCAAACACCCGTATATGGCACTGCTGATCGGCATCACGCTTGGCGTGGTGGTCGGCGCGCCGGCCGGCGATTTCACCGTGGCGCTGTGGCGCGGCGGCGATGTGATCCTCGGCTCGCTGATGGCTTTACTGTTCAGCGCCATCTGGGCGCAGCGCGCCTATACTCACTGGCGCATTCAGCTGTCGGACGCCTTTATCAACATGGCGAAGATTCATCACGCCGGCTTTTCTGCCAATCTGGTGGAGAAGCCGCGCCTCAATCCGCGCTTCCAGAAGCTGCTCACCAGCGTGATCAAAATGCGCGCGCTGCTGGAGCCGGCGAGCAAAGAGACGCGCATCCCTAAATCGGTGTTTGAAGCCATTCAGACCATTAACCGTAATATGGTTAACACCATGCAGATGCAGATTGAAGCCTGGTGGGCGTCGCGCGAAAGCCATCTGATTCTGCTTAACGCGCCGACGCTGCGCCGCACGCAGCAGATGACCGAGAACACCCTGAACGCGCTGGCGGCGCTGATGGTGAAAGGCGAGACCGAACAGGTGATTGCCAACAGCCACGAGCTGGAAGCCATCACCCAGGAGCTGGAAGCGCTGATCGCCAACGGCAGCGCGCGGCTGGAGACCACCGCGATTTACGGTTACGTCTGGCTGAGTCTTGAGCAGGCGCGTCAGCTGGAGCGCATGACAGACCTGGTGCGTCTGGCGCTGCGCAAATAGTTTTCTCAGGCAATGACTTAGTGCGAATTGCCCTTTCTTTGCGCTAAGATAAGTGCCAGTCCGAATTTAGCGGTGAAAATTGCGAACCCGGCTTATAAGCCGCTAAGCTAAATGTCTTCCCGGTTTATGACTATTTTGCCTGCCGCGGCAGGCCACAAGAAAGGTGCCAACATGGAAAATGCCAAGCAATCATTTCAGGACGTACTGGAGTTTGTGCGTATGTTTCGTCGTAAAAACAAACTGCAGCGCGAAATTACGGACAACGAAAAGAAAATCCGTGATAACCAGAAACGTGTGTTGCTGCTGGACAACCTGAGCGAGTACATCAAACCTGGTATGAGCGTGGAAGCGATTCAGGAAATCATCGCCAGCATGCGCGTGGATTATGAAGATCGCGTAGACGAGTACATCATCAAAAACGCCGATTTGTCGAAAGAGCGTCGCGAGCTGTCGAAAAAGCTCAAAGCGATGGGCGAACCAAAAGGGCAGTAAGCTTCACGGGCTCGATAGCCGCGTTTTGTTCCAGGGTCGCCATTTATGGCGACCTTTTTAATGCCCGCGCCAGCTGCTGTAACTGCTGCGCAATCTCCGCCACATCCACCTGCTGCTGCAACGGCGCCGCCGTGGTGGCGCGCAGGACCAGCTCGGTCTCCAGCGGCTGACTGTCCGGCATCTCTCCCTCCAGCTGCGCCAGCAGACGATCGACGCTCACCGTGCCTAACTGCTGTAAATCCTGGCGCACCGTGGTCAGCGGTGGCTGATACCACGCGCTCTCCGCCGTGTCGTCGTAACCGATGATCGACATCTCCGCCGGAATTCGTACGCCATGCTGATGCAGCGCGCGCATCGCGCCCAGCGCCATTTGATCGTTGGCCACCAGCAGCGCCTGCGGCAGCTGGTCGGGCAGCCGGGTCAGCAGCGCCTGATAGCCGGACGCTGCGCTCCAGTCGCCGCTCAGTACGCAGTGCGGCACCAGCTGATGACGCGCCAGCGCCTGTTGCCAGGCGCTAAATCGCGCCCGCGCTGACGCGGAGCTGGCAGGCCCGTTCAGCACGCCAATCTGCCGGTGGCCGAGCGCCACCAGATGATCCACCGCCTGCTGCGCACCGCTGGTACTCCGGTACTGACACTGCGCCACGGCCGCGCTGCGCTCCACATCCAGAAACAGCGTCGGTTTGCTGCCGCACTGCTGCTGAATCTGCGCCGCCTGCGCGGCATCCAGCGGCAGGTTGATCAGCAGAGCATCGACGCGCTGCGCCAGCAGTTCATGTACCGTGTCCTGCGCGTGGCTGGTGGCATTGGCCATGGCGATCACCAGATGATAGCCCTGCGCCGCCGCGCGCTGCTGAATCGCAGAAGCAATCTGCGCTGGCGCCATTAGCGCCAGATCGCTGGTCGCCAGACCGAGCGTGCGCGTGGCCTTACCGGCCAGCTGCTGCGCGACCCGGTTTGGCACGTAGCTGAGCTGCTGCATCGCGGCTTCCACCCGCGCGCGGGTGCGGGGTGACACCTGCGCCGAATGGTTCAGCACCCGGGAAACCGTTTGATAGGAGACGCCAGCCAGCCGGGCGACATCGTCAAGCGTTACGGAACGCGCTGTCATTGATCCCTCCTGATGAGAATGCGGCGAGTGTAGCAAATTTTTCCCTGCCGTCGCGGTATTAAGGCGTTACACTGCCAGTGATAACGCAAGGAGAAAGTGATGCAGCTCAATGACCATCAAATTCAGGATATCAACACCATTGCCGCCTGGCTGGCGCTCGATCAGCTGCCAAAGGACGGTACGCTGGAGGTCGATTTAGCCATACTTGCCGGACATGCGGTGCTGCCAAACGTCGAAGCGGTGATTGCGCTGGCGAAGAAATATCAGCTGCCGTTGCTGATCAGCGGCGGCATCGGTCATTCAACCGCGCTGCTGGCCGCGATGATTGCCAGCCATCCGCTCTATCGCCAGATCGACACCGCCGGCAAGGGCGAAGCACAGCTGCTGGGCGAGATGGCGCGCGTATTTGCTGAGCTGCCTGACGATCAGCTGCTGCTGGAAACCGCCTCACGCAACTGTGGCGAAAACGCCGCCCTGAGCCAGCGCCTGCTGGATGAGCAGCAGTGGCAGCCGCAGCGCGTGCTGCTGGTGCAGGATCCGTTGATGCAGCGCCGCAGCTGGGAAACCTTCCGCTGGCAGTGGCGCGATCGCGAGCATGCGCCGGAATTCATCAGCTGGCCGGTGTTTGTGCCTCAGGTGATGATGGATGCGGGCATGCTGCGCATCGTTGGCGCGCCGCCGCAGGGGTTGTGGTCAGTGGAGCGTTTTCTGTCGCTGCTGATGGGCGAGGTGCAGCGCCTGCGTGACGACGCCAGCGGCTACGGCCCGAACGGCAAGGGGTTCTTCGGGCACGTTGATATACCCGACGCGGTCGAAGCAGCCTGGCAGCGCCTGATGCAGCTGCCCGGCGTGCAGTCGCGGTTGGGTTAAACCGTCACCAAAAGCATATGTGATTGAGTAAAATAATATTTTGCACTATCCGTAGCGGCGCAATTTATTGCGCAACCGGCCGCGGTGCGGAAATGCACATTGCGCGATAAATCGCGCCGCTACGGTTTGTGCGACTGGCTGGTGCCGCAATGACCTGTCGCACAAATAACAGGATGCGCATTCATGCGCACCTGGCACGCCACGCACCGGACCGATCACCGCGTCTGCAAATACACCTGTAAATTCACATACACCGCGTTCAGCAACGGCGTCGCCACCGCATGGCGTGCGCCGCGCACCAGCAAATCGCCGATGATCTGATCGGCTTCGATATCGTAGCCCTGGGTTAAATCGCGGTACATGGATGAGGTCATCGCTGCATCAGGATTGTTCAGCGTCTCATAAATCTTCGCCGTCACGGCCGGACGCTGTTGGTAGCCATCGGCGGTGATCACCGCCAGCACCTCGGCGAAAATGCCCTGTAACAGCGCTTCACCACCGGCTGAACGCAGGATGTGCTGCGTATTGCCGCGCGCCACACAACACACGGCACCCAGCGTGCTCAGCAGCAGCCACTTCTCCCACAGCTCACTGATAATGTTATCGGCGAACACGCTATCAAATTGCGCATCACGCAGCGCGGCATCCACGCGCGCCAGACGGGCATCGTTGTTGCCGTCCAGCGCGCCGTAGTAAAGCACGTGCAGCGGCGACAGCTGCATCACTTCGCCGTGCTCGCCCAGCGTGGCGTGAATCTTACACAGCCCGCCAATCACCTTGTCACCGAAACGTGCGCGCAGCCTATCAATGTGACGCATACCATTGAGGATCGGCATGATCAGCGTCTGCGCGCCAACCGCCGGAGCGATGTCTTCAATCGCCTGTTCCAGCGCAAAGCTTTTCACCGTCAGGATAATCAGATCGTAATCACCGGTCAGCGTCGAGGCCAGCGCCAGCTGCGGTTGCAGCACCGTGCTGCCTTCCGGCGTTTGCAGCACCAGTCCGGTCTGTTGCAACTGCTGCTGCCGGCGCTCGCGCACCAGAAAGGTCACATCACGGCCGGCCTGCGCCAGGCGCGCGCCAAAGTACCCGCCGGTGGCACCGGCTCCCACAATCAGAATACGCATGGACTGTTTTCCCGTTAAGCATGAAAGCCTTACCTTAAAGCGCTGCGCGTCACTGCGCCACACCGCAAATGCGGAAAACCGTGACAATCTCAGCGATGAGCAAAAAAAGCTCAAACTGTTCGTATTCATTCGTACAATGGGTTTATGCTGGGGCACAGCGGCGGGCAATGGTGCCTGCCGGTTTTTTTCGTCAACAGACTAAGGACGCATCATGCCCCGACCCCTCCCCATCGAACGTTATCGCAACATCGGCATCTCCGCGCACATCGATGCCGGTAAAACCACCACCACTGAGCGCATCCTGTTTTACACCGGAATGAGCCACAAGCTGGGTGAAGTGCACGATGGCGCGGCAACCACCGACTGGATGGCGCAGGAGCAGGAGCGCGGCATTACCATCACCTCGGCGGCGGTCAGCTGCTACTGGCCGGGCATGGACGGCAGTTTTACGCCGCACCGTATCAACATCATTGATACTCCCGGACACGTTGACTTCACCATTGAAGTGGAGCGCTCAATGCGCGTGCTGGATGGTGCCGTGATGGTGTACGACGCGGTCGGTGGCGTTCAGCCGCAGTCAGAAACCGTCTGGCGGCAGGCGAATAAATACCACGTGCCGCGCATTGCGTTCGTCAACAAGATGGACCGCCAGGGCGCGGACTTTTTCCGCGTGGTGCAGATGATGAAAGATCGCCTGCAGGCGCATCCGGTGCCGATTGTCATTCCCATCGGCGCTGAAGAGCAGTTCAGCGGGGTCATCGATCTCAACAAAATGCGCGCCATCTACTGGGACGACGCCAGCCAGGGCATGAGCTTTAGCTATGCGCCGATTCCGGACGCGCTGCAGGCGCAGGCGGCGGAGTGGCGGGAAAACATGGTGGCAGCAGCGGCAGAAGCCAGCGAAACGCTGATGGATCGCTATCTTGAGCAGGGCGATCTCAGTGAAGACGAGGTGATTGCCGGGCTGCGGCAGCGCACGCTGGCGGGCGAAATCCAGCCGATGCTGTGCGGCAGCGCGTTTAAAAACAAAGGGGTGCAGCGCATGCTCGATGCGGTCATCGAACTGATGCCTTCACCGCTCGACGTGCCGCCGGTCGCCGGCATCAACGAGCGCGGCGAACACGACGAACGCCATGCTGACGATGAGGAACCTTTCTCGGCGCTGGCGTTCAAGCTGATGAGCGATCCTTACGTCGGTCAGCTGACCTTTGTGCGCGTCTATTCTGGCGTGCTGCGCAAGGGTGACAGCGTGTGGAACGCGGTGAAAGGGCGTAAAGAGCGCATTGGCCGCATCGTGCAGATGCAGGCTAACGATCGCATCGAAATTGATGAGATCCGCGCCGGTGATATTGCCGCCTGTGTCGGGCTGAAAGAGGTCACCACCGGCGAAACGCTGTGCGATCCTAATGCGGTAATCACGCTGGAGCGCATGGAGTTTCCCGATCCGGTGATTTCGCTGTCGATTGAGCCAAAGACCAAAGGCGATCAGGAAAAAATGGGGCTGGCGCTGCAGCGGCTGGCGGCAGAGGATCCGTCGTTCCGGCTGCACACCGATGAGGAGTCTGGTCAGACCATCATCTCCGGCATGGGTGAACTGCATCTGGAGATCATCGTCGACCGTCTGAAACGCGAGTTTGGCGTGGAAGCCAATATTGGCCGGCCGCAGGTAACCTACCGCGAAACCATCCGCAAAACGGTGCGCGAGGTAGAAGGGAAATTTGTACGTCAGTCGGGCGGTAAGGGCCAGTATGGTCACGTGGTGCTGACGCTGGAGCCGCAGGCGGCCGGAAGCGGTTTCGCCTTTGAAGACGCGACCAAAGGCGGCGTGGTGCCGCGCGAATTTATTCCTTCAGTGGAGAAGGGCATTCGCGAAGCGCTCAACAGCGGCGTGCTGGCCGGTTATCCGGTAGTCGACATCAAAGCCACGCTGACGTTTGGCTCTTATCACGACGTTGACTCGTCCGAGATGGCGTTCCGCATGGCGGCGATCTTTGGCTTCAAAGCGGCAGCGAAGCAGGCCGATCCGGTGATACTTGAGCCGGTGATGCAGGTGGAAGTGGAGACGCCGGAAGAGTATGCCGGCGGCGTGATGGGCGATTTGTCATCCCGGCGCGGCACGCTGCAGGGCATGGACGAGCGTTTCGGCGCGCGCATTATCCGTGCTGAAGTGCCGCTGGCCGAGATGTTTGGCTACGCCACCACGCTACGCTCAATGTCGCAGGGTCGCGCCACGTACAGCATGGAGTTTGCCCACTACGCCGAAGCACCGCGTAACGTCGCGGAGGCGATTATCGCGGCTCGTGCACAGTAAGCTTGCTGGCGGCAGGGATGTCGCCGGTTAGTGCTTAATTTACAGCGCCGTCACGCCCAGCGCGGCGGCGTCATCTTCCCAGCGTTTAACCTCGTCAAACCAGTCGCGCTGCGGTACAGAAAAGCCCGCCAGCAGGTTGGCCTTCATCACATCCTTGTAGTCCTCCACATTGGCCAGCTCAAATAGCGTGCTGCGCAGCTTTTCCAGCAACAGACTGTCGGTTTTCGCCGAGGTTATCAGCGGCAGCGCGGCACACAGCGGGGTTTCACCGATAATGGCTAAGCCCTGCAGCTCCTGCGGCCGGTATTTGCGCAGCAGCGCCCAGGTGATGCAATCAATCGCGGCGAGGTCGGCCTGTCCGGCGCGCAGCGCGGCCAGCGACTGGCGGTGGCTGCCGCTGAACCGGGTGGTGGCGAAGAATTTGCCGTCCCGGGCCAGCGGCGCGACCACATAGCGCAGCGAATTGTATCCGGAGTGTGAGTCATTGCTGTTGCACACTGCGCGACGGCCGCGGAAATCAGCGAGACTCAGGTTCTCATCTTCCTGCCGTGCCACCAGCCAGCTGCGATAGCGCAGATCATGGCAGCCAGGCGCATTGGACTGAAACGTGCCCACCAGTTGCACGTCAGGCAATAGCGCGACCAGCGGATAGCCGCAGGTCTGACTCAGCAGCAGATTGTCATCACGCCAGTGTGGCAGCAGGTCGTCGTGCCACTGCACCTCAGCCTGCACGCCGCGCTTCGCCAGCAGCCGCGTCAGCACTGAGGTCATGGCCAGCGTGCTCGGGTGGTCGATGTCGTACATCGGTAAAGAGATGATGTGCATTCTGTGCGTCCTTGTGGTGTCCCGGGTGGGCGTTAACGTCGATCGGCTGACGCCAGAAGCGCTTCATCCATTCGCCGTAACCGGCAACGCGAAAACCCTGATTACGCTGATAGTAGCCGTCGCGGTAGAGCAAATAGACTTTGCGCAGACCGTACCAGGGTAAACCGGGCAGATCGTGATGTACAGAATGATAGTTGAGATTCAGGAACAGCAGGCGCCATGGCCAGGCCGCTTCGTTATTCACCGAGCGCGCCAGCGGCGCCTCATCGGCACGATGTTCGTAAAATGAGCGCACCTTGGTCAGCATCAGCGCCGGATAGCTCACCGCCAGCACCAGCCACAGCGGGGAAAAGCCGTGCAGGCTGAGCCAGTAAAACAGCCCGGCCAGCAGTAGCAGATGCACCAGCCACATCATCATCGCCGGCACGTCGCGCTGCACCACGCTTTGCGTCAGCGCGCGCAGCGTGGCGAGGATATCCAGCAGCGGTCCCAGCAGCAGACGTCCCGGAAAGGTGTTGCGCAGATGTATAACGCGCTGTTGCCAGGGTTTGAGCCGTGCCCAGTGCGCCGGCGACAGATAATAGGTTTCCGGATCATCATGCGGATCGGTCAGGGTGTGGTTGCGGTGATGCGCCAGGTGCGAATCCCGGTACAGACCATACGGATACCACACCGCCAGCGGCAGCGTGCCAAACAGCTGATTAAGACGCGGCAGGCGCGTCGGATGGCCATGAATCAGCTCATGCTGCAGCGACAAATACCAGGTGGTGAACAGGATCAGCAGCAGCGTGGCGAGGGGCAGGCCCAGCGTTTGCCAGTACAGCACGCTGGCGAACCAGCCGCTATAAACGGTAATGATTAACAGCCAGGTCGGCAATTCGCTGCGCCAGAGCCAGCTGCGCGCCAGCTGTTGCACCACTTCACGCTGTTGCGCACTGAGGTAGGCGGAGGTTCCTTTGACCATGTTCATGTATTCAGTCAGCGAGACGGGAAAAGATGCGCTCACGATGCGCGATACGCGTGATAAACACAAAGACGGAAAATTGCTTTGTTATGCAAAAAAGTTGAAGAAGCGCGCGAAAACTATTGGCTATCAGTCCTCTTCGCACAGGCGTAACCTTACCTCATCGAATTCTGATTGATGACGCCGGCGCCGTTCTGGCCCGCGAGGAGCATTTAGCATGAAAAAAATTGGCTTTTTATCTTTCGGTCACTGGACCCCGTCACCACACTCGGCCACCCGTTCGGCGCAGGATGTGCTGCTGCAGTCGATTGACCTGGCTGTCGCCGCCGAAGAACTGGGTGCCGACGGTGCCTATTTCCGCGTACACCACTTTGCCCGCCAGCTGAGTTCACCGTTTCCGCTGCTGGCGGCTGTCGGTGCCAAAACCAGCCGCATCGAGATTGGTACCGGTGTGATCGACATGCGTTACGAAAATCCGCTGTATATGGCGGAAGACGCCGGGGCAGCGGACCTGATCGCCAACGGCCGTTTGCAGCTCGGCCTGAGCCGTGGCTCGCCGGAGCAGGTGATTGAAGGCTACCGCTACTTTGGCTTTAATCCGCGCGAAGGGGAAACCGATGCGGATATGGGACGTCGTCACACCGAAGAGCTGCTGGAAGTGCTGCGCGGCGAAGGGTTCGCCAAACCCAATCCGCAGCCGATGTTCCCGAATCCACCGGGGCTGCTGCGCCTGGAGCCGTATTCCGAAGGCCTGCGCGAGCGTATCTGGTGGGGCTCCGGCTCGAACGCCACATCGATCTGGGCAGCCCAGCTGGGGATGAACTTGCAGAGTTCGACGCTCAAGGATGACGAGACCGGCGAACCGTTCCATGTGCAGCAGGCGAAGCAGATTCGCGCCTATAAAGAAGCCTGGCAGGCGGCAGGGCATCAGCGTGCGCCGCGCGTGTCGGTCAGCCGCAGTATTTTTGCCCTGATGAACGACACCGACCGCGCTTACTTTGGTCGCGGCGGACAGGAGCAGGATTCCGTCGGCTTCCTCGATGAGAAAACCCGCGCCATCTTTGGGCGTAGCTATGCTGCAGAGCCGGAGCAGCTGATCAAACAGCTGGCACAGGATGAAGCGATTGCGGAAGCCGATACCCTGTTACTGACCATCCCTAATCAGCTCGGTGTGGATTATTGTGCGCACGTGATCGACAGCATTCTGACCCACGTCGCGCCAGAGCTCGGCTGGCGTTAAGCCACAGTGCGCAGGGAAGCGCACCATTATTGAAATTTGATAACCCCAATAACTCTGACCGTTGCATTTCAGGGTTATTGGGGTTATTTTATTGCTTTCAGGACGTAGCAGGACACGCGCATGGATAGCCGATCGCTAATGGCCGAAATCAAAGCCGACGGCTGGGAGCTGATACGAATTAACGGTAGCCACCATCATTTTGTCCATCCGACGAAAAAAGGCCTGGTCACGATACCGCATCCAAAAAAGGATCTGCCGATTAAAACGGTAAAAAGTATCAGAAAACAGGCCGGATTGACCGTCCATTAATTTGCAAGAGGCACACTTATGTTTTACCCCATCGCAATCGAAGCGGGAGATGAAACCACCGCGTACGGCGTTACGGTGCCGGATTTACCCGGCTGCTTTTCCGCGGGAGATACGCTGGAGGAGGCCGTAAAAAACGCCAAAGAGGCGATTACCGGTCATCTGGAGTTAATGGTTGAGCTTGGCCAGGATATTCCGGCGGTCTCGGACCTTAAATCGCTGATGAAATCGGCGGAGTTTGCTGGTTACGTGTGGGTGCTGGTGGATGTTGATGTGACCCGAATTCTGGGCGGCTCGGAAAAAATCAATGTCACTCTGCCGAAGTTACTGATTGATCGCATCGACCGTTGCGTAGCGACGCATCCAGAATTTAAAACCCGTTCAGGATTTCTGGCGCAGGTTGCGCTGGAGCGCATTGCAAAAACGCGCTGAAGTAGGAAGGGCGAAACGATGGCAGTTTTGCGGCGACCAACCATTGCGCGATAAATCGCGCCGCTACCAGCTGCGCATTAATGCGCACCCTGGGAAACGCGGCAAGGTCTTTTGACACGTATCAGATTCTGCAGGGTCGCCATTGATGGCGACAACGCGTCCTTCACGAACGCACCCAGACCTTGTAACCCGCATTCAACCCTGTAGGGTCGCCATTCATGGCGACCAACTATTGCCCGATAAATCGCGCCGCGACCAGATGCGCATAAATGCGCACTCTACGAAATGCGGCAAGGTCTTTTGACGCGTATTAGATTCTGCAGGGTTGCCATTTATGGCGACCAACCATTGCGCGATAAATCGCGCCGTTACCAGGTGCGCATAAATGCGCACCCTGGGAAATTCAGCAAAGGCTTTGACCCGTTTTAGATTCTGTAGGGTCGCCATTTATGGCGACCAACTATTACCCGATAAATCGCGCCGCGACCAGCCATTAATCCGCGCCCAGCTCCCACCACAGCTTATCCAGCGCATAATAACGGTCGCGCTGCGCCTCTGGCTGGTTCAGGTCGCGTTTCCACGGTTTGGCGAGAATGTAGTGCAGATTCTTCACCTCATCGTCATGCCATAAGCCGGCGTGCTGGAACGGCAGGGTTTTCAGCGCGTTGTAGATGTACGGCAGCGGCAGCCAGCGTCCGGCAAACACTTCATTGAGCAAATCCTGTTCGGAGAACGGATAGCGGCGCAGGTCGTCAATCTCAGCCACTTTCTGCTGCAGCCAGTCAAATACCGCCTGATCCGGCTGCAGCACCAGAAAACCGCCGTTGAGATAGTTATCAAGATCGGCGGGAGGCGTTTCACCGCGCGCCTGCCAGGTATAATGGCAATGCTCCGGCTGCCAGCTGTCAGGATAGCTGGCGATTTGATTCGGGTTGCAGCGGCAGGCGTGACAGGCCGCCAGCGCGTGCTTGCCGAGGTCGAGCGTAAACAGCTCATCCATGTTGCGCAGCACCAGCATATCGGCATCAAGAAACACCACGCGCTCGCAGCCGGTCAGCTCCCAGGCGCGCAGCTTGCTCCACACTTCACCAAACTGTGCCGAGGCATAATGCTGCTCCAGCGCAGCGTCCGGCATCAGCGGCTGGACCGGATGGATCACGCAGCCCAGCGCCTGTAATGCTTCGCGCATGCTCAGGTCGATGGCATCGGTGACCATCACAATCAGCGGCCAGCGCGTTTCGCTGCGTTTGAGTGAGCGATGCAGCGCTTTCACCCCGACATAATATTCCGGCTGCGTTAACAGCGTTACCCAGGCGTACATAAATTCTCCCCATCAAACTCAATCAATCAAACAAAGCCGTGACATAGTCATTGCTAAAGCGGTGCGTCGGATCCAGCTGTTCACGCACCGCACGAAACGCATCCCACTGCGGATAGATGGCGCGCCACTGATAGCGCTGCGGATCGTAATATTTACCCCAGTGCGGACGTCCGCCTTCTGCCGCCAGCAGTTTTTCCACTTCGGTGAGGAAATGCAGTCCGTCCTGCGACAGCGAGCCGTCATCCGCGTAATACACCACGAAACCAAAAAAGCAGGTCGGCTGCTGATGCGCCGGGCTCATCCACGCCTGAGAAGCGCCGGTGCAGCGCAGGATGATGGGATAGTGCATGTGCGGACGATTCTGTGCGTACCAGGCTTTGATCTTGCTGATAATTTCCGGCGTTTTGGCCAGCGGCACGCCAATCTCGACGTTGATCTGCGGTACGGCGATGCCACGACAAAACAGCTGGTAAATATCGCCGCTGATGTCGGTGAAATCACGGAAGCGGGTGACGGTACGGAACTGTTTGCCGCCTTTGCCGTGAATCTGCGTGTCGCGATGCATGTGTTCCAGCGTCTGATCAATGGTGTCGTTGAGGCTGCTGTCGGCCTGATCGCCGTGCTCAATCACTTCGCGCTGATGGTCGTACCACGCCTGGCTGTCTTCCGCACTGGCGACATCGGCGTTCCAGACATGCATCAGGTTGTCATCGACAAACCACCACGCTTTGCTGAGTTCGTGCTGCTCATTCCACGTCAGCAAATCCTGTTCCAGAGAATCGGCAGACGCGGCGAATTTATGGCAGGTAAACAGGCGAAATGGCTGAGTACGCAAGGTAATGGCGGTGACGATGCCGAGCGCGCCAAGCGACACCATCGCCGCCGGGAAATCGGCGTCGCCGCGCTGAAACTCGCGCACGCTGCCATCGGCCAGCACCATGCGGATATGCAGCGCTTCGTCCGCCAGCGAACTCTGTGCCAGGCCCTGACCGTGGGTGCCGGTTGCCAGCGCACCGGCCAGCGTCTGCACCGCAATCACGCCGGGCGAGGAGGCGAGCATGCGCTCCATCTTTGTCAGGCTGTCATACACCTGCTGTAGCGGCGTGCCCGCGGCAAACGTTACGCTCTCTTCATCCTGAGCGAGGATGCCGCGCAGCGCACTGAGATCCAGCAGTACGTCCTGCGGCTGTACGCACAGCATGCGACCGGGCGACAAACGGCTGCCGAGCACGCGCACTTTGCCGTGCGAGTCACGCAACAGCTGTTGCAACTCAGCTTCACTGCGCGGCTGATGCAACTGCTGGCGCTGGCCAACTACCGAATTTTGCGCCCAGTTCCAGAGCGCAGGCGTGTCATCGGTATTTTGCGTGTTGCGTAACGGATAGAGGAGAGCATCTTTCTTCACTACAGCGTTCCTTAATCTGAGGTCTGTCACGGTCCCGTTTATTTGATCAAGCGTAGACCATCACAGCGAACCCGCAGATTACGGGGCTTTGCGGATATAGCGCAGCGTGGCCGTCACCGCCAGCTGACGGTTGCGGCGAATACTGTCCTCTTCACTGTCTTGGGGGGTAAACAGCGTGTGGAAGGTGTAGCGGTTGGAGACGTGATGTACACAAATACTGCTGAGCAGGCGGTGTACGTCCACAGTATCCAGGCCGTCGATAAAGATGCCCTGACGCTGGCCGCGGGACAGGATGTCATCCAGCAAATCGAGGGTACTTTTGTTCATCGCTTTGATGCGCTCAGACTGCATGATGTAACGCCCGCGCAGCAGGTTTTCTGTACACACCAGGCGCATAAAATCGGGATGCGTGACGTGATAGTCAAAACTGGCTTCCACCAGTTTGATCATCGCCTCTTCCGGCTCCAGCGTAGTAAGATTCAGGCCGGTTTCATGCTGGCGGATCGCCTGATACACCTGCTCCAGCACCTCAATATACAGCTTCTCTTTGTTGATGAAGTGATACACCACCATGCGCTTGGTGGTCTGTGCCAGTTCAGCAATCTGCTCCATTCGCGCGCCCTGCATACCGTATTCGGCGAAGGTTTGCAGCGCACCCGCGAGGATGCGTTTTTTCAACCCTTCCGGGTCATTTTTACGTTTGGGTGTGGTATCCGACATAGCGCTCAATAACGGTCAATCAAACAGGCATGGTAGCACAGCCGCCCGGGGCCATTTGGCGCGATGAGCGGCGGCATGGCTTTATTCATTTCAGGAATAGCATTCCCGGATAAATCATAATGCTGGAATAAGCAACTGCGTATACTGCGCGTATCTGTCGATCACGGCAGCTTATTTTGACTCGCGTAATAATAACACTCAGGAAATAATTTATGCACACACGCTTTGTATCAGCCAAAAATAAATTGTTGTTAACTGTCGGCGCGTTACTGGTTGCCGGCAGCGTGGTCGCGCCGTTTTCAGTGGCGCAGGCAGCGGATAAAACCGCGGTGAAGGTCGGTATCATGAGCGGCGAGGACGAAGACGTCTGGCGTGAAGTGATAAAACAGGCCGCCGCGAAAGGGCTGACGGTGAAGACCGTGATTTTCAATGATTATAATCAGCCCAACGAAGCGTTACAGAATGGTGAAGTGGATGCCAATGCCTTCCAGCATCAGCCGTTCCTGAATAATCAAATCAAGGTCAATCATTACGATATCGTGCGCGTCGGCGATACCGCCGTCTGGCCGATCGGTCTCTATTCGAAGAAAGTGAAAAGTGCCGCCGCTCTGAAAGACGGAGCGGTAATCGGCGTGCCTAACGATCCGTCGAACGAGGCGCGCGGTCTGGTGCTGCTGCAGCAACAGGGGCTGATCAAACTCAAACCGGGCGTCGGCATTGCCGCGACCACGGCCGACATCACTGACAACCCCCATCACCTGAAAATCAAAGAGCTGGATTCCGGCATCATTGGTCGCTCGGTGCCGGATCTCGATGCGGCAGTGGTCAATACCGACTGGGCGCTGAAAAGCGGCCTGACCGCAGCGGATCGTATCGCGCAGGAGCCGGTGAAAGACAACCCGTATAACAACTTTATCGCGGTGAAAAAAGAGAACGCCAGCGCCCCGTGGGTGAAAACCCTGGTGGCATCGTACCAGAACGATGCCGTCAAAACGGTATTTGACAAGGTCTACAAAGGCACGGGCGAAACCGCCTGGTAAGGAACCCATCCATGACGCTATTTTCCGAGGCCACCGTGCCCCTGACCGCCGTGGCGCGCGGCGTGATCGAAGAGGCAACAGTACGCGATCGCGTGGCGCAGCACAGCAACGTGGTGCGTTTGCAGGGCGTGTCGCGCCGTTTCGGCCAGACACAGGCGCTGCGCAATGTCTCACTGACAGTGCAAAAAGGCGAAATCCTTGGCCTGATTGGGCGCAGCGGCGCCGGAAAATCGACGCTGATTCGCTGTCTCAACGGGCTGGAGCAGCCCGACGAAGGCGTAATCGAGATTGAAGGGCGGCGTATTACCGGTCTGTCAGAACAGCAGCTGCAGGCGGTGCGCAGTCGCGTTGGCATGGTGTTTCAGCACTTCAATCTGCTGTCGGCAAAAACCGTGGAGCAGAATGTGGCGCTGCCGCTGAAAATAGCTGGCATTGAAAAGGCACAGCGCAACCAGCGCGTAGCGGAACTGCTGGCGCTGGTGGGGTTGAGCGACAAGGCCGGACACTATCCGGCGGCGCTCTCCGGCGGACAAAAACAGCGCGTCGGCATTGCCCGCGCGCTGGCCGCCAGCCCGGCGCTGCTGCTGTGTGACGAAGCCACGTCGGCGCTCGATCCGGAAACCACCCGCTCGATTCTCGCGCTGCTGAAATCGCTCAATCAGCAGCTTGGTATCACCATTCTGCTGATCACGCATGAGATGGAGGTGATCAAATCCGTGGCGCATCGCGTGGCCGTCATCGACGCCGGGGAGATTGTCGAGCAGGGCCCGGTGTGGCAGGTGTTCGCCCATCCGCAATCCGCGCTGACGCGCACGCTGCTGCGCGGACTGCTGCCACAACTGCCGGAGAATCTCGCAGCGCGGCTCAGCGAACAGCGTGAAGGTGAGGCGATCTATAGCGTTCACTTTGCTGGCGTGGCGGCGCACGGGGATTTGCTGACGCAGTTTGCCAGCGCTCTGCCGGGTAAATTTCGCCTGCTGCAGGGTGGCATCGACCACATTCAGCACTACGCGGTAGTGCGTTTCTTTATTGCGCTCCCGGCCGCCAACGCTGCCGATGAGTATCAGGTTCTCAGCTGGCTGCGTGCGCAGCAGGCACAGGTGGAGTTGGTCGGTTATGTCGCCAGTGATGATTGATTTACTGCTCAACGCGTTGGGTGAAACGCTGCTGATGACGGCGGTGGCCGGCCTATTTTCGCTGCTGGCCGGATTACCGCTGGGACTGATTCTGGTGACCACCAGCCCCGGCGGCATTGCTGAAAACCGGAGCATCAACCGCCTGCTGGGCGTAGTGATCAACGGCTTTCGCTCGCTGCCGTTCATTATTCTGCTGGTGGCGCTGATTCCCTTTACCCGTCTGCTGGTCGGCACCTCTCTGGGCACCTGGGCAGCAATTGTGCCGTTATCGATCACCGCCACGCCGTATTTTGCCCGGGTAGCGGAAGTTTCACTGCGCGATGTCGATCGCGGGCTGATTGATGCGGTGCGTGCCATGGGCGCCAGCAAATTACGTATAGTCTGGGAGGTGCTGATTCCTGAAGCGCTGCCGGGCATCCTTTCCGGTTTTGTCGTCACGCTGGTGGCGCTGATCGGCGCCTCGGCAATGGCGGGTGCCATCGGGGCGGGCGGTCTGGGCGATCTGGCAATTCGCTATGGTTATCAGCGTTTTGACACGGCGGTGATGGTGGCGGTGATCGCCGTACTGATCGTGCTGGTGTGCGGTATCCAGTGGCTCGGCGATCGGCTGGTGCAGCGCATTGACCGGCGGTAAACGGAATCTTACCGCTTCCTCTGCGCGGGGCACATTTTCATGTCAGGCAGGTATTCTCAGCATAGTACTACGTACCTTCTGAAGAGTAGCCGATCGGCAACCTGAATATACTCTCCTTATCGCATCGTAAATATCCATTCGGATCGTTAATTGCACCGTAAGGAGAGTTTTATGGAATTAACCGGTAACACCATTTTGATCACCGGCGGCGGTTCAGGCATAGGACGTGCTATGGCTGAAGCGCTTTTGACTGCAGGTAATCAGGTTATTATTGCTGGCAGGCGAAAAGAGGTACTGGATGAAACTATCGCAGCCAATCCTGGCATGCACGCCATCGTAATGGATATGGATAGTCATGATTCAATTCTCAGCGGTGCGCAAACTGTCATTCAGCGCTGGCCGGCACTAAACGTGGTGATCCATAACGCCGGCATTATGCGCAGGGAAGATCTGAAAAGAGGTGACGTCACTGTGGCTGAAGCAGAAATCACCACCAATTTATTAGGACCGATTCGCTTAACGGCTGCGCTAATTGAACATTTTCTGGCGCAACCCCGCGCCGCTATTCTGACCGTTTCTTCCGGTCTCGCTTTTGTGCCCCTGTCGCTTACCCCTGCGTATTGTGCCACCAAAGCGGCAATTCACTCCTGGACGCAGAGTCTGCGCTATCAATTGCGTGATACCGCCATTCAGGTAACGGAACTGGTTCCGCCGCTGGTACAAACTGAATTAATGGGCAGGCAGCACGCAACGAATCCGGCAGCGATGCCGTTGGCTGAGTATATGCAGGAAACGCTGCAAATATTGCAGGAACAGCCGTACACTGCCGAGGTGCTGGTTAAAAGGGTTAAGCCTCAGCGCTTTGCCGCTCGCGGAGATTATACTGCCTTTTATCAGGCGTTTAACGATCGCCTCGCGGGGCAAAATAATTAAGCCTGTCAGTGCGATATTCACTCACAACGTGGCGTTTTGTTGCTGTTGACGATGCTCTCGCGGAGAGCATCCCCACTCTTTTTTAAACGCGCGTCCAAATGCGCTTTCCGTATCATATCCGGCAGAAAATGAAATCTGCGAAATAGGTTCGCGCGAGCTTCTCAGGCGCTCGCCTGCCAGCAGCATTCGCCATTTCGACAGGTATCGCATCGGCGTCATCCCCACCCTGGTTTTAAATTTTTTCGCGAATACCGTACGCGACATCCCCGTCCGATGGGCCAGTTCCTGCAACGTCCACGGGAAAGCGGGATCGGCATGCATTAAATTTAGTGCGGCTTTGAGTTGGGGATCGCAAAGGGCAAATAGCCAGCCAATGCGTTCTTCACCTTGCTGCTGAAGAAATACCCTGAGCGCCTGCACCAGCATGATCTGCACCAGTTGCTGGGAGAGTAAAGCGCTGCCTGGCTGCGAAGTTTGTATCTCCTCTCTCAGGCATTCCATCGCACTGCGCATAATGTTGGTCCCCGTACCCTGCCTGACAGGAATGATCGCGGGCAGAGCCTGCAGCAGGATATCTGCCAGTGCGCTATCGAAGGTATATCGACCGCCGAGAATAAAAGCACCCTGATCGGGCGTGACCTGCGTCAGCGCGCCCGTTTCGCTGTCGGGCGGTACAAAAGGCTGTCTTTTAGCCGCGGGATGGGTGGCCAGACTAAAGGATTTGCCAGAGGTGAGAAATACACAGTCGCCGGTTTCCAGTAACAGAGGCTGCTGGATTCCGTCAACCGCTACCCAGCAGCTACCTTCCACGACACAGTAGCATTTGATGCCCTGATGAGGCGCAAACACCAGCGCGGTCTGTGCTTCCACTGGAAAACCGCCTGAGATAGCCCCCTGCAATCTGAGCAGAGTAAGCACTTCGGAAAGTGGATCCATAAAATTCCGTACGATCTGCATAAAATTACCTCGTTATAGCAGAGACCGTACCATTATTCATATTTTAATCTGCTTATCACCGGGACGTTTTTGTCCCAGACCATCGATAAGGGGATTGTAATGAATGTGTTCATAACAGGTGCAAGCGGGTTTATCGGTATGGCGCTCGCCGCTGAGCTGATTCAGGCCGGTCATCATGTCACCGGACTGGCTCGTTCGGAGCAGACTGTCCAGCGTCTTAATCGTATTGGCGCGGACGCGCACCGGGGCGAACTGAAGAATCTTCTGAGTCTGACCGTGGGTGCCCGCGCCGCTGACGCGGTGATCCACTGCGCTTATGACCACGCTTTTGCTCACCCACAGGACACGGCAATGCAGGAAACTCAGGCAATTGCAGCCTTGGGTAAGGGATTACTGGATTCGACGCGACCATTACTTATCACTTCAGTTGCTGCCATGGGCAGTCGTGCACCGGGTCAGCTTGCCAGCGAGGATTTTTACGACCCGTCGACGCAAAATCCGCGCAAATCGACTGAAATAGCAGCAGCCCAGGTCGCAGACAGTGGCGTCAATGTTTCCATCATCCGGTTGCCTCAAGTGCACAACGAGGTAAAACAGGGGTTCGTTTCAGCGTTAATCCAGCTGGCGCGAGAAAAAGGCGTTTCAGCCTATGTGGAAGAGGGAAACAATCAATGGGCTGCGGCGCATGTTGCTGATGTCGCCTCACTTTATCGGACAGTGCTTGAGAAAGCGCTGCCTGGCCAGCGTTACCATGCCGTTGCGGAACAGGGCATTTCATTGCGCAACATTGCCGAAGACATCGGAGCGGGCCTGGGTGTTCCTGTCGTGCAACTGACCCGCGAAGAAGCCAGTGCCCACTTTGGCTGGCTGGCGCTGTTCGTTACCATGGATATGCGTGCATCAGCAGAACTAACCCGGCAGCGTACCGGCTGGCAACCTTCGCATCCGGGTTTACTGCAGGATCTGGAACGCTACTTCAGATTAGCGTAAAACCATAGCGGCACAGCAGCATCCTTCGATACAGGTATCACGATGGTGAAGATTGAACACGCAGACCCGCGCTCGGCGGAATCACAGTGGCTGATTGAAAAACTCTCCGCAGAGCTTGCGGCTATCACTGGCGATGGCGGAAACAGCCGCGCCAGCGTTGACACCTTTCAGGGTGAAGGCGCGTTGTGGGTGATCGCGAGAGACGCGCAGGGCACGGCCGTCGGCTGCGGCGCGTTACGGCCGGTGGCTGCCGGGATCGCTGAACTGAAAAGGATGTTCTCCGACCGCAGTTTGCCGGGCATCGGCTGCGCCTTGCTCAGCGCTCTGGAAGCCGCGGCAAAAACGTTGGGATATCGTGAACTGTGGCTGGAAACCCGGCATGTTAATCAGCGCGCCGTGGATTTTTATATCAGGCAGGGTTACCGGCAGAGAGAAAATTACGGACCCTACCGCGGCCGGGAAGAGGCCATTTGCCTGGGCAAAACGTTATAAAATAAAAGGGTGGCTGACATCAGTCCGGCGGGTTTGATTTAGCGGCCCGTATCATCTTCCATCGCCCAGCAAACTCACCACAACAAAAAGCCCGCTCAGGTTTCCCTGAGCGGGCTTCTTTAAATCTGGCTCCTCTGACTGGACTCGAACCAGTGACATACGGATTAACAGTCCGCCGTTCTACCGACTGAACTACAGAGGAATCGTTGGAACGAGGCGAATATTAGCGATGCCGATCCCCGTTGTCAAAGCCCGATCGCACACTTCTGGTTTAAGTGCGCGTAAAAGCAGCGGATTGCTGCTTTTCTGCCTTGAATGGGCAGATTTCAAACTGCCAGCAAGATCTCACTTTAAACGCATTTCCTTTGAGATGTTAGATGCGTGTCAAAGTTTTGTTATTTGCCGATTTTAAAACAATCATTTCAGTGCTTTTATGATGAAAATTTCAAAAGAAGAAGGGATGAAACAAATGAACTGCTTATCATCACGCCCGAAACGAGTTTTGTCCGCTCAATGCTTCTTGCGAAAGTAACATATTGATAAGGAAGATGTTGAAAAAAGGAGCAGCACGGTACCGATAGCGTCAGACCAGAAGCCTTACCTCTACGAACAGAAAAAAAACGCCAGCGACGTTGAGTGAATGTAAAAGATATTTTTCATTCGCGGACTCAGCCAACCTGAGCACGTTAACAAATAAGAAGGGTTACCTATGAAATTCAAAAAAGCGTTAGTGACTTCCCTGTTAGCTTGCATGTTACCTGCCGCTGTGATGGCAAAAGATATCCAGGTGGGCGTTTCTATGGCGCTGTTTGATGACAACTTCCTCACCATCCTGCGCACAGCCATGCAAAAAGAGATGCAAAAAGATAACGTGAAAGGCCAGGTGGAAGATGCCAAAGGCGACGTCTCTCAGCAGCTGCAGCAGGTACAAAACTTCATCGGCCAGGGCGTCGACGCCATCGTCGTTAACCCGGTCGATACTAACGCGGTGAAGCCGATCATGGATGCCGCGACCAAAGCCGGTATTCCACTGGTATTCGTCAACCGCAAACCGGCGGGTCAGCTGACCGACAAGATGGCGTACGTCGGCTCCGACTCTGAACTGGCGGGCCGTCTGCAGATGGAAGCACTGGCCAAAGCGATGAACGGCAAAGGCAACGTGGCGATCCTGATGGGCGACCTGGCGAACGAATCAACCCGTGACCGTACTAAAGGCGTCGAAGCGGTGGTCGCCAAATATCCGGGCATTAAGGTGGTACAGAAGCAAACCGCCAAATTTACGCGTAACGATGCGGTAGACGTGGTGAGCAACTGGATGACCGCCGGTGACGATATCCAGGCCATTGCCTCAAACAACGATGAAATGGCGATTGGTGCGCTGCAGGCGCTGGGTAAAAACCCGAACCACATCCTGATTGCCGGCGTGGACGGTACGCCTGATGCGCTGCAAATGCTGAAGAATGGCAAAATGGTTGCCACCGTATTCCAGGATGCGAAAGGTCAGGGCGAAGGTGCCGTACAGACTGCGGTGAAACTGGCGAACGGCGAAAAAGTGGAAAAAATCATCAACATCCCTTACCAGCTGATCACCAAAGACAACATGGCGCAGTTCGAAAACCGTAACCAGAAATAATCGCTCCCCCTTAAGCCGTACGGAGGTGATGTATGACCGCTTTTGCGCTTGAAGCCGAAGGCATCAGCAAGTTCTTCCCCGGAGTGAAGGCACTCGACAATGTCTCACTGCGTATTAAGCCGGGGTCGGTACATGCCCTGATGGGTGAAAATGGCGCGGGCAAATCCACTTTAATGAAATGCCTTATCGGGATGTATCGTCCCGATAAGGGCACCATCCGCATTAAAGGGGAGCCAGTGCAGTTTCAGGACACCATGGACGCGCTGCGTTCCGGCATTTCCATGATTCACCAGGAGCTGAATCTGGTGCCTTACATGACCGTGGCGGAGAATATCTGGCTCGGTCGTGAACCGATGAAATACGGCTTTGTCGATCACGGCAAGCTCAATCAGCAGACGCAGGAACTGCTTAACAAACTGAATATCCGTCTGAAAGCCGATCGGCTGGTCGGCGAGCTCAGCATTGCGTCCCAGCAGATGGTGGAAATTGCCAAAGCGGTGTCGTGGAACTCCGACATCGTGATTATGGATGAACCGACCTCGGCGCTGACGGAAACCGAAGTGGCGCATCTGTTCACCATCATCCGCGACCTGCGTGCCCAGGGCAAAGCCATCATCTATATCAGCCATAAAATGGATGAAATTTTCGCCATCACCGATGAGATCAGCATCTTCCGCGACGGCACCTGGGTCGGCAGCAACAGCACCACCGCCTTTACCCGTCAGTCGCTGATCACCCAGATGGTGGGACGCGAACTGACGCAGCTGTTCCCTAAATTCAACAGTGCCATCGGCGAAGAAGTGCTGACGGTGCGCAATCTGACCTGCAAAGATCGCTTTACCGATGTCAGCTTCAGCGTGCGCAAAGGCGAGATCCTCGGCGTGGCCGGGCTGGTGGGTGCCGGACGCAGCGAGGTGATGGAGAGCCTGTTCGGCATGGAAAGCTTCGACAGCGGTGAAGTGCTGATTGATGGTGTGCCGGTGAAAATCGATTCGCCGTCAACGGCGATTGAGAAGGGCATGGCGTTCCTCACCGAAGATCGCAAAAAGTCCGGGCTGTTTCTGGTGTTGTCGGTGCTGGAGAACATGAGCATCGTCAATATGCCCGATTACATCGGCAAAAGCGGTTTCGTTAGCCACATGAAGATGGCGCAGGACTGCATGGAGCAGATCCGCAAACTCAATATTAAAACGCCGACCATGGATCAGATCATCAATAACCTCAGCGGCGGTAACCAGCAGAAGGTGCTGATTGCGCGCTGGCTGCTGGCGCAACCGAAGATTCTGATCCTCGATGAACCAACCCGCGGCATTGATGTTGGCGCCAAAGCCGAAATCTACCGCCTGATCAGTGAACTGGCTAACCGTGGCGTGGCCATCATCATGGTCTCCTCTGAGCTGCCGGAGATTCTCGGCATGAGCGACCGGGTGATGGTGATGCACGGCGGACGTATAACCGGCATCCTCGATAAAGAAGAGGCCGACCAGGAAACCATTTTGTCGTTGGCATCCGAGTGAGGCACGAGACCCCTATGAGTAACGTAAAAGTAACGGCCCCGCAGGCCACCGAACAGAGTTCTTTCTTCGGCAATCTGCGCCATAAACTGCCGAAAGACACCGGCATCTTTGTCGTGATGTTAGGCATTGCGCTGATCTTTGAAATAGCCGGCTGGTACGTGCGTGACCAGTCATTTCTGCTCAACACCAACCGTTTAGTACTGATTGTGCTGCAGGTGGCGATCATCGGTATCATCGCCGTCGGCGTCACCCAGGTGATTATTACGACCGGTATCGACCTGTCGTCCGGTTCGGTTATCGCCCTGACGGCGGTGGTTGCCGCCAGCCTGGCGCAGACGTCTGACAGCCTGTCGCCGATGTATCCGTCGCTGGTCAATCTGCCTGCCGCCATCCCAATCGTCGCCGGCATCGGCGTCGGCCTGCTGTGCGGCGTGGTCAACGGCGTGCTCATCACCAAAACCGGTATTCCGCCGTTTATCGCCACGCTCGGTATGATGGTGTCGGCGCGCGGTCTGGCACAATGTTATACCCAGGGCAACCCGATCAGCTTCCTGTCGGACGGTTTCACCTCCATCGGTCAGGGCGCGATGCCGGTGATTATCTTCCTGGTGGTCGCCTTCCTGTTCCACATCGCACTCAAACACACCCGCTACGGCAAATATGTCTATGCGATTGGCGGCAACATGACCTCCGCCAAAGTGTCGGGCATCAACGTTAATAAATACCTGATCATCGTGTATACCATCGCCGGAGCGCTCTCGGGTCTGGCGGGGGTGGTACTGGCGGCGCGCGTCAGCAGCGGCCAGTCGAGCATGGGCATGGCGTATGAACTCGACGCCATCGCCGCCGCAGTTATCGGTGGCAGCAGCCTGATGGGCGGCGTCGGGCGGATTACCGGCACGCTGATCGGCGCGGTGATCCTCGGTTTAATCAAAAGTGGCTTTACCTTTGTTGGCGTCGATGCTTACGTGCAGGACATCATTAAAGGGATGATCATCGTCGCGGCGGTTTCAATCGATATGCACCGCAACCGCAAAAAACGCTAACCCGTTCTGCTCCTCTCTTCCGGGAGAGGAGCAGGGTTAAGGCGGTAATTGCACGCTGCCGGGCTGCCGGCATCGTCAGACACAATAAGTTTTCCCACTGATAGCCACCGCGCAATTTCTCTTTATTCTCCTTTCTGCCCCCGCAATCCGTGCATTTTCTGCCCGTTTTGCACCACAGCAGCACGCGCAGTCATCACTTTTTTGCACATCTGCCTCGCAAATGCTGCACCATCAGGGTGCGTCATCGCCAGCGGATAAACGTTATGGGTCATGTGCGGCACTTATTAACCCATTCGGGGTAATCAGAAACGCTTATTTTCCCGTTCGTTAGGAAAATTCTGGTCAGTGCCCGCCGGGTAAAGATCAAACCTGGCCTGCATATTGCAATTTCTTTGTCACAAGCCAGCAGGCTGAGAACTCATCATTTGGGCATTCGGGGATCCGTGACGGAGGCAATATGAACTTAAGACGACTGAAATACTTTGTAAAAATCGTCGATATCGGCAGCCTGACGCAGGCAGCAGAAGTCCTGCATATCGCACAACCTGCACTCAGCCAACAGGTGGCGACGCTGGAGAACGAACTCGACCAGCAGTTGCTGATCCGCACCAAGCGCGGCGTAACGCCAACCGAAGCCGGTAAAATTCTTTATGCTCACGCACGCACCATCCTGCGCCAGTGCGAACAGGCGCAGACAGCGGTGATCAACGCTGGCCAGGCGCTCAATGGTCAGGTATCGATTGGCCTCGCGCCGGGCACGGCGGCCTCTTCGCTCACCATGCCGCTGCTGCAAACGGTACGCGAGCAGTATCCTGACGTGCTGGTGTATCTGCACGAGAACAGCGGCACTTCGCTCAATGAGAAAGTGATGAATGGCCAGCTGGATATGGCCGTGCTGTACGATCGCGCGCCGACTGCCGGTATCAACAGCATTCCGCTGATGAAAGAGGAGCTGTATCTGGTAGGGGCGACGGCCTGTCCGGGTGCTACGGTGGATCTGGCTGACGTGGCGCAGATGAACCTGTTCCTGCCGCGTGACTACAGCGCAGTGCGCAAACGCGTGGACGAAGCGTTCTCGCTGCGTCGTCTGAGCGCGAAAATCATCGGTGAAATTGAGTCGATCTCAACCTTAACCGCGGCGGTGTCGAGCGGCATGGGCGTTACCGTACTGCCGGAATCGGCGGCACGCGCGCTGGTGAGTTCAACGCATGCGTGGATGGCACGCATTAACAGTCCGTCGCTGAATCTGCCGCTGTCGCTGAACGTCTCAGCGCGCCTGCCGCTGTCGCCATCGGCGCAGGCGGTCAAAAATATTCTGCTGTCGCTGCTGAATAAGCCGATGGTGGAGGAGCGCGAACTGATGTTAGTGGGGTGATAGAGAGGTTTTTTCCCTCACCCTAACCCTCTCCCGCCAGCGGGAGAGGGAACCGTCTGGCGCGGCCATCCATCCCGGCACGCCATCTGAATATCGCGCGATCCACTCCCTCTCCCCATGGGAGAGGGCCGGGGTGAGGGCGGCAAATCGCACCCATCCCCAACCCCACGCTTATTACTATTCCGCATAACACACCGTTTTTTATTATTTGTTGCAATCACACCAACTTCATAACATGGACGAAACAGGGGCAGGAAACAGGAGAAAAGGGTGTGAATTTCCAGCAACTTAAAATTATACGCGAAGCGGCCCGTTGCGAATTCAACCTGACAGAAGTCGCCAATACGTTGTTTACCTCACAATCGGGGGTGAGCCGGCATATTCGCGATCTGGAAGATGAACTGGGCGTGGAAATCTTCATTCGTCGTGGCAAGCGGCTGTTAGGCATGACCGAACCGGGAAAAGCGCTGCTGACCATTGCTGAACGCATCCTTGATGAGGCCGGCAAAGTGCGCCGGCTGGCGGATGTGTTTACCAATGAAACCAGTGGCGTGCTGACCATCGCCACCACGCACACCCAGGCGCGCTATAGCCTGCCGCGCGTCATCAAAGCGTTTCGCCAGCTCTATCCCAACGTGCGGCTGGAACTCAATCAGGGTTCACCGCAGGAGATCGTCGCCATGCTGCTGGCCGGTGAGGCCGATGTCGGCATCGCCTCGGAGCAGCTGGTGAATAACACCAGCCTGGCGGCATTCCCGTGGTTCAGCTGGCACCACTCGCTGCTGGTGCCGCACGATCACGAGCTGCTGGCGCATCAGCCGGTCACGCTCGCCAGCCTCAGCCGCCATCCGCTGATTACCTATCGTCAGGGGATTACCGGTCGCTCACGCGTGGACCGTGCTTTCCAGGCTGCTGGCCTCCGCCCGGATATTGTGCTCAGCGCGCAGGATTCCGACGTGGTGAAAACCTATGTCGAACTCGGGCTGGGCGTCGGTATCCTCGCTGACCAGGCGTGCGATATTTACGATGGCGAAGACCTGGTGAAGATTGATGCTCACCATCTGTTTGAGGCCAACACCGTGTGGCTCGGGTTGAAGCGCGGCCAGCTGCAGCGCAACTATGTCTGGCAGTTCCTTGAATTGTGTAACGCCAACCTGTCACTGGAAGAGATCAAGCGTCAGGCGCTCTCTTACGAAACCGACGACGAACCTGCCATCGACTTCCAAATCTGAGTTTCCTCTCTGGCCCCGTGTGGGCCTTTTTTATTTGCTTCCCCACACTGACGTGGCAAGCTGGCGGGCAGAATGTTTTTCAGGGAGAACCGCATGAATACGATATTGCGCGCCATGACCCCCGCTGACGCTGAGGCGGGTTATCACCTGACCCAGCAGCTGGGCTGGGCGCACCGCCGTGAAGACTGGCAGCAGCTGATTGCCCTGGGTGAAGGCGTGGTGGTTGAGGCGCAGGGCGACTATCTCGGCGGGGCGATTGGCTGGCGCTGGGGAGCGGATGCCGCCACTATCGGTCTGGTGATTGTGAGCGAACAGGCGCGCGGACGCGGTATTGGCCGTCAGGTGATGCAGGCAATGCTGGAAAAATTCTCCGGCTGCAACGTGCGGCTGCACGCCACCGATATGGGGCAGGTGCTGTATGAGAAGCTCGGCTTCCAGGCCTGCGATCGCGTGGCGCAGCATCAGACGCGCGCGCTGGCGCAGCAGCCTGCGGTAATCGTACCGGATGGCCTGACGCTGCGGCCGGCCGTTGAAGCGGATGCCGCCGCCATCGACGCACTGGATTATCAGGCGAACGGGCTGCGGCGAACGCGTCTGCACCAGCAGCTGCTGGCGCAAAGCGTGGTGCTGCAGGATGCACAGGGCACGTTACAGGGGTTTGCCAGTCGCCGCCGCTTTGGGCACGGCTGGACCATCGGTCCGGTGATTGCTGACGATGTTGCGGCGGCGCAGGCGCTGGTGTCGCAGCTGATGCAGGATCTGACGCAGCAGTTTGTCCGGCTGGACACGCCCGATGCCCGGCTCGGCGCGTGGCTGCTCAACCTTGGGCTGGCGCAGGTCGATGCGCCTTATGCCATGGTACACGGCACACCGTGGCGGGCGGCACCGAACGGGCCGCAGACCTTTGCGCTGGTCTCGCCTGCGCTGGGTTAACTAAGCGTAACGGCGGTGATTTCTAAGCCAGACGCGGCGAACGTCGCCGAACAGGCGTAATCTGTCACATTCCATTTCGTCGGCTACCCTTAACGTTTATTGTAAACGTCTAAGGGAGAGCCCGTCATGAGCAAGAAAACCAGCGATTTCTTTGTTGAACGCCTGCAGGCATGGGGCGTCACGCGCATTTATGGCTATCCGGGCGATGGCATCAACGGCGTGCTGGGCGCTATCCAGCGGGCCAATAAAGCCGGTGCAGGCATCGAATTTATTCAGGTGCGACATGAAGAGATGGCGGCCTTTATGGCTGCTGGTCACGCCAAATTTACCGGTGAGCTCGGCGTCTGTCTGTCAACCGGCGGCCCCGGTGCCACCCATCTGCTGACCGGCCTGTACGATGCCAAAATGGATCACGCGCCGGTGCTGGCGATTGCCGGCCAGGCAGAAACCACCGCACGCGGCGCCAGCTACCAGCAGGAGATGAATCTGGACCGCATCTTCGCCGATGTGGCGAACTTCGTGCAGGAAGCAGCGGCGCCGGCGCAGGTTCAGCATCTGGTCGATCGCGGCGTGCGCATTGCCAAAGCGCAGAACGGCGTCGCGGTGATCATCCTGCCGAAAGATCTGCAGGATGAGAACTGGCAGCCACCGCAGCATGCGCACGGATTTACCCATTCCGGGCCGGGCTATCAGCGGCCGAAGATTGTGCCCTACGACGAGGATTTGCGGCGCGCCGCAGAAGTGCTTAACGCCGGCAAAAAAGTTGCGATATTGATTGGCGCCGGTGCGCGCGGTGCTGCGGTTGAAGTGGTGCAGATTGCCAATGTGCTCGGCGCGGGCGTGGCCAAAGCGCTGCTGGGCAAAGACGTGCTGCCGGACGATGCGCCTTTTGTCACCGGTTCGATCGGCCTGCTCGGCACCAAACCGTCGTGGGAGCTGATGCAGAATTGCGACACTTTACTGATGATTGGCAGCGGTTTTCCGTGGACCGAGTTTCTGCCGCCGGAAGGTAAAGTGCGCGCGGTACAAATCGATATCGATCCGGCGATGCTGGGGCTGCGCTATCCGTGCGAGGTCAACCTGCACGGCGACGCGGCAGAAACCCTGCGCGCGCTGCTGCCGTTACTGACCCATAAAGCGGATCGCCACTGGCAGGAGGAGATCGCGGTGCAGGTGCGTGACTGGTGGACGTTGATGGAACAGCGCGCCATGGCGCCCGCCAACCCGGTCAATCCGCAGCGTGTGGTGTGGGAGATGTCCCCGCAGCTGCCGGAAGATGCAATTGTCACCTCGGACTCGGGCTCCTGCGCCAACTGGTTTGCGCGCGATTATCGGGTGAAGCAGGGCCAGCGCGCCACGCTGTCGGGTGGGCTGGCTTGCATGGGCGCTGCCGTCCCGTTTGCTATCGCCGCGAAATTTGCCTTTCCCACTCAGCCAGTGGTGGCGCTGGTGGGCGACGGGGCGATGCAGATGAACAACCTCGCCGAACTGATCACCATTCAGAAATACTGGCAGCAGTGGGCCGATCCGCGCCTGATTGTCTGCGTGTTCAATAATCAGGATCTTAATCAGGTCACCTGGGAACAGCGGGTGATGGAAGGCAATCCACGCTTTGAAGCTTCGCAGCAGTTGCCGGACGTGCAATATGCGCGCTTTGCCGATAGCCTCGGTTTGCAGGGCATCTATGTCGACCGGCCCGAAGACCTGGCGGCGGCGTGGCAGCAGGCGCTCAGCGCCACCCGACCGGTAGTGCTGGAGGTGAAAACCGATCCGGAAGTGGCCCCGCTGCCGCCGCATATCACACTTAAGCAGGCCAAAGCTTTCATGTCGTCAATGGCGAAGGGCGACCGCGGCATGGCGCAGGTGATTAGCGACACCGCCAGCCAGTTGCTGCACAGCAAGGGTTAGCGCGCTGTCCTGTTTATGCCCGGGATAACGCCGGGCTAAATATTTACTGTTTCACTGTAGGGTGCGCATTAATGCGCACCTGGAATATAGAATCGATCTGATTCCCACCGTTTTGCATTATCCATAATATATTGTCGTATATGCAGTAATTCGTTTTCATTGCGGATAACGCGATCGTAGAAGCTGCGTTGCCAGATTTTATATCCTGCCTGACGCGTGACGCCGCCTTTAAACAAATTAATTATTTGATTGATGGATCGTTCATTACGTTCCTGTAACCACAGGATGGCATGGAAGTGATTGGGCATCAGCGCAAATGTATCAAGCGTGGCGAAACGCGTCCGGCGCGGAACCTCGTTCCAGGCGGAGATAACGATATTCCCTAAAGGCGAGGCTATCATTATGCCATGATGTATATCGCCAAATAAGGAGCGACGCTGATGACACACCAGCGTTAAAAAATAGGCGCCTGCCGAACGATAATTATAATGCTTCAGGCGGGGATATTTGCGATTTTTCATTATGACCTCCTTGTGCAAAAAGAATGTGCTCCTTTTATTTGCGTAAAGCCATTAGAAGAGGGGAACGTTGGGAGTTGCATTCCAGATATTCAGAGCGCGATGAATGGGTTATTTTTAGATGAGTGCGGGGTTTTACCAGGTCGCCATAAATGGCGACCCTACAGGGTAGGGATTGTGTTTGGTCGCCGTAAATGGCAAACCCACAGGACGGTGCGGGGTTGTGTTTGGTCGCCGTAAATGGCAAACCCACAGGACGGTACAAGGTTTTGTAGGGTGCGCATTTATGCGCACCAGGACAAAAACAAACAAATTGAACGCCGTACTCCCCTCACACCATCCGCTCAATCTCGCTCAACGGCACCGCCCGGCTGAACAAATATCCCTGCAGCTCATTACACCCGGCATCGGCCAGCGCGTTTTTCTGGCCCTCGGTTTCGACGCCTTCGGCGGTGACGGTCAGGCCCATGGCGTGGCCGAGGCGCACCACGGATTCAACAATCGCGGTGGAATTCTCCGCCACGCCCAGCGACTGGGTAAACGACCGGTCGATTTTAATCTTGTCGACCGGAAACGTGCTGAGATAATTCAGGCTCGAATAACCGGTGCCGAAATCATCCAGCGCGATACGGAACCCGGCGTCGCGCAGCGCGATGATGCTGTTGCGCGCTTCGTGTTCATCCTCAATCAACACGCCTTCGGTGATTTCCAGCTCCAGCCGCTGCGGATCGGCACCTTCCGACTGCACAATCTCAATCATGCGTTCGACAAACCCGCTGGCGCGGAACTGCACCGGCGAAACGTTCACCGCCACAATCACCTGCGGTAACTTCAGGGCGGTTTTGCAGGCCTCGCGCAGCACCCATTCGCCCAGCGGAATAATCATGCCGGTCTCTTCGGCGATGGCGATAAAGTCCGCAGGCGACACATCGCCGCGCTGCGGATGATGCCAGCGCAGCAGCGCTTCCAGTCCGACAATCTGCTGGCCGCTGATCTCCATCAGCGGCTGATACCACACCGCCAGACCGTCGTACGTGACCAGCGCCTGACGCAGATCCGCCGCTATCTGCTGCCGCGTGCGCAGCGATTCATCCATCACCTTTTCAAACTGACGATACTGGCCGCGTCCGCCATTTTTCGCCTCGTACAGCGCTATGTCGGCTTTGCGCATCAGCTCCAGCCGGTCAATGCCATCGCGGGGTGCCAGCGCCAGGCCAATGCTGACGCCAACCCACAGTTCGTTGCCCACCAGCTGATACGGCTCGCCCAGCGCGGCGATGATGCGCTGCGCCAGCGCCTGCACCTGACCGATATTCTCTACTTCCGGCATCACGATGATAAATTCATCGCCGCCAATACGCCCGACGGTATCGCTGGCGCGCACCAGGTGACTCAGGCGGCGCGCCACCTCGATAATCAGGTCATCGCCGGCGTGATGGCCCCAGGTATCGTTAATGATTTTGAAGCGATCCAGATCCAGCAGCAGCAGCGCCACGCGCTGGTCGTGACGGGTCGCGGCGGCCAGTGCCTGAGTCAGCCGATCTTCAACCAGCGCCCGGTTCGGCAGCCCGGTCAGCACATCGTGAAACGCCAGATGCTGCGCCTGCGCCTCGCTGGCCCCGAGCTTCAGCAGCGACTGCGATAAATCGAGCGAGGAAGTCCAGATGCGCCGCACCATAAACAGACACAGCAGGGTGATCAGCAGCACCGAAATCAGCGTGGAAGGGCCGAGGGTACGCAACATCTGCGCGCCCGGCTTGTCCGGATCCCAGCTGAGGTAGCCGACGATATCGCCCTGACGCGAGGTCAGCGGATAGCGCGCTTTGTGTTCGTTCTGCGGTACGCCATCGCTAAAGAAGAGCTGCCGCAGCTGGCTGCGTTCAGACAGGTTGCGCAGATAGCCATCATCAAGAAACTTAATACTCACCAGCCGGTAGCGCCCGGCCTCGCGCGTGCTGCTGATATCGCCCACCGCCAGCGCTGCCGCACGCTGGCCGATGCGCACAAAATCTGCGCGGTCGGCCGGACCGGGTACCTCATCACTGCTTTGCACCAGTGGCGTCTGCAACAGATCGCGCAGGTACGGCCCGATGCGCAGATCCGCCACCGGCTGGCCGTTGCGCCACACGGCGGTCGGCTGATTGGTGCGGTCAAGCAGCACAATCAGCTGATGATCAAACATATCGTACAGCCAGCTACCGACGTTTTGATTCAGCCAGTCGCTGTCAGGCTGCGGCTGCGCCAGTTGATCGGCAAGCGGGGACCAGCGCGTCAGGCTGCGCAGCTGGCGCAGATGTTCACTCAGGCTCTGATTGAACGAGGCAGCGATCATCCGCTGCTGCTGCTCGCGCGCCTCATGGTTGGTGGCCGAGGTGCTCCAGAACAGGCCGAAACCGGCACCGAGAAAAGTCAGCAGCAAAATCGCCACCAGCGGCAGGATCACTTCGCGCAAAAAATTGCGGCGAAAACCGTGCGAAAGTTTGAAGGTGTTTATCATTTTAAGGTTTCGCGCTCCGGGCAGGGCTTACTGATTAAATTAGCAGAATTTACGCAGCCTGCATCCGGTAAGGGAAGCGTTAAAGGCGTGAAACTGCACGCGATTTTTTTGCGCTTAGTCACAAAGGTAACAGTTAAGTGGATTTTATTGAATTGGTCGCCGTCTGGCTGCCATCCTGCTGCCTTAAAGCAAATTCATCCGTACGTCACTGAGCCGTCACGGCACTGTCATCTGTCTCCCGCACTGTAGTCGCCATTCCGCAGCCTCTTCCGCTGCGCCCCTCAACCTGAAGCGAATGAGGTATTGAGCGTGATGGAGATATCCAGACATCCGACCACTGTCTATCAGGCGGTTGCCGCCCAGCTGGAGCAGGCGCTGCAGGAGCGCTATCGCTGCGGCGATTATCTGCCGTCAGAACAGCAGCTGGCCGATCACTACGCCGTCAATCGCCACACGCTGCGCCGGGCCGTAGATGAGCTGGTGAACAAAGGCCTGCTGCAGCGGCGCCATGGCGTCGGCATCCTGGTGCTGATGCGCCCGTACGACTACCCGCTGCATGCCCAGGCGCGCTTTAGCCAGAACCTGCTGGAGCAGGGCAGTCATCCCACCAGCGAACGGCTGCTGGCGGTACTGCGTCCGGCCAGCAGCGACGTGGCCGCCGCGCTGGGCAGTGACGAGGGCGCCAGCGTCATTCACTTACGCACCCTGCGCCGCGTCAACGGCGTGCCGGTGTGCGTGATCAACCACTATCTGCCCGACCTGTGCTGGTGGCCGGCGCTGCAGACGTTCCAGCACGGTTCCCTGCACGACTTCATGCAGCAGCAGCTCGGCCTGCAGTTGAGTCGCCGTCAGACCCGCATCAGTACCCGCCGCGCACAGGCCAAAGAGTGCAAACAGCTGGAGATTACGCTGCACGCGCCGCTGCTGTGCGTGCGCACCCTGAATACACAGCCGGACGGTCAGGTGGCGGAGTACTCCGTCAGCCTGACGCGTGGCGACATGATTGAACTCACTCTGGAGCACCAATGAAACAGCAAACCGCCCGTCAGCACTGGCTTTCGGTGCTGGCGCACAGTGAAGCCAGCGCGCTGGCCAGCCACTGGCAGTCGCTACAGCTTACACCCGCCTTCGAGCGCCTGCGCCCGGCGGAAACCGGTTTAACCCGTCTGCAGGCGCGCATGGGCGGCAGCGGGAAACGCTTCGTCATGGGCGATGCCACCGTCACCCGCGCGGTGATCAGACTGCACGACGGCACGCTGGGTTTTAGCTATGTGCTGGGGCGCGATAAGGCGCATGCCGAACGCTGCGCGCTGATTGATGCGCTGCTGCAACAGCCGGAAACCCAGGCGCTGCTGCAGGAAAAAATTATTGCCCCGCTGGCGGCACTGCGTGAAGAGCAGCGCCAGCTGCGCGCGCGGGAGATCGCCAGCTCCAAAGTGGATTTCTTTACGCTGGTTCGCGGAGATAACGAATGACATTACTGGCAAGTTTTAACCATCCGGTTGCCGACGCCCAGCGCGCCTTCCGCCGCATTCTCAAAGCGATGAGCGAGCCGGGCGTGATGGTCTCGCTGCCGCTGGCGCAGGGCTGGGGCGATCTCTCCCCGGCCGCAACGGCGGTGTTGCTGACGCTGGTCGATCAGGAGAGCGCGCTGTGGCTGGATCGCCGCGTGGACAGCGATATCCTGCGCAGCAACCTGCGCTTTCACACCGGCGTACCGATTGTCGATGAGCGCGATGCCCCGTTTGCGCTGACCCACGCGGCGGCCAATCCCGATCCCGCCTGCTTCGCTGCCGGTGACAATCTGTCCCCTGAGAAGAGCACCACGCTGATTGTTGAAGTGCCGTCGCTCAACGGCGGGCTGACGCTGCGCCTCTCCGGGCCCGGCCTGCGTGAGCCGCGCGCCATCGCGCCGCAACTGCCGGCCGCCATTCTGACCTATCTGCGTGAGCGCCCGCATCCGTTCCCGCAGGGGGTGGATCTGATTTTCACCTGCGGTGAAGCGATGATGGCGCTGCCACGCACCACCGACGTGGAGGTGTGCTGATGTATGTAGCCGTGAAAGGGGGCGAAAAGGCGATTGCCAGCGCCCATCAGCTGCAGGCCGATCTGCGCCGTGGCGATCGCAGCGTCGCGGAGCTGGGCTGCGATCAGGTGGCGCAACAGCTGGGGCTGGCGGTGGACCGGGTGATGACCGAAGGCGGCATCTTTGACACACAGCTGGCGGCCTTAGCCATCAAACAGGCCAGTGGTGATTTGGTCGAGGCGATTTTCCTGCTGCGCGCCTACCGCACCACGCTGCCGCGCCTCGCGGACAGCCTGGCGCTGGAAACCGCGGAAATGCGCATCGAGCGCCGCATCTCGGCAGTTTACAAAGATCTGCCCGGTGGTCAGGTGCTGGGCCCGACCTATGACTACAGCCACCGCCTGCTGGATTTTACCCTGCTGGCCAACGGCGAAACGCCGGCCGCCGCGCGTGACGATCAGGCGCTGGCGCAGCGTTGCCCGCATGTGTTCAGCATGATGACGCGTGAAGGGCTGGCTGCGCGTGAAGAGGATGACGGCAGCGAGCCGTGTGACATCACGCGCCAGCCGCCGGGTTATCCGGCGTCACGCGCTGCCCGCTTACAGCAGCTGGTGCGCGGCGACGAAGGGTTTCTGCTGGCGCTTGGCTATTCGACCCAGCGCGGCTATGGCCGCAACCATCCGTTTGCAGGTGAAATCCGCACCGGCTATCTCAGCGTGTCGATCTGCCCCGAAGAGCTGGGTTTTGAGATTGAAATTGGCGAGATCCTGCTGAGCGAATGCGAAATGGTCAACGGCTTCACCACCCAGGGCGACAGCGCCCCACACTTTACCCGCGGCTATGGTCTGGTGTTCGGACGCGCAGAGCGTAAGGCGATGGCGATGGCGCTGGTGGACCGTGCGCTGCAGGCACCCGAGTATCAGGAGCGCATTGCCGGGCCGGCGCAGGACGAAGAGTTCGTACTGGCGCACGCCGATAACGTCGAAGCCGCCGGCTTTGTCTCGCACCTGAAACTGCCGCACTACGTGGATTTTCAGGCGGAGCTGGAGCTGCTGCAGCGGCTGCGCCAACAGCATCAGGAGCAGAATGATGAGTGAATTAACCGGCTACAACAACGGCTATCTGGATGAGCAGACCAAGCGCACCATCCGCCGCGCCATTCTGAAAGCGGTGGCGATTCCCGGCTATCAGGTGCCGTTTGCCGGCGGCGAAATGCCGATGCCGTATGGCTGGGGCACCGGCGGCATTCAGATCACCGCCAGCATCATTGGCGACAGCGACGTGCTGAAAGTGATCGATCAGGGCGCGGATGACACCACCAATGCGGTTTCCATCCGGCGCTTCTTCCAGCGCGTCAGCGGGGCGGCAACCACCGAAGCCACCAAAGACGCCACGCTGATCCAGACGCGGCACCGCATTCCGGAGACGCCGCTTGAAGAGGATCAGGTGCTGATTTTCCAGGTGCCGATCCCGGAGCCGCTGCGCTTTATCGAACCGCGTGAGACCGAAACCCGCACCATGCACGCGCTGGAGGAGTACGGCATCATGCAGGTCAAGCTGTATGAAGATATCGCCCGCTACGGCCATATCGCTACCACCTATGCCTATCCGGTGAAGGTTAATGATCGCTACGTGATGGATCCGTCGCCGATTCCCAAATTCGACAACCCGAAGATGCACATGATGCCGGCACTGCAGCTGTTTGGTGCCGGACGTGAAAAACGCATTTATGCGCTGCCGCCCTACACCAAAGTGGAAAGTCTTGATTTCGACGATCACCCGTTCAGCGTGCAGAGCTGGGAACAACCCTGTGCGCTGTGCGGTTCGCGCCACAGCTATCTCGACGAAGTGGTGATGGATGATGCCGGTACGCGCATGTTTGTCTGCTCCGATACCGATTTTTGCCACCAGCATCAGGAACAACAGCATGCACAGTGAACAGCCGCTGCTCGCGGTCAATAACCTGACGCACCTCTACGCGCCGGGCAAAGGTTTTGAAGACGTCAGTTTTGCGCTCTATCCCGGCGAGGTGCTGGGGATTGTCGGTGAATCCGGCTCGGGGAAAACCACGCTGCTGCGCAGCCTGTCGGCGCGTCTGGCGCCCCAGCAGGGCAACATTCTTTATCGCGGCCGCGATCTGTATCAGCTCAGCGAGAGCGAGCGCCGGCGGTTACTGCGCACCGAGTGGGGCGTGGTGCATCAGCATCCGCTGGATGGCCTGCGTCCGCAGGTGACGGCGGGCGGCAATATTGGTGAGCGTCTGATGGCGATTGGACAGCGCCATTACGGCGACATCCGTAACGAGGCACTGCGCTGGCTGCAGGACGTCGAAATTCCGGCCAACCGCATCGACGATCTGCCCACCACCTTTTCCGGCGGTATGCAGCAGCGTTTGCAGATTGCGCGCAACCTGGTGACGCAGCCGACGCTGGTGTTTATGGATGAGCCGACCGGCGGGCTGGATGTTTCGGTACAGGCGCGCCTGCTGGATCTGCTACGCACGCTGGTACGCGAACTGAATCTGGCGGTGATTATCGTCACCCACGATCTCGGCGTCGCGCGTCTGCTGGCGCACCGCCTGCTGGTGATGAAGCAGGGCAAAGTGGTGGAGAGCGGACTCACCGACCGGGTGCTCGACGATCCGCACCATCCGTACACCCAGCTGCTGGTTTCATCGGTGCTGGCATAGAACACGCTGGCGGTGCGCATTAATGCGCACCCTACAGGTCTGCTACCCGCGTGGTGTGTAGGGTCGCCATTAATGGCGACCGTGCTGCGGGGATCAGTGGTCAAAACATTCAGGACATCAACATGCAACCCATTTTGCGCGTAGAGAATCTCAGCAAAACCTTTGTGCTGCACAACCAGAACAGCGCCGAGCTGCCGGTGCTGCAGCACGCCAGCCTTGAGGTGGCCGCCGGCGAATGCGTGGTGCTGCACGGGCGCTCCGGCAGCGGTAAATCCACGCTGCTGCGTGCGCTGTACGGTAACTATCAGGCCAACAGCGGCCACATCTGGCTGCAGCATCATGGCCAGTGGGTCGATCTGGCACAGGCACCGGCGCGTCAGATGCTGGCGATCCGCCGTGACACCGTCGGCTGGGTCAGCCAGTTTCTGCGCGTGATTCCGCGCGTACCGACGCTGGAGATTGTCATGCAGCCGCTGCTGGAGCGCGGCGTCGAACGCGCCCGCTGTGAACAGCGCGCCCGCGAACTGCTGACGCGTCTTAACGTGCCGCAGCGCCTGTGGTCGCTGGCTCCCTCGACCTTCTCCGGCGGGGAACAGCAGCGCGTTAACATCGCACGCGGCTTTATCGCTGACTATCCGGTGCTGCTGCTGGATGAACCCACGGCGTCACTTGACAGCGCTAACAGCGCGGCGGTGGTGGAGCTGATTGAACAGGCGCGCGCCCGCGGCGCCGCTATCGTAGGTATTTTCCATGACGAAGCGGTGCGCGCCCGGGTGGCCGACCGCCTGCACGTCATGCAGCCGCTGCACACAGGAGAACAGGCATGATCGTGAATAATGTCCGGCTGGTGCTGGAAAATGAGGTCGTCAGCGGATCGCTGGAGATGCGCGGTGGCCGGATCGCCAGCTTCAGCGACAGCGGCAGTCAGCAGCCGGGCGCGCTGGACGGCGGGAACGCGTTTTTGCTGCCGGGGCTGGTCGAGCTGCATACCGACAACCTCGATAAATTCTTCACGCCACGGCCTAAAGTTGACTGGCCGGCGCATTCGGCGATGAGCAGCCACGATGCACTGATGGTCGCCAGCGGCATCACCACGGTGCTGGATGCCATCGGCGTCGGTGACGTGCGCGACGGCGGTCATCGCCTTGAAAACCTGAGCAAAATGATTACGGCGATTCAGGACAGCAACCGCAAGGGTATCAACCGCGCCGACCACCAGCTGCACCTGCGCTGTGAGTTACCCCATCACACCACGCTGCCGCTGTTTGAAGCGCTGATGAGCACCCCGGAGCTGTCATTGGTGTCGCTGATGGATCATTCGCCGGGCCAGCGCCAGTATGCGTCGCTGGAGATGTATCGCACCTACTATCAGGGCAAATATCAGCTCAACGATGAGCAGATGGATCAGTTTGAGCGCGAACAGCTGGCGCTGGCTGCCGAATTTTCCACGCCGAACCGTAACGCCATCGCTGGCCTGTGCCAGGCGCGCGGTATTCCGGTTGCCAGCCACGATGATGCCACGGCGGCGCACGTTGCGGAGTCACACGCTGTTGGCAGCGCCATTGCCGAGTTTCCCACCACGCTGGAAGCGGCTCGCGCCTCGCGCGACTGCGGCATGCGGGTGCTGATGGGTGCGCCCAACATTGTGCGCGGCGGATCGCACTCCGGCAATGTCGCGGCGTGGCAGCTGGCCAGCCACGGTCTGCTGGACATCCTCTCGTCGGATTACTATCCGGCCAGCCTGCTGGATGCGGTATTCCGCCTGGTGGCCGACGAGCGTAATGCGCTGACGCTACCGCAGGCGGCGGCGCTGGTCACGCGCAACCCGGCACAGGCGATTGGCCTGCACGATCGCGGCACGATTGCGGAAGGGCTGCGCGCCGATCTGGTGCTGGCACACACCGATCACGGTCATGTGCACATTCGCCACGTCTGGTCACAGGGCAGGCTGGTGTTCTGATGGCTCGCCTCATCTGGCTGACCGGGCCCTCGGGCTCGGGTAAAGACAGCCTGCTGAACGCGCTGCGCGAGGCGCCGCCGGACAAGCTGGTGATCGCCCATCGCTATATCACGCGGCCGGCCGATGCCGGCGGTGAAAACCACGTGGCGCTGAGTGAAGCCGAATTCCGCCGGCGGGAAGCGCTCGGCCTGTTCGCCATCAGCTGGCGCGCACACGGCCTGAGCTACGCGCTCGGCGAGGAGATTGACCACTGGCTGGCGCGCGGTCTCAACGTGCTGGTCAACGGTTCACGTCTGCATCTGCCAGTCGTGCGTCAGCACTACGGCGAGCAGTTGCTGCCGCTGGTACTGCAGGTCTCGCCGGCCGTGCTGGCGGCACGGCTGCGCCAGCGCGGGCGCGAAAGTGAAGCTGACATTCAGCGACGGCTGGCGCGCGCGGCAGAACCGCTGCCTGCCCACTGCCACGCGCTCAACAACGACGGCGTGCTGATCGACACGCTCCATCAGCTGCGCCAGTTACTGGAGCATCCGCCATGAATCTGACCTTTCTCGGTACGGGCGGCGTGCAGGCCGCGCCGCTGTTCGGCTGCGACTGTCGCGCCTGTGAACGCGCCCGGCAGCAGCCACGCTATGCGCGTCACGCCACCAGCGCGCTGATCGACACCGGTCGCGAGCGCATCCTGCTCGATGCCGGTCTGCCCGATCTGCATCAGCGCTTCCAGCCCGGTGAGCTGAGCCGCATTCTGCTGACGCATTTCCACATGGATCACGTGGCCGGCCTGTTCAGTCTGCGCTGGGGCCGGGGCGCGTCGATTCCGGTGTGGGCGCCACCGGATGAAAAGGGCTGCGACGATCTGTTTAAGCATCCCGGCCTGCTGGCGTTTCGCCCGGCGCTGACGCCTTTTGTCGCGCACAGCTTCGGCGCCCTGCAGGTGACGGCGCTGCCACTGCAGCATTCGCGGCTGACTTACGGCTACCTGTTCGACTGGCATGGCACGCGGCTGGCGTGGCTGTGCGACACCTGTGGTTTGCCACCGGACACCGCCGATTTCCTGCAGGGCCAGCCGCTCGATCAGCTGGTGATCGACTGCAACGATGCGCCGCGCGCCGCGGTGGGTAATCACAACGACGTCACCCGCGCACTGGACATCGTGGCCCGGCTGGCTCCGCGCCAGGCATGGCTGGTGCACCTGTCACATGAGATGGATAACTGGTTGCTGGACAATGGGTTACCGGAAAACGTCAGCGTACCGTTCGATGGCCAGCAGATTGCTGTCGGTTTGCGCGACGCTGTCACCGTTTAATCATGGTTCTGTCATCAGACCTTCATCGCCAGTGTCCGTAATAACGGGCAATCAACACCTCAGAAGAGATGGAGCGCAACATGGCACAGGCACTACTCAAAACCGTCGTCGACAATGCACATCCTGCCCAGCGCCATGGCGACAAGGTGCTGTCGGTGCAGGGGCTGTGCAAAGCCTTCGGTGATAACCGCGTGCTGGATGATGTCAGTTTCGATCTGCATGCGGGCGAGCTGGTGGCGGTAATCGGCCGCTCGGGCGCAGGCAAATCGACCCTGCTGCATATGCTGAACGGCACCATTGCCAGCAGCGAAGGCGCGATTCTCAGCATGCGTCACGGCGAGGCGGACCGCGATGTGGTGACGCTCAACAGCCGGCAGATGCGCGAATGGCGCAGCGAGTGCGGCATGATCTTTCAGGACTTCTGCCTGGTGCCGCGCCTCGACGTGCTGACCAACGTGCTGCTGGGCCGGCTCAGCCAGACCTCAACGCTGAAATCCTTTTTCAAAATCTTCTCCGACACCGACCGTGCGCAGGCCATTGAACTGCTGCAGTGGATGAACATGCTGCCGCAGGCGCTGCAGCGCGCGGAGAATCTGTCCGGTGGCCAGATGCAGCGCGTCGCCATCTGCCGCGCGCTGATGCAGCGTCCGAAAATCCTGCTGGCCGACGAGCCGGTGGCGTCGCTCGATCCCAAAAATACCAAACGCATCATGGATGTGCTGCGCCAGGTGAGCGAGCAGGGCATCAGCGTGATGGTCAACCTGCACTCGATTGAACTGGTGCAGCAGTATTGCACCCGGGTGATCGGCATTCAGCGCGGCAAGGTGCTGTTTGATGGTCATCCTGCTCAGTTGACCGACAGCCTGCTGCATGCGCTGTACGGCGACGAAATTAACCAGCTCCACTAACTCCCACGGCAAGAGAAAATCTCACAATGAAACTGACTGCTTTAGCTTTACTGACAGGCGCTCTGATGGCTTTTGGCGTTAACGCAGCGGATGCACCGAAACAGCTGAACCTGGGAATTCTGGGCGGGCAGAACGCCACCCAGCAGATTGGCGATAACCAGTGTGTGAAAACCTTCTTCGATAAAGAGCTGGGCGTGGATACGCAACTGCGCAACTCGTCTGACTATGCCGGCGTGATTCAGGGACTGCTGGGCAACAAGATCGATATGGTGCTGAGCATGTCGCCGGCGTCTTACGCCTCGGTCTATCTGCAAAACCCGAAGGCCGTGGATATCGTCGGTATCGTGGTGGACGACAAAGATGGCTCGAAAGGCTACCACTCGGTGGTGATTGTTAAAGCCGACAGCCCGTATAAGAAGCTGGAAGATCTGAAAGGTAAATCGTTTGGCATGGCCGATCCGGATTCCACCTCCGGCTTCCTGATGCCGAATCAGGCCTTTAAGAAAGAGTTTGGCGGTACGGTGGATGATAAGTACAACAACACCTTCTCCAGCGTGACGTTTTCCGGTGGCCACGAGCAGGACATCCTCGGCGTGCTGAATGGCCAGTTCGACGGCGCGGTGACCTGGACGTCGCTGATTGGCGATTACAACAGTGGCTATACCTCGGGGGCCTTTGGTCGTCTGATTCGTATGGATCACCCGGATCTGATGAAGCAGATCCGCATCATCTGGCAGTCACCGCTGATTCCTAACGGCCCGATTCTGGTGAGTAATAACCTGCCCGCTGACTTCAAAGCGAAAGTGGTGGCCGCGATCAAAAAGCTGGATAAAGAAGATCACAGCTGCTTTGTTAAAGCGGTGGGCGGTGCCCAGCACATCGGCGCTGCCAGCGTCGCGGATTACCAGAATATCATCGATATGAAGCGCGACCTGATGAAGGGTGCACGCGGGTAACGAGCGGGTGGCTTCGTGCGGTATTTCCCTCACCCCAGCCCTCTCCCGGGGGGAGAGGGGGCCGCACGAGCTACCGGACAATTCCCTCGCCGCTGGCGGGAGAGGGAGCCGCACGAGCCGGCATTGTTTACCGGACAATTTCCTCGCCGCTGGCGGGAGATGATGGGGTACGGGCCTGCATCATACTGCTGGACAATTCCCTCTCCCGCTGGCGGGAGAGGGTTAGGGTGAGGGCAATCCCTCGCCATCAACAAAGGATCTCTCCCTTGACCGATTTCGAACACTACTACCAACGTATTCGCCGCCAGCAAAAGCGCGACACGCTGCTGTGGTCGCTGCTGCTGGTAGCGCTTTATCTCGCGGCCGGCAACGTGGCGGAATTCAACCTGGTCACGGTCTGGCAATCGCTGCCTCACTTCTTTGACTACATCGGCGCGACGCTGCCGGTGCTGCACCTGCCGCTGCTGTTCGCGGACGTCAAAACCGAAGGTTCGCTGGCTTATTGGGGCTATCGTCTGCACTTTCAGCTGCCGCTGATCTGGGAAACCCTGCAGCTGGCGCTGTCCTCCACCCTGATTGCAGTGCTGATCGCCGCCGTGCTGGCGTTTTTCGCCGCTGATAACACCCAGTCGCCGCGCAGCCTGCGCATGGCGATTCGCGCCTTTGTTGCCTTCCTGCGCACCATGCCGGAACTGGCGTGGGCGGTAATGTTCGTGATGGCATTCGGCATCGGTGCCATCCCCGGCTTTCTGGCGCTGGCGCTGCACACCATCGGCAGTCTGACCAAACTGTTCTACGAATCGATTGAGAGCGCCTCCGACAAACCGGTGCGCGGTCTCGCCGCCTGTGGTGCCAGCAAGCTGCAGCGTATGCGCTTCGCCTTCTGGCCGCAGGTGAAACCGACCTTTCTCTCCTACAGCTTTATGCGGCTGGAAATTAACTTCCGCTCCTCCACCATCCTCGGGCTGGTGGGCGCGGGCGGCATCGGTCAGGAGCTGATGACCAACATCAAACTGGATCGCTACGATCAGGTCAGCATGACGCTGCTGCTGATCATCGTGGTGGTGTCGCTGCTGGATACGCTATCCGGCTGGCTGCGCCGTCGTGTGGTTGAAGGAGACGTAAAATGATCGCCTTAGCGCCCGACGTGGCGAAACTGAAACAGCAGCATGCTGCACTGTTTGCCGCGCAAAACCGTTATTTGCGGCGCATCGCGCTGATTGCGCTGGCGCTGGTGCTCTACTATCTGTTCTTCTTCAGCGTGTTCGGCATCGACTGGCAGCGCTTTGTCATCGGCTGCCAGCAGCTCGGACGCTATTTCCTGCGCATGTTCGTCTGGCAGGATTTCGTCAACTGGCCGTTTGGCTACTATTTCTCGCAGGTCGGCATCACGCTGGCTATCGTGTTTGCCGGCACGCTCACCGCCACCGTCATCGCGCTGCCGGTCTCCTTTCTGGCGGCGCGCAATGTGATGCACGATCCGCTGACGCGGCCAATATCGCTGCTGGTGCGCCGGCTGCTGGATGTGCTGCGCGGCATCGACATGGCCATCTGGGGATTGATCTTCGTGCGGGCGGTAGGCATGGGGCCGCTGGCCGGGGTGCTGGCGATTGTGATGCAGGACATCGGCCTGCTGGGCAAGCTGTATGCCGAAGGGCATGAAGCGGTTGAACGCTCACCCAGTCGCGGCCTGAGCGCAGTGGGGGCCAACAGCCTGCAAAAACACCGTTACGGCATTTTTACCCAATCGTTTCCCACCTTTCTCGCGCTGAGTCTGTATCAGATTGAGTCCAACACCCGCTCGGCGGCGGTGCTGGGCTTTGTCGGCGCCGGTGGCGTCGGGCTGGTCTACGCCGAAAACATGCGCCTGTGGAACTGGGATGTGGTGATGTTCCTGACCGTGATTCTGGTGGTAGTCGTGATGGTGATGGACGCCATCTCCAGCCGACTGCGTAAACGCTACATCACCGGGAAAGGGGTGCCGCTGTGGCAGCCTGCCGCGCGCGACTGAGCCGTTCACTGCGCTGCCAGGCGCGCTCCAGCGCCTGCACCAGCTGCGCCTGTTGCCAGGGTTTCGCCAGCCGTTCACACAGCGGCAGCGTCACCGGCGTCTGGCGCAGATCCTGACCGCTGATCAGCAGGGTGGCCAGCTGTGGCCACTGCTGCTGCGCCTGACGAATCACATCCGCACCGTTCAGGGCACCCGGCAGCATCAGGTCACTGATCAGCAGATCGATATCCGGCGTCTGGCGCAGCAGCGTCAGCGCGCTCTCACCATCAGCACACTCCAGCGTCAGATAACCCAGCTGATGCAGATGTTCGCACAGCGTCTGGCGCACCGCCGGCTCGTCATCCAGCACCAGTATCAGGCGATCGCGGCTGGCGCGCGGCGTCAGCACCGGCGCGCTCACCAGCGGCTGCGCGGCTTCCGGCGCGCGCGGCAGCAGCAGCCGCACCGTGGTGCCCTGGCCCGGCGCGGTCTCCAGTTCGATCTGTCCGCCGGACTGGCGCACAAATCCGTACACCATCGACAGCCCCAGCCCGCTGCCGCTGCCGGTGGCTTTGGTGGTAAAGAAGGGTTCAAACACCTGTTCCCGCACCTCGGCGGACATGCCGCAGCCGTGGTCAATCACTTCAATGGTGACGCGGTCGCGCTTGACATCGGCCTCCTGAATCCGCTGATTCCAGATGCGCAGGCGGATCTCGCCGCTCTGGCGCTCCATGGCATCGCGCGCGTTCACCACCAGATTCATCAGGGCGTTCTCCAGCTGGCCGGCATCAATCCACGCCGGCCAGCCGGGGCGCTGCGCATCCACCACCAGATGCTGGCCGGGCAGCAGGGAGTGCTGCAGCAGCGACTGCAGATTTTCCACCAGTTCCACCACCGCAACGGCACGCGGATAAAGCGCCTGCTTGCGTGAGAAGGCCAGCAGGCGCTGCGTCAGCTGAGCGGCGCGATCGGCGGCCAGACGCGCGCGCTCAATGCGGCTGGCCAGCGTGCCGGGCGGCAGCTGATCGACGGTCAGCGCCAGGCTGCCGATGATCACCGCCAGCAAATTATTGAAATCGTGCGCCAGGCCGCCGGTCAGCTGACCGACCGCTTTCATCTTCTGGCTGTGCAGCAGTGCCGCTTCCAGCGCCTTACGTGAGGTGCGCTCCAGCACCGTGTTGACCATGCCGCGCCGCGGCACCGGGCTGAAGCGCAGTTCCAGCGTGCGGCCATCCGGCAACCTGACTTCCTGCGCGTCGTGCAGGCTGCTGAGCTGCACATCGACGCGATCGAGCAAACGCTGATAGTGCATGCCGCGATGCAGCTCGCGCGGCGCGAAGCCCAGCAGTTCGGCGTACTGCGCATTCCACACCACCAGTTGACCGCTGTTATCAAACAGCGCGAAGCCGTCGCGCATGGCGAGGAAGGTCGATTCCAGCTGGTTACTTTTCTCTTTCAGTAGCTGCGAAGTGTGCGCCAGCGAAGCGGTGTTGCGGGCGAACACGTTAAAGGCGCGCGCCAGATCGCCCAGCTCATCGCGCCGTGCCAGGCCGGGCACGCTGACGCTTTTCTCCCCCTGCGCCAGCCGCGTCATGGCGTGCGCGATGGCGGTAAGGCTGGAGCCGAGATTGCGGTAGATGTAGTAACCGGCGTAACCGGTAATCAGCAGCGCCAGTAGCATAAACAGACCGATGAAACCGATGATTGAATCCAGTTCCTGATGGGCGGTGGCGCTGCGCGCATCGCTCTGCTGCGCTACCAGCTGAACGTAGTGGGTGATGTCTTCGTTGAGCATCGCCACCAGCGCCTTGATGCGATACGTGGCGTAGGCGATGGCGATGTCACTCTGCTCCAGCTGACCGGCCACCGGCAGCAGCTGCTGGCTGGTGCTGACCAGCCGCGCGCGCTGCATCGCCAGCACGCCCTGCAGCGGCAGCGCAGACCAGATCGGCAGCACGCTGTTGAGCTGTTGCACTGCGGCCTGCGGCGTGGCGGACTGAATTGCCACGGTTAACAGCGCGGCCGTCTGCTGGCGCAGCGGCAGAAACGCGCCGTCGCTGGCCAGCAGGTCGATACGGTTGAGCAGCAACTGCGCCTGCCACAGGCCGCTGAGCATCACGTTACGCTGTAAATGGCGCTGATGCCCCTCCAGCAGCAGCTGGCTGATGCTTTGCTCCAGCATCTGGCTGCGCTCGCGGATGCGTGCCAGCAGCGCCGGCTGCTGTGCGGCCAGCGGTGCGCTGGCCAGCTGACTCAGCGACTGCTGCAGCGCCTGCTGGGTCTGCTGCAGGCGCGCCGATTCGCTCTGGTATTCGAGCGCGCCCACCACCTGCGCCAGCCGCACCGCGGCGATAGCGACATTGGCCGTATCACGCGCCAGCGCCAGGCTGCCGTTCATATCGGCCAGCGTTTGTGCCTGCGCCTGCTCCTGAATGTGACCGGCGTGGCGAAAACCAAAAATAGCCACCAGGCTCACCGCCAGCGTAACGCTCACCACCAACAGGTTAAACATCAGCAGGCGCCCGCGCGCGCCGGCGTGCCAGTGCAGACTGTGACTCATTGCTGCCGCTCCTTACCGCTCAACTCCGGCGAGTATAGAAGCGCGGCCGGAGCGCAATATGACAAATATGAACGGCGTCTGACATTTTCCATTTATCTGGCGTTGCTTAACTCGCGGCTATCCACTGGCAGCAGGAGCCTGAAGATGGCGGCGACACCGATATTAGAAATGCGGGCAATTACCCGGCGCTTCGGCAGCTTCTATGCGCTGAAAGGCGTCGACCTGACCGTCTGGCCGGGTGAAGTGCACGCGCTGATGGGCGAAAACGGTGCCGGTAAAAGTACCTTAATGAAGATTCTGGCCGGCGCGTATACCGCCAGCAGCGGGGAAATTCTTATCGATGGTCAACCCTACGCGATCAGGGGCCCGAAAGAGGCGCTGGCGGCAGGGATCACCCTGATTTATCAGGAAATCAACCTGGCGCCGAATCTGACGGTGGCAGAGAACATCTTTCTCGGCAGTGAAATTTCCCGCGGCGGGCTGGTGAAGCGTCGCCAGATGGCGGAAGAAGCGCAGCAGGTGATTAACCGCCTTGGCGCGCAGTTCAGCGCCACCGATCTGGTGAGCCGCCTGAGCATCGCCGAACAGCAGCAGGTGGAAATTGCCCGCGCGCTGCATCGCAACAGCCGCATCCTGGTGATGGACGAACCCACCGCTGCGCTCTCGAATCGCGAAACCGAACAGCTGTTTGCGCTGATCAAACGCCTGCGCAGCGAAGGCATGGCGATCATCTACATCAGCCACCGCATGGCAGAAGTGTATGAACTCTCCGATCGCGTCAGCGTGCTGCGCGACGGCCAGTACGTCGGCAGCCTGACGCGCGAACAGCTGAACGCCAGCGAACTGGTGCGCATGATGGTCGGCCGTCCGCTCAGCGATCTGTTCAACAAAGATCGCGCCATTACCTTCGGCGAAATCCGCCTGGCGGTAAATCATCTGACCGACAACCGCAAAGTGCATCCCAGCAGCCTCGCGGTGCGCGCCGGGGAGATCGTCGGACTGGCCGGACTGGTCGGTGCCGGCCGCAGCGAGCTGGCGCAGCTGATTTTTGGTGTGCATCAGCCAGCCGGCGGGGAAATCTGGATCGACGGTGAAAAAGTGCAGATTCACTCGCCGCGAGACGCCATTGCGCGCGGCATCGGTTTCCTGACCGAAAACCGCAAAGAGCAGGGGCTGTTTCTGGAACTGGCGGCGCAGGAAAACATCGTGATGGCCACACTTGAGCGCGATGCCAGCTACGGCCTGCTTAACCGGCGCAAAGGGCAGAAAATCGCCAGCGAGGCGATTCAATCACTGAATATCCGCGTGCCGCACGCCCAGGTGCGCGCTGGCGGTTTATCCGGCGGCAACCAGCAGAAGCTGCTGATTTCGCGCTGGGTATCGATAGCGCCGCGCATCCTGATTCTGGATGAGCCGACGCGCGGCGTGGATGTCGGCGCCAAGAGTGAAATCTACCGCATGATGAACCAGATGGCGCAGCAGGGCGTGGCGATTTTGATGATCTCCAGCGAGCTGCCGGAAGTGGTGGGCATGAGCGACCGCGTGTACGTGATGCGCGAAGGCACCATCGCCGGCGAGCTGAGCGGCGAGCAGATTAGCCAGGAAAACATAATGACACTGGCCACCGGCGCGCAGCCGGTCCAGGCCTGAGGAGACGGGAATGACCAGTGAAACCGCACGCGTAAAAAGTCCAACGCTAAAACGTGCGTTGATGAGTGACCTGCTGCAAACCGTGGGTATCTTGCCGATTCTGATCCTGATCGTGGCGGTATTTGGCTTTGTCGCCCCGAACTTTTTTACCGAAGCTAACCTGCTGAATATCACGCGTCAGGCCTCCATCAACATTGTGCTGGCGGCGGGCATGACGTTTGTCATTCTCACCGGCGGTATTGACCTGTCGGTTGGCTCAATGCTGGGTACCACGGCGGTGGTGGCGATGGTGGTGTCGCTCGATCCGGCGTTTGCCGGGCTGACCATCCCGGCCGCGCTGGGAGCCGGGCTGATCATGGGGCTGTTCAACGGCATTCTGGTCGCCTGGGCGGGCCTGCCACCGTTTATCGTCACGCTGGGCACCTATACCGCGCTGCGCGGGGCGGCCTATCTGCTGGCTAACGGCACCACGGTGATTAACTCGGATATCAACTTTGAGTGGATAGGCAACGGTTATCTCGGCCCGATCCCGTGGCTGATTATCATTGCGTTTGCGGTGATTGCGTTGTGCTGGTTTATTTTGCGCCGCACCACGCTTGGCGTGCACATCTATGCGGTGGGCGGCAACATGCAGGCAGCGCGCCTGACCGGTATTAAAGTCGGCGCGGTACTGGTGTTTGTCTACGCCATGAGCGGCCTGCTGTCCGGGCTGGGTGGCCTGATGAGCGCATCGCGCTTGTACAGCGCTAACGGCAACCTCGGCGTGGGCTATGAGTTGGACGCGATCGCCGCGGTGATTCTTGGCGGGACCAGCTTTGTCGGCGGCATTGGCACTATTACCGGCACGCTGATTGGCGCGCTGATTATCGCCACGCTGAACAACGGCATGACGCTGATGGGCGTGTCGTACTTCTGGCAGCTGGTGATTAAGGGCGGGGTGATCATCATTGCGGTGCTGATCGATAAGTACCGTACGCGGCATCACGTGGGGTGAGGGCGTGCGCTGGCTTTGGCCCTCACCCCAACCCTCTCCCGCGCGCGGGAGAGGGGGCAGCCCGGTGAGAAGGGGTAACTAACGTGCTTCACCTGAACACCACGCAGAACGGTTCCCTCTCTCGCTTGCGGGAGAGGGGGCTGTCCGGAGGGAAGATTTAGAAACAAGTGCTTCACCTGAACACCACGCAGAACGGTTCCCTCTCCCGCTTGCGGGAGAGGGCCAGGGTGAGGGCAAAGGCAATCAGGGCATAAAATCAAAAAAGCAGGAGAACATCGACTATGCGTTTTAATCCGATTATCACCGGACTGCTGGCCGCGACACTGTTCAGTGCGCCATTTGTGCAGGCCAAAGAACTGAAATCCATCGGCGTGACGGTGGGCGATTTGGCTAACCCGTTCTTCGTCCAGATCACCAAAGGGGCGGAGCTCAAGGCGCGTCAGCTGGCGGGCGATAAGGTCAACGTGACGCTGGTCTCCAGCGGCTATGATCTTGGCCAGCAGGTGGCGCAGATTGACAACTTCATTGCCGCTAAAGTGGACATGATCATCCTCAACGCTGCCGACTCCAAAGGCATCGCGCCGGCGGTGAAGCGTGCGCGTGATGCCGGCATCGTGGTAGTGGCGGTGGACGTGGCCGCGGACGGTGCCAATGCCACCATCACCTCTGACAACACCCAGGCCGGGGCCATGGCCTGTAAATACATCTCCGACCGCCTGAAAGCCAAAGGCAACGTGGTCATCATCAACGGACCACCGGTGTCAGCGGTGCAGAACCGCGTGGAAGGCTGCATGAATGAGCTGAAAACCCACCCGGATATCAAACTGCTCTCTTACAACCAGAACGCCAAAGGCAGTCGCGAAGGCGGACTGGAAGTGATGACCGGTCTGCTGTCGGCCAATCCGAAGATAGATGCCGTGTTCGCCATCAACGATCCTACCGCTATCGGTGCCGATCTGGCGGCGAAACAGGCGCAGCGTAGCGAATTCTTTATCGTCGGCGTCGATGGATCGCCAGACGGCGAAGAGGCGCTGAAGCGCAAAGGCTCGCTCTTTGTCGCAACGCCAGCCCAGGATCCGCAGGTGATGGCGGCTAAAGCAGTTGAGATTGGCTATGACATCCTGCAGGGCAAGCCAGCGCCGGATAAGCCGGTGCTGATTCCGGTAACGCTGATCGATCGTAACAATGTCAGCAGCTACAAAGGCTGGACGGTGAAATAAGCCACACGGGCGTCGCGGTGCACATGCGCGCCGCGACGCCCGCCGGAGACGCAGCTATGCAACGTTCCGAAGTTAACGCGATTTTGCAACTGACCCGTGAATTCTTTCTGCGGCAGGATGTGCATCTGCCGCCGTGGGCCGATTACGGTCTCAGCCAGTGGCGTGCGCTGGACACCTCAGCCGCTGCCGAACTGCTGGCGCTGCACCTCGGCTGGGATGTCACCAGTTTTGGTGCCGATGATTTCAGCCAGACCGGCCTGACGCTGTTTACCCTGCGCAACGGTTCACGCGGCGGACAGCCGTGGGGCAAACCGTATGCGGAGAAGATCATGCACGTGCGCGAAGGGCAGGTGACGCCGATGCATTATCATCCGCAAAAAATGGAAGACATTATCAACCGCGGCGGTGGCAACCTGATTATCACGCTACACAATCGCGACGGCGATCGGCTGGCGGATTCGCCGGTACAGGTCACGCTGGATGGCATCTGCCAGACCCATGCCGCCGGCTCCCAGCTGCGGCTGTCACCCGGCGAAAGCGTCACGTTACTGCCCGGTGTCTGGCACAGCTTCTGGGGCGAAACCGGCTACGGCGATGTGCTGGTGGGCGAAGTCTCCATGCCCAATGACGATGAGCACGACAACGTCTTTCTTACCCCGCTGGCGCGCTTTAATCCGATTGATGAGGATGAAGCGCCGCGCTGGCTGCTGTGTAACGAATATCACCGCTGGCTGGCATAACAGGAGTGTTCCATGGCACTGATCTCTCTGGCGCAGGGCCTCGCCCATGCGCAGCAGCACGGTTACGCGCTCGGCGCGTTCAACGTTCTCGACACCCACTTTCTGCGCGCGCTGTTCCATGCGGCGGAGCAGCAGCGTTCACCGTTTATCATCAACATTGCCGAGGTGCATTTTAAATACGTCAGCCTGGAACCGCTGATCGCCGCTATCCGTGCCGAAGCGGCGCTGCACGCCATCCCGGTGGTGCTCAACCTCGATCACGGCCTGCATTTTGATGCGGTGATGCAGGCGATTCGTCTCGGCTTCACCTCGGTAATGTTCGATGGTTCAACCCTGAGCTATGACGAGAACATTCGCCAGACGCGGGAAGTGGTGAAGATGTGCCACGCGCTGGGCATTTCGGTCGAGGCTGAGCTGGGCGCCGTGGGCGGCGATGAGGGTGGCGCGCTGTTTGGCGAAGCGGACAGTAATAAATTCACCGACCCGGCGCTGGCGGCGGAATTTGTCCAGGCAACCGGCATCGACTGCCTCGCAGTGGCCATCGGCAACGCGCACGGCAAATACAAAGGCGAGCCAAAGCTGGATTTTGACCGTCTGGCGGCGATTCGCGCAGCGGCCGGCATTCCGCTGGTACTGCACGGCGGTTCCGGCATCAGCGACGCCGATTTCCGTCGCGCCATCAGCCTCGGCATTCACAAAATCAACTTCTACACCGGGATGTCGCAGGCGGCGCTCGGGGCGATTGAAACGCAAATCACCCAGCGCGACGCGCGCTACGACTCTTTTGCCGAACTGTTAATGGCGGTTGAACGCGACATCGCCAGCGTTGTGGCCCAGCAGATGCAGGTGTTTGGCAGCGCCGGGAGGGCCTGACATGGCAGCACGCAACGGCATTCTGGCGGCGGGTAATATGCTGGTGGATCACGTGCAGCGCATCAGCCACTGGCCAGAACAGGGCTGGCTGGCCGAAATTAGCCACAGCGAGAAATGCAGCGGCGGGGCGGCGCTGAATGTGCTGTTTACCCTGGCGCGCATGCAGGTCGGTCTGCCGCTGGCCGCCGTGGGGATGCTGGGCGAGGACAGCGACGGCGATTACCTGCTGCAGCTGCTGGATGAACATCATGTGGATCATCAGCACGTGCAGCGCACCGGTGCGGCAGCCACGGCGATGACGCAGGTGATGACCGCGCCGGACGGTCAGCGCACCTTTTTTCACGCGCGCGGGGCCAATGCGCAGCTCGATGTGGCGCACTTTGCTCACCTCGCCACCGCGCACCGCATCTTCCACCTCGGCTATCTGCTGTTACTGGATAAGCTCGACCAGCCCGATGTGCAGTACGGTACCCGCAGTGCCCGGCTGCTGGCGGAGATGCAGCAGCGTGGCTATCTCACCTCGCTCGATCTGGTTTCGCGCGCCGGCGAGTATCAGGCGCTGGTGAAGCCGGCACTGCGCTGGCTCGATTATCTGGTGATTAACGAACTGGAAGCGCAGGCGCTCACCGGCATCGAGCTGCGCAGCAGTGGCACGCTGGCGTCACCGGCGGCTTTTGCTGCTGCGGCACGCTGGCTGCTGGCACAGGGTGTGCGCCAGCGCGTGGTAATTCATGCACCGGAAGGCGCCTGGGGCCAGCAGTCAGCGGGCGACGGCCTGTGGCAGCCCGCCTGGTGCTTAGCGGCAGAGGAGATTGTCGGCAGCGTCGGGGCGGGCGATGCCTTCTGCGCCGGCGTGCTCTACGCCAGCCATCAAAACTACAACCTGCAGCAGACGTTAAAACTGGCCCATACCTGCGCCAGCTTTAATCTGCATGCGGCCAACGCGCTGGACGGCATCCGGCCACTGAGCGAGATGCAGCGCTGGATGAATCAGGCGATTTGCGTTTCGCGCGCCGCGGCGGACGGGCGCATCACATCGGCGGAAAAAACATAGCCCAGTCCGCGAATGGTGCGGATCAGGATCGGCTGATGCGGATTAGCCTCGATTTTGCGTCTGAGGCGCATGATCAACACATCAATGGTGCGATCGAACACGTCGAGGCTCTCGCTGTGGGTCAGCTCCAGCAGCTGGTCGCGCGTCAGGACCTTACGCGCGTGGCCGACCAGCGCGCGCAGCAGGCTGTATTCGCCCTGGGTGAGCGGTACGCTTTCACGCTGCGGATTGAACAGCTGACAACGCACATCATCCAGCCGCCAGCCATTAAACTGCCAGCCGTCATCAATCACCGTTTCCGGCTGCGCCAGTCGCCCGCAGCGGCGTAGCGCCGCACGGGCCCGCGCCACCACCACGCGGGGATTAAAGGGTTTGGCGATATAGTCGTCGGCGCCCATCTCCAGTCCAACCACCATATCGGCTTCCGATCCCATGCCGGTCAGCATGATCACCAGCAGCTCAGGGCGCTGACGCTGCATCTGCTGTAATACCAGCAGGCCGTTGGTATCGGGCAGCATCATATCCAGCATCACCAGGGAGATTTCCGGATGCTGCGCCAGCAGCGCCAGGGCGTCGCGCCCCTGATGACAGCTATAAACGGTAAACACATGTTCGCTCAGCACATCGTGCAGCAATTCGCAGATGGCACGATCATCATCAACGACCAGAATCGCGGGCTTCATTGCACTGCCTCTTTTGTTGCGAAAGGGTTAAACGCAGTGTAACCCGGCGTTTTTAAGCTGCTGAAACGCGCAGCAGAAACGTGAGCGCCATCGCCTGGCAGAGTGTGAAAGCGTGCGTTACCGCAATATTTCACCCCCGGCTGCGCACGGCGGGAAAACGTTTGCGCGCAGGTGGTGCAATGCACCATAATCGCGCCTCGTTCTGGTTCAGAATTTTCTTAGCCGCAACGGCACGCTAAAACGAAAACGATTGCGTCAGGGAGTGGCATAGCAATTGCTATGTGGACAGGGGATAGCACACGACGTTCTGCTGCCAGCGGTGGCAAAACGCCGGCATAAAAAAATAATTTTCCTCACTTTTTCCGCGTCAGCTTAGCCACCACGCGCGGAATAGCGGGAAAACGCCTTGGCAAGAGAGAGCAGGCCTGCGGGCCGTCTCCGCTGATGAGAGATGATGATGTTAGAAAAACTTTTTAAGTTAAAAGCACACCACACCACGGTGCGCACCGAAATCATTGCCGGTATTACGACCTTTCTGGCAATGGCCTACATCCTGTTTGTGAACCCCAGCATCCTCGGGGCGACCGGTATGGATAAAGGCTCGGTGTTTGTCGCCACTTGTCTGGCTGCAGCCATCGGTTCGATTCTGATGGGCCTGATCGCCAACTATCCGATCGCGCTGGCACCGGGCATGGGCCTGAACGCCTTCTTCACCTACACCGTGGTGCTGCATATGGGCTACACCTGGCAGATCGCGCTGGGTGCGGTGTTCCTCTCGGCGGTGATCTTCTTTGCACTGTCGATTTTTAAAATTCGCGAATGGATTATTGCCAGCATTCCGCTGCCGCTGCGTGCCGGGATTGCGGCAGGCATTGGCCTGTTCCTCGCACTGATTGCGCTGGAAGGGGCGGGCATCGTGGTGGATAACCCGGCTACGCTGGTCGGTCTGGGCGACCTGACCAAACCGGGTCCGCTGCTGGCGCTGCTGGGCTTCTTTATCATTGTGGTGCTGGAAGCGCGTCGCGTGACCGGCGCCGTACTGATCGGCATTCTGGTTGTTACCTTTATCTCGATGGGCATTGGCCTGACACCGTTCGCGGGCGTGTTCTCTGCGCCGCCGTCGATTGCGCCGACCTTTATGCAGCTGGATATCGCCGGCGCGTTCAACGTTGGCCTGGTGAGCGTGATCTTTGCGTTCCTGTTTGTCGACGTGTTTGATAACACCGGCACGCTGCTGGGCGTGACGAAACGCGCCGGTCTGGCCGATGAGCAGGGCAACGTGCCGAAAATGGGCCGTGCGCTGATCGCCGACAGCGCCGCTGCGCTGTTCGGTTCACTGCTGGGTACCTCAACCACCACCAGCTATGTGGAGTCCGCTGCGGGCGTCAGCGCCGGCGGCCGTACCGGTCTGACGGCGATTGTGGTCGCCATTCTGTTCCTGCTCAGCCTGTTCTTCTCGCCACTGGCGGGTAGCGTGCCGGTCTACGCCACGGCGCCAGCGCTGCTGTTCGTCGCGGTGCTGATGGCTTCCGGTCTGGCAGAAATTGACTGGAAAGATGTCACCACGGCGGCACCGGTCACCGTGACCGCGCTGACCATGCCGCTGACTTACTCGATCGCCAACGGTATCGCCTTTGGTTTTATTACCTGGACGGTGGTGAAACTGCTGAGTGGCCGCACCAAAGAGGTCAATGCGGCGCTGGTGATTCTGTCGATTCTGTTTGTGATTAAACTCGGCTGGCTGAGTGCCTGATGCTGTGTAACGGAAGCCCGCCCGGGCTTCCGTGTAAGTTGTTACATTCGCGCAATCATTGTTTGCGTGATGTCTCGCAATTCCTGCCCGTCGCCACTTTTCTCTTTCAGGCCTGTTGTTTACTGTCTTTCCGTAAATTCTGCCATGCGCAAATTTTTTGCCTGCAGTGGCGGGATCGTGGAATGTTTAATCGCTGCCGCTCTGCTTAAATAGCGGTGGAGTGAGGCGATGACACAAGGTTGCTGAAGAAGGACAAGATAATGGATTATCCCGTTTGCACGCTGCCGCATCGGTTGCCGCCTCGCCTTCTGGCGTTAAGAAATCAGGGAGCACCGCTAATGGTACGATTAACCCAACACGTGGAACAGCTGACGAATTCCACCCAGCTGTTACAGCAGGATGTCGCGGTCCTGACCGCGCGTTTTGAAAACCTTGCCACCAGAGCGGACGTGGAACGCGTGCGTACCGAACAGGGGCTGATGTGCAATCAACTGATGAATGAGATCGGTCAGGTGGAGAAGCGCATCGATAAAAAGTTCGAACAATTAAATGACAGGCTGATCTGGACCCTCATGCTGCCGGCTCTCCTCGCCGTACTGGCATGGTTGGTAAAAGTGGCGGTGCTGAAAATTTAAGGTTGCCAGCAGAAATCCGGCCCGTCCATGGGCCGGAACAGCGGATTTAGCGGAAGGGCGGTTCGTTGAAGGTACGTAGTTTCCTGGAGTGCAGTTTGTCACCCTCGGCGCGCAGCAGCTCAACGGCGCAGATGCCAATCTGCAGATGTTCCGAGATCGCGCCCTCATAGAAACGGTTGGCCTGGCCGGGCAGCTTGATTTCACCGTGCAGCGGTTTATCCGAGACGCACAGCAGGGTGCCGTACGGTACGCGGAAACGATAACCCTGTGCGGCAATGGTGGCGCTCTCCATATCCACCGCCACCGCGCGGCTCAGGTTGAAGCGTAACGCAGATGCGGAGTAGCGCAGCTCCCAGTTGCGGTCGTCCGTGGTGACAACCGTACCGGTGCGCAGGCGCTGCTTCACCTCTTCGCCGGGCATACCGCTGACCGCTTTGGTGGCGTCGTACAGGGCACGCTGCACCTCCGCAATGCTCGGGATCGGGATATCCGGTGGTAATACGCTGTCCAGCACGTGGTCGTCACGCAGATAGGCGTGCGCCAGCACGTAATCGCCGATGCTCTGGCTTTCACGCAGGCCACCGCAGTGACCAATCATCAGCCACGCATGTGGGCGCACCACCGCGAGGTGGTCGCAGATGGTTTTGGCGTTCGACGGACCGACGCCAATATTCACCAGCGTGATGCCGCGACGATTGGGCGAGGTTAAATGCCAGGCGGGCATCTGATGCTTCTTCCACGCCAGATCCGACATCATCGCCGTTGGGTCCTGCGTTTCCGCCGTGATCACCACATCGCCGGCGCAGGCGAGACTGTCGTAAGGCGTGCTGGGGTCCTGCACCTGCTCAATCGCCCAGCGCACGAACTCATCGACGTAGCGCGTGTAGTTAGTGAACAGTACAAACGGCTGGAAGTGTTCTACCGCGGTGCCGGTGTAGTGACGCAGGCGCGCCAGGGAGAAATCGGTGCGCAGCGCGTCGAAATGCGACAGCGGGAACAGCGCGTCGGCGTTGAACAGGCCATCAGCGGTTTCATCGCCAATCTGCGACAGTTCGGTCGTCGGGAAATGGCGCGCAATACTGACGCTCATGGAGCGGTCCAGCGACAGGTCGGAGCCATCAATCACATAGGGATAAGGGATTTCCTGCTGTGACGGACCCACCTCAATCAGCACGTCGTACTCTTTTTCGATCATCTGCAGCTGTTCGCTGAGATAGTGACGCAGCAGCGCCGGGCGCGTGATGGTGGTGCTGTAGCGACCGGTGTGGGTAAAACGTCCCCAGGCGCGGGTGCGATTTTGCTGCGGGCCTTCACCCTGCCAGGTGATGCGCAGCTCCGGATAGACAAACAGCCCCTGCTGGCGCAGCCCGGCGTCCGGCAGTGTGCCGCTGGCAGTGAACGTGCGAATGGCGTTGCGCAGCGCTTCAACCGCGTCGTCATACAGACGCTCCAGTTGATCCAGCGCCTGTTCGGTGGTCAATCCGTTCCGTTGCGTATTCATAGATTCTCCTTCAGCAATTTGGACCGATTTGACCAGAGCATAGCGGATAAACCTCTCATCACGATGAAGAATCTGTGATCGACCGCATTCTGCACCATCACGGTGCTGGTAGGCGGCAAAAGGCTGGCTATGTTTATCAGGTGCAGGGAGGCCACATCGCACGTTTTCCGCCCGGCTGCGATGCCGCTGCAAAAAAATTGTCACCGATTGTCTTCTCTGGCGAGCTTTTTGCTTAAATTTCAACCGTGGTCGCACAGACCACACTGCTCTCGAAGTGTTTCAGATTGATTTCTCCCAGGCCGTGGTATGGCTCCGTTCCTGACCCGTTGAGGATTGAAAGCATGTCTTTGAAATTCATAAAACACCCATTGAAGGTGGTGATGGCAGGTTGTTTAAGCATGGCGTTCTACGCGCAGGCTGACATAAAGATCGGCGTGGCCGGTCCGTTTACCGGACCGAATGCTACGTACGGTACACAATACTGGAAGGGCGCCAGCCAGGCCGCGGCGGACATTAACGCGGCGGGCGGCATAAACGGTGAAAAAATTGTGCTGGTGCAGGGCGATGACGCCTGCGAACCCAAGCAGGCGGTGGCCGTTGCCAACCGGCTGGTGGATCAGGACAAAGTGATGGCGGTGGTGGGCCATTTCTGCTCATCCTCGACCATGCCAGCCTCAGAGGTGTATGACGAGGCGGGCGTACTGGCGATTACGCCCGGTTCAACCAATCCACAAATCACCGAGCGCGGCATGAAAACCCTGTTCCGCATGTGCGGGCGGGATGACCAGCAGGGGACAATTGCCGCTAACTATATTCTCGATACGCTGAAAGCGAAGAAAGTGGCGGTGATCCACGACAAAGACACCTACGGTCAGGGGCTGGCCGATGCCACCAAAGCGGCGCTGGAGAAACGCGGCGTCAAAGAGGTGCTGTATGAGGGGCTGTCGCGCGGTGAAAAAGACTTCAACGCGCTGGTCACCAAAATCGGCGCGGTGAAACCGGATGTGGTCTATTTCGGTGGCTGCCATCCGGAGGCGGGTCCGCTGGTGCGTCAGATGCGCGAGCAGGGCGTCAATGCGGCTTTCTTCTCCGGCGACTGCATCGTGACGGAAGAACTGGTGACTGCCGCCGGCGGTCCGCAGTTCACTAAAGGCGTGTACATGACCTTCGGCAATGACCCGCGCACCATCGCGGATGGCAAAGCGGTGATTGAAAAATTCCGCGCCAGCGGTTTTGAGCCAGAAGGGTATACGCTCTACGCCTACGCCTCCATTCAGGCTCTGGCCGCCGCCTACAAAGCGGCAGGCAAAGACAATGAAAAAGCCAGCGACTGGCTGAAGGCCAACAGCGTTGACACCGTGATGGGCAAGAAGGCATGGGACGAAAAAGGCGACCTGAAAGTCTCGGATTACGTGGTCTATCAGTGGGATGACAAAGGCAAATATCACCAGCTGTAATTCGCTCTGCGGCCCCGCGCGCAGCGGGGCCGTTCGCATCTGAGCGTGTCCTGTGCACGCCTTCCACCTGCGAGAGACAATATGGACGCCTTCTTTATACAGCAGCTGATTAACGGCCTGACGCTGGGCGCGGTCTACGGGCTGATCGCCATCGGCTACACCATGGTTTACGGCATTATCGGCATGATCAACTTCGCCCACGGCGAGGTGTACATGATCTCTGCTTATCTGTGTGCGATCGGGCTGGCGCTGCTCAGCTACTTTGGCATTCACTCCTTTCCACTGCTGATCTTTGGCACGCTGTTGTTCACCATCGTGGTCACCGCCGCTTACGGCTGGGCCATTGAGCGCATTGCCTATCGTCCGCTGCGCAATTCCACCCGGCTGGCACCGCTGATCTCTGCCATTGGTATGTCGCTGATTCTGCAAAACTATGTGCAGCTCAGTCAGGGACCGAATCAGCAGGGCATTCCTACTCTGCTCAGCGGTGTGCTGCGTATGGAGATTGACGGCGGCGTGGTGCAAATCACCTGGACCAAAGTGTTTATCCTGGTGGCGGCGCTGTGCGGGATGGCGCTGCTGACCTGGATTATCCAGTACACCAAACTGGGCCGTATCTGCCGTGCGGTCCAGCAGGATCGGCGCATGGCGTCGATTCTCGGTATCAATACCGACCGGGTGATTTCGCTGGTGTTTGTCATCGGCGCGGCGATGGCCGGGCTGGCCGGGGTGCTGGTTACCATGAACTACGGCACGTTTGATTTCTACGCCGGCTTCATTATCGGCATCAAAGCCTTCACCGCGGCGGTGCTGGGGGGCATCGGTTCGCTGCCCGGTGCGATGCTGGGCGGTTTGCTACTGGGCGTGGCCGAGGCGCAGTTCGCCGGGCTGGTGAACTCTGATTACAAAGATGTGTTCTCGTTTTCGCTGCTGGTGGTGATTTTAATCTTCCGTCCGCAGGGACTGCTGGGCCGGCCGCTGGTCGCCAAAGTGTGAGGAAGCCAGAATGAATGCAATGACGCAAACAGGCGGCATCCGTCAGGTGCTGCTCGACACGCTGCTGGCCGGTGCCGTCGCGCTGGTGGTGTTCGGCCCGGTAGTGGGCGTGGTACTCAGCGGCTACAGTTTTACGCTGTCGCCGCTGCGCGTGGCGCTGCTGGTGGCGGTGGTGATGGCAGGACGTTTGTTGCTGGGGCTGTTTCTGCATACCGCCGTGGGGCGCCGTTTTCTGCGCAAGTTTGAGGGCAACGATGACGGCGTATACGTGCGTGAACCCGGGTACCGCTCGCGCCTGCGCTGGATAATACCGCTGCTGCTGGTTGTGGCCCTGGCGTTTCCGTTTCTCTCCAGCAAGTATCTGCTGACGGTAGCGATTCTCGGGCTGATCTATGTGCTGCTGGGACTCGGGCTCAATATCGTGGTCGGCCTCGCCGGGCTGCTCGATCTGGGCTATGTGGCGTTTTACGCCATTGGTGCTTACGGGCTGGCGCTGGGCTATCAGTATCTCGGGCTGGGTTTCTGGAGCATGATCCCCATCGCTGCGCTGCTGGCAGCATTGGCCGGTGCGCTGCTCGGCTTTCCGGTGCTGCGCATGCACGGTGACTATCTGGCCATCGTCACGCTCGGCTTCGGTGAAATTATCCGGCTGGTGCTGAATAACTGGCTGTCGTTCACCGGGGGCCCGAACGGCGTCTCGGTGCCGTCACCGACCTTTCTCGGCCTTGAATTCGCCCGCCGGGCAAAGGAGGGCGGCATACCGTACCACCAGTTTCTGCATCTCGATTACAACCCCAACATGAAGTTCATCTTTATCTACGTGGTGCTGGTAATGGTGGTGCTGCTGGTGCTGTTTATCAAGCACCGGCTGACGCGCATGCCGATTGGCCGGGCGTGGGAAGCGTTGCGTGAAGATGAAATCGCCTGTCGCGCCATGGGGCTGAATCACGTGCTGGTGAAGCTGTCAGCCTTTATGCTCGGCGCCTCAACCGCCGGTATTGCCGGGGTGTTTTTTGCCAGTTACCAGGGGTTCGTTAATCCCACCTCGTTTACCTTTTTTGAGTCCGCGCTGATTCTGGCCATCGTGGTGCTGGGCGGGATGGGCTCGACGCTTGGCGTAGTGCTGGCCGCGTTTGTGCTGACGGTGGCGCCCGAGCTGCTGCGCAGCTTTGCCGAGTACCGCGTGCTGCTGTTTGGCATGTTAATGGTGCTGATGATGATCTGGCGTCCGCGCGGCCTGGTGCGCACCGCACGCGTCGGTGTGCCGCTGAGAAAAGGAGTACGCCATGAGTGATGCCATCCTGCAGGTTGATAACCTGATGATGCGCTTTGGCGGCATCAAAGCGCTGAATGATGTCAGCCTGCGCGTGGAGCGCGGCTCGGTCACCGCGCTGATTGGCCCCAACGGCGCGGGCAAAACCACGGTATTTAACTGCCTGACGGGATTTTATCGCGCCAGCGGCGGGCGCATCGTGCTCAATGCCCATCAGCGCAGCACCGATGTGATCCAGGTGCTGGGCCAGAAGATTCAGCCGGGTGACTGGCTGCGGCCGGCGCGGCTGGGCTCGCGTATCTGGTACAAGATGTTTGGCGGCGCACATCTGGTCAACCGCGCCGGTCTGGCGCGCACCTTCCAGAACATCCGCCTGTTTCGCGAGATGTCGGTGGTGGAAAACCTATTGGTGGCGCAGCATATGCAGGTCAACCGTCAGTTGCTGGCCGGCATTCTCAATACCCGCGGCTATCGGGCGGCGGAGAGTCGCGCGCTCGATCGCGCTTTTTACTGGCTGGAGCGCGTTGATCTGGTCAGCAGTGCCAATCGGCTGGCCGGTACGCTCTCTTACGGCCAGCAGCGCCGGCTGGAGATTGCGCGCGCCATGTGCACCCGGCCGGAACTGATCTGCCTGGATGAGCCCGCAGCGGGGCTTAATCCGGTCGAAACCGAGGCGCTGAGCCAGATTCTGCATCAGCTGCGCGCCGATCACCGCATCAGCGTGCTGTTGATTGAACACGATATGCCGATGGTGATGCGCATTTCCGATCACATCGTCGTGCTGGATCACGGTGACGTGATCGCCCAGGGCACGCCGCAGCAGATTCGACACGATGCGAAGGTGATCGCCGCTTATCTCGGCGCGGAAGAGGAGAGCGAGCATGGCTGAAGCAATGCTGGCGTTTGAACAGGTGGATGTGTTTTACGGCCCGGTGCAGGCGCTGAAGCAGGTGTCGCTGACCGTGGCGGAAGGGGAAACCGTGGCGCTGATTGGGGCCAACGGTGCAGGAAAATCCACGCTGCTGATGTCGATTTTTGGTCAGCCGCGCATTGCCAGCGGTGAAATTCGCCTGCGCGGAGAACCCATCAGCCAGCGGTCGACCCATTTTATCGCCGCCAGCGGTATTGCCCAGGCGCCGGAAGGACGGCGCATCTTTCCGGATATGACGGTGGAAGAGAACCTGCTGATGGGCACCATCGCCATCGGCGAGCGCTACATGAAGCAGGATAAAGAACGAATGTACACGCTGTTTCCACGCCTGCTGGAGCGGCGAAAACAGCGGGCAATGACGCTCTCCGGCGGCGAGCAGCAAATGCTGGCGATCGCCCGCGCGCTGATGAGCCGGCCGCGTCTGCTGCTGCTGGATGAACCCAGCCTCGGGCTGGCCCCGCTGGTGGTAAAGCAGATTTTCAGCATCCTGCGTGAGCTGACGCAGCAGGGCATGACGCTGTTTCTGGTGGAGCAGAACGCGCGCCACGCGCTGCAACTGGCGGATCGCGGTTATGTAATGGTCAATGGCGAAATTCGTCTGAGCGGCAGCGGCAGCGAACTGTTGCACAACGAAGAGGTGCGCAGCGCCTATCTGGGCGGCAGCGTCGGCGCGGGCGGGGAGTCAGCAAAAAGTTTGTAATAATGATTAAATGGTGACGGGAAACACTTTGCATAATCGTTAGCAGCCTATCATCATTATTACTCTACTTCTTAACCAAAGTGATTTGGTACTCCCTTGCAAAATCCTGGCGTAGCAGTAATGCGGGCGATCAGAAACACGGCGTGGTATCCCAAACGCCGTGCTTATCGCACGCTGTTGTGGCGTGAAATCACCCCACTGGCGGTGCCCATCTTTATTGAGAACCTGTGCGTGATGCTGATGGGGGTTCTCAGTACTTTTCTGGTGAGCTGGCTGGGCAAAGAGGCGATGGCAGGCGTTGGGCTGGCCGACAGCTTTAACATGGTGATCATCTCCTTTTTTGCCGCCATCGATCTCGGTACCACGGTGGTGGTCGCGTTCAGCCTGGCCAAACGCAACGGCAAGCGTGCGCGTGCGGCGACGCGGCAGTCGCTGGGATTGATGACGGTGCTGGCGTTTGTGCTGGTCATCGCCATCGAGTTCTGGGGGCATCTGATTGTTGACGTGATTGCCGGCAACGCCGAGCCGCAGGTCAAAGAACTGGCGCTCAGCTATCTGCAAACCTCCGCGTGGAGCTATCCGGCGGCGGCGATTGCGCTGATAGGCAGCGGCGCGTTGCGCGGTGCCGGCAACACTAAAATTCCGATGCTGATTAACGGCGGCATGAATATCCTGAATATCATCATCAGTAGCGTGCTGATCTACGGTGCGCTCGGCTGGGAAGGGATGGGATTTGTCGGTGCCGGGCTGGGATTAACCATTTCACGCTATATCGGCGCGGCGGCGGCCATTTACGTGCTGTATCGCGGCATCAGCCCGGCGCTGAAAATCACGCTGGCCAGCTATTTCCGCCGCTGGGATCGCAACATCCTGATGGAAGTGCTGGGGATTGGCGTACCGGCCAGTATCGAATCGGTGTTGTTTAACGGCGGCAAACTGCTGACGCAGATTTTTGTCGCCGGCATGGGCACCAATGAGATCGCCGGTAATTTTATTGCCTTCTCCATCGCCACGCTGATTAACCTGCCGGGCAACGCGCTGGGTTCTGCGTCGACCATTATCACCGGCAGGCGCTTAGGGAAAAATCAGGTGATGCAGGCGGAGCGGCAGATCAAGCATGTATTCTGGCTGGCGATGATTGGGCTATGTACGCTGGCGTTTATCACCGTGCCGCTGGCGGGCACGCTGGCGCGATTCTACACCCGCGATCCGCAGGTGATTGAGGTAACCAAACACCTGATCTGGCTGAATGCCGCCTTTATGCCTGTCTGGACCGCCTCCTGGGTGCTGCCGGCCGGGCTAAAAGGCGCGCGCGACGCACGGTACACCATGTATGTATCGATGTTCAGTATGTGGGGCGCGCGCGTGGTGGCCGGTTATCTGCTGGGTATAGTGCTGGGCATGGGGGTGATTGGCGTCTGGCTCGGTATGTTCCTCGACTGGACGGTGCGCGGTATCTGTTTCTGGTGGCGTTTGACCAGCGGCAAATGGCTGAACAATTACCGCAAAATGCTCGCGAAGAGCAGTGGCCCACAGGGCTGAGGAATCCCCACAAAAAGACAGGCACAGGGTTTTGTGATCGGGTTATTGCGCCAGCAAAAAAAGATCGCACCCTATGCCTGCCATACCCGGCCCCGCCTCAAGCCGCACGGCTATTTTCGGACTGACCGCTGCCTTTCCGCTGGCAACCTAACTCAGCGCTTTCGTGAATTCGAACGTGATGCGACAACTGTGCGCCTTGCCACGCATACGGGCCGCTTCAGCGTTTACACAAATCTTCAGGCTTGCAGCCCGGAGCAGTACAGTACAAAAAGCTTGCCTTCATCGTGGCGGTTATACATCCAGCTGCGATGATTCAGCGCGAGTGAGATGATCGATGGCTGTCAGGCTGGCGCAGCCCGAACAAGCTGCCTGCACCGGCTCATCACCTGCTGAGCCCTCGCCAGTAAACCTAAAAAATTTTTTTATTTTCCTTAAGAATTGTCTTTATTGCGCCGTCCTGAAAATGAGAGCTTTCTTAGTGCGATGGGTGTAGAGATGATGGCAGTCAACTGGCAGACAATAGATAAGGTTGTATACATCAACCTGAACAAACGCAAGGATCGCAGGGTACGTATCGCTCGTCAATTAAAAGCAATTGGCGTACCACGTGAAAAGATTGTCCGCTTTGAGGCTATTGAAGAAACGCCAGGCTATATCGGCTGTATTAAATCACATATTCTCGTGCTGCAAATGGCTCAGCAAAACGGCTGGAAAAATGTATTGATTCTGGAAGACGATATGGTTTTCCATGATGATATTCAGACCAAAAAGCGAATTGATCTATTTCTCTCCTCTTTACAGCAGATCAACTGGCATGTCGCGCTGCTCGCTGCCCACTATGATAACGTCGTGCCGTTAAAATGTGTGGATTATATTGTTAAGCCGCAATATGCATGGTGCGCTTGCGCTTACATCGTGAACAGTGATTACTACGCCACCCTCATTGATAATTATGCAGAAAGCTTGCAGGGGTTACTGGCGGGTGGCGTTCCTCAGTGCTGGGCTTTAGATGTACGCTGGAATAGTTTGATAAAACGTGACCGCTGGTTGGGTATCTTTCCCAATGCGGGCTATCAGGCCGCTGATAAAAGTGATATTGAAAACCAACCTGTTGATTATCGAGATCATTTCGCTAAAAAATTAGAAGAAATAGTCTGGCCAGTCTATCAACCTGGCGAAGAAAAGATAAAAGTGGATATCTTTTTCCAGTGGGCCCCCGGCTGGACTAACTTTGAGTCGGTATATCGCGCTATGCAGGCCAAACCGCATTTTGATTGTCAGATTATCCTTGCGCCCTATTTCAGTCGGGGCGCAAAAGCACCGGATTACACTGCACAGCGTGATTTATTAAATGATAAGGGTATCCGGTATACCGAGTATCACGAGTATGAGATTACGGCGCGTAAGCCGCATGTGGTTTTTTTACAAAATCCTTATGATGATGCACGTCCCAATGAACTGCAAAGTTTGACGCTTAATCGACGCAATATTTCTATCGCCTATATTCCTTATGGATTAGATATGGGTGATGGCGAGAGAAACCGTGTTTATCAGTACAATCTTCCCTGTCAAAATGTTGCCAGGTGGGTATTCGTTCGCTCTCAGCGGCATAAAGATGAGTTTGCTAAATATTGCGGAAATGGCAATCATCACGTCTATGTTAGCGGACATCCAAAGCTAGATAACTATCCATCACGCTTTGGCGTCCAGACGGATGGCAAAGTTAATAAAGGCAAGCCAACGCTATTATGGGCGCCGCATTTCGTCATGCCTGATGATGAAAAGATGTGGTCTACGTTTAATTTATATACACAGGCAATGCTTGATATCATCAAACGTGATGACGTCAATTTGATTATTCGGCCACATCCGCTTTTTAAACAATTTCTGGATATTCGTAAAGAGCGCGGAACACACAGCGAAACTGCTCAGAACTGGCAAATGCTGCGCGAATACTCTCATCTCAAATCACATGTGGAGTGGGATTTTTCTGCTGATTATCGCTACGCCTTTTCACAATCAGATGCGCTGATGGCAGATGCAGGATCGTTTTTGCTGGAGTATTTACCGTCGCGTAAGCCAATCCTTTTCCTGACTCATGAAAATTGCCTCGGTATTAACAGTAGCGCTGAATTTATTTATGACGCTTATGACGTTGCGAATGAATCCGCAGATATTAAAACTTTCGTTGATAATCTTGTTTCAGGCAAGGATCCCATGCGTGATAAGCGACTGCAGGTTTTACGTGATGAACTTCATATGCCAGAGCAGGGCGCAGGCAGTGAGATTGTAAAAATCATTGAAAAAACCCTTATGCCCGCTGGAGTTCATCACAATGTCTTCTAAACGCGCCGCAATATTACTGGTTGCTGGTCAGGGAACGAGAATGGGGCATCTGACCCTAAATTATCCTAAATGCTTGCTGCCGGTCGGTGAAATCACCGTGCTGGATACGTTGCTGACTGAGCTGTTAAAATGCGGCGAGCGTGAAATTGTACTGGTTACCGGTCATCAGTCATCAGTTGTAGAACGCTGGATTAAAGATAATTATGCTGATGCTAATATTAAGTTAGCGCACAATGATAATTATAAAAATGATGTCAACATATTATCCGTTGAAAAAGGTGTCAGCGCGCTTAATTATCCTGAATATGGCTATACAATTATCGAAACGGATGTTCTGCTGGATCCACGTGTATGGCCGCGGTTAATGCAAGCTGAAATGGGCAGTGACAGTTTTTGGCTCACCCATGGTTATTACAACTCTTGCCTTACTGGCGGTATTGTCGAAGCCAGTAAAGCTGAACCTGCTATAAAGAAAATTGCCTATGTGCCCGATTACGACTCCGCATTTGATGGCTGGATGAAAATGGTCGGCTTGCTAAGTGTCTCTCCGGAACAGGTGGAAAACGATCGACGCCTGCGGCAGACGTTTTTACAGACAAGTACCCAGCAATATTACATGGCACCCTGGATTGTACACCGCTCTTGCTTACCCTGCCGTGCTGTAGATATTACGGATTTGTTTGCAAGATCTTTCAACGAAGAAGTCGATTACCGGCAGGCGGTTGCGGATTATCATTTATTATTAGAAAATTTTGAGGCACTAAAATGAATGTAGAGTTTTTTGAACCACAAAAATTGCGTCATATTGAAAAATTCAGTTCACGTCGCGTTGAATGGTTGCGTAATAAAATTATTCAGGAAGGCGTATGGGTAAAACCTCTGGCGCTTGATCTACACCATAATCTGGTACTGGACGGCCAGCACCGTATGGAAGTCGCGCTCAGTCTGGGACTAAAAAGAGTGCCGGTCGTACGATTTGATTACGCCTCGGTGCCATTAAGATCGTTGCGCGAAAATCATCAATTTGACTGGCAGGAAGTGGCGAGGCGTGCATTAATTAATGACATCTACCCTTATAAAACGGTAAAGCATGATTTCGTTGTACCCATGCCGGTATGTCAATTTTCGCTGCAGGAGTTAGGCTATCATGGTTGAAAATGCCATCATTCTGGCCGCCGGCAGAAGCCTGCAACTGGATGGTAAAAATAAAGTTTTAATTCGCCATCCCAAAACGCGGAAAACGATTCTCGACTATGCTATTGATGCCTTTCATGGGAAAAGAATTACCGTAGTGATTGGCTTTGGTGCGTTACAGATTATGGAGTCCTACCCTGATCTGAATTACGTTATCAATGACAACTGGGCAACGACTAATAATGCAATGAGTCTGGGATTGGCCCTGAATCAGATTAATAGCCCCACGTATGTTGTCTCGGGAGATATGTTTTTTTCTCCTCAGCTTATCCATGAAATGGATCACGCTGAGGGAAATCTCGTTTTGACTCACCAGCGGCATAATTGCATGCTGACCTCCATTCATTGTGACGTTAATCGCCGGGGCATCGTGGAGGAGACGTATCTGGGACCGATACGCGCCGCAGAGCACCCTGAGGCTATGGGTCTGTTTAAAGTCAGTGATATGGCACTCCTGAGTCAGTGGCATAAGCAATGCCTGCGGTATGGTAATTTGTATGCCGCCCAAACGTTACCGTGTCAGAAAACGACAGCACTCTACGCTCACGACCTGGGGGAGCATGCATTTAATGAAATTAATACGCTGGCAGATTACTGGCGTCTGATGCAGGAGGATCACGGTTAATGATACGAGCTATTACGCTGGGCTTGCCTTACTCCGCTATTTCCGACGGGCATTCTGAGTCACGTTTACATCACTTTCGCACGTTAGTGATTGATAAACTCCAGTCTCGTCGTTGGCCACTGCGAACCTTACGTTTAACTCTGCCACCATTGAATGATCGTGATGAAGATGAGATTTATACCCTGCCAGCACGAATAAATTCAATCAATGCGTTGGCTGAAAGACTTGATATTCGTTGGTTTTGCTTACCGCTGGACTTAACGCATGGCGATAATTACCGCGGACGGTTAGATGCCGCGTTTGCTTTACTCTTCAGGCAACCGCGTATGTTTCTGAATCTGATGGTAGCCGATGAGCAGGGTATAAATATTCGAGCCAGCCATGACGTTGCCCGTTTCATGTTGCAGGTAGCACATCGCAGTAATAATGGCTTTGATAATTTCCGCCTCGGTGCCTCATTGCGTTGTCCGCCAAATGCCCCGTTTTTTCCGTTTTCCCGGCATGAAGGTGAGACACTGAAGTTTAGTTTTGCCCTCGAAACTACCGATATTGCTTTGGAATTGAGTGAGCAGGTACGGGAAGGCAACATGCTGCTGGCGGACTTTGCTGACCAGTTTATTCTTCGACTCTGCGCACGCTTACGCGAAATTGATGCATTCGGTCATGAGCTGGCGTCTGATTCAGGGCTTGACTATGCCGGTCTGGATGCCTCACTGGCGCCTTTTCCGGATGGCAGTATTTCTGTTGGCAGGTTAGTTGAAAATCTTGGTGCGCGTCCTGGTGGCGTTCAGGGATCACTCTTTATAACCAGTATTCTGACGAATGCGATTAAAAGCGCAGTCGCAATCAGTGGTGCTCGCGCAACGGGTTTTAATGGCGTCATGTTCTCAGTACTGGAAGATGATGCCCTGGCGAGTACCAATAATCGTCGTGCATTAAGCATTGATACGCTTAATGCATGGTCAACTGTTTGTGGTTGTGGATTAGATATGCTCCCGGTGCCAGGTTCGACACTGCCTGAAGATATTGCCGCGATTATTCTTGATACGGCTGCACTCGCGGTGCGGTTAACGAAACCGCTCGGTGTACGTTTATTACCTATTCCTGGCGGAGAGGTAAATGAATTTACACGCTTTAATTATGACTTCCTCTGCAATAGCCGCATTATGAATATCGCGAAAAGTGATGTCGATTTTTCTGCTGATAATGAACGCTGGACGTATCGCTAAAATCAGGCTTAATGAAATGTTAGATGCAAAAAAAGTGAAGGATTTTTGGGATCGCCGAGCGGATAATTACAATAAGTTATCGTTTGAAAGTTTAGCAAATCTGGAAAACGATCCAAAATTTCTCGATATTAAAATTCGCACAGAGATGCAAAAAGTTTTTGCCTGGTTGCCTGACCTGACAGGGAAAACGGTACTTGATCTCGGCGCCGGGGTCGGGCAGTGGGCTTTTCGCTTTCAGCATGAGGGCGCAAAAAAAATCACCGCTGTAGAGTTTTCAGCTGCAATGATTGAAGTGGGTAAGCTTGAAGCCAGCAAACGCAATATTAATAATGTCGATTTCATTCTTTCATCTGCTGAGAATTATTGTAGCTCAGAGCAGTACGATGTCATTTTTATATCTGGCCTGATGATCTACCTTAATGATGAGCAAACTGAAAAATTGTTAGGTAATTTGCGTGCTTACAGTAAACCAGAAAGCACTATATTATTGCGTGATGGTACGGGGGTCGGTGAAAGATTCGAAATCAATAACCGCTACTCTGCGAATCTGCAAGCAGAGTATTCGGCTACATATCGAACTGCTGAGCAATACGAAGCTATATTTGCGCGGCATGGTTTCAGCTTAACCAGGAGTGAAAATATGTTCCCTGAAGGTCATATGCTTAATAAGTATCCTGAAACCCGATTACGCCTTTATCACTTTGAGCAAAAAAATGGTTAATATCTCACCTCTCTATGACGATGTTAGCTGGCCGGCAGATGAAGGTGTTTTAGGCGTCGTAGGCGTAGCCCCCTGGGCAACACTGTATTTTTGCCAGCAGCTGTATGGCCTGGTTCAGGCAGATAAAGAGTGGCAATATCCGCGACTTATTATTGATAATAATAGTAAAATTCCCAGCCGCGGGCGTCATTTGCAACTGGGTGAACGTGATCCTTCTCCCTGGATTCACGCAACTATCACAGAACTCGCTGCTGCGGGTGCGACGGTTGCCGTTGTGCCTTGTAATACCGCTCACCTCCTTTGGTCGCGCTGGAGCAAGGACGCAGCTATTCCGGTTATTAATATTATTGATGCCACACTTGAGCATATTGCGCCTCAGGGCAAGCGGGTCGTTGTGCTCGGTTCTCAAATGTTGTACCAGAGCAGGCTGTATCAGGATGCGCTTACGCAACAGCACGCCGAGATCGTCAATGTCGCTGCATCCACCCAACAGCTAGTGACACGCTGCATTAACGAGATAAAAGCCACAAAAAGCGTGTCTGAACTATCAATGCGCCAGTTAGCGGACGCCGTAAATAGCTGGAAGCAACAGGGTGCTACGCACATTATTCTGGCTTGCACAGAGTTGAGTTTGCTAAAACACAGCGCGATCTGGCAGGAAATGACGTTAATTGATTCGAGCGAAGCTCTCGCGCGTGCCGCTTTGCGCGCCATATCATTTCGCCGCCTGCGTAATTAAGGCGGACGAATTATTTCCACGTCGAAGGGCCGCTTAACTCATTAATTTTCCCGCCCCCGGGCGGGGTAAACACCAATTTGTATCACACTGTATCTCCCCCCACACAGCACACACGCCGTTGCATAACCCGCCAGTCTGTACATATCCGCTATACATCGCCGTGGTCTTCTGTACGCATCAACTGAATACATGGAGATACCACGATGTTAACCCGACTGTTTATTTCAACGTTACTGATGGGCGCTTCTGCGACCTGCGCCTGGGCGGAGCGACTGAGCGCTGCTGACGTGCTCGGCCCGGCGGCCGTGGCGCCACTGGATCATCCCCAGCCGCCTGCGCGATTAATTGTCGATGCCCCGCTGGCCGGACCGCTGCGCAAGGGCGCGGTGTTTATCCAGTACCGGGCAGAAAACCTGCGCATTGAGCCCGTGTTTGGCCAGGAAGCGCTGAAAATCACGCCGCGCATCGGCCACATTCACGTCATCGTGGATGACAACCCGTGGCACTGGGCGGACACCAGCGGTGAGCCGGTGATTCTGGTCGGTCTGCCTGTCGGGCCGCACAAGGTCACCCTTATTCTTGCCGATCCTACGCATAAACCGATCGACAGCAAAACCATCACCTTTAACGTGCCCGTACAGATTGCACCGCACTGATTACCCGGAGATAAATTATGAAAACACTGTTACGTCAGACTCTGTTGGCAACGCTGGTTCTCACGGCGGCAGGCACCGCGTTTGCCGCCACCCCGGCCTCACGCGATTACGCCGCTGACTTCAGCCACGTGCAGCAGATCAATGCGGGCGTACTGAACACAGGCTATGTGGACATCGGTCCGCGTGATGGCCAGGCGGTGATCCTGCTGCACGGCTGGCCGTACGATATCCAGAGCTATGCTCAGGTGGCACCGGCGCTGGCGGCAAAAGGGTATCGGGTGATCGTGCCGTATCTGCGCGGCTTCGGCAGCACGCGTTTCCTGTCGGATAAAACGCCGCGTAACGGCCAGCCTTCGGCAATCGCAGCGGACGTCGTGGCGCTGATGGATGCGCTCAATATCAAACAGGCCGTGCTGGGCGGCTTTGACTGGGGCGCACGCACGGCGGACATCGTCGCGGCCCTATGGCCTGAACGGGTAAAATCGCTGGTGTCGGTCAGCGGCTATCTGATCAGTAGCCAGCAGCTGGGTAAAAAACCGCTGCCGCCACAGGCGGAACAGCAGTGGTGGTATCAGTTCTATTTCGCCACTGAGCGCGGTCAGCAGGGGTATGCTGCCCATACACACGACTTTGCGAAACTGATCTGGCAGCAGGCATCGCCCGGCTGGAAATTCAGCGATGCCACCTTTAACCAGAGCGCCGAAGCGCTGGATAATCCGGATCAGGTGGCGATCACTATCAGCAACTACCGCTGGCGCCTGGGCCTGGAAAAAGGCGAGCAAAAATATGCCGCTTATGAGAAAACATTAGCCACGTTACCGACAATTCGCGTCCCCACCATCACCATCGAAGGGGATAATAACGGGGCGCCGCACCCGGCACCGGAGACGTACCGCACCAGGTTCAGCGCCAGGTACCAGCATCGCACCTTCACGGGCAATATCGGACACAATCCGCCAGCGGAAGCCCCGCAGGCGTTTGTGCAAGCCGTTGAGGATGCGGCCGCACTGTAGCGGAGTAATTCACGACCCGGACCGGCCATCGCGTGCCGGTCTTTTTTGCATAAGCGGCTGACAGGAGGCTGTTTTGGAGCACGTTGATCACATTCTGGTGGTGGATGATGACCGGGATATCCGCGAACTGATAACCGACTATCTGATTAAGTCCGGTTACCGCGCCACCGGTGCGGCCAATGGCCGCGAGATGCGCGCCATGCTGAGCAGCAGCCTGGTGGATCTGGTGGTGCTGGATATCATGATGCCGGGTGACGATGGCCTGACGCTGTGCCGTCAGCTGCGCAGCGATCCCCGGCAGAACCTGCCGGTACTGATGCTTACTGCCCGCAGCGAAGAGACCGATCGCATTCTCGGGCTGGAGATGGGGGCGGATGATTACCTGATCAAACCCTTTGTGGCGCGTGAGCTGCTGGCGCGCATCAAAGCGATCTTGCGCCGTACCCGGGCGCTGCCGCCAAATTTACATATTACCGGGGCCGGCCGCATCATTGCTTTTGGCGAGTGGCAGCTGGATACCTCCGCGCGCCATCTGCTGGACAGCGACGGCGTGATTGTGGCGCTGAGTGGCGCAGAGTACCGCCTGCTGCGCGTGTTTCTCGACCATCCGCAGCGCGTGCTGAATCGCGATCAGCTGCTCAACCTGACGCAGGGCCGCGACGCGGAGCTGTTTGAGCGCTCGATCGATCTGCTGGTTAGCCGGCTGCGCCAGCGGTTACGCGAAGATGCCCGTGAACCGGCCTACATCAAAACGGTACGCAGCGAAGGTTACGTACTGGCGAGCACGGTGGTGATCAAAGAGGCGCATCAATGAGGCTATGGCCGCGATCGCTGCTGTCACGCCTGCTGATTATCGTGTTGGGCGGGCTGCTGCTGGCAAATACTCTCACGCTGGCAAGCCTGCTGATAGAACGCATGAGCAGCGCTAAAAGCGTGATGCTGGGCAACCTGGAGTACGATGTGGCGACCAGCGTGGCAATCCTTGATCGTCTGCCGGCGGACGAGCGTCCGGGCTGGCTGGCGAAGCTGGCGCGCGGCAACTATCGCTACAGTCTGTCGCCGGGCGAAGCGGGGCCGTATCCCTCCGGCTGGCGCACGCGCGACGCGGTACGCTCACTGCAGGAGACGCTTGGCGGGCGCTATCAGATGAGCATTCATGCGATTCCGGGGCCGCGGGAGCATATTCAGGTGCATCTGACGCTGCATGACGGCGCGCCGCTCACGCTCGATCTCTGGCCGCGTATGCCGGCGATTGCGCGCTGGCTGCCGCTGGTGCTGATGGGGCAGCTCCTGCTGCTGCTGTGCTGCGCGTGGCTGGCGGTGCGGCAGGTGGTGCGACCGTTTGTGCGCTTTACCCAGGCGGTTGATGCGCTCAAACCGGCCGCCAGCCACGCACAGCTGATGGCAGAGAACGGCCCGGATGAAGTGCAGCAGGCGGCGCGTGCGTTTAACGCGATGCAGCTGCGGATTCAGGATCACCTCAAAGCGCGTGCGCAAATCCTCGCGGCCATCTCCCACGATCTGCAAACCCCGATCACACGCATGAAGCTGCGGGTGGAGATGGCGGAGCAGCCTGAGCTGCGCGACAAACTGCTGAGCGATCTCGATAACATGAGCCGCCTGGTGCGCGAGGGCATCGCCTATGCACGCTCATCGGAAGTGCTGGAGGAGAAGCGCCAGAGCGTCAGCCTCAACGCGCTGCTGGATAGCGTCGTCTGTGACTATCAGGATGTCGGTAAAGCGGTGAACTTTGTGCCGTGCACAGGTCATGACACCTTCGCCGTGCGGCCGCAGGCACTCCGGCGCATCATGACCAACCTGATCGACAATGCGCTCAAGTTTGGCGGCGAAGCGGAGGTTGAACTCTGTTCACCCCAGGGTGACAGCGTGGAGATTCGGGTGCGTGATAACGGGCCCGGCATCCCGGAGGAGGCGTTACAGGCGGTGCTGGAGCCCTTCTACCGCGTGGAGAGTTCACGCAATCGCCACACCGGCGGGACCGGGCTCGGCCTGGCGATCGCCACCCAGCTGGTGAGCCAGATGGCGGGTAGCCTGCAGTTGCGTAACCGGGCAGCTGGCGGGCTGGAAGCGTGCATCATCCTGCAGCAGCAGGATATGTAACCTGATGTATCTGCCTGCCCGCTACACACATAACCCGACAAAACGGCGTTTCCCCGACACAGCCTGAACACATGCGGTGGATGTAATAGACGTACTGCCGGACGCGCAGACGTTTATCCACCGTATGAGGTTCTTTATGACACTGCTTATCGCTTTTCTTGCCGGGATGCTGACGCTGCTCAGCCCCTGTACCTTACCGATTATTCCTTTTGTATTTGCCAGCGTACGCGGCCGTCGCGGACAGCTGCTGGCGCTGCTGAGCGGCATGGTCCTGATGTTCACGCTGGTGGCGCTGCTGGTATCGCTTACCAGCCACTGGGTCAGTCAGTTCACCAGCATTGGTCGCGACCTGGCGCTGCTGTTCCTGGCGATAGCCGCACTGACGTTAATCTCGACGCGCTTCGCCCAACGCGTCACCCGGCCGTTTGTCGCGCTGGGTAACCGCCTCAACGATGCCAGCCAGCGGCGAAGCGGGGTGCTCGCCGCGCTGCTGGCGGGCCTGGCAACCGGTCTGCTGTGGTCGCCCTGTGCCGGACCGGTGCTGGGCGCGATCCTCAGCCTGGCCGTCGTGGGCGATCATCCCTTGTCGGTTGGCGTGTTGCTGCTGGCGTATGGCAGCGGTGCCGCGCTGATGCTGGCGCTGCTCTATTTCGCCGGACGATCGCTGGTGGCGCGACTGCGTCCGGGGCTGGCGATGAGTGCGCGGCTGCGTCAGGCGGCGGGCGTGCTGATGCTCGCCTCGGTGGGCGTGATTGTTACCGGCTCACAGAGCCAGCTGCAGGCAGCGCCCGCTTTTGCCCTGAACCTGGAGCAGCAGCTGAGCCAGTGGCTGACCACGCCGGCACCCAAAGTGCGCCTGGAGCCGGTTAGCCTGCCGCAAACCAGCAGCGCGTTGCCGTCGCTGGAGGGGGGCACGGCGTGGCTGAACGGGGCGCCGGTGACGCCTGCCACGTTAAAGGGCAAAGTGGTACTGGTCGATTTCTGGACCTGGGATTGCATTAACTGCCAGCATACGCTGCCATACGTGCGCGACTGGGCCAGTAAGTACCAACGTGACGGGCTGGTCGTTGTGGGGGTGCACACGCCGGAGTACCCGTGGGAGCGGGATGAAAAGGCGCTGAAGCGCGCGATTACGCGCTGGCAGCTGCCCTACACCGTAGTGGCGGATAACCACTACAGCATCTGGAACCGTTTTGGTAATCAGTACTGGCCCGCGTACTACATCTTTGATGCACACGGACAGCTGCGCTACACCGCGTTTGGTGAAGGCAACTATGAAGAGCAGGAGAGGGTAATTCAGCAGTTGCTGAAAGAGGCGCGTGCATGACAGGTCAGGCGGCCCGCCCGGGCCGCCACTGCTTCTCATTTAGGTTGTGGTTCGCGGGGTACGACTTTGGAAGCCGGGGGTGACACAGGGACTATCAGGTAAACAGCGTGCGGCATTGCCAGGACCTCCCAGCCCGTAGGGTCACTCTTCAGGGTGACCGTCATGGCGCAGCCCCCCTGACCATCCCGATATGCAAAATGCAGTAATCCAACGCATAACTTGTCGTTTGGTTCCGCGTTCGGGCTGGGGTTTACTGTCAGCGTTAACCTTTTATGGAGAAGCTGACAATGAAGAAGATCCTGCAGCAGTGGCTGGCGCGTCTGGCAGCCAGCAAAGCCGGCACCCCTGACGGGCGCGAATTCGACCCCGGTGAGCATATCGATCTGCTGATCCCGATCAGCCAGCTGTACGGCGTGGAGTTTCATCCTTCCGTGTATCGCTACTATGAGCGATAACCGCCGCCACCAGCGCATGCGCTATTGCTACTGGAATGAACTGTGCACGCCAGACTAAAAACCCGCTCACGCCGAGCGGGTTTTTTTATGCTGTTTGCCCGCCTGATGAAAAAATTGCCGTAACGTCCCGCCGGTTTGTTCAATTGTATTGATTTCGTAATTTTAACGTAAAGAAAAGTATTCCCAAGCGGCAGCGTGCGTGTAAGAATATAAAGGTAAATGATAACCATTGGCGTTATCATTTAGGTGTTGTCTGGGAAAACCGTGTTGATTCAGTGCTATGTCTGAATGGCAGTTGCGGTTAAGACAATGAGTGCGTTAATAACGATAAGAAACTCACCTTTTAACATGGATAAAAATCGCCAGCTGCCGTTTGGTAGCTTCAATTCGCTGACCCTGTTCACCGGGCTTTGTATTGGTATTTCGCCGGCTGCGGCGCTGGGTGCCGATAACTCCGGCAAAAAATCTGATGATACGCTGGTGGTTGAAGCGCGCACGCCGTCGCTGTATGCGCCAAATGCCTCGGCCGATCCCAAATTTACCCGTCCGCTGGTGGATACCACCCGCACCATGACGGTGATTCCGGATCAGGTTATTAAAGATCAGGGCGTCACCAATCTGACCGACGCGCTGAAAAACGTGCCGGGCGTCGGGGCGTTTTATGCCGGGGAAAACGGCAGCTCAACCACCGGCGATGCGGTGTACATGCGCGGAGTCGATACCTCCAACAGCATTTACGTGGATGGCATTCGCGACATCGCCAGCGTCACGCGTGACACCTTCAACACGCAGCAGGTGGAAGTGATCAAAGGGCCTTCCGGCACCGATTATGGTCGCAGCGCGCCATCCGGCTCGATCAATATGATCAGCAAACAACCGCGGCTGGATACCGGGCTTGACGCGTCAGTCAGCGCCGGCAGCGCGTGGATGCGCCGCGGCACGCTCGATTACAACCAGGCAATCAACGACAATGCAGCGTTTCGCCTTAACCTGATGGGTGAGAAAACCCATGATGCGGCGCGTGACCACATCCAGAACGAGCGTTATGGCGTCGCGCCTTCGCTGGCGCTGGGGCTGGACACCGCAACGCGGCTGTACGTCAACTATTTGCACGTCCATCAGAACAACACACCGGACGGCGGTATTCCGACCGTTGGCCTGCCAGGCTATTCGGCACCGTCTGCCGCGTATGCTGCGCTGAACAATTCCGGCAAGGTCGCCACCAGCAACTACTACGGCACCGATTCTGATTTCGATAAATCGACCACCGACAGTGCCACGCTGCGCTTTGAACACGATTTGAGCGATAACACCACGCTGCGCAACACCACGCGCTGGTCGCGGGTGAAGCAGGAGTATCTGCTGACGGCGGTGATGGGCGGAGCCAGTAACATTACTGCACCCAACCCGAACGATGTGGGCAGCTGGCGCTGGTCGCGCCTGGCAAATACCAAAGATATCAGCAACCGTATTCTCACCAACCAGACCAATATCACCTCGAAATTTGTCACCGGTTCCGTCGGGCATGATGTGAGTGCCGGGGTTGAGTTCACGCGTGAAAACCAGACCACCTATGGCGTCAACGCGCTAACCCCGCCTGCGGTGAATATCTACCATCCCATCAGCAGCATTTCGATTGGCGGTCTGGACCGCAACGGTGCGAACGCTAACGGGCAGACTGACACGTTTGGCATCTATGCATTTGATACGCTGGCGATTACCTCTGACTTTGAGCTGAACGGCGGCATTCGTCTCGACAACTATCACACCGAGTACGACAGCGCGACGGCCTGTGGCGGCACCGGACGCGGCGCGCTGGCTTGTCCGGCGGGCGTGGCGCGTAATACGCCGGTGACCACGGTGGACACGGCGAAATCCGGCAATCTGGTGAACTGGAAAGCGGGGGCGCTCTATCGTCTGACCGAACAGGGCAACCTGTATGTGAATTACGCCATTTCCCAGCAGCCGCCGGGTGGCAGCAGCTTCGCGCTGGCGGCGGGTGGCAGCGGCAACAGCGCCAACCGTACTGATTTTAAACCGCAGAAGGCCAAATCCAGCGAAGTGGGCACCAAGTGGCAGGTGCTGGACAAGCGACTGCTGCTGAACGCCGCGCTGTTCCGCACCGACATCGAAAATGAGGTCGATGCCAATGATGACGGCACTTACTCGCAAACCGGCAAGAAGCGCGTGGAAGGCTATGAACTCTCAGCAACCGGCAACATAACGCCGGACTGGGAAATCATTGCCGGTTACACCATGCAGCACGCGTCGGTGCGTGAAGGTGCCAGCGTGGCGCAGGATGGCTCATCTGCGCTGGCCTATACGCCGAAGCACGCCTTTACGCTGTGGACCAACTATCAGGCCACTGATGCGTTGTCGGTGGGCGCGGGCGCACGTTACGTTGGCAGCCTGCGTCGCGGCAGCGATGGGGCCGTGGGCACGCCGGATCACACCGAAGGCTACTGGGTGGCTGACGCGAAGCTCGGGTATAAGGTCAACAATAACCTCGACCTGCAGCTCAACGTGTATAACCTGTTTGATACCAACTATGTGGCATCGATCAACAAGAGTGGCTACCGCTATCATCCGGGCGAGCCGCGTACCTTCCTGTTGACGGCTAACGTGCATTTCTGATGGTCAACCGTGGGGCGTTCACGCTCCACGCTTAATGGCGAGAACTCCGCGATGATGTATCACATTCCTGCCGTGCTTAACGCTGAACAGCTGGCGCACTTTACCGCCCAGCTGCAGCAGGCTGACTGGGTTGACGGACGGGCGACGGTCGGCAGCCAGGGCGCGACCGTAAAAAATAACCAGCAGATTGACACCGGCACGCCACTCTATGATCGGCTGCAGGCTGCAGTGCTTCAGGCACTGAATAGCCATCCGCTCTTCTTTGCCGCCGCGCTGCCGCGCACGCTTTCTGCGCCGCTGTTCAACCGTTATCAGCAGGGGGAAACCTACGGTTTTCACGTGGACGGTGCGGTACGCCACAATGGCGCGGCCGGCTGGATGCGTACCGATCTCTCCGCCACGCTATTTCTGTGTGAACCCGACAGCTACGAGGGCGGGGAACTGGTGATCGAGGATACTTACGGTCAGCACCGCGTAAAACTGCCGGCAGGCGACCTGGTGCTTTATCCCTCCAGCAGCCTGCACTGCGTCACGCCGGTCACGCGCGGCGCGCGGGTCGCCTCGTTTTTGTGGATTCAGTCGATGGTGCGCGATGATAAGCAACGCGCGATGCTGTTTGAACTGGACCGCAACATTCAGAGCCTGAAAGCGCGCCACGGTGACAGCGAAGAACTGCTGTCGCTGCTGAATATGTACCACAACCTGCTGCGCGGCTGGACGGAGGTTTAGTCGTCACGCAATAACAAAAAGCCCGCTCAGGTTTCCCTGAGCGGGCTTCTTTAAATCTGGCTCCTCTGACTGGACTCGAACCAGTGACATACGGATTAACAGTCCGCCGTTCTACCGACTGAACTACAGAGGAATCGTTGGAACGAGGCGAATATTAATGGCAGCCCCTGTGGGTGTCAACCGCTAAAAACACATTTGTATTCAACTGGCTAGCAAAGCGGCAAAGCGATCGTGATTTAAGCAGATTCCGGTGCCTGCTGCGCCAGACGCGCCAGCGGATCCTGATGGTAAAACTGCTGCAGGTGGCGATACATGGTCGGAAAACGGCTGGCGAGCAGGTCGGGGGCGCTGAAAAAGTACTCCGACAGCACGGCAAAACATTCCGCCGGATCGCTGGCGGCATAGGGATCGAGGGTCGCGGCCTGTTCACCCACCAGCTCCACTTCCGCTTCAATCTCGGCCATCGCCTGCAGTAAATCTTTCTCCCAGCTGGCCACATCGCGCAGCGCGATGGCCGGGATGCCGCTGGTGTAACCGCTGCCGCGCGCGTCGAGCTTGTGCGCCACTTCGTGGATCACCAGGTTGTAACCAGAGAGATCGTATGAGTCCTGGATGTCCAGCGCGTTCAGCACCACCGGTCCCTGCGTCCAGCTCTGGCCGGCATGCACGGCCGGCGCGTGGTGCACCAGGCCGCTGTCGTCCTCCCAGCGATCGTCAACGCTGAACGGCTCCGGGTAGATCAGCACTTCGTGGAAGCCGTCGAGCCATTCCAGACCCAGCTTCAATACCGGCAGGCAAAACAGCAACGACAGGCGAGCCAGCCGCAGCTCGCTGAGTTCCAGCCCCTGTAGCGGGGTGATTTTTTTCTGCAGCAGGAAGCGTTGCGCCAGTGCTACCAGCGCCTGCTGTTCGTCGCTGTTCAGCAGAGAAAAGATCGGCTGCCCCAGCGCCTGTTGCCAGGGCAGGGCAGTCACGGCAGCATCTTTTTGTGCACGCCACGGCCATTTGATCATTGCGTCACTCACTCTGCAGGGCGGAAATCATATCCTGACGCGGCAGACGAAAAATTGCCAGCGTGGAATCAAAGCCGCTTATTCAACCTGTTAGCGGCGGATTTGTCTGTGACAGGGATTGCAAACTGGCAAGGTGGGAAAGGGGGCACGCTGTGCCGCCGGTGAGGGGGCAAGGGCTGGTGATTCACTGAATCGCGCAAAAGGCGACGCCCTCTTCCGTACGGAAGAGGGCAAACGGTTAGCCTTCACGCTCCACACGCTGGAATGCGATGACCCAAACCCAGGGATTTACCTCCCAGCTGGTGGCGCCGTACTGCTTCTGCCACGCCTTGCGGTAAGCTTCTTTCGGCGATTCGGAATTCATGTTCATCGTGAAGAAATTATTGAGGAAGTGCGAATCGGTCTGCACGCCTTCCGCCATGATGTCGTCTTCGCTGATGTCCTGAATTTTCTCCGCGCGTACCGCCGTAATTTCCAGATCGATGCGGCTGGCCCAGCGCGGCATATGGATGGCGGTCTGCCAGCCAAACTGCTCGGCGACCTGCTGATTTTCTTCCTGTTGTCCAAGTTCATGGCTGTCGGCGCGATACTGGCAAAACGCCGGATTGCGGAACGGCAGCGGATCGCGCTCGTATTCCGCCAGCTGCGCTTCAGGCACAATCGGACCCCGCCAGGTTTCACGCACCCACAGGCGATCGCCGACCTGGCCAAACGGGCACTGGGCGCCAATGTCCGCCATCGACATCAGCTTATAGCCATGCAGATGATTAGCGCTGACATCAAACGCGTGCACGCCTTCATGATGATCCTGTCCCGGGCCAAACGCCTGAGTTTTCATAATGCGCCGGGTCTGAGTTTGCTGGCCAACCAGCAGGGCGCGCACCCGCTGTTCGGAAAAAAGAATCGGCCGTTCTTTCATTATGTACCTCATGTTGTATCACGTACCCGGAGAACTTCGACGAAACATCCGTATCCTCGGATGAGAGCATTAGCATAATGGGTTTGAATCAATTTGCTTAATAATTTGTCGCCTTATTATCGGGCAATAACTGCCGCTTCCGGTATTAAAAATGGCTCATAAGCAAACAGTGTGCTGACGAAGGCTCCGGGTACAGGTGAGAGCCGTAAATTTCCCCTATACAGTACGTTATAACGGTCGCAATGGGAATCTTTTCAGATTATGTCGCTATGCAAATGGACGTTTTAATGCTGGGGTTGCGACAGGCTAAACTGGACCTTTGGCAATGCTGAAAATTCACCCAGCGGAAAATGCATCACCGAAATTAAACAGAGTGGCTTAACTAAAACAGGTTAAGGAAATACTGAAAACCGCATCGCGACTGGGCAAGCGGCTTTAACAGCGCTATAACATGATCGGGATCGCATTTTTTTGCGCTGGACATCCGGGAAGGGTGTAAAGAAAGTGTCATCACCGGGCCGCTATGATGGGCGTAAGCCGTACCCGGTGCGAAATAATAGCAATAACAGGAGAAGCACGATGTCACTGACCCATTGGCAACACCGTTACGAAAGCTGGCTGCAGCTGAACTGGCTGCACGATGATAAAGCCCATGATATCGCGCACCTGCGCCGCGTCTGGATGAGCGCGGCCCGCATTATGCAAAACACCAATGCCGATCCGCTGGTGGTGCTGACCGCCTGCTATTTCCACGATGTGGTGAACCTGCCGAAAAACCATCCGGAACGCCATCTGGCTTCGACTTACGCGGCGGAAGAGACGCGCCGCATTCTGCAACAGGATTTTCCGGACTTCCCCTCAGCGCTGCTGGACAGCGTGGCGCATGCGGTGCAGGCCCACAGTTTCAGCGCCCGCATTACGCCAAAAACGTTAGAAGCGAAGATCGTTCAGGACGCCGATCGTCTCGAATCATTAGGCGCGATTGGCCTTGCGCGCGTTTTCTATACCGCGGGTGCGCTGGGACGTCCTTTGTTCGACAGCGACGATCCGCTGGGTAAAGATCGTGAACTGGATGACGTCAAGTGGACGCTGGATCATTTCCAGAAGAAACTACTGAGCCTGCCGCAGACCATGCAGACGGAAACCGGCCGTCTGCTGGCGGAACACAACGCCGATTTTCTCGTCCGCTATATGGCGAAGCTGTGCGCCGAACTGCAGGGGAATCTGACCGATATTGATGAGTCCGTGTTACGCGATTTCAGTCCCATTCCGGCACAATATTAAATTTTTATGACAGTCTGTTAACTTTCATCTGCTTCCGCTACGTTGTTGTAAATCAAGAGGGAGTGTGAAGATGACCGAGACCGTTAACTTAACCATTAAAATTGACCCGGCGCTGAAAGAGCACATTAAACAGTTAGCCGCTGATAACCAAATCTCCATGAGTCAGGAGATCGTTAACCGCCTGCAGGCCAGTTTAGATGCCGTTGAGCCACCGGCCGTCGACAGCCTGCATACCGAAGAGGCGGGCGATCAACTGAGCGCCGCCGAGCTGAAGCAGGTGCGTGCACTGCTGAAGAAAAGTAAGAAAAAGAAATAACACCAAAACCCGTCGCTGACGGGTTTTTTCTTTCTGCACCTTAGCTAACGCGGAACTGCTGCGCGCGCTGCGTCAGTCGCGCTGAAAGTTCACTCAACTGCGCCGCTGCCTGCACCTGCTGGTCAGTCAGAGCTTCGTTTTGCTGGAGCTGAAGACTCATTTCCACCACTTCCCGGGCAATTTTGCTCACGCGATGGCTCTGCGCCGTACTGTTATCCTGCAGCTCATTCAGCTGGCTGACCACGCCCGATACCGCCTGGCCAATCCGCGCAAACAGCACTTCCAGCGCCTGCACCTTCGCAAAGCCATCCTGCACGTGCTGCTGCGTGTGCTGGATTAAACCGTCGATCTGCCGCGTGGATGCGCCGCTCTGCTGCGACAGCAATCCCATCTCTTTGGCGACGACCGAAAAACTGCGCCCGTAAGCGCCAGCATGCGCAGACTCTATCGCCGCATTAAGCGACAGCAGACGCGTCTGCATCGACAGGCTATCCAGCATGCCGACGATGCCAGCGATATCGCCAGCGGCCGCAACGATCTGCTGCATCTGGTGATCCATATTGTCGACTTCATGGGCGCAGTGACGCATCAGCGCATCCGCGGACTGCGCGTCATGCGTCGCCTGTTGCGAGAAGTGTGCACCTTTTTCCACCTCTTCTGACACGCGATGCAGCCGCTGCGACAGATGATGGAAGCTGGCATTTTGCGCCTGATGCTGCTGCATCACCTGCTGATTATGCTGCTGCATCTCGTCAGCGCCGGCCGCCACCCGGGTTGCTACCGTCGTGATGTCGCTGACGATCTGCTGCAAACCCTGACGCATGGTATCGATGGACAGGAGCAGCTGGCGCGTTTCCAGCGACTGACGGCGCGTCGGTGCCGGGCTGGCGACCAGATCGCCCGTCGCGATTTGTGCCAGCTGGGCGTTGGCGTGACGCAGCGGCAGCAACACGCCGCGCATCAGCAGCGCGGCGGCCAGCAGCAGCAGCGCCATTAATAACGCGGCGATCGCCAGCGCCAGATTGCGGCTCTGCTTGAGCGTGCTGAGCGAATGCTGGTTAACGCTGCCGAGCTGCTGATTGGCCTGTTCGATTTCGCTAAACCAGGCATCGTTGAACTGCTGCTGGAAAGCCTGCATCGGCACCATAAAAAATGCGTTGATATCATTGGCTGCCAGCCCTTTCAGCTGCTCCTGCAGCCCGCTGGCCAGTAGCACGAATCCCTGTGCCAGCGGGCTATCGCTTTTCGCCTGATAGGCAGCAAAAAGCTGCTGCGCCTGCTGCAATGAGGTAGTGGCTGCCGCCGCCAGGCTTTTCCAGCTGTCGACCGAACCGCTCTGCTGGTCCTGCATCAGATAAATACCGGCACGATGGCTGTTGTCGCTGGCGGTGAGTAGCTCAATGCGTGCTTTATCCAGCAGGGCCAGCCGTTCGCGCAGCTGGCTGGCCTGCTGCAATGAGTGTTGCGTCTGATTCACGTGCTGGTTGAGCAACAGCACCCCGGCAAACTGCAGCAGACAAAACAGCACAATAAACAGCATGAACTGGCTGCGCAGGCTGGAGAGCCAGACGGGCAGACGCAGGGTAAAACGAGGTCGCAGCCGCAGCGGCAGGGAAATTACAGACAGGAGAGACATCAAACAGCTCCGCAAAAAATAAAACGCAGTATTGGTTTGATGCGTGACAGTCCGGTGACAGTGCGCGCGATGTGCAGCAAAACAGCACATCGCGCGTTACTAAAGCAAATTGCGGGGCGGAAAACCGGGGCGTGAAGCGCGGCTGCGTTTTAGCGGCGCTGACGCGCGTGCTGCTCAATCAGCGGCAGCAGCAGTTTCGCTACGGCGGCGAACACCGGCACCACCACCGAGTTACCAAACTGTTTGTAGGCTTGTGTGTCGGAGACCGGAATGCGGAAGCGCGCTTCGCCCGGCGCTTCAAAGCCCATCAGGCGGGCACATTCACGCGGCGTCAGGCGGCGCGGGCGGCGCGCCATGTTCGCGGCCTGCTGAAAATCCTGCTCACCCAGCGCGTGATCCCAGCCGCGATCGATCAGGATTTCCGACCCGTCTTTATAGTAGCGCGCTGACAGCGTGCGCACGCAGCAGTGCGGATTGCGCGGATCGTTGAGTCCAAAGCCAAAACCGTTGCCTTTGGCTTTATGCTTCTTCGCATACTGGTAGAGATAGTGCCACAGCGTGGGCGACAGGGTATATTTTGCCGGCGGCTGCGGCTCCAGCAGGCTGTGCAGCGGCGGAACTTCAGGCGGATAGAGCGCCGCCAGCGCGCGCAGCGAAAAACCCTCGCTCAGGCCGGTATCGCGCCGGATCCCCACCAGCACGATGCGCTCGCGGTGCTGTGGCAGGAAGTGACGCGCATCGACCACTTTGGCATCCGGCGATGAGTCGTCAGCCGCGTCAGCGACGTCGTAACCCAGCTCATCCAGCGTGGCCATAATAATGGCAAAGGTGCGGCCTTTATCATGGCTCTTGAGGTTCTTCACATTCTCCAGCACGAAAAACGGCGGTTTTTTGGCGGCGAGGATGCGCGCCACATCAAAAAACAGCGTGCCCTGGGCTTCACATTCAAAACCGTGGGCGCGACCCAGCGCATTCTTCTTGCTGACGCCGGCCAGCGAAAAGGGCTGACAGGGAAAGCCGGCCAGCAGCACCTGATGGTCGGGAATCGTCTTATCGATATGCTGATAAATCGCCTGCTCATCCGGCAAACCGGCCGGCTGGGTAATCAGCCGGATATCACTGTTGAACTGATGCCGGGCGGGATCGCTGTAGTGATTGGCTTTATAGGTGCGCACCGCTTCTTTATTCCACTCGCTGGTGAATACGCACTGGCCACCAATCTGCTCAAAGCCGCGGCGAATACCCCCGATGCCGGCAAACAGATCGATAAACTGAAAGCGGGGATTGTCATAATGCGCCGGTCGCGACGGCAGCAGCGCCTGCAGACGGGCGACCTCCGCCGCTGACAGCGCGGGCGCGGCACTTTTTCCCGCGCGAATACGGTTAAGCTGCGTGATACTCCAGTCGCGGCCGCCGGCCTCGCTCAGGATGACCACCAGATCGCGGGCCGCGTAGATATCCAGTACCTGCAGCAGTAACGCGGTGGCGTCATCATCAGCGGAGTGCGGGGAGGGCGAAGCCGTCGCGGCGGGATCGAGTGCAAGCATGCGTTTTTCCTTAACAGTGAAGCGGCTATGCTACCACTCCTGGCGCGGCGTGGAAATTACGATGGCTGCGTAGCGTCTCGCAATCTGCTCCGCACAAACTTTCGCTTTCGCCTCAACGCGCTAAAGTTGAAGAAGCCCGCAAAAAAGGAGACGCCATGGCAGACGTCCACTCGCATGATATTCGCAGCAAAAATATGCGCGCCATTCGCAATCAGGATACGGCGATTGAGCAGCGTATTGCGCTGCTGCTGAAAGATCGCGGCTTTAGCTTTCGTGTACAGGATAAAGCGCTGCCGGGCCGGCCGGATTTTGTGCTGCCGCAGCACAAAGCCATTATCTTTGTGCACGGCTGTTTCTGGCATCGTCACCACTGTTATCTGTTCAAAATGCCGGCCACGCGCACCGAATTCTGGAGCGGCAAAATCAACAGTAACGTGGAGCGTGACCGGCGCTATGTGCAGCAGCTGCAGGAAAGCGGCTGGAAGGTGCTGATCGTCTGGGAATGCGCGCTGCGCGGCAAACTGCGGCTGGAAGATGAGGCGCTGGTGGAGCGGCTGGAAGAGTGGCTGCTGGCTGCCACGCACAGCAGCGAGATCGATCATCAGGGATTGCATCACTATCGGGCGGATTAAGGCAGGGTGATTGCTTTTACCTGCCATAACAGTTTAGATCAGCGTTTTCTCTGGGACGCGGAACACCACCATGAGCAGCATCAAACTGACGGTCAGACGCCTGTATCAACTGCGCGATGAGCGCATGGTCAATGCCCATGCCACGGCGCGCATTTACCTTGATGATACGCTGGTGGCCACCGAGGAGATAAGCGGCATGACAGAAAGTCCGGTGAGCAAGTATCTGCACGCCGACGATCTGCACGGGAAAACGTTACGCGTCGAATGGGACTGTGCGGGCATCGCCGATATGACGGTGACGGCGATTGAGCGGTGCCCCTGTTGTCAGGATCACGAACCGGAATAAGGAATGACATTTTGGCAGGAACCAGCTTACTGACTCTTCTGGATGATATTGCCACGCTGCTCGACGACATTTCCGTCATGGGCAAAGTGGCGGCAAAAAAGACCGCCGGCGTGCTGGGCGATGACCTGTCGCTCAATGCGCAGCAGGTGACGGGCGTGAAGGCCAATCGTGAGCTCCCGGTGGTGTGGGGCGTGGCGAAAGGCTCGTTTATCAACAAACTGATCCTGGTGCCGCTGGCGCTGCTGATCTCCGCGTTTGCGCCCTGGCTGATTACGCCGCTGCTGATGATTGGCGGCGCCTATCTGTGCTTTGAAGGAGTGGAAAAAGTGCTGCACAGCCTGCACCACGACAAAGCGGAGAAGAGCCCGGAAGCGCGGCAAAAGCGCCTGGATAATCTGGCGCAGCAGGACCCGCGCCAGTTCGAAAAAGATAAGGTGAAAGGCGCAGTGCGCACCGACTTCATTCTGTCGGCTGAAATTGTGGCGATTACCCTGGGCATTGTGTCGGATGCACCGCTGCTCAATCAGGTGTTAATCCTCGCCGGTATTGCCATTCTGGTGACCATCGGCGTGTACGGTATTGTGGCGATGATCGTTAAGATTGACGATCTCGGCTACTGGCTGCGTGAGAAGTCTTCCACGCTGGCGCAGGCCACCGGCGGCGCGCTGCTGGCGCTGGCACCGTGGCTGATGAAAATCCTGTCGGTGGTTGGCACCGTCGCGATGTTCCTGGTGGGCGGCGGCATTATCGTGCACGGTATCGCGCCGCTGCATCATGCCATTGAAGAGTACAGCAGCGGCTTCCCGGGTGTGGTTTCCATGCTGCTGAGCAACGGTGCGAATCTGGTGCTGGGCTTTATCGTTGGGTCGATTGTGCTGTTAGTGGTAAATCTGGTTGCGAAGCTGCGCGGTAAATCGGTATAAAGCGCAGGAAATTTCTAATCACGGGTCAGGAGAACGATGATGAACGACGATATGTTTGAATTTGATATCGATGCACAGCTGGAGCAGGCGGAAGCCAAAGCGGCAGAAAAAGCCAGTGAAGTGCCGGCGGATATCAGCGACGAAGCCGACTGCGAAGGCTGCAAAATCTGATTTTCCACCCGGGAAAATCGTTCAAAGCCGATAATAACTTTTATCGGCTTTGTTTATTTACGGCATTTTTCACTGCTTATTCCGAATTTGTCACAGTAATAGCAATATCCTATAGGCAAAAAACGCGCACAGCTGCTATACCTTAATCCGTTCATTCAACGGTGAGAAGGGAGGGCGCGGTATGACCTTTGCAATCAGTGACGAAGTTCAGCACAAACAGGGCGGACCCACTATGGTGGTGACCGGCTATGCCAGCGGAATGGTAGAGTGTCGTTGGTATGATGGCTACAGTGTACGCCGCGAAGCGTTCCGCAGTGATGAGCTGACGCATCTGTCGGCCGCGCGCCAGCTGGCCAGCTGAGCCCCTCGGGACGGTCAGCGCGCCGTCCCGATGTCATTGTCACTTTTCACGTTTTTCCTGATCTCTGCCTGTACGCCGTTTTCCCGCCTGACTACACTTCTTCAATTCGTTGTTATCCGGAGCCTGGCTACTGATGCCAATCTCGCCACTGTCATCACGCCGCATGACGCCTGCGCTGCGCGTGCATCTCTGTTTTCTGGCGGTCTTTCTCTTTTCACTTTTTCTCACCGTCCATGAAGCGCTGGAATTAAAAAATAACTATCAGCAGCGGCAGCGCGCCCAGCTGTCCGAGATCCAGCGCAGCCTTGATAGCCGCTTTCAGGAGAGTCTGGACGAGCTTAATTACTATCAGCGGATGCTCAGCTACGCGCTGACGCACCCGCTGGACGCCGATTATGGTCAGCACGCCCTGCAGCGTTTTCAGCAGTTGCGCCATCAGCCGGTGTGGCAGTTGCAAATCGCTAACCTGCGCAGCATGCCGATTAACGGCGTCAGCGACGAATGGCTGCAGCGTGATGCGCTGCTGCAGCGCGATGATACTTATCTGCTGCCCGAGCTGCGCGCTGCGCTGGAGTTCAGCTTTATCATGCAGTTCAGCGATGAGGCGCAGGACTTTCATTCACGCTTCTGGTACACCTCGCGCGCGGGCTATTACATCAGCTCACGTCCGCCGCGCGACGCGCAGGAGCTGGCGCAAAGTTACGCCACCATGACGCAGCGACCCTATTTTCGCGACCAGCAGCCGGGCCGGGCGCCGCAGACGCGATGGCACTGGACCGAAGCCTATCAGGGGGAGTTCAACGAGGGGTTGATGCTGACGGTGAGCGCGCCGGTGATCGCCCATCAGCACTGGTACGGCGTGTTATCGATGGATTTCACCCAGCAGCGAATTAATGCATTGCTGCACCAGTCGCGTCACAGCGTGCTGCAGGGCAAGCTGGTGCTCGAAGATCGCGCACTCAACGAGATCACCCGGCTGCCGGCACCGCACGATGTGGCATTGACCCCCGCGCAGCGCGGCCAGCTGATGCAGGCGATTCACCAGCAGCCGGCCGGAACACTGTGGCTCGGCAGTCAGCTGGCCAGCTGGGTTAAGTTAAAAAATGTCGATGCCTGGCTAATCAACGTGCAGAGCCTGCGCCAGGGACTGGCGCAGGAGCTGGGGCGGGTAGCGCTGTTTCTGTTGGGCATGTGGCTGCTGTTCGTGCTGTTACTGGCGCTGGCGCATCAGGTGATTTTCCGCCTGGTACGACGGCTGGAGGACCTCTCGGCGCGACTGGCCTGGCGCGCTAATTATGACGGCCTGACGCGCCTGCTTAATCGCAGCGCCTTTTTCGACCAGTTTATCGCGCTGGCGCGGCGCTGCGAACAGCAGCAACAGCCGCTGGCGGTGATCCAGCTCGATATCGATCATTTTAAAAAGGTCAATGATAGCTGGGGCCACCACGCGGGCGATCAGGCGCTAATGCGCGTGGCCGGCGTCATCAAACATACGCTGCGCCCTTACGACGTGGCCGGACGCATCGGCGGCGAGGAGTTTTGTATCGTGCTGCCGCACACCACGCTGGCTGAGGCGCAGGGCGTGGCGGAGCGTATCCGCAGCCGGCTGGCGGCCAAAACCATTCTGGTCAACGCCAGCACCACCTTTAGCGTTACGTTGTCGGCAGGTGTCAGCTGCAGTACTGAGCAGGGCAGTTACCATGCAGAAAGTCTGCAGGCGGTAGCGGACCGCCGCCTGTATCTGGCGAAAAGCGGCGGTCGCAATCGGGTGTGCGCGGCCGGTTAGACTTTGCCCTCGTTATCCTCTTCTACCGCCTGGTAGATGCGCTGCAGGATATCGGGGAACGCCGACTGCACGCGGCTCCAGCTGGGGATAAACGGTTTCTCGTTTGGCCGCTCGATGAACGACTGGCCGGCGTCGAGAATCGCCTGGGTGAACATCTCGACCGCCGCTTCTTCAATGTGCTGATCAAACTTCAGTCCGTTCATGGTGGCTTCGTGGTTGTAGATCTCCATCATGTCCAGCGCGTTGCGATAATAGGTGGCCTTCAGCACGCGGAACGAGTCGCTGGTGAGCGGCACGCCCATTGTCGCCAGCTTACGCAGCAGCGACTGCACGATATCGTTACTCATGCGTTTCAGGCCACCGGTGCCGTCCTCTTCCGCAAGCGGCTGATGCTTATGATCGTAGTTGTCCGCGATTTCCACCTGGCAGGTCTGCCGCGTGGTGTAATTGCGATAAATCTCTGACAGCACGCCAATCTCCAGCCCCCAGTCGCCAGGAATTTTAATGCCGTTCAGCACGTGGGTGCGCATGGCAAACTCGCCGGACAGCGGATAGCGGAAACTGGTGAGATAGTCGAGATACTCCGAATGGCCGTAGACTTTCTGCAGCGAGCGCAGCAGCGGGCCCACCAGCAGACGCCCGACGCGGCCATTAAGTTTGCCGTCCGCAACGCGCGCATAGAAACCTTTGCAGAATTCATACTGAAAGGCCGGGTTGGCCAGCGGATAGAGCAGACGTGCCAGCATGCCGCGCTCATAGGTCACGATATCGCAGTCATGCAGCGCCACGCACTGCGAGCGGTCGGAGGCCAGCGTGTAGCCGGTGCAGAACCACACGTTGCGCCCCTTGCCGGGCTGGCTGGGCGACAGACCCTCTTTATCCAGCTCGGCGTCCAGCGCTTTCAGCCGCGGGCCATCGTTCCACAAAATGCGGTGGCGCTGCGGCAGGCGCGAGAAAAATTCGCGCGCGAAGAGAAACTGATCGCGATCGGCACGATCGAGGCCAATCACAATCTCCTCCAGATAGGGCACTTTCGCCAGTTCATTGACGATATTATCCAGCGCCGGGCCTTCCAGCTCGGAAAAAAGCGAGGGCAGAATCAGCCCCATTTTGCGCTTGCGCGCAAAGCGCACCATCTCTTTTTCCAGCGACTCCACGCTGCGGTGGGTGAGATTATGAAAGTTGGTAATTACGCCGTTCTGGTAAAAATCACTCATCGTCTCATCCTTCTGGTCAGCTGCCGTTATTCAGGTTGGGCAAGAAAGTAATCCAGACCTTCGCGCCAGCCCTCAGGGCCAACGTGTGCGGTGTGGTAAACGTTATGATGATCGCTGCGTTGCAGCACCACCGGGTTTTTACTGAAACCTTTAATCACCACGGCATAATCGACGCGCTCCAGCATCGGCGCATCGTTAGGGCCATCGCCCAGACCAATCGTGGTGCGCTTCGTGCCTTCCTGCTGCTGCAACTGCTGCAATAACTGTTCCAGCGCCACGCCTTTACCGCTGCCCGCCGGCATCACGTGCCAGAAACGTCCGCCCTGCGTCAGGGCCAGCTGATGCTGCGCCAGCGCCGCGCGGAAGGCGTCGAGCCGCGTTTCATCATCGCGCCATACGATGACTTCAGACGCATCGCGCAGTCGGCTCTGGCTGGCTTCCGTCAGCGTCAGGCCGGTGAAACGGGCCACTTCTGCGTCGCTAAAGTCATGAAAGCCGGTGAAGCGAAAATCCGCCTGCAGGGTGCTGAGCGTGGCGCAGAGCGCAAGGTAATCGGCACCGGGCTCTTCAGCGATCTGTGCTTCCCCGCCGAAGGCGACGCGGGCGCCGTTTTCCGCAATAAAGGGTGCACCGGCAATGCCCAGCCGCTTCTGCAGCGGAATAATTTCGGCTGCGGTTTTACTCGAACAAATCACCAGCGGAATTTGTTGCTGCTTAAGACGCGCCAGCCACTCGCTGGCGGCCTGCCAGTTATAGTCATGATGATCGAGCAGCGAACCATCGAGATCGGTCACGATCAGCAGGGAGGAATCTAACGGGATCATCAATACACTCCTTACGCCCAAAGGCATCCGTAAAGCGACGTGTAATCAGTATAATAGCGTAATCACGATCACACTTTTCCTTGCCGCCGGCGCGGCCACTATCCAGGATAATTCTTAAAACACCGCCCGGATACCGAAGCGGCTGCACGTTTTGTGCATGCAGAATGTCAGCCGTAGCGCGATGTTTTCGGTAACAGCAGTGCATGATTATGCAGATTTGTTCGAATTGCGTGCAGAATTGAGACTTGTCTTACTTCAGCTAAGGCGTACTCTGAAGCGGTGTTAAGATTTTCCTGGTGTAACGAATTTATTCTTTTTTCAACCCGGCCAGCGTGCCGGGTCTTTTTTTGAAATCGATTTCAGCGGTTCACTTCGGTGATGGTGAAATCACGAATATCGAGTTCAAACGCCTCGGCCAGTTCGGTGTAGGAGTCAAACGCTTCGCCATTCACCTTCACACGGTGCGCATCTTCAGCCTGCATAAACTCCTGCACTTCACCTGACGTTTTTTTCTGAATCGCTTCCAGCAGCGCGTCCACGTCGATGTTCACTTCGCGCTGCACGTTATCGCTGTACTCTTTTGCTGTAGCCATGACAGCCTCCCGGAGGCAAACGGATTCCTGACAAGTATAGACGGTGACAGCGGGGGAGGGACGTGGACGGGAAACGGGCAAAAAAAAGCCCGCGCTGCGCGGGCAAAAATCCTTGTTACTTTTAGGTTGACTGCCCCTTTGGGGTTGGTGCAGTGCTGACAAGTGTACGAGGGTGCCGCGTCAAAAGTCTTTCCGGGAAACGTTAAGAAAGTGAAAAGCCCGGCTTTGACACTTCTTTACCCGCTGCATTCCCCATTCTGGCGTAAAGCAGCTATGCTTACAGCTGGTTGATTATTATGGTTATCAGGGAGTTAGTATGGATTTAATTCGGATCATTATTGCCATTCTGTTGCCACCGCTGGGCGTGTTTTTACAGGTCGGCTTTGGCGGCGCCTTCTGGCTCAACATTCTGCTGACGCTGTGTGGTTACATCCCCGGCATCGTGCATGCGGTGTGGGTAATCGCCCGACGCTGATCGCGATCAGGCAGCGCTGACTATCTTCCGTTACACTATGCGCAGGACTGTTTCTGGAGAGAAATCAATGAAGGTCAATGACCGGGTAACGGTAAAAACCGACGGCGGCCCACGTCGCGTCGGTACTGTGCTGGCTGTGGAAGGCTTTAATGAGGGCACCATGTATCTGGTAGCGCTGGAGGATTACCCGCTGGGGATCTGGTTCTTTAATGAGAGCGATCACGCCGAAGGCGTGTTTGTTGAGCCGTATGCGGGGGAAGGGTAGTGTGGCTTTGTGCTCACGTTGTCACTACGTAGCTCTCAGGTTGCCCTCACCCTAACCCTCTCCCGCACGCGGGAGAGGGAACCGTTCAGTGCTCCTGCTCGCGGGAGAGGGAACCGTTCAGCGCCGATGCTTAGTAATAAGTTGTTCCTGAAGCGTTGTGTGAAAACCTACTCAACAGCCGCGCGGACAGCCCCCTCTCCCGCAAGCGGGAGAGGGCTGGGGTGAGGGAAAAATACCGCACCCCACCTCAATCCTCTTAAAACGTCTCCCAGTTATCATTGCCCGCTGTAGCCAGCGTCGGACGTGGAGCGAGCGCTGGCGCTTTCAGCGCCGACTGCGGCGCAGCAGCCACCAGCGAAGCCGGCGTATCATTCAGGCGGAACACCGCCACCGCCTGCGTCAGTTTACCGGCCTGATCTTCCAGCGAAGCCGCGGCTGAAGAGGCTTCCTCCACCAGCGAGGCGTTCTGCTGCGTCACGTTATCCATCTCGGTCACCGCCAGGCTGACCTGCTGAATGCCACGGCTCTGCTCATCAGACGCTGCCGCAATCTCGGCCATAATGTCGGTAACGCGGCGCACCGCTTCGACAATCTCGCCCATGGTGCTGCCGGCTTCGCCGACCTGATGCGAGCCGTTACTGATCAAATCCACCGACTCGGCAATCAGCGACTCAATCTCTTTCGCTGCCTGCGCACTGCGCTGCGCCAGATTGCGCACTTCACTGGCGACCACGGCGAAGCCACGGCCCTGTTCCCCGGCGCGCGCGGCTTCTACCGCGGCGTTCAGCGCCAGGATATTGGTCTGGAAGGCGATACTGTTAATAACATTGGTAATCTCGGCAATTTTCTTCGAGCTGCCGGAAATGTTATTCATGGTTTTCACCACACCGCTCACCAGTTCACCACCGCTGCGCGCTTTGCCAGAAGCATCGGCGGCCAGCTGGCTGGCGTGATGGGCGTTTTCGGCGTTCTGCTTCACCGTGGCGGTGAGCTGCTCCATGCTGGCGGCAGTCTGCTCCAGCGCGGAAGCCTGCTGCTCGGTGCGTGATGACAGATCGGTGTTACCTGCGGAGATCTCACTGGAGCCCTGATAAATCGCCACCGCGCCTTCACGGACAGTGCCAACGGTGCGCACCAGCGACGCCTGCATCAGCTGCAGGTTGTGCAGCAGGCTGCCAATTTCGTTGCGACCATAGGCCTGTTCGGGGGCGGTGAGATCGCCCTGCGCGATGCGCTCAATGCGACCCACCGACAGGCGCAGCGGATTGATTACCACGCGGCGCAGGAACACGAAGGTGAGCAGCACCAGCAGCAGCGCGGCGGCAAAAGCCGCAGCCATCGCGATAAAACCGACGCGCGACTGATGCGCCGCTTCGGCGTTAATCGCTTCGGCGCGCTCGGTGCGGATCTTAATCGCCTTCAGCAGCACGGCATTATAGGCATCATCCAGCTTGCGGGTGACATCGGTCTCCTGCGCGACAATCCCCTCAAAGCTGCCCTGTTTCGCCGATTCGATCATCGGCTTCAGGCCTTTATCAATATAGGCGTTGAAGCTGGTGGTGAGCGGACCGTCGAGCGCCAGGTCAGCCGGCGTCTTCATTTTGCGATCCATATAAATTTTGAAGCCCTCGCGCGCCTGCTTAATGCGCGTTTCGGTGCGCGCCAGATCGGCACGATAGCCATCCATTTCACCGATGCGCGCCGCCGCGCCCGACTGTAGTACATTAAGGCGTGCGGTTCGCAGATGGTTTGAGCTGTTAGAAATGCCCATGCGCACCTGAATCTCATCGGTGGCGTCATTGAGGGAATTATTGCTTTGAATCAGAAAGTAGCTGGCGAGTCCAATGCACAGGGCAAAAAGCAGCAGAATGCCACCAAAGATCATGCTGAACAGAGGCATCAGGCGTAGGTTTTGCCAGATGCTGAGCTTATGTTGCTCATCTATCGATGCTGTTTTCATTTCCTTGCTCTCATAGTGGTAAGGGGTTCTGAAAACAAGCATCGGCAGCAGGGGATAAAGGCTTAGCGGGGAAGTGGGATCGCGCTCGCAAAACGCTCAAAAATAATCAAGGCCAGTCGCGGGGACTAGCCTTGACCACAAAGCGTATTATCGTTGGGTGAAATTATCGCACGTTGACATAAATGCCCGAAGTAACATTATCTGTCAGGCGCACCACATGATAAATAACCTGTTTATTGTGCGTTTTAATTTTGCGTTTAATATTGCCTTTATGTGACGAAACAGTTTTCGCTTTGATTTGCATCTTATCCGAAATCTGAATGGTGTCATGACCTGACATCCACATTTTCAGCATATTCGATTCAGTCTGGCTCAATGTCAGTGGATGAATATCCAGCCCGGCAGAAATGCGCGGTGAGGCATTGAGTTTCTTTTGCAGGTAGGTGCCCAGCAGGGAGTCCAGTGTCGATGTTTTTATCGATTTTGACGTAATAATCAGGTTCTTACGAACGTAGAGGTATTCCTCAAAATGGATATTCGAGATCGCCATAAAAATAAAGAATAGCGTATCCGGATGCTGCATGATAATAGAACGAATGCGATCGCTGGAATCGGATTCGTGAATAAAGCATTCTTCGTTAATAAATACTACGCCCGGCTTTAATTGCTCACACCGTTGTTGCAATTGTTCGATGTCAGACACGGAAGTAATATTTTTCTTTTTGACTCCTTTTGCCGACATATAGTCTGACAAACCCAGGCGTGTGTAGTTACATGAATCCATAATAATCGTTGGCATTATAGCGACCCTCACCAATTTGTTATCCGTTTAAATCAACGATGAATACGCGTTTGCGGTACGAGAGAGATTTCCAAAGACACTTTTTTATTCTGCTCGGCAGACTGGCGTAATGCATTCCTGCGCCATCTTGACTCGTCCCTGACCCGTTCTGCGAAGTTTATTGTGTTACTTCCACGTCACTCTTGTCCCCGCGATAGTGGGAATCGCCGGGAATTTGGTTTATGTGTTTCTTTCGCTCTGTTTTGAGAGCCCTGTCACTATCGCGCAAGTCACAGACAAATCTGATAGGACAATTCTTAAAAACATTTGAATCGCGAAAGTGTGACGTTTCAGCGAGTGTTGACAATGCCGGAAAAAAGGGATTTAGACAAGAAAAATCGCTGTAATATTTTTTTTGTTTAAAAACAGCCCTTTGAGCATTTTATCAACCGATTCACCGGCTTAACCGGCTTAGGAATCGTCTGACTAAAATACGCGAAGCGCCGTTTAATAAGAATAATTTTCACCATAAATGCGCATTTATCAGAATATCCTCAGTTGATTTCTGAAAAATATGGTTCGAAAAATGCACAGAATGTTTTTGATTACTTAACTATCGTATAAGAAGGTTAACAGTATCGTTAATCAACGGGCAGGGGAAAGTTCTGATACAAACTGCGCGAGTAAATCAAAGACTTCACCGAACAGATGTTCACAGAAAGGTGCAAGCAACGGCATCATCATACCCAGACTCAGGATCCCTACCGTTAAGGTGATTGGGAAGCCGATGGCGAAAACCGACAGCTGAGGTGAAACGCGGTTTAACAAACCTAGTGCCAGGTTTAGCGTGAGGAGCAGAATTATTAAGGGTAGCGCTAACATCATGCCATTAAGGAAAATTAAGCTGGCGGCTTTGGTCAGCGCCATGAAGGCGTTGGCGTTGAGTGGCTGATCGTTAATCGGCAACGTGTGAAAACTGTCCACCAGTAACGAGATCAACCACAGGTGACCGTTGAAGGTCAGGAACAGCAGCATCGCCAGCATGTCGAGAAAACGGGCCAGCAGCGGCATGTTGATCCGGCTGTTCGGGTCGAGCAGGGTGGCAAAAGAGAGACCCATCTGCAGACCAATCATCTCACCGGCCAGCCGCACGGCAGAAAAAGCCAGCTGCATGGTCAGACCAATCCCCACGCCAATCAGCAACTGCTGCACCAGCATCCAGAAGCCCGCCGGAGTAAACAGCGTCACTTCGACCGGCGGCAGCAGCGGCATCAGAATCCAGGTGGTGACTACCGCCAGTCCAATTTTGACCCGTTTTGGAATCGAACGTTCATTCAGCAGCGGCGCGCTGGCAAACAGCGCCAGCAAACGCACCATCGGCCAGAAGAATTGCGCCACCCAGTGCACCAGCTGGCTGCTGTCGAGGGTGACCATTAGCCGATGATATAAGGCAGGTTGCTGAACAGGGTACGGATGTAGTCCAGCATCAGGTTGAGCATCCACGGTCCGGCCACCACGGCAGTGGCCGCCACGGCAAGAATTTTCGGGATAAACGACAGTGTCTGTTCGTTAATCTGCGTTGCCGCCTGCAAAATACTGATCAGCAAACCGCTCACCATCGCCACCAGCAGCAGCGGAGCGGCCATCATCAGGGCGATACGCATCGCTTCCTGGCCCATTACCATTACCGATTCCGGTGTCATGTTGCGCTCCTGTCGAGAGAAAGGTGAGGGCGGAAAGCCACTCAGGAGTAAAAACTTTGCGCCAGCGATCCCACCAGCAGCTGCCAGCCGTCCACCAGCACAAACAGCATCAGCTTAAACGGCAGCGAAATAGTGGCCGGCGGCACCATCATCATCCCCAGCGCCATCAGTACGCTGGCGACCACCAGGTCGATAATCAGAAACGGAATAAAAACGGTGAAACCAATCTGGAAAGCGGTTTTCAGCTCGCTGGTGACATAGGCGGGCAGCAGAATGCGCATCGGCACCGCTTCCGGACCCTGAATCGGCGCGCTGTTGGCGAGACGGGCGAACAGGGCCAGGTCGGCTTCGCGCGTCTGGCGCAGCATGAACTCACGCAGCGGCTGGGCACCTTTGTCGATCGCCACGTCCATGCTGATTTTGTCCTGGCTGAACGGCAGATAGGCATCGGTGTAAATCTTGTCGAAGGTCGGCGCCATGATAAAGAAGGTCAGGAATAGCGCGAGGCCCAGCATCACCTGATTCGGCGGCGCGGACGGCGTGCCCAGTGCGTTACGCAGCAGACCAAACACGATAATGATGCGGGTGAAACTGGTCATCATCAGCAACACCGCCGGAATAAAGGTCAGCGAGGTAATGAAGACCAGCGTTTGCACCGGCAGCGACCAGCTCTGGCCGCCATTGGCCAGCGGCTGGCTGATCAAACCCGGCAGCTGCGCATGGGCAGCCGGTGCCAGCAGCATCAGCAGCGGCAGAAGAGGGAGTAATCGACGCATCATTGGGGTTTTCCGGGACGTTTAACCAGGTTCTGAAACAGCTGACGAAAATCCTGCGGCGCCGCGCTGACGGGCAGGGACGCTTCCGGTGGCAGCGGCGGCAGCGAGTGCAGATGGGTGATCTGCTGAGCGGTGACGCCCAGCACTAAACGCGCATCGGCGGTATCAACAATCACCACCCGCTCCTGGCGGCCAACCTGCACGCTGGCGCTGACTTTCAGCGCCTGGCCGCTCACCGCTTTCGGCGCAAAGCCGAGGCGTTTCGCCAGCCAGCCGCAGGCCAGAATCAGCAGCACGATCACCGCCAGCACGCTGCTGACTTGCCCAACGACCGAACTGGTGGACACCACCGGCTGGGCGTGAGCGGGCTGAACGGTTTGCGCGTTTTTTAACATGATTAGCGGCTCAGACGACGCATACGTTCGGACGGGGTAATAATGTCGGTGATGCGCACGCCATATTTGTCGTTCACCACCACCACTTCACCCTGGGCGATCAGATAGCCGTTGATCAGAATGTCCAGCGGCTCGCCGGCCAGGCCGTCAAGCGCCACCACCGAACCCTGCGTCAGGCGCAGCAGCTCTTTGATGGTCATTTTGGTACGGCCCAGTTCCACGGTCAGTTTGACCGGGATATCCATGATCAGATCGATGTCCTGCAGCGAGCCGCTGGCGGCGCTGGCCTCAAGCGACTTAAATACGTTATCGCCTGGCTCCGCCGCACTGCTGGTCGCCGCCTGCTCGTTCATCGCTTCAGCCCACAGATCGTCCGCAGAGATATCATCGGACGGTTTTTTGCTGTCACTCATTGGGCTGTTCCTCATTCAGCGAATTCAAAATCGGGTTAATCAGATGTTCTACACGCAGCGCATACTGGCCGTTGAGCGTGCCATACTGGCTCGTCAGTACCGGTACGCCGTCGACGTGGGCAATGATGCGGTCCGGCTTCTCAATGGGCAGGACGTCACCAGGTTTCAGTTGCAAAATACGTGACAGACGCAGCGACGTTTCAGCGAAGTGGGCAATCAGCTCCAGCTCCGAGTGCTGCACCTGTTTCACCAGATTGTCGCGCCAGTGGTTATCTTCCTGACGCGAGTTCTCCAGCGGTGGATTGACCAGCAGCTCGCGCAGCGGCTCAATCATCGAAAACGGAATACAGATATTGAACTCACCCACCAGGTTGCCAATCTCCACCTGGAACGGCGTGTTGACCACGATATCGTTCGGTGAGGTGGTGATGTTGGTGAACTTCACCTGCATTTCAGAACGCACGTATTCCACTTCCAGCGGATAAATGGCTTTCCATGCGTCGCTGTAGCCTTCCAGCGCCAGCTTGAGCATGCGACGAATCACGCGCTGCTCGGTGTGGGTGAACTCACGGCCTTCCACTTTGGTCGGAAAACGACCGTCGCCGCCAAACAGGTTATCCACGGCGATAAACACCAGGCTCGGCGAGAACACCACCAGCGCAGTCCCCCGCAGCGGCTGCAGGTGAATCAGGTTCAGGTTGGTTGGCACCGGCAGGTTGCGGGCAAACTCATGGTACGGCTGAATCTTGATTGCCCCAACGCTGATATCCGGGCTGCGGCGCAGCAGGTTGAACAGCGCCATACGGAAATGACGGGCAAAACGCTCATTGATGATCTCCAGCGCCTGCAGACGCTCGCGCACCACGCGACGCTGGGTATTGGGATCATAGGGGCGGATATCGCCATCGGCCCCTTTGGAACTGTTCTCTACTTCCGCACTGTCACTGTCGCCATTGAGCAGCGCGTCAATCTCAGCCTGGGAGAGAATGCTATCGCCCATTAAGTCACCTCAAAATGAAGGCGGTAAACAGCACGTCACTGACTACCTGCGCAGGTTGACCTTTTACCAGCGGTGGCGCCAGCACCTGTTTGATCTGTTCAACCAGGGCCTGTTTGCCTTGCTCGGTTGCCAGCGCGCTGGCGCTCTGACGTGAAAGCAGCAGCAGCAAACGGCTGCGCACCTCAGGCAGGTAGTCATTCAGCCGACGACGGGTATCCTCATCCGGCAGACGCAGGGTAAAGCCTACATACAGCACGCGATCGGGATCGTTGTCGGGATTGACCAGGTTAACCGTAAACGTATCCATTGCAAAAAATACCGGGGCGGGCGGTGGCTCCACTTTGGCAGCCTCCGGCTTGTCACCCTCGTGTTTATTCATCATTCGCCAGACTGCATAGCCTGCCACGCTGCAAGCGGCCAGCGTTACAATCAGTAACACCGGAATTAGTAATGAACGTTTGCGGCCTTTAGCTTTCGCGTTATCAGACATGTTTGCAGTTACTTCCTGTGAATTATGGGCAAGCCTCTCGGCTTACCTGGACAGATTATCCCGCGTCTTAAGTCAAACAATGGGAAGAAAAGACGCGGGTTTTACGCTTACCTTCAGCGTTTAGTCGCTGTCAGGCAAAGATATCGACAGCGCCGTTGCCGGTCGCGCGCGCCTGGAGGGCTGCCGGGACGGCAATAGGCGTTATCTCGTTGTCACTGTCCTGGGAGAGGGTAAAGCTGCCGTACTGGCCGTCGCGACGTCCTTCCTGCTGGCCCTGATAACTCTGGCCCTGTGCGAAGGCGTCGCTGTTGACGTTACTCTGTCCCAGGTTAATGCCGCTCTCCGCCAGCGCCGTACGCAGCTGTGGGAGCGCCGCTTCCAGCGCGGCCCTCACATGGCTGTGGCTGGAAACCATTGTTAACTGTGCCTGATCTTTATCCAGCGTCAGGCTGATCTGTATCGCGCCGAGGTCTTCCGGATGCAGACGTAATTCGGCGTTCTGCTGGCCGTTACGGCTGAACATCACAATCTGCTGGCTCAGCGCCTGCTGCCACTCGTTGCTGCCCAGCTGCGCATTCAGCATCGGCGTGGAGGGCGCGCTGCTGGTGCTGGCCGTGGTGCTGACCAGCGGACTGGTACTGCTCAGCGGGCTGCTGATGGCCGGCGCGCTGCTGTCATGGCTGCTGAGCATCTCGCGCCGCTCTTCCGGTTTGCTCAGCGTGCTCAGCACCTGCTGAAAACTCTCATCCAGCGTCATACCGCTGTTGCTGGCCGACGTGCCGCTGGCGGCCGCGCTCTGCACCGGGCTATGGCTGACACCGGTCTGGCTGGTCAGCACATCGCTGCCTTTAGATGGCTGGCTATCCGGCTTCGCCTGTTCCTCTTTCAGCGCACTTTGCAGCGAACTGTTAAGTAACGCAGCGTTTAAGCTGGTGCGCGCCTCACCCCGGGTTTCCAGCGCGGTGCTGTTATCCGCTGGCGGGCTGCTGCGGTTTTCAACCACCGCTGGCAACATGGCAAACAGCGCCTGCACATTCTGTAAGTCGCTGGCAGTTAACGAACTTGCTGCGCGCTTGTCATTATCATCGGCTGATTTCAGTCCGGCTTTAGTGTTTTCCGGCTGTAAAAGTGCGTTTAACGCCTCTGGTTTGTCCAGTGCCAGCAGCAGGGCGCTTAATGACGCTTTTGTGACGTTTTTCGCGTCAATTTCTGCCGCCAGATCAGCGGATTGCACGCCATTTCCCTGCTGCTTAACCAGCGTCAGCAGGCGGTTGCCCAGCTCAGTAATAAATCCCTGCGGCAGGGTGTCAGCAGCGGACAGATTGTCCACTGCCGATGAAGGTTGTGCTTTGCCGGTTTTAGCAAGCTGTGTCAGCAGTGTTGGCAGCGTGTTCATTCGCCTTTCCTCAATGCGGCCCGTTGGGCAAATTCATCCATCCGTTTCTGATCGAGACGGCTTTCCTGTCGTAATGCGTTCTCTTCCGCGCGGGTAATCAGCGTCTGATAGGCATTCAGCTTCTTATGCTTTTCACGCCAGTTGCTCAGCGCCTGTTCCAGCCGCTGGTTCCACTGATTAAGCTGCTGGCGATGCTGTTCGATGGCTTTTTCCAGCGTCTGAATAAACTGGTGATAATTGCTCCAGCGCGTGCTGGCGATGCCGCCGGACATATCCTGATTGAGCTTGTTACGGTACTCATCCTGGTAATCGAGCAGCATGCTGAGCTGCTGATCGGCCTGCTGCTGACCGCGACGCATGTCGCCGAGGTGGATCACCGCCTGTTCCAGATCCTGCTCCGCCAGGTCGCGCAGCGTATCAATCGCATTGGCTGTCTTCATCGCGTTACCTCAAGTCGGGCGGCGTTAGCCGAACATCGCCTGCAGGTGCAGACAGGCATCGTCATAATCGCTGCGTTCAAAAATGCCCTGCTGCAGGAAAGCTTCCATCTGCGGATAGAGCTTAATGGCCCGGTCCAGCATCGGATCGCTGCCTGCGGCATAAGCGCCGACGCTCACCAGATCGCGGTTACGCTGAAAGCTGGAGAGCAACTGCTTGAACTGGCGCACGCGCGCATAGTGGGTTTCATCAATCAGCGAGGTCATGGCACGGCTGATCGACGCTTCAATATCAATGGCCGGATAGTGACCGGCCTCCGCCAGGCGACGCGACAGCACGATGTGGCCGTCGAGAATAGCGCGTGCCGAGTCGGCAATCGGGTCCTGCTGGTCGTCGCCTTCGGTCAGTACGGTATAGAACGCGGTGATTGAACCGCCGCCGTGAATGCCGTTGCCGGCGCGTTCTACCAGCGCCGGCAGCTTCGCGAACACCGATGGCGGATAGCCTTTGGTGGCCGGCGGCTCGCCGATCGCCAGCGCGATCTCACGCTGCGCCATGGCATAGCGGGTGAGGGAGTCCATAATCAGCAGCACGTGCTGACCGCGATCGCGGAAATCTTCGGCGATGCGCGTGGCATAAGCGGCCCCCTGCATACGCAACAGCGGCGAAACGTCGGCCGGCGCGGCGATCACCACCGAGCGCGCGCGCCCTTCGGCGCCAAGGATGTTCTCGATAAACTCTTTAACTTCGCGGCCACGTTCACCAATCAGGCCCACCACGATGACGTCGGCTTTGGTGTAACGCGCCATCATGCCGAGCAGCACCGATTTCCCCACGCCGGAACCGGCAAACAGCCCCATACGCTGGCCGCGGCCCACGGTGAGCAGGGCGTTGATCGCCCGCACGCCGGTATCCAGCACATCGTGGATCGGCGTACGCTGCAGCGGGTTGAACGGCGCGGTGATCAGCGGCGCGCGGTAGCCGGTTTCCGGCGCGGGCAGGCCATCCAGCGGCTTGCCGCTGCCGTCCAGCACGCGGCCAAGTAGCTCCGGCCCCAGCAGCAACTGTTTACCGCTGTGATCGCCGTGCACGCGGGCATACACGCGCGCGCCGGGCAGAATGCCATCGACCTCTTCCAGCGGCATCAGAAACAGTTTCTGGCCGTTGAAGCCGACCACTTCGCTTTCCACTTCGGTAATTGTGCCGTTGTCGTGGCGCTCAATAATGCAGGTGGCGCCCAGCGGCAGCTGCAGGCCGGTGGCTTCCAGCACCAGACCGGTGGCGCGCGTCAGGCGGCCATAGCGGCGCACCGTCTGCACCTGACTGATGCGGTCTTCAAAACTGTCGAGCGCGCCCAGCCAGCGCGAAAGGCGTGACGTCATCAGAATGCTCCCGGTGCCGCCAGACGGCACAGCTCCTGCCAGCGCGTGGCGACGCTGGCATCCAGATCGCCGTCTTCGGCGCTGAGTTTACAGCCGCCGGGATGCAGCGAACTGTCGGCCAGCAACCGCCAGCCGTGTAAATCGAGCGTTGGGCCCAGCGTCTGCTCAACGCGCTGCAGATCGTCCGGGTGCACGCGCAGCTGCGGTTTGCCGCTGAACATTGGCTCCTGCTGAATCAGCTGCTGGATCTGGCGCAGCAGGGCGCTGCCATCCACCTGCGTCGCCTGGCCAATCACCGTGCGCGCCGCTTCCAGCGCCAGCTGCATCAGGCGTGACGCAATCACGCTATCCAGCGCTTCCAGCGTGTGATGGAACTCGGTGACCAGCTGCTGCATACGCGCCTGTAACGGAGCCTGCTGCTGCTGGGCATCAGCCAGTCCCTGCTGGAACCCGGCGTCATAGCCGTTTTGCTGCGCTTCGGCGAAACCTTTCTGATAACCTTCGCTGTAGCCCTGCGTCTGCGCATCTTTACGCATCTGCTGCTGCAGACGTTCCAGCTGCTGCTGCTGTTCATCTTCCTCGCTCAGCACGAGGTCGCTGTCCGGCTCCTCTGCCAGCAGCAGTTCAGGTTCGGGCGGCTGCGGTGCGCCTAAATCATCAGGCTGCCAGCGCTGCCATGCACGGGCGGAAAAGGCATCAGACATAGGTTTCCTCGCCACCACCAATTACCATCTCGCCTGCTTCCGCCAGACGGCGCACGATAAGCAGGATTGCTTTCTGTTCGTTCTCCACCGCGGACATACGCACCGGGCCACGGTTGGCGAGGTCGTCGCGCAGGATATCGGCGGCACGCGCCGACATGTTTTTGAGGAATTTCTCGCGCAGCGGCTGCTCGGCGCCTTTCAGGGCAATCAGCAGCTGCTCGGACTCCACTTCCTGCAACAGACGCTGGATGCTGCGGTCGTCCACTTCCACCAGGTTTTCGAACAGGAACATCTCGTCGATAATCTTCTGCGCCAGCTCGCCATCGAAGTCGCGTACTGCTTCGATAACCGCTTCTTCCTGCTGGGTTTTCATCAGGTTGATGATTTCCGCTGCGGTTCTCACGCCGCCCATCTTCGCGCGCTTGAGGTTGGTGCCATCCAGCAGGCCGTTGAGCACTTCGGTCAGCTCCGCCAGCGCCGCCGGCTGTACGCCGCCGAAGGTGGCGATACGCAGCATTACATCGTGGCGCAGACGCTCGTCGAACAGCGCCAGAATATCCGCCGCCTGGCCGCGCTTCAGGTGCACCAGAATGGTGGCGATAATCTGCGGGTGCTCGTCGCGGATCAGATCTGCCGCCGCCTGCGGTTCCATAAAGTTGAGGGTTTCCATGCCGCTGGTGGTTTCGCGCGTTTCGAGGATGTCCTCCAGCAGGCTGGAGGCGCGCTCTTCGCCCAGCGCCTTGATCAACACCGAACGCAGGTAGTCGTTGGAGTTGAGGCTCAGCGCAGCAAACTGTTCGGCATCGGTTTCGAACTCGCGCAGCACTTCGGTCAGCTGCTTGTGCGAAATCTGTTTCATGCTGGCCATCGCGGCGCTGAGGTGCTGCACCTCACGCTGGTTGAGGTGTTTGAACACCTCGGCCGCACGCTCTTCGCCAATGGTCATCATCAGAATGGCGCTCTTTTCAGTACCGGTCAGACTCATAGTTCGTTACTCATCCATTCGCGGATAACCAGCGCCACAACGCGCGGATCGTTTTCAGACATATCGCGGATGCGCTGGCTCATCACCTCGGCGCTCATGCGGTTGTTAGATTTGCGCTCCTGGTCCAGCTCGTCTTTATTGATCTGGACGCTGTAAGCGGCTTCTTCTTCACGCGCGGCAGCACGGGCAGCGGCGGCTTCGGCGGCGGCTTTCTCGGCTTCGCGTTTACGCAGCAGCTGCGGACGCACCATTTTGCGGTAGAGGATGAAGGCAACCAGTGCCACCAGCAGCCAGCGACCGGCGGTCATCAGCTGATCAAAGAACGACTGCTGCTGCCAGAAGGGCAGGTCGCCGCCGGTCGGCTCGGTGGTGTTGAACTGCGAGTTCACCACGTTGACGCTGTCGCCACGTGTTTGCGAATAGCCCATCGCTTCGCGGGTCAGATCTTCAATCTGCTTGATCTGCTGATCGTTCAGCGCCACCGCTTTGCCTTTGCCGTCATCGCGGTAGTTGACCACCACGGCGACCGACAGGCGCTGCACGTCACCGACGTTGAGTTTGGTGTGACGAATGGTGCGATCCAGCTCGTAGTTCACCGTATCGTTGCGGCTGGAGCTGCTCGGGCCGCTGCTCTGCGCGGTGCTGGTCGAGGTGGCGGCATTCTGCGCGTTGTTGTTGTTCTGCTGACCGTTAGCGTTGTTATTGTTCTGCTGCTGCGGGTTGGTGACCGGCGCGGTATTGGCCGGCGCAGGCTGATTCGACAGCGCACCCGGTACGCCGCCCGGATACGGGCTGCCGTTCTGATCGTTGGTGCTGGTCTGGCGTGAGCGAATCGCCGTGTTATTCGGGTTCGCATTCGGCTGATACTTCTCATCCGTCTGCTCGCTGCGGTCAAAGTTAATCTGCGCGGTCACTTGCGCATGCACATTACCCTGACCGAGAATCGGATTCAGAATGGCTTCAATGCGCTGCTGATAGCGTGCTTCCACTTCGGAGGCGTATTTCAGCTGGGCATCGTTCAGATCGCGGCCTTCGCTGTCGGAGCGCGTCAGCAGGCGACCCGCCTGATCGACCACGGTTACATTGCCTGGTGGCAGACCGGCTACGCTGCTGGAGACCATGTGCTGAATCGCCTGAATCTGGCCTTCATCCAGCGCACGGCCCGGTTGCAGGTTCAGCGTTACTGAGGCAGACGGGGATTTTTGCTCGCGCACGAACAGCGTCGGTTTTGGCATCGCCAGATGAACGCGCGCGCTCTTTACCGGTCCGAGCGTTTCGATGGTGCGCGCCAGCTCACCTTCCAGCGCACGCTGGTAGTTAATCTGCTCACTGAACTGGCTGATACCAAACTTCTCTTTATCCATCAGCTCAAAGCCTACTGAACCCCCTTTCGGCAGTCCCTGCTGGGCAAGGCGCAGACGCAGCTCATGCACTTTATCGGCGGGCACCATCAGGGCGCCGCCGTTTTCAGCGAACTGGTAAGGGATGTTCATCTGGGTGAGCTGGGTAACAATCGCGCCGCCATCCTCATCAGAGAGGTTGTTATAGAGAACGCGATAGTCGGGCGCTTTGGCCCACAGCACCAGCGCCAGAACCACGGCGATAGCGGCCGCGGCAGCAACGATTAATGGAATACGCGGATTTGCGCGCAGGCGGGCGAGAAGGTCATTAAAGCCTTTCTTTGCTGTATCCTGTGTGGCGGCTGCACTCGCATTCATGACCAATTCCTGCCTGACATAATTGACCGGGTGTATGTAGGTGACAAAACTGACTCCCTGATACGCATCCCCGCCCGTTGATGCCGTGTTGCTGGCCGACGGGGTAGGGGAAAAAATGAAATTCCAATCTAATGCCTGGCATTATTTGATGAATCGTGTCACTTCGATGGCTGGATAAGCCGGGTTTTTTGCAGTCATTTAGCGCCTTTGTCCTATTGACAGTGTGTTAACTTTTCCTCCGTGAAAAAAAGAACCCTTCATCTATGAGGTACAGGCAATGTCAATTCAGGCAATAGATGGCGTACTGCAGCAGCTGCAGCTGACGTCACTGCAGGCCAGTGGCAAACCGACCGAGTCCGCCAGTCAGCTCGATTTTGGTGCCACCATGAAAGCCGCGCTGGATAAAATCAGCGCCACCCAGACCGCTGCGCGCAGTCAGGCGCAGGATTTTGAGCTGGGTAAACCGGGCATCCAGTTGAATGATGTGATGGTCGATCTGCAGAAATCGTCGATTTCGATGCAGATGGGGATTCAGGTGCGTAACAAGCTGGTGAATGCCTACAGCGAGATCATGAGCATGCAGGTCTAGCGGCGCGCAATAAAAAACCGCCTGAGAGAGGCGGTTTCGTCAGGGTCAGGGCAGTGACAGTTTTTCGCTGATCGTCCTGTAGCCCTGTTCAGCGAAGCGTTGCTTGCTGATGGCATCGTTTTTGGTGGGTTCAAACCAGGCACCTTCTCCACTGGTTGAGAAAAACCAGACTTCTGGCTGTTCTGCGCCGCGCTGCACCCAATAAAATCCTTCCTGCATTATCATGTCCTCCTCACAGGAATATAGTTCAGCTACGCTGCGCTTAACAGCGTAACTGACAATATTCTCACCTGCAGACGAAAACCTAAGCAGATTGCACCTCTTCCGGTGGCATCAGTTTGCCACTGAGAAGTTTAAAACCGGCAGATTTAAAACGAGGCAGAGAAAGCGGTATCGGCTCCATCGGGCGATAAAAACCGCGTCCAGCATCCCAGTACCATACCTCAGGCTCAGTTGTGCTGCTGCCTACCCAGTAAAAACCCGTATCCATCAGTGCTCTCCAGAAATGAATGAAGGCACGCCTTCTCTAATTTCCGCAAAATAATGTCTTAATTAAACTCAATGATCAATCTCGGTTGCCGCTTCGCTTATTAACGCCAGCAGTCAGCGGCCACGAAAATAACATCCGGTGGGTCGGTCCAGATATCATCGAAAGTATTTTACTGATCCTGATAAGGATCTTTTTTGTCATCCTGACTGTCATCGCGTGTACGCGGGATTTCGCCGTGCTCACGAGCATCATCATGGGCTGGATGATCATCTTCCTCATAAGCATTACCTGCATGCGGCGCGGCTTCCGGTAAACCCTTGTGTACCTCGCCCTCGTTTTTACGCTCCTTGTTGGTTTCGTGTTGTTTCATCTTTCTCTCCAGCAGGGGTTTTGTTGTGATGAATTTTAGCTGATCGCTGGCCGTTTCTGGCGGCCGTAATCGTTTTCACACTCTACACGCAGAACGGCTAAATTGTACAGTTTTGCAAAGTTGTACAAGTTTATGGGGGCTGTATAGAAGTGCACGCGTCAGCAAGGAGTAAAAATAATTTTGTTGAGCAGAAAGAGAGGCTTAGCACAGCGCCTGATATTTTATTCAGGTTAACTGCATGATTTTTCCTGCAAAAATGGTGATTTATTGTTGAAGAGAATGGCGAAATTATTGTGCAAATCTCCTCTGACCACACGAAATGCTAACTAAATTGTTGTACAAGTTTTCCATCTTTGTATAACTTCTCGCTTGTGGCAGTCAGTCACACGTAACGAATGATGCTTTGCATCGCCTCTGAAGGTGTTGTGGATTTCCACTTTCAGAGGCTGCTTTTTTACCTGTGCTGATTCAAAAATTTAACCTGAGTAACCGATTAATCACTGCAGTTTGCACTGCAGCTTACCCGATGAGGCTTGTTATGAAACAGAATGCATCGACGTCAGCAGAGTCTCAATTGTCAGAATATTTCCAGCACGCGGGTTCAGAATATGCCAGTGAAAAAGAGGTCATCGCGCTGATTTACAAACAGCTGGCGGCGGTGAAACTGCGTGTGAGCAATAAAGATATTATGAATCGCCACGGATAATCTAGACACTTTCGAGCCGTTGATAATATTTGTTTTCGTATTCAGTTGGTGGCATCTGATCGCTCGAGCCATGCCGACGCTTACTGTTATAAAACATTTCGATGTAATCAAAAATATCACTGCGGGCTTCTTCCCGTGTTCCGTAGATCTTTTTCTTAATCCGTTCGCGTTTCAGTAGCTGGAAAAAGCTTTCCGCAACCGCGTTGTCGTGACAGTTACCGCGACGACTCATGCTGCCTTCCAGACCGTGTGATTTCAGGAACGATTGCCACTCATGGCTCGTGTATTGACTGCCCTGATCAGAATGAACCAGTACCTGTTTTTGAGGATTACGCCTCCACACCGCCATTAATAATGCGTTCAGGACAATCTCTTTTGTCATGCGGGGTTGCATTGACCAGCCGACAACTTTCCGGGAGAACAGGTCAACCACCACGGCCAGATACAGCCAGCCTTCGTGAGTTCGGATGTAGGTTATGTCCGTCACCCAACGCTCATCTGGTGAGTCCGGATTGAACTGCCGCTGGAGCCTGTTCGGTACCACGATGCTGGCTTCGCCTTTACGTGCCCGTGGGCTACGGTACCCAACCTGAGCTTTTATACCGGCACGCTTCATCAGCCGCCAGACCCGGTTCACTCCGCACTGCTGCCCGCTATCCCGCAGGTCCAGATGGATCTTGCGATAACCATAGACGCAGCCAGACGCAAGCCAGAACTGTTTGATCTGCCCGGTCAGCATCTGGTCTGCCTGGTGACGCTGTGAATGTGGCTGCTGAAGCCAGACATAAAATCCACTCGGATGGACGTCCAGAACCCGACAGAGCAAACGAACAGGCCAGCAACGGCGGTTGTCGCGGATAAAGGCGTACCTCAGTCGGACAGTTTTGCGAAGTACGCCGCGGCTTTTTTTAGTATGTCTCTCTCGTCGGTAACCCGCTTCAGCTCTTTCTGGAGTCGGCGGATCTCGGCCTGAGCATCTGACTGTTCTTTATTAGTGGATGAGTCCGGGCCGTACTTCTTTATCCAGGCGTAAAGACTGTGGGTGGTGATATCGAGACGTGTTGCAACGCTGGAAACAGAATGACCGCGATCAACAACCTGTTTGACTGCTTCGATTTTAAACTCTTCGGGATAACGCTTACCGCTCATGGGCACCTCTCTTTAAGCCATCTTAAATGACTCCGAGGTGTCTGTTAAAGCCGTGGCGATTCATTATTCTGGCGCTGCTGGAGCGATTAGAGTCTGAACATGACGTGGTTCAGCTGGATATTTATCGCCAGGCACTGGAACTTATTGTTCAGCGCACGCCTGACGATATCGCTTCCTGACACCTGTGTCTGTCGTACTCCACTCCATTGCCGAAACACGGACGTTTAGTTGCCTGTTTGTTTCGCCCCTTAGCTTAGGGGCATTTATTCTCTTCGCGTCTCGTTTCCTGCCTGAATAAGCCCAGCGTGAAATGCACAATTGCCTCTATTCTCTGCTACAGTATTTAGCTGGAGTAAGCTTTCATGCAAGCAGGGTTACTCATTACGCCAGAGGGCGTATCACTTTATCGGGCACGCATGAATGTCTGATTCGCGGCTCAGGCCGCTGGGCAAACCTATGAATGATGGTTATTACTGGATTAAAGATGGCGAGCGCTATCCGGAAGTGTGGCTGTACCAGAAGCAGTTTGGCTGGTTTCGCCCGTGCAGCGCGGTGCCAATGACGCAGCGTACCTTTGAGATGATGAAGTACGTAGTGCTGAGTGAACGGCTGGAAGAACCGGCGCGTGAGACTGAGTGTTAAGCCTGTGACCGCCGTAATTACGGCGGTCAGCGTGTGCAGTTACTTGATCTCGGGCCAGGCCACTGCCGGAAAACCATTAAACTGCGGACGGGCAAACAGATAGCCCTGGAACTGACTGACACCCACCGCTTCCAGCCACATCCACTCCTCGGCTTTCTCCACGCCTTCAGCAATCACCGCGATCTCCAGCGAAGCGCAGCACTTAATAATGGCATGCACAATCGCCTGTTTTGGGCCGCTTTTGTGCACGTCACTGATGATTTCCCGATCGATTTTGATCTTATCCGGCTGGAATTTAGACAGCAGCGACAACCCCGCAAACCCGGCACCAAAGTCATCCAGCGCCAGGCTGATACCGGCCGCCTTAAGTTTTCTTACTTCTGCCGTAAATTCTTCAGCACGCGAGATGATTTCATTCTCCGTCACTTCCACCACGATCTGCTCCGGTACCAGACCGTTGGCCGCGATTTCCTGTAGCAGGAAATCCACCGCATTCGGGACGGTGACCAGCGACATCGGCAGCAGATTGATGGTCAGCGTCTGCTCGCCGAGGCCGAGATTTTTCGCCAGGTTGAAGGCCAGACTCTTGGACTGAATATCGGCGTGGTAAATCGCATCGCCGCCAAACGCAGAGAAGTACTCCTGCGGTGAACCGCCGTCCGGCGTGCGAATCAGCGCTTCATAGGCCGTAATACGCCGCGAGAAGGGATCAACAATCGGCTGAAACGCAAACCGGCAATCCTGTACATAGTGTTGCAGACTCTCCAGCTGACGCTGGCTTTCCGCATCAGTAATAAATTCCCAGGTATTCGCCGGCGGGATCTCGAAATAGTTCTCTTTTTCCCGCGCCTCAACGAAGGTGCGCAGGAACTGCAGTGCACGGTCGTCATAGGTCAGCTGGTAACGCGAAGTGCCTTTATCCAGCACCGCCTGCAGTACGCTGGATTTGTCGTGCTCGCGCAGGTCAAACAGCTCCATTCCGACGTTACCAAAGCGCCGGGCTGGCGCGAAGTCATGCATCAGTTCCACCAGATTGTGATGGCGGGCGTCGCGGCAGATACGGTCGTAAATGCCCTGAACGGCCTGATCGGGCCCTTCAAGCAGCTGGAAGAAATGCCGTCCATCAAATAACAGAATGCCGGTGACATCTGAAACTTCGTTTTTCTTATTGGCTTTGCCAACCATATCCTCCAGCGTTTTGATGGGAACGTGATCATAGAGATGGCTGCGGTAAAGGATGGTAGTCAGCATGAGATTGTCCGGCGCTATCGTTATTTTGCCTTACATTAACAGCCAGACGGCAGGATCTGTCCAGCGCTGAGACGCGTAATCGTTAACTATTTTATTAAATTCCACTTAACCGAAGCGGCTGGCGGCTCACGCCAGGGGGAATTTTTACTCAACCGCTGGCCAGCGAGGTTAACGATAAATAAATTCGATTGAAAGGATAAATGAAAAGCGTATCGTTAGCCGGGTTAACCGGAGGTGATAAAGATGTTGCGTGATTATTTGAAGATTGATGAAAGCGATCGTTTAGTTGAGCAGAGCTTGTTACGCCTGCATAACCGGGGACAGGAAGATGTCACCGAATGGCATATCGTCGGTGCCAACGGTGAGCACAAGGGCAGCGTGGCGCTGTTCGATAAACTGAGTAACCGCCGCTCTTACCGCGTCAGTTACCGTATAACGCAAACCGATCCCGAGGGAGGGGTGATCGTCGATCATCTCACCGACACGTTGTGATTTTTGCCGTAGTCTTTTGTTGGATTTGACCCGCCGCGTGGCGGGTTTTTTGCTGCTTCAGCGGCTGCCGCGCCGCCGCATTTCCACCAGCGTGCCAATCAGTTCCAGCGTACTTTTCTGACTCTGCTGCACGGGAAAATCTTCGTTCAGCGGTCGTAACGAGAAAATTTGCTCGTCGTGCATCCGAATAATTCGCACCATCGCGACGTCGTCTACCCGTGCCAGCACCACATCGCCCGGCTGGGGCACGCGTTGCGGATCAAAGATCAACCGGTCGCCGGCGCGATACGCCGGGTTCATGGCGTCATCTTCCAGCGTTACCGCCAGCGCACTGTCGCTCAGTGCTTCGTCACTGTAAAGAAAGCGGACAGCCTGCTGCTGCCACTGCAGGCGTTGCTCATTCAGCCAGTCCGCGGCCTGCACCAGCGTGACCAGCGGCACGGCAGTGAGAGCGGGGGAAGCGTGCGTACTGGCAAACGGCTGGCCGTCGCCATCAATAATCCACGCCGCGCTACACTGCAACAACTCCGCCAGCCGCAGCAGATGCTCACCACGCGGCACCGTCTCTTCTTTCTCCCACTGCGAAACCGCAACGTGCGACACGCCAATGCCATTGGCCAGCGCCTGCTGCGTTAATTTCAGTGCCTTACGGCGCTGGCGAATGCGCTCACCACCAGATTCTTTTTTCATCATCTTGACAACTCCTCCAGGCTTGACTTAAGTATACTTAAAATCTTTATTTAAAGTAAACTTAAATATGCCGCTGGCCGTGATACTGGCGAGGGAGGTCAGCGGGGTGTCCGGCTAACCCTCGCCAGGTGAGAGAGGTAGGGCATGGAGAGTAGTTTGGTCACCAGCGTAGGCGCACTGCTGCTTGGCGGTGGCGCGGCAGCGGTGTTCTGGAAACCCCTGATGGCGGGGATCGCGTCTATCGTCACCAGCAATCGCGCGGGCGGCGAGATCATCACCAGCTACAAAGAGCAGGTGCTGCTTCTCAAGGAGAGCCATGCGCTGATGCGCCAGGAAAACGATGAACTGCGTATCCGTCACGACAAAAACCTGCGGCGTATCTCATCGCTGGAGACCGATCTGCGTTTGATTAAGAACGCACTCGGTATCCTGCTGGCGACCACCGAAGCCGAGCACAGCGATAAGTTTCGCAGCCAGATTAATCAATTGATCACCACTCTGGAGGAGAACCGCGATGGTGCAGATAAACAGTGAACTGCTGGTGCGAAGCCACCGCCGTCATTTGATGCTGGGTGGCCTGCTGATGCTGTTATCGCTGCTGTGTGTGGCGATGACCATTCTGTTTCTTTACGTCAATAACGACGCCAACCGGCGCGTGGAGGAGATTCGCCAGCAGTACCGGGCGATCTCCGATCGACGCGAAGCAAAGGTCGCCGAACTGACCAGCCAGCTGGTTGAGCTGCAGAAAAAGCTGGATGCCCAGCCGCCGCGCAGCACCAGCCACACCTCAACGCCCTCCACGCCGCCGGCCGGTCAGCAAACCGCGCCACAGCCGCGGCGCTAAGGAGGACCTGATGCGTATTACCGAGCGGATCGCAGTCCGTTTGCAGCAACTGCGGTCTTTATTTAGCAATAAGGAGAAAATTATGAGCGATCAAACTGTCATCAACCCAACCAGCGCTGCGGCGCAACAGGCATTGTCACCGCTGGAGAGTTTTGCCAACGAAACGGCCAGCGCGCCGGCTGCCGCTGACAGCGCAGCTGACAGCGTTGCCCAGCCAGCGACGCCGCCGGCAGCCGCAACGCCGGCAGTCGCAACGCCAGCTGCGCAACCGGCAGCGCCCGCCAGCGCTGAGCAACCGTTTCATGCGGATGCTCCGGTCGATCTCGATCAGCAGCTGGCAACGCAGGATACGCTGGCGAACGGCTCGGCCAGCGCAGGCGCCTCGGCGGCAGCCACGCCTGGCGTGCGCAATGCGCAGGCCGCCGCACCGGTTGCTGTCCCCGACGCGCCGGCTGCTGCTGCGACCGCCGCCAGCGATGCGGTGGCGCAGGATATCAGCGCCGGGGTGAAGGACTTTGTCCAGGCCTTCAGCTTCGTTGAACAGGGCGTGCTGAAGCTGGGCAGCGCCGCGAAGGATGAACTGATTGCGCTGGCGAAAAAGTATCTGTAATTCAGGCGGGCAGGGATGCCCTGATCACCCGTTTGGTCGCGTGATCTGCTTTTCCAGTTCCAGCGGGTTTCGCTGCCGGCTGTTAATCTTTTTAGCGGGCGAGCCGAAGTAGATCGACCACGCTTCGGTATCGCGCGTTATCAGTGAATTGGCGCCTACTGCGGTTCCCTCTGCCAGCGTAAGGCCTGGCATAATAATGGATTGCGAACCGACGATAACATGTCGGCCCAGCACCACTTTCCCCGAGGTGACGCCGGTCAGGTGGGCAGGCACGGTAGGATTGGTCATGAATTCCCCACTGTAGTCATCACTTTTCGAGTAAATTTTTACGCCCTGCGAAAGCCCCGAGAAATCCTCCATTTCCACACCGGCACCCGCCAGTACGGCGCAGTAACCGCCAATATGAATGTAGGAGCCAAGCGTCAGATACCCATCGCCGGCAGCCACGAGGGTCGAGAATCCGTCGATGCGCACGTGATCGCCAAGAGTGATATTGTGCAGGCCAATAATGGTGCAGTTTTTTGCCACCATGACCTGCCTGCCGACGTGTTTGAAGCCGAAGCTGTTCAGCTCATGTTCGGTGTAATAACCAGGATTGAAAGGTTCAGTCGACACAATGCATTCTCCGGATGATCGGGGCTGGTGTGCCATTATAGGTGCGAAGGCAACAGTCTGTAGCGGAAGAAAAGCGCTAAATCTGACGTCAATTCATCGCAATCAGCCACGAATGGAGACTAAGTTAAGATAATTCTGCAGGCGGCTTCGCTATTATCTGCTAACTTTAATTGCTCAGGCGTTATTTTAACTGGCTTTATCAGCAAAAAGGAAAATAGCATGAGTGATACAGAGGCAATCAAAACCAAAACTGACTACCTGCGTGATGTCACCTCACAGCTAAAAGAGATGCGTCACTATGCGCAGACCAACACTGAGACGCTTTCCAGCCACTGGCTGGCCTTTGATGCCGGGGAGTATAAGGATAAAGAGTACGCCACGCGTTTTGATGCGCTGATCAACAAGCAGGGACAGCTGCTGGATGATATCGATCAGGCGATTCAGGATCTGGAAATCGCCATCAATCACAGCGAGCAGGAAAGCTAAGCGCGGCAGCTGGTGGCCTAATCGGCCACCAGCCACATCTCGGCTTCATCGAACATCTCTTCAACAATACGCGCAATCGTCGCCTTGTCGTTTTTACTCATATCGGTTTCGATGGCGTTACGCTCCATCGGCTTAACCCGCACCTCCAGATCCGGAAAGACGCGCTGCACGCGCTTCTCCAGCTCCTGCAAAATCATTTCGCGCGCGCCCGGTAATCCGGCTACGTTGCGCTTGTCGTAAATCAGCTCCACAAACATCAGGGCATTCCAGTAATCAAAGTGGGAGCGTCATATTACTGTAAATAAAACCAGTGACAAGCGGCAGGGCGGCAATTATTTTCATACGGGTGAAACAGCGCGGAGTAAAGTTGCAACGACAGGGGAGCAAAGCGGGCAAAAGCAGAGGGCGTACGCAAAAAATCGAACCTCTGGAGGTGGAAATCCAGCAACACCTCCAGAGGCGGTGCAATAGCACCTTTCGTTCAAGGACAATCGACGACAGTCGTCGTGAGTATTAAGTTATACAACTTTTCCAATCTTGTACAACTTTTTCCCCGGAAATTTCTCTCCGATCGCCTTTTTATCAGTGCATCGCTTATAACTCGTTCTTAATACAGAACTCTTCCCACGTCATACCTAACGCTTCCGCGTGAGATTTCAGATAGGTTTCAATCGCTTGCGCAGCAACCGCTTTATCCGGTTCCGCCAGCTGAATGGAGAACAGCATGCCGTCGAGCTTCTTCTGACGCAGAAACGCGGCATAGATGCGCTCGGCGTGCCACGCGCGCAGTTCACGCAGGGACATATTGGCGGCGCGCGCATCACTCTCACTCAGTTCATCCAGCGCTGACTGAAAATCAGGGTGGGCGGTGAAAAACAGGCTGCGGGCCAGGGCGTAATACTCTTCAGGGGTTTTCATTCGGGGGTTCCTGCCGGTCAAATTGCGCGTTAGTGTAACCCGCACACGGCGACTTGTCAGGAACCCCGAATGTTTACTGCTGCGCGGCTTGCAGGCGCGTCACGTCCTGCTGATTTTTTTCCAGCGTTTGGTCCACCGTCAGCTTGCCCTGCAGCAGCGCCGCCAGATTCTGCCCGACGGCGTTACCCATCTGATCAAAGCCAGCAATACTGACGTACTGCACACCGGTGTAAGGTACGGTGTTCAATGTCGGTTGATCGACGGTGGCGGATTCAATCGCGCTGCGCACCTGAGCGGCGTAAGGCGCCAGGCGCTGGTAGTTTGACTGCTGGTAGGTGGAGTTGCGGCTGCCGGGTGGCACCGCTCCCCAGCCGACGGTATCCGCAACCTGCTGAATATACTGCCGCGAGGTCGCCCAGCTAATGAAGTCGACGGCGGCGGCGCGCTGCGGAGAGTTAGCCGGTACCGCCAGCGCCCACGACCACAGCCAGTGCGAGCCGTTGCGCGTAATGCCGCCCGGTGCCGGGGCAAACGCCAGCTTGTCCGCCACCAGCGAGATCTGCGGGTTAATCAGCAGCCCGGCGGCGACGGTACTGTCGATCCACATCGCGCATTTTCCCTGTGCGGTAAGACGCAGGATCTGGCCAAAGCTATTGCTGGCCGTATCCGGAGGACCGTCCTGTTTCACCATCGCCAGATAATCGGTCAATACCTCACGCCACTCTGGCGAATTCAGCGTCGGCTGCCAGCGATCGTCAAACCACTGCGCGCCATAGGCGTTGGCCATGGTAGTCAGCAGGGCCACGTTATCGCCCCAGCCGGGCTGGCCGCGCAGGCACAGGCCATAGATACCGTGCTGAGGATCGGTGAGTTTCGCCGCAAAATTTTTGATGTCGGTCCAGTCGGGATCGTCCGGCATGGTCAGCCCTTTCGCCGCAAAGAGATCTTTGCGGTAATAGGTCATGCTGCTTTCCCCGTAAAACGGTAGCGCGTACAGCGTTTGCTGCCAGGACAGTGCTTTGCGCACCGGCGTCAGCAGATCGTCGCTGTCATACTCTGGCGGCAGGTTGTTGAGCGGCGCCAGCCAGCCTTTTTTACCCCACAGCGGTGCTTCATAGGTACCCACGGTAATCACATCAAATTTTGCGTCACCACTGTTCATGGCTGCCAGCACCGCCTGGCGCAGGGCGCCATCATCCATCACGTGCCACTGCAGTTTCACGTCCGGATGCTGCTGTTCGTAACGGCTCGACAGCTGCTGCATGATAGTCATGTCACCATTGGCAATGGTGGCGATATTGAGCGTGGTGGCGGCCTGGCTGAGCAGCGGCAGCGCGGCCAGCAGCGCGATTATGGTACGCTTCATGGCGGCTCCTTATGGCTGCTGCAGGCGGAAGAACGCCATTTTTTCCACCAGCAAACCGGCATGCTGGCTCACCGTCTGGCTGGCCGCGCTGGCCTGCTGCACCAGCGATGCATTCTGCTGGGTGGCGCCGTCCATCTGGATTACTGCGGTGTTCACCTGCTCAATACCACTGGATTGCTGGCGGCTGGCCACGGCGATCTCGCCGACGATATCCACCATGCGCGCCACGCCGTGGTTGATGTCGTTGAGCATCTCGCCAGAGCGCTGCACCAGCGCGCTGCCGGCTTCGACTTTACCTACGCTGGCATCGATCAGCGCCTTGATCTCCTGTGCGGCACCGGCCGAACGCTGCGCCAGCTGTCGCACCTCTGACGCCACCACCGCGAAGCCGCGTCCCTGTTCCCCGGCGCGCGCCGCTTCTACCGCCGCATTGAGCGCCAGCAGGTTGGTCTGGAAGGCGATTTCATCAATCACGCGGTTGATATCCGCGATGCGCTTGCTGGAGGATTCAATCTCCTCCATCGCACTCACCGCGTCGCGCAGTACACCGCTGCCGCGCTCGGCCTGATGGCGCACATCGCTTGCCAGCTCGTTGGCCTGCGCGGCGTTGTCCGCGTTGTGTTTTACCGTGGCGGTCATCTGCTCCATGCTGGCCGCAGTCTGCTCCAGCGAGCTGGCCTGCGCATGGGTGCGCTCCGACAGATCGTCGTTGCCATCCGCCATCTGGCGTGCCGCATCGCTCAGTGCATGGGCACTTTCGCCCACCTCGCGCACGATCTCCGCCAGCCGCACATCCATGCGCAGCAGCGCCTGCATCAGTTCACCCATCTCATCGCGCGTTACCGTACCGATACGGTGATTGAGCTCGCCGCCGGCAATGGCATCCGCCAGCTCGCGCGCCTGGGCGATGGAACGGTTAATCGAGCGGATCAGCAGCCAGCCGGAGACCAGCGCCAGACTCAGACCCAACAGCAGGATGGCGATCAGGCTATTGCGTGCCAGCAGGTAGTCGCGGTTGCCCTGTTGCCAGGCCGTCTGCGCATGCTGCCGCATCAGCGCATCCAACTGATCGATATCCTGCTGCAGCAACTGGCTGCCGCTGCGCAGGCGGGTTTCGATGACCACCAGTGCGGCGGACGGGTTACCGCCTTTCAGCAGCTCACCGGCTTCATGCAGCGCACCCTGCCAGCCGTCGAGATGGGTCAGGAAGCGCTGGCTCAGCGGTTTGGTCTGCGCATCAAACGCCAGCTGCTGCCAGGTATGGCGATCGGCGTTGATTTGCTGACCGTACTGCGCAATGCGCGCCAGGCGTTTTTCTACTTCACTGCTGTCGGTCCAGTAGCGCAGCGCATCGAACAGGGTAGCGGATTGCTCCTGCACCATGCGGTACAGGCGTGAAGAGTATTGCAGCGGGAGCAGCTCGTTCTGATAGGCATTTTGCGCGCGCTGATCGGCAGCGCGCAGGCCGATAATTCCCCAGACGGCAGCAATAATCAGTAACAGGCACAGCAGGCTGACAATCGCAGCCAGACGTGCGCGAAGGGTCAATCGCATAACAGCGTTCTCCGAAACCAGGGTGAGTAAGTCGTCAATATTGTTATGGGTGCAGGTGCTTTAGACTTCACATCAGGTTATCGGCGAAGAGTTGAACAGCTTGAGGGCGCCGGAGAAAGAGAAGGGGGATTCCACCGCAGATACCTTGCGTCACGCCGGGAAAACATTATAACGTAGCCGCCATTGATGCGAGTGTAGGGACCGAAGATGAAAAAGTGGATGGTACTGGCCGCGCTGGCGCTGAGCGGCTGTGCGCAAATCAACAGTTATGACGAAGCGGTAAAAACCCCGGCACCGCTGGAGCTGCAGGGTAACTGGCAGACAATGGGGCCGCAGAGCAAGCTGATCAGCAGCGAGGCTATGGCCAGCCTGATCGTCAGCGCTGATGGCACTACCCTTGACTGCCGCCAGTGGCAGCGGGTGATTGCCAAACCGGGCAAGCTGACGCGCCTGGATGATGACTGGGTTAACGTTAACCGTCAGGCGCGTGTGATGCCGCTCTCGCTGGAGAACGGTGAGCTGCACTACGATGGCCTGACGCTGCGTAAAGTGGATCGCCCAACCGTCGAGTGCCAGCAGGCGCTGGACGAAGTGGCAAAGCGCCCTGGCGATGCGGTGATTCAGGATATTGAGCCGCAGATTCTCAGGCCGGTCACGGCAGAGAAATAAAGGACAGAGCTAAAAGGCTTTTCTTCCTCTCCCGGCTGCGGGAGAGGACATTTCATCAGGCTGGAACGGTTATCGCTTCTGCAATAAATAGCTGTTTTCAAAGCCGGGCAAACTGCCAATCACATCGAAACCATTAAAATAGCCACCCGCGCGTAATAAATCCACAGCAGGACCGACCTGCGGTGAATACTGGTGATCGCGATAATCGTCAAAGACGATAAAGCCGCCTTGCACCAGGGTGGGCGAATATAACAGGAAATCGAGCAATACATGGCGGCCTTCGTGTCCGCCGTCAATATGCAGTAATACGGTACGCGGATTAAGGGCCTGCACTCGCTCAATACTTAATTCAGAGTAGCCACGGATGAGATTAACCTGGGGAAACAGCTTTTCGTGATAAAAGCGCAGCTCACTTTCCTGATTTGCCAGCTCCATGGGATCGATGCTGATAATGCGACGTTTATGCTGGCAAATTTCATTCATGAAAGCCGTCGATTTCCCTTTCCACACGCCGATTTCAATGATGTCACCCGCCACATTATTATGCTCGAGTAACCAGCAAAGATAACCCAGGCATTTTACATGGCTATGGAAAGAGAGTTCACGGCGCGCCATGGCCAGCTCTGCCGGTAATTCTGCCTGCGCCTGTGCCAGAGCATCACCGACCTTATCCCAGGTGTCATCGATGAGCTGCTGTATTTCAGGCTCCTGAAAAAAAACTTTTAAATCCGCGATATCGAGCATGTCGTTGCCTTATAAAGAGAGAATACAGCCGGCAAGGCTGAAAAGGTCTGCGTTAAATGTGCCACAGTTGCCATCATTCAAGGCGGTAATAAGGCTCAGTTTAAGGGGGTAATTAAACGCTTAGCATGGCGGGGGCGGTAAGAATCCAGGGAGAACAGCGTCTCCCTGACAGAGAGAATTATAAATCGCTGGGGTAAAGCACCTGACTGGAAAAACGACCATACGCGTTGGTGACTTTCTGTTGCTGGGTGGTTTGCTGGACCAGCGAACGCAGTTCTTCCATGCGGGTCGCCATCAACTGCTTAATCTCAAGCTCATTGTCCATCACCTGCTTCAGCATGGGCCGTAACTGGACACGCAGTGCAGCAGGCAGGGCGGAGGTATCACGGTCGCGCGCTACGAGCGTAACGCTGCTCACGTAAACTGCCTCATTGGCCACTAAATCATCCCAGTGCCCCTGGCGCGCCTGTTTCAACATCTGATTACTCAGGCTGAGCAAACGCTGATACCCCTGCAGCAGGTCGTTATCTGAAGTCATGGTTACGCTTCCTGAACGGCGTGAGGACCAATTTGTTTCCACGCGTCGGCAATGTTGCTCAGCAAGCGCTCGACTTCTGCAATCGCTGCCGGATCGTTATGCAGGTTGGCTTCCAGCAGACGGCGGGTCATGTACTCGTAAAGATTATCCAGATTGGCAGAAATCTCTCCACCGGCTTCATGATTCAGCCCGGCGCGTAAGCCATTAGTAATGATATTAATGGCTTTCGACAGCGCCTGGCCTTTACCGGGAATGTCGCCCTGATCCATCAGAATGGTGGCTTTCTTCATGGCGCTCAGCGCGCCATCAAACAATAAAACCACCAGCTGATGTGGGCTGGCGCTTAACACGGCACTTTCCAGACCGACCTGTGCGTAGGCCTGCGTTCCCGATTTAGCGTACATATTTAACTCCTGTTAACTGCTCATATTCGCGAACTGCTGCGTCAGATAGTTCTGGGTCTGGGTCATGGATGAGACCAGCGTATTCAGGTTCGTGAACTGGGTCTTGTAGCGCGCCATAGTGGCGGTAATCTGTGCGTTTACCCGATCGTAATCGTCAGACAGTTTCTTCAGCGTTTTATTGATGCCGTCAGTGGCGTTCTGTACAGAGCCATTGCTGCCTAAAATCTGATCCAGATAGTTACTGGTTTGCGTCGCAAAGCCGGTGGTTTTGCCGTCACCGGACAGGAAACTGACCACATCCGCCGATTTTTCATCCAGCGCTTTGTTCAGTTTGGTGCTGTCGACGGTCAGCTTGCCATTCACATCCTGGGTAATGCCGATCTGTGACAGCAGGGAAATACTGCCGCCGCTTTGGGCACTGGTGGACAGCTTGGAGCGCAGGCTGGTCTGAATGTTACGCAGCGTGCCATCACCTAACAGATCGCCATTGCTGGAGTCCTGCGAGGTACTGCCCTGATCCACGGCGGTGTATTTGGTCTGGTTACTGATGGTGGTCTGCAGCGAGTTGTACGCGTCAACGTAAGCCTGCACCGCGGCGATCATCGGCGCATTATCCTTGGTGACGGATAAGGTCTCCGGGCTGCCGGTGTTGGTTTTGGTCAGGTTCAGCGTGACGCCTTCCGGCGCATCAGTAATGGTGTTGCTGCTGCGGGTGATGGCGACGCCATTAATGCTCAGTTTGGCATCGGCCGCTTCCACCTGCTCCGTCATACCATTGCTGCTGCCACCTTTGGTAAAACCAATATACTGCGCCAGGGCGCTGTCATCGGTAGAAACCGTCATCTCATTGGTAGTGCCGGTATCACGCGAGGTCAGGGCCAGATAATAGGTATTGTCATCGGATTTGATGATACTGGCGGTAACGCTGCCCTGCTGTTTGTTAATCGCATCTTTAATGTCCGTCAGGCTGGTTTGATCTTTGCTCAGCGTGATGGTCATTGGGTCTTTCTGACCCGGTTGCGTAATGGTGATGGTGCGCGAGGCGAGGCTGGAATCGCCTAAATCGCCATCTTTACTGGTCGCGCTTTTCGACAGCAGCGACTGCGCTTTAGCCAGTTGGGTGACTTCAACCGAAAAGTTACCGGCCGCCGCATCATTGGCCAGCGTGGCGGTGAACGCGGTATTGGTGCTACTGACTTTTGTTGAGGCAATTGCAGACGTGTCTTTGAGCGCAGCGGCAGCTGTCTGGACTTTCGCCAGTGCCGTTTGCACGACGCCCCATGCTGTCAGCTTGGCTTTATAAGAGGTTTGCTGATTTGTAATTGGCGTCAGGTTGGCTTTTTCTGCCGTTTCAAGCTGGTCATACAGATCGCTCAAACCCAGGCTATTACCAGCATTGAGGTTACTTACACTTGCCATGTTGTAATCCTTTATAGGTGGATAATCACTGAGGAGGGTATCGGCAGTGAGCGGAAAAATATTAGACAAAATATAAAAAAACAATGAGGCAAATAAAGAAGGGATAAGGGCCTGTTTTCGGGGTTTAAAAAAATAGCTAAGGTTTTCTCAGGTACCGACGATAACCAAAGCAAGCTGAATGGCCCCGGGCCAAAAGCCCGATAGAATCTCAACTCATTGACTCAAGGAATTTATCATGGCCGTTATCAATACCAACACATTGTCGCTGACCACGCAAAACAACCTGTCCAAGTCACAGGCTTCTCTGGGTACCGCTATTGAGCGTCTCTCTTCTGGTCTGCGTATTAACAGCGCCAAAGATGATGCTGCAGGTCAGGCGATTGCTAACCGCTTCACCTCCAACATCAACGGCCTGACCGTTGCTGCCCGTAACGCCAACGACGGTATCTCACTGGCACAGACTGCTGAAGGCGCGCTGTCCGAGATCAACAACAACCTGCAGCGTGTGCGTGACCTGACCGTGCAGGCGCAGAACAGCTCCAACTCGGCTTCAGACATCGACTCCATCCAGGCTGAAGTTAACCAGCGTATGGAAGAGATCAACCGCGTAACGTCGCAGACCGACTTCAACGGCATCAAAGTGCTGAACACCGGTTCCGGCTCAACCGACTACAGCTTCCAGGTGGGTTCAAAAGACGGCGAAACCATCGCTATCACCATCAGCGCCAGCGATGGTTACAACCTGGCGAAAGCCGGCACCAGCGGTACGGATCTGAACACCCGTGCAATGGCTTCCGGCGATACCGTTAACGGTACCACGCGTTCAACTGAAGCTGTTGGCTTTGACGTACTCAAAGGTAAAGTGACCGGTGGTGCATCTGGTGCAGCTTCTGGTACCACGCCACTGGCAGACATCGATGCGGCCATCAAATCTGTTGACTCACAGCGCAGCCTGCTGGGTGCTTCACAGAACCGCTTTGAGTCCACCATCACCAACCTGAACAACACCGTGAACAACCTGTCAGCTGCGCGCAGCCGTATTCAGGATTCTGACTACGCGACAGAAGTGTCGAACATGTCGCGCGCGCAGATCCTGCAGCAGGCAGGTTCTTCGGTGCTGGCACAGGCCAACCAGGTGCCACAGACCATGCTGTCTCTGCTGCGTTAATTCTCTCGCGCACAGACCGGGCCCCGCATGGGGCCCTTTTTTATTTCTGCTGCTGAGATTTTCTTCGATCGTTACTTACCGCTTAATTTTAATGAAATCATCATTAAAGCTTACGCAGCGGCTGCCGATAAATTTTGGCGACGGCGAGAACGCCACGGGTTTTCGACCTGAATTCATCATCAGTTAAGGAATAAACATCATGGCAGTCATTAACACTAACACCTTGTCGCTGACCACGCAGAACAACCTGTCCAAGTCACAGGCTTCTCTGGGTACCGCTATTGAGCGTCTCTCTTCTGGTCTGCGTATTAACAGCGCCAAAGATGATGCTGCAGGTCAGGCGATTGCTAACCGCTTCACCTCTAACATCAACGGCCTGACCGTTGCTGCCCGTAACGCCAACGACGGTATCTCACTGGCTCAGACCGCTGAAGGCGCGCTGTCCGAGATCAACAACAACCTGCAGCGTGTACGTGACCTGACCGTACAGGCGCAGAACAGCTCCAACTCGGCTTCAGACATCGACTCCATCCAGGCTGAAGTTAACCAGCGTATGGAAGAGATCAACCGCGTAACGTCGCAGACCGACTTCAACGGCATCAAAGTGCTGAACACCGGTTCCGGCTCTACCGACTACAGCTTCCAGATCGGTGCGAAAGATGGCGAAACCATCGCCATCACCCTGAGCTCAAGCGACAAATTCAACCTGGCGAAAGCGGGCACCAGCGGTACGGATCTGAACACCCGTGCGATGACCTCAGGCGATACCGTTAACGGTACCGCGCGCTCTACTGAAGCCGTTGGTTTTGACGTGCTGAAAGGCGCAGTCACCGGCGGCGCGTCTGGTGCAGCTACCGGTAGTACGCCTCTGGCAGACATCGACTCCGCTATCAAAGCCGTCGATTCACAGCGCAGCCTGCTGGGTGCGTCTCAGAACCGCTTTGAGTCCACCATCACCAACCTGAACAACACCGTTAACAACCTGTCATCGGCGCGCAGCCGTATTCAGGACTCTGACTACGCGACAGAAGTATCGAACATGTCGCGCGCGCAGATCCTGCAGCAGGCAGGTTCTTCTGTGCTGGCGCAGGCCAACCAGGTGCCACAGACCATGCTGTCTCTGCTGCGTTAATCGCAAACGCGCAGACTTCAACGGAGCCAGCTGGCTCCGTTTTTTTTTATTTCCGGAAGAGGGTAGCCACAGCTGCGTTGCTAATTTTCTGATTATTAACATCTATTTTTTGTCTGCAAAGACGACAAAATCACTATTAAAAAGAGTGAAGTTTTTGCGCAGCCTGTCGATAACTTTAATACGGTGTTGAACCGCAGGCCTGAAGGGCTGAATTATCTCTCTTAATAAAGGAAACTTGCTATGGCAGTGATTAATACCAACACATTGTCGCTGACGACTCAGAACAACCTGTCAAAATCTCAGGCTTCTCTGGGTACCGCTATTGAGCGTCTCTCTTCTGGTCTGCGTATTAACAGCGCAAAAGATGACGCTGCAGGTCAGGCGATTGCTAACCGCTTCACCTCTAACATCAACGGCCTGACCGTTGCTGCCCGTAACGCCAACGACGGTATCTCACTGGCTCAGACCGCTGAAGGCGCGCTGTCCGAGATCAACAACAACCTGCAGCGTGTGCGTGACCTGACCGTGCAGGCGCAGAACAGCTCCAACTCGGCTTCAGACATCGACTCCATCCAGGCTGAAGTTAACCAGCGTATGGAAGAGATCAACCGCGTAACGTCGCAGACCGACTTCAACGGCATCAAAGTGCTGAACACCGGTTCCGGCTCTACCGACTACAGCTTCCAGGTGGGTTCAAAAGATGGCGAAACCATCGCCATCACCATCAGCTCCAGCGATGGTTATAACCTGGCGAAAGCCGGTACCAGCGGCACCGCGCTGAACACCCGAGCGATGACCTCAGGCGATACCGTTAACGGTACCGCGCGCTCTACTGAAGCCGTTGGTTTTGACGTGCTGAAAGGCGCAGTCACCGGCGGCGCGTCTGGCGCAGCGTCCGGCACCACGCCACTGGCAGACATCGATGCGGCCATCAAATCTGTTGACTCACAGCGCAGCCTGCTGGGTGCCTCACAGAACCGCTTTGAGTCAACCATCACCAACCTGAACAACACCGTGAACAACCTGTCAGCTGCGCGCAGCCGTATTCAGGATTCTGACTACGCGACAGAAGTGTCGAACATGTCGCGCGCGCAGATCCTGCAGCAGGCGGGTTCTTCGGTGCTGGCGCAGGCCAACCAGGTGCCTCAGACCATGCTGTCTCTGCTGCGTTAATTCTTTCATACGCAGATCAGGCCCCCAACTGGGGGCCTTTTTTATGGGCGGGATTAACCGCTTTTTTACTGGATAATGGCGCGATTGTTTCCGGGCGCGCCGCGTATTCTGAGCTGAAAGAGACGTCACACAGACGTGAGTTATCGCCGAGGCTGAGGATACAACCGACAATGAACGCGAACGCACTGGTAAGCATAATCATCCCTGCTTATAAAGCCACCTGGTTTGAACTGGCGCTGAAAAGTGCATTAGCACAGGATTACCCTCATTGTGAAATCATCATTGGCGATGATTGTCCTGATGCAAAAATCGAGGATATTGTCAGTGCGTATCAGGTAAACAGTAAATTTCCCATCTATTACCAGCATCATCATCCCGCATTAGGCGAAATCGCCAACCTCAGTCAGGCAATACGTCGCGCCAAAGGCGAATACGTAAAATTCCTTTATGATGATGATGTACTTCTGCCGCAGGCCGTCTCGCAATTAGTCGCGGCGCTGTCGCAGATACCGCAAGCGGTGATGGCGACAGCCAGACGTAATCGCATTGATTCTGTCGGTAAGCTGATGGCAGACGAGATTTACAGCGTATCGCCGGTATTAGAAGACACGATTTTTCATGGTCAGGATATGGCCCGCTGGCAGGCTGATTTCCTGAACAACTTTATCGGTGAACCCAGTGCCGTATTAGTGCGCAGCGCGGCGCTGCACAAGCTGGTGGAGGAGCCGCGCGAACTGCATGCGTTGATCGATGAAGGGCTACCGTTCATTGCCGATCTGGTGATTTACCTGCGCTTGTTACGTCAAGGTCATCTGGTCTATTTACCGCAGGTGCTGGCGCAGATTCGTATCTCGCGTGAGCAAACCAGTCAGGAAGCGCGCCTCGATGGCAATATAGCCAGTCAGTCTCACCAGCGCTTTCCGGAAGAGATCAAAAAACTGGGCTGGTATGATGAGCAGCTGCCGCAGGGCTGGATTCGTCACGCCACGCTGCGCAGCCAGCAGGACTTCCAGCCGTTTGACCTGACAACGGCGCTGCAGAATGCGCGGGTAGAGAGCCATTTTGCCGAGTGGTTCCGTCAACGCACACTGCGGCCCATCGAACAACAGCTGATTGCACAGCATCTTGCCAGTCAGCCGGTCGCACGTATTGCCGTCGTGATTGATGTGCGCGACGCGACTGAGACCGAGTGGCTGCTGACACAGGCCAGTCTGGATATCGCTGTGGCCGGCCTGAGCCTGCAGCCGGTGGTGCTGGCGGCACCGTATCAATCGTTTATTCCGGCCTCTGTGCAGCGTATTGATGTGCGCGACAATCAGGTAGTCGCTGCGCTCAACACGCTGACCGAAGAGGGGCATTTCGACTGGCTGATAGTATTACGGGCCGGCAGTCAGCTGTATACCTCAGGTTTGCAGGCGCTGGGAACGGTGCTGCCGGAGGTCGGTCATTGCCAGTTGATTTATGCCGATGAGGTGTATCCGGTCAATGGCCGTCCGGTTGGCGCATCCTTCCGCCCTGACTTTAACCTTGACCTGCTACTCAGTAATCCATCGAGAATGGCCTGCCACTGGCTGTTCCGCCGCGAATTTTTGCAACAGACTGGTGGGTTTGCCACGCACTGGCCGGGCTGTTTTGAACTGGACATGATTCTGCGCACCATCGAAAGCCAGCCTTTTAATGTGATTGGGCATCTGGCTGAGCCGTTAGTGCAGACCGCTTCATTACGACAGCCGGTGGATGAAGAGCGCGCCCTCATCCGCACCCACCTGCAGCACCGCGGCTACGCACAGGCCGATGTCAGCCTGAGCCCACATAATGTTTATCAGCTGCATTATGGTCACCCGCAGTCGGCCCCGGTTTCCATCATCGTTCTGGTGAGTAATCACCTCCCGAACCTGGTGAGTTGCGTCACCTCGCTGATGGAAAAAACCGCCTCACAGAATTATGAATTGCTCCTGGTTTCTGCTCAGGGCGGAAGCGCCGCCCAGGACGAATGGCTGCGCGGTATCGCTGAGATCGACCCGGCACGCATTCGCACATTGCAGATTGAGGGCGGTTTTCATCGCGCCAGAATGGTCAATGCCGCCGCCGCTGTGGCCAGAGGCGATTACCTGCTGCTGCTGAGTAGCGATTTGGCCATGCTTGATAACAGCTGGCTGGAAAACCTGCTTAACCATGCACAACGTCCGGAAGTCGCTATTGTTGGCGCCCGGCAAATCTACGCAAATGGTCAGGTACGCCACGCCGGTTATGTGCTGGGGATTAACGGCCTGGTAGGTGAGCCGTTCTATGGTGAGAGCCATGAAACCGCAGGACACATGGCGCGTTTGCAAGCCGACCAGAACTACAGCGCGGTGTCAGGCGATCTGATGATGGTGCGTACCGAGGTGTTTCGCGCCGTTGAGGGTCTGGATGAGACGCTGCAGCATTTCGACGATGTCGACTTCTGCCTGCGCGTGCGCGAAGCCGGGTTGATGACGGTCTGGACACCGTACGTGCGTATGCTGCGGCAGGTTAATCCTGAACTGACGATCGACACGCAGAGTCGAAGCCAGGAGGAAGATCGTCAGCTGCAGAAATGGCAGGCCATCGTGACCCAGGATCCGGCGTATAACCCCAACCTGACGCTCAACAACATCAACTTTAGCGTGTCCTCCGACAGCGAACTGACATGGCGTCCGCTTTCGTGGCGGCCTTTGCCGGTGGTGATGCCTTTCATGGCTGATTTTGCCGGTTGTGGTTACTATCGCATCATCAAGCCCTATGAGGCGATGCGCGATGCCGGCCTGGTGGATGGCAAACTCTCCTCCACGCTGATAAATGTTGCCGAGCTCAATCGCTTCGCGCCTGATAGCCTGATTTTCCAGCGCCGGATTGACGCGGAGTTCCATGAATGGCTGGAGAAAGTCAGTAAGCATACGCAGGCGTTCAAAATTTATGAGCTCGACGACTACCTGCCCAATATTCCGCTCAAAAACCATCATCGCTCACAGTTTGGCAACGATGTTAAAAAACTGATGCGGCGCAGCCTGAGTTATATGGATCGCTTTGTCGTATCCACCGAACCTTTAGCCGAAGCGTTCGCGGATATGCACCACGATATTGTGGTGCGTAAAAACCGTCTTTCGCATGACTGGTGGGGCAAGCTGCAGTCGCTGCGCAATCAGGGGAAAAAACCACGCGTTGGCTGGGCCGGGGGCTCCAGTCATACCGGCGATCTGGAAATGATTGTCGATGTGGTGCGCCATTTTGCTAATGACGTGGAATGGGTGTTTTTTGGCATGTGCCCGCCAAAGCTGCGGCCTTTTATTCATGAATATCACCACGGCGTAGAAATTGAGCGTTATCCGGCCAAACTGGCTTCGCTTAATCTCGACCTCGCGTTAGCGCCTGTCGAAGATAACTTTTTCAACACCTGTAAAAGTAATCTGCGCCTGATGGAATATGGTGCCTGCGGCATTCCGGTGATTTGCAGTGATGTGGCGTGTTATCGCGGGGATTTAACCGTCACGCGCGTGAAGAACCGTCATAAAGACTGGGTGGACGCCATCAATATGCATCTGCTGGACCCCGCAGCGAGTGCCCAAATGGGCGCCAGGCTGCAGCAGGAAATTCGCCAGGACTGGATGCTGGAAGGCGAGAACCTGCAAAGCTGGTCACAAGCCTGGACGCTGAAGCGTTAATTTTTGACCTGCTGCACCGCAGCGGGTCAATGCAGTTTCAATCTATCTGGATAACACCACACTCTGCGGTCATTCACCGCCTCATCGCTGGCTGAGGCGAATACCTGTTCTGCAGGGAATGACCCGGCTATCAACCTTCAAAGGTGAGTTGGTGTGAAAAGGCACTCTGCTGAGGTGAACGATTATGAATAATAAACCTGTGTATGTAACCAGCCCGCTTATGCCACCGCTGGAAGAGTTCATGCCTTACCTTGAACAGATCTGGCAGAATAAAGTCCTGACCAACGGCGGGCCCTTCCATCAGCAACTTGAACAGGAGCTGGCACGCTATTTAGGTGTTGAGCATCTCTGCTTATTTACCAACGGCACGCTGGCGTTGCTGACGGCGCTGCAGGCGTTGCGTATTACCGGTGAAGTCATCACCACACCTTATTCTTTTGTCGCCACCTCGCATTCTCTGTTGTGGAATGGGTTAACCCCGGTGTTTGTCGATATCGACCCAATAAGCTGTAATATCGATGCCTCCAAAATAGAGCAGGCCATTACACCGCAAACCACAGCCATTATGCCGGTGCACTGCTACGGCAATCCGTGCGACGTGGAGAATATTCAGCGCATCGCTGACCTGTACGGGCTGAAAGTCATTTACGATGCGGCTCACGCCTTTGGCGTCCGTAAAAACGGCAACAGCATATTGAATTATGGTGACTTGTCGATTTTAAGTTTTCACGCAACGAAGGTTTTCAATACCATTGAAGGTGGCGCAATTATTTGCCCGGATGCTAAAACCAAAAAGCGCATCGATTACCTGAAGAATTTTGGCTTTGCAGATGAAACCACCATTGTGGCGACCGGCATTAACGGCAAGATGAACGAGGTGCAATCGGCCTTTGGCCTGCTGCAGTTAAAGCACATCGACCAGGCCTTAGCGGAGCGGGCGCGTATTCAGGCGCACTATTATGATTTGCTCGCGGAAATCGATGGCATTGCGCTGCCGCATATTCCGGCTGATGTTGAATGGAATTACTCTTATCTGCCGGTGATGGTAACGGAAGATTATCCGCTGAGTCGTGATGAGCTTTATGCCCATCTGCGTGAGCACAACATTATTGCCCGCCGTTATTTCTATCCGCTGATCACCAGTTTCCCAATGTATCGTGGATTACCTAGCGCTGATGAAGCGGCCTTACCGATTGCACAACAAATGTCTCAGCGCGTGTTATGTTTGCCGGTCTATCCTGGCTTAGCATTGGCCGAAGTTGACAATATTGTGCAAATCATTCACCGCCTGGCTGAGCAAAAGCTAACAAGCCGCGCGTTACCTCTGGTGGGATAATAACAAGGCGTCTGAGACGCCTTGTTTTATATTTATTGCAGGGCGGTGATGTCAGGAACGGGCTGAACGATGGCTGAATCACCGGCTAAGCAGGCGGATTGCACGCGGTTTTGCCAGTCCGATGCCTCAACCCCCAGCGCCGCTATCCGCGCGGTATTCATTACGCTGTTGACCGGCCTTGCCGCTGCCATCGGATATTGCGCACTGCCAATCCCTTTCACCAGCACATCCCGCTGCGCGGCCACAAAAATCGCCTGGGCGAATTCGCACCAGCTGACCGCCACATCGCCACAGTAGTGATAAACGCCGGCGGCTTCTGCGCGGGATGCCAGGGTGATAATCGCCTGTGCCAGATCGCCGGCATAGGTCGGGCAGCCGAACTGATCGTTCACCACGCTAATTTCGCTGCGGGTTTCTGCCAGCCGTAGCATGGTTTTGACAAAGTTTGCACCGTACTCACTGAACACCCACGAGGTGCGAATCACTACGGCGTCCGGCAGCACGGAGAATACGCGTTTCTCACCCTCCCATTTGCTCAGGCCGTAGAAATTAATCGGGCAGGGCAGATCGCTTTCGGTATAAGGCGTTTTTTTACTGCCATCAAACACGTAATCGGTGGAGAGATGAATCAAGCGGGCGCCCTGCTGGTGAGCGGCGATGGCGAGATTTTCCGGGCCGATGGCGTTGACCTTCATGGCGCGGATACGGTCGGTTTCAGCCTTATCGACCGCGGTATATGCGGCGGCATTGATGATCACATCGGGACGGAATTTCTTCACCACCCGTTCCACCGCCGGGCGGTCGGTAATATCTAACTCGGCAGAGCCACAGGCCAGCAGGATCCACTCTGCCGGCACCCGATCCAGTAAACAACGGCCAAGCTGGCCATAAGCACCGGTTAACAAAACGCGCATTGCACTAACTCCTGCAGGGAGAGTCCTTGTTGATCTTTTACCGATAGCAGAGGCGTCGCTACCGGCCATTGCACCGCAATTTCAGCGTCATTCCACATCAGGCAGGCTTCATCCTGTGGGTTGTAGTAATCAGTACATTTGTATTCGAAGTCGGCGACCTCGGAGAGCACCACAAAACCGTGTGCCAGACCCGGCGGGATCCACAGCTGGGTTTTGTTCTCTTCAGACAGCTCCAGCCCGGTCCATTGGCCAAAGGTGGGCGAATCCGCACGGATATCGACGGCAACGTCAAATACCGCGCCGCGTACCACGCGCACCAGTTTGCCTTGCGGCTGGGTTTTCTGAAAATGCAGCCCGCGCAGCACGTTACGCGCCGAACGGGAGTAGTTGTCCTGCACAAAATCCAGGTCGATATCCAGCAGTTGCTGATAACGCCGCTTCTCAAAAGTTTCGAGGAAGAAGCCGCGGGCATCGCCAAACACTTTAGGCTGGATAATTTTTACATCAGCAATTTTCGTGGTGATGACCTCCATCTCACTCCTCCACCAGCATCTTCAGATAGTGACCATACTGCGTTTTGCCGAGATAGGCGGCGCGCTGCAGCAGCGACTCGCTGCCGATCCAGCGCTTGCGCCAGGCGATCTCTTCCAGACAGGCAATTTTGAAGCCCTGGCGCTTTTCAATGGTATGAATGAAGTGTGACGCTTCGAGTAAGCTCTCGTGGGTACCGGTGTCGAGCCAGGCAAAGCCACGTCCCAGCACTTCGACGTTGAGCAACCCATCGTCGAGATACATCTGATTGAGGGTGGTAATTTCCAGCTCGCCGCGGGGAGAAGGGCGAACTTCCCGCGCCATGGCGCAGACGTTTTTATCGTAAAAATAGAGGCCGGTGACGGCATAGTTCGATTTTGGCTGTGGCGGTTTTTCTTCAATGGACAGCGCGCGGAATTGCTTATCAAACTCCACCACGCCGAAGCGCTCGGGGTCCATCACCTGATAGCCAAATACCGTAGCACCCTGCGGTCGCGCGACCACGTCTTCGAGCTTTTTACCAAAGCTTTGCCCAAAGAAAATGTTATCGCCCAGCACTAATGCGCAGCGCTCACCGGCAATAAAAGACTCACCGATGATAAACGCCTGCGCCAGGCCATCGGGCGATGGCTGCACCGCGAACTGCAGATTGACGCCGAAATGGCTGCCGTCGCCCAGCAAACGCTGGAATCCCGCCAGATCTTCAGCGGTAGTAATCACCAGGATGTCACGAATGCCTGCCAGCATCAGCACCGAAAGTGGATAGTAAATCATCGGTTTGTCATAAACCGGTAACAACTGCTTCGATACGCCGCAGGTTACAGGATGCAGGCGGGAACCTGTCCCGCCCGCCAGCACTATACCTTTCATCATTGCCTTCCTTATTACGCGTCTCTGCTCTCCACAGAGTCATGCTGTGAGCATACGAGCGCGCAGGAATAATTGATGGCGCGAATAACCGATAAAAAAGCGGGCATTGCCGGGGATAAGCGGAAGGAGAGAAAAGCAGCGCGTGGGCATTCCTGCTGAGCTAAATCAAATTGGGCTCTTGCGCGGCAGACGATTTCCCCTTGCGCATCATAACCTCAAAAAAGTAACCATCCTGTTACAGACTGGGTCAGAACTGCCGATAACCCTCTTCAGAATCATTCCAATTTTTACGCTCTATTTTTCCTGTTTCTGGGGTGTCTATGCGCTTCAATTATGACTTGTTACCGGGTGAGCAACTGACCTTCGATGAGATCGCGCTGCGCTATGCGCAGCAGCATCCGGAGGAGAAGGAGCTCACCGCCCGCGGGTTGCTCAGCCCGTCAACCAGCTACCGCAATCTGGTGATCCGCGCGCTGTTTGCGCAGGAGGAGCTGAACAGTCCGCTGGAGGATCTGCTGTTTGTTTCCGACGATAACGAGCGCAAAAACTACCTGCGCCGCTTCGAGCATTACCTTAAAAATCAGCAGGCGTTTCTCTATTTTCGTCGTAACGATGAAGCGCGTAAAAGCGGACGCTGGAAAGTGATCGGCGAAACCCGGGTCTACGCGATGCTCGATCCCCGCTCGGCGGAGGCGCAAAACCTGCTCAACAGCCGCGGCTTTAAGCTGGTGCTGATGCGCCAGACCGAAGAGGAAGAGTACTGGCAGCTGTTTGATCCGCAGGCGCACCCGTGTTTCCCGCTGTCGCGCAAGATCCAGTTTTTAGTGGTGCTCAGCACGCCGCAGCAGAAAATGCCCAGCGCGGTGATGCCGGGTACCGAAGTGGGGCGGCGCGTCAAGGCGAAAGTGTTCCAGCGCGCCAGCCAGGCGGAGTTCAGCGCGGCGGTGAAAGCGCGCTATGGTGCCTGCATTATTACCGGCACGCGCTTAACCGAGCGCCACAGCTGGCCGTGGGTGGAAGCCTGCCATATCGACACCCAGGAGAATGAAGAGGGCTTTCTGGCGGATAACAGCGTCGACAACGGCCTGTTCCTGCGCAGCGACCTGCAGCGGCTGTTTATCAATAAAATGATTAGCATTGACGCAGAAACCGGTCAGGTGCTGTTTAATTCCGCGCTGGAATGCGACGAGTCCATTAGCCCTTTTTATCAGGCGCTTGAGGGCAAAACCTGTGCGCTGTGGGACGCCGTCCCGCCTGGCACAAGGCAGCGGCTGCGTAATCTGCGCTGAACCTGCGCACAATGGCGGTGCGATCCACCGCCATCCATAACAAATTTGAAATAACCTCGCTTTTGCCTGCCTATTCTGCCAATCGAAACCGCTACAGAATTGGATAATCATGCCGATAACTTTATTAACGCAGGGTAGTCAACGTGAACGATCTCTATACCGCCGATGGCGTGATGGATAAACATTCGCTCTGGCAGCGCTACGTTCCTCTGGTGCGGCATGAAGCGCTGCGCCTGCAGGTGCGTTTGCCAGCCAGCGTTGAGCTTGACGATCTGCTGCAGGCCGGTGGTATTGGCTTACTGAATGCCGTGGAGCGCTATGACGCGCTGCAGGGCACCGCCTTTACCACCTACGCCGTGCAGCGTATCCGGGGCGCAATGCTGGATGAGCTGCGCAGCCGCGACTGGGCACCACGTAGCGTACGTCGTAATGCGCGCGAGGTGGCCGGCGCTATGCATCAGGTAGAGCAAGCGTTGGGGCGCGCGGCTACCGAGCAGGAAGTGGCTGAGCGGTTGAATGTTTCGCTGGAAGAGTACCGGCAGATTCTGCTGGATACCAATAACAGCCAGCTTTTCTCGTACGACGAGTATCGGGAAGAACACGGCGACAGTGCGGAACTGGTCACGGAGGGGCATGAGGAAGCCAACCCGTTGCATCAGTTAATGGAAGGAAACCTGCGTGAACGCGTGATTGAAGCGATTGAGGCGTTGCCTGAACGCGAAAAATTGGTGCTCACACTGTACTACCAGGAAGAACTGAACCTGAAAGAGATTGGCGCGGTGCTGGAAGTGGGGGAATCCCGCGTCAGCCAGTTGCACAGTCAGGCGATCAAACGCCTGCGGGCCCGTTTGACGGGAGCGCGCTAACAGACTCAGTTCCTGGGGAACCAAAAATAAAAAAACCGGGGACTCAGCAATGGGAGCCAAAGTTAAAGCCAGACCGTTAAGTCGCTACCTTAAAGACTACAAACACAGCCAAAGCAACTGTTCACACTGTGGCAAAGTTTTAGACCGTATGGCGTTAGTGTTCCGCGGCCAGATCATCAATAAAGAGGCCATCGCACGCATGGACCAGATGATTGACGATCAGGTATGGATGAAACTCCAGCCGGAACTGACGGCGCTGTGCCGTTTCTGCAGCGATATTTTTTGTAATACCCATCCGAATTACTTCGATATCATGGCGTTCAAACAATATCTGTTTGAGCAGACCGAGATGAGTCACAGTACCATTCGTGAATATGTGGTGCGTCTGCGTCGTCTTGATGACATGCTGAAAGCGAAAAATTTCCCGGCAGAAAGGTTACGGGGCAACAGCTGGCATGAGTGTCTGCAAAACGATCTGCCCGATGCGGGCAACAATAACTACCGTATTGCACTGCGCAAATATGACCAGTTCTTAGGCTGGCAGCGCGGCTAAGGGTGATTCAGCCCCGGTTACTGGTGAGCATGCCAGCAACCGGGGCGCGCCGCGATCAATTCCGGATGCGACTTTTCTCATCTTCTGCAACACTGTAGGGATAACTGCACATTGCCCGAATGGAGGCTGCATTGTCCTTACATCTTCTGCACCAGTTTCCCCGTCTTGAACTGCTTGGCGCACCGACGCCGTTAGAGCATTTGCCACGCCTGTCTGATTACCTCGGACGCGATATCTTTATTAAACGTGATGACGTCACGCCGGTGGCGCTGGGCGGTAACAAGCTGCGTAAACTGGAGTTTCTCGCTGCCGATGCGCTGCGGGAAGGCGCCGATGTGCTGCTGACCGCCGGCGCGATTCAGTCCAACCACGTGCGCCAGACGGCAGCCGTGGCGGCGCGTCTGGGCCTGAAGTGCGTGGCGCTGCTGGAGAACCCGATTGGCACCGACGCCGCCAACTACCTGAGCAACGGCAACCGCCTGCTGCTGGACCTGATGGATGTCGAGGTCGTGATGGTTGATGCGCTGCACAATCCACCGCAGCAGCTGGCAGAGCAGGCGGAACGGCTGGAAGCGCAGGGCTTCCGACCTTACATTGTGCCGGTGGGCGGCTCGAATGCGCTTGGCGCGCTCGGCTACGTCGAATGCGCGCAGGAGATCGCCCATCAAAGCGAAGGCGTGGTGGATTTCGCTGCGGTGGTGGTGGCGTCGGGCAGTGCCGGGACGCATGCCGGGCTGGCGGTCGGTCTGGAACAGCTATTACCGAATAGCGAGCTGGTGGGCGTAACGGTGTCGCGCAAGGTTGAGGCGCAGCTGCCGGTGGTGGAGCGCATTCGCAGCGCGCTGGCACAGCAGCTGGAGCTGGAAGCGCGTGCGCCGGTAACCCTGTGGGATGACTATTTTGCGCCGCGCTACGGCGAACCCAATGACGAAGGCATGGAAGCGGTGCGCCTGCTGGCGCGGCTGGAGGGCATTATGCTCGACCCGGTCTACACCGGCAAAGCGATGGCGGGTCTGATCGATGGCATCAGCCAGAACCGTTTCCGCCGGGAAGGGCCGCTGCTGTTTGTGCATACCGGCGGCGCACCGGCGTTATTTGCTTATCATCCTTCGGTATGAGACAGCAGCAAAAAAAGGTTTATAATCCAGCGGTTATTACAAAGAGCACATGCCGGAGCGGCACCCTTTATTGCGAGATAAAGCGCCGCGCCCAAAATGAGCGTTAATTAACCATAAGCACACAACACATCACAATAATGGGGTAAACATGGCTTTCTCTCCGATTCGTCGCCAGCTGGTGATGGGAATGATGGCGGTCGCACTGGTGGCGGGCGTGAACGTAAAAAGCTTTGCGGCAGAAGATTTGCTGGCGCAGGTCAAGAGCAAAGGTGAGCTGCGCGTCGGGCTGGAAGGCACCTATCCGCCGTTCAGCTTCCAGGATGAAAACGGCAAGCTGACCGGTTTTGAAGTCGAGTTTGCCCAGGAGCTGGCAAAACACCTCGGCGTGAAAGCGGATCTCAAACCGACCAAATGGGACGGTATGCTGGCCTCGCTGGATTCCAAACGTATCGACGTGGTGATCAACCAGGTGACCATCTCCGACGAGCGCAAGAAGAAGTATGACTTCTCCACGCCGTACACCATCTCCGGCGTGCAGGCGCTGACGCTGAAGAAGAACGCGGGCTCCATCACCAAACCGGAAGATCTGTCCGGCAAGAAAGTCGGCGTGGGTCTCGGTTCTAACTATGAGCAGTGGCTGCGCGACAACGTCAAAGGCGTGGATATCCGTACCTATGATGATGACCCAACCAAATATCAGGATCTGCGTTCAGGCCGCGTTGATGCCATTCTGGTCGACCGCTTAGCCGCGCTGGATCTGGTGAAGAAAACCGGCAATACCATGGCGGTAGCTGGCCCGGCGTTCTCCCGTCTGGAAGCGGGCGTGGCGCTGCGCAAAGGCAATGAATCGCTGCTGAAAGCGATTGATGGTGCGATTGCCGACATGCAGAAAGATGGCTCGCTGAGCAAGCTGTCTGAGAAGTGGTTCGGCGCGGACGTCACGAAATAATGCAGGAAAGTTTACAGCTGGTGCTGGATTCAGCACCTTTTCTGCTGAAAGGCGCGCTGTTCACGCTGCAGCTGAGTATCGGCGGGATGTTCTTCGGCCTGATACTCGGCTTCGTGCTGGCGCTGATGCGCCTGTCACGCTTCTGGCCGGTCAACTGGCTGGCGCGTTTCTATGTGTCGATCTTTCGCGGCACGCCGCTGATCGCCCAGCTGTTTATGATCTACTACGGTCTGCCGCAGTTTGGCATTGAGCTCGACCCGATTCCGTCGGCGATGATTGGTTTGTCGCTCAACACCGCGGCCTATGCCTCGGAATCGCTGCGTGGCGCGATTGCGGCTATTGAGCGCGGTCAGTGGGAAGCGGCCGCCAGCATCGGCATGACGCCGTGGCAGACGCTGCGTCGCGTTATTCTGCCGCAGGCGGCGCGCACCGCGCTGCCGCCGCTCGGTAACAGCTTTATCAGCCTGGTGAAAGATACCTCGCTGGCGGCCACCATTCAGGTGCCGGAGCTGTTCCGGCAGGCGCAGCTGATCACCTCGCGCACGCTGGAAGTGTTCACCATGTATCTGGCGGCTTCGCTGATTTACTGGGTGATGGCTACGGTGCTGTCGGCGCTGCAAAACCGGCTGGAAGCGCACGTCAATCGTCAGGATCGGGAGGCAAGATGAGTGCAATTGAAGTCCGTCAGCTGGTGAAACAGTTTCACGGCCAGACGGTGCTGCACGGTATCGATCTCGATGTCGCTCCCGGCGAAGTGGTGGCGATCATCGGTCCGAGCGGTTCGGGCAAAACCACGCTGCTGCGCAGTATTAATCTGCTGGAAGTGCCGGAAAGCGGCCAGGTCAAAGTCGGTGACATCAGCATCGACGCAAGCCTCGGCCTGCATAAGCAGAAGGATAAAGTGCGGCAACTGCGCCAGCAGGTCGGCTTTGTGTTCCAGAACTTCAATCTGTTCCCGCACCGTTCGGTGCTGGAGAACATCATTGAAGGGCCGGTGATCGTCAAAGGCGAAGCGAAGGCGGAAGCCATTGCGCGCGCACGCACGCTGCTGGAGAAGGTCGGTCTGCACGGTAAGGAAGAGAGTTTCCCGCGCCGTCTTTCCGGCGGTCAGCAGCAGCGCGTCGCAATTGCCCGGGCGCTGGCGATGCGTCCGCAGGTGATTCTGTTCGATGAGCCAACCTCGGCGCTGGATCCTGAACTGGTGGGCGAGGTGCTCAGCACCATCCGCGCGCTGGCGCAGGAGAAACGCACTATGGTGATCGTCACGCATGAGATGAGCTTCGCGCGCGACGTCGCCGATCGCGCCATCTTTATGGATCAGGGGCGCATTGTGGAGCAGGGCCCGGCGAAAGCGCTGTTCAGTAATCCGCAGCAGGCACGCACCCGGCAATTTCTCGACAAGTTTCTCAATCAATAATCCCTCCGGGCCGGTTCGCTGGCCCGAATTATTTTCCCGCTAGCAAAGTATTAAATACCGCGCTTACCTTTTTGACGCATTAATAAATTTATTTTCCGGCGATATATTTAATGCTGGTTTACTCCGCTGCGTAATGTTCTTAATTTCTGCGCGGCATTACGTGCGCGGCGCACCGTCAAATTACGCCATGAATGCTTAAATAACAGCTATTCACGGCTAACCCGCAGGGCGGTCAATTTATCTCTGGTACTGTAAAGTATTGTTATATCAGGACCAGCGAAAAAGTTTTAGGAGTTTCGCTAGAGTCAGTCCCTGCTGCTTGTTGAATAATCGTTGGATAACCATAAAGGCTTCACTGCCTGTTTCTTCATTCTTCTCCTTTAAGACCTACACCGCAGCAGGAGTCAAAAAATATGAATAACGCCAGGAAAGAAGATATTGCATGGGTGAATACCCTGAAAGGGGTGTGCATATTGCTGGTGGTACTTTACCACACCGTATTACCCGGCTTTGAAGGCACGGTTAAATATCTTAGCGCCGGCTGGATTCCGGCGGAAATATGGGTGCAGTTTAATACGGTGTTATCACCGTTGCGTATGCCCGCCTTTTTCTTCGTCTCCGGCCTGCTTGCCACCAACGGCATTCTCAACCGGCCGTGGAAACAGGTGTTTACCAGCCGCATTACCAATCTGTTCTATCTCTACGTGCTGTGGGGCTTTATTCAGTGGTGGTCGATTGTCGGCATTTCGACTGAAATCACCGGCCAGCGTATCTCGCAGAATCTCAACGCGGCTTACGCCGGTTCGCTGCTGGAGTTCCTTAAGCTGACCTTCCTGGCGATGAGCACCTCGTGGTACCTGTACGGTCTGGCGATCTACTTCCTGTGCGCCAAAATCTTCCGTCAGCACAAAGTGGCGCTGCTGGTGGCGGCGGTGGTGCTGAATTATCTGGCGGTGGAGAAGATCATTCCCTACTGGGGACCGCAGAGCGTGGCACAGTATTTCCTGTTCTTCCTGCTGGGCGCGTTCTGGAGCCCGCTGATGTTGCGCCTGAGTCAGCTGCGCCGCGAGAACCTTCTGCCGTGGGCCGCGCTGGCCGCACTGTCCGGCCTGCACGTGATTTTTGGCCTCGATAAGAGCCTGTTCATGTGCATCATCGCGGTGCTGGTGAGCGTGGCGGCATGCCGCTGGCTCAACGCGCACTTCAGCATGCGTTACTTCAACTGGATTGGCCGCAACACGCTACAGATCTACGTTATCCACCGCATTTTTATTGAGTTCTTCGGCATGTCAGCGATTCTGTTTGCGCAGCGCCATCATCTGTTTGAGCAGGCGTGGTTTGCACTGCTGTGGGCGTGCTTCTATCCGCTGGCAATTGTCGGCATCTGTTCGCTGTGTTCGGTGGCGGTGTGGTCGCTGACCAACCGTGGGCTGGGGCAGTCGCTGTTTGTGTTCCCGACGCTGATTGGTTTGAAACGCAGTAAGTCGGTGGCGTGATGCTCGCAGGTAAGGTTTAAAGTGGTACAAAAACGACGGAACGTTTCGTAGCGGCGCGATTCATCGCACAATGAATTGCGCCGCTACGGCCTTATTGCAACTTACGGTGTCCTTCACCGATCTCCATTACGCCATCCATGGCGATCCTGCTTTATTTAACCAATGGTCATCAGGCTGGCGTTGCCGCCGGCGGCCGCGGTATTGACGCTCAGCGAGCGCTCAATCAGCAGACGTTCCAGCAGCAGATTGGTCTCGCCGCGGGCAAAGCCCTGCACTGACACAATCGCGCCTTCGCGGGCGGCAATCTGTTCGCACAGGCTGCGCAGCTGATCGGCATCGCCGTGATAGATCACCGCATCAGACTCCGCCGCCAGCACATCTTTCGCCAGCGTGATGCGCGCCTGCACCGCAGCCGGCAGCGACTGGCGCAGCGTCCGGTGCAGCTCGTCATCCTGCCACAGTGCCTGGCTACCGACGCTGGTGACCGCCGCCAGCTGAATCAGCGCATCCTGCTGGTTATCTGCGATACACAGCACCCGATCGCGCGGCAGCAGCGTAAAGGTGTTGCGCTCACCGGTCGGGCCTGGCAGCAGTCGCACGGTTCCGGCCTGGCTCAGCGCATCGTAACGCTGACATAGCGCCAGCAGTTCCGGCTTATCCTGTGCCCAGCTCTGCAATGCCTGATGCGCGCTCAGCAGCGTAGTGCGCACGCTGCTGTCCACCGGCCGTTCGGCATCCTGACGATCAAAGGTGATGCGCAGAGCACCGTCCGGACGATGTGCCAGCAGGCGGTAGAGATAGAGCGGACCGCCGGCTTTCGGACCGGTGCCCGACAGGCCTTCGCCGCCGAACGGCTGCACGCCGACCACCGCGCCCACCATGTTACGGTTAACGTACAGGTTGCCGACTTTCGCCCCGGCCGTCACCTGCGCAATGGTTTCGTCGATACGGGTATGCACGCCGAGCGTCAGGCCATATCCCGAGGCATTAATCTGCTCAATCAGCTGCGGCAGGTTGTTGCGCGCAAAGCGCACCACGTGCAGCACCGGACCGAACACCTCTTTATCCAGATCGCTGACCTGATCGAGCTCAATCAGCGTCGGTTTGATAAAGGTGCCGCTGTGCCACTCTTTGCTGTCCTGCGGATGCTCCTGCACCGCCTGATACACGGTAAAGCCTTTATTGCGCATCGCCTGGATATGACGCTCGATGTTGGCTTTGGCTTCAGCGTCGATCACCGGACCGACGTCGGTCGACAGACGCTCCGGATTGCCCATGCGGCATTCGGCCATGGCACCACGCAGCATCTTCAGCGTGTGGTCAGCCACATCGTCCTGGATGCACAGCAGACGCAGCGCCGAGCAGCGCTGACCGGCGCTGTCAAACGCGGACGCCACGATATCCACCACCACCTGTTCGGTCAGCGCCGAAGAGTCGACGATCATGGCGTTCATGCCGCCGGTTTCGGCGATCAGCGGCGTCGGACGACCCTGCGGATCGAGGCGGCCAGCGAGGTTGCGCTGCAGCAGGGTGGCGACCGCCGTTGAGCCGGTGAACATCACGCCGCGCACCCGCTCGTCGCCGGTCAGCTGAGCACCCACCGTTTCGCCCTGACCGGGCAGCAGTTGCAGCACGCCGGCCGGTACGCCGGCATCCAGCATGATCTGCACTGCCTGCGCGGCAATCAGCGGCGTCTGCTCGGCGGGTTTCGCCAGCACGCTGTTGCCAGCCGCCAGGGCGGCGGCAATCTGGCCGGTGAAGATCGCCAGCGGGAAGTTCCACGGGCTGATGCACACTACCGGACCGAGCGGGCGATGGGTTTCGTTATCGAAATCGTCACGCACCATGCCGGCGTAGTAGTAGAGGAAGTCTACCGCTTCGCGCACTTCGGCAATGGCGTTGTTGTAGGTTTTACCCGCCTCACGCACCAGCAAACCAATCAGCTGCTGCATCTGGTCTTCCATTGTCTGTGCGGCACGTTCGAGGATCGCGGCGCGCTCCTGCGGCGGCGTGGCGAACCAGATCGGTCCGGCATTCACCGCGCCATCCAGCGCACAGGAGACCTCTTCAGGGGTGGCTTCCCGCACGCTACCGACGATATCCGCCGGCGTGGCCGGGTTGATCACCGCGCGGCTGCTGCCGCTACCCAGCTCGCCATCAATGATCGGCTGAGCCTGCCACGGCTGGCTGGCGCTGGAGAGCAGGGCGCTGGAGAGCGACGCCAGGCGGTGTTCGTTGGCCAGATCCAGACCGGCAGAGTTAACACGCTTGTCGCCATACAGATCGCGCGGCAGCGGGATCTTCGGATGCGGCAGACCAATTGCGCCTTCTGCGACACCCATTTTCTCCACCGCAGCCACCGGGTCGGCTACCAGCTCGTCAATCGGCAGCGTGTTGTCAGCGATGCGGTTGACGAACGAGGTATTGGCGCCGTTTTCCAGCAGGCGACGCACCAGGTAGGCCAGCAGCGTTTCGTGGGTACCGACCGGCGCATAAATCCGGCACGGCCGGTTCAGCTTGCCGTCGGCCACTTTGCCCACCACCTGCTCGTACAGCGGTTCGCCCATGCCGTGCAGGCACTGGAACTCGTACTGGCCAGGATAGTAGTTGTTGCCCGCCAGCTGGTAGATCGCCGCCAGCGTGTGGGCGTTGTGGGTGGCAAACTGCGGATAAATCAGGTTAGGCACCGCCAGCAGTTTACGCGCACAGGCGAGGTAGGAGATGTCGGTGTACACCTTGCGGGTGTAAACCGGATAACCTTCGAGGCCTTCCATCTGCGCGCGCTTGATTTCGCTATCCCAGTAAGCGCCTTTCACCAGACGGATCATCAGACGACGGCGGCTGCGCTGCGCCAGATCCACCAGCGCATCAATCACAAACGGGCAGCGCTTCTGATAAGCCTGAATCACGAAACCGATGCCGTTCCAGCCTTCCAGCTCCGGCTCAAAACAGAGTTTTTCCAGCAGATCGAGCGACAGCTCCAGGCGATCGGCTTCTTCGGCATCGATGTTGATGCCGATGTCATACGAGCGTGCCAGCAGCGTCAGCGATTTCAGGATCGGGTAAAGCTCTTCCATCACCCGCTCATACTGCGCGCGGCTGTAGCGCGGATGCAGCGCCGACAGCTTGATGGAAATGCCCGGACCTTCATAAATGCCGCGCCCGTTGGAGGCTTTACCAATGGCGTGAATCGCCTGCTGATAGGAGATCAGATAGGCTTTGGCATCGCTGGCGGTGAGTGCCGCTTCGCCCAGCATGTCATACGAGTAGCGGAAGCCTTTCTCTTCCAGCTTGCGCGCGTTGGCCAGCGCCTCGGCGATGGTTTCGCCGGTGACGAACTGTTCGCCCATCAGGCGCATCGCCATATCCACGCCTTTGCGGATCAGCGGTTCGCCGCTCTTGCCGATGATGCGGTTCAGCGATTTAGACAGGTTGGCTTCATTGTGCGTGGAGACCAGACGACCGGTAAACAGCAGGCCCCAGGTGGCGGCATTGACGAACATCGACGGGCTGCGGCCCAGATGGGACTGCCAGTTGCCGTTGCTGATTTTATCGCGGATCAGCGCATCGCGGGTGGGCTTGTCAGGAATACGCAGCAGCGCTTCCGCCAGACACATCAGCGCTACGCCTTCCTGAGACGAGAGCGAGAACTCCTGCAGCAGGCTTTGCACCATGCCGGCGCGTCCGGTTGCCCCTTTTTGGTGCCTTAGCTTGTCCGCCAGGCTGTATGCCAGCTGGTGGGTTTTCTCTGCCAGCGGGGCAGGGAGACGCGCCTGCTCCAGCAGCATCGGCACCGCATCGGTCTCCGGACGACGCCACGCGGCGGTGATGGCCGAGCGGCTGACCGACTGCGGCAAAATGTGTTCGGCGAAGTCGAGGAAAGGCTGGAAACTCTCTTCCGGCACGCGCTCATCGTCTACGGCATCATTCAGCTGCAGCGGGATCTCCGCCAGCGTTTCTCCCGCTTCCAGCTGGCCGAGATAGTTAAAAATTGCCTGCTTGATCAGCCAGTGCGGCGTGCGGTCAATCTTTTGCGCCGCCAGTTTAATGCGATCGCGGGTGGCTTCATCCAGCTTCACCCCCGTGGTGGTGGTTCCCATGATTTCCTCGTCCTCAAAGTGTGAATCAACTTCAGCGTGGGCTGCACTATCACTCATGTTGCAACTTTGTGCAACCGTGTTAAATGTGACCCCGGTTGCACGTTTTTAACCGGCTTTTTTGTTAACGCAGCAAAAGCGGCACAGAACTTGCTGCAAGAATCTCGCCAGAGTTGCAACCCACCGCAACAGGACGCGTCCTGGCTGACATCAGGTGCAACTTAAAATGTGAACAGGCGCAACCTGTGAGCATGAAAAATGCAAAGTCAGGTGAAACCCAGGTAACAGCTGTGTTAAATGCATTGTGCGCGTCGCACCTTTGCGGCAGGATACCGCGCCTTATGAGAAATCGCTTTCTCTGGATGCGGTAAAGCCCTGACGTTATCCCGTTCCGGTAACGCAGGAAAAAAGATTTCTCTTAAGAGATCAGATAATAAGTGGAGAGACAGATGACAGTAAGTACACCGATGCTGGTGACATTTATCATTTACATCCTCGGGATGGTGTTGATTGGTTTTATCGCGTACCGCTCAACTAAAAACTTTGACGACTATATTCTGGGCGGTCGCAGCCTGGGCAGCGTGGTGACCGCGCTGTCAGCCGGGGCCTCGGACATGAGCGGCTGGCTGCTGATGGGACTGCCGGGCGCGATTTTTCTCTCCGGGATCTCTGAGAGCTGGATTGCCATCGGCCTGACGATTGGCGCGTGGCTGAACTGGAAAATTGTTGCGGGTCGCCTGCGCGTGCAGACCGAGCATCACAATAACGCCTTAACCCTGCCGGACTTTTTCACCAGCCGCTTCGAAGACCACAGCAAAATTCTGCGCGTCATCTCCGCACTGGTAATCCTGATCTTCTTCACCATTTATTGTGCCTCGGGCGTCGTGGCGGGTGCGCGCCTGTTTGAAAGCACCTTCGGCATGAGTTATGAAACCGCACTGTGGGCCGGCGCGGCAGCAACCATTCTTTATACGCTGGTGGGCGGCTTCCTTGCGGTGAGCTGGACCGATACCGTGCAGGCCAGCCTGATGATTTTTGCCCTTATCCTGACGCCGGTGATTGTGATTATCGCCGTCGGCGGACTGGATGATTCGCTGGCGGTGATTGAAGCGAAAAGCCTGGAAAACCTCGATATGCTGAAGGGCCTCAACTTCGTGGCGGTGATTTCACTGCTCGGCTGGGGCCTTGGCTACTTCGGCCAGCCGCACATTCTGGCGCGCTTCATGGCCGCAGACTCGCACCGTTCTATTCGCACCGCGCGCCGCATCGGCATGGCCTGGATGATCCTGTGTCTGGCCGGTGCTGTTGCGGTGGGCTTCTTCGGTATCGCCTATTTCCAGAACCATCCGGAGCAGGCGGCGGGCGTAAGCGAAAACGGCGAGCGCGTGTTTATCGAGCTGGCGCGCATTCTGTTCAACCCGTGGATCGCCGGTATTCTGCTGTCGGCCATTCTGGCGGCGGTGATGTCGACCCTGAGCTGTCAGTTGCTGGTGTGCTCGAGCGCGCTGACTGAGGATCTGTATAAAGGGTTTCTGCGTAAAAATGCCAGCCAGAAAGAGCTGGTGTGGGTTGGCCGTTTAATGGTGCTGGTGATTGCGCTGGTGGCAATTGCGCTGGCCTCCAACCCGGAGAACCGCGTGCTCGGCCTGGTGAGCTACGCCTGGGCAGGCTTTGGTGCTGCATTCGGTCCGGTGGTGCTGTTCGGCGTGTGCTGGAAGCGCATGACGCGCAACGGCGCGCTGGCCGGCATGATTATCGGTGCCGCCACGGTGCTGATCTGGAAGCAGTACGCCTGGCTCAATCTGTATGAAATCATCCCGGGCTTCCTGTTTGCCAGCATCGCGATTGTGGTGGTGAGCCTGGCCGGTCGCGAACCGTCGGCTGAAGCGCAGCAGCGTTTTATTGCTGCCGAAGCGGAATACAACACCAAATAACGGTGTTGGCCTGAGTAAAGCGGGGAGCGCGAGTGCCGTGCTCCCCGCACTGTTAGTGTCACGTCCTCTGCGCGCGATTTATCGCCTAATCTGTCACTCCGCTCTGACTTTCCCGCATCGCACCCTGACCCGCAAAAGCAAAATTAATTTCGCGCGGTGACTTGTATTTTCATCCGCGATAATGATAATCGATATCGTTCGCACTTTACGTATTTTTACCTAAGGTTTACCCTCCTTAACATTCAAGAGGTTGGTGATGTTCGTTCCCTTTCTCATTATGCTGCGCGAAGGTCTCGAGGCAGCACTCATCGTCAGCCTGATTGCCAGCTATCTCAAACGCACCCAGCGCAGCCAGTGGTTCCCCGCGATGTGGGCCGGCGTGTTTATCGCTGCAGCGCTGTGCCTCGCGCTGGGGATTTTCATCAACGAAACCACCGGTGAGTTCCCGCAGAAACAGCAGGAACTGTTCGAGGGCATCGTGGCGGTAATTGCCGTGGTGATCCTCACCTCAATGGTGTTCTGGATGCGCAAGGTGTCGCGCAATATCAAAGCTACGCTGGAAAAATCCGTCGATCAGGCGCTGCAGAAGCCGGGCGGCAGCGGGTTGCCGCTGGTGCTGATGGTGTTTCTCGCCGTGGCGCGGGAAGGGCTGGAGTCGGTGTTCTTTCTGCTGGCGGCCTTCACCCAGGATGTCGGTTATGCGCCGCCGATTGGCGCGGTGCTGGGTCTGGCGACCGCCATCGTGCTGGGCATGCTGATTTACTACGGCGGCGTGCGTCTTAACATGGCGCACTTCTTCCGCTGGACCAGCCTGTTCATCCTGCTGGTGGCGGCCGGACTGGCAGCGGGGGCGATCCGCGCCTTCCACGAGGCGGGACTGTGGAACCACTTCCAGGCGACCGCGTTTGACTTCAGCAACACGCTCTCTACCCATTCGATCTTTGGCACGCTGCTGGAAGGCATTCTGGGTTATCAGGAAGCGCCAAGCGTCAGCGAAGTCGCGGTATGGCTGATTTATCTGCTCCCGGCGCTGCTGCTGTTTTTCTTCCCGGCGCGTCCGGCACCCAGCGCCGCACGGTCGGTGCGCTAACTTTTCGCAGGCGCGCGTGCGCCTGTACCTTCATGTAACAGGGATATGACTATGACGATTCGCTTCCGCCGTAAGGCGCTGTTGCTCTCCATGCTGGCGCTGTCCGGTGCCGCTTCTGCCGCTGCCGTACCGCAGGTCACGGTGACGGTCACTGACAAGCAGTGCGAGCCGATGTCGCTCAATGTGCAGGCCGGTAAAACCCAGTTCATCATCAAAAACAATAGCCAGAAAGCGCTGGAGTGGGAAATCCTCAAAGGCGTGATGGTGGTGGAAGAGCGCGAAAACATCGCGCCCGGTTTCAGCCAGAAGCTCACCGCCAACCTGGAAGCGGGTGAATATGACATGACCTGCGGCCTGCTCACCAATCCGAAAGGCAAGCTGGTGGTCAGCGGTGACAGCCAAACCGCCAGCAGCGGCAAGCCAGATGTGCTGCAGCTGGTCGGGCCGATTGCCGATTACAAAGTCTACGTGATGGGCGAGGTGAGCGCGCTGGTGGCCGGCACCAAAGCCTTTACCGACGCGGTAAAAGCCGGTGACGTGGAAAAAGCCAAAGCGCTGTATGCGCCGACGCGCGTGCACTATGAGCGCATCGAGCCGATTGCTGAACTGTTCTCCGACCTCGACGGCAGTATTGACGCGCGTGAAGATGACTTCGAGAAAAAAGCGGAAGACCCGAAATTTACCGGCTTCCACCGGCTGGAAAAACTGCTGTTCGCCGACAACACCACCAAAGGCGCGGACGCGTTCGCTGACCAGCTGTATAAGGATGTGCAGGATCTGCAAACCCGCGTCAGCGAGCTGGCCTTCCCGCCGGCGAAAGTGGTCGGTGGCGCGGCAGGTCTGATTGAAGAGGTGGCGTCCAGCAAAATCTCCGGTGAGGAAGATCGCTACAGCCGTACCGATCTGTCCGATTTTCAGGCCAACATCGACGGCGCACAGAAAATCGTTGATCTGCTGCGTCCTCTGCTGCAAAAAGCCAATCCGCAGCTGCTGGCGAAAGTGGACGCGAACTTTAAGAAGGTGGATGGCATTCTCAGCAAATACCGCACCAAAGACGGTTTTGCCTCCTATGAAAAGCTGACCACCAGCGACCGTAATGCGCTGAAAGGGCCCATCACCACGCTGGCGGAAGATCTCTCCCTGCTGCGCGGCACTTTAGGTCTTGATTAATCATGAGTAAAAAAAATGACGCGGCGCAACCGTCGCGTCGTCGTCTGTTACAGGGATTAGGCATGCTGGGTGGCGCGGCGGCACTGGGCGGCAGCTGTCCGTTCCATGCCGCCAGCGCGGCAGAGAGTTTCTCACCCGGCACGGTTGCACCCGACGCGCGCCAGCAGGCGCAACCATTTTACGGCGCTCATCAGGCCGGCATCCTGACGCCGCAGCAGGCATCTATGATGCTGGTGGCGTTTGATGTGCTGGCCAGTGATAAAGCCGAACTGGAACGCCTGCTGCGGCTGCTGACGCAGCGCTTTGCCTTTCTCACCCAGGGCGGACCGGCGCCGGCGGTGCCCAATCCGCAGTTGCCGCCGCTCGACTCCGGCATCCTGGGTGCGGACATTGCGCCCGATAACCTGACCCTGACGCTGTCGGTGGGGCATTCACTGTTCGACGAGCGCTTCGGGCTGGCCGCGCACAAGCCCAGCCAGCTGCAGACGATGACACGCTTTCCCAACGATTCGCTCGACGCCGCACAGTGTCATGGCGACCTGCTGATTCAGATCTGCGCCAATACTCAGGATACGGTGATTCACGCGCTGCGCGATATCATTAAGCACACGCCGGATCTGCTGGCGGTGCGCTGGCGGCGCGACGGCTTTATCGCCGATCACGCTGCACGCAGCAAAGGGCGCGAAACGCCGATTAACCTGCTGGGTTTCAAGGATGGCACCGCCAATCCGGATACGCATAATGCGCAGTTGATGGACCAGCTGCTGTGGGTGACACCGGAACAGCAGGAACCGGCGTGGACGCACGGCGGCAGCTATCAGGCGGTGCGCATCATCCGTTTTCACGTTGAAATGTGGGACCGCACGCCGCTGGGCGAGCAGCAGACCATTTTTGGACGTGAGAAGTTGTCCGGCGCGCCGCTGGGGATGCAGCACGAGCACGACGTGCCGGATTACGCCCGCGATCCGGACGGCGAGATTATCGCGCTGGATGCGCATATCCGGCTCGCCAATCCGCGCACCCCACAAACCGACAGCAGCCTGATGCTGCGGCGCGGCTACAGCTATTCCTCGGGGATTACCGGGGCAGGGCAGCTGGATATGGGGCTGCTGTTCGTCTGTTATCAGCATGATTTAAGCAAAGGCTTTATTACCGTGCAGAAACGACTGAACGGCGAAGCGCTGGAAGAATATATTCGTCCCATCGGCGGCGGATACTTTTTTGTTTTGCCCGGCGTGGCGGACAAAAATCATTATCTGGGGCAGCCGTTGCTCGAAGCCTGATTAATTAATGTACAGCGCTTGTCCGCCGTTCGCGGTGCCAGGCGCTGCTGCTAAGCCCGCCTTAAATTTCTCCTGTCTCGCTGTGATGTCCGAATTTTCTGAAACAGTTTGTTAAGTGCTGAATTACCTATCTTACTGAATATTATTATTAATTTAATTTAAGCGCACCGGACTAAGGCAGCGCCACGCGGGTTTTCTTTGCCGTAAAGTAAAAATAGTGTTGCAAATCGGCGGAAATATGATGAACTTTAGTCATAGCGTCGTCAGTTGTGTGGCTAAGTCCACTGGAGTTCGCGCATGGCCCGGTCCTTATACGGACAGTTAAATACACTTCAGCTAGCGCAGTACGCTGCGGGGGATTGCCTCCCGCGTGAGAATCCTCTTCACTTTTCTTTTATCGCCTTCGAATTCTTTTCCGATGTTTACCGGTGCGCGGCAGCGTTTCGGCGTTGTTGCACACTTTTCTCACTGGCTCGATACGGCTTACAAGGAAGCCAACAAAACCTCTAAAGCGTTCAAATCATCGCCGCGGGTGATCCGCCGCGATAAATGAAACCAACTGTAAGGTGCCACTATGGGAAGACAGAAAGCAGTGATCAAAGCGCGTCGTGAAGCCCGCCGAGTGCTTCGCAGTGACTCTCGCAGTCATCGTCAGCGTGAAGAAGAATCGGTCACTTCGCTGGTGCAGATGGGTGGGCTGGATGCAATTGGCATGGCGCGCGATGTGCGTGACCGGTCACCAATTGAGGCCAGAAACGATGCTCAGGCGCACTATCTTAACGCCATAGAAACGAAACAGCTGATATTCGCGACCGGTGAAGCCGGCTGCGGTAAAACCTGGATCAGCGCTGCGAAAGCAGCCGAGGCCCTGATCAATAAGGACATCGAAAGGATCATTGTGACGCGCCCGGTTTTACAGGCGGATGAAGATCTCGGTTTCCTGCCAGGAGACATCTCCGAGAAATTCGCTCCCTATTTCCGACCGGTTTACGACGTTCTGGTTAAACGTCTCGGCGCTTCCTTTATGCAGTACTGCCTGCGACCCGAAATCGCCAAGGTAGAGATTGCGCCCTTCGCTTATATGCGCGGACGTACCTTTGAGAATGCGGTGGTGATTCTGGATGAGGCGCAAAACGTCACCGCTGCGCAGATGAAGATGTTCCTGACCCGCCTGGGCGAAAATGTCACCGTCATTGTCAACGGTGATATTACCCAGTGCGACCTGCCCGCCAGCGTCAAATCTGGCCTTGCCGATGCGCTGGCGCGCTTCGAAGAGGATGAGATGATTGGCGTGGTGCGTTTCGGTAAAGACGACTGCGTTCGCTCGGCACTGTGCCAGCGCACGCTGCATGCTTACAGTTAACCTTGAAAAAATAGCTAATCTCAACCCGGCTGCGGCCGGGTTTTTCATTGCTATGCTTACGGGAAGAAAAAGGGCGGAAACGATGAGCGGAGAAAGTCATGCACTCTCTTGATGTGCAGGTGGTAAGGATGGCGCAGCAGTGGGCGGAAGCGCAGCCGGTGTGGCTGTGTACCGTGCTCAGCACGTACGGATCATCGCCGCGCCCGCCGGGCGCGATGATGGTGATTCGCGCCGATGGGCGCTACAGCGGTTCCCTTTCCGGCGGCTGCGTCGAGGAGAATTTTATCACCCGCGTTCAGCAGCAGGCGTTCTCTGCCGCCAGTCAACTGGTGCGCTACGGCGAGGGGGGCGACACGCCTGACCGCGCGCTGCCGTGCGGCGGCGTACTGGATATTCTGGTCGAACGGTTGCCTGCCGGTGCCGCCACGCTGCGCTACTTACGGCAGCTGGAGGATGCGCTGACCGGCGCGCGTGCCATCACCAAACGCCTGACGCTGCCGCAGCCGTGTCACGCCCTCGAACCGGCGCCTTATACCCACCGCACCCGCACCCAGGTCACTGACGGTGAAATCGTTCTGACCCTGAGTGCCGCGCCGCGCCTGATCCTTGCCGGACTCTCCAGCGTCGCCGTTTACTGTGCCAACTTCGCGCTGGCACTGGGATTTGAAACCATCGTCTGTGAACACCGTGAAGAGGTGCTGAGTAATATGGCGGCCGAACTGGCGCCGGACGTCAAGCTGGTGCAGCAGTTTCCGGCAGTGTATCTGGAACGCGAGGGCTGTCATGCCGCTACGGCGATCCTCTCGCTGACCCATGATGCGCGTATTGACGATCTCACCATGATGGAAGCGGTCAATCTGCCGGCGTTTTATCTCGGTGCGATGGGCTCGCAGCGCAACAGCGCAAAACGCAAAGCGCGCCTGAGCGCGATTGCGGAGCTGACGCCGGCGCAGTTGCAGCGCATTCACGCACCGGTTGGGCTGGATATCGGCAGCAAAACCCCGGCGGAAATCGCGCTGGCAATCATGGCGGATATTGTGCGTCACAAAAATGGGTTAGCGGCAACGGATGCGCTTAGCCCGGTGCTCGCAGCGTCTAAATGATCACATCACTCACCCCACGAAAAACCCTGATGCACCAGGACGCCAGCAGACGGGCAATCGGCTATGCTAAATTTTCGCGCCGCAAATAATCAATAAGCTGTGCTTTATGTTTCATGATATGATCAACGCTTGCGCTTTACCGGTAACATCTTATCTTCAGAGAAGCGTGCACAAACACCTGAACTGAGAAGGGGTATTTATGGCTAAGCGTCATTTGATTAAATCAATTGAAATTACAGCAATTATTGTCTTCGCGCTGGTGATCGCCTGGCTGGCCGTCACGGGCATCCTGTCATCAACCGGCCTCGATCATGCGTGGCCTTATCCACATCAATAACTGAGTCCGGCACCAGGGAAATCAATTACGCTTAAATATAAACAGAATAAATTATCTAACCTGCACACCCGTATCAGCGGCGACACCGTGTCAGCACACAGGGTTTTGGTGTCAGATTTGCCGCGTATAAATCAGCGACGTTCGGGAATGCGTTATGCTGTTATTCGAAATCCGCATGGCGGCTGAACATGCTCTCGCTGGTTTCACCGCACTGATGCATGATTTCAAGCACCATGGCGTCACAGGTAATGAAGCAAAGCTGCTCAAAGGCCGAGCCCATTGGCTGCGAGAATCGTCCGGCGCTACGTGCGTTATCGGTTTTAACGTTGCCGGGTAATACCAACACGCATTTGGCCAGTCTGCCGATGCCTGAATCTGCTTTCAGGGTAATCAGCGCCACATCGACACCGCGCTCAACGGCGTTCAGCGCCAGCGCTTTCAGGCTCGCGGTTTCGCCACTGCCAGAACCAATAATCAATAAATCGCCAGGTCTGGAGTGGGGTGACGAGATTTCACCGACCATGCTGACAGAGAAACCCAAATGCAACAGACGGTTAGCGAACGCGCGGATAGCAATGCCGCTGCGCCCGGCACCCTGCAGGAAAATGTGTTTGGCACTGCGAATTTGTGCAATCAATGCCTGCGCCTGGCTCTCGTCTATCTGCCGGGCGTTGTGGGCGAGTTCGGTAAGAATATGGGATACGTTTGACTGTACGGCCATGTTAACGCTCTCCCGTCAGGTAATGGTTCGTCCGTCTCATTAAACAGCGAAAAGAGTGGCCGGAACATGGCCGGTGCTTTTTCAGTCTGGTCATCGCGCATTCCCTCTTAATTCAAAGACATCATCAGTGGATGAAAAGGATACCCTGCAGAATTTCCGGTAAGAGTACACGGTCCGCTGCCCACGCGATATTGCAGCGAAAGGGGATCTTTCGATTATGCGTCCTGTGGCACAAAAGCGGTGAGTGTGTAGAGTTGGTGGGCAGATTTGTGATGGATTGTGGCATCAAACAGGAAGTAGGGGATATGATTTCTAACAGTTGAAGTTGCGCTCTGTTGTTGTAAGGGTGAGAGCAGCAACAAGTTCCGTTTAAAATGAGTGATTAAAAGCGCCAGGGTCACCAACCAAAGGCGCTTTTTTATTGAGGGAATTCCGATTTAGGCTCTGTAGGTTGTTTTTAAATATCCACATCATAAGCTCATATGGTAACGCTGAGTTACTAAATGGTTTACGCCTCTGGAGCTTAAAATTAATGAAGAGATATCTGAAGAGCAACTTGATGAATTGAAGGGTTTTGTTCTTGAAGATAATAATCTTTATGGGAAGCCCAAGTTGCATGTTGACTGCCAGGTTTATCAAAATGAGTACAAAAACAAAGTTGAAGCAGGGTTAGAAATAGCCAAAGCCCTTCAGCTAATAGGTCTGCCAGCAGCTGTGGTACTGGCTCTCGAAGCTGCAAAAAAAGGTATGGATAAATACTGCAAATTATCTTGATTCGTACCGGTGTAAGAAAAAGGCACTGCTCCAGCGGTGCCTTTTTCTTACACCGGTCTAGTTCAGTGGCAAAATGGCTGGCTTGAAAGCAGTACGTCAGGGGTTCGATTCCTTTGCCCGGCCCTATATTAGGGATAGGTAGTCATGAGGAAAGTAATTTAGCAGTAGCATGCCTGTTGTCCTCATCTGCTCCCGAAATGGAGTCGTTTACGACCTTTACCAGAACGACGTGACCGGGGCTGTTGGTGTTAAGATCAGTGATAAGAACAAAGTCGTGAAGTATGTTCTATTCAGCACGGACAACTATCTTTAGGCGGTTGCACTCTCACAGCAGGGTGACTTCAAGTGTGACGACCAGAAAGATGTTAACGTCCTTGACAAGCAAAATGCTTACAGCGTCCAGCTCAATATCATCAAGCAGCAGGATGGTGTGGATATCCAGAAAATCGATAATAGCGTTGTGAAGTGTTCATCGCAGGGTGCATTTGCGAGGACGCCCTGTGATGAATTCCAGAAGTACATCAAATAGCAATGCTTGAAATGATGTTAAATTAGCTCTGAAGAAATAGGAGATAATAATGAAGATTGACCAAGACTATCTGAAGGGATTACTAGAAGCTTTTGAATCATCTGAAACCCCAGACACCGATATCATGCATTTAAATGACCAAGGGTATAACTGTGATACAGACGCTTTCATATTCCATATGCGCTTGCTTGAGGACAGAGGGCTAATCGTCAGGAGCGATGGCGAACGCGGGTTTGGGGCCATTCAATCTCTGGATGGACAAACTCACTGGGCGGTAATGCCACTCAGGCTTACAGCCACAGGGCATGATTTTATCGACGCATTAAGAAATAAAGAGGTTTGGTCAACCCTTAAGACCGGCTTTAAAGATGCCAGCATGGGCACGCTAATGACGGTATCAAAAGAGCTATTTAACAGAGCGCTGGCCAAGCAGATGGACAAAATTTTCGACTGACCGCCTCGGGCGGTTTTTTAGTAAGGCTAATATGTCAGATACCTTCCGTATTACCGTAACCATCAGGTACAACGAAACAAATTCTGACCTGATGAATAGGTCGCAGCCGGAAATCGTGAACGGCTTCACTGGCATTGCTCAGCAAGATGGCGCTTGGTTATACCTCGCGCCAGATTACATGCTTAAGATGGAGTCCCGCTAAGCTTGCTCCTCTGTTCACCGCCGCCAATAAACGCTACCGCAGCTCAAACGATGGGCGAGGTAGCGCTAAGACCCGCACAATTCGCCATGATGACGGCTATTAAAGCGTGTCAGGCGATGATGAATCGCAAGAGCGGGGTGATTCTGTAGGCGCGCGAGTTTATGAACTAACCTGAAGAGTCAAGCATGGAAGAGGTGAAGCTGGCGATTCGTGGCGTTCCCTGGCTGGCGACTAATTTCGATACCGGCGAGAAGTACATTCGAACCATCGCCAAAAGTGTGAATTACGTGTGCTGTGGCCTGCGCCACAACCTCGGCAGCATCAAGTCGAAAGTGCGCTTTCTGCTGTGCTGGTTACACGAAGCCGAATCAGTGAGGGAAATAGCCTGGCAGAAGCTCAGCCTTACAATCCCTGAATACGAATCGGAAATATCGGTTTCGTGGAAGCCGTAGAAAAACGGCAGCCTTACCGATAAGCACTTTTGCAAAGAGGCATCAGAGCAATGATGGCGATGAGGGGGGATTGATATCACTCGGCACATCCCTGTGCCTCGCCCTTCGGGTGGCTTGCAGCCATGCAAAACGGCTATCCTGCCGTTTTGTCACTTCGCTCACCCTGCGGGCAGCGTCGCAGGCTCCGCTGTCCAACTGGCATGCGCCAGTTGTCGAACCCCCAATCGGGGATTCTCATCCCCCCACGTCTGGAGAATATACAAATAAAAATGCCCAGCTATTAACTGGGCACTTTTATATAAATGATGGCGGTGAGGGGGGGATTCGAACCCCCGATACGTTGCCGTATACACACTTTCCAGGCGTGCTCCTTCAGCCACTCGGACACCTCACCACATTTTTTTGTTAACCGCACTGGGTCAACGGGGCGCTACTATAGGGAGTTCAGCGATAAGGGTCAAGGGCTATTTTCTCCTTTTTTTCTATTCGCTTAACCTCTGCGCAGATTGCCTTAAGCCTCTCCACTTTGCTGCTTTTGTCATCAAAACATTCCTTAACTGACACAAAAGTGTCACCGCACTGTCGCAGACTTGTCGGCGGAAACATTTGGTTATATCTACGGATAAGGATGCTGATAAATGAAACGCTTACCTCTTTTCACCCTCTCTCTGCTGGCTTCACTCACCACCATGTCCGCGCTGGCAGAGAGCGCCAGCTATCAACGCGCCGCCATTGGCGATATTACCCAGCACGGCGGCGCGCGTCGCCTGAGCGGCGACCAGACCGAGGCGCTGAAAGCCTCATTGAGCAATAGCACGGCGAAGAATGTCATCCTGCTGATTGGCGATGGCATGGGCGATTCCGAAATCACCGCGGCACGCAATCAGGCAATGGGGGCCGGCGGCTTCTTTCCCGGTATTGATGCGCTGCCGCTCACCGGCCAGTACACCCATTACTCGCTGGACAAGAAAACGCATAAGCCAAACTACGTAACGGATTCTGCCGCGTCGGCCACCGCCTGGGCCACCGGCACGAAAACCTATAACGGCGCGATTGGTGTCGATGTCAACGGCACAGATCAGGTTACGCTGCTGGAGCTGGCGAAAGCAGCAGGCAAAGCCACCGGCAACGTCTCGACCGCAGAACTGCAGGATGCCACGCCGGCCGCGCTGATGGCGCACGTCACCTCGCGCAAATGCTACGGCCCGGAAAAAACCACTGAGCTGTGTCCGGGTAACGCGCTGGAGCAGGGCGGGAAAGGATCGATCAGCGAGCAGCTGCTGCAAACCCGACCCGACGTCACGCTGGGCGGCGGTGCCAAATCTTTCGCTGAGCGGGCTAAAGCGGGTGATTATCAGGGCAAAACCCTGCGCGAGCAGGCCGAAGTACGGGGATTCCAGCTGGTCGATAATCTCGCCGCGCTGAATGCGGTACAGCAGGCGAATCAACAGACGCCACTGCTGGGGCTGTTCTCGGAGGGCAACATGCCGGTGCGCTGGCAGGGGCCAAAAGCCAGCTATCATGGCAATCTGGATAAACCGGTGGTGACCTGTGAGGTCAACAAAGACCGCCCGGCATCAATGCCAACCCTGGCGCAGATGACGCAAAAAGCCATCGACCTGCTCAGCCACAACAGTCATGGCTTCTTCCTGCAGGTGGAGGGCGCGTCGATTGATAAGCAGGATCACGCTGCTAACCCGTGCGGTCAGATTGGTGAAACCGTCGATTTAGATGAGGCGGTGCAGGTGGCGCTGACGTATGCGCGCGAGCACGGCGATACGCTGGTGGTGGTCACCGCCGATCACGCGCACAGCAGCCAGATCGTTGAAAACGGCACCAAAGCGCCGGGTCTGACTCAGGCGCTCAACACCAAAGATGGCGCAGTGATGACCATCAGCTACGGTAACTCGGAAGAGGATTCCCAGGAGCACACCGGCACCCAGTTGCGCATCGCGGCCTACGGTCCGCACGCGGCGAATGTGGTCGGCCTGACCGATCAGACCGACCTGTTCTTCACGCTTAAGCAGGCGATGGCACTGAAGTAAGCGCGTCAGTGCGGGCAGATGCGCAGCACCAGCAGCCCGCCCAGCACCAGTCCGCCAGCGGCCAGCAGCAGCGCGGGGTGCAGGGAAGCAAAAATCTGCACGCTGGCGGCGGAGATCAGCGGCCCGATTAGCTGACCAGTGGCATAGCCTGACGTCAATATCGCCACGGTTTTTGCCACGCTGATATTGGAGACGGCGCGCGCCAGCTGCATCGACAGCTGCATAATCGAAAGAAACCCCAGCCCGACTATCACCGTTGAGATCAGCAGCCCGCTCACGCCCGGGATGAGCACGCCGCTGGCCACGCCCAACCCCTGCAGGACCATAACCCACGCCAGGCTGAGGCGCGTATTCAGGCGCGCTGAAAACAGCATAATCAGCACCACACCAGCCACTGCGCAGAGTCCAAACAGCGGCCAGAAAAGCGCTGCCAGCTGACCCTGCGCAAACAGGCTGTGCGCCATTTGTGACAGAAACGTCGCGGGCAAAATGTAGCCGAAACCGGCCAGCGTATAGGCCAGCCATAGCCGTTTTACCGCACTACCCGGTGCCGCCGGCGCACTTTCCCGCTGCCGGGCGGGGAGCGACGCGGGCAGCGCGCGCCACACCAGCAGCACGCCAGCCAGCGCGACCACGCCATAGCATTGCCAGGCGCGATCGTCATTCAGGTGTAACCGGGTGATAAGCCACGCCAGCACGCCGCTCAGGGTGATGCCGGCCCCCGGGCCGGCAAATACCGCGGCGGACATGCGCGGGGCCTGCTGCTGTGCCAGCACCATCTGCGTCCAGGAGGTGACGATAATCAGGGCCCAGGCACCACCGATACCCGCCACCACACGGAACAGGCACTGCAGTACCCAGGCATGACTAAAGCCGGAGAGCAGAGTCACCAGCGCGGTGGCCAGCAAACCGGCCTTCAGGTAGCGCGCGTGATGGGCGGTGATGCGGCTCACGTGCAGTGCACCCAGCAGGTAGCCGATGTAATTCATCGCCGCCAGCACACCAGCGCTGGAGAGGGTCAGGTGACCGTTGGCGATCATCAGCGGGATCTGTGGCGTGAGTGAAAAGCGGCCGATACCCATTACCACAATCAGGGTCACCATGCCGGTGAGCATGGTGATCAGGCTCACCCGGGTGTGCCGGACTGCTTGCCGTCCGGCGGAAACTGAATCTGCTGACATACTTTGCTTTACTCCGCTGAGATACCTTACTCTGTCCGGTGATAGTAAATGTCAATCAGTCAGTGAAAAATGGGGTGGTTTATCCTATGACTACAGGTCATACCCAGACCGTCAAATCGCGTGGTGAAGATGTGAAAAACTTCCTTACCCGCCAGCGCGCGCGTATTGATCCGCAGATCTATGGCTTCAGCCGGCAAAACCGGCGCGTCAGCGGACTGCGGCGCGAAGAAGTGGCACAACTGGCGGCGGTTAGCGTCAGCTGGTACACCTGGCTCGAGCAGGGTCGCGACATCAGTATTTCGCCCGCCGCGCTGCAGCGCATCGGCAAAGTGCTACATCTCTCGGTTACCGAGCAGGAGTATCTTGAAGCGCTGGTGTTTGGTAACGCACACTCGCAACCCTTCAGTCATGAGTTGCCGCCTGAAGTGAGGGCGATGGTGGATGCGCTGGACCCGCATCCGGCATTTGTGCGCCGCGCCAACATGGATATTGTCTACTGGAATCCGGCGGCGCAGTCGCTGATTGTCGACTGGGCGGCCCTGCCACCGGCGGATCGCAACTCGCTCAAGCTGATGTTCATCAGTGAAGCCTACCAGCAGCGCATTCATGGCTGGGAAGAGGCGGCGCGCCATACGCTGTCGGCGTTTCGCGCCGGTTATGCCGCCAGCAATCAGGCGCAGGAATTCGAAGTGGTGATCGAGGATTTGCTGGCGCGCAGCGCCGGGTTTCGCACGCTGTGGAATGACCATGATGTGGGGAAAATCGGCGCGGGCAATAAAACCCTGATTGATGTCGAAGGCAGGATGCAGACATATACCTTTACCTCGCTGCAAATTGAGCAGGCACCGGGAATGCATCTGATTTTCTATCTGGCGCATTAGCGCGGCGTGCGCAGGTCGGGCGCACGCCGCCGGGGAGATTACAGACCGCGCTGTGCCATCAGGCGCGCGAGGTCAACCAGACGGTTGGAGAAGCCCCATTCGTTATCGTACCAGGCAAGGATCTTCACCAGGTTGCCACCAATCACCAGCGTCGATAAGCCGTCGATAATCGATGAGCGCGCATCGCCCTGATAATCGCTGGAGACCAGCGGCTCATCGCTGTAGCCGAGGATACCCTGCAGCGGACCCGCAGCAGCAGCGGCTTTAAAGGCGTCATTCACCTCTTCGGCCGTCACGTCGCGTTTCAGCGTTACCGTCAGATCCACCACCGAGACCACCGGCACCGGCACGCGCAGCGAGTAACCGGTTAAGCGGCCTTCCAGTTCCGGAATCACCCGGCCGAGCGCTTTAGCTGCGCCGCTGGAGTACGGCACAATCGACAGCGCCGCCGCACGCGCGCCGCGCAGATCTTTCTCTGGCTGGTCATGCAGCGCCTGGCTGTTGGTATAGGCATGGGTGGTGTTCATCAGACCGTGCTCAATACCAAACGCCTGATGCAGCACCTGCGCGGCCGGTGCCAGGCCGTTAGTGGTGCAGCTGCCGTTACTCACCACAAAGTGCTGTTGCGGATCGTAGCGCTGGTCGTTGACGCCCATCACAATCGTCAAATCATCATTCTTGCCCGGCGCAGAGATGATCACGCGTTTGGCGCCGCCGTGCGTGATATGCACCGCGGCCTTGTCACGCTCGGTAAAAAAGCCGGTGGCTTCGATGACGATATCCACGCCCACGTCACGCCAGCGAATATTGGCCGGATCGCGCTCGCTGAACACCCGCACTGGTTTGCCATCAATGCGCAGCTCGCCGTCGCCAGCGCTGACTTCGGCTGGCAGCCGACCCAGCAGGGAGTCGTGCTTCAGCAGATGCGCCAGCGTTTTGCTGTCGGTGAGATCGTTAATCGCCACAATATCGATGTCGCTGCTGCCCAGCGCGGCGCGGAATACGTTACGTCCGATACGGCCAAAACCGTTAATGCCTACCTTGATCATGACTGACTCCTTAGTGAAGTTACTGCAGTCACTGTAGGCCTGGCGCGCACTGGCGTAAACGACAAAAAAGGAACACTTTACGCCATTTTGCGGCTGTGAAAGCGCTGGCGATATTCGTTGGGCGTGAGATGCAGCTGGCGCTCGAAACTGCGCCGCAGATTGATGCTGCTGCCAAAGCCGGTAGCGATGGCGATGCGTTCCAGCGTCTCGCGCGTCTGCTCCAGCCGTTCGCGCGCCGCCGCCAGCCGCGCTTCTGCCACATAGCGCGCCGGTGAAACGCCGGTTTCACGGCTGAACACGCGGGTAAAGTTACGCGGGCTCATCGCCACCTGGGCTGCGAGTTTCTCCACCGACAGGTCTTCCGCCAGATGGGCGGCGATCCAGCTCTGCAGCTGAGCAATCGGCCCCGACTCGCTGACGGACTGCAGGTGAAAGCGGCTGAACTGCATCTGGCCGCCGGGACGACGCAGATACATCACCATATCCTGCGCGATGTCGCGCGCCACGCTGAAACCAAAATCTTCCTCTACCAGCGCCAGCGTCAGATCGAAGCCGGAGCTGACGCCGCCGGAGGTCCAGATTGGGCCGTCCTGAATATACAGCGGGCCGCCTTCAACCTGCACGCGCGGATAGCTGGCCTGCAGCGTGTCCAGCAGACGCCAGTGGCTGGTGGCGCGCCGGCCATCCAGCAATCCCGCTTCCGCCAGCAGCATTGCCGCCCCGCAAATCGACACCACGCGGCGCGCCTGCGGGGCAGCCAGCTTAATCCAGTCCACCACCATGTTGCGTTCTTCGGGGTTATCACCGCGGCCGGTAATCATGATGGTGTCCCAGCGTTCGCGCGGATCGAGTTCAGCCAGTTTGAGGTCGGCGAGCAGATTGAGGCCAGACTGGCCGTGGATCACCTGGTGCGGCTGCGTGGTCGCAATGCTGATGCGATAGCGTGCGCCAGCCACGCCCACCGGCAGGTGCAGGTTGGCGTGCATCAGGATGTCGGCGATACCCGCCGCTTCGAACAGCATGCCGCCATCCGGGACAATAATCAGAAAGGTTTTCATGGCGTAAAATGTACCTGCGCCACGAAAGAAGTCAATGTGCTATGGGCGATCAGGCGCGTGAGCTGAATACCCGGCCGCGGCCATCAGACGGGGCGCTTCCGGCGGCACCGTACAGGCGCTATTTTTATATAAAATCATGAAGTCGCAAATGATGCTTATATCCCTCATCATGCAGTTAAAAATATCTGCAGACTGAAGCGTTGGATGCCAGATTAATCAGATGCCTGTTATTTTGGAAGTGAAATGCCTGGATGGGTTAAGAGAAACTCTATTTTATAAAGCATTCCTTTGCCAGGCAGTGATAATGACTACGATAATGAGCAGCTGAGTAAATCAGACTTAAAACCATCAATTATATTCAACCTGCAGAAAAGTCAAACCACGCTCCCGGGTAATGCGCGCGGTGCCCAGCGCGTAAGGTAATTCACGCGCGGCACCATTAACCTGCAGGGTTTCGCTCTTTTTAATCCCTTCGCGCGTGCAGTTCAGCGAGACGCTGCGCGTCACGGCATAATCACAGGAGGGTTCAACGATCGCGCCGACGAAAGTGATTTGACCGTCGGCGGCAAGGGTGGCGTGGCTGGCAAGTAAAGCTATCATCGGTAACAGCAATCTTTTCATCACAGAGGCCCTTTAAGAAGTCGGGAATTACCCGATTAATGTCGTCTTAATGACTAATAGCGCGCCACAGTTGAATATTGCTTAAACCGCGGCGTTTCCGTGTTGAGGCATATTATTGCGATGGCTTAGCCAGTGCGTCGTCATGTTTTACGCAATCGCCTCAGCAGTAAACGCTTATGCCTGCATTAAGCGCAGCTATTATATTAGTAAGCAACCAGGATTAATCGGGTGAGCAGGGCGGTGAAATAAGCGTATTAAACCGGATAGACTTATTCGCGGGATAACGTCGGGACAGAAAACGGGCAGATAGCGTGTTGGTGTAAGCCGCTGAGGGATAGAAGAACGGGCTGAAGTTAATCAGGCGCACCCGACATCGGTGCGCTCTTGTGGTTTATCAGCTGCGGGAAATCTGCGCCAGCGTCACGTCGGCTGACGCAGCGTCTGCGGCAACACCGTCGATAAACAGCGCACGCTGTTCACCGGCGGGCAGGGCAATCTGCAACGTTTGCCATGCCGGCTGATAATCACCCTTGCGCCGCAACGTAAGGTGAATGGCTGTGGCTTCGCAGCGCATTTCCCACTGCAGCCACAGCGCATTGCCCTGCTGATAGCCCCAGGACTCGCCATCATCTTCGAACAGTTCGCCGTGGCTAACGCCTTTGCCCTGCAACGGGTAAAGCTGCAGCGTGCGACGATCGTCTGCGGCGGCCTCGACGTGAGCAATTCGCTCGCTGAGTGGCAGTGCCGCACCTGCGCGCACCAGCAGCGGCTGCGTTTCCAGGGGAGCAGGTAAGGTGATCCACTGACCCCCGCTATACCACTGCTGCGTGGCGAAATCATACCAGCCTGTCTGGTTGTCGGGCAGCCACAGGCGGCGTTCACGCTGGCCGGGTTCCACTACGCTGGCGACCAGCAGGTCGCGGCCGAGCAGGAATTCATCACACTCAGCAAAGGTCTGGGCATCGTGTTCATGATCGAGGAACGTCGGGCGCAGCATCGGTTCATCGTCCGCATGCGCCTGCCACAGCAGCGTGTAGAGATACGGCAGCAGGCGATAGCGCAGCGCGATGGCCGCCCGAATCGCGGGCGTGACCGAAGGATACATCCACGGCTCATTCACGGTGTGATCGTCATTCCACGAATGAATGGTGAAGCGCGGATGCATGACGCCATTCTGTACCCAGCGCACAAACAGCTCCGCGTCGGGTTTATCGCCCGAGAAGCCGCCGACGTCGTGACCGACGTTATACAAGCCGGACAGGCTCATGCCGAGGCCCATGCGAATGTTGTAGCGCAGCGAGGTCCAGTTGGTGCGGTTATCGCCGCTCCAGGTTTGCACGTAGCGCTGCATCCCGGCGCAGCCGGAGCGCGAAATCAGGAACGGTCGCTGTTCGGGGGCAAAGCGCTGTTGCGCCTCCATCGAGGCGCGCATCATCAGCAGCGGCATCACCGGGCGAATATGCTTGATGGCAATCGGCGTACCGAAGCCGTGGCAGCGCGCTTCGCCGTCCCAGACTTCATACTCGTTGTTATCATTCCAGGTGGCGTCGATGCCTTTTTCCAGCAGCTGACGGGTGACGTTCTCCTGCCACCAGGCCACCGTTTGCGGATGGGTGAAATCGAGGTGCGATCCTTCATCATCCCAGAACACCGAGCGCTCTGGCACATCGTCTTCCGAATCGCGGATAAACAGTCCCTGAGCCGCGACTTCTTCATAGCGCGGGTGATCCTGCAGCAGGCAGGGTTTGATGTTGGCCGCCAGGCGCAGCCCGGCATCGTGAAACGCCTGACTCATCGCTTCCGGCTGCGGCACTTTGTCGTAGTTCCAGTTGAACACATAGCGCTTGTTATTGATGGAGGTATAACCCGAGGAGAGCTGGAAAGAGTCGCACGGAATAGCGTGCTCTTCGCACAGGCGGATGAAGTTCATCAGCTGGTTTTGCGCATCCGGCGCATCGGTATAATGCATGGTCGAGCCGCTGTATCCCAGACTCCATTTGGGGCCGAACAGCGTTTTGCCGGTCAGGCGTACGAAGGTTTTGGTGATATCCAGCACCCGCTTACCGACAAACAGGTAGTAATCGATATCGCCGCTCTCCGCCTGCCAGCGGCGATACGGCTGGTGATAGTTATCCAGCTCGTTACCCAGATCGAACCAGCTGGTGCTGAGGTTATCGTAGAACAGGCCAAAGCTGACGTCGTTACGCCGCGTGAGGGTGAAGGGCACATGTTTGTACAGCGGATCGGTGGAGGAGGCGTTGTAGCCCATAGCATCCAGATTACGCATCTCATAGCGTTTGCCGTTGCGTTGCAGATCGCCAGTTTTTTCGCCCAGACCGTAGTAGCGGTCGTCCGCCATGCGGCGCTGATAGTGCGCCACGCCGTCGCCGTGTGCGTTGATCTGATAGGCGCTGGTGGGGCGATCGCCGGTCAGCAGTTGCCAGTGGCCAGCGGCATCACGGTACTGCCACTCGAGCGCCAGCGGCTGACGCACTATCACGCGCAGCGTGTCGGTACTGATGGTCAGACAATTGGCTTCTTCCTCCAGCGTAAAGCCGGGCAGGCTAAACCCGGCCAGGCTGTCGCGCGGACGCCCTTCCCACGGAACATCCTGTTCCGGCGCAATGCTCCAGGTGCGGTCCAGACTGTAGTTGCCGTGGCGCTTGATCACCACGCGGAACAGACCTTTTTCCAGCACGTACAGGCACAGATGGTGTTTGCCATCGACGTTAAGCACCACATGGTGACGATCAGAATGGGCTAAAGACCAGTTTTTTAAGGTTTTCATCGTTACCTACTTCATTGGGTCGCTGAACGACGCTCAGCAATAAACGCAATCAGGAAGACTGCACCGATCAGGTCAAAGAAGCCCATGGCGACAAACAGCGGGTTAAAGCCGATCTTGTCAGCCGTCACACCAATCACCAGCGAAAACAGGAAGCTGGAGATCCAGGCAAACGAGCCGCGCATGCCATTCACCGTGGCCATCTGGCCCTTATCAAATTTTTCCACCACCAGCGCACTTAACATGCAGGAGATGATCTGATGACCAAAACCGCCAATCGAGATCAGGGCAATCGCGACATAGGGGTCTTTGGTCATTGCCACCAGTGCCAGCGACAGCATCAGAAAGGCGCCGGTGACCGAGCTGGCGACGACGGAATTTACCTGCCTGAAGCCAAACAGCCGGGTATAGATGCGCGTCAGGTAGCCGCTGGCTGCACTGCCAAGATCCGCCGCGAGGAACGGCAGCCAGGCGAACATAGCAATCTGTTTCAGGTCCATTCCCAGGTCTTTTGCCAGATAGAGCGGTACCCAGAAGCTCAGCACGCCCCATGCCGGTTCAGCCATAAAAGCGGGAATGGCGATACCGTAAAAACGCTTGTTTCTGGAGACGGTTTTCAGGGCTTTGAAAAAGGGCAGTTTGACCGCCGGTGGCTCATTATCCTGACGAATAAAAGCCAGCTCATCGCTGCTGAGATTCGGGTTACGTTCCGGATCGCGATACAACAGCCACCACAGCACCACCCAGCCCAGAGCCAGACAGCCGGTAAACAGGAATGCGCCCTGCCAGCCGAACGAGGCGTGGGCAAAGTAGATGATGGGAGGCGCCAGCATGGCGCCAATCGAGAAGCCGACCCCGGCCCAGCCGGCCGCGATCGGACGCTCTTTTTTCGGGAACCATTCACCAATCACTTTGGCGTTAGCCGGCGTGGCGGCCGCTTCAGCTCCGCCCATGACAAAGCGCAAAATGGCCAGGTGCAACCAGCTGGCGGCGCCGGCATGGAACAGACAGGCCAGCGCCCAGATGGTGGCGCAGATGAAGAAGCCGAGTTTGAGGCCAATGACGTCAATCAGCCAGCCGCAGATCGGTTGAAAGAAGGTATAAGCCAGCTGAAAAGCGCCGACTATCCATGAATATTGTTCTGTGGTGATGCCGAGACTGGTTTTCAGCTCGGGGGCCAGAATGCCTAACGAGTTACGGGTAATGTAGTTGACGGTGACACCGGCGAGAAACAGCACCAGCACCCACCAGCGCAGATGACGGATGACGCGTTTCGTGCCGGTTGCGGCAATCCCTGGGTTCAAACTGCGGTTCATCGGATTCTCCATTCATTATTAACAGCATGTGTGAGCAACGTCTGTGACTGCCTGGCCGGAGGTGGAGTCCATACCGGCCAGCGCATAACCCCTGGCCCTTGATTGCCGGGCGTGGCGTGATGCGTCCTGTTTTAACCATCCGCCGGGAGTGAACCACAGTTAGGCCAGGTGGTCGCCAGCCTGATGCGGTATTTGTGATCTGGTTAACCAAAATCATTTATCAGGTTGACTTCCGCCGGTGAAAAGCCGAATTTGACGCTGCTCAGGCGCTTTTTATGACTCATAAAGCGCTTCGCTTGTAAAATTGGTCAACCAAAATGGAAGGGCTTTGAGAGTGATGCTCAGGCCCGCAGGAGAGAACGACATGAAGCAGACCTGGCGCTGGTATGGCCCTGACGATCCCGTTTCACTCGCCGATGCCCGACAGGCGGGCGCTACCGGCATTGTGACTGCCCTGCATCACATCCCGAACGGCGAGGTGTGGCCGGTGGAGGAGATTTTGCAGCGCAAAGCGATGATTGAAGCGGCCGGGCTGGTCTGGTCGGTGGTGGAGAGTGTGCCGATCCATGAGGAGATCAAAACCGGCAGCGGGCAGTGCCAAAAGTGGATCAGCAACTATCAGCAGTCGCTGCGCAATCTGGCGCAGTGCGGCATCCACACCGTGTGCTACAACTTCATGCCGATTCTGGACTGGACGCGCACCGACCTGGCGTTCGAGCTGCCGGATGGCGCGAAAGCGCTGCGCTTCGATCAGATTGAATTTGCGGTATTTGAGCTGCATATCCTGCAGCGTCAGGGCGCAGAAAATGATTACAGCGCTGACGAGATAGCCGAGGCCGCTGCGCGCTTCGCCAGCATGAGCGAAGAGCACAAGCTGCGGCTGACGCGTAACATTATCGCCGGATTACCCGGCGCGGAAGAGGGCTACACGCTGGCGCAGTTCCGTGCTCAGCTGGCGCGTTATGACGGCATCGACAAAGCCCGGCTGCGCGAAAACTTCGCCACGTTTCTGCGCGGCATTATCCCGGTCGCTGAAGAGGTCGGTATTCGCATGGCGGTACATCCTGACGATCCGCCGCGCCCGATCCTCGGCCTGCCGCGTATCGTCTCCAGTGCCGACGACCTGCAGTGGATGATCGACACCATCGACAGCCCGGCCAACGGCTTCACGATGTGTACCGGCTCCTACGGCGTACTGGCGGAAAATGATTTAGCCGGCATGGTGAAACGTTTTGGGGCGCGCATCTATTTTGCCCATCTGCGCTCAACCCGGCGTGAAGCCAACCCCAAAACTTTCCACGAAGCCGCGCACCTTGGCGGCGATGTCGATATGTTTGCGGTGATCAAAGCGATTGCTGAAGAGGAGCAGCGCCGTCGTAATGCGGGGCAGGAAGACCTGATCCCGATGCGGCCCGACCACGGGCATCAGATGCTGGACGATCTGCATAAGAAAACCAACCCGGGCTATTCCGCGATTGGCCGGCTGAAAGGTCTGGCTGAGATTCGTGGCGTTGAGCTGGCGATACACCGCGCCTTTTTCTGACGCCGGTCGCCCTGTACCGCTTGCCCGGCGGACGCGCAGTCGCGCCGGACACTGAGGAGTTCACATGCAACACAACCTTGCCGACGCCAGCATTAAGGTGGCGCGGCCCGCATGGCAGCAGCAGCGGCTGGTGCCGCGCATCGTGCATATTGGCTGCGGCGCGTTTCATCGCGCGCATCAGGCGCTCTATCAGCACCATCTGCTGGAGATGAGCGACAGCGACTGGGGCATTTGCGAGGTCAACCTGATGTCGGCCAGCGGCAGACAGCTGGTGGAACAATTGCGCGCGCAGAATTTGCTCTACAGCGTCACCGAGCAAGGTGCGACGCGTCATGACGTCAAAATCATTGGTTCCGTGCATTCAGCGCTGCACCCGGCGCTGGACGGTGGTGACGGCGTTCTCAACGCGCTTGCCCGCGCGGAAACCGCCATCGTCTCGTTGACGGTAACCGAAAAAGGCTATTGCACTCATGGCGCAACCGGCGAACTGGACAGCACTCATCCGCTTATCGTGCACGATCTGGCCCATCCCCGGCAGCCGAAATCCGCCATTGGTTTTATCGTTGAGGCGCTGCGCTTGCGGCGTGAAGCCGGGTTAGCGCCTTTTACCGTGCTGTCATGCGACAATCTGCGTGATAACGGCCACGTCGCGCGGGCTGCGGTCATCGGTCTGGCACAACGGCAGGATGCGGCGCTGGCGGCATGGATTGAGCAACAGGTCACGTTTCCCTGCACCATGGTTGACCGCATCGTGCCGGCCGTGACGGAAGAGACGCAGCGTGAGATTACCGGGCTACTGGGCATCGCCGATCCCTGTGGTGTCGCCTGTGAGCCGTTTCGTCAGTGGGTGATCGAAGATAACTTCGTGGCGGGACGTCCCGACTGGCAGCGCGTTGGTGCGCAATTTGTTCCGGATGTCGCCCCCTACGAGTTGATGAAACTGCGTCTGCTGAATGGCACGCACTCGTTCCTGGCGTATCTTGGCTACCTCGGCGGTTGTGAAACTATCGCAGATACCATGCAGCTGCCCGCTTACCGTCAGGCCGCGCTGTCGCTGATGCTGACTGAACAGCGTGCCACATTGACGATGCCGGCAGGCAGCGATCTGAACGCGTATGCGCATCAACTGCTTGAGCGCTTCAGTAATCCGTCGCTGCGCCATCGCACGGCGCAAATTGCCAGCGATGGCAGTCAGAAACTGCCACAGCGCATGCTGGATTCGCTGCGTTATCATCTGCACCACGGCAGTGACTGCCGGCATCTGCTGCTCGGCATCGCAGGCTGGATGCGTTATATCCTCGGCGAAGACGAAAAGGGCGAGCGCTACCCGGTGGCTGATCCGCTGGTCGCTAAGTTTGAGCGGATTAATCAGCAGTTCCCTTCAGGTCCCGCCCGCGTGCAGGCGCTGCTGGGCATTAACGAGATCTTCGCGGACGACTTACCCGCCAATCCGGCCTTTGTTGCCGCCCTGCAACACACCTATGACCGCCTGTGCCAGCAGGGTGCCAGAGCCGCGGTTGCATCCCTTAATCCGGAGGCCAAATGAAGCGTTTTATGGATGACGATTTTCTGTTGCACAGCGAGGTGGCGCGTCGCCTGTATCACGACGTGGCGGCGGGGATGCCGATCTATGATTATCACTGCCACCTCAATCCGCAGGAGATTGCAGAAGACCGTCAGTTTGCCAACCTCGGGCAAATCTGGCTGGAGGGCGATCACTACAAATGGCGCGCACTGCGCGCGGCAGGCGTGGCGGAATCACTGATCACCGGTAACACCACCAGCGATTACGATAAATACTTGGCCTGGGCGCAGACCGTGCCGAAAACGCTTGGCAATCCGCTCTATCACTGGACGCATCTGGAGCTGCGCCGGCCGTTCGGTATCACTGACACGCTGTTTGGACCTGAAACCGCAGCGCGCATCTGGCATGAGTGTGCGGAGAAGCTGGCCACGCCTGAATTTTCCGCACGCGGTATTATGCGCCAGATGAATGTCCGCATGGTGGGCACCACCGACGATCCGGTTGATTCCCTGCAGTATCATCGTCAGATAGCTAAAGACAGCAGCTTTGATATTGAGGTGGCACCGAGCTGGCGTCCGGATCGGGTGTTTAAGATTGAACTGGAAGGATTCAGCGATTACCTGACCCGGCTGGAAGCCGCCGCGGATGTCAGTATCGACAGCTTTGATACGCTGCGTGTGGCGTTACTGCGCCGTCTGGACCACTTTTCCGCCCATGGCTGCCGCGCCGCCGACCACGGCATTGAAACGCTGCGCTATGCTGCGGTGCCAGCCGACAGTGTGCTGGATGGCATTCTCAACAGACGCCGCAGCGATGCGGCGCTGAGCGAGCTGGAGATTGCGCAGTTCAGTACCGCTGTGCTGGTGTGGCTGGGCGCGGAGTATGCCCGCCGCGGCTGGGCGATGCAGTTACATATCGGTGCGATCCGCAATAACAGCACGCGCATGTTCCGTCAGCTCGGCCCGGACAGCGGTTTCGACTCCATTGGCGATCATCCTGTTGCCTGGCCGCTGGCACGCCTGCTGGACGCGATGGACACCAATGACCAGCTGCCAAAAACCATTCTTTACTGCCTCAATCCGCGTGACAACGAAGTGCTGGCTACCATGGCGGGTAACTTTCAGGGCGCAGGGATGGCGGGCAAGATGCAGTTCGGCTCTGGCTGGTGGTTCAACGATCAGCGTGACGGGATGCTGCGGCAACTGGAGCAGCTGGCGCAGATGGGGCTGCTCAGCCAGTTCGTTGGCATGTTGACCGATTCGCGCAGTTTTCTCTCTTATACGCGGCACGAATACTTCCGCCGCATTCTGTGTAATCTGTTTGGCGAGTGGGTGCGTGACGGCATTGTGCCGCACGATGAAGCCGCGCTTGGCGCGATGTTGCAGGATATCTGCTTCCATAACGCCCGACGCTACTTCAGCCTTAACCCACGGTGAAAATCACGCCCTGTGTTATAGTGCAGGGTAGAAAATTTGGCGGCCTAATGTCTGAACCAGCAGAAAAGAGCGTTATGAAACCACAAGCTTCAGCACAGCGACCCTATCAGGAAGTGGGCGAGATGCTTCGCAACATGATTACGCAGAAACAGTACGCGATTGGCGAGCGGTTGCCGCCGGAGCGTGAACTGGCGATGCTGCTTAACGTCACGCGCACGCTGGTACGTGAGGCGCTGATTATGCTGGAGCTGGAAGGGTTGATTGAAGTGCGGCGTGGCGCAGGCATTTATGTGATCAACGACACGCCGGCACCGCGTGCCGCTGCGCAAACCGCCTGCAATGCGGCCGGTCCGTTTGAGATGCTGCAGGCCCGCCAGCTGCTGGAGAGCAATATCGCCGAATTCGCTGCGTTACAGGCGACGCGTGAAGACATCATCAAAATGCGCCAGGCGCTGGCGCTGGAAGAGCGTGAGCTGGCGTCAGGCGCGGTAAACGACAGCGAAAACGGCGACCGCAATTTCCATCTGGCGATTGCCGAAGCCACGCACAACAGCATGCTGGTGGAGCTGTTCAAACAATCCTGGCAGTGGCGCGAAGACAATGTGATGTGGAGCCAGCTGCACCGGCATCTGATCAACACCAACTACCGCAAAAAGTGGCTCGACGATCATAAAAAGATCCTCGCCGCCTTAATCAAGAAAGACGCGCGCGCCGCGAAACAGGCGATGTGGCAGCACCTGGAAAACGTCAAGCAGCTGCTGCTGGAGTTCTCCGATGTGGACGACATCGATTTCGACGGCTATCTGTTTGAGTCATGGCCGCTGTATGCCACTAACGGATCGGATAATTAGCCTGGCGACAGGGCTTCAGCCATAAAAAATCCACGCAAATGCGTGGATTTTATTTTTTCCGGGTTCATGAGTTAAGTGGAACCTCATGACACCCTGGAAGCCAATCAGACGTTAAACAGGAAGTTCATCACATCGCCATCTTTCACGATGTACTCTCTACCTTCTGAACGCATTTTGCCGGCTTCTTTCGCGCCTTGTTCACCTTTGTAAGTGATGAAATCTTCGAAGGCGATAGTCTGAGCACGGATAAAGCCTTTCTCGAAGTCGGTGTGGATTTTACCGGCCGCCTGCGGTGCGGTCGCGCCAACCGGGATGGTCCAGGCACGCACTTCTTTCACGCCTGCGGTGAAGTAAGTCTGCAGGTTGAGCAGGGCATAACCGGCGCGGATCACGCGGTTGAGGCCCGGCTCTTCCAGGCCAAGCTCGGCCATGAATTCGTCGCGCTCTTCATCTTCCAGCTCGGCGATGTCCGATTCCACTGCCGCACAGACCGGCACCACCACTGAGCCTTCGGCTTCAGCAATCGCGCGCACCTGGTCGAGATATGGGTTGTTCTCGAAACCGTCTTCATTGACGTTGGCGATGTACATGGTCGGCTTCAGCGTCAGGAAGCTGAGATAACGGATCGCTGCTTTCTCATCGGCGTCCAGAGCCAGCGAGCGCAGCATACCGGCGTTTTCCAGATGCGGCAGGCACTTCTCCAGCGCGGCCAGTTCCGCCTTAGCATCTTTGTCGCCGCCTTTGGCTTTCTTCTGGCAGCGCTGAATGGCACGTTCGCAGGTGTCGAGATCCGACAGCGCCAGCTCGGTGTTGATGACATCAATATCTTCCGCCGGGTTTACTTTACCGGAGACGTGGATGATGTTGTCGTTTTCAAAGCAGCGTACCACGTGGCCGATAGCTTCAGTTTCGCGGATGTTGGTCAGGAACTGGTTGCCCAGGCCTTCACCTTTGGACGCGCCTTTTACCAGACCGGCGATGTCCACGAACTCCATGGTGGTCGGCACCACGCGCTGTGGCTTAACAATCTCGCTCAGCTGATCGAGGCGCAGGTCAGGCATCGGCACCACGCCGGTGTTGGGCTCGATGGTGCAGAACGGAAAGTTGGCTGCTTCGATACCCGCTTTGGTCAGCGCGTTGAACAGGGTGGATTTACCGACGTTCGGCAGGCCCACAATACCGCATTTAAATCCCATGATCTTACCTTTCTCACTGAGTGTGCAGCGCTGGCAGACAGCGCCGACTGATTCAAAAATTTTCGCGCATTATACACAGAATTCCCTGCGGCGGCGCGGGAATTGGCTTAGCTGGCTTTGAAGGCGTGCAGGCGGTTCATCGCCTTGATCTTGTCCTCTTTCAGCCACAGCTCGGTGCAGCGCACCGCTTCGTCGACCGCCTCGTCAATCAGCTTCTGCTCGCTGGCCGGTGCCTTACCGAGCACAAATCCGGTGACCTTGTTACGATCGCCCGGATGGCCGATACCGACGCGCAGGCGATGAAAATTGTTGTTATTACCGAGCTTGCTGATGATGTCTTTCAGGCCATTATGACCGCCATGACCGCCGCCCTGTTTGAATTTCGCCACGCCTGGCGGCAGGTCCATTTCATCGTGTGCCACCAGAATCTCTTCCGGCGTAATGCGATAGAACGTTGCCATCGCCGCCACCGCTTTGCCGCTCAGGTTCATAAAGGTGGTGGGCACCAGCAGGCGCACATCCTCGCCGGCCAGCGACAGGCGCGCGGTGTAGCCGAAAAACTTCGGCTCCTCTTTGAGGGACTGATTATGGCGCGAGCAAAGCAAATCCACATACCAGGCGCCAGCGTTATGGCGCGTTGCCGCGTATTCAGCGCCGGGATTGGCCAGCCCCACAATCAGTTTAATGCTGCTCACGATGTTTATCCTGTCTCGCTGCGAAAGGGCGATAGTTTACTGCCTGCCGGCGGGGATGACAAAGGGCGCAATGACAGACTAATGACCAGGGGTGACTAATCAATTTCTATCGAAATCAAGGTGCTGGCGGTAAAGTTTTGTCAGACATTGTGAAGGATGTGTGATCCTGTACGCATCTTAACCGCCAGCCATTGCCTAAACTTATGGCCAGTTAACCAAACGTGCTGTTTTCTGCGTTGCTGAAAAGGATGGGGGTGAATCATGAAACGTCAACACTGCCGCACTGTCGGTAATGGTTTGATGTGTCTCGGCTTGTTAACCATGGTGCTCGGGGTGGGTTATTCCATTATTAACCAGCTACCGTCGGTCAACCTGCCACAATTCCTCGCGCATGGAGCGATGTTCAGTATTTTCGTGGGTGCGCTACTGTGGCTGGTCGGCGCACGCGTCAGCGGGCGGGAGAGGGTGGAAGACCGCTATTACTGGCTGCGTCACTACGGTGACAAACGCTGCCGTCGCGATCACCACTCAACGCACTAACCGGCTTCCGCCATTGCCGCCTGCGGCGTCTGATAACCTTCGACGCGGTTACGTCCGGCGGCTTTAGCGCGATACAAGGCTTCATCAGCCAGCGCCAGCAGGGCGGGAAACGCCTGATGCTGCTGGCTGGCAGTGGCAAAGCCAATGCTCACCGTATAGCCGATGTCGTTGGGTAGCGACAGCTGTGTCGCCAGCCGGATACGCTCACATATGCGCTGCGCCTGCTCACTGTCGCCAGGAAGCAACGCGGCAAACTCCTCACCGCCCAGCCGGGCAAACTGACCCTCAACCGGCATTAATGCTTTTACCACCTGACAAAAATCCACCAGCACCCGATCCCCCTGCTGATGGCCATAGCGATCGTTAATGCTTTTGAAATGATCGAGGTCGAACAGCACTGCACTGTAAATATAGGGCCGCGGCAAACGCCCCTGACGCAGCAGCAGCTTTTCCGCGGCCTCAAACAATGCGCGCCGGTTCCATACGCCGGTGAGCGGATCGTGTAGCGACGCCAGCTTATGGGCGATCTGCGTGCGCTCATTGACCATCGCCAGGATAGTGAATGTCAGGCCGATGACGAAGAGGATCGACTCCAGAATCACATACACCGAAAAGCCGGAACCGCCAATGGCACCCGGTACGGGGGTGGATACCGCATCGTCAAGGAAAATGCGCGCCAGGTGGAACAGTAAGTGGATCCACAGCAGTATCTGCGCGGGCCAGAAAGTGACGGTCAGCGTGGCGCGCGCCTGCCACAGCAGACGAATCAGCGCGGCGGTAAAGATGATGCACAGCAGGCACATGACCAGCACGCGTTTCGGCTGGCCGTGATAGAACTGCGGAAAGGCACAAAGCAGGGCCCACAGTAGCGCACCAGTGATCCAGCAAAAACCAAGCGGAAGGCGGCAAAAAGTACGAAAGGCGTTGAGCAGGGTGCCGTAAGCCAGCAGCATGATGACATTCCCGACCGCCACCGGCAAAAAGTGCAAACCGGCGCTGCGCAGGCTGCTGAGCAGCACGGCGGCAAGCGTCAGTATTAGCGTCAGGGTGGTAAAACCCAGCACCCGGTCGTACTGCGCCCCGACCCAGGCAAAAATCAAAATAATGCTCAGAAACCCCAGCACGTAGAGCTCGCAAATAAACAACGTATAAATGTCGAGTAGCATGGTGGTCGGAGTTCTCAGCAAAAGTGTGGTGAAAAATATCACTAATCACTGGACCGCTAAAGCCCGGATGCGCTTGTCTGATAAAAAGAGTGGAAGGCGGGGAGATTGGCGGATTTTGAGGCCATTTATCGCGCAAATAGTGGCGGCGGAAGCGGCTTTATCGGGATGTTACTCCGCGCACAGGCAATAAAAACCGGGCAGGGCGCCCGGTTTTCGCGAACAATTAATGTTCGAACATCGCCGAAATCGATTCTTCGTTGCTGATACGACGAATGGCTTCGGCCAGCATGCCAGACAGCGTCAGCGTACGCACATTTGGCAGCGACTTCATCTCTTCCGACAGCGGAATAGTGTCGCAAACAATCACCTGATCAATCACTGATTTGCGCAGATTTTCCACCGCGTTGCCAGAGAAGATTGGGTGGGTGGCGTAAGCGAACACGCGTTTCGCGCCGCGCTCTTTCAGTGCTTCAGCCGCTTTGCACAGCGTACCGCCGGTGTCGATCATATCGTCGACCAGTACGCAGTCACGACCGGCAACGTCACCGATGATGTGCATCACCTGCGACACGTTCGCACGCGGGCGACGTTTGTCGATGATGGCCATGTCGGTGTCGTTGAGCAGTTTGGCGATAGCGCGAGCGCGCACTACGCCACCGATGTCCGGCGAAACCACAATCGGGTTTTCCAGACCAATCTGCAGCATATCTTCCAGCAGAATCGGGCTACCGAACACATTATCCACCGGGACATCAAAGAAGCCCTGGATCTGTTCCGCGTGCAGGTCAACCGTCAGTACACGGTCCACGCCGACGCTGGAGAGGAAATCAGCCACAACTTTGGCGGTAATTGGTACGCGGGCAGAACGCACGCGGCGGTCCTGACGGGCATAGCCAAAGTAAGGGATTACAGCAGTAATACGACCAGCAGAAGCCCGACGCAGTGCGTCGACCATCACAACCAGCTCCATCAAGTTATCATTGGTGGGGGCACAGGTGGACTGGATGATGAAAATATCACCACCGCGTACATTTTCATTAATCTGTACACTTACTTCGCCATCGCTGAAACGGCCGACAGCGGCGTCTCCGAGGCTGGTGTAAAGGCGGTTGGCAATACGTTGTGCTAGTTCCGGGGTGGCGTTACCAGCAAATAGCTTCATATCAGGCACGAGAAGAACCTCAGGCTTGGCGTCCAGAGAATGAACCGCTCAAAAATAACCGGCGAATACATTTGAGCCTGTTCATACGGGTGTGTTAATGCGTCACGTGCAGTGTCTGGAACAGGGTGACACTGTCACGTTTACGCTTAGAGCCCGGAAAGGGTACGCTGTAACGGCGAGAGATTAAGCCCACGCGCCACAAATCCGCACATCCATTTCGGGGCAAGCTCCAGCACCTGACGAGCAGCGGACTCGGTGTCAAATTCAGCAAACACACAAGCGCCGGTCCCTGTCAGGCGCGACGGCGCGTATTCTAGCAGCCAGGAAAGCAGCGCATCAACCTCACGAAAACGTTTTCTTGCTACCGCTTCACAATCATTGTGAAAAGGACGCTGCAACAGTTCATCTAATGTGCGTATTGGTGAATCGCGCGTCAGTTCAGGATCGCGAAACAGATCCGGGGTGGCGATGCTGACGCCAGGATGGGCCACCAGATACCATTTTTCCGCCGGAAACGCGGGCTGCAATTGCTCGCCGACCCCTTCGGCAAACGCCGCATGGCCGTGCACAAATACCGGCACATCGGCACCGAGACGCACGCCAAGCGTAGCCAGCTCATCCACGCTGAGTTGGGTGCGCCACAGATGGTTCAGCGCCACCAGCACCGTCGCTGCATCAGACGAGCCACCGCCCAGACCACCGCCCATCGGCAGGCGCTTCTCCAGCGCGATCCGGGCACCGGCCTGCGGCGGCAGGGTGCCTTTGTCCGCCGCTGCGGCACGCAGCGCCAGCGCCGCCCGCACGATCAGGTTGTCTTCATCGGCCACGCCGTCGAGCGGCGTCAGCAGGGTGATATTGCCGCTGTTATCCGGGGTAATCTCCAGGGTGTCGCCAACATCGAGAAACTGAAACAGCGTCTGCAAATTGTGGTAGCCGTCTGCACGACGGCCGGTAATGTAGAGAAACAGGTTGAGCTTTGCCGGCGCGGGCCAGGTGGTGATCATTGTGTGGTCCAGCTATCCATGCGCAGTTTGATGCGCTGACCGCCTTCGGTCAGTTCGAGGTTGGCCGGCAGCGGCGGGTTCACCTTGCTGTCGTAATCGCTGATAGTCACCTTCCACTGCTGGCCGTTGCGGCTGTAGGTCAGGCTTTGCAGCTGATAATTGTTGTTCAGCTGGTAGTCGCTGGCGTCGCCAGGCAGACCCATCATCCACTGACGCAGGTTCGCCAGCGGAATATCCATGCCGGTGAGCTGGGAAATCATCTTCTCCGCGTCGTTGCTGACGTAGCGTTTGCCTTTGTTATCGACAATCTGCACCACCGAACCCTGCGCGTCGAGCTGCAGTTCTGTGCTGCCGAGCGGGTTAGTCAGCAGCAGACGGTAACGGTCTGCAGCAGTTTGCTGCCAGTTGAAGCGGGCATAAACCTTCTGCTTATCCGACAGATAGGCAAACGCGCCGCGCGTCTGGTACTGGGTAATTTTCGCTACCGCCTGCTGATGTTGCTGCCACTGCGGCGATGTCGTGCTGGGACCGGGACCTTGCTGGGGTTTGTTGATGCTACAGGCAGCCAGCAACACGCTGGCAAGGGGCAAAAGGCGCAACAGCTGGCGCGGGGGCAAATGCATCACGTGGTCGTCTCCTCAGACACGTTTTTACGTCGTAACCGGTAACGCTAACCATCCGTCTCTGTGCCGTCAATGGCGATGTCAGGATAATTGCGCACGATCAGTTTAATCTTATTACAGTCATAGGCTTTGTATGGCTTTTCTTGATCTGTTGCATCTTGTAGAATGCGCAGCACAAAACCTGACAATTATTGGGACTTCCCAACCCGAATCACCATGACGCTGCTTGCTCTCGGAATCAACCACAAAACCGCACCTGTTGCGCTGCGCGAACGTGTTTCGTTCACGCCAGACACGCTGGACCAGGCGCTGAACAGCTTGCTGTCTCAGCCGATGGTGCAGAGCGGGGTGGTGCTTTCTACCTGTAACCGGACGGAACTCTACCTCAGCGTAGAGCAGCAGACCGATCTGCAGGAGCAGCTGGTGCGCTGGTTGTGCGAGTATCACGACTTACGTGAAGAGGACGTGCGCAACAGCCTGTACTGGCATCAGGACAACGCGGCAGTCAGCCACCTGATGCGCGTGGCCAGCGGGCTCGACTCGCTGGTGCTGGGCGAGCCACAGATTCTCGGTCAGGTCAAAAAAGCTCATGCTGACTCTTCGCGCGACCATGCGCTGAGCAGCGAGCTGGAACGCATGTTCCAGAAAACCTTCTCGGTGGCCAAGCGCGTGCGCACCGAAACCGAAATCGGCGCCAGCGCGGTGTCGGTCGCCTTCGCTGCCTGCTCCTTAGCCCGTCAGATTTTCGAATCACTCAGCAGCGTTAACGTGCTGCTGGTTGGTGCCGGTGAAACCATCGAACTGGTGGCGCGTCACCTGCGCGAACACAGCGTGCGCAAACTGATGATCGCCAACCGCACGCGCGAACGCGCACAGCTGCTGGCGGACGAAGTCGGCGCCGAAGTGATTGGCCTTGCCGATATCGAAACCCGCCTGGCCGATGCCGATATCATTATCTCCTCCACCGCCAGTCCGCTGCCGATTATTGGTAAAGGCATGGTGGAACGGGCGCTGAAGGCGCGCCGCAACCAGCCTATGCTGCTGGTGGATATCGCCGTGCCGCGCGATGTTGAGCCGGAAGTGGGCAAGCTGGCTAACGCCTACCTGTATAGCGTGGATGATCTGCAGGCGATCATCGAGCAGAACATGGCGCAGCGCAAAGCGGCGGCGGTGCAGGCGGAAAGCATTGTGGTGCAGGAGAGCGGTGAATTCATGGCCTGGCTGCGCGCGCAAAGCGCCGGTGAGACCATCCGCGAATACCGCGCGCAGGCTGACGACGTGCGCGCCGAGCTGCAGGATCGCGCGCTGGCGGCGTTGCGTCAGGGTGCTGATGCCGAAAAAGTCTTGCAGGAGCTGGCACACAAGCTCACCAACCGTTTAATTCATGCACCAACCAAATCACTGCAGCAGGCCGCGCGCGACGGCGACAGCGAACGCCTGCAGATCTTACGTGACAGCCTCGGTTTAGAGTAATCTGGTCTGTCACGACCTATCATTGGGATACCCTCTATTAGATGAAGAGCTCGATTGTTGCCAAGCTGGAAGCGCTGCAGGAACGCCATGAAGAAGTTGAAGCGTTACTGGGTGATGCCGGCGTAATTGGCGATCAGGACCGTTTCCGCGCGTTATCACGTGAATATGCCCAGCTGAGCGACGTCACCCGTTGTTTCCGCGAATGGCAGCAGGTGCAGGAAGATGTCGAAACGGCTGAAATGCTGCTCGACGATGCGGAAATGCGCGACATGGCGCAGGAAGAGTTGAAACTATCGCGCGAAAAGCGCGAGGTGCTGGAACAGCAGCTTCAGGTGCTGCTGCTGCCGAAAGATCCCGACGATGAACGTCCGTGCTTTATCGAAGTGCGCGCCGGCACCGGCGGCGACGAAGCGGCGATTTTCGCCGGCGATCTGTTCCGCATGTACAGCCGCTATGCCGAAGCGCGCCGCTGGCAGGTGGAGATCATGAGCGCCAATGATGGCGAGCATGGCGGCTACAAAGAAGTCATTGCGCGTATCACCGGTGACGGGGCTTACGGTCGCATGAAGTTTGAATCCGGCGGTCATCGCGTGCAGCGCGTGCCGGAAACTGAATCGCAGGGGCGCATTCACACTTCCGCCTGTACCGTGGCGGTGATGCCGGAGCTGCCGGAAGCCGAGCTGCCGGACATCAATCCGGGCGATCTGAAAATCGACACTTTCCGCTCTTCCGGCGCGGGCGGTCAGCACGTTAACACCACCGATTCGGCGATCCGTATCACCCACCTGCCAACCGGCATCGTGGTGGAGTGCCAGGATGAGCGCTCGCAGCACAAAAACAAAGCCAAAGCGCTGGCGGTGCTGGGCGCACGCATTCACGCAGCGGAAATGGCAAAGCGCCAGGCGGCGGAAGCCTCAACGCGGCGTAACCTGCTGGGCAGCGGCGACCGTTCCGACCGAATCCGTACCTATAACTTCCCGCAGGGGCGCGTCACCGATCACCGCATCAACCTGACACTCTACCGCCTCGACGAAACCATGGAAGGCAAACTGGATACGCTGATCGAGCCGATTGTGCAGGAGTATCAGGCTGACCAGCTGGCCGCACTGGCCGGGCAGGAGTGATGAACGTCCGACGCTGGCTGCAGCAGGCGCAGGCTGCGTTGTGCGGAGGCGATAGCCCGAAGCGCGACGCGGAGATTCTGCTGGGTTTTGTCACCGGCAAGTCGCGCAGCTGGCTGATAGCGTTTGACGACAGCCCGCTCGATGATGCGCAACTGGCACAGCTGGAGACGTTACTGGCACGCCGCGTGCGCGGTGAGCCGATTGCGCATCTGGTGGGCGAACGCGAGTTCTGGTCGCTGCCGCTGCGCGTCAGTGATGCCACGCTGATTCCGCGTCCGGATACCGAAGTGCTGGTGGAGCAGGCGCTGCTGCGGCTGCCCGCGACGCCGTCCGCGGTGCTCGATCTCGGTACCGGCACCGGCGCCATTGCGCTGGCGCTGGCCAGCGAGCGGCCCGATTGTCAGATTACCGGCTGCGACCGCATCGCCGCCGCGGTTGCGCTGGCGCAGGACAACGCCCAGCGCCTGCACCTCACCAATGCCGGATTTGTGCTCAGCCACTGGTTCGACGATCTGCCCGCCCAACGTTTCGATCTGATTGTCAGCAATCCGCCTTACATTGATGCCGCCGATGAACATCTGCAGCAGGGCGACGTGCGTTTTGAGCCGCTCAGCGCGCTGGTGGCGGAGGAGGCTGGGCTGGCCGATTTACGATTAATCATTGAACGCGCGCCGCACTGGTTGCAGCCGCAGGGTTGGCTGCTGCTGGAACACGGCTGGCAGCAGGGCGAGGCTGTACGCGCGCTGATGACCCATCACGGTTTCCTGGCGGTCACCACCGTTGAGGATTACGGCGGCAATCCGCGCGTCACGCTTGGACAACTTACTTAAGGAAGCACTATGGCCAGCTGGTATCCGCTGATTAAAAATTTCCATCTGCTGACAGTCGCGATCACCATCACACTGTTTCTGCTGCGTTTTTACTGGCTGACCACCGGATCTGCCCTGCTGCAGCGCCGCTGGGTGCGCATTGCGCCGCACATCAACGATACATTCCTGCTGCTCAGCGGTGCACTGCTGGTGCTGATTACCCACTTTTATCCGTTTACCCCACAAGGAAGCTGGCTGACGGAGAAGCTGTTAGCGGTTATCATCTACATCGCCTTAGGTTCCGTGGCATTGAGTCGTCGCCCGCGCAGCATGGCGACCCGCTGGGTCGCCTGTTTAGTCGCCGTGGTCGCATTGTTGCTGGTGATTAAACTGGCGATGACCAAAATGCCGTTATTGGGGATAGTATGACCTCGCCAGTGCAACTTGATTACAGTGAAACACCGTTAAGTGAAGCGGTGATCGGCGCGACCTGCGCCATACGCAATGATTTTTCAGCGCCTTCCGTCCAGCAGCAGCTGGCTGACCTGGTTGAAGAGGCGCGGCGCTATGTCAGTAGCGAACAGGATGCGGATCTGCAGCTGGAGAAGCTGCTCGATCTGTTTTACCAGCAGTGGGGCTTTGGCGGTGCCAGCGGCGTCTACAATCTGTCAGACGCGCTGTGGATCGATAAAGTGCTGAAGAGCCGGCAGGGGACGGCGGTATCACTCGGCGTGATTCTGCTGCACATTGCGGATGAGCTAGAGCTGCCGCTGATGCCGGTGATTTTCCCGACGCAGCTTATTCTGCGTGCCGACTGGCTCGACGGTGAAATGTGGCTGATCAATCCGTTTAACGGTGAAACGCTCGACACCCATACGCTGGAAGTGTGGCTGAAGGGCAACATCAGCCCGACGGCAAAGCTCTATTCTGACGATCTCGACGAAGCGAAAACCGTCAGCGTGATGCGCAAAATGCTCGACACGCTGAAAGCGGCGCTGATGGATGAGAAGCAGATGGAGCTGGCGCTCAACGTCAGCCAGGTGCTGTTGCAAATCGACCCGGACGATCCCTATGAGATTCGCGACCGCGGTTTGATTTACGCCCAGCTGGAGTGCGAGCATATCGCACTGACCGATTTGACCTATTTCGTTGAACAGTGTCCTGAAGACCCGGTTAGCGAGATGATTAAAGTGCAGATCCACGCAATTGAACAGAAACAGGTGACGCTGCACTAAGCGTCCCCCGACATTTAAGGAAAGGGCATGACACAGAAAGTAGTGAGTATCGGCGATATCAAGGTCGCAAACGATCTGCCATTTGTTCTCTTCGGCGGCATGAACGTGCTGGAATCCCAGGATCTCGCCATGCGCATCTGCGAACATTACGTGAAGGTAACCGACAAGCTCGGCATTCCGTATGTGTTCAAAGCCTCTTTTGACAAAGCCAACCGCTCTTCCATCAAGTCTTACCGTGGTCCCGGCCTCGACGAAGGCATGAAAATTTTCCAGGCGCTGAAGCAGGCGTTCGGCGTGAAAATTATCACTGACGTGCACGAAAGCTGGCAGGCGCAGCCGGTCGCCGACGTGGTGGATGTGATTCAGCTGCCAGCCTTCCTGGCGCGTCAGACCGATCTGGTGGAAGCGATGGCGAAAACCGGTGCCGTGATCAACGTGAAGAAGCCGCAGTTCGTCAGCCCAGGCCAGATGGGCAATATCGTCGATAAGTTTGCCGAAGGTGGCAACGACAAGGTGATTCTGTGCGACCGCGGCAGTAACTTCGGGTATGACAACCTGGTGGTTGATATGCTCGGTTTCAATGTGATGAAGAAAGTCACTAACAACAGCCCGGTGATTTTTGACGTTACCCATGCGCTGCAGACGCGCGATCCGTTTGGCGCGGCTTCCGGCGGTCGTCGTGCGCAGGTTGCCGAACTGGCGCGTGCGGGCATGGCGGTAGGCATCGCCGGTCTGTTCATCGAAGCGCACCCGGAACCGAACAGCGCCAAATGTGACGGCCCGTCCGCGCTGCCGCTCGATAAGCTGGAACCGTTCCTGGCGCAGATGAAAGCGATTGACGATCTGGTTAAAAGCTTCCCGGAGCTGGACACCAGTAACTGATTGTTATCAATCAGCAAGATGACGTTGCAATCATCCCCCGTCATTGAGCCGTTAGGATATCTCTATCCAGGTGCGCATAAATGCGCACCCTACATTGTACGGTCGCCGTTCATGACGACCGATTCACCTGATGCACATGAATGCGCGCCCAGTGTTGTTGGGTCGCCATTTATGGCGACCGTTTCACCTGATGCACATGAATGCGCACCTCACGTTGTACGGTCGCCGTTCATGACGACCGATTCACCTGATGCACATGAATGCGCGCCCAGCGTTGTTGGGTCGCCATTTATGGCGACCGTTTCACCTGATGCACATGAATGCGCACCCTGCGCTGTAGGGTCGCCATTTATGGCGACCACTTCATTCAACATCACAGCATAATTGTCAGCAGATAACCGGCAAACAGCGCCAGATGCGCCGCGCCGTTGAGCACGTTGGTGCGTCCGGTGGAGAACGAGATGTGGCACAGAATCAGCACCGCACTCATGATCACCATATGCGGCGGCTCAAGGCCGAAAATCAGTTGCTGACCGGTGAGGGTGGCGATGATCGTCACCGTCGGCACCGTCAATGAAATGGTGGCCAGCACCGAACCGAAAAACAGGTTCATCGCGCGCTGCACCTGATTCATCAGCACCGCCTTGATTGCGCCCAGACCTTCCGGCGACAGAATCAGCAGCGCGACGAGGAAACCGGTAAACTGCTCCGGCGCGTTCATTTCAGTGAGCAGCATTTCCAGCGAGTTGGCGTTCATCTTCGTCACGCTGATCACCGCGATCAGATGCACAATCAGCCACGCGGTGTGCCACAGCGAGCTGTGCGCGGAAGGCTTACCGTGGTGCGGGTCGCCATCATCGCTCTCGTCTTCATGCTCGTAAACAAACAGGCTCTGGTGGGTTTTGGTCTGAATCAGCAGGAACACGCCGTACATCGCCGCAGAGATCGCAGCAATGATCAGCGCCTGCGCGGTAGTGAAATTACCGCCGGGCAGGGCATTGGGAAACACCAGCACCAGAATCGCCAGCGGGAAAATGGCGATCATGTACTGCTTCACGCCGGCCAGGTTAACGTACTGGGTGGCAAATTTACGCCCGCCAAGCAGCAGGGCACAGCCCACCAGTCCGGCGGTAACGATCATGATGATGGAGTAGAGCGTATCGCGCATCAGCGCGGGCGCTGCATCGCCGGTCGCCATCAGCGCCGAAATCAGGCTCACTTCCAGAATGACCACTGACAGGCTGAGGATCAGCGAGCCGTAGGGTTCACCTAACCGGTGCGCCAGAACGTCGGCGTGACGTACTACGCTGAAGGCGCTGCTTAAAATCGCTACCAGCGCCAGCAGATTGATGCCGATCACCGGCAGAAGCGCTGTCTGGCCGCCAAAAAAGCTCAGCACCGCCAGCGCCAGAATCGGGAAAATCAGCGAATACTCGCTGTGTCGGGTCTTCTCATGTCCAGCCATGCGCCATCCTCTTCGGCAAAAAGAACAAAAACAGGCAATTGCTGCCTGATAAATATAGTGACTCATCTGACGAAGCGCAGTGTAACTTTTCACCACTGCTCACGCAGATTTTTTACGCGTTTTTACTTTTTGTCATTTTTATCTGAATGAAGCGAAATTCGCGTTAATCAGCGAATTAACCCTTTTCATCAGCAGGTTAATGTTGCGTGTTTCTCATCTATCCTGCATAAAAGGAGGAAGAAAAGAACTGAATTATCTGGCCTTATCCTCACTACCCGCCTTTTTTGCTGGCAGAAGTATGAAATAGCAGGTTTGCGTTTTTGCCGTTCTCTTCCAGACTTATACAGGGAACCTGAAACAGGAGGAACTATGCCTTATTCATCGAACCGGGAACTGCCGGACAGCGTGCGCAACGTGCTGCCGGGCCATGCGCAAACCATCTACCAAAAGGCGTTTAACAGCGCCTGGGATCAGTATAAAGATGAAGACGATCGTCGCGGTGATGAATCGCGCGAGCAGGTGGCACACAAAGTCGCCTGGGCGGCGGTCAAAAAAGAGTACGCCAAAGGCGAGGACGACAAGTGGCATCCTAAACACTAGCTCCCGCGCGGGCCACTGCGGCCCGCTTCACACTTCTCCGCGCTTCGTTCAAGAATCCTGCCAGGCAGCCGATGCTATTTACAGATAATTTCCCCTTTGTGATCGGGGTCAATCTTGAAACGTTTATGGCAAATGCATTACTGTCTTGTCTTAAGTCGACGCCGCGGGCGCCGCCTGTAAAATCGCAGATTCAGGGAGCCATAACGACAGGAAGGTCAGCGCAGTAGAGGAGATCGCAGTGTTAACCCGGGAATTCTTACTAAAAGCGGATTGCAAAACTTCATTTGGTGATATTGACGAAGCGCTGCTGTGGAGCTGTGAGAAGCGCGCGGCGTCGCTCTGCGCCACGCTTGCCTGTCGTCCCGATCAAAGCCCGGTGTGGATCTTCGGCTACGGTTCCCTGATGTGGAACCCGGTTTTTGAAGCGGAAGAGGTGGCGACCGGACGGCTTGAGGGCTGGCATCGTGCCTTTTGCCTGCGGCTGACCGCCGGACGCGGCACCGTTGCCGCACCAGGACGGATGCTGGCGCTGAAAGAGGGCGGTTCTACCAGCGGTCTGGCGTTTCGCCTGCCGGAAGCGCGCCTGCATGAAGAGCTTGAACTGCTGTGGAAACGGGAAATGATCACCGGCTGCTATCTGCCCACCTGGTGTGAACTGACGCTGGAGGATGGCCGCACGGTTACGGCGCTGGTGTTTATCATGGATCCGCGTCATCCGCTGTATGAAGCCGACTCCTGCCGCAGCACCATTGCTCCGCTGATCGCTCAGGCTAGCGGTCCGCTCGGCAGCAACGCGCAGTATCTGTTTTCGCTGGAACAGGAGCTGGGCAAACGCGGCATGCAGGAAGAAGCGTTAACGCGCCTTGCGGCCGAAGTGCGCGCGCTGCAGCAGAGCGCCGCGCGCGGCTAACCTCAATTACCCGGATTAATCAGCCAGGTGCCCGGCTGGTTAATCGTCAGCATCTGGCTGCGCACCTGGCTGCCGTGATGCACTTCAATACGATAGCTGCCTGCCGCCAGATTCAGCGAGGCGAAACCGCTGCTGGCGGGTTTCACATCCTTCGCTTCGCCGTTCAGCACGATATTTTCCCCTGCCTGCAACTGCAGATAAACCGTCGCCATGGTTGGTGCGCTGCTGGCGGGCGCGCTGCCCGCTGAGGGTGTTGCCGCCGGGGCGTTGCTGGCCGCCACCGGCGGTGCGTCGCTCGGGCGATTGGCTTTCCACACTACGACCACCACGGCAAGCAACGCCACGGCAGCGGCAGCGAGCAGGGCGGGCGACAGACGGCGCACATTGCGTGGCGTCACCGGTTCAATCGCGGCTGCAGCATGATTAACCGCCATTACCTGCGGTTCCGGCACGGCCGCTACCGGCTCGGGCACGGGCTGGCTCTCCGCGGTTACCGGGAAGGTCGTCACCAGCGCTTCGACATCGCTCACCGGCAGATCGATCAGCCGGGCAAAAGCATCAATACTCTGTGGCCGGTCTTCCGGCTTCATCGCCAGCGCGCAGTCGATCGCGTGCAGCAGCGGCAGCGAATACCCCTCAGGCTTGCGCTCCACCAGCGGCTGGTAGTTATCTTCAATGCAGCGCACCACGCTGACCGGCGGCGCGTGGCCGGTGATCAGCGTATGCAGCACCGCGCCCAGCGCGTAAATATCGGTCCAGGGTCCCTGTTCGACTTCTCCCTCTTCGCTGTACTGCTCAATTGGCGCGAAGCCCGGCTTGAGCATGATCTCGGTTTCATCCGACAGGTTGCCAATCTCTTTGCGCGCCGAGCCAAAGTCGAGCAGCACCGGCAGCTGGTTTTCCTGAATCTGAATGTTATCGAGCGAAATATCACGATGCAGGTAACCGGCGGTGTGAATGGTGTTGATGGCACCAAACAGCGGCGGTAATAGACGGCGAATCCACGCTTCGTCAATGCTGTCCGGGCTGGTGAGCTGCCACTCTTTCAGCGTCATGCCGCTGTAGTAGAGCGTGCCCATGTAAGCCGTGCCGTTCTCTTCCCAGAAGCGCAGGACGTGCAGCAGACCGGGATGATTGAAGCGCGCCAGCAGCCGTGCCTCCTGAATAAAGCTGTTGCGTCCGGCATTAAACAGTTTCTGGAAGCGCTCGCCGCGCAGTTCCAGCGCCAGATCCGCACCGCGTACCGCCAGCGACACCGGCATGTACTCTTTGATGGCGATGGTGCGTTCCAGCTGATGATCCCAGGCGCGATAGACAATGCCAAAGCCGCCGCCGCCGATCACTTCCTTGATTTCAAACTCGTTAAACCGGTAGCCCGCAGGCAGGGCATTGGGGGTATGATTTTCGTTTGCCGACATAGTGAGCTCTCTGAACACGTCCTGTAGCGCCCCGTCACGCCGGTGACGGCGGGCAACAACCGCTAATTAATTAATGTTACGCCAGGCACCAATTGCCGGATCGGCCAGATCGGCGTGCAGGGTGTCAATCAGTAACACAGTCACTTTTTGCTGTGGCATAAACTGCGGCGACCAGATGCCGCGTAAGCTATCAACCCGCGATTTCACCGCTTCGCTATCCGTGCCGGTGTTTTTATCCATTTTAATCAGCAGCGTGCCGCTGAAACGCCAGACGTGCTGCTGAGCATCAAACGGCAGCACCAGCCAGCTATCACTGGCATCGGGCCGCGTGACAATCATGCGCTGTTTGTTCACCGCTACCACCTCCAGCGGCGTGCGGGTCAGCGTAAGATCGGCGATGGGATAACCCTGCAGGAAGGTTACCGTCTGGCTGCGCGTTTTGCCGTCACTCAGCAGCGTCATCGCCGCCGGACCTTCCAGCCAGCCCTCGGTTGAGCAATGCTGCTGCGGGTTCTCAGGGATAAACAGCGAACCGCCGTTTTCATCCCACCAGGTACGGAAATGGCAGCCGCCGGGCAGGGCGAAGTGCTGCAGCGGCGTGCTGTCGGCCGGACGCGATAAATCCAGCGGCGCCGCGGTATTTGCGCTGGCGCTGGCGGTTGCGTCGTTGAGGATGATCGGCCGCCAGTTCTGCAGTTTTGCCGCGCTGCCGTTAGCCAGCACGCTGCCCTCTTTGCTGGTCATCTGCCAGGGGATCTCATCCAGCAGGCCGCACTGGTTCGCCAGCAGCGTACCGACGCGCGGCAGGAAGCTGGTAAGAATGCTGGTGTCGCTGCTTTTACCGGACACGATGCGCAGCGGCAGCGTCTCTTTACACCAGTCGTCGGGCGCATTACTGGCAACGTTATCGATATAGACTTCCAGCGACAGGCTGGGCGAGTAGACCACCCGGTAATCTTCCGCCTGCGCATTCAGGGCCAGTAACAGGGCGGCAACGCCCGGCAACCACAGTTTCATAATGATCCTTGCAATCAATAACGTGACGGCAGAAAACGTGCCGCATCAGCCTGGGAATAAAGCAGCGTCGCGTCCTGCGGTTCGCCAATCCAGATTGCCAGAGCGCTGAGATTGTCGCTTTTAACACTGCGGTTTACGGCCTGTTCCATCAATGCCAGCCACTCTTCGCAGGCGTTCACCATGCGCAGTGCCTGTTCCATTTCGTCGGTGGTGAGGTTGAGCCAGAAGCCGTCGGTACAGACCAGAAATGCGTCACCATCGGTCAGCTCAATCACCTCGCTGAAGGTGGCCGGTCGGGCCGGCTCAATACCCAGCGCATTATAAAGTAAATTACTGTTAATGCCGGTATTTTCATAGCCGGCTTCGCACAGCTGCTGCGCCAGACTGTGGTCACGCGTCACCTGATGCAGCACCCCGTGGCGGAAGTGATAAACCCGGCTATCACCGGCGTGAGCCCACCATGCGCGCTGCGTTGTGCGGTCAATAAACAGGGCGGCAAGGGTGGTGCTCATGCGTGAAAAATTCGGATTGTTCCCCTGGGCGCTGACCAGCGTTTGCTGACACTTCTCAATCGCCGCGCGCGTACTCTCCGGCGTGAACGTGTCGCTTTGCTGCAGCTGCGTCAGCAGGGTATCGCGTACCAGCTGGGCGGCATAATCGCCGCCGGGCAGACCGGCCACGCCGTCGCACACCAGAAAACAGGCTTTTTGTTCATCGACTTCGGCACCGGTGCGATCCTGGTTTTCGTCACGCATACCCTGCTGGCAGCGGCTGGCAAACTTCATCTTCATGCGTCTTCGGTCCGCGTCTGGGAATCTTTGTACTGATTCACTTCCATGTCGTAGGCATGCAGAAAGGCTTCACCAAACAGGGTGTGGAAGTCATCTTCAATCTCGCCCGCGGTGCGCTGATAGTGACGGAGAAAATAGTCCCACAGCGCCGCTTTGCGTCCGCCGCTGAACGGCATCTTAGGCAGCACGCCGTCTTTGCACGCTTCCTCTTCCAGACGCTGCGGATTAAACGACTGCAGCATCGCGGCAATGATGGCGCGAATGCCGGCAATCATCCCCAGCTGATGCGCCTGTAAATCCACCAGCGCATCGCGCACCGCCGCTTCCGGCGGCATAAAGCCAGGCATCTGGCTCTGGTACATCTGCATCAGCACGGTTTTGCCGGAGGGCAGAATTTTAAACGGGTTGTTGGCTTCGTTAAGGATCATCGTCATGTCGGCTTTCACGCCGCGCTTGAGGATGGAGCGCGAAGAGAGCAGGGCAACCGTACCCTGCGAAAACAGGCTGAGCATGCGGCCGGTGACGCGCATCTGCTCTTCGGTGATCGGCGTCTGGTGACCATTATTCAGGCCCATACCTTCCAGTAGCGCGGCGATCAGTTTGTCCTGATCGGCGTCTGCCAGCACGGCTGGCATCACGGGCGCATCGCTTTGCGGATCGATCGCCAGGCGCGCGTCCGGGCGGCGTTCGTGACGCGGACTGTCGCTCTGCGGCAGGACTTCCGGTTCCGGCACGTTTTCGTCCTGCTGCATACCCAGCGGATCGGCGGCGCTGTCAGCAAAAAACGCCAGCGGATCATCCTGCGGTGCGTTCTGACACGCCGGGTCGCGCACTTCCAGGCCATATTCGCCAATCTGCAGCGTATCGCCGTGGCGCAGCCGCACCTGCGAGCCGCGTTGTAGCGCCACGCCGTTCAGCACCACCGAAGTGACGCTGCCCTGGTTGGTCAGGCGGCACTCGCCGTCTGGCGACAGGTGCACCAGCGCCTGCAGGCGCGAGATAGCGCGCGATTCGTCGGGCAGCACCAGGTCGTTATCCTGGCTGCGGCCGATAGTCCCGCCAGGCGGGCTAAACGCGACGGTTTTGGCGGGCACATCCGTATTGCACTGCACAATGGTAAATTGCATGAGTCATCCCGTTAACAAGGCAAGCGCACTGGCCTACTCAAACATCGGTGGATAGAGGCCATTACGTCCCGGCTGGGCACCCGCCGCCGGGTTAAACAATAACGAAAAAAGTTGCGCGGTGAGCGGGCCACTGTGTTTATGCGTGGCGTGGGCAAAGCCGTCACTGCGATTACTCCACCAGTAGCTAATGTGCTGTTGGGGATCAAAACGGTCGGCCACTTCACGCCAGCTCAGGGTGCAGGGCAAATCGTCAAAACCAATCACATCCATGATGTCACTGCGCTGCTTATCCGGCAGCAGCAGCGGAGCCAGCTGCTGAATCTGCGTCTCCAGCGCGTCCGGGCTGTGGCGATCGCGCACCGCCTGCCACAGCAGCGCGCCGAGTTCCTGATACCAGTCGCCGGAGATCGCCAGTTGTGAAGCATGCCACGCGCTGAGCGGAATGCTGTGCAGCGCCAGCAGCGGCCACGCACGGCCGACGCGATCGCACGAGGGCAGCAGACAGCCCAGCTGCACCTGCTGGCGCAGCGGCGATAGCGGCAGGACAAAATTCCATACCGGCGCGCGTAAAAACTGTTGCGTACTGGCCTCTTCCTGCTGATGCCAGTGGATTAAGCCTTGTTGAAACCAGTGGCTCCACGGCGTCACCGTGGCTTCACTGAGCCGCTGGCGCAGAAAATCACCGGTGGCCGGTAATTTGCCATACCAGCCCGGCGCGGTGTAACTCGCCATGGTTACCTCACCATTACTCACTGTGTCCGGTCAATCGCTGCGATACGGTGTGTGGCGCAACCGCCAGCATACGGCCATTCTGACCGGCATTTTTCAGATTTTCCGCAAGCTTACGCATCATCAGCGCATTGTCGCGCGCATAAGGCGAAGACTGAATCTGCTGATCGAGCAGCTGGCTCAGGTGCCAGTCAAGCTGCTGCAGATCGCGCGCGCTGACGTTGTCCGGCAGCGTGCGCTGCAGATTTTGCATCAGCCAGCCGCGCAGAAATTCGCCGTCGTAGTTACGCGGCTGATACAGCATCTGATAAGCGCGCAGCGCATTGCGGCTGTAGTCATTGTCGGTGCCGGGATCGTCACGCAGCAGGTTGGTAATTTGCTGGGCCACGCGCGGCAGCAGTAAAGACTTAAGCGCATTTTGATAAAGCACCCATGCGGCATCGCTCACCTGGTTACCTCGATACAGTCCAGCGCGCATGGTAAGCGGTGGATTGTCGAGAGAAAAATGCGCCGACAGCGGCAGTTTCACCAGGTTATTTAAGAAGGGTAGCAGATCAAAAATATTATCGGCTGGCTGATGAATAACCTGCTGACTTTGCGCGGTAATCGGCCCGATACGCGCCGCGACCTGATCGAGATAACGCTGATTCTGCACGTAGCTGGTGAGCCACAAACCGGAGAGTAGCACCAACGCGCCGGTGAGCGCGCCGTAACCGATCCAGTGCAGCAGCCGGTTACGATACTCCCAGTGACGGTTGCTGCCGGCAAGGCCGCTTTCGCGGAACACCAGGTCGCTTAACAGGTCGCGAATAAAGAAGCTCTGGCCTTTGGTACCCGGAATCGGATTGCTGCGGTTAACGCTGTCCCACGCGGCAAGGCTCGACTCGCCGGTGTGCGGCAGCTGTAGCTTGCGGTTGAGTTCGCCCATGATGCGGTCAAACGGCAGGCCTTCCTGGGTACCGCTGGTGAAGAACAGCCCGCGCGCAGACCAGGCAATCTCATCCTCATGGCGGGAAAACACCACGTCGAGATATTCGTTGAGTAACGGACGCAGTGAACTGAACTCCTGCGGGAACAGGAAGCTGTCGGCGCGCTGGGTGAGATCGCGCTCGCCGGCCATCACGTCGGCCAGCTGCTGCTGCAGACGCTGCTCCAGCTGCTGAAAGCGCTCGCTAAAGCTGCGGTGCCAGTCATCTTTATGCGGCTTGCCCGGTTCCCACGGGAAGGTGAAGCCCCAGATGGCATCGCGCTGTGGCTTACTCAGGTTGCCGTAAAAGCTCATAAACCCTTTCAGCAGGTCGGTTTTGGTGACCATTACATACACCGGGAAATGAATGCCGGTTTGCTGATGCAGCTCGACCATGCGGCTGCGCAGCGCGCTGGCCTGGGCGTGACGTGCCTCGGCGGAGTCGGTCAGCAGGTCGGCCACGCTGATGGTCATGATCACGCCGTTGATCGGCTGGCGCGTGCGGTAGCGCTTAAGCAGTTTTATGAAGTTGTGCCACTCGGCGCCGTCGCGCGCGCGCTGGCTCTCCTGCAGTGCGTAACGGCCCGCGGTGTCGATTAAGACTGCGCTGTCGGTGAACCACCAGTCGCAGTGACGCGTGCCGCCGACGCCGCGTACCGCCTCTTTGCCGAGGCTGTCAGTTAACGGAAACTCCAGGCCAGCATTCAGCAGCGCGGTGGTTTTACCGGCACCGGGCGCGCCAATCATCACGTACCACGGCAGTTGATAAAGATAGTGACTCTGAAAACGCGCCAGCCAGCTTTTCTGATGCCGGCGACCAAACTGGGTGCGTTTCAGCCGCAGCGCCGCTTCGCTGAAGCGCTGGGTCAGCAGCGTCTCGGTCGCCTGGCGATCGGACGCTTCTTCGTGACTCATCTCCTGCAGGCGATTGAGCAGCTTGCTGTTAAACCAGCCGCGCCAGATGGCAGGAATAAACTGGAACAGCACCCAGCAGAAATAGAGCAGGCCGACCGCCAGCTGGCGCGGGAATACCGGCTCCAGTGGACGGGTGTCACCCCAGCTCCACAGCGGACCGAGCATCCACAGCACGCAGCTCAGTGCCGTGACGCCAATCAGGCCCCACAGCAGGCGATGGGTTAACAGATGTTGGAGTGATGCGCGCATCACTGGCCTCCCTGATGGTTGCCGAGGGTTTCCGGTGCCGCAAACAGGGTGATCTCCACCCGGCGATTGCGGGCGCGGTTTTCATTGCTGTCATTGGGTAAGAGCGGATTGCTGTCACCGCGGCCTTCGGCTTTAACGCTGTGACCGTCCGCCAGCTGCGTATTCAGCAGTTGCGTAACGGCACGGGCGCGGGCGAAGGAGAATTCATAGCTGGAGGCGAAACGGCCATCCACCGGACGATTATCGGTATAGACCGATACCAGCACCGTGCCTTTTACCGTCTTCATCGCGCTGGCCACGTGCGCCAGCAGCGCGCGGCCAACCTGGTTTACCACCGTACCGTCCGGCGCAAACAGCTTGTCCGCAGGGATGATCACTTTGCTGCCAAAGGCACCATCGCTCACTTCCAGCTGGCCTGCGGCAATCACGTCGTTAAGACGCTGATGCAGATCGAGCAGCGCCTGCGGTGAGGTGGGGCGGCGGCCCGGCATGATTTGCGGCAGCGGGGTTTGATAGATGGCGCGCAGCAGCGGTTCGGCCGCATTGCCCAGCCGCCAGTTGAGCCCGCTGTAGACCAGACAGGCAATCAGCGTGGCCAGCGTGACGCAGGCCCACAGTGGCACCATCGGTCGCGTCAGGGTGCTGACCAGCGGATGCACTTCCACCAGCGGCGCGCGCGGTGGTGCCGCCGGTCGGGTTTCCGCGATCAGCTGCGCCAGCCGTTTACGGATGCCTTCACACTGCGCGCGTCCCCTGTCGCTGCCGCGATAGCGCCCTTCGTAGCCAAGCAGCAGGCAGTAGTGAATCACTTCCAGCAGCCATAAATGCTGCTGCGGGCTTTGCGACACGCGCGACAGCAGCTGGAACACTTTTTCGCCGCCCCAGCTTTCGTTATGAAAGGTCACCAGCATGCCATTGCCGGACCAGACGCCGCGCGTGCCCCAGGGAGTTTGCGCCGCCGCTTCGTCCAGCACGCTACACAGGCAGTAGCGTGCACCGATGATCATCTCAAATGGCAAACCCGCCTGCTTGCAGCGTTGCTCGAACTGGCGGATCTCTTCAATCAGCAGCTGACGCAGGCCGGCGGGATCGTCGTGCGTCGCCGCCTGCCGTATACGCACGACGGCATTCAGAATCGGGGCTGCGGCATTCAGCAAAAGGTTATCGTTGCCCGCGACAATGCCATCGCGGGCAAGGGAGTCCTGAGTCATTAAATCTCAATTATCCTGGCAATAACGGAACGGTTAGCCCGCAAAGCAGCGGTGTGCTGCGGGCAATATGCGCCGGATTGCATCATCAGTCTAAGATCCAGGTCGCGGTATCATTGGTGCGGCATGCTTTACTGGCGCCGCCCACGGCCACGCAGACCTGTTTAGTACGACGGGGACGCGGCCGGTCGCTGCGCAGCGTGGCATCATAGCGGCTGCTCTCCACGCCAGCTTTGGGGGGCACGTAGCCAATCAGCTGACCGCTGGGTTCTTCTGCAATCGCCAGCCAGTTGTGCTCGACGCGACCCAGCACCTCAAAGGTTTGGGCGTTATCCAGATAACGGACCACTTTGCCGCCGTAATCCGGCAGGGTCATCACAGAGGCGGCATACAGCGCGCGAAAGCTCTCATTCACCGGGGTAAATTCACCGGGTGCTGCCACTGCATGACGATGAACCAGTTTTACGCCGTTCACTTCGCTGGTGACCAGGGTGTCATCCGTCACGGGCGGTGGAGGCGCTTTACATCCCGCCAGCGTTAAAGCCGCCAGCAGCGTTAGCAAGAGACTCTTATTCACCATGATCCTCAAATTTTCATCAGTATCGCTGCAGAGTTGTATCCGGCACGCACTTAGCGGGCGGGCAGATTATGCAGTGAGAAGGCCACTAAAAAACAGTCAAATTACAGAAAGATAGTGCTGACTTAAGTCTACCTAAGACTTTTGAGAATTCAAACCATTGCACCGCGGCAAATCCCGTGCTACCGGGCGAAAAAACGCCTTAACGGCACCCCACGATCGTTCTGGCTGGGACGATAGATAAGCTGCATTAATTTATTTGCGTAAGCAAGCGCGGCTGGCGTGCGGCGCGACATTTGCCCCTTGATGGTGCTTAGGGGAATTGGTAAATAAGATTTATCTATTTTTTCAGATAAAAAAAGATTGCGCGGCGAAACAATTTTATGATTTTCGGAATTTCCGGGCGCAGCCGTGTCATTAACCCAGCCAGTCCGGCACGGCTTTTGCTTGGCTGCGCCACTTAATCCGTAATGAGCAGCAAAGGTCGCGGAACCGTGCGCTGGTGATTGGCCCGCATCAGGTTAGCGCAGGGCCTGATTTCACTTATGGCTAAATAAACCCATCTTTTTCTCGCTTAATCCGCGCTTTAGACCCGAAGGGTTTTGGCATCCTATGCTCAGAATTCCTGCCAGCTGAGGTATGTCGTGGCTGAAGAGAGCAACGAGGACAAAACAGAATCGCCCACCCCCCACCGACTTGAGAAAGCACGGCAGGAGGGGCAGATTCCGCGTTCGCGCGAGCTGACTTCGGTACTGATGCTGCTGGCCGGGCTGCTGATCATCTGGCTGGGCGGCCACAATATGGCGCAACGGCTGGCCAGCATGGTGGCCACCGGCTTCCGCTTTGACCACGGCATGGTCAACGACGATAAAATTATCGTCTCGCACATCGGCAACCTGGTGATGCAGGCGGTGATCGCGCTGCTGCCGCTGATGGCCGGGCTGGTGATCGTGGCCATCGCCGCGCCGATGATTCTGGGCGGAATCAACATCAGCGGAAAATCCATCAAATTCGATTTCAAAAAGCTCAACCCGTTACCGGGTATTGCGCGCATGTTTTCCGGTCAGACGTGGGCGGAACTGGTGAAGGCAATCCTCAAAGCGGTGCTGGTGGCGCTGGTGGCCGGCTGGTATCTGTGGAGTCACTGGCAGGAGATGCTGCGCCTGATGAGCGAATCGCCGGTGAATGCGCTGCAGCATGGCCTGTCGATGACCGCCATCAGCTGTGCGCTGGTGATGCTGGGACTGATCCCGATGGTTGGCTTTGACGTGTTCTGGCAGCTCTACAGCTACTTCAAAAAGCTGCGCATGACGCGCCAGGAAATTCGCGATGAACACAAGCAGAACGAGGGCGATCCGCACGTTAAAGGGCGTATCCGCCAGGCGATGCGTGCCGCCGCCCGCCGCCGCATGATGGCCGACGTACCGAAGGCGGACGTCATCGTGACTAACCCGACGCACTACTCGGTGGCGCTGCAGTATCAGGAAGGCAAGATGAGTGCGCCGAAAGTGATTGCCAAAGGCGCCGGTGACATTGCTCTGCGCATTCGTGAAATCGCAAAAGAGCATCGCGTACCGATTCTGGAAGCGCCGCCGCTGGCGCGTGCGCTCTATCGTCATACGGAAATTGGCCAGTTTATTCCCGGCGCGCTCTATGCCGCCGTGGCAGAAGTGCTGGCGTGGGTCTGGCAGCTGCGACGCTGGAAGCGCGAAGGCGGCCTGATTCCAAACAAACCAAAACATCTGCCGGTCCCGGCAGAGATGGACTTTGCAGGAGAGAACACCAACCATGGCTAATCTGGCCGAAAAGCTGCGTTTACCGGGCAATTTTAAAGACACGCAATGGCAGGTGCTGGCTGGTCCGGTGCTGATCATGCTGATCCTGTCAATGATGGTATTGCCGCTGCCGGCGTTCATCCTTGACCTGCTGTTTACCTTCAACATTGCGCTGTCCATCATGGTGCTGCTGGTGGCGATGTTCACCCAGCGCACGCTGGAATTCGCTGCCTTCCCGACCATTTTGCTGTTCTCAACGCTGCTGCGTCTGGCGCTGAACGTCGCCTCAACGCGTATCATCCTGCTGGAAGGGCATACGGGTGCTGATGCCGCCGGGCGCGTGGTTGAAGCCTTTGGTCACTTCCTCGTGGGCGGTAATTTCGCCATTGGTATCGTGGTGTTCATCATCCTCGTAATCATCAACTTCATGGTCATCACCAAAGGTGCCGGACGTATCGCCGAAGTGGGCGCGCGTTTCGTGCTGGATGGTATGCCCGGCAAGCAGATGGCGATCGATGCCGATTTGAACGCCGGCCTGATTGGTGAAGACGAAGCCAAACGCCGGCGCACCGAGGTGACCCAGGAAGCAGATTTCTACGGCTCAATGGATGGTGCCAGTAAGTTTGTGCGCGGCGACGCCATCGCCGGCATCCTGATCATGGTGATTAACGTGATCGGCGGCCTGCTGGTGGGCGTGGTGCAGCACGGTATGGATCTCGGCCACGCCGGGGAAACCTATACGCTGCTGACCATCGGTGACGGCCTGGTGGCGCAGATTCCGGCGCTGGTGATCTCGACCGCTGCCGGTGTCATCGTTACCCGCGTCAGCACCGATCAGGACGTCGGCGAACAGATGGTGGGCCAGCTGTTTAACAATCCGCGCGTGCTGATGCTGAGCGCCGGCGTGATTGGCCTGCTGGGCCTGGTGCCCGGCATGCCGAACTTTGTGTTCCTGCTGTTCACCGCGGCGCTGCTCGGCCTGGCCTGGTGGCTGCGCGGCCGCGAAATGCAGCCGAAGAAGCAAAGTGAAGCCTCCAGCGTGGTGAAAACGCAGGAGACGCCGGCCACGGTCGAAGCCTCGTGGACCGACGTCCAGCTGGAAGATTCGCTTGGCATGGAAGTGGGCTATCGCCTGATTCCGATGGTCGATCATCTGCAAAACGGCGAGCTGCTCGGGCGTATCCGCAGTATCCGTAAAAAGGTGGCGCAGGAGGTTGGCTTCCTGCCACCGGTGGTGCACATTCGTGACAACATGGAGCTGCCGCCGGCGCGCTATCGCATCCTGATGAAGGGCGTGGAGATTGGCAGCGGCGATGCTTATCCGGGACGCTGGATGGCGATCAACCCGGGCACGGCGGCGGGCACGCTGCCGGGTGAAGCGACGGTGGACCCGGCGTTTGGGCTCGCGGCCATCTGGATCGACAGCGCGCTGAAAGAGCAGGCACAGATTCAGGGCTACACTGTAGTGGAAGCCAGTACCGTGGTGGCGACCCACCTTAATCACCTGATCGGCCAGTACGCCAGCGAGCTGTTTGGGCGTCAGGAAGCGCAGCAGCTGCTGGACCGCGTCACCCAGGAGATGCCAAAGCTGACGGAAGATCTGGTGCCGGGCGTGATTACCCTGACCACGCTGCACAAAGTGCTGCAAAATCTGCTGACCGAGCGCGTCTCGATCCGCGACATGCGCACCATTATCGAAACGCTGGCCGAACATGCGCCGGTGCAGAACGATCCGCAGGAACTGACCAGCGTGGTACGCGTCGCGCTGGGCCGCGCGATTACCCAGCAGTGGTTCCCGGGCAACGGCGAAGTGCAGGTGATTGGACTGGATGCCACACTGGAGCGTCTGCTGCTGCAGGCGCTGCAGGGCGGTGGCGGTCTGGAACCGGGTCTTGCCGATCGACTGCTGATGCAGGCGCAGGCCGCGCTGCAGCAGCAGGAGATGACCGGTGCGCCGCCGGTGCTGCTGGTTAATCATCCGCTGCGGGCGCTGCTGGCGCGCTTCCTGCGCCGTAACCTGCCGCAGCTGGTGGTGCTGTCCAATATGGAACTGACCGATAACCGGCAGATCCGCATGACTGCTACCATAGGCGGCAAATAATGCGAGGCGTGATGCTCTCATGGCTGCTGGCAGCGCTGCTGGCGCTGCCGCTAACGGGCAAAGCCGCCAGCGGTGCGTGGCAGGCCAGCGCCAGCGGCCCGAGCCTTGGCGTGCGCGGCAACTGGCTGCTGTCGCCGGCGCTTAAAGCGCCCTCGGCGGCTGCAGGGACTATTTCGCTGGTGAACTGGCGCTACACGCTGAGCCGCCCGGCGCCATCCGGTCTGGTGGTGCGGCTGTGCGCCAGCCAGCGCTGCGTGGAGCTGGACGGCGCCAGCGGCAGCACACGCGGCCTCGCCAACGTGGCAGCCGATGAAACGCTGCATCTGGCTTTCGGATTTCAGGGGCAGGGCGCGTTGCCGCCCGGCCTGCGGGTGGTGAGCAGTGAAGTGATGGTCAATTACCAATAGCAAATAGCCAATAGCCAATAAAAAACCCGCCGCAGCGGGTTTTTTTAGGCTTACATTCGCTCGACGGTTTTGATGCCCAGCGTATCCAGCCCCTGCTTCAGGGTTTTCGCTGTCAGCGCAGCCAGCTGCAGGCGACTATTGCGTACGTTTTCCTCTTCCGCGGAGAGAATCGGGCAGTGCTCATAGAAGCCCGAGAACAGACCGGCGAGATCGTACAGATAAGCACACATCACGTGCGGGGTGCCATCGCGCGCGACCTGGGTGATCGTCTCTTCAAACTGCAGCAGACGGGTCGCCAGCAGCGCTTCGCGCTCGTCAGTCAGGATGATATCACCGTGCAGGCTGTCTGCCTCAATGCCCGCTTTACGGAATACCGAGAGCACACGCGTGTAGGCATACTGCATGTACGGCGCGGTGTTGCCTTCAAACGCCAGCATGTTGTCCCAGTCGAAGATGTAATCGGTGGTGCGGCTTTTCGACAGGTCGGCGTATTTCACCGCGCCAATACCGACCACTTCCGCCAGCTCTTTCAGCTCTGCCGCGCTCATCTCCGGATTCTTCTCGCTCACCAGCGCATGGGCGCGCTCAACGGCTTCATCCAGCAGATCGGAGAGTTTGATGGTGCCACCGCTGCGTGTCTTAAACGGACGGCCATCTTTACCCAGCATCATGCCGAACGCATGGTGCTCCAGCGGCACTGACTCCGGCACGTAGCCCGCTTTGCGCACGATGGTCCACGCCTGCTGCAGATGCTGATGCTGGCGGGAATCGATGTAGTACAGCACGCGATCGGCATGCAGCGTTTCGTAGCGATATTTGGCGCAGGCGATATCGGTGGTGGTGTAGAGATAGCCGCCATCCTTCTTCTGGATGATCACGCCCATCGGTTCACCTTCCTTGTTTTTAAACTCATCAAGGAAGACCACGGTGGCGCCTTCGCTGGTCACTGCCAGCCCTTTTTCGCGCAGATCGGCGACGATGCCCGGCAGCATGTCGTTATACAGGCTTTCACCCATCACATCCTTACGCGTCAGGGTGACGTTAAGGCGGTCATACACCTGCTGGTTCTGACTCATGGTGATATCCACCAGCTTTTTCCACATGGCGCGGCAATATTCGTCGCCACCCTGCAGTTTCACCACGTAACCGCGGGCGCGCTCGGCGAAGGCTTCGTCTTCGTCATAGGTGCGTTTCGCTTCGCGGTAGAAGGCTTCAAGGTCAGCCAGCGCGATATCTTCATGGTGCTCGTTCTGCTGCTTCTCCAGATAGGCGATCAGCATGCCAAACTGTGTGCCCCAGTCACCGACGTGGTTAGCGCGGATGACGTGATGACCGAGAAACTCCTGGGTGCGCACTGCGGCATCACCGATGATGGTGGATCGCACGTGACCGACGTGCATCTCTTTCGCCACGTTAGGCGCCGAGTAGTCAATCACGATAGTCTGAGGTGTCACTTCGCTGACGCCCAGGCGTGGCAGCTGCAGCGCCTGCGCGGCCTGCTGTGCCAGCCACTGGCGGTCGAGGAAGATGTTGATAAAGCCGGGACCGGCGATGTCGACTTTGCTGGCGATGCCAGCCAGATCCAGATGCTGAACTACCTGCTCAGCCAGCTGGCGCGGCACCTGACCGAGCTTTTTCGCCACGGCCATGATACCGTTCGCCTGGTAATCGCCGAACTGCACTTTTGCAGACTGACGAACCTGCGGTTCGCAATCGGCCGGTGCGCCTGCCGCCACCATCGCCTGACTGACTTTATCGGAAAGAAGAGCCTGAATATTCACCGCGTTACCTTCATATGCTGAAAAGGCCCGCCAGCTGAGGGCGAGCCGATGTCGTCATCCCGCGTGCGTGTCGGGACGGAAAAAATAAGAGGGGAAGTATACGTGAAATGTTTGGGTGCGTCAGCAATCGGTTATGGCTGCCGGTGGACGCAGGCCCGCGCGCCGGTTAACGGCGGCGCGGGTGGCGACGGGGATTTTTAACGCTTTTGTCTTCACGCACCTTCCAGTGGCGGGAAATTGCAAATCCCATCAAGGCTATCAGGACCGCGACAACAATGAGCATAGACATAGGGCCATTCCTTGTAGTTGTGAAACCCAAATTTATAAGAAAGGGTCAGCTACTGCAATTGATTGACGGGTAAATAAGAGTTATCTCATTGTATTAACTATTGTTAATAATAACAGTTGGTTAAGGCACTTTTATAAAGTAACGTGTGGACCTGATTACGCGATTAATCCGAAAGAGAGGGGCGATTTATGCGGTTTTTGAAGGTTTCTGGCGTGAAATCGGATGAATCCGAGCATTTTGTCAAGCGAAAGCTGCGGCAGCCCTGTTTTTTTATTGATTAAAAGATCTGAACTGAGTTTGAGGTATTTAACGTATGAATCTGGATTTTCCTTCAGAACTGAGTGACTTAAAACAAGACCTGTCCCGATTTGAACAGGCTTTGCAACACTTTGCGGCACGCCTCGGCCTTGACCTCACGCAGCATGAGGCGGACCACGTGGCGGTGCGCTGTCACCAGTTCGCCACGGCAGAACGCTGGAAAGCCGGGTTACTGCAAATCGGCGAGCAGTTTTCCGAAGCGATGATTAATGGACGGCCGATCTGCCTGTTTAAGCTGCATCAGCCGCTGCGCATCGCGGGCTGGCAGGTGGATGTGATCGAGCTGCCGTGGCCCGGTGAGAAGCTGTATCGCCATGAAGGCTGGGAGCATGTGGAAATTGTGTTGCGCGGCGAGCCGGAAACGCTGGGCATGCGTGCGATGGCGTTGCTGGCAGACGAGGCGCTGACGCAGCCGGGCATCGCGTTTAAAACCAGCACGCCGCAGGGCGAAAATGAACGTCTGCCCAATCCGACCTTAGCGGTGACGGACGGGCAAACTACCATCAAGTTTCATCCGTGGCGGCTGGAGGAGATCGTTGCCAGCGAACAGGCTTAGCGCCGTGCTGCCACCGCCTGCAGCAGGCGCGATACCGCCTGCTGCAGGGTGGCGTGCGTGCAGCCAAAGTTGAAGCGCACGAAGCGATCGTCGCCGAAATCACGGCCCGGCGAGAAACCGAGACCGTGTTTTTCGAAATACAGCGCCGGGCTGGCGACATCCAGCTGGCTGGCGTCAATCCAGCCGAGGTAGCTGGCCTCTGGCGCAACCATGCTGAGTTCCGGCAGCGCATTCACCTGCTGCACCAGCCAGTCGCGATTGGCGCGCAGGTAAGCCAGCTGGTCCGCCAGCCATGCATCACCGCCGCGCCATGCGGCTTCCGCCGCTACCAGCGCCAGAATATCCACGCCCGGTACGATGCCTTCACGCACCTGCTTAAAGCGTTTCCGCAGTTCGGGATGAGGGATAATGGCCATGGACGCACCCAGCCCGGCGATGTTGAAGGTTTTAGACGGCGAAATCAGGGTAATGCTGCGCTGGGCGGCGTCTTCGCTCAGCGAGGCAAACGGAATGTGCTGTACGCCAGGCGTCAACAGCAGGTCACAATGGATTTCATCGGAGCACACCAGCAAATCGTGGCGTTGGGCAAAGGCCAGCTGCGCCTCCAGTTCATCACGGCGGTAGACGGTGCCGCCCGGATTCTGCGGATTGCACAGCATGAGCAGGCGCTCGTTGCCCTGCATCTGGCTGTCATCCAGCTGCATCACCCAGCGTTCCTGCTGCAACTGCAATGGCAGATTGACCTGAGCGCGCTGCGCCAGCCGCGCCGCCGCGCGAAACGGCGGATAAATCGGCGTCGGTGCCACGGTGCTTTGCGACGACTCGGTAAATGCCCGGACCGATAAATTCAGTCCGCTCACCACGCCCGGCAGCAACACAATCCATTCCGGCTCAATCTGCCAGCCATAGCGCTGGGCTAAGCGGGAAATAGTGATATCAATCAAACCGTGCGGCGTCGCGCCGTAGCCGAAAACACCGTGGTCGGCACGCTGTTTAATGGCCTCAATGATGCACGGCGGCGAGCGAAAATCGGTGTCGGCAACCCACAAAGGCAGCACATCGCGATCACCATATTTGTGCCATTTCAAACTATCGCTGTGACGACGGTCTATCCCTTGATCAAAATCGAATGCCATAGTGCGCTTTCCACGTAAACTGTCTGAATGAGCAGACTAACTGATGCACTCCTCCCGAGCCAGCAGTCATGAAAAGGAGCAAGGTATGACGAAACTGGAAATTTGTTGCTATGGCATCGACTGCGCAATGACTGCGCAGGCGTCCGGTGCCGATCGCGTGGAGCTGTGCAGTGCTCCGCGTGAAGGCGGACTGACACCTTCGGCGGGTATGCTGGAAGCCGCACAACGTGAACTGACCATTCCGGTCCACCCGATCGTGCGGCCGCGCGGCGGCGATTTTTGTTACACCGCACGCGAATTTGAGGTGATGAAATCGGACGTGGCGCGCATCCGCGAGCTGGGTTTTCCTGGCCTGGTGATTGGCATGCTGGACGAAGATGCGCACGTCGACACGGTACGCATGCAGCAGATTATGGCGCTGTGCGACGGCATGGCGGTGACTTTCCATCGCGCCTTTGATTTGTGCCACAGCCCGAAGCGTTCGCTGGAGGTGCTGACTGATTTAGGGATCGCCCGCATTCTGACTTCCGGTCAGCAGCAGAGCGCTGAAACCGGAATTGCATTATTACGGGAACTAAATGAATACAGCACCGGTCCAATCATTATGGCAGGGGCAGGCGTGCGCCTCAGCAATCTGCAAAAGTTCCTCGACAGCGGATTGCAGGAAGTCCACAGCTCCGCCAGCCGTGCCGTCGCGTCACCGATGCGCTACCGTAAAGCCGGTGTCTCGATGTGTTCTGAAGCGGAAACCGATGAATTCAGCCGCTCCTGTGTCGATGGCGATGTCGTCGAAGCCATGAAGAGCATGATGCAGATGAGCGTTGACCGGGTCGCCTGACCCGTACCAATTTTGCCGCGCAGCACGCCGAAAACCTGACGTGATGTTTGCAAGTACCAAACCCCAGTTCCTTGCTGGGGTTCTTTTTGTCTGCCGCTTCGCCATGAATAGCGCATTGGTGAAAAAGATGCTTTGATTACTCTATGGCTTAACGCGCGGATAACGCTGATGAAATCCCTCCCTTATGCTGTTGTGATTCTGCTGTTCCCCGTTGCCGGCGCGGCGCTGGCCGCCAGCAGCACCTGCCCGCCGCTGAGCAAAAATATCACCAGCAGCAACAACTGGATTATGCTGGGCGGCGACGCCAAAGGCGCGGTGCGCCAGGTGGTGGCCGGGGAGTTTGGTAAAGACGTCAACTCGCAGAAGCGCGTGCTCGGGCAGTTTGACCAGTGCGGCGATCTGATGGTGGCTGACATCACCTATGACAAAAGCGAAGGTAACGTGGTGCTGAGCATGGAGCAGCATATCGCGCGCGTGCAGCGCGGCTGGGTGGCTGACTATGCTTATCTGGTTAAAGTGACCCGTGCGGGTAAAGAGGAAGTGGTGGATAACCGGCAGGGCACCATCAGCTGGCAGATGGGGCAACACGGCAACATCATCAGCGCCTCAGACAAATTTACCAGCATGGGGAAAGAGGGCTTTACCGATACCACTTACCGCTACGATAAACACTTCCGGCTGGAAAAAAGTATTGCGCGCGGCAGCGATGAACTGACTAACGGCGAGAATACCTGGCGCTGGAATCCGCAGGGGCTGGTGGTGGCATCCACCAGCGCGCGCAGCAAAGAGACCTATAGCTACGATAATCAGTGGCGTGAACTGCGGCTGCACGGCACCTCGACCACGCCGGTCAGCACTTTGCGATCGGTGGATGAGTGCCAGCTGTGGGACGAGGTGGGCAATTGCACGCTGAGCTATTTGCATGAGACCGAAGTGTTTGCCAAAGGCACCATTGAGCGGCATCTGAGTTCGGCCTACAAATATCAGTACTGGGATCGTCCGGCGACGGACAATTGATGCGCCGTCGCGTATGCTGTTCTGTGCACAACCCGGGAGCCCATCATGACACTGATTATTTCATTCCTTTTCGCCATTACCCTGCTTACGCTGACGCCCGGCTTCGATACCGCGCTGGTGCTGCGTTCAGCGGCTGCGCAGGGTTGGCAGCGTGCCTCAGCGACAGCATTGGGCGTTACGCTCGGCTGTCTGGTGTGGGGCGTGGCGGTCGGGCTGGGCTTAGGCGCGCTGCTGCTGGCTTCGGAAATGGCTTATAACCTGCTGAAAGGCATCGGTGCCGTGTACCTGCTGTATCTCGGCGTCAGACTGCTGCTTAACCCGCGCAGCACGGTGGCCAGCGGGCAGGAGGGGCAAAAGCGGGAAGAGCGCTATCTGACCTGCTTCGCGCGTGGCCTGACCGGTAACCTGCTCAATCCCAAAGTCGGAGTTTTTTACGTCACTTTCCTGCCACAGTTTATCCCGGCCGGCGGCTCGGTGGCGCTGTGGTGCACGCTGATGGCGCTCACCCACATGGTGATTGGCTTAGTGTGGAACGCGGTATTGATTAGCGGCAGCCAGTACTTTGCTGGTCATCTGCGCCGTCCGGCAGTGTTAAAAGTGATGGATCGCCTGACCGGCTGCGTGTTTATTGGTTTCGCCGCGAAGCTGGCGCTGTCGCGGCGTTAAGCGTTACGGTTTGCGCGCCACCAGCACGGCACGCAGCGGGGCGGGATAGCTTTCAATCGTTTTGCTGCTGTCGTGCGAATCGAGGAACTCCGCCAGCGATTCGCTGGTCATCCAGTCGGTGCGACGCTGCTCTTCCACCGAGGTGATGGCGTAATCGGCGATGCGCACATCGACAAAACCACACTTCTCCAGCCAGTTTTTCAGCGCCGCTGCAGACGGAATAAAGTAAACGTTGCGCATCTGCGCATAGCGTTCACCCGGAACCAGCACCGCGTTTTCATCGCCTTCAATCACCAGCGTTTCCAGTACCAGTTCGCCGTCGCTGACCAGCTGATTTTTCAGCTGCAGCAGATGGTCGAGCGGCGAACGCCGGTGATAGAGCACGCCCATGGAGAACACGGTATCGAACGCCTGCAGCGCCGGTAGCTGCTCAATGCCCAGCGGCAGCAGATGTGCACGGCGATCGTCACCCAGCAGCTTACGCACCGCTTCGAACTGGCACAGGAACAGCTGCATCGGATCGATACCGACCACCAGCTGCGCGCCGGCACCAATCATACGCCACATGTGATAACCGCTGCCGCAGCCCACATCCAGTACGGTTCGACCGGCCAGCGAAGAGATATGCGGCAGCACGCGGTCCCACTTCCAGTCGGAGCGCCATTCTGTGTCGATGTCGCAGCCGTAGAGCGAAAACGGCCCTTTGCGCCACGGCATCAGGTTACGCAGCAGCTTTTCGATGCCGGCGCGCTGGCGATCGGTTAACGCGTCATGCTGCGCGCTGACGCTGTGCAGCAGATCGAGCTGCTGCGGCACCAGCAGCGGCAGATTGTCGACCGACTTCTCCCAGTTGCGAAAATGTCCGTGCAGGTTTTCACGCTGCCAGGCGGCGACCTGCGCCGGCAACACTTCCAGCCAGCTGGCGAGCGGGCCGGTGGCGATTTGCTGATAAAAACGGCCAAAATCAATCATTTCAACGCCACCAGTGAGCCAAAGTTAAAGCACTGGAACCACAATTCGGCATGGGCAAAGCCGGCGCTTTTCAGGCGGGCCTTATGCGTTTCCACGCTGTCCGTCAGCATCACGTTCTCCAGCATGCTGCGCTTCTGGCTGATCTCCAGCTCGCTGTAGCCGTTGGCGCGCTTAAAGTCGTGGTGCATGTTGAACAGCAGTTCGCCGACGTCGGCATCCTCAAAGCTGAACTTTTCCGACAGCACCAGCGCACCGCCCGGATTGAGGCCGGCGGCGATTTTCTGCAGTAGCGTCAGGCGCGCGTCCGGCTCAAGGAACTGCAGGGTAAAGTTGAGCACTACCAGTGAGGCGTTTTCGATGTGGATATCGCGGATATCCGCTTCCAGCACCTGCACCGGCGTAGCGGCGCGGAAGGCGTCGATGTGACGGCGGCAGCGTTCCACCATCGCCGGCGAATTATCGACGGCAATAATCTGGCAACCCGGTGCCTGAATATTGCGGCGCACCGCCAGCGTGGCCGCGCCCAGCGAGCAGCCGAGATCGTAAACCTGGCTGTTGGGCTGCACAAAGCGTTCTGCCAGCATGCCAATCATCGAAATGATGTTGGAGTAACCCGGCACCGAGCGCTGAATCATATCGGGAAAGACTTCAGCCACGCGCTCGTCAAAGGTCCAGTCGCCCAGTTTATCGATGGGCGCGGAGAATAGCGTATCGCGGTCAGACATAATGAATTATCCGGAGAGAAAACGGAAAGGGCGCTATTCTGGCAGAAACTGCCGCAGGCTGCACCCGTTTCCCTGCGTTTAGAACAGGCTGGATTGCTGTGGCCAGGCGGGGAGCGGGCGCAGCGTCGGCTCCAGCTGTTGCAGCTGCGGCCACAGCGCCTGCAGCAGCGGAAACACCGCGCCCATATCCGGCGTGTGGATGAACAGCAGCGGGTCGCTGTCGTGCTGCCAGTCCGCCAGTTTTTGCTGCCAGACATCAAACAGCGGCAGGCTCTCCTCCACGCTGTCGCTGCCGATAAAGCGCACCATCGGCTGACCGGCAGTGCGCACCGCGTGCGTCGGCACGCGCGGCTTTTGCGCGCGCGCATGCACGGCGGCCGGGCTGAGCGAGGCAGAGGCGTGCACCGGACGGCTGTCGAGAATCACCCGATTAACCCCGCGCTGATGCAGGCCGCGATTCAGCGCGCGCTCGGCCTCGCCTTTGGCAAAAAAGGCCGCATGGCGCACTTCAACGCCATAGTGAAAGCTGCGCGGCAGGCGATCGAGAAACGCCCATAAATCTGTCAGCTGCGCCGGTGAAAAGGCGGCGGGTAGCTGCAGCCAGTACTGACCGATGCGCTGGCTGAGCGGATCCAGCAGGCGCAGAAATTCATTCACCAGCTCATCGCAGTTCTTCAGCGCCGCTTTGTGGCTGATGGTGTCAGGAAATTTAAAGCAGAAGCGAAAGGCGTCGTCAGTCATGTCATACCATCGCTGCACCACTTCGGGTTTAGGCAGCGCGTAAAGCGTGGTGTTGCCTTCAACGCAGCCGAACAGCCGGGCGTAATCCGCCAGGGTTTCGATACCCAATACTTTCCAGTTGGCGTGCTGCCATTGTGGTAATCCAATACGAAGTGTCAAAACTGCTCCTGCCTGCTGTGGCGCGGAAAATGCGCCGTACGTTACGTGGTTTTGCCACGGGCAGGAACCGATCGCGCGGCAAAAGCTGACGATTTGTCCGCTTTGCGCGGGATCTGCTTATCCTGCCTGCCATTTTCCATTATAATAGCTGCCTTTTTTGCGGCAGCATCTCAGAAGGTTACGCGGCCTGATGCTGTCTGGCAGCAGCGGCGAAGTTAAAAGGATACGTTATGCGTACAGAATATTGCGGACAGCTCAATCTGTCTCATGTGGGTCAGCAAGTTACTCTCTGCGGCTGGGTCAATCGCCGTCGCGATCTCGGCAGCCTGATTTTTATCGATATGCGTGACCGCGAAGGCATCGCGCAGGTGTTTTTCGATGCCGATCATCAGCAGGCTTTCCAGCTGGCGTCTGAACTGCGTAATGAATTCTGTATCCAGATCACCGGTACCGTGCGTGCGCGTGAAGAGAAAAACCGCAACAGCGACATGGCCACCGGTGACATCGAAGTGTTCGCCCATGAGCTGAACATCATCAACCGCGCAGAACCGCTGCCGCTGGACTCTAACCAGACCAACAGCGAAGAAGCGCGTCTGACCTATCGCTACCTCGACCTGCGTCGTCCGGAAATGGCGCAGCGTCTGAAAACCCGTGCCAGAATTACCAGCTTCGTGCGCCGCTTTATGGACGGTGAAGGTTTCCTCGACATCGAAACCCCGATGCTGACCAAAGCCACGCCGGAAGGCGCGCGTGACTACCTGGTGCCGAGCCGGGTGCACAAAGGTAAATTCTACGCGCTGCCGCAGTCACCGCAGCTGTTCAAACAGCTGCTGATGATGTCTGGTTTTGACCGCTACTATCAGATCGTCAAATGCTTTCGTGATGAAGACCTGCGCGCAGACCGTCAGCCGGAGTTCACCCAGATCGACGTGGAAACCTCGTTCATGAGCGCTGAGCAGGTGCGCAGCGTGATGGAGCAGATGATCCGTGAGCTGTGGCTGGACATCAAAGGCGTCGACCTCGGTGACTTCCCGCAGATGACCTTCGCCGAAGCGATGAACCGTTACGGCTCCGATAAGCCAGACCTGCGTAACCCGATGGAGCTGGTGGACGTTGCTGACCTGCTGAAAAGCGTTGAATTCCAGGTGTTCGCCGGCCCGGCAAACGACCCGAAAGGGCGCGTCGCGGCGCTGCGCGTGCCGGGCGGTGCCGCGCTGACGCGTAAGCAAATCGACGAATACGGCAGCTTTGTTGGCATTTACGGTGCCAAAGGTCTGGCGTGGATGAAGATCAATGCGCGCGCCAGCGGTTTCGACGGCGTGCAGAGCCCGGTGGCCAAATTCCTGACGCCGGAGATCGTTGAAGCTATTCTGCAGCGTACCGACGCGCAGGACGGCGACCTGATCTTCTTCGGCGCCGACCGTGCCAAAGTGGTGGCGGATGCGCTGGGTGCACTGCGCCTGAAAGTGGGCCGTGATCTGCAAATCACCAATGATAAAGCCTGGGCTCCACTGTGGGTGGTCGACTTCCCGATGTTCGAAGAGGACGACGAGGGCGGCCTGGCGGCGATGCACCATCCGTTCACCTCGCCAAAAGCGCTGACGGCGGAACAGCTGGCGGCCGATCCGACGCAGGCGGTGGCTAACGCCTACGATATGGTGATCAACGGTTATGAAGTGGGCGGCGGTTCAGTGCGTATCCACAGCGGCAATATGCAGCAGACGGTGTTTAGCATTCTGGGCATCAGCGAAGAAGAGCAGCGTGAGAAGTTTGGCTTCCTGCTGGATGCGCTGAAGTTCGGTACCCCGCCGCATGCAGGTCTGGCATTCGGTCTTGACCGTCTTACCATGCTGCTGACCGGCACCGACAATATCCGCGATGTGATTGCGTTCCCGAAAACCACCGCGGCGGCCTGTCTGATGACCGAAGCGCCAAGCGAAGCCAACCCGGCGGCGCTGGCGGACCTCGGTATCCAGATCGCGCCGAAGAAAGTCACTCCAGAGACGAAATAATGGGCTATAAACACCCGGTATCGGTGCTGGTGGTGATTTTTGCGCAAGATACCGGCCGGGTGTTAATGCTGCAGCGGCGTGATGACCCCAGCTTCTGGCAGTCGGTTACCGGCAGCCTGGAGCCGGGCGAAACGCCGGCGCAAACGGCGCAGCGCGAAGTGGCTGAAGAGCTGGCGATTGATATCGCCGCAGAGGGGCTGGTGCTGGAAGATTGCCACAAACAGATTGAGTTTGAGATCTTTCCGCACTACCGCCATCGCTATGCGCCGGGCATCACGCATAACCGGGAACACTGGTTCCGGCTGGCGTTGCCCGCCGAACGCCAGCCACTGCTGAGCGAGCACCTCGCCGCCCAGTGGCTGACACCGGCCGCCGCCGCCGCACTAACCCGCTCGTGGAGTAATCGTCAGGCAATCGACGAATTTATCTGAATGCCCGCCACCGCGCGTTTTTCCGGTGGTTTTATCGTTAAATTACAGACATACGGTGTAAGTCGAAAGATTTGCACCGCTAAAATAGAACAGTCAGGCGTCATCGGCGCAGCAAGGTTGTTCACCGCCAGCGCACAGCAACCGGAGCGTACATGAGTACGTGAGGATTGCGCGCACTGCCGGGGAACAAGATTGCCAGCAAGATAGCCTGCACCCTGTTAAAGATCGGAGAATATGTAAGATGGCTGGACATAGTAAATGGGCGAATACAAAGCACCGCAAAGCGGCTCAGGACGCCAAGCGCGGTAAAATCTTCACCAAAATCATTCGCGAGCTGGTGACAGCGGCCAAGCTGGGCGGTGGCGATGCCGGCTCCAACCCGCGTTTGCGCGCAGCGATGGACAAAGCACTGTCCAACAACATGACGCGTGACACCATGAACCGTGCTATTGCGCGCGGCGTCGGCGGTGAAGATGACAGCAACATGGAAACCATCATCTATGAAGGTTACGGTCCGGGCGGCTCTGCGGTCATGGTGGAGTGTTTGAGTGATAACCGTAACCGTACCGTGGGCGAAGTGCGTCACGCCTTCAGCAAAACCGGCGGTAACCTCGGCACCGACGGTTCGGTCTCTTACCTGTTCAGCAAGAAAGGCGTGATCTCCTTCGCGCCAGGCCAGGACGAAGATGCTGTGATGGAAGCGGCGCTGGAAGCCGGTGCAGAAGACGTCGTGAGCTATGACGATGGCGCGATTGACGTCTTTACCGCGTGGGAAGAGCTGGGCAGCGTGCGCGATGCACTGGAAGCCACTGGTCTGAAAGCCGACAGTGCTGAAGTGTCGATGATTCCATCAACTAAAGCGGAACTGGATGCCGAGACGGCACCTAAACTGCTGCGTCTGATCGACATGCTGGAAGATTGTGATGATGTGCAGGAAGTTTACCATAACGGTGAAATTTCTGATGAGGTAGCGGAAACGCTGTAATGGCGTTACGCCCCCCCCTGCAATACGGAGACGCGCTATGGCGATAATACTCGGGATTGACCCCGGCTCGCGCGTCACCGGCTACGGTGTCATCCGCCAGACCGGCCGCCAGCTCAGCTATCTGGGCAGCGGCTGTATCCGCACTAACGTCACCGATCTGCCTTCCCGCCTCAAACTGATTTACGCTGGCGTCAGCGAAATCATCACCCAGTTCGCGCCGGATTACTTCGCCATTGAGCAGGTGTTTATGGCGAAGAACGCGGATTCGGCGCTCAAGCTGGGGCAGGCGCGTGGCGCGGCGATTGTCGCAGCAGTCAACCTTGATCTGCCGGTGTTTGAGTATGCGGCCCGTCAGGTGAAGCAGACGGTAACCGGCATCGGCAGCGCGGAAAAAAGCCAGGTGCAGCACATGGTGCGCACGCTGCTCAAACTGCCGGCCAATCCGCAGGCGGATGCCGCCGATGCGCTGGCCATCGCCATCACCCATTGCCACGTCAGCCAGAATGCGGCGCGCATGAGCGACAGCAAACTGGTGCTGACGCGCGGACGTTTGCGATCCGGTTAGCAAAAGCGTGGCCATTCAATAGGCTGGATATGCATCCAGCCTTTTTTATGATATACATAGCCGACATTTTACCTCCAGCAGGCGCGCGGTTGAGCGCGGTGTGGCAGGAGGTCGATGATTCAGACGCTTACACATACACTAAGGAATTGCTCAGGTGATTGGTCGTTTACGAGGCATTATTCTGGAAAAACAGCCACCGCTGGTGCTGATTGAGGCGCACGGTGTGGGTTACGAAGTGCACCTGCCAATGACCTGCTTTTACGAGCTGCCGGACATCAACCAGGAAGCGATTATCTTCACCCAGTTTGTGGTGCGGGAAGATGCGCAGCTGCTGTTCGGGTTTAACAGTAAGCAGGAGCGGGCGCTGTTCCGTGAGCTGATCAAAGTCAACGGCGTCGGGCCCAAACTGGCGCTGGCGATTCTATCCGGCATGTCGGCGCAGCAGTTTGTCACGGCGGTGGAGCGCGAAGAGATCGCCTCGCTGGTGAAGCTGCCGGGCGTGGGCAAGAAAACCGCTGAGCGTCTGGTGGTTGAGATGAAAGATCGCTTCAAAGGCATGCACGGCGACCTGTTTGGCGGCGACTCGGCGTTTACCCTGACCACACCGTCGGCACAGCAGGATAACAATGACGCCGAGGCTGAAGCAGTTGCGGCGCTGGTAGCGCTGGGTTATAAACCGCAGGAAGCCAGCCGTATGGTCAGCAAGGTTGGCAAACCAGATGCGGATTGTGAAACCCTGATTCGCGAAGCCCTGCGCGCTGCTATTTGAGGTAATGCATGATTGAAGCCGACCGCCTGGTCTCGGGCAGTTCTTTCACTGAGGAAGAGAGCCTCGACCGCGCTATTCGCCCCAAACTGCTGACGGAATATGTCGGGCAGCCGCAGGTGCGCGAGCAGATGGAGATTTTCATCCAGGCCGCCAAACTGCGCGGCGATGCGCTGGACCACCTGCTGATCTTTGGTCCGCCCGGGCTGGGCAAAACCACGCTGGCCAACATCGTGGCTAATGAGATGGGCGTCAATCTGCGCACCACGTCCGGTCCGGTGCTGGAAAAGGCCGGTGACCTGGCGGCGATGCTCACCAACCTTGAACCGCACGACGTCCTGTTTATCGATGAAATTCATCGCCTGTCGCCGGTAGTTGAAGAGGTGCTGTATCCGGCGATGGAAGATTATCAGCTGGATATCATGATCGGTGACGGACCCGCGGCGCGCTCGATCAAACTGGATTTGCCGCCGTTTACCCTGATTGGCGCTACTACCCGTGCGGGCTCGCTCACCTCACCGCTGCGCGATCGCTTTGGGATCGTGCAGCGCCTGGAATTCTACAATGTGCCGGATCTGCAGCACATCGTCGGACGCAGCGCCGCCTGCCTGGGGCTAACGCTGAGCGAAGAGGGCGCGCTGGAAGTGGCGCGCCGTGCGCGCGGTACGCCGCGTATCGCCAACCGCCTGCTGCGCCGTGTACGTGACTTCGCCGAAGTGCGCGCCAGTGGCAACATGAGTGGCGAAGTCGCCGCCAGCGCACTGGATATGCTCAATGTGGACAATCAGGGCTTCGACTATATGGACCGCAAGCTACTGCTGGCGATTATCGACAAGTTCATGGGCGGTCCGGTGGGGCTGGATAATCTGGCGGCGGCGATTGGTGAGGAGCGTGAAACCATTGAGGACGTTATCGAACCCTTCCTGATCCAGCAGGGCTTTATTCAGCGCACGCCGCGCGGCCGGATGGCCACGCAGCACGCCTATAAGCATTTCGGCATCAGCCGCGAAGAGTAACCGGCGTCACGCCGCCGGTTTTTTTGCCATGCTGATAATGAACAGTACCGCAGCACACAGCACCACCGACGGACCGGCCGGGGTGTCGTAGCTGGCAGAGAAAGTCAGGCCACCGGTGACGGCAATGATGCCGATGAGCACCGCAAAGCCGGCCATCTGTTCTGGCGAACGCGAGAAGCGTCGCGCCGTGGCGGCCGGAATGATCAGCAGTGAAGTAATGATCAGCGCGCCAACAAATTTCATCGCCACACCAATGGTCAGCGCGGTTACCAGCATCAGCATCAGGCGGGTACGCTGAATGTTTACGCCGTCCACCTGCGCCAGCTCCGGACTGATGGTCATCGACAGCAGCGAACGCCATTGCCACGCCATCACCACCAGCACGATTGCCACGCCGCCCGCCATCAGCGACAAATCATCCGGGGTGATCGCCAGCAAATCGCCAAACAGATAGGCCATCAAATCAACGCGCACGCCCTGCATCAGACTGACCACCACCAGACCCAGCGACAGCGCGCTGTGCGCCATAATCCCTAACAGCGTATCGATCGCCAGATGCGGGCGTCGCTCCAGCCACACCAGCCCGAGCGCCAGGCACACTGTCACCAGAATCACCGCATAATAGGGGTTCACGTTGAGCAGCAGACCAAACGCCACGCCGAGCAGAGAGGCGTGGGCGAGGGTATCACCGAAATAGGACATGCGGCGCCAGACGACAAAAGAGCCGAGCGGACCGGCCGCCAGGGCCAGCAATACGCCGCCCAGCCAGCCGGGTAATAACAGTTCAATCATGACGGGCCGTTTCCTTTGCGCAGAACAATGCGTCCCTGTAAATCGTGACGGTGATTATGGTGATGGCGGTAGATCGCCAGCTGCTGTGCGCCGCGCGGGCCAAACATGGCGATAAATTCCGGATGCTGCGAGACGGCTTCCGGCGTGCCGGAACAGCAGATGTGATGGTTGAGGCACAGCACTTCGTCGGTCTTTGCCATCACCAGATGCAGGTCGTGCGACACCATCAGCACGCCGCAGTTGAGCTCGCGTCGCAGTTGATCGATCAAATCGTAGAGCGCCACCTGGCCGTTAACATCCACGCCCTGCGTCGGTTCGTCCAGCACCAGCAGCTGCGGCTGGTTGAGCAGGGCGCGCGCCAGCAGCACGCGCTGCGTTTCACCACCAGACAGTTTTTGCAGCGGTGACTGCAGCAGATGGCCGGCCTGCACCCGCTTCAGCGCCGGCAAAATATCATCACGGCGACTGCCGCGCGTCAGACGCATAAAGCGCTCAACGCTGATCGGCAGCGTCGGATCGATGTGCAGCTTTTGCGGCACATAGCCAATACGCAGCCCCGGCGCGCGGCGGACGCTGCCGCTGTCTGGCGTGAGCAGGCCGAGTACCGTGCGCACCAGCGTGGACTTGCCGGCTCCGTTGGGACCCAGCAGGGTGAGAATTTTGCCCGGCTGCAGCGACAGGCTGATGCCTGCCAGCACCGCACGCTGGCCAAACTTCACCGAAATGTTTTCGAGTGTAACAAGTGACGACATGATATTTACGGGTTGCATTGAATTTCGAATGTTATAATATCACATTCCATCACCTGGTCACGATGGAATGACGCATTATGTTACACAATAAAAAGCGCCTGGCTTTTACCCTTTCTGCGGCGACGTTAAGCCTCGCCACCACGTTTTCCGCGCAGTCTGCGGTGGTGGCTTCAATCAAGCCTCTCGGATTTATCGCAGCCGCCATTGCCGATGGCATTACGCCGGTTGAAGTATTGCTGCCGGACGGTGCCTCAGAGCACGATTATGCCTTACGGCCATCCGATGTAAAACGTATTAAAAACGCTGACTTAGTAGTATGGACCGGTCCGGAGATGGAAGCCTTTCTGACGAAGTCCGCCGGAGAGTTACCAGCCAGTAAAAACCTTGAAATTGCCGCCTTGCCTGGCGTAAAACCGCTATTGATTAGCGGTGGTGAAGATGAGGACGAACATGAGCACGGTCACGATCACGACCATGACTCAGACAATTCTGAGAACCAGGACCCGTCTCATACTCATCATCACCACGGCGAGTTTAATATGCACCTGTGGATGTCGCCGGAGATTGCGAAACAATCTGCTGTTGCAATCCACGGAAAATTATTGGAACTTATGCCGCAAAGCAAAGCCAAACTTGACGCCAACCTGCAGCAGTTTGAGGCACAATTGGCGGACACAGACAAACGGATTGGCGCACAACTCGCGCCGGTACGGAACAAGGGTTATTTCGTTTTTCACGACGCTTACAGCTACTTTGAGAAACATTACGGTTTATCACCATTAGGTCATTTTACCGTCAATCCTGAGATCCAGCCGGGCGCCCAGCGTTTACATCAAATACGAACACAGTTGGTTGAGCAGAAAGCAGTCTGCGTTTTTGCTGAACCACAATTCAGGCCGGCGGTCATCGATGCCGTGTCTCGCGGAACCAGCGTGCGTAAAGGCACCCTCGACCCGTTAGGCATGGGAATCAGCTTAACCAAAGACAGCTACGTGAAATTCCTCTCACAGCTGTCAAGCCAGTATGCGAGCTGCCTGAATGGAGCATAGAGGAATAGGTAAAAGTGCAGCAGATAGCCCGCTCTGTCGCCCTCGCATTTAATAATTTGCCGCGCCCCCACCGCGTTATGCTGGGGTCACTCACCGTTGTTACACTGGCCGTCGCTGTCTGGCGGCCTTACGTCTATCATCCCCGCGATGTTGCGCCCATCGTGAAAGACATCACGCTGGACAAAAACGAACTGCGCACGCTGCTGCCGGAAGCCAGTGAACCGATCGATCAAACCACGGCGGAACCGGAAGACGAGATCCCGTCGGATGACATCGACAAAGACGTACCGGTCAATCCCGATCAGCATGACTACACCGTTTCCTCGGGCGATACGCTGAGCAGCGCGCTTAATCAGTACGGTATCGATCTCGGTGACATCAACGCGCTGGTCAGCAGCGACAAGAGTTTGCGTAATCTGCGCGTGGGGCAGCAACTAAGCTGGACGCTGGATGCCGATGGCGCGCTGCAGGATTTCACCTGGGAGATCGATCGGCGTGAAACCCGCACCTATGCGCGTCAGCCGAACGGTAGCTTTAAGATGCAGCAGGAGATGCAGAAAGGTGAATGGCAGAACAGCGTCCTGAAAGGCGAAGTGCGCGGCAGTTTCGCCGCCAGCGCCCAGCGCGCCGGCCTGACCAGCGCCGAAACCAGCAGCGTGATTAAAGCCATGCAGTGGCAGATGGATTTCCGCAAACTGCGCGCCGGCGATGACTTTAGCGTACTGATGTCGCGCGAGATGCTGGACGGTAAAAGTGCGCAGAGTCAGCTGCTCGGCGTGCGCCTGCGCACCGGCGGTAAAGATTACTACGCGTTCCGCGCGGAAGACGGCAAGTTCTACGACCGCAACGGCTCCGGTCTTGCGCGGGGCTTCATGCGCTTCCCGACGGTGAAACAGTACCGCGTCTCGTCAAACTTCAATCCGCGCCGTCTCAATCCGGTAACCGGGCGCATTGCGCCGCACAAAGGCGTCGATTTTGCGCTGCCGATTGGTACGCCTGTACTGGCCGTCGGCGATGGCGAAGTGGTGATCGCGAAAAACGGCGGAGCCGCCGGTAACTACGTCGCGATCCGTCACGGTCGCCAGTACATGACCCGCTACATGCATCTGAGCAAAGCGCTGGTGAAACCGGGACAGAAAGTGAAACGCGGCGATCGCATCGCGCTTTCCGGTAACACCGGTCGCTCCACCGGACCGCATCTGCATTATGAAGTGTGGATCAACAACCAGGCGGTCAACCCGCTGACGGCGAAGCTGCCGCGCATGGAAGGGCTGACTGGTAAAGATCGCAGCACTTATCTGGCGCAGGTGAAGAGTTATCTGCCACAGCTGACGCTGAAATAACGTTAATTTCCGGGCAAACGCGCAAAAACCGACGGATTCTTCGTCGGTTTTTTGCTATCTGGCCTGTGAAGATTGCAAAATTACCTGCCGTCACTATTATTGAGCCGTCATTGTCAGAGGCGAGTGCATGGAAACCCGAAAAAAAAATAACAGTGAGTTTATTCCCGTTTTTCAACGTTCTTTTTTAAAGCCGAAATACTGGGGCAGCTGGCTGGCGATTGGTGCGCTGGCCGGTATGGCGATGCTGCCGGCCAGGGTGCGCGATCCGGTGCTGGGCGGGCTGGGTAAGTTTGCCGGCAAGCTGGCGAAAAGTGCGCGCCGCCGTGCGCTGATCAATCTCTATTATTGCCTGCCGGAGCTCAGCGAAGCGCAGCGCGAAGAGATTGCTGATCGTATGTTTGCCACCGCGCCGCAGGCGATGGTGATGATGGCCGAGCTGGGGATGCGTAATCCTGAACGCGTGCGCCAGCGCGTTGAGTGGCACGGCCGCGAGATCATTACGGCGCTGCAGGAGAATCATGAGAACGTGATTTTCCTCGTGCCGCACGGCTGGGGCGTGGATATTCCGGCGATGCTACTGGCCTCGGAAGGCCAGATGATGGCGGCGATGTTCCACAATCAAAGCGATCCGCTGATGGATTATATCTGGAACACCGTCCGTCGCCGTTTCGGCGGCCGCATGCACGCGCGCAACGACGGCATCAAACCGTTTATCGCCTCGGTGCGTCAGGGCTATTACGGCTACTATCTGCCGGACCAGGACCACGGTGCTGAGCACAGCGAGTTTGTCGATTTCTTTGCTACCTATAAAGCGACATTGCCGGCGGTCGGGCGTCTGATGAAAGTGTGCCGCGCGCGCGTAGTGCCGCTGTTCCCGGTGTATAACAGCGCGACGCACAAGCTGGAGATTTATGTGCGCCCGCCGATGGACGATTTGCTGGATGCCGATGACACCACGCTGGCGCGGCGCATGAACGAAGAGGTGGAAATCTTCGTGCGCCCGCATCCGGAGCAGTACACATGGATTCTCAAACTGCTGAAGACGCGTAAAGAAGGGGATATCGAGCCTTACGCGCGTAAGGATTTGTACCCGCGTAAATAGCTAACGCGTGCTGAACCGTGCCGCCCGGCACGGTTCGTCATCACTCATTCGACGCTTGTCAGGCGACTGCGCCGCTTACGCTCGCGCAGGAACAGCGTCACCAGGCCAAACCACAACACGCCGGCGACGAAGTTAATTGCGCTGAACCACGGCGTACCGCCGCTGAAATAACCGCTTTTCGCCACTTCAATCCCTGCCGCCAGCGTCAGAATGCTGATCATCCCCAGCATAGCGGCGATGCTGCCTTTGCCTTCGCTGCTGGAATAGAGCGTCAACCGGTACAGCCCGGCGTTGACCATCCCGGCACCAAACGCATACAGGCTAAGGCCGGCGGTGAGCAGCAGGTAACTGTGGCTGTTGAGCAGGTTCGCCACCAGCGCGATGCTCAGGCCGAGCAGAATCGGCCAGGCGGCAAATTTTACCGGTTGCTCGATGGCCACGCGTCCCGCCAGTTTACCCAGCGTCAGGTTACCGGCGATCATCGCCAGAAACACCGGTAATTGCAGCAATGCATACTGCAGGCGGGATAAGCCCTCTTTATGCATCAGAATCACCGGCGACAGCGCCACCCAGGTAAGAATCGGGATGAACACCAGGCCGATAGCGAAGGAGCCGTACATCACCTGCTTATCGCGCGCCAGCCGTCCGTAGCCGCGCGCCAGGTTTGGTAATGCAATGGAGTGGCTGCGATCGCCGGCGGTTTCCGGCATGATGCGCCACAGCACCACAAACGCCAGCAGGCTGCAAACCGCAAACAGCCAGAACATGCTGCGCCATTCGCCCACCGTGAGCCAGGCGGCACCGGCCAGCGGACCCGCCAGCGGTGCCAGCAGCGCCACGTTAGCCATCAGCGCCATCATGCGCACAGCTAACGCCTCGTCAAACGCCTCCTGCACTGCGGCATAGCTTACTGCGCCAATGAAGCACAGGCTGATGCCCTGGATAAAACGCAGCGTAACGAACTGCTCGATGTTGCTCACCCAGGTGGTGAGAACACAGGCGGCGGCAAAGAACAGAATGCCGAACAGCAACACCGGACGCCGGCCATATTTATCCGACAGCGGACCGAGCAGCCACTGCAGCACCACGCCGCCCATCAGATAGGCAGTGAGTGAGGTGGATACCCATTCCGGACCGACGTTAAACTCGGCGGTGACCAGCAGCATGCCGGGCTGAATCATGTCATGGGCGATGTAGGTCGCGAACTCAAACAGCACCAGCGCGAGCGGAAACAGCAGCACGCGCCCGGTGAGTTGACTGATGGGTTGATAGCGGGCCATCTGGCCTCCTTGTCAGTGAAAAATAAAACGCGACTGCCAGGCAGTCGCGTTTGTCCATGTTGTTACAGCCGCTGTCAGGAGGTGCGTAAAACTCAGTCTACGCGCAGGACACGGCTGGTGTTGGTGGTGCCGGTGGTCGCCATCACGTCGCCCTGGGTGACAATCACCAGATCGCCGGAGACGAGGAACCCTTTGTCGCGCAGCAGATTAACTGCATCGTGCGCGGCGGCGACACCATCGTTGTTGCTGTCAAAGAACACCGGCGTCACGCCACGGTACAGCGCGGTCAGGTTCAGGGTACGTTCATGACGTGACATTGCGAAGATCGGCAGACCGGAAGTGATGCGCGACGTCATCAGTGCGGTACGGCCAGATTCGGTCATGGTAATGATGGCCGACACGCCCTGCAAATGGTTAGCGGCGTACATCGCCGACATGGCAATCGCTTCTTCGATGTTGTCGAACTGCACGTCCAGGCGGTGTTTGGATACGTTCACGCTTGGAATTTTTTCCGCGCCGAGACACACCTTCGCCATCGCTGACACGGTTTCCGCCGGATACTGACCGGCCGCCGTTTCCGCCGACAGCATCACCGCATCGGTGCCGTCCAGCACGGCGTTTGCCACATCCATCACTTCCGCGCGGGTCGGCATCGGATTGGTGATCATCGACTCCATCATCTGGGTAGCAGTAATGATGGTGCGGTTCAGCTGACGCGCACGACGAATCAATGCTTTCTGAATGCCCACCAGCTCCGGATCGCCAATTTCCACGCCGAGATCGCCACGCGCCACCATCACCACGTCAGAGGCGAGGATGATGTCATCCATCGCTTCCTGCGTTGCCACCGCTTCGGCGCGCTCCACTTTGGCCACCAGTTTGGCGTCGCAGCCGGCATCGCGTGCCAGACGGCGCGCGTAGTTCATGTCTTCGCCGTTACGCGGGAAGGAGACCGCCAGATAGTCGACGCCAATTTTCGCCGCGGTAATGATATCCAGCTTATCTTTTTCGGTCAGCGCTTCAGCCGACAAACCGCCGCCGAGCTTGTTGATGCCTTTATTGTTGGAGAGCGGGCCGCCGACAGTCACTTCGGTGAAGACTTTCACCCCCTGAACTTCCAGCACCTTCAGCTGCACACGACCGTCGTCCAGCAGCAGGATATCGCCCGGAACCACATCTTCCGGCAGGCCTTTATAGTCGATACCGACTTTCTCTTTGTCGCCTTCGCCTTTGCTCAGGTTGGCATCCAGCAGGAAGCGGTCACCGACATTGAGGAAAACTTTGCCTTCTTTGAAGGTTGATACGCGAATTTTAGGGCCTTGCAGATCGCCAAGAATGGCGACGTGGCGACCGAGTTTGGCCGCAATCTGCCGCACTTTATCGGCGCGCAGTTGATGATCTTCCGGGGTGCCGTGGGAGAAATTGAGTCGCACAACGTTAGCGCCTGCCGCGATGATTTTTTCGAGGTTGTTGTCGCGATCGGTGGCGGGGCCGAGGGTTGTAACGATCTTGGTTCTTCTGAGACGTCTGGACATGAAGGACTCCGTTGACAAAGTATCGTGTCGATCACAAGTGACACGCAATGGTCACTCATTCTATATGATCGAGGGGCTGTGATTCGACTCACATTGTGAATGTGATGTTAATTATTTTGCTGTGCACGTGATTCCGGTGCCGGCTTTTCGAGGCGCGACGCTTTCAGCGCCTCTTTTACCCGTTTGAGATTCTCGCGGAAAGCGGTACCGCGCTCCAGGGTAAAACCGGTTGCCAGCACGTCAACCACGGTGAGCTGCGCCAGGCGGGAAACCATCGGCAGATAGATGTCGGTATCTTCCGGTACATCCAGCGTCAGCGCCAGCGTGGCTTCATCTGCCAGCGGCGATCCGGGCGAGGTGATAGCCAGCACGGTGGAAGCGTTTACACGCGCCAGGCGAGCCAGTTCTATCATATTTTTGGTGCGGCCAGTATGCGATATCAGAACAAACACGTCATTTGGTCCACTATTTATGCAACTCATGCGCTGGATCACAATATCCTCGGACCAGATGACCGGCAGATTAAAACGCAGAAATTTATTGGTGGCATCATGCGCCACCACCGCCGAGGCGCCAAGACCAAAGAAGGCTACTTTATGCGCCTGTGACAATGCCTGCACCGCCTGAGCCACCACCTGCATATCCAGTTGCTGACGCACGCGGCTGAGTCCCGCCAGCGCGGAATCAAAAATCTTGTGGCTGTAGCGTTCTACGCTGTCATTTTCTTCGACATCGAGACTGACCCAGCTCGGTCCTTTGGCCAGACTCTGTGCCAGCTGCAGCTTGAAATCGGGAAAGCCGCGCGTGCCCATGCGGTGACAGAAGCGGTTCACCGTCGGTTCGCTGACCTGGGCCGCCTGTGCCAGCGTGGCAATGCTCGAGTGCATCGCCTGCTGCGGCGCGGCCAGAATCTGTTCTGCCACTTTGCGTTCTGATTTGCTCAGCGCGGCCAGCTGCGCCTGTATTTGATCCAGCATGTTGTTAACCCGATGACCATCAATCACTTTTTTGCGTTCACCCGTGCGTGAAATCGCTGCCAATTATGCGGAATATACCGTGTAATAGCCTGACGTACGCAGCGGCGGACAAATGTAACCGCGCTTTTTTTGTCATACTTTGATCGCTGCCGGGTTTTCGCCCGACAAACATCGAAACAGAAAAAGGCGCGTTAGCGCACTTCGCAACACGTTAAATGCGCCCCGGCGGTGCAGGATTATCACCTGTAACCGACCGCAGCCGGGTTGTCCTGGCGCGGTGAAAAAAGTACATTGTGCTGTAAGAAAATTACAATAAGGACCCGGCAGGATGAGGACGCTCAGGCCGGGTATATCCTGCAACGAGGAGAGGAAAATGGCGGTAACACAAACAGCCCAGGCATGCGATCTGGTGATTTTCGGTGCCAAAGGCGATCTTGCACGCCGGAAACTGTTGCCTTCACTGTATCAGCTGGAGAAAGCCGGTCAGATTCACGATACCACGCGCATTATTGGCGTGGGTCGCGCGGAGTGGGACAAAGAGGCCTACACCAAAGTGGTGCGTGAAGCGCTGGAAACCTTCATGAAGGAGAAGATTGACGAAGCGCTGTGGGACAAACTCAGCGGCCGTCTCGACTTCTGCAACCTCGACGTTAACGACACCTCGCACTTCTCGAAACTGGGCAAGATGCTGGATCAGAAAAACCGCGTCACCATCAACTACTTTGCCATGCCGCCGAGCACCTTTGGCGCCATCTGTGAAGGCCTGGGCGCCGCTAAACTCAACGCCAAACCGGCGCGCGTGGTAATGGAGAAGCCGCTTGGCACCTCACTGGAGACCTCGCAGGAGATTAACGACAGCGTCGGTAAATTCTTCGATGAAAGCCAGGTGTTCCGTATCGACCATTATCTCGGTAAAGAGACGGTGCTCAACCTGCTGGCGCTGCGTTTTGCCAACTCGATTTTCGTCAATAACTGGGACAACCGCACCATCGACCACGTGCAGATCACCGTGGCGGAAGAGGTGGGTATCGAAGGCCGCTGGGGTTACTTCGACAAAGCCGGCCAGATGCGTGACATGATCCAGAACCACCTGCTGCAGATCCTGACCATGATCGCCATGTCGCCGCCGTCCGATCTCAGCGCTGACGCGATTCGTGATGAGAAGGTGAAAGTGCTGCGCTCGCTGCGCCGCATCGACCAGACCAACGTGCGCGAGAAAACCGTACGCGGTCAGTACACTGCCGGTTTTGTGCAGGGCAAAAAAGTGCCGGGCTACCTGGAAGAAGAGGGGGCTAACAAGCAGAGCAGCACCGAAACCTTCGTTGCCATCCGCGTGGATATCGATAACTGGCGCTGGGCGGGCGTGCCTTTCTACCTGCGCACCGGTAAGCGTCTGCCGACCAAGTGCTCAGAAGTGGTGGTGTACTTCAAAAATCCGGAGATGAACCTGTTTAAGGACTCTTACGCCGAGCTGCCGCAGAACAAGCTGACGATTCGTCTGCAGCCGGACGAAGGCGTGGATATTGAGATCCTCAACAAGGTGCCGGGTCTCGATCACAAGCATAAGCTGCAGACCACCAAACTGGATCTGAGCTACTCCGAAACCTTCAATCAGTCGCATCTGGCGGATGCCTACGAGCGTCTGCTGCTGGAAACCATGCGTGGCATTCAGGCGCTGTTTGTGCGCCGCGATGAAGTTGAAGCGGCGTGGACCTATGTCGATTCGATTATTGAAGCGTGGAATGCGGATGGCGACGCCTCCAAACCGTATCAGGCCGGCACCTGGGGCCCGGTGGCGTCGGTAGCGATGATCACCCGCGACGGCCGTTCGTGGAACGAGTTTGAATAACCGGTCCTGCATCGCTGACTGAGAAGTTTATATTTACGCCCCTGCGCTGTTCGCCAGGGGCGTTTTGTTTTCAGTCAGCAGGGTTTATCCTGGTCGCCATTAATGGCAACCCTACAGAATGGTGCGCAATGATGCGCAAATGATAATGCTAAGGAAACGTATGGAAACGCTATTGCGCAATAAATGGAGTTCTGTCGGTATGCTGCTGGGGGCCATAGCATTCATGCTGGTTGCAGTTCACTTTACTATCGGCCCGTTCCAACATCGTCCCTCAATTGAGCAGGTGGTAGCAGAACAGGTTGCCGCAGTGAAGAAAGGTGTTCTTGCCGGACTAAAAGGGGAGAACGTGCAAAGTTCTACACCGAAAACCAGCAAGATGGACATCGATGGGCTGCTTACCATTACGGATGTTGTGCTGGCGGCTATTGCCCTGCTGCTGGCCGCGTTTGGTGGTATGCGCAAAGAGAGCCGCTGGAGTGTTTACGGCGCGCTGTTTTTCGCAGGTGCCTCTCTGACGTTCCATACCATCGTGGCTGGTATGGCTCTGGTCAGTGCACTGGTGTTTTTATTAATTGTTTTAGCTGTTGTCTCACTGGTGCTGGGTTAAAACTGCAGACGCAGGCATCAGGCTCAACTTGCGAGCGGATACAGGTCATCACCAAAATGAACCGCGGTTTCAAAAATTGATGATATCCAATAGACGTCCGTCCGGCCGATCTTGTATGGTAGGGCTCTCTTTCTGACAGCCGGACCGCGCGTTGGGCTGTCGCTCCTGAGGAAACGTAATGAAGAACTGGAAAACGAGTGCGGAACAGATTCTGACTACCGGCCCGGTTGTGCCGGTGATTGTCGTCAACAAGCTGGAACATGCGGTGCCGATGGCCAAAGCGCTGGTCGCAGGTGGCGTGCGCGTGCTGGAAGTGACGCTGCGCACGCCGGTGGCGATGGATGCGCTGCGGGCAATGATCAAAGAAGTCCCGGAAGCGATTGTGGGTGCCGGCACGGTGATCAATACCCAGCAGCTGAAAGAAGTGACCGACGCCGGCGCGCAGTTTGTCATTAGCCCGGGGCTCACCGAACCGCTGCTCAAGGCGGCGGTGGAAGGCCCGGTGCCGCTGATTCCAGGCATCAGCACCGTGTCGGAACTGATGGTCGGCATGGATTATGGTTTGCGCGAGTTCAAGTTCTTCCCGGCAGAGGCGAACGGTGGCGTCAAAGCGCTGGCGGCGATTGGTGGTCCATTCCCGCAGGTGCGTTTCTGCCCGACCGGCGGCATTTCCCCGGCCAACTATCGTGACTATCTGGCGCTGAAAAGCGTGCTGTGTATTGGCGGCTCGTGGCTGGTGCCAAACGATGCGCTGGAGAGCGGCGACTGGGATCGTATTACGCAGCTGGCGCGTGAGGCTGTGGCAGGCGCGGCTTCACCCCGCTGATCGCAAATAGCGCTGCCGCGCAACTGCTACGCGGCAGCGGTCTATTTTTGCGGTTGGTGATGGCGCTGCGTCATCACCCGGTCAATCAGCCCTGAACCTGCACGGCTGCGGCGCTGGCAATGGCGCGGGCCACGGCATCATCTGTGCTGTCACCGGTCGCCAGCGCGACACCCAGACGGCGCTGCCCCGCAATTTCCGGCTTACCAAACAGGCGCAGCTGCAAACCGGCGCCAAGTGCGGCTTCCACATTCACAAACTGCACGTTGTGGCTATCGAGCTGTGGCAGGATCACCGCTGACGCTGCCGGTCCATACTGGCGAATGCCGCCAATCGGCAGGCCGAGGAACGCGCGTACGTGCAGCGCAAACTCAGAGAGATCCTGCGAAATCAGCGTCACCATACCGGTATCGTGCGGACGCGGAGAGACTTCGCTGAACACCACCTCGTCGCCGCACACAAACAGCTCTACGCCAAACAGGCCGTAACCGCCGAGCGCTTTCACCACGTTAGCGGCGATGTCCTGCGCGCGCTGCAGGGCCAGTTCGCTCATCTGCTGTGGCTGCCAGGATTCACGATAATCACCGTCTTCCTGACGATGACCAATTGGCGCGCAGAAATGGATGCCGTCCACCGCGCTGATGGTCAGCAGGGTGATTTCAAAATCGAACTTCACGACGCCCTCTATGATCACCCGGCCCGCGCCCGCGCGTCCGCCTTGCTGCGCGTAATCCCAGGCGTGATCCAGCTGGCTGGCTTCGCGAATGAAGCTCTGGCCTTTACCGGAGGAGCTCATTACCGGTTTCACGATGCAGGGAAAACCGATCTCGTGCGCGGCCGCGACGAAACGCGCTTTGCTATCCGCAAACTGGTAGGTTGAGGTCGGTAACGCCAGCTCTTCTGCCGCCAGACGGCGAATGCCTTCGCGGTTCATGGTCAGACGCGCAGCACGGGCCGTCGGCACCACTTTTTGCCCCTGCGCTTCCAGCTCCAGCAGTTTTTCGGTGGCGATGGCTTCAATTTCCGGCACCACAAAGTGGGGCTGCTCCTGCGCAATCAGCGCCGCCAGTGCGTCACCGTCCAGCATGTTAATGACGTGGCTGCGATGCGCAACGTGCATCGCCGGGGCATCGGCATAGCGATCGACGGCGATCACTTCCACCCCGAGACGCTGACACTCCAGCGCCACCTCTTTGCCCAATTCACCTGAACCTAACAGCATGACACGCGTTGCGGCAGGACGCAGCGCGGTTCCGAGAGTCGTCATAATTTCACCTTAGCAGTCAAAATGCGCGCGCAGTATAAACGAAAACGTTTGCGTACTCACGCATTGCGCACGTCCGGCTTTGCCATACTTTGCCGGCTCTGACGTTAACTGACATAGCGTGCGGCAGCATAGTGAGCGGAAACTTAAACAGGAGTTAAACGATGAGTAACTGGCTGCAGCAAATTCAATCGGTTCTGGCAAAGAAGGGCGGTGACGGCAAATCAGGCGGCCTGAGCGATATGCTGGCACCCGGCGCGCTGGGTGGCCTGGCGGGTTTACTGGTTGCCAGCAAATCGTCGCGCAAGCTGTTAACCAAATACGGCGGCACCGCGCTGCTGGTCGGCGGCGGGGCGGCGGCAGGCGCGGTGCTGTGGAATAAATACAAGCAGCGCGTGCGGGAAACCCATCAGGATGAGCCTGCGTTTGGCCAGTTGCAGACGCCGCTCGATCAGCGCGCGGAGCGACTGGTGACCGCGCTGGTGTTTGCCGCGAAAAGCGACGGGCACATTGACGATCGCGAGCGCTCGGCCATCGAGCAGAATATCCATCAGGCCGGTTACGGGGCGCAGGCGGAAGCGCTGATTCAGCAGGCAATGAACCGTCCGCTCGATCCGCAGTGGCTGGCCGCCGACGTGAAAAACGAAGAGGAAGCGCTGGAGCTCTATTTCCTTAGCTGTGCGGCGATCGATGTCGATCATTTCATGGAGCGCAGTTACCTCTCCGCGCTCGGTGATGCGCTGAAAATCCCGCAGGACGTGCGCGACGGTATTCAGCGCGACATCGCGGCGGAAAAAGCGGCCTGAGTCATGCCAGAGGCGGCTGCGGCGGCCTTTGGTTACACTTCGCGTGCGTTTCCGGCTTGGCTTCCGCTGCCAGAAGTGCCACGCTTGCAGGATGTCGTCTTTCAGGGAGAAACTCTGTAATGAATCAGCCGCAAGCGAAAAAAATCCCCCACCACATGACGTTACACGGCGAAACGCGCACCGATAACTATTTCTGGCTGCGTGATGATGACCGGCAAAACCCCGAGGTACTGGCTTATCTGGAGGCGGAAAACCGCTACGGTAAAGCGATGATGGCTTCTCAGGATGCGCTGCAGGATCGGGTGCTGAAGGAGATTATTGACCGGCTGCCGGCGCAGGACCATTCGGTACCGTATGTGAGAAACGGCTACCGCTATCAAAGCCGTTACGAAGCCGGCAATGAGTACGCGGCCTATTTCCGCCAGCCGGTGGATGCGCCCGCCGACCAGCCGTGGCAACTGCTGCTGGATGGCAACCAGCGCGCGGCACACAGTGATTTTTACACCATGGGCACGCTGGATATCAGCCCGGATAACCAGGTGATGGCGCTGGCGGAAGATTTTTTATCGCGCCGCCAGTACGGCATCCGCTTTCGTAACCTCAACAGCGGCAGCTGGTATCCGGAGGTGCTGCGCGACGCGTCCTCCAGCGTGGCGTGGGCCAACGACTCACGCACCCTCTACTACGTACGCAAGCATCCGAAAACGCTGCTGGCTTATCAGGTGTGGCGTCACGAACTGGGGCATCCGCAGTCGGAAGATCAGCTGGTGTATGAAGAGCAGGATGAGTCTTTCCACCTCAGCGTGCATAAAACCACCTCGGAACACTTCATTCTGATCGCGCTGTTCAGCACTACCACCAGTGAAATTCTGCTGATTGACGCGGAATATCCGGACGCACAGCCGCAGGTGTTTTGTCCACGGCGGCGCGATCATGAATACAGCATCGATCACTACGATCACCAGTTCTTCATTCGCTCCAACCGCGACGGCAAAAATTTCGGCCTGTACCGCAGCGCGTGGCTGGCTGAAGATCGCTGGCAAACCCTGATTCCGCCGCGCGACCACGTAGTGATGGAAGATTTCCAGCTGTTTCGTAACTGGCTGGTGGTCGAAGAGCGTCAGCGCGGGGTAAACACGCTGCGCCAGATTAACTGGGCGAGCGGCGAGAGTTACGGTATTGCCTTTGACGATCCGGCCTATGTCACCTGGCTGGCCTACAACCCCACGCCGGAAAGTGACACGCTGCGCTACGGCTACTCGTCGATGACGACGCCGACCACGCTGTTCGAACTGAACATGGAGACCGGCGAGCGGCGCATTCTCAAGCAAACCCCGGTGCCGGGCTTTGACTCTGCCGACTACAAAAGTGAACACCTGTGGATCACGGTGCGCGACGGCACGGAAGTGCCTGTCTCGCTGGTTTATCACCGCAAACACTTTCAGCGCGGCGCCAATCCGCTGCTGGCGTACGGCTACGGCGCCTATGGCAGCAGCATGGAGGCCAGTTTCGGCACCAGCCGCATCAGTTTGCTGGAGCGCGGTTTCATCTACGCGATTATCCACGTGCGCGGCGGCGGCGAGCTGGGCCAGCAGTGGTATGACGATGGCCGGCTGCAACATAAAATGAACAGCTTCACCGACTTCATTGATGTGACTGAAGCGCTGGTGGCGAAAGGCTACGGCAACCCGCAGCAGCTGTACGCCATGGGCGGCAGTGCCGGAGGCTTGCTGATGGGCGGCGTGCTGAATATGGCCCCGCAGCTGTTTCACGGCGTGATCGCTCAGGTGCCGTTTGTCGATGTGGTCACGACCATGCTCGATCCGTCGATTCCGCTGACCACCGGTGAATATGATGAGTGGGGCAATCCGGAGCAGGCGGAATTCTATCGCTACATCCGCCAGTACAGCCCGTATGACAACGTGACGGCGCAGGCGTATCCGCACCTGCTGGTGACCACCGGGCTGCACGATTCGCAGGTACAGTACTGGGAGCCGGCGAAGTGGGTGGCAAAGCTGCGTGAGCTGCGCACCAACGATGCGCTGCTGTTACTCTGCACCGATATGGATTCCGGCCACGGCGGCAAATCAGGACGTTATAAATCCTATGAAGGCGTGGCGCAGGAGTTCACTTTCCTGATCGCCCTTGCGCAGGGTACGCTGCCGCCGCGCAGCGATTACTGAGTGTCCTTAACGTATTTGCGCAGCGTCTGCCGCAGCGGCGCGCGCAAATCACGTACGTTTTCCAGCACCCAGCGCAGATAGCCCGGATCCTTACGCGCGATGCTGCCGATGCTCTGACCGCGATACTTACCAAACGGGAACACCTCGTCGCTGACCGGCGCCGGCTGGCAGCGACTCACCATCTCACTGGCGCTCCAGCCGGAGGTTTCCATAATGCGGATCAGTAGCGCGGCGGTGACGTAGCAATCGTACAGCGCGCGGTGCGCGTGCAGGTCATCCGGTGGCGACACCTCAAGTTTCAGGCTGTGACGCAGAGCCTGATTACCGTATTTAATGCCCGGCCACAGCTGGCGCGCCAGCGTCATGGTGCAGATCCATTCGCCCGGCATCGTCGGCAGCATGCGCCGGTCAAAGCTGGCGTTATGCGCCACATAGTGCGGGCTACCGTGATAGCGGCCAATCGCCTCTTCGATGGTCGGTTTGCCTACCACCATGGCTTCAGTGATGCGGTGCACCGCCATCGCCTGACGACTGATGGGCCGATCCGGGCAGATCAGATCGCTCATCGGATTGACGATCTGGCCGTCAATGACATCCACTGACGCCACTTCCACCACGCCGCCCTGCAGGCCACAGGTTTCCGTATCGATTACGCGTAACATAAATTATTTCTGCTTAGGTTCGTAGGGCAGGCGGGAGAGGCTGAGCGATGCCTGGCGATAGGCCATCAGGCGCTGACGGAACCAGTCGCGCAGCGCTTCCGGCTGCTCGCGCTCCACCATCTCGGCGATCACCGGCATGTTATAGCGCTCTTTAAACGCCACGCCAGCGGCGGCGAGATCGACGTTAACTTTGTCTTTCTCTTCCTGCGACAGCAGGGCAAGGTTTTGGCTCATGCTTTTCTCCTGATAAACAGGGGCAAAAATAATGGTTTCGCCCTGCTGGATCAAGGGAATTGGATCGCACCGCAAGTCTCGACAGCCTAAAAGCAGCGGCGTATCCTGCTGCCACATTTGCGGCGCAGTGCCGCAGTTAAAAGGGAAGACGTGATGATGAAAACTGCATCCAGGCGCGTTATCGCGCTACTGCTGGCGGGCGCGACGCTGGGCTTCAGCCAGCTGGCTCTGGCACATGCCCACCTGAAAGCCCCGGTGCCGGCGGATAACGCCGTGGTGGAGCACGCGCCGCAGCAACTCACCCTGACATTTACCGAAGATATTGAACCGGCATTCAGCGGCGTGGAAATGACCAACGCGCAGCAGCAGCCGGTGGCGCTGGATAAAGCCCAGCTGAATCCGCAGCAGCACGATCAGCTGATTGTGCCGATCGCCCAGGCGCTGGCGTCGGGCCAGTATCAGGTCAACTGGCACGTGCTGTCAGTGGACGGCCACAAAACCAAAGGTAGCTACAGCTTCAGCGTGAAGTAATGAGTCTTAGCGCGTTCTGGATCGGCCTGCGGGCGCTGCATTTTCTGGCGCTGTTTCTGCTGACCGGCAGTGCATTTTATACCGCGCTGCTGGCGCCGGCGCGCTACCGACCGGTGCTGACACAGCGCTGGCGGCGGCTGATGGGATACAGCGCCGTGCTGAGTTTACTCAGTGCGCTGTTGATGCTGGCGGCGCAGACCGGGCTGATGAGCGGCGACTGGCGCAGTATCGCCAGCATTGACGTCTGGCTGGCGGTGCTGGGCACGCGCTTCGGCGCGGTGTGGCGCTGGGTTATCCTGTTTGCCCTGCTCAGCACGCTGGCGCTGCGCCTGCGCGGTAATCTGCGCCAGCAGGCGTTACTGACGACTGCGCTGTTGCAGCTGGTGGCACTGGCGGGCGTCGGCCATGCGGCGATGCGCGATGGCATGCCGGGACTGCTGCAGCAGGGGAATCATGCGCTGCACCTGATCGCGGCCGCCTTCTGGGCCGGTGGCCTACTGCCGCTGCTGCTATTAATGCGCGAGGCGCGTAACATTGCCTGGCGCACCGATGCCATTCGCAGCATGATGCGCTTTTCACGCTATGGTCATCTGGCCGTGGCGCTGGCGATTGTTACCGGCACGGTCAACAGCCTGCTGATTGCCGGCACGCCGCTCAACTGGACCGCCACGCTGTGGAGCGAGTTGCTGGTGAGCAAAGCGTTGCTGGTGGCACTGATGGTGCTGATTGCGCTGCTTAATCGCTATCTGCTGGTGCCGCGTTTTCGCCTGGCCGCCAGCCGGGCACCGAAACTTTTTATCCGCCTGACGCAGCTCGAGCTGCTGCTGGCGTTGATTGTTATCGGGCTGGTGAGCGTGTTTGCCACGCTTTCACCGGCCTGAATCTGTTAAAAGATGAGATGAGGTCGAGATTTTGCTGAAGAAACTGATTCCAGCTGGGTTACTGATGGCGTTGTGCAGCCAGGCGTTCGCCGGGCAGATTATCACCGTCAGCCGTTTTGAAATGGGCAAAGATAAGTGGCCGTTCACCCGTGAAGAGGTGATGCTGACCTGCGAGAAAGATGGCGCGCTGTTTGCCATCAACCCCAGCACATTGCTGCAGTATCCGCTCAATGATAAAGCGCTGGCGCGCGGCAATGCCGGGCAGGGCACATTGCAGTCCATCGATACCATCCTTGCCGCCGATAAAGCGCATCCGGGACAAAAGATGAGCCTGCAGCCGATCGTCGATCGTGCCCAGCAACTGTGCGGTAAATAATCCCTGCATTTTCAGGCGTAGCGCACATTTTTGCCGCTGCGCCTGCCAGCCGTTAGTGCCAGCCCGATCACAGAGTTGGCAGCTTTTGCCGGCGGCGAAGCCCGCTGGCTGGAAAATCACCGATGCTGGTCTACCTTTAAAAGGCAAGGCGTCCTCGCCTGCAAAAATGCCAACTTTTAGCGCACGGCTCTCAACGAGCCATTTCCCTGGACCCGATACAGGAATCGTATTGGGTCTTTTTTTATTTACTGTTGACTGACAATAATTTCATACTTATCAATGAGTTATTACCAATCCTGTTATACCGTGTTCTACCCTGTGATAACCTTCGCCGCCATTCTTCCGCCACTTTTTCCGGCCATAATCGTTAATGGATTGCAGTGAATAGCATCTTCAAGATGATCAGGCGCGAAGTGGGGATAACGCATGGTTACGCTTATATCTTAGTGTTCAAATATGCGCTGTAACTCCAGGGGGATACCACAGGTCATTATGAAGTGGCTGGTGAATCTATGGCGTGGAATGTGGCTCATGAATCCTTCTGGCAATTCAATTCGGGTTAGACGTATTACGCGATAAAACTGGCGATAATACTCCGCGAAAAACTCTCCCTCTTTATCTTTCAATTCATCGTGCAGCTCTTTACCGATCGGCATAGTGCGATACATCGGCGTGGACACCACTGGCATCGGTCAGGGCGTATTCCAGCTTTTGCGCCAGTTCTTTCCGGCGACGCGCGAAATCAAATATTCGCCGGAAGTAAAAACCGCAATGGTGCTGAAAGCCAAGGACACCATCAGCTGCGGTCGTCTCGAATACGACGCAGGCCAGACCGACATCACGTAGTCGTTTATGTCGATCCGCAAAACCATGACGGCCAGCGGCAACCGCTCAACCTACGAGGCCAGCCACAGCGAGGAAGCCAGCCACGCCGATGTCGCGTGGGCAATCATGCACGCCCTGCTGAACGAACCGCTCACCGCCGCCAGCGGCGGCGCTAACCTTTCATTTATGGAGTTTTACTGATGAGTAAACGCAACCGCCACAAGGCATTTACCGCACAAACCCAGCCCGCGCAGGATGCGTCACAGCCTTTTGAGGCGTTCAGCTTCGGCGAGCCAACGGCGGTACTCGATAAGCGCGACATCATGGATTACGCCGAGTGCATCCATAACGGCCGCTGGTACGAGCCGCCGGTCAGCTTCCACGGCCTCGCCAAAAGCCTGCGTTCGGCAGTGCATCACAGCTCGCCGCTCTACGTGATGCGCAACATACTGGCCTCAACGTTTATCCCGCATCCGCTGCTGAGCCAGCAGGAGTTCAGCAAGTTTGCGCTTGACTATCTGGTGTTTGGCAATGCATTCGCGGAGCTGCGCCGCAACGCGCTCGGCAAACCGCTGCGTCTGGAAACGTCACCAGCCAAGTACACGCGGCGCGGCGTGGAGAAGGGTGTTTACTGGTTCGTGAATGAGTGGAAGGAGGCGCACCAGTTTGAAACGGATCGGGTTTTCCACCTGATTGAGCTAGACGTGAATCAGGAGCTTTACGGTCTGCCGGAATATCTTAGCGCGCTTAATTCCGCCTGGCTAAATGAGGCTGCTACGTTGTTCCGCCGCAAGTATTACCAGAACGGCGCGCACGCGGGTTAAATCCTGTACATGACCGATGCAGCGCAAAGTAGCAGTGACATCGAGCGCATGCGGCAGGCGATGCGCGACACCAAAGGGATCGGCAATTTCCGCAACCTATTTATGTACGCCCCCAACGGCAAGCCCGACGGCATTAATATTTTGCCGCTCAGCGAAGTGGCGACCAAAGGTGATTTCTTTAACATCAAGAAGGCAAGCCGCGATGATTTGCTCAGTGCGCACCGCGTGCCACCGCAGATGATGGGGATATCATCTGAAAACAGTGGGGGATTTGGAGATGTGGAAAAGGCCGCAAAAGTTTTTGTAAGGAATGAACTTCATTCCTTACAAAATAGAATCTCAGATATAAATGAGTGGATTGTAATAGAGGTAGTCAAGTTTAAAAATTACGACCTGTAAATTTTATGTGCTCGATGGTTGTATTTGATCTAAAAGATCGAGCACGATATCTTCATCCTCATCGAATCCTGATTGTAAGACTTTTAGGTGGTCTGGATGGGAAATGCCATGTAGACAAGCAAACTCTTTGATAAAGTCATTCTTAGATTTCATCATCTCGGTAATATCATCCTCATTGCCAGAAAGTAGTTTTATGAAGCTCCCACCGAACTCAGTGTTAGGGAAATTCATTTTATATAACCCCAAGATAGAGAGTGATTGTTCTACTACATTAGGGTCGCTATCTTCAATTTTTAATACATCAAATGTAACGTCATTCCCATCAGCAATAAGTAGTTGCGCAGCTGCCTGCGTGGTATTGATACCCATCTGAATAATCTGAGTAACATCTCTACTAATTAAGCTCTTTGCAATTGCATTAAGCAGATGCAGCTCAGGATATTTTATCGTTTTACTCAATAAAACATTCAATTCTTCTTTGTTGAGTAAGTATAATAGCCTTCCAGAAGTATATCTTATTTTGGGTACTCTTCTTTTTTTCTCATATGCAGACTCAGCTGAATTGAATAAGGCATCTTCTTCATCCAAAGCCCTGAGTAAGCTAGCCTTGCATTTTTTAGCTGAAAATAATATAGAGTCAATTGATAAGGAGTTTGATTTTCGTCGAAACCATTTTTTAAAGTTGTAATTGCTTATGAACTTCTCAATATAACTTTTATTACGAATGGAATTTGAGTAGTCTAAAACAGGTATCCTTATTCCATTTTTTTTAAACTCTGATTCTAAAGAGTCAGTGTTTTCAGGGTGGAGTAACAAAAATTTCTTAATATCACCAATTAGATAGCCCCAGTCTTGGCTTAGATTATCTGAAAAGTCGTGTTCACCTGAAAGCCATTCATTGGTAGATATCACAAAATCTTTGGTTTTGTCGTGTAGTTCTAATTTCTTTTCAAGCAGGTGTTCTTTAAGAATACTTCTCCAAGATTCAATTTCTTTCTCATCACCTATCATAATAATGTCATCAACGTAACGATAGTAATGACCACCTGTTATATTATGCATTTTAATATCAATATCATTTAATAATATATTTGCGATAACATGGCTGAATGACGGGCCGACAAGTAGTTTTTGATTGTCATGAAAAAATGTCGAAGCTGTAATTTGATTTTCTAATAAAACCAAGCCGAGGTCAATGTACTTCCTGTCAATATTGTTTTTAGTAGTGTGCTCTTCCCATGTGGATTTTGCATCTTCCAAGGAAATGCTTGGGTAAAACTTTTTAATATCACTATATGAAAGTTTCTTACCAGTATTTGACTTACATGCTTGAGCTATATCTTTTTGCCTTCTAATTAATCCATCGAAATAATTGACGAAAACACCATTTTTTGATGTGGCATCCTCAAGCATGTAACTGTATACATATTTCTCAGGGTGCATTGTTGATACTTTGCTAATCTCGCTTATTAGGAAGGTTTCGGCCAATGCTTCGTTAGGTGAAGGATAAAATATGTCGCGAAAGATGTATTCATCGCCAACGCTTTCTTTAAAGTGTTTGACGTTTATGTAGTTTTTTTTTGTGTTATTAGCAAGCCGTGTACAAATGTTACTTATCCAATAATCAGTTTTAGAGGTCGGTGCTACAAGATAATACCTTAATGCTAAGTAAGGAATGATATCTCTTTTACGATATGTAGATAATGCCTTGACGGCTAAAGTGGTCTTCATTGATCATTCCTTTGCATTAGTCTAAAACACATAAGTTTCATTCTTGCTTTGAACTTTACATCCTTAAGTGGATGCAAGCAGTTAATCTCAGTTTCACAATGTAGGTCATCCTCACCTTTGCTTTCTTGAGTAAAGAAAGGGAACTTTACGAAGAACCATTTTGCTATTTTTTCGAAAATTCTTCTTGCTTTATTGATTTGTGGTTCAATCCATATAACATGACTATTATCATCTTTATTAACATGAAAAATTGATTCAAAACTATTTTTTGCTGACTCCCAATTTTGGTCACTTCCTAAAAAACCGGAAAAGTTAGTTATTAAAATTAGTTTGCATGGAATCCCTTTTCCTTTTTCATACATCTTGACTACAAAATCTAAGTTATTTTGAAGATTGATTGCATTCCAAGATGTAATCTCATGCTCCACAATTATTGCTTGAGTCTCTAAAAGTGGTTTTAACTCTTTAAGCTGCCGAGTGAAATAGTCCCTTGCTGATGGTGAAATTTCACCAGCTAGGATTTTTAAGTTAAGTGGATATCTGGGGAGGATATTTTCTCTTCTTAATTCATATAATGTGGATAATATGGAAATGCTTCCAGATCCAGCTCCAGCAGGGATGTCTAATAAGAAAACGTCTCCTCCAGAAAATATTGATATGTATGTATCTGATGCAAGTTCAGCTTTATCCAGTGGGTCAATAATAGAAAGGATTGTTCTGGCACATGAGCCAGTGTATTTACTGGCTAAATGCGTGTCGGTTTCGAATTTATCCTGCCCACCTGTACTATTACTCACACTGTCATTTAAAGCCATTTCTCGTAGGTTTTCACTATCAAGCAATTGCTCCCAGCTTGAAATCAACTCTTTGGGCAATTTGAGAGTCTCTTCCTTAACATCCCATAGAGAAGCTGGAATTTGGTTTAAGGGAAGAAAACGTTTTTTTTCTCTTAATATCATTTTGTTATTTTTAGTTAAAAAGGAGGTAGATAAAATTAAATAATTTTTAAGAAAAAATCAATTGATTTTTTGATTTACATGTGTTGCGCACAATGCTATCCCCGCCACGCCTGCCCGCTTTATGCATCGCTTTTCATGCAGATGCATGCGCTTTGTCAAGCCGCGCCAGCTATGGGCGCTGTAGCGTTCAGCGATCCTATCTGGATCATGCAAAACCATGCACAAGAATGCGCTTTGCTGCAGCATGAAAAAAGCCACCGAAATGGTGGCTCAGGGCAGGGGAGTTGCTAAAAAAGAAGTCATTAAGCCTGGCGGAAAATAGCATCCTGATAAATCGCCGTATCAATCGTTCCGGCCATCTCACTGATCATCGATAGTGCCAATTTTAGTTCATTTTCTTTGCAGTGTGCGACAAGCGAAACATCGGCGATAAACTGAATGCGTGCAACGGTCTCGCTAAGATTATCTAGATACATCAGCTAATTAACTCCTCAATCAATCTTTATACTGTATGGATGAACAGTGTTGTGCGGTTTAGGAACCGTAAAGATTCGCATGGCTTTTTGAAAATTAAATGCTGTTTTATTGAGCGCTGAGTTTGCCCATAAATTTCTCAGCTAATGCCTCAAATCGACTAAGGGCAGTTGATGTTTTACGCCGATTGCGGAACAGATGCCCACTGCTACCACTCCAGAATTACTGCTCACCAACTTTGAGTTTACGGCCACTCATCATCCAAGTGATCTCACCTTCGGATAGGTGCAAACGCGAGACATCGTGGAATATCTCTTTAAGTTGCTCGCGTTTCTCCAATTGCTGCGCACTTGGGGTTGGTGGTGACTGCTTTCGCTGCTTAACCGGTGTGCTTTCGTGCAGTCGCCGCAAAATATGCCGCCTTTCTGCTCGTGTTGGCGGACTTGAGAAATCGAGAGGGGTATCTACTGGCGGCGACGCCGTACAGTTATTGACAGAACTCCAAGAGGGCGCGGACGCGCCCTTAACGTCAACGGCCAAATCAACAGCACGCTTCGGCACCATCTTCCATTGCGTCAATCTGGTTAGGATTGGTGTATCTGCGCCAGCGTCAGTGGCCTACACACCTTTGATACGAATAGTTTCTTCGCCGTAAGCGTTGAGATCTTCGCTTGGTTGATACTAGGTGCGCACGGCCAGCTCATCACGACGCACAAATGCGCCGCCTGTGCGTTAACGTAGCCAGCCCAATCGCCTGCATCAGCAGCGTCATGCACGGCCGCGAACTCGATACTGAGTCCATGCGCGGTTTCGCTGTCGGCCATGTGGCGTAGTTCGCGATAAACCGTGACCGGAGCACCACCAATGAACTGGAATTGCCGGATGTGCCAACGTGCAGCCCATGCCGAAACGGCTGGCGCGGTTTCTTTCAGCTCTTTGCCGCTTTCGTCGTCCAGCTCGCCGTCGAGCGCATAGCCATCAATGTTTTTTGAAATGTATTTAGCCACATAACCGGTGGCGCTGCCCTTGTCAGGATCAATAGCTTCGGCATGAAAACGCGCTCTGCGCGCCTTCTCGCTGGTTAGTTCTATGCCATCTTCACGCCATGCGTAGCCGCTGATCACCTCGCGCACGCGATCGACATTTTCAGGCAGCATAAACATCAGCATGTGCCAGTGCGGTGTCGCATCGTGATGAGGTTCGGCAACACCAATGCCGAAGATGCGGATTTCTTCGCGGTGCAGCTTGGCGCGAATTTTCTGCCACACATTGCAAAGGTAACGCTGCGTGTCTGCCGGGCTGGCGCCATTCCACTTGCGATGACGATGACCGGTCTTGATAGTGGCGTGGTATCGAGAAGGGGCGGTGATCGTATAAAACTCACCAACAAAGTCCATGTCGTTGCAGATGTTTTCAAAACCGCGAATGCGATTCATCAACTCGCAGCGCTTAATGGCAGGATTCGATACGCTTGCATCAAACTTGTCGATTAGGCTGATTCTTTCGCCGGTTTCCTCATTCTCCAGCTCAAGCCCTTTAAGAAATTCACGCGTGCGGCGCTTTTGCTCGCGCCACTCCGACACTGTCATTCTGCTGGCATAGGGCGTGTGTTTTTTGCTGACATTGGCGAGGGCGATTTGCAGATGTTCACGCCATGATGCCGCGATACGACGCAGACGACCCTTCCACCATTTCTCGGTCTGCATGCGCATAATCTCGGGTGTAACTTTTTCTGGCTCAAAGAATCGGGACGTGACTTTTTCCCACAACGGCGGTGTTTAGTTGAATTCGCGGGTAATGGCGGCGGCCGTCATGTAAATGCGGTGCGCGTATTTGTAATCCGATTCGTTGTCAGATTGAGCATGCGCCTGCACCAGTTCAGCCAAGGTAAAGTTGGCAATGTTACCAGCCAGTAAATCAACATCGGCTCGTGCCATATCGGGCAGACGGTTAAAACGACGCATCAATTCCCATAGCGCACCGCTTGCTCTGGCTGCGCCATTTGCTTTGTCTGAATTATTAGTGAGTAGAGTTTGCGTGCCGGCCTTCATTTCGTTGAGGCGATACTTGGTGTTCACACATTCAACGCGTGGCAATGTGCGCTCAATAAATGTCTTTGTTAAGTACGCGTTGGCACGGGCAATGCCCTGTGATTTTTCCAGTTCGGCGACACGCCGCCTGACATCAAGCTGTATCAGCATTGGCTGCTGAGCGAGTAACTGCTCAGCATGCGCTAAAGCCGCAATCAACTGATGGCGGCCTCGCAGTTCCTGATAGGTAGGATAGGGGCTGGCAATGGCTTTCCGTGGAGCATTCCACGGATAAGCATATGCTTGCGGCTCGACGGAAATGATATTATTTTCTTGGCTAATTTCACAAAGGGAAACATCCAATGGAACCGGAATCATCTACACAACGCCCTTATTACGCCGAGAATATTCACTTTCTGGCTGGCGGGAGAGCGCCTCTACGCGCTGTACGACTTTTATCAGCGCGCGACATGTATGCTGCTTGCGACGCGTTCTTGAGTCAGACACAAAATTACCGACCAGAGCGTTGGCTTGGTTCAAAATCCAGTCGAGACGATCTTGCTCGTCTTTTCGAATGGAATACTGGAGCAGATTGGCTACCTTACGGAGAATGGAAAGGCTCAGTTCAGCGCGCATTGAATAACGTGCTCCAACAGCTAGAGAGCAGCCATAGACACGAATTCGATGAGTGGGATGACTGGGAATCTCTACAGTCAGATATTCACATTTCGCTTCAAGCGACTCGTAGGACTGTTGAGTTTTTCTGCGCGGGAGATCCACGATTTCTGCCAATGCCGACAGACTTGTTCTTGGTTCCTGATCACTTCGGGAAGTTTCTTTGCACTCTGATTGCTGGAACTGTAAGTCCTGCATGGATTTCAACGGTTGATAGCGAAATGACACCGGGATGCCGTAATGGACTGCATCCGATTTACGCTGAACGTGAGATTTAGAATTACTCATGCCGCACCGCCTGTGCGAGCAATGCCGAATCTTTCTTCAATCTCTTGGCAGCATACGCAGCGGGTCACGCCATGAATGGCGCGGCGACGCTGTTCTGGAATAGGGGCGTTGCAGTCTTCACAGAATGACGCAGATACACCTAGAGGGCGATTAGTAATTAACGCGATGTTGCGTTCGAGCATTTCCTCGGTGCGCTGCTGCACAATATCCATTGAATCAGCCATTAGTTCGCCTCCGCGATTTGCGTTAGGATTTTTTCGATTTCCTGATGCAACAGTTCAGCGGCTTCAATCGAGGATAATTCGTCGTGGTGGATTTTCGCGGCAGCATGTTCAGGCGATTGACCATCAAGTCAGCGCGATCGCGACGTTCTTCTTTGCGCGCGTCATTGAGCATCATGTCGAGGTCGATATATGAAGCCGTATGTTTAGATTGGGATGAATTATTCAGCATGTGATTTCCTGTTTTTGGGTAAAGTGAACCCCGGCGGGTTTACGCCAATTAATTGCATTGAGTTATTTAGTTAGAAAGCGTCATTCGCTTAGGGAATAAACTCACAACGGCTTTTAATTGGTTCATTGCACAAATGACTGCAGATTTTCCATCGGTGCTTAATTCGCTAAAATCAGCGCTGTGTCAGTCTTTACCAATATTCGCCAGAAAAAAGATTGCGCTTAGTGCGCGCTTATTGTCCTGGTAGTTGTTGTCTCTCACATCACGCATTGAGTCGAAAAATCGCGATAAATCTTTTTCACCGTCGCCGCCCTTAAATTGCGATCGCAATAACGCAACGTGATTGAGTGCCGCGACGCGCTGACCGGCACTCAATTCGACAAGCATTGAATCGCCTTCGATAGCCATAATTTGCCTCTCATGGGTATTGCCTGAGAACGTGGTGGGCATTAAACCTGTTTAACCGGATGCCAGCGCTTATCTTTGTCACCTAAAATCCATCCATACCCGTAGGACATTGACGGGCTTGGCTTTTGAGCTGTGCAGCAAATGAAATCATGGCTGCACCTCACACCACGCCTAACCAAGCGCCAAGGCCGCTGATTGCATCCACTGTTGAAGACAGAGCAGGGTTAGCTTGTAAGCGCGCTTGAACAGCGATTGCGGCCAGCGTTAAGCAGCGAATACCGCTATTAACGTTTTGTAATAGACCGAGTTTACAGCTCGCGCTTAGTTGCTCAGTTGAGATCGTGCCAGCAGCGAGTTGACCAACCTCAGCGGTTGCTCTCATCACATATAGCGTCAGCTTGTCGTTGGCGACTTCGTTGACCGGCACGCAAGGCAAGCACTGGATTTGTGCAAGCAGGCCATCAATGAGCGTCGCATCTTCGGTGACATCGGTGAGCGTCAGAACCTCATGCACCGTCAGCTGATGTGGCTGATCTGGGTTGAGCTTGTTACGTAGAGTTTGGGCGCGCATTCCAGATTGCTTGGCAACGTCTTCCATATTGTGTGATAAAGCGAATTTACGGCAGGCATCGTCATAATGCGCATGGGTAGAAACATTGAAATCAAACATGTGCTAATAGCCCTGAACTTGCAAAATCAAGTTATGGTTTGATGTAGCGACATTTGATTGCCTGCTGGCGATTTTTTTCGCGCCACGCGGCAACATTGATTAGAGGATTGCCATGTCGAGTCATGGTGGTTTCAACCACCTCTCCGGTTTTACGATTGGTACGACTCTGTGTGTAAGTGATGGATGGGGTCGGGGCGAGCAGCACTACGCCATTTGCAATCCATTTCTCCAGCAATGACATGCTGAGGCGGTTAGCGGCGGCAAAGTCTTGCTTGGACATTGTTGGCGCAGTGGCTAGCGTGACAGCCTTTTTAACTGCGTCGTTGATAACTTCGCTTATGGCTGGCATTAAAAGAGCAGCGACATTGGCAATAAAATCTTGTGATTGCATTAAATCAAATGCGTTCTGGTTGTTTGCATTTTCAGTATACATAACGCAGTATCTCCTCGTAGTTAAACGTGTTCTATGGTGTTACATGTGGTGTGTGAACACTTTAGATCGCTATTGTTTAACTGTAAGCATAATTTAGCGTCTATTGGTGAAAGTAATGCGTCTTGAAAATGCGGTGGCGGGAGATGTTCTTGAGCGAATCCTGTCAGCCTATGGCTTCACCATGCAGAAGCAACTTAGCGATAGACTTGAAATAGCTAAGAGCAATGTTGCTAGTTGGTTGGCGCGTGGACAGGAACCGGGCAACGTTATCGTCCAATGTTCTCTTGATACCGGCGCGGACGTTAATTGGTTAGTGACAGGGGAACTTGAAAAAGCAAGTTTCGTAAGTGCGACGGCAAACGTCAGTGGTAAGGCTGTTTATGATGAAGTCATGGCTAATGGTGGTAAGCCAGTGCTGCGGCGAATCCTTGATGCATATGGATTTACGCTACAAAAACAACTATGTGAGCTGCTAGACATTTCATCAGGGACTGTTAGCACTTGGGTAAGACGAAACTATTTCCCGGGTGATGTCGTTGTAGCGTGTGCGCTTGATACAGGTGTTGACCTGCATTGGTTGGCAACAGGGAAGGGGAGGCAGAACAAAGAAGATTCTGTACAAACAGATAGCTATTCTATTCCCCGAAACAATCTTCTGGCTGGCAGCTTGCATGAAGCTGGTCTATGGGAAATTAACCTCAGTTTTATCTCTCAAAATCTTGTTGAACCGGTGTTCGTATCGAGCAATAGCTCTGCGTGGATTATTGATATGAATATTGGCGAGATTAGCAATGGGCGTTGGTTAATGGGAATTGACGGAAAATACGATGTTTATGACATCGCTCTTTTACCGGGGCGTAAAATTAGCGTTACTAATAAGGAAACAAATTTCATTTGTGGCGCTGAGGAAGTAAGGACTGCCGGTAAGGTAATTTTGACTATGGATTATAATTTTTAATAATAATTTGTAAGGGGTTAGCTGCAATTAATGGGTTTTTTTTGAATTTTTACTTATAAATCTGCAATCATCTTATCTTAATTAATCAGGTGGATCTATGGCGGGTAAACGACATCATTATATTCCAAGGTTTCTACAACGTGGTTTTCTAACAGGCTTGCCAAAAAAAGAATTTACACATGTATATTTAAAAGGAGGGGAGCAGAGGACTATAAAAATTGATAAGGTTGGAGTTGAAGGATACTTTTACTCAGTAGATAGAGAGGCCGAATTAGATGATATTTTTACTGATCTGGAAGGTATTTATGCCTCTGCGATAAGTATTTTGAGGACTAATCCTCAAGGTGACATTAATAAATCAATTTTAGCAGAAATTATTTCTCACTTAGAAGTGCGAACTAATAACTTAAGGAAGAGTTTTCATTCTTCAAGTGAGGGGTTTTTAAACAAAATGATAGACTCTTTCACATCAGTAGATGTTATTAAGCCATTGATTAAGAATGAGATTAGTAAAAACATTAACAGTGGCGGCATTTTAGGAAACTTATTCGATAACATGAAGGTTCCTATTCAGTACCGGGAGATGCTTTCCGAACAAATCCTGCCGTTGGTTAATGCTAATTTAGATCAGAACTTGAATGTTTACATGGAGAGGATAAAGGAATCATTTAACTTGGAAATTAGTAAAAGGTTGAAAAATGTCATAAAGCAAGGACACATTAACGGAATGCTTAAACATGTTGCAGAAAACTCGAAGGTGGATATATATAAGGGGCTAAATTATAAAGTCATCAAGACAGACTTTGACGTAATATTGGGTGATTCAATCATTGTATTCGAGTTTGAAGATTGTGAAGAATTTAAACCCTTCTATGATGTAAAAAATACTCTTAAAGCAATATACTTTCCAATTGAAACTAATATCTTCATCTACGCCTCTAAAGATGATTCTGAAGCGAAGTTAAAGATTCTTAATGAGATGATTGCTAAATGCTCAAAAGATTTTTTTATCGCTAGTAAAAGCAGTGAGCACCTAACCGAACTGCAACGTTCAATAGGTAATAATTGTGACCTTCTAACAGATTCCGAGATACAGCAGATTCTTGATGATGTGATTCAAGAGCAAGTTGCTAAATTTTCGGTGTAGCCATTTTATCGCCCTTTATCCGCGTAAGTAATTGATTGTAATGGGTAAAATAGTATTGGGTCTTTTTTTGTCTCTTTTTCGGCCTACCCTTTACCTGGCGAAATGGCAGTCGTGGCCGCAGCAAAATAATTATTTTAAATGCCTGAGGCTTTCAGAGATTAAAATAGTGACTGATTCTATCCACTTAAAAATTTTAACGCGGAGCGTTCACCGTTTCGTTACGCCTTTAATTGGCCATTAAAATTTATTACCCCTTGTGTTTACCCGCCAGACGTGCGTTAATGCATCTCCGGTCTGATAAGCAGACAGTCCCATAGTTAGTTCGTTTTGTATCTCTCATCTGTGTTAGTGCCTAACCTGCGCCTTTCTCTTTGAGTTTTATCTCAGGTTCTGATGTGTCTCTGCGGTTCAGCCTCTAATGCCATATGGCTCATTATCAAGGTAAAAAACATGTCAAATAAAATGCTCGGTACAGTAAAATGGTTCAACGCTGAGAAAGGTTTCGGCTTCATTTCTCCGGAAGACGGCAGCAAAGACGTTTTCGTCCATTTCTCTGCCATTCAGGGAACTGACTTCCGCTCACTCGATGACGGTCAGAAAGTTGAATTCTCTGTAGAAAACGGCCCTAAAGGTCCGTCAGCTGTTAACGTTACAGGTCTCTGATTATTACAGTAATTAATGCTATGAGATGCCCACAATGTCAGGGCTCTCAATATCGCCAGTCCATTTTTGACAGGAACAGGCAAAATCCACTCGGCGCAAAATGTATTTTTTGTAAGTCGATTATGATTGCCATCGCCTCGTCGTTGTATGTGATGAAAGAAGCGAATTAATTCAGTTGTGTTATTCATGTGGCGAAATAAATTAATAACCACACATGATGACTAACGCAGCGAGTACCCTATTATTGGTCACCTTCGGGTGGCCTTTTTTATGGTTACTAGCTGAAGCCTGGCGATAAGCAAAGCGTAAATCGCTGACTAATTTACTTCTTACGCTTAATTCACAGATGCGTGATAAACCCGCCGGGCTGAAGGATAACGCAACTAAAATAGTTATTACCCAATGTGGGGTATGGAGGTGCTTATGTCAGAACGACCCGATGATGTCACTCCGCTGCCTGATGATGCGCAGGTGCCCGGCGAAGAGCCGCTGGATGACGATGATGATACCGGATTGCCTGAAGACGATGGGCAAAAACCGATCTAATCGATAAACCTCCCGCGGGAGGTTTTTTTATCATGCCGGTATTGGCTGTGGTGAATTAATATTCCCCGCAGTCATTCGCTTTTTCGTTCAGTACGGTGGGTAATGCTGTTCACGTTGAGGCGTTTTTCTTCGCGCGCCGGGTACGCAGATATTCTTCCAGATAAGGCAGCAGTTCAAACACCACGATTGCGCACAGTACGCCAATAATATAACCCTGCGGCAACGGATCGGCACGCAGATTAAGAGTAAGCCGGGGCGCTTCATTGCCGGCCCCAAACAGCGCGAGAAATTGCGGCCAGTGACGGGAGATCACCAGTAGCAGCGCCATCAGCGGCACCATTTCGAGAAAACTGTGGATGTGTTGTTCGACCGGCGTCACTTTTCTGCTTTTCACCGCATAGCTGACGTCCCATAACGCAGTGGCTTCATGACAAAAAAACAGCACGATCATTAGCGCAATAATCAGCGCATTCACCTCAAGAAATAATGCCAGCAGCAGCGGAGTGCCCATCTCCAGAAACATTAAAATATGTATCCACGTCTCTTTAACGCCGGAGGTGTGCTCTATTTCGGTTGCGCGATGACAAAGCCAGTCGGCAAAACCAGCAATAAGCCAAACCGGTAGGACAAAATAGAGTAACAGCAACATTTGTGGATCAAGACTGTGCATCAGCATATCCTTTAGTTCAGCGTAATAACCAAGCATAGCCATGAAAATTTAATCAGGGTAATGGTGGTGGGCGTTAATTAAGCCAGACGTAAAAATGCCGCCGGTAATAATACCCGGCGGCAATAAGGACAATAAATTTTCAGGGCAGGGCGCGGTAAGTACTGATGCCGCTAACGGTCAGGCCTGCGGCTGACCTACCGGCCCTTTACTCATTGGACCGCCGGGCACCGGTTGTTCTGCAGGGACATTAGGGCGTCCGTCCGGGCCAATTGGCCGTTCAGGTTGCTGACAGCCAGCCAGCGCGGTCAGGGTGGAGAGGATTAACAGACTGGCAAACAGGCTCTTCATGCGATGATTTCCTGCGAATGGAAAGATAACGTCCGCCGCACACGCGACGGCGGACCGGACAATAATGCATTAAGGTTCTTCGATACGTGCAACATCCACACGGGTATTTTCGCCCCGGCCATATACTTTGCCGCTCACCCGGACCTGATCCTCGGCGTTATAGGTTTTGCCTTTGAAGGTATCGGCTGCAGCCTTAATGGTCACGGTGCCGGTGCTGTCGCGGAATTGATAATTATCACCGCTTAACTTTTTAACGATATAGCCTTCCAGCGTGACATAGCCGCCCTGACGAAAATCCCGAATTTGTTCGATATGCGTCTGGCCGGTGTCTTCAGAACCTTTATAACCGGCGTCCTGTTGTTTCTGCGGCGGCGGGGTTTTACCGCCCTCAAAGCCGCCCTGTTCAGCGATAGCGCCCAGACTAAACACCATCAGCAGTGACGCCAGTACCGTTTTTTTCATCATAATCATTCCCTCTTGATTGCAACATTCCACAATGACTTAAGCCTGGCACAGGATCGCGCATCCCGGGAGCCGTTACGCTGAATCGTTATTGAGCACGCTGGCCGGAATGTCGATGCGATCGCCCAGCGACCAGCGTTTCTGCCCCAGCACGCGCTGCGGCGTGGTGTCCGGTACGTTGAAATAGTAACCGGCGGCGCCGTTATCGTCGGGCTGCGCTTCGAACAGCGTGTCCGGACGGATGCCCATCTCATTGAGGTCGTCGTCGCTTAACGCAAGGTAGGTGGCTAATGCAGACTGGCTCATGGCTTTCCTCCTGTCTTATGGGTACGTATTCAGTTAAGCATCGATTGGTATTTATGCCATCGGCTGCGCTTATTGCAGGCGGTGATGATTTGACGAACGCCAGATGCTGTTCTTGACTGAGTCGTACAGGCATTAAATTGAGGTTGCTACCATGACTGAGCTATTCCATATTATTTCCGTCGGTACCCTTGTTGCCGGACTTTATTTGCTCAATTAGCGCAATTATTAAGCGCGATAACATTGCGTGAGATAATACACAAGTGACGTTGTCACATGTGATGCATTGTTATGCTGAGCGCAACACAGCGGATATTTGCAGCAGCCAGCCACAGCGAAAAATGGTATAACAGGGCGCATTGATTGATGGCCGCTTAACAGGATTTCGCATGGCAGCAAATACACAATATCTTCTCTGGGTGATGATTGGCACGCTCACCATTCTGAGCATTTTTATCGGCGCGATTGTCGGTCAGGCCAAAACGCCGCGCACCGGTTTGCTGACCTTTGCCGGTTTGTTTGTCGGTTTTATGCTGGCGATCTTTTTAATCACGCGTTAACCGGGGATTCGTCATAGCCAACCTATGATTCTCAGCTGCGCCGTTACCAACCGCTGCCGTTGCGAATATGGCCCCAGCGCGGGGTGATATTCTGCTCCAGCTGATATATCAGCGCCAGAATCAGGTTGAGGTTATAGCGGGTCACCTCATTATGTTGCGTGATACAGGGTGATGACGATTCTATCAGATTGAAATTACTGTATTTTTCCAGCAGCCCGAGGTGCGGTAACACTTCCTGCTCGCGCTGATGATCGGCCAGAGCAGTAAACAAATAAATATTTTTCTGCGTCTGGCGATCGCGACGCAGGGCATTGGGCAGGTATTTATTTAGCAACGCGACCGCAGCCGGGCTTATCTCTCCCATCATCGCTTTACCCACACTGGGCCAAATCTGGCTTGCATAGTCACCGAGAAAAAACTGCGGTACTGCAGTAATAATATTTCTAATGTTGTGGCGGATACCGAAGTAGAGCGCGGCACTGCCGCCTTTCGACGCACCGAGAATGGTCACGTCAGAAGGTTGGGTTAGCTCAATCACCGCCCGGATGAGCTGGCTGACGCCGTGCTCGATGTTGAACTGAAGATTGTTACACAGGTAATACGCTGGCAAACCGTTGAAATCGTCTTTGATCCACAACACCGCTGCGCGGGTGTGCTCCAGCAAAGTAAAATCATACACGGTAGGATCGGGCAGGTTAAACCCGGACATGACAATCAACAGATGCTGATTATCCAGACTGGCCGGTTTATAGCGATAGTGCACATCAAGGCCATTCAGATAGTTAAAGGTGTAGTCAGTGATCATGCGGGCTCCTGTGGGATTCAGCAGACAGAAGCGACACAAACGCAACGGGCATTAACAGCGTGCCAGATCAATAGTTGAGAATGATAGTTAATATCATTTAACTTGTTCGGAATAATCTTAAGCGTTACAGTTGGTGCCGTCCCTTACAGAGCTAACACCTTGATTGAGTGCCGGAGATAAGCGCCGGGGGGAATTTTCACAGGGCTGCAGGATGCAGCCACTGCTGAAAACCTTACAGCGGCCTGCGCGCCGCCAGCAAAAACAGCATCGGACGCTCGCGCTCCTCGTCCAGCGCCGGATTCTCCGCTACCTGCTGTACATCCGGACCCCACTCATCCAGCCGTTCAATCACCAGACCGGCGGCAATCAGCGCATTGATCCACGTTGCCAGCTTGCGGTGCTGCTTCTTCACGCCAGCGGCAAACCAGTTGCTGACCCGTTCACCTTCCTGCTGATACTGATTGACTGGCCAGCTGCGCTGCCCGGCATCATCAATGAACCACTCCTGCTGACGCGGAGCGGTATAAATCGGATGCTCGCATGAAAACACCAGCGCGCCGCCGGGACGTAACGCATGAAAAATTGTGGCAAACAGGGCGTCGATATGGCTGAGATAGTGCAGCGCCAGCGAACTGTACACCACATCAAAGGTGCTGCTGAGCTGCAGGGTTTCGAGGTCAGCGCGCTGGTAAGTGATGCCAGGCCGATCGGTCATGGCAGCGGCCTGCGCCAGCATTTTTTCTGACACATCCAGCCCCACAACTTCACGCGCGCCTTGCTGTTGCGCGTAACGACAAAACCAGCCGTAGCCGCAGCCCAAATCCAGCAAGCGCTGGTCACGCAGTTCAGGCAGCATTGCCCGCAGCGCGGGCCACTCGGGCGCGCCGTCCAGTCCGTTGACCGACCGCGGCAGGGTGGCATAGCCAGCAAAAAATTCGGGGTTATCGTAGATATTCTGACTCATGGAGACTCCTTTCAGTAAGACGCAAAGGAGTGTAAGCGTTTAGCGCGGCATGAAACACCGCTCAGCCAACAAAAAGCAGATGCACCAGGCGCGCGAGCGACTCCAGCAGCAGCAGGCTGCCAATAAAAATCATCACGAGGATGCCAACAAACTGTTTCCGACTGCTCACGCTGATGCCTCCGCGGCTACCCCTCACCGGACTATACTTTATGCCGGGTTTACTAAACTTCCAGTCAACCGGGGCAGATTACATGTTTTATCAGACGCTGCGTGCAAATAACTGGCGCAATATTTGGGTGGTCGGTGATTTGCACGGCTGCCGCGCGCAGCTTGATGCGCAGCTGATGCGGCAGGGCTTTGATCGGCAACAGGATCTGCTGCTATCGGTCGGGGATTTAATCGACCGCGGGCCGGACAGCCTTGGCTGTCTGCAACTGCTGGAAGAGCCGTGGTTCCGCTGCGTGCGCGGTAATCACGAGCAGATGGCGCTCGATGCGCTGCAGGGCGACGATCCGATGCTGTGGATGATGAACGGCGGGGACTGGTTCTGGCAGCTGAGCGGTGCGCGGCTGATTGCCGCGCGTCATGCGCTGAAGCGCTGTGCCGAACTGCCGCTGATTTTACATCTGCAATTCGAGGAGCGCGTCATCGTCATTGCTCATGCTGACTATCCTGCCAGTGCCTATGCACTGGGACAGGATGTCGACTGGCATCAGGTCGTCTGGAGCCGCGACCGGCTCGCTCGCCATCAGCGCGGCCGTTCGCAGCCGATCGCCGGTGCCAGTGCGTTCTACTTTGGCCATACGCCGCTGGAGCAGCCGCTTAACGCCGCGAATCAGCATTATATTGATACCGGCGCGGTATTTGGCAACCGGCTGACGCTGGTGCAGTTGCAGTAATGCGTGTTAGCGGAACAGCCGCCCGTCGCGCACCAGTTCACGCGGATAGCTGTTTTTGATGCGGCTTCCAACGCGTTTCGCCAGGCCCAGCGGCTGCTGCTGGTAGGTGACAATCACTTCATCGCGCGCGGGCGGCGTGTCGGGATGAACATCCTGACCGCGATACCAGCTTTCCGCCTGCGCTTCGTCCAGTTCGAACGCCAGCGCGCTGTCCGGTTGCGCCAGCGCCACCACCGCTTCATGCTGCCAGCGAAAGCCTTTCGGGAAGGTTTCCGCCAGTTTGAGACCGATACGCGAGAAACGCACTTTGCTGAGCCAGCTCTCCAGCGCCGCCGGGAACAGCCACAGCTCTTTGTCGCGCTGCCACAGCGTCAGGCTCTCATCCCAGTGCAGTCCCACCTTGTGCGCGGCCTGCGCCACCTCCGCCACCAGCTTGCGACTGGCGGGCGAGAAGGGCAGCTTGCCGAGTTTGTAGGTCGGCGCCGGCAATGGCGGCACGCTGGCAGTTTTGCGCAGCCGCGCGACGAAAAAGCCTTCGCTGTCGAAGATATGCGGAAACACGTGCAGGAACCCTTCCGGCGTCAGCGCGCGTTCGGCACCAGCGAACAGATCGTTGAGCGGCACAATTTCCAGCGCCTGCGGATAGCGCTGCTGCAGCCAGGCAATCACCTGCTGGTTTTCGATAGTATTAAGCGTACAGGTCGAGTAAATCAGCGTGCCACCCGGTTGCAGCGCGTGAAAAGCGCTGTCGAGTAAATCGCGCTGGGTGGCGGCGATGGCCTCGGTGCTGGCCAGCGTCCAGTTGCGCAGCGCGTCAGCATCTTTGCGCACCACACCCTCGCCGGAGCAGGGCGCATCCAGCAGAATGGCGTCGAACTGTTCCGGCAGCGCGGCACCAAAGACGCGCCCGTCGAAATGGGTCAGCGCCACATTGCTGACGCCGCAGCGGCTGATATTGGCATGCAGCACTTTCACCCGGCTGGCGGAGTATTCATTGGCGAGGATCGCGCCCTGATTGCGCATCAGCGCGGCCATCTGCGTGGTTTTAGAGCCCGGCGCAGCGGCCACATCCATCACCTGGCGGACATCCGGCGCGGCGTCAAACAGCGCGCTGACCGGCAGCATTGAGCTGGCTTCCTGAATATAGAACAGACCGCTGAGGTGTTCCGCGACGCTGCCGAGCGGCAGCGATTCGTCATCACGCGCAATCCAGAAGCCTTCCCGACACCACGGAATCGGCGTCAGCTGCCAGCCATAGCCCGCCACGCGCGTGAGAAAATCCTCCACGCTGATTTTCAGCGTATTGACGCGCAGACTGCGGCGCAGCGGCTGCTGACTGATGGCGAGAAAGCGTTCGAGTTCGGCCTCGTCGGCCAGGCTGGCGCGCATCAGCGCGAGAAAATCTTCAGGAAAACGATCGGACACGGATATCTACCGGACTAACAAAGTGAGGGCGAAGTGTAACGCCGAGCCCGGCTCAGGTACAGCCGTGCGCAATATCCCCGGCGCAAATAAGTCGGGCAGCCCGCAGGCTGCCCGTTGTCCTAGTTTGGCGACGGAATCGCCGTGCCCCAGTTGCGCCACTCTTTTGGCGCTTCATCCTGCAGCAGGAAGTGCTTGTCGGCACCGGCCTGCGGCGCCAGCGGCACCGTTGGTGGTGTGGCAAACTGGATGCCGCCGCGAATGAACTGCTGGAAGGTGCCGGTTTTCACCACGCCGCCAATCAGACCAAAGTCGAGGTTATAACCGGAGGCCAGCCAGAACACCGAGTTGTTACGCACCAGATGCTGATACTTCTTGCTGATGCGCAGCGCGATTTGCACGCGGTCGGCCATGTTACCCAGCGAAGTGCCGGTTACCGTGCCGACTTCTACACCGCGGAACAGCACCGGCGTGCCAATCGACAGCGAACCGGCTTCGGTGGTATCCACATAGATGTTCAGCCCGTTAAGGTAACGCGAATCGGTAATGGTGCTCTCCTGCAGCTCAAAGCTGCGCGCCAGCGCGCCTTTGCCCGGGTCCACGTTCACATACGGCTGCAGCAGCGTTTCCAGGTGATTAACGCCGGCGGGCGAAATCTCCGGCGAGACAACAGAGAAGCGGCTGCCGATGCGCGCGAAGTCCTGCACATACTCCGGATAGAGCACCGCTTTCGCCACCACCTGGTTGTTATCCTGGCTCAGCGCCAGCGACTCCACCTGACCGACGTTGATGCCGAGGTAGCGGATTGGCATGCCGGCCGACAGTTTGCTGGCATCAAAGGTGTGCAGGGTAATCTGGCTGCCGACCGCACGTGCGGCGGTTTCTGACGGATAGAGCACGCGCTTAACGCCTTTCGCTGCCTGCGCGCCCGTCAGGTTATCAAAGCTGATTGCGCCTTTTAGCGCGCGGTTCAGCGGCGAAGCCTGCACGGTCAGACCGCTGCCGTTGAGCTGGACTTTGGCACCGCCTTCGGCCCAGAACACGCTTTCGCTGGTCAGCAGCTTGCGATATTGCGGCTGGATATGGACCGAAATCTCAAACGCATCGGCGCGCGGCACCACATCCACCACTTCACCGACCTGGAACTTGCGGTACAGCACCACCGAGCCGGCCTGTACATCCGGCAGGCTGTTGGCGGTCAGTTTGAGCGTGGTCGGCGGCTGATCGCCGGTAATGCCTTCCGCCGCGCGCTCTGAGTCGGCGTACAGCGGATAGCGGCTGGACGGCTGACCTTTCGCACCCGGCACCAGCCGGATACCGCCGTCGACCCATTCGCGCGCGCTGGCACCCAGCACCTGCATGCCGTCGAGGCCAAATTTAACGTCGAGACGGCTGTTAACGATGAACTTACTGTCGGCGTGTACCAGCTGGCGGTGCTCCGGATTGATGGCCGCTACAAAGCTGATGCCGTTTTCATCCAGCCGGCGCGAAATCACCTGGCCGATCTTCACGCCATACAGCATCACCGGCTGTCCGGCGTCGATACCGTAGGTTTCCGGCGCGCTGAGCTGAACGGTGAGCACATCCGGCTTCTGCAACAGCGTTTCGCTGGCCGGCAGCACGCTGAAGTGATCCTGCGGCTCACCTTCGCCCGGGACCAGTTCCAGCGTATTGCCGGTCAGCAGGCTGCTCAGGCTGGTGTCGGTCAGGCTGAGTTTCGGCGCGCGCATCTCAATCCGCGTGCCGCTGCGCATCAGGCCGGTGACGGAGGGATCGATCGTCAGCTCGCCGGACACTTTGCCGCCCGGCAGCAGCGTCAGTTTGGTCAGGGTGCCCACTTCCAGCCCCTGATACATCAGCGGCGTGCTGTCGGCTTTCAGGTTGTCGCCGTTGGGCAGATCGAGCGAAATCAGCACGCCGCGCTGGCTGTGTGCCAGATCCGAATAGAGCTGATAGTTTTGATCGCTGTTGGCCTGTTCGCCGCTGTCCGGCGAGTCAAAGGCAATCGCGCCATTCACCAGCGCGGCCAGGCTCTCCAGCTTCACTTTGGCGCCGCTCAGGCTGACATCGGCGTCAACACCCGAGACATTCCAGAAGCGGCTCTGTTTTTTCACCAGGTTGGTAAAGCGCCGCTCAATCAGCACATCGATGGTCACGCCATCGGTATTACCGTTGATGCTGTAGTCATAGACGCGGCCGACCGGAATTTTACGGTAATAGACCAGCGAACCGGTGTTGAGCGAGCCGAGATCGGGCGCGTGCAGGTGAATCAGCAGTTCGCCGGTGTTTACCCGGTATTTTGGCTGGGTGTCCAGCGCGGTGAAGTGATCGCGCTCTTTGCCGTCGCCGGGCATCATGCCGATGTAGTTACCGCCCACCAGCGCATCCAGCCCGGAGACGCCCGCCAGCGAGGCTTTTGGCGTCACCAGCCAGAACTGGGTGTTCTCCCGTAGCGCATCGCGCATGTCGCTCTTGATGCTGGCTTTGATCTGAATGCTGCGATAGTCATCGCTCAGCACAATGCCCTGCACGGTGCCCACTTCCACGCCCTGATAGCGAATCGGCGTGCGGCCCGGCACGATGCCGTCCGCGGTCTGGAAGTTGATGGTGATGGTGGTGCCGCGCTCCTGATAATTGGTCCATAACAGCCAGCCGGCAATCAGCAGGGCGATAATGGGCAAAAGCCAGAACGGCGAAATCTTGCGTTTATTACGCAGATTAGCGCTAGTCGGTGTAGTCGGCGTTTCCTGTTGCATGTGCATCCCAGATCAGGCGGCTATCGAGCCACTCAACGGCCATAATGGTCAGGATGACTGCCGCGCCAAAGTAGAAGGCGGCAGGTCCCATGGTAAAAGCCAGCAGCTGGTCACGATTGACCAGCGACATGGTTAAAGCAATGACGAACAGATCCAGCATCGACCAGCGGCCCACCCAGGTGACGGCACGCAGCAGACGGATGCGGGTTTTCAAACCCTGTTCACACTTAAAATGGATGCTAAGCAACAGCGTCAGCATCACTAACACCTTGGTAAACGGCACCAGAATACTGGCGATAAACACCACTGCCGCCACCGGCACGTTACCGGAGGCGAGGCCAAGAATCCCGGAGAAAATGGTGTCTTCGCGCCGCGCACCGTTGACGTACACCACCGAAATCGGCAGCAGGTTAGCCGGGATCAGCAGCACAATCGAGGCGATCAGCGCCGCCCAGGATTTTTGCAGGCTGTGGCGGCGGCGAAAATCGAGCGGCGTATGGCAGCGCGTGCAGCGTCCGCGTTCATCGGGCATACCGGTATGGTGGCAGTTCAGGCAAACCTGCCACCGCTCGGGCGGTTCGTGCGGCACCGACTGCGGGTAATAATGTTCCCACAGCTCCTCCACGTTGAGATGAATCAGCGTCAGGAGGCTCATGATGGTCAGCGCGATATAGGCGACCAGCCCGTAGCCGACCTCCAGCGCGGCATAATCCTGCACCTTAATCGATGCCACCGCCACGCCGACCAGATAGATATCCAGCATGACCCACTCTTTGAGCTTCTCCAGCATCAGCAGGACCGGGCGCAGGTTCATGCCGAGCGCGTGGCCAATCCACAAATAGCAGATGCCGGCCACCAGCGTCACTGGCGCGCCAATCGTGCAAAACGCCACCATGGCGGCTGTCAGCACGTTGCCCTGTTGCGCCATCTGCAGCACGCCCTCCAGCAGGCTGGCGTTGATGCGCATGCCAAGCAGGCGGATATCCACCAGCGGCAGGCTGAAGGCGAACGGCATTAGTACGATCATCGTGACGGCCATGGCGGTGAGCCGCGTCATTGACCAGTCGCGACCGTTCTGAATACGGGCATGACAGCGCGGGCAATAAGCCGACTGATGCGATTTCACATCCGGTAAGGAAAAAAGGGTATCGCATTGCGGGCAACGCTGATAACGTGCGTGGGGCAACGTCTGGCTGATGGCGTGAATTTTCATAAATGACGCAAGGGGCCCATTGTTCGTTACAGTTACCGGCATGCGGAGCAGAGCACGTCTGTCTGCATCAATCTATGGTACGAGAATAGTCTCAAGCATAGCGTGCTAAGGGTATAGTAACTAACACAATGATTCACCTTGTGGGGTTGGATTATTAGTGCTTATTTTAACAACTGAGTGACAACAAGGTCACGCCAGTGATGAGTTATGGTTAAACAATGAACAAAAAAGCCTTTTACGAGGATTTAAATCGCGATGTCCGCGCACTGTTAGCGGGCGAAACTTCTTTCCTGGCGGCGCTGGGCAACTGCAGTGCGCTGCTGTTTGAACGCCTGGAAGGGGTTAACTGGGCAGGCTTCTATCTGCTGACCGAGCCGGAGACGCTGGTGCTGGGTCCGTTCCAGGGCAAAATCGCCTGCGTACGCATTCCGGTGGGTAAAGGCGTATGTGGCACCGCGGTTGCGGAGGATAGCGTGCAGCGGATTGAGGACGTGCACGCTTTCCCGGGGCACATTGCCTGCGACGCCGCCAGCAACGCGGAAATCGTGATTCCTCTGAAAGTGAATGGCACGATGGTCGGTGTTCTCGACATCGACAGTACGGTTTATTCTCGCTTCGATAGCGAGGATGAAGCGGGGCTGGTAGCCCTTACCGACGGGCTTTGTGCAGTGCTGGCGAACAGCGACATTGAAAAATTTCTTCAGCTGACGCGCAGCTAATCGACTGGATCACATAGCATTTGGCGATGTTGTCATTATAATGTCGCCTGTTCATGCCTGCTCTGGTCGGCAAACCCGTTGTAATCAGGAAATTTCATGGAAAATCAACCTAAGTTGAACAGCAGTAAAGAAGTCATCGCCTTTCTGGCGCAGCGTTTTCCGCACTGCTTTAGCGCCGAAGGTGAAGCGCGTCCGCTCAAAATCGGTATCTTTCAGGATCTGGTGGAGCGCGTTCAGGGCGAAAACAGCCTGAGCAAGACGCAACTGCGTTCGGCCTTACGCCTTTATACCTCAAGCTGGCGTTATCTTTACGGCATTAAAGCCGGTGCCACCCGTGTCGATCTCGACGGCAACGCCTGTGGCGTGCTGGATGAGCAGCACGTAGAACATGCGCGCAAGCAGCTGGAAGAAGCCAAAGCGCGCGTGCAGGCGCAGCGCGAGCAGCAAAAAGCGAAAAAACGTGAAGCCGGTGAAGAGACCGCTGAGCGTCGTCCGCGCAAGCCTGCTGCCCGTAAAGCGGCGGAGGGTGACGCACCGCGTAAGCCACGTCCACAGGCACCGCGTGCTGCGGCCGGTGAGCGTCAGGCTGCTCCGCGTCCACCGCGGGCAAAACCCGTCACTGACACTTCAACGTTGCAAGCGGGTCAAAACATCAAAGTCAAAGCAGGCAAAAGTGCAATGGACGCTACCATCCTGGAAATTACCAAAGATGGCGTCCGGGTCCAGCTCGCTTCCGGCCTGGCAATGATTGTGCGCGCAGAACACTTGCAGTTCTGAAACGGAGGCCCGACCCTGGCATGAACAGCATTTTTAAGATCGGTATGATCGCGGGCCTGCTGCTGGCAGGCCCCACCTTTGGCGCGGACAACATTACCCGCGCCGACCAGATTCCCCAGTTACACGAAGAAGCACAGCATCCTACCGTCAGTGAACGCGTCACTTCGCGTTTCACCCGCTCTCACTATCGTCAGTTCGATCTGAATCAGGATTTTTCGGCGAAAATTTTTGACCGCTACCTGAATCTGCTCGATTACAGCCATAACGTGCTGCTGGCGTCGGACGTGGCACAATTCGCCGACAAGAAAACCACGCTCGGTGATGAGTTGCGCAGCGGCAAGCTGGATGTGTTTTACGATCTTTATAATCTGGCGCAGAAGCGCCGCTTCGAGCGCTATCAGTATGCGCTCAGCGTGCTGAACCGCCCGATGAACTTCACCGGCAATGACACCATCGATATCGATCGTGCCAAAGCACCGTGGCCGAAAAGCACAGATGAGCTAAACGCGCTGTGGGATGCCAAGGTGAAGTATGACGAGCTGAGCCTGAAGCTGGCCGGGAAAGATGACAAAGAGATTCGCGAGACGCTGACCAAGCGCTACAACTTTGCCATCCGTCGTCTGGCACAAAGCAACAGCGAAGATGTGTTCCAGCTGGCTATGACCGCGTTCGCGCATGAAATCGACCCGCATACTAACTATCTGTCACCGCGCAACACCGAGCAGTTCAATACCGAAATGAGCCTGTCGCTGGAAGGTATCGGTGCCGTGCTGCAGATGGATGATGACTACACGGTGATCAACTCGATGGTCGCCGGTGGTCCGGCGGCCAAGAGCAAATCCATCAGCGTGGGCGACCGCATTGTGGGCGTCGGCCAGCCGGGCAAGCCAATGGAAGATGTGATTGGCTGGCGTCTGGATGACGTGGTGTCCAAAATTAAAGGGCCGAAGGGCAGCAAAGTGCGCCTCGAGATCCTGCCAGCCGGCAAGGGCACCAAAACCCGTACCGTGACGCTGACGCGTGAGAAAATCCGTCTGGAAGATCGCGCGGTGAAGGGCACCGTGCACAACGTCGGCAAAGAGAAAGTCGGCGTGCTGGATATCCCGGGCTTCTACGTTGGCCTGACCGATGATGTGAAAGTGCAGCTGCAGAAACTGCAGAAGCAGAACGTCGACAGCATCGTCATCGATCTGCGTACCAACGGCGGCGGCGCGCTGACCGAAGCGGTATCGCTCTCCGGCCTGTTTATTCCGAGTGGCCCGGTGGTGCAGGTGCGTGACAATAATGGTCGCGTGCGTGAGGACAGCGACAACGACGGCATCGTTTACTACAAAGGTCCGCTGGTGGTGCTGGTCGATCGCTTCAGCGCCTCGGCGTCGGAAATCTTCGCCGCGGCGATGCAGGATTACGGCCGCGCGCTGATTGTCGGCGAACCGACCTTTGGTAAGGGCACGGTGCAGCAGTATCGCTCACTCAACCGCATCTACGATCAGATGCTGCGTCCGGAATGGCCGGCGCTGGGCTCAGTCCAGTACACCATTCAGAAGTTCTACCGCATCAACGGCGGCAGTACTCAGCGGAAAGGCGTCACGCCAGACCTGCTGATGCCGACCGGTGTGGAAGCAGCAGAGACCGGCGAGAAGTTTGAGGATAACGCGCTGCCGTGGGACAGCATCAACGCGGCGACCTACACCAAAACCGGCGATATCACGCCGCTGGTGCCGCAGCTGACCAAAGAGCACGCCGATCGCATCGCCAAAGATCGCGAGTTCCAGTACATCATGAAAGACATCGCGCGTTTCAACGCGATGAAGGACAAGCGTAACATCGTGTCGCTCAATCTGGCTCAGCGCGAGAAAGAGAACCACGAAGAAGATGCGCTGCGTCTGGAACGTATCAATGCGCGCTACCAGGCGGAAGGCAAAGCGCCGCTGAAGAGCCTGGACGATCTGCCGAAAGACTACAAAGAGCCGGATCCGTATCTGGATGAAACGGTGAAAATCGCTAACGATTTGGCCCAGCTGGAAAAAGATCAGCCAGCGCCGGCCGCAGCGAAGTAACCCTTCGGCCTGAAATCACAGCACCGCTGCGGCGGTGCTTTTTTTTGCCTGCAACTCGCCGCCCGGCAGGCTGCACCTGCTACCATTACCAAATGTAAAGTTATGTCTTTTTAGGCACTTAAAGATTAAGGTCGCTTGAAAAGCGCCACAATGGACATAGGATGTATATCCGCGCATGAGCGCGAGCACAACTGAGGAAGATTAACGTTTATGATGCGTATTGCGCTTTTCCTGGTCACCAACCTGGCGGTGATGTTGGTATTCGGACTGATTCTGAGTCTGACAGGAATCCAGTCAAGCAGTGTTCAGGGTCTGATGATTATGGCAGGTCTGTTTGGCTTTGGCGGTGCGTTTGTTTCACTGCTGATGTCCAAATGGATGGCGTTACGCTCGGTCGGCGGTGAAGTGATTGAACAACCCCGTAACGAGACGGAACGCTGGCTGATGGAAACCGTCGGCCGCCAGGCTCAGCAGGTCGGCATTGCGATGCCGCAGGTGGCGATTTACCACGCGCCCGATATCAACGCCTTTGCCACCGGCGCACGCCGTGACGCCTCGCTGGTAGCGGTCTCCACCGGTTTGCTGCAGAACATGAGCCGCGATGAAGCGGAGGCGGTGCTGGCGCACGAGATCGCCCACATCGCGAACGGTGACATGGTCACCATGACGCTGATTCAGGGTATCGTGAACACCTTCGTGATCTTCATTTCGCGTATCATTGCGCAGGTGGCGTCTGGCTTCCTGTCCGGCAACCGCGACGGCGAAGAGAGCAGCAACGGCAATCCGCTGGTCTATTTTGCCGTGGCGACAGTGCTGGAACTGGTGTTTGGTATTCTCGCCAGCATCATTACCATGTGGTTCTCGCGCCATCGCGAATTCCACGCCGACGCCGGCTCTGCGAAGCTGGTGGGTCGTGAAAAGATGATTGCCGCGCTGCAGCGCCTGAAAACCAGCTACGAACCGCAGGAACCCAGCAGCATGATGGCGTTCTGTATTAACGGTAAAGGTAAGTCGCTGAGCGAGCTGTTTATGTCGCACCCGCCGCTCGACAAGCGTATCGAAGCGCTGCGCAGCGGTGCCTACCTTAAGTAAGCCACATAGAAAATGAACAGGGCGCCTGCGGGCGCCCTTTTTTTATGACTCTGCCGGCTGACGGCTTTGCGTCATGCGCAGCATACTGACGATCGCCGCCACGCTGGCAAAGGTTCCGGCCAGCAGCAGCGAGGCATGCGTGCCGCTGTCGTTGAACAGGTTAAACATCAGCGCCACCAGCGCGGCACCGGTGCTTTGGCCGACCAGTCGTGCGGTGCCGAGCATGCCGCTGGCACCGCCGCTACGCTGGCGCGGAGCCGACGAGATGATGGTGTGATTGTTGGGTGACTGGAACAGCCCGAAGCCGGCACCGCACAGCATCATGCGCCAGATAATATCGGCATCCGTGGGCTGTGCAGGCAGCAGCGCCAGCAGGAACAGCCCGGCGGCAAACAGCGCCAGCCCCAGCCCACCCAGCAGCCCGGCATGAAACTTCTCGATCAGACGGCCGGCAATCGGTGCCATCACCATGGTAGCCAGCGGCCACGGCGTCAGCAGCAGGCCGGTCGCGACTTCATCCCGGCCCAGTACGTTTTGCAGGAAAAACGGCAGCGACACCATCGCCAGCATTTGTGCACAGAACGAACAGATCGAGGTGCCGATCGACAACGAAAACACCGGAATGCGCAGCAAATCTACTGGCAGCAGCGGCACCGGCATCGCCAGCTGACGCCGCACAAACACCACGCCGATCAGCAGCAGCGCCAGCAGCATACCCGCAATCAGCCAGCCATTTTCTCCCTGCGCGAAGCCGGTCAGCGCTGAAATCAGCAGGCCGAAAAACAGCGCATTCATGATGGCGCTCGGCACATCAAATTTCTGCTGCTTCGCTTTCTGCGTGTTATCCGGCAGGAAGCGCAGCGCCAGCCACAGCGCCACCACACCGAGTGGCACGTTGATCAGGAACAGCCATTTCCAGCTGGCGATGGAGAGAATCGCGGCCGCCACCGTGGGACCGGCGGCGCTGGAGACGGCCACGATCAGCGAGTTGATGGCCATGCCGCGTCCCAGGAAGCGCTGCGGGTAAATGATACGGATTAGCGCCGTGTTGACGCTCATCAGCGCCGCACCGCCGAAGCCCTGCAGCACGCGCGCCACGGTGAGCATATTCAGCGAAGAGGAAAGGGCGCAGAACAGCGAGGTGAATACAAACAGCACCAGCCCGACCTGATAGACGCGCCGGTAGCCGAACATATCGCCAAGAAACGACAGCGACAGCAGCGAAATCACGATAGCGATTTGATAGGCGTTGACGATCCAGATCGATTCCGCCGGGCTGGCGTTCAGCTCACGCGCAATGGTCGGCAGCGCCACGTTGGCAATCGCGCCGTCCAGCACCGCCATCATGATGCCAAGCGCAATGGTAATTATTGCGCCGTAGCGCTGTGGAACGGGTAATCCATCCTGAGACACGGTAGGAGACATAAACAGGGAGAAGTGAAGTAAGTGAATATCATCATGCTAATCAATTTTCTGCCTGAAATCACCGCATTAATGGACAAAAATTACAAGTGGATGTGTCGTTGCCGCCGTCCGGCTGTAACCTCTATACTGGCGTTTTTTGTAAAAGCGTTAAGGAAGTCCCGCATGGCGAGCCGCGATAACGATAAACAGCCGGATGCCGTTTCATCGGTGATGAAAGTGTTTGGCATTCTGCAGGCGCTGGGCGAAGAGCGCGATCACGGCATCACCGAGCTTTCGCAGCGGGTTATGATGTCGAAAAGCACGGTCTACCGCTTTCTGCAGACCATGAAATCGCTCGGCTACGTGGCGCAGGAGGGCGAGAGCGAAAAATATTCACTGACGCTCAAACTGTTTGAACTTGGCGCGCACGCGCTGCAGAACGTGGATTTGATTCGCAGCGCCGATGTGGAGATGCGCGAACTGTCGCGCCAGACCAAAGAGACCATTCATCTCGGCGCGCTGGAAGAAGACTGCATCGTCTATATCCATAAGATTGACTCGCTGTATAACCTGCGCATGTATTCGCGCATCGGCCGGCGTAATCCGCTGCACAGTACCGCCATCGGCAAAGTGCTGCTGGCGTGGCGTGAGCGCGCGGAGGTGAACGACATTCTGCGTGAAGTGGAATTCCGTCGCAGCACCGCTAACACTATCGTCAACGCGCAGGCGCTACTGCCGGTGCTGGATCAGGTCAGGCAACAGGGCTTTGGTGAGGATAATGAAGAGCAGGAAGCGGGAATTCGCTGTCTGGCGGTACCGGTGTTTGATCGCTTCGGCGTGGTGATTGCCGGCATGAGCCTCTCGTTCCCGACGGTGCGCTTCTTCGAACCGGCAAAAAAAGAGTATGTGGCGATGCTGCACCGTGCCGCGCGTAAGGTGTCGGAGCAAATGGGCTATTACGACTATCCGTTCTGAATCCTGCCGGGCTGACGCGCAGCCCGGCAGGCGGCTTAACTTAGTTATCGACCACTTCGCCGCTTTTCTTCAGCAGTGGACAATCGGTAACGCCAACAATGCCGCTGTCGGTGTGCAGATACTGTGCGGTAATCATGCCGCGCGCGGTCAGGTAGCTACACTGTAAGCCCAGCCCGGCTGCGTTTTTATTGCTGCCGGTTAACACGCCGTAGCCGGTAAACAGCATCGCCAGCCACAAGACAGCCAGCACCATCACCGCACGAATCAGTAGTTTCATTTTTATCTCCTTGTGTTACATAACGCAGCTGTTCCCGCATTGCTGCGAACTCTATAGTAGCAGCATGCCTCGCTTTTCTCGCCGGATCGATCAGAGATAACTGAAAGCGGCACGCAGGCGGGATAATCTGCTTTATCTCCGCCACCATATCTTTTCCGCACGCAACGAGTAGAATCAGCGGCGATGTACCTGAATGATGTTTGAGGATTGATGCAGTTATGAACGAATTAGCCGCCAGTACCGGTCCGCTGTTTAACTATGGCGTGCTGGCCATCATTGTGATTGTGGCGTTTATTGCCTGGTTTTTTGTTAACCGGGCCAGCGTGCGCGCCAGTGAACAGCTTCAGCTGCTGGAAGCGCTGCTGGAAGAGCAAAAGAAACAGAACGCGCTGCTGCGCCGTATCGCTGAGGCGCAGCCGGTGGCCGAAAAAGCGCAGGATGAGCAGGATGCCGGGGACAAGCGCGACTTTATTCGCCTGATTCCGGAACGTTAAGCCCACAACGGAGAGGCCATGGCCTGGCAAAATCCCTGGTATGACGCTTCGCTGGCCCATCATACGCCGCACGGCTTTCGTAACCCGGAAGAGGAGTTGCGTCAGCCTGGCGATCTTCAGCGCTGGCGGCGCGAGCGTAAGCAGCAGAATCTGCCGCTGCCACCGCAGTCCGGCTATGCGGCCTTTACCGCCAGCTGGTGCCAGCAGGCCGACCTGAGCGGTGAAGATGACCGTGTCTGGTGGCTGGGCCATGCCGCGCTGCTGCTGCGTCTCAATCAGCGCTATATTTTGATCGATCCGGCGCTGTCGGCACGCGCTTCGCCGTTGCCGTTTGCCGGGCCGCAGCGTAAAACCCCGTCGCCGCTCAGCGTGGCGCAGCTGCCGCATCTTGATTATGTGCTGATCTCGCATAACCATTACGACCACCTTGATCGGCCTACAGTGAAACGCATCGCCCGCCGCTTTCCTGCTGCGCACTTTCTGGTGCCGCTGGGAATGGCCGACTGGTGTCGCCGGCTTGGCGTGCGCACCGTCACCGAACTGGACTGGTGGCAGCAGGTGCAACTGGACGACATCAGCTTTACAGCCGTTCCCGCGCGCCACTGGAGCATGCGCACCTTCTGGGATCGCAACCGGTCGCTGTGGTGCGGCTGGGTCGTGCGTAATGCGCAGCTCAATTTCTGGTTCTCCGGCGATAGCGGCTACAGCGATAATCTCTCTGCCATCGCGCAGCGGCTGGGGCCGTTTAATCTGGCTGCGTTACCGATAGGTGCCTATGCACCAAAATGGTTCATGCGCGGCCAGCACATGGACCCGGATCAGGCGGTACAACTCTGGCAGCAGATAGGGCGACCGCTGGCAATTCCTATTCACTGGGGCGTGTTTGAGCTGGCGGACGAGTCGCTTGACGATCCGCCGACGGTGCTGGCGCAAGCATTGCAGCAGGCGGGCGAGGTCGATGCGCCTTTTGCCCCATGGCGAATTGGCGAGAGCCGCAGCCTGATGAATTACGATTAAGATTTATCCTAAGCCCTTTTTGTTAATGCCAGCGGCTTCCGCGCTTTTTAACATTTAATTGTTGGGTGTTTAGAAAAAAATGAGATAAATGCCAGCTTACAGTCTGCCTATATTTGGGGCAACGGCGATTATATTTTCCTGATTTTGGTGCAAAACTATTATTAACTTGTACTGTCAGGAATTTATTGTACAAGATTTAAGCGCTGCGCAGTTATGTTGCTCATTGCACAACGGCCAGTGAAATAGCTTATCTGTGCCATATTAATGCAATATTTTTTGCCTAGAATTATTCGGTTTAAATGTGAAAAAGCAGCGTTTGCCGCTGCGCTTGACGAAACGCGAGTCTGGCGCTAACTATACTGACGCATAGACTTTTTTGCACACGCCGAGGCGTTGCTGTCAATAACGTTATCCACCTTTCGCTGCCGGTTTCAGGCAATTATGTGCGGCATGTCGATCACTGTTTAAAAATGGCTTGCCATTAATTAGCGGATATGTGATAACGAATCGTGGGTCAAACGAGGTACAGTTCTGTTTATGTATGGCATCTTCAGTAAAGAAGTTACGAGTAAAGACGTTGACGTTGAATACCGCTTCCTTGCCGAACCTTAAATTAGTGCCTCATTCAGTAATGTCTCTGGTTTCTCTGTAAGACTGCCTGCGGGCAATATAAACACTCTAAGGAATTTGCAAAAATGGCAAAGATTAAAGGTCAGGTTAAGTGGTTCAACGAGTCTAAAGGTTTTGGTTTTATTACTCCTGCTGACGGCAGCAAAGACGTGTTCGTTCACTTCTCTGCTATCCAGGGCAACGGTTTTAAAACCCTGGCCGAAGGTCAACAAGTTGAGTTTGAAATTCAGGACGGCCAGAAAGGCCCGGCAGCAGTTAACGTTACTGCTATCTGATTTCGCACTCAGGCTCGGTGTCATGCACCGCTGAATCGAATCTCAAAAGCCCTGCTCAATGAGCGGGGCTTTTCTTTATCCTTTCTGTTACCGGATGATCAGGGTAAACTGCGCCGCGAATCGCTAACCCGGAGTTATCTATGTCGTTGATTTGCCCACTTTGCCACCTCGCTTTGCACCTGCACGCCAGCAGTTATCGCTGTGCGTCCGGTCATCAGTTCGATCGGGCGAAAGAGGGGTACGTCAACCTGCTGCCGGTGCAGCACAAAGGTTCACGGGAACCGGGCGACAGCGCAGAGATGCTTCAGGCGCGCCGGGCCTTTCTGGATGCCGGACACTATCAGCCGCTGCGCGATCGGGTGGCGCAATGTCTGGCTCAGCCGCTCACGAACCGGCCCGCGCAGCTGCTGGATATCGGCTGTGGCGAAGGTTATTACACCGCCGCCCTGGCTGCCGCGTTGCCCGACAGCCAGCTGTACGGTCTGGATGTGGCCAAAGCCGCGGTGCGCATGGCGGCAAAGCGCTATCGCGCGGTTAACTTTTGTGTCGCCTCCAGCCAGCGCCTGCCGTTTGCCGATGGTTCACTGGACGCCATCGTGCGCATTTACGCGCCCTGTAACGAGCAGGAAGTGAGCCGCGTCATCAGGCCTGGCGGCTATTTACTGACGGTGACGCCGGGGCCGCACCATCTGCAGCAGTTTAAGGCGTTGATCTATCGCGAAGTGCAGCTGCATACAGCGGAAGAGAAAAACTATGCGGGATTTGAGCAGATCGATCAGCAAAACCTTCACTACACAATGACGCTGAACGGGGCGGAAGCGGTGAGCCTGCTGCAGATGACCCCCTTTGCCTGGCGTGCGCGTGAAGCGGTGTGGCAGCAGCTGGCCTCCAGCGCCACCTTTAGCTGTGACGCGGATTTCACCCTGACGCTGTGGCAGCGCGTTTAACGCGCCTCCACCAGCGTATGATAGATTTTCTCCAGGTCGTCGAGCTGTTTCACCGCTATCAGCAGGCGACGCTGCTCCAGCTGCATCACCAGAATGCCATCCTCTGACAGGTTCATACTCTGAATACGCCGGTAATCGATCCACACGCTGGCAAAAAACAGGCCGTCATTTTTCATCAGCAGCCGCGGGCTGCGGATCCAGAACAGCCAGATAGCCATAAAGCACAGCACCATTAGCAAAGTGGTGGTGAGCTGCGGGCCATGATGGCTGACGTTGTTCCACAGCAGAATCAGTAGCAGCACGATAAAGATGCCGCTGTCGATTTTATGGCGGCGGCGCAGGGTGACGCGCAGTCGGGTCGGTCCATTGCGGCGGGGCAGGATGAGATCGTCGTAAATCGCAAACAGGGCGAGAGCGGCGATCAGCAGGGCAATCAGGGCGTCAGTCAGTGACATACAGGCTTCTTCCTCAACCGAAGTGACCTCAGCGTTGGCGCTCAGGTCACGCCGTTCAAAAAACGCCGGGAGTCTGACTCCCGGCGGTGAGATTACAGACCGAGCAGGCCGATCCAGTAACCAAAGATACCGATGGCAAAGAAGCCAACGATGATCCACAGCGCGTTAACTTTACGGCGCAGCAGCCACATACAGCCAAAGGTCAGCAGCAGTGGAATCAGGCCAGGCATCAGCTGGTCGAGAATTGACTGCACGGTGGTGACCGTGGTTTTGCCGGTCTGGTCGGTGATGCGGGATACCACCAGCGGCACGTTGACGTGTGTCCACTTGTTGACCAGCGCCCCCATGACAAACAGGCCGAGTATCGATGCCCCCTCGGTGAGTTTTTGCAGGAAGCCGCCGCCCATATCGCTGACGATATCCACCCCTTTGCGATAGCCATAAGCCACGCCGTAATAGCGGGTCAGCATACGCGCAATGTTAAACAGGAAGAAGAACAGCAGCGGACCAAGCAGGCTGCCGCTCATCGCGATACCGGCACCCAGTGCGGCGAACACCGGACGCACGGTCCCCCAGAAAATCGGGTCGCCCACGCCAGCCAGCGGACCCATCAGACCCACTTTGATCCCGTTAATGGCACCGTCATCGATCGCTGCCCCGTTGGCGCGCTGCTCTTCCATGGCCATGGTCACGCCGAGCACTGGCGCGGCCACGTAAGGATGGGTGTTGAAGAACTCAAGGTGACGCTTAATCGCCTGCTTGCGCTCGTCGTTGTTTTCCGGATACAGGCGACGGATCACCGGCACCATTGAGAAGCAGAAGCCCAGCGCCTGCATGCGTTCAAAGTTCCACGAACCCTGAAACAGGTTGGAGCGCAGGAACACACCGCGCACGTCACCGGGGGTGAGTTTCTTTGGAGTATTGGTTGTATCTACCATGATGTCACCTGTTCTTAGTCGAGTTCGTTGTCGAGGTCGTTGTTAGCCGGGCCCGCCGAGGCAGCGCCTGCGACGCGGTTGTATTTTGGTGCCAGCTGGATGTACAGCACCGCCATTACCACGCCAATCACGCCCAGCGCCACCAGGTTAAAGTTGGTGAACGCGGCGGTGACAAAACCAAGATAGAAGAACGGCATCAGGTAACCGGCACGCATCATGTTGATGACCATCGCGTAACCGACCACCACGATCATGCCGCCGGCGATGTTCAGACCATTGGTGACCACTTCCGGAATCGAACTCAGCAGGCTGTGTACCGCGCTGGTACCGACCGAGACCGCCACAATCAGCGCCGGGATAGCGATACGCATCGCCTGCAGCAGCAGGGCAGAGACGTGGATCCATGAAATCGCCGTCAGATTGCCTTTCTCCGCAGCTTTATCCGCGGCGTGCTGGAAGGCGACAGTGATGGTACGCACGATGATGGTCAGCACCTGACCGGCTGCGGCCAGTGGGATGGCCAGCGCAATACCGGCACCGACGCTTTGACCGCCGGCAATGACCAGAATGGTGGAGATGATGGAGGCCAGCGCCGCATCCGGTGCCACTGCCGCACCGATGTTCATCCAGCCCAGCGCGATCATCTCCAGCGTACCGCCGATGATGATGCCGGTTTTCATATCACCCAGTACTGCACCAATCAGGGTACAGGCCACCAGCGGCCGGTGGAACTGGAACTCATCGAGAATCGATCCCATCCCGGCAATACAGGCCACAATAAATATCAACACTATTTGTAGCGAGGTTATTTCCATTGCATTTTTCCTCAGCAAGATCAGAACTTTTTGCCCACGTGCGCAGGCACAGGCGAATCAGGCATTGACCTTCGCAATCAGGTCCATCATTTTCAGTTTCGGGTCGTTGGAGACTTTACGCACTTCCAGTTCGATACCGCGCTCATTCAGCTTGCGGAAGGCAGCGATGTCCTTCTCATCCACCGACACCGCGTTATTAACCTGCGTTTTCCCCTGACGGAAGGCCATGCCGCCGATATTTACCGACTTGATATCCACGCCTTGCTCCACCACGCGCTCAACATCGGTCGGATTGGTAAACAGCAGCATCACGCGATCGGAACCGTACTTCGGGTTGTTCCACACGCGGATCATCTTGGCGATATCCACCACGTGGGCGGTCACGCCCGGCGGTGCCACCTGAGTCAGCAGGGTTTTGCGTACGTGATCGTTAGCCACTTCATCACTGACGACGATGATGCGCGTCACGTTGGTCTCTTTGGTCCAGCGCGTGGCCACCTGGCCGTGGATCAGACGGTCATCGATACGGGCCAGGCCAATTTTCATGTGCTCGCCCGGTGCCAGCGGTTTCTGCGGCTGGGCAGGAGCTTTCGGAGCCGGCGCTGCCGCTGCCGGCGCGGCGGATTCGGTTTTGAGTGCTTTCACCCCCTCGCGGCCGGCCTCGACGGCGATATGGATCAGCTCTTCCAGCGATGGATCGTCATCGCGCCCCATCAGGGTTTCCACCAGCATGGGAATGTTGACCCCGGCAATAACGTCATAGCCCGGTTTGTCCACTACGATGCGGCTGGCGGCGTTAAACGGGCTGCCGCCCCAGGTGTCCACCAGAAACAGCACGCCTTTCGACGTGTCGAGTCGGGCGAGCTGCGCCTGATATTTTTCGATTAGCGTTTCTGCATTCTCGCCGGGCACGAAATCAATCCATCCGACATTTTCCTGCTCGCCCAACAGCATTTCTGCTGTTTTCAGCAGCTGTTCTGCCGCCCAGCCATGTGTACCAATTACAAGCGCAATGGTCACTTGCTACCTCCGTTCGCATGAGAGTTCCCGACCATGGCCGGGAATCATTGAGAATTACCGTTGTTATTTTCTGTGGATCGCCCGGGACTAAATTGAAGAAAGTCATCAGGAAAAGGCCCAAAACATTCCGCGATACAGCAGTAAGGTCGCGATTTATTTTAGTGAGCGAAAAAATAAAATATGTGACATTGCTCTGCTATTCAGAGCGTACCGGCGGCAACGGGCATTTTTATGGCAGTTTCTTGCGCTGGCGCAGTTATTTGTAAATGTAAGAAAATTTTTTGACGTTGTTGATGTAACTGATACATTAGCTTTCTGTTTATTACTCAGGAGTACCGGGCTTTAGCTCACCTATATGGACCGTCACCGACGTCGCTTCACTTGTTCCCCGCGCTGCTCAGCGCGCACCCTGACACCTGCCGGTGTTGCCTCATCCGTTAACGCTCTCTCGTCTCGCCTTCCGGCGCAGGCTCAGTCGCGTTCGCCCTTACGTTTAGCAAGGAGTCATTGATGGAATTTCTCTTCGACCCCTCAATCTGGGCGGGTTTACTGACGCTGATCGTGCTGGAGATTGTGCTCGGCATCGACAACCTGGTGTTTATCGCCATTCTTGCCGACAAGCTGCCACCGAAACAGCGCGATAAAGCGCGCCTGATTGGTCTGTCGCTGGCGCTGGTGATGCGCCTCGGCCTGCTGTCGCTGATCTCCTGGATGGTGACGCTAACGCGACCCCTATTCAGCGTAGGCGATTTCAGCTTTTCCGGACGAGATTTAATTCTGTTGATTGGTGGTTTGTTCCTGTTGTTCAAGGCCACCATGGAACTGCACGAGCGGCTGGAAAACCGTGGCATGGAGCATCAGGGCAACAAAGCCTATGCCAGCTTCTGGGCGGTCGTGACGCAGATTGTGGTGCTGGACGCGGTGTTTTCCCTGGATGCGGTGATTACCGCCGTCGGTATGGTGAACCATCTGCCGGTGATGATGACGGCAGTGGTGATTGCCATGGGCGTGATGCTGCTGGCCTCAAAACCGCTGACCCGCTTCGTCAACGCGCACCCAACGGTGGTGGTGCTGTGTCTGAGCTTCCTGCTGATGATCGGTCTGTCGCTGGTGGCGGAAGGCTTTGGTTTCCATATTCCGAAAGGTTATCTGTACGCGGCAATTGGCTTCTCGATTCTGATCGAGCTGTTTAACCAGATTGCGCGCCGGAACTTTATCCGTCATCAGGCGCACCGTCCGATGCGTGAACGTACCGCCGAAGCGATTCTGCGTCTGATGGGCGGGCGCCAGCGTAACCAGCCGGCGCATACCGAAGAAGCGTCACTGACGGAAGCGATGCCGCAGGAAGCGTTTAAAGACGAAGAGCGTTACATGATTAACGGCGTGCTGACGCTGTCACAGCGTTCGATTCGCAGCATCATGACGCCGCGCGGCGATATCTCGTGGGTTGACGTCTCGCGTCCGCTGGATGAGATCCGCATTCAACTGCTGGATACGCCACACAGTCTGTTCCCGGTGTGTCGTGGCGAGCTGGATGAGATCATCGGTGTGGTGCGCGCGAAAGAGCTGCTGGTGGCGCTGGAGCACGGTATGGATGTCGCGACCTTCGCGGCCAACACGCCGCCGATTGTGGTGCCGGAAACACTGGATCCGATCAACCTGCTGGGCGTATTGCGTCGCGCTAAAGGGAGCTTCGTCATCGTTACCAACGAATTTGGTGTGGTGCAGGGCCTGATTACGCCGCTGGACGTGCTGGAAGCGATTGCCGGTGAGTTCCCGGACGAAGACGAAACGCCGGATGTGGTGGCCGATGGCGACGGCTGGCTGGTGAAGGGCGGTACCGATCTGCACTCGCTGCAGCAGCTGCTCGACCACCATGAGCTGGTCGATCCGGATGAAGATCACGCGTCGCTGGCCGGCCTGCTGATTGAGCAGAAGGGGCAGCTGCCGCTGCCGGGCGAGATTATCGATTTGCCACCGCTGCACTTCCAGATTATCGAAGCCACGGATTACCGTATCGATCTGGTGCGCGTCACCAAAGACAAGCCGCACCATGACGAGGAAGAGGGCGACGCCTGATGTCGTCCGGCATCAGGCGCCCAGCTGCGCCTGATGCTGCGCCAGCCATTGCGGGAAGTCCTCAATCGGCATCGGGCGCGCATAGTAGTAACCCTGCAGATGATCCACGCCGCGCTCGCGCAGATAATGCGCCTGCTCGGCGGTTTCCACTCCCTCCGCGACCAGCGCGATGTTCAGCCGCTGCGCCAGTGAAATCACCATATCCGTCACCGTGGCGTTGATCGCGTCAGTACCAATCGCGGCGGTAAAAATTTTATCGATTTTCAGTACGTCCGGCTTCAGATCCTTCAGATAGGCCAGCGAACTGTGGCCGGTACCGAAATCGTCAATCGCCAGCCGCACGCCAATTTCATGCAGCTGCGCCACGACCGTCTGGTCGATGACCGGCAGCGCATCGCGCTCGGTCAGCTCCACCACCAGTTTTGGCAGGGGATTGGCGGGCCACCAGTAGCGCTGTAAATCCTCAACAATCAGGCGATCGCGGAAGTGGCTGGCCGCGACGTTAATCGCGATATGAAATGTCGGGCACTGTGGCAGATTAGGCAACTCCGCGACGACTCTGGCAATCACAAAGCGCGTCAGCGGTGCAATCAGATTCTGGCGTTCGGCCAGCGGAATAAATACGTCCGGGGCAATCCAGCCCTGACGCGGATTGTGCCAGCGCAGCAGCAGCTCGATACCATCGCAGTCGCCGCTGCGGGCATTGATCAGCGGCTGGCAGTAGACCATAAATTCGTTAGCGGTGATGCCATAGCTGATTTGCCAGCTCAGGCTCATGCGATTGGCGGTGGCCAGCCAGACGATATAGCCCAGCAGCAGGCTCAGCAGTACCGCCAGCGGCAGCTGAGACGGCAGGGTATTGAGCGCCAGTCGCGCCGGGGACGGGCCGTACAGCGTAATGCTGTAGGGATAACGCAGCGAGGCCTGATCGTACGCCACTTCGTCATCGGACGGCACGGTATGCTCGATAAGCGGATTACCGTATTCGAGGCTCTGTCCGCCTACGTTAAAGATCGCGCGCTCCACCCACGGCAGCTGCGGCTCCAGCAGATAATTGGTCATCAGTTCAATGTTGATGATCTGCAGCAGGCCGTCCTGGTTATCCAGCGACTTTGGCGTCCACAGCAGCAGCACCGGCGAACCTTTTAGCAGGTAGTCGTCGGTGGACAGCATCATGCGCTGGTTGTTGATCGCCAGCTCGGGATAAGTCTGGCTGAACGAGATGTGGCGCGGGCCATAAATACTCGAACAGTAGATGGTATCGTCCTGCACCAGCAGCACGGTGCGCACGGTTTGCAGCGCGGCGATCTTCTCAATCAGCGGGTAGCGCACCTGCGTGCAGGGCACGCCCACCAGCCCCAGCGTGTTGTTGGCGGAGACGTCCAGCGGCGAAAACATGCGGTCAAAGCGTTCAATCGCGCGGGTGGCAAAGTTAAGGGACTGCTGCTCAATGCGTGACTTCTCTTCGATGTAGCGAAAAGTCAGCGTAAGAATGAGAACCAGCGACGCGATCACCAACGCAATAAGCAGGCGCTTACGGCGAAATTGACCCACAAATTGCTGGGGAAGGAGCATCAGTAACCACCTTGCTAAGACAAAGAATGAGGCCAAATTAACGTGAAGGTTATCGGCATGGCGGCGGCCAAATTTAGCGCGGCTGGAGAAAAAAAGCGGCACTAAAAAATCGCGCGACCGGTAGAGGTCGCGCGCAAAAATAATGTATCTGGTTTGATAACGCGGAGGTAGAGGCCATTGCAGAAATAATGGCCGATCGCTGCAATTGTCAGCAGCGAAACGCGACGTTGCCGGTCAGTCGCACTGCACCTTGATCGCCAGACCGCCACGCGAGGTCTCACGATATTTAGCGTTCATATCTTTGCCGGTCTCGTACATCGTCTCGATCACCTTATCCAGCGATACGCGCGGCTCGCTGGTGCGGCGCAGCGCCATCCGCGCGGCGTTGATCGCTTTCACCGAAGCAATGGCGTTACGCTCAATGCACGGCACCTGTACCTGACCGGCGACCGGATCGCAGGTCAGTCCGAGGTTGTGTTCCATGCCGATTTCAGCGGCAACACACACCTGCTCCGGGCTGGCTCCCAGCAGTTCAGCGAGGCCAGCGGCGGCCATTGAGCAGGCCACGCCTACTTCGCCCTGGCAGCCGACTTCGGCACCGGAAATCGAAGCGTTCATTTTGTACAACACGCCAATCGCGCCCGAGGCGAGGAAGTAGCGGATAAAGATATCCGGCGTGACCGTTTCGATGAAGTGATCGTAATACGCCAGCACCGCCGGCACGATGCCGCAGGCACCGTTGGTCGGTGCGGTGACCACACGACCACCGGCCGCATTCTCTTCATTCACCGCCAGCGCAAACATATTGACCCAGTCGATGACGTTCATCGGATCGTTGGAGTGTTTGGTCGAGGAGACCAGCAGACGTCGCAGCGACGCCGCCCGACGCGGCACGCGCAGCGGGCCCGGCAAAACGCCTTCGGTATTCAGGCCACGATCGATACACGCCTGCATGGTTTGCCAGATGTTGCCAAAATAGGCGTAAATCTCGTCACGGCTGTGCAGCGCCAGTTCGTTTTTCATTACCAGCCCGGAAAGCGACATGCCGGTATCGCGGCAATGACTGAGCAACTCTTTGGCTGAATGGAACGGGTAGGGCACGGCGACCTCATCCAGCACTGACTGACCAAAATGCGCTTCGTCGACAATAAAGCCGCCGCCAATCGAGTAATAGGTTTTGCGCTCAAGTAGCCGATCGCCGGCAAAAGCGTACAGGGTCATGCCGTTTTCATGCAGCGACAGGTTTTCGCTGCGGAATACCATGCCGCCGTCACGCGGGAAGTCGACCTCGCGCGCGCCCTGTGCCAGCAGCAGGCGCTCACGCGTTTCGACATCTTTGATAAACGCCGGAATGCTGTCGATGTCGACGCTGGCAGGCTCAAAGCCGGCCAGACCCATGATGATGGCAATGTCGGTGTGGTGTCCTTTCCCGGTGAGCGACAGTGAGCCGTAGACATCCACCGCCACGCGCGTCACGTCCTGCAGCTTGCCCTGTTCGATCAGCAGGTCAACAAACTGTTTGCCCGCTTTCATCGGGCCAACGGTATGCGAACTGGACGGGCCAATACCCACTTTGAACATGTCAAAAACACTTATCACCGGTGACGCTCCTCACAAATCTTCTTTTCTACGGCGCAGGCCGTTAATGCGGCTAATAGTAATCGCCAGCGGGCGGCAGCGAGCAGCTTTTCGCATGAAATAAACTAATTATAAACCACAGAAATAGTTATCCGTATCCCCGGATGTGAACGGGATCAATTTTTCGGGCAGGGTGAAACGGGACGGGGGATCAGGGCAGGGCGATCTGCTGGCCGAGCGCGCGCAGGATACCGGCGGTCATGCCCCAGATAAAATAATCTTCATACCATGACAGCCACACCTGGTGCTGGCGATGACCGCGGCGCAGCGTCAGTCCGCTGTAGCGCCCCAGCCGCAGCGCCTCTGCGAGCGGCATGGAAAAGGCGCTTTCAACTTCATCCGGGTTGAGCTGCAGCGGCAGGTGCGGCGGGATGATACCGACCACGGGCGTGACGGCGAAACCGGTACTGCTGGTGACCGGCGGTAGCACGCCGACCACCCGCACCTGCTGTGGTGCGATGCCCACTTCTTCCTGCGCTTCACGCAGCGCGGTGGCGATCAGCGAATCGTCAGTGGCATCCATCATGCCGCCGGGGAACGCCACCTGCCCGGCATGTTTGCGCAGCAGCGCGGAGCGGCGGGTCAGCAGCAGTTCGGGCTGGTCGCCATCAATCACCGGTACCAGCACCGCGGCACGGCGTCCGCTGATCACGCTGTGCGCGCTCGCCAGCGGCGGCTGCAGCACAAAGCGACTGAGAAACTGCGCCAGCGTCAGCTCCATATCACGCCTCATCACGCAGACAGGGCAGAATACGGTTGAGCTTGTGCAGCGTCTCCTGATATTCCGCCTCAGCCTCGCTGTCAGCCACCAGACCGCCACCCGCCGCGCAGTACAACTGCTGATTTTCGGCAATCAGCGTGCGGATGGTAATGCTGCTGTCCATACGCCCGCACAGGCTGATGTAGCCGATACTGCCGCACCACGCATTGCGCCGCTGCGGTTCGAGTTCTTCGATAATCTCCATGGCACGGATCTTGGGCGCGCCGGTAATGGAGCCGCCGGGGAAACAGGCGCGCAACAAATCGGTAGCGGAGAGCGCGTCTGGCAGCCTGGCCCGCACCGTGCTCACCAGGTGATGCACCGCCGGGAACGGCTCCACCACAAACAGCTCCGGCACGCTGACGCTGCCCGGCTCGGCGACGCGGCCAATATCATTACGCAGCAGGTCCACAATCATCAGGTTTTCCGCCCGATCTTTTTCGGCGCTGGCCAGTTTCTCCGCCTGCAACCGATCGGCCTGCGGATCGGCCAGACGCGGCAGCGTGCCTTTAATCGGGCGGGTTTCAATCTGCTGCTGCTGCAGCGAGAGAAAACGCTCCGGTGACAGGCTCAGCACGGCACTGTGCGGCAGACGAAGGAAGGCGCTGAACGGCGCGCGGTTGGCGCGGTTGAGACGTAAAAACGCCTGCCACTCATCGCCGCGATAGCTGGCCTGAAAACGCTGCGCCAGATTAACCTGGTAGCAGTCGCCCGCCTGAATGTAGGCCTGCACTGCCTGGAAACGCGCGGCGTACTGCGCATAGCTCATATTGGCCTGCCAGTCGCTGGTCAGGGCAAAAGGTTTGGGCTGCGGCACCGCCAGCGCCTGTAGCCACTGCCAGCGCTGCTCCGCGTCGTGCAGGGCAATCAGCGTCAGCGTCTGGCGATGATGATCGGCAATCAGCGCCCAGTCATAAATGCCGACCGCCATATCCGGCGTGTGTAAATCCTGCTGCGCCCGCTGCGGCAGCGTTTCGAAACGGCGACCGAGGTCATAACCAAACAGACCCAGCGCGCCGCCCTGAAACGGCAGATTTGCATCAAACGCCGGCCGGGTGCCCAGCGCGTCCAGCTGCTGCTGCACCAACTGCAGCGGATCCGCGTTAGAGTGGCTGATGCCGGTGCCGTCGTCGATGGCGGTGCTGTCACCGCGCGTCGTCAGGGTCACCCGCGGGTCGGCGGTGAGAATATCGAAACGGTTATCCGCGTGCTCGGCGTGACCAGAGGTCAGCAGCATCGCCCACGGGCGGTGCGCCAGCGTGGAAAAACGGTGTAAAAGTGTATCGGGCGTATACTGTAGCGAGAGGGTTTTCACGTTCGTTTGGCTAAATCAGTTCAGCAGGCAGGCGCGTAGCCTGGCATATTTTTTTGCTGCTGGCACCTGTTTGTTCAGCGTGGAATAATGCGTCCCCCCATTACAGGAGTGCATCATGTTTTCAGGTCTTCCGGCTTTATCGCACGAACAGCAGCAGCAGGCAGTGGAACGTATTCAGGAACTGATGGCCGGCGGCATGTCCAGCGGGCAGGCGATTGCGCAGGTGGCGCAGGAAATTCGCCAGAACCATCAGGGCGAAGCGATTCGGGCGCGCTTCGAAGAGGACGAAGACGACGAATAGCGCCCGGCGAGCGTTATAGCGCGGCGATGATTTTGATTTCCACTTTATAGCGCGGATTCATCAGGCCGGCCTGCACCGTGCAGCGTACCGGCGCATTACCCGGCGAGACCCACGCATCCCAGGCGCGGTTCATCGCGGCAAAGTCCTCTTTGTCTACCAGGAAAATGGTAGCGTCGAGAATTTTGCTTTTATCCGAACCCACGCGCGTCAGGATGCGGTCAATCACCGCCAGCGCGTTGGCGGTCTGCGCTTCCGCATCGTCATCCAGATTCTCCGGCACGCTGGTGTAATACACGGTCTGGTCATGTACAACCGCTTCGGACATGCGGTGCTCGGCATCAATACGCGTAATGGTCATGCTGTTCTCCTTTATTTTTGCTGCGTTAGCCTGCCATATCCCATGGCCGGCTGTCATCTGTTGTGGTCGCCTGCGGTGAATCCTGACATAATTACAGGTGTTTTAAGAGCAATCGGTGAGGATGTGTGGCAGACGATTTTGCAGCGGATGGCGCGTTAGCGCAGGCGATTCCCGGCTTTAAGCCGCGCGCGGCACAGCGCGAAATGGCGCAGGCAGTGAGCGAAGCGGTGCAGCAGGCGGGCGAGCTGGTGGTCGAGGCCGGCACCGGCACCGGTAAAACTTATGCTTATCTGGCACCGGCGTTGCGGGCGAAGAAAAAAGTCATCGTGTCGACCGGTTCCAAAGCGTTGCAGGATCAGCTCTACAACCGCGATCTGCCGACCATTGCCCGCGCCCTGGCGTTCAGCGGCAAAACTGCGCTGCTGAAAGGGCGATCCAACTATCTGTGCCTGGAACGGCTGGAGCAGCAAAATCAGACCGGCGGCGATCTCAGCGTGCAGGCGCTCGGCGATCTGATTAACGTGCGCAGCTGGTCTTCGGAGACCGTTGATGGCGACGTCAGCAGCTGCGCCGGCGTCGCGGAAGACAGCCCGATCTGGCCTTACGTTACCAGCACCAACGATAATTGCCTTGGCAGCGATTGCCCGCTGTATAAAGATTGCTTCGTGGTGAAGGCGCGCAAAAAAGCGATGGATGCGGATGTGGTGGTGGTGAACCATCACCTGTTTCTCGCTGACCTGGTGGTCAAAGAGGGGGGATTTGGCGAGCTGATCCCGGAAGCCGACGTGATGATCTTCGATGAAGCGCACCAGCTGCCGGATATTGCCAGCCAGTATTTTGGTCAGCAGCTGTCGAGCCGGCAACTGCAGGATCTCGCCAAAGACATTATCCTTGCCTACCGCACCGAGGTGCGCGATGTGCAGCAGCTGCAGAAATCCGCCGACCGGCTGGCGCAGTGCGCACAGGATTTCCGCCTGACGCTGGGCGAGCCCGGTTTTCGCGGCAATCTGCGTGACCTGCTGAGCGACAACAATATCATGCGCATGTTTACGCTGCTGGATGATGCGCTCGAGCTGTGTTACGACGTGATTAAGCTGTCGCTGGGCCGTTCCGCGCTGCTGGACGCTGCCTTCGAGCGTGCCGCGCTGTATCGCACCCGGCTCAAGCGTTTACGTGCGATTGATGAACCGGGCTTTAGCTACTGGTACGAATGCAGCAGCCGGCACTTTACGCTGGCGCTGACGCCGCTGTCGGTTGCGGAGCGCTTCCGCGAAGTGATGGACGGACGCAAAGCGGCGTGGGTATTTACCTCGGCGACGCTGGCGGTCAACGAACAGATGAGCCACTTCGCCAGCCGGCTCGGCGTGGATAATGCCCGCACCCTGATCCTCGAAAGTCCGTTTGATTATGCGCAGCAGGCCTTGCTGTGCGTGCCGCGCAACATGCCGGAACCCAACTATCCTGGCGGTGCGCGTCAGCTGGCACGCATGATGAAACCGCTGATTGAAGCCAACAAAGGGCGCTGCTTCTTCCTGTGCACCTCGCACAAAATGATGCGTGAGCTGGCGGCGGAGTTCCGCGCCTCCATGACCTTACCAGTGCTGTTGCAGGGCGAAACCAGCAAAGGGCAGCTGCTCAAACAGTTTCTTGATGCCGGCAACGCACTGCTGGTGGCCACCAGCAGCTTCTGGGAAGGCGTTGACGTGCGCGGTGATGCGCTGTCGCTGGTGATCATCGACAAGCTGCCGTTTACCTCGCCGGAAGATCCGCTGCTGAAGGCGCGCATGGAGGATTGCCGTCTGCGCGGCGGCGATCCGTTCAACGATGTGCAACTGCCGGACGCGGTGATCACCCTCAAGCAGGGCGTGGGCCGTCTGATTCGCGATACCGACGATCGCGGCGTGCTGGTGATTTGTGACCAGCGGCTGGTGTCGCGTCCGTATGGCGGTCTGTTCCTTAATAGCCTGCCGCCGACACCGCGCACCCGCGATTTACAGCGTGCGATTGACTTTGTGCGTCCGCCAGAGCAGCACTAATTTGTGCCAGGCTGTGGTAAGATGCGCGCCATTTTGATTCTCTGAGGTTGTTATGTCCGCCCGAATTTTAGCCCTGGACACCGCGACAGAAGCCTGTTCTGCCGCGCTGCTGAATCAGCAGCAGATCGATGCCCGCTTCGAAATCGCGCCCCGCGATCATACTCAACGTATTCTGCCGCTGGTGCAGGAATTGCTGCAGGCGCAGTCGCTGGAGCTGAGCGCGCTGGACGCGCTGGCGTTTGGCCGCGGGCCCGGCAGTTTTACCGGCGTGCGCATCGGCATTGGCATCGCGCAGGGCCTGGCGCTGGGCGCAAATCTGCCGATGATTGGCGTATCCTCGCTGGCAACCATGGCGCAGGGCGCCTGGCGTTTGACCGGGGCAACGCGCGTGCTGGCGGCGATTGATGCGCGCATGGGTGAAGTCTACTGGGCAGAGTATCAGCGTGATGAACAGGGCGAGTGGCAGGGCGCTGAGAGCGAAGCCGTACTCAAGCCGGAAGCGGCACAGGCGCGCATCGCGCAGCTGAGCGGCGAGTGGGCCACCGTCGGCACCGGCTGGCAGGCTTATCCGCAGCTGCTGGCTGGCACGAGCGGGGCACAACTGCTGACCACCACGGTCACGCTGCCTGCCGCAGAAGATATGCTGCCGCTGGCGCTCAGCGCCTGGCAGCGCGGCGATAGCGTGGCAGTGGAAAATGCTGAGCCGGTTTATCTGCGCAATGAAGTGGCATGGAAAAAATTGCCGGGACGCTAGGCGCCCACGCAACTTATTTTTGCGCCTTCAGTCTAACGGAGAAATAACAGGAGAAGTGCTATGCCAATTAGTCGTAAAGGGATGTCTGGCGCTCTGTTAGCCTGTGCGCTGTTGCTCAGCGGCTGCGTGTCAGTGCCGGATGCCATTAAAGGGAGTTCTCAGCTTCCACAGCAGGATTTATTACGCGTGATGAATGCGCCGCAGCTGTATGTCGGCCAGGAGTCGCGCTTCGGCGGCAAAGTCGTGAAGGTGACCAACCTTAACGGCCTGACCCGGCTGGAAATTGCCACTCAGCCGCTGGATGACAGCGCGCGACCGCGCCTCGGTGCTGCCTCAATTGGCCGCATTTATGCTGACATTCATGGCTTTGTTGATCCGATCGACGTCAATAATCAGTACGTCACGGTGCTGGGCAACATCAAAGGCACCGAGAAAGGGGAAATTGGCAAAGCCAGTTACAACTTTGTGGTGATTGATGTGCGCGGTTATCAGCGCTGGCATCTGACTCAGCAGGTGATGACGCCGCCGCAGCCGATCGATCCGTGGATTTGGTACGGGCCGACGCGTCGCCATCCCGGCTATTGGGGTCCTAACCCCTACTGGGGCATGAACACCGGCGGTCCGGCGCAGGTTGAGACCATTCTTACCGAATAGCGCTAAACAGGTTTTTTTACGGCCCGGTCGCGGTGCTCGCGAACGGGCCTTTTTATTGGGCGCGCAACCGATGCGCGAAATTTAGTGATGCGCCTCGCAACCTGAAAATGCCGGAACAGGCAAACTGGTACAATCAGTTAAAATATTGTTAACAACACTGATTGCAGAGGCAGCGATGGCTACGCAACAAGAATATCGGGGTGAATCTTTGAACAAGGTTTGGCTGAAACGCTATCCGCCAGATGTACCAGCGGAAATTAACGCAGACCGTTATCCCTCTTTGGTCGATCTTTTCGAACACGCAGCGCAACGTTATGCCGATCAGGTGGCTTTCATTAACATGGGCCAGCCAATGACTTACCGCCAGCTGGAGCAGCAGAGCCGTGCTTTTGCGGCCTGGCTGCAACAGGGATTAGGCTTGCAGCAGGGCGATCGCGTCGCGCTGATGATGCCGAATCTGCTGCAGTATCCGGTGGCGCTGTTTGGCGTGCTGCGTGCCGGTATGGTGGTGGTGAATGTTAACCCGTTGTACACGCCGCGTGAGCTGAAGCACCAGCTTAACGACAGCGGTGCCAGTGCGATTGTCATTGTCTCCAACTTCGCCCATACGCTGGAAAAAGTGGTCGCGGAAACCCCGGTTAAGCACGTGATGCTGACGCGCATGGGCGATCAGCTGGCGCCGGTGAAAGCCACGCTGGTCAATTTCGTCGTTAAATACGTGAAAAAGCTGGTACCGAAATACCATCTGCCAGGGGCGGTACCGTTCCGTCATGCGCTGCAGCAGGGCGAGCAGATGAGTTATCATCGTCCTGTGATCAGTAATCAGGATCTGGCATTTCTGCAGTATACCGGTGGCACTACCGGCGTGGCGAAAGGCGCCATGCTGACCCACGGCAACATGCAGGCTAATCTGGAGCAGACCAAAGCCACCTACGGTAAACTGCTGCGCGCCGGTCAGGAGCAGGTGGTGACCGCGCTGCCGCTTTATCACATCTTTGCCCTGACGGTGAACTGTCTGCTGTTCCTCGACCTGGGCGGCACCAACCTGCTGATTACCAACCCGCGTGATATTCCCGGCTTCGTTAAAGAGCTGAGCAAATTTCCCTTTACCGCCATCACCGGTGTTAATACGTTGTTCAACGCCCTGCTGAACGATGCCAATTTTAACCAGCTGGATTTCTCCACGCTGCGTCTGTCTGCCGGCGGCGGTATGGCGGTGCAGAAAGCGGTGGCCGAGCGCTGGGAGAAACTCACCGGACACTATCTGCTGGAGGGCTACGGACTCACCGAATGCTCACCGCTGGTGTCGGTTAATCCGTATGATATTACCTGCCACACCGGCAGCATCGGTTTGCCGGTTCCGTCCACCGACGTGCGTATTGTCGATGATGAAGATCGCGACGTGCCGCCGGGCGAACCGGGCGAACTGTGCATTCGCGGGCCACAGGTCATGATTGGCTACTGGCAGCGGCCGGATGCCAGCGAGGAAGTGCTGAAAAATGGCTGGCTGCACACCGGTGATATTGTTACCGTGGACGCTGAAGGGTTTATCCGCATCGTCGATCGTAAAAAAGACATGATACTGGTGTCCGGCTTTAACGTGTATCCTAACGAAATCGAAGATGTGCTGATGCAGCACGCCAAGGTGCGCGAAGCGGCGGCGATTGGCGTGCCGAGCGATCTCTCCGGCGAAGCGGTGAAAGTGTGCATCGTGAAAAAAGATCCGTCGCTGACGAAAGAGGAAGTGCTGGATCATTGTCGTCGTCAGCTCACCGGCTATAAAGTGCCGAAGATTATCGAGTTTCGTGATGAGCTGCCGAAGACCAACGTCGGTAAAATTTTACGTCGCGAATTGCGCGACGAGGCGAAGCGCGAAGCGTAGTACTGGCTTCCGCTGAATGCTCAGGTTAACGCCGGCACCGTCCGGCGTTTTTATTGCTTTTAACATGGAGCGCTGTGCGAGGTTTGTCGCAGCGAGAAAGACAACGTGAATTACACCCTGATCGACCACAATGACCAGCTGGCCGCGGTATGCCAGCAGGCCCGTCAGCATCGCGCCGTGGCGCTGGATACCGAATTCGTGCGCACCCGCACGTACTATCCGCAGCTTGGCCTGATCCAGCTCTTCGATGGCGAGCAACTGGTTCTGATCGATCCGTTAACCATCAGCGACTGGGCACCGTTTATTGCGCTGCTGCAGGATCGTCAGCTGACCAAGTTCCTGCACGCCGGCGGGGAAGACCTCGAAGTCTTCCTGCATCGTTTCGGCTGTCTGCCGGAGCCGATGATCGATACGCAGATTCTGGCCGCTTTCGCCGGGCAGCCGCTGTCGTGGGGCTTTGCCGCGATGGTCAATCATTTCAACCAGATTGAGCTGGATAAGAGCGAAGCGCGCACCGACTGGCTGGCGCGTCCGCTTACCGAGCGGCAGTGCCAGTACGCTGCGGCCGATGTGGCTTATCTGCTGCCGATCGCCCATCAGCTGGTGGCGCAAACCGAAGCGGCAGGCAACATGGCGGCGGCGCTGAGTGAATGCGCTACGCTGTGTCAGCGCCGTCTTGACGTACTGCAGCCGGAAGAGGCGTGGCGCGATATCACCAACGCGTGGCAGCTGCGTCCGCGCCAGCTGGCGGTGCTGCAGCGCCTGGCCGCGTGGCGTCTCAACCTCGCCCGGCAGAAAGACATGGCGGTGAATTTTGTGGTGCGCGAAGAGAACCTGTGGAAAGTCGCGCGCTTTATGCCCGGCAGCCTTGGCGAGCTGGATCATCTCGGCCTGAACGGTCACGAAATTCGCTTCCACGGTAAGGCGCTGGTGGCGATGGTGGCAGAAGCGCAGGCGCTGGATGAGGCCGCATTACCGCCGCCGTTGCCTAATCTGATTGACCACGCGCATTACAAGCAGGCGTTTAAAGCGATTAAAGCGCTGGTACAGCAGGTGAGTGAGCAGACCGGTTACAGTCAGGAGCTGTTAGCATCACGGCGCCAGATTAACCAGGTGCTGAGCGTGCACTGGGGACTGAAGAGCGCCACGCGTCCGCCGGAACTGCTGGCAGGCTGGCGGGGTGAGGTGTTGAAAGCCGGTATCGACGAGATTTTACACACGCTGTAAGCGGAACGTTTTCCCCTGCGCAACCACGCAGGGGAAAATCAGGAACCCGCTACAATCATTTAGGAACGTCTTCCGTCTCCGGCAGCGTCACGTTGAGCTCGAGGATAGAGATGTCATCCCCTTTCTGATCCAGCTGCACCGTGACCATGTCCGGGTCAATTTTCACGTATTTACAGATCACTTCCAGGATATCGCGCTTGAGCTGCGGCAGATAGTGGGGCTCACTGTCGCCCCTTCTGCGTTCGGCCACGATAATCTGCAGCCTCTCCTTGGCTATGTTGGCTGTGTTCTTCTTACGGGATAAAAAGAAATCAAGTAATGCCATTGGTTATCCCCCGAACAGGCGTTTCAGGAAACCCTTCTTCTCTTCTTCGATAAAGCGGAAGGGGCGTTCTTCGCCAAGCAGGCGATCTACGGTATCAGCGTAAGCTTTACCGGCGTCAGAGTTTGCATCGAGGATCACGGGCTCACCCTGGTTAGACGCGCGCAGCACCGACTGATCTTCCGGAATCACGCCGACCAGAGGAATGCGCAGGATTTCCAGCACGTCTTCCATGCTCAGCATGTCGCCACGCGTTACGCGTCCCGGGTTATAGCGGGTCAGTAACAGGTGCTCTTTTACCGGCTCTTCGCTGTTTTCAGCGCGACGTGATTTCGACGAGATGATGCCGAGAATACGGTCTGAGTCACGCACGGAAGAGACTTCCGGGTTGGTGGTAATGATTGCTTCATCCGCGAAGTACAGCGCCATCAGCGCACCGGTTTCGATACCGGCCGGCGAGTCGCAGACGATAAAATCGAAGTCCATTGCCGCCAGGTCGTTCAGCACTTTTTCCACGCCTTCGCGGGTCAGGGCATCTTTATCACGGGTTTGTGAGGCGGGCAGAATATAAAGCTGCTCGGTGCGCTTGTCGCGAATCAGTGCCTGATTCAGCGTCGCATCGCCCTGAATAACGTTGACAAAGTCATACACCACGCGGCGTTCACAGCCCATGATCAGGTCGAGGTTACGCAGACCTATATCGAAATCGATCACCACGGTTTTTTTGCCTTTCTGCGCTAACCCTGTGGCGATGGCCGCGCTTGACGTGGTCTTGCCAACGCCCCCTTTACCCGATGTAACTACAATGATGCGTGCCATAAATGTTGATTTCCTTAACGAAAGAAAAGGGGCCTAATTAAGTGTCTGGATGGTGAGCGCGCCCTCTTTAAGGCACAGGCGCGCAGCTTTACCAAAGAATTCCGCCGGGATCTGGTCCATGATCCAGTATTCGCCGGCAATGGAGACCAACTCTGCTGACAGGTTGGTGCAAAAAATCTGGCAGTCGCGATCGCCGCTGGCACCGGCCAGCGCGCGGCCGCGCATCATGCCGTAAATATGAATGTTGCCGTCAGCCACCAGTTCGGCACCGGCGCTGACGCTGCTGGTGACGATCAAATCGGCGTTGCGCGCATAAATCTGCTGACCGGAACGCACTGGCGTATTGATGATACGCGTTTTGCTGGCCGGTTCGCTGACCGGCGGCGCGACCGCTTCCGGCTCCGGCGCGGGCGCATCAGCGCGTTTGCGGTTCTCTTTACCCTCTGACAGCACCGGCAGGCCAGCGCGGGCAATCATCTTTTTCAGGGCTTCGTCTTTACAGCCGCTCACGCCCACAATGCGTAAGCCGGTGGCGCTGACGGCCTGCTGCATCTGCTTCCAGTTGATGTCACCGTTCAGGGCTGACACATTCAGCACCACCGGCGCGTTGTGCAGAAAAGCCGGGGCCTGGTCGATTTTGTCCTGCAGCGCCTGACGAATCACCTCGGGTTGCGAATGGTGCAGATGAACAACTGACAGGGTAAAACTGCTGCCCTTGAATTCGATTGGCGATTGCGACATCTGTCCTGGCTCAGTCCTGTTTTACGACCCTGAAGTAAACGCCGATAAAATCGTCATTAACACCCGCGGGTCAATATTCGAAGTTCTGCAAGCATGTTATAGTTACTGCTATATTCAGGCAAGTGACGCCCTTGGTTAATTCGAGTAAAAAATATGTTTTGTGTGATCTATAGAAGCCCGCAACGTGACCAGACTTATCTGTATGTAGAAAAAAAAGACGATTTTTCGCGCGTCCCGGAAGAACTGCTGCGCGGCTTTGGTAAACCGCAGCTGGCGATGGTGCTGTCGCTCGACCAGCGCGACAGGCTGGCCAAGGCTGACATCAATAAAGTGAAGCAGGGTTTAAGTGAACAAGGTTATTATTTGCAGATCCCACCACCGGTTGAAAGTCTGCTCAACATTCATCTTGAACAGGGTAAAAAAGTTTAATTCAGATTCATCTGTAAAAATATATCCTGTAAATATAATCAGTGCTTCGGCATTAATTTAATTGCTCACCTTAACCCATTATTGTGGGCAATAATCGTTGTCTTAAGCGGCGGACCTGATGAACAGGGGAACGGCTTTTGCCGCTTTCCGTCACGTGCGCCGCGATAAACCCGCTAATATAGTGCTCAGCAGCCTGCCACGTTCCGGCGGCTGATGAGACATCTTCGCCAGCGCGGCTGGCACCAAACACAACTCAAGCAGGGGATTAGCATGTATCAGCATCGTAACTGGCAGGGCGCGCTGTTGGATTATCCGGTCAGCAAAGTGGTGTGCGTCGGCAGCAACTATGCAAAGCATATTAAAGAGATGGGCAGCGCCACCCCGAGTGAGCCGGTGGTGTTTATCAAACCGGAAACCGCGGTGTGCGATTTGCGGCAGCCACTGTCGATCCCGGCCAGCTTTGGCGAGGTGCATCATGAAGTGGAGCTGGCGGTGCTGATTGGCGCCACCCTGAAGCAGGCCAGTGAAGAGCACGTGGCGAAAGCGATTGCCGGTTATGGTGTCGCGCTGGATTTAACGCTGCGCGATCTGCAGGCCGGGTTTAAGAAAGCCGGTCAGCCATGGGAGCGCGCCAAGAGTTTCGATAACTCCTGTCCGCTGTCCGGGTTTATCCCGGCGGCTGAATTCAGCGTCGATCCGCAGGATGCCGAACTCAAACTGGTCATTAACGGCGAGGTGCGCCAGCACGGCACTACGGCAGATATGATCCACAAAATTCTGCCGCTGATTGCTTACATGAGCCAGTACTTTACGCTGCGCGCCGGTGACGTGGTGCTGACCGGTACGCCTGAAGGCGTGGGCCCGCTGCGCTCCGGCGATAAGCTGGAAGTGTCGCTGGCCGGTCACGGTATCAGCACCCGCGTACTGTAATACTTGCATCACCGCACCTGAAGCTTTATAAGGTGCGGTCTTGTTGCTCAACCCGGACCGCTATCATGACCGACCAACCTTTCTGGCAGACCAAACGCCTGGACCAAATGAACGACGCAGAGTGGGAATCGCTGTGCGACGGCTGTGGACAGTGCTGTCTGAATAAGTTGCAGGATGCGGATACCGATGAGATTTACTTCACCAATGTCGCCTGCAATCAGCTCAACATCAAGACCTGTCAGTGCCGCAATTATGAGCGTCGCTTCGAGTACGAAGAAGATTGCATCAAGCTGACGCGCGAGAATCTCACCACCTTTAACTGGCTACCGCGCACCTGCGCTTACCGGCTGTTGGGGGAGGGTAAAACGCTGCCGGCGTGGCACCCGCTGATTGCCGGATCGAAGAAAGCGATGCATGCTCAGCGTATTTCTGTGCGATATATCGCGGTGCGCGAGAGTGAAGTGCGCGACTGGGAAGAACACATTATTGACCGGCCGGATCGGAACGGCTGATAACGCAACAGGCAGCCGCGGCTGCCTGTTTTGTCTGAGACTTAATTTGGCTGGGACTCAGCGACCAAACAGATCGCGACGTTTCGCTTTGAACGGTTGCGCAATCAATACCAGAATGCCCACCAGCAGATAAGCGGCAAAAATCACGATCATCCACTGCGGCATGCTCCAGGTCAGGAAAGTCCATCCGCGTTCGGCGCAGTCACCGCTGGCGACAAATACCGCCGGCAGCCATTTATCCAGCGGCAGCCAGCTCGGGAAGCGAGCAGCAAAATCGCAGGTCACAAACGGGTTGGGATGCAGCTGAATCATGGTGTGCTCATAAGAGAGGCGTACCCCTTCATAAGCGCTGTAGAGCCAGATGGCGATGGCCGCCCAGCGCAGCGGCGTTTTAGGCGCAATTGCACCCACCAGGCCGGCGCCCATGACGCCAAACAGCGCACAACGCTCATAGATACACATTACGCAGGGTTGCAGTCCCATCACGTGCTGAAAGAACAGCGCAACCAGTTCAAAAACCAGGGCGGTCAGGGCCATTAATAACCAGGCACCGCGTCCGCGTGAGCATTGATTCAAGTATCGCAACATATTGCTTTTCCCGTAGCCGTTAATGCATCGCAGTGTAAACCAAAAGCGTACCCGTGCCAGCCAGGCAGGCGGAAAAAATCATGTATAAAAATGACTTATCCCTGATCCACGCCAAAAAATCGTGGCTTTTAGCACACGGCATCAAAAGCGCCCACGCAAGCGCAGCGTAACCCACGGCTTTTTTCGCTGCGCAGCTGCTGAATTTTGCGCCAGCGCGCGCTTTTAATCCGCTGGCAGGCTATTTCCGCTATGACCCCTCTGGTATGATGAGTGCCATTACGACAAAGAAAGCAACGAGAAATAAATGCTATGGTGATTAAGGCACAGAGCCCTGCAGGATTCGCTGAAGAGTACATAATTGAAAGCATCTGGAACAGCCGTTTTCCGCCGGGATCGATTCTTCCTGCTGAACGTGAGCTTTCTGAACTGATCGGCGTGACCCGCACCACTCTGCGTGAAGTGCTGCAGCGGCTGGCTCGTGATGGCTGGCTGACCATTCAGCATGGTAAACCCACCCGCGTCAATGATTTCTGGGAAACGTCTGGTCTTAATATCCTCGAAACGCTCGCCCGTCTTGACCACGACAGTGTGCCGCAGTTAATTGATAACCTGCTGTCAGTGCGCACAAATATCGCGTCGATCTTTATCAGCCGCGCGCTGCGTCATCATCCGGATAAGGCGCGTGAAGTGCTGGAGAGTGCGCTGAGCGAGGAAGATCAGGCTGAAGCCTATACCGAGCTGGATTACCGCGTGTTTCGCGGCCTGGCCTTCGCTTCCGGCAACCCGATTTACGGCCTGATTCTCAACGGTCTGAAAGGGCTGTACACCCGCGTTGGCCGCCATTACTTCTCAAATCCGGAAGCGCGTGAACTGGCGCGTAACTTTTATCGTCAGCTGGCGGATCTGTGTGGCAAACAGCCGACGCAGGATCAGATCGTCGACAGCGTGCGTAACTACGGCCGCCGCAGCGGTGAAATCTGGCACAGTATGCAGAAAAGCATGCCGGATGATTTGAGCAGTAAGCGTTAAGTTTGCCCTGCCAGGTACGGTTTTAGCCGGGCACAATTTTGACTGACCTGACGCGTCGGCTGATGCAAGGGCAATCCGCAGCGCTGAGGCTTTTACGTTGCGCCAGGAGATTCCCGTGGGAAGCGGGAATCAGGCCGGGCCGGTCAGGATGACCGATACCGGCCGGTCCGTAAGGCGTAACGTAAACGCCGCAGGTACCGCGTAGCGGCGCGAGGATCTGGCCCGGCAGCAGCCGATGCGGCAGGTCCAGCGCAACCCTGCGCGTTTTATCTTCCTCTCAAAGCGCCGGTCCGCGCGCCGGACAGCGATCCAGCAGCTCCACGCTGCCATCTTCGTTCTGCTGTTCCAGATTGACATCAAAACCCCACAGCCGATGCACATGCTTTAGCACATCGCGACGGCTCTTATCGAGCGGGGCGCGCTGCTGCGGCACATAGCGCAGCGTCAGCGAACGGTCACCGCGCAGGTCAACGTTGTACACCTGAATATTCGGCTCCAGATTGCTCAGATTGTACTGCGCCGACAGCTGCTGACGAATCGCGCGATATCCCGCCTCATCATGAATGGCGGCAATCTCAAGATAGTTATTACGATCGTCGTCCATTACCGTAAACAGACGGAAATCCCGCATCACTTTCGGCGACAGGAACTGACTGATGAAGCTCTCGTCTTTAAATTCGCGCATGGCGAAATGCAGCGTCTTCAGCCAGTCGGAGCCGGCGATGTCCGGGAACCAGTAGCGATCTTCCTCAGTTGGCGACTGACAGATGCGCTTGATGTCCTGGAACATGGCAAAGCCCAGCGCATACGGGTTGATACCGTTATACCACTGGCTGTTATACGGCGGCTGATACACCACGTTGGTATGGCTGTGCAGGAACTCCATCATGAAGCGTTCCGACACTTTGCCCTCATCGTACAGGTGATTCAGGATGGTGTAGTGCCAGAAGGTCGCCCAGCCTTCATTCATCACCTGGGTCTGTTTCTGCGGGTAAAAATACTGGCTGACTTTACGCACAATGCGCAGCACTTCACGCTGCCACGACTCCAGCAGTGGCGCGTTCTTTTCCATAAAGTACAGCAGGTTTTCCTGCGGCTCAGAGGGATAGCGCGCCGCCTCGACCTGAGTAAACTCTTTCTCTTTGCGTGGCAGGGTGCGCCACAGCGTATTGACCTGGCTCTGCAGATACTCTTCCCGGCTTTTCTGCCGCGCTTTCTCTTCCTGCAGCGAAATCTTTTGCGGGCGTTTATAGCGATCGACGCCATAGTTCATCAGCGCATGACAGGAATCCAGCAGCCGCTCGACCTCCTCCACGCCATAACGCTCTTCGCAATCAGAGATGTAGTTACGCGCGAACAGCAGGTAATCGACAATTGAGCTGGCATCGGTCCAGCTGCGGAACAGGTAGTTATTTTTGAAGAAAGAGTTGTGGCCATAGCAGGCGTGCGCCATCACCAGCGCCTGCATGGTCATGGTGTTCTCTTCCATCAGATAAGCGATACAGGGATTCGAGTTAATAACGATCTCGTACGCCAGTCCCTGCTGGCCATGTTTGTAGCGCTGCTCTGTTTCGATGAACTTCTTGCCGAACGACCAGTGGGCATAATTGATGGGCATCCCCACGCTGGAGTACGCATCCATCATCTGCTCGGAGGTGATCACTTCGATTTGGTGCGGGTAGGTTTCGAGCCCATAGCTTTTGGCCACGCGGTCGATCTCCGCCAGGTAGACATCAAGTAGCTCAAAGGTCCAGTCGGGACCGTCACTGAGTCGTTTGCTGTTGCGGGTTGGCTCGTCAAACATTGTCGTCATAGCGCACCTCTGTTTTGCAAGCGGCAGGCAACAGAGTGTCACCTGTCACGATCGTTTAAGGCTTCATCCTGAGAAAGACAGCCCAAAAAAACTGAGCGAACACTTCAATGATAGTCCACTGTCGCTTATCCGATGCGGGAACTCAATCGAATTCTTTTGGTACAAAATCATCATAATAGGCGTGCTTTGGTAGCTAATAAGGTTATGTTTTATCTGAGTGATAAATTGCAGCATTAAATCCTGTTTATAAGCACGCGATATGACTGCGGCGCTTTCTCCTGAAAAAAGTGAGATGCTCTGCCTTTCGCATAATAATTCGCTGGTTAACGCTTTTAAGGCACAAAAAACTCTGATTTTGGCGCGACCGCATGATTTCAGTGTGCAGTTAAGTGAAAAACATGTGAAATGAAAGGGTCGAATGTAATATCAGTTCAGCCATCGGGTTATGCTAAACCCGATGGTGATACCAGTTAATTATGCTTTTCGCGATGAGGGGCTTATGCGCGTAGTCATTCTGGGTAGTGGTGTCGTAGGGGTAGCCAGTGCGTGGTATCTGGCGCAGGCGGGGCATGACGTCACCGTAATCGATCGCCAGCCCGGCGCGGCGCTGGAAACCAGTGCCGGCAATGCCGGGCAGATTTCGCCCGGCTATGCGGCACCCTGGGCGGCGCCCGGTGTACCGCTCAAGGCGGTAAAGTGGATGTTTCAGAAACACGCACCGCTGGCGGTGCGACTTGACGGCAGCAAGTTCCAGCTGGAGTGGATGTGGAATATGCTGCGCAACTGCGACATGCGTCACTACCAGGAAAACAAGGGCCGTATGGTGCGCATCGCCGAATACAGCCGCGACTGCCTGAAGGCACTGCGCAGCAGCACCGGCATCGCCTATGAAGGGCGCCAGGGCGGCACTTTGCAGCTGTTCCGCACGCAGCAACAGTTTGACAGCGCCAGCAAAGACATCGCGGTGCTGCGTGAAGCGGGTGTGCCTTATGAGCTGCTGGAAGCGCATCAGCTGCACAGCGTGGAGCCGGCGCTGGCGGGTACCGCGCACAAGCTGACCGGCGGCCTGCGCCTGCCGAATGACGAAACCGGTGACTGCCAGCTGTTTACCCAGCGGCTGGCGGCAATGGCAGCCGCAGCCGGCGTCACTTTCCGTTACGACACGTCAGTGGATCAGCTGTTGCGCGAAGGCAATCGCATTTATGGCGTGAAGTGCGGCGATGAGGTCATTAAAGCCGATGCTTACGTCGTGGCGTTTGGCTCTTACTCCACGGCGCTGCTGAAAGACATCGTGTCGATTCCGGTCTATCCGCTGAAAGGCTATTCCCTGACTATCCCGATCAAAGATCCGCAGGGCGCGCCGGTTTCCACCATTCTGGATGAGACCTATAAAGTGGCGGTGACACGCTTTGATGACCGCATTCGCGTCGGTGGCATGGCCGAAATCGTTGGTTTTAACACCAAACTGTTGCCGGCACGACGTGAAACGCTGGAGATGGTGGTCCGCGATCTCTATCCTGAAGGCGGGTATGTTGAACAGGCTACGTTCTGGACCGGACTGCGCCCGATGACGCCGGATGGCACGCCAATTGTCGGGCGCACGCCGCTGACCAATCTCTGGCTGAACACCGGGCACGGTACGCTGGGCTGGACGATGGCCTGTGGTTCCGGCCAGTTGCTGGCCGATCTGATTTCGGGACGTAAACCGGCCATCGCCGCCGACGACTTGTCGGTGCTGCGTTATCTGCCGGGCTTTGCGGCCACGGCATCGCCGCTGCGTAATGCCAGCGCGACGCGCTGATACTTCAGGGAGAGTAAAAACATGTCACGTCCTACGGGTGCCACCATTAATCAACAGGCGCTGCGCCACAATCTGGCGATTGTGCGTCAGGCGGCACCGCACGCGCGCGTCTGGTCGGTGGTGAAGGCCAATGCCTACGGCCACGGCATTGCCCGCGTATGGCAGAGTCTGGCGGAGACCGACGGTTTCGCGCTGCTGAATATGGAAGAGGCGATCCTGCTGCGCCAGCAGGGCTGGAAAAAGCCAATTCTGCTGCTGGAAGGCTTCTTTCACGCCGATGACCTGACGCTGATCGATCGCTATCGCCTGACCACCAGCGTACACAGTAACTGGCAGATTCAGGCGCTGGCGAAGGCGCAGCTGTCGGCACCAGTCGATGTTTATCTGAAGATCAATAGCGGCATGAACCGTCTCGGTTTTCGTCCGGAACAGGCACAGGCGGCCTGGCACAAGCTGCGTGCGTTGCCCAACGTGGGGGAAATGACGCTGATGGCGCACTTTGCCGATGCGGAAAACCCGCAGGGACTGGTGGAACCGATGCAGCGTGTCGAACAGGCGGCGGAAGGGCTCCACTGTCCGCGCTCGCTCGCTAACTCGGCAACGACGCTGTGGCATCCGCAGGCGCATTTTGACTGGGTGCGCCCCGGCATTATTCTTTACGGTGCGTCACCGAGCGGCGACTGGCAGGATATCGCCAGTACCGGTCTGCAGCCGGTAATGACGCTGAGCAGTGAAATCATTGGCGTGCAGCAGCTCAGCGCCGGTGAAGGCGTTGGCTACGGTTATCGCTACCATGCCGCCGCGCCACAGCGTATCGGTATCGTTGCCTGCGGCTATGCTGACGGCTATCCGCGCCACGCACCGACCGGTACGCCAGTCAGCGTCGATGGCATCCGCACGCAAACGCTCGGGGCGATCTCGATGGACATGATGATGATTGACCTCGAACCCTGCCCGCAGGCGGGTATCGGTTCGCGCGTGGAGCTGTGGGGCAACGAGGTGAAAATTGATGAGGTGGCGAAAGCCGCCGGAACGGTAGGCTACGAGCTGATGTGTGCACTCGCGCCGCGCGTCCCGGTCACGCTTAGTTAAGCGCCGTCACTGTACCACGCATGTTCTTACTGCAGCGCCAGGCGATCAGCGCCAGCGCTGCACCCACCAGCATCATCAGCGCTAACGCTGATTTCTCTGCCACCGGCAGCGCCACCATCGCCAGGCTGCCACCCGCACCGCCCGCCATCTGAATAAATCCCTGCAGCGCCGCCGCCACACCCGCCTGCTGCTGATACGGCTCCAGCGCATAGCTGGTGGCCGGCCCGACGGTGAAGGCCAGGCCGGCTACCGAGATCGCCACCGGAATCATGTACAGCGACCAGTGGGTTTGCCAGGCCGCAGGTAACAGCGTCATCCCCGCCACCAGCAGCAGCGCACCGAGCAGCATGGTGACAAACCCCATGGCGAGACAAAATGGCCGGCCCGCCTTGCGAATGGTTTTATTAACAAAGGCGCTGACCAGCATGATCCAGAAACCGTTGGCGCCAAAGGCAAAGGAAAACTGCAGCGGCGTCAGGCCACCTTCGGTCATCAACACGTGCGGCGCCAGCGAAACGTAGGTCAGCACCATGCCGAGCGCGCCCGCGTTGGCAAAGGCGAAAGCGAGAAAGCGCGGCTGCCGGGCGATGGCAGCATACTGCGCCAGCGGCAGCCCTTCAACGCGCAGCGTGTCCGCCGGACGCGTTTCCGGCAGTGCGACCACCACAATGACGCCAATCACCAGCGCATAGCCGCACAGGAACCAGAAGGGCGCACGCCAGCCATAGGCTTCCGCCAGAATACCGCCGAGCAGCGGTGCCAGCGCCGGCACGATGTTCAGCGCGCCATTGAGGAAACCATAAGCGCGCGCCGCGGCATCGCCGCTCAGTCGATCGCGCACGCCGCTAAATGCCACCACCGCGCTACAGCATACCGCGCAGCCCTGAATCAGGCGCGCCAGGAAGAACACCGGCCACACGGTGGCGGTTGCGGCCACTGCGCTGCCGATGATGTAGAGCGCGAGGCCGATCAGCGCGATCGGCTTACGGCCAAAATTATCCACCAGCGGACCGGTGACCAGCTGACCGATACCCATCACCAGCAAAAACAGCGGAATGGTGGTCTGGATAAGACTGACCGGGCTGTTAAGACCGTCGGCAATCTGCGGCAGTGTCGGGAGATAGAGATCGATGCCCAGCGGTGCCAGCAGCACCAGGCTCAAAAGGAGTAGGGTAAACTTTTGCATTACGAACCAGTAACGTCCTGTTAAACAGGCGAGAAGGGTAATGAGTCTGCGGCCAAAAAGAAAGGGCTAAAACGAAAAGGCGATGTCTGCCGGGACGGCGCAGACATCGCGTCGAGGGTATCAGTAAGCACCGTCGCGGCGCAGCACCACGCCAGCGGTTTTGAACAGAATGGCGATGTCGGTCCACAACGCCCAGTTCTTCACGTACCAGGAGTCAAAATAGACGCGCGTGTCGTAGTCGATATCGTTACGCCCGCTGACCTGCCACAGACCGGTCATGCCCGGTTTGGCCATCAGATAGTAGTCGACATCGCCGGCGTAGCGTTCCAGCTCAGCTTCAATCACCGGACGCGGTCCCACCAGACTCATTTCGCCACGAATCACGTTCCACAGCTGGGGCAGTTCATCCAGGCTGGTTTTACGCAGGAAGCCACCGATTTTGGTGATGCGCGGATCGTTCTTCAGTTTGAAATCACGATCCCACTCAGCGCGCGCTTCGGCACTGTTGGCCAGCAGATTCTGCAGCACCTCCTGCGAGTTGGTCACCATTGAACGGAACTTCAGGCACTTAAATTTCACGCCATCCTGACCGACGCGTTCGTGGCCATAAATGGCATTGCCGCCATCGCGTTTTACCATCCAGCACAGCAGACCGAACACCGGGGCAAGAAACAGCAGCAGCAGGGAGGCAACCACTACGTCGAAAGTGCGCTTGAGGAAACGCGATGAGCGTTTCGCCAGGTTGTTACTGACGCGCAGAATCATCACTTCATGGCTGAAGATAAACGACATATCGGTGCCATACAGCGGCACACCGCGCAGCGTCGGGATAACCGAAATTGAGCGGCATTTCATCTTGGACAAAAACTTCAGCCATTTATCGCGCACCACCTGCTGTTCAAATTCGGTGGCGACGATAAATTGCGTGTTGTCACGGTCCATGGTTTGCCAGTTGATGTCTTTCCAGGTAATAACCGGCACGCCGTTAACACTTTCCTGGTGAGGCTCATCGTCCAGCGAGATAAACGCCTGCACGTTATAGCCGAGGATCTCCTCGCTCTGCAGCGCTGCGTAGGCTTCCATGGCGTTTTTACCGGAGCCGATGATAATGGTCTCTTTTTGCCACTGACCAGCGCGGTTGATGGCACGCTTCACGCCGGCGCGCATTAGCGGCAGCAGCAGCAGGGCATAGGTCCAGCTAAACACCCACACCATGCGCGAGAAGTCCCATTTGGAAAAGGCAATCAGCGCCAGATCCAGCAGCGAAAACACAAACAGCGTTTTGACGATTTCTTTCAACTCAAACCAGAACGGTTTGCGATAGGTGTAGTGGCGCATACGCACCCAGAACCAGGCTGTGCACAGCACTGACAGACCTAACTGTGCGACAAAGCGGTATTCAATTTGCTGCGGCGGAATAAAACTGTCCAGTTCTCCCCAAATACCCTGGACGGTGGCCGCGGATAAAAATAATGCCAGGTTCAGTGCAATTAAATCCGAAAAGCTGAGTGCCACTTTCGCGATGAGATTTTTGCGCAGTCCGCTCCACGAGCGGGTTGCATCGTTCATTACCAATGTACTTGCCATAAAACCTGCTCTCTTTTCTTAAGTAAAAGATGGCCTGACCAGAATCAAGTACGCGCTCAGGAGTCGTCCGCTGAAAGCAGAAATAAAATAATATTCAGCGAGATATGAGTCAGTGCTGCCATAAGCGCTGCATGGAAAGGGCCGTTTGAGACGTGATTTACGTCACGAAAAGCTGCAGCAACGTTTAAGAGTATGCAGGAGTTATTTGACAGAGTTAATATGGAAAGAGTCTGAAAAAACAATATTTGATTAAAGTATAAACTGCCTAATCTCTTGAAAAATAATATTAAAAGTAAAAGGTGCCGAGAAATAACAGACTATTTTAAGACTACTTTTCGGAATGACCGCCAGTCAAAGTGAATGGCGGTGAGGAAAATATCAGGCCGGTTTTTTCAATACCCAGCGGTCTTGCTGCTTGTCATAGTGGCCGATCTGCAGATCGACCGGTTCGCCATCAATCCACGCCGGTACGCTGGTTTCATGATCCCAGCCGTCGAGCTGATAACTCAGGCCGGGGTTGGTATGGCAGGGGATGCCGACGGTATCCAGCTTCTCCACATCCATTACTGCATCGACGATCTCGTAACGACCAATCTTCACCACGTGTCCCATCATCTTCTCCCGTTTGCTGGGTGGAATAGTGATCATAGACGCTGACACGCAGTTTACGAGCGATACGGCCTCAGATTATTCCTTCTCTTCCCGCACGCGCACCCCGATTTTGACGATTTGGTTATCCTCTTTTTCCGCCACTGTCCACGTCAGTTGGTTCCACTCGACCTGATCTCCTACCACCGGCGTGCTGCCGAGCAGACCCATAATCAACTGGCCGAGCGACTGCTGATCGTTGGTCTCTTCATCGAGCTCCAGGCCATAGATCTGTGCGACATCGCGCAGGCGCGCCTCGGCATCAAGGATAAAGTCACCAAAGAAGCGCTGATCCAGCGCCACCGGCGGCGTCTGGCTGAACATTTTGCCCAGCGCCGGCAAATCGCGCTCGCGGCCGATAACGCACAGCACGTCACCCTCTTTCAGACGCGTATTGCCGTTGGGGTGCATCAGCGCGTTATCGCGGAACAGGGCGGCAATGCGCGTTTCGCGCGGCATTTGCAAATCGCGCAGCGCCGCACCAACACACCATTTGTCGGCGCTGAGCTGGTAAACGAACTGCTCCCACGGATTTTCCGGATGGATATCCAGCCCGACGCGGCTGATGGGCGATGCGGTCGGCGGTACCACCACCTTAGCCCGTTTAGCGGCATAGCCCAGCGACGTGCCCTGCAGCATCAGAGATACCAGTACCACGAAGAAGGCGATATTGAAGTAGAGTTTGGAATTCTCCAGCCCGGCCATCATCGGGAACACCGCGAGGATGATCGGCACCGCACCGCGCAGGCCTACCCAGCTGATAAAGATGCGTTCACGTCCGGTAAAGCCTTTAAACGGCAGCAGCCCGACCAGAATCGACAGCGGACGCGCCACCAGAATCAGCCACAGCGAGAGAATCATCGCCGGCAGCGCGATATGCCACAGATCAGACGGCGTCACCAGCAGGCCGAGCACGATAAACATACCAATCTGGCTCAGCCAGGCCATGCCGTCGAAAGTTTGCAGAATGCCGTGGCGGTTACGAATCGGGCTGTTGCCCAGCAGGAAACCACACAGATAGACCGCCAGAATGCCGCTGCCTTCCATCACCGTGGTCAGGGCAAACACGATAATGCCGCCGCTCAGCGCCAGCAGCGGATAGAGCCCTTGTGCCAGGCTGATGCGATTGATCAGTTGCTGCAGCGCCCAGCCGCCGCCCAGTCCGAGCACAATGCCCAGGCCGAACTGCTGCACCAGATGCACCACAAACATCCAGCTCAGGCCGCTCTGCCCCTGCTGGATCATGTCGATCAGCGTAATGGTAAGAAACACCGCCATTGGATCGTTGCTGCCTGATTCAATCTCCAGCGTGGAACTGACGCGCTCGTTAAGCCCTTTGTCGCCCAGCAGTGAAAACACCGCTGCGGCGTCGGTCGAGCCGATAATGGCGCCAATCAGGAAGCCCTGCATCAGATCGAGCTTAAACAGCCAGGCGGCAGCCAGACCGGTGAGCCCGGCGGTAATCATCACGCCAACGGTGGCCAGCGACAGCGCCGGACCAAGTGCCACCTTGAACGAGCTGGCCTTGGTGCGCATGCCGCCATCAAGCAGAATGATGGCCAGCGCCAGGTTGGACACCAGATAGGCCACCGGGTAGTTATCAAAAGCAATGCCGCCGATGCCGTCCACGCCGGTCAGCATCCCCAGCGCCAGGAAGATCACCAGAATCGGGATACCGAGACGCGACGAGAAGGAGCTCAGCAGAATACTTGCTGCGACCAGCACGGAACCAATAATGAACAAACTGTAAATCATGCTGGCATTCAACGGCGTTCTCCTGCGGCGGGGCGTAAAAAAGCAAATTGCGGGCAATTCACACAGACAAGGTGAAAAGATAATGCCTTATCAATAGCTTGTCAGCGGTTAATTGCACATTTTTTCATTCTGTGGCGCGCTATCCCATAGAAGGTTAAATCCGCACAGAAAAACAGCAGGGTTTTCAGAGGAGTTAAGCCGGGCGGGGGAAAGAAAAAGCCGGTCGGTGACCGGCTGGTAAAATCAGGCTTCAGCGACCTGTTTATGGAAAAGCTCACGAAATACCGGGTAGATGTCTTCCGGCTCGCGGATGTGCTGAATGGCAAAGTTATCAAACATCGCCTGCAAATGCTCATACTCGCGCCACAGGGTCTGGTGCGCCCGTCGGGTAATCTCAATGTAGCTGTAATAGCGCACCACCGGCAGAATATGCTTCGCCAGAATTTCATGACACAACGGTGAGTCATCCGCCCAGTTATCGCCGTCCGAGGCCTGCGCCGCATAGATATTCCACTGCGACGGGTCATAACGCTCTTTCACCACTTCGTCCATCAGCTTAAGCGCGCTGGAGACGATAGTGCCGCCGGTCTCCTGCGAGTAGAAGAACTCCTGTTCATCGACTTCTTTCGCCTGAGTATGGTGACGTATATACACCACATCGACGTTTTTGTAAGTCCGGCTGAGGAACAGATAGAGCAGGATATAAAAGCGTTTCGCCATATCCTTGGTTGCCTGGTCCATCGAGCCGGAAACGTCCATTAAGCAGAACATTACCGCCTGGCTGGACGGTTCAGGCCGCTTCTCGAAATTCTTGTAACGCAGGTCAAAGGTGTCGATAAACGGCACGCGCTCAATGCGCGCCCGCAGTTCCGCAATCTCTTTACGCAGCCGCTCCTCTTCCAGCAGTTGCGCCGGCTCGCTGTTTTCGACTTCGCTCAGTGTGGCTTCAAGTTCGTGCAGCATACGACGTTTGCCTGCGGTCATGGCGGTTCTTCGCGCCAGCGAGTTTTGCAGCGAGCGCACCACGCTGATATTGGCCGGCACGCCATTCGAGGTGAAGCCCGCGCGGTGAGTTTTGTACTCATTGAGCTGGCGATGCTGATTTTTGCGCAGGTTAGGCAGCGCTAAGTCTTCAAACAGCAGATCGAGGTACTCATCCTTCGATATCTGAAACACGAACTCGTCCTGACCTTCTCCGTCCTGGCTGGCATTGCCCTGACCGCTGCCGCCACCACCGCCGCCCTGCGGCCGCTCAATGCGGTCGTTTTGCACAAAGTGGTCGTTCCCCGGATGCACGCGATGACGACTGCCGCCGCGCCCCTGATGGAAAATCGGCTCGTTGATGTCGTCAACAGGAATCGACACCGATTCGCCACTCTCCACGTCGGTGACCGAACGCTTGTTGATGGCCTCGGAGATCGACTGTTTGATTTGCGACTTATAACGGCGCAAAAAGCGCTGCCGGTTGACCGCACTTTTATTCTTGCCGTTAAGACGCCGATCGATGAAATAGGCCATAAATTCCCCCAAACTACGCTGTAAGCCAGGCCGGAACGGATCCGGCCTCCTCAGGCGGCATGTGGATGCCGCGTAGCTTACCGCTGTCGATTATGACGATTTGCGCACGCGCAGATACCATTCGCACAGCAGACGCACCTGCTTGCGGGTATAGCCTTTTTCCATCATGCGATCGACAAAATCGTCGTGTTTTTTCTGTTCGTCCGTGGATGTTTTGGTGTTGAACGAAATCACCGGCAGCAACTCCTCGGTGTTGGAGAACATTTTCTTCTCGATCACCGTGCGCAGTTTTTCGTAGCTGGTCCAGTTTGGATTGCGTCCGTTATTCTGCGCCCGTGCGCGCAGCACAAAGTTGACAATCTCGTTACGGAAATCTTTCGGGTTACTGATCCCGGCAGGTTTCTCGATCTTTTCCAGCTCGGCATTGAGTGATTCACGATCGAACAGCTGGCCGGTATCCGGATCGCGATACTCCTGATCCTGAATCCAGAAATCCGCATAAGTGACGTAGCGGTCGAAGATATTCTGACCATACTCCGAATAGGATTCGAGGTAAGCGGTCTGAATCTCTTTGCCGATGAACTCCGCATATTTCGGAATCAGATAGCCTTTCAGGTGTTCCAGATACTTCTCCGCCTGATCCTGCGGGAACTGCTCGCGCTCAATCTGCTGTTCCAGCACGTAAAACAGGTGTACCGGGTTAGCCGCTACTTCGGCATGGTCGAAGTTAAACACGCGTGACAGAATCTTAAACGCGAAACGGGTCGACAGGCCGTTCATGCCTTCATCCACCCCGGCGTAATCGTGATACTCCTGCCACGATTTCGCTTTCGGATCGGTGTCTTTCAGGCTTTCACCGTCATAGACGCGCATCTTCGAGTAGATGCTGGAGTTTTCCGGCTCTTTCAGGCGCGACAGAATCGAGAAACGTGCCAGCGTTTCCAGTGTGCCGGGTGCGCAAGGCGCGGTGGTCAGCTCACTGTGGTTGAGCAGTTTTTCATAAATTTTGATCTCCTCGGACACGCGCAGGCAGTAAGGCACCTTCACGATGTACACGCGGTCAAGGAAAGCTTCGTTGTTCTTGTTGTTACGGAATGTCACCCACTCTGATTCGTTGGAGTGCGCCAGAATGATGCCGTTAAACGGCAGGGCGGAAATCCCTTCGGTACCGTTATAGTTACCTTCCTGAGTGGCGGTCAGCAGCGGATGCAGCACTTTAATGGGTGCTTTAAACATCTCCACGAATTCCATGATGCCCTGGTTGGCGCGGCACAGCGCACCTGAATAGCCGTAGGCATCCGGATCGTTCTGCGCGTGGTTTTCCAGCTTACGGATATCCACTTTACCCACCAGCGCTGAAATATCCTGGTTGTTCTCATCACCCGGTTCGGTTTTGGCGATAGCCAGCTGTTCCAGAATCGACGGCCACACTTTCACCACTTTGAAGCGGGTGATGTCGCCGCCAAAGTCATGCAACCGTTTAGCCGCCCACGGCGACATAATGGTGCCAAGGTAACGCCGCGGCACGCCGTACTCTTTTTCCAGAATATTGGCGTCTTCCTGCGGATTAAACAGGCACAGCGGATGGTCATTGACCGGGCTGCGTTCACCGTCGGCACTCAGCACATAGATCGGCACGCGCTGCATCAGCGCTTTAAGCCGTTCGGCCAGCGAGGATTTACCGCCGCCCACCGGGCCGAGCAGGTACAGAATCTGTTTCTTCTCCTCCAGCCCCTGCGCGGCGTGTTTCAGGTAGGAGACGATCTGCTCAATCGCTTCCTCCATACCGTAAAACTCTTCAAAGGCCGGATAGCGTCCGATGACGCGGTTCGAGAAGATACGGGAAAGGCGAGGCTCCTGGGCAGTATCGACCATCACAGGCTCACCGATGGCCATCAATAGTCGTTCTGCCGCGTTGGCGTATGCACTGCGATCCTGCTTACAGATGGTGAGGAATTCCTGCAGTGTGAACTCTTCGTCCTTGGCAGCTTCATAACGCTGACGATAGTGATCGAATATATTCATAGCGATGCCCGTCCTTTCGTTTTTAGCACAGGTAAAGGAGCGTAATAAGATGCTCTTGCAGCTCCCGGAAGATATTCTTTATTGAGTACAGCAACCCTTATGCCAACCTGACGATTTTTTATCGGGATTCACAATTCTTATGGTTACTCTGCTCGTACAAAAAATTCTCGTCTTACTTTTACTGTAGAAGGCAATCAGAAAAATTGCTCCGTCTTTTCTCCTTATTTAGCGATATATCAATAACAAAGTCTCATAAGCGCTAAGGCCGTCACGCCCTTGCGGCAACAGGTGCGCTGCGTCTCAGACGCGTCTGACAGGATAAAAAGGAAATCAACATTAAAAGTTAAACCAGTGGCAAAATTTGGTTAGACTCTGCGTGTGATTGTTATATTAATGGAATGAATAAATTGTGAACCATTTCAAACTTAAAGCGCTTGCTCTGATGTGTCCTTGCTATTTTGCGGCGTTCAGCACTTACGCTGAACCCCTGTCACTTGGGGCTTCGGTTATTTATGCCCAGTCGCCGTACCGCGGCGGCCAGGACCGTTATCTGCCGATCCCGGTCATCAATTATGAGGGAGAAAACTTTTGGTTCCGCAGCCTGCAGGGCGGTTATTACCTGTGGAAAGACCCGCAGAATCAGCTGTCGTTAACGCTGCTGGGCTCGCCGCAGCAGTATGACCCGAAAGATAACGATCTGGGCGACATGAAAGGGCTGGACAAGCGTCGCATGACGCTGATGGCCGGCGCGACTTATCGTCACGTTGCCGACTGGGGGATTGTGCGTACCGCGCTGCTGGGCGATGTGCTGAATAACAGCAACGGCATGATTTGGGACCTGACCTACCTGTACCGCTTTGATTTCGGCGCGTTCAGCCTGACACCGGGCATTGGCGCAATGTGGAACAGTGCCAACCAAAACCGCTATTACTACGGCGTTTCCGGCCACGAAAGCGCGCGTACCGGCATTGATCGCTATCACCCGGACGACAGCTGGTCGCCTTACGTCGAGATGAACGCCAGCTACCAGATAAGCGAGAGCTGGAACGCCAGCCTGTCAGGGCGATACACCCGCTTCGCCAGTGAAATTAAAGACAGTCCGATGGTGGATAAAGACGGTCAGTTTACGCTGTGGACCGGCGTCAGCTACAGCTTCTGATGACCGCACGAACGCCTCATAGCGAGGCGTTTTTGTTACCCTGCACCAATATTGCGCCCCGTAATGGCGCAACGGGAGGTGAGATGAAGACGATTCAGTTTAACGACGATACGCCGTTACCGGCTATCGGCCAGGGCACCTGGTATATGGGCGAGAATCCGGCACAGCGGGCGCAGGAAATCGCTGCGCTGCAGGCTGGACTGGACGCCGGACTGAAACTGATCGATACCGCTGAGATGTATGCCGAAGGCGGCGCGGAAGAGGTGGTCGGCGCTGCGCTGCGCGGACGGCGCGATCAAGCCTGGCTGGTATCAAAAGTTTACCCGTGGAACGCCGGTGAGGTCGATGCGATTGACGCCTGTGAGCGCAGTCTGCGCCGTCTGCAGACGGACTATCTCGATCTTTATCTGTTGCACTGGCGCGGTAATGTACCGCTGGAAGAGACCGTGCGCGCCATGCAAACGCTGCAGCAGCAGGGCAAAATCCGCCACTGGGGCGTCTCCAATTTTGATAGCGACGATCTGCAGGAGCTGTGGAGTGAAGCCGGAGGGATGGGCTGCGCGACTAATCAGGTGCTGTACCATCTGGCTTCGCGCGGCATTGAATTTGATTTACTGCCGCTCTGTCAGCAGCACCATACGCCCGTCATGGCTTACTGTCCGCTGGCGCAGGCCGGACGGCTGCGTCAGGCGCTGTTTGACGATGCGACTCTGCAGCAGATTGCACAACAGAAGGGCATCAGCATCGCTCAGTTGCTGTTGAGCTGGGTGATTCGCCAGCCGGGCGTAATGGCCATTCCCAAGGCGGGCAGCGTGGCGCACGTGCAGGAGAATGCGGCGGCCCTGAATATCACCCTGACCAGCGATGAGCTGGCGCTGCTGGATCGCGCCTTTCCGCCGCCGCAGCATAAACTGGCGCTGGATGTGGTGTAAACGGCGCGTGCGCGCCGTTCAGCATTACTTATTGCGGATTCTCAGCGTGACGCCAAGGCGGGCAGGGGTTTCTCCGGCACTTTTCATCGGCTTGTTAATCCGCGCCGTCTCCACGCACACCATCGTTTTATAACCATCATTAGGCATATCGGCCATGCTGCAGGACAGTGCCGGGCCAGGATTCCAGGTGACAACGTCACTTTGATAATGGTGATAGACTTCAATCTGGCGCTTACCGGCGCGATCGTGAATCACGCTGCAGTCTTCCGCTGCGGTATGAATGCGATCAACCCGCTCGGGATAGGTTTGTTTCCCGTCCGCTGCGCTGCCGATGGCATTGTCCTGCACCTTATCGATGTAGCTGTTGCCGAGCCCGCTAACTTCAACCTGCGCAATGTCCGCCACCTGAAAATAGCTGTGCAGCGCGGCAGTGGCTTCATAATCGCCCCAGGCTTCCAGCTCAATCTCACAGTGTTCAGCAATGCGGAAGCGCGCCAGCAGCGTGAAGTCGTGCGGCCACAGTTTTTTCGTTTGTGCATTACTTTCCAGCGTGAACGTCAGCATGACCGCATCTTCGTTCTCATCATGCGCCGTCAGCGTCCATGGCTGATTACGGGCAAAACCATGTGCAGGTTCACCTGTCGGACCAAACCACGGCCAGCAGACCGGCACACCGCCGCGAATGGCTTTGCCGCTGACAAACGGCGTCTTGTCGCTAAGCCAGATGGCGGGCTGCTGACCGGCCGGCTGCCATGCCAGCAGGTGCGCACCCTGCAGGGCAATGGCGGAGCGCACTTTCGGATGGCTGATCACCAGAATCGGCAATTCACCCATCTGACGCTGCGACAGGTAAGGGGTGATCTGCGTCACCACGGGCGTGTTAAAGAGCGAATTGTGCATTGTCAGACCTTCTCTCATCCAATCGAAAAAAAAGGGGCGACCGAAGTCACCCCTTGTCTGTTTAGCCGGTTAGCTTACTTAGCAGCAACCAGTGCAATCAGATCCAGAACCTTGTTGGAGTAACCGGTTTCGTTATCGTACCAGGAAACCAGTTTCACAAAGTTGTCGTTCAGAGCGATACCGGCTTTCGCGTCGAACACGGAAGTCAGGGTTTCGCCGTTGAAGTCGGTAGAAACCACGTCGTCTTCGATGTAGCCCAGCACGTCTTTCATGTCACCTTCAGCAGCGGCTTTGATGGCTGCACAGATGTCTTTGTAAGACGCTGGTTTTTCCAGACGAACGGTCAGGTCAACCACAGACACGTTTGGCGTTGGTACGCGGAACGCCATACCGGTCAGTTTACCGTTCAGCTCTGGCAGAACTTTGCCTACTGCTTTTGCTGCGCCGGTAGAAGATGGGATGATGTTCTGCGCTGCACCGCGGCCGCCGCGCCAGTCTTTGTGAGACGGGCCATCAACGGTTTTCTGAGTGGCGGTGGTGGCGTGAACAGTGGTCATCAGACCTTCAACGATACCGAACTTATCGTTGATTACTTTAGCCAGCGGTGCCAGGCAGTTGGTGGTGCAGGAAGCGTTAGACACGATGTCCTGGCCGGCATATTTGTCGAAGTTGGCACCACGAACGAACATTGGGGTGTCATCTTTAGACGGGCCAGTCAGAACCACTTTCTTCGCGCCGGCAGTGATGTGTTTACGTGCGGTTTCGTCGGTCAGGAAGATACCGGTTGCTTCAGCAACAACGTCAACGCCCACTTCGTCCCATTTCAGGTTAGCCGGGTCTTTCTCAGCGGTAACACGGATTTTTTTACCGTTAACGATCAGCGCGCCATCTTTCACTTCTACGGTGCCGTCGAAACGACCGTGTGTAGAGTCATACTTCAGCATGTAAGCCATGTAATCGGCGTCGAGCAGGTCGTTGATCGCGACGATTTCGATGTCAGAACGCTGCTGAGCAGCACGGAAAACGATGCGACCGATACGGCCAAAACCGTTGATACCTACTTTGATAGTCATATATTCCACCAGCTATTTGTTAGTGAATAAAAGGTTGGCTGTAAAATTACAAAAACCTTACCAGGCGTCAAGCGGAATCGTGTCAATTGTTGCGACAGGTCAATTCCAGCGCCAGGAATAATTGGGTGCGCAAACGCTTGCGCAGCGCCCTTATTGCGCACCTATCTTACGCCGAATGCAGACTAAAAAGGGATGACTGTTGCAAAGAGTGATCGTCATCACAAAATTGCGCAGTGCTGGTCGGGGCAAAAGCATCCGCACGAAAAAAGACCCGGAAGATGTTGTTCGTTTGTTAGAATACTAGACGATTTTTACAGAATGACACTCCGGAACTCAAAATGGCTAAAGACACCGCACCCGAGGCAAAAATTGCCCAGCTGTCGGAAATGCAGCGCTACGTCACTCAGCATCGTGGAACCGAACCGCCTTTCACCGGCGCGCTGTTGCACAACAAGCAGGAGGGTATCTATCACTGCCTGGTCTGCAACACACCGCTGTTTCTCTCCGAAACCAAGTATGACTCCGGCTGCGGCTGGCCGAGCTTTTACCAGCCGTATAACGATGAAGCTATCCGCTATCTGGAAGATGACTCGCACGGTATGCACCGCGTCGAAATCCGCTGCGGTAACTGCGACGCCCATCTGGGCCACGTCTTCCCGGATGGCCCGCAGCCAACCGGTGAGCGCTATTGTGTCAACTCAGCGTCGCTGAACTTTACCGACGAGCAGGGCAATCAGCACGAGGGCTGAGCATGAAGCAGGAACTGGAAGCAATGCTGGCGGCGATGACGCCGGAAGTCTACGAGCGCCTCGCCAGCGCGGTGGAAACCGGCAAGTGGCCAGACGGCGTGGCGCTGACGCAGGATCAGAAAGATAACTGTCTGCAGCTGGTGATGCTGTGGCAGGCGCGGCACAACGACGAACCGCAGCACATGACCATCGGTAAAGGCGGCGAGATGGTGATGAAGTCGAAAAAACAGCTGAAGGAAGAGTGGGGAATCGAGTCCGACGTGACGCGCATCAACCTGCATTAACTGGCTGCAGGGCTGGAGAGTTCCAGCCCTGATTTTCAGATAATGACCGCACCCTGCGCCTGCATCTGCGCGATCGCGATCTCGCTGTCGTCCGGATTGAGATTGACGCCCCGGCAGCCTTCCTGCACCACCTCAACGTGATATCCCAGTTCCAGCGCATCCAGCACGCTGTACTTGACGCAATAATCGGTCGCCAGGCCCAGCATCACGAGGTGAGTAATGCCGCGCTCGCGCAGCCAGCTGTCGAGCTCGGTTTTGCGGCGGTGCCCGTTATCGAAAAAGGCGCTATAGCTATCCACATCCACATCGCCGCCTTTATGGAACACCGCATCAATCAGACTGCGATCGAGATCCGGATGGAAATCCGCGCCGTGTGAGTGCTGCACGCCGTGATCCGGCCACCAGATCTGCGCCAGACCATTCAGTTCACCGAGGGTATACACCGGCTCGCCAGAGACCGAGGCAAAGCTGCCGTGATTGGCCGGATGCCAGTCCTGCAACGCCACCACGCATTCACCGCGCGCGCGGAATTCGCGTGCATAGCGATTAGCAACGGCAACCGTCTGGTCACCTTCACGCACGGCCATCGGGCCGCCGGGGCAAAAATCGTTCTGAATATCGATGATTATCAATGCCCGCTTCATGGGATTTTGCTCCGTATCAGTCTTCGGTCAGTTCGCCACGTAAATTCTGCTGCATTTTGGCACGAATTTCAGCGCTGGTGAGGTTCTGGCTTAACAAAAAGTGCAGTTTAGTCAGGGTGGCCTCGACGGTCAGATCAAAACCACTGATCACGCCGGCGTGTTCCAGTGCGTTGCCGGTGGCGTAACCGCCCATATTGACCTTACCGGACATGCACTGCGTCAGGTTCACCACCACAATGCCGCGCTCGCTGGCCTGCTGCAGTTCGGCAAGAAACTCGGCGTTTTGTGGCGCGTTGCCCACACCGTAAGAGCGCAGAATCAGCGCCTTCACCGGCTGACGCAGGAAATTGCGCACCACGTCGGCAGAGATGCCCGGATAGATGGTCACTACGCCAATCGGCTGAGGCGTGATCGGATGGACGATCAGCTCACCGCTGCCGCGCGGTGCCGGCGGCGTATTGAGACGGCGAATGTGGATGCCTGCTTCCAGCAGCGGCGACAGGTTCGGTGAAGCAAACGCATTAAAGCCGTCGGCGTGGGCTTTGGTGGTGCGGTTACCGCGAAACAGTGTGTTGTTGAAGAACAGCGCCACTTCATTAATCGGATAGTTGGCCGCGACATACAGCGAGTTCAGCAAATTTTGCTGACCGTCTGAGCGCAGCTCGGCCAGCGGGATCTGCGACCCGGTGACGATCACCGGCTTGGCCAGGTTCTCCAGCATGAACGACAGCGCCGACGCGGTGAACGCCATGGTATCGGTGCCATGCAGAATGACGAAACCGTCATAGCGATCGTAGTTCAGCTGGATGTCGTCAGCGATTGACTGCCAGTCCTGCGGCGTCATATCCGAGGAGTCAATCAGCGGATGGTATTCGTGGATGGTGAAATCCGGCATTTCCGGACGGTGAAACTCTGGCATCATCGCCAGCTGCTGCTGCAGATGGCCAGAGACCGGAATGTAACCCTGCGCGGAGCGTTGCATACCGATGGTCCCGCCCGTGTAGGCTACATAGATATTTTTCTTTTGCATGAATGGACTCAGACTTGCCGTAAAACGCGCAGTATAAGGGGATTAGCGGGGAAAAGCAGCCCGACCAGCGGCCGGGCTGTAAAGATTAGCGTACGTTGCCGCAGGTCAGGCAGAACGCGTAACGGTTTTGCGGATCGTTGAGATTATTCATCAGGCCTGGCTGCGCCTGCAGCGCGCCCATCACTTCGCTGACCGGTGCCGGCAGCCACACTTTCAGCGCGGCCGGCAGCACGGCCTGCGCCGACGCATTCATCTGGTTAAGCAGCAGGTCGATCATCCCCGGATCGTCCTGATACCAGCTCAGTTCAGGTTTCGCGACCTTCGCCAGCTCGGCGGCTTTGGCCACCGCATCGTCGAAGTCGCCCAGCGCATCCACCAGCCCATTGGCCTTGGCATCGCTACCGGTCCAGACGTGACCCTGCGCAATGGCATCAATCTGCTGTGGCGTTTTATGGCGTGACGCCGCCACCAGACCGACAAAGTTGCGATAACCGTTTTCAATGGTCAGCTGCATCAGCTGCTGCACTTCAGTCGGCAGCGCTTTGGTGGTCGACACATCCGCCAGCGGCGAGGTGGCAACGCCATCGCTGTGCACGCCGATGCTGCTCAGGCTGTTCTCCACCGTATTGATCACGCCGAAGATGCCGATCGACCCGGTCAGGGTGCTCGGCGCAGCAACGATGTAGTCGGCCGGCGTGGAGATCCAGTAGCCGCCCGATGCCGCCATGCCGCCCATTGACACCACCACTGGCTTACCGGCATCGTGCGCCGCCGCCAGCTCTTCGCGGATGGCTTCAGAGGCCGTTACGCTGCCGCCCGGGCTGTTGACGCGCAGCACGATGGCTTTGATTTTGTCGTCGAGGCGGGCGTCGCGGATCTGTGCAGCGGTGGTGTCGCCACCGACGTTACCGGCGCTCTCTTCGCCGTCCATGATGGCGCCGCTGGCGAGAATCACCGCAATGTTGCCATCCTGCTGCGTAGGTTGTTTGACGTTGTAGTCATAGATGCTGACGTTGCGGTAGTCATTGCTGGCTTTATCCCAGCCGAAGGTTTTCACCAGCTCGCGATCGGCGGCAGCGCGCGAATCCAGCACATCCACCAGTTTGTTATCCAGAGCATATTTAGCGGTATCGCCCTGAACGGCCTGCAGACCGCTGATGATGCCCGCCGCCCCCGGGAACAGCTGCTGCGGCGTGATTTGCCGGTTGGCGGACACCGTGTTGAGGTAGTTCTGCCACAGCTGGCCGACCCAGCGGCCGTCAGCATCGCGCGCTTCCGGCGACATATCATCACGCAGGAAAGGTTCAACTGCGGACTTATAGGTGCCGACACGGAACACGTGCGAACTGACTTTCAGCTTATCCAGCAGGGATTTGTAATACAGGCCGTTGGTGGCGAAACCGTGCAGATCCACTGTGCCCTGCGGGGACAGATAGACCTTCGTGGCGTAGCTCGCGAGATAGTATTGCGCCTGGCTATAGCTGTCGCCGAGGGCAAAAATGGGTTTGCCCGCGTCGCGGAATTCGCGCAGCGCCTTGCCAACGTACTGCAGCGAAGGCTGATCGCCGCCGGCAAAATCGCGCAGATCCAGCACCATGCCGGTGATATTTTTATCGCTCTTTGCCTGACGAATGGCATCGACCACATCAAACAACGAGTTTTCCTGCAAACGATCGCTGCTGGCACCCAGCAGCTGGCGGCTGATACGGCTCAGACGATTGCTGACCGACGGTTTGTCCACCAGCACGCCGCTCAGATCGACTTTCAGCGCACCCTGCTGCACTGGTTCACTGCTGCTGGCGCTGGATAGCTGCAGCCAGATGCCGACGCCGGCCAGAATTAACACAATCAGGAACAGATTCAGGATAAATTCCCGGATAAAATTCAGCACCCGCCAGCTCCAGCGGAACAGGCCAGCAATAATTCGCCACAATGTGCGCATAAACTCTCCATATTCACGTAGCCAGGGCAGCCGGTATGCGGTCTGCCCCGATGTCGGGTTCATCCTAAAGAGCAGCGTGCGAAAAGTCAGCAGGAAATCGCGCCAGACTGTTACAAAAGATCGCGCTGTGCCAGGATTAGCCCATGCTTTGTTAATCACGGGAGAATCAAGATGGATGCACTGGAATTACTGGTAAACCGTCGTTCAGCGTCGCGCCTGACCGAGCCGGCACCCGCCGGTGAAGTGCTGCAGAATATTCTGCACGCGGGTATGCGCGCACCGGATCACGGCACGCTGCAGCCGTGGCGCTTCATCATCATTGAAAATGAGGGGCGCGAACGCTTCAGCCATCTGCTGGAGCAGGCCGCACGCGACAGCCAGCTGGATGACAAAGCCATCGAGAAGGCCCGGACGTCACCATTCCGCGCGCCGATGATCATCACCGTTGTCGCGCACTGCGAAGCCTCCGCCAAAGTGCCGCGCTGGGAGCAGGTCGTGTCCGCGGGTTGCGCGGTGATGGCGATGCAAATGGCGGCCGTCGCGCAGGGCTTTAACGGCATCTGGCGCAGCGGGCCGTGGACCGATCATCCGCAGGTACGCGCCGCCTTTGGCTGCCGCGAGCAGGATGCGATTGTGGGTTTCCTCTACCTCGGAACGCCGCAGCTGAAAGCGAATACCACCGTGGTTGCGCCCGATAGCGAGGCGTTTGTCAGTTATTTCTGACAGACAGCAGCGGGTTTCTGCGGCAAGGTGCATGCAACGACACTGATTGCACAGTCGCTGTGCGAAAGATCGCGCTTAGCGGCGACAGCGCTTACCAGCAGCGGGCTGCCAGGCTAACATAGCCCTCTCTGTTCAGCGCACAAGGAACCCGCCATGAGCGAACCGCTTCGTTTGACGCAATACAGCCACGGCGCTGGCTGCGGCTGTAAAATTTCACCTCAGGTGCTTGAGACCATTCTGCACAGCGAACTGGCTGCCTTTCACGATCCGCAACTGCTGGTCGGCAATGAAACCCGTGACGATGCTGCCGTGTACGATCTTGGTAACGGCACGGCGGTGGTCAGCACCACTGACTTCTTTATGCCCATCGTTGACGATCCGCACACCTTTGGCCGTATCGCGGCCACTAACGCCATCAGTGATATTTACGCCATGGGCGGCAAACCGATCATGGCCATCGCTATTCTCGGCTGGCCGGTTAATGTGCTGGATGCGAAGGTGGCACAGCAGGTGATTGAAGGCGGTCGCGCGGCCTGCCAGGCGGCCGGCATCGCGCTGGCGGGGGGCCACTCAATCGATGCGCCGGAGCCGATTTTTGGCCTTGCCGTTACCGGCATCGTTGACGTGGCGCGCGTGAAAAAGAACAGCGCTGCGCAGGCGGGCTGCGAGCTGTTCCTCACCAAACCGCTCGGCATCGGTATTCTGACTACTGCAGAGAAAAAAGGGCTGCTGCGTGCGGAGCATCAGACGCTGGCGGCGCAGGTGATGTGCCAGCTCAATAGCGCAGGGGCGGAATTTGCTAAACTGCCCGGCGTCAGCGCCATGACCGATGTCACCGGCTTTGGTCTGCTGGGGCACCTGAGTGAAATCTGTCTGGGCTCCGGCCTGCGCGCACACGTGCAGGCCGCACAGGTACCGCGTCTGCCCGGCGTGGACCAGTACATTGCGGCCGGCGCGGTGCCGGGCGGCACCAGCCGCAACTTCGCCAGCTACGGCGAGCACATTTCTGCCATGGATGAGGCCACGCGCGCACTGCTGTGCGATCCGCAAACTTCCGGCGGGCTGCTGGTGGCGGTACAGCCTGACGCTGTGGCGGCGTTTCGCGCGTGCGTGGCGCAGGCTGGCGTTGAGGCCACGGCGATTGGCACACTGCTGCCGGCCGACCGCGCCCATCCACTGATTACTGTAGTCACCTGACGTAAAGGAACGACGCCATTCATGCGTTTGTTTATTGCTGAAAAACCCAGTCTGGCACGCGCCATCGCCGATGTGCTACCCAAACCGCATCGACGTGGCGACGGCTATATTGCCTGTGGTAATGACCAGGTTGTGACCTGGTGTGTCGGGCATCTGCTGGAGCAGGCGCAGCCTGATAGCTATGACAGCCGCTATGCGCGCTGGAATCTGGCAGATTTACCCATCATCCCGGATAAATGGCGCCTGCAGCCGCGCCCGTCGGTGGCGAAGCAGCTCAAAGTGATCGAGGGTTTACTGCAGCAGGCCAGCGTGGTGGTGCACGCCGGTGACCCGGATCGCGAAGGACAACTGCTGGTCGACGAAGTGCTCGATTATCTGCAGCTGCCGGCTGAAAAGCGCCAGCAGGTGCAGCGCTGCCTGATTAACGACCTGAATCCTGCGGCGGTCGAGCGCGCGGTAAGCCGTCTGCGCGAGAACCGTGAATTCATTCCATTGTGTGTCTCGGCGCTGGCCCGGGCGCGCGCCGACTGGCTTTATGGCATCAACATGACCCGCGCCTGGACGCTGCTGGGCCGCAACGCCGGTTACGACGGCGTGCTCTCGGTGGGACGCGTACAGACGCCGGTGCTGGGGCTGGTGGTGAGGCGCGATGAAGAGATCGAAAACTTTGTGCCGAAGGATTACTTCGAAGTCAAAGCGCACATCGTCACCCCGAAAGAGGAGCGCTTCGTTGCCAGCTGGATCCCCAGCGATGCCTGTGAACCGTGGCAGGATGACGAGGGCCGTTTGCTGCATCGTCCTCTCGCTGACCACGTGCTTGAACGTATCAACGGCAAACCGGCGTGGGTTACCGGCTACAACGATAAGCGGGAGTCAGAAACGGCGCCGCTGCCGTTTTCCCTCTCCAGCCTGCAAATCGAGGCGGCGAAGCGTTTTGGCCTGAGTGCCCAGACGGTCCTGGACTGCTGTCAGCGTTTGTATGAAACCCATAAGCTGATCACGTATCCGCGTTCGGACAGCCGCTATCTGCCGGACGAACATTTTGCCGGACGTCATGCGGTGCTGAACGCCATTCAGGCGCATCAGCCGGACGTATCGCTGCCGGCGGATTTCAATGCGGATCAGAAAAATCGCTGCTGGGACGATAAAAAAGTGGATGCGCACCATGCCATCGTTCCTACGGCGCGCGCCAGCAAGGTGAACCTGAGCGACAATGAAGCCAATATTTACGGTCTGATTGCGCGCCAGTATCTGATGCAGTTTTGTCCCGACGCGGTATTTCGCAAATGCGTCATCGACCTCGATATCGGCGGTGGCAGGTTCGTTGCCAAAGCGCGTTTTCTCGCTGAAGCCGGCTGGCGTGCGCTGCTGGGCAGCAAAGAGCGCGATGAAGAGAATGACGGCACGCCGCTGCCGGTGGTGAGTAAAGGCGATGAGCTGCTGTGTGAGCGTGGTGAGGTGCTGGCGAAGCAGACTCAGCCGCCGCGGCCGTTCACCGACGCCACGCTGCTGTCGGCCATGACCGGTATTGCCCGCTTTGTGCAGGATAAAGAATTAAAGAAAGTGCTGCGTGCGACCGATGGTTTAGGAACGGAAGCGACGCGTGCCGGCATCATAGAATTGCTGTTCCGCCGTACATTTCTGGTGAAAAAAGGTCGCTATATTCACTCAACCGAGGCGGGCAGGGCGCTGATTCATGCGTTACCTGAGATGGCCGCGCGGCCGGATATGACGGCGCACTGGGAGTCAACGCTTACCCGCATCAGTGAAAAAGCCTGTCGCTATGATGAGTTTATGCAGCCGCTGGTCAGTACCTTGATCGGACTGATCGGTGAGGCGCGCCAGAGGCCGTCGCTGCAGGCTTTTCGTGGATTAGCCGCGACCGGAGCGAAGACGCGCAGTAAAGGCAAAACGCCCCGGCGCAAAACGAAGGAGACGGAATAATGCGTTACGCAACGCTGTTGCTGAGTGGGCTGCTGCTGTGCAGCCATGCCGCGCTGGCTAATCGCCAGCCGGAGCCCGCGCGAATGGGCAATACCGATGTGGTGGTGGATATGCCGCCGGAAGTGTGGACCCAGGGGCAGAATCGCCAGCAGAACAACTGCCTGCAGTGCTGTATCTATGAAAACCGCAGCTACTCCGAAGGCGCAGTGGTGAAAGCGGAAGGCGTACTGCTGCAGTGTGCGCGTGACGAAAAAGTGCTGGGCACCAATCCGCTGATTTGGAAAATCATTAAGTAAGCGGGCGTGGCGCGCAGGCGCCACGCTGTTCAGTTACAGCTTGAAGCTGGACCACACCGGCGCGTGATCGGACGGTTTGTCCATACTGCGAATGTTGTAGTCGATGCCGCTGTCGATGCAGCGTGATGCCAGCGGTGGGCTGGCCAGCAGCAGATCGATGCGCAGACCGCGGTTGTCATCAAATCCTTTTGAGCGATAGTCGAACCACGAGAAGCGATCGGCGGTTTCCGGGTTTTTCTCACGCCACGTATCGACCAGTCCCCACTGCAGCAACCGGTCCATCCACTCGCGCTCTTCCGGCAGGAAAGAGCATTTGCCGGTGCGCAGCCAGCGCTTGCGGTTCTCTTCACCAATACCAATGTCCAGGTCGGTACTGCTGATGTTCATATCGCCCATGATCAGCACCGGCTTGTCGGCCGCCAGTTGCTGCTCAAGATAGCTTTGCAGGTCGCGATAAAACTTCTCTTTGGCCGGGAACTTGATGGGATGGTCACGGCTTTCCCCCTGCGGGAAGTAACCGTTGATGACGGTGATATCGCCAATCGGGCTGGGAATTTCTGCCATGATCAGACGTCGCTGGGAATCTTCGCCGTCATCAGGAAAACCGCGTCGAACTGCCACCGGCTGCGTCTTGGTCAACAGCGCCACGCCGTAATGGCCTTTCTGGCCGTGATAAAACACGTTGTAACCCAGCTTGCTGACCTCTTCCAGCGGGAACATATCATCGTGCACTTTAGTTTCCTGCAGGCCGATGACATCCGGTTGATGCTGTTCAACCAGCGCCGCCAGCTGATGAGGGCGTGCGCGCAAACCGTTGATGTTAAAAGAGACAAATTTCATTTCGCTGCCATTTTTCGTCGCAAAAGGTTGCGGCGATGGTAACCAGGTTTGCGGCAAAAGTCATGGCTTGCGTCATAAGAGCGTGCCGATAAGAGCGAGAGGCAGCACGCAGGTGATTTGTGGTGGGAGACGCAGGAGAGCGGGCTAAGGCAGGCGGCGCCGTTTAGCCTGAGGGGCGTTTGCGTGAACCTTCTGGTGCGCATTAATGCGCACCCTACAATCCGGGTGACAACTGGGACGATGAGAATATAAACCGGTCACATGGGTAACACTTGAGTCCGTATCACTGTAGATACCGTCTTGCCGGTTACCTGGCAAGACATATTTCGGCATCGAACGGACGACCCGATTTCAGCACGCCATAAGCCAGCTGCAGCAGCTTCTTCATCGCCGCGCACACCACGACTTTTCCCGTTTTCTTACCCGCATCCAGCCGTTTCTTCAGCGCACTCACCGCCGGATTCCACTTCATCGCCACTATCGCAGGCATGTACAGGGCCTTGCGCATCGCGCTGTTGCCCATCTTCGATATCCTGCTTTTGCCCTTCCACTCACCGGACTCCTGCCGCATCGGATTCAGACCCACCCACGCCACAAGCGCCTTGCTGCTGCTGAACCTCGACATGTCCCCCAGATACGCCAGCATCGTGCTGCTCAGCACGCCCGCGATGCCCGGGATGGACTCCAGCAGTTCCCTGTTCTTTTTAAGGCCCGGATCATTGTCGATATGGTCGTTTATTGCCCGCTTCGTTTCGTCTATCTGCGCATCCAGCGCCGCAATGACCACGCGGATTGAGGGCTGCACCACCGCATCCGAGACCTCCAGCCGGTTCTCTTCCATCTGCCGCATTTCCTGAAGATTCGTCAGGCGCTTCACCAGCGCCTTCAGCCTGCGTTCATTCAGCGGCGCCGGCTGCCACAGCGACGGGCCGTGCAGTTTACAGTAGCGCGCTATCATGCGCGCATCGTCTTTATCCGTCTTGTTACGGCTCAGCTCCGCCTGTCCGAAGCGCCTGATGCGCGCGGGATTTTCCACGCTGACATCATAGCCTTCGTCGTGCAGGAAGGTGGCCAGCGGCTCACTGTACGCGCCGGTAGCCTCCATGCAGATATGGCAGCAGCCGAACGGCTCCAGCCATTTTTTCAGGGCGATAAAGCCCTTAGGGGTGTTGGGAAAGACTTTGGTTTTGTAAGACGTGTCGCCTTTCCAGACGGCCACATCAAACTTTCCGGAGGCAACATCAATGCCGACAGGCATACGGGTTTGCATAGATTCTCCTTAACAGCACAGGGAAACCGCCATGACCATCCTTATGGATGCGTGCTCGGGGCACAGGATACCGTCCGGTCTTGAAGGCGGGAGTTAAGTTGCCGGGGATGAATCTACGAAGCAGGCTTTATGCCCAGGGGGCACCCCCATCTCACCAGCAACTTCCCGATGATCAGTCGGGGATCATCATACCCGGAGGAGAATGATCGGGATATAAGGGGCGCCATTGATGCCGGCCTGGCATCGCGTAAATTCAGATGTCGGTCTGGTGAAAAGTGCAGCATGAAAGGGTGGCGGGAGAATGATTATTCGCCGCAAGCGGCTCACCCTGCGGGCCGCGCTGACGCGCGTTGTCTCACTGCGTTCGACCCGAACCTTCGGTCGAAGCTTCTCATCCTTCTCCAGGTGTTATTAACTGGCTTTATTGACTGGCTGGAAGAGGAGTGCAGCATGAGATGGTGGCGGGAGAAGGATTCGAACCTTCGAAGTCGATGACGGCAGATTTACAGTCTGCTCCCTTTGGCCGCTCGGGAATCCCGCCAGGGATATGAAGCTCAGAAGATTCAGGCACAGAATGGATTCAGATGGTGGCGGGAGAAGGATTCGAACCTTCGAAGTCGATGACGGCAGATTTACAGTCTGCTCCCTTTGGCCGCTCGGGAATCCCGCCACTGGCCTGAATCTTTATGCCTGAAAGCGGGGCGCATCATACCAAATGCGTTCAGTCTGTAAAGCGCCCACAGTAAAAAACTCAATCGTTTGCCCACTTTTTACGCGCGGCGCTGAAGAGTTGCGCAAATCAGCGCCGCAGTGGTTAAAGAATGATCGTGCGGTTGCCGTAAACAAACACGCGCTGGCCCAGCACTTTATACAGCGCGCGGCTTAGTACATTCTTTTCCACGTCGCGTCCGGCACGCATCATCTCTTCAGCGGTATAGCTGTGATCGACGTTAATCACGTCCTGCATGATGATCGGGCCTTCATCCAGGTTGTCGTTCACGTAGTGCGCTGTGGCACCGATGATCTTCACGCCGCGCTCATAGGCCTGATGATAAGGACGGGCGCCAATAAAGGCTGGCAGGAACGAGTGGTGAATATTGATGATCTGGTTGGGATAACGCTGCACAAACGCCGGCGTCAGCACGCGCATGTATTTCGCCAGCACCACGTAATCCGGCTGATAGCGATCGATCTCATCCGCCATGCGGTTATCGTGCTCTTCGCGCGTCAGGCCTTCATGGCTGACCAGCACGAACGGGATGTCAAAACGCTCGACCAGCGAACGCAGCGTTTCATGGTTACCAATGACGGCGGCGATTTCCATGTCCAGACCACCAAAGGCGCTCTTCATCAGCAGATCGCCCAGGCAATGCGCCTCTTTGGTGACCAGAATCACTACGCGGCGACGTCCGGCGCTGTGCAGTTCACGTACCGAACCGGTCGGCAGCGCGCTGTCGAGGTCAGCCAGCAGCGTGTTGTCGTTGAAAATGCCTTCCAGCTCTGTGCGCATGAAAAAGCGCCCGGTACGGTGATCGACGAACTCATTGTTCTGCACAATGTTCAGTTCGTGCTTGTAGCAAATGTTGGTGATCTTGGCGATCAGACCTTTGGCATCGGGGCAAATGGTCCGTAAAACTTTTCGTTGCATGGTTTGCGCTTGCATCTCGATCAGAGTCCTGTCAAAGCGATGAATAGTGAAGCTGTTGGGCATCTGTCCAGATTAGCCACAACATTTTTTGTATTTTTTATCGGAGCCACAAGGACAGCGATCGTTACGCCCTAACTCCGGCGTCGTTCCGTCGACATAGTACCAGCGTTGATCCTCGCGAAGAAAGCGTGAACATTCATACAGGCTGCAGGTACGGCCTTTTTCGAGATAACGCGCAAAAAAAGTCACGAAGGCTTCATTCTCATGGCTTCCGTGATTACAACGGGTTACATTCAGGCCAAGCCATTCTGTGGTGGCGAAACTTTCGGATAATAGCGTCTCCAGTCCGGCCACGCGCTGGCTGGGATGCCAGGTTTCTACCAGCCAGGCGGCGTTTTGCTTAACGTAAGCGCTGTAACGCGAGCGCATTAACTGTTCAGCGCGCTGTGGCGTTTGTTGCCCGTTCAGAAAGGGCTGACAACATAGGCTATACTGCTCTCCGCTGCAGCAGGGGCACTTTTCGGACACATCATCTCCTGAGAGTGATTAAAGTTAATGAAAGTGTGCGCTATGTTAGCCGACTGGCCAGCGTGAAGCTACGCATCAGGTTGATCACGAGGTGAGATGAGAAAAGTCAGGATTGGGCTGGCCCTGGGATCGGGCGCTGCCAAAGGCTGGGCGCATATCGGTGTCATTAACGCGCTGGAGCGCGCCGGTATTGAGGTGGATGTCGTCGCCGGCTGTTCCGTCGGCGCACTGGTGGGTTCTGCCTACGTCAACGGCCGGCTGGCGTTAATGGAGAAGTGGGTCAGCGCATTTCGCTACTGGGATGTTATCCGTCTGATGGATCTCTCATGGCAGCGTGGCGGCCTGCTGCGCGGCGACCGGGTGTTTAGCCATATCCGTCAGCTGATCCCTAACGAGCTCATCGAAGACGCGGATAAGCGCTTTGGCGTGGTGGCAACCAACCTCAGCACCGGACGCGAGCTGTGGCTAACTGAAGGGGATTTGCACCAGGCGGTGCGTGCTTCATGTAGTATGCCAGGCTTATTGCCTCCGGTTGGCTACAATGGTTATTGGCTGGTGGATGGTGCGGTGGTCAATCCGGTGCCGATTTCGCTGACCCGCGCGCTGGGCGCTGACATTGTGATTGCCGTTGACCTGCAACATGATGCGCACCTGATGCAGCAGGATCTGCTGTCGGTCACGCCGCAGAGCGGTGAAGAAGCGGCAGCGGCAGAAGCACTGAGCTGGGGCAAAAAACTGCGCCAGCGTCTGATGGGGTTAACCCATCGGCGCGCCAGCCAGTCTCCAGGCGCGATGGAAATTATGTCAACGTCAATCCAGGTATTGGAAAATCGCCTGAAACGTAACCGTATGGCAGGCGATCCGCCGGATGTGCTGATTCAGCCTTTTTGTCCGCAGATTTCAACGCTGGACTTTCATCGGGCTGAAGAGGCCATTGCGGCAGGCAAGGCCGCCGTGGAGAAAAAAATGGATGAACTATTACCGCTGGTCCGTAGCAGATAATCAGTTGTTCATTCACGGGGGTTGTGACTTCAGCCAATTCTGAAAGGCGCAACGGCGTTTTATGAACCACTATTGAAATATCTGGTACGCAGGGGGAGAGAATGGAAAAACCGCTAATCGGCAAAAAGATACTCATTGTCGAAGATGAGGTCGTTTTCCGTTCATTGCTGGACACATTGTTAACTGGCCTTGGAGCCAGCACGTTCGAAGCGGGCGACGGACTCGACGGCCTGAATTTACTCGCCGCGCAGTCGGTGGACCTGGTCATTTGCGATCTGGAAATGCCGCGCATGGGCGGTATTGAGTTTGTCGAGCGAATTCGTACACGCGGTAATAGCGTGCCCATCCTGATCATCTCCGCCACGCAGAACATGGCCGATATTGCCCACGTGCTGCGCCTTGGCGTGCAGGATGTGCTGCTCAAGCCGCTAAAAAACCTGGAACGTTTCCGTGAAGCGGTGTTTGAGTGCCTCTATCCTTCGATGTTCACCTCGAAAGTGGAAGAAGATGAACAGCTCTTTCAGGACTGGGATGCCCTGGTGCGCGATCCGCTCGCTGCCGCCAAGCTGCTCAAACAGCTGCAACCGCCAGTCCAGCAAACCATCGCCAGCTGCCGCATAAACTATCGTCAACTCACCATGGCGGAACAGCCGGGGCTGGTGCTGGATATCGCCGCGCTGTCGGACAAAGATCTGGCGTTTTATTGCCTGGACGTAACGCGTGCCGGCGACAACGGCGTGCTGGCTGCATTATTGCTCAGAGCACTGTTTAACGGTTTATTGCAGGAGCAACTGTCCGGGCAAAAACAGCGTCTGCCGGAACTCAATGGTCTGCTGCGCCAGGTGAATATGCTGTTGCGTCAGGCCAACCTGAACGGTCAGTTCCCGCTGCTGGTGGGCTACTATCATCGTCAGTTGAAAAATCTGATTCTGGTCTCAGCCGGTCTGAATGCCACGCTGCACATCAATACTCAGCAAATCCAGCTCAGTAACGGTGTGCCGCTTGGCACTATGGGCAGCACCCATCTTAATCAAATCAGCCAGCGCGCCGATGCCTGGCAATGTCACGTCTGGGGAGCCGGCGGCCGGCTTCGCCTGATGTTATCGTCCGAAGAATAGCCACTCAGATTTATATTTTCCGCGGGTTAAAGACAGGGCCAAAGCTTAGCTTTACACTTGGGTAATAGTCTTAAATTCCGCGGATTAACTCCATCCAGGATAAATCCGTCTGACACTAACTGATATACTCATTTCGTTTTTAAACCGACATATCAAGTATTAACTTGAACGGCCTATTAAGAGAGGTATTTGATGTCTGCCTATAAGTCTAAAGTAAAAAAAGCGGTAATCCCGGTTGCAGGTCTGGGTACGCGTATGCTGCCTGCCACCAAAGCTATTCCAAAAGAGATGTTACCGCTGGTCGATAAGCCGTTGATCCAGTATGTCGTGAACGAGTGTATTGCTGCGGGTATTAATGAGATCGTGCTGGTTACGCACTCCTCTAAAAACTCCATCGAAAACCATTTTGATACCAGTTTCGAACTGGAAGCGATGCTGGAAAAACGCGTGAAGCGTCAGCTGCTGGATGAAATCCAGTCAATCTGCCCGCCACACGTCACCATCATGCAGGTACGTCAGGGTATCGCCAAGGGCCTCGGTCACGCCGTGATGTGTGCTCATCCGCTGGTCGGTGATGAGCCAGTCGCGGTGATTCTGCCAGACGTGATTATTGATGAGTACGAATCTAACCCAACCAAAGATAACCTGGCAGAAATGCTGACGCGCTTCGAAGAGAGCGGTCGCAGCCAGATCATGGTTGAGCCAGTTGCCGATGTCACCGCTTACGGCGTGGTTGACTGCCAGGGCGCAGAGCTGGCACCGGGCCAGAGCGCACCGATGGTGGGCGTGGTTGAGAAGCCAAAAGCCTCGGAAGCGCCATCTAACCTGGCGGTAGTCGGTCGTTACGTGCTGTCTGCGGACATCTGGCCTCTGCTGGCGAAAACCCCTCCGGGTGCCGGCGGCGAAGTGCAGCTGACCGACTCCATCGCCATGCTGATGGAAAAAGAGACCGTAGAAGCTTACCACCTGACCGGCGTGAGCCACGACTGCGGTAACAAACTGGGTTATATGCAAGCTTTTGTTGAGTATGGCGTGCGTCATCCGGTACTGGGCAAAGATTTCGCTCAGTGGCTCGACGGCGTTGCAGGCAACAAAAAGTAATTCATTAAGCACAGGATAATTCAATGAAAGTCACTGTATTTGGTATCGGCTATGTCGGTCTGGTTCAGGCTGCGGTGTTGGCCGAAGTCGGACATGACGTTCTCTGTATTGATGTCGACGAAAAGAAAGTCGAAAGCCTGAAAAAGGGCATCATCCCAATTTTTGAACCGGGCCTGACGCCGCTGGTTATGTCTAACTATGAAGCGGGGCGTCTGAAATTCAGTACCAACGCAGAAGAGGGCGTAAACCATGGCGTAATGCAGTTTATTGCTGTGGGCACGCCGCCGGATGAGGATGGCTCTGCCGACCTGAAATATGTGACTGCGGTTGCGCGTACTATTGCGCAGCACATGAACGATCACAAAGTCGTCATCGACAAATCTACCGTACCGGTAGGCACCGCTGACCGCGTGCGCGCGGTGATGAGCGAAACGCTGAAGCAGCGTGATGCCAATATTGCGTTCGATGTGGTCTCCAACCCGGAGTTCCTGAAAGAGGGCGCCGCAGTTAACGATTGCATGCGTCCGGAACGTATCGTGGTGGGCACCGATAATGATGAAGTGGTCGAACTGCTGCGTGAACTGTACGAACCGTTTAACCGTAATCACGATCGCATGATTCTGATGGATATCCGCAGTGCAGAGCTGACCAAATATGCAGCTAACTGCATGCTGGCGACCAAAATCAGCTTCATGAACGAGATTTCCAACCTTGCGGAACGCCTGGGTGCTGACGTGGAAAAAGTACGTCAGGGCATCGGTTCTGATTCACGCATCGGTTATCACTTTATTTATCCGGGCTGTGGTTACGGCGGTTCCTGCTTCCCGAAAGACGTGCAGGCGCTGATTCGCACTGCAGAGTCAATCGGCTACACCCCGCGCCTGTTGCAGGCGGTAGAAGACGTCAACGATTCGCAGAAGAACAAGCTGCCGACGTTTATTAAACGTCACTTTGGCGACGATCTGCGTGGCAAGACGTTTGCGCTGTGGGGGCTGGCGTTCAAACCGAACACCGACGACATGCGTGAAGCCTCAAGCCGTGTGCTGATGGAAGCACTGTGGCAGGCAGGCGCAACGGTGCAGGCGTTTGATCCGGAAGCGATGGAAGAAGCCCAGCGCATCTACGGTCATCGTGACGATCTGAAGCTGTGCGGCACTAAAGAAGCTGCGCTGCAGGGCGCCGATGGTCTGGTGATCTGCACCGAGTGGCAGAACTTCCGTGCTCCGGATTTCGACGTGATTAAATCCTCGTTAAAACAACCCGTGATTTTTGATGGTCGTAACCTGTATGATCCGGAGCGTATCAGCAAACGCGGTTTCGTTTATTATGCAATCGGCCGCGGAGCGTCTATTCAAATTGTGTAATAAATGAGGGATGTATGAATTTTCTGGTCACCGGCGCGGCAGGATTTATTGGTTTTCACGTTAGTCAGCGTTTGCTGGCTGCCGGTCACCAGGTTGTTGGTATCGATAACCTGAATGATTACTACGATGTCAGCCTGAAACAGGCGCGCCTCGACCAGATTACCGCACATCCCGCGTTTACTTTCCTTAAAATGGACCTGGCGGATCGCCAGGCCATTTCTTCCCTGTTTGAACAGCATGCTTTTGCGCGCGTGATCCATTTAGGCGCACAGGCAGGGGTTCGCTATTCCATCGAGAATCCGCACGCCTACGCTGATGCCAACCTGATTGGTCACTTAAATATTCTGGAAGGTTGCCGTCATCATAAGATTGGCCACCTGCTGTATGCTTCATCGAGTTCGGTTTATGGCCTGAACCGTAAAATGCCGTTCTCCACGGATGATTCGGTTGATCATCCGGTATCACTTTATGCTGCGACGAAAAAAGCCAACGAATTAATGTCGCATACCTATTCACACCTTTACCAATTACCTTCCACCGGATTGCGCTTCTTTACCGTTTATGGTCCGTGGGGCCGTCCGGATATGGCGCTGTTTAAGTTCACCCGCGCGATGCTGGCCGGTGACGCGATTGATGTGTATAACCGCGGCCAGATGACACGTGACTTCACCTATATTGATGATATTGCCGAAGCGATTGTGCGTTTGCAGGACGTGATTCCGCAGGCAGATGAAAACTGGACGGTGGAAAACGGCTCGCCTGCCACCAGTTCGGCGCCGTATCGCGTGTACAATATTGGCAATAGTCAGCCTACCAGCCTGATGACTTACATTGAGTCGCTGGAAAAAGCGCTGGGGATTGAGGCGAAGAAAAATATGCTGCCGATGCAGCCCGGCGATGTATTAGGCACCAGTGCAGACACCCAGCCGCTGTATGACGCGATAAATTTCCGCCCGCAGACCAGCGTAGAGCAGGGCGTGCAGCGTTTTGTTGACTGGTACCGCGACTTCTATCAGCAATAAGTCGCGATAAAAAAAGGAAGCCAGCGGCTTCCTTTTTTCTTACCCGGTGTAAAACAGAGCACAGCGCCAGGGCTGGCATGCTGCGAAGCACTGGTTCCTTACAGCAGGAAATCGTCCAGTTGTTTACCTTGTTCTTCAATCGCTTTTTTAATCACGGCTGGCGTACGTCCCTGGCCGGTCCAGGTACGGTTCTCACCGTTCTCGTCGACGTAACCATACTTCGCCGGACGTGCCGCGCGTTTGGCTTTACCTGGCGCTTTGGTTTCAGCTAATGCCTGCAGCAGTTCGTTTGGATCAATACCGTCTGCCATCAGCATTTCACGATATTGTTCCAGCTTACGGCTGCGCTCGGCATTTTCCGCCTGGGCAAGAGATTCTTCTTCACGACGTTCATTCACCACAACCTCAAGTTTTTCCAGCATCTCTTCCAGTGTTTCCAGAGAGCATTCCCGAGCCTGCGCGCGCAATGTACGGATATTATTAAGAATTTTAAGTGCTTCGCTCATTGTCCTAATCTCAAAATATAATAAATGGAGTTGTTCTGCCGCCTCATAATAGTGGCGGTGAAAAATAACTGCAATAGCCAGATTAAAAAGCAAAACGTAAAGTTAATGTTGTTAAGCTTTTTAAGGCGCTATTTATTATTCTTTTTATAGATTTGATAGCACAGGTTTTGCAGGGATAAATACCGCTGTGCGCCTTTCGCCCGGGCATCAGCGATAATAATACTGAATAAAATTGCTGCATGATCACGGCTTTGACATAACGTGCGAAATGTTGATAACGATGCTGCTGATCTATGACGATGACGTTAATTTGAGCAGTTGATAAAAATAATGCATCGCAACAGTGCAGCAGCTTTATGATAGACTCACGCGCAACAGTTTCGGGCAGTGACAAGAGACATTTATGGCGCAACTCTATTTTTATTACTCAGCGATGAACGCGGGAAAATCCACCGCATTGCTGCAGTCTTCCTACAATTACCATGAGCGCGGCATGCGTACGCTGGTGTATACCGCGGAAATTGACGACCGCTTCGGCGCCGGAAAAGTCAGCTCGCGTATTGGTCTTTCGTCTCCGGCTTTTTTATATAACGCGCAGACCAACCTGGAAAGTGAAATTGCGGAACAGCACGCGAAGCAGACGGTTCACTGTGTACTGGTGGATGAGAGCCAGTTTCTGACGCGGGAGCAGGTGAAAGCCCTGTCGGACGTGGTAGATAATCTGGATATTCCGGTGCTGTGTTATGGTCTGCGTACCGACTTTCGCGGTGAGTTATTTACCGGCAGTCAGTATTTACTGGCCTGGGCCGATAAGCTGGTGGAATTGAAAACCGTGTGTCACTGTGGACGCAAAGCCAGCATGGTGTTACGACTGGATGCTAAGGGTAAACCGTTCAGCGAAGGGGAGCAGGTGGTGATCGGTGGTAATGAGCGTTATATCTCTGTGTGCCGCAAGCACTATAAACAGGCGATAAATGACGGCTCGCTAAACGCCATTTACGGTTCACAACTGCCTCACGCCTGAATAGCCGCAGCATAAAAAAACCCGCCGCAGCGGGTTTTTTTGTATCAGGCCAATCAGGCCTTCTTGGTTTTCTTCTCACTCTTAACGGCTTTAGCTTCACCCTCAGCAGCAACACTGTTATCTGCTTCTGAGAACTCACGTCCATAGAAGGTATCCAGCATGATTTGTTTCAGTTCAGCAATCAGCGGATAGCGTGGGTTAGCACCGGTACACTGGTCATCGAACGCATCATCCGCCAGCTTGTCGACTTTCGCCAGGAAGTCAGCTTCCTGCACGCCCGCTTCGCGGATAGAGGTTGGGATACCCAGCTGAGTTTTCATCTCTTCCAGCCATGCCAGCAGTTTTTCAATTTTCTGCGCGGTACGGTCACCGGCAGCGCTCAGACCGAGATGGTCAGCAATCTCAGCATAGCGGCGGCGTGCCTGCGGACGGTCGTACTGGCTGAAGGCAGTCTGCTTGGTTGGATTATCATTCGCGTTGTAGCGAATCACGTTACAAATCAGCAGGGCGTTGGCCAGACCGTGTGGAATGTGGAACTCAGAGCCCAGTTTATGCGCCATGGAGTGACACACGCCGAGGAAGGCGTTGGCGAAAGCGATACCGGCAATGGTCGCCGCATTATGAACACGCTCACGCGCCACAGGATTTTTCGCGCCGTCGCGGTAGCTGGCAGGCAGATTCTCTTTCAGCAGCTTCAGTGCCTGCAGCGCCTGACCATCGGAGTATTCGTTAGCCAGTACCGATACGTAGGCTTCCAGCGCATGGGTGACGGCATCCAGACCACCAAAGGCGCACAGTGAACGCGGCATCTCCATCACCAGGTTGGCATCGACAATCGCCATATCCGGCGTCAGGGCATAGTCTGCCAGCGGATATTTCTGGCCGGTGGCATCGTCGGTGACTACCGCAAACGGGGTAACTTCTGAACCGGTACCGGAAGTGGTAGTGATGGCCACCATGCGCGCTTTGACACCCATTTTCGGGAACTTGTAGATACGTTTACGGATGTCCATAAAGCGCAGCGCCAGTTCTTCAAAATGGGTTTCCGGATGCTCGTACATCACCCACATAATCTTAGCCGCATCCATCGGTGAACCCCCGCCCAGGGCAATGATCACGTCAGGTTTGAAGCTGTTCATCTGCTCGGCACCTTTACGCACGATGCTCAGCGTTGGGTCTGCTTCTACTTCAAAGAACACTTCGGTTTCGATTCCGTGTGATTTCAGCACGCGGGTGACCTGGTCAGCATAACCGTTGTTGAACAGGAAGCGGTCGGTGACGATAAAGGCGCGTTTTGCACCGTCAGTCGCCACTTCTTCCAGCGCAATTGGCAGAGAACCGCGGCGGAAGTAGATAGACTTCGGAAGTTTATGCCACAACATATTTTCAGCTCGCTTGGCCACGGTTTTCTTGTTGATCAGGTGTTTTGGACCCACGTTTTCAGAGATAGAGTTACCACCCCATGAACCGCAGCCCAGCGTGAGTGAAGGGGCCAGCTTGAAGTTATACAGGTCACCGATCCCGCCCTGTGAAGCCGGGGTGTTGATCAGGATGCGCGCGGTTTTCATTTTGTCGCCGAAGAAGTTAACGCGCTCGCGCTGGTTATCCTGGTCGGTGTAAAGACAGGAGGTGTGGCCGATACCGCCCATTGCCACCAGTTTTTCTGCTTTATCCACCGCATCGTAATAATCTTTCGCGCGGTACATGGCCAGCGTTGGCGAGAGCTTCTCATGGGCGAATGGCTCAGACTCATCCACCAGTTTCACTTCACCAATCAGAATTTTGGTGCTCACCGGCACGCTAATCCCTGCCAGTTCAGCAATTTTGTAAGCCGGCTGACCGACAATCGCCGCGTTCAGCGCGCCATTTTTCAGGATGATATCCTGCACCGCTTTCAGCTCTTTGCCCTGGAGCAGGTAGCCACCGTGGCTGGCGAAGCGCTCACGCACGGCATCATAGACAGAATCCACGACAATCACTGACTGTTCAGACGCGCAAATCACGCCGTTGTCGAAGGTTTTTGACATCAGGATCGAAGCAACCGCGCGTTTGATATCGGCCGTTTCGTCAATCACCACCGGGGTGTTACCCGCGCCCACACCAATCGCTGGTTTGCCGGAGCTGTAAGCCGCTTTCACCATGCCCGGACCACCGGTGGCGAGAATCAGGTTGATATCCGGGTGATGCATCAGCTGGTTAGAGAGCTCAACCGATGGCGCATCAATCCAGCCAATAATGTCTTTTGGCGCACCGGCCGCGATAGCAGCCTGCAGTACGATGTCAGCCGCTTTATTGGTGGCATCTTTGGCTCGTGGATGAGGAGAGAAGATGATACCGTTACGGGTTTTAAGGCTAATCAGGGCTTTGAAGATGGCGGTAGAGGTCGGGTTGGTGGTGGGCACGATGCCACAAATCAGGCCAATCGGCTCAGCGATGGTGATGGTGCCAAAGGTATCATCGGTGTCCAGCACGCCACAGGTTTTTTCGTCTTTGTAAGCGTTATAGATATATTCGGAAGCGAAGTGGTTTTTGATGACTTTATCTTCAACGATACCCATGCCGGATTCGGCAACGGCCATTTTGGCGAGAGGGATACGGGCATCGGCAGCGGCGAGGGCGGCCGCACGGAAAATGGTATCAACTTGTTCCTGACTAAAATTGGCGTATTCGCGCTGTGCCTTTTTAACACGTTCTACCAGTGCGTTAAGCTCGGCAACATTAGTAACGGCCATAATACTCTCCTAAGGAAGTTAAACTTTTTTAGTAAACAAGCCTGAATCCAGAAGTATAGTCTCGTTACGCTTATGGATAGCTAAGGATGGCGATGCCCGTGCCGTTGCTTACTAAAAAGGTTTTTCCGCCAGGATGACCTGTGTCACTGGGTTGAGTTCCGATGGGCTAAGATTACCCCTGATGGGGTAGGCAATTTATGATGCAGATCAATTTAACTATCAGCTGACACCTTTCAGCGCTCACTTTTGCAAGTAAAGTTAGCGTCGACGGCTACAGAAGCCGATCTGACCCGCTGCAGGCCGATAACATCGCGCTAACAGTAGCGGAATAAACTGGGATAGTGCTTTAAGTGCAGCATTTATTTCTGCGTTAGCCTCTGGTGTTTCGCCAGGCTTTTGCACTACATTAAGCGCGATTTTTTTCGCCATCACCTGGAGCCCACCGTGACCCCTGCGCTACTCGATCTTTCTGGCTACATTAAATTTTTTGTGGGTTTGTTCGCGCTGGTTAACCCGGTCGGCATTATTCCGGTATTTATCAGCATGACCAGCTACCAGGCGGTGGCGGAGCGCAATAAAACTAACCTGACCGCGAACCTGGCGGTGGCGATTATCCTCTGGACCTCGCTGTTTCTTGGCGACGGTATCCTGCATCTGTTTGGTATCTCGATTGACTCTTTCCGCATCGCCGGTGGCATTCTGGTGGTCACCATCGCTATGTCGATGATCAGCGGCAAGCTGGGTGAAGACAAACAGAACAAGCAGGAGAAGTCAGAAACGGCGATTCGTGAAAGCATCGGCGTGGTGCCGCTGGCGCTGCCGCTGATGGCAGGGCCGGGCGCGATCAGCTCGACCATTGTCTGGAGCTCGCGTTATCACAGCTGGCCAAATCTGCTTGGCTTTACCCTGGCGATTGCGATATTTGCCTTCTGCTGCTGGTTATTGTTCCGGGCCGCACCGCTGATGGTGCGCGTATTGGGACAAACCGGTATCAACGTCATTACGCGTATCATGGGGCTGCTGCTCATGGCGCTGGGCATTGAGTTTGTCGTGACCGGAATGAAAGCCCTGTTTCCAGGATTACTGAATTAACGGCGGTTATTTTTTATCGCTAAGCGCTTTATGAACCAGAATGGTGCAATTAAACGAAATATTGCACCATTATAGTGATTTTATTTGTCGCGCTTAATATCGGCTTAACCTCATCAGTTTTACTACTGGTGTTATCCCGCCCTTAGTCCAGGCGGCAAAATACTGTGATAATCGTCACAGTATATCCCGCTACTCTCTAAATCATCCGCAGTATCATTCTATAGCTTGCGCTGTAAATCTGAATAAATATCCGGGCTTCAGCATTAAAAGCAGCAATATTCGTAAATATTATAAAGCTAGTTGATTAACGAATAATTAACGTGCAAATCAGGCTGAAATTCATTATTTATCAGTGGATTAATCGATAATTCTGCTCAAGAATTAACACTTTTCCTGTGCGCGGCAACGTGATAAAAGAGAATCAGCTAACATTTTTGTGGTTTAGCTTTGGCGTGCGGGCAACGCTTCTGATAATTTTCGGCTCACCGCAAAATTTTTTATCTGCTAGCAACAAATGTGTACGCTTCTTGCTTACTGCTATCAGGTTTATGTTGAAGGTTGATATTGGTTGATGAAAAGCATGGTAGCGAAAACGGTAGCGCGCACGTTTCTGGCGCTTTGCCTCTCCAGTGCGCTGGCGCAAAGTCAGGCCGCTGAGATCCCAGCCGGGACGTCATTAGCGGATACGCAACGCATCGTTATTAACAATGGCAGCGAAGTGTCCTCGCTTGATCCACAAAAAGTCGAGGGCGTGCCGGAATCCAATGTGATTCGCAATCTGCTGGAAGGACTGGTTGAGACCGACAACAATGGTCAACTGGTGCCCGGCGTGGCGCAGCAGTGGCAAAATCAGCAGGGCCGCATCTGGACGTTCACGCTGCGTAAAGACGCCCGCTGGAGCAATGGTGAGCCGGTCACCGCGCAGGACTTTGTCTACAGCTGGCAGCGTCTGGCCGATCCGCGCACCGCCTCGCCGTACGCCAGCTATTTGCAGGCTGCGCACATCAGCAACATTGATGCCATTCTGGCTGGTAAAGCTGCGCCTTCCCAGCTGGGCGTGAAAGCGCTGGACGACCATCATTTGCAGGTTACGCTCTCTGAACCGGTACCGTATTTTGTTGATATGCTGGCTCATACTTCGATGAAACCGGTGTATCGTCCGGCGGTAGAGCAGTGGGGCGATGCCTGGACACAGCCGCAGCACTACGTGGGTAATGGCGCTTACACGCTGGCGGACTGGGTGGTGAATGAGCAGATTGTGGTGAAGCGTAATCCGCACTACTGGGACAATGCCCATACCACGCTGGACGAAGGCGTATTTCTGGCACTCACCTCTGAGAATAGCGATATAAACCGCTATCGCAGTGGCGGCACCGACATGACCAACAGCGTGGTGCCGCCCGATATGTTCAAAAAACTGCAGCAGGCGCTTGGAGATGAAGTAAAAGTCAGCCCGCTGCTGTGCACCTTCTATTACGAAATCAATAACAAGAAAGCGCCGTTTGACGACGTTCGCGTACGCAACGCGCTGAAGTTAACGCTCGACCGCGACATCATCGCGCAGAAAATTATGGGGCAGGGACAGATCCCGGCCTACGGCCTGACGCCGCCCTTTATTCACGGTATTGCTCTCAATACGCCAGCGTGGGCGCAGCAGACGCAGGCGCAACGTAACGCGGCAGCGAAGCAATTGCTGGCGGAAGCTGGCTTCAATGCCCAGCATCCGCTGCGTTTTACCCTGCTGTATAACACCTCAGAACAGAACAAGCGTCAGGCGATCGCGGCTGCCTCGATGTGGCAAAAGAATCTCGGTGCGCAGGTCACGCTGCAAAATCAGGAGTGGAAAACGCTACTGGAGACCCGTCATCAGGCACAGTTTGACGTGGTGCGCGCCACCTGGTGTGCGGATTACAACGAGCCATCCAGCTTCCTCAATCTGCTGCTGAGTGGCTCCTCCATCAACACCGCGTTTTATCACAGCGCCGCATTTGATGCGCTGATGGCGCAAACGCTCAACACCGCTGATGACGCGCAGCGCGCGCAACTCTATCAGCAGGCGGAACAACAGCTGGATCAGGATTCACCGATCATCCCGGTTTACTACCGCGTTAGCGTGCGGCTGGTGAAGCCGTGGGTGGGCGGTTTCAGCGGCAAAGATCCGCAGGATATGCTGGCGCTGAAATACTATTACATAAAGAAACATTGAGTAATGTGACGATCTGGCGCTACAGTCGGGCGTCACGTTGCCGTGGTAACCCTGCAGGGTGGTAGTGATCTTCGCGCAGACAGGCGGAGATCTCCCGGAAACGGGGTACGCCGGGCGGTCAGCCGACCCGGTGACGATAATAAAACTGGAGCGTAATAATGAACAACATCACGAAAAAAAGCCTGATCGCCGCAGGCGTACTGGCGGCCATCGGCGCGCTGGCAGGGAATGCTGCACTGGCGGCCAACGTACCGGCGGGTACCGAATTGGCAGCGAAACAGGAACTGGTGCGCGGCAATGGCGATGAAGTGCAGTCGCTGGATCCGCACAAAATTGAAGGCGTGCCGGAAGATAATATCGCCCGTGACCTGTATGAAGGTCTGATCGTGAGCGACAGCAACGGCAAGCCGGTTCCGGGCGTCGCGGAAAGCTGGGAAAACAAAGACTACAAAGTCTGGACCTTCCATCTGCGTAAAAATGCCAAATGGTCAAACGGCGAGCCGGTCACCGCGCAGGACTTCGTCTACAGCTGGCAGCGTCTGGTCGATCCAAAAACCGCCTCGCCTTATGCGAGCTACCCGCAGTATGGCCACATCCTCAACGTGGATGACATCATCGCCGGTAAAAAACCGACCTCCGATCTTGGCGTGAAAGCACTGGATGACCACACGCTGGAAGTGACGCTGAGCGAGCCGGTACCGTACTTCGATAAGCTGCTGATCAACGCGGTGATGTCACCGGTGTATAAGCCCGCCATTGAGAAGTTTGGCGACCAGTGGACGCAGCCGCAGAACTGGGTCGGCAACGGTGCATTTAAACTGGAATCTCACGTGATCAACGAACGCGTGACGCTGGTGCGTAACCCGGAATACTGGGACAACGAACATACCGTACTGAATAAAGTCACCTTCCTGCCAATCAACTCCGAAGTCAGCGATGTGAACCGTTATTTCTCTGAGAACGGCAGCGACATCACTTACAACAACATGCCGATCGAGCTGTTTAAAAAACTGCAGCGTGATAACGGTAAAGAGCTGATGGTGAAACCGTATCTGTGCACCTACTACTATGAAATCAACAACCAGAAAGCACCGTTTACCGATGTCCGCGTGCGTACCGCGCTGAAGCTGGGTCTGGATCGCGACATCATGGTGAACAAAGTGCTGGCGCAGGGTCAACAGCCGGCCTACAGCTTCACACCGCCAGCCACTGACGGCATGGAACTGCTGCCGCCGGACTGGTACAAGTGGGATCAGAACAAGCGTAACGAAGAAGCGAAGAAACTGCTGGCCGAAGCCGGTTATACCGCTGACAAACCGCTGACCTTCAATCTGCTGTACAACACCTCCGATCTGCACAAAAAACTGGCGATTGCCGCCTCGTCCATCTGGAAAAAGAACATCGGCGTCAACATTAAGCTGGAAAACCAGGAGTGGAAAACCTTCCTGGATACCCGTCATCAGGGCAACTTCGATGTCTCCCGCGCGGCATGGTGTGCCGACTATAACGAACCGACTTCCTTCCTGAACATCATGTTGTCGGACAGCAGCAGTAACACCTCGCACTATAAGAGCGCGGACTTCGACAAAGTGATTCACGATGCGGTGAAAGCGGCGGATGACAAAGCGCGCGTGGCCGATTATCAGAAAGCAGAGCAGATCCTGGATAAAGACAGCACCATCGTGCCGGTTTACTACTACGTGAACGCGCGTCTGGTGAAACCGTACGTTGGCGGCTACACCGGCAACGATCCGCTGGATAAAACCCTGGATAAGAACCTGTACATCATTAAGCATTAATAGCACTCAGGCTATCGACAGTGGCGGTGCTGCGGCGCCGCCTTTTTGACTTTGTGAAGCAACAGCCTGGTAGGTACGGCAATGTTAAAATTCATCCTGCGTCGGCTCCTTGAAGCCATCCCGACGCTATTCATTCTGATCACCATCTCCTTCTTTATGATGCGACTGGCACCCGGCAGTCCGTTCACCGGCGAGCGTGCGCTGGCGCCGGAAGTCATGGCCAACATTGAGGCCAAATATCATCTCAACGATCCGATCGGCAAACAGTATCTCAGCTACCTGGTGCAGCTGGCACACGGTGATTTCGGGCCGTCGTTTAAATATAAAGACTACTCGGTTAACTACCTGGTCGGTCATGCGTTTCCGGTATCGGCCAAACTGGGGCTGGCAGCCTTCTTCCTTGCGGTGGTGCTGGGCGTCACGGCGGGGGTTATCGCCGCGCTGAAGCAAAACAGTTTGTGGGATTATGCGGTCATGGGGGTGGCGATGACCGGGGTGGTCATTCCCAGCTTCGTGGTGGCACCGCTGCTGGTACTGATCTTTGCCATCACCCTACGCTGGCTGCCAGGCGGCGGCTGGAATGGCGGCCAGTGGAACTACATGCTGCTGCCGATGGTGGCGCTGTCACTGGCTTACATCGCCAGTATCGCCCGTATCACCCGCGGCTCGATGATTGAAGTGATGCACTCCAACTTCATCCGCACCGCGCGTGCGAAAGGGCTGCCGCTGCGCCGTATCGTGCTGCGCCACGCGCTGAAGCCGGCGCTGCTGCCGGTGCTCTCCTATATGGGGCCGGCGTTTGTTGGCATCATCACCGGTTCGATGGTAATCGAATCAATTTACGGTCTGCCGGGCATCGGTCAGCTGTTCGTCAACGGCGCACTGAACCGTGACTACTCGCTGGTGATGAGCCTGACCATTCTGGTCGGCGTGCTGACTATCCTGTTCAACGCGATCGTTGACGTGCTGTACGCCGTTATCGATCCGAAAATTCGTTACTGATGGTGGAGCTCGCTCATGATGTTAAGTAAGAAAAATAGCGAAGCTCTGGACGCGTTCAGCGAAAAGCTGGAAGTGGAAGGGCGCAGCCTGTGGCAGGACGCACGTCGCCGCTTTATTCATAACCGTGCGGCCCTTATCAGCCTGCTGGTGCTGCTGGTGATTGCGCTGTTCGTGGTGTTCGCCCCGATGCTGGCGCAGTTCAAATATGATGATACCGACTGGGCGATGATGTCTGCACCGCCGGACACCACCTCAGGGCACTGGTTTGGCACCGACTCTTCCGGACGTGACCTGCTGGTGCGCGTGGCGATTGGCGGCCGTATCTCGCTGATGGTCGGCATCGCTTCAGCGCTGATCGCGGTGCTGGTGGGCACGCTGTACGGTTCGCTGGCCGGCTACCTCGGCGGCAAGATTGACTCGGTGATGATGCGTATTCTGGAAATCCTCAACTCGTTCCCGTTTATGTTCTTCGTCATCCTGCTGGTGACCTTCTTTGGTCGCAATATCCTGCTGATCTTCGTTGCCATTGGCATGGTGTCATGGCTGGATATGGCGCGTATCGTGCGCGGCCAGACGCTGGGACTGAAGCGCAAAGAGTTCATCGAAGCGGCGCAGGTCGGCGGCGTTTCTACCGGCAATATCGTGCTGCGCCACATCGTGCCGAACGTGCTGGGCGTGGTGGTGGTGTATGCCTCGCTGCTGGTGCCAAGCATGATCCTGTTTGAATCCTTCCTGAGTTTCCTTGGCCTCGGCACCCAGGAGCCACTGAGCAGCTGGGGCGCGCTGTTGAGCGACGGCGCCAACTCGATGGAAGTATCACCGTGGCTGCTGATGTTCCCGGCGGGCTTCCTGGTGGTGACGTTGTTCTGTTTCAACTTTATCGGCGATGGCCTGCGTGACGCCCTCGACCCGAAAGATCGTTAAGGAGTTTCCCGATGACCCATCATGATACTCAGCAGCCGCTGGCGGCTGCACCTGCGGGAAACGCTAACCTGCTGCTGGACGTTAAAGATCTGCGCGTCACCTTTAGTACTCACGACGGCGACGTGACCGCTGTGAACGACCTCAACTTTTCCCTGCGCGCCGGTGAAACGCTGGGCATTGTCGGTGAATCCGGCTCCGGAAAATCGCAAACCGCGTTTGCACTGATGGGACTGCTGGCGAAAAATGGTCGCATTGGCGGCTCGGCGCAGTTCAACGGCAGCGAAATCCTCAATCTGCCGGAAAGCAAACTGAACAAGCTGCGCGCGGAACAGATTGCGATGATTTTCCAGGACCCGATGACATCGCTCAATCCGTACATGCGCGTCGGCGAACAGCTGATGGAGGTGCTGAAACTGCATAAAGGCATGAGCAGCGCCCAGGCGTTTGAAGAGTCGGTGCGCATGCTGGACGCGGTGAAAATGCCGGAAGCGCGCAAGCGCATGAAGATGTTCCCGCACGAGTTTTCCGGTGGCATGCGTCAGCGCGTAATGATCGCCATGGCGCTGCTGTGCCGGCCAAAGCTGCTGATTGCCGATGAGCCAACCACCGCGCTGGATGTCACCGTGCAGGCGCAAATCATGACGCTGCTGAATGAGCTGAAGCGTGAATTTAACACCGCCATCATCATGATCACCCACGATCTCGGCGTTGTTGCCGGGATCTGTGACAAGGTACTGGTGATGTATGCCGGGCGCACCATGGAGTATGGCCGTGCGCGCGATGTGTTCTACCAGCCGGCCCATCCGTATTCGATCGGTTTGCTAAGCGCGGTGCCGCGTCTTGACGCGGAGGGAGAGTCGCTGACCACCATTCCCGGCAACCCGCCCAACCTGTTGCGTCTGCCGCAGGGCTGTCCGTTCCAGCCGCGCTGCGCATATGCCATGGATATTTGTGCCAAATCACCGCCGCTTGAACCGTTTGCCGAAGGGCGCCTGCGCGCCTGCTTCAAACCGGTGGAGGAGTTAGTATGAGCACCGTAACTGAAGAGAAAAAAGTGTTGCTGGAAATCGCCGATCTCAAGGTGCATTTCGATATCAAAGACGGCAAGCAGTGGTTCTGGCAGCCGCCGAAAACCCTGAAAGCGGTGGATGGTGTCAGTCTGCGTCTGTATGAAGGCGAAACCCTCGGCGTGGTCGGTGAATCCGGCTGCGGCAAATCCACGCTGGCGCGCGCCATTATCGGTCTGGTGAAAGCCACCGACGGGCGCGTGGCGTGGCTGGGGCGCGATCTGCTGGGTCAGAGCCAGGAAGAGTGGCGTCAGGCGCGCAGCGACATTCAAATGATCTTCCAGGATCCGCTGGCCTCGCTCAACCCGCGTATGACCATTGGTGACATCATTGCCGAACCGCTGCGCACCTACTATCCGAAGATGCCGCGTCAGGAAGTGAAGGATAAGGTTAAAACCATGATGATGAAGGTCGGTCTGCTGCCGAACCTCATCAACCGCTATCCGCACGAGTTCTCCGGTGGCCAGTGCCAGCGTATCGGCATCGCCCGTGCGCTGATTCTTGAGCCGAAGCTGATTATCTGTGATGAGCCGGTCTCGGCGCTCGACGTGTCGATTCAGGCGCAGGTGGTCAACCTGCTGCAGAAACTGCAGCATGAAATGGGCCTGTCGCTGATCTTCATCGCGCATGACCTGGCGGTGGTGAAGCACATCTCTGATCGTGTACTGGTGATGTATCTCGGCCACGCGGTTGAGCTGGGTACCTATGATGCGGTGTATAACGATCCGCAGCATCCGTATACCAAAGCGCTGATGTCGGCGGTGCCGATTCCTGATCCGGACCTGGAGAAGAATAAGCAGATTCAGCTGCTGGAAGGGGAACTGCCGTCGCCGATCAATCCGCCATCAGGCTGCGTATTCCGCACCCGCTGCCCGATTGCCGGCCCGGAGTGCGCCAAAACCCGACCGCTACTCGAAGGCAGTTTCCGCCATGCGGTGTCCTGTCTGAAAGTTGATCCGCTATAAGGGCGGTGCCATAAACAACAACGCCGGGCAGTGCCCGGCGTTTTTTTATGCGCTGCGGCTTATTCACGCCACAGAATATGACACAGCTTGTGGTCTTTCTCACGGCACAGCAGGATGCGCGCGAACACATCGGTAATCGGTTCGCCATCCGCTTCACCGAGGCCGATCACCACTTCTGAGAAGAAGTCAGGGTTGAGATCGAAATCCACATGTTCCTGCCAGTCTTCGGATGGATCAAACAGCTCGGCGCCGCCGCGCTCTTCAAATTGCAGATTGAACAGAATGATGTCTGCCGGATCGAGGTTATCGCCTGCCAGCTCAAGAAAAATATCGTAAGCCTGTTCCAGCGTTTCATCTTCAGTAAGGCGATTATTTAAATCCATGGTCATTCCTGCTTGCCCTAAGGCGGTAATATTTTCGCTCGTTTTACAGTAAAGGGCTAAAGAAGTAAAACAGTCGTTCGACGATGCGCTGCCACCAGGCACGTTTTGCCCAGCGCGCGCCGTCCAGCAGACGCGAACGGGCGATATAATCATCCTGGACGGTGGCGAGATCGCTACCAAAGCCGTCATCATCCACCACCAGCGTGATCTCGAAGTTGAGCCACAGGCTGCGCATATCCAGGTTCACCGTGCCCACCAGGCTGAGCTGACCGTCCACCAGCACGCTCTTGGTGTGCAACAGGCCATCTTCAAACTGATAGATTTTCACCCCGGCTTCCAGCAGTTCAGTGAAGAAGGCGCGGCTGGCCCAGCCGACCAGCAGCGAGTCATTGTGGCGCGGTACAACAATGCTCACCTCAACGCCACGCAGCGCGGCGGTACAGATGGCGTGCAGTAAGTCGTCGCTCGGCACGAAGTAGGGCGTGGTCATGATCAGCTGCTCGCGCGCCGAATACACCGCCGTCAGCAGCGCCTGATGAATCATGTCCTCCGGGAAGCCCGGACCTGAGGCGATCACCTGAATGGTGTGACCGCTCTCCTGCTCAAACGGCATCACATTGCCGTCCGGCGCTGGCGGCAGAATGCGTTTGCCGGTTTCGATTTCCCAGTCGCAGGCGTAGACGATGCCCATGGTGGTGGCCACCGGGCCCTCCATGCGCGCCATCAGATCAATCCATTGACCCACGCCAGCATCCTGTTTAAAGAAGCGCGGATCCACCAGGTTCATGCTGCCGGTATAGGCAATATAGTTATCGATCAGTACCACTTTGCGATGCTGACGCAAATCCATGCGGCGCAGGAATACACGCCACAGGCTGACCTGCAATGCCTCGACTACATCAATACCGGCGTTGCGCATCATGCCCACCCACGGACTGCGGAAGAACGCCACGCTGCCGGCGGAGTCCAGCATCAGGCGGCAGTGCACGCCGCGCCGTGAGGCAGCCATCAGCGATTCCGCTACATCATCAGCCAGACCACCCGGCTGCCAGATGTAAAACACCATCTCAATATTATGGCGCGCCAGCTGAATATCGCGGATCAGCGCCTGCATCACGTCATCGGCGCTGGTTAGCAGCTGCAGCTGATTGCCTTTAACGCCGGCAATACCCTGACGATGACGGCACAGCTCGAACAGGGAACGCGCCACGTCGCTGTGTTCAGTCGCGAAAATGTGACGACACTGTTTCAGGTCGTTGAGCCATTTGGCGGTCGAGGGCCACATGGTGCGGGCGCGTTCTGCGCGACGTTTACCTAAATGCAGTTCGCCAAACGACAGATAGGCGATAATACCCACCAGCGGCAGAATGTAGATGATCAGCAGCCAGGCCATCGCCGAGGTCACCGCACGCCGCTTCATCAGGATGCGCAGCGTAACCCCGGCAATCAGCAGCCAGTAGCCAAACAGCAGCAACCAGCTGATAAGGGTATAAAATGTGGTCATAAAGTGGACGTCCCGTTCGCGCTTTGATGGGCAAAGTTTACGTGTTGATCTGCGCCAGCGAAACCTTTAATCGTTGATGACGTTTCGATGAAGGTTTCGATTTGGCATTTTTAGCCAGATCACTATAATGCGTCGCGGGTTTAGCCAGTCAGAGAGGATGTGATGAGACGCAGCAGAAATGAAGTGGCCCGCTGGAGAATGTTACGCCAGGCGCATCGCCGTCGTGCCCGCTGGCTGGAAGGGCAGTCACGTCGTTATAAGCGCATCCATGCGATTCGTCATCAGGTAGCGCAGCAGCAGCGCCGCTCCATCCTGTTTATCACGCAGAATACCTGAGCAATGAACGCGGTCGTCAGTGGCCGCGTAATACCAGTGAAACATTCACTATCTGCAGGGCCGCCGCCAGTACCACCAGCATGACGATGTGCTGGCGCGCCTGACGCCAGCCCTGACGGCGCCACAGCCACAGCGCACGACCAATCAGCAGCAGCACCAGCACTAACAACAGAAGGGGCTGCCACTGCATCAGAACACCCGTTTAAACGGTTTAACCGTGACTTTGTCGTACACACCAGCGGCGATATACGGATCGTCATTGGCCCACGACTGGGCCGTTTCCAGCGATGAGAACTCGGCAACAATCACAGAACCGGTGAAACCAGCCGGGCCCGGCTCATTACTGTCGACGGCAGGCAGAGGACCGGCGACAATCAGACGCCCCTCATCCTGCAGCAGCTGCAGACGCGCCAGGTGTGCCGGGCGCACAGAGTTACGTTTTTCCAGTGAATCTGCGGTATCTTCCGCATAAATGACGTAAAGCACGATGGGATACTCCCGTTAGACTTGCCGAATTTGCGAGACACGTTAAGTGATCGCTAAACAGAGTGCAAACGAAAGATAATGGGCGCGCGCTGCAACGCAGGCAGGGTTAAAAAGCGCCTTTCTTTTAGCCTTCAGTAGCGTGCTTATTGAAACTGATTGCTATTTGCATTTAAAATCAGCGCTTCACTCAATGAACATGACTGATATGACGACGTTGACTACGCCTTTTCCAACCCGAACGCCTGTGTCCGTGATTTTATCCGTGCTCCTTCACGGTTCGGTAATCGCCGGCATTCTTTATGCTTCATTTCATCAGACCATTGAGGTTCCTAAAGCGTCTCAGCCTATCAGCATTAGCATGGTGGCCCCCGAAGTGCAGCCTGAACCGGCACCGGCAGCTGTAACCCCGCCGCCGCCGCCCGAGCCGGAACCCGAGCCGGAAGTCGCGCCAGAGCCACCAAAAGCCGAGCCGGTGCCGATCCCTAAGCCGGAACCTAAACCGAAGCCAAAACCGAAACCGAAGCCAAAGGTGGAGAAGAAGGCAGAGCCGAAACCGCGTCAGCAGGTGAAGCCGCAGGAGAATCCGTTTAAACAGGACGCGCCAGCCGCGCAAACGCGCCCCTCGACGGCACCAAAGAGTAACCCGGCCCCGACGCAGACGGTGTCGGATGGACCGAAAGCGATGAGCGTCAGCAAGCCGGCCTATCCGGCGCGTGCGTTCGCGCTGCGCGTTGAAGGGCGGGTGCGGGTGAAGTTTGACGTGGACAGCGATGGGCGCGTCGATAACGTAGAGATTTTGTCCGCCGAGCCGCGCAACATGTTTGAGCGCGAAGTGAAGCAGGCGATGAAGAAATGGCGCTATCAGCCAGGACGGCCGGGCAAAGGGCTGACGATGAACATCGTGTTCCGCATTAACGGCGGCGCGAACATCGAGTAAAGCCAGACAGGCAAACAAAAAGCGGCCATTCCGGGCCGCTTTTTTATACGCTTAATTGCTCAGATTGGCCTGGCCTTCCGGCAGCGGACGGGATTTCCCGCTGTTATCGACCGCCACGTAAACAAACACCGCTTCGGTGGCGCAGTAGGTCTGGCCGATCGGTTCGGACGACACTTTTTTAATCCACACTTCCACGTTAATGGTCATCGAGCTATTGCCTGTGCGGATGCAGCGCGCGTAGCAGCTCACCACATCGCCGACTGCGACGGGCTTGAGGAAGGTCATACCATCCACGCGCACCGTTACCACGCGGCCTTTGGCAATCTCTTTAGCCAGTATCGCGCCGCCCATATCCATCTGCGACATCAGCCAGCCGCCGAAGATATCACCGTTGGCATTGGTATCTGCCGGCATCGCCAGGGTACGCGAGACCATCTCGCCTAGCGGCAACTTATGTTTTTCGTCCATTGCTCAGTTCTTCTGCAGGTGAAGACAAGCCCGGCGGAGACCGGGCTGCATCGATTATTTTTGTTCTTGTTGCGGCATCTGTCGCCAGATATACAGGCCGCTTAACAGCGTAAACAGCAGGGTCAGGCCGGTAAGACCGAACACCTTAAAGTTAACCCAAAACGCCTGGGATAACCAAAACGCGACATAAATATTCGCCAGGCCGCAGGCCAGGAAGAACAGGGCCCAGGCGATATTCAGCCGACGCCATACCGCACCCGGCAGCTGCAGCTCTTTGCCAAGCATGGTCTGGATCAGCGGTTGCTGCATAAACCACTGGCTGTACAGCAGCGCCAGCGCGAACAGCGAGTAAATCACCGTGACTTTCCACTTGATGAATTCATCATTGTGGAACACATAGGTCAGGGTGCCGAACACCGCAACCAGCACAAAGGTGAAAATGGTCATCTTCTCCAGCTTGCGGTACAGCACCCAACTGACCACCAGCGCGATACCGGTCGCTACCACCAGCGCGCCGGAGGCGACGAAAATGTCGTACAGCTTGTAGAAAATAAAGAAAACTACCAGGGGAAGAAAATCGAGTAACTGCTTCATAGCGTTTCCAGTCAGGGGCAGGAGCGTTGAGTTACGGCGCCGCCGCGGGCGCCATAACGCTTAACGTAACAGCATATACAGCCGGTACAAATAGATAATCAGAATGGCTGATACCAGGTTGCCCAGCGCGTTGAGCACCACCGAAGCGATATTGGCAGGCAGCACGGTCAGCGAGGAGAAGAAGAACATCAGCGCAATTTTCGCCAGCAGCCACAAAATAATCGCCGGGGCGATCACCTTAATGTTCTTCCAGGCCAGACGCATACTGGCGCGCATCGCACTGAAAATGCCCATTTTTTCACTTGCCAGCATCACCGGCGCCAGCGACAGCAGAATCGCCAGAATCACACCCGGCACCATCAGTACCATAAAGCCCAGCTGCACCAGCAGGGTGATCAGGAAGGTCTGCACCAGCAGTTTCGGCAGCAGCGGCGCAGAGGCGCCAATCGCGCGCAGCGCGCTGACGCGCTGTCCACTGGATACCATCGGCAGCAGGCACAGCATGCCGCCCAATAGCAGCGTGTTGCCAATCAGGGCAGCGAAAGTGCCGGCGGCAGAGGCGCGCAGCAGAATGCGTTGCTGATCTGGTGACATGTTCTGGACGATTTCAAACAGCGATGAGGCGCTGCTGTCGGTCTGGCTGAGCAAGGATAACTGATCCTCGCCCGGCGTCAGGGCGTGGCCAACAATCACGGTAATAAACGAGGTCAGCAACGCCATCAGCACGATGGTGACCAGCTGATGGCGCAGAAAATTTCCTGTGTCACGGTATAACGAGCTTGCCGTGATAGACATGTACACTCCTTGAAGGAACCGGGTTAATTAACCCGGCGATTGTACATGTTCTGCAGGCAGGCTGGCACCCGGAATCCCATAACTTTCTGTCATCTCAGGTAAAGAAGGGTGAAAAAGCGCGGGTAAACCATAGCGCGCCCGCGCGCGATCGCAGGCGTCATTCGGCACGCCATTTTCGCCGGACATGGCGAACTCCCGGCATGGTGACGGCCGCTGCGCATAAATCCCGCAGGATACACAGCCGCCAATTTCACCCTGCAGCGCCACGCAGCGCGGGGCACGATCGTTGGTGCCGCGCATGTTGCGCATCATCAGGCTCAGGGGTTCTGTCAGTTCAACCGGCACCGCGCCACCGCCGTCGTCGGCTTCGGCCCAGTAAAAAGAAACGCGAAAATGGGCGCAGCAGGCGCCACAGGTCATACAGGGGTTAAGTAAATCGCTCATCTGATCGCCCGCCACTCCTGAGGCTTCGAACCAAAATCACAAAAGGGGAATAGCAACATAATCACGCCGTGTCATGGCGGCAACAGGATTTTTATGTCCGCTTGTAAAGGCAAAATTGATCTGAATCAATTCATTGTTTTATAAGTAATTAATTTGAATTGATGCTGATGATCTTTTCGCAAAAAAGGGGTAAATCTTGTGCCGCGATTAACCTCAATACCCTGTTTTCCGGCAAAGGAGTGATTATGAAACTGGCTAAATGCGCGCTGCTGCTGGCGCTGGCGATCCCGCAACTGGCACTGGCTCACCAGGCCGGTGATTTTTTTGTGCGCGCCGGTAGCGCGACCGTTCGTCCGACCGAAGGCTCTGATAATGTGCTGGGTATGGGCGGCTTCAGCGTCAGTAATGATACCCAGCTGGGTCTGACGTTTACCTGGATGGCGACCGACAATATCGGCGTTGAGCTGCTGGCGGCCACGCCGTTCCGCCACAAAGTGGGACTTGGCCCGACCGGCAACCTCGCTACCGTGCGTCAGCTGCCGCCCACCCTGATGGCGCAGTACTACTTTTTCGACAGCCAAAGCGCGCTGCGCCCTTACGTTGGCGTCGGGATCAACTACACCACCTTCTACGATGCGAAGTTCAACCAGACCGGGCAGGATGCGCAGCTGAGCGATTTGAGCGTGAAAGATTCATGGGGCGTGGCGGGTCAGGTCGGGCTGGATTATCAGATCAACCGCGACTGGATGCTCAACGCGTCATTGTGGTACATGGACATCGATACCGAGGTGAAATTCAAAGCGGCGGGCGAACAGCAGAATATCAATACCCGCATCGATCCGTGGGTGTTCTTCTTTGGCGCGGGCTACCGTTTCTGATTTTTACACCAGAAAGAAAAAGGGCGACCCGCAGGTCGCCCGTTTAGTTACTTAATCTGCATATTGTTGACGACGGATTTTACCCCCGCTACGTTACGCGTTACCGCAACCGCACGGTTGGCCATCTGCGGCGAGCTGACAAAGCCGCTCAGCTGTACTTTCCCTTTGAAGGTCTCAACGTTAATTTCTGTCGATTTCAGCGCCTCATCATTCAGCAGCTGTGCCTTCACTTTGGTGGTAATGACCGTGTCATCGATGTAACCGCCGGTCCCTTCCTTTGTTGCTGTTGGTGCACAGGCACTTAAGGTGAGCGCCATCACTGCAGCCACTAAAAAACCCGCAACGACTTTGAACAATTTCATTGGTTATCTCCCTGTCATAGATGGTGGTGCACCGTAACGTGACGGCACGCTTAAGTGTGGGCCGTGCCTCGCATTTCGGCAACTCAGGTGCGATGAAAAAGTTTGTCGCAGGGGAGAAAAAAAGAGGCAGGAAGTAAGAAGGGCCCTGCAGCCAGTGCAGGGCCGTGCCAACTCAGCGGGTAGCCGCTTTGAGATCGCTGACGAACGTTTGCAGTTCGCTGAGCAGCGCCGTTGGGTCGTTCTGATTACGCTCGATGATTTTTACGATGGCCGAGCCGGAGATGGCTCCGGCGGCTCCGGCGGCAACGGCCTCTTTCACCTGACCCGGCTCAGAGATGCCGAAGCCCTGCAGCGGCGGCGCAGCATGATATTCGCGCAGCTTCTCGATCAGATGGTGCAGCGGCAGGCTGGCGCGATTTTCCGCACCGGTAACGCCGGCGCGTGACAGCAGATAGGTATAGCCACGGCCGTGCGAGGCGATTTCGCGCAGCAGATCGTCATCCGCGTTGGGCGGACAGATAAAGATCGGCGCAATGTTGTGACGCATCGCCGCCTGGCGGAACGGTGCCGACTCCTCCACCGGCACGTCTGCCACCAGCACCGAGTCAACGCCCACCGCAGCACACTGCGCGTAGAAGTTGTCGATACCTCTGCTGAACACCAGGTTGGCGTACATCAGCAAACCAATCGGCAGGTCGGGATATTTCTGGCGCACGGTGGCGAGCATTTCAAAACACTGCGCCACGGTGGTGCCGGCGGCAAAGGCGCGCAGCGTAGCGCCCTGAATCGTCGGTCCATCGGCCAGCGGATCGGAGAACGGAATGCCCAGCTCCAGCGCATCCGCACCGCCCGCGACCAGCGCATCAATAATTTTCAGCGACAGCACCGGCGACGGATCGCCAAGGGTGACGAAGGGCACAAACGCGCCTTCCTGTTTTGCGGACAGACGTTGAAACAGCTGATTATAACGCTCCATCAGATCTCTCCCTTAGCTTTCAGAATATCGTGAACGGTAAAGATGTCTTTGTCACCGCGGCCGGAAAGGTTCACCACCAGCAGCTGCTCTTTGTCCGGGTTTTCGCGGATCATCTTCAGCGCATACGCCAGCGCGTGCGATGACTCCAGTGCCGGAATGATGCCTTCGGCACGACACAGCGTTTTAAAGGCATCCAGCGCTTCATCATCCGTGATTGACACGTAGTCAGCGCGGCCGGTGCTGTTCAGGTGCGCATGCTGCGGACCGACCGACGGGAAATCGAGACCGGCAGAGATGGAGTAGGACTCTTCGATCTGTCCCTCTTCGGTCTGCATCATCGGCGCCTTCATGCCGAAATAGATGCCGACGCGACCGTGCTTGAGCGGCGCACCGTGCTCACCGGTGTCAATACCGTGACCCGCAGGCTCCACGCCGATCAGGCGCACGCTGCTCTCTTCGATGAAGTCCGCAAACATGCCGATGGCGTTAGAACCGCCGCCGACGCACGCCAGTACCGCATCCGGCAGGCGACCCTCTTTTTCCAGAATCTGCGCTTTGGTCTCTTCGCCAATCATGCGCTGGAATTCACGCACAATGGTCGGGAATGGATGCGGACCTGCGGCAGTGCCGAGCATGTAGTGCGCGGTTTCGTAGCTGCCGGACCAGTCGCGCAGCGCCTCGTTACAGGCATCTTTCAGCGTGGCCGAGCCGCTGTGTACCGGAATCACCTCTGCGCCCATCAGCCGCATACGGAACACGTTGGGTGACTGACGCTCAACGTCTTTTGCGCCCATGTAAATACGGCATTTCATGCCGAGCAGGGCACACGCCAGCGCCGACGCCACGCCGTGCTGACCGGCACCGGTTTCCGCGATGATCTCGTTTTTGCCCATGCGTTTTGCCAGCAGCGCCTGGCCCAGCACCTGGTTAGTTTTGTGTGCGCCGCCGTGCAGCAGGTCTTCGCGCTTCAGGTACAGGCGGGTTTTGCTGCCTTTGGTCAGGTTGCTGCACAGCGTCAGGGCCGTCGGGCGACCGGCGTAGTTTTTCAGCAGGTCAGTAAATTCAGCCTGAAACGCCGGATCGCGCTGTGCTTCAACAAAGGCCGTTTCCAGCTGACGCAGTGCTGGCATCAAAATCTGCGGCACATACTGGCCGCCGAACTCGCCAAAGTAGGGATTAAGTAATGTCGTCATCGTGTCCTCTTCCTTATCCGGCCCGCCCGCAGGCGGGCAGACGCAATTAATAGGCGCGCAGCGTGCGGAATACCGCCGCGACTTTGCTGGCATCTTTGATGCCCGGCGCGGACTCCACGCCGGAGTTGAAGTCGAGGCCGGCACAGCCGAGCTGAGCGGCTTCGACGCAGTTATTGGCGCTCAGGCCACCGGCCAGCAGCACATCAGCCAGGTCTTCGCCCTGCACCAGCGACCAGTCAAAGCGCTGACCGCTGCCACCCTGGCCATTATCCAGCACGTAGCGATCAACGTGCGGCCAGTCGCGTGGCGGCAACCGATCTTTAATGCTCAGTGCTTTCCAGATGCGCACGCTGTCCGGCAGCGCCTGGCGCAGTTCCGCGACGTAGGCTTTGTCTTCATCGCCGTGCAGCTGGACGGCCGCAAGCGATAAGCGCGTGGCTAACGTGACAACGTCACCGATAGGCTGATTGCGGAACACGCCGACATACTTCAGCGGCGCAGCGGCGATCACCGCCTGCGCCTGCGCCTCGTTAACCTGGCGCGGCGAACCGGCGGCAAAGATCACGCCGCCATACAGCGCGCCAGCCTGATGCGCGGCCTGCGCGTCTTCCGGGCGGGTCAGGCCGCACACCTTGTTATCGCCCAGCAGCACGCGGCGCACACCGGCGTCGAGGTCGTGCTCTTCCATCAGCGCCGAGCCAATTAAAAAGCCGTTGGCAAAATGGCTCAGCTCGCGCACCTGGGCGTAATTATGAATGCCGGACTCGCTGATCACGGTGACGCCATGGCTGAGACGCGGGGCCAGCTGACGCGTGCGATCCAGGTCAATCGACAAATCACGCAGATCGCGGTTGTTGATGCCGACCACTTTAGCTTCCAGCGCGATAGCCCGCTCCAGCTCTTCTTCATTACTGACTTCGGTCAGCACACCCATTTTCAGGCTGTGCGCCACCGCAGCCAGCTGACGGTACTGCTCATCATCCAGTACGGACAGCATCAGCAGAATGGCATCGGCCTGATAATGGCGCGCCAGGTAAATCTGGTAGGGATCGATAATAAAGTCTTTGCACAGCACCGGCTGCGTGATGGCGGCGCTGACCACCGGCAGGAAATCAAAGCTGCCCTGGAAATATTTCTCATCGGTCAGCACTGACACTGCAGAGGCGTAATGGCGATAGATCCCGGCGATAGTCGCGGGATCAAAATCGGCGCGAATCAGTCCCTTAGACGGGGAGGCTTTTTTACACTCCAGAATGAAGACGGTGCGCGTGCCACGCAGCGCCTCGTAAAAATGACGTTCCGCCGGCTGCAGATCGTTCTGGAAGGAGGCCAGCGGCTGCTGCGATTTACGTGCTTCAACCCACAGGGCTTTATCCTGCACAATTTTCTCTAATACGGTGCCCTTGATACTCATTTCATCCTCTCGCTGCCAGTGCCACAACGCGCTCGTACGCCTGACCGCTGCGAATGGCAGCCATGGCGCGCTCAGCGTTATCGCGCAAATCTTCATTTCCGAATACTTTCAGCAACATTGCGACATTTACCGCAACGGCCTGCTCGTGGGCGGGCTGGCCTTTACCCTGGAGCAAACGCGTCAGAATGTCACGGTTTTCTTCCGGTGTGCCGCCGGCCAGTGCCTCTTTCGGCTGGAAGCTGAAGCCAAAGTCTTCCGGCGTCAGCTGATAGCTGGTGATCTCGCCGTCACGCAGCTCAGCGACCTGGGTCGCACTGTGCAGCGCCACTTCATCCATGCCGCCACCGTGCACCACGGCAGCACGCTGGTAGCCCAGTACTTTCAGCGTCTGGGCGATGGGCAGCACCAGTTCCGGACTATAAACGCCTATCACCGCCAGCGGTGGGCGCGCCGGGTTGATCAGCGGACCCAGCACGTTAAACAGCGTGCGGGTTTTCAGCTGCTGGCGCACCGGCATCGCGTGGCGGAAACCGCTGTGATACTGCGGCGCAAACAGGAAGCAGACGTTGAGATCGTCCAGCGCCTGCCGTGCCTGCTGCGCCGGCATGTCGAGATTGATACCGAAAGCGGCCAGCAGATCGGAAGATCCGGATTTGCTGGAGACGCTGCGGTTGCCGTGCTTGGCCACTTTCAGCCCGCAGGTGGCGGCGACAAAGGCGCTGGCCGTTGAAATATTAATGCTGTTGCTGCCGTCACCGCCGGTGCCAACGATATCGGCAAAGGTATAGTCCGGACGCGGGAACGGTCTGGCATCGGCCAGCAGCGCGGAGGCGGCACCGGCGATCTCTTCCGGGCGCTCGCCACGCACTTTCATGGCGATCAGCGCCGCTGCCAGCTGCGTCGGCTCCAGCTGTCCGGTAATAATCGCGCTGAACAGCTGGTGGCTCTCGGCCTGGCTCAGCGTTTGCGCCTGATACAGTTTTTCCAGAATAGTTTGCATCATCATCTCCCTGTTATTTCGCCAGCGCCCAGGCCAGTGTTTGCTCCAGCAGACGTGCGCCCTGCGTGGTGAGAATCGACTCGGGATGGAACTGGAAGCCGCACACGCGGTCCGTTTCGTGACGCACCGCCATCACCATGCCGTTGTAGCCGGCGTTAACCGTCAGTTCCGCCGGCGTATTGCTGCCCACCAGCGAGTGGTAACGCGCCACCGGCAGCGGGTTGCTGAGGCCGGTAAACATCGCCTCGCCATCATGGGTAATGGCGGAGGCTTTGCCGTGCAGAATTTCGCCCGCCTGGCCGACGTGCCCGCCGTAAGCTTCGACGATAGCCTGATGGCCGAGACAGATACCAATGATCGGCAGCTGACCGCGCAGCGCCTGTAACAGCTGCGGCATGCAGCCGGCATCTTTCGGTGCGCCAGGGCCGGGTGAGAGCATCAGCACCGGGTTTTCCATCTGCTGCAGGCGGTCGATCAGCACTTCTGCCGGGACGTTGTTGCGGTAAATCACCACGTTGTGGCCAAAAGTACGCAGCTGATCAACGAGGTTGTAGGTAAAGGAGTCGATATTATCGAGCAGCAGGATATCGGCCATCAGAAAATCTCCTTGCAGTGATGGGCAGTAGCGATGGCGCGCAATACCGCGCGGGCTTTGTTGCGGCTCTCATCCGCTTCAGCCTGAGGCTGAGAATCCAGCACCACGCCGGCACCGGCCTGCACGGTGGCGACGCCACCTTCCACCCAGGCGGAGCGGATGACGATGCAGGTATCCAGGTCGCCGCTGGCGGTGAAGTAGCCGACCGCGCCGCCGTAGCTGCCGCGCCGCGTACCTTCTTTTTCCGCAATCAGCTGCATCGCGCGCACTTTCGGTGCGCCACTCAGCGTGCCCATGTTCATGCAGGCGCGATAGGCGTGCAGCACATCAAGATCGTTGCGCAGCGTGCCTACCACGCGGGACACCAGATGCATCACAAACGAGTAGCGGTCCACTTTGGTTAAATCCGCCACGTAACGGCTGCCGGGCACACAGATACGCGCCAGGTCGTTGCGCGCCAGATCAACCAGCATCAGGTGCTCAGCCAGCTCTTTATGATCGGTGCGCATTTCCAGTTCAATACGGCTGTCAAGGTCGCGATCCAGCGAGCCATCCGCATGGCGACCGCGCGGACGCGTACCGGCAATCGGGTAGATTTCGATCTGGCGTGAGCTGGCGTCATACTTCAGCGAGCTCTCCGGCGAAGCGCCGAACAGCGCAAAATCCTGATCCTGCATAAAGAACATGTACGGGCTGGGGTTGCTGTTTTTCAGCGTATCGTAAGCCGCCAGCGGTGACGGGCACGGCAGTGAGAAGCGGCGCGATGGTACCACCTGGAAAATTTCACCGATGCGAATGGCCTGCTGCAGTTCGCTTACCACGTTGCAGTAAGCTTCATCGCTCTGGCTGGTGCTCAGCGTCATCTGCTCGACGCGCTGCACTGGCAGCGCAGGCGCTGGCTGCGTCATCTGACCGTGCAGCTGTTCAATACGGCTCTGCAGACGCTGAAACTCGCTGGTGGACGGCGCAAACAGGCTGGCCTGCAGACGGGCGCTGCGCTGCTGGTGATCGATCACCAGTAACGTTTCGGCGAGGTAGAAGCAGTAGTCCGGGCAGCTTTGGTCATTGCGCAGCGGCGGCAGATCTTCAAATCCCGCCACCAGGTCGTAGGCAAAGAGGCCGCCCAGCAGCATGGCTTCACGCTCTTCGGCCGGGCTGTTCACCAGATGCGGAATCAGACGCAGCGCATCAAACACCGACAGCGCCTTCAGGCGGGAGTCTTCATCGTGCAGACCCTCAACCGGCGTGAAATGCAGCTCACGTCCGTCCGGGCGCACGGCGATGCGCACCTCGGGCGGCAGCGCTTCGTCCAGCAGCGGCAGCAGCGCGCGGCCGTTTTCCGACAGCGCCTGCAGGGTAACAACATTGCCCAGGGCGCTGATGCGCAGCGCGCTGTCGACAATCAGCAGGCTTTTCAGGTTCTGCTTGCTGTCGATATCGGCAGATTCAAGCAGCAGAGTTGCCGGACGTGCGCCGCATAATTGATGAAACACTGCGGCCGGATCTTCGCGGTAGGGCGCGGTACCGGTAATCAACTTCAATGTAGGTTTCGCATTAGCCATAATGGATTCTCTGAATTTCGCTCAAAAAAAAGCCCGCTCGGTGGCGGGCTCAGGTATCTGCACTGCGGTTACGCAAAATGTGCATCACGACGTCGCCCGTGAAAGGGATCATCGCGCCACCAACCATTAACATGCGTACCGATAAGAGCCATGATTAAATACCCGTTATGTGTGAACTTGTGTACTAGTTAACTGGTTCGGGTGAAAAAAGTCAATACCCTTTTTCAGTTACGGGCAAAATCGTTATCATGCCAGCCGGTTTAATGCAGTCGCTGGAGTGACCTTGTCAGATATCGCCCGTTTTCCACTTTATGATTTACACAGCCATACCCAGGCTTCTGACGGTTTGCTGACGCCGACCGCGCTGGTGCAGCGCGCCGTTGAGATGCACGTCGGCGTGCTGGCGATTACCGATCATGACAGCGTGGCGGGCGTTGCCGAAGCGCAGGCGGCGGTGCAGCAGCTTCAGCTACCGCTGCGGGTACTGGCCGGTGTGGAAGCGTCTACGCTGTGGGAAAATCACGAAATTCATATTGTCGGACTCAACGTTGATACGCAGCATCCGGCGTTAACTGCTTTTCTGGCGCAGCAGCACCAGTGCCGTATGGCACGTGCAGAACTGATTGCCGAACGGCTGGAGCGCGCGCGCATTCCTGACGCACTGGCCGGCGCTCAGCGTCTGGCGCAGGGCGGGGTGATTACCCGCGGGCATTTTGCCCGCTATCTGGTAGAGCTGGGCAAAGCCGATAACATGGCGCAGGTATTTAAAAACTATCTGGCGCGCGGCAAAACCGGCTACGTGCCACCACAATGGTGTACAATTAAACAAGCCATTGATGCTATTCATCATTCTGGCGGCGTGGCGGTACTGGCCCATCCTGCGCGCTACGGGCTGTCGGCCAAATGGCTGAAGCGACTGATTGCGCATTTTGCCGCAGAAGGCGGCGATGCGATGGAAGTGGCGCAGTGTCAGCAGGCACCGAATGAACGTACCCAGCTGGCGAGCTATGCGCGCGATAATCAGCTGGCGGCCTCACAGGGGTCCGATTTTCACCAACCCTGTCCGTGGATTGAACTGGGGCGCAAGCTATGGCTGCCGGGCGGCGTGGAGCCGGTCTGGGAGCGTTTTCCCGCTTTAGCGCCGGTCAGATTGCACGTTGATGGGTGATATGAGGTTTTTATGAGTCAACTTTTTCACATTCATCCGGAAAATCCGCAGCCGCGCCTGGTTAATCAGGCGGTGGATTATCTCAATAAAGGCAGCGTTATTGTCTATCCGACCGATTCCGGCTACGCGCTGGGATGCCGTCTGGAAGAGAAGAATGCCATGGAGCGCATCTGCCGCATTCGTCAGCTCGATGGTAACCATAACTTTACCCTGATGTGCCGCGATCTCTCTGAGCTGTCGACCTATTCGCAGGTGGATAACAGCGCGTTTCGCATTCTGAAAAACAACACGCCAGGCAATTACACCTTCATTCTGAAGGCCACCAAAGAAGTGCCGCGTCGTCTGATGAACGATAAACGTAAAACCATCGGCCTGCGCGTCCCGTCAAACCCGGTGGCGCTGGCGCTGCTGGAACGCCTCAATGAGCCGATGATGTCGACCTCACTGATGCTGCCAGGCAATGATTTCACTGAATCCGATCCGGAAGAGATCCAGCACAGCATCGGTAAGCTGGTGGATTTAATTATCGATGGCGGCACGCTGGGCCAGCAGCCAACCACCGTGATCGATCTCACCAGCGATGCGCCCGTCATCGTGCGTGAAGGGGCAGGCGATACCCGCCCGTTCCTGTGATTACGCCGGGCCAGGCGCTGTTTGTGGCGTCTGGCCGATATTGGCTTCCAGCCAGCGTTTGAAATCGCCGTACGGAATGTACAGCGAGACATCTTTTAAGATGACTTTTTTGCTGCGTACGTTAGCAATTTCATGGCTGTAACCCACAATCACTCCGCTGATTGTCTGGTCGGCATTATAGACAGCGCCGCCTGACATCCCCTGAACGACACCGGCATCGGAAGCCATTGCCATACAGGGTTTTTTATTCCAGCGATTATTAATGGCGGTGCGCGCCAGATTAACGCCGCTCGACTCCACCGGCATCGCGGAAATAAAACTATAGCCATACATTTTAATTCGCTCGCCCACCGCGCTGCTGCGGAATTTCGCCAGCGTATCCGGACTGTTTTTATGATAAATAATTGCGACGTCGCAATAGGGGTGATAAGCCTTCACGCGCTGCACGGCGGTTTTGGCCACGTGCGCGGCAGTCAGACTGTATTCCGGCGTTAACGGAATGGTTGTACCGAGGATGCCCAAACCCAGTACCGTCGGGATGCCGGTCACGCTCATATCCACGTGCTGCAGCGCCGTACGACTGTACTCAGTATGGCCCACGGAACAGCCGCTCAGTGCCAGCGCTGCAAGCGCCGGCCAAAGCAGGGAGGTTCTCATGATGGCGGTCTTCATTTAATGTCCGTCAGCAAAATCCCTGGTGAAGACTTTCGACAGACAAATTAAATTCAATCCGTGAAACGATTAGCGCGCCATTTCCCGAGCGCGCCGGATTATATTATCAGGCCAGCTGTACCATTATTTGTTAATGGCTTGTTGTTTGAAAGCTTATAAAAAGTAATTAAAATAATTTCTGATACTGCTTAGCCGAATTCAGGATTAAATTTTACACAGTTTTCGCGGCAGAACAATTCATCATATTTAATCTTTATCAAATAAAAGCGAAAATACAGACTTAATCCAACCTGCAGCGCCAATCCGCTGTATGGCTGGGGTTGCTGGCTGTAATAAACTTTGCTAACGCCATTATTCAGTTCTTTGTGCTGATTTTAGTGTTTTGAACCGATTTTCTGTTTGCGCAACTGCGGCATGGCCGGGAACGCTGCGGGTAACAGACTGGTGAGTCTCTTTAATCTATTGCGGCACTAATCGGCGCAACATTAAATAAATTAACGGTCTCAGGCAAAACAACGTAATTTCAGCGGGTTGCGCCTGCTATCCTGACGCTCGTTACGCAAATCAATCAGAAATCTGAATCAATGACCGTGCTGCCTGCTTCAGCCTCCGGATCTCCGGCGCTTTATTATCGGCAGAAAAGGAAAAGGTGTTAACGAAACTGTAGCTGGTGTAAAATCTCCGGCCGTCCGCGCTGGCACCTGGCGCGAAGCGGTCACAGATTCTGATACGGGACCTGGTAACGCCGGTATCTTACCTCTTCATTACCACGACGCCTGGGAAGGCGACAACGAGGCAGCTCCATGAGCGAGAAATTACAAAAAGTATTAGCGCGCGCCGGACACGGTTCGCGCCGTGAAATCGAAGCAATGATTTCAGCCGGACGCATCAGCGTCGATGGCAAACTGGCGACGCTGGGCGATCGCATCGAAAATGACAAAACCCTGAAAATTCGTATTGATGGCCATCTGGTATCGATTGCTGAATCGGCCACCGAGGTGTGTCGCGTACTGGCGTATTACAAACCGGAAGGTGAGCTGTGCACGCGCAACGATCCGGAAGGGCGCCCAACGGTATTTGATCGTCTGCCGCGCCTGCGCGGTTCACGCTGGATTGCCGTCGGCCGTCTGGACGTGAACACCTGCGGTCTGATGTTGTTCACCACCGACGGTGAGCTGGCCAACCGCCTGATGCACCCAAGCCGCGAAGTTGAGCGTGAATACGCAGTGCGCGTATTCGGTGAAGTGGATGACGAAAAAGTGCGTCAGCTGAGCAAGGGCGTGCAGCTGGAAGACGGCCCGGCAGCGTTCAAAACCATCAAATTCGCCGGCGGCGAAGGCATTAACCAGTGGTACAACGTCACCCTGACGGAAGGGCGTAACCGTGAGGTGCGTCGTCTGTGGGAAGCGGTTGGCGTGCAGGTTAGCCGTCTGATGCGCGTGCGCTACGGCGATATTCAGCTGCCAAAAGGTCTGCCGCGCGGCGGCTGGATGGAGATGGAACTGCCGGCGGTCAACTACCTGCGTAAGCTGGTGGGACTGCCGGAAGAGACGGTGACCAAAGTGGCGGTCGAGAAAGATCGTCGCCGCACCAAAGCGAACCAAATCCGCCGGGCGGTGAAACGTCATAGCGCGGTAAGCAATAACAGCCCGCGTCGCAACAGTAATAAACGCGGTTCCTGATGCTCCCTGACGCCGCGCCTGCGGCGTCAGTTTTACCAGTCGATTCCCTGCTGTGCCTGAATTCCAGCGTCGAACGCGTGTTTGACCGGACGCATCTCACTGACGGTATCCGCCATCTCCAATAGCGTGCGGTGACAGCCGCGCCCGGTAATAATCACGCTTTGCTGCAGCGGACGCTGCTGCAGTGCAGCGATCAGCTCATCCAGATCGAGATAATCCATACTCACCATGTAGGTGATTTCATCGAGGATCACCAGATCCAGCGACGCGTCTTGCAGCATGCGTCTGGCGTGTTGCCACACCTGCTGGCAGGCGGCCGTATCGCTGGCACGGTTTTGCGTCTCCCAGGTAAAACCGGTGGCCATCACCTGAAACTCCACGCCGTGCTGCGCCAGCAGATTACGTTCACCATTGGGCCATTCGCCCTTAATAAACTGCACGGCAGCCACGTTTTTACCGTGGCCACAGGCGCGCAGCGCGGTGCCAAAAGCGGCGGTGGTTTTACCTTTGCCGTTGCCGGTAAACACCATCAGGATGCCGCGCGTTTCGGTGGCGGCGGCGATGCGGGCGTCAACCTGTTCTTTCAGCCGCTGCTGGCGTTGCTGGTGACGATCGCTCATGCGCTGGCCGGTCCCGGCTTGCGCCCCGGTTGTGCATCGTAGCTGATGCCGGTTTTACGGCGGCTGTCATCGCCCATCAGATAGAGGTAGAGCGGCATCAGGTCGGCCGGGGTTTTCAGCAGGCTGGCATTCTCCTCCGGGAAGGCGCTGGCGCGCATTTTGGTGCGCGTGCCGCCGGGATTGATGCAGTTCACCCGCAGATGGCGGTTTTTATACTCATCGGCCAGCACCTGCATCATGCCTTCGGTGGCGAATTTCGACACGGCATAGGCGCCCCAGCCCGCGCGGCCGGTGCGGCCCACGCTGGAGGTGGTGAACACCAGCGAACCGGCGTCGGATTTTAGCAGCAGCGGCAGCAGCGCCTGCGTTAAATAGAAGGTGGCGTCGAGGTTGATTTGCATCACCTGCTGCCAGACCGCCGGATCGAGTTCCGCCAGCGGCACGATCTCACCGAGAATGCCAGCGTTATGCAGCACGCCATCCAGCCGCGGCACCAGCGCGGCAACCTGTTGTGCCAGCTGCTGGCAGCTTTCTGGTGTGGCGTGCGCCAGATCCAGCAGCAGCGTAGCGGCGGGCTGTTTATTGAGCTGATTAATCGCCTCAGCGGTTTGCTGTAGCGTGGTGGCATTGCGGCCGAGCAGAATCACGCGCGCACCGTAGCGCGCATAGGTCAGGGCGGCTTCGCGGCCGATGCCGTCGGAAGCGCCGGTCACAAGAATGATGCGATTGTCCAGCAGGTCGCTTTTCGGTTGATAATGCACAGCGATGTCCTTTGCAGGTCAGAGGGTTTTTTGGCTTTATGCCTCAATTTGGCGCAAGGTGCAATCGTCGCAACGCGCATTCTGTGCCGCCTGCCGGCATTTCAGGCGACGAATGGCATCAAAGCGGGTAAACTCAGGGTTTGACTGTAATTCACTGTTTAATAAGGCGGCAGAATGGATTTACTCTCCAGCTATGGATTATTTCTGGCCAAGGCCGTCACCGTCGTGGTGGCGATCGCAGCTATTGTACTGATTGTGCTCAATGCCGCGCTGCGTAAACGTCACAGCGGCGGTCAGCTGCGCTTAACCCATCTCGACGAAGCCTATCGTGAGATGAAAGAGGACCTGCAGCTGGCGAAGATGAAGCCGCAGGCGCAAAAAGTGTGGCTGAAGCAGCATAAGAAAGAAGAGAAACAGAAAGCCAAAGCCGAAAAGCGCAACGCCAAAGCCGGTGTGACTGAAGCGGCGAAGCCGACTCTCTATGTGCTGGAGTTCAAAGGCAGTATGGACGCCGGTGAAGTCAGCTCGCTGCGCGAAGAGATCTCCGCAGTGCTGGCGGTGGCGCAGCCGGGTGATGAAGTGCTGCTGCGGCTGGAAAGTCCCGGTGGCGTGGTGCACGGTTATGGCCTGGCCGCGTCGCAGCTACAACGTCTGCGTGATGCGGGGCTGCAGCTGACCGCGGTAGTGGATAAAGTTGCCGCCAGCGGTGGCTACATGATGGCCTGCGTTGCGGATCGCATCGTGGCGGCGCCGTTCTCCATCATTGGTTCCATCGGCGTGGTGGCGCAAATCCCTAACTTTAACCGGCTACTGAAGCGTAACGACATTGATGTGGAGCTGCACACTGCCGGCCAGTACAAGCGTACGCTGACGCTGTTTGGTGAGAATACCGAGGAAGGGCGGGAGAAATTTCAGGAAGACCTGAATGAAACCCATCAGCTGTTTAAAGATTTTGTGCATCAGATGCGTCCGGCGCTGGATCTGGACAAAGTGGCGACGGGCGAACACTGGTATGGCCGTCAGGCGCTGGATCTGGGGCTGATTGATGAGATTGGTACCAGCGATGCGCTGATCATTGCGCGCATGGACCGTTTTAGCGTGCTGGGCGTGCACTTCGCGCGTAAGAAAAAGATGATTGATCGCGTGACCCACAGTGCCAGCGTGGCAGCCGAGCGGCTGATTCTGAAAATCTGGCAGCGCGGTGATAAACCGCTGTTGTGAATAAACCCGGCGCAGGCCGGGTTTTTTTATGCCAGGTGATACTGCGCGGAGAGCACCACGGCAAGGTGCTTAAACACGTTAAACACCGCCGTGGTTTTGGCAGTCGGCAACCCTTCATCGTCGAGGAACCACGGGCCGCGAAACACCAGAACCTCGCCCTGCTGAATCACCTCAGTGGCTTCCATCCCGGCAAAATATTCATCGTGCTGCTCAATGAGCTGATTAGCGATTTCCAGTAGCGCCTGGCGTGAAATGGATTCCGTTTCTGCTGACATTTTTCACCTCTTTTTTGACAGCGAATTTTCTCCTTCTATATTACTTGCCTGTCGGTGCGTTCAGCAAATCAGCGTTCGGTCAGAAAACTGGCGAGAAATTAAACAGAATGCTAATTAAGTTGCGTAACAGATTTTATCAGGTAGAGTGTGGGCGATTCAGCTTTCAGGGAGATCACACCAGGATGTGTGATACCGTCAGACGGAAAACTCGCTCTTAATCATCAAGTTGCAAATGCCGATGCAATCTGACCAGAGATTGTCCCCGCTGGCTTGAAAAGCAAAAAGTCAGCAGCAATATTGAACCCATTGGGTTTTGGGGCTGCCAATCCTCTCCCGTTTATCAGGACGTTTCAATTAGGTAAAGGTACATATGGGTAAAGCACTCGTCATCGTTGAGTCCCCGGCAAAGGCCAAAACAATCAATAAATACCTCGGTAATGACTACGTGGTGAAATCCAGCGTCGGTCATATCCGTGATTTGCCGACCAGTGGTTCAACGGCCCGTAAAAGTGCCGACGGGGAAAAGGCGAAAACCGGCAAGAAAGTAAAGAAAGATGAAAAGGCCGCGCTGGTTAATCGCATGGGCGTTGACCCGTGGCACGGCTGGGAAGCGGACTATCAGATTCTGCCCGGCAAGGAAAAAGTCGTCTCCGAACTGAAGAACCTGGCTGCCGATGCCGACCACATCTATCTCGCAACCGACCTTGACCGCGAAGGGGAAGCCATTGCCTGGCACCTGCGGGAAGTGATCGGTGGCGATGACAAACGCTTCAGCCGCGTGGTGTTTAACGAAATCACCAAAAATGCGATTCGTCAGGCGTTCGAGAAGCCGGGCGAACTGAATATTGAGCGCGTCAATGCGCAGCAGGCGCGTCGTTTTATGGACCGCGTGGTGGGCTATATGGTGTCGCCGCTGCTGTGGAAAAAAATTGCCCGTGGCCTGTCGGCCGGACGCGTACAGTCGGTTGCCGTGCGCCTGGTGGTGGAGCGCGAGCGAGAAATCAAAGCCTTCGTACCGGAAGAGTACTGGGAAATTGACGCCGATCTGTCGACGCCGAAAGGCGATGCGCTGGCGGTCAGGGTGACGCATCAGGGCGACAAAGCGTTCCGCCCGGTTAACCGCGAGCAAACCGAAGCGGCCGTGGCCATCCTGGAAAAGGCGCGTTACGCCGTTCTGGATCGTGAAGACAAGCCGACCAGCAGCAAACCGTCGGCGCCGTTTATTACCTCGACGCTGCAGCAGGCGGCGAGCACCCGCCTTGGTTTTGGCGTGAAGAAAACCATGATGATGGCGCAGCGTCTGTATGAAGCGGGTCACATCACCTATATGCGTACCGATTCCACCAACCTGAGTCAGGATGCGGTGGCGATGGCGCGTGGCTACGTGGAGAAAAAATTCGGTAAGAACTACCTGCCGGATGCGCCCAACACCTACGCCAGCAAAGAGAATTCACAGGAAGCGCACGAAGCGATTCGTCCTTCTGATGTCAACGTTGCCGCCGAGCAGCTGAAGGATATGGAAGCGGATGCGCAAAAGCTGTATCAGCTGATCTGGCGCCAGTTCGTGGCCTGCCAGATGGTGCCCGCGCAATATGATTCCACCACGCTGACCGTCGGCGCGGCAGATTTCAAACTGAAAGCGAAAGGGCGTACGCTGCGTTTCGACGGCTGGACCAAAGTGATGCCGGCGCTGCGTAAAAATGATGAAGATTTGACGCTGCCGCCGGTGAACGTAGGCGACACGCTGGATCTGAAATCCCTGCTGCCTGGCCAGCACTTTACCAAGCCACCGGCGCGCTTCAGCGAAGCTTCGCTGGTACGCGAGCTGGAGAAGCGTGGCATTGGCCGCCCGTCTACCTATGCTTCGATCATTTCCACCATTCAGGATCGCGGTTACGTGCGGGTGGAAAACCGCCGTTTCTACGCCGAGAAGATGGGTGAGATTGTTACCGATCGTTTGGAAGAGAACTTCCGTGAGCTGATGAATTATGATTTCACCGCGCACATGGAAGACAGTCTCGACCAGGTTGCGAATAACGAAGCGCAATGGAAAGCGGTGCTGGATTCATTCTTCAGTGATTTCAGCCAGCAGCTGGAGCAGGCGGAGAAAGATCCGGAAGAGGGCGGCATGCAGCCGAACCAGATGGTGCTGACCTCGATCGATTGCCCAACCTGCGGACGTAAAATGGGGATTCGCACCGCCAGCACCGGCGTGTTCCTGGGCTGTTCCGGTTATGCACTGCCGCCGAAAGAGCGCTGCAAGCAGACCATTAACCTGATCCCGGAAAACGAAGTGCTTAACGTGCTGGAAGGCGATGATGCCGAAACCAACGCGCTGCGCGCCCGTCGTCGCTGCCAGAAATGCGGCACCGCGATGGACAGCTACCTGATCGACAACGGCCGTAAACTGCACGTCTGTGGTAATAACCCGGAGTGTGACGGTTATGAAATCGAGCAGGGTGAATTCCGTATTAAAGGTTATGACGGTCCGATTGTTGAGTGCGAAAAATGTGGCTCTGAAATGCACCTGAAGATGGGGCGTTTTGGTAAGTACATGGCCTGTACCAACGACGAGTGTAAAAATACCCGTAAGATTCTGCGTAACGGCGAAGTCGCGCCGCCGAAAGAAGATCCGGTACCGCTGCCGGAGCTGCCGTGCGAAAAATCGGATGCATATTTCGTGCTGCGTGACGGAGCTGCGGGCGTGTTCCTGGCCGCTAACACCTTCCCGAAATCGCGTGAAACCCGTGCGCCGTTGGTGGAAGAGCTGCAGCGCTTTGCTGACCGTCTGCCGGAGAAACTGAAGTATCTGGCCGAAGCGCCGGCAGTGGATCCGGAAGGCAATAAAACGCTGGTGCGTTTTAGCCGTAAGACCAAACAGCAGTATGTTGCCTCAGAAAAAGAGGGCAAAGCGACCGGCTGGTCGGTTTTCTATCTCGACGGTAAGTGGCAGGAAGCCAAGAAGTAATCTCCCTGGAGGCCAGCGTTCGCTGGCCTTTTTCCCATCCTTATAGCTAATCGTTCTACATTCTTACGTTAACTGATATAGTAGTTATAGCTTATTGCATTTTGCTGACTCGCTTTCCCTCATTATTACGCCATCAGGGCGGATACACGCCTGCAGGGAATGCACCTCTGTCGCTATCGGGAAGATATAACTATGAAATTGCAGCAGTTGCGTTACATCGTTGAAGTCGTTAACCACAACCTCAATGTCTCCTCCACGGCAGAGGGGCTGTATACCTCGCAACCGGGCATCAGTAAGCAGGTGCGCATGCTGGAAGATGAGCTGGGCGTGCAGATTTTTGCCCGCAGCGGCAAACATCTGACGCAGGTGACGCCAGCGGGCGAAGAAATTATCCGTATTGCCCGCGAAGTTTTGTCCAAAGTGGATGCGATCAAATCGGTTGCCGGTGAACACACCTGGCCAGATAAAGGATCGCTGTACGTGGCCACGACCCACACTCAGGCGCGTTATGCACTGCCTGGCGTAATCAAAGGTTTTATCGAACGCTATCCGCGCGTTTCCCTGCACATGCATCAGGGCTCGCCCACACAAATTGCTGAGGCGGTCTCCAAAGGCAATGCCGATTTCGCCATTGCCACCGAAGCGCTGCACCTGTACGACGACTTAATTATGCTGCCGTGCTATCACTGGAACCGTGCCATTGTGGTCACGCCGGATCATCCGCTGGCGGGGAAATCCAATGTGTCGATTGAGGAGCTGGCTGATTTCCCGCTGGTGACTTACACCTTTGGTTTTACCGGCCGCTCAGAACTGGATACTGCGTTTAACCGTGCCGGTTTAACGCCGCGTATTGTTTTTACCGCAACCGATGCCGACGTGATCAAAACCTATGTGCGTTTAGGCCTGGGGGTTGGGGTGATTGCCAGCATGGCGGTGGACCCGGTTTCCGATCCGGATCTGGTGCGCATTGAAGCTTCAGAAATCTTCACCAATAGCACCACCAAGATTGGTTTCCGGCGCAGCACCTTCCTGCGCAGCTATATGTATGATTTCATTCAGCGCTTCGCACCGCATCTGACGCGAGACGTGGTGGACGCCGCTGTGGCGCTGCGCTCAAACGAAGATATCGAAGCGATGTTCCGCGATATCAAGCTTCCTTTCAGGTAATCACCTAACCCATTATTTTTGCGGGATGTCCAGCGACTTCCCGCACACTTCCCGCCGCTTAGCACCAGCAGAACCTCAAAAAATTCCATTATTTTTTTGTAAATGAAACATGCGTCACATGTTTTTTCATTGTTATTTATTAAATGCGAATCAGTACACAATTTTTACTTTGCCGCTTTGCGGACTGCCAGGAATATTCCCATACTCCAGTTAAGAGCTGATGAGAAAGGGCTTTTTAACTGGCTCGTTAAATTAAACTCAAATTTAGAGTGGATCTAATTTTGGTTTAAGCCAAATTTACAATGTAACTATTAAATTAATAGTTTGCAGCGTGCTTAAATTTATCTCATCAGTTTTGGCGGTTTTGATAAATAGCGTTAATCGTTGTGCTCAATAAAAATAACTGGATTTTTGGACTTAACAAGTTTAGGATTCGTCCTAAATCTTCATCGTTGTTATCAATCGTTTTATTGAGAGTGATTATCAAAAACTATGACTACGAGATTAACTGTACAACCGGACTTCCGGGCTAAAAGCACCAAGGTAGAGCGTTCAGGTAACATCCGTCGCAAAGCCTGGTTGACTGTCTTCGCTGCTTCAGCACTGTTCTGGGTAGTGGTGGCGTTAATGATTTGGCGTATGTGGGGTTAAGCCATGTGGGCAAATACACTCAGTCGTAAATATCCGGTTGCTGCGCGTCAGCCTAAAGCACCGGTGTGCAAAGCCAAAGAAACGCCTGCTGAACCGCAAGTGGCAATCCCGGCTTCCTGGGAACTGAGTGAACAGCAGCGCAGCTTTATCGAATCATTCATGGATCCGAAGTCTAAATAACGCAGTCTGCGTCCAATTCTTATTAAGACATACTGTCGCGCATTTTACCGGACTCTCCGGTGGGCACGTTAAAAGCCCGTCCTTTAACACTCAGCATCTAAAAAAACGGTGTCATCAGTACAACGCTGAAGACGATGGCTTTTTGTTGCCCGCGATCCGGGAGGAGTGACAGATGAATACCACAACTTTTTCATGGCTCAGCGTTTATGCCTTCTCAATGGCCTTTTGGGCTGCGGCCGTCTGGGCCGTGCTGTAATTCGCTAATCCTGCCAGTTAACGCTTTCTGAATGCCCTGACTTTTGTCAGGGCATTTTTCGTTGCGGTTTTGTGTGTCAATTCGTGTTGTTATCAAAACGTTAACGAAAATGTGGTCTATCTTTAAGCTAAACCTTGCACTCTCTGAGGTTTAGCAGAAGAGCCCATAAAAGGAGGAGTTATGTCGTTAACGTTACGTGAGCAGAGTCAGGATGCGCTGGAAGTAGGGGCAAAAAAATATCATTACTACAGCTTGCCGAAAGCCGCTCAGCAGGTCGGTGACATCGATCGCTTACCAAAATCCCTCAAGGTTCTGCTGGAAAACCTGCTGCGCTGGCAGGATGAAGATTCCGTAACGGCAGCAGATATTCAGGCGCTGGTGGCGTGGCAGCAAACTGCACATGCCGATCGCGAAATTGCTTATCGTCCGGCGCGCGTATTAATGCAGGATTTCACCGGCGTACCGGCCGTGGTTGACCTGGCGGCGATGCGTGAAGCCGTGAAGCGGCTGGGCGGTGATGTGGCGAAAGTTAACCCGCTGTCACCGGTCGATCTGGTGATTGACCACTCGGTCACGGTTGACCATTTTGGCGATGACGATGCGTTTGAAGAAAACGTGCGCCTGGAGATGGAACGCAACCACGAACGCTACGTTTTCCTGCGCTGGGGGCAAAAAGCCTTTAACCGTTTCCGCGTCGTGCCGCCGGGCACCGGTATCTGTCATCAGGTCAATCTGGAGTACCTCGGTAAAGCCATCTGGCATGAAACGCTGGACGGCAAAGAAGTGGCTTATCCGGATACGCTGGTCGGCACCGATTCCCATACCACCATGATTAACGCCCTGGGCGTGCTTGGCTGGGGCGTAGGCGGCATTGAAGCTGAAGCCGCCATGCTGGGCCAGCCGGTTTCGATGCTGATTCCCGATGTGGTGGGTTTCAAGCTGACCGGCAAACTGCGCCCCGGTATTACCGCCACCGACCTGGTATTAACCGTGACGCAGATGCTGCGCAAACACGGGGTGGTCGGTAAGTTTGTCGAATTCTACGGTGACGGACTGGCCGATCTGCCGCTGGCGGATCGCGCAACCATCGCCAACATGGCACCAGAATATGGCGCAACCTGCGGTTTCTTCCCGATTGATGAAGTAACGCTCAGCTACATGACGCTCACCGGGCGCGATGCGCAGCAGGTTGAGCTGGTGGAAGCCTATGCAAAACAGCAGGGGCTGTGGCGTAAACCGGGCGATGAGCCCATCTTCACCAGCACGCTGGCGCTGGATATGGCTGAGGTTGAGTCGAGCCTCGCCGGTCCGAAACGTCCGCAGGATCGCGTCTCCCTCGGCGACGTACCGGCAGCCTTTGACGCCAGTAACGAGCTGGAAGTGAATCACGCGCAGAAGCCGCATAAAACGGTCAGCTATCTGGACAGTGAAACCGGCGACCGCATCCAGCTGGATGATGGCGCCGTGGTGATTTCGGCGATTACGTCCTGTACCAACACCTCCAACCCCAGCGTCTTAATGGCGGCTGGCCTGCTGGCGAAAAAAGCCGTCGAGCGCGGACTGATGCGTAAACCCTGGGTAAAAGCCTCGCTGGCACCAGGATCAAAAGTGGTGTCCGACTATCTCGCCGTGGCGCAGCTGACACCGTACCTCGATGAGCTGGGCTTTAACCTCGTGGGTTACGGCTGTACCACCTGTATCGGTAACTCCGGCCCGCTGCCGGATGAGATCGAAAGCGCCATCAAAGAGGGCGATCTGACGGTGGGTGCCGTATTGTCCGGCAACCGTAACTTTGAAGGGCGCATCCATCCGCTGGTGAAAACCAACTGGCTGGCGTCTCCGCCGCTGGTGGTGGCGTATGCGCTGGCGGGTAACATGAAGATCAACCTGCAGACCGATCCGATCGGTCAGGATCAGCAGGGCAATGATGTCTATCTGCAGGACATCTGGCCATCGCCGGAAGAGATTGCCGCATCGGTGCAGAAAGTCACCAGCGACATGTTCCATAAAGAGTATGCCGAGGTGTTCGACGGTACGCCCGAGTGGCAGCAGATCAAAGTCAGCGAAGCCGCCACCTACGACTGGGATGAAGGCTCCACCTATATCCGGCTGTCCCCGTTCTTTGACGATATGGAAAAAACGCCGCAGCCGGTGCAGGACATCAGTGGCGCGCGCATCCTGGCGATGCTCGGTGATTCGGTGACGACCGACCATATTTCCCCTGCTGGCAGCATTAAAGCGGAGAGTCCGGCGGGGCGTTATCTGCTTGCGCACGGCGTTGAGCGTAACGACTTCAACTCGTATGGCTCACGACGCGGCAACCACGAAGTCATGATGCGCGGTACTTTCGCTAACATCCGTATTCGCAACGAAATGGTGCCTGGTGTCGAGGGCGGTTATACCCGGCACTATCCGAGCCAGGAACAGCTGGCTATCTACGATGCGGCGATGAAGTATCAGGAGGAGGGCGTGCCGCTTGCAGTGATCGCCGGGAAAGAGTACGGCTCCGGATCCAGCCGCGACTGGGCGGCGAAAGGTCCGCGTCTGCAGGGCGTGCGCGTGGTGATTGCCGAATCGTTCGAGCGTATTCACCGCTCTAACCTTATCGGCATGGGTATTTTACCGCTGGAATTCCCGGCGGGCGTAACGCGTAAGACGCTGCAGCTGACCGGGGAAGAGCGTATCGACGTGGCAAATCTGGCGCAGCTGCAGCCCGGTTGCAGCGTCCCGGTAACGCTGACGCGGGCTGACGGCAGTCAGCAGACGCTGGATACTCGTTGTCGTATCGATACCGGTAATGAGCTGACCTATTACCAGAACGACGGCATCCTGCATTACGTGATACGCAATATGCTCAACTAAAAAACAAAGCCGGGCATGCCCGGCTTTATTATTGACGCAGAAAGTGCATGATGCGAGAGCGCACCGCCGCATTACGATTTCGGCAGCAGATGCCCCATCTTCTCAGCTTTCGTATCGAGATAGTGCGCATTTTTCGGGTTACGGCCGACGATCAGCGGCACGCGCTCGACAATATTGATGCCCGCTTCTGACAAAATCTCCACTTTGCGCGGATTGTTGGTCAGCAAACGCACTTCATTAATGCCCAGCAGTTTAAACATGTCGGCGCACAGGGTGAAGTCACGCTCATCGGCGGCAAAGCCCAGCTGATGGTTCGCTTCCACCGTATCGTAGCCTTTGTCCTGCAACGCATAGGCGCGAATTTTGTTCAGCAGCCCGATGTTGCGCCCTTCCTGACGATGGTACAGCAGCACGCCGCGTCCTTCTTCCGCAATGGCGGTCAGCGCCGCTTCCAGCTGGAAGCCGCAGTCGCAGCGCAGGCTGAACAGCGCATCGCCGGTAAGACATTCGGAGTGGACGCGCGCCAGCACCGGATTGTGATCGCTAATATCACCATAAACCAGCGCGACGTGGTCGTGGCCGGTTGCCAGTTCTTCAAAACCAACCATCAGGAAATCTCCCCATGGCGTGGGCAGTTTGGCTTCTGCTACCCGTTTCAGCTGCATGTGACTCTCCAGAACCTTCAGAGGATGCGCTATCATCATGATAACGCACGGGCCCGACTGGCCCGACGAAACTGCCAATATTGTGCCACAACCTGAACCAGGGCCGCTAATCAGTCAGAGTGATTGTAGTGATAAAGCACAATTATCTAAGCCGCAACGGGTATGTTATTCTTTTTTCAACTAAAGTTATGCAATACGCCTGTCAGGTCGGGAAACAATAAAGGGACGAGATGTTAAAAATTGTGCAACGCACCACGCTGGGTGCGTTTTTATTACTGCTGATGCCGCTGGGCGTATGGCTTTCCGGCTGGCAGTGGCAACCGGGGGAGAGCGGGCATCTGTTGCGCGTGCTGTTCTGGATCACCGAAACCGTCACCAGTCCGTGGGGCACGCTGACCAGCCTGATTCTGAGCGGCTGGGTATTGTGGTGCCTGCGCTTTCGCCTCAGGCCGGCCATTCTGTTATTGATTATCATGAACGGCGCGATTCTGGCCGGTCAGTCGACCAAAACCTTTATTAAAGAGCAGGTGCAGGAGCCGCGGCCGTATGTGGTCTGGCTTGAGCACAGCCACGGCGTCAACGAACAGCAGTTTTATCAGCTGAAACGGCAGCAGCGCGGCGAAATGGTGTCCGCCTTGCTCGCCAATGACACAAAGCTGCCCGCCTGGTTAAAAAATCACTGGGCGTTTGAGACGGGCTTTGCTTTTCCGTCTGGCCATACCATGTTTGCCGCCAGCTGGGCGCTGCTGGTGATTGGCCTGTTATGGCCGCGCCAGCATGTTGTTACGGTGGTGGTGCTGTTTGTCTGGGCGACGCTGGTCATGGGCAGCCGGCTGGTACTGGGCATGCACTGGCCGCGCGATCTGGTGGTCGCGACGCTGATCTCGTGGCTGCTGGTGACGCTGGCAACCTGGCTGGCGCAGCGCTTTTGTGGCCCGCTCAGCGTGCCGCCGGAAGAGCAGCGTGAGATTGCCGGGCGCGATGACGGATTGTAATTTCTCCCTTTGCCCCCATATGATTGATTGTACTTGCAGAAAGGGCACTAACTGCTGCGCGGATAAGCAGCAACGGCGGCACTTTTTTGGCATACTCTACCGGATAACCTCACGACAGGACGCATTGTGAAATATTTGCTGATTTTTCTCGTGGTTTTGGTCATATTCATCATCTCCGTCACGCTCGGAGCGCATAATGACCAGATTGTCACCTTCAACTATCTGCTGGCGCAGGGCGAATTCCGCATTTCAACCTTGCTGGCCTGCCTGTTTGGTGCCGGATTTTTGCTGGGCTGGGCGATCTGTGGCCTGTTCTGGCTGCGCATTCGTGTTTCGCTGGCGCATGCACAGCGCAAACTGAAGCGCATGCAGGCGCAAAATGAACAATCTGCTGCGGTAAATAGCACCTCCACTGCAGTGCGTCGGGATTAATGTTCGATGCTTGAATTGCTGTTTCTGCTTCTTCCTGTCGCGGCGGCGTACGGCTGGTATATGGGCCGCCGCAGTGCGCAACAGGATAAGCAACAGGAAGCTAACCGTCTGTCACGCGAATACGTGGCAGGGGTCAACTTTCTTCTTTCTAATCAGCAGGATAAAGCGGTCGATTTGTTCCTCGATATGTTGAAAGAGGACAGCGGCACCGTTGAAGCCCACCTGACGCTCGGTAACCTGTTCCGTTCGCGCGGCGAAGTCGACCGCGCCATCCGCATCCACCAGTCGCTGATGGAAAGCGCGTCGCTTACTTACGATCAGCGTTTGCTGGCCATCCAGCAGCTGGGACGCGATTACATGGCTGCCGGCTTGTACGATCGCGCCGAAGACATGTTCAGTCAGCTGATCGATGAAACCGATTTTCGCATCAGCGCGCTGCAGCAACTGCTGCTGATTCATCAGGCGACCAGTGACTGGCAAAAAGCCATCGAGGTGGCAGAGCGGCTGGTAAAACTCGGCAAAGATAAGCAAAAGGGCGAAATCGCTCATTTCTACTGCGAGCTGGCGCTGCAGGCGCTGAGCAGTGATGACCTCGATCGTGCCATGAGCCTGTTGAAAAAGGGTGAAGCGGCCGACCACCAAAGCGCGCGCGTTTCCATCATGATGGGACGAATCCTGATGGAGCAGGGCGAATACGCGAAAGCGGCGCAGCGGCTGCAGCGCGTGCTGGAACAGGACAAAGAACTGGTGAGCGAAACGCTGCCGATGCTGGAAACCTGCTATCAGCGGCTGGAGCAGCCTGACAGCTGGGCGCAGTTCCTGCAACGCTGCGTTGAAGAGAACACCGGGGCCGCGGCGGAACTCTATCTGGCGGACATTCTGGAGCAGCAGCAGGGGCCGGAAGCGGCGCAGCTCTACATTAACCGTCAGCTGCAGCGTCATCCCACCATGCGGGTGTTCCATCGTCTGATGGATTTCCACCTGCATGAGGCAGAAGATGGCCGCGCCAAAGAGAGTCTGATGGTGCTGCGCGACATGGTCGGCGAGCAGATCCGCACTAAACCGCGCTACCGCTGCCAGAAGTGTGGCTTCACCGCGCACGCCCTCTACTGGCACTGCCCATCGTGCCGCGCCTGGTCTTCCGTTAAACCGATTCGCGGACTCGACGGCCAGTAAGCTGGCCGCGTTCGGTGATTATTTACAGCGCATAGTAGTTACAACATACTAATAGAGAAATTATCATCCACGCTTCAGCACTGTGCATCGCCTCGTCAAACAGCAAGGCAATCGCCGTCGCAACGTTGTCGTGGCCGGGTTGCACGGGTAGAATGCTTGCCGTTTGTCCATCGCGCCTGCGGGTGCCAGCCTCTGAGGAAACGTTATGCCTGTTACTCACTCACCGATTCTGGTGGCACTCGACTATCATGATCTCAATAGCGCACTGCAGTTCGTTGACCGTATCGATCCGGGCCAGTGCCGTCTGAAAGTGGGTAAAGAGATGTTTACCCTGTTTGGGCCGTCGCTGGTGAAGACGTTGCATGCGCGCGGTTTCGAGGTATTCCTCGATCTCAAATTTCATGACATCCCGAACACGACGGCGCATGCGGTCGCGGCGGCAGCAGATCTCGGCGTGTGGATGGTCAACGTGCATGCCAGCGGCGGGGCGCGGATGATGAATGCGGCGCGCGAAGCGCTGCTGCCGTTCGGCAAAGATGCGCCTTTGCTGATTGCGGTGACGGTGCTGACCAGCATGGACGAAGACGATCTCAAAGGCCTCGGCATCACCTTATCGCCGGCGCAGCAGGCTGAGCGACTGGCTCGACTGACGCGCGAATGCGCTCTTGATGGCGTGGTGTGCTCGGCGCAGGAGGCCGCACACTTTAAACAGGTTATCGGGCAGGACTTCGCACTGGTCACGCCGGGTATTCGCCCGGCGGGTAGCGAGGCCGGCGATCAGCGCCGCATCATGACGCCGCAGCAGGCACAACAGGCCGGTGTGGATTACATGGTGATTGGGCGACCGATCACCCAATCTGCCGACCCGGCGCAGACGCTGCAGCAAATCCTGCACAGTTTACAGGAGGGCTAATGGCTCAGGACAATCCGCTGGTTTATTCCACCGAAACCGGCCGTATTACACATAGCGAAGAGAAACTGCAGCGACCGAAAGGCGATGGCATCGTGCGCATTCAGCGCCAGACCAGCGGGCGTAAAGGTAAAGGCGTGTGCCTGATTACCGGCATTGATCTCGATGATGACGCGCTGACAAAGCTGGCAGCCGAGCTTAAGAAGAAGTGCGGCTGCGGCGGGGCGCTGAAAGAGGGCGTGATTGAGATTCAGGGCGATAAGCGTGATTTGCTTAAAACGCTGCTGGAAGCCAAAGGCATGAAGGTTAAACTGGCGGGTGGTTAATGAAAGCGGGCCACGCAAGGTGGCCCGATGTAACGTAGATGCGCTGCGTAGCCTGCTACAATATTATTATTAATCAACCTGATGGCCAATAATTCCGCCCACCGCAGCGCCACCGACGGTACCCAGCGCGCTGCCGTTGGTGAGCACCGATCCACCAATAGCACCGGCACCGGCGCCAATCGCCGTGTTGCGGTCACGTTTCGACCAGTTGGAACAGCCGCTCAGGGCCACCACTAACGTCGTTGCCAGCACGGCAACCGTCACGCGTTTCATTGTTGTAGTCATGGACATCTCCTTGATGGTTTGCTCAGAGGCAACTCGTTAAGTATAGATGTTACACCCTGAAGTTGTTCGCCCGATGCACTCAGGCGGTGCTTTTCCTTCAGCCTGCACGCTGGCGCGCAACCACTTGCGCGCGTTGTTCACGCTGCTGGCAAAGACCATTTTGGTACCGCCGCAGGCTTGAGATAATTCTAGGCGTAAGCGGATGTGTATGCAGAAAGAAAACTCTGAAATCCTGACGTGGTGTCCGCATCCGGATCCCGTATCAAACCCCACACTTTGCCCGCTTTAGCCACTTTCCGCTGCTAATCCAGCCATTCCCTCCATAACGTTTTTACCGGTGGCTCCGCACAATTCAGTGATGACTGTATGGCGGAGAAAACACAATGCTGGAAGCGCTGAAACAGCAGGTTCTGGAGGCCAATCTCGACCTGCCGCGTTACAACCTGGTGACCTTTACGTGGGGCAATGTCAGCGCGGTAGACCGCGAGCGCGGGCTGCTGGTGATCAAACCCTCGGGCGTTAAATATGAGCAGATGCAGCGCGACGACATGGTGGTGGTCGAACTGGAAAGCGGCAATGTCGTGGAGGGCCAGCTGCGGCCATCCTCGGATACCGCGACACACCGCGCACTGTATCTGGCGTGGCCGGAGATTGGCGGCATCGTGCATACCCATTCGCGCCACGCCACCATCTGGGCGCAGGCGGGCAGGGATATTCCGGCGTGGGGCACCACGCACGCTGATGATTTTTATGGCACCATTCCCTGCACCCGTGCCATGCAGCGGGCAGAGATTGAGCAGGAATATGAATGGCACACCGGCCAGGTCATCATTGAAACCTTTGCGCAGCGCGGCATCGAGCCCGGCGCGATTCCTGCTGCGCTGGTGAACTCCCACGGGCCGTTTGCCTGGGGTAAAGACGCACATAGTGCGGTGCACAGTGCGGTGGTGCTGGAAGAGGTGGCCTATATGGCGCTGCACACTGAGCAGCTGCGCGCGGAGCTGCCGCCTATCGCTCAGACCCTGCTTGACCTGCACTATCTGCGCAAGCACGGGAAGAACGCCTGGTACGGGCAAGGCTGAGCGCGTGATGTTTTCTCAAGGCACCGGCGGGTGCCTTTTTTATTTAAGGGGATTGCGTGCCCGGACGAGACGGGGACTGTGGATGCTGTCGTTTATTCACCATGCGTTAAGCGTTTTTATGCGCTTGCCGGCTGTTGCGCCGTCATTAAGTAAGCCCGCTAATCTTTCCTCAGGCAGGGGCTCGGGGATCTCTCTGGATTTTACGTTATAAATCAAACTCTCATTTGGTCTGGCCTCACTCTGCATTACGCTGATGTGGCGTTTAACGCATCACATAAATAGAGGATGAGACGATGACAGTAATTAACCAACCAACCTGCCGCCTGTTTACCGAAGTCGGCCAAACCACACAGCTCGCCGCCTATTATGAGGAAGGCCGACACACCATGTGGATGATGCTGCGCGCTCAGCCGCGCCCCAGTTTCAACCACGAATTAATTGAGGAGATCATGAACCTGAGCTACGCAGCCCAGCGTTCCGGTCTGCCGATTGATTTCTGGGTGACCGGATCGCTGGTGCCGCAGATGTTTAACGCCGGGGGCGATTTGCGTTTCTTTGTCGAATGCATTCGCAACAACCGCCGTGAAGCACTGCGCGCCTACGCCCGCGCCTGTGTTGACTGCATCCATTCGGCGGCCCGTGGGTTTGATACCGGCGCAGTGACGCTGGCGATGATTGAGGGCAGTGCCTTAGGCGGCGGTTTTGAAGCAGCGCTGGCGCACCACTTCATTCTGGCGCAGAACAGTGCGCGTATGGGCTTCCCGGAAATTGCCTTCAACCTGTTCCCCGGCATGGGCGGCTACTCGCTGGTCGCGCGCCGCTCCGGGATGAAGCTGGCCGAAGAGCTGATCTGTGAAGGGGAGTCGCACAGCGCAGAGTGGTATGAAACCCGTGGTCTGGTCGACAAAGTGTTCCAGCCCGGTGACAGCTACCGCACCACGCGTACCTTCATCGATACGCTGCGGCCAAAACTGAATGGAGTCCGTGCCATGCTGAAAGCGCGACAGCGCGTGCTGCAGCTGTCACGGGCAGAACTGATGGATATCACTGAGGATTGGGTCGACTATGCTTTCACGCTGGAACCGAAAGATATTGCCTACATGGAACGTCTGGTACAGCTGCAAAATCGTCACAGCGCATCACTGCGTAAAGCCGGTTAGCAGTACGCTAAGACGTTAAACGCGGGCAGGATGCTTAGCCAGCCAATGCCCGAGCTGCTCTGCGGGCATTGGTTTCGCATAATAATAACCCTGACGCCCATCGACACCGTTGGTCAGCACAAACTTCTCTTCGGCTTTGGTTTCGATGCCTTCGGCAATGACCTGTAAATCCAGGGCTTTCGCCACGGCAACGATCGCGCGCACCAGCGACTGCGATACCGGTTGCTTGTTGATATTGCGCACAAAACTTTGATCCAGCTTAATCGCATCGATCGGCACGCGCGCCAGCTGGGAAAGCGAGGAGTAGCCCGTGCCGAAATCATCCAGATGCACCTGTGCGCCTAACTCCTGAAACTGTTTCATCAGCTTCAGCGCACCGGTCTCATTCTCGATCAGACAGCTTTCCGTCAGCTCGATGTCTATCGGACACTCGCTGATGCCCGCTTCGCTCAGCGCCTGTTTCAGGTCGCTGTAGATGCTCTGGTCGATCAGCTGTTTGGCGGAAACGTTGACAGCGACGCGCAGGTAAATGCCTTCGCTGCGCCATTTAACGATTTGCTGCAGCACGTTCAGCATCACCCAGCGCCCGAGCGGCACAATCAGTCCGGACTCCTCCGCGTAAGAGATGAAATCGCCAGGCGGCACCAGGCCGCGTTCAGGTGAATTCCAGCGCACCAGCGCCTCGGCACTGCGCACTTCGCCGTCGCGATCGATCTTCGGCTGATAGTGCACCACCAGATGATCCTGCTCCAGCGCTTTGCGCAGATTGGTATCCAGCCACAGATATTCAAATACGCGCTGGTTCATCTCGCTGGCGAACACGCAGAATTTGCCGCGCCCGTTCTCTTTAGCGTGGTACATCGCGGTATCGGCGTTACGAATCAGACTTTCGCGATCTTCACCATGCAGCGGGGCGAGGGCGATACCAATCGAGCAGCCGCTGTAGACTTCGATCAGCCCAATACGGAACGGCTGACGCAGCCGCTCAAGAATGCGTGAGGCCATTGCCTCCAGCGCCGCCTGACTGGTGTGCTCAGCCAGTACCACAAACTCATCACCGCCGAGGCGCGCCAGCGTCTGGTCCTTGCCGAGACAGCTGAGGATCGCCAGCGACACCGCCTGCAGCAGCTGGTCGCCAAACATATGGCCGTAGGCATCGTTTACCTTCTTGAAATTGTCGAGATCGAGGTAAACCACGCCGGTCTGGCTGCCGTTAGCCAGCTCCAGTGCCAGGCTAATTTGCTGATGGATAGCATTGCGATTCGGCAGGCCCGTCACCGTGTCGGTATTGGCCATAACGCGTAAGCGCTCCTGCGCCCGACGCTCTTCTGTGATGTCGGTTCCGGAACAGATGAGGAAAATTTCATTTTTTCCGCTACCGCTGTGGACGAACTTATTACGAAACAGAAACAGTCGCTGACCTTTTCGGGTTTTAACCCAGCGCTCCACTTCGTAGGAGTTGCCGTCGCGAAAGAAGCCGGCGATGTTACGGCGCGACGCCTGCGCTTCCTGTTTGGTCATGAACAGCTGAAACACATTGCGGCCAATCACTTCCTGCTCTTTCAGGCCGGTGTACTCTTCGCTCAGGCGGTTAAAACGCTGAATGTTGCCGCGCTGATCGAGGATGACGATCACCGAATTCGCTTCTGACACCACCTGTTCGGCGAAGGAGAGGCCAAGGGTTAAATCGCGCGCCACCGACGAGGTATCGCCCCAGGCGGATGCGGTACCGGCCCAGGTGGACTGATTCACTTTACGGCCGACAAAGTGCATCGGCACGGGCGAGCCGTGCAGTGAAAGTGTCAGGTTGATGCTGGAGGTAATTACCGTCATGGCACGCAGCAGACTGGCCTGAGCCGGCGTCAGGGGCACCGCCATATTGGTATTGGCATTTTCATCTTCGGCAAAATGCAGCGCATCGCTATCTGAAGTTAAACGCCAATGAGGGCTGGTTGTGCCAAACAAGGTATATAGCAACGTTTGCCCTTGTTCATCGGTCATGGAAACTTCCTCCGGAGGAATGCGCAGCAGGGGTATCTCATTATTTTAGCAACAGTATTCAACCTCCTGCGCCAGCACAAGATGCAAACTGAATATATTTTTGTTTTTATTAAAGAATGGCACGAAAAAGCCCCGAATTCCGGGGCTGAAAGGTTAGCACGGGCACTTGCCGAGTTTGCCCGCCTGGCTGGGAAAACGTGCCTCCAGGCAGTAACGATGGAAGGCGCGCTCATCCATGGGGGGCTGTTCCGGATGTTTTTCGCGCATATGCTTCAGATAAGTTTGATAGTCGTGCACGCCCACCATTAACCGGAAGCTCTGCTGTAATCCCTGCCACAGACGCTGCCAGCGTGAGCGCGGCGCGGCAGGGGCGCGGGCAGCGAGCGGTAAGCACTGCTGAATTTGCCAGCCCGCGTGCGGCTTTTTCCAGCGTAAAATGGCCTCAGACATTTCGCACCTCCGAACGCAGTGACACGTCCGACTCATGGGTAGTCGGCACTGAACTGCGCAGCGCGCGCCGGATCACGAAGAACGCCGCAATCAGCATGGTTACCGCGACCAGCATGAAAAAGCCGCACAGCGCCGCGTTGATCTGGTTGCTGAACACGATGGTTTGCATGTCGGCCACGGTTTTCGCCGGTGCGATAATCACGCCCTCATCGAGACCTTTACGGAACTTACTGGCCTGCGCGAGGAAACCAATTGACGGTTTCTCATGGAAAATTTTCTGCCAGCCGGCGGTCATGGAGGTGATAAACAGCCAGGCGGTCGGCACAATCGTCACCCAGGCGTAACGCTGCTTTTTCATTTTGAACAGCACCACGGTACCGAGGATCAGCGCCATCGACGCCAGCATCTGGTTACCGATGCCAAACAGCGGCCACAGGGTATTGATGCCGCCGAGCGGATCGACCACGCCCTGATACACGAAGAAACCCCAGCCGGCCACCGCCACGGTGGTACCGGCCATGTTCCCTAGCCACGAGCGGTTGTTAGCCAGCGAAGGTATCACGGTCCCGACCAGATCCTGCACCATAAAACGGCAGGCGCGGGTACCGGCATCAACGGCGGTGAGGATAAACAGCGCCTCAAACAGAATGGCGAAGTGATACCAGAACGCCATCATTGCACGGCTGTTAAACACCTCGGTGATGATATGCGCCATCCCGACGGCAAACGTCGGTGCACCACCGGCGCGGGAGAGAATGGTGCTTTCGCCCACTTCGCCGGCAATACCGCTCAGCATCTCCGGCGTCACCACAAAGCCCCAGCCATTAATTACCTGAGACGCGTTCTCCACCGTGGTACCAATCAGCGCCGCCGGTGAGTTCATGGCAAAGTAGACGCCCGGATCGAGCACCGAGGCACAAATCAGCGCCATGATCGCCACAAAGGACTCCATCAGCATGGCGCCATAGCCGATAAAGCGAATATGGCTTTCGCGCTCCACCAGTTTTGGTGTGGTACCGCTCGACACCAGCGCGTGGAAGCCGGAGATCGCGCCGCAGGCAATGGTGATAAACAGGAACGGGAACAGCGCGCCGGAGAACACCGGCCCCGTGCCGTCGATAAAGCGCGTCACCGCCGGCATCTTCAGTTCCGGCATGGCGAACAGAATGCCCACCGCCAGCCCGATGATCACGCCGATTTTCAGGAAGGTGGAGAGGTAATCACGCGGCGCCAGCAGCAGCCACACCGGCAGCGACGAGGCAATAAAACCGTAGATCACCAGCACCCACGTCAGCTCGGTGCCTTTCAGGGTAAAAATCGGTCCCCAGTATGGATCGGCCGCCACGTCACCGCCGTAAATGATCGCCGCCATCATCAGCACAAAGCCGATGATCGACACTTCGGCGATTTTACCCGGACGCAGAAAGCGCATATACACGCCCATGAACAGGGCAATCGGAATGGTGGCGGCGATGGTAAACAGCCCCCACGGACTGTTAGCCAGCGCTTTCACCACCACCAGCGCCAGTGCGGAGAGAATAATGATCATCACACCGAGCGCACCGAGCATGGTGACCACGCCAGCGAACGAGCCCAGTTCCTGGCGCGCCATCTCACCCAGCGAACGACCGTCGCGGCGCGTGGAGATAAACAGCACCAGAAAATCCTGCACCGCGCCGGCCAGCATCACGCCGACCAGAATCCAGATGGTGCCGGGCAGAAAACCCATCTGCGCCGCCAGGATCGGCCCGACCAGCGGACCGGCACCGGCGATGGCGGCAAAGTGGTGGCCAAACAGCACCCATTTGTTGGTAGGAACATAGTCCAGCCCGTCATTGAAGCGCTCTGCCGGCGTGCGGCGCCGGTCGTCCAGCTCAAAAATGCGCCTGGCGATAAAAAGGCTGTAGAAGCGATACGCGATGCTATAGCAGGCGACGGAGGCTATCACCAGCCAGACGGCATTAACGTGCTCGCCGCGACTGAGCGCCAGCATGGCGAACGCAGCCGCACCAATTAACGCCACCGCTAACCAGATCAATCCGGTTCTGACGTTGTTCATGAGTTAACTCCTTGTAGGGACCGGGAAAAAGGCGATCGGAATACAACAAGTTAAAAGTAATGTAATGAATTGTTAACGACAGGGGATTGGATCAGAAGTGTGAAGCGGGAAACAAATTTAACAACTGCTCAGGCGGGCGGGGAAAAATGCGGGATAACGGCTGTTATCCCGCACGATTTCATGCTCAGGCGGCCGGACGGGCCACCACGCTGCGTGTTTCCATGCGCACTTCGGCGATGGTCACATCAATCACATCGGTCACGCGGTAGGCCACTTCACCTTTGATCTGCACGGTGCCGCTCTCCTGCGAGCACACCAGTTCGTCACGCACGGCGTGAATGAACGGGGCAGGGATAAAGGCGACCGCACCGTTCTCCAGCAGGCGCACGCGCATGCCGCCGCGCGAAACGTCGATGATCTCGGCGCTGAATTTACGGTCAGTACCGGCAAACGGCGCGAGGAAGCGCGCGTACAGCCAGTCACCGACATCGCGCTCGGCCATGCGGTTGAGACGGCGACGCTCACTCATGATCAGGGTCACGTCATCCTGTGGCCGTGCAATGCTTTCGCCGCGCACGATAGCCTTCAGCAGACGATGGTTGATCATGTCGCCGAATTTACGAATAGGAGACGTCCAGGTCGCGTAGGCGTCGAGACCGAGGCCAAAGTGCGGGCCCGGTTCGGTGCTGATTTCGGCGAAACTCTGGAAACGACGAATGCGGCTGTCGAGATACTGGGTTGGCTGCGCATCAAGCTGACGACGCAGCTGACGGAAGCCTTCCAGCGTGGTAATGGCCTGCGGATCAACCGTGATACCGTGCCCGGCCAGTACGCCAGCCGCCTGTTCCGCGTTCGCCAGGTCGAAACCGGTGTGCAGGTTGTAGATACCGAAGCCAAGCTTCTCCTGCAGCACTTTAGCGGCGCAGACGTTGGCGAGGATCATCGCTTCTTCCACGATGCGGTTCGCGATGCGGCGCGGTTCCGCAATAATATCCAGCACTTCGCCTTTCTCACCCAGCACGAAGCGGTAGTCAGGGCGATCTTTAAACACCAGCGCGTGCGTCTGACGCCACTCGCCGCGCGCCAGGCACAGGCGATGCAGCAGGCGAATCTGCTGCGCGATGGTGTCATTTTCCGGCTGCCAGCTGCCGCTGTTCTCCAGCCAGTCCGACACTTCGTCGTACACCAGCTTGGCTTTGGATTCGATCCACGCGGCAAAGAAGTGGGCATCGTCAGCCAGGCTGCCATCCGGCAGTACAGTGACGCGACACACCAGCGCCGGACGCCTGACGTTAGGGCGCAGCGAGCAGACATCATCCGACAGTTCGCGCGGCAGCATCGGGATGTTAAAGCCCGGCAGATAGTTGGTGAAAGCGCGTCTGGAGGCCAGCTGGTCGAGTTCGCTGCCGGCGGCAACGTAAGCGGTCGGGTCGGCAATGGCGATGGTCAGCGCCAGCTTGCCTTCTGCCAGCTCTTCAACATACAGCGCATCGTCCATATCTTCGGTGCTGGCGCTGTCGATGGTGACAAAGTTCAGCGCGGTGAGATCTTCACGCTGCAGCTGTTCGTCCAGCATCTCGCCAAAGCCCACTTCCGGCGCTTCGCGCTCCAGATTGTGGCGCGACAGCGTGACCCACCACGGCGCGAGGTGATCGTCCGCGGTGACAACAAATTCGGTCAGTTCGGCATAGAAACCGCGATCGCCTTTCAGCGGATGGCGGCGCATCTCTGCCACGGCCCAGTCACCGTTCTGGAAATCGTGGGTCAGGCCTCGCACCGCACGGCACTGAATCGCGTCTTTCAGCAGCGGATGATCCGGCACGATAGACAGGCGGTCATCTTTTTTCTGCACGCGGCCGACAAAGCGCGTCAGGAACGGCTCAATCAGGGTTTCCGGCTCCGCGCTCTCGCGGTCTTTATCAGTGTGGATCACGGCGGAAATGCGGTCGCCGTGCATCACTTTCTTCATCTGCGGAGGGGGAATGAAGTAGCTTTTCTGAGCGTCAACTTCGAGGAAGCCAAAGCCTTTTTCCGTGCCTTTCACAACACCTTCGGCGCGCGGGGTCTGCGCGTGAAGCTTCTCTTTCAGCTGCGCGAGCAGCGGGTTATCCTGGAACATAATATATTTAGTTTCGTGGCCTAAGAGCGGTGGACAGTTTTACGCGAATCAGGTCCGCGCGGCAAGGCTAAAACAGGCGAAAAAGCCGCTTTACACGGCTTTTTACTTTCTGGTAACGCACAGAACTCAGGCGATACGCTGGGTGGGCGCGGCGGCGGTCAGCGCCAGCTTCACCGGTACCGATTTAGAGGTGGGCGTGCCGCTGCCGTCACCGTAGCTGGAGAGCGGTACCAGCGGATTGGTCTCCGGATAGTAGGCGGCGAGGTTACCGCGCGGAATATTATACGGCACCAGCTTAAAGCCGCTGACGCGACGCGTCAGACCGTCATTCCACAGGGTTTCAATGTCAACCAGCTGTCCTTCGCTGAAACCGAGTGACGCCATGTCGTCCGGATGGATAAACACCACTTCACGCTGACCGTATACGCCACGATAGCGGTCATCCAGGCCGTAAATGGTGGTGTTGTACTGGTCATGCGAGCGCAGCGTCTGCAACGTGAACGGCACTTCAACGTCATTGCCCAGCTGCGGGAACAGCGAGGTCGGCAGTGCCGCCGCGCTGAATTCTGCCTGACGCGATGGCGTATTGAAACGCAGTTCTGCGGCAGCGTTACCGAGGTAAAAGCCGCCGGGAATATCACACTGACGGTTAAAATCAGCGAAGCCGGGGATGGTCGCCGCAATGTGATCGCGAATGACGTTGTAATCAGCGGCCATGCCGAGCCAGTCGATGTGGTCGCTGCCCAGCGTCGCGTGCGCGATACCGGCCACAATGGCTGTTTCTGAGCGCTGCGTTTCCGCCAGCGGAATGCCGACACCTTCAGAGGCATGCACCATGCTGAACGAATCTTCCACGGTGATGAACTGGTTGCCGCTGGCCTGGCGATCGCGCTCGGTACGGCCCAGCGTCGGCAGAATCAGGCCTTCGTGGCCCGGTACCAGATGGCTGCGGTTCAGCTTGGTGCTGATGTGTACCGTCAGACCACAGTGCTGCAGCGCTTCTTCGGTAACCGGTGAGTCCGGCGCCGCCGCGGCGAGGTTACCGCCCAGCGCAATCAGCACTTTGACTTCATCACGCAGCATGGCGTTGAGCGCTTCAACCGTGTTATGACCGTGCTCGCGCGGCGGTTCAAAAGCAAAATGTGCGCCCAGTGCATCGAGGAACGCTTTCGACGGTTTCTCGTCGATGCCCATGGTGCGGTTGCCCTGCACGTTACTGTGGCCGCGTACCGGACACAGGCCCGCGCCTTGTTTGCCGAGCTGGCCAAACAGCAGCTGCAGGTTAACGATTTCCCGTACCGTATCGACCGAGTGTTTGTGCTGAGTGATGCCCATCGCCCAGGTGATGATCACCCGTTCGGCGCTCTGGTAAATGGCGGCGGCTTCGCGAATCTGGGCTTCGCTCAGGCCCGACTGCTGCACGATCTGCTCCCAGAGGGTCTCGTCGACAGCCGCCAGATACTGCTCAACGCCCTGGGTGTTGGCGTCAATAAAGGCCTGATCGAAAATGCCTTTTTCACCGGCGGCCAGCCGTTTACGCTGCTCTTCCAGTAGCGCTTTAACCATGCCGCGCACCGCCGCCATATCGCCGCCGAGGTTGGGCTGATAATAGGCGGAGCTGATGTTGCCGGCCATCGACGTCACCACTTCCAGCGGCTTCTGCGGATCGGCAAAACGTTCCAGGCCGCGCTCACGCAGGGTATTAAAGGTGACGATTCTGGCGCCGTGATCGGCGGCGTGACGCAGGCTGTGCAGCATGCGCGGATGGTTGGTGCCGGGGTTCTGGCCAAAGACAAAAATCGCATCAGCGTGGTCGAAATCGTCCAGGCGAATGGTGCCTTTACCGACGCCAATGCTACGTTTCAGTCCGGTGCCGCTGGCTTCGTGGCACATGTTGGAGCAGTCAGGGAAATTGTTGGTGCCCAGCACGCGGCCAAACAGCTGGTACAGCCACGAGGCTTCATTGCTGGCGCGACCGGAGGTGTAAAGCTCCAGCTGATCCGGATGATCCATTGCCTGCAAATGCTGCGCGATCAGCGCAAAGGCGTCATCCCAGCTAATCGGTTCATAGTGATCGGTCGCGCTGTTGTAGCGCATCGGGTGGGTCAGACGGCCCTGATACTCAAGGAAATAGTCGCTTTGCTGATACAGAGTGCTGACGCTGTGCTGGGCAAAAAATTCTGGCTCGACGACGCGGCGTGTCGCTTCCCAGGTCACGGCTTTCGCGCCGTTTTCACAGAAGCTGAAGGTGCTCTTGTTATCATCGCCCCAGGCACAGCCCGGGCAGTCAAAGCCGCGCGCTTTGTTCATGCGCATCAGGTTACGCATGTTTTTCAGGGCGGCTTTACTGTCAAGGACAAAACGGGTGGTGGCTTCCAGCGAGCCCCAGCCGCCCGCAGCGGCGCGATAGGGCTGAATCTTACGTTTAAATTTCATGATAGTCGCAGGCTTATTGTTTATGAATTGTTATCAGAATATGACTTCTGTTGGTGAGAAGTGTGCGACTGACGGCAAAAGTTGTCTAATTGATTGACTTAATGGTGCGATAGTTAACGTTTATCGCGCGCCAGGGGTGAAAGCGTGATCGGCATCATAAATTATCCGCTACCGCGCGCCGGCGGGTAAGTGCGCGGCCAAATAGTGGCTAATAATTGCTCTTTCCGTTAGCAAAAGGGCGCGCTCCATGAAGCAACTTGCCAGTCAGGTTCACGCATTCGGCAAAGCCTTAATGATGCCGATCTCCGTCATTGCTGCCGCCGGTATCTTTCTCGGTCTGGCCGCCGCGTTGCAGAATCCGGCGATCACCGGTGAAGCATTTGCCAGTTTGCAGGTGCCGCAGTTGATCATCGGTTTTATTCGTAAAGTGGCGGGTGCGCTGTTTGCCAACCTGCCGGTATTTTTTGCCGTCGCCAGCGCAATTGGGCTGGCCAAAGCGGAGAAACCCACCGCCGCGTTTGCGGCAGTGATTGGCTATATCGCCATGAATGTGGGGATCAGCGCCACGCTGGCGGCGAAAGGGCTGACGGCGGCCACCACCACGCCCGAGGCGCTGCAGCAGGCGGGCATGGACCAGACCAGCGCCATGATGACGTCAGCCGAGTACATCGACATGCTCGGCATTTTTACCTACAACATGAGCGTGCTGGGCGGGGTGATTGCCGGCCTGCTCACTGTGATGCTGCACAACCGCTTCTATACCCAGCAGTTGCCCACGGCGATCAGCTTTTTTGGCGGGCGTCGCTTTGTGCCCATCGTGACGGTGGTGGTGCTGCCGCTGACGGGCGTGCTGCTGGCGCTTATCTGGCCAACCATCGGCCAGGGCATTGCGTGGGTCGGCCAGATGATCGGTAAAAGCGGTCAGTACGGTGCCTTTTTGCTCGGCGCCTGCGAGCGCCTGCTGATCCCGACCGGCCTGCATCACATCCTCAATGAAACCGTGCGCTTTACGCCGATTGGCGGCATGGCGACGGTGGACGGCCAGACCATCGTCGGCGCGCTGAATATTTTCAACACCTCGCTGACCCATCCCGGCGCGATTCCGGACGACACCGTGCGTACCGCCACGCAGTTTCTCGCCCAGGGCAAAATCCCGGTGATGATGTTCGGTCTGCCCGCCGCCGCGCTGGCCATCTATCACACTGCCAAACCTGAACATAAGCAGCGGGTCAAAGCGCTGGTGCTGGCCGGTGCGCTGACCTCGTTTACCACCGGCATCACCGAACCGCTGGAGTTCTGCTTCATCTTCGTCTCGCCGGTGTTGTACGTGATGCACGCGCTGCTGACCGGCCTGTCGTTTATGCTGATGTCGATGCTGCACCTGATGATCGGTAACGTGCAGGGCGGCGCGATTGATCTGCTGGTGTTTGGCATTCTCGGCGGCAGCAAAACCCACTGGTGGTGGACGCTGGTGCTGGGCGCCATTTACGCGCCGGTTTATTACTGGGGCTTTCGCCTGGTGATTACCCGGATGCAGGTGGAAACGCCGGGGCGTGAATCCGAAGAGGAAGCCAAACCGCAGCAGGTGGCGGCGGATGAACGCACCCGCGTGATCATCAGCGGGCTAGGCGGAGAGGCCAATATAGAGGACGTCGATTGCTGCTTCACTCGCCTGCGCGTGCGGGTCAAAGAGATGAAAGAAGTGGTGGATCAAACGCTGCTGTCGACCGGCGCTAACGGGGTTAATCGCGTCAGCGAGCACGATGTGCAGGTGATTTACGGGCCGCAGGTCGAGAAGATCGCTAACGAGGTGAAAAGTGCGCTCGGCGTCGCCTGATGCCGGGCGGTACCGTTAATCATGCGGGTCGCGACCGGTGGCGACCCGCCGCGTCTCCTTGTATATATCACCCGCTATCCGCCTGAGCAATCCGCCTGACAACGCAGAAATTTCTTCGCTGAGTGCGCGTTGGGGCGCGACGAGTTTTGCTACCATAACGCGATAAAAATTCGACGGTGGATAAGAAAATCGACATCAAGCAATTGATTTATCTGTGCAATCTGGAGCGCGAGCGCCATTTTGGCCGCGCGGCTGAGGCCAGCTTCGTCAGCCAGCCCACGCTCTCGATGCGGCTTAAAAACCTTGAGCGTGAGCTGGGGCTGTCGCTGATCAATCGCAGCAACAACTTTGACGGCTTCACGCCGGAAGGGGAACGCGTGCTGACGTGGGCGCGCGAAATTGTTTCGGTCTATCAGGGACTGAAGCTGGAAGTGGAGTCGCTCAAACACGGTGTCAACGGCACGCTGCGGCTGGGCGTGATGCCGCAGTGCAGCGTGGCGCTGCCGGCGTTACTGAAAGCGGTGGAAGCGCGCTATCCGCAGCTCGACTATCGCGTTTCTGCCATGAGCGCCGATCAACTGCTGGAAGCGCTTAACAGCCACACCGTGGACGGCGGTATCGGCTTTTTTGAGCTGACGTCACTGCGGGAACTGCATTTCCAGACCGCGCTGCTCAACGATCGCGGTGTCGAAGCCATTTTCCATCCCGATCACTTCCCGGCGCTGCTGCAGCATGAGCGGCTATCGCTGCACACGCTGGCGAGCCAACCGCTGTGCCTGGCCGAGCCCACGCGCTATTTCCGGCGTTACCTCGACGGACAGTTGCGTGAAACCGGCGTGCTGCCGCGGGTAATTGTGGAAAGCGCCTCGGTAATGCAGCTGATTCAGAGTGCGCAGGTTGGCCTGGGCGTCATGGTGTCGCCCTGCGGCCATCTGCTACCGGAAATGTTGCACCATCTGGCGCGCCGGCCGATTGATATCGCGCCGATGGGACGTCAGGCGGCGCTGGTGATTGCCGAGCCGGGCAGGGCGTCGCCGCTGTCGCAGCACTTCTTTGACGAAGCACGACGCCACCTGGCGGATTAGCGCGCTTCGCCCAACGCCATCAGCAGTCGATCCTGCCAGCTGGCAAATGCCACCGCCTGCATCAGTGTGAACAGGCGCTCGCTGCCCCAGCCCGCGTTTAACAGCGGCTGCAGATGGGCGGCACTGAAGCGCTCCGGCAGCCGGGTAAGCTGGGCGCTCAGCGCGATCACCTGCTGCGTCAGGCTGTCATCGCTGGCCTGATCCACATCGTGTAGCAAACGCGTGCGCCAGCCGTTCGCCAGCTGCGCGAACTGGCGTCGGCAGCCCAGTACGCGCGCGCTGACTGCCTGCGCCAGCTGTTCCTCTTCCCCACCATAAGCCTCAAGCCGCTGACGCAGCGTCGCCCAGCCATACAGCGCCTGGGCATCGTGCACCAGCAGCCAGACAGCCTCGTCGAGTCCGGCCATACCCTGACAAAAGGTCACCGCCGCCAGCTGGTCAGCGCTGGCATAGCGCAGCTCAACCGGCTTGAGGGCGTGCTGCCAGGCAGCAGCCTGACTGAACAGCACCGCATCGGCGTCGGTGGGCGGCGTGACGCCAGGGATCCAGCGCACCGGCAGGCCCATCATCGCCTGAAGCGCGGCGACCACGCGCGCCTGATAGCTGACGTAGCCTACTAGCTGGTTGAGCGTAACGATATCGGATTCAGTCAGGCCTACCGCATCCAGCGCGCTGATGCTGCTGGCGGTAATCAGCTCCGGCTGCATCGCCAGCTGGCGCGCATACTGGGTGATTTGCGTCAGGCGATTATTGCTTTCGCGCGAAGAATCCGGTCCCGGCAGCGGATTAAGCCGCGCCGAGTAGTGATTGCACAGCCGCTGCACGCCAGCCACCTGTGCCACCGTGAGTGCGGTGCTGAGACGATCGTACAGCGTTAGCGTGTGGGTCAGCGAGGTGCTGACCACATCAGGCAGCAGGGTATGGCTCAGGTCGCGTGCCGCCTGTAGCACTGGCTGAAAGCGCTGCAGCAGCGGCTGCAGTGCGCTGGCTTCCTGCTGCAGGCCGAGCAGAAAACGGTCATCAATATGAGCGGCTTCGGGAACCAGGGGAGCAGCAGCGGACGTATGCGGGCGAGTCTGGCTTTCATAAAACCAGTGGTCATGGCCGGGAGAACGGCGGTGTTCCATGGTCATTCCTTTCGCAAAAAACGGACTGAGTGCACAACGGGAAAATCTGAAAAGCGCATCGCCACTCAAGGGCTAGCTTATCGTCGCTGAACGGCTGTCCACGGCAAAAGAATGATGGGGAATAATTAATAGCGTGTGGCTATAAGGCGGGGAGAGAAAAGAAAATGGGCGAGCACCTGGCTCGCCCGCAGAACTTATTTCAGTTCCAGCTCGTTCATTGCGGCAATGCTAAAGCCGCCATCGACGTGCACCACTTCACCGGTGATACCACCCGCCAGGTCTGAGCACAGGAAGGCCGCAGAATTACCCACGTCCTCGATGGTAACGGTACGACGAATCGGGGTTACCGCTTCGCAGTGTGCCAGCATCTTACGGAAATCTTTGATGCCTGATGCGGCCAGGGTACGGATTGGACCGGCAGACACGGCGTTAACACGCACGCCTTCCGGACCCATCGCATTCGCCATGTAACGCACGTTGGCTTCCAGCGACGCTTTCGCCAGACCCATCACGTTGTAGTTCGGGATAGCGCGCTCTGCACCCAGGTAAGAGAGGGTCAGCAGTGCTGCGTTCGGGTTCAGCATCGCGCGGCACTCTTTGGCCATCGCCACAAAGCTGTAGGCGCTGATGTCGTGCGCGATTTTGAAGCCTTCACGGGTAACGGCGTTCACATAGTCGCCATCCAGCTGGTCGCCCGGGGCGAAGCCGATGGAGTGAACAAAGCCGTCAAATTTCGGCCAGGTTTTTGCCAGTTCAGTGAACAGGGCAGTGATGCTCTCGTCTTCTGCCACATCGCACGGCAGAACAATGTCTGAACCCAGTTCTTTAGCGAACTCTTCCACGCGACCTTTCAGTTTGTCGTTCTGGTAGGTGAAAGCCAGTTCTGCGCCCTGTTTGTGCATCGCCTGCGCAATACCGTAGGCGATGGAAAGTTTACTGGCAACGCCAGTAATCAGAATGCGCTTACCGGAAAGAAAACCCATAGCTGTAATCCTTATGGTCATTGTTGTTGGCGGTCGCAATGATTAAAAATTGTGCGACCGACGTTAATCGACGTGCGGATTCTAGCACGTCTGTATCAAATGGGGTAAATCGCGCCGCGTTTTCCGCTACGGCCGTAGCACTCAACGCTCGCGCCGCCACGCCTCGGCGGTTAACGCTTCGCCAAAATGACTGGCAATCAGCCGTTTGGTTAAGTCGTGCAGCGGCGAGGCCAGCACGTCAGCGGTGCCGCCGCGCTCCACCACTTCGCCCTGATGCATCACCAGCACCTGGTCGCTGATGTGCTTCATCATGCCAAGATGCTGAGTGACATAAATATAGGCGATGCCGTGTTTCTCCTGCAGCTCCAGCATCAGGTTCACCAGCTGCGAACGCATGGTCATGTCCAGCGAGGCGAGGGCTTCATCGGCGACAATCACCTTCGGCTGCAGAATCAGCGCGCGCGCCAGCGCCAGACGCTGCTTCTGGCCGGGCGCCAGCATGTGCGGATAGTAGCCGGCATGGTCGCGCAGCAGCCCGACCTGACGCAGCGTGGCAATGATGCGCTTTTCGCGTGCTTCATCATCAAGATCGGTATTCAGCCGCAGCGGAAAATCAAGGATCTGGCTGACGCGCTGGCGCGGATTGAGCGACGTCGACGGATCCTGAAAAATCATGCGAATCCGCTGGCTGCGGTAGCCGTAATCGCCGTAGCTAAGCGGGTGATCGTCAATCAGCATCTCGCCTTCGCTTGGCGCCACCATGCCGCTCAGCATCTTCGCCAGCGTGGATTTGCCCGAACCGTTCTCGCCGATAATGGCCAGCGTCTGCTTTTCGCGCAGGGTAAAACTGACGTTTTTCACCGCTTCAACATGCTGGCGCCGGAACAGCCCGGTGCGGTAGCGGTAGGTTTTGCTCAGGTTGCGCACTTCCAGCAGGGTTTCCATTATTGGCTCTCCATATTCAGCGGGAAGTGACAGGCATAAAGATGCGCTTTAGTGCCGCTCAGGCGCGGCGTTTCGATGCATTTACGCTGCGCGTAAGGGCAGCGCGGACCGAGACGGCAGCCAATCGGCAGATGTTCCAGCGACGGTATCGCGCCGGACAGCGTATTCAGGCGACTTTTATGCGGCAGCGCGCGGCCAAAGTCGGGCATGGCGCGGATCAGCGCCTGCGTATACGGATGGTGCGGCGTTTCCATCAGATCGTCACTCTGCGCGGTTTCCACCGTTTGTCCGCAGTACATCACGTTGATGCGGTCCGCCCACTGACTCATGGTGCGCAGGTCATGGCTGATCAGCAAAATCGTGGTGTTGTTATTCTGATTGAGGCGGCTCAGCAGACGGAAAATCTGCGCCTGGGTGGTGGGCTCCATGGCATTGGTTGGCTCATCGGCAATCAGCAGGCGCGGCTGATTGGCCAGCGCGATGGCGATCATCACCTTCTGACATTCGCCTTCGGTCAGCTCATACGGGAAGCTGCGCATAATGTCTTTGTGATCTTTAATGCCGACGCGGTGCAGCAGCTCAATGGCGCGCTCTTTGCGCCAGAACCACAGGCGCTGATACCAGCGGCCTTTAAACGTCCAGCGTGGAATGGCCTGCATCAGCTGGCGGCCGACACTTTCAGAAGGATCGAGACAGGATTGCGGCTCCTGAAAAATCATCGACACGTTATGGCCAACGATGCGCCGCCGTTCGCGCGGCGACAGGCGCAGCAGGTCGATATCATCGAACACCATACGGTCGGCGGTGACGCGCCAGTTATCTTTGGTCACGCCGCAGATGGCTTTCGCCACCAGACTTTTCCCCGAGCCGGATTCGCCCACCAGGCCACGCACTTCGCCCTCGTTTAGCGTCAGATTGATGCGATCGACCGCTTTCACCGGACCTTCAGCGGTCATGAATTCAATGGTGAGATTTCGGATGTCGAGTAACGGCATTATTCCACTCCCGCAGCGACAGCGCGACGGATGCCATCGCCCAGCAGGTTAACAATCAGTACGCTTACCATCAGCGCGGCACCCGGCAGCATCACCGTCCACGGCGCCACGTAAATCAGCTCCAGCGCGTCACCCAGCATCGCACCCCATTCGGGCGAGGGCAGCTGCGCGCCGAGGTCAAGAAAGCCGAGCGCGGCGATGTCGAGGATCGCCATCGACAGCGAGCGGGTAAATTCACTGACCAGCAGCGGCAGAACGTTTGGCAGCACCGCATTCCACAGAATATTCAGGTTGCGAGCGCCATCCAGCCGCAGCGCCACCACATACTCTTTTTCCATCTCATCATGCACTGCCGTGTAGATTTCGCGCACCAGACGCGGGATCAGCGCCAGCAGTACCGCCAGCATTGCATGCTCCAGCCGCGGGCCAAGAAAGGCCACCACGATAATCGCCAGCAGCAGAGAGGGAATCGACAGCAGCGTATCCAGCACGTGATTCATCACCGCCGAGCGCAAACCGTGGGTTATCCCCGCCAGCACGCCCAGCAGCATCGCGCAGATTGCTGCCAGCACCGTTACCAGCAGCGCAGAGCCAACCGTCGGCGCCACGCCGCTCAGTAAACGGCTTAGCACATCGCGCCCGAGATCGTCAGTACCGAGAAAGAAGGAGACATCTCCGTAGCGCGACCACGACGGCGGCAACAGCTGATAGCCGAGGAACTGCTGGTCGATACCGTAAGGGGACAGCAGCCCGCCGAACAGGCAGAGAAACAGCAGGATGCCGAAGCCGTACAGGCCAATCATGGCGCTGGTATCGCGATAAAAGCGCTGCCAGCTGAGGCGAAACGCACTCGGCAGCCGCTTCTCGGCGTAGATGTTATCTGAGGGCATACCACTCCTTGTGTTTCAGCGGATTGAGCGCCGCACCGATAATATCCGACAGTACGCTGACCAGAATCACTAGCCCGCCAACCACCATCACGCCTGCGGAGATCGCCGCGTAATCCTGCTGACGGATAGCGTTAATCAGCCAGCGCCCCAGTCCAGGCCAGTTGAACACCACTTCGGTGATCATCGCCAGCGTCAGCATGGTGGAGAATTGCAGGCCAAGACGCGGGATCACCGGCGGCAGTGCGTTGTGCAACACGTGACGACGTATCACGGTGAAGCGCGACAAGCCGCGCGTTGCCGCTGCCTTGACGTAATTTTTATCCATCACGTCGCTGGTGCTGTTGCGCAGCAGGCGAATCACTTCGGTAGTCGGTGCCACAGCCAGCACGATCACCGGCAGAATCAGGTGCGTCAGCGCGCTGACCAGCATCTCATGCCGCCACGGTGAAGGGCTAAGCCAGGCGTCAATCAGGGCAAAACCAGTAATGTTCTGCACCGGATAGAGCAGGTCGAAACGACCGGAAACCGGCAGCCAGCCCAGCGTCAGCGAAAACAGCAGGGTAAACAGCAGCGCCAGCCAGAACACCGGCATTGAGAAGCCGAGCAGCGCCAGCGCGCTGATGGCTTTATCCTGCCATTTATTGCGCATCACGCCGGCGCAGATGCCGAGCGGAATACCGACCAGCAGCGCCAGCATAAACGCCAGCACGCACAGTTCCAGCGTGGCGGGAAACACCTCGCGCAGCTGTATATCAATTGCCTGACCGTTGGTGCTGGAGACACCGAAATCAAACTGCAGCAGCCCTTTAAACCAGAACCACCAGGCATCGAACAGCGAGGCGCCTTCCAGCGGCGCGTTAGGCGTGAAATAGCTCAGGCTGAAACTCACCAGCGAGAGTAAGAACAGGGTGATGATCAGCAACAGCAGGCGACGCAACAGATAGATGATCATGCTTACTCCTCGCCGTGCTCATCGCGGTAAACCCCGGCGAATGAGGCATTACCGAAGGGACTCAGCACCAGGCCTTTAATGTCGTGCCGGTAAGCCTGCAGGCGCAGCGACGATGCCAGCGGCAGCACCGGCAGCGCCTGCGCCAGCATCTGCTGGGCGCGATCGTAGCTGTCGATACGCGCCGACAGCTGCTGCGACAGCAGCGCGCGCTGCAGCGCCTCATCAAACGCCGGCGAACACCAGTGCGCATAATTGGTCTGCGAACGAATCGCCGCGCAGCTCAGCAACGGGCGGAAGAAACTGTCCGGATCGTTACTGTCGGTGGCCCAGCCGGTCAGGGTTAAATCGTGATTCATGGCCATCAGCTGTGCTTCCTGAAAACGTCCCTCGGCCGGCGCGATGGTGACGCGCACGCCCACCTGCGCCAGATCCGCCTGCAACAGCTCGGCGGTTTTAAGCGGGCTGGGGTTCCACGACATCGAGGTGGTCGGCACCACCAGGCGCAGATGCAAATCCTCAATGCCCAGCGCTTTTAATGCCTCACGCGCTTTTGCCGGATTGTATTCCGTCACGCGCGCATCATTATCGTAAGCCCACGAGGCGCGCGGCAGAATCGAGGCTGCGGTTTCCGCCGTGCCGTAATAAATCGACTCCATCAGCCGCTCGTTGTTGATTGCCAGCGCCAGTGCGTGGCGCACTTCCGGACGGTCGAGCGGCGGTTTGCGGGTGTTAAACGCCAGATAGGCGATATTCATGCCGGGACGCAGCGTCATGCGCAGGCGCGGATCGTCGCGCAGAATCGACAGCTGGCTGGCGGCCGGGTAGGCCAGTACGTCACACTCGCCGGTCAGCAATTTCGACAGGCGGCCAGTGCCGCCCACGCCGAGGTCGATCACCACCTGTTGCAGACGCGGCACGCCTTTCCAGTAGTGCGGATTGCGCGCCAGACGCAGATATTGCCCGGTACGGTACTCACTCAGCTGGAACGGGCCGGTGCCCACCGGCTGGCGATCCAGCTGTTCCTGCTGGCCTGCCGCGCTCAGCTGGCTGGCGTACTCCTGTGACAGCACCGGCGCGTAGTGGGTGGCGATATGCCACAGGAACGAAGCGTCGGGGCTGTTGAGGCGGATCTCTACCGTATCGTTATCCAGCTTCTTCACGCTCTGCACCGAGTCGGCAAACTGCAGACTGTCGAAGTAGGGATAGCTGCCGCCGTTGACGTTATGCCACGGATGCTGGCGATCGAACATGCGGGCAAAGCTGAAGACCACATCGTCGGCGTTCATTTTGCGCGTCGGCGTAAACCAGTTGGTGTGCTGGAACGAGACATCTTTGCGTAAGTGGAAGCGGTAAGTCGCGCCGTTATCGCGCACTTCCCAGCTCTGCGCCAGATCGGGGATCAGGCGATAGGTATAAGGGTCGACGTCGAGCAGGCGGTCATACAACTGTGCCGCCAGCGTATCGACCACCAGCCCGCTGCTGACCATCTGCGGGTTGAAGGTGTTAACCGTGCCGTTGACGCAATAGACAAAGCCGCTGTGGCGGATAGAGTCCGCGGGCGCGGCGAGCGCAGAGGCACTCAGGACGCTGAGACCAAGCAGCAGCGCGGGGAATAATTTTGGCATAGAACTCAACGATTCTCGGGCAATAGCGAGAGTGTATCGCAAAGCAAGCGTACTCCCCAAATCCGCCGCGTATCTGCGCTTTTTTTACCCAGCGGGCAACGGTGGTAAGCACAACCTTAGTGTGGAAATGAGAAAAATTCTCAATTAGAGCTTTACAGATGATAATAGGAATGATTATTATTCTTCTGCGCTTCGACGGTGGCTCTACCGAAGAAGAGCACGACATTGCTCACATTGCTTCCAGTATTACCTTGCCCGCACCTCGTGTTGCGGGCTTTTTTTTGCGCCCTCATCAGCCGCGCATCGTTATGTTCCTTCCGGCAATCCTCATGCGAAATCGGCATCGGTCATTTGTTACGCGCAGGGTAGTCTGGGCTTTTCATCTGCAGAGAAATGATAATGAAAAGAGTGACTTTAACGATGCTGTTACTGGCCAGCGGCAGCGTCGCGGCGCACGGCGTTACCCTGCGCATTGCCGATCAAAAGGGCAACATGCGCGCCGAGCTGGAAGCAGCGCAGCAGCTCAACGATCTCTCCTACCATATCGAATGGGCGGAATTTCCGGCCGCCGCTCCGCTGGCCGAAGCCCTGAATGCCGGGGCGGTTGATGCCGGTATTATTGGTGATGCGCCGCTGCTGTTCTCGCTGGCCGCAGGTTCGCAGGTTAAAGCGGTGGCCGTCAGCAAATCCACCCCGGCCGGGCTGGCGGTGCTGGTTGCGCCGGACTCACCCATCAAAACGCCGCGGGATCTGCGCGGTAAACGCATCGCCACCGGGCGCGGGTCGATCGGTCATTTTATCGCGCTGAAAGCGCTGGAGAGCGCCTGGCTGAGCGATAAAGCAATCAGCTGGCGCTTTCTCACGCCTGCCGATGCGCGCATTGCGCTGGCGAGTGGCTCCGTCGATGCGTGGGCAACCTGGGATCCTTACACCGCGCTGGCGGAAGTGACGCATACCGGGCGCGTGCTGATCAACGGCGTGGGGCTCTCCAGCGGCAACAGCTTCCTCGCCGCCACCGATGCGGCACTGAGTGACGCCAGTAAACGTGCGGCGTTGCAGGATTATATTAACCGGCTGGCGGCCGCTGACCGCTGGGCCAATCACCACGTTGAGGCGTATTCCGCCAGGCTGGCAAAGATCATCGGTTTTCCTCAGGAGGCTGCCGCCAAATCTTTTGCCCGACGTCAGTCACACTGGCAGAGCATTGACGACCACACCGTACAACAGCAGCAGGAAACCGCCGACTTTTATCAAAAGTACGGCCTGATTGCTCAGCCACTCGATGTCAAGCCGACCTTTTATCGCGGTCTGCAGGTGGCACAGCAGTAACCCTTTGTGCGCCGGTATTTGGCGAACAGGCGGGATGCGCGTAGCATGGCGGCATCAAATCCGTGGCGGATAACCCAATGTTAATCAAAACCTTTGATGGTCATAATGACCTGTTGCTCAACCTGTGGTTGCATCATCGCGACGATCCGGCCGCTGCCTTCTTTACCGGTATCGAAAAAGGACACCTCGATTTTCCGCGCATGCAGCAGGGCGGCTTTGCCGGTGGATTGTTTGCGCTGTTTGTGCCGCCGCAGCGCTACGTCAGCGAAAAGGCGCCGCAGCTGGCCAGTGAAGCCTGGCAGCCGCTGGAGATCCTGTGGCAGCAGCTGGAGATTCTGAAAACGCTGGTTGCCCGTTCTGACGGCCGGGCGCGCCTCTGCCTCAGCACCGCCGATATCGCCGCCTGCCGGCGCGATGGCATACTGGCAATGGTGGCGCACATTGAGGGCGCGGACGGTTTTGACGGCGACGGCGCCGATCTTGCCGCCTTCTGGCAGGCGGGCGTGCGTAGCATCGGTCCGTTCTGGAATCTGGAAAATCGCTTTGGCGCTGGCGTCACCGGCGCATTTCCCGGTTCGCCGGATAGCGGTCCGGGGCTGACTGCCGATGGCGAGCGGCTGATCGCGCTGGCGAATCAGCAGCGCATGATGATCGACGTGTCGCACATGAATGAAAAAGCGTTCTGGGACACGGCCCGGCTCTCATCCGCGCCGCTGGTCGCCAGCCACTCGAATGCGCACGCGCTGTGCGCGCAGCCGCGCAACCTTACCGACGACCAGCTGCGGGCGATTCGCGATAGCGGTGGCGTGGTCGGCATTAATTTCGGCAACGCCTTTCTGCTCGCCGACGGTAAGCGCGACGATGATGGCGGCTTGATCGAAATTGTTAAACACTGTGAGCATCTGATGACTATTATGGGAAGCGATCACGTTGCGCTGGGGTCGGATTTTGACGGCATCAGCGTGCCCGCAGAGCTTAAAGATGTCACCGGTTTGCCGCGGCTGTATGCGCTGATGCGCAGTCTCAACTATGATCAGGCATTGCTGGAACAACTTGCCTGGGGCAACTGGCAGCGGGTATTGCACCAAATCTGGCAGGCCTAAGTGTATTTCCTTACGCAATCAGGGTTGATCTGCTCGCTACATTGGCGCAACATCGCCCCGCGTTATCCATTGCTGGCGGAAGCTTTGTTTCTGTCGCAATGTTTTTAGCAGAGCCTGCTCTGCGTTTTAAGACTATGAGGAAGAATATTATGTGGAAAAAACCTGAGTTTGTTGACCTGCGTCTGGGCCTGGAAGTAACGCTGTACATCTCCAACCGCTAAGACGTCCTGCCCGCCGTTCGTGCGGGCATTTTCTTTTCCTGCTTCGGTCCTTCACATGTTTATTAAAGTCCTCGGTTCGGCGGCTGGCGGTGGCTTTCCGCAGTGGAACTGTAACTGCGCCAACTGCAGCGGGCTGCGTAACGGCACGCTCCAGGCGCAGGCGCGCACCCAATCCTCAATCATTGTTAGCGATAACGGTACCGACTGGGTGTTGTGCAACGCTTCGCCGGACATCAGCCAGCAAATCGCCCGGACACCGGAACTGGTGAAACACGGCGTGCTGCGCGGAACGGCGATTGGCAGCATTATTTTGACCGACAGCCAGATCGATCACACCACCGGTCTGCTGAGCCTGCGTGAGGGCTGCCCGCATCAGGTATGGTGCACGCCGGAAGTGCATGCCGACCTCACCAGCGGCTTCCCGATTTTTACCATGCTGCAGCACTGGAACGGCGGCCTGCAGCATCGTGCGCTTACGCCGCTTGAGCCGTTTCGCGTTGACGTCTGCGCCAGTCTGCAATTCACCGCCATTCCGATTCTCAGCAATGCGCCACCGTATTCGCCGTATCGCGATCGTCCGCTGCCGGGACATAACGTGGCGCTGTTTATCGAAAACACCGCCAGCGGGCAGACGCTGCTGTATGCGCCGGGCCTCGGCGAACCGGATGCGGTGATTATGCCGTGGCTGCAAAAAGCCGACTGCCTGCTGATCGACGGCACCGTGTGGCAGGATGATGAGCTGCTGACCACCGGCGTCGGCAAAAATACCGGCAAAGCTATGGGCCATCTGGCGCTGGCGGAAGAGCAGGGGCTGATGGCGCTGCTGGCCGCGCTGCCGGCCAGACGCAAAATTCTGATTCACATTAACAACACCAATCCGATTCTCAACGAGCATTCGCCGCAGCGCCAGTTCCTGACGCAGCAGGGCATTGAAGTGAGCTGGGACGGCATGGCGATTCATTTGCAGGAGTCCGCATCGTGATCATTACCGAGGCGTTGTCACCCGAAGCCTTTGAACAGGCGCTGCGTGCCAAAGGCGCGTATTACCATATTCACCATCCTTACCATATCGCGATGCACAACGGTGCCGCGACGCGCGAGCAGATTCAGGGCTGGGTGGCGAACCGTTTTTACTATCAGACCAATATTCCGCTGAAAGATGCGGCGATCATGGCCAACTGTCCGGATCCGGCAACGCGCCGTAAATGGGTACAGCGTATCCTCGATCACGACGGTCGTAACGGTGAGGAAGGCGGCATTGAAGCCTGGCTGCAGCTGGGAGAAGCGGTTGGTCTCGATCGCAAAGTCTTGCTGTCAGAGAAGCTGGTGTTGCCAGGCGTACGGTTTGCCGTTGATGCCTATGTCAACTTTGCGCGTCGCGCCAACTGGCAGGAAGCGGCGTGCAGCTCGCTCACCGAGCTGTTTGCCCCGCAGATTCATCAGTCACGCCTCGACAGCTGGCCGCAGCACTATCCGTGGATCAAAGAGGAAGGCTATTTCTACTTCCGCAGCCGCCTGAGCCAGGCGAACCGCGATGTGGAACATGGCCTGGCGCTGGCGCTGGAAGTCTTTACCAGCGCTGAGCAGCAGAACCGTATGCTGGAGATCCTGCAGTTTAAACTCGACATTCTCTGGACCATGCTGGATGCCATGACCATGGCATACGCGCTGCAGCGTCCGCCGTACCACACGGTGACCGATCAGGTCGCCTGGCACAGTACAAGACTGGTGTAATCACATGAAAGAGACTCTGATTCCGGTGTTTCGCCGCGGCTATCGTCTGCAATGGGAAGCCGCGCAGGACAGCCACGTAGTGCTTTACCCGGAAGGGATGGCGAAGCTGAATGAAACCGCTGCCGCCATTCTGGAACTGGTAACCGGCAAGCAGGATGTGGCGGCCATTATCGCCACGCTCAATGCGCGTTTTCCGGAAGCGGGCGGCGTCGATGATGACGTCAAAGACTTCCTGCAATCGGCCATTGAACAGAAGTGGATCCAGTGTCGTGAACCCGAATAAACCTGGCGTGAATGCGCCGCTTTGGCTGCTGGCGGAGCTGACTTATCGCTGCCCGCTGCAGTGCCCTTACTGCTCGAACCCGCTGGATTTTTCGCAGCAGGAACAGGAGCTGAGCACCGAACAGTGGATTGAGGTGTTCCGCCAGGCACGCGCCATGGGCAGCGTGCAGCTGGGCTTTTCCGGTGGGGAACCGCTGACGCGCAAAGATCTGCCGGAGCTGATTCGCGCCGCGCGCGATCTGGGTTTTTACACCAACCTGATCACCTCCGGCATTGGCCTGACGGAGAAAAAGCTCGACGCCTTCGCCGACGCCGGGCTGGATCACATCCAGATCAGTTTCCAGGCGAGCGATGAAACGCTGAACGCCGCGCTGGCCGGTTCGCAGAAGGCGTTTAAGCAGAAGCTGGCGATGGCAAAAGCGGTGAAAAAGCACGGCTACCCGATGGTGCTGAACTTCGTGCTGCATCGTCATAACATCGACCAGATCGATAAAATCATCGATCTGTGTATTGAGCTGGAGGCGGATGATGTCGAACTGGCCACCTGTCAGTTCTACGGCTGGGCACATCTTAACCGTCAGGGATTACTGCCAACGCGCGAGCAGATTGCCCGCGCCGAAGCGGTGGTTGCGCGCTACCGTGAGCGCATGGGCAGCAGCGGTAATCTCACCAATCTGCTGTTCGTCACGCCGGATTACTACGAAGAGCGACCCAAACCCTGTATGGGCGGCTGGGGATCGATATTTCTCAGCGTGACGCCGGAAGGTACGGCGTTACCCTGTCACAGCGCGCGCCAGCTGCCGGTGCAGTTCCCTTCAGTACTGGAGCAGAGCCTGGAGGATATCTGGTACAACTCGTTTGGCTTCAATCGCTATCGCGGCTTCGACTGGATGCCGGAACCGTGCCGCTCATGCGATGAGAAAGAGAAAGATTTCGGCGGTTGCCGCTGCCAGGCATACATGCTGACCGGCGATGCCGACAACACCGACCCGGTGTGCAGCAAGTCGCCGCATCATGGAAAAATTCTTGAGGCACGCCGCGAAGCCAGCTGCAGCGATACCAAAATCGCCCAGCTGCAGTTCCGCAACCGCAGCAATTCTGAGCTGATTTTCAAACAGCGGGTCACCTGATGTGCGAACGCAGCCTGACGCTGGCTAACGGTCTGCGCTGTCATCTGTCGCACCAGCCCGACGCGCGGGAAAGCGCGGCGCTGGTGCGCGTCGGCGCGGGCAGCCTGCACGAACCCGATCGCTGGCCCGGCCTGGCGCATCTGCTGGAACATCTCCTGTTTTGCGGCAGCGCTGGCTTTACCGGTGACGAGCGCCTGATGCCGTGGCTGCAGCAACAGGGTGGTCAGGTGAATGCCACCACGCAACTCAGCCGCAGTGCCTGGTTCTTCCTGCTGCCGGCGCAGGCGCTGCCGGCGGGCGTGGCAAGGCTGGCAGATATGCTGGCTGCGCCACTGCTGACCGGTACGGCGATTACGCAGGAAGCGGCGGTCATTGAGGCAGAATATCAGCTGCTGCGGCATCATGCCGAAACGCTGAGTGAAGCAGCGCTGCTCGACGCAGCTGGTGGCGCACTGCGCCGCTTTCGCGTCGGGAGCGCAGCGTGCTTTGGTGACAACGTAACGGAACTGCAGCAGGCGCTGAGGCTGTTTCATCAGCAGCATTTTGTCGCCGCCAACCAGCAACTGTGGCTGAGCGGACCGCAATCGCTGGATGAATTACAGCAGCTGGCCGAGGCGTTTGCTGTTCGCCAGTCAGGCGGTGCGGCGTACTCCTTATTGCCAGCCATTTCCTTGCTGGAGCCTGTTGAAACGCTCATCCAGCTTCCCGATGAAGAGTCATTCTGGCTTAGCCTGTTTATCACCGGCGAAGAGAACGCTTTGCGTGACAATGTCACATTGCTGGAGGCTTTCTGGCAGGATGAAGCTCCTGGCAGCCTGATGGCGCAGCTGCGCAGCGAGAAACTGTGCGCATCGCTGCAGTGTGAATGGCTGTGGCAGAGCGCCGATCATAGCTGGCTGGCGTTGCGCTTCTGTGCGCCAGTGCTGTCAGCGTCGGCAGCAAGACGCATTGAACAGCTCTTCTGGCAGCATCTGCGTGCGGTGCGCGCCGCCACGCCAGCGCAGCATCGTCACTATTTGCAACTGGCACAGCAGGATTTCGCTGCGCTGTCGCCGCTGACGCAGTTGCGTGGACGGGCGCTGGGATCGGCGCCGTCAGCTGACGTTCCCGCAGATTTCACCGGTTTCATCGCCGCGCTGCCACAGGCTTCGTGCACGCGGCTGCTGACGCAGCGACAGCTGTCCGCCGTGCCTTATACCACGCAGGGATTCTGCCTGCAGCGCGCGCCATGGCCACCGACCGCGGCTGGCCCGGTCGCGCCGGTTAACTGGTCATTTTATCCGTGCGCTGACGTCCTGCATTTGCCGGAACTCCCGGTAAATGGCGCGCCGTTGCTGCGCGTAAGTCCGGTGCAGCCGCAGGGAACGCTGCTGGTGCGCCCGGCGTTTTATCACACCCTGAGTGACGAGGCGGCGCTAAGCTGGCAGCAGCAGCTGCGCCCACGGCTTGCCGCACTGCGCCATGCCGGTGGCAGCGGACGCTGGCAACAGCAGCAGGGCGTCTGGCTACTGGTGATTGATCTGCCTGACGATGCAATGCCCGCGCTGCAACAGCTGCCTGGCGTGCTGGCGGCGCTGAATGCACCGGTGCTGCCGCAACCGCACCGCGCTGCACAAAGTGTTGTGATTCGTCAGTTGCTGGAAGCGCTACCGCAGCAGCTGCTGGCCCCGGCTGCGCATCCTGCATGGCAGGCCGCCTGGTGCGGCCACAGCGAAAGCGTCAGTCAGCACGCCGCGCACGGGTTGAGCGAGGTGGTTCAGACTCAGCCTGCGCCGGCGCGCGCGGCTGCGCTGCAGCACGGCGTCAGCGCGCTGCGCTGTGCGGCAAACGATCAGGCCTTGTTGCTGTTTATTCCGCTGCCCGCTGCCGATGATGCCAGCCTCGCGGCGCTGCGTGCGCTGGCGCTGATGTTTGAACCACGCTTCTTTCAGCGGCTGCGGGTCGGGCAACAGATTGGCTATGTGGTGTCAGCGCGCTACCAGCGCGTGGCGGATGTGGATGGACTGCAGCTGGCGCTGCAATCACCGTCCATTGGCTGGCGCACGTTGCTGCAACACTGCAAAGCGTTTTTGCGCGACATGGTGAGTGAACTCGCCGCCATCAACGATGAAACGCTGCAGGGCTGGCAGACGACGCTACTGGCGCAGTGCCAGCCACACCAGAACGCCGACGCCGCCAGTGAGGCACTGCGGAAACAGCAGGGACTGCCGGTGCTTACGCCAGAAGCGATCGCCGCGCTCACGTTACCCCAGCTGCAGCGGCTGCATCAGCGCCTGCTGCGCGAACGCCGCCGCTGGCGCTTGCTGATTAATCAACGTGAATAATTTCTCCCTCTCTACAGTAGTCAGCACGATCCCGCTGGCATAAAGACAAAAGTTTACACAGCAGGGGTTGGTGTTTCTGCTGCTTTTGCATAAACTGGCCGCACTTTTCTCTGAGGCTGTGGCATGACGATATCGCCCCAACGCGCAAAATGGATTCTGGCACTGGTTTGTCTGGTGCTGGCATTTTGTCTCGTCCAGCGCAGCTTCAATCTCCCGACCCAGCCTGTCGTTAGCATTACTGTTCACAGCGCCGCCGTTGATGACGGTGCCAGCAGTGATAAACCCTGTGCGCTGGGCGCTAAGTCACTCAGCGGCAGCGCGCCGCTGCTCGATACCGCGCTGCCGTTCCTCGTACTGCTGCTGGCGTTGATCGCCACGCTCTTCCAGACCTCGTCTGCCACTGTCTGTCGACGTGAACCGCTGTTTGTGCCGCTGCGACGGCGCCATCTCACGCTCTGCGTCTTCCGGGAATAACACCACGCGATCCACCGCGTAAACCCTGTTATTCACCGGAGAAACGATTATGACATTCCTGATCAGGAGCCTGCTGCTCCTCGTGGCGAGCTGCGCGCTGACCGTGCAAGCCGCCGATACGGGCTGGCTGCGCAATGCGCAAAACAGCCACGCCGAAGTGCGCCTGCGCGCCGCGCCGCAGGGCGATCACCTGCAACTGCTGCTGGATATTCGCCTGCAGCCGGGCTGGAAAACCTACTGGCGTTCGCCGGGCGAAGGCGGCGTCGCGCCGGAAATCCGCTGGCAAACGCCGGATGTCAACGCCCGCTGGTCGTGGCCTGTGCCAGCGCGCTTTGACGTCAGCGGCCTCACCACGCAGGGCTACAAAGGCAACGTTACGCTGCCCATCGTGCTCGAATCTGCCCCGCAGGGCACGCTGGCCGGCACGCTGACGCTGTCCACCTGTAGCGACGTCTGCATTCTGACGGACTTTCCGTTCCAGCTCGATCTCTCGCAGCCCGCCAGTCCGGATTTTGCGCGTGACTTCGCCCAGGCGATGGGGCAGATCCCGGCTGACAGCGGACTGACCGATCAGCTTGATGCCAGCTTCGTTGATGGCACGCTGCAAATCCGGGCGCAGCGTCAGCAGGGCTGGCAGCAGCCGGAACTGTTCTTTGATTATCCGCAGGGCAGCATGCTGGCGGCGCCGCAAATCAGCGTTCAGGGCGAGACGCTGACTGCCCGCGTGGCGGTGAGCGATGAATGGGGCGAGGCTGCGCCGGACCTGCGCGGTAAAGCGCTGTCGTTGGTTATCGCTGACGCCGGTATCGCTCAGCAAAGCCAGCTGACCCTTGGTCATCAGCCGCTGTTTTCTCCCTCTGCCGGAAACGCCACGCTGTGGTCGGTAGTGCTGCTGGCGCTGCTCGGCGGGCTGATTCTCAACCTGATGCCCTGCGTGCTGCCGGTGCTGGCGATCAAACTGAGCAGTCTGGTGCAGCAGCAGGGACAGACGCAACGCCAGACGCGTCAGCAGTTTCTCGCGTCCAGCGCCGGTATTCTGTTCTCTTTCCTGCTGCTGGCGCTGCTGATGACCGTGCTACGGCTCAGCGGTCAGGCGCTGGGCTGGGGCATTCAGTTTCAGAGCAGCGGCTTTCTGCTGGTGATGGTGCTGGTGATGTTCCTGTTCAGCGCCAGTCTGTTCGATCTGCTGCATTTCCGCCTGCCTTCCGGCCTGACTACCCGGCTGGCGACGCACGGCGGTGCCGGTCTGGCAGGGCATTTTGGCCAGGGGGCCTTTGCTACGCTGCTGGCGACGCCGTGCAGCGCACCGTTTCTTGGCACCGCCGTCGCCTATGCGCTGACCGCGCCGCTGCCGCAGCTGTGGCTGCTGTTTGTCGCGCTCGGCGTCGGCATGAGTCTGCCGTGGCTGCTGGTTGCGGCGCTGCCGGGCATGGCGCGCTGCCTGCCGCGCCCGGGGCGCTGGATGCTGCATCTGCGCACGCTGCTGGGGCTGCTGATGCTGCTGGCAACGCTGTGGCTGGTGACGCTGCTGATTCCCCACTGGGGCAGCACCGTCGCCATTCTGCTGGCGGCCATCCTTATGCTGGCGCTGACGGGCTGGCTAATCGCACGCCGCGCGCTGCCGCAGGCAGGTCTGGTGTTCATTACCGTGACGCTGGCGGGCGCGCTGTTACTGCTGACGCGCCTCTCCCCGGAAGAAGAATCGCTGGTGTGGCAACCACTGACCGAAGCCGCCATCAATCAGGCGCTGGAGCAGGATAAGCGCGTCTTTGTCGATGTCACCGCTGACTGGTGCATCACCTGCAAAGTGAATAAATCACGGGTGCTGAATCAGCCTGACGTGCGTGCCGCCCTCGGCGCAGAGGATGTGGTGCTGCTGCGCGGTGACTGGACACAACCGGATCCGGCCATCGGCGAGTTCCTGCGCCGCCGCGATCGCGTAGCGATTCCCTTTAACCAGATTTACGGCCCGGCACTGCCGCAAGGCCAGATTTTATCGCCGTTATTAAGTCGTGATGCGGTGATTTCAACACTCTCTGAGGCAAAAAAATGATGAAAAAATCCCTGTTACTTTCGCTGATGTTACTGGCAGCACCCGCCCTGGCCGCCGCGCCATTTACCCCTGAGCAGGAGGCGCGCATCAAACAGCTGATTCGCGAAACCCTGGTGCAAAATCCGGCGATTCTGGCAGAAGCCGCCGACGCATTTGATAAAGAAGCCGCGCGCCAGCAGCAAAACGTGGTTGCGCAGATGGTAGAGAAAAACCGCGCGGCGCTGTTTAACGATGCCGGCTCACCGCGCATCGGTGCCAAAAAACCGGCACTGACGCTGGTCTATTTCACCGACTACAACTGCGTCTTTTGCAAAAAGTTTGAGGCGGATATCGAAAAACTGCTGCACAACTATCCGCAGGTGGCGGTGGTACTGAAGCCGCTGCCGTACCGCGCTGAAAGCTCGCTCAGTTCGGCGCGTCTGGCGCTGACGGTGTGGGAGCAGCAGCCGAATAACTTTCTTAAGCTGCATGAACGGCTGATGGCAAAGAAAGGCAACCATGATGAAGCCAGCATCGCCGCCGCGCTCGACAAAAGTGGCATTAGCCTGTCGGCGCCGAGCTCCGCCAGCCTCGACACCATCAACCTCAACCTGACGCTGGCGCAGCAGCTGGGTGTGCAGGGTACGCCCGCCACGCTGGTGGGCAATCAGCTGATCAGCGGGGCAGTGCCTTATGCACAGCTGGAAGCCGCGGTAAAAGGTGCGCTGCAGGCTCAGCCATGAGCCGGGTAACGCGCTGGCTGCGTGAAGGCGTGCTGTTGGTGCTGATGGCAGCGGCGCTGCTGCTGGCCATGGACTGGCTGCGTGCACCGCAGCTGCCCGCGGATGTGGCCCGGCAGCCGCTCAGCGCGCTGCAGGGCGAGGTGAACCTGGCGACGCTGAGCCAGCAGCGGCCGGTGCTGGTTTACGTCTGGGCCAGCTGGTGTGGCGTGTGCAAACTCACCACACCGACGGTGGCCGCGCTCAGTCAGCACGGCACGCAGGTGGTCAGTGTGGCTCTGCGATCCGGCAGCGATGCGCGCGTTGCCACCTGGCTGGATAAAAAAGGAGTACGGGGATTCGCCGTCAATGATGAAAGCGGGGCGCTGGGACAGCGCTGGCAAATCAGCGCCACGCCGACGTTCATCGTGCTGCATCAGGGCAAGGTGGTCAGCACCAGCAGCGGCTGGACCAGCAGCTGGGGGCTGAAGCTGCGCCTGTGGTGGGCGGCGCGCGTTGCCTGATTAATCAATAACGGTTAACCGACCGCGTTAAATAACCGTAGCGTGAATAACCTTGCGCTGCGGTTATTTTTTTGCTCATTAAAAACTACAATCTCAATATTTCAATGCATTGAAATTAAATGAGTAATAAATAAAGTAATAAATGAATGGCTCTGGTTTATTTGCAATTGCCATCATCATGGCACATATATGTTTAATCACTTTTTTATTTATTCATTTAATAACGGCGCGCTCGCGCCATTTTATTTTGGGGGAGAACAATGCGAATTCATCACCTCAACTGTGGCTGCATGTGCCCGCTCGGTGGCGCACTATTCGACGGTTTCAGCAAAGGTCCGTTTGCTGAACTGGTGTGCCACTGCTTACTGCTGGAAACTGACCGTCACGGTTTAATCCTTGTGGATACCGGTCTGGGCACGCAGGACATGCGCCATCCTGACCGCCGCCTGTCGGGCTTTTTCCGCGCGCTGAATAATATTTGCTATAACGAGCAGCTCAGCGCGCTGGCACAGATTCAGCTGCTGGGTTTTCGCCCGGAAGATGTGCGCCACATTATTCTGACCCACCTCGATTTTGACCACGCCGGCGGCATCAGTGATTTTCCGGCCGCCCGCATTCATCTGCTGCAGCGTGAACTGGATACCGTAACCCAGGCGGGCGATAGCAGCTGGCTGGCGCGTCAGCGGTTTCGCCCGCAGCAGTGGACAGCGCACGATGGCTGGCGCGGCTACGCCAGCGGCGGCGAGCGCTGGTATGGCTTTGATGCGGTGAAGGCGGTCGACGATCTCAGCGATGAGATTCTGCTGGTGCCGCTGCCGGGACATACGCTGGGCCATGCGGGCGTGGCGATTCGTCACCAGGGCGGCTGGCTGCTGCATGGCGGCGACGCCTGGTTTTATCGCGGTGAAATGTACCACAGCCAGCGCCACTGTACGCCGGGCCTGCGCGCCTATCAGCGCCTGATGTGCAGTGACCGCGCCGCATGGCACAGCAATCAGCAGCGGCTGCGTGAACTGTCACTGCAGCACGCGCAAGAGGTGCAACTGTTCTGCAGCCACGACGCACAGGAACTGAACCAGTTCCGTCGGCACGGTTAACTTTTTGTGCGGGCTGTGCGCATGACTCTTTATCTTTACTAATATTTCTCAGGCGTGCGAAGCGATGCCTGGCCGGATCGCTCTCGCCTGGAAAAACTGTGATAGGGAGAGTGCGATGTACCATACCTCGGGACGCTCGGTTGTTGGCGTGACGCTGTTTACCCTGCTTGAGCCGTTGCCGCTGGGCTTTTTCTTTGCTGCCTGGCTGTTTGATATTATCTATCTGCAAACCTTCATCGTCATGTGGACCAAAGCCGCCAGCTGGCTGATAGCCATCGGGCTGGTGCTGGCGATTGTGCCGCGACTAATCAGCCTGATTCATTTATTCCGTGGCGCACCTGCCGCAGAGAAAACCCATTTCTGGCTGTCGCTGCTGGCGATCGTGCTGGCCATCGTCAACGCATTCATTCACAGCCGCGATGCCTATGCGGTGGTGCCGATGGGCGTGACGCTCTCCACCCTGGTGGTGGTGGTGGTGCTGATAGCGAATCTGCAGCTGGCGCTGCGCGAGCGTCGTTTACAGGGAGGTCGCCCATGAAATTTCGTGTTATGAGTGCGCTGGGAATTGCGGTACTGCTGAGCGCCTGCGACAGCGGATCGGACCTCGATCCGCAACGGCAAATCGGCCCTGATCCGCAGCTGCCGCAGGCCAAAAACTTCTTTATGCCGCCGATGCAGGTGCCGGAAGGCACCGCGTGGAAAGAGGGCGAGACACCAAAAGTGGCCGACGGCCTGAAGATCGAGAAAATCCCGGCCAGCCTGATGCACCCGCGTCAGCTGTATGTGCTGCCGAATGGCGACGTGCTGGTGGCAGAAGCCAACGGGGTTAAAAACCCGGTCACGGCACCGAAAGAATTGATCATGAGCCTGGTGCAGAAATCTTCCGGCAAAGGTGGCCCGGGCGGCAACCGCATCACGCTGCTGCGCAACGTTAACGGCAAGTGGGAACAGCACCGGTTCATCGAAAACCTCAATGCGCCGTTTGGCATGCAGCTGATTGGCAATACGCTGTATGTGGCTAACGCCGACAGCCTGGTGAAATTCCCTTACCAGACCGGCGAAACCGAAATCCGTACGCCGCCGGAAGAGGTGACGTCGCTGCCGGGCGGTGAGCTGAATCACCACTGGACCAAAGCGCTGCTCGCCAGTCCGGACGGCAGCAAACTGTACGTCGGTGTCGGCTCCAACAGTAACATCACCGAGAACGGCATCGGCGCAGAGTATGGCCGCGCGGCGGTGTGGGAAGTGGACGCCGCAACCGGTGCCAGCCGCATCTATGCCAGCGGCATCCGCAATCCTACCGGTCTGCAGTGGGAGCCGCAAAGCGGCAAGCTGTGGGCCATCGCCAACGAGCGTGACGAAATCGGGTCGGATCTGGTGCCGGATTACCTGACCTCCGTGCAGGACAAAGGTTTCTACGGCTGGCCGTACAGCTACTTTGGTCAGCACGTCGACGAGCGCGCGCAACCGCAGCGGCCGGATCTGGTCGCGAAAGCCATCAAACCGGACTATGCGCTGAGCTCACACGTGGCACCGCTCGGCCTGCTGTTCTATGGCGCGGATAATATGCCGCAGTACCGCGGCGGCGCGTTCATCAGTGAACACGGCAGCTGGAACCGCACGCCGCTCAACGGCTATAAAGTGATTTGGGTGAAATTTGAAAACGGCAAACCGGTCGGGCAACCGCAGACGGTGGTGTCAGGATTCCTCACCGACGATCAGAAGCAGGTACGCGGTTTGCCGGTAGGACTGGCGACGGATAATCAGGGCGGGGTGTTGATTGCCGACGATGCCGGCAACGCGATCTGGCGTATCAGCGCCGCACAGTAGGGTCATCGCAGGCAATAAAAAAGGATTTGGCCAGGTCGCCAAATCCTTTTTTTATGTTCGTCACCCGGCTGGTAACCGCGCTCGGAACGGGGTGCTCAGCACTCCTCACAAAAGGAATGATAAAATGTGCAGCGAAAGATTTCAAGTTTCGCTAAAATACTGTATGGTTATACAGGTGTTGAGCGCGGCGGATGCTTATTGTTTTCTGATGACTCCAGGGGCGCGGATAGTCAAACCCCGGCAGGTTTCAGGTGGTGCTGGCCTGTGGCTTTCACAATGAGTGCCGCTCAGCGCTCCTCACAGATGTGCTTAGGCGGTCGGCGGGTAGAGTCAGGGCCCCGAAAGCTGAACAGCGCGCTCCTGTCAGAGGAGAAGGAAAGTGATGGAACTTGTTCGATTACTCCTGGACCTGGTCCGGGTGATCCTGCAAATCATCGTTGCCCTTTTGCAACTGACCGGTCAGGCGCACTGACCGGAACTTGAAACAAGGCGGAGCTCACCCCTCCGCCTTTTTTCGTACGCCCGCGTCACGCGCCGGGCCGGCTTTGCTGTTGCATTGCCTGTCTGAGCGCCGCAACAAACACGCTGACGCGCGCCGGCAGGTGGCGCGTGGTGGGAAACAGCGCCCACACGCCCAGCATCTGCGGCTGCGCGTCCTCCAGCTCCAGCGCCACCAGTTCGCCGGATGCCAGCTCTTCCCGCACATCCCATTCGGATAGCTGCGCGATGCCGCTGCCGGCCACGCACAGCGCACGCACCCCTTCGACATTGCTGCCGCTAAAGCGCCCGTCAACACTCAGGCTGGAGAGATGAGCGTCCACCATAAAACTCCACTGCACCACATTCGACAGGCGCAGACAGTGGTGTTGATGCAGATCCGCCAGATGACGCGGCGTGCCGAAGCGTTGCAGATAGCCCGGAGCCGCACACAGCCGGCGCGGGTTATCGGCCAGGCGGTGTGCCACCAGGCGGGAATCGCGCAGCGGGGCAATGCGAATCGCGACATCAAAGCCCAGCCCGACAATGTCCGTGACATCGTCGCTGAGCTGAAACTCAACGCGCAACCCGGGGTTTTGCTCCATCAGTGACGGCAGCAGTGGAATGATGGTGCGGCGGCCAAACCCCGTAGGCGCGGTGATGCGTAGCTGGCCGGTGGCCCCCTGTTTATCGGGCGCGAACAGGTTGCGTGCGCTCTGTTCGGTCTCGGCCAGCGTTCTGGCATAGGGAAGAAACTCTTCGCCTTCATCGGTAAGGGCAATGGCGCGCGTGGTGCGATGCAGCAGCCGTACGCCGAGATCCTCCTCCAGTGAGGCCAGCCGGCGCGACACGGTCATAGTAGTGGTGCCGAGCCGCCGCGCCGCCTGCGTCAGGCTGCGGGTTTGCGACACCATCAGAAAAACATCAATATCCCGGGAGTTCATTGTAACGGTTTCCGTTAAGCAGACGTATCATAATCGGTCATTTTTGCCACAATGGCGACTCACTATAATGGCTCCTGATGATAATTTATTTCAGAGCGCCGAATGACCGACAAACACCTGTTTCAGAGCAGTACGCTTAACCACCTCGATTTAACCAATCGCCTGATGGTGGCACCGATGACGCGCATCTCCGCCAGTGTGGATGGAGTCCCGGGCGAGCGTATGCAGCAGTACTACACGCGTTTCGCCCGCGGTGGCTTTGGCGCAGTAATCACCGAAGGTCTCTACATCGATGAAGCCTGGTCACAGACTTACGCTTTTCAGGCCGGGCTGGTCAATCGCCAGCAGATCGCCGGCTGGCGGGCCATCACCAACAGCGTGCACCAGCACGGCAGCAAAATCATTGCACAGCTGATGCACGCCGGTGCGATATCGCAGGGCAATATTTACCGGCGCGATACGCTGGCGCCTTCGGCGATCCCGCCACGTGGCGAACAGCTGCGGTTTTACCATGGCCACGGCGCTTATCCGTTGCCGCGCGCCATGAGTGATGAACAGATTGAGCAGGTGATTGACGCCTTTGCTGACAGCGCGGCGCGCGCCATTGAGGCAGCCGGTTTTGACGGCATTGAAATTCACGCGGCCAACGGTTATCTGCTCGATCAGTTCTTTACCGATTACACCAACCAGCGCAGCGACCGCTGGGGCGGCGATATTATCGCAAGACTGACGCTGACGCGGGAGGTGATTGCCGCGGTGCGACAGCGCATCGGTGCCAACGTCACGCTGGGCGTGCGGATTTCCCAGGGGAAAGTGAATGATTTTACGCATAAATGGCAGGAGGGCGCTGCCGGAGCGCGCCAGGTATTTGCGCTGCTGGCTGAATCAGGTATCGATTATCTGCATCTGACCGAGCACGATGCGTTGCAGCCAGCGTTCTCGGACGCGGCAGAGTCGCTGCTGCAGCTGGCGCGCCAGGCTGCGCCACAGTTGCCGGTGGTGATCAACGGATCGCTGTCAGATGCCGAACGCGCCGGCATGGCGTTGTATCAGGGCGCAGATTATGTGGCGCTGGGCAAAAGCGCGCTGGCCAACCCGGACTGGCCACTGCGCGTTCGCCACGGCCAGCCGCTGCGCGCCTTCGATCAAAACCTGCTGGCACCGTCCGCGGATGTTAAAAACAGCGAGCTGGTATAACCGCCGTTTTCGGTTGCCATCCATGGCGACCCTGCCACAACGGTGAAAGACGCCTGCCCGTGCACCAGCAACAATGGTATGGGGGTTTTGTCGGGTGCGCATTGATGCGCACCAGCAGCAATAGTGTGTGATTTTGTCGGGTGCGCATTGATGCGCACCTGGATAAACCCAACACTACCCAGCCCGCTTAACGTTTAAACGCCCAGCTCAGCTTACCGTTATCGGCGCTTAACTTGTTCAGCGCCTTCTGGTTCACCGCGTCTCTGGCACCGAGCGCCTGCGCCGTCAGCGGACCATTATCACTCTGCGCAATCACCGTATCCTTCGGCACGCTCACCATCTTCTCCGCCACCTTTTTCACCGCTGCGGCGTAGCCGTCGCGGTCGCGCAGGTTGAACGCTTTCAGCGGCAGTTCCCGGCTCAGCCACTGTCCCCAGAAGAACTCCAGGAACGGCGGCGGATTGTCTGGCTTATCGAAGCCGATATCGCGCACAAAGTAGATCAGCGAACGATACTCATCATCCTGCATATGCTGGCGACCCAGCTCCTGCGGCAGCGCTTCAGGGGCGATTTTACCGTTTGGCGTCTCCAGCCACACCAGATGTGCCGCCGCCATTTTCTGCCAGAAAGCAGCCTGGCTTTTCAGCGGGCGGAAATCATCGGTAATGCGCACCTGCACCGGCGTTGACAGGCCGGCCATGTCAGCAAAGTTGCTGAACGTGTGGTGACCATCAGTCAGGTACAGTTGATTATCCGGACCGATCACCGCGGTTTTCATCGGGCCGGACTCGCTGCCGACCGGCGCCTTACAGCTGAAACTGGCCGGATCGCGCAGGGTGGAGCGCGGCGTGAAACTTTTCACCCCTTTTTGTCCCATGCTTTCGCAATAGTCATCGAACAGCTTTTCCGGATCGGCCTGATAACGATGCTGCTTGTAATCCAGCTGGCGATAACCAATGGCGGCCTGAGTGGGATGCAGCTGCGCCAGTTCGACCTGCACAATTTCTCCGGCTTTGATGTCGGGCGGCAGGGCGGCAAAGGCGGGTGCGGTACTGAATAGCAAGGCTAATAACGGCAGGGACGCTTTCATTCCATTTTCTCCTGAAGATCTCCCGGTGGAGCAACACGATAGCATTCCTGTCATCTTCCCGCTCTAGTGTTGTGGCTCGCGGTTGCGTTGAGGCAACCACTTATCCAGACATCTGACCACAACGGAGCACCTGCTTTATGATTTCTGCCACCCAGCCTCCCGCTAAACTGCAACACACCGCGATCGATCCCAGCGTCCGTCTGCGCGACACGCAGATTGGCCAGCAGTGTGAAATTCTGGCGCACAGTTATCTGGAATACAGCGAACTGGGTGATTTTTCCTACCTTGGGGAACACTGCTGCGTGGCGGATGCACAGATTGGCCGCTTCACGGCCATCGCCAATCAGGTGCGTATCGGGGCACCGAATCATCCGATGGACCGCGCCTCACAGCATCGCTTCACTTACTGCCCGGAGTATTACGACAGCCGCGCGCAGCGTGATGCCGGTTTCTTCGCCGGACGCCGTGCCGATCGGGTGATCATTGGTCACGATGTGTGGATCGGTCACGGCGTGATTGTCCTGCCTGGCGTGACGGTCGGTGACGGCGCCGTGCTGGCGGCCGGGGCGGTGGTGAGTAAAGATGTGCCGCCTTACACCATTGTCGGAGGTGTGCCGGCGAAACCGATTCGCGCCCGTTTCAGCACTGACATCGCGGCGCAGCTAGAGGCGATTGCCTGGTGGAACTGGCCGCTGGAGAAGCTGATGGCGCACCTGGCGGATTTTCAGTCGCCGGATATCGCCGCCTTCTGCCAGCGGCACGGGCGATAACCCTTACACAGCCTGCTGCGCGGCGGCTGGCGGCGCATCGGCTTGCAGGCGTTTCTCCGGCTGCAGCAGCGTCATGGCCAGCATGCTGCCAAAGGCGATACAGGCGGTGACGGTAAACATGGCGTTATAACCGTAGTACTGCGCCAGCCAGCCGCACAGCATCGGTGAAATGATCGACGCGAGGTTGGCGATGGCCAGCGTCATGCCGCTGAAGGTACCAACCGATGCCTTTGGCGTCACGTCAATCACGACCGACCAGTAGACGTTATTCACCAGCGCATTGAGCGCATTGCCGAGCGTCATCAGCGCGATAATCCCGGCAGCAGATCCGACCCAGGGAATAGCCATAAAGCAGCAGGCGGTGGCGCACAGCGTCACGGCGGCAAACAGGTTGCGCGCCAGCCGCAGATTGTTAAAGCGTGCCAGCAGGCGATCGGCGATGCGCCCGCCCAGCAGCACCGTCAGGCAGGCACCGCTCCAGGGGATCATCGCCACATACCACAGCGAGTGCAGGTCATAGTGGAAATTATCCTGCAGATATTTCGGCAGCCAGGTCACCAGGGTAAAGGTGATGTAGAGGAAACTGAAATAGCCCAGCGCGTTGCACACCAGCGTGCGGCTGGTGAAGAAGCGCCACCACGGCAGCGCGCCTTCGTCCTGCGGCTGCTGGCGTTGCCCGGCAATGATCAGCTGACGCTCGACGGCATTGGCGCGCGGATGCTGCTGTGGCGTATCAGTAAAGTGGCGCGCAAACAGCAGCATCGCCAGCAGTGAAAACGCGCCGAGCAGCATAAACATCATGCGCCAGTCGTTGGTGAGTAGCAGCAGTCCGACGGCAATCGGTGCGGTCAGCAGCGAGCCCACCTGGGTGCTCAGCAGGCCAATTCCCAGCGCGAAACCGCGTTCGTTATCCGGTGCCCAGTGGGCGATGGTTTTGTTCATCAACGCATAGGCCGGCCCTTCGCTGAAGCCAAACAGCACGCGCAGTGCAGCAAACCCCATGATCGCCGAGCCGCCAAACAGCGCCATGCCCAGCTCTCCGGCCCAGGCGGTGGCGATCTCCAGCAGCGACCACAGAATGCCGGCCATCAGCCAGACCTTTTTGGTGCCCAGCCGATCGGCAAGGAAACCGCCGCACAGCGACCCGAACAGATAGCCAAAGCCAAAGTAGCCCAGCACAGCACCGAGTTGCACTTTACTGAAGTGAAATTCCTGCGAGATGGCGTTGGCGGCGAACGACAGCGCACCGCGGTCGATGTAGTTAATCAGTGCGATGAGAAACAGCAGCGAGAAAATGGTGTAGCGGGTTGAGGACGCTTTCATCATGCGACTCCTGAAAATGAACACAGGAATCATTAAGCAAAGGTAATGCCAGATTGCTAAGGCTGCTAACTAATTAGTGTCCGCCATGGCATAGTGCCCGCGCCGCCGCAGTCGGAACCATCGCGCTGGCTAATAAATAGCCGCTATCTGAGCGTGCTGCACCAAACCGATCGCGGGCACGATCGGTTACGGTGCGCTGCATCACACTATCGGCTGCGTGACCACCGCGGCACTGCGCAGTGGCTCCTGACCTAAACCGACGTGCAGCAGAATCTGGCTGCGGTAATGCGCATCCGCTTCCTGCTGTTCGTCACTCTGTAATAAACCGACCTCATTCACATTTTTCCCCGCGACCTGCACCTTAGTGCGTGCCGCGCTGCGCATCCACTCATACTCAATATCGATATGGCCGGTATCAATGCAGCGAATGCCGTGCTGACTGAGGTCGTAAGCCAGCACGGTTGCCGTCGGTCCAAGGGAGATCAATACCATGTCGAAATCGCGCGCGTGCGCCAGCACATTACTGTATAGCTCGTTATAAACCGAAAACGCGTTACGGTTGAGGGTGGTAATGCGCCGGATCTGCCGTGCGCCATCCAGCAGATCGTTACCGAGACCAAGGCGCGTGCCGCTACCCTCAACAATCAGAATTTTTTTATCATGAAACAGCTGTTTAAATTTGGCAAAAATACGTGCCGCCGGCTGTTTATCTTTATAATCATGATAAGGTCGCGTTACCGACGTATTACCATAGCGATAGCCTTTCTTTAATAAATGCTCATAGTGGCGAAAGAAAAACGCTTTATGAAAAAACCAGAATAGCGCTGAGCCAAAACGCATATTCCCGGTGCCGCGAAAGGCATCAGGCATACACAACAGACAGCGATTATCGCTCTGCGTGCCACGGCGCATGATCTCTTTCAGGCGAATGGAAAGGCGCTCATCAAAAGACTGAAAGCCAATATTCTTAAATAGCGTCATTTCCAGTTCCCCATCCCCATAGCGGCACACTGAGAGCCGGTCATCGCTGAGCAGCAGATCGATGGTCTGTTCTGCTGACAGGACCTGATATTGCCGGGCGTGCGCATTGGCCACGGAAAATTTAATGGCAGCATGTGTGAGTTTAAATGGAAAACGTAATTTGCGATAAAAAGCGTCTGCGCTGATCATAATAACCTTCTTTTTATAAGCGGCTTTGCCGCAGAGCAGTCAGATAATATATATCACCGATTAATTTGGCAGACAGGCTAAGGAAACTCTCAAAATAATAAATACGCTATTTCATTTATCAATGTCACCGCGCCGGACAGGCGTTATTTTTGGAGCAAAGCGCAGCGTTGCCTGCTTTTTTTGCATCCGGTTCTGACATGACCAGGACAAATCGCATTTGTACGCCACTAATCAATTAAATAATTTCACCAGAAATACGTACGCCGACAAATTGCAGGCTGCCGGGCAGCACGCCTGTCGCGCCTTGAGTCATATCGCACGCTGCGTTATCAAAAAATGCGGATTTTCCTGATGATTGATTAATTTCCTCCAACAAAATTGAAACGTGATTTCACTCACACTACGAGCGAAGCGGGGCGCAGCAGGAAGGAGCAGAGCTACATTGATAAGCGGCACTAACGACACGCCGCCAGGCAGATTTTTAACTAACGGTTACGTAAGTTAAGATTTTGTTGAGTTTATGTGTCTTTAGTTTGGGGTGGTTAATAATGATGAGCGTTGAGGGATTCGCATGATAAACAAACTGACCAGTCTCGTGCTGGCGATTCTGGGTGTTGCGCTGCTCTATATGGGCGGCAAGCTGCTGATGATGGGCGGCAGCGCATTTTACGCATTGATGGCGGTGGGATTACTGATCACCGCCATTTTACTGTTCCGCAATCAGCGCAGCGCGTTAAGCCTGTATGCGGTGCTGATGTGGATTACGCTGGCATGGATGATCTGGGAAGTCGGCTTCGACAAGTGGCAGTGGATCCCGCGCGGCGATCTGTTTGGCGTGATCGGCCTGTGGCTGGCGATGCCGTGGGTGGTCAAACCGCTGTATCAGGGACAGCGTCGCTTCCACGGCCTGCTCGGCAGCACGGTGGCCATCATGATTGTGCTGGTAATTGGATTGTGCTTTTACGATCCGCTGCCGCAGGCCGGCACCATCACCAATGCGCGTGAACAAAACAGCGAGCAGGGCGCGAGCGCTGACTGGACCGCCTACGGCGGCACCGCCGACGGCCTGCGTTTCTCCGCCCTGAATCAGATCACCAAAGAGAACGTGCGCAATCTCGAAGTGGCCTGGACCTATCACACCGGCGATCTGCGTCAGGATAACGATGCCACCGAATACACCTTCGAAGCCACGCCGCTGAAAGCCAACGGCATGCTCTATTTCTGTACGCCGCACAATGAGGTCCACGCGCTCGATCCGCAGAGTGGTGCGGTGAAGTGGAAATACACGCCGGCGAAAGATCGTTCTTATCTGCAGCAGCATCAGACCTGCCGTGGCGTCAGCTATTACGCGGGCGCACCGGCTGCCGCACAGGACACGGCGGCGACGCCGGCGATGTGCCGCAAGCGCATCTTTAACGCCACCACTGACGCCCGGCTGATTGCGCTGGATGCCGACAGCGGCAAACCGTGCGCCGATTTTGGCAACAACGGAGTGGTGGATCTGCATGCCAATATGGGTGAGGTTCGTCCACACGCGTTGATGCAGACCGCCGCGCCGCTGGTCGCGGGCAATCTGGTGATTGTCGGCGGCTCGGTTATGGATAACGGCTTCAACAGCGGTAACCCCTCTGGCGTAATTCGCGCCTATGATGTGCAAAGTGGTCGTCTGGTGTGGAACTTTGATCCGGCTAATCCGCAAAATACCGCGCCGATAGCTGCTGGCCAGACCTATCCGCAGGATACGCCGGTGGCCTGGGGTACGCTGAGCGCTGACCTGAAAAACGGCCTGGTGTATGTGCCGTTTGGCAACGCCTCGCCGGATGAACTGGGCATCGAGCGCGATGCCAATAGCAATACAGAGAAATTCCGTGATGCGTTAGTGGCGCTCGATCTGCAGACCGGTGCATTCAAATGGCGCTATCAGAGCTCCCATCACGATCTGTGGGACCGAGATAATCCGTCACAGCCATCGCTGGTCGATATCGATTATCAGGGCCAGAAACAGCCGGTGGTGATCCTGCCGACCAAAACCGGCAATCTGTTTGTGCTCAATCGCCTGACCGGCCAGCCGGTTTATCCGGTTAACGACGTGAAGGTTTCGACGGAAGGCGGCGTGCCGGGCGAGAAATTCGCCGCCACCCAGCCGGTATCCAGTCTGAACTTTATTCCGCAGCCGCTGACTGAGAAGTCAATGTGGGGCATCACACCGTTTGATCAAATGGCCTGCCGTATGGATTTCCGTAGCCTGCGCTATGACGGCAATCCGTGGACGCCAGCCACAGAAGGCGGCTCGCTGGTGTTCCCGGGCAATATCGGGGTGTTTAACTGGGGATCGGTGGCGGTTGATCCGCAGCGTCAGATGCTGATTGCCGCACCGGTGCGCCTCGCCTACAAATACAACCTGATCAAGCGTACGCCCGCCACGGCGACGGAGCGCCTGTTCACCAAAGATGGCCAGCCTTACTGGAACGAAAACTTCCACGGTGATTACGCCATCCACATCCAGCAGCTGGCCTCCGGTCTCGGCATTCCGTGCATTGCACCGCCGTGGGGCCGCATGGTCGGCGTGGATTTGAAAACCGGCAAAACCGAATGGCTGCGTCGCGTTGGCACCACGAAAAACCTGAAAACCAGCTTCCTGCCGGGCCGCTTCCCGATTGGCTTCCCGATGGGCATGGTGGCGCACGGCGGGCCACTGCTGACGGCCGGCGATCTGGTGTTCCACGGTGCGACCGCAGATAACTTCATTCGCGCCTATGACAGCACCACCGGCGAACTGCTGTGGCAGCAGGAGCTTAGCGCCGGCGCGCAGGCGACGCCATCCACTTACATGGGCAGCGACGGTAAGCAGTACGTGGTGATTGCCGCAGGCGGTCACGGTTCGCTCGGCACCAAAGCCGGCGACAGCGTGGTGGCGTTCCGTCTGAAATAATCCTGTCGATGCAATAAAGGCGCCCGCGGGCGCCTTTTTTATTGCTCTGATATCAGCGCATTAACGCTTGGCGCGCTCGGTTTGCACCCGCTGGGCAATGCGATCGCCAATCGTCTGGTCGATGTTGCGCCAGTATTCAAACGCGCGCGACAGCACTGGCTCCTCCACGCCGTTGAGCAGATGACCGCTGACGTTATTCACCAGACGGTCACGTGCCGCCTCATCCAGCACTTTATTGACCAGCGTATTGGCCTGGCCAAAGTCATCATCATCCTGACGCAGCGTGTAGGGCGCGCGCACCATGTTGCCGTGCGCTTCCCAGGTGGAATCCGTCGGGTAGCGCTCGCCGTCCGCCACCGGACCGCCTTTCGAGTTCGGCGCATAAACCGGATCGCTGACCGGATTGATGCGCATCGCGCCATCCTTGCTGTAGCTGTGCACCGGTGCCTGCGGGGCGTTAACCGGAATCTGCTTGTAGTTAACGCCAAGACGGGCGCGGTGGGCATCGGCATAGGCAAACACCCTGCCAATCAGCATCTTATCCGGGCTCAGCCCGATGCCGGGCACCAGGCTGTTTGGTTCAAACGCCGCCTGTTCAATCTGCGCGTGGTTGTCGGTCGGGTTGCGGTTCAGCATCAGTTTGCCGACTTTAATCAGTGGATAATCGCTGTGTGGCCAGACCTTAGTCAGATCAAACGGGTTGAAGCGGTAGGTTTCCGCCTCGGCAAACGGCATGATCTGCATGTACAGCGTCCAGCTGGGGAAATCACCATTTTTGATGGCGCTGAACAGATCGCGCGTATGGTAATCGCCGTCCTGGCCGGCCAGCAGATCGGCGTTATCCTGCGTCAGGAACTCCACACCCTGATCGGTTTTGAAGTGGTATTTAACCCAGAATTTTTCCCCGGCGGCGTTAACCCACATATAGGTGTGGCTGGAGTAACCGTTCATGTGGCGCCAGCTTTTCGGAATGCCGCGGTCGCCCATCAGCCAGGTCACCTGGTGCGCCGACTCTGGCGACAGCGTCCAGAAATCCCACTGCATATCGTTATCGCGCAGATTGTTGTCGGCACGGCGCTTCTGCGAGCGGATAAAGTGCTGGAATTTCATCGGGTCGCGGATAAAGAACACCGGCGTGTTATTGCCCACCATGTCGTAGTTGCCTTCGCTGGTGTAAAACTTGATCGCGAAGCCGCGCGGATCGCGCCAGGTGTCCGGGCTGCCACGCTCGCCGGCCACGGTGGAGAAGCGCATCACCACATCGGTTTTGGTGCCGGGCTGAAATACCGCCGCTTTGGTGTAGCGGCTGACATCTTCTGTCACCTGAAAATAGCCAAATGCACCGCTGCCTTTGGCGTGCGGTTGACGCTCTGGAATACGTTCGCGGTTGAAGTTAGCCATCTGCTCAATCAGGTAGTGATCGTGCAGCATCAGCGGGCCGTCAGGACCGACGGACAAAGAATGTTCGTCGCTGGCTACCGGAATGCCAGCATCCGTGGTGGTCGGCTTGCGATCGTCATTGCTCATAATATCTCCAGCTTTTGTAAGGATAATCCAACCACTAAGCGTAGCAGCGAGGCGCAGGCTTGCCCGAATAATTGCGCCGTCTCATCTGGTTGCCGCATTAAGCGATGCGGCACAGCTCGCAAATTTGCGTTTTATTTCTGCTGCTGGCTAAGCAGATTTTCCGGGCCGGAAAAAGCGCCATTCTGCGAATGGGATCGGAAAAGAAAAATTAATTCACCCGTCTTTTAAGACAGGTCGCAAAGGATTTTCCCGTTTAAGTAAAAAAAGACCTTGAATTAATCAATCATTTTATAAGTTCATGTAAAATATCACTTTTTAATTTAATGATATTGATCAAAAAGAACCGCAATCCGCTTATTTATGCTCTCGCTGCGTCAAAGGCAATCCCGTTGTAATTAATGAATGGACATAATAAGAGAGATAAATATGGTGATGCATAAGGCTAAAACCGCGCGCCTGGCGCTGGCTATCGCGGGGATGATGGTGGGTGGCAGTGCAGCGGCACAGTCATTAACGCTGGAGCAGCGTCTGGCCCAGCTGGAAGAGAAAATCGCGCGCGATGAGCAGCAGCAAAAGGAGGCGAGCGCCGGAACAACCAACACGTTCCGCTTTTCCGGGTACGCCCGTTCCGGCCTGCTGGTTAATGATAAAGGGCGCGGCGGACGTGCCGGACCTGCTATTTCGCCTGCCAGTTCGATCGGCGGCGATGCGCATATTGGCCGGTTAGGTAATGAAAAAGATCACTACATCGAGCTGGGCTTTCATAACCAAACCCGGTTCAGTAATGGTTCGTGGGCCAACTTCAAAGCGCTGCTGGCAGATGGCTCATCCAGTCCGGACCCGTGGGTGCAGAATAACGACAATAATCTGAATATCCGCCAGGTGTATGTCGAAATGGGGGATTTCCCCAGCTTCAGCGGTGCTGCCCGGCATGCCTCGCTGTGGGCGGGCAAACGCTTTGACGGCGACAATTTTGATCTGCACTTCACTGATACCGATATCGTCTTTCTTGGCGGCACCGGCGGCGGCATCAGCAACCTGCAATGGAACGAGCAATGGCGCAGCGATTTCTCCATTTATGGCCGCAGTTTTGGCGACCTGGGCAGCAGCCGCTACGACGATAACAACGTGCAAAACCTGCTGCTGACCTCGAACCAGTTTTACGGTAACTGGCAGTGGATGCTGACCGGCATGAGCGCAAACGGCAACGACGAGCTGAAAGGGCGCGCATCGACCACCGGCAGCTATGCGCTGCGCAGTGACGATACGGCAAAGCACGGCGTGTTTACCATGCTGGCCTGGCACGATAAAAACCGCTTCTACGGACTGGCACCGGGCAGCAGCACTCACGCCATTCAATGGGGGAAAGGGCTGGGCGCAGAAACCCGGCAGATCGGTGGCGACGGCGACTTAACGCGCAACGCCAGCGCGCTGCGACTGGCCACCTTTGGCGTGATGCCACTGAGCGATCGCTGGTCAGTGGCCCCATCGCTGCTGGCGCAGCACAGCGAGGATCGCTACCGCAAAGGCGATCGCCATGACTGGGCAACCATCAACCTGCGCGCCTCCCAGGCGATTACGGAAAACTTTGCGCTGCAATATGAAGCGTCGTGGCTGTATATGGACCTCAAACCCAATGGCCGCAGCTATCAGGATGGCGGCAGCATCGCGACGTACAACGCGGTGAAGGGCGACGTGTATAAGCTGACCTTTGCGCCAACATTTAAAGTCGGCAACATCAACGACATGCTGGTGCGACCGGAGATTCGCCTGTTCGCGACCTGGATGAACTGGTCTAAAGCGCTGGACAACTATGCGCTGAACGATGATTTCGGCAGCGCGGGCTTTACCGCTGGCGGTAGCTGGAACTTTGGCGTACAGGCAGAAGTGTGGTTCTGAGATCGCACATCGCGCTGACCGGCTGAAGGAAGGTTGCACGGTGCGAGGCGTTGAAAAATGCCTCGCACCGCATCCGGCGAAGCCTGCCAGCCAGCGGTAAAGCTGCATTCCGTCACCGATTATGGCTATAGTGCAACGTACTGAACCTGAAGCGATAAGGAATCGTTGTGACCATTGCCTGCCTGCATACCGCCGCCAGTAATATTGCTATTTTTGATGACGCCGCGCAGTCGCTCGGCATTCCGCCTCAGCAAATCAGCCATCTGGTGATGCCACATCTGCTGGCAGAAGCAGAGCTCAGCGGTGGCATGACGCCGGTCCAGCAGCAGCGTCTGGAGCAGCTGTTACTCAGCCTGACGCCGTGGTTCGACGCGATACTGATTACCTGCTCTACCTTAGGTGCCGCCGCAGACAGCTTTCGCGATCCACAACAGCGCTGTGCGGTTTATCGCACTGACCGTATGCTGGCGGACGAAGTGCATCGCCGTGGCGCACCCGCGCTGGTGCTGTGTGCCGCAGAGTCTACGCTGCACAGCACACGCCAGCTGTTTTGCCCGGAGAGTCTGGCACCCGACCAGCGTCCGCAAGTCAGGCTTATCCCGGATGCCTGGGCCGCATTCAAAGCTGGCCGGCTGGACGACTATTACACGCTGATAGCCGATGCCGTCGCTCAGGGACAGCAGCAGGGCGCGGTTCAGGTGGCGTTAGCGCAGGTGTCAATGGCCGGCGCCGCGTCGCGTTTTCCTGCGCTACAGCGGCCACTTACCAGCCCGCACCTGGCGCTCAGCTTCGTACTGCAGCAGGCTAAAGGCGCGGACGAAGGTCATTCAAAACCACTGATTTAAGCCAACAAAAAGCCCTACTGTTACGCAATTTTGCAGCCTTTATGATGGTCATCAGAACCTGATTTTTGAGGAAGCCACTGATGAACGTGATTAAAGCGCAGCGTGACCAGCTGTTTGAATACGGTCCCTTTACCATTCGCCGGCAGCGGCCGGGAGAACAACTGGGCGCGCTGGCGATTGTCGACCAGATGACGCTGAAGCCCGGCGCGGTGGTACCGATGCGCCGTCATCAGGATGATGAGATTTTCAGCTATGTCTGGCGCGGCTCGGTGCAGTACCGATGCGAGGAGGGAGAGACTCTCGCTCTCAACGGCAAACGCGCACTGCTGGTGAATGCGGGCAGTGGGGTACGTCATGAAGAGTCAGCACCGCTGATTGAAAGCGAAATGCTGCAGGCGTACATCCGCCCGGCATCCGGTGGCGGTGAAGGGCAGGTGCAGAGTGTGTACCGGGCAGAAGGGGCGGCACTTAACCAGTGGACGCTGCTGGCCGGTCCGCAGCACAGCGCGGCACCTTTGACGCTGCGTCAGGCCGTTTACATCTATGACGTCAGGCTGGATCGTGGCGCACAGATCGAGGTGCCGCATTTGCCGGGTTATGCCAGCTGGGTCACGGTGCTGGAGGGCATTGCACGCACCGGGGATGTGCGGCTGCAAAAAGGCGATGCGGTGAGCGATAGCGCTGCCTTGCCGGCTATCCACGGTGAACGCGACGCCCTGCTGGTCGCCTTTCTGGTGCAGCAGGATGCGCCTGCGGTGCTGAGCGGTACGCTAAGCGGCAGTTAAAACACCGGCTATGACACGGCTGGCACGCACCAAAGTGGCCAGTCGTGTCAGCGTGCCGCTGGCGATGTCACGCACTCAGGCGCTGCCGGCTCTGCAACTCAGCGCCCGATAACCATTATTTCGCGTGTGACACCTGTTCGTAGTAACCGATCTTCTCCACTTTGGCGGTCGAACCGCCACCTTCAAACTCGGATGCCAGCCAGGCGTTAACGATGTTTTTCGCCAGCTCCGGCCCAATTACGCGTGAGCCCATGGTCATGATCTGCGCATTGTTACTTTTGCGCGCGCGCTCGGCGGAGAAGGTGTCATGGCACTGCGCGGCGCGCACGCCTTCCACTTTATTGGCAACAATCGCGACGCCAATGCCGGTGCCACACAGCAAAATGCCGCGCTCAAACTGCTTTTGCTGCACCGCCGTAGCGAGCGCAAACGCCACGTCCGGATACATCGGGCGGTCATTTTGCGCGTCGTTACTGTAATCAGTTACCTGATAATCCTGCTCTTCCAGCAGCTTTTTAATGATGTTTTTCAAATCGATAGCCGCATCATCGGCACCAATAGCGATAGTTTTCATCACGTCTCTCCAGTGATACAGGGTCTGACACCTGCACATATGTTCGTCAGGTGATTAGATGTTCACTGACAGCCTGCCACAAAAACAAACATATATTCAATACATGTTCATATGATTTAGCGATCGATTGCGCAAAATCTCGTGCCAACCCCTGCCAGTATGATCGCGCAGCGCCGCTCTGCTGCGAAAAATCCTGAAAACGCCACCGAAATCAAATCTCATGCGCACTGTCACACTTTCGCCAACTGCGCTTGAGGAGTGAGCAAATATCCGTGTAGTGTTCATTTGTTCGCATGACCCTATCCATGTACAAGAAGAACCATTGAGGACTCGAACATGTGTCATTTGCTTCTTACCTCGCATTTTGTCTGTCGCCAGCGCCGGTTTTGCGCCTGGCCAACACCGTCTCACTGCGCACGTTTCGGAGGTGCGTTATGAATCACTCTGCTGTCAGCGCGGTTGAGCAGACCGCAATCCGCAAAATCTCCTGGCGCCTGGTACCGTTTGTGGCGCTGATGTTCTTTATCAACTTCCTCGATCGCACCGCCATTTCCTTTGCCGGCCCAAACGGCATGACGCAGGACCTCGGCCTCAGTGCGCTGCAGTTTGGTCTCGCCTCCGGCATCTTCTTTATTGGTTACATCCTGCTGGAAGTGCCCAGCAACCTGGCGCTGCATAAGTTCGGCGCGCGGCGCTGGCTGGCGCGCATCATGATCAGCTGGGGCATCGTCTCGCTGCTGTTTACCTGGGTCAGCAGTGTCGAAGGGCTGTATACGCTGCGCCTGCTGCTGGGGATTGCCGAGGCTGGTTTCTTCCCGGGCGCCATCCTTTATCTCAGCCTGTGGGTGCCGGCGCGCCACCGCAGCAAAATTCTCTCGCTGTTCTACCTGGCACAACCGCTGACGGTGGTATTTGGCGCACCGCTGGCTGCCTCGCTGATTGAGCAGCACGGCCTGTTTGGCCTGGAGGGCTGGCGCGTAATGTTTATGGGCGTGTCGCTGCCAGCAATCCTCATCGGTGTTGTGGCGCTGTTCTGGCTGGTGGACTCGCCGCGTCAGGCGAAGTGGCTGAATGACGACGAGAAAAACTGGTTGATAGCCGAACTGGAAGCGGAACATCAGCACAAGCAGGGACAGCACCCGCACAGCGTGCGTTCGGTGATGGGCAACAGCCGCGTGTGGATGCTGTGCCTGATCTACTTCGGCTTTATTTACGGCCTGTACGCGCTGGCGTTCTTCCTGCCGACCATTATCGCCGGCTTCCAGCAGCAGTTTGGCACCACCTTCAACGTGATGCAGAAAGGGCTGATCACCGGCGTGCCGTACCTGATCGCCGCCGTCGTGATGTTTTTCTGGTCGCGGGATGCCGCGCGGCGCGGCTGTAAAACCTGGCACATCGCGATTCCTGCGGTCGCGGGCGGCCTCAGCGTACCGCTGGCGCTCTACATGGATTCACCGTTTACCACCATCCTGGTGATCGCCGTAACGGCCAGCGCCATCTTCGCCGCATTGCCCAATTTCTGGACGCTGCCAACGCAGTTCCTGACCGGCGCATCGGCAGCGGCGGCGATTGCGCTGATTAACACCCTGGGCAACGTGGCGGGTTTTTCCGCCGGTTACATCACCGGCGCACTGCATGATGCCACTCACAGTTATGTGTTACCGATGTTCGTGGTCGGCGGTTTTATGCTGCTCTCCGCTGTATTGATGCTGTTCCTCAATCGCCGTCGCGCGCAGCCTCTGCCAGCTTCATTTGTACAGGAGCAATAACATGACGTACCTGTTTAACCAGCCATCCGCGTTTGCCGCGGAACTGATCGAAGGCTTTGTGGCCGCCAATGCCGATAAAGTACGCCAGGTGAGCGGTGGCGTGGTGCGCAGCACGCGCAGCCAGCCGGATACCGTGGCGGTGATTGTCGGTGGCGGTTCCGGTCACTATCCCGCCTTTGCCGGATTGGTCGGCCAGGGCCTGGCGCACGGGGCGGCAATGGGCAACCTGTTCGCTTCGCCGTCGGCGCAGCAAATCTATAACGTCGCGCGCGCGGCGCATAACGGCGCGGGTGTGCTGTTGCTGTTTGGTAACTATGCCGGTGACGTGCTGCATTTTGGTCAGGCGTGCGAGCGGTTGCGCGCTGAAGGTATTGCCTGTGAGGTGCTGGCGGTAACGGATGATGTGTCCAGCGCCAGCCACGATGAGCGTCTGAAGCGACGCGGCGTCGCCGGCGATCTGTGTGTGTTTAAAGTGGCTGCGGCCGCGGCAGAAGCGGGTGACGATCTGGCTACGGTGCTGAAAAAAGCGCAACACGCCAACGATCGCACCCGCACCTTCGGTGTGGCCTTTTCCGGCTGTACGCTGCCGGGCGCTTCACATCCGCTGTTTGAGGTAGAGAAAGGGCGCATGGCGCTCGGGCTGGGCATCCACGGTGAGCCGGGCATTAGCGAAACGGCGGTGCCGCGCGCCGACGAGCTGGCAGAAATCTTTGTCGACCGGCTGCTGAGTGAGCGGCCAGCGGATGTGGCGCAGGTGGCGGGACAGCGCGTGGCGGTAATCCTCAACGGTCTCGGTTCAGTCAAGTATGAAGAGCTGTTTGTGGTGTATCGCCGCATCGCCCAGTTGCTGTCGGCGGCGCAGTTGCAGGTGGTGGAGCCGGATGTCGGCGAATTCGTCACCAGTTTTAACATGGCAGGCGTCTCGCTGACGCTGATGTGGCTCGATGATGAACTGGAAACGCTGTGGCGCGCGCCGGCCAATACGCCAGCCTACCGCAAAGGCAGCGTCCTGATTGCCGAACCGCTCAGCGCCGCCGAGTGCGAAGAGATCCGTGAAGAGACGTTACCGCAGGCCAGCACCGCATCACAACACAGCGCCCGGCGCGTTCTTGAACTGCTGGAAGCAGTGGCGGTGATGATTCAGCGTCATGCCGGCCAGCTGGGCGACATTGATGCGGTAGCGGGCGACGGCGATCACGGCATTGGTATGGAGCGCGGCGTACTCGGCGCGGTAGAAAAGGCGCGTGAGGTGGCCGCGCGTGGCGCCGGCGCTGGCAGTCTGCTGTGTCGCGCCGCCGATGCCTGGGCGGATAAAGCGGGCGGCACGTCCGGAGCACTGTGGGGCGTGGCACTGACCGCGCTCGGCACCGCACTGGGCGACAGCGCGGCAGCGGATGCAACACGCGTCGCTGCCGGCGTCCGGGATGCCAAAGAGGGCATTATGCACTTCGGCAAAGCGCGCGTCGGTGATAAAACCATGGTTGACGTGCTGGTTCCGTTTAGCGACACGCTGAGCGCTGCGGTCGCGCAGGGCGCATCACTCACCGAAGCCTGGTTACGTGCGGCAGCGGTGGCGGAGCAGGCCGCGCAGGCCACCGCACAGCTGGTACCGAAAGTGGGGCGTGCGCGGCCGCTGGCAGAAAAAAGCGTTGGCACGCCGGACGCCGGTGCGGTTTCACTGGCGATGATCGTCAACACCGTTGGCGATCTGTTAAAAGAACACAGTGCATCTGAACAGGGAGCGTAATTATGGCTCAGCCTAAAATCTGGCTTGGCGTCAGCCTGAAAATGTATTTCGGCTATCAGCAAACGCTGGCGTGGTGTCGCGAGGTTGCGACGCTGGCGCAGCATCCGGCAGTGCAGCGCGGTGATGTCGGGCTGTTTGTGCTGCCCGCTTATCCGGCCATCCCGGCGGTAACGGAGATCTTTGCCGGCACGCCGGTGCGCGTCGGCGCGCAGGACGTGTGTCAGGCGGAAAACGGCGCCTGGACCGGTGAGGTCAGCGCCAGCATGCTGCAGGAGCTGGGGTGCTCACTGGCGGAGATCGGTCACGCCGAACGCCGTCGCCATTTTCATGAAGATAAAACGCAGATTGCCGCCAAAGTGGCGATGGCGCTGCGTTATCGCCTGACCCCGGTGCTGTGCATCGGTGAACCGCAGCAGGGCACGCCTGAGCAGGCGATTGCGCTGTGTCAGCAGCAGCTGCAGGAGGCGCTGGCGGAGGCCGCGCAACACGCGCTCAGCGGTGAGGTGTTGTTTGCTTACGAACCGCAGTGGGCCATTGGCGCACCGCATCCGGCGCCGGACAGCTACATCCGCGCGGTGTGCAGCGGGCTACAGCAGCTGACGACGCCCGACGGCATCACGCTGCGGGTGATTTACGGCGGCAGCGCCGGGCCGGGTCTGATTCAGCGCCTCGGCGGCGACGTCAACGGCCTGTTCCTCGGCCGCTTTGCCCACGATCCGCAGGCGCTGGCGCAGATCGTGCAGGAAGCCAGTAAGCTGGCTGAGGAGCTGCCGTCATGAGCCGCATTGGACTCAGTACCTATGCGTTTTTCTGGCGTATGTCGCCCCAGGTGCCACAGCCGCTCACGCTGGCGCAGATGCTGCAGCAGACTGCCGATCTCGACGTGTCAGTATTCCAGATCTGCGACTACCCGGCGATTGAGCAGTGGTCAGATGAACAGCTGCTGGCGCTGCGTCAGCAGGCGGATGCGCTTGGCATCACGCTGGAGCTGGGCACGCGTGGTCTCGGCAGCGCGCATCTGCGCCGCTATCTGCATATCGCCGCTATTCTCGACGCGCGCGTGGTGCGCTCAATGTTCAACACCGCCGATCACCGGCCATCGCTGGATGAAGCGGCCAATCTGATTGCTGCCGTGCTGCCGGATTTTGCCCGCCAGCAGGTGCGGCTGTGCCTGGAAACTTACGAGCAGGTCAGCAGCGCGGCGATGATGTCGGTGATCAACCGCTTTCTCTCGCCGTGGCTGTGCGTCTGTCTCGATCCGGCCAACTGCGTCGCCGGACTGGAACTGCAGGAGCAGGTGATCGCCAATACCGCTGCGCGCGTCGGCAATCTGCACATCAAAGATTTCGCCTTTACCCGCCGTGCCGGCTGGGTCGGTTTTACCCTGGCCGGCTGTCCGATGGGCGAAGGGAAGCTGGATTATGACCGGCTGATCGCCAGCGTGCGGCCGGTCGATCGCGACATCAACCAAATCATCGAACACTGGTTGCCGTGGCAGGACGATGCCGCGCAGACCTGCGCGCGGGAAGCCGAATGGACCCGCCGCGCCGTTGAATTCCTACGCAGTAAACAAGATCAGGAGTCGTTAACATGAGCAAGGCATTGAAAACCATCACCGTGATCGGCGCAGGCGGCAAAATGGGCATGCGTATTTCCGCTAATTTGCAGCACAGCGCTTATCAGGTGTTTTACTGCGAGAATTCACCGCAGGCGCAGCAGCAGGTGACTGCACAGGGACGCGAGCTGTCGGATGCCGCGTCGGTGGTGCCGCTGAGTGACGTGGTGATCCTCGCCGTGCCGGATATCGTACTGGGCAAAGTCTCGCAAAGCGTGGTGCCACAGATGCAAAGCGGTGCGGTGCTGCTGACGCTCGATCCGGCCGCGGCCTACGCCAACCTGATCGCCCAGCGTGACGACATCGAATACGCGGTCGCGCACCCGTGCCATCCGTCGGTATTTCTGGCTCGCTACACCAAAGAGGAGCACGCCGATGCGTTTGGTGGCGTCGCTGCCGTTCAGCACGTCGCGGCAGCCTGGGAAAGCGGCAGCGCTGAGCAGAAGGCAGAGCTGAGTAAGGTGATTAGCGTGATGTACGGCCCGGTTGATCAGGTGCACTGGGTCACGGTGACGCAACTGGCGTATCTGGAACCGACGCTGGTCGAAACCGTCGCCTGCATGGTCGGTGCCTTCATGAAAGAGGCGCTGGATGAAACGGTGAAACACAGCGGCGTCCCGGAAGAGGCAGCGAAGGCCATGCTGTACGGCCATATTCAGATTGCGCTGGCGGTGGCTTTCCGCGCCACCAACCCGTTCTCGGACGCCTGCATGATCGCCATGGAGTATGGCCGCGAGAAGATCATCAAGCCGGACTGGAAACAGATCTTCGATCAGCAAGAGCTGGATAAGGTTATTGCCCGCATGCTGAAAATTGACGCCATTCAGCGTTAAGCGTGACAGCAGCGGCGACTCGCGGCGTTGCTGGCTGGCGAAGCGAGTCGCATCAATGATATAACTCCCTGCTGAGCACTCCGCACGACGATACAAGACAGGTAACGGATGGAAAAAAACACGCTTTCTCAGGACTCCGAGCTGCTGACGGAAATTGCCGTCGCCTACTATCAGGACGAAATCACCCAGGAGGAGATTGCGCGTAAGTTTGGGATTTCCCGTATCAAGGTGGGGCGACTGCTGAAACGCGCGCGTGAAGAGGGCATCGTCGAGATCAATGTGCGCTACCATCCGGTGTTCAGTACGCGGCTGGAACAGCAGTTGCAGACGCGCTTTCCTCATCTGCAGCGCGCGCTGATTGCCCTCGATTCGCCAGACAGCGACGAGCAGCGGCGTCAGGTGGCGGCGCTGGTGTCGGCGCATCTCGCGCAGTCGCTGAAAGACAACGCCATTGTCGCCGTGGGCCAGGGGCGCAACGTGGCGGCCGTCGCCGATTATCCCGGTCAGGTGCCGACGCGCAACTGCCTGTTTATCAGCGGCATCGGCGGCACCCATCGTCCGGGGGATGCCATCAACGCGGACCACATCAGCCGCCGGCTGGCCAAAAAGTTTGGCGGCATCAGCGAAACCCTGTACGCCCCGGCTTACGTCGAAAACCGGGCGCTACGCGACGCCTTCATGCAAAACGGCACCATCAAAGAGACGCTCGACCGCGCGCGGAAAGCGGATGTGGCACTGGTGGGCATCGGCGACATGAACGAAAACAGCTATATGGTGAAGCTCGGCTGGTTCACACCACATGAGATCATTGATGCCAGCGTCAATCAGGGCGTGACCGGTGATGTGGCCGGCTATGATTTTTTTAATGCCCAGGGCCAGCACGTGGATACGGTGATGAACGACCGGGTAATTGGCCTGAGTATCGACGAGCTGCGTAAAATTCCCTGCGTGATTGCCATTGCCGCTGAAAACACCAAAGCCATGGCGATCCTCGGCGCACTGCGCACCGGCGCTATCGACATCATTGCCACCACGGCGCAGAACATCCGCACCATTCTGAGCATGTCGCAGTAACGCATAAACGCCTGCCCGGCGCGACCTGCGGGCGTGCCGGTTGAGGGTGATCCTGCGCCAGGTCGCTGTCCATCACCCAACCGTCACGTCAGCGCCATAAATCTTTCATCCGCCTCAGCTAGCTTACCGCCATTCTGATTTCAGGACTGCGGATGCATGAGCCATCTCTCGCTGCAACACATCACCAAAACCTGGGGCGATAAAATCGCGCTGCAGGATATCAGCTTCGACGTGGCGCAAGGCAGTTTCGTCGCACTGCTGGGGCCTTCAGGCTGCGGTAAATCGACGCTGTTGCGCACCCTCGCCGGGCTGGAAACGGCCGACAGCGGCCGCATTTATTTCAATCACACCGACGTCACGCCTCTGCCACCGGCGCAGCGCAAGCTGTCGATGGTGTTTCAGTCTTACGCACTGTTTCCTCACCTGAGCGTACGGGAGAATCTGCTGTTTGGCCTGAAGGCGCGCGGTGAAGATAAGCAACAGTTTGCCGCCCGGCTGGCGCAGGTCAGCGCACTGCTTGAACTGGAACCGCTGCTGGCGCGCCTGCCTTCACAGCTCTCCGGCGGGCAGCAGCAGCGCGTGGCGCTGGGCAGGGCGGTGATCGCCAACAATACGCTGTGCCTGATGGATGAGCCGTTATCCAACCTGGATGCCAAACTGCGTCAGAGCATGCGGCGCGAAATCCGCGTGCTGCAAAAGCAGCTCGGGCTGACCATGTTATACGTCACCCACGATCAGACCGAAGCGATGAGCATGGCCGATCACATCATTCTGCTCAACGATGGCCGCATTGAGCAGCACGGCACGCCAGACCAGCTCTACAACCAGCCGGCGAGCTGTTTTGCCGCGCAGTTTATTGGCGCACCGCCAATGAATATCCTGCCACTGCACAGCAAAGGCGCGCATCACTACCTCAGCCATCTCAGCACACCGCTGCTGAGCTATGCCGGCGAAACGGCGCTGAGTCTGGGCCTGCGCGCGGAGGATATCCAGCTGGTCGCCCCGCAGCAGGCCGCGCTGAGTGCGCGGGTAGTGAGCTACGAATACATGGGCGCGGATACGCTGCTGGTCTGTCGGTTGCCCGGCATCACGGAATCACTGACCGTCAAAGTGCCCGGCCTGCAGCGCTTCACGGATGACAGCCTGGTCGGTCTGCAGTGGTCCACCAGCCGGCAATACCTGTTTTCCACCACCAGCGGCCAGCGCTGTGTCGCTGCAGAACACCCGATGTTGCTCGCTGAGAAAAAATACGCTGTTTAACCGTTGTCGTTTATTCAAGGGAAAATCATGTCTGCGATCCGTTTCTCGCCTCTGGCTTGTGTCGTTATGCTGTGTGCCTCCGCGTCAGTGTTTGCTGCTGAGCCGGTGAAGTTACAGATGTACTATCCGATTGCGGTCGGCGGTAAAGTCAGCCACACCGTGGAAGCCCTGGTGGCGGATTTTGAAAAACAGCACCCTGAGATCAGCATTCAGCCGGTCTACACTGGCGATTACGCCACCACCGTGACCAAAGCGCTGACGGCGTTTCGCGGCGGTAACGCACCGCAACTGGCGGTGATGGGCGATATTGAAGCCTGGTCGCTGATGGATGCCGGTGCCATCGTCGCCGCCAGCGATTTAGCCACGGGTGAAGAGGGCAAACAGTGGATCGACAGCTTCTATCCGGCCTTTTTGCGTCGCATTGAGGGCAAAGTGTGGGGCGTGCCTTTTCAGCGCTCAACCGTGGTGATGTACTGGAACAAACAGGCCTTTGAGAAAGCCGGCCTCGATCCGAATACACCGCCCGCCACCTGGCAGCAGGTGGTGGCATTCAGCAAAAAACTGACGCTGAAACAGGCCAGCGGCGTCAGCCAGTGGGGCATTGAGATCCCTTCCACGCCGAATGGCTACTGGAATTTCCAGGGGCTGGCTGCCACCAATGGCGGACGGCTGGATAACGGCAAGGGCAACGCCGTGTATTTCAACACACCGGGCAACGTGGAAACCCTGCAGTGGCTGACCGACCTCGGCCAGAAAGAGGAAGTCTCGCCGAAGGGTGCGATTGCCTGGGGCACCACGCCGCAGGACTTTATCAGTGGTAAAACGGCCATGATGGTCACTACCACCGGTAACCTGACCAACGTGCACGATAACGCGACCTTCCCGTTTGGCGTCGCCATGCTGCCGGAGAAAACCCAGCGCGGCAGCCCGACCGGTGGCGGCAACCTGTACGTGTTCAAAAGCGCCTCACCGGCGCAGCAGCAGGCGGCGATGCGCTTCATCCGCTGGGTCACTGCACCGGAACAGGCCGCGCGCTGGAGTATCGCTACCGGCTATGTCGCCACCTCGCCGGCAGCGTGGGACACAGCGGCAATGAAAGCCTATGTGCAGCAGGTGCCTCAGGCACTGGTGGCGCGTGAGCAGCTAAAATATGCTCAGCCGGAGCTCTCGACCTACAACAGCGTGCAGATTCAGGACGCGCTCAATCACGCCATTGAAGCAGCGGTGACGCAGAGCAAAACCCCGGCCCAGGCACTGGCCGATGCGCAGAAACAGGCTGACCGCCTGCTGAAAAACTATCAGTGATGGCCGCGTGATGAGCTCATTCTCTGGCAGCGCCGCCACGCTGCGCCCGCGCGGGTGGTCACTGCAGCTCAGCGGCTATTTGCTGCTGCTGCCCGCGCTCAGCTTCCTGCTGCTGTTTACCCATTATCCGGCGCTGGCCACGCTGTGGCAGAGCCTGTTCAGCGCCGCGCGCGCTTCGCATCCGGCCCATTTTGTCGGGCTGGATAACTATCGCGCGCTGCTGGATGACGACATTTTTATGCAGTCGCTGTGGAATAACCTGCTGTATGCGCTGATCACCATTCCGCTGGCGGTGACGCTGGCGCTGCTGATGGCGCTGGCGGTCAATCGTCGGCTGCGCGGCAACGCACTGGTGCGTGCGGCCTTCTTCATTCCGTCGCTGCTGCCGATGATCGCCATCGCCAATCTGTGGCTGTTTTTCTATACGCCACAGCTTGGCATCCTGAATAGCCTGCTGGCATGGTTTTCGCTACCGGCGGTCAACTGGCTCGGCGAGCCGGATACCACGCTGTACTGCCTGATGGCGGTTTCGGTATGGCGCGAGGCGGGTTTTTTCATGATCTTTTACCTCGCCGCCCTGCAGCAGATCGATCCGCGTCTCAGCGAAGCCGCTGCGATTGAAGGCGCATCGCGCCGTTACTTTTTCCGCCGCGTGCAGTGGCCGCTACTGCTGCCTACCACGCTGTTTGTGCTGATCAACGCCTCGATGAACGCCTTCCGCATTGTCGATCAGGTGATTGCTATGACCAACGGCGGCCCGAACAACAGCAGTAGCCTGCTGCTGTTTTATATCTATCGTACCGCATTCAGTTTCTGGGACATGCCAGCCGCGTCGGCCATGACGGTGGTGCTGCTGGTGATCCTCGGAACGATCGCGTTGATCAAATTTCATCTGCTGGATAAGCGAGCCCACTATCAATGAAAGCTGCATCCTCTCCGGGCGGTTTTGCGCTCAACCTGCTGATTTGGCTGGCCGCGCTGCTGTGGAGCTTGCCGATGCTGGTGGCGCTGTGGATTGCCATTCATCCGGCCGCCGGCCAGGGGCACTTTTCGCTGCTGGCGCCGCTGACGCTGGAGAACTTCATCAATGCCTGGCACGCGGCACCGTTTGCCCGCTACTTCCTCAATACCACGCTGCTGGTGCTGATGATTGTGGTGGTCCAGCTGGTGCTGGCCACGCTGGCCGCTTATGCACTGGTGCGGTTCCGCCTGAAATTTTCCGGTTTCCTCTTCGCGCTGATTCTGCTGCAGCTGATGATTAGCCCGGATGTGCTGATTCTGAATAATTACCGCACCATCAGCGCGCTCGGGCTGCGCGATACCCTGACCGGCATTGCGCTGCCGTACTTTGCCTCGGCGTTCGCCATCTTTCTGCTGCGGCAGACATTCAAAAGCATTCCGCTGGTGCTGGAAGAGGCGGCAACCGTTGAGGGGGCCAGCCGGTTTTACATTCTGCGCCACATCTACATTCCGCTGGCAAAGCCAATCTATGTGGCGTTCGCGCTGGTCTCGATCAGCTTCCACTGGAACGATTTTCTCTGGCCGCTGGTGATCACCGACTCGGTTCAGGTGCGTCCGTTAACCGTCGGGCTGCAGCTGTTTTCTGCGCCGGAGCAGGGCGTGCAGTGGGCGCTGATTGGGGCGGCAACGCTGATGACCACCTTGCCGTTGCTGCTGCTGTTTTTGCTGTTCCAGCGGCAGTTTATTCAGTCATTCATGCGTGCCGGTATTCGCTAGGGAGAGCCACAGATGGGATATGCCCATGCACTAACCGCAGCGCAACGCCAGCGGCTGGGTGATGTCGCTGAGCTGTATCAGTTACCGGATTTACGCGCGGCACCGCTCGACGGCACGCTGCGCTTCGGGCTGCTGGCCGATCCGCAATATGCTGACGTTGAGGCGGATGTCCCGGCGAATCTCTACTATCGTCATGCGCTGCATAAGCTGCCGCAGGCGATAACCGCGCTCAATCAGCAGCCGCTGGATTTTGTCGTTACGCTCGGCGATCTGGTGGATCGCCAATGGGCCAGCTATGCCACGCTGCTGCCGCTTTACGATCGGCTACTCCATCCGCATGCCGTGGTGCTGGGGAATCACGACGCCCAGACCATCGCGCAGCACCTTGATGACGCGCTGCCGCTGCCAAAAAGTTACTATGCCTTTCAGCTGCCGGGCTGGCGCTTTATTGTCTACGACGGCAACGATATCAGCCTGTACTGCAATCAACACAACGGCGACGATCGCCAGCGCGCGGCCGCACTGCTGGCTGATTTACAGGCGCGCCAGCAACCGCAGGCGCAGCCGTGGAATGGCGCGGTCGGTGCGACGCAGCTGGCGTGGCTGGAAACGCAGCTTATCGAGGCCCGCGCCTGCGGCCAGCAGGTAGTGGTGTTCGGCCATTATCCGCTGGCACCGGGCTACAGCCACAGTCTGCTCAACGGTGCGCAGCTGGCAGAACTGTTCTGCCGCTATGGCGTGCGCGCCTGTTTTGCCGGCCACGATCATCGCGGCGGCTATCATCGCCGTGCGGATACCGTGTTTATAACCCTGCAGGGGATGCTGGATGGCCCGTCGCGCGTGCCCTTTGCGGTGGTGGAACTGACGTGCGAGACGTTGCGGCTGCGGGGATGGGGCGGCGAAATCAGCCGCGAAGAGGTATACGGTGCCGCGCCGATGGCTAGCCGGCCAGGTTAAAACTGTTGTCAATGCGCAACAAAATCTCGGCCGTCGGGACTGATCCATCCAGACACAGGGTGACCCAATGCTTTTTGTTCATATGGTAGCCCGGGAAATATACCTCGCCATCGACCAGCGAAGCGATCGTCTGCGGCGAGGCTTTAATATTGACGATTTCAATCAGGCTATCATCCGGTCGGCCCAGCTTGCTGCTGTGAATCATCAACAGCGCGCCGAACCACTTTTGATTATCTTTGCGGCGAAAGATGGCGTTTTCAGGAAAGCGCGGCCATAAGAATTCCAGCTCAGTCTGATACTGCTGTTTTAAGTGCTGAACGATCGCATCGGCCTGCGCTGTTTTGAAATGCTTCTGCGGGAAACAGTTTTCTGCGATATCCAGCAAGATAGCGTCATGTTCTTCACGAACCTGCCCCACAAAGGCACCGGTGGCAGAAGTAATACAATGAAGAATGTAATCTTCTCCTGTGACTTTATCGGTAATGGTGGCGGCAATGTCACCCTGAGTGGTGATGTTAACCTGCAGGGTGAACTGTTTATTCATCACATCACAGCGGTAGCCGTAATCCTGCCCGTCCTTGCGGAAACCGTAAGCCAGCAGCTTTTTCACATTCATTTCCCGGCTGACGAAAAGATGATTTACGTTGTACATTTTCATGCCTGGTTAACGGTGAGATGTTCACAATTCCCGGAGTTTACTCAGGGGCATGCGGGCTATTTTAACCGACAGGAGGGATTTTTATGTGCCATAAATCGCTATGACACCCGGCACCGCTTTTTCGCCATATCACACCGCAAAGAACAACCGCCACCGGACGCTTAACCCAGCCTTACGCAACGCGCGCACATGCTGTATAGTCCGTTTTTTTTCGGAGGAACCATGCTGCCCAACTCATCCACGCGCCTGAATAAATACATCAGCGAGAGCGGAATCTGCTCGCGCCGTGACGCCGATCGTTACATCGAACAAGGCAACGTTTTCATTAACGGCAAACGCGCCAGCGTCGGTGCGCAGGTGTTCGCCGGGGATGAGGTCAAAGTCAACGGGCGGCTGATTGAACCGCGCAACGAAGACGATCTGGTATTAATTGCCCTCAACAAGCCGGTGGGCATTGTCACCACCATGGAAGAGGGCGAGCGTGACAACATTGGTGACTTCGTCAACCACAGCAAGCGCGTGTTTCCGATTGGCCGGCTGGATAAAGACTCGCAGGGGCTGATTTTCCTCACCAATCACGGCGATCTGGTGAATAAAATCCTGCGCGCCGGTAACAATCACGAAAAGGAGTACGTGGTCACGGTGGATAAGCCGATCACCGACGAGTTTATTGCCGGTATGGCGGCGGGCGTACCGATGCTCGGCACAGTGACGAAAAAATGCAAAGTGAAGCGGGAGTCGACCTTTGTATTCCGTATTATCCTGGTGCAGGGACTGAACCGGCAGATTCGCCGCATGGCCAAACACTTTGGCTATGAAGTGACGAAGCTGGAGCGCACGCGGATCATGAACGTGAGCCTGAAAGGTATCCCGCTCGGTGAGTGGCGCGATCTGACGGACGATGAACTGATCGACCTGTTTAAGCTGATTGAGGATTCGTCGTCAGAAGATCAAAAAACGCAGCAGGCACAGGCGAAGAAAAAAGCGGCAACGCCCGCCGCGAAAAAACCGGCCGTCAGCGCACCGAAACAGAGTGACAAAGCGGGTCAGGGCGCGAACCGCAAGCGCTTTACCCAGCCGGGACGCAAGAAAAAAGGGCGTTAAAATCACACCCGCGGCGCCCGCGACCATCACGTATCTTTAGCGCCGCACGCCTTCATTCCAGCCACGTTTTTATTATTTATAACCGGGCGTCAGAATATCTGCGCCCGGTCATGCTTTTTCACGCAATCAATATGCAAATCCGCTGCATATCCAAAGGAGAAAATGGCATTAGGGATAAATAGTGACTGTGATAATTTTCAGCTATACGCCGGATAGCAGGCGTCACTCACCTTATTTAGCTGAACCTTTTCCAGGGATATAAACAATGCATAAACACCGCCTGGCCGGACTATTACTGGCCTCTGCATCGCTGCTCGCCGGCTTGTCGCTGCACGCTCGCGCCGCTGACGCATCCATTCCCTCACTGGCCGGTAAACGTATCGGTATTACCGTGGCCGGTACCGATCACTACTGGGATCTGAAAGCCTATCAGGGACAAATTGATGAAGTAAAGCGGCTGGGTGGCACGCCTATCGCCCTGGATGGCGGACGCAAAGAGTCACAGCAGATCGCGCAAATTCAAACGCTGATTGCACAAAAACCGGATGCCATTATTGAAACGCTGGGCACCGCCTCAGTGCTGGAACCCTGGCTGAAAAAAATTCGCGACGCCGGCATTCCCTTATTTACCGTGGATACCGCCAGCCCATCCAGTATTAACGTCACAACCTCCGATAACTTTTATATTGGCGAGCAGCTGGCATTAAAACTGGTCAATGATCTGCGCGGCGAAGGCAATATTCTGGTGTTTAATGGTTTTTATGGCGTGCCGGTGGTGGCGATGCGCTATGACCAGTTAAAAGCCGTGCTGAAATGGTATCCGAAAATTAAAATCATTCAGCCCGAACTGCGCGACGTCATTCCCAATACCGTGCAGGATGCCTATGCGCAGATTAGTCAGCTGCTTAACAAGTATCCGCAAGGGTCAGTACAGGCTATCTGGGCGGCATGGGACGTACCGCAGATTGGTGCCACTCAGGCGATTGATGCTGCCGGTCGCAGTGAAATCAAAACTTACGCCGTGGACGGCAGCCCGGACGTGGTCTCGCTGGTGAAAGATCCGAAATCCAGCGCGGCGGCGGTGGTGGCGCAGCAACCCTATCTGATCGGACAGACTGCGGTACAAAATGTGGCGAAATACCTTGCCGGCGATCGCTCACTTCCGCCTGCCACCTATGTTCCGGCCATTCTGGTCACCAAAGAGAATGCGGCGCAGGCGCAGCAAACGCTGGGCCAGAGCGATGGTAAATAAGACAGTGCGACTGCAACTGCGCCAGATCAGTAAAGCCTTTGACGGCATTCCCGCGCTGCAGGCGGTATCGCTTGATGTCCACGCCGGCGAAGTGCATGGGCTGATTGGGCATAACGGAGCCGGAAAATCGACGCTGATCAAAGTGCTGGGCGGCATCCACGCCGCCGATGAGGGCAGCGTGACGCTGGAAGGCCGGCTACTGGTGTTGACCAGTCCGGCTCAGGCACAACAGCAGGGCATCGCCATTGTTCATCAGGAGCGGCTATTGCCCGGCACGCTGACGGTGGCGGAAGCGCTGCTGCTCGGTAATGAGCCACGGATTGGCAGCACACCGTTTATCGATCGCCGGCGTATGCGGCAGCAGGCGCGGCAGCTACTGCAACAGCACTTCGATCTGCAGATCGATCCCGATGCGCTGATCGCCGGGTTAAGTGTGGCGGAACAGCAACTGGTGCAGATCTGTCGCGTATTACAGCGCGCGCCGCGCGTGGTGGTACTGGATGAACCGACCGCCGCGCTGGCGCGCCACGAGGTGCAGGCGCTGTTTCGCGTTATTGAACGTATGCGTCAGCAGGGGATCGCACTGATCTACGTTTCTCACTATCTCGATGAAATCCAGGCGCTGTGCCAGCGGGTTACGGTGCTGCGCGATGGTAAAGACGTCGCGCATTTTACCGGCGACGCCCTTTCTCCGCAGGCGCTGATTAATGCCATGATCGGTGAGACGCAGCAGGCGATTGCACCGCGCGGTCTGCCACCTGACGGCGAGCCGGTGCTGACCGTAGACGCCCTGAGCGCGCCGGGTCGCTTTCACAATGTTTGTTTCAGCGCACGACGTGGCGAGATCGTTGGCATTACCGGCCTGCTGGGCTCCGGAGGGAAGGCGTTAATCAGCGCACTGTTTGGTCTGGAACGTGGCGTGAGCGGGACGCTGCGCGTAGGTGAGACGCACGGCGTACCGGCTTCGCCACATGCCGCGGTGAAACGTGGCATCGCGCTGGTGCCGGAAGATCGCCGCGCCAACGGCATCGCGCTCGATGTGAGCCTGCGCGACAATATCACCCTGACGACCGTGCAGCGCCTGCTGCGCTGGGGCGGCGTCTCTGCAACCGCCGAGACCGTGCTGGTGGCGGACAACATCTGCCAGCTGGCGATCCGCACACCGGGCCAGCTGGCACCGCTGCGTCAGCTATCCGGCGGAAATCAGCAAAAAGCGGTGCTGGCGAAATGGCTCAACACCCACGCCACGCTCTATCTGCTGGATGAGCCCACGGTTGGCGTCGACATTGCCGCCAAGGCCGCCATTTATCAAACCTTGCAGCAGCTGGCGGCTGCCGGGGCGGTGATTATCCTTTTTTCCACCGATCTGCTGGAACTGCAAACGCTCGCCGACCGCATTATTGTGCTGGCGCGCGGCGAGCAGGTCGCCACGCTGTCCGCCCGGCACACCAGTCACCAGGAGATTCTGTCCCTGGCTTCCGGCACGGGCGCATTGACGGAGCAAATCCTATGAGTGAACTGAGCCAACCGGCGGTGGTGACGGCGGCAGGCAAACCGCAGGGGCAGCCGTGGCTGCAGCACGTCGCGCTGCTGATTATTGTACTGGTGCTGGCGGTATTTGCCTGGCTGTCGCCTATTTTCCTCAGCGTGATCAACCTTGGTAACGTATTGCAGCAAACGGCGGTGGTGGGAACGCTGGCGCTGGGTCTGACGCTGGTGCTAAGCGGTGGCGGTGTTCAGGGGATTAGCGGCGGCATTGATTTATCCATTGCCGCTAATATGGGGTTGTGTGCCGCGGTATTCGCGTCGCAGATCGCTGAGCAACACTCTGTCACTTATGCGCTGCTGCTCACACTGCTCACCGGCATCGCCGTGGGGATATTCAATGCCCTGGCGATTGTCTGGCTTGGTATTTTGCCCCTGCTGGCGACGCTGACCAGCATGAACATCGCCATGGGACTGGAGATGGTACTGAGCGGAAACGCGTCGATTTCAGCCAGCAGCGCGCTGCAAAACCTGCTGATAGCCAGCGGACCACTGGGCGTTTCCTGGCTCGGCTGGGGATTTCTGCTGCTGGCGTTGAGTGCACTCGCGCTCAGTCGTTTCACCGCGTTTGGCCTGCGCCTGCAGGCGGTGGGTAGCCATCCGCAGGCCGCCAACGCGGCGGGCATTAGCGTGGCGCGCTATCAAAGTCTGAGTTATGTGCTGTGCGGCTTCAGCGCTGCACTGGCAGCCATTGCCTCGGTGGCGCTGCTCAGCGGCAGTTCGCCGGGCGCTAACGACAATCTGCTGATGGTGATTGCCGCCGCGCTGCTCGGCGTGGTGTTTTCGCGTCGCCTGGTGCCGACCCTGGGCGGTGCACTGATCAGCGCGCTGTTTCTGAGTCTGATAGCCAACGGCTTTCAGTTGGTTAACGTCTCAAGTTACTGGATTAACGGCGTCGAGGGTGTGCTCATCCTGCTGGTTGTGGCGCTGACCGCGCTACTGCGGCGCCGTCAGGCGGGGAGGGCATCTCATGTCTGAACTGAGCCTGAGCGGTAAAAAAGTGCCGGGGCTGTTGCGCAGCCTGATGGTGCTGACCTTTGTTGCGCTGCTGCTGTTTTTCATCATCGCCGCGCCCGCGTTTGCCACTGTCGCCAACATTCGTAGCGTGCTGCTGAATAATGTCGCACCGCTGGCGATTGTGGCGCTGGCCATGACGCTGGTCACGCGTATCGGCGCGATCGATCTGTCCGTCGGTACGGCGATTGATGTCGCCTGCCTGGTGCTGGTGACGCTGGTACTGCATCAGGTCGCGCTGCCGCTGGCGCTGTTGGGTGCGCTGACGGCGGCACTGCTGGTAGGCGTGTTCAACGCTTTTCTGGTGACACAACTCGGCGTTGAGCCGTTTCTCGCCACGCTTGGCACGCTGTTTATTGGTCAGAGCGTACAGCAACTGTCGTCCAACGGTGGGCAGCCGGTCTATCTGCTAAGCCAGACGCTGCCGGCGGGTTTTACCGCTATTGGTCACGGCACGCTACTTGGCGTTCCACTGCCGCTCTGGCTGTTGCTGGGCGTGGTGCTGGTGCTGTATCAACTGTTGCACCGCAGCGCCAGCGGTCGCGCACTGCGCATGATGGGTGAACAGCTCAGCGTAGCGCATCATTCTGGCGTGGCGGTCAAACGTCTCACCGCGCTGGCATTCATATTCAGTGCACTGGTCGCCGGTATCGTCGGGTTAATTCTCGCCGCCAATGTCAAAGCCTGGGTACCGTTATCGGGCAATGCCTATCTGCTGAATGCCATCGGTGCCAGCTTTATTGGCGCGACCTTCGCGCCTTCGCGCCGCCCGAATGTGCCGGGTACGCTGCTGGGGGTCGTGCTGCTGAGTTTCATCGCCAACGGACTGTTGCTGGTCGGCTGGAACTTTTACTGGCAGCAGGTGGCAACCGGCGCACTGATCTTTGTGGTACTGGCCGTGGGTGCGCTGCGTGCGCGTCGCCCTGTCTGAGGAGGGTAACGGATGCCTTCACCGTTTTTGCTGTTTGCGTTCATGATGAATGTCCCTGGTCATCTCTCTGCCGGATTGTGGCGACATCCCCAGGATCAGGCGCACCGCTATACCGAGCTGGATTACTGGACGACCCTCGCGCGGCAGCTTGATACCGCAGGTTTTGATGCGCTGTTCATTGCTGATGCGCTGGGACAACTGGATGTATGGCAGGGCAAGCCGGACGCGGCGTTGCGCCTGGCCGCTCAGATGCCGGTGAACGATCCGCTGCTGCTGGTCTCAGCCATGGCAGCCGTCACGCAGCACCTCGGTTTCGGTATTACGGTCTCTGCCACCTACGAACATCCTTATTTGCTGGCGCGCAAGTTCACGACGCTTGATCATCTCACCCGCGGGCGTATCGTCTGGAACGTGGTGACTTCCATGCTTGATTCCGGGGCGCGCAATCTGGGTTTGACCCGGCAGCTGCCGCATGATGAGCGTTACGATCGCGCACAGGAGTTTCTGGATGTGACCGCGAAGCTGTGGGAAGGCTCATGGGAGGAAGATGCGGTTAGCCGCGATAAAGCCAACAGCCTGTATAGCGATCCGCAAAAAGTGCAGGCTATTCAGCATTATGGTCGCTGGTATCAGGTGCCGGATGCACATCTCAGTGAGCCCAGCCCACAGCGCACCCCGGTGCTGTTTCAGGCTGGCGCTTCGGCACGCGGTGCGCAGTTTGCTGCCCGTAACGCAGAAGTCATTTTCCTCGGTGGCGTCACCGCGCAGGCGATTGCCAGCGATATTCAGCGCATTCGTCAGCTGGCCGTGGCAGAAGGGCGCGATCCGGCGTCGCTGCGTTTTGTCACAGCCATCACGGTGATCACGGCCGAGGATGATGATGCCGCCCGGGCCAAACTTGAGGATTATCAGCAATACATCAGTGAAGAGGCTGCGCTGGCGCTTTTCTCGGCGTGGACCGGTATCGACTGGTCGCAGGAGGATCCGGACATGCCGCTGGCCTTTCGCGAAACCGACGCCTGCCGTTCGGCGCTGGCCAGCCTGACGCGAATTGACGATCAAAAACGCTGGACGCTGCGTGAGGCAGCCCGCTACATCGGTATCGGTGGTCTGCATCCGTTGCTGGTGGGCGGCGGCGAAACCATTGCCGATCGGCTGGATCAGTTTGCGGCAGAATCGGGCGTGGACGGCTTTAATCTGGGCTGGGCTATCAGCCCGGGCAGCTTCAACGATTTCATTGCCTGGGTCATGCCGGTACTGCGCCAGCGCGGGCGGGTGCGTCCTCAGCCAGCACAGCCGTTAACCTTGCGTGAACGTCTGACGGGTCAGCCGCGCCTGGCAGCTGACCATCCGGCAACGCGCTTCCGCCGCCCTTAGCTCCACGCATGGCGCGGCGGCGGCGTGCCGTTGAGATAATAATTACCCACGTGGTAATACTTCCAGCGCACCGGATCGTGCAGCGTATGGGTGCGCGCGTTGCGCCAGTGGCGGTCCAGATTAAACTCCTGCAGCGTGGCGCGGGTGCCAGCCAGCTCAAACAGTTTGTTACCGGCAAGCAGAGCGATCTCCGTCGTCAGCACTTTGGCCTCGGCGGTGGCCACGGTCGCGCGTGCCACGCTGGTTTCATCGGGCTGCGCCAGCGCGGCGTCAATCGCTGCTCCGGCCTGCCACAGCAGCGCTTCGGCAGCGTGCAGGCGGATTTTCAAATCACCGACTGCCGCCAGCGTGAAGTGGTCATCGGCAGCGCGCGCCTGGCCACTGTCAATCCACGGCCGCGAGCGTTCGCGAACAAATTGCAGGGTGTCTTCAATGGTGCCGCGCGCAATACCGACATCCACCGCCGCCTGAATGATCTGTGAAATCGGCCCGGCAGCGGTTGGCCGCTCAAACGCCTGCCAGGTTGGAATAACGCGCGACAGCGGGGCGCGGACATTCTCCAGCAGTACGGTACCGGAAGCCGTCGTGCGCTGACCAAAGGCCGACCAGTTATTAATGACGCTGATGCCCGGCGTGTCGCGATCGAGCACAATCAGATGCGCCCGGTCCTGCTCGTCCAGCGCCACGGCATGGATTCGATGCGCCAGCAGCGCGCCAGTGGCATAAAATTTTTCCCCGTTAATCACCACCTCATCACCGTCACGCCGAAAGCGCGTCTGAAAATCGGCGACCGTGCGGCCATGCTTCTCCGAAAAGGCGTTACCCCAGCGCAGCCCGGCCAGTACCTCGCTCAGCAGTACCTGTTTTTGTGCTTCGCTACCGTCTTCCAGCAGATGGGCCACACCGGCCAGATGGTTTTGCGGCAGCTGACCGAGCGCCGGATCGGCAGCTGAAATGATGGCGATCACCCTGGCCACGGTGGTCCACGACACGCCCGCTCCGCCCCAGGCTTTGGGGATGGCCATTGCCCACAGGCCGCTTTGCGAGAACGCATCCAGCTCTTTGAGGGGCAGAATGCCCTCACGATCGCGCAGTGCCGCCTCGCGCGCGAAGCTGGCCGCCAGCTGATGGGCTACGGCGATAGCTTCCGCATCGTCGCGAATGATATGCGCGGCGCCAGCCGGTAATGGCACCGGTGCTTCCGCCTGTTGCGTATTGACTTTACGCGGCAGCGCCGCGGAGTCGGCTAAGGTCAGCGACATAATGACTTCTCCGGTAGAAGAGGATAGAGGAGGGCATCATCGCATGCGCACGCGGAGGGCTTATATCTCAATAGCGGTTAAGCAAAGCGCAAAAAAGCCTTAGTGCTCGCACACTAAGGCCGGATTTACAGTCGGGGAGAGAACCGCTGGCTACGCCACTTTCACCACGGTTTTGCCGAAGTTTTTGCCTTTCAGCATGTCAATAAACGCCTGCGGCGCATGCTCCAGCCCTTCTACCCTGTGTTCGCGGTACAACACTTTTTGTTGCTCGACCAGCGGCGTCATCGCCTGCAGGAATTCCGGATAGCGATCGCCATAATCCTGGAAGATAATGAAGCCCTGCATACGGATGCGGCGTTTCAGAATCCCGCCCATGATCAGCGGCGTGCGATCGGGGCCGGGTGGCAGTTCGCGACTGCTGTAGCCCGACACCAGGCCACACACCGGCACGCGCGCGGCGGTGTTGAGCAGCGGGAAGACGGCATCGAATACTTTGCCGCCGACGTTTTCAAAATAGATGTCGATACCGTCCGGGCAGGCGGCCGCCAGCTGTTCTGCAAAATCGTCACGATGATGATCGATACAGGCGGAAAAACCGAGGGTGTCAATCGCGTAGCGGCACTTCTCCTCACCGCCGGCCACGCCGACGACGCGGCAGCCATTCAGCTTACCGAGCTGACCGACCGTGGCACCCACCGGTCCGGTGGCGGCGGCGACAACCAGCGTTTCACCGGCTTTGGGCTGACCGATATCCATCAGGCCCATGTAGGCGGTAAAGCCCGGCATACCCAGAATGCCGAGCGCCCAGGATGGATGGGGCAGATGACCGATTTTAGTCACGCCAGTGCCATCGGACAGGGCATAGCTCTGCCAGCCGCTGGCCGCCAGTACCCAGTCGCCGGCGCTGAAGTCCGGATGCTGCGATTCCGCCACCTGGCATACGGTGCCGCCGACCATCGGCTGGTCGAGTTGCGCCGGCGGCGCGTAGGATTTGCTGTCATCCATGCGGCCACGCATATACGGGTCGAGCGACAGATAGTGGGTGCGCAGCAGCATCTGTCCCGCCTGCACCTGCGGCAGCGGTTGTTCGACAAAGCGGAAGTTCTCTTTCACCGGCTCGCCGTCCGGGCGTGACGCCAGCAGCCAGGCGTGATTGAGTGAAGCGTGTTGAGTCATAGCATTTCCTTGTTTCTGCGCGGGTAAAACAGTAAGTGTAGCCAATGACCGGGCAGGGAATGGATGATTGATGCGGCTTGCGCCTACATCAGAATGATACCAAACCGCTTCAGCACTACCGCCCAGAGGGCGAACAGCACCACGGTAATCACGCAGGAGAGCAGTAGCGTGAGCCAGAAGCCGACGCGCTGGTAAAAAAACGGAAACAGGATAAACATCGGCAGTGTCGGCACCACATACCAGAACGTATACCATGCGTGAGCGGCAATTTTTTCCTGCGTTTGTCCTTCTATTTTCATCCAGATAAGCACCAGCAAGGTGACCAGCGGTAAAGCGGCGAGCAGGCCGCCCAGACGATCGCTGCGTTTCGCGGCTTCTGAGATCAGTACCACCATAAAGGCGGTTAACGCGTATTTTGAGATTAGCCAGAGCATCGTTATTCCCGATAATTATCATTAAGCCGGCTGCGTGCCTGAGGTTCTATTTCAGGTAAGAACGAATGACCGCCACGATCTCTTCCAGATCCTCACTTCGCGCCTGCGGCGTAGCCTCTGCGTTCATCAAATGTTCGCGTATATGGCCTTCGAGCAATTCGCTCATCAGGCCATTAATAGCGCCGCGCACTGCCGCGACCTGCTGCAGTACCTTGAGGCACTCTTCACCCGATTCGACGGCGGTTTCCAGCGACGCCGCCTGACCTTTTATACGTCGAATGCGGGTGAGCAAGCTTTTCTGATTTCTCAGGGTATGGGCCATTACTGCCTCCGGTTGATCATGTTCTATACTGGGGTATAGTATATAACTCACTTTACGGCGCTTTCGGGCCGCCTGCAACTGATTACCCCGACATTGACATCCAAATCCCAGGAGGCTGGATATGGCCGCAAAATCGCCGTGCATCGATCTCTGTGTGTTTGATACGAAAACCGGCTGGTGCGAAGGATGCGGACGCACCCGTGGGGAAACCCAAAGCTGGCGCAAGCTTTCGCCTTACCATCGCAAAGCGACAGAGCGGGCGCTTCCGGCGCGCCTGAAAGCGCTTAAAACCCGAGAGGCGTAGTCTTGTTCGTCAGGTCGAGGCGACGCACATTGAGGGTGACGCTGCTGCTAAAGATTGAAACCTGGCGATGTAGCAGGACATTTGTGATTAACATCTTACTTACATCATTAACATCCCCTTTTTGCTGGCTATCGGTTATGCGGTGAATCTATAGTCAATTTACTATGTAAAACTATGTTTTATCTGGTGCAACTCATGGCTTAGCCGATGAGGCATGCCAGCAGCGTTTCAGACCTGATTTAAATCAGGCAGTTAAGAGGGGATACTATGGAGATCGTTAACGCACCGCATCTGCCAGTCAGAGAGCACTGGCTGGCACTGCATCGTGAACCCGCTTTGATGCCCGACCTGCCGATGGTCGATGCGCATCATCACTTATGGGACCGCCAGTCAGGGCGTTATCTGGCGCCTGAATTCAGCCACGATATCGAAACATCCGGCCACCGGATACTCTCTACCGTCTACATTCAGTGCCGTTCAATGCTGCGCCGCAACGGACCGGAGGCCTTCAAACCCGTCGGTGAGGTGGAGTTTGCCAGCGGCGTCGCGGCAATGTTTGACAGCGGCCATTACGGCGCGGCGGCAGGCTGTGAAGCGATTGTCGGCGGTGCCAGCCTGCTGACTGGCGATGACCTGCTGCCGGTGATTGAAACCATGACGGAACGTTCAGGGGGACGATTACGCGGGATGCGTAATCCGCTGGCCTGGCACGATGACCCGCGCGTGGTATCCAGTCCCGCGACGCCGCCCGCCGGTCTGGCGGCCAGTGCCGCATTCCGGCGCGGTGCCGCATGTCTGGCCCGCAAAGGACTGTCGCTGGATGTCTGGGTTTATCACACCCAACTCGATGAAATCGCTGAGCTGGCACGAGCGCTACCCGAACTGCACATTATTGTGGACCATTGCGGCGGGCCGATCGGTAGCGGGCCGTATGCCGACAAACGGGATGCCACCTTCCAGGAATGGAAAAAGGCAATCATCGCGCTGGCGGCGTTGCCAAACGTGAGCATCAAAATCAGCGGTTTCGGCATGACCGTCATGGGCTACTCCTTCGCCCAGCACGCCACGCCACCGGACTCCCTGACGCTCTCGCAGGCCTGGCGGCCGCAGTTTGAAACCCTGGTTGACGCGTTTGGCGTCGGGCGCTGTATGTTCGCCAGCGACTTCCCTGTCGACAAAGGGATGTTCAGCTACGGCGTATTCTGGAATGCCTGTAAAAGGCTGGCTGAGCACGCTTCGCCGACCGAAAGAGAACAGCTGTTCTGGCGCACCGCGGCTGCACGCTATCGCTTATCCTCCCTGGAGAATATGGATGAATATCAAATCAAGACTGCATGAAGCGCCTCCCCTGGCGCAGGATGCGTCCGCTGCAGCGATCTCGTATACATCGGCAGAAAAAAGGACGCTGGCGCTGGGCGGGTTAGGGTGGACGTTTGAAAGCTATGACTCGTTTTTGCTCTCGCTGTTATTACCGGTACTGGGCGTGGTATTTGATGTCAGCAAAACGGAACTTGGCGTGTTTATCAGCACCACGGCAGGCGGGCAGATTATTGGTGGCATTCTGTTTGGGCTGGTTGCCGATAAGATCGGACGCGTCAGAACGGCCTTTATCTGTATCGCGATCTATTCACTTTTCTCCGGACTGCTGGCGTTCTCCCACAATCCTCAGGCGTTTGCTGCGCTGCGATTCTGCGGTGCGCTGGGTATGGGCGGCATGTGGACGTCAGGAGCGGCACTGATCGCCGAAACATGGCGTCCGGAACGTCGTGCACGCGGTGGCGCGCTGATGCAAATGGGGTTACCGGTGGGGGCGATTCTGGCGATTGGCCTGACGGCGCTGGTGACGGCCCTGACCGGCGGGCTGGAAAACGGCGGCTGGCGCTACCTTTTCATGATTGGCGCACTGCCGGTGTTTATCATGATGGTCATTGCTTATATCACGCCTGAATCACCTGTCTGGCTGGCGCGCCAGCAGGAACGCGCTCACCGCCAGAGCAAAACGGCAGTTACCGGCAAAATCAACCTCAAAGGATTGCTGCTGGCATTTACCTTTATCTTTTTCATTCAGTACCTGTTCTGGGGCGTATTCACCTGGACGCCAACCTATCTTCGTGAAGTTAAGCATCTTGATTTTCTTCATAGCCTGAAATTTGTGCTGGCCCTGCAAACCGGTGCCATTGCAGGCTTCCTGGTGTTCTCACTGCTGGCCGATAAGTGGGGGCGCAGGCCGATGTTTCTGCTCTACCTGTTTATCGGTGCGGTGGCGGTCGGCATGTATCTGGCGACCACTCAGCCGCTGATTCTGATGGTCGCGATCTTTATGGCAGGGTTTGGCGTAAACGGTATTTTTGCCGGCTCCGGTCCTTTTCTCGCCGAGATCATTGGCGACACGCAGTCACGCGGCTTTTTAATGGGGCTGGCGTATAACGGCGGGCGCCTGGGCGGCTTTATCGCGCCGCTACTGATTGGCTTTGTGGCCAGCGTTGGAGGATTCACCGCCGGGCTGGCTACCACGGTGATCGCCTTTCTTGCCGCGATGGTCGTGGTCTGGTTAGCGCCAGAAACCAAAGGCGTGAAGTTGCAGTAAGCTTTGCGCCTGTCGCGCAATCGGTACGCTAAATCCGGTGACACGGCTGAATACCTGACGCGCTGTCAGGTATTCAGCCAGTTGTGTGGTATACCCACCGTAGCCAGAATCATCACCGCAAAATCCTGCACCACATCGCGGCCACGCCAGGTGAGCCCGCGCACAAACCCGGACAAAACATCAGGTTCGCCGGCGCGCTAATTGCCTGATTAGCCTGGCTTGCTGGAGAAGTGCCCAGGTGAGGTCGGGCAAACTCACATAACAGGCGCATGCTTTACTGCGTATAACCGGGTCTGATTACCCCTCATCAAGGAGAACACCATGATAAACAGCCTGCGCACCGTTACGCTGCTGGCGGCAATGACGGTGAGCGCGCCACTGCTGGCGCAGACCTTTGTTTACGTATCCGCCGCCGACGACGGCACCATCGCGCGCTATACGCTGGACGCACGCAGCGGCGCTTTGCAGCTGCTTGGCCACACTGAGGCCGGGGGCAAAGTGATGCCGATGGCGCTGAGTGCGGATCACAAAACGCTGTATGCGGCGATTCGCAGTAAACCGCTGCAGCTGGCGAGCTGGCAGATTGACTCGCAGAGCGGCGAGCTGAACAACCGGCACACCGTGCCGGCTGCGGCCAGTTACCCCTACATCAGCACTGACCGTCAGGGACGCTTTCTGCTGGGGGCCTCTTATGATGGCGACGTGGTGCAGGTTTACCGCCTGACAGCCAGCGGCACCATCGCTACGCCGCCGGTCGGCAGCTATAAAACCGGTCATGCGGCGCATTCAGTGATTGTCGATGCCAGCGGTCGTCACGCTTATGTGGGTAATCTTGGCACCGATCGCGTGCTGCAGCTCAGGCTGGGCGCAGACGGTACGTTGAGCGCCCTCGGCAAGGGGGAGGTAGCAACCGCCGCCGATAACGGTCCGCGCCACTCAGTGTTATCGCCGGATAATCGCTATCTGTACAACATTGGTGAAATGGGCGGCATCATTACCCAGTTCCGGCGCGAAGCCAGCGGCGAGCTGGTGAAAGTGGCGGAAACGCCCAACGCGGTGGCGGCGCAGTATCATCTGCAACATGGCCGTGAACGGCCGCCGGGTTACAGCGACAGCACGCCGCGCATCTGGTCAGCGGATACCCAACTGACGCCGGACGGGCGTTTTCTGTATGTCAGCGAGCGCACCAGCAGTACCGTGAGCGGTTATCGTGTTAATCAGCAGGATGGCAAACTGACGCTGATCGGCAGCTGGCCGGTGGAGAAACAGCCGCGCGGCATGGCGATCAGCCCCGATAGCCGCTGGCTGGTGGTGAGCGGTGAGAAGAGTGCGGTTATTGGCAGCTACGCGATTGAGGCGCGCAGCGGAGTGTTGCAGCGGGTCGGCGAGGCGCCAGCCGGCCGGGATGCGAACTGGGTGACCATCGTCAGCTATTAAAATGATCGGGCGCAGGAAACTGCGCCTTATTGCGCGAAATTATTTTATGGATAGCATCGCCTGGCAGTAAAGTGTGATCTGCGACACATTTCTGCCGCTGAAGGCAGATTGCTGCTTTCTGCGGCAGTGACAGCGCAGATATCCCGCCGGCGACCCGCCGATCGCTGCGTTCGATTAGTTTCTTTAAAGCATTCTGTGCCTGCTGTCAGGCGCGTATGAACACCGTTTTCGATTACGAAACAATTTGTCGTAGTTATCGGGATGAGCGCCCGCCAGATTCTGGCAGGATACGCCGCACTTAGCGCCTTCTGGTCTCCGTGACATGCAGTGGTTTTCGAAAAACGCCGTTTTTTTTGCTGTAAAAACCTGTCTGGCCGGCTTTCTGGCATTGTATCTGGCTCTTGAACTGAATGTTGATCGTCCCGCCTGGGCGCTGACCACGGTGTTTGTGGCATCGCAGCTTTATTCGGCCTCCACCATCTCCAAATCGCTGTTCCGCCTGCTTGGCACGCTGCTCGGTGGCGTCTTCATCTTTTTTATCTTTCCGCTCACCGTGGCGCATCCGCTGCTGTTCAGCCTGTGTATCTCACTGTGGGTGAGCCTGTGTCTCTATCTGTCGCTGCACGACCGCACACCGAAAAGCTATGTTTTTATGCTGGCGGGCTACAGCGCCGCGATTATGGGTTTCCCGGAAGTGACGACGCCGCTCGGTATCACCAGCACCGTGCTGTCGCGCATTGAGGAAATTACTTTAGGCATTGTGTGTAGCAGCCTGGTGCACGCGCTGTTGTTTCCGGTCTCGATGCGCAGTCTGCTGGAGCAGAGCGTCAGCCAGTGGTATCTCAACGGGCGCAAGCTGTGCCGCGATTTACTCTCTGGTATTTCCGCTGACCGATCGCCAGAACGCGACGAAATCCTGACCCGCATGGCCACTAATCCGCAGCAGGTCGAGATCCTGATTACCCATTGCGTGTACGAGGGCGACGCGGCCCGGCGTCTGATTCGCCTGGTCAGCACGCAGTATCAGCATCTTTCATACTTAATCCCCACGCTGACGGCGATTGAGATGCGGTTGCAGCGGCTGGCGGCGCGCCAGATTGCCTTTCCTGCCTGGGTTGAGCAGACCCTGCAGCAGTTCCTGCTGTGGCTGAATGACGGCGAAGCGGTGGGCGATGTCATTGGCATTCAGCTGGAACTGAGCCTTTGTCAGGATCGGCTGAATGCGGCGTGGCGCAACGGCGAGCTGTCTACCGAACACTGCCTGCTGTTTACCGGCCTGCTGGAGCGGCTGGTGGATTTTGTGCGTATCGCCGGGGCTTACCAGAGCGTGGGCGGGCTGGTCAGCGATCTGTCAGGCGACACCACGCTGGCGCGCGGCAAACGCACGCATCGCTTTTTCGACAAAGGGCTGATTCGGCTGTCGGCGCTGACGGCATTTTGCGCCACCTTTGGTTCCTGCCTGCTGTGGATGGCGACCGGCTGGCGCGACGGGGCATCAGCGCCAGTGATGGCCGCGATTCTCAGCTCCTTCTTCGCCAGCCTCGATACGCCGCTGACCTCAATGAAGCTGTTTATTCGTGGGGTGATCGTGGCGATTTTTAACAGCGTGATTTATGTCGCGCTGCTGCTGCCGCAGGCAACCTCGTTCGAGGCGCTGATCCTCTGTCTGGCTCCGGGTTTGCTGCTGCTCGGGCTGATGATTGCGCGACCGGCCAGCAACATGATCGGTCTGAGCGTGGCGATTCAGATCCCCGGCTTTATCGGGCTCGGACATCATCTGAAACCCGATCTGGTGCTGCTGGTGAATAACGCGATTGCTTCAATGGCCGGCGTGCTGTTTGCGGTGATCCTGACCGCGCTGATGCGCAACAAGCGGCCATCGTGGACCGCGCGCCGTGCCGTGCGTCACGGCCTGCGTGAACTGCTGCGCTTTATCAAGGAGATTGAGCGCAACGGCTCATCGCTGCTGGGACGCCAGCGTTTTATTGGCCTGATGCTGGATAAGGTCAACGTGGTGCTGCCACGCCTGCACCTTGATCCGCAGTCCGATATGGCGCCGGCAGGAATGCTGCTGACCGAGGTGTGGCTGGGGGTTAATAGCTTTGACTACTACGCGCGCCATCAGGCGCTGCTGAGCCGTTATCAGCTGGACAGCGGGCAGATGTTTCACGAGCTGGGACTGTTTCTTAAGCGCAGGCTGAAGTCGCTGCAGACGCCGCCGCATGAGGATTTGCAGGAGGAGCTCGATGTGCTGCTGATGCAGCTGGAACAGCTGGCGCAGCGTGACGAGGCGCTGCTGCTGCCGCTGTTTCATCTGTTCAGCATCCGGTTATACCTGTTTCCGCAACTTAGCTGGCCGGTGGCCACGCCGCGTCAGGCCGAACGCCTGCAGCAGCATCGTTACCGCCTGCAGGCTTAGCCATACCAGCTGTAACCTTTCGGCACGCGGGAAAAGCCGATGGCTTTCAGGGCCGGTAGCAGTGATGACTGGCTGGCCGGCTGATCGTCCACCCGTTCGAGAATGAAGCTGTGGGTCTTCTCCCGGCGTAAGGCATGGCCCAGCGCCACGATCGCGGCCTGGCGTTGCTCCTCACTCATGTCGCCAAAAGTTAACAGCTCTTTACCACCCGGCGGCAGCCACAGCATAACGCGCCCATTGCCAATCACCACCAGTGCGCCGCTGCGGCGGGTAGGCCGCACGCCACCGACGCTGAGCGGCCACGCCAGCTGCACGCCAAAGGGATTGGCGGGATCCAGCACTGCCAGCGCCACCGGCGGATGCGTGGCCTGCGCACTGCCGAGCTGGCGCAGCCGGTCGATAGCCGGATTTTCAGCAAACTGCGCGCCGCCCATGCCGGCAACAAAGCGCCCGCGCAGCAGCCGTCCGGCATCCTCCATGCCGCGCAACAGCGGCTGCAACGCCGGAAAGCCGCCGGGAATCTGCTCTGCCACGGCGGCACCGCGCGTGATCACGCCAAAGCGGTCGAGCATATTTTCAGTCAGCGCCAGGGCGCGTTCGGTGTCGGTCAGCGGCTGCCGCACAATCAGCGACCAGCGTCCGGCCATGCTGTTGAGCGAGGGCTGCGCAGCAGCACTGCGGCTGGCCGCGAAACTGGCCCGACTGTGGCGACTGCGCGCAGGACGGGCCGGGCGTGGACGCGGCGTGTGGCTGGTGGTGCTGAGCTGGCGCAGCGCGGCCCAGGTATCCATGGTCAGATAGCCGCGCCATACCAGCTCCCACATCGCGGCAAAGACTTCGCCGGGATCGACAGATTGTTCAGGCTGCGCCATCACGCGCGGCAGCAGCTCGCGGGCGAACCAGCCGCCGCCGTCCTGTAACTGCGCCACAATTGTCTGCTGCAAGGGTGACAACGTCACATTGTTACCCTCATCAGGCACCGGTAACGTTTCGCTGGCAAACTCACTCAGGTGCAGGGAGACCAGTCCGTCCTGCGTGCCAGGTGCCCGCTGGCCACTCCAGATGACTTCACCGGAAGAGAGCAGCTCATCCAGCATCGCAGGCTGATAGTCACGCACCCGCGCCGGCAAAATCTGGCTTTCCCACAGCGAAACCGGCAGCGCCACGCCAGCCAGTTGTTCAATCACCCGCGCCACGCCGTTGATACCGGCAAAGGCGCCCTGTGCCGCGGATGCTGCGACGTCGCTCAGTAATCCCTGACGCTCGAGCAGAAAAGCCACGTACGCCGGCGCTTCGACCGGTCGGGTGGCCTCGCGCGCCGCCTGCAGCGAGCGCACGCGCAGACGACGGAACACGCTTTCCGCTACCCACTGCGTTGACGCATCGACTGCAGGCGAGAGGAAATCGCTTTTCAGTACGCGTTGCTGCTGACGCAGCTCCTCCAGCGTATCGTCGACCACGGCGCGGCCCAGACCAAAGCGGGCGGCGATTTTCAGACTGGTGGCGACAGCGTGGGTGCGCAGATAGCGATTAAGTAAGTCATGCAGCGGACGGGCCACCGGCGCGAGCAGCCCGCCGGGCAGATCAGCTGGCAGCGCCGTGCCCAGAGCGTCGCGCAGCCGCACGCCATCTTCGGCGACAGCCCAGCGCGTCTCTGCCGCAATCGTAACCTGAATGATGCGCTGCGCCTGTTGCAGCGCGGTTAGCAGCGGCATCAGCGCCGCCTCGCCGTTGTAGCGCGCCGTGATTTCCGGCACAGTGAGCGGCCCCAGCTCGCGCAGCAGATCAACCACGGCTTCCTGAGTGCTGGCCTGATAATCGGGGACGGTGCGCTGAAGCTCCTGCTCAATGCGTGCCACCACCTCGGGCGCCAGTAGCTCGTGCATCTCAACCTGGCCCAGCAGATCGCTCAGCAGCGTGCTGTCGAGCGCCAGCATTGAGGCGCGCCGCTCCGCCTGCGGCGCATCGCTGGCATACATGAATTCGGCGACATAGCCAAACAGCAGCGGTGCAGCAAACGGCGAGGGCGTATCGGTGGTGACTTCAGTCAGCTTAACCTCGCCCTGTTGTATCCGCGCCATCAGCTGATGCAGCGCCGGCAGGTCATACACGTCCTGCAGACATTCCCGCGCGGTTTCGATCAAAATCGGGAAATCGTCGAACTGCCGCGCCACTTCCAGCAGTTGCCCGGCACGCAGCCGCTGCTGCCACAGCGGAGAACGTTTACCGGGGTTGCGGCGCGGCAGCAGCAGGGCGCGCGCGGCGCATTCGCGGAAGCGGGCGGCAAAAAGCGCAGAATGTCCCACCGCAGCCGTCACCTGTCGCTGGAGTTCGTCCGGCGCAAACAAAAACAGTTCAGCGCCTGGCACCCGGCCTTCGCTGTCAGGGAAGCGCGCGACAATCCCATCATCGCTGGCGACCACGGCCGGATCGAGGCCCATTTGGCGGCCAATCCGCTCAGCGATGGCCAGCGCCCATGGCGCATGCACACGCTGACCATAAGGGGAATGCAAAATCACGCGCCAGTCGCCGGTTTCATCGCGACAACGCTCAATCAGCAAATTGCGATCGTCAGGCACCAGGCCTGTGGCGGCAATCTGTTCGTCGATGAGCGCACGAATGTTGTGTCGGGCATTGGCGTCAAGGTTGTCGCTGCCGGGCAACACCCCGCTGGCGGCATGTCGCAAATAGCGGCCAATGGCTTCGCCGAGTGTCGCCGAACGCCCGAGACTGTCGCCGTGCCAGAAGGGCAGGCGCGCCGAGCGACCGGGTGCCGGCACCACTACCACCTGATCGTGCGTAATTTGCTGGATGCGCCACGAGGTGGCGCCAAGCGTGATGATGTCGTTAATTCGCGACTCATACACCATCTCCTCATCCAGTTCGCCGACCCGGCGCGCACCGGACTGTTCTTCGCCCTCCGGCAGCATCACACTGAACATCCCGCGGTCCGGAATGGTGCCACCGCTGGTGACGGCCAGATGCTGCGCGCCCGGGCGACCGCTTAAGGTTTGCTGTTGTCGATCCCAGATGATGCGCGGGCGCAGGTTAGCAAACTCGTCCGAAGGGTAGCGGCCAGACAGCATATCCAGCACCGCATCGAAGGCGTTACGTGGTAACGTTTTAAACGGATCGGCACGGCGTACCTGTTGATACCACGCCTCGACGGACAGGGTGTCCATGGCCGCCGCCGCCACCGTATGCTGGGCGAGAATATCGAGCGGATTGTGTGGCAAAGCGATAGCATCCAGTTCACCTGCCAGCATTGCGTCCACCGTCACGGCCGCATCAACCAGATCGCGGCGCGTGCGCGGCCAGATAATGCCTTTCGGCGTACCGCCGACCTGGTGACCGGCCCGGCCAATACGCTGCAGCGCGCTGGCCACCGAAGGCGGTGCCCCGACCTGAATCACCAGATCGATATCGCCCATGTCGATTCCCAGTTCAAGACTGGATGTCGCCACCACGCAGCGCAGTTCGCCGGCTTTCAGGGCGTTCTCAATCTCCAGCCGCTGCTCTTTCGACACCGAGCCATGATGCGAACGGGCAATATACGCTTCAGCAGGCGTGGCGCGTTTTTCGGTTCCACCGCTAAAAGAGCCATAGGCGAGGGCTGGCTCTGCTACGCCCTGTTCCGGCGCGGCGCGTCGCGCATACAGTTCATTGAGCCGTGCGGTGAGTTTTTCCGCCAGCCCACGCGAATTGGTAAACACCAAAGTCGCGCGATGGCGCAATACCTCATCCAGAATGCCGGCTTCAATATGTGGCCAGATGGAACCGGCGGCGAGGCTGCTCTCCTGCGCGGCGCGCGCATCGGGACGCTGCTGGATGTCCGTCATGTCCTCTACCGGCACAGTAATTGTCAGCTGCAGCGGCCGCTGCGCCGGCGGGTTGACGATGCGCGCAATACCCGCGCCACCGAGGAAAGCCGCCACCGCTTCTGGCGGTCGCACGGTGGCCGACAGGCCAATGCGCTGAGCAGGCTGCGCCAGCAATACATCGAGCCGTTCCAGGCTGAGCGCCAGATGGGCGCCGCGTTTACTTCCCGCCACCGCATGAACTTCGTCAATAATCACGGTCGAGATGCCACGCAGCGTTTCGCGGGCTTTTGACGTCAGCAGCAGGAAAAGCGATTCCGGGGTAGTAATCAGGATGTCCGGCGGCCGGCGCTGCAGCTTTGCCCGTTCGGCGCTGAGCGTGTCGCCGGAGCGCATGCCGACCTCCAGCGTGATTTCCGCCTCACCCAATTCCGCGCGCTCAGCGGCAACGCCCGCCAGCGGTAGCGCCAGGTTACGCTGCACGTCAGCCGCAAGCGCTTTAACCGGTGAAATATACAGAATGCGCGTCTTGTGACTGCGCGCTACGGGTTCGTCACGGCTGCGCTCGCGATACAGCGCGTCGATCGCATGCAGAAATGCCGCCAGCGTTTTGCCGGAGCCGGTTGGGGCAATCACCAGGCAGTGTTGTCCGCTGGCGATGGCGCGCCAGGCTTCCTGTTGTACGGGAGTCGCCGCCGGGAAAGTGCGGCGAAACCACTGTTGCGTGGCCGGGGTGAACAGTGAAAGCGCTGAGGCTGGCATCCATGACTCCTGCATTCTCGAAAGGGCGATCAGCAGTGTAGCGTGCCGCAGCGTTTACGGCATTATCAGGATATTGCCGATGAGGGCGGCGCGAAAACACGCGCCGCAGCATTAGTATGTGACAACGTCACTGAGGATAAACCGAGTCGGCCAGTTTCCCGCGTCGATCAAAGCGACGTGCGGCCAGCCACAGCAGCGCGGTAACAAACCAGCCGATGATCCATGACACATCGTTGCCGGCAAAAATCCACGTCAGGGAACCATGATGCAGCGGGTTATCAATGAACGGCAGCTGTACCAGCACCCCGAGGAAGTAAATGATAATGCCGGCCCAGTTCCAGCGACCGTAGCGGCCATCCGGTTGAGACAGCGCGGGCACATCGACTTTCCCTTTGGTAATCAGATAAAAATCGGTCAGGCTGATGGCGCTCCACGGCACAAAAAAGGCCAGCAGGAACAGCAGGAAGTGGGTAAATGATTTGAGAAACGCCGGTTCGCTGAGCAGCGCAATGATGCATGAGATCGTGACCATCAACACCACAAACAGGATGCGTCCGCCACGGCTAATCGCGGTTTGCTGGCGAAAACCGGAGACAATGGTGGTCAGCGACATAAAGCTGCCGTAGGCATTGAGCGTGGTGAAGGTGATTTTGCCAAAGCAGATGGCGAAGTAGATAACCATCGCCATAGTGGCGCTGCTGCCCAGCCCGACGATGTAGCCCACTTCATTACCGGAGAACGCTTTACCCGCAATCGCTGCCACAATGACGCCCAGCGTCATGGATGCCTGCGTGCCCAGCACGGTGCCAAAAAACACCGAACTGAACAGCTTTTTCGCGGAGACATCCACCGGCAGATAGCGCGAGTAGTCCGACACATAAGGGCAAAACGCAATCTGCCATGACGAGGAGAGCGATACCGCCAGCAGAAAACTGGCAACGCTGAAGTGCTGATTTTGCCAGACGGCCGCTAAATCGTGGCTGGAGAGTAGGGTGATGAACAGGTAAACAAACGCCAGCACGCCGATGACGCTGGCCACTTTGCCGAGTTTATGAATCACCCGATAGCCGAGCACCGCAATCACAATGATGATGGCGCTGAAGATGATCATGCCGGCTGCATTGCTGACGTTGACCAGCTTCGCCAGCGCCTGGCCGGCCAGTACCGTGCCGCTGGCCGAGAAGCCTACATACATAATGCACACCAGCACCAGCGGGATCACCGCGCCAAACACGCCAAACTGCATACGGCTGGTGATCATCTGCGGCAGGCCAAGCCGCGGGCCCTGAATCGCGTGCAGCGACATGATGGCCGCGCCGACGATCTGTCCCACCAGTAAACCGACAATCGACCACACCACATCGCCGCCCAGTACCACCGCCAGCGCACCGGTAACAATGGCGGTAATCTGCAAATTGCCACCAAACCACAATGTGAACTGGCTAAACGGATGCCCGTGACGCTCGCTGAGCGGGATGTAATCAATGGAACGTGTTTCTGACAGGCGCTGTTTCTCTGCACCTGAATAATCTGCGGCAGGTATCTGAGCGGACATAGTTTCCTCGCTGGAACGGCTAAAGGTGGTTAGTCATTGATTTTTCTTGTTAGTCGGTGGTAAATGTCACGAAACATACATGTATATACATGTAGCGATATTGTCACGAGGTTGATGAGGTTACAAGCTGACCGGTCATTGGAAATTGTGATGACGCTGGCAATGTTGTCCGTTAATGTCAGGAGCCTGGCCGGTAACGGACGCGCACAAAGGCGATGATGCGCTAACTACATAGCCACTACTGGTGGCGAACAGGACAACCCGGGGAGAGAGTTATGCAGGCAGTGATTGAAACAGAACGCTTACGACTGGAACCTTTTGCGCTAAGCCACCTCGCCGGCTTGCGCGCGATGGATGATGACCCGGAAATCATGCGTTATATCAATGAGGGACAGGTGAAGAGCGAGGACGAGACGCTGGCGACCATTGAGCGCGTGCAGCAACGCTGGCAGCGCTATGGTTTTTCCTGGTGGGCGCTGCGCGAGAAGAGCAGCGATGACATCGTCGGAGCGGCTTGTCTGCAGCATCTGGCCCATCAGGAACAGGCGCCGCTGGAAATTGGCTGGCGACTGTTGCGCAGCAGTCAGGGGAAAGGATATGCCACCGAAGCCGCCACGGCGATTGTGCAGTTTGCTACCGGGCAGATTGGCGTGGATTATCTGGTGGCGGTGGCACATCCGGAAAACCTTGCATCCCATCGGGTGATGCAGCGGCTGGGTATGCGCTATCGCGGTATCGAGCAGCATTACGACCAGCCCTGTGTGGTTTATGAACTGGATATGAAGAGTGCCCCAGCGCATTCATGAGGCAGGGCGCGCACCTCTGGTAGCGGCGCGTTTATCACGCAATAAATTGCGCCGCTATCAAACATGCACCCGGTAAGGGTGCGCTCAATACCCTGGTACGTGCGCGGCTTTCATGATCAGATTTGCCACCGCCTGCGGCTGGGAAATCAGCGACACATGGCTGGCCTTGAGTTCGATGGTCTGCGCATGCATGCGTTTCGCCATAAAGCGCTGCAGATCCGGATTGATAGTGTGATCCTCCGTAGACACCGCATACCAGCTCGGTTTGCTATGCCAGGCCGCCACGCTGGTTTTCGCCTGGGTAATGGCTTTACCCATCGGCTGCTGAACGGCGTAATAAGCCCGCGCTTCGCTTTCTGGCAGATCGCCGGCAAAGTCGTGGATAAACGCCTGTTCACTGAGCGCGCCAAAACCGTCGTCACGCCACTTCAGGCCAGCGGCAACCGGTGCTGCAGGGAACTTTTTGGTGAGCGCCGGATAATCTTCACCGGCCTCCGGCGCGCGCGCCGCGATGTACACCAGCCCCTTCACTTCAGGTTCATCGCCCGCCTGGCTGATAACCATGCCGCCATAAGAGTGCGCAACCAGAATCACCGGTCCGTTCTGCTGTGCCAGCGCGCGTTTCACCGCCGCCACGTCATCATTCAGCGACGTCGTTGGGTTTTGTACCGCGGTGACGTGCAGACCTTTCGCCTGCAACAGTGGGATGACTTTGCCCCAGCTGGAGCCATCAGCGTACAGGCCATGGACCAGCACAATATTTTTTACTTCCTGCGGCGCGGCAGCGCTGTCGGCGTGCGCCAGTCCGGCACTCAGGGCAGAGATTACTAGCGCCGTCAGCGCCGTGATTTTGCGTAATGTCATGATCGGTCCTCATAATTAATCGGGGTTCATGCACCACTGTAAGCGCCGGGGACCAACATTCCGCTGACGTGGAAATGACAAAAAAATGACAGCGACACAATGTGGCAGCGGAGGATTTAAAAGTAATAAAAGCAGAGGATTAGCCGTGAGTCGGAGCATAGCCGCTATGCTTGATAAGGATGAGACCCGACCAACCCGAGAATCTCTCAAAGGAGTGCTGAATAGATTATGCTGTTGCGCAAGAAGAAAATCCGCTCTCACAGCGAAGACCGCCTGCTGGCGTTAACGCTGGCCACCACGGCCGGTATCCTCAACGCCATGGCGTTTGGCGCATTTGGTTTTTTCCCTTCCCATATGACCGGCAACACCTCGCAAATTTCGGCAGAGGTAAATGGTTCTGACCTGCACGATCTGCTGTTTCTGGCCGTGCTGATTTTTGCTTTTGTCTGCGGTGCCATGCTGGCGCGTTTGACGGTAGCTTACGGCCTGAAGCGGAATCTGCGCACCATTTACTGTCTGGTGCTGCTGGCCGAGGGTATTTTCCTGCTGCTGACCTCCCTGGTAGAAATCCTGTGGTATTCCGAACGAAACAACGGCGAAATTCTGGTTACGCTGAGTTTGCTGATGGGCATCCATAACTCAACCTCGACTCAGCTTTCCTCCGGTCGCGTTCGCTCCACGCACGTGACCGGCACACTGACCGACGCCGGCATCGCGCTGGGATCCTGGCTGCGCGCATCCTTCAGTCAAAGCGAGGCCGCCGATCGCGATGGCCACCGAACCGTGCTTTTTACTCATTTGGTCACTATCTTCTCGTTTCTTTCCGGCTGCGTTGTCGGTTATCTGCTGTTCAGGCACCTTGGATTTGAAGCGATGGCGGGGTTAGGCATTGTGCTGGCGCTGATCGCCGTCGGTGGCATCGCCAGAACCCTGCATTTAACCGGCATGCGATTTTGGTAACACCGACCGAAAGTTATCCGATTTGAAGCCGATGGAGTAAGTGCACATGAACACTACTTATTGCTGGTATTCATGTGCACTTGAAAGTGCAGGGCAAATCATGTACACATGAATACTCTATAAATGTGGTTTTCCCGTAGACTTATATGAACAAAATGACGGCAATCGAGCGGCTTAACGCGTTTGACAGGCAGGGGCGCTATGTCTTTGCTGTTCGTGATTTAGCCAAAGTCTTTTATGACGACAGTGACAAGGCTTTCAACGCTGGCCTGAACCGTCTGGTGAAGGACGGCATCCTGCAGCGCGCCAGCCGTGGCGTCTATGTTTACGCCTATGCGAGAAGTAAAGACGCTTACACGCTGGAAAGAATCGTACAGACGTTGCGCAGAGGAGAATACAGCTACCTGAGCCTGGAATCGGCGTTATCGGCTTACGGGGTAATTTCACAAATCCCGATGGGGCGTCTTACCGTTATGACCACGGGCCGTTCTGAAGAACACATTACGCCTTATGGCGTGATCGAATTCACGCATACCAAACGATCGCCTGAACAAATTTTGCAGGACACCATTTTGGGCGAGTCACCTTTGCGCCTGGCAACTAAAAAAGCCGCACTGCGCGATTTACGTCGGGTGGGGCGTAATACGCATCTGATTGATGAGGCGGAAACAAACGATGAATCAGAAAGTCAGTTTCACTGAACTGGTCGCTAAGGCCATGGCTTCAGCGCAACTCGAGGGTATGCGTAACGTAGTGGAAAAAGAGCTTTTACACTACGACATCCTTTACTGTCTGGATAAAGCGGGTCTGCTGCAAAATCTGACGTTTCAGGGCGGTACCTCTTTGCGGCTATGTTATGACGGCAATCGGTTTAGCGAGGACCTGGATTTCGCCGGCGGCATCAACTTTTCCGGTGCAGATTTAAAAAACATGAAGGTCTGTATCGAAGACTATCTCGGCACGCGTTACGGTTTAGAAGTTACGGTCAAAGAGCCGGCAGAACTTCGCCGCCAGCCCGGCTATGAAGAGATCAGGGTCGATAAATGGCAGGTCTCCGTGACGACGGCACCCGAAAAGCGCGATATGCCTAAGCAACGCATCAAAGTCGAAGTTGCTAATATTCCCGCTTACAGTCGCAAACCGTTGCCGCTGAGCCGCAATTATCCGGTGTTGCCGGATGGCTACAGCGATACGCTGGTGATGTGTGAAAGTCTCGACGAGATCATGAGTGATAAGCTTATTTCTCTGGTTGCGACCACCAAATATCTTCGTTACCGCGATGTCTGGGATTTACCGTGGCTGATGCAGCAAGGCGCTGCGTATGATGTGGGCTGGATTCGGCAAAAAATCGAGGATTACCGGATTCCTGACTATGAAAAGTTATTAAAACAGCGACTGGCTGGTATCGAAAACATCGTCAAAGACGGACGTTTTTACAACGAAATGCGCCGTTTTATACCCCAGCAGGTATTTGCCAGAACGCTGGGGCGTGCAGAATTTACCGATTACATCGCCGAACGTTTGACCTCGCTGTTGCAAAGATTGCAGCGAGATTTAGCAGGAAAACGGCCAGACGACGCCTTCAGAATGTAACAGCGACGCTGGCCCGGCGTACAGAGGAGATAAAAGAGCAGGGGACGGGCGCTGTCAAGCCGGCAGCACGCTCAGGAAGCGGATTTTTTTTGTTAATTTGCCGTCTGGTTTTCTCACAGGCGCTATAACTTACTATTCCTGCTTCAACAAACTGCTGATGAGGTAAAACAATGGATAACACCATGATAACGGATGAATTTTCCAAAGATTTGTCTGCGTTTGTCGGGACGCATTTCGTTTATACCTATGATAATGGCTGGAAATATGAGTGGTACGCGCGCAACGCGACGACCTGTGATTATCGTATCCATCAGGGATTGGTTGGTGGCCGTTGGGTGACCAATCAAAGCATGAATGCGGTGCAGTTCGCACCGGGCATTTATAAAGTCGACTGGCACGAGCCGACCGGCACCTGCGTCAGTCTGCTGTTTGATATCAACCGTAAGGTGATTCACGGCACCATCTTTTTCCCGCAGTGGATTGCAGGCGAAGGACAGCATCCGGAAAAAACCATCTGCTATCAGAATGAATTTATCGAAGATATGCATCGTTTCCGTGATGAAGGGCCAGCGTATCCGTACGTAGTGATTCCTGAGTTTGCCAAAGTGACCTACATGAAGAATGAAGGTCCGGATAATGATGCCGTAATCAACATGCCGCCGGGACAAATGCCGGAAGATTATTTTAAAGATAAATGAGGCTGGCAATCCGCTGACGGCGCCGGGTTCGGTCGCCATGAATGGCGCCCCTGCGATTGTGCAGTGCGGAGTAGCATTGCAGGGTGCGCATTGATGCGCACCTGGATGACATCGCGATATTCAGCAAACAGACCGATCGCGCTACATGAAATCTGACAAAAGCGCTGAGGGATAACCGGGAAGTTTTCGCGTAGCGTTGTCATGCTGGATGAGCTGATGAGCTAAAGACATGGAAAGCCACCGGGCGAAGCTAACCGGGTATTCAGTTGTAGGGTGCGCATTGATGCGCACCAGGATATCGCCATGGTGTCGCGTGATTCGTTGTCATTGTGGATGAGCGAAAGAGATAGCTGAAGCTAACCGGGCAGTCTGTTGTAGGGTGCGCATTGATGCGCACCAGGATAACGCCGTGGTGTCCATCAAACAGACCGGTGGGATAGGTGGAATGAGTTGTAGGCCTGGTAAGAGGCGTGAAGGGCGAAACTGAAGGATTGAGATACGTGATCAGACATCTTATTTAACATAATATACATTATGCGCCATTTGATCGCGGGGGCAAAGCTGACCTGATCGCTGTGAGCTAAGCTGACCAGGCCGCTTAGGCTACCTGCTGAAAATCCTCAGATACCTGTATAAATTCTGCAAGCATTTCCGTGAGTTCATGCTTCAAACTTTGCTTCCCTGAGCTTGTGTCGGCTCCACTGAACATACTCTGATCACCTGCAATAAGATTCCATTTGAAAGCGGCAATGATAGATTCATACGCTCAACGCTATGACACGTCGCGTAATTAATCCGGCAATGTGCAGAGATCAGCAATATTTATTGGATAAACGACGTCGCGAGTGTTTCGCAGCTCAGTAAGATCCCACCAGTGATAACTATCAATGACTGACTTTTCATTTTCAGTCCAACCACTGGTACAGATATCTTCATCTCCAACTTTAATTAAATAAAATCGTTCATTTGCCAAAACCACCTCACCGCTGGGAAGCGTCATTTCAAAAATGCGCTCAGTTAACGGCTGACCCACATCATCGACATAAAAGCCTGTTTCTTCTCTGAGCTCTCTGATAGCTGCCTGTTCAAAAGTCTCTCCCGGTTCAACGCCTCCACCGGGTGTAGCCCAGTATTCTCTGCCTGACAGGGCATTATTTTTATGCTTAAACCAGAATAATAAAACCTGATTAAGGGGATTTATAATAAGCAAACGAGCCGAATCGCGGGTGCGCACTTTATAATTCCTTTATGATTTTTAATACAAATCAGCATAACTGATCATGGTCAGAAAACGAAACGCCACAGTCTGCAGGAACAGGACGACAGGATAGACATCCCTCCCCGGCTCGCTATATAGTAAGCGCGCATCTCACTTCTGACTTGCCGTAGGCGTTACCGTCATCCAACGCGCCCTGAACCGGAATGGGCCTCTGCGCAGAGGAAAACCGGAACAGCGCCACGGCATCGTTCACGCTTTCTACGCATCCTGTTTCACGGGATCGCTAGCAGTGCATCACTGCACGTGGCCTTTCATTCTCTGACTGACAAGGCACACTATGAAACTGACCAACAACACCCTGCTCATCACCGGCGCAACCAGCGGTATTGGCCGCCGCATGGCCGAGGTTTTTCACGATCGCGGTAACCGCGTCATTATCACCGGCAGACGTCAGGCGCTGCTCGATGAGATCACCGCCCAGCGCCCGGCCATTACCGGCTTTGCTCTGGACGTTAATGACACCACCGCCCTCGCCCGCTGTTCTGCGGCGATTCACGCGCAGTTCCCGCATATCAACGTGCTGATCGCCAACGCCGGTATCTCGCAGCCGGAAACGGTGACGACAGACGAATGGACCAGTGATATTGCTGAGCAAATCGTGATGACCAACATCCTCGGTGTGATTCGCGTCACCGCCGCGTTTTTGCCGCTGCTGCGCCGTCAGCCGCAGGCCACGCTGATGGCAACCAGTTCCGCGCTGGCCTTCATGCCGCTGGCCAGTTTTCCCACCTACTGCGCCAGCAAAGCCTTTCTGCATTCCTGGCTGGTTTCGCTGCGTCATCAGCTGCGTAATACCCCGGTTGAGGTGCTGGAAATGCTGCCGCCATATCTACAGACGGCGCTGACCGGTGATCACCAGCTCAGCGATCCCCGTGCCATGCCGCTGGAAGACTATATCGCGCAGATTCTGCAGATGCTGGAAAATGGTCCGGTCGCGCGCGGCGAACTGCTGCTGGAGCGCGACTATACGCGGCGCTGGGCCGAACGCGACGGCAATTTTGACGCCATATTTGACATGATGAACCCGCGCTAATCTGCTTTGAACCGGTGCGCCCGGCAGCGTACCGGATCTATCACGAAGTACGCAAAGGCGCGCCGTGGCTGAAGTGCGCCAGCAGCCGTTCTACCGCCGGATTGGCCTGCGCCTGAACCGCATAGCAAATGCCGACACGCCGCATCAGCGGCTGACCGGGTAAAGCGCGCCAGGCCAGGCGATGCCGCGCGGCAACCAGCGGCGCCGGCGCAATGGTGACGCCAAAGCCGGCTTCCGCCAGATCCAGCGCCAGCGCGTAGCTGCCGGCGTTGGCCGCTGCCGCACCCGCACCGTAAAACGGCAGCAGCCGCTGATGTGACTCATCAGTCGGCACCATCACCCACGACAGCGGATGCAACTGATCATGGGTCAGCGTTTCCAGCTGATTTAGCGCATGACTGGCGGGATACGCCAGCACGTAGTGCTCTTCAAACAGCGGCATAAACAGCTCGTCTTCGCAGCGCAGGCTTTCACACGCCAGCCGGATATCGCCCACGCAACCGGGCTCGACGTTAAGCAGCACCGTGGGAAAATGTTGCCGGATGGCCGTCAGCAGTTGCGCCAGCTGGGCGGGGGCGACATCCCCTTCAACGCCAATCTTCAACGGCAGACAATCCGACGGCTGCCGAAAGCGTGTCACCAGCGCCTGCATATCGCTGAGCATCTTGCGCGCCTGCGGATAAAGGACGCGAGCGTCCTCCGTGACCTCCACGCCGCGCGGCCTGCGGATAAAAAGCGTGGTGGCCAGCTCCTCTTCCAGCAGTTTGATCGTGGCCGAGAGCGCGGGCTGCGTCAGATTGAGTAACTGTGCGGCGCGCGTGATGTTGCGCTCTTCAAACACGCAGATAAAAGCTTTTAGCTGTCGCTTATCCATAGAAAATCATTATATCGGCGAAAGAAATAAACCATTTTTCACCAATTGCCGCGCGATTTAAAGTGCACGCCTCAGCTTCGCCATTAATTTTATCTATGAGGAAGTCATTATGACGCAGAATGTTAAACCCTTAATCGTCATCACCGGCGCCAGCTCCGGTATCGGTCTTGCCACGGCGAAACTGCTTTCGGCGCGTGGACATGCCCTGCTGCTGCTGGCTCGCCGTATCGATCGTATGACGGCACTGAATCTGCCCAACGCCCTGTGCCGCGCGGTTGATGTGACCGATCGCCACGCATTTACCACCGCAGTGCATGATGCTGAGCAGCAGTTTGGCCCGGTCGATGCGCTGATTAACAATGCGGGCGTGATGCTGCTCGGCGCGATTGAACAACAGGATGCCGGCGAATGGGATAAGATGTTCGACGTCAACGTGAAAGGCCTGCTCAATGGCGTGCAGGCGGTCACCGCAGGCATGATTGACCGTAAAAGTGGCACGATCATTAATATCAGCTCAGTGGCCGGACGGAAGACGTTTCCTAATCACGCAGTGTATGTTGGCACTAAATTCGCTGTACATGGCATGTCAGAGAACCTGCGCGAAGAGCTGTCGCCGCACAATGTACGCGTGATCGTCATCGCACCCGGCGCTGTTGAAACTGAACTGTTGAGCCACACCACCAGCGAAGCTATTAAGGACAGTTATCACGCGTGGAAAGCCGAAATGGGCGGCAAGGTGCTCAGCGCAGACGATGTGGCCAGCGCCATCGATTACGCCTATTCACAGCCGCAGTCGGTCTGCGTGCGGGAAATCGTGCTGGCGGCCACCCGCCAGGGCGCATAAACCTCAGTGACCCGGCAGCGCTGCGCCGGGTTCCATCTCTTCGGCTAAGGCCGTCAGCGCCGCGCGGTTACCGATCGCATAACCCCCCTGCTGCTTACGCAGCCCCCCTTCTGCGCTGAACTGCGCAAACACATACAGCAGGTGGCGATAGGTCACGCCAAGGTACTCCGCCACCTGCGTATGCTTCTCTTTATATACACCATCATGCTGGGTCAGCAGGATAAAGGCCGCCAGTCGGTTAACCAGTGGAAACGCCTGATTGCGCGTTGAGGTGACAATATTGCGGTAATTCTTTTTCACCAGGCCGAGACAGGCGTGGCGCAGGAACTGCGCATCATTTAACAACAGCGTGCGGCAGGTTTTCACCGGCAGCGCCAGGCACCAGCAGGCTTCAATCGCCTGCACCGCGCGTGAAGCATGCGTTTCATCCAGCACTTCAATCTCGCCAATAAAACAGGGCGCATTAAAGAAATCCACCAGCGAAATACGGCCATTGGCCAGCGTGACATACAGTTTGGTGCGACCGCGCGCCAGATAAAACATATACGCCGGCAGAGAACCCTCGCGCACAATATAGTCTTCGGCAAGAATATGAAATAAATGTGTGTGCGGGATCACATCGGCTGAAAATTTATCGCAATAGCCGGACGCCATTATTAACTGCTGCTTCAGCGCGTCATTATTTATTTCTTTCATCATTCGATGTCCACTATGAGATTTCTCATACTCTGGCGTGTCACGCCGCTGCTAAGGTGAAGGCCTCTACCCTACCGCACCGGAAAATTTCTGCAATGAAATTAAGGTGATAAATAAAGAAGCTGAGGAGTAAACCATGACAGCACGTAAAATTATTCTGGACTGTGATCCCGGTCATGATGATGCCATCGCCATCATGCTGGCCGCGAAACATCCTTCGATTGAACTGCTCGGTATCAGTATCGTGGCGGGCAATCAAATTCTGGACAAAACGCTGGTCAACGGCCTGAACGTTTGCCAGATGCTGAATATTGACACGCCAGTTTATGCCGGCATGCCGCAGCCGATTATGCGCCAGCAGATCGTCGCCGATAATATTCACGGCGAAACCGGTCTTGACGGCCCGGTGTTCGGCCCGCTGACGCGTAAGGCGGAAACAAAGCACGCGGTGAACTTTATTATCGATACGCTGATGAACAGCGACGGGGATATCACGCTGGTGCCGGTCGGCCCGCTCACTAATATTGCAGTAGCGATGCGCATGCAGCCGAAAATCATTCCTAAAATCCGTGAAATTGTGCTGATGGGCGGCGCTTACGGCACCGGTAATTTTACCCCGTCGGCGGAGTTTAATATTTTTGCCGACCCGGAAGCCGCGCGCGTGGTATTTACCGCCGGCGCCCCGCTGGTGATGATGGGGCTCGACTTAACGCACCAGACGGTGTGCACGCCGGACATCATTACCCGCATGGAAAAGGCCGGCGGCCCGGCCGGAAAGCTGTTCAGCGACATGATGAATTTTACGCTGAAAACCCAGCACGATAATTACGGTCTGGCGGGCGGCCCGGTGCATGACGCCACCTGTGTCGCCTATCTAATCAATCCGGATGCCTTCAACGTTCAGCCGATGTTTGTCGAAATCGATGTCAACAGCGGTCCCTGCTATGGCCGCACGGTGTGTGATGCGCTGGGCGTGCTGGGGAAACCGGCAAACACCAAAGTGGGCATCACGCTGGATACCGCATGGTTCTGGGATTTAGTCGAAGACTGCGTGCGCAGGTACCGCTAATCATTTAACCCCACAATATGGGCAGAAAGTGGTCGCCCATACCGCTATGCAACCTCACCAGGCTGACATCAGGAAATATCATGATGGATATAATGAGAAGTGTTCTGGGTATGGTGGTATTACTGGCGATCGCGTTTCTGCTGTCAGTAAATAAAAAGCACATCAGTCTGCGCACCACCGGTGCCGCGTTACTGATTCAGATTGCCCTCGGCGGCGCGATCCTCTATTTGCCGCCGGGCAAATGGCTGGCGGAAAAAGTCGCCAGCGGCGTGCATCAGGCGCTGGCTTACAGTGATGCGGGCAGCGCGTTTCTGTTTGGCGCGCTGGCCGGACCGCAAATGGACAAGGTGTTTAACGGCGCCGGCTTTGTATTCGCTTTTCACGTTCTGCCGGCCATCATCTTTATCACCGCGCTGGTTAGCGTGCTCTACTATATTGGCGTGATGGGCGCCATCATTCGGCTGCTGGGCGGCATCTTTCAGCGCGCGCTCAACATCAGTAAGATCGAATCCTTCGTGGCGGTCACCACCATTTTCCTCGGGCAGAATGAGATCCCGGCCATCGTCAAACCCTTCGTCAACCGTCTCAATCGCAACGAACTGTTCACCGCCATCTGCAGCGGCATGGCTTCAATAGCCGGTTCCACTATGCTCGGCTATGCCGGGCTGGGGGTACCGATTGAATATCTGCTGGCCGCCTCGCTGATGGCCATTCCTGGCGGCATTCTGTTCGCCCGGCTGCTCAGTCCGGCAACGGAAGCATCGCAGGTGACTTTTACCCACCTGTCGTTTAGCGACACGCCGGCACGCAGCCTGATTGAAGCCGCCGCCAGCGGAGCGATTACCGGGATGAAAATAGCCGCCGGTCTGGCGACGGTGGTGATGGCGTTTGTCGGTATCATCGCGATGCTCAACGGCATACTTGGCGGCATCGGCGGCTGGTTTGGTCACGGCGACATCAGCCTGCAGGGAATACTCGGCTTCGCGCTGGCCCCGCTGGCGTGGCTGATGGGCGTGGCGTGGCACGATGCGGCGCTGGCGGGCAGTCTGATAGGTCAGAAACTGGTGGTGAACGAGTTTGTTGCCTACATCAGCTTTTCACCTTATCTGCATCAGACGGGCGCGCTCGACGGCAAAACCATCGCCATCGTCTCGTTCGCCCTGTGCGGCTTTGCTAACTTTGGTTCGATTGGCGTGGTGGTCGGCGCCTTTTCTGCCGTCGCACCAGAGCGCACCCCGGAAATCGCGCGGCTGGGCCTGCGCGCGCTGATCGCCGCAACGCTCTCCAATCTGATGAGCGCCACCATCGCCGGCTTCTTCATCGGCCTTGGCTAAGGCGCAAACCGGGCATTACGCCTCTGTGCGTCCCTGCCCGGTTTTCATCGGTGCCACCACCACATTCACCCCCAGCTCCTGCAGGCGACGTAGCACCGGCACCGGCGTGCCCTGATTGACGATCACCACATCAAACTCGCTCAGGTGGGCAAAGCGATGCAGCGCGCGCCGCTCAAACTTGGTGTTATCCATCATCAGGATGCGCTTCTGCGCCGCCTCGAACATCGCGCGCTTAGTCTCCACCGTCTCGGCCGACTGATGAAACACCGCATCATCGATAATCGCCGACATGCTGACAAAAAACACATCGGCGCGCAGGCTGGCGATTTCGTCACGCGTCATGCGCCCCATAAAGGCGTTACACCAGTGATGAAACTGGCCGCCGAGCCCCATCAAAGTGATATCGCGTCCGTTACGTAATTCATTCATTAACGTCAGCGAGTTGGTGATCACCGTGAGCGGCGCTTTGGCCGGCAGCAGCCGCGCCATCTGCAGCACGGTGGTGGAATCATCAAGAAACAGCGCCTGGCCGGGTTCAAGGTAGCCAGCGGCCACTTCGGCAATCGCCTGTTTCTCTTCCAGCTGGCGCGTGGCACGATAGAGATCGCTGGATTCCACCAGGCTGGTTGGTGTGGCAGAGACCACGCCGCGTGATTTATGCAGCAGCCCGCGCTCAACCATCTCATCAATATCGCGATGGGCGGTCATCAGGCTGATCCCGAAGCGCTCAGTAATATCTTCGATACGCACCGCGCCTTCGGCCATCACGGCTTCGGCTATGAGCTGGCGTCGTGCCAGCTGACGCGCCTGACGGCTGTCGCCCGGTAAGGTTTCATTCAGGAAGTGACCAGCGGAGGTCTCTTGCGGGTTATGCGCCATGTTTCGTCCGGAAAGTGAAGCGGAAATGCAGTTTCGGCTTTGATTACAGCGCGTAAACGTTTCTTTTGCAAATCAGGCGCGCAGCAGGCAACCGATGACGGCCAGAATGCCGCCATCGGTAATCTGACTTACTGCTTCAGGACAAACGGCGAAACGAAATCACCGGCGTTGTCTTTGGTGATCAGGATACAGTCAAACAGCTGCTTCTCCTGTGCTACCCCGGTTTTGCCGGTTTTGAGGAAGGTGTCCGCCTGCTCTACCGCCTTCTGCGCAAACTGCGCTACCGGCTGCATCACGGTATAGGCCAGCGTACCGGCTTTAACCGCGTCGACCGCATCCGGTGAACCGTCAAACCCACCCACTTTCACCTGACTGAGTTTGCCGGCTTCCTTCAGGGCGGCGATAGCACCCAGCGCCATCTCATCGTTACCGCTGATCACCCCTTTGATGTTCGGATTAGCCTGCAGCAGCGACTGCATTTTGTTAAAGCCCTGGGTGCGATCCCAGTTCGCCACTTCCTGGCCGACTTTCTTCAGCGTCGGGTACTGAGACAGCACGGTATCGAAACCGTTGGCGCGCGTGGCGGCGTTGTTATCCGACGGCGGTCCCACCAGCTCGACATAGCTGGCGCTGTCACCCACCTGCTTCACCCACTCCATCGCGCCTACTGCCGCGCCCTGCGCGTTATTCGACACCAGCTGCGCTTTAGCCAGCCCGCTCTGGTTCAGTTCGGCATTGATCACGAACACCGGAATATTGGCGGCGATGGCTTTCTTTACCGAGCCAATCGAGCCGTCGGCGTTAGCCGGATCGAGAATGATCGCCTTCGATTTATTGGTGATCGCCGTATCAATCAGCTGGCTTTCGGTGTTGGTATCCCCTTTGTGCGCGCTGACTTTGGCACTGTAGCCCAGCTTCTCCGCCGCCTTCTGCGCGACCTGGCCCTCAGTCAGCCAGTAAGGGTTGGAGGGATCGTTGACGATGATGGTCATCAGGCCGTTGTTGGCCCAGCTGGGTAAGGCAAAGGTGGAGATGGCCATCGCGGCGGCGGCGATAAACAGACGTTTAGTGAACATAGGTGCTCCGTTATTATTAGGGTACAGGTTTGTTTTACGGTTACTCGCGCGCCAGCCTGCCAGCGCGCACAGGGTTAGCGACCGCGCCGGCCGTATTGCAGGGTGTTGAGCAATACCGCCAGTACAATCACGGCGCCAGTGAAAACCGTCTGCCAGTAGGCAGAAACGCCGATAATCACCAAGCCATCAGAGAGAAAGCCAATCACGAACGCGCCGAGCAGCGTGCCGCGCACGTTACCGCGTCCTCCGGTCAGCGCCGCACCGCCAATCACCACCGCAGCAATGGCGGTCAGCTCGTAGGTGGTGCCCGCGGTCGGACCGGCGGAGGTCAGCTGCGAAGAGAGCACCAGCCCGGCCATCGCCGCACAGATACCCGACAGCACGTAGACGCTGATTTTGATGCGTTTCACCGGCACGCCGGAGAGATCGGCGGCGCGCTCGTTACCGCCTGAGGCATACAGCCAGCGGCCAAACGCCGAGCGACTCAGCAGGAAACCGCAGGCCAGCGCCACTGCGCCGAGCACCAGCACGCCGACCGGGATGTTGAACAGGCGGTTAAAACCGAGCCAGTCGAAACCTGTATTGCCCAGCGCTTCGCTGCCGGAGAGTTTGTTGTAGGTCAGACCGTTGGTGATCAGCAGCGCGATACCGCGCGCCACATACATGGTGCCGAGCGTGGCGACAAACGCCGGTACGCGAAAAATCGCAATCAGCACGCCGTTGACCAGTCCCACCAGCGCGCCCAGCACCAGCGTCAGAATTGCCACCGCCCACACCGGCAGATAGAGCACCACGCCCAGCGCTTCAAGGTTGATGCCCTGCATCATAAAGCCGGCCATCACGCCAGCCAGTCCCAGCGTCGAGCCGACTGACAAATCAATCCCGCCGTTGAGGATCACCAGCAGCATGCCGATCGCCGGCAAACCGAAGATCGCCACATGCGATGCCATGGTGAGGAAGTTCGCGCCGGTAAAGTAGTTGGGCGATAGCAGGGAGAAAGTGGCGATAATCACCAGCAGCGCGATAAAGGCGCGCCCTTCCAGCAGCAGCCGCGCCAGGTTGAGGCGCTTGCCGCTGGCCGGTTTCGCTACCCGCGGTGCGCTATCCAGCGTTTGGGTTCTGTCAGTCATACCGTTTGCTCCGTTTTTCATGTCATGCCACCAGAGACTCGCCCGAAGCGGCCATTATGCGTTCTTTGCTCACGCTGGCGTCGAAGATGGCGGAGATGCGCCCTTTGCTCATCACCACGATGCGGTGGGCGATACTCAGGCACTCGCCCACTTCTGAGGTGGTGTAAACCACCGCCAGCCCTTTGCTGGCGTTCTCCGCCAGCAGACGAAACACTTCGGCTTTGGCACCGATATCGATGCCGCGGCTCGGCTCATCCAGCAGAATCACTTTGGGTCGGGTGGCGAGCATTTTGCCGATCACCACCTTTTGCTGATTGCCGCCGGACAGGGAACCGATAGCCGCCTCACCGCCGGCAGTCTTGACCGTCACGTTACGAATGCTGTCACTAATCAGCTGTTTCTCCCGTCGCGTTGACAGCACCAGCCCGCGCACAAACTCGCTGATGCTGGCCAGCGACAGGTTTTCGCCCACCGTCATGGTCTGCACCAGCCCATCGCGCTGGCGATCCTCCGGGACCAGCGCCAGTCCCATTTTGATGCGCTGCGACAGCGACAGCGCGGAGATCTCGGTATCCTGCAGCAGGATGTGCCCGCTGCTCTGCTTCAGCCGTCCGGCGAGACACTCCAGCAGCTCGGTGCGCCCCGCGCCCATCAGGCCATAAATGCAGACAATCTCGCCGGCCCGCACCGTCAGCGACAGCTGATCCACCAGCCGGATGCCGGTTTTGCTTTTCACGGTTAACGCCTGCACCGTCAGCGCGTCACCGCCGAAGGCATAGCCGCCGGGCGGTGAACCGAGGTCGAAGTGCTCTCCCACCATGTTGCGCACGATCCATTCGAGGTCGATCTCGTCGCGCCGGGCATAAGCGGTCATCACGCCGTCACGCAGCACCACTGCGCGATCGGTGATCTCCAGTGCTTCCTCCAGATGGTGTGAGATATACACAATCGCCACGCCCTGACTGGTCAGATCGCGGATGACCTGAAACAGCACCGCCACTTCCGCCGCGCTAAGCGCCGAGGTCGGTTCATCCATGATCAGGATTTGTGAATTCACCGACAGCGCACGGGCGATTTCCACAATCTGCTGCTGCCCGAGACGCAGGTTTTCCACCGGCGTCAGCGGATCAATCTCCTCCTCCAGCGCCGCCATCAGATGGCGGGTCAGCCGCGCCTCTTCGGCGTAATCCACCCCGCCGGGCCGCATGATTTCCCGCCCCATAAAAATGTTGTCGCGCACGTTCATGTTGGGCGCGAGATTCAGCTCCTGATGAATAATCGAGATACCACAGTCGCGCGCCTCGGTGGCCGAACGGAACACCTTTGCTTCGCCGTTTAACAGAATTTCCCCGGATGTTGGCGTAATCACGCCAGAAAGAATTTTCATCAGCGTCGATTTACCGGCGCCGTTTTCACCAAACAGCGTGGTAACTTCGCCGCGGCGGATTTCAAAATTGACGCCTTTCAGCGCATGGGTGGAGCCATATACTTTGCTGACGTTGCGCGCCTGCAGAATCACTTCTCCTTTCAGCAGCGCCGGGTTGACGTTGAACGGTTTCATTGCACCTCCACGCGCACCGGCGTAATCAGCCAGTTGGTTGGACTGAGCAGACGGAACACGCCGACCACCTGCACGGTTTTGCCCGGCAGCGCGTCGCGGTCCAGTTTCTCCAGCACCGCCGCTTTCATGGCACGGTTAATCGCCGCCCCGGCGTTCTGGTATTCGATCTGATTAGTAAAATCACCAAACTGAATTTTGCCGCTGGCATCACGCAGATCGGTGCCGGTAATCGCCGGACCGGTTTGCAACCGCAGCTGCGTGCCCGCCGGCAGACCAGCGACCTGTAACGGGAAAACACCCATTTGCCCCGGCTGCACCACGCCCTGCAGTTTGACCGGCAGCACCGGCAGCGGCGAGCCGACACCGTATCTGGCCACCGCCTGCTGCCGATCGCTGTTCAGTGCGGCCGCCAGCGTGGCGGCATCCACCGCGCGCGCTTCGACATCCTGCTGGATGCCGGGAAAGGTTTTCTGCCCGTAGCTGTCTGCGGAGAAGCCCTGCTGACGCGCGTCGTCCGCCGAACCGATGCGCACCACTTTGGTATCCAGCGCCATTGCAGCCACCAGCGCCACGATCACCACGCCGCTGAGCGTGTAGCGCCGCCGACGTTTGCGTGCCAGCTGCTGCGTTAAGATTGAGACCTCGGACATAACGTGACCTCTCAGGGTGAACAGCGACGATGTTCATCGCCGTGCAATGTTATAAATGTGATAACTTGTGTGATGAGAATTGTGCTGTTGTGACTAAATTGTCAACAGGTGGCGCGCAATTTTTCGCACAGCGCGATCTGGATCGCTTATTTGCCCGCGATCACCCTTAATTCGTTTAAAAACCCCTTTAATACAATCATTAAAAACCTTTCACAGTGTTCGGGCGCATCCGCAACCTCCACTGATTTTGTGATCGGACTCGCCATCCGGAGTGAAATTTATTCTTTTTTGAGAAAAATAATACATCAGATATGTTATCTCCATGAGAAGTGGTGTAAGACAGTATTTAGCAAAATCATCACAGCTCATTAACAAGGCTGCGGATAAACCAAACAGGGGTTCCCGCACCGGGAGCAGCGAACGGAGGTGTATGTGGAGAGTGGCGATATCATTCTGGGTCTGGATTCCGGCACCTCGGTGGTTAAAGCGGTGGCGTTTGATCTGGAAGGTAACCAGCTGGCGTGCGCGTCGGCGCGCAATCGCTATTACCGCAGCGCAGGCGGTGCCGCCCAGCAGTCAATGACGCAAACCTGGCAGGATGCGGTCAGCGCGATTCACAAGCTCGGCGATCGGGTGGAGAATCTGGCGGCGCGCGTGGTGGCCGTGGCGGTGACCGCCCAGGGCGACGGCAGCTGGCTGGTCGGTGCTGATAATCAGCCGGTGGACGATGCGTGGATCTGGCTGGATGCCCGCGCCGCCGCCACGGTGGAAAAACTCAATCAGCAGCCGCTGGCCGCCGCACGCTTTCAGGCCACCGGTACCGGTCTTAACACCTGCCAGCAGGGTGCGCAGCTGGCGCACATGGACCAGCACTATCCGCAACTGCTGGCGCGCGCCGAAGTGGCGCTGCACTGCAAGGACTGGCTCTATCTCAATCTGACCGGCGTACGCGCCACCGACCCGTCTGAAGCCAGCTTTACCTTTGGCAACTATCGTCATCAGCGCTACGACGACACGGTGATCGACGCGCTGGGGCTTAACCACCGGCGCCACCTGCTGCCGGAGATTATCGACGGTACGCAAATCACCCATGGCCTCACCGCTGACGCCGCCCGGCAAACCGGCCTGCTGGCTGGCACGCCGGTGTGTCTCGGCTATGTCGATATGGCGATGACCGCGCTCGGTGCCGGGGTGCACACCGGTGAAGCCAATACCGCCTGTTCGATTGTCGGCTCAACCGGCGTGCATCTGCGCAGCGTCACCATTGACGAGGTATGGCTCAACCCGGCGCAAACCGGCTACGTGATCCCGCTGCCGTGGCCAGGTTATGTCACTCAGGTACAAACCAACATGGCCTCCACGCTCAATCTCGACTGGCTGCTGAACGTGGCCAGCGATCTGCTGAGCAGCTTTGGTTGTGAAACCGATCATGCGCGGCTGGTGCAGCAGATCGATCGCTGGCTCAACGACGCGCAGCCGGGTACCCTGCTGTTCCATCCTTACATTTCACTGGCCGGTGAACGCGGACCGTTTGTCAACGCCGACGCGCGCGCCAGTTTCACCGGCCTTAACTACCAGCACAACTTTGGCGACCTGGTGCGCGGCGTGATTGAAGGCATCGGCATGGCAGCTCGCGACTGTTATCAGGCGATGGGCGCCACGCTGCCGGGAGAAATTCGCCTTACCGGCGGTGCGGTGCGATCGCAGCCGCTCAGGCAAATCCTTGCCGCCTGTATCGGCGCGCCGGTGCGCATCAGCCAGCGCGAGGAAGCCGGCGCAGCGGGTGCGGCCATGATGGCAGCGGTGGCGATTGGCGCGTATCCGGACATGGCGCAGTGCGTTGAACGCTGGGTGCGCCCGCTGCTGGACGACGCCGAAGCGCCATCGCCTGCGCTGATGCAGCGCTACCAGCAGCTGTTCCCTCAATATCAGCAGATCCGCCGCGATCTTCCTGCCGCCTGGCAGGCATTAAACAGTTTTAAGGAGTAACGCATGAGTGACAACACGTTGGATCTGTTTGTGATCGGCGGTGGCATTAACGGTGCCGGTATCGCGCGCGATGCCGCCGGGCGCGGGCTGTCGGTGATGATGTGTGAAAAGGACGATCTTGCCGCAGGCACCTCCTCGCGCTCCGGTAAACTGGTGCACGGCGGCCTGCGCTATCTGGAGTACTACGAATTCCGCCTGGTGCGCGAGGCGCTGATTGAACGCGAGGTGCTGCTGAACGCGGCGCCGCACATTATCTGGCCGATGCGCTTTGTGCTGCCGCACAGCCCGTCCGATCGTCCGGCGTGGCTGGTGCGGCTGGGGCTGTTCCTGTATGACCACCTTGGCGGACGCAAAAAACTGCCGGGCACGCGCGTGCTCGATCTGACGCGCGATCCTGAAGGCGCACCGCTGCTGGACAGCTACCAGAAAGGCTTTGAGTACTCCGATTGCTGGGTGGACGATGCCCGGCTGGTGACACTCAATGCGCTGGATGCCGCCGAGCGCGGCGCCACCATTCTGCCGCGCACCCGCTGCGTGGCAGCACAGCGTCTGCCGGGCAAATGGCAGATTACCCTGCAGGATCAGGCCAGCGGCGCGCAGCGCACGGTGTTCGCCCGTGCGCTGGTGAATGCCGCCGGGCCGTGGGTGCTGGATATCGTCAATCAGGTTAGCCACACGCAAAGCCAGCGCAGCGTGCGGCTGGTGAAAGGCTCGCACCTCATCGTGCCGAAATTCTGGGAGGGCCAGCAGGCCTATCTGGTGCAAAACACCGACAAGCGGGTGATTTTTATCAATCCTTATGAGGGTGATAAAGCGTTAATCGGCACCACCGACATTCCCTGGCAGGGCAAAGCGGAAGATGTCAGTGCGGATGATAGTGAGCAGCAGTACCTGATCGACGTGGTGAATCGCTACTTCAAGGTTAAGCTGCGCGCCAGCGATGTGATTACCCGCTTCTCCGGCGTACGGCCGCTGTTTGACGACGGTAAAGGCAATCCCTCGGCGGTGACGCGGGATTATGTGTTCGACCTCGATAATCAACAGGATGCCCCGCTGCTGCACGTGTTCGGCGGCAAAATTACCACGTTCCGCAAGCTGGCCGAGCATGCGCTGCAGCAGCTGGCGCCGTTTTTCCCCAACATGGGCGCGGACTGGACGCGCAGCGCCACGCTGCCGGGCGGCGAGATCGCCAATGCCGATTTTGACAGCTTCCTGGAGGAGATCAAAACGCGCTGGCCGTGGCTGCCGCAGCCGCTGCGCAAGCACTATGCGCGACTGTACGGTGCGCGTATGAGCACGCTGCTGGGCACCGCCAGTTCGCTGAGCGATCTCGGTGAGCATTTTGGCGGCCAGCTGTACGAGGCCGAGGTGCGTTATCTGGTGCAGTACGAATGGGCGCAGCAGCCGGAAGACATTCTCTGGCGTCGCACCAAACATCAGCTGCACCTCAGCGCTGCACAGCGCACCGCGTTCAGCCAGTGGTTCGAACAGACTTTCCACCCTGCCGCGCCGCTGCGCGCCCACGCTGGCTGAGAGGTGCCGCATGCCATTAACGCTTTCGCTGAATACCAATCCGCTGGTGAACCGCTTCGCCGATCCCGGCGATTTAATTCACACCGTGGCTCAGCAGATCCGCATCCGCGATCTGCAGCTGACGCATGAGTTTATCAATCCCGGCTGGTCTGCTGCCACGCTCACCCACATGACGCGCCGCATGCAGCAGGCGCTGCGTGCCACCGGCGTGCGCGTCACCTCCGGCATGACCGGCCCGTATGGCCGCCTCAACCATTTTGGTCATCCGGATGCGGCGGTACGTCGCTACTACATTGACTGGTTCAAGACCTTTGCCGACATCACCGCGGAACTGGGCGGCGTCGCGGTGGGCTCGCAGTTTGCCATCTTCACTCAACGGGATTTTAACGATGCGGCGCGGCGTGAAGCGCTGATTGCCATCGCCATTGACTGCTGGGCGGAAGTGGCGGAACACGCCAAAGCGGCCGGTCTGCATTACCTTTTCTGGGAACCAATGAGCGTCGGGCGCGAATTTGGCGAAACCATTCCCGCCTGTATGGCGCTGCAACAGCGGCTGAGCGCGGCACAGTTTGCCCTGCCGATGTGGATGATGGCGGATATCGATCATGGCGATGTCACCTCTGACGATCCGCGTGACTACGATCCTTACGCGTGGGCTGAAGCGGTGCCGCGCTTTTCGCCCATCATCCATATAAAGCAGAGCATGATGGATAAAGGCGGGCACAGGCCCTTTACATTGCAGTACAATGCCGGCGGTCGCATTCAGCCGCAGCCGCTGCTTGAGGCGCTGGCGCGCGGCGGCGCGCAGGATAACGAGATTTGCCTCGAGCTAAGCTTCAAAGAGCGCGAACCCACCGACAGCAATGTGGTGGCGGAGATTGCCGAAAGCGTGGCGTTCTGGGCCGACCATATTGATACCGGGGTGCAGGATTTGCATCTCGCGTGAGCATGCCGTGCTGAGGGCTTTCGTCAGCCCGCAGCACCCCTCAACCAGACAGGGACAACCCGATGAAATCCGCACCGACTTCCGCTGAACGCGATGACTCTCTGGCCCTGCGGGCGGCCTGGCTGCACTATGTTGGCGGCCTGACGCAGGCTGAAGTAGCCAAACGGCTCGGCCTGCCGTCGGTGAAAACCCATCGGCTGATTGCGCGCATGGTGGCCGAAGGCGCGGTGAAAGTCACCATCGACGGCGCGATTGTCGCCTGCGTGACGCTGGAAGAGCAGTTGCGCAGCCGCTACGGCCTGAACTTTTGTCAGGTGGCACCCGATCTCGGTGAAGAAGGCCTGCCGGTGCGCGCGCTGGGCATGGCCGGTGCCGACTATTTGCGTAATCTGCTGGCCTCCACGCCGGCAATCACGCTGGGTCTCGGCCATGGCCGGACGCTGTCGGCAGCGATTCACCAGCTGGCACGTATCGACGCGCCGCACCTGCGCTTTGTCTCCCTGCTCGGCTGTCTGACGCGCAACTACGCGCTCAATCCGCATGACGTGATGCATCGCATCGCCGAAAAAACCGGTGCGCAGGCCTACATGATGCCGGTACCGTTTTTTGCCAACACCGAAGAGGATCGCGATGTGCTGCTGGCGCAGCGTGGTGTCAGCGAAGTATTTAGCATGGCCGCGCACAGTGAAGTGAAGCTGGTGGGCATTGGCACCGTGGAACCAGCCGCCCAGCTGGTGGAAGCCGGGATGATCGATGCAGCCGAGATCCGCGCCCTGTCGGAAGCCGGTGCGGTGGGCGAACTGCTGGGGCACTTTTTCGCTGCCGACGGGCAGATGATTCACAACTCGCTGACGGCACGCACGCTGTCGGTGCCGCTGGATCTGGCGCAGCGCGCAGAGATCGTGGCGCTGACCGGCGGACCGAGCAAAGTGGCGGCGATCCGCGCGGTGCTGGCCAGCGGACTCGTCACCGGTTTGATCACCGACGAGCTGACCGCGCAGGCGCTACTCAGCGCATGAATCAGGTTAAACCAGACTGAGCTGCAGCGACTGCGCACGCAGCTGCTGCTGCCAGCCTGCGGCGAGTTCCGCGTCGGTGATCACCTGCTTAAACGGCTGTAGCGGCGCCAGCGCATAGGGATGAATCTGACCAAATTTGGAGGAGTCGGTGAGCGCGACGGTGTGGGTGGGCTTTTCCATGATGGCGTTCACCACATCGCAGCGCAGCATGTCGCGGCTGGTGAAACCGGTCGCCTCATCCCAGCCGTCAATGCCAATAAACGCCTTATGGAAGTTGAGGTGCTGAATGCACAGCCGCGTTAACGGCCCGACCACTGACTCACTGCTTTTCTGAAACAGCCCACCGAGGATAATCACATCGCCGCCCTGCTCACGCAGCAGTCCGGCGATGTAATGGCTGACAGTGATGATGGTGATATCCTGCCGATGGCTGAGCTCTCGCGCCAGCAGCGCATTGGTGCTGCCACCTTCAATAAACACCGTTTCGCCGGGGTTAACCAGCCCGGCGGCGTACTCCGCCAGGCGTTTTTTCACCGCAAAGCGGGTTTGCATGCGCGCGCCTACGTCATCACTTTCCGGCGCCACGGCGGAACCGTGCACGCGGCGCAGAAAGCCGCCCTTCTCCAGCAGGTTCAGATCCTGGCGCACCGTCACCTCCGAAACGCCGGTGGTTTGCGCCAGTTCATTGACGCTGACGCTGCCGCGCTCGCTGACCAGTTGAATAATGTGCTGATGACGTGCGTTCATAGAGCCTGCTGTTAAAAAGTTTTTGCCCAGCTTAGCAGAAATCACGCTAATCCCAGACTGCGCCGGCCGTTTTCATTCAGATCCTGCGGCGTAAAACGGCCGCGCCAGCTGGCTTCGTAATCCTCTTTGGGGAAATCGCCCGGCGAGACACCGGTCGCCAGCGCCTGCGCCACCTGCTGCGCATAGTCGGCGTTTTTATCGCACATCGGCGCGGCGGGAATGTACATCACGTTGCCCCAGCCCTGCTGATTTTCTACCGGCGCCACCGCATGAATCACATCGCAGTGCCACCACACCGAATCGCCCGCCTGCAGCGCCGGGATCGAACACAGGCCGGCAATTAATTCCGGATGCCAGCGCTCCGATACCGGCAGCACTTTGCCCGGCGCCACGCCGCACAGTTCCTCTTCCGGCACATCCTTCAGTAACGGACGCAGCAGCAGATAGGCCATGGCTTCCGGCACCGGCACCACGTGCAGCAGTCCCTGACCGGGCTGCATGTCGGAGAGTGCGGTCCAGCCCTGGAACGTGCGGAACACCGAACATTTGGTGGTGGTGCCAGACTGATACTCCTGCACGGCCGTGCGGTGCGCCGCGTCCCACGGATCATACTGATCGAACTGGTTAGAAAAGATCTTGCTGAACACCTGCTGATAGGCCGGCAACAGCCAGCGCTCCAGCGCGCCGGAATCGGTGTGCGCGCCCAGCCCTTTTGAGGTGGTACCCGGCAGCCGGCGCCGGATGCGATCCAGATAGATGATGCTCACGTCCGGATCAAACCAGCGCGTACCGGCGGATTCGAATTTCCACAGGCGATTGAGGAACGCCTGGGTTTGCGCCATGGCCTCGCTCTGGCGGGCTGACATCTGCGCATCGCTCCAGTAAATGGGGTAGATCTCCGGCCGCGAGGCGTCGAGGTTGCCAAAGAAGTTGTCGCCCGGCCCCTGATAGACACGGTCGAAATCATTGTCGTCGAGGTAGTTGAGCATGTCAGCATCCCACGCCAGCGCCTGCTCGCGGCTGAAGGTTTGCTTCACCACCACGCAGCCGCGGCGGCGGATATGATCTTTGGTCTGTTCGCTGATGCGACCGGCGGCCAGATCCGCGAAGCTGACCTGCGGCCACGCCGTTCCGTGCTGCTTCTCTTCGGCGCGCGCGGCCGCGATTTCACTGACAATCTTACTTCTGACCTGCTTAAACAGGCCTTCGACATCGCCAATCTGTGCTCTGAGCGCCTGCTTCATCAGGCGCACATGCTGTTTAAAATCGTCGGGTTGTTGTTCTGAGGTAAAAGTGGTGTTCATCTCGCACTCCGTCTGTTTACGCCTTAGTTTCATTCGAAACACATTACATATTCATTCATAACATCGAGCGAACAAAAAGACAGCACGTAGGCAAAAAATAGCGAGCATGATCACAGTTATTTATCTGAGGGATTTTCGTTTGAAAGGGTTCAGGGAGCGAAACGGTGGGATGAATAACGCAAGCGCGCCTTGATCAGGCACGCGAGGGCCGCCCTCCATGGCAGCCCGGGAAAATTATGGCTGATCGAATAAATGACGGTACTGCACAAAGTCGGTTTGTTGCGCCAGCCGATCGTACAGCGCCCGCGCGTGGCTATTAGACGCCTGCGTCAGCCAGTAAACGCGCGAACAGCCGAGCTTCTCTGCCTGTTCATAGACTGCCAGAATCAGCGCCTTGCCGGCGCCCAGACCGCGCGCGGCTTCGCTGACGTAGAGGTCCTGCAAATAGCAGTAGTCGCCCTGAGTCCAGGTTGAGCGATGGGTAAGGAAATGCACCAGCCCGACCATCGCGCCGTCCTGCTCGGCCACCAGACAGTGCATGGGTTCCGCGCGGGACAGCAAGCGGCGGAAGCTCTCGCCGGTGGTGTTATCGTCAATGGTGGTCTGATAAAAGCGCTGATAGCCCTGCCACAGCGCCAGCCACGGCATGAAATCTTCGGCGCGCAGCGCTCTGATGGTGATCATTCGCCCGTCCCGATGTTGCTGATGATTTTTTCCGCAGCCACCACCCGATCGTCATTCGGGAACCACTTATTTGCCAGCATAATCAGCGCAACCCGCTGCGACGGAATAAAGACCGCATAGGTGGCGAATCCGTTGGTGGAGCCGGTTTTGTTGTACCACGCCTGCTGCGGCGCAGTCTGGGGCGGCGTAATCAGCGTGGCTTTCATGCCCTTCATGATGCGCGCGCCGCTGTTGCCGTCCACCAGCTGCTGCGTGGTGACCGGCAGTGGGTAATACTCCCACATCATCGCCTGAGTGAACGCCGCCTCGGTGTGGTAATAGCCCTGATGCGTGGCGGCTACCGCCTGCTGCCACGCGGGCGCAACCGGCTGCTGCTGCAGCTGGATCGCCAGCCAGCGAATCAGATCGGCAGAGGTGGATTTCAGGCCATACGATTCCGCATCCAGCGGGCCTGGCGTGACCCGCACCGGGCGATCCTGCTTGTTATAACCCTGGGCGTAGCGCCCCATCTGCGATGCAGGCACCTGCACATAGCTGTGCGTCATGCCCATCGCCGGCAGCAGCTGCTTTTCCATCGCGCTGATGAACGGCTGATGCAGACTTTTAGCCGCAATCATGCCGAGCATACCGATACCGAGGTTGGAATAAACGCGCACCGTGCCCGGCTGGGCCTCTGGCTGCCACTGTTTGTACCAGCGCATCAGCTCGCGGGTATTGGTCACGTCATCCGGTACGAACAGCGGCGTGCCGCTGGTGTGCGTCGCCAGATTCAGCAGCGAGACGCGATCAAAAGCGCTGCCTTTCAGTTCCGGCAGCCACTGGCTGGCCGCGTCGCTGAATTTCAGTTTATTCTGCTGCGCCGCATAGCTGGCTAAGGTGGCGGTAAACGTTTTACTCAGCGAACCGATTTCAAACAGCGTCTGCTCGTTGATTGGCTGTCCGCTCTCTTTCGATGCCACGCCGTAGTTATAAAATTCGGTTTTGCCGTCGTGCAGAATCGCCACCGCCATACCGGGGATCTGATACTGCTGCATCAGCGGTTTGATGATGCTGTCTGGTGATGTCGTTGCCAGCGCACTGCCGCTGACCAGCAGCGCAAGTGCGCTTAATCGGGCCCATGAATACATGAAAATTCCTTTTCCTGCAGGTTAACCATGATGTCTGACCGGCAGTATATCGTTACCCCTGCCAGGCTTCCCGACAATTCTCATTGGTAGTGAACAAAATCACATCCTGTATGACCTGATTTGCCGTTTGCTGCGCCCGCTCCTATACCTTTGACAAGTAAGCGTTCATCGCAAGGAGCTGACAATGGAACAGGTTTTGACCCGCGAACAACGGCTTAGCCGCCTGCGCGCGCGCAGTTCGCTGCCGGTGCTGATCGTCGGCGGCGGCATCAACGGCATCAGTACTTTTCGTGAGCTGGCATTACAGGGCATTCCTGCGGTGCTGGTGGAGAAAGGTGACTGGTGCCAGGCGGCCAGCGGCGCGCTGTCGCGCATGATTCACGGCGGCTTGCGCTATCTGGAGACCGGCGAGTTTGGCCTGGTGAAGGAGTCGGTGATGGAGCGCGATCGCCTGCTTAAAAACGCCGCGCACTATGTGTTTCCGCTGCGCACCACCGTACCGATCGATAATCTCGGCGGTGGGCTGGTTAACGCCACGCGACGTTTCCTGCGCCTGAGCGATAAGCCCACCCGGCGCGGCGCGCTGCTGATCAAAACCGGCCTGAGCCTGTACGACCTCTACACGCGACAGTACGGCGCTATGCCGCGCCACCAGCTGCGTAACGAAGCCGCCACGCGCGATCGCTGGCCTGGCTTCGCGCCCTGGGTGAAATACAGCGCCAGCTACTACGACGCGTGGATTAGCGCGCCGGAGCGACTCGGGTTTGAGCTGATTGAAGATGCGGAACGCGCCTGCCCGGAGGCGCTGGCGCTCAATTATCTGCGGGTGGTCAGCGCCAGCGACGAGACGATGCTGCTGGAAGATACGCTGAGCGGTGAGCGCTTTAGCCTGCAGCCGCACGTGCTGGTGAATGCCGGCGGTGCATGGATCGACCAGCTGAATCAGCAACTGGCCGTGCATTCACCACCGACCAGACTGATAGGCGGCACCAAAGGATCGCACCTGATCCTCGATCACCCACAGCTGTTACAGATGCTGGACGGTGAAATGGTCTATTTCGAAAATCAGGAAGGCCGGGTGTGCATCATGTTTCCCTGGTTCGGCAAAGTGCTGGTGGGCTCCACCGATATCCGCGTTGATGACCCCGATAGCGTGGTGTGCGAAGCCGAAGAGCAGGCTTACATTCTTGAGTCGCTGCGCTTTGTATTTCCTGACATTGTGGTGCCCGCATCCGCAGTGGTTTACACCTTCTGCGGCGTGCGCCCGCTGCCGGCCAGCGAGGCCAAAGTGAATGGTCAGATTTCGCGTAACCATTCGCTGGTGCTGCTGCCGCCTGACCACGCGCGTGCCTGGAGCACGCTGTGTCTGGTCGGCGGTAAATGGACCACCTTCCGCCGCTTCGGGGAAGAGGCCGCCGACCGCGTGTTGCGCCTGCTGGGAGAAAAGCGTCGCGTCTCCAGCAGCGACCTGCCGATTGGCGGCGGCCGGGATTTTCCGGCGCCGTCCGCCCAGCCCGCCTGGCTCAGTGCGCTGGCGCAGCACTATGACCTTCCGCTGGTGCGCGTGACGCAACTGGTGAAACGCTACGGTAGCCGGGCCCTGCCGCTGCTGCAGCAGATTCAGCAGCACGGCGAACAGCCGCTGCAGCATCATGCCGGTTACAGCGCCACCGAACTGCGCTATCTGATTGAGCATGAACAGGTGTGCCAGCTGGAAGATGTGCTGGTGCGCCGCACGTCGCTGGCTATCTGCGGTGAATTAACGCCGCCGCTCATGCAGGAAATTTCGCAGCTGCTGGCCGACTCGCTCGGCTGGCAGGACAGCCAGCGCGCTGAACATCTGCAGCGCACCGCAATCAGCCTGGCGCAGCGCCATGGGCTGCACGCGCTCGCATCCGCGTTTTCACAGGAGGAAGTTCAGGATGTCACTCACCCCTAAAGTTCGCCTCAACCGGTTATTTCACCACGGCAAGTGCCTGGATGTGGCGATCGACCATGGCATCGCCAACGAGCCCGATTTTCTGCTGGGGCTGGAAGATATTGAAAGCGTGATGCGCAACCTGATTGCCGCACAGCCGGATGCGATCCAGGTCAATTATGGTCAGGCCGATCTGCTGCAGCGCGTTGCCGGGCGCAAACCGGCGCTGGTGATGCGCACCGACGTCGGCAATGCCTATAACGCGGCGCGCCACCGCGAGATGTGGGCGGTACTGCATAATCCGGAGGCACCGATTCTTGCCGCGCTGCAGATGGATGCCGCCGCGGTGGTGGTCAATCTCTACCAGATCCCGGATGAACCGGGCATTTTTCGCATGTGCGTGGAGAACATTGGCCGCCTGCGCCATGCCTGCGATCGCTATGCCATGCCGCTAATGGTGGAGCCGCTGGTGATGGCCCCCGCCGGCCAGGGCGCGGCGTACGGCTCGCTGGGTGACGTCAGACAAATCGTGCCGCTGGTGCGTCTGGCGCGGGAGCTGGGCGCCGACATCATTAAAGCCGACCCCACGGACAACGTAGAGGATTTCCATCGCGTGGTGGAGGCGGCGCGCTGTCCGACGCTGGTGCGCGGCGGCGGCAAAGGGGAACTGGGCGCGGTGCTGGCGAAAAGCGCCGCGCTGATGGCGCAGGGTGCCAGCGGCATGGTGTATGGCCGCAACGTTTATCAACATGATAATCCATCACGCGTGGTCAGCGCGCTGATGGCGATTATTCATCAGGGTGTCAGCGGCGCGGATGCGCTGGACATCTACCAGCAGGGTTAAGCGTGACCTGCACCGGCGCTTAAGCGGTGCGCCGTCTTCGCCTGAAACGGAGTCGGATATGAGCCAGATTCTCGGCATCGATGCCGGAAATACCATGATCAAAGCGGTACTGTTTGACCTGAGCGGCCGCGTGCTGTCGGTAGCGGAGTGCGCAGGCGAAACGCATCAGCCGCAGGAAGGCTTTGCTGAACGGCCAGTTGAAGATATCTGGCGCGGCGTCAGCAACGCGGTGAGTCGCTGCCTGCAGCAAGCCGGCACGCGTGGCAGCGAAGTGATTGCCGTCGGGGCCGCCGGTCACGGCAACGGGTTGTATGCGCTGGATCGTCAGCAGCGCCCGCTGTTTGGCATCCAGTCGATTGATCATCGCGCCAGCGCCACGGTACAGGCGCTGGAATCCAGCGGTGCGGCGCAGCAGATTTACGCGCTGTCGTTGCAAAAACCGTGGCCCGCCGCCACGCCGGTGCTGATCAGCTGGATGCGTCAGCATCAGCCGGAACGCTGGGCGCAGATCGGCCATCTGCTGTGTGCCAAAGATGTCATCGCCCATTTTCTGTGCGGCAACGTCAGCGCGGACTATTCGGATGCCGCCGGTGCCGGGCTGATTGATTACCGCCAGCGCGGCTACAGTCGTGAATTGCTGGCGTTATATGGCATCGAAGAGGCGCTCGCCCTGCTACCACCTCTGCATGAATCCTGCGAGGTTACCGGCGTGGTCTCGGCCCGGGCGGCACAGCTCACCGGTTTACCGGCCGGCATCCCGGTGGTGGCCGGCATGTTTGACGTGGTTGCCAGCGCGGTCGGCTCGGGCGTAGTGAACTGCGGTGAGGCCTCCATTGTCGCCGGTACCTGGAGCATCAATCAGGTGGTGGTCGACAAACCTGACTATCTGCGCCCGGTGTTTATGAATTCGATCATCGAACGCGACCGCTACATGGCGATCGAGGCCAGCGCCACTTCTGCCGCCAATCTTGACTGGTTCCTGCGTGAATTTGATGATGGCCGCGCCGGCCAGGGCGCGGCGCGCAGCAGCGACAGCGTGGCACAGGTCAGGCCTGACGCGCAGCTGCCGCTGTATCACCCTTACCTCTATTCAGGGCGGAAAGCCGAACCCGCCAAAGCCGGCTTTTACGGCCTCGGCGGCTGGCATACGCGCGCTGACATGCTGTTTGCCCTGTTTGAAGGCGTGACCTTTGCCCACCGGGCGCACATTGACCGGCTGCGCGCGGCCGGCATTACGGTCAACCAGGCCACGCTCTCCGGCGGCGCGACGCGCAGCAGTGTCTGGCCGCAAATGTTTGCGGATGTGCTGGGGATGCCGATTCGCGTCGCAACCTGCCACGAAACCGGGGCGCTGGGCGCGGCCCTGTGTGCGGGCGTGGGCGTGGGTCAGTGGCCGAATCTGGCTGCCGCCGTGCAGCAGGCGGTCACGCTTACGCCGGAGGCGCTGCAGCCCCGCGCGGCGCGCTTCGCGTTCCATGACACACGCTACCGGCTGTTTAAAAAACTTGAGCTGGCGATGAGCGACATCTGGCGCACCGCCAGTTAATGGCGGTGCGGCGTGAACAAACCATGACACCGGCGGGCAAATGCTGTACACTTGATGCATTAAAATGTTCACATGAACATTATCAGGAGGTTGTGATGTCCACCGCATCGGCTTTTAATCCCACCAGCGGATCGCGCATCTTTGATCCGTCGCTGATTCAGCACGCCCGCCCCTCTTTTATGGATCAGATGGGGCTGCCGCGTAACCGGCTTAAGGCGCATAAGTTGATCACCGACGGCATGGATGTCGGCATTGTCGAACGCGCCGCCACGATTCTGAAAGCGACGCCGATCGACATCGCGCAAATGGTCTCGATTGACCGCAACACCTACCGGCGCCGCGAGAAGTCTGGATCGCAGCTCTCGGTCGAACAGGGTGCACGCATCTATCAGGTGTTTGAAGTGCTGGATGCGGTGATCCAGCTGTTCGCTGGCGATCCGGAAGTGGCGATGCACTGGATGTATCAGCCTGCACTGGCGCTCGACAACGCGCAGCCGATTAACATGCTCAGTACGCCCGCCGGCTGCGATGCGGTGCTGACGCTGATTGGCCGCCTTGAGCACGGAGTGATTGTCTGATGACACGACGGAAGGATCCGGCCGCACCCGTCAGGGTGTTCTATCGAATTGTCAAAGCGGAGTACGCCAGCCAGGCGTTTAACGGTGCTGGCGCAGAAAAATGGGGTGGCCGCTGGAATCCGCCCGGGATGAAAGCGGTTTACCTCAGCAGCTCAAAAGCGCTGGCGACGCTGGAACTGGTGGTGCACGCCGGGAAAACGCTGCTGGAGCAAAGCCGCTTTGTGGTGTTTACCGTGGCGGTACCCGAGTCCGACATCATCGCCCTCGACAGCAGTAAACTGCCGGCCGGCTGGGAAAAATATCAGCAGCAGGAGGAGACGCAGGCCATCGGCGCGGCGTTTCTCGATCCGCACAACGGCTTTCCCCTGCTGATGACGGTACCCAGCATCCTCACCGGCGAAGATAATGCGCTGTTTAACCCCGATCATCCGGGCGCGGCCGCGCTGATTGCCACAGCGACCTCCGCACCCTTCGCCATCGATCGCCGTATCAAAGACGATCCGTAAACGCTCTAGCGGCACTGGCTGGCACAGTTTTGTACGCAAATCTGCGCCAGCGAGCCACAGCCGCCGCCGTTGTCATTCTTGCACTGCGATTGCTGCACGTAACAGTTCTGCTGACAGGAAGAGACATCACACTTCGCTGCTACCGGCGTGAGCTGCGGCACATCCCCTTTTCTCTCCGGCTGCCACGGTGTTTGCGCCGCTGCGCTCAGGCTGCCCAGCAGAAATAACATCGTTATCCACTTCATCATTCAGTCCTCGCAGGATGGATGTAGAGAGTATGAACGCTGGCCGGATGATTGCCAGCGTGAAACCTTTGGTTCACCTTCCCCCGGATGACGCCCTGTTAAGGTGCAGCATCTGTGCCCATTGCCGAAGCAGCGTCTGACCCAACCAGAATAGAAATAATTATTTTCAATACTTTAACTCACCATCACCCTAGCCCTGCAAGATGGTACAAAAGTTGCAGGGCTTAGGGTGCACAGTAAAGGAGACGGTAATGAAAGCGATTGTGATTGGAGCGGGTATCGGCGGCATGAGCGCGGCGCTGGCGCTGGAAAAAGCGGGTTTCAGCACCGCAGTGTATGAAGCGGTGAAAGAGATGAAACCGGTCGGCGCGGCCATCTCTATCTGGCCTAACGGCGTGAAGTGCCTCAATGCGCTGGGTCTCAAGGCACAGCTGCGCGCGCTCGGCGGCAATATGGCGTTTATGGCTTACAACAATGGCCACAGCGGCAGCACCCTGACCCGCTTCAGTTTGTCACCGCTGGTGCAGCAGGTCGGCGAGTATCCTTATCCGGTCGCACGCGCAGAGTTACAGGCGCTGCTGATCGACAGCTACGGCCGCGAACGCATTCGCTTTGGCAAACGCGTTGTGCGAGTGGAGCAGCATGCCAGCGGCGTGACCGCCTGGTTTGATGACGGCAGCCAGGCTGAAGGGGATTTTATGGTGGCCGCCGACGGCACCCACTCGGTGATTCGCCATCACGTGCTGGGCGAACACGTCGAGCGCCGCTACGCAGGCTACGTCAACTGGAATGGCCTGGTCACTATCGATGAAAGCATCGCGCCCGCCGATCAGTGGACCACGTTTGTCGGCGAGGGCAAGCGCGTCTCGCTGATGCCGGTGAGCGGTAACCGCTTCTACTTTTTCTTTGATGTCCCGCTGCCGAAAGGGCTGGCGCAGGATCGCGCAACGGTGAAAGACGATCTGCGCGGCTATTTTGCCGGCTGGGCCGAGCCGGTTCAGCGGCTGATCGCCAGCATTGACGCACAAACCACCAATCGCGTGGAGATTCATGATATCGAACCCTTCAGCCGCTTTGTCAGAGGACGTGTGGCGCTGCTGGGGGATGCGGCACACAGCACCACGCCGGATATCGGTCAGGGCGGCTGTGCGGCCATGGAAGATGCGGTGGTACTGGCGCAAACCCTGACCGCCCACTCGCTGGGCATTGAGGACGGGCTGCTGCGCTATGAAGCGCGCCGCGTCGAGCGCACCCGTGATTTGGTGCTGAAAGCGCGCAAGCGTTGTGATGTCACCCACGCCAAAGATGCGGCGGTCACCGCGGAATGGTATGCCGGACTGAAAGAGGAAACTGGCGAGCGCGTGCTGGCCGGCATGTGTGACACCATTGAAGGCGGTCCGCTGGGATAAGCGTGCAGGCCAGCCAGCTGCACCGCTGGCTGGCCCTTCGGTTACGGCGCGTTACGCCTCGTCGAGGCCGCGGTGTTTCAGCATCGGCCCGATGTCCGGCGCTTTACCGCGCCAGGCCAGCCACAGATGCTGCAGATCGCTGCTGTTACCGCGCGACAGAATCTGCTCACGGAAGCGCTGACCATTTTCGCGCGTCATACCGCCCCGCTCGACAAACGCCTGATAACCATCGTCGGCCAGCATCTGCGTCCAGATATAGGCGTAATACCCGGCCGCATAGCCGCCACCCCAGATATGACGGAAGTAGCTGGAACGATAGCGCGGCGGCACGGCACTCAGGGCAATATTCTCCGCCGCCAGCGCCTGCTGCTCAAAATGGCTGACATCCTGCGGATTATCGTGCGGTGACAGCGAGTGCCACTGCAAATCAAGCAGTGCCGCCGCCAGCAGTTCGGTCATGTCATAGCCTTTGTTGAATTTCGCGGCGCGCACCATTTTGTCGCGCAGCACTGCGGGCATCGCTTCACCGGTCTGATAATGGCGTGCATAGTGGGCAAAAACCTGATCCTGACTGGCCCAGTGTTCGTTGATTTGCGACGGAAACTCGACAAAATCACGCGGTGTGGCGGTGCCGGACAGGCTGGCATAGCGCTGGGTGGCGAACAGGCCGTGCAGCGTGTGGCCAAATTCATGGAACAGCGTGATCACCTCATCCCAGCTGAGCAGTGCCGGCTGACCGGGCTGCGGCTTGCTGTAATTGCAGACGTTGTAAATCACCGGCCGGCTTTCCAGCAATGTCGACTGGTCGACGAAATTGCCCATCCATGCGCCACCGCTCTTGTTATCCCGCGTGAAGAAGTCAGTGTAGAACAGCGCTAACGGTGCACCGTCGGCATCGAAAATCTCATAAACGTTGACGTCCGAATGGTAGACCGGCAGATCGTGGCGCTGTTCAAATCGAATGCCATACAGCTGGCTGGCACACCAGAACACGCCCTTTTCCAGTACAGTGTTGAGCTCAAAATAGGGGCGGATTTGCCCTTCGTCCAGCGCGTATTGCGCGGTGCGTACCTGCTCCGCGTAGTAATTCCAGTCCCAGGCGCGCAGCGTGAAGCTGTGGTTTTGATCGGCGATCAGCTGCTGAATATCCGCCGCTTCACGCCCGGCGCGCGCCGTCGCGGCGGGCACGATGTTGCGCATGAAGGACTGGGCGGCTTCCGGCGTTTTCGCCATCTGATCCTGCAGGCTCCATGCTGCGAAGCTGTCGAAGCCCAGCAGACTGGCCTGCTGCGCACGCAGTTGCGCCATGCGCGATACGATGGCGCGCGTGTCGTTGTCGTCACCCTGCTCGCTGCGCGTCAGCGCCTGCTGAAACAGCGCTTCGCGCGTGGCGCGCACCGTCAGCGACTGCAGCACCGGCTGCTGGGTGGTATTTTGCAGAGGGATTAGCCATGCGTCGTGCAGCCCGCGCGCCTCGGCGGCATCCTTCGCCTGTGCCAGCGCCGCCGGCGACAGACCGTCCAGCGCCGCCGCGCTGCTGACGGTATAAGCCGCAGCGTTAGTTGCTGCCAGCAGCCGGTTACCGAAACGCGTGCCCAGACTGGCCAGCTCCTGATTGCAGGCGCGCAGTTGCGCTTTATCGCGCTGACTCAGGCTGGCGCCGGCCAGCTGGAAGCGCTGCCAGGTGACTTCTACCAGACGCATCGCTTCGGCATCCGGGCACTGCGAACCGCGCTGCTGATACACGCTGTCGAGCCGCGCAAACAGCGCCGGGTTAAGGTAGATTTCGTCATTGAGCGCCGTCAGCTGCGGGGTGATCAGCTCGTCAACCTGCTGGAGCCGCTCGCTGGTATTGGCTGAGGTCATCGCGGCAAAAACGGGGTACACGCGATTTAGCAGGCTACCGCTGCGCTCCAGCGCTTCATAGGTATTAGCAAAGGTTGCCGGCTCGGGGTTGCTGGCGATGGCCGCCACTTCCTGGCGCTTTTCGGCGATTCCGGCTTCCAGCGCCGGCAGGAAATGCGCTTCGTCGATCAGATCAAACGGCGGTGTCTGGTACGGCAACGGGCTGACGTTAAAAAACGGATTGGCACGTGAAGTCATTATCGCTCCTGATAATCAGCAACGCCGCAGCCACCTGCGGCGGGATGCTTTTATCCTGGCAGTTTCGTCGCCTGGCAACAACCTTGCGCGTGCGTATGGCTTTCGCGCTGCCACACACACTTCCCGTTGACCCAGGTTTGCGCGATGTTACGGTCATCACCCAGCGTCATCAGGACAAACAAACGCTGATGGATATCGTCGCTGTTGGCCATGCGCAGCTGCTGCAGCGGTGATACGGCAGGATCGATCACCACAAAATCCGCCTCTTTACCGGGGTTAAAGTTGCCGATTTTGTCATCAAGATCCAGCGCATGGGCGCCGCCCAGCGTGGCGTGGTAAATCGCTTCTGCGGCGCTGAGTTTGTACTGCTGCAGCTGCCCCACCTTATAGGCTTCACCCAGCGTCTGCAGCATATTGAAGGTGGTGCCGGCGCCGACATCGGTGCCCATGCCCATGCGCACGCGCTGCTGCCAGCGGCGTTTAAGATTGAACAGTCCGCTGCCGAGGAACAGGTTGGAGGTCGGACAGAAGGCCATCGCCGAGTCGGTATCGTGCAGGCACTGCCATTCGCGATCCTCAAGATGCAGGCAGTGGGCAAATACGCTGCGTTTGCCGGTGAGCTGATGCTGGTGATACACATCAAGATAGCCATCATGGGCGGGAAACAGCGTTTTTACCCAGGCGATCTCCTGCTGATTTTCGCTGAGATGGGTATGCAGCCAGGTGTCGGGAAACTCGTTTTTCAGCTGCTGCACTTTTTCCAGCAGCTGCGGCGATGAGGTCGGCGCAAAGCGCGGCGTCAGCGCATAACCGAGACGCCCGCGCTGGTGCCAGCGCTGAATCAGCTCACGCGTCTGCTGATAACTTTGCGCCGGCGTTTCGGTCAGTTCCGGCGGTGCGTGGCGATCCATCATTACCTTGCCGGCAATCAGCCGCATCTCCAGCTGTTCGGCGGCGCTGAACAGCGCGTCTACCGATTGCGGATGCACCGTACCAAACACCAGCGCAGTCGTGGTGCCGTTGGCCAGCAGCTGTTGCAGGAAAAACGCTGACATGCGTGCCGCGTGCGCCGCACAGTGGTACTGGCTCTCGACCGGAAAAGTGTACTGATTGAGCCACTCCAGCAGCTGTTCACCGAACGCGCCGATCATTTCGGTCTGCGGATAGTGAATATGGGTATCCACAAACCCCGGCAGGATCAGCTTGCCGCGCAGATCGATCACCTGCGTTGATTCCAGGTGTTGATGTGCCGGCTGCCAGCGCTCCAGGCTCACCACTTTGCCGTCGCGCAGCGTCAGCAGACCGTCTTCGAGGTAGCGTGCCTGGTCGGCGAGGCCATCGGGCTTGTCAGCCAGCGCGGGGAAATCAAAAAAACTGGCGCGCAGGCGGGTTACAACAGAGTCAGACATGACGCTTCCTTCAGGGTGTAATGCAGGTTTCAGATAGATATAGCAAAGATATTGCAAACCGCATGCCAGGCAAGTCCACCCAACAATCACTTTAAATTCAGATAAATACCCAATTTCAACGCGATTATCGTCGCAAAAATTGCAGGCAATCGTATGCGTAACCGATTGCCTGTTCGTGGTATTGCCCTTGCGCATTGCGCTGGCGTTTTACGCCGGGAAAAGGTGCCTGATCGGGCACGCTCATGGTGCAGGACTGCACCGCAAACGTGCAGGAAAGATTCTGCAACACGCCGCTCACGCTTTTCATGAGCGCCGCTGCGGGGTTGATGCTAAGGTGTGGCAGAGAACCTGAAATCGTATAAGGAACAGTGAGATGATTATTTTTGTTACCGGTGCGACCGCCGGTTTTGGTCAAAGTATCACCCGCCGCTTCATTGCTACAGGTCACAAAGTGATCGCCAGCGGACGCCGTGCTGAGCGTTTGCAGGAATTAAAACAGGAACTGGGCGACAACCTGTATACCGTGCAGCTGGATGTGCGTAACCGCGCGGCTATCGAAGAAGCCATCGCTGCCCTGCCCGCCGAATGGCGTGATATCGATGTGCTGGTGAACAATGCCGGGCTGGCGCTGGGCGTCGAACCGGCGCATAAAGCCAGCGTTGAAGACTGGGAAAATATGATCGACACCAACAACAAAGGGCTGGTGTATATGACGCGCGCCGTGCTGCCTGCCATGGTAGAGCGCAACGTCGGTCACATCGTCAACATTGGCTCGATAGCCGGCAGTTGGCCGTACGCCGGCGGCAACGTGTACGGGGCAACCAAGGCGTTTGTGCGCCAGTTCAGCCTCAACCTGCGCACCGACCTGCACGGCACCGCGCTGCGCGTCACCGATATCGAGCCTGGCCTGGTGGGCGGCACCGAGTTTTCGAACGTGCGCTTCAAAGGTGACGATGGCCGCGCGGATGCGGTGTATGAAGGCACCACCGCGCTGACGGCGGAAGACGTGACGGAAGCGGTCTATTGGGTGACCACGCTGCCGAAGCACGTCAACATCAACACGCTGGAAATCATGCCGGTGACGCAAACCACCGCCGGACTGAAAGTGTTTAAAGGATAAGCAAGCTGCGCGTGGCGGCCCGTCGGGTCGCCCTGCGCGCCCGGTTCAGGCCTTGCCCCAGCCGATAACGATAATCAGCATGCCGCTGAACGCCACCAGCGCACCGACCCAATCCCACGCACTCAGTTTGACGCCATCGACCAGCCGCAGCCAGATCAGCGCCGTTAACACATACACGCCGCCATAAGCCGCATAAACCCGACCGCTGGCTGCCGGATGCAGGGTCAGCAGCCAGACAAACAGCGCCAGGCTGGCTGCGGCCGGTAACAATAGCCAGGCGCTCATGCCGCGCTTCAGCCACAGCCACGGCAGAAAACAGCCAGTGATCTCGGCAATCGCAGTGATAAAAAACAGCAGCGCGGTTTTCACCAGCATACAAAGTCTCTCTGATCGTTAAACAAACCGCTCACCGCTGGTGAGCAAAGAAGCAGCGATGATATACTGGCAGACAGTGTTGTGACAGCCGCCCTGCGCGCTGTGCTGGAGTTAACGAAAGGAAATGACGATGAAAAAACTGTTTTCCGCCCTGCTGGCTACCACGCTGACCGCCAGCGTATTGCTGACTGCGCCGCTGGCTGTCGCTAAGACGGATCGCCTGATTATTGAAGATGGCAACAACGCGGCCAGCAACGAGGCGGCGCGTCAGAGCAAAGAGCAGTGGAACGATACGCGCAACCTGCGTAACAAGGTAAATACCCGCGTGGAGAAAGAGTTCGACAAGGCAGACCGGGCCTTTGATACCCGCGACGCCTGCGAAAAAAGCTACAACGTTAATGCGTACTGGGAACCGAACACCCTGCGCTGCCTCGATCGCCGCACCGGCCGTCCGCTGGCGCCGTAATGCGCGCCAGCTGCTATAGTTTTCACGGGAATGACGCAACAAGGAGTGAGTGATGAAAAAACGTAATGCAGTTGTGTTGCTAATGGCGCTAGCGTTACCGCTGGCGGTGCAGGCGTCCTGCGAAAGCGTGCGCGCCGACATCAGCAAAAAGATCATCAACAATGGCGTGGCGGAATCGGATTTTACGCTGGATATCGTGCCGAACGATCAGGTTGATCAGGCAGGTGGTCAGGTCGTTGGCCACTGTGAAAACGACACGCAGAAAATCGTTTACAAGAAAAACGGTCGCGATGCGGACAGCAGCGTGCCGGACAGCGCGGGCAGCTCGCAGGATGCTCCCGCACAGTAATCTCTTCGGGCGGCTGGTCGGCCGCCCTGCTTTATTCCGCCTCCGGCCGCTGACGCGGCATCAGCCACGCAATCCACAACGTCAGCAGCGCAATCAGCAATGACACCACAAATACCCAGTGCAGCGAACTGGCAATCTGCCCGGTCCAGAAGTGTAACTGCTCCTGCGGCAGCGCCTGACGGCTCTCCGGTGCCATAATTTTCTGCATCGGATCGCTGGCCTGCGGCAGCCGCAGCGACAGGTTGAGATTGAGCACCGCGCCCATTATCGCCGTGCCGATCGCCGATCCCAGCATGCGGCTGAACATAATTGAGGCGGTGCAGATGCCGCGAATTTCATAGTGCGCATGATTTTGTACCGAAACCAGAAAGGTGGTGCTGGTCATGCCCATCCCGGTGCCAATAACAAACGCCGTCAGCCCGGCCTGCATGATGCTGCTGTCGGCGCGCAGCAGCAGTAACAGCGCGCTGCCGGCAATCAGTAAAAACGCGCCGAGCTGCGCGGTAAAACGATACGAGGTGATCAGCATCAGGCGCCCGCTGAGCGTACTGGCCAGCGGCCAGCCAATTGACATCATCGCCAGCGCGCTGCCCGCCTGCAGCGGCGTGCCGCCAGTAATGCCCTGAATCCACGTCGGCAGAAACGCGCTGATGCCCATCATGGTGGCCCCGATAATCAGGTTCCCGGCATTGCCGGCCACAATCAGGCGGCTGCGCCACAGCGCCAGCGGAAACAGCGGCGCATCGGCGCGCTGCTCGTGATGTTTCAGCCGCCAGCCGGCCAGCAGCGCCAGCGCCAGAAACGGCACCAGCCAGAACCCCAGCGCTTCCGCCTGTAGCAGCGCCACCAGCAGTGCGGTGACGCTGATCATCAACCAGCAGCTGCCGGTCAGATTCAGCGTTGCGCCCTGATGCTGTTCGCGCGCCGGCAGAAAACGCGCCAGCTGCAGCATTGAGAGCAGACCAATCGGCACGTTTACCCAGAAAATCACCGACCAGTTAAAGTGCTGAACCAGCCAGGCGCCGCTGAGCGGACCGATGACGGCCGCGACACCCCAGACGCTGGAGAGCCAGCCCTGCACGCTGGCGCGCTCGCGCGGCGAATAAATGTCCGCCACGATGGTGGTGGTCAGCGGCATAATCGCCCCGGCACCCAGTCCCTGAAAGGCACGAAACACAATCAGCCACGTCATACTATGGGCAAAACCGCATAGCACCGAGCCCAGCAAAAACAGCGTTACGCCGATGAAAAATAATCGTTTGCGGCCCCAGATATCCGCCAGTCTGCCATACAACGGGACGCTCACCGCCTGCGTCAGCAGATAAATAGAAAACACCCAGCCAAACTGCGCGAAACCGCCAAGATCGGCAATGATGGTTGGCATGGCCGTGGCCACAATGGTGACCTCAATGGCAGCCATAAACATCGCCAGCATGCAGGCAATCAGAATCCAGTGGCGATGTTCCGTTTGTATTTGTGCGCTTTCAGTCATACGTCTCCCTTTTTCTTACAAGGCTAGTCGAAATTTCGCCGACTCAGTTTCCTCTGTGTGCGCCTATTTGTGACAATGTCACCTATCTTGATGAAATTTTTTTATTGTAGAGCGACACCTTATTTCATGCGGGTTTCGCTTAGTTTTACCGCTTTTGTATCTACCTGATTTTGCCGTGAAAACTGGCAATGATCATCAAGCGTTGCTATAGCTCTAAAGGCAGTTTCTGGTTTTTCACTGTGAAAAAGCCGGGAAACAGTCATTTTAACTGCAATTTGACAGCGTGCTGGATTTTCGTCTGTGTATTGCACCGCATAACGCCGGCACGCTGAAAATAACGTCATAAAATCAATCGATTTTTTCAATCAGGGAGACGCACGCTATGCACAATGCATCGCTCGCCCGACGTGCCGGGCTGGCACTGCTCGCCATCGTGGTGGTGATAGCCCTGCTGGTGTGGGGATTAGGGCTGGATACGCTGCGCGACCGCAAGGTGGATTTACTTTACCTTGGGCAGCAACACCTGTACTTAGTGTTCTGGTCGATGTTATGCGCTTTACTGGTTGGCATCCCGAGCGGGATTTTGCTCAGCCGTCCCTTCGCCCGTCGCTGGGCTGAATATGTGATGCAAATCTTCAACGTCGGTAACACGCTGCCGCCGCTGGCCGTGCTGGCGCTGGCGATGGTGATTGTCGGCATTGGCGATCGCCCGGCGCTGATCGCCTTGTTCCTTGCCTCGCTGCTGCCGATTGTGCGTAACACCTATGCCGGTCTGAGCGCGGTGCCGCCGTCGCTGATTGAAGCCGCCAACGGTATCGGCATGACCAAACTGCAGCGGCTGCGCCGGGTTGAACTGCCGAATGCGCTGCCGGTGATCCTCGCCGGGGTGCGCATCGCGACTGCGATTAACGTCGGCACCGCGCCGCTGGCCTTTTTAATTGGTGCCAGCAGCTACGGTGAGCTGATTTTCCCCGGTATTTATCTCAACGACTTCCCGACGCTGATCCTCGGCGCAGTGGCCACCGCCCTGTTTGCCCTGATCCTCGACATGCTGCTGGCAGCATTGGGACGCGTCCTCAGCCCGCACTCTGCGGCTTAACCCGGAGCATATAATCATGGCCACTGCTAATCTGCTGGCGCGCTGGGTCAAACGCACCGCGCTGGCCCTGACCGCCACCTTAACTCTCAGTCACGGCGCGCTCGCCGCCGCGCCCATCGTGATGGCGACCAAAAGCTTTACCGAGCAGCATATTTTGTCTGCGATGACGGTGATGTGGCTGCAAAAGAAAGGTTTTCAGGTCATCCCGAAAACCAATATCGCCACCACCATCGGGCGCAACGCGATGATCAACAAGCAGATTGATATGACGTGGGAATATACCGGCACCTCGCTGATTATTTTTAACCATATCAACAAGCCGATGTCGTCTGAAGAGGCGTACAAAACCGTTAAACAGCTGGACGCGAAGCTGGGACTGGTGTGGCTCGATCCTGCCCCGATGAACAACACCTACGCGTTTGCCATGCAGCGCCAGCGCGCTGACGCCGAAGGCATCAGCACCATGTCGCAGCTGGTGGCGAAGCTGGAACAGGTACGCAACACCGATCCGGATCACAACTGGAAACTCGGTCTCGATCTGGAGTTTGCCGGCCGCTCGGATGGTCTGAAACCGCTGCAGAAAGCCTACAACATGCCACTGGATCGCCCGCAGATACGTCAGATGGACCCCGGCCTGGTGTATAACGCGGTGCGCGACGGCTTTGTCGACGCCGGACTGATCTACACCACCGATGGCCGGGTAAAAGGCTTTGATTTGAAAGTACTGGAGGATGATAAGCACTTCTTCCCAAGTTACAACGTCACGCCAGTAGTGCGTCAGGATGTGCTGGAAAGCCACCCCGGCCTCGAGGCCGCGCTGAATGCGCTGTCGCCGCTGATCACCGATGAAGCCATCACCGAGATGAACAAGCGCGTCGATATCGATCACCAGTCGCCGCAGCAGGTGGCGCATGATTTCCTCAAATCCAAAAACATGCTGTAAGGAGGCGCAATGGACACCCTGCATTACATCATGGATAACTGGAACACGCTGCTGGCGCTGACCTGGCAGCACACCTGGCTGGTGCTGGTGGCGGTAGGTTTTGCCATCCTCGTCGGCGTGCCGCTGGGCATTCTGATTGTTCGCTTCAAATGGCTGGCAACACCGGTGCTGGGCATCGCCACCATCGTGCTGACCATCCCGACCATTGCGCTGTTTGGTCTGATGATTCCGCTGTTTTCACTGATCGGTCAGGGGATTGGCGCCCTGCCGGCGATTACCGCGGTGTTTCTCTATTCACTGCTGCCGATTGTGCGTAATACCCATACCGCGCTGGAAAATCTGCCGCCCGGGCTGCGCGAAGCCGGTCGCGGTATCGGCATGACCTTCTGGCAGCGCCTGCGCTGGGTGGAAATTCCGATGGCGCTGCCGGTGATTTTTGGCGGTATCCGTACCGCCGTGGTGATGAACGTCGGCGTGATGGCGATTGCGGCGGTGATCGGTGCCGGCGGCCTGGGCCTGCAACTGCTGGACGGCATCAGCGGCAGCGATGTGCGTATGCTGATAGCCGGCGCACTGATGATCTGTTTACTGGCGATTATTCTTGACTGGCTGCTGCATCGTCTGCAGTCGGCGCTGACTCCTAAGGGGATTCGATAATGATAAAACTGGAAAACCTGACGAAAACCTTTACGCAAAAAAACGGCACCACGTTCAATGCCGTTGACAACGTCAGCCTGGAAGTGCCTGCCGGGGAGATGTGTGTGCTGCTGGGCCCATCCGGCTGCGGCAAAACCACCACGCTGAAGATGATTAACCGTCTGATCCCCGCCAGCAGCGGACGGATTTTAATTAATGGCGAAGACACCAGTGGCCAGGATACTGTCACGCTGCGCCGCAACATCGGCTATGTGATTCAGCAGATTGGTCTGTTCCCGAACATGACCATTGAAGAGAACATTACCGTGGTGCCGCGCATGCTGGGCTGGGACAAAAAACGCTGTCGGGAACGGGCGACGGAGCTGATGAGCATGGTGGCGCTTGACCCGACGAAGTTTCTGCATCGCTACCCGCGTGAGATGTCGGGCGGCCAGCAGCAGCGCATCGGCGTGATCCGCGCGCTGGCGGCGGATCCACCGGTACTGCTGATGGATGAACCGTTCGGTGCCGTCGATCCGATCAACCGCGAGGTGATTCAGAACGAGTTCCTCGATATGCAGCGCCAGCTGAAGAAAACCGTGATGCTGGTGAGCCACGATATTGATGAGGCGCTGAAACTCGGTGACCGCATCGCGGTGTTTGGCCAGGGCAAAATCGTACAGTGTGCCAGCCCGGACGAACTGCTGGCGCAGCCGGCCAACGAATTTGTCGGCTCGTTCGTCGGTCAGGACCGTACGCTGAAGCGTCTGCTACTGGTGCAGGCGGGCGACGTCACCGATCAGCAGCCGACCATCACCGTGCAGCGCAGTACCCCGCTGCAGGAGGCGTTCGCGACCATGGACGACAACGACATGCGTTCGGTCACGGTGGTCGACGAAGATGGCAAACCGCTGGGCTTTGTCAAACGTCGTGAAGCGCGCGGCGCCACCGGCCGCTGCGAGGAGATGCTGCACACCTTTAAGGTCACCGGCAAAGCGGAGGAGAACCTGCGCGTGGTGCTGTCGAAGTTGTATGAACACAACACGGTATGGATGCCGATTGTCGATGAGGAAGGTCGCTACAGCGGCGAAATTTCGCAGGATTACATCGCGGATTACCTCAGCTCCGGCCGCACGCGCCGTCGTCTCAACCCGTAACCCCGACCGAACCGCGCCACGGAGGGCGCGATTCTCCAGGTAAATTGTGCGTCAGTGGCTCTCTTCGACCGCGCCGACCGCCGCAACCGTTTTAGCTTCATTCGGCAGCACCACGTTCAGCAGCATGGCGAGAATCCCGCCGGTGGTGACTGCGTGACCAAACAGGTTGCTGACCAGCGGCGGAAACTGTTTCAGCACGTCCGGAACCGCTTCCACCCCGAGGCCAATGCCAAACGACACCGCCACAATCAGCATCTCACGCCGCCCCAGCGGTGCCTGGGTCATCACGCGAATACCGGCGGCGACCACGCTGCCAAACATCACCAGCGTTGCCCCGCCCAGCACCGGCGGCGGAATCTGCTGTAGCAGGTTGCCGACCAGCGGGAAGATGCCCAGCAGCACCAGCATCAGGCCAATCACCATCCCCACGTAGCGACTGGCGACACCGGTCATCTGAATCACCCCGTTGTTCTGCGCAAAGGTGGTATTGGGAAACGCCGAGAACAGTGCCGCCAGCAGACAGCTGAGGCCATCGGCCAGAATCCCGCCCTGCAGCCGGCGCTGAAACCCGTCGCCTTCCAGCGGCTGGCGTGAAATCAGACAGTTGGCGGTCAGATCGCCCACCGCCTCAATCACGCAGATCACCGAGACCAGCGCAATCGGCACAAACAGCGTCCAGCTAAAATCAAAGCCAAAATGCAGTAGCGAAGGCAGCACCAGCCAGTGCGTCTCCGCCATCGGCTTCAGCGGCAGATGACCGCTCAGCGCCGCCGCGATGCAGCCCGCACCAATGCCGGCGACCACCGCCACCAGTCGCGCCCAGCGCGAGTGGGAACGGTTAAGCACGATAATCACCAGCAGGGTCAGCGCCCCCAGCGCCAGATTACCCGGCGCACCAAAATCGCGGGCGTTATGCCCGCCCGCCCAGTCGGTAATACTGACTTTTATCAGGCTGATACCAATCAGGGTGATCACCGTACCGGTTACCACCGGGGTCAGCACTTTTCGCAGCGGTGTGATGCAGCGGCTAATCAGCATCGGGATCAGCGCCGCCACCAGGTTGCAGCCAAAGATCATGGCGAGGATCGCCTGCGGTGAACCGCCCTGCGCTTTCACCGTCATCCCCGCAGAGAGAATGACGCCGAGAAAGGCGAAGCTGGTGCCCTGCAGACAGATCATGCCTGCGCCAATGCCGCAGAAACGGCGCGCCTGCAGAAAGGTACCGAGTCCGGAAACCAGCAGCGACATGCTAATGAGATACGGAATCCAGGCCTGTAACCCCAGCACGGAACCGATAATCAGCGGCGGCGTGATGATACCGACCACGCTGGCCAGCACGTGCTGCAGGGCGGCAAAGAACGCCGGTGCAGGACCGATGCGGGCATCCAGCCCGTACAACAAACCTTTCTCTTCTTCTGGGTGCGACATAGCAGGGCTCCGGCAAACGATTTATCAGTTTGCCTGATGCATGAAACGCGCCAGGGCGACAGCGGGCAGGAAGAATTCAGGACAGATGATTGAATATAAACAGGTTTAAGGCATAAAAAAAAGCAGCCGCTCCTGAAACTTCGGATTCAGCTGCGTGCGATATGCCGCATTTTGTTTCATCAGGCGGCGGGCTTTGCACTCTCGCTGTGCAGCGCATCCCCCCCGAGTAACGTAATATCCAGATAACCACTCAAATCACGCTGTTCGGCGCGCGGCAGATAAGGCAGTTCACCCAACAGCGGCGCGTTCAGCTTATCGCGCAGAACATCAATGATTTCAGCATAGTGCGCCAGACCTGGATTGATACGATTGGCGACCCAGCCCGCCAGCGTCAGGCCATCGGCGGCAATCGCTTCGGCGGTCAGTAAAGCGTGGCTAATGCAACCCTCTTTAATGCCCACCACCAGCACCACCGGCAGTTGCGCCTGCTGCACCCACTGCGACAGCGGCCGTAAGTCGTTCATCAGGCTGCGCCAGCCGCCCGTGCCTTCCACCACCACGCGTGCAGCGCGATCCTGTAAGCCAGCCAGCCCGCGATTGAGTAATGGATAATCGATGCGCTGCGCCGGGCTGGTGCTGATTTCATCCTCTTCCAGCGTCACGGGATTGACGTCGCTGTAGTTCAGCGTGAGGCCTGATGCCTGCTGCAGCAGTACGGCATCTTTATTACGGAGCCCTTCCGGCGTGTGCTGCGCGCTTTTGGCAACCGGCTTGTAGCCAGCGGCACACAGATTCGCTTTGGCAAAGCACTGTAACAGTGCGCGGGAAACCACGGTCTTACCCACCGCGGTGTCGGTACCGGTGACAAAAATCGTTTTCACCTTTCTCCTCCTTCATTAAAGCGATGTGTAACCTGCAAAGGAGGCAGTTTAAGGATTTGTCCCAGGCGAGAGCTTGCGTTAGCGCAAACTTAAGGCGGGCTGGCGTTAGCCCTGCAACAGTTTTATCAGTAAATGGCCGCTATAGAGCGCGTCTTTGATCAGCGCCGCGCCGCCCAGCGTGCCGGGATCGTTAAAGGCTGCAGGGGTTAGCTGGATAGCGTGACTATACGCCGGCAGCGCCTGCTGGCGAATGGTGCTGCTGACTGCCGGGAACAGCACGTCCGCCGCCTGGTTAAGCGGTGAACCGATAAGAATTTGTTGAGGATTAAAGATGTTGACCATCATCGCCAGCATGCGCCCGATATGATGACCGACGCCGGCAATGACGTCCCGTGCCAGCCGGTCGCCCTGCTGCGCAGCAGCACACAGCGAGGCCAGCGTCAGCGGCTGCTGGTGCAGCTGGCTGTCCGGCTGCGATGATAAACGCTGTGCCGCCAGCTGCAGCAGGCTGCCGGTGCTGGCCACCGTTTCCAGACAGCCATGGTTGCCGCAGTAACACTGCTGGCCGTAAGGATCGATCTGCGTATGACCAATCTCCACCAGCGCGCGTCCGCTTTTGTGCAGCAGCTGGCCACCGCTAATCACCCCGGCGCCCACCGTTTCGTCAATAACAATCTGAATCACGTCCTGCGCACCCCGTGAAGCACCAAACAGCGCCTCTGCCAGCGTCCATGCGGAGATATCGTGCTGGACGAATACCGGCAGCCCGGTGCGCTGCGCCAGGGTTTCGCCCAGCGGCATATCCTGTACGTCATAGCCCGGCATACGATGCACCACGCCGGAGGCGGCGTTTATCAGTCCCGGCAGGGTAATGGCGATAGCGGTGAGACGCTCAAGTTTTTGCTGATGGCGAATGAAAAAGGCGTTGACCAGCTCCTGCAGCGTCTGCAGTAGCGGCGTGTCGGCGCTGGCAGGCAGCGGCAGGCGATCTTCCTGTAGCGCGCGGCTGCTGAGATCGCGCAGCGTCAGGGTGATGAACCCCGGCTGGAGGCGAACAGCCAGATAGTGCCAGGCCAGGGTATCGAGGATCAGCCCTATCGCCGGCCGTCCGCGACTGCCCGGCTCCTGAAACTCGGTCTCCTGCACCAGATGCGCATCCAGCATTTCGCGCACAATTTTGGTGATGCTGGCCGGGGCCAGCTGGGCACGTTTCGACAGCTCAATCCGCGAAATCGGACCGTAATGGTCAATCAGACGATACACTGCACCGGCATTGGTCTGTTTTATTTGGTCAATATGGCCAGGCTGACTGTCCAGATTCACGCCCTGCTCCCGGATATTTTCGCGCTTCTAAATAAACAGCAGCTATGGTGATGCAGATTGGCGCGCAGCGTCAAATATTTGATTAGAAATGTGATTTATCGCACACAAAGAACGCGGTTTTCTGTACCCGTGGGTTCAATCCTCGGCATGGTGCAGCAGCAGCGCCATCATATTGCTCATCTGCGCACTCGGCTGGCGCAGCGCTGACCACACCAGCCACACCTCAGAAATGGCATCGCTTTCCTGTAGCGGAATCCAGGCGACTTCCGCCAGTCGCGCGCGGGCAAACGAGGCGGGTAAAATCGACACGCCAAGGCCGGTTGCCACCAGGCCGAGTATCGTCATGGCTTCACCCACTTCCTGGGTAATGTAAGGTTTGATTTGGTAGCGATGCAGCAGCGCCAGAATTTCACCGTACAGGGCCGTGCCGCCCTGCGCATCAAAGAAAACAAAAGGTTCGCTGGCTAACGCCCGGATGCTAATTGACGTGGCCTGTGCCAGCGGATGCGCGTGGTGCACCACCGCGCACAGCGGTTCACGCAGCAACAGGCGGTGCTGAAGATCCTCCGGCAGCGGCGTATTGCGCATGACGCCCAGATCGAGTCGTCCCTCGTGCAGCGGCGCCAGCTGCTGCCGCGTGTTGTACTCCTGCATCTGAATATGCACCTCCGGCCAGCGCTGCCGATAGTGATACAGCGCATCCGACACCAGTCCGGTAAACGGCGCCGAGGAGGTAAAGCCGATGCGCAGCTCTCCCTGCTGACCGTGATGAATGCGCGCCGCGCGCCCGGCCGCCTGTTCCACCTGCAATAAAATCGCGCGCGCATCCTGTAAAAACGACTGGCCGGCCGGCGTGAGCTGTACGCTGCGATTAGTGCGGGTGAACAGCTGCGCGTCCAGCGCCTGTTCCAGCTGCAGAATCTGCTGACTGAGCGGCGGCTGAGAAATGTGCAGCCGCTGTGCGGCGCGGCCAAAGTGCAGCTCTTCCGCAACGGCAATAAAGTAGCGCAGATGGCGCAGCTCAATCATCATATCTTAAACGTCTCATTTGAGATTATTAATATATTGTACAACCTATTTAGCCTTTCCTACAGTATTCAGACATTTGCTGAATTGAGGATGTACTGTGAGTCGCTCTTCCCAGGCTGTGACGCTTGATGAGGACAGCTTGTCCACGAAGCCTGTTACCGCCGATACCGCTACTGAATGGATTGAACGTGGATCGCCGCAGTTTATGCGCGTGACGCTGGCGCTGTTCTCTGCCGGTCTTGCCACTTTCGCCCTGCTCTATTGCGTACAACCGATTCTGCCGGTGCTGTCACAGCAGTTTGGCGTGACGCCTGCCGAAAGCAGTATTTCGCTGTCGCTCTCCACCGGGCTGATGGCGCTGGGCCTGCTGTTCACCGGCCCGCTGTCAGATGCGATTGGGCGTAAATCGGTGATGGTGACCGCGCTGATGCTGGCGGCGATTTGTACGCTGATCTCCGCCACCATGAGCAGCTGGCAGGGGATTCTGCTGATGCGCGCGCTGACCGGTCTGTCGCTCAGTGGCGTCGCGGCGGTGGGCATGACTTACCTGAGCGAAGAGATGCATCCGCGGGTCATCGCCTTCTCCATGGGGCTGTACATCAGCGGTAACTCGATTGGCGGCATGAGCGGTCGTTTACTCTCCGGTGTGCTGACCGACTTTTTCTCGTGGCGTATTGCCATTGGCGTCATTGGCTGCTGCGCGCTGGCTGGCGCGCTGATGTTCTGGAAAATTCTGCCCGCGTCGCGCCATTTTCGCCCTGCCTCGCTGCGGCCACGCAGTCTGCTGATCAACTTCCGCCTGCACTGGCGCGACAAAGGATTGCCGCTGCTGTTTGCCGAAGGCTTTCTGCTGATGGGCGCGTTTGTCACGCTGTTTAACTACATCGGCTACCGTTTACTGAGCGCGCCTTGGTCACTGAGCCAGGCGGTGGTCGGGCTGCTGTCTGTGGTGTATCTCACCGGTTCGTGGAGTTCGCCGAAAGCTGGCGCGATGACCAGCCGCTTTGGTCGCGGTCCGGTGATGACGGGCGCCACGGCGATCATGCTGGCCGGTCTGCTGCTGACCGCCTATAGTTCGCTGTGGCTGATTCTGCCGGGCATGATGCTGTTCACTGCCGGCTTCTTTGCCGCCCATTCGGTGGCCAGCGGCTGGATTGGACCGCGCGCGCGCAGGGCGAAAGGCCAGGCATCATCACTTTATCTGTTCAGCTACTATGTGGGCTCCAGCGTGGCCGGCACCCTCGGCGGCGTATTCTGGCACCGCTACGGCTGGCCGGGCGTGACCCTGTTTATCAGCGCCCTGCTGGTGCTGGCACTGCTGGTTGGCCTGCGTTTACAGGGCCGCAAACTGTAATACCCTTCATCGTTAGCGCGGGACCTCAGCGTCCCGCCTGCTCCGCTGGATTCGAATTATCAGGCATTCGCGCCGTACCACTTAAAACAAAATAGCAATTCATCGCTATAATTCGTTCTATTCCAATAATACATAGACTTATTTTTTACACAGCAATGAGGTAGTCAGATGGAGCTTTACTATTATGTCGATAAGCATGCCGGTTATAACGACAATCATGTGGTGCATGCGAAGGGCTGTCCGTTCCTGCCATCCGACGGCGGTCGTCGTTTTCTGGGGACTTTTTACACGCCCGGGGCCGCAATCCAGCAGGCGCTTAAATTTTACGCCACTGCGTTGGGCTGCGAACACTGCTGCCCGGTGGGCGTAAAAAAAAATCCGACCCACAACTTTAGCGTGGCACTAAAGCATATGGCGTGACTCTGATAATCCTGGTCTGAACCGCACCCGCCCGCACGGTACCCGCCCTCAGCACGGCTAAGCGATTTTTCTATTACAGAAACACCTGACTTAGCCTGTGCTGGTACGGCAGACTCGCGGGCCGGCAGCACGCTGGCGCAGCAGCTCCCCATAACCGCAGGCTATTTACCACGCTCAGCGCGATAAGAAATATTCAGTGATAAAACCCGGGTTAACGGTTTTCATCGGCTGACTAATGCTCCACAATAGTGGAAATTTGTGATCGAGGTCACTTTACCGGGTGCGTTCCTGCCCCCTCACTCGTCGTTTAGCCGATTTGAATTCAATGCAATCAACAACCGTTTCCCGTAAAACAGCCTGGCTGCGCGTGGTGCTGCTGGCTATCGCTGCTTTTGTCTTCAATACCACCGAATTTGTGCCGGTTGGCCTGCTGTCGGACATCGCCAGCAGCTTTGCAATGAAAACCGCTGATGTCGGTATCATGCTCACCATCTATGCCTGGGTCGTGGCGCTGTTATCGCTGCCGTTAATGCTGCTGACGCGCAACGTCGAGCGCCGCCTGCTGCTGGCCATCCTGTTTATTCTGTTTGTTGCCAGCCACCTGTTATCGGCCGTGGCGTGGGATTTCACGTCGCTGGTGCTGTCGCGCATTGGCATTGCGCTGGCGCACGCGGTGTTCTGGTCGATCACCGCCTCGCTGGCGATTCGCGTTGCGCCAGCCGGCAAGAAAACCCAGGCGTTGAGTATGCTGGCCACGGGCACGGCGCTGGCGATGGTGCTGGGCGTGCCGATTGGTCGTATTGTGGGTCAGTATCTGGGCTGGCGTACCACCTTTGGTATGATCGGCCTGTCAGCACTGGTACTGCTGATTATGCTGGTGCGGATACTGCCGCGCCTGCCGAGTGAGCACACCGGTTCACTCAGCAGCGTGCCGATGCTGTTTCGCCGCCCGGCGCTGGTGGCGATGTACATTCTGGTCACCGTCGTGGTGACCGCGCACTACACCGCTTACAGCTATATCGAGCCGTTTATGCAGGTAGTGGCCAGTGCCGATGAGAACTTCACCACCCTGTTACTGCTGCTGTTCGGCTCAGCCGGCATTCTGGGCAGCATTCTGTTCAGCACGCTGGGCAATAAATTCCCGTCCGCGCTGCTGATCGCCGCCATTGCGCTGATTACCTTGTGTATGGGTCTGCTGGTGTTTGCTGCGGTACGCCCGGCAGCGATTACCGTGCTGTGTATTATCTGGGGAATGGCAATGATGATGATCGGCCTGGCGATGCAGGTGCGCGTGCTATCGCTGGCACCGGACGCCACCGACGTCGCCATGTCGCTGTTTTCCGGTATTTATAACATCGGTATTGGCGCAGGCGCGCTACTCGGTAACCAGGTCAGTCTGCATCTGCAGATGGCAGACGTGGGCAACGTGGGCGCAATCATTGGCCTGGCGGGACTGTTCTGGTGCATCGCTATTTTCCGCCGTTATCCGCAGCTGCGCTCCAACGGCTAGTGCGTTTCACAGGCAGCGGCGCCCCTGGCGGCACCGCTGCTGACATGGCCGGCTAAGGCAGGAAAAACATCGGCTGTAGTGCTTTGCTCACCGGGCTGTTGTCGGGATTTGATGGCATCAGGTCACGCATTGACGCCCACCAGCGCTGACACACCTCAGTTTGCGCTACAGCCTGCCAGCGCGCTTCGGATTCAATTTCGACGCTGGCAAACAGCAGGTTGCGTTCAGCATCCAGCCAGATCGCGTAGTTGTGCGCGCCATGCGCTTTCAGCGTCCGTTCCAGCTCCGGCCAGATCGGCGTGTGACGGCGCTGATACTCCGCATGGCAGTGCGCATAGACCTGCATGACGAACGCTTTACGCAACATCACTGCGCTCCGCCTGCAGCGCCGCCGGCCACGGCTTCACGTTAAAGCGTTCGCCCAGCGCGATCAGCTGTTCGGTGGTGATGCTCTGACGAATGCCGCCCATCGACAGCGCCATAACCACCACCTGCGATGACTTCTCAGCGGTATCAATCAGACCAAAGGTTTCGTCGAGCGTCGGTCCGGCGCCAAAGATTCCGTGGAAAGGCCACATCACCAGGCTATGGCTGGCCATCGCTTCTGCCGTCGCCTGACCAATGCCATCGGTACCCGGTACCATCCAGGGCAAAATGCCGACGCCATCGGGGAACACCACCAGGCACTCGGTGCTGCCCTCCCACAGCAGGCGGGTAAAGCGCGCCGCATCCAGATCCACCACATAGCTGAGCGCCATGAAGTGGGTGGCGTGACAGTGCATAATCACCCGGTCCGCGCCGTGGCTCAGTGCCTTGCGTACGCTGTGTGACTGAAAGTGCGCCGCCAGCTCGGACGTTGGCAGCCCTCCGTTGCTGAGCCCCCAGTGAATTTTGTACGACAGCCCTTTGTCATCCACCTGCAGCAGCACCAGACTGTCTGACGGATCGAGCTGCACGTTGCGAAAGAACTTACCGGAGCCGGTCACCAGGAACCAGTCGTTGGCCAGCGCGGGCGCCGGCTTGCTCAGTTCAATACAGCGCGGTGCCGGATAAAAATCGCTGGCATACGCGCTGACCTCTTCCGGCAACAGACGCAGACTGACGTTGCCGCCGTTACGTTCATCCCAGCCTTTCAGCCACATGTCACTGGTGGCTTTAACCATGTCGCGCACAAACCACGCGGAGAGAATTGTTTGCATGAATCGATTCCTTAACGTTGACGCAGCACGTGTTGTTCGTAGTGACGGACTTCGCTTAGCCAGCTGGCATCGGCTGGCACATCGTGGCGCAGGCACCACGCTTCCCATACCGCCTGCCACGGCAGCGACTTCTGCTCTTCAAGCAGCGCCAGACGGGCGGTGAAATCCCCATCACGCTCCCGCTGACGCAGCTGTTCGCCCGGCTCCAGCAGCGCCCGCAACAGGGCTTTTTGGGTATTGCGCGTGCCGATCACCCAGGCGGCAATGCGGTTGATCGAGGCATCGAAGAAGTCGAGACCGATGTGCACCCTGTCGAACAATTTTTGTCGGGCGATCTCACTGGCAATCGCCTGGGTTTCATCATCCAGCAGCACCACGTGATCGCTGTCCCAGCGGACCGGACGGCTGACGTGCAACAGCAGGCGCGGCACAAACAGCATGGCGCTGGAGATTTTGTCGGAGATCACTTCGGTAGGATGGAAGTGGCCGGCATCCAGCGTCAGCGCGGTCTGGCGGCTGGTGGCGTAACCGAGGCAGAACTCACTGGAACCCACGGTGTAACTCTCCGCGCCAATGCCAAACAGTTTGCTTTCTACCGCATCAATGTGGTGCTGCGGATTCAGCGGTTCGCGGATGATCTCATCCAGCGCGCTGGCGAGACGCTGGCGCGGCGCGAGGCGATCGACGGTGAGATCTTTCATGCCGTCCGGCACCCAGATATTCATGACTGACGGCGTGCCCAGCTGCTCGCCAAACCAGGCGGAAATACGGCGGCTGGCGGTGCAGTGGTCGATCCAGAACTGGCGAATGCCCGGATCGGCATGCGACAGCGTAAACCCGTCTGCGCTGAGCGCATGAGAAAAGCAGGTTGGGTTAAAATCCAGCCCCAGCTTTTTGCTTTTCGCCCACTCCAGCCAGTTGCTGAAGTGCTGCGGCTCAATCGCATCACGTTCTACCGGGCGGTCGCTCTCAAGGTAGATGGCATGCAGGTTGAGGCGTTTGGCACCGGGAATCAGCGACATCGCTTTGTCGAGATCGGCACGCAGTTCAACCGCGTTGCGCGCCCGCCCCGGATAGTTGCCGGTCGCCTGAATGCCGCCGGTGAGCGCCCCCTGCGGATTCTCAAACCCACGTACATCGTCGCCCTGCCAGCAGTGCATCGACACCGGAATGGTATCCAGTTGTGCCATCACCTGTTCCACATCCACCCCAATGGCGGCGTAGCGTTGTCTGGCCAGTTCAAAGGCCTGTTCAATCAGCTTTGTCATATGCAAGTTCCTTAGCAGGTAGGCTCAGCGCCGCAAAGCGAGCCTGATGGGCCGCAAAGACGCTGTGATTCAGCGGGATAAATTTTTCTAACGGGAAATTGTGGCGAATGCAGCGGCGTAAATCGGCCACGTCGCGCAACTCACCCAGCGCGATCAGCTGGCAGCCGATGTTGCCCAGCGTCGAGGCTTCCACCGGGCCGGCAAACACCGGCAGCTGGCAGGCATCGGCGCACAGCTGGTTAAGCAGCGGATTCTGGCAGCCGCCACCGACGATATGTAACTGACGCAGCGCAGTGCCGCGCAGGTGGCTAAGCTCCTGCAGCGTCTGCGAATAGAGCAGCGCCAGGCTGTCAAAGATGGTGCGCGCCAGCGCCGCCGGGCTGTGCGGCACGGGCACCGCCTGTTCGGCGCAGGCGTTCTGGATCTCCTGCACCATACTGGCCGGATTAATGAAACGGTGATGATTAGGGTGAATCAGGGCGCGGCAGGCCGGTTCCCGCGCGGCGTCGGCAATCAGCGCAGTGAGATCGCTGATGTGCAGTTCGCTGCACACCCGCTGCAACAGCCACAGACCCATGATGTTTTTCAGCACCCGATAGCCTTCCGCACCGCCTTCATTGGTCAGATTAGCCTGCAGCGCCGCCTCGCTGACACAGGGCTGCAGGCTTTCGATGCCGATCAGCGACCAGGTGCCGGAGCTGAGATAGGCAGCATCGTCCTGCTCCAGCGGCGTGGCCAGCACCGCGCTGGCGGTATCATGGGTGGCGACGGCGATCACCGGAATGCGCTGGCCGCTGGCGTTGCGCCAGTAACCGACGGTGTTACCCGGCGCACGCGGCGTGCCGAACCAGCTGGCGTCTGCGCCCGCCCAGGCCAGCAGCTCACGATCCCATTCGCCGCTGTGAATGTTGAGCAGTTGGGTGGTGGTGGCGTTGGTGTATTCCCAGTTGAGTTCACCGGTCAGGCGATAGTGAAGATAATCCGGAATCATCAGCGCGTGCTTCACCTGCGCCTGCCAGTCCGGTTGCTGCAGATGCAGCGCGCGCAGCTGATACAGCGTGTTGAACGGCAGAAACTGAATGCCGGTGCGCTGATAAAGCGCCGGTTTCCCGAGTTCACGCATCGCCTGGGCCATCAGGCCGTCGGTGCGTTTATCACGGTAGCTGACCGCTTCACCCACCCGCTCGCCGTGCGCGTCCAGCAGCACCAGATCCACGCCCCAGGTATCAATGCCGAGGCTGTCCGGCACAATGCCCTCCTCATCCAGCTGCTGCAGTCCGGCGCGAATCTCCTGTTCCAGCCGGTCCAGGTCCCAGCAGTCATAATCGCCGCGCTGCACGCGCGGGTTGGCGAAACGCCGCACTTCGCGCAGGCTGAGCTGCTGACGGTCAGCCTGCCAGCTGGCCAGCATGACGCGGCCACTGGATGCGCCTAAATCGATGGCAACAATATTACGCAGACTCATGGCGAGTACTCCCTGTGAAGACATGGCGACAGAGTAAAAATCCTGCGCCGCAGACACCTTCCCGCGAGTGCCAGCGGGTCATCACCGCTGGCAGGTTTGCAAAGGTGTTCGTGAGTGAGCTCACAGAACCGCATAACGGCAGAGTTGTGAGCCTTGCCGCAATTCCATCAATCACTTAGGCGATCTTGAATAATTGGCGATTTTCCTGCGCTGCCCGGTGCAAAATTCAAGGTAAGGTGGCAGGCGGCTGCGTAGACTCGGTTACGGTTTTGTTAACTGAGGGCGCATGATGACGGTATTACACAGTGCTGATTTCTTTCCGGCCGGCGATTACACGATAGCCATTGAACCGCGTGTACCGCAGTCGGCGTTTCCGGAGCATCACCATGATTTTCATGAAATTGTGCTGGTGGAACAGGGCTCGGGCATCCACGTATTCAATGGTCAGCCGCAGGCGCTCAGCGCCGGCTGCGTCTGTTTTGTGCGCGATCACGATCGCCATCTGTACGAGCAAACCGACAATCTGTGCCTGACGAATGTGTTGTATCGCAGTCCGGCGGCGTTCCGCTTTCTGTCCGGTCTGCAGGCGCTGCTGCCGCGCGAACAGGACGGCCAGTATGTTTCACACTGGCGGATCAACCATAAAGTGATGGCGCAGGCGCTGCAGCTGGTGACGCAGATGAAGCAGCCGGACAGCTGGTCGCTGGAACGTCAGGCGCAGCAGGAACAGCACTTTTTGCAGCTGCTGGTGCTGCTGCGCGAGGCGGCGCACAACGATCAGGCGCAGGACCAGGATGCCCGCCTGCACCGCTTGCTGGACTGGCTGAATGCGCACTACAGTGAGGAGATTGCGTGGGAAGCGCTGGCCGATCGCTTCTGTTTGTCGCTGCGTACCCTGCATCGCCAGATGAAGCAGCAGACCGGCAGCACGCCGCAGCGCTATCTCAATCGGCTGCGTTTATTGCAGGCGCGGCACCTGTTGCGCCACAGCGAGATGCGCATCACGGACATCGCCTATCAGTGTGGGTTTGGTGACAGTAATCACTTCTCCACCCTGTTCCGGCGGGAATTTGGCTGCGCGCCGCGCATGGCGCGCCAGCAGATGGGGTAACCGGAGGGCTGACATGCCGCTGTTACTGACGCGCGAGGATTACTTCCCGGCCAGCAATTTGCCTATTGCCGTGGCAGAACGCATGCCGCAGCCCTCTTTCCCACCGCACCGGCATGAGTTCAGCGAGATCGTGATTGTCTGGCGCGGTAATGGCCTGCATATCCTCAACGATCGGCCGTGGCTGATCACCTGTGGCGATGTGTTTTACATTCGCGACAGTGATTGCCACAGCTTTGATAGCGTCAACGATCTGGCGCTCGACAATATTCTCTACTGCCGCGATCGCTTCAGCCTGGCGCTCGACTGGCAGCAGCTGCTGCCGCCACAGGATGAAGAGACACCCGCCAGCTGGCGTCTGACCACGCGCGGCATGGCGCTGGCGCGCGGCGTCATCAGCCAGCTGGAGCGCGAAAGTCGCAAAAGTGATTCGCTATCGATTCAGCTGTCGGAAGCGCTGTTTTTGCAGCTGGCACTGATATTGCGCCGTCACGGCTACGCCGCCGATCGCCCGTGGGTGCTGCCGGAGGGCGAACAGCTCGATCTGCTGATGTCGGCGCTGCTCGGCGATATCAGCCGCCCCTTCGATCTGCCCCATTTCTGCCAGCAAAATCAGCTCAGCGAACGGTCGCTGAAACAGCTGTTCCGTCAGCAAACCGGCATGACCATCGGCCACTACCTGCGTCAGCTGCAGCTGTGTCAGGCAAAATATCTGTTGCGCACGCAGGCATGTCTGATTAGCGAAGTGGCGGCACGCTGCGGGTTTGATGACAGCAACTACTTTTCCGTGGTGTTTACGCGCGAAACCGGGTTAACACCCAGCGCGTGGCGTCAGCGTTTTTTGTCGCCGCGCGAACCGATGGCAGACAAAGAAAAAGCCTGACGCGCGCAGAGACGCGTCAGGCGGTGTGATGTTAAGCGCGGTCAGGCGGCCATACCGAGACCGACAATGTTTGCCGCGATAATGATCACCACGCAGCCAATCGATAACACGCTCACCGGTCGACGCCCCACCGATTTCCACTCCTTCAGCACCAGTCCTACCAGGCCGCCGCACAGCACGTACAGGCTCATGTGCAGCATCCAGCTTACGAAGTCGTACTGCGGAGGAATTTTTGCGTGGCCCCAGGCATAAAAGAAGAACTGCAGATACCACATGGTTCCCCCCAGCACGGCGAAGGCGATGTTGGCGATCAGCAGCGGTTTTGCCACGGAAAAGTCGCGGCGCAGCGAAAGCTCCGGCTTCACCGCCAGGCGGATAAAGCAGTACGCGAGGTTGATCAGCGCGCCACCGCCCATGATCACCACGTAACTCGGCAATGCCACATACAGCGGATTGATGCCCAGACTGGCAGCGGCTTCATGCATCGGCTTCGCCGCATCCATGGCAAATGACATGCCAGCCGAGAAGATGCCGCACAGCACCGCCAGCACCAGGCCTTTCTTCAGGTTGAAATCTTCGGCGTTAATCCCCAGCGCCCGTTCCTTTAGCAGCCCGGCGCGCGACACAATCGCCACACCCAGCAGCGCAACCAGTACGCCCAGCAGCGTCATCCGGCCGCCGGCGGAGCTGAACAGTTCAACGAATCGGCCCTGCAACAGCGGCGTCATCAGCGTCCCCACCACCAGCGTAATGCCAATGGCGATGCCAATCCCCATCGACATCCCCAGATAGCGCATGGTGAGGCCATAGTTGATGTTGCCGATGCCCCACATGGCACCGAACAGAAACACCGGCAGCAGCTGCGATAAACTGAAACTGCTGTAGTACGCCCAGAAGTTCGGTAACAGCGCAGCACTGACTGCCCAGGGCAGAATCAGCCACGACATCACGCCGCCGACCGACCACATGGTTTCCCATGACCATTTTTTAACCTGTTTAAACGGAGCATAAAAACAGGCGGCGCTGGCGGCACCCACCAGATGCCAGAAGATACCTGCAAGAATGGCACTGTTCATTGTTATTCCTTCGTAAGGTTGAGGCCAGACGGAAACACCTGCGGTTTCCGATTAGTGGCAGTCTATGGCGCACTGCGTGGACTCAGCCTTTGGATGGTTGCCGTAAAGCCAGGCTGACTGGCAAAATCGGGGGGATATGCAACATAAGGATCACAAATTCGCATTTGCCGCTGTTATGCCGGATAAGTTCTTTAAGTTGCTTATTATTCGGCATATTTTTGATTTATGTTGTGTTGATCGGCACAGTTTTTCCTCTGTTGCCAGCGCGCCGCTTAACATGGCACTCACACAAAGCTGCGCGAAGCACTTCCCCCGACGAGGTTAAATCCGTATAACGTGGGAAAAATCATCGGAACCAGGGATTGAGATGAAGAGCAAACGGTTAACGCTGGTGCTGTCGCAGGCGGTGAGCCGCGTGATGCTGGATGACATCCGCGCCATCGTGCCGCCCGAGGCGCTGAATGTGTTCATTAATGGCTTAGATAGCTGCCACTACGCCACGCTGGACTGCGTACAGAGCGAAGAGAACTGCGCGCTGCTGGCGTCAGCCATTGTGGTGTGGCGTCAGCTCGGCCATGTGCATCAGATTCAGTATCAGAAAGGCGAACATCTGCGTCAGGTCGATGACGCGACACAATTTCAGCTATTCAGTATGATGAAAACCCACCGCGCGCTAATCCAGCTCGCCTAACGCTCAGGATGCATATGAAAATCGGTCTGCTGTTCCCCATCGCCATTATCGTTGCCGGTGTCAGTTTTCTGGTCTGGTTTATTGCCAGCGGCGCCATGATGCCCGGTTCCTGAAACGGTCCACTGACGCAGAATGCTGCGTCGGTCGCGTGATTCTTGCCGCTATTGCCAGCGCCCTGCCGGTGCTGGCAGTGATAAAAAGGTCGCCAGCGTTCATCTGCTTCACTCTTCCTTCACATCAGTTTAACAAAACCGAGCGTGGAGCCCCTGCACATGACCCTTCATCATCAACACTATATTAATGGCGCGTTTGTCGAGGCGCATAACGATAGCTGGATTGAAGTGATTAACCCGGCGACGGAGACCCTGCTGTCACGCGTGCCCCAGGGCAGCAAACAGCAGGCGGCGGCAGCCATTGCCGCCGCAGAAGCCGCTCAGCCCGGCTGGGAAGCGTTACCGGCGGTGACGCGCGGCGGCTGGCTGCACCGCATCGCCACGGCAATTCGCCAGCGCGAGCCTGAGCTGAGCGCCACCCTCGTCGCGGAGGGCGGCAAAACCCAGGCGCTGGCGCAAACCGAAGTGCTGTTTACCGCTGACTACCTCGACTACATGGCGGAATGGGCGCGACGCTACGAAGGGGAAATCGTCAACAGCGATCGCCCAAACGAAAACATCTTTGTGTTTAAGAAAGCGATTGGTGTGACCACCGGTATTCTGCCGTGGAATTTTCCCTTCTTCCTGATTGCGCGCAAAGCGGCACCGGCGCTGATCACCGGCAACACTATCGTGCTGAAGCCGAGTGAGATCACCCCGAACAACGCAGCCCTGTTCGCCGCCATTATCGACGACATCGGCCTGCCGCCCGGGGTAATTAACATCGTTTACGGCTATGGCCCGGAGGTGGGACAGGAACTGGCCGCCAATCCTAAAGTCGGGTTAGTGAGCCTGACCGGCAGCGTCAACGCCGGCATCGCCACCATGGCCGCCGCAGCGCCGAATGTGACCAAAGTGTCGCTGGAGTTGGGCGGTAAAGCACCGGCAATTGTCATGGACGACGCCGACCTCGATCTGGCCGTCAGGGCTATCGTCAGTTCGCGCATTATTAACAGCGGTCAGGTGTGTAACTGCGCCGAGCGCGTGTATGTGCAAGACGGCATTTACGATCGCTTTATCAGCGCCCTGACCGGGGCGATGCAGCAGGTGAAATTTGGCGATCCGGCGCAGCAGGCCGATGTGGATATGGGGCCGCTGATTAGCGCAGCCGCGTGCGACCGCGTCGGGCAAAAGGTCGCCAGCGCCGTTGCGCAGGGCGGCAAGGTGGTGCTGGGCGGCAAACGCGCCGGTGAACGCGGCTTTTATTTTGAACCGACCATCATCACCGGGGTACGTCAGGAGATGGCGATCATGCGTGAGGAAATTTTTGGCCCGGTGCTGCCGGTGATGCGCTTTAACACGCTGGATGAAGCCATCGCGCTGGCTAACGACTGCGACTATGGCCTGACCTCATCGCTGTATACCCGCGATCTGAACACCGCGATGATCGCGCTGCGCCGGCTGAAATTCGGTGAAACCTACATTAACCGCGAAAATTTTGAAGCGATGCAGGGATTCCATGCCGGCTGGCGCAAATCCGGCATCGGCGGTGCCGATGGCCGCCACGGGCTGGAGGAGTATCTGCAAACGCACGTCGCCTATCTGCAGTTTGCCTGATGCGTAAACACCGGTGCGCAGCGCGCGCACCGGTTGCCACTTAGCGTATCCGTTTCTGACTGCGCAGCAGCGCTACCCCGCTAAAGAGCGACATCGCCATCAGGTAGTAGCCCGGCGCCAGACTGGTGCCGGTGGCACTGATCAGCAGCGTGCAAATCAGCGGCGCAAAACCACCAAATACCGTAACCGCAATGTTATAGCTGATGGCCATGCCGCTGGCGCGCGTACCAATCGGGAACAGATCCGCCATCACCGAGGGTACGGTAGAAAAATAGATCGATTTCAGCAGCGCCATCCAGCATACCAGCACAATCAGCGTGGTCGGCGTGGTGTGATTGACCACCAGCCGAAAGGCCGGATAGATGGTGACCATCAGCAGTATGAGCGAGCCCCACATCAGCGGCAGGCGGCCAATGCGTTCCGCCCACAATCCCATCAGCGGCGTCACCACCGTCAGAATCACCCCGGCCAGCAGCGTGGCAGTAAAGGCCACCGAGCCCGGCAGATGCAGGTTTTTGGTTGCGTAGGTCGGCACGTAGTTGAGCATGTAGTTGACCGCCGTGGAGATCACCATCAGGCCAATCGCCAGCAGCATCAGCGCTTTTTGCCGGCCAAACAGCCGTTTGAGCGGGGCCGCTTCCGGCGTCTGCGCGGCAAAGCTGGCGGGCTCGTGCACGTGACGGCGGATATACAGCCCGAGCGGGCCAATCAGCAGGCCGAAGGCAAACGGAATACGCCAGCCCCACGCCTGAATCTGGCCTTCGCTCAGGATCTGCGTCAGACCGAGACCAAACGCCGAGGCCATCAGCGTGCTGGCGCCCTGAGTGGCGAACTGCCAGCTGGCGATAAAGGCTTTGCGCTCGGGAAAATGCTCGACCAGAAACGCCGTAGAGCTGCCAAATTCGCCACCGGCAGAGAAGCCCTGCACCAGGCGCGCCAGCAGGATCAGCAGCGGTGCGAGCAGGCCGATGCTGTCGTAGCCCGGCATAAAAGTAATGATGGCTCCGCCAAGCATCATCAGATTGATTGAGAGCAGCAGCGCTTTTTTACGCCCGTGGCGATCGGCATAGTTGCCCAGCACCACCGCGCCCAGCGGGCGAATCAGAAAGGAGACGCCGAAACTGCCAAAGGTCAGCAGCAGCGAGACCGACGCATCGCTGGTGGGAAAGAAGGCGTGGGCGATATAGCTGGCGAAAAAGCCATATACCGCAATGTCGAACCACTCCAGCGCATTACCGATGCAGGTCGCAAACAGCGTTTTATGCAGGTTAGGCTTCACACCGCTCAGCGGTGCGCTATGGCTGAGGCTGCTCATGCGCCACCTCCCGCATAAGCGCGGTGTTGCGCCAGCCATTCCGTGCCCTGCTCGCCCAGCTCCCACAGCAGCTGCGTCATGATCTGCAGCCCTTCGCGGGCAATCGATTTCAGCATGTGCTCATTCACGCCATGCTGACCGCAGGCGGGATACGAATGCGGCACCCACAGCGTTGGCAGGCCCAGAATCTCCGCGAACACCTCATTCGGCAGCGATCCCCCAAGGTTGGGCAGCAGCGCCGGTTTTTTGCCGCTGGTTGCCGCCATGCTGTTCAGCACCCAGTGCACCAGCGGATCGTCAGGATCGAGACGCGTGGCGGGTGAACCGCGCAAAAATTCAACCTCAACATCATGGAAGCCGTGCTGCGCCAGATGCGCGCTGACGTGCTGCGCCAGCCGCTGCCAGTCGGTACCGACCACAAAACGCAGCTGGCACACCGCCGTCGCGCTGCCGGGAATGGCATTCATCGGGCGCGCCGGATTACCGGTGAGAAACGACAGCACTTCCAGCGTGTTCCAGCCGTACAGGCGTTCGGCAGGCGTCAGGCCTGGCTCGCCCCAGTTGGTGTCAATCGCGGGATCGCCTGGCATGCCACCCACCTCGATATCGCTGAGAATGGCGCGCACCTGCGGTGTTAACGAATCAGGCCGCAGCGCCTCAACCTGCAGCACGCCCTGCGCGTCCACCAGCGTGGCGATGGCGCTGGCCAGTCGGGTGCCGGGATTGCTCAGCAGTCCGCCCCAGTTGCCGGAGTGATAAGCATTGTCACGCGCGTTGATGGTCAGGCGGAAATTTACCGCACCGCGCGAACCGAGGAACAGCGTCGGCCGCACGGCGTTGAGCCGCGGACCGTCTGAGGCAATGAACAGGTCAGCCTGCAACAGTTCCGCCTGCTGCTGACACAGCTGCGCCAGCCCCGGCGAGCTGATCTCTTCGCCCATCTCAAACAGCCATTTGCAGTTAAAGCCGAGACGGCCGCCGCGCGCCTGGTAAACCTGCTCCAGCGCCGCAAGATTGACGCAGTGCTGACCTTTGTTGTCGGCGCTGCCACGCCCGTACCAGCGATCACCCTCTTCGGTCAGCTGCCACGGCGAGAGCCCGCTGCGCCAGTTTTCGTCATCGCCGAATACCACATCACCGTGCCCGTAGCTCAGCAAGGTCGGTAAGGCGGGATCTTCCATGCGCACCGCCACGAGGAATGGCCGGCCGGCGGCGTGTGGGTTATCGATGAGCTGTAGCGTGAAGCCCAGCGCCTGCAGTTGCGGTGCAATCTCCTGCTGCAAATAGTCCTGTAACGCCGCATCGCGATCGTCGCGCTGGCTCTCGGTCTGCCACGCCACGCGGCGCGCCAGGATACGTTGAAATTCCCCGCTGTCGAAATATGCGGTGGCCTGCTGAACCGCCTGTTGTGCTGTCATGTTTGCCCTGCCTGTTATAGGTCTGCTGTTTTTTCATCTTTGCGGAAAGGCAGCTTTGCCACAATTATCAATTTATCGAGTAAGATTTGCCTTTAAAGCAAAGCTGCGTTGCCCGATTTCGAGGCAGGCACAGACGGAGGCCATGGCATGTTAAGCACGGAAATGCGTTATTTTCTCGCGGTAGCCGATTGCGGTTCGCTCAGCGCGGCCAGCGCCCAGCTGTTTGTGGCGGTCTCTGCCATCAGCCGTCAAATTCAGCGGCTGGAGCAGCAGCTGGGCGTGACGCTGTTTGCCCGTCATGCGCGCGGGATGGTGCTGACCGAGGCCGGCGAGATTTTTGCCCATCACGTGCGTAAAAATCTGCTGGATATGGAGTATGCGCTGGCGGAGATTAAAGGCCTGAAGGCGGTGCGGCGCACGCTGATTCGTGTCGCCTGCACCGACGGGCTGGCGTTTACCCTGCTGCCCCGGCTGATTGCCGCCTTTCGCCGCGATCATCCCGGCGTGCTGTTTGACGTCCGGGTGGCGAGCGCACAGGGCGTGGCTGAACTGTTGCGCAGCGGCGAGTGCGATGTGGCATTGCAATTCAGCCTGCACGCGGAACGTGCGGTTGAGGTGGTGGGCTCATGGCCGGCGCCGGTGCTGCTGGTGATGCATGACAGCCATCCGCTGGCGGGCGTGCCGCAGGTGGCGCTGGCCGATCTCAGCCACTATCCGCTGGCACTACCGCAGCAAAACACCACGGTACGCCAGCTGTTTGAGCTGGCCAGCCACATGAGTGGCCACCTGATTGAACCGGTGCTGACCTGCGACAATTTCTCCACCCTGTTCCATTTTTTACTGCGCACGCCGCTGGCGGTGACCATTTGCAGCAGTTTTACCCTGGCGGAAGAGGCCCAGCAGCAGGGTCTGGTGATGCGCGCGGTCAATATCGATCAGCTAAGCCAGCGTACGCTGCAGCTGCAGACGCAGTCAGGGCGACCCCGCAGCGCCGCCCTGACTCTGTTTCTGACCTTTCTGCAACAGCAGCTCAGCGCGCTGTCCGCTGCGATTAAGGCGTGATATCCACCGGATAGAAGATGTGCTTGCCGAACGGATCCACCTGGTAGCCGCTGACCGATTTACGCACCGGCTCGAAAATCGTTGAGTGCGCAATCATGACTGCCGGCATCTGGTCATGCATCATCTGCTGCGCCTCGCGGTACAGCGCCACGCGCTTGTCGTGATTTTGCTCGGCGCGCGCCTGGGTGATGATTTTCTCAAACGGCGCATAGCACCATTTGGACGAGTTGGAGCCGCCGTTCGCCGAGGTGCAGCTGTACAATGGCCCGAAGAAGTTATCCGGATCGCCTGTGGCGGTGGTCCAGCCCATCAGCGCTGCCTGATGCTCGCCGCCCTTGACGCGCTTCAGGTATTCGCCCCACTCATAGCTGACGATGTTGGCTTTGATGCCCACTTTTGCCCAGTCGGCCTGAATCATCTCAGCCATGCGGCGGGCGTTGGGGTTATACGGCCGCTGGACCGGCATCGCCCACAGCGAAATTTCGGTGCCCGGCTGAATGCCGGCCTGCTGCAGCAGCGCTTTGGCCTGTTGCGGATCGTAGGCGTAATCCTGCAGATCTTTATCAGCACTCCACACATCCGGCGGCAGAATATTCTTCGCCACCGTGCCGGTACCTTTGAAGATGGCATCAATGATCGCCTGCTTATTGATGGCCATCGCCAGCGCCTGGCGCACTTTCACGTTATCCAGCGGGGCTTTGGTGGTGTTGAACGACAGGAAACCGGTGTTGAGGCCAGATTTCTGTTCCAGCGTGATGTTCGGGTTGTGGCGCATGTTGTCGAGATCGGCCGGATTAGGGAACGGCATCACCTGGCACTCGTTTTTCTCCAGTTTGGCATAGCGCACCGAGGCGTCCGGGGTGATGGAAAACACCAGCCGATCGATTTTAGCCTTGCCCTGCCAGTACTGCGGGAAGGCTTTGTAGAGAATGCGGGAATCTTTTTGATACTGCACCAGCTCAAACGGTCCGGTGCCAATCGGCTGCATGTCCACTTTTTCCGGCGTACCGGCTTTCAGCATCTGGTCGGCATATTCCGCCGAGTGAATCGAGGCGAAATACCACGCCAGATCGGCGAGAAACGGCGCTTCGGCATGGGCCAGCGTAATCCGCACTGTCAGATCATCCACCTTATCGATACGGGTGATCAGTTTTGCCAGCTCGAGGCTTTCAAAGTTGGCATAGTTACCGCCCGAAACGGTGTGATACGGGTTTTTCGTATCGAGCTGGCGCATAAACGAGAAGATCACGTCGTCAGCGTTGAGATCGCGCGACGGCGTAAACTGTTTATTGCTCTGGAAATTAACCCCTTTGCGCAGATGGAAGGTATACACCTTGCCGTCCGGGCTGATCTCCCAGCGCTCCGCCAGGCTGGGCACCAGCTCGGTGGTGCCCGGTTTGAAATCCACCAGGCGGTTAAAAATCGGCACGGCGCTGGCGTCCACGCTGGTACCGGAGGTGTAGAGCTGCGGGTTGAAGTTCTCCGGCGAGCCTTCAGAACAGTAAACCAGCGTCTTCGCCGAGACGCCGCCTGCAACCGCTAACCCCAGTGCGCTAAGCGCCAGTTTTCCTATCATCTTTTTCATCGTCTTCTCGCTTTTTATTGACTTCCATGAGCCAGCATCGGTATTTATTTCATAAATAACATGATTTAGCCGTCTGGCGTATCTCCAGTGGCGCAAAGCTAATAAGGAATTGTGATGACAGACCAACTTGCCCGTCAGCTGACCCAGCGTTTTTACCGTTATCTGGCGGTCTCCAGCCAGAGCGATGCCAAATCCAGCACGCTGCCCAGTACGCCGTCGCAACACGCCATGGCGGAACTGCTGGCGCAGGAGCTGCGCGATCTCGGTCTGCAGGATGTGGTGATTGATCAGCATGCCACCGTGACCGCCGTGAAACCGGGCAACCGGCCTGGCGCGCCGCGCGTAGGCTTTATCACCCATATTGATACCGTGGATGTCGGGCTATCCCCGGATATCCATCCGCAAACCCTGCGCTTTGAGGGCGCGGATCTGTGTCTGAATGCGCAGCAGGACATCTGGCTGCGGGTGGCGGAGCATCCGGAAATCCTGCCGTATGTCGGTCAGGAGATTGTGTTCAGCGACGGCACCAGCGTGCTGGGGGCCGACAACAAAGCGGCAGTCAGCGTGGTGATGACGCTGGTGGAGAACCTGCGTGGCGAGCACGGTGATGTGGTGGTGGCGTTTGTGCCGGATGAAGAGATCGGCCTGCGCGGCGCCAAGGCGCTGGACCTGGAGACGCGCTTTAACGTCGATTTCGCCTGGACCATTGACTGCTGCGAGCTGGGCGAAGTGGTGTATGAGTGCTTCAACGGCGCCTCCGCTGAAATTACCTTCACCGGCGTGCCGGCGCATCCCATGTCGGGCAAAGGCGTGCTGGTGAATCCCCTGCTGATGGCGCACGACTTCATCGCCCGCTTCGACCGGCTTGCCACGCCCGAGCATACCGCCGGGCGCGAAGGCTATATCTGGTTCAATGATATGCAGGCCAATGCCAGCCAGGCGGTATTGAAAGCGTCGATTCGCGATTTCGATTTAAAGGGTTTTGATGCGAAGAAGCAGCAGCTGGTGGAAGTCGCCGATCAGATCGCCGCGCACTATCCGACTGGTCACGTCGCGCTGAAGATCAATGATATCTATAGCAACATCAGTAACGCGATAGGTGAGGACCGGCGGGCAATCGATCTGATTTTTGCTGCGCTGCAGCAGGTGGGCGTGGAACCTAAAGTGATTCCGATGCGCGGCGGCACCGATGGGTCTGCGCTGTCGGCCAAAGGGTTACTGACGCCGAATTTCTTCACCGGCGCGCACAATTTCCATTCGCGTTTTGAATTCCTGCCGATCCCGTCATTTGTGAAGTCGTATCAGGTGGCGGAAGCGCTGTGTTATCTGGCAGCCCGATAAGCGCGGTTGCAGAGAAATGTTGAGACAGCCTGACCGGCGATTGCCGATCAGGCTGACACCCGCTTACTTGCTGACGCTGACGTCAATGCCCGGGAAGAATTTCGCCGCCAGTTTAGTCACGGTGCCGTCGGCCTGGACTTTGGCGATGGCCGCATCCAGTTCCCCTTTCAGCTTGCTATCGCCTTTGCGCAGACCGAAACCAATGCCGGAACCGAGAATGGTGTCGTCTTCCACCGGCTTACCGGCGAAGGCGAAACCTTTGCCCTGCGGCTTATCGAGGAAACCAGACTGACCGGCGGCGGACATCACCAGCGTACCGTCAAGACGGCCAGCGACCATGTCGTTGTACACCTGGTTCTGATCCTGATACGACGTCACCGTCACGCCCTGGGATTCCCAGTGCTTTTTAGCGTAGGTTTCCTGAATCGAGCCCTGCAGCACGCCGATATTTTTTCCTTTCAGCGACGCCGCCGTCGGCTCGAGTTTCTCGCCCTGCTTCACAATCAGCATGGTAGGAATGCGGTAGATCGGGTTGGTGAAGTCGATACTTTTCGCCCGCGCCTCGGTGATGTTCATCGCCGAGTTAATCGCATCGAATTTTTTCGCCTGCAGCGCCGGGATCAGCGCATCAAAGCTGCTCTCAACCCATTTGCAGTCAAAATGGCCGACCTGGCAGATGGCTTTGCCCAGTTCGATGTCAAAACCCTCCAGCTCGCCCTGCGCGTTGCGGCTTTCAAATGGCGGATATTGCGACTCCAGACCGTAGCGCAGGCTCTCCTGCGCCAGCGCCTGCACGGAGGTGATCATGCCCAGTGCGATAAACAGTGCGTTCAGTTTTTTCATTATTTTCCCCTAATTACCCTTTAACCCGGCACAGCGCCTGCGCGCCGGCTTCGAGCGTTGCGTCGTCTTTAGCAAAAGAAAGGCGGATTAATTTATTGTCAGTGCCATCCATATAAAACGCCGACAGCGGAATGGTAGCCACACCGTGATCGACAATGAGACGTTTTACCATTTCACTGTCGCTTTCGTCACTGAAATGTCCGTAGCTGGCCAACATAAAGAACGAACCGGCGCTCGGTAACAGCCTGAACGGTGAATCCTGCAGCAGCGTCTGCAGCCGATCGCGCTTCGCCTGATAAAACGACGACAGCTGCAGATAGTTTTGCGGGTTCTGCAGATACTGCGCGAAGCCAACCTGCATGGGCGTATCGGCGGCGTACATCATGAACTGATGCACCTTGACGATCTCCGCCATCAGCGCAGCAGGCGCCAGCGCATAGCCGACGCGCCAGCCGGTGACGTGGAAGGTTTTACCGAAGGAGGACACCACCACGCTGCGCTGTGCCAGTTCCGCGTGCGTGGCCATGCCGCAGTGCGTCTGGCCGTCAAACACGATGTGTTCGTAGACTTCATCAGACAACACCACGATGTCGGTATTACGCGTCAGGGCCGCCAGCTGGTCGAGATCGGCGGCATTCAGTACCTGTCCGCTCGGGTTATGTGGCGTATTGATGATAATCATGCGCGTACGCGGCGTGATCGCGGCACGCAGTTCGTCCCAGTCAATCGCAAAATCCGGCACCTGCAGCTTGAGGCCGATCGGCGTCGCGCCCTGTAACCGCACCACCGGCGCGTAGCTGTCAAAGGCTGGCTCAAAGAAGATCACTTCATCACCCGGATGCACCAGCGCCGAAATCGCCATGTAGATGCCCTGACTGGCACTGCCGGTGATCAGGACTTCGCTGGCGGCATCGTACTGCTGGCCATACAGGCGGTGCACCTTCTCCGCCAGCGCTTCACGCAGCGCCGGTAAACCGGTCATGGCGGCGTACTGATTATGGCCGTCGCGCATCGCCTGGCTGACCAGCTCAACCAGCTGCGGGTCACACGGGAAATTGGGTGCGCCCTGAGAGAGATTAACGGCCTGGTGCTGTGCGGACAGCTGGCCGATCACGCTAAAAATGGTGGTGCCGACGTCCGGCTGTTTGGAGGAGAGCTTCACGCTGCTGTTCAGGGTCATCATTGCTCCACAGGTTGCATAACCACGTATCGGAAGTAGATTTCTATTCAACGGCGCGACGCTTGAGTCGACAAGCGAATTGTTGTCATAATAGCCATGATAAAAAATCATAGCTCGAGGCCGTTATGTCCCGCTCTGCTCTGCCACTCAACGCCATTCATGCCTTTCTGGTCACCGCCCGTCATCTCAACCTGACGCGCGCCGCCAGCGAACTGTGCATCACTCAGGGCGCGGTGAGCCGCAAAATTGCGGCGCTGGAGAGCTGGCTGGGATTTGCCCTGTTTGAACGCCACGCGCGCGGTCTGCATCTCACCGATCAGGGCGCGGCGCTACTGCCGGAGCTGCAACAGGGATTCAATCTGCTGGTCAATGCCACAGAGAAAGCCAGCCGCAGCAATGCCTCGATTCGGCTGAAAGCCCCGACCTGCGCTATGCGCTGGCTGGTGCCGCGTCTGGTGGCGCTGGAGCAGCAGCGGCCAGACATCCACGTGGCGCTCACCACCACGCTTGATCACGCGTCGCAGCTGGAAAACTTTGATGCGGCGATTGTATTCGGCACGCCGCCTGCCGGTGCCATTCCGCTGTTTGCCGAGCGCCTGACGCCGGTGCTGGCCAGCAGCGTGCCGGCGCCGCGCCATGTCAGCGAACTGGCCAGATTCACCTTCCTGCATCCGACCGGCGATGCGCGCGACTGGCAGCTGTGGCTGTCCGCCCAGGCGGAGCAGCTGCCGATGGCGCGCAATCAGCACTTCGCCACCATGGATTTGGCGATCAGCGCGGCGATTCAGGGATTTGGCGTGACGGTGGCGGATATTACGCTGGTGGAGAATGATTTGGCGAATGGGCGGTTAATCGCCCCGTTTGCCGCGAGTGTGGCAACCGGGGCGAGCTACAGCCTGTTACAGCGGGCGGAAAAAGATGCGCCACCGTTTTTGCCGCAGCTGGTGGCGTGGTTGTGTCAGCCTCAGAATGAAACCCACTCTTCACTGCTGGCGGGTTTACCCTGAGCGCCTGCGGCGGCAGATAACACCGGCCGGCGCAGCGCAGGTGCAGCAGCGGATGCCACGGCCTGCGCGCGCGGCGCGCTGTCGGACAGGCGGAACTTCGCCACCGACGCCTGCAGCTCTTCGGTCTGACGCTCCAGCGCGCTGGCCGCCGCCGACACCTGCTCCACCAGCGACGCGTTCTGCTGGGTGACGCTGTCCATTTCGGTGACGGCGGTGCCGACCTGCGAAATCCCTTTGCTCTGCTCTTCCGACGCGGCAGCGATGTGCTTCATGATCTCATTCACATCCTGCACCGACTTCAGAATGTCATGCATGGTGCTGCCAGCGCTGCTGACCAGCTCCGAGCCCTTTTCAACGCGTGACACGGAATCTTCAATCAGCGTGGCGATCTCTTTTGCGGCGCCGGCGCTGCGTTGCGCCAGGTTGCGCACTTCGCTGGCCACCACGGCAAAGCCGCGCCCCTGCTCACCGGCACGCGCCGCTTCGACTGCCGCGTTGAGCGCCAGGATGTTGGTCTGGAAAGCGATGCCGTTGATCACGCTGGTGATTTCGGCAATCTTTTTCGAACTACCGGAAATGCCCTGCATGGTGGTCACCACTTCGCCAACCAGACGGCCGCCCTGCTGCGCGGTGCCGGTGGCGGTCTCCGCCAGCGCGCTGGCCTGACGTGCGTTGTCGGCGTTGAACTTCACCGTGGCGGTCAGTTGCTCCATGCTGGCCGCGGTCTGTTCCAGCGCGGCCGCCTGCTCTTCGGTGCGCGATGAAAGATCGTTATTGCCGGCTGAAATTTCTGCCGCGCCGCGATAGATGTTCTCCGTGCCGCTGCGGATGGCGCTGACTGCTTCACGCAGGCTGTCCTGCATCGCCCGCAGCAGTGGCACCAGTTTGCCGACGCAGTTGCGGCCAAATTCTTCCACCGGCTGGCTGAGATCGCCCTGCGCAATCACCGTGAAATGGTTACGGATGCGATCCAGCGGTTTCACCAGCATCGTCACCAGGTAACGGTCAGTGAACAGCAGAATCAATAAGCCGAACACCACCGCCGACACAATAATCACTTTGGTCATGCTGGTAAGCGTATCCACGGTCACGCGGGTCTCATCCAGCTTGCTGCTGGCGGCCTGATTAAACGCTTCTGCGCTGGCACCAAACGCCCGGCTCAGCGGCGGCGTGACATTGTTGGCCTGCGCGCGCCATGCATCCAGTGAAGCCTGCTGCGCCAGCGCCACCTGTGGTGCGATACCCTCATCCAGCAGTTTCTGCCAGCTGCTGATCACCTTGTTCACCGTCTCGCTGTCCATCGGACCCGGCGCCATGGCTTTGAACTGGCTTAACTGCTGTTTCATGTTATCCAGTGCCTGCTGCACCGGCGCGAACGCTTCTGCGGTCGGCGCGTTACCGGCGGTGCGGCCTTCCATTACCCGCGACAGACGCGTGACCACGCGGAAATATTGATCGTTGCCTTTGCTGAGCGCCGTCATCTGGTTTACCAGCTGACGATCAATCTCGTTACCCTCGCCGAGCGCATTCAGCGAGTGGACGCTGAACAGCCCTACGCCACACCATAACAGGCAGAAAAGCCCGAGAATGGTCAGCATAACGGCGCGAATCGTGAAGTTTTTTAACATACCCATACATAATCCCCTGGTGTGAACGCTGGCAGCCCGGATAAAACAGGGCTTAGGGTATTTATCGGCAGCGAACCGGGAAAAGATAAATGTTTTGTAAGCTAATTAATTGCACGATGGGACGCCGCGCGGAGCGGCTGAGCGGTCGTAAAATCAGGCAGATAGCGGCCAATTTGCCTTAAAAAAACATTGATTTTTTTACATGATTAGCAGGCTTATTAAAGTTTAACGTGGCTGCGCATCATCAGGCGGAACAGACGCAGACGGCCACGCATAAATCGCGCCTTCAGCACCGATTCCGCTTTACCGTCGTGACCAAAAGCAAGAGTCAAATCTTCCCCCGGCCGCCACACCGGCCAGTCGGGTTCTCCGTCGAGCCGCAGCCGATGGCTGAACTCACTGGCATCCCGTGCAAAGGTTACCCACCAGGCGCTGACGCGGCCGGCAAAGGCGATATCGCTGGCGCTGTAATGCCAGTCACCCGGCGGCGGCAGCGTCGCGAGCGTATTGAAGACATAAGGAATTTCGTTGCCGTGCCAGGTGCCGTGCGGGTAGAGGTGACGCGCGTTTTCTGACACATAATCAAACCAGTAACGCCACGCAGGCATGCCGATGCTGTGCTGCGACTGTGCCACCAGCAGCGGCATGACGGTAAACGCCATGTCGCGCGCCACCGCGCGCCCCAGCAGGCTGTCATCATGGATATCGTACAGCCACTTCAGCAGGCGATAACTCAGGCGACTTTTGCTGCGCAGCTGCTGTAACACGCTGCGGGCATCCACGCCGAAGTAGTCGAGCACGCTGGCTTCGTCGCTGTTGCTGCCAATCATCAACGGCACGCGATGCTGTTTACCCGCCATAAAGGTGTCGAGCATCGGTCTGGGTAGCACCGCATCGCCGCTGATGGCCACCGGCCCCAGCGCCAGCGGTCGCTCCAGCGGCCAGAAACTGTCGGCCGGCAGTGCGCGCAGCTGTTCCGCACTGGCATCCGCGGCCAGATTGAAATGCGCTGCCACCTGCAGGCCGGTTTGCTGCGCCTGCTTATGCGGCACGTCCGGCAGGCTGTAGGCACTTTGCACGATGCCCTTATGAAACAGCCCTTCGGCCAGCGGCGAGCAGCACAGCGACAATACGCTGCGCGCGCCAGACGATTCGCCAAACAGCGTGACGTTATGGCGATCGCCGCCAAACGCCGGGATGTTACGCTGAATCCACTGCAGCGCGGCAATCTGATCCAGCAGCGCAAAATTATTGACCACCTTGCCCGGCGGATACTGGGCGTCGAGCGCCGGATGCGCAAAAAAGCCGAAATGGCCAAGGCGGTAATTGAGTGTCACCACCACCACGCCCTGCGCTGCCAGCGCTTTGCCGCGATAGGGATCAAGGCTGCCGGCGCCGATGCTGAAGCCGCCGCCGTGCAGCCATACCATCACCGGTAACGGCGTAGCGGGTTCGACATCAGGCGTCCAGACATTCAGATAAAGACAATCTTCGCTGAAGCGGCCCGGATCGCCGCCGCCGGCCGCCACGCAGTAATCACGATTTTGCCAGCTGGCATCGCCCCACGCGGTGGCGTCGCGCAGCGTTTGCCACGGTACCACCGGCTGCGGCGGACGCCAGCGCAGTGCGCCAATCGGCGGCGCTGCATAAGGTATTCCTTTAAAGGTAAACAGTTCATCATCCATCAGGCCTCTGAGTTCACCTTCTGCCGTCATGATCCTCAGACGTCGTTCATTTTTCATTGCGGGTTCCTGGTAAAGCCTGATTCCATTATTTGCAGGCCTCAGTGGAATGTCTATGTTCTGCAAGCATTTGCAGATTAAGCCGAATAAGCGACCGATTCATTGAACAACTTCATCAAATTTTTTGGTTAACTGCAGCGGTGCATTCTGTTTTATGGTTGCAAGTTAACCTGGCGTGACGGAGAGACGCGATGTTTGCTGGCATCAATCAGCTGTTCACCCGGATGAGCGATCACCCGGATTTCGGTAAATTGCTGTTACGCTTAACCTTCGGCGGGCTATTGCTGTTTCATGGCGAGTTTAAGGCGATTCATGGCGTCGGCTGGATCGCCCATCTGCTCAGCGTCAAAGGCATGCCAGGTTTCATCGCTTACGGTGCTTACATCGGGGAAATTGTGGCACCCATCATGGTCATCGTTGGCCTGCTGACGCGCCCGGCGGCCTTTATCATTGCCGTTAACATGGTAGTCGCAACGCTGCTGGTGAAAATGGGCGCACTCTGGCATCGCACCGATGTCGGCGCCTGGTCGCTGGAAACGGAAGCGCTTTACCTGCTGGGCGCGCTGGCCATCCTGTTCCTGGGTGCCGGAAAATATACGCTGGTGCGCGACGCACGCCTGCAATAATCATTAGAAAGAAAAACAGCCGGCCTGTAAAAGTGATCCTGTCACTTTTCAGGCCGCTTTTTTACGCCTTATTCCTGCACGCCGCAGCGCGCCAGACTGCGCTGTTGCGTCTGCTGATACAGCACCATCTCATCCTGCACGGCGGCACCGAGCGCGGCTTCAAAATCGGCACGACTGGCATTGCCGGCGCTGCGGGCCTGAGTCTGGTTGCCCAGATTCGACTGGAAGATACCGGCCGCGCTCACCGGCAGAAAATCTTCGTAGACAATCGGTTCCGCCTGTAAACGTCCGGCGGCCAGCAGCTGCGCCACGGTTTCCCCGGCGCGCGGCGGCTGATGCTCACCCTGCGGCGTCAGACGGTAGCGGAACCACGCCAGCTCCTGCTCGCGCAGCGTCTGTTCATCATCAGGAAAATCACGAAACACCGCGCTGAGGTGCTGCTGATGCTGCTGGTTATCGCTGCCGGTACCGGCCTGCGCCAGCAGCCGGTCGTATAGCGCGCGGCCTTTAGGCGTGAGCGCCGCGCCGCGCTGCTCGATTTCACCGAAGCGCGCGGTATGGGTGCCAGGCGTGCCATCATTAAAATGCACCGCCTCTTCCAGCGCTTTGAAGCTGGTCTGGCGCAGCAGAATCGGCACCGCGCGCGGCGGCGGCCCTTCAATCAGGATTTTCGGTTCGATGCCGCGCGAAGGCATCAGCGCCTGCACGCGATCGATGTCCAGCGTGCGTGGCGTCAGGTGATTGATGTGGCAGCCGCGGAAGCACACGACGTCGGCAATCAGGCGATGCTGCTGGCTCAGCGCGCGGTAGGTGGCGCTGTCCACCGTGGTGTGCGCATGCCAGCGAAAGGTTTCCAGCGCCTCCTGAACAAAGCGAGCGGCATCGGCAGCATTGAGACCGCCCTGCTGCTGATGCTGCGCGATCAGTGCCCGGCAGCCAGGCGTGAAGATGTCGCGCGCCGCCAGAATAGCCGCGGCTTTGTCGCGCAGTGCGGCATCGTCGATCAGCTCCAGCCGCAGCAGCGAGGTGAAAACGCGGAAGGGATTGCGCCGCAGCGCGCTGTCGCTGACCGGGCGAAAGGCAGTAGAGTGCACCGGCACGCCCGCCTGTGACAGATCGTAATAGCCCACCGGCTCCATCCCCATCACGGCAAACATCTGCCGCAGCGTGCTGAGCTCTGCGGCAGTGCCGACGCGAATGGCACCGTGACGCTCCACGCCGAGGCGGCTCAGCTCATCGGCGGCGGCCAGACGGTTTTTCAGCGCCGGCTGGGCTTCTAAGGTGCGTTCGTTAACGGCGGTAACCAGCTGCGTCAGGGTGCCATATTGCGGCACCTCCTGCTGGTACATGGCCGACATGGCCTGAGAGAACAGCGTGCGGATGGCATCGCGGGTGAGAAAGTTATCCATGGTCATCACCTTGGGCTAAAGGGTTGCTGCTACTGTAGATCAACCCTTTAGCGGCGGGTAACATTTTCGCGGAACTGTGATCGCCCTGTCACTCGGTGGCGCGCGGCTGGTCACCAAAGCGGCATTTCAGTACCAGCATCAGCGTGGTCAGCGCCGCCGGCAACGCCAGCAGCAGAAAGATCTGGCTAAACGACCAGCCGAGGGACAGCAGCTCAGCGCCGACGAAGGCGCTGATGATCGCGCCGATGCGGCCGACGCCGTGCATCCAGCTGGAGCCGGTCGCGCGGGCATGAGTGGGATAGTAACTGGCCGAGAGTGCATTCATGCCGGTGTTGGCACCGTTAAAACAGAAGCCGCTGCAGAAGGCGATGCCGCTCATCAACCCGACCTGCGCCGGAGAAAACCCGAGCGCCACGATGGCGATGCCGCCGCAAAAGTAAATGATGGCCAGCGCCAGATTGGCGTTGATGCGGTCCATCAGCCAGCCGGCAAACAGTGAGCCAACGGTGCCGCCCGCCTGATACATGGCGGTGACGATGGCCGCTTCCGTGACAGACATGCCCAGCGTGTTAATCAGCGATGGCAGCCAGCTGCCGATCAGATAGACCAGAAACAGCCCCATAAAGTAGCCGCCCCACAGCATCAGGCTGCCAAACAGGTAGCGGGGTGAGACGACGGTGGCCACTGCACCGTGACGCGCGGCCAGCGGTTCACTGCTTTGAAAATGGCTGTCAGGCCGGACGCTGCCCGGCAGCATGCGCGCCAGAATGGCGTGAATGCGCGCAGCGGGCGCGCGCTGGCTGATGAGAAAGCGCACCGACTCCGGCAGGCCGCGCAGCAGAAACGGCAGCACCAGCAGCGGCAGCACGCCGCCCATCAGCATCACTGAATGCCAGTCATAGCGCGGCAGCAGCCACGAGGCGGCAAAACCGCCGGAGGCCGCGCCAAAGGTGAAGCCGCAGAACACCACGGTGATAATAAACGAGCGACGCCGCTCGGGCGCGTATTCGGCCACCAGCGTGCCGACGTTGGGCATCGCCGCTCCCAGCCCCAGACCGGTGAGGAAGCGGAACAGCATCATCTGTTCGATGTTTTGCGCCATGGCGGTCGCCAGCGTCCAGAGGCCAAAAAACAGCACGCTGAGCAGAATCATCACGCGGCGGCCGTAGCGATCGGCCAGCGGTCCAGCCACCATGGCACCCAGCGCCAGGCCAATCAGCGCCGCGCTAATCACCATCCCCAACTGATGATTGGTCACGCCCCAGCTGGCTTTCAGCGTCGGCGCGATAAAGCCCATTAGCGCGATATCCATGCCATCCAGCGCTACCACGACAAAGCACAGCGCAATTAAACGCTTCTGCCAGCTGCTTAACGCGCTCTGGTTGATGAGCTGGCGGACGTCAATGGCTTCAGCGCTGGTCACGGTACCACTCCTGCAGGATTATCACGAATAGGTCATCAGTTTTGGTAAAAAAAACGGCGCTTATGATAGCGCATCGTTAACAATAACGGGCAGGATTTTTAAGTGAAATTGAGAATTATTCAACATTTTTCCCGCTAAGCTACTGATAACGCTGAATGCATAGATGCGCCCGGACGCCCGGTTATTTATAAAGCCAACCAATACAGCCACTTACTAAAACTTCTCACGCTGACCGTTTTTGTTAATATAATTTTGCAGGTAAGTTAACAGAATCTCGGTCAGCCACTTGCCGCTGACCGCTCTGACTCATTACGCTGGCGTTTATGGACAAAAATCATCTCTTTAATCAGCGCATTCGTCTGCGCCATTTACACACCTTTGTGGCAGTCGCGCAACAGGGCACGCTGGGCCGCGCGGCGGAAACCCTCAATCTGAGTCAGCCGGCGCTGTCTAAAACGCTGAATGAGCTGGAGGAACTGGCGGGCGCCCGTCTGTTTGAGCGCGGTCGCCTCGGTGCTCAGCTGACGACACTGGGAGAACAGTTCCTGACCCACGCGGTGAAAGTACTGGATGCGCTTAACCACGCCGGACAAAGTTTCAACTCGCCGGTTTCCGGACGCCCGATCGTGATCCGCCTTGGCGCCCTCACCACCGCCGCCATGGGGATGCTGCCGCAGATCCTGGATCGCTTCCACGAACAGCAGCCGAACACCACGGTACAGGTGGCCACGCTGCACAATAATGTGCTGCTGGCTGGCCTGCGCGCCGGGGAGTTTGATATTGGCATTGGCCGTATGGCGGACAGCGAAATGATGACCGGCCTGACCTACGAATTGCTGTTTCTCGAATCGCTCAAGCTGGTGGTGCGACCGGAGCATCCGCTCTTAAGTGACAACGTCACACTTTCCCGCGCCATGCAGTGGCCAGTGGTGATTTCGCCTGAAGGCACCGCGCCGCGGCGTATTGCCCAGCACATGCTGGATGAACAAGGCTGCTCGCTGCCGGGCAACTGTGTCGAAACCTCGTCCACCTCGCTGGCCCGCCAGCTGGCGCTGCGTTATGACTATGTGTGGTTTGTGCCATCCGGCGCGGTGAAGGAAGATTTAAGTCACAATGCGCTCAGCGCGCTACCCATCGCATCGCCCGGCCCCGGCGAGCCGGTGGGCATTATTACCCGCAGCGGCCACTCGCTCTCGCTAAGCGCGGAAGTGCTGATGGCCACCATCCGCAAATTTCACAGTTAACGGCTGCGTTTGGCGTGGCGTTCGCGATTATCGAGGCGCGCGCGATCGGTTTTGCGCAGCCCGACATAGACTGCGCCGCTGCCGCCGTGTTGCGGTTGCGCACTGCAGAAAGTTTGAACGTCGTCAAATTGTCGCAGCCAGCGTGCCACGTAGCTGCGGACAATATTGGCGTGCGCTTCATCATCCCGCCCTTTGCCATGAATAATCAGCAGATTGCGCAGGCCCTGTTTACGCGCTTCCAGCATAAAGCTGAACAGCGATTGCCGGCAGGTCTCCACCGGCTGGCGTAACAGATTAAGACTGGCGTCCAGCGTATATTTGCCCAGCCGCAGCTTGTCGAGCACGCCCTGCTGAATGCCATCGGCTTTATATTCCAGCGGCGTGTCGCGCGGGATAATCTCAAGGAAGCCGCGCGTCAGGAAGTTTTCCGGTGCGTCGTCATGCGGCTGCTGGCGCGGCGCTTTAGTAGACGGCGCGCGCAGCCACTGGGTGTTGGCGCAATCTTTTAACGGGGTTACATCACCCATGGCATCGCGGAAAAGGTCTTCATCATCAAGGTTCATGGTGTTTTCCTCACGCCTGGTGGTGAATCGGGCGCAACATGCCACCCGAAAGCAAAATAGTAGCAAAGGTTATCGGCTATCACATCTGTCACTTTCTGCGCGGGATCAGGTTGTGTCCGGATGTAAATATGGAAAGAAAACGTTCCAGATCAAAAACCGGCTGGTAATTTGCAGACATCAAAGCCGCGAATACCCAGCATTTGTGCGGTTTTGATCATTATTACTGCTCGGATGAGTTCACATGACAGAGAAAAATGTTAAAATTGACGACAGTCAATAATCATCGAGCGTACCTATATGATCCCGGAAAAACGCAGCATTCGACGTATTCAGTCTGGCGGTTGTGCCATCCACTGTCAGGATTGCAGTATCAGCCAGTTGTGTATTCCCTTCACGCTGAACGAACATGAACTGGATCAGCTGGACAATATTATTGAACGCAAAAAGCCGATTCAGAAAGGCCAGACGCTGTTCAAAGCCGGTGATGAACTGAAATCCCTTTATGCCATCCGCTCCGGCACCATCAAAAGTTACACCATTACCGAACAGGGTGATGAACAGATCACCGGTTTCCATCTGGCGGGCGATCTGGTGGGCTTTGACGCCATCGTCAGCGCGCATCATCCGAGCTTCGCTCAGGCGCTGGAAACGGCCATGGTATGTGAAATTCCGTTTGAAACCCTCGACGATCTGTCCGGTAAAATGCCGGCGCTGCGTCAGCAGATGATGCGTCTGATGAGCGGCGAGATCAAAGGCGATCAGGATATGATCCTGCTGTTATCGAAAAAGAACGCGGAAGAGCGTCTGGCGGCGTTTATCTGGAACCTGTCGCGCCGCTTCGGCCAGCGCGGTTTCTCACAGCGTGAATTCCGCCTGACCATGACGCGCGGCGACATCGGTAACTATCTGGGACTCACCGTCGAAACCATCAGCCGTCTGCTGGGACGTTTCCAGAAAAGCGGCATGCTGGCGGTGAAAGGCAAATATATCACCATCGAAAACCATGCGCTGCTGGCTGAACTGGCCGGCCAGACCGATCAGGCAGCGTAACCGCCTGCCGGGTCGATAAATGTTATTTTATTGATCCGGCAACAACTTTTCCGCTTCTGCCCTGCGCCATCTTAGGCTATCTTTAATCCAACTTCGCTTTGGTTTGAGGAGAGTGCCTTATGTCCCGGTATCAGCATATTCTGGTGGCGATTGATGCTCAGCAGGACGACCAGCCGGCGCTGCGGCGTGCGGTGTATCTCAATCAACGTATCGGCGGAAAAATCAAAGCCTTCCTGCCTATCTACGACTTCTCCTACGAAATGACCACCCTGCTGTCGCCCGACGAGCGCGTCAACATGCGCAAAGGGGTGATTAGCCAGCGCACCGAATGGATCCGCGAACAGGCGCAGGCCTATCTGGAAGCCGGCGTGGATATCGAGATCAAAGTGGTGTGGCATAACCGGCCGTACGAAGCCATCATTCAGGAAGTGCTGGCGCATCAGCATGATTTGGTCCTGAAGATGGCGCACCAGCACGATCGTCTGGAAGCGGTGATTTTTACCCCCACCGACTGGCACCTGCTGCGTAAGTGCCCGTGCCCGGTGTGGATGGTTAAAGACCAGCCATGGCCGGAAGGCGGCAAAGCGGTGGTGGCGGTAAACCTCGCCAGCGAGGAACCGCATCATGATGAGCTTAATCAAAAACTGATCCGCGAGACCACGCGGCTGGCCGAAATGGTGAATCACACCGAGGTGCATCTGGTGGGCGCCTATCCCGTCACGCCGATTAACATTGCCATCGAATTGCCGGATTTTGATCCCAGCGTCTATAACGATGCCATTCGCGGCCAGCATCTGGTGGCGATGAAAGCGCTGCGCCAGAAATTCTCCATCGGCGAGGAGTTTACCCACGTAGCGAAGGGCCTGCCGGAAGAAGTCATCCCGGATATCGCGTCGCATCTCGACGCCGGGATTGTGGTGCTGGGCACCATCGGTCGTACCGGTCTGTCAGCTGCGTTTCTCGGCAATACCGCTGAACAGGTGATCGATCACCTGCGCTGTGATTTGCTGGCGATTAAGCCGGATGATTTCAAATCGCCGATTGACCTCGACGATGAGGAAGATGAATAGGATTAAATAACGCAGGGCGGCCATCCTGCGCCGCCCCGGTTTGTGCCTGTCAGGGCGGTGACATCACCGCCCTTTTCGTTTCCTACAGCGCGCGCAGAATGCCTTCGACGCTGGCTTTGGCATCGCCAAACAGCATCTGGGTGTTCTCTTTAAAGAACAGCGGGTTCTGCACTCCGGCATAGCCGGTGTTCATCGAGCGTTTGAACACGATGACGTTTTGCGCTTTCCACACTTCCAGCACCGGCATACCGGCAATCGGGCTGCGCGGATCGTCCTGGGCCGCCGGGTTGACGGTGTCGTTGGCACCGATAACCAGCACGGTGTCGGTATCGCTGAAATCATCGTTGATCTCATCCATCTCCAGCACCACATCGTACGGCACTTTGGCTTCCGCCAGCAGCACGTTCATGTGCCCCGGCAAACGACCGGCGACCGGGTGAATACCGAAACGCACCTTGATACCGCGCGCGCGCAGTTTCTCGGTGATCTCTGCCACCGGATACTGCGCCTGGGCGACCGCCATACCGTAGCCCGGCGTGATGATCACCGAGGTCGAGTTTTTCAGCAGTTCTGCCGTCTCTTCCGCGCTGATTTCACGGTGTTCACCCGCCTCTTCGCCCGCGTCGGCACCGCTCACGTCAGTGCCGAACCCGCCGGCAATCACGCTGATAAAGGAACGGTTCATCGCTTTACACATAATGTACGACAGGATGGCACCGGAGGAGCCCACCAGCGCACCGGTGACGATCAGCAGGTCGTTGCTCAACATAAAGCCCGCCGCCGCCGCCGCCCAGCCCGAATAGGAGTTGAGCATCGAGACCACCACCGGCATATCCGCACCGCCAATCGACGCCACCAGATGCCAGCCGAACACCAGCGCAATCACCGTCATAAGGAGCAGCGCAACGACCTGTGCAGCGGAGCTGTCGGTACGCACAAACCACAGCATCAGCAGGAATGAGACCACCAGCGCCGCCAGGTTCATTTTATGGCGATGCGGCAGCATCAGCGCTTTTGAGGAGATCTTGCCGCGCAGTTTGCCAAATGCCACCACCGAGCCGGTGAAGGTCACCGCACCGATAAAGATGCCGAGGAACACTTCGGTCAGATGGATATTTTCCATCACTGCCGACAGTCCTGGCGCGTGGTCAAGGTAGCTGTTGAACCCGACCAGCACCGCCGCCAGACCGACAAAGCTGTGCAAAATCGCCACCAGCTCCGGCATTTCGGTCATTTCGACTTTCTTCGCCAGACGCACGCCAATCGCACCGCCGATCACCATCGCCAGCAGAATCCACGCCACGTTGCCGCTGTGCGGACCAAAAATGGTGGCGAGCAGCGCCAGCGCCATGCCGCTGATACCAAAGATATTGCCCTGCTTTGAGGTCTCATGCTTCGAGAGCCCGGCCAGGCTGAAAATAAACAGAATTGCGGCAACAATGTATGCTGCAGTCACTAATCCGCCAGACATGTTGTTACCCCTTAATTCTTACGAAACATTTTCAGCATGCGCTGGGTGACGGTGAAACCACCGAAGATATTGATGCTGGCAATCAGGACGGCGATAAACGCCAGGAAGGTGACCCAGCCGCCATGGCCCATCTGCAGCACCGCGCCCACCACAATAATGCCGGAGATGGCATTGGTGACGGACATTAACGGCGTATGCAGCGCGTGACTGACGTTCCACACCACGTAATACCCGACGACGCAGGCAAGCGCGAACACGGTAAAGTGCGACAGGAATTCCGCCGGCGCGACGTTGGCCAGGCAGCCGAACAGCACTACCGCCAGCGCCAGCAGCAGATATTTGCGCCACGGCGCAGCGGGCTTCTCTGCCGCTTTCACCTGCGGCTGTGCGGCAGGTTTTGCGGCCTGTGGCGCAGCAGAGACCTGAATTGGTGGCGCAGGCCAGGTCACTTCGCCGTCACGAATTACCGTGACGCCGCGCACCACGACATCGTCAAAATCAACCACGATCTCGCCGTTTTTCTCTTTACACAGCAGCTTCAGCAGGTTCACCAGGTTGGTGCCGTACAGCTGCGAGGACTGCGTTGGCAGCCGGCTCGGCAGATCGGTATAGCCGATGATTTTGACGCCGTTGTCGCTCAGCGTGACGCGGTCGGCGACGGTCAGATCGCAGTTACCGCCGGTGGCTGCCGCGAGATCAACAATCACGCTGCCCGGCTTCATGCTGGCCACCATCTCTGCGGTGATCAGCTTCGGTGCCGGTTTGCCCGGGATTAGCGCGGTGGTGACGATAATGTCCACTTCCTGCGCCTGCGCCGCGAACAGCGCCATCTCCGCCTTGATAAAGGCCTCGGACATCACTTTGGCGTAACCGTCGCCGCTGCCCGCTTCCTCTTCAAAGTCGAGTTCAAGGAACTCGGCGCCCATACTTTGCACCTGCTCCTTCACTTCCGGACGGGTATCGAAGGCGCGCACGATGGCACCGAGGCTGCCCGCCGCGCCAATCGCCGCCAGACCGGCCACGCCAGCCCCGATGACCATCACTTTTGCCGGTGGCACTTTACCGGCGGCGGTGATTTGCCCGGTGAAGAAGCGGCCAAACTCATGGGCTGCTTCGACAATGGCCCGGTAACCGGCGATGTTCGCCATCGAGCTGAGCGCATCGAGCGACTGCGCGCGCGAAATACGCGGTACGGAATCCATCGCCATCACGGTGATATTGCGTGCGGCTAATTTCTCCAGCAGCGCCGGGTTCTGCGCTGGCCAGATAAAGCTCACCAGCGTGCTGCCCGCGCGCATCAGGGCGATCTCGCTGTCGTCTGGCGCGTTCACCTTCAGCACGATGTCGGACTGCCAGACATCCTGCGGATGACTGATGCTGGCACCGGCGGCGATAAAACTGTCATCATCAAAGCTGGCGCGCAACCCGGCGCCCTGCTCAACGGTGACGCTGAATCCCAGCTTGATGAGCTGCTCAACGGTCTTTGGCGTCGCTGCGACGCGGGACTCATTGGCTAACCGCTCTTTGGGTATCCCAATTAACATACTGTTTCCTTTCCATGATTAAAGGATGAGGTTCTGTAAGGGGCACATGCTTAAAAGCCGAAACGCTGTTTCAGCTTTTTATGAGCGAAATGCACTATGTAACAAAGTCTTTATAACCTACTGAAAATGCCCAGGACGATCTAGCGCCATAACGCACACTTATGACATTCACACAGATATTCAGATGCCAGCGATGAATACCGCGGGATGCCACCAGGTTTGCGGCATTATGGAAAATAATCTGCTGTGCCTAATCGTGTCATGACGAATTAACTGTTTTTAAAAACCTATATTTAACAATGCGTTAACTATTATGGTACTAAGCGATACCGGTTAAAGCGGTAAGCTGACCAAAAAAAAGCCATAACAGCGAAAGATGACAGGCAGATGAATAAAATGCTGGGATTGTCAATGTTATGCGCATAAATTGGCTGAGACAGGCCGATTATTACATGCAATAATCAGCGGCTAATCTGTTATACATCAAGAGTCCAGCACGTTTTCGTACTCAATTTGCGTAAGGCGAAGGATCATTTTTATGAAGCTGAAGAACACCATTCTGGCGTCAACCCTGTTATCACTGCTGGCAGCCAATGCGTTTGCTGCCAAAGAGTTAACGCCAGAACAAGCGGCCACGTTAAAACCATTCGAACGCATCAATATTAGCGGCCGTTTTAATGCAATTGGCGATGCAACAGACGCCGTGTCTAAAGCCGCCGACGCCAAAGGCGCGGACTCTTTCTACGTGCAGGGCATCAACGACAGCAACGGTAACGGTGGCAACTGGCGCGTTACCGCCGATCTGTACAAAGCCAATGCAGCGAAAGTGGAACAAAGCACGCAATACCGGATGTTCAACGGCGTGAAAGAGCTGCCGAAGGCCGAAGCGTATCGCCTTGAGCCGTTTGACACCGTCTCCGTCAGCGGCTTCTTCTCCAGCCAGCCGGACGTGAACGAAGCTATCGCCAAAGCGGCAAAAAACAAAGGCGCGGCCTCCTTCTTTATTGTGCGTCAGGTGGATGCTAACAACGGTGGCAACCAGTACGTGACCGCCTACGTGTATAAAGCCGATGCCAAAGCGCGCGTGGTACAGGATACGTCTGACTCCATTCCGGCTGATTCAGAAGCCGGTAAAGCAGCCCTGGCTGCGGGCGGCGCAGCGGCGAAGAAAGTGGCAATCCCTGGCGTTGCTTCCTCGGATACGCCGAGCACCAGCGTGGGTCGTTTCTTTGAAACCCAAAGCTCTACCGGTCAGCGTTATACTGTGACGCAGCCGGATGGCCGCAGCGTGCAGGAAGTCAATGCGATCACGGCCGCACAGATGCAACCGTTTGACACCATCTCCTTCTCCGATCACTTCGGCACGCCAACCGAGATTTCAGAAGCCGTGGGCAAACGCGCCATCGCCAAAGGCGCGAAGTACTATCACATTACGCGCCAGTGGCAGAACCAGAGCGGCGGCAACCTGACCGTCACCGCTGACCTGTTTAAATAATCCCCGCGCAGGGCGGCGCCCGTCGCCCTGCCGTTTGCATAATCCGTGTGCAAATCTGCATAGTCTTGCATTGCCTTCACCGTTCGCTCTCCGTAAAATCTGCCGCCTGTTTTCAGGGTATTCCGTTTTAAACGGGACTGATTGCCACGTTACACTCTGGCTGAACAACTACTACCCAGCACACTCTGCTGCTCAGGAATGGCGTTTTGGATAAAAAATTAGGTCTTAGCGCGCTCACTGCGCTGGTGCTCAGCTCGATGCTCGGCGCGGGCGTCTTTAGCCTGCCACAAAATATGGCGGCGGTTGCCGGTCCGGCGGCGCTGCTGATCGGCTGGCTGATCACCGGTGTCGGTATCCTCTTTCTGTCGCTGGCGATGTTGCTGCTGACGCGTCTGCGCCCGGAACTGGATGGCGGCATCTTCACCTACGCGCGCGCCGGCTTCGGCGAGCTGACCGGCTTCTGCTCGGCATGGGGGTACTGGCTGTGCGCGGTGATTGCCAACGTCTCGTATCTGGTGATTGTGTTTTCAGCGCTGAGCTTCTTTACCGATACGCCGGATCGCATCGTGTTTGGCGATGGCAACACCTGGCAGGCGATGCTTGGCGCTTCCGTGCTGCTGTGGCTGGTGCACTGGCTGGTGCTGCGCGGCGTACAGACCGCGGCCAGCATCAACCTGCTGGCGACGCTGGGCAAACTGGTGCCGCTGCTGCTGTTCGTGGTGCTGGCGCTGCTGGCGTTTAATTACGATCGCTTCCGTTTTGACTTTGATGGCGCGGCGCTCGGCCAGCCGCTGTGGCAGCAGGTTAAACAGACCATGCTGATCACCCTGTGGGTATTTATTGGCGTGGAAGGCGCGGTGGTGGTCTCTGCCCGCGCGCGCCACAAGAAAGATGTCGGGCGCGCCACGCTGCTGGCGGTGCTGGCCGCGCTGCTGGTCTACCTGCTGGTGACGTTGCTGTCGCTTGGCGTGGTGCCGCGTGCGGAACTGGCGCAGATGCGCAATCCGTCGATGGCCGGTCTGATGGAACGGCTGCTCGGTCACTGGGGCGATGCGGTGATTGCGGTTGGCCTGATTATCTCGGTGTGCGGGGCCTATCTCAGCTGGACCATTATGGCGGCGGAAGTCCCGTTCCTCGCCGCGCAGCAGGGTGCGTTTCCGCGCAGCATTGCCCGGCAGAACCGCCATAACGCGCCGGCGGCGTCACTGTGGCTGACTAACGGCAGCGTGCAGGTGTGCCTGATTCTGATTGCGGTTACCGGCGCGGATTACAACACGCTGCTGACTATCGCCTCAGAAATGATCCTCGTGCCCTATTTGCTGGTCGGTCTGTATCTGGTCAAAGTGGTACGTGGTCAGCACAAACCGCTGGCCCTGTTGACCGGTCTCGGTGCCAGCGCCTATGGACTGTGGCTGCTCTACGCCTCGGGGCCGCTGCATCTGCTGTTGTCAGTGGTGCTTTACGCGCCGGGTCTGCTGCTGTTCCTGTATGCACGACGCGGTGGCCGCGGCGATCAACCGCTGTTTGCGCTGGAGCGCATCGCCATCGTGCTGTTAATTGCCGCCTCACTGCCCGCGCTGTGGCAGCTGACGCGCTAATCAGTGTGGTTGTAAAGGAATGGAAACGCACAGCAGATCATTCTGCTGTGTCAGATTGAGCGGCTTGCGGTATTCCAGATGGATGGCGTCAAGCTGCTCAGCGGACAGCGGATAAGGCAGCTGGATATCGAAGCGGCTGATGTGCTGCTGTTCGGCCAGGGTAATCAGGCGGGCAATGTTAATTTCGTCGCTGACCTGGGTTGAAATGATTTGTAATGCTAATTCTTTCAGATGGTCGTCGCTGGCCTGTAAACTGTGCCCGGACTTGCGCGTCACCATGCCAAAAATTGGCATCACGCCGTAAATGGCATCGACAAAGCTCCAGCGTTTTTTGCAGGAAGCGGAAAGGAAGTCACTGTAGTTGAAGCAGATGCGGTCACTGTATCCGGCTGAAGCCAGCTCTTTATCAGACACCCTCGCACTCCTCCTGTTTTCAGTACGATTCCGAACCTTGCGCCAGAACGCGCCGGTAATAATGGCACATTTCACGGTGTACATACCAGTAAGACAAGGATAATTCGTGCGGTAGCGTAGAGCTCAGGACCAGGAAAAGCTATGCTGCTGACATTCTCAGCCATGACAGAGCATTATGAACAAAATTGTCTATGTGGAAGATGAGCCGGAAGTCGGCGAACTGATTGCGGCTTATCTTGGCCGCCACGATATTGAGGTGCTGGTTGAGACGCGCGGCGATCGCGCGGAAGCGACCATTCTCGCCGCCGATCCGGATCTGGTATTACTGGATATCATGCTGCCGGGCAAAGATGGCATGACGCTGTGCCGCGATTTGCGTGCCCACTGGCAGGGACCGATTGTGCTGCTGACCTCGCTCGACAGCGACATGAACCACATTCTGGCGCTGGAAATGGGCGCCAATGACTATATTCTGAAAACCACGCCGCCGGCGGTGCTGCTGGCGCGCCTGCGCCTGCATCTGCGCCAGGCGCACGTGGCCAAACCGGAAGCCGCACCCGCCGTGCAGAGCTCGCAAAAGGTGCTGCGGTTTGGTTCGCTCACCATTGATGCGCTCAACCGCCAGGTGATCCTGTTCGACGAACCCATCACCCTTTCGACCGCCGATTTTGACCTGCTGTGGGAGCTGGCGAGCCACGCCGGAGAAATTCTCGACCGTGACGCGTTGCTGAAAACCCTGCGCGGCGTGAGCTATGACGGCATGGATCGCAGCATCGACGTCGCCATTTCACGCCTGCGCAAGAAACTGTACGACAGCGCCACCGAGCCGTTCCGCATCAAAACCATCCGTAACAAAGGCTATCTGTTCGCGCCGCAGGCCTGGGATACCCGCTCCTGATGAGAAAGCTCTTCATTCAGTTCTATCTGCTGCTGTTCGTCTGCTTCCTGGTGATGACGCTGCTGGTGGGTCTGGTGTACAAATTCACCGCCGAGCGCGCCGGACGCCAGTCGATGAACGACCTGATGGCCAGCTCGCTGTTTCTGATGCGCAGCGAACTGCGTGAGATCCCGCCGCGCGACTGGAATAAAACCATCCGCAACCTCGATCTCGATTTATCCTTTGAGCTGCACATCGAACCGATGAGCAAATATCAGCTGGACGAAGCCGACATGAAGCGGCTGCGCGCAGGTGAGATCGTCGCCCTCGACGATCAGTACACCTTCCTGCAGCACATCCCGCGCAGCCACTATGTGCTGTCGGTCGGACCGATTCCTTACCTGTTTTATCTGCACCAGATGCGCATCCTTGATATCGCCCTGCTGGCGTTTATTGGCATGTCGCTGGCGCTGCCGGTGTTTATCTGGCTGCGGCCGCACTGGCAGGAGATGCAGCGGCTGGAGAAAGCGGCTCAGCGCTTTGGTCGCGGCGAGCTTGACGTGCGCACCCATTTTGAAAACACCTCCAGCCTGCACAGCCTTGGCGTGGCGTTCAACCAGATGGCGGACAACATCAATACCCTGGTGGCGAGTAAAAAACAGCTGATTGACGGTATCGCGCACGAGCTGCGCACGCCGCTGGTCCGGCTGCGTTACCGGCTGGAGATGAGTGAAAACCTCAGCGCGGCAGAATCCGCGGCGCTGAACCGTGACGTCGGCCAGCTGGAGAGCCTGATTGAGGAGCTGCTGACCTATGCGCGCCTCGACCGGCCGCGCGTTGACCTCAATCTGCAATCTTTCGATCTGGCCCAGTGGCTGCGCGTGCACATCGCTGACGTGCAGACCATGAATCCGCAAACGCACATTACGCTGGATATTCCGCAGCTGGAAAACATTGGCGCGGCAGATACGCGCCTGATGGAGCGGGTGCTGGATAACCTCGTTAATAACGCCCTGCGCTATGCGCAGCAGCGGCTGCGTGTCAGCCTGTGGTTTGACGGCGCCATCGGCAATCTGCAGGTTGAAGATGATGGTCCGGGCATTCCGCCGGATGAACGCCAGCGGGTATTCGAGCCTTTTGTACGGCTCGATCCCAGCCGCGATCGCGCCACCGGTGGCTGCGGCCTCGGTCTGGCGATTGTGCACTCTATTGCGCAGGCGCTGCAGGGCCAGGTCTCGATTGAGAGCAGTCCGCTGGGCGGCGCCTGCGTGCGCTTCTGCTGGCCAGTTGATCTCCCCTTGCGCGACGTGACGCCGCGCTTACCTTCATAAGGAGCTTGTTACATGACCGCAGCTTATCAGGAACTTAGCCGCACCTTTCAGCGCCTGGCGCGTTTTGGCCATCTGGGCGCGATTGCCGGCGTGGATATGCAAACCACCATGCCGCCGGGCGGCAGCCAGGCGCGTGGAGAAGCGATGGCGGAGCTGAGCGTATTTATGCACGAGCTGCTGACCGACAAGCGCCTCGGCGGGCTGTTTGACGCCGCCAAGCAGGAGTCGCTGAACGATGTGGAGCAGGCCAATCTGGGCGAAATGCAGCGCGCGTGGCGCCAGGCAACGCTGCTGCCGGCCTCGCTGGTGGAAGCCAAATCGCTGGCCGGCTCGCGCTGTGAACACGCGTGGCGCAGTCAGCGTCCGGCCAATGACTGGCAGGGCTTCAGCGCTAACCTGAAAGAAGTGGTGAAGCTGAGCCGCGAAGAGGCACAGCTGCGCGCCGATGCGCTCGGCGTATCACGCTACGATGCGCTGCTGGATGTGTTTGAGCCAGGCATGACCAGCGCGCAGCTCGACAGCACTTTTGGCGATCTGAAAAGCTGGCTGCCGGATCTGCTGCAAAAAGCGGTAGCCCGCCAGCAGGCAACGCCGATTGCCCAGCCGGTCGGCCCCTTCGCCATCGAATCACAAAAGCAGCTCGGCCTGAGCGTGATGGCGACGTTAGGGTTTGATTTTAATCACGGCCGGCTGGACGTGAGCGCGCACCCGTTCTGCGGCGGCGTACCGGAAGATGTGCGTATCACTACGCGCTACAACGAAAACGATTTTCTCAGCGCGCTGATGGGCGTGATCCACGAAACCGGCCATGCGCGCTATGAACAGAATCTGCCACAGCAGTGGCGCGGACAGCCAGTGGCGCTGGCGCGCTCGACCGCGATGCATGAATCGCAAAGCCTGTTTATGGAGATGCAGCTGGGGCGCAGCCACGCGTTCCTGCAGCATATTCATCCCCAGGTAGTGGCGCTGATGGGCGACCAGCCGGCGCTGGAGCGCAACAATTTTATTCGTCTGACCCAGCGCGTGCAGCCGGGCTTCATTCGCGTCGATGCCGACGAGCTGAGCTATCCGGCCCACGTGATTTTACGTTACGAAATCGAGCGGGCGCTGATTGAAGGCGAGATTGAAGTCGAGGATATTCCGGCGCTGTGGGATGAAAAAATGCAGCAGTCGCTGGGTATCGATACGCGTGGTAATTACCGCGACGGTTGTATGCAGGATATTCACTGGACCGACGGTGCTTTCGGCTACTTCCCGACCTACACGCTGGGTGCGATGTACGCCGCTCAGCTGTTCCAGGCGGTAAAACGCGCCATTCCGCAGGTGGACCAATTGATTCAGCAGGGTGAACTGCAACCGGTGTTTGACTGGCTGCAGCAGAACATCTGGCAGCACGGCAGCCGCTTCCCAACGCAGCAGCTGCTGGTCAACGCCACTGGCGAAGCGCTCAACCCACACTATTTCCGTCAGCATCTGGAACAGCGTTATCTCTCTGCATAACCGTGCGGCGGCCGGGCTGGCCGCCGTTTTTTACCCGTACAGTCGCCCGCGATTGCAGCGCCCTCGCCCGGTTTTCCTGCTTTGTACAATCCGTTACACGCCGATACCATTCCCTCACTGAAGGCACGAATTGTTTTACATATAGTGCATTCACCGGCCCCGCAGTGGGCTACACATGAAAAAATAGTTCGAGGGTTTTGCAATGAAAAAATTATTTGCGCTGGTGATCGCCGCTGCTATGGGTCTGTCTTCTGTAGCCTTCGCTGCTGAGACAACAACTGCTGCTCCTGCTGCTGCTGCAACTACCGCTGCACCGGCTAAGCACAAAGCTGTTCACCACAAAAAAGCCGCTGCTCAGAAAGCGCAGGCTGCCAAAAAGCACAAGAAAGTAGAGAAGAAAGCACCAGCGGCTCAGAAAGCGCAGGCGGCTAAAAAGCACCACAAGAAAGCCACCAAACCAGCTGCTCAGAAAGCCCAGGCCGCTAAAAAGCACCACAAGAAAGCCACCAAGCCAGCTGCTCAGAAAGCCCAGGCTGCTAAAAAACACCACAAAGCCACCAAGCCAGCTGCACAGAAAGCTCAGGCGGCTAAAAAGCACCACAAAAAAGTAACCAAACCTGCTGCTCAGAAAGCTCAGGCTGCTAAAAAGCACCACAAAGCGAAAAAAGCTGCTAAATAAGGTTGCCTTGCGCGCCAACACCGCATTAATGATTGAAAACACCCGGTTCTGCCGGGTGTTTATTTACTGGAGTAGCGAAAAATGGTGCGTCGCTATCGCTTCGAAATTATCCTGATTGTCATGATTCTGTGCGGCATTATTGCGGCCAGCTTTTTTATCTAGTCGTTGTAGCGTGCTGATTACTCCAATATTTCTCCCTTTTTTACCGCTCACCGACTATAGTTATCGCTCAAGCGTGATGACCATAACCTCTATTTATTCTCGCCATTGAGAGAACTATGCGCCTGGCTATCCTGTTATTTGTAGGTCTTTTTAGCTTTAACCTCACAGCCCATGCCGATGATGAAGACGGCCCCAGCCCGGAAGAGATTAAGACCCTGTTCTTCGGCAAAGATCATCGTAAAGCCATTACCGACGTCAGTGCGGCGCCGTGGGATGCCATTGGTCAGTTAGAGACGGAAAGCGGCAATCTGTGCAGTGCCACGTTGATTTCGGCCCATCTGGCGCTGACGGCCGGACACTGCTTACTGACGCCCCCGGGCAAATTCGACAAGCCGGTCGCGCTGCGCTTTATGGCGGGTGCCAAAGGCTGGCGCTACGAAATTCATGATATTGACGCGCGCGTAGAGCCTTCGCTGGCGCGGCGTCTGCAGGCGGATGGTGAAGGCTGGATCGTGCCGCCAGACGCGGCACCTTACGATTACGGCCTGGTGATTCTGCACAATCCGCCGTCCGGTATCGTGCCGATTCCGCTGTTTGACGGTTCACGCAGCGATTTAACCGCCGCGCTGAAAACCACCGACCGCAAAGTGACACAGGCCGGTTATCCCGCTGACCATCTGGATACGCTCTACTCGCACAGCGATTGCCTGATCACCGGCTGGGCGCAGCGTGCCGTGCTGTCGCACCAGTGCGACACCCTGCCCGGCGACAGCGGTTCACCGCTGCTGCTGAAGCGCGACGGCGAGTGGCAGCTGATTGCGGTACAGAGCTCGGCGCCGGCACCGGCCGATCGCTATCGCGCCGATAACCGCGCCATTGCCGTCACATCCTTTAAAGACAAGCTGGAAGCGCTGGCGCAATAAGTCAGCCCAGCTGCTCCATCGCCTGCAGGATACGTTTGTCGGAGATGGGATACGGCGTGCCCAGCTGCTGCGCAAAATAACTGATGCGCAGCTCCTCCAGCATCCAGCGAATCGCCTGTACCTCTTCATCGTCCTGACGCTGCGGCGGCAGCTTGTTACGCCAGCTTTGCCACGCCTGCTCCACCGCCTGCACTTTCAGCATCCGCGCCCGATCGCTGTGTGGATCGACCGGCAGCTTCTCCAGCCGGCGCTCAATACCGTGCAGATAGCGCAGTGTGTCGCCCAGCCGCTGATAGCCGTTGCCGGTGACAAAACCGCGATACACCAGGCCGCTCAGCTGCGTTTTGATATCCGCCAGCGCCAGTGCCAGCGTCATGTCCACCCGCCCCTTGAGGAACTTGTTGATGTTGAACACGCTGGTGAGAATCTGCTCGACCTGGCTGGCGATGGTCACCACCGTGTCGTTGAGTTCGGCGCGTACTTTATCGCGCAATTGCTCGTAGTTTTCCTGCTGCCACGCCGGCCCACCGGCGTCCGCCATCAGCTTATCCACGCCGCAGGCGATACAGTCATCAATCAGCTCCAGCACTTTGCCGTACGGATTGAAATAGAGCCCGAGCTTGGCTTTGTTCGGCAGCTTCTCGTGCAGATACTTGATTGGCGAAGGAATGTTCAGCAGCAGTAACCGCCGCTGGCCGCGCCACATCATCTTCTGCTGCTCGCGTTCACTGTCAAACAGACGAATCGCGACGCTGTCTTTTTCATCCACCAGCGCCGGCCAGGCTTTGACCTGATAGTTGCCGCGCTTCTGCTCATAGTTTTGCGGCAGATCGCCGAAGCTCCACAGGTGTAATCCGCTCTGCTCCAGTCCGTCATCCGCCACCTTGGACAGCGTCTCCTGCACCTTGCCTTTCAGCACCTGCTTCAGCTGATGCAGGTCTTTGCCTTCCTGCAGCTTCCGGTTGTGCTCATCCACCACGCGGAAGGTCATTTTCAGGTGATCGGGCACCTGATCCCACTGCCAGGCGTCGCGCTCAATGGTGACGCCAGACATGCGGCGGAACTCACGCTCCAGCGCATCCAGCAGCGGCTGCTCCAGCGCCGTCACGCGGCCAAGAAAGGCTTCAGCGTAGTTGGGTGCCGGCACAAAGTTGCGTCGCACCGGCTTGGGCAGCGACTTAATTAGTGCGATGATCAGCTCGCGGCGCACGCCGGGGATCTGCCACTCGAAGCCGGCTTCGTCGACCTGGTTGAGCAGCGGCAGCGGGATGTGCACCGTCACACCATCCGCATCGGCCCCCGGTTCGAACTGGTAGCTGAGCTTCAGTTTCAGGTTGCCCTGATACCAGAAGTTCGGGTAATCCAGCTGGCTGACCTTCTCCGCGCCGTCTTTGATCAGCATTTGCTTATCAAAGCTCAGCAGATCCGGATTGTCCTTACTGGCCTGTTTCCACCAGCTGTCAAAATGCCGCGCTGAGACCACCTCGCTGCCAATGCGGCGATCGTAAAACGCAAACAGCGTCTCGTCATCGACTAAAATGTCGCGCCGCCGCGATTTGTGCTCCAGATCCTCGATTTCATTGCGCAGTTTCAGGTTGTTGCGGAAGAAGGCGTGACGCGTCTGCCAGTCGCCCTCCACCAGCGCATGACGAATAAACAGCTCCCGGCTGAGTTGCGGATCGATGCGGCTGTAATTGACCTTGCGCGCCTGCACAATCGGCAACCCGTACAGCGTGACCTTTTCCGTCGCCATGACTGCGCCCTGCGCTTTCTCCCAGTGCGGTTCACTGTAGCTACGCTTCAGCAGATGCTGGGCCAGCGGTTCGATCCACTCCGGATCGATGCGCGCCGCAACGCGGCCCCACAGGCGGCTGGTTTCCACCAGTTCCGCCACCACGGTCCATTTAGGCGGCTTCTTAAACAGGCCGGAACCGGGGAAAATAGCAAACCGCGCATTGCGTGCGCCGGTAAACTCCTGCTTTTCCGCATCTTTCTGACCGATGTGTGACAGCAAACCGGTGAGCAGCGCGCAGTGCACTTCGTGGTACGGTGCCAGCTCGCTGTTGAGCGGCATGCCCAGTTCCCGCACCACCTGACGCAGCTGGGTGTAGATGTCCTGCCATTCGCGCACGCGCAGGTAATTGAGATAATCGCTTTTACACTGGCGGCGGAACTGGTTGCCAGACAGCGCTTTCTGCTGTTCCTGCAGGTAGTTCCACAGATTAACAAAGGCGAGAAAATCCGACTCTTTGTCAGCAAAACGCCGGTGTTTCTCGTCAGATGCCTGCTGTTTCTCCACCGGACGCTCGCGCGGATCCTGAATCGACAGCGCAGCGGCAATAATCATCACTTCGCGCACGCAGCCAAATTTCTGCGCTTCCAGCACCATGCGCGCCAGGCGCGGATCGACCGGCAGCTGCGCCAGGCTGCGCCCGGACGGCGTCAGTTTGTACGCACCTTCCTCGCTCAGGGTGATCGCGCCGAGCTCCTCCAGCAGGCGCACGCCGTCCTGAATATTGCGCTTATCCGGCGCTTCGACGAACGGGAATGCGGCGATGTCGCCCAGTCCAAGCGCCGTCATCTGCAAAATTACCGACGCCAGGTTGGTACGCAGAATTTCCGGGTCAGTAAACGCCGGGCGGCTGAGGAAATCATCCTCTGAATAAAGGCGGATACAGATCCCTTCCGACACGCGGCCGCAGCGCCCTTTGCGCTGGTTAGCCGACGCCTGCGAGATCGGCTCGATCGGCAGACGCTGAACTTTGGTGCGGTAGCTGTAACGGCTGATGCGCGCGGTGCCGGGATCGATGACATATTTAATGCCCGGCACGGTGAGCGAGGTCTCAGCGACGTTGGTCGCCAGCACAATGCGGCGGCCGCTGTGCGCCTGGAACACCCGGTTCTGTTCGGCGTTGGACAGGCGCGCATAGAGCGGCAGAATCTCGGTGTGCGGTAAATCGCGCTTCATCAGCGCATCGGCGGTATCGCGAATTTCGCGCTCACCGCTCATGAAGATCAGGATATCGCCGCGCCCTTCGCTGCTCAGTTCGTCAACCGCATCGAAAATTGCCTGCAGCTGATCGCGCTCGGTGTCCTCGGCATCTTCCACCACCGGACGATAACGTACATCGACCGGATAAGTGCGGCCCGAAACCTCGATTACCGGGGCATTATTGAAGTGGCGCGAGAAGCGCTGCGGATCGATGGTCGCGGAGGTGATGATCACTTTCAGATCGGGACGACGCGGCAGCAGTTCGCGCAGGTAACCCAGCAGGAAATCGATGTTCAGACTGCGTTCGTGCGCTTCATCGATGATGATGGTGTCATACTGCAGCAGCAGACGATCCTGCTGAATTTCCGCCAGCAGAATACCGTCGGTCATCAGTTTGACCTGAGTGGTTTCGCTGACCTGATCGTTAAACCGCACCTTGTAACCGACGGTGCCGCCGGGTGTGGTTTCCAGCTCTTCGGCAATGCGGTTCGCCACGGTGCGTGCCGCCAGACGACGCGGCTGCGTATGCCCAATCAGCCCTTTCACACCGCGCCCGAGCGCCAGACAGATCTTTGGTAGCTGGGTGGTTTTACCTGAGCCGGTCTCACCGGCGACAATCACTACCTGATGATCGCGAATCGCGTCGGCGATGTCCTGCTGCTTCTGGCTGACCGGCAGATTGTCCGGAAACGTAATGCGCGGCGTCGCGGCGGCGCGCTGCGCCACGCGCTGTTCTGCCGCGGCGAACACCGGCTCCAGCTCAGCCATAATTTCCTGCTGCGCAGCGGGATTTTTCACCTTCGCCGCACCGTGCAGACGACGCTGCAGCGCTTTGCGGTCGCGCAGCATCAGGTTATCGAGCCGCGACCAGAGGGGGGCCAGAGGTGACGTAACGGATGATGACATAGTGATGAATTACCTGTTGTTGCAGTGAGCCGGCACTTGCGGCTCGGCGCCGGGCAGAATTTTCCGGCGGATTCAATCGATTAATGCCCGCCATCTTAGCACAGATTGGAACATCTCACCTGACCGGACGTGCCGCCTTATTCAATAATTTCGAACATAGGCCTCGAAATATTGCGCTTTTACCTGCCGGACGAACTCCGTAGAGTGTAACGCATTGAGCGGTAAGCCAACCGCGTAACGTACAGGAAAATACCATGAGCAAAGTTTTAGTTCTGAAATCAAGCATCCTTGCCGGTTATTCACAGTCTAACCAGCTGGCAGACTTCTACGCTGATGAAGCCCGCGCCAAAGGCGACGAAGTCACGGTACGCGATCTGGCTGCCCAGCCGATTCCGGTACTGGACGGTGAACTGGTTGGCGCCCTGCGTCCTTCAGACGCGCCGCTGTCGCCACGTCAGCAGGACGCGCTGGCCCTGTCCGATGAACTGATTGCTGAACTGCAGGCGCACGATACCGTGGTTATCGCCGCTCCGATGTACAACTTCAACATTCCTACTCAGCTGAAAAACTACTTTGACCTGATTGCCCGTGCCGGCGTCACCTTCCGCTACACCGAAGCAGGCCCGGAAGGTCTGGTGAAAGGCAAACGTGCGGTGATCCTCTCCAGCCGTGGCGGCATTCACAAAGACACCCCGACTGATCTGCTGACCCCGTACGTGAAACTGTTCCTTGGCTTCATCGGCATCACCGACGTTGACTTCGTGTTCGCCGAAGGCATTGCTTACGGTCCGGAAGTGGCAACCAAAGCCGCCAGCGATGCCAAAGACGCCATCAAACAGATTGTTGCTGCGTAATCATCATTAAAACAATGCTATCTGTCTTGCCGGGCCTGAGTGCCCGGCTTTTTTATGCCTGCGCTGTCGTGGAAGCAGCTATTTCTGCACCCACTGGCCATTAATCCCGCGCACATATTCGCCGCTGCGGGCACGGTTAACCAGCTTCTCGCCGGCGATGCGCGCCACCTCGGCGGTGGTGAGATTGTTCTGCTGCGCCACGCGCTGATACTGCTGGCTGCGGCCTTCATTGATGCGCTTAACCAGCGCCAGCGTCTCGTCATCCTGCTGACGAGCGGCGATATAACCGCTTAGCGTTTCGCCCACGCGCCCCTGCTGGCGCGCCTGATCCAGCGTCAGTGCCCAGGCCGACGGCACCAGCAAAAACGCCAGCAACAGCGCTATCCCCTTGCGTTTCATCGGGCCTCTCCTCAAAACAGTCCGCTCTGATTCTTCAGCAGCGCTTCGACGTCTTTATCCACCTTGATGTGGATTTCATGTTCGATTTTTACGTTCATGTTGATGGTGATTGGCTCTTTGGGTGCGGCGACTTCGATGCGCGGCACACAGCCCAGCAGCGGCAGTCCCGCTGTCAGCACCAGTAATGCCCTCAGGCTCATGGTTTCGGGTCCTTGTTGGATGGCAGGGTGGCGTTTTGCTCCACCCAGGATTGCAAATTATCGCCAAAGCGCAGGCTGCGCCACAGCTGGAACAGGTTTTCCTGATGACGGTAGTTAAGATTGACGGACTGGCGGCGGTTACTGAACTGGCTGGTGCCTTTCACCTCGCTTTGCAGAATCAGGTTACCGAAGTTATCCAGATCCAGCGTCGCCCACGAACGGGCAATCTCCATGTAGCGCAGCCAGTCCATCGCCGCCCCGGCGGCCACGTTATTGCTGACAATCGCATCCGCCATGTCTTTGTCCATGCGGAATGTCAGCGGGCCACTGTTAGCGATCCAGCCCTTTTCAATCAGCCAGTGCGGATTGTTCACCCACAGCGGCAATTCGCCATTCACTTTACCGGACATGGCAAACTGCTTCGGCTTGAGCGCCGTCACCAGCCGGCTGAGATCAATGTCACGCAGCGAAATCCGCGCCGGCTGATGCTGCGGTAAACGCAATGCTGGCATGCTGACGTGCCCGCCGAGCAGATCGAGATTGACGTTGCTGAGCGTCAGCGGCTGGCGCTCCTGCCACGGATAGTGGCCCTGCAGATCCGCGGTAATGTTCTGCAGCGCAAACTGGTTTTTCACTTCGGCGATGCGCAGCGACACCGGCCCGCGGCGCCCCAGCTGCCACTGATGATCTTTCAGGCGGAACGGCAGGATAAAATCGATGCCGTTGATTTCGCTGTCCGGCATCCATACGCTGCCCTGTTTCACCGCCCAGAAACCGCCCGCCTCAAACCCCTGGCCGCTGACGGCGGAAAAGGCCATCTGCGCGCGCAGCTCGCCAGACTGGATACGCATCTTCAGATCGCTGCTCAGCAGCGGCTGAAAGACACTGAGCGACTGCGCCGGCCACCAGGCTTCGCCGCGCAGCCGCTCGCCGTCCCAGCGGCCGTGCACGCGCAGCGGTCCGATGTCTTCAGCGGTCAGCTGACCGCGCCACAGAAAATGCCCCGGGTCTCGCCCTTTGGCATCGAAATGCAGTTCGGACGGCGGCAGCCAGCCACCGTAGCTAAAGCGGGTCTGGCCGGAACGCAGCGCAAACCCGCCGTTAAACGCCGGCTGTGCCACATCGCGCTGCCAGCGCACCGGCGCGGTCAGCGTCAGGCGCGGCTTATCCACCTGCACCATGCCGTACGCCAGCTGATCAAACCCGGTGTTCAGCGTATCGAGACTGATCAGGGTGTCGTGCCAGCTACCGGTGCCCTTCACATCCCATTTGGCGCTAAGCGGCGCCATCACGCCTTCGCCCCAGTAACGCCAGTTCCAGCGTCCGCTGTCTGGCCAGAAGTCGCTGGCGCGTCCGTCGAGATGCAGCCTGAAGCGGCCGAAACTGGGGTCGTGCGCGTTGAGAATCGCCTGTAACCGGCCGTTGATGCCGCGCGAGGCCACGCTGACGCCGGCCAGCGGCCAGCGCGCTTCATCCACTTCCAGCGTCGAGAGTAAGCGTCCGCGCAGGCGCAGCAGTGCGCCCGGCTGCAGGCTGAGCTGCGGATCGCTGAGCATGCCATGTAGTTGTCCGGGAATGGTGCCGTACAGCTGCAGGTCGGCAAACTTGCTTTCGCCGGTTAACTGGAACGGCAGTGCGCTGTCAGTCAGGCTCAGCTTGCCCGGCCCAACACTCAGTACCAGGTTGCCTTTCCCGCCGCGTCCGGCGGTCAGTAAATTGAAGCGGCCGCGGATCTGCGTCTGTTCCAGCCCCTGCTGCCAGTCATCCAGCGTCAGCGCCACGCCGCCCGACAGCGGCTGCGACCCGAATGGCCAGCGCCAGTGACCGGCAGTGATGCGGATTTGCTGCGCATCGACCTGCCACGGCAACTGCAACAACGGCTGTGGTTCCTGTTGCTGGCGCACCACCAGTTCGCCCTGCTGCTGCTGCCAGTTGAGCGTCAGCGCCAGCGGCTGCGGCCACTGCGTCAGGTTAAGCGCACCGCTGAGCTCACCCGCCACCGGCAGGCCATCGGCAAAAGTTGGCAGCGTCAGATTGCCATGCAGTTCGACCGGTTGCGGCAGAATGGGATGGCTGAGCTGCAGCTGATCAATGTGCAGCTGCTGCCCCTGCAGGCGCGCGGCGACGCGCAGGTTGTCGCCCTGATAACGCAGCTGCTGAAGGTCTTTGTCTAAAGTCAGATCGAAGCGGCCGGCATATTGCTGCCATGGCAAAATACTGAGCTGTTGCAGATGGATATCCGCGCCGGGCAGCATCTGCTGCCACTCTGCGAGGCTGCGCGGCGCATCGCGCGTGGCACTGTGCGGCAGCGCCTGCAGGCAATCGCTGTTTAGCGCCACCTCGCGCGCATCAAGCTGCCAGCGCTGTTGCGTCCGGCCAAGCCCCACGTCCGCGACCTGCGCCAGCAGGCAGTCACCGGCCAGATAGCGCACATCAGGAAATACCAGCCGGCCCTGCTGCCAGTGCGGCGCGCCGTGTAGCTCGACGCGGGTATTTTCCGGCAGCCAGATACCTGCCAGCCGCGGCAGCCAGTGCGTCAGCGTCAGCAGCAATCCCAGCAGCAGCAGTATCAGCGCCAGTAGCGCAGCAAGTAGTCGACGGAGGCCCCGCGTCATGGCTGTTAACGTTCCTGTTCTTTACCCAATCCTGACAGAGATGATGGCATGTTACGCCCGGCAAATGAAGGCGTTACCGCTTTAGTCTGGCTGAAGAACAGCAAAATGACGCGGAAAACGTTATCCTGATGTGATACCGACGTAACATTTTTCAGGAGCGAAACAATGAAAGTTGCGGTTTACAGCACCAAGCATTACGACCAGAAATACCTCGAGCACGTTAACGAAGGCTACGGATTTGAGCTGCAGTTTTTTGACTTCCTGCTGAGCGAAACCACGGCGAAAAACGCCGCTGGCTGTGATGCGGTCTGTATCTTCGTTAACGATGACGGGAGCAAAGCGGTGCTGGAGGAGCTGGCGGCGCTGGGCGTGAAATATATCGCGCTGCGCTGTGCCGGTTTCAATAACGTCGACCTCGACGCAGCCGCCGCGCTGGGACTGCAGGTGGTACGCGTGCCCGCCTATTCGCCGGAAGCGGTGGCGGAACACGCGGTAGGCCTGATGATGACGCTCAACCGCCGCATTCACCGCGCTTACCAGCGCACGCGCGATGCCAACTTCTCGCTGGACGGCCTGACCGGTTTCAACATGCATAACAAAACCGCTGGCGTGGTCGGCACCGGCAAGATTGGTGTGGCGACAATGCGCATCCTGAAAGGTTTTGGCATGCGTCTGCTGGCGTACGATCCGTACCCCAGTGACGCCGCGCTGGCGCTCGGGGCGGAATATGTTGATTTGAAAACGCTGCTGGCGGAGTCCGATGTCATCACCCTGCACTGTCCGCTGACGCCGGAAAACCATCATCTGCTCAACGCACAGGCGTTCAGCCAGATGAAAGATGGCGTGATGATTATCAATACCAGCCGCGGTGGGCTGATTGATTCACAGGCGGCGATTGAGGCGCTGAAACAGCAGAAAATCGGCTCGCTCGGCATGGACGTGTATGAGAACGAACGCGACCTGTTTTTTGAAGACAAGTCGAATGACGTGATTCAGGACGACGTGTTCCGCCGCCTGTCGGCCTGCCACAACGTGCTGTTTACCGGCCATCAGGCCTTTCTCACCGCCGAAGCGCTGACGGCGATTTCAGAAACCACGCTCAGTAATTTACAGCAGCTGTCACGCGGGGAAACCTGTTCGAATCAGGTTAAGGCGTAAGGTTCTGCGCCTGCGTTAGCGGGCGCAGGCACCGCCGATCAGCGCCTGTTCGTCGCAGCGACGACCGTTAGCCAGCTGACACATCCCGATGCGTGAACCGTCTAACTGACGCGAGAACGCCAGCGTGCCGCCTGCGCTGTTGCAGTTGGCTTCTGCCATGGACGACATCACGACGTGCGGCTGCACGTGCGCGGCGGTGGCCTGTTGCGGCGGTTCATTGTCGCTGTTGCTGCTGCAGGCAGAGAGTAACAGCGCTGCGCCGGCCAGCAGTAAAGTTGCGGCTTTCATCGGTCGGGCTCCGGGAGTGTGAGCGGAAAAGTCGCACCAGCATATGTCAGCAGCGGTGCGCGATCGATAGGCGACACAGCTTTTTACAAAATTTAATATCGTCGTTGGCAAGCAGAATTATCCTGATTGCAGCGTTTTGCCTCTTTTCTCTGCCTGTTCATAAAAAACATCAATCAATAAGGAGGAAGGATGTTAGCCGACATGCTCATCCGCATCGCATTAGCCGGAATACTGGGCGGACTGATTGGCCTGGAGCGCCAGATGCGCGCTAAAGAAGCGGGCCTGCGCACCCACATTCTGGTCGGCATTGGCAGCGCCATGTTCATGCTGGTGTCAAAATATGGCTTTGCCGATATGCTGACTAACGACCATGTGGCGCTGGATCCCAGCCGTATTGCGGCGCAGGTGGTCAGCGGCATGGGCTTTCTTGGCGCCGGCACCATCATCATTCAAAAGCAGATTGTGAAAGGCCTGACGACCGCCGCCGGCCTGTGGGTGACCGCCGCGATTGGCCTGGTGATCGGTAGCGGCATGTACGAAATCGGTATTTACGGCACGGTGCTGGCGCTGGTGGTGCTGGAAACGTTCCGCCGAATCAGCCACTGGCTGATTGGCCGCCATCACACTCTTATCGTCCATCTCAAAGCCAAAAGCGTACCGCTGGTGTTGCTGGTACTGCAGCGCGAAAATTTGCGCTATGGCCACATCGCTGTAGTCAATCGTAACGAAGAGAGCGGCCTGTGCGAGCTGAGCGTTGAGGTGACGTTGTCACGCAGATTTCCTATGCACAGCATTTATGACAAAGTGATGGAAATCAAAGGTGTGCAGTCGCTGGAAATGGTTTGACTGCGCTGGCGCTGGCGGGTTAACCGCTGCCGTGGAGGGAAGATAAAAAGCCCGGCACTGAAGGCCGGGCGGCTGGGTTAGCAGGGTTTGAGTTGTCCAATCGCCATTTCAACAGCGCGATTGGGCGCGCCGGTTAATTCCCGATAGCGCAGTTGCAGGTTCCGCAACTCGCTGGCCAGCACCTCTTTTTCGGTAGCGGCACCGCGCTGCGCCAGTTCCAGATAGCATTGCCCCACCAGCCGGCACGCCTCCTCAAACACCATATCGTACGTTTGCATTATTCCTCTCCTCACCTTTAAAAACTAAAAAAAGCGCTGAATCCATCCTGTCAGCGCAGTGAGAAGAAATCTTTACCCAGATCAATAAATATGCAGTTACCGCTGGCAAAATGTGCGCAATGGTAGCCGACTGCGGCGCTGCGTGATTAAGACGGATCCTTTTTGTCGTCATCGCTGGCGCTGCTCACACCGGTAATACCTTCCAGCGCCTGCTGGTTGATGACATCATCGGCGCTGTCAACCGCACGCGAAATCGTCAACAGATCCTGGAACTCGCTCAGCAGAATAGCGGCGTCCGACTTAAGCATATCGTCAGCCTCGGCTGACTCAATCACCATGTTGATGGCTTTGTTGGCGCTTTCAATAACTTCAGTGACACCGCCTTTCTTACTGACGGCCAGTACCAGCGCACCGATCAGCAGCGACTGAGCCTCAACGCGCGCGGTCAACTGCTTGGTGGTGGCATCAATTTGTGAAATCTTCGCCAGCATGCTTAACACAACATTTTTCATCGCTTATTCCTCCCTGGGGAAGCAGGCAGTGTACCGCTTGCCAAATCCGCGACAAACTAAAAATTGTGAATAGCGCAACAGGTCTCTGAGCGCGATCGCGCGGCGCACAGAGCGCATCACTGGCAAACCCATAAATCGTGCTGGAATTTGGCGCTGTAATCCGTACCATACGCCACAGACTTTTCCTGCTGACTGCGGTCAGCCGGCACCCATAAAGGCCAGCGCAGCGACCCACAGCGTGCGCGGACACGGTTAATGCAGGCCTGGCGAGGGCCGCATCAACGCGACATCCGCAGCTGACCAGCGATCACCGAGACCGAAATTCATGTCTGAACATCAAGAAGTTAATAAAAAAGAGCAGTACAACCTGAACAAACTGCAGAAGCGCCTGCGCCGTAACGTCGGTGAAGCGATTGCGGATTTCAACATGATTGAGGAAGGCGATCGCATCATGGTGTGCCTGTCCGGCGGTAAAGACAGCTACACCATGCTGGAAATTCTGCGTAACCTGCAGCAGAGCGCGCCGGTCAACTTTTCGCTGGTGGCAGTGAATCTTGACCAGAAACAGCCGGGATTCCCGGCACACGTGCTGCCGGCTTACCTCGACACGCTGGGCGTGGAGTATCAGATCGTCAACGAAGACACTTACTCCATCGTTAAAGAAAAAATTCCGGAAGGCAAAACCACCTGCTCGCTCTGTTCACGCCTGCGTCGCGGCATTCTTTACCGTACCGCCACTGAACTGGGCTGCACCAAGATTGCCTTAGGTCACCATCGCGATGACATCCTGCAAACGCTGTTCCTCAACATGTTTTACGGCGGCAAGATGAAAGGCATGCCGCCAAAACTGATGAGCGATGACGGTAAACATATCGTGATTCGCCCGCTGGCCTACTGCCGCGAAAAAGATATCGTGCGATTCGCCGAAGCGCGCCAGTACCCTATCATTCCGTGCAACCTGTGTGGTTCACAGCCGAACCTGCAACGCCAGGTGGTTGCCGATATGCTGCGTGACTGGGACAAGCGCTATCCGGGCCGCATTGAAACCATGTTCAGCGCCATGCAGAACATCGTGCCATCACATATGGCTGATATTAATCTGTTTGATTTTAAAGGCATTAAGCATGGTGATGCGGTGGTTGACGGCGGGGACATTGGTTTTGATCGCGAATCGCTGCCAGCGCAGCCCGTCGGCTGGCAGGCTGACGAGGACGATCAGCCGGACCTGAGCGCTCGCCTCGACGTGCTGGAAATTAAATAACGCGGTGACTTTGCAACATAGAGGCGCGTCGCTGCGGCAACGCGCCTTTTTTATTAGCGGTGCGGTGGAGGATCGCTAATCGGCGGAAACTCAGGATCGTGCGGCGGCTCAGGCTCGGGGATCGGCTGCGGTTGCGGCACGGGTTCGGGAATCGGTGGCGGATCGGTCGGGATAGGTTCGCTGGCGTGAATCATGCGCATGCCGTTCTCCTGTTCGCTGAATGTCTGTTAAGCATAGGAAAGGATGCGGCAGCAAGCCAAACGGCAAAAAAAAAGCCGGCGGATAAGCCGGCGTCGTACGAATCAAATGTGCTATGCAGTAATTCAAAAAAAGGAAGTAAGACAATATGGAGCGCAACGCCCATCGCTTGACGTTGCATTCACCTGCGGGAGAGAGTTTGCCCCGGTTGGGCTATGCGCTTATTGATGTCGATCAGGTTTTTTCCGCTTTTCTCCCCTGCACCGCCACAATTACCCGTTCATGACCTGCAGATAACCCCCTGATAACATCACAGCCAGTTGCGGCGTTTCAGCCACAGCGCGACCCCCAGCACCATCACCAGTAACAACCCGCAGAACATGGTAAAGCCGTGCGGCCAGCTGCCACCGGGAATGCCGCCGAGATTGACGCCAAACAGCCCGGTGAGAAACGTGGCAGGCAGGAAAATCATCGCCATCAGCGACATGGTGTAAGTGCGCCGGTTCATGGATTCCGCCAGCAGCGAGGCCACTTCATCCGCCAGAATACCGGTACGCGCCACGCCCGCATTGAGGTCATCCAGTCCGCGCCCCAACCGGTCCGCGACATCCTGCATGCGGCGGCGATCGTCATCGCTCATCCACGGCAGTTTCTCGCTTGCCAGCCGCGCATAGACATCACGCTGCGGCGCCATATAGCGGCGCATCACGATCAGCTGTTTACGCAGCAGCGCCAGCTCTCCGCGCGCCGGGACCTGCTGGTCCATCAGCGCATCTTCCAGCGCGATAATTTTATCGTGCATCTCTTCAATGAATTCGCTGGCGTGGTCGGTGAGCGCATCGCAGACGTCCACCAGCCAGCTGCCGCCGTCCACCGGCCCGTTGCCGTTTTGCAGATCGGTCAGCACTTCATCGATGGCATACACTTTACGACGGCGGGTAGAAACAATCAGCTTGTCATTAATAAATACCCGCATCGCCACCAACTGGTCCGGGCGCGAATCGGCGTTATGATTCACGCTGCGCAGCACGATCATAAAGCCGTCACCGAGGCGCGTCACGCGCGGTCGCATGCTGTCACCGGCCAGCGCATCCCGCACCGCATCAGGAATCAGCGGCGTGTGCTGCAACCAGTCAGCGCTCTGCCGCTGGGTGTAGTTCAGATGCAGCCAGCAGTGACGCTCGCAGTTGATGACATCTTTATCTTCAATGGCGATAACGCCACCCTTGCCGTCGAACTGGCAGGCGACAATCGCATCCGACACCTGCAGCGCTTTTCCTTCAATGACGTTCACGTACTCGCCTCACTAACAAAAACAATACGATACAGTCTAGCGCGGCGCGGGACAGTTGCAATTACCAGGGTGTGAGTAAAAATGACAGCGCAACCGGGTCGTTCACCGCCCTCCGTGGCGGTTCAACGTCAGTGCTTCTCAATCCACAATTCCCGGCTGTAGGCAACGTCTTCCGGATTAGTGATGGGATAGCCCTTAACCCACGGCTTGATCAGCCGCCCGTTGGTGTACTGGTAGATCGGCGCAATCGGCGCCTGGTCAGCGATGATCTGCTCGGCTTTGTTGTAATCGGCATTGCGCGCCGCCACGCTGGTTTCATTGCTGGCCTTACTCAACACCGCATCATATTCCGCGTTACTGAAGCGGGAAATATTGCCGCTGTGGCTGGCGGTCAGCAGGCTGAGGAAGGTCGATGGCTCATTGTAATCGCCCACCCAGGAAGCGCGGATCACATCGAAATTACCGCTGTTGCGGCTGTCGATATAGGTTTTCCACTCCTGGTTCTGCAATGTCACGTCAACGCCGAGATTCTTTTTCCACATCGAGGCTACCGCAATCGCAATCTTCTGGTGACTTTCAGAGGTGTTATACAGCAGCGTCAGGTGCAGCGGTTTAGCCGGGCCGTAACCGGCGGCGGTCAGTAGGGCTTTGGCCTGCGCATTCAGTTCCTGCTGGCTGTGCTGCTGCAGATAGCTCTGCTGCGGCGTGAAGCCGGCAGTGACGTCCGGTGTGAAGTGCCAGGCCGGTTTCTCGCCGGTGCCCAGCACTTTTTCCGCGATAATGCGGCGGTCAATGCTCCATGACAGCGCCTTACGCACCCGCACATCCGCCGTCGGCCCTTTCTGGGTATTAAACGCGTAGTAGTAGGTGCCAAGCTGATCCGGCGTATACACCTGCCCCGGCAGCTCTTTTTTCAACAGGCCGTACATATTTTTCGGGAAGGATTCCGTGATATCGATATCCCCGGCGCGGTAACGCTTGGTAGCGCTGGATTCTTCATTGATGGGAATAAAGGTCACTTTCGTCAGTACCGAATGGGCGTTATCCCAGTAGTGCGGGTTACGCACCAGCACAATCTTTTCGTTAACCACGCGCTCCTGCAATTGATAAGCGCCATTGCCCACCAGTTTACCCGGCGCAGTCCAGCCATCGCCGTTTTGCGCGATGACCTTTTGCGGCACCGGGAACATGGCCACGTTAGCCACCATGCTGGGGAACCACGGTAGCGGACGTGACAATGTCACCTTGAGGTGCGTTTCATCGGTAGCCACCACGCCCAGCTTGTCCGGGCTCATCTGCCCTTTGGTGATGGCTTCAGCATTATCAATGCCGCTCAGCGCAGCAAACCAGGCGAAAGGCGAACTGTTTTTAGGATCGACCAGACGTTGCCAGCTATAGACAAAATCCTGTGCGGTCACCGGCTGGCCATTAGACCAGCGTGCGTCTTTGCGCAGCGTAAACAGCCAGGTTTTGTTGTCGTTGCTGCTCCAGCTCTGCGCAACGCCCGGCACGATTTTGCCCTGCGCGTCCTGGTTAGTCAGCCCTTCAAACAGATCGCGTAGCACCTGAATCTCCGGCAGACCGACCGCTTTGAGCGGATCAAGCGAGGCCGGTTCATCTTTGATATGGCGCACGATTTCCTGGCTGCTGGCCAGTTGCGCCCCGGCAGGCACACTGGCGGCATAGGCGGATGAGAGAGCGCTGCTGATGATGAGCGCGGCCAGCGTGGTGCGGAAAGTTAGTTTCATCACGACTCCTTGACCCGAAAAAAGGGCGACGGCCAAACCAATGCGTCGCCAGCAACTTTTCGCACTTTATCGCAAATCGCTGATTGATAAATAGCTATTTCCCCGTCTGCTGTTTACCGTTATGTTGAGGCTGGATGGCAGCTCACAATTTTTACGGCTGAACGCGATGCATGACAGAGAGGAAAGTTATGTCGACACACCACCCGCGCCCGCTGCGCGGTAAGCTGGACGCCGTCTGGCAACAGTATGGACATTCGGTGCTGGGTGCGCCGCTGCTGTGGTTTCCGGCACCGGCGGCCGACGAGGACAGCGGACTGATTATCGCCGGCACCCACGGCGATGAAAACGCGGCGGTGGCCACGCTCTCTGCCGCCATGCGCACGCTGCCGGACACGCTGCGGCGTCATCATGTGATTCTTGCGGTCAATCCGGATGGCTGCCAGCTCGGGCTGCGCGCCAATGTCAACGGTGTCGATCTCAACCGCAACTTCCCTGCCGCCAACTGGCAAGCGGGCGATACCGTCTATCGCTGGAACAGCGTGGCCGACGCGCGCGATGTGTTGCTCTCAACCGGGAACGCACCGGCGTCAGAGCCGGAAACCGCCGCACTGTGCCAGCTGATTCATCGTATCCGGCCGCGCTGGGTCGTCTCCTGGCACGAACCGCTGGCCTGTATTGATGATCCGCACCATAGCCCCCTGGCCAGCTGGCTGGCGGAACAAACCGGTCTGCCGGTGGTGAGCAGCGTCGGCTACGCCACGCCGGGCTCGTTTGGCAGCTGGTGCGCCGATCTCAGTCTGCCCTGCATCACCGCCGAAATGCCCGCCATCTCGGTGGACGAAGCCACCGAGGTGTATCTCGATGCGATGATCAACCTGCTGCGCTGGCAGCCGTCGTCTTAAGCACGCCGTGCGAGAAGTGCAGCGACGGTTCCACATCGGCCGCCAGCCACGTCGGACCGTCGAGATCAGCAAACGTGGCCTGCGGCGTTAACGGTAGCGCGGCACGAATGGCGCGCGAGGTACACAACATACAGCCCAGCATGATGGCAAATCCCTGCGCGCGCGCGGCCGTGGCCAGCGCCAGCGCTTCGGTCAGCCCACCGGTTTTATCCAGTTTGATATTCACCATGTCGTAGCGCCCGTGCAGGGCTGCCAGACTGTCGCGCGTGTGGCAGCTCTCATCCGCACAGATCGGTAGCGGATGGATAAAATGGGCCAGCGCCGCATCCTGCGCGGCAGGCAGCGGCTGCTCCAGCATCGCCACCTGCAAATCCGCCAGCAGCTGGCAGCGCGCCGCCAGCCCTTCAGCCTGCCAGGACTCATTGGCATCGACGATCAGCGTGGCGTCCGGCACCGCACTGCGGATCGCCACCAGCCGTTCGCTGATCAGATGGTTATCCAGCTTAATTTTCAGCAGGCGCGCGCCGTGCTGCCACAGCGCCAGCGCGCTGCTGGCCATCGCTTCTGGCGTATCAATGCTGACGGTATGCGCCGTGACGATCTCCTGTGCCGGCACCGCCTCACACAGCGCCGCCAGGCTGGTACGCTGCTGCTGGCGCTCCAGATCCCACAGCGCGCAATCAATCGCGTTGCGCGCGGCACCGGCCGGCAACGCCTGTTGCAGCGCCGCCCGCGTCATGCCGTTTTGTAACGCACCGAGCTGTGAAGCAATCTGCTGCAGCACCGAAGCCTCACTTTCGCCATAGCGCGCATAGGGCGTGGCCTCGCCAATCCCTTTGAGGCCATCCTGCTCAATCTCCACCACCACCACGTGCGCCTCGGTGCGGCTGCCGCGCGAAATAACAAACGGCGAGTGCAGCGGCCAGGCTTCCGGATAACTTTTCACTGTTCTCATACTGACTCCTCAAATCCATGACGTCATAACGTGCTGGTGCAGCTCCACGTTGAATTAGGCTCGTAAACCCTTAAAATTTATGTCATAAACAAACGCTATACCTGTTCTGGTGGGGTTAACGCCAGATATTTCATCGTTAAAAGGAAATTGTATGTCGCAGAATGTTCACTTTCAGGGCAATCCGGTGCCGGTTGCCGGCCACTTCCCGCAGGCTGGCGAGCAGGCAAAACCGTTCAACCTGGTAGCGAAAGATCTCAGTGATGTGTCCCTTTCTCAGTATGCAGGCAAACGCAAAGTTCTGAACATTTTCCCAAGCATTGATACCGGCGTGTGCGCCGCGTCGGTGCGCAAATTCAACGAGCGTTCTGGCGAAGCTGACAACACCGTGGTGCTGTGCATCTCTGCCGATCTGCCGTTTGCGCAGTCGCGCTTCTGCGGCGCCGAGAACGTTAACAACGTAGTGACGCTGTCTACGCTGCGCGGTGCAGAATTTATTGAAAATTACGGCGTCGCGATCGCCGATGGCCCGCTGAAAGGCCTGACCGCCCGCGCGGTGGTGGTGCTGGATGAGAACGACAAGGTGCTGTACAGCGAGCTGGTGAATGAAATCACCGAAGAGCCGAACTATGAAGCGGCACTGGCAGCGCTGAAGTAAGGTCACTGCTGATAAAAAAGCCGTCTGTCACAGACGGCTTGTTGATGCAGAACGCGGATTATTCGCCTTCGCTGCGTTTCTGGCCGAGGCCATATTCGCGCAGCTTGTTGGCGATCGCGGTGTGTGACACCCCAAGGCGTTTCGCCAGTTTACGCGTGCTGGGATACGACAGATAGAGACGAGTCAGCACGGAACGCTCGAAACGGCTGGTGATTTCATCCAGCGACCCTTCCATTGCCTCTTCGCCCAGCGACACATCCAGCGCCTGCTCCGGCAGCACGATATCCTGCGGACGCAGTTCATAACCTTCCAGCTGCGTGAGCGCGCGATACAGCGCATTTTTCAACTGGCGCACGTTGCCCGGCCAGTTATAGCGCGTCAGGAACGGCGTCAGCTGCGGTGACAAACGTGGGCGCGGCAGCCCCTGCTCATCGGCGAAGCGCGCCACAAACATTTCGGTGAGCGGCAGAATATCCAGCGGACGTTCGCGCAGCGGCGGCAGATTCAGCGTCAGCACGTTCAGACGATAGAACAGGTCTTCGCGGAACTCGCCGCGCTGCACCAGCTCAATCAGGTTCTTTTGCGTGGCGCAGATCACGCGCACATCCACGTGCACTTCATGATCCTCGCCGACGCGGCGGAAGGTGCCATCGTTCAGGAAGCGCAGCAGTTTAGTCTGCATGCGCGGCGACATCTCGCCGATTTCATCCAGCAGCACCGAGCCGCCGTTCGCCTGCTCAAAGAAGCCCTTCTTCCCTTCCAGCGCGTTGGGATACGCGCCCGCCGCGTGACCAAACAACTCGCTCTCAGCGACGTCATCCGGGATCGATCCGCAGTTGAGCGCCAGGAACGGTTTTTTACCGCGTGCGCTGCGCAGATGGCAGGCGCGCGCCAGCATATCTTTACCGGTGCCGGTGTCGCCGACAATCAGCAGCGGCGCATCGTGCATCGCCAGCTTGCGCGCCTGGTCGATCACCTGACGCATTTTCGGCGTCACCGCCACGATGTGATCGAATTCGGAGTCATCGGTGACGCTGAGATTCTGCAACTGCCGCCCCATGCGCGCAGTGGATTTCAGGGTGATCATCGCGCCTACCGGCTGGTCGTTCTGCTCATCTTCCTGCGCCAGATAGATCGGGCGCGCTTCCATGAGGAAATCACGCCCCTGGATCACCACATGCTGCGCCTGCGCGTCAACACGTTCACTCTCCAGCCAGCGCTGGAAATTAAAGCCGGCAATCAGCGTGCCGGCGTTCTGGTTACGAATCTTCTGTTCGTCGAGGTTAAACAGGTTCTGCGCCGCCGGATTCGCCAGTTCGACTTTACCTTTCAGGTCGAGGGAGAACACCGGCTCGGGCATCGCCACCAGCAGCGCGCTCAGCGCGCGATGTTCACGCTCAGACGGCATGAAAGACACGGTGCGAACGTCTGTCACGCCCGGTGTACGGCGAATCTCCGCCATCAGGTTACTGAATGCGTCAAATTCCAGCGCAGAAAAGTTGAGGTAGATGCGGCCCAGCGAGGCAATTTCAATGCCGCGCAGGTCAATATTACGGGCAACCAGCAGGTCGAGTAGCTCGCGCGCCAGACCGATACGGTCCTGGCAGAAAACTTCCAAACGCATTGCGATGAGCCTTAGTCAGGTTTTGATTTTAGAGATAATACGCTAACTTGCAGCGCCTCAGAAGGGTTCTGTCATGAAAAGTTGACACTCTGAGGCAGGTGACGAAGAGAAGTGTAGCGGAACAACCAACAATAATCCCGCCAGAAATCACCCTGAGCACAGATAATTTCACCTTTCACGCCATCGGCAGCGTGAAAGGCAGACAAGGTGAGATTATTTAGCAGCCTGACCTGCTTTCTCACCGCTTTTGGCCAGCGATTCTTTAAGCTGACCCACCAGTTCACGGCGGAAATCGCCGAGCCGCGGTTTGTCCTCCGCCAGCCACGGCAGCGGACGGCATAATTCCATGGCTTTGATCCCCAGTCGGGCGGTGAGCAGCCCGGCACCGATGCCCTGCGCCGCACGCGCCGAGAGACGGGCGGCGATGTCCTGCGACATCCAGTCCATACCAACTTCGCGCACCAGCTCTGACGCCCCGGCAAACGCCATATTCAGCAATACCAGCCGGAACAGCCGGATGCGACTGAAGTAGCCGAGCTCAATGCCGTAGATGGCCGCGATGCGGTTCACCAGCCGCAGGTTGCGCCAGGCGATAAACGCCATGTCCACCAGCGCCAGCGGGCTGACGGCAATCATCAGCGTCGATTCTGCCGCGTGGCGGCTGATTTCGCGCCGCGCCTGACGGTCCAGCACCGGCTGCACCAGCTGGGCATACAGCGTGACAATTTCGCGGTCGTTATGGGTTTCGTGCAGCGCCGCATGCCAGCGTTGCAGCGCCGGATGCGCCTGATCCAGCTGCGCCTGGCGCGCCAGCTTTTCGCAGAACGCCCGGCCTTTGCCGATGCCGTGGCTGGCCAGTAGTTCACGGCCCACGTCCCGCTCTTCCGCCCGCTGACGCAGACGATACAGCCGACGCCATTCGCCAATCAGCGCGCCCGCGCCGGCGGCGACAATCAGCCCACCGGCCACGCCGCTGCCCAGTGCAAACCAGTCGCGCGTCAGCCAGGCATCGTGCAGCCACTGGGCGCCCTGCGCCACCACGCTGATGCCAAAGATACCCAGCCCGACGCCCACCATTTTGCGCCACAGGCTGCGCTTTGGCCGCAGCGCGGCTTCCACCACTTTCTCGCCGGCGCCCTCTTCCAGCGGCTCCGCGTCAGGCGTCACCAGAAACCCCTGTTGCGCGTCGCTGCTAAAGGTGTGTGCCGCGCGCAGGGTCGGCTCCACAGGCTCCTGCAACGGGCGGGCAAAATCTATCCGTGGTTTGAGTGGCGTTTCATCGCTCATCGCAATTTATCTCCCAGTAAAAATTCCAGCGCAGCATCCATGCGGATATGCGGCAACGGCCGGTCGACATCCAGCTGCTGCGGCCGGAACTGTTCAAACTGAAACCCCTGCTGCTGCCAGAAGCTGTTGCCCGGCAGGCGCGGCGGTACTTCGCCCGGGTAAAAGGTCAGCGGTTCACCGTCGGCGAGGCGATGACCGCGCAGCGCCGGTAATTTGTCTCCGCGATGATCCACCAGCCCGCTCTCGGTCGCCTGCACCGACGCCAGCCCCAGACAATCCATGCTGATGCCTTCAAACGCGGCGTTCTGCCACGCGTCCTGCACCAGCTGCTGCAGCAGAGACACCATATTGGCGTGCTGATCGGCGGTGATGTGATCAGCCTTGGTGGCGGCAAACAGCAACTTATCGATGACCGGCGAGAACAGACGGCGAAACAGCGTGCGCTGGCCATAGTGAAAACTTTGCATCAGCTGGGTCAGCGCCAGCCGCATATCATTGAACGCCTGCGGTCCACTGTTGAGCGGCTGCAGGCAATCGACCAGCACGATCTGACGATCGAAGCGCAGGAAGTGATTTTTATAAAACCCTTTCACCACATGCTGACAGTAGTAGTGGAAGCGCTGCTGCAGCATGGAGAAATTGCTGCCGGCCGGCGCCTGTAACAGCTTACCGGCCTGCTGTTCATCAACGTTGGGCCACGGGAAAAACTGCAGTGCCGGCGCGCCAGCCATGTCACCCGGCAACACAAAACGTCCCGGCTGGATGAAGTGCAATCCTTCGGTTTTGCACTGATGCAGGTAGTCGGTCCAGGCCGCGGCGATCTCCGCCAGGCGGTTTTCATCGGCGGGCGCGAACGGGTCGAGATCGGCGCTCAGGCTGTGCCAGCGCGCGGCCCACTGCTGACGATCGCCCTGCAGCAGGCCGACCATCTGGCGTGACCAGCTGAGATAATCCTGCGCCAGCATTGGCAGATCGAGCAGCCACTCGCCGGGATAATCGACAATTTCGAGGTAAAGGGTGGCGGTATCTTTAAAATGACGCAGCAGAGACTGATCCGGCCGGTAGCGCAGCGCCAGGCGCATCTCGCTGACGCCGCGCGTCGGAGTCGGCCACATCGGCGGCGTGCCGTACAGCTGGGCCAGCCCTTCATCATAGGTAAAGCGCGGCGTGCCCAGCTCACGCTGGGGTACGCGCTTCACGCCCAGCAGCCGCTCTTCGCGCACCACGGAAAACAGCGGCAGACGCGCGCCGCTGTGGACATTGAGAAGCTGGTTAACCAGCGAGGTGATAAAGGCGGTTTTGCCGCTGCGGCTCAGGCCGGTGACGGCGAGGCGCAGATGACGATCCACGCCACGGTTCATCAGCCCCATCAACTCATTTTGCAGTCTTTTCATCGCTCTCCCTGATGAAACGTGCCGACAAGCGGTTAAACGCCTTACTCAGCAACGGTTCCAGGGCGGCCGCCAGCAACAGGCGCAGCGGACGGCGCGCCACCGATTTCACTGCCCAGCCGGCCAGGCCGCCGGGCGCATAGGTTACTGCACTGATGATGATGAATTTTCCCGCCGACTTCAACGCAGGCGTTGCGCGGCGGCGCAGAGCAGTTAAACGTTGCGTATGCATAGCGCCTCTCTTAGAGCAGCGGACCCGCTGACGGGCCCGCGACAGGGATTAAATCTGACGGAAACGGCTGCGTACGCTGAAGGTTTCTGAGGTCACGTAACGCTCAATATCGCGTACGTTACGCTCATCGGCGGTGAGCGTGTTCTCCAGCTCATCCAGCAGTTCGCGCGCCGTTGGTGTGCGCTCAGAGGGTGCGTCCAGCGGTTTTTCATCCAGCACGTAGCCGAGGATAAAGTAGGCGGTCACGGTGATCATAAACAGACCGAAAAACAGTGACAGCACCACAATCACACGCAGCAGCCGCACCGGAATATCCAGGTACTCGGCCAGCCCGGCACACACGCCGCGCACTTTGCCCTGCTGCGGAATACGCCACAGTTTGCGTCCGTTCATCATGGCTGCCTCCAGTTCGGGTGTTCGGCATCGAGGATCGCTTCCAGCGCCTCGACCCGGTCACGCATGCGGCGCGCTTCCTGCGTCAGCTGCTGCAGGCGCTGCAGGTCACCGGACGAAAGCGCCCCGCCGTTGCGTTTGTTGCTGTAGTGCAGCCATAACCAGATCGGTGCCACAAACAGCACGAAGATCGTTAACGGTATGGCCAGAAATAGTGCGCTCATTGACTCTCCTTTTTCAGTACACCCGGCAATCCGGGCCCGTTAGCAGGCCCGGGGCGATCACTCGCTGCGGTTCATTTTGGCTTTCAGCGCAGCCAGCTGCTGGCTGATTTCGTCATCGGCTTTCAGATCGGCAAACTGCTGGTCCAGCGTTTTGCTTTTACCGAAGCGCTGGCTTTCCGCTTCTGCTTCCATGTGATCGATGCGGCGCTCAAAAGATTCGAAGCGTGCCATCGCCTCATCCAGCTTGCCGCTGTCGAGCTGACGACGCACATCGCGTGACGATGAAGCCGCCTGGTGACGCAGCGTCAGGGCCTGCTGACGGGCGCGGGTTTCGCTGAGTTTTTTCTCCAGCTCGCCAATCTCGCCTTTCATGCGATCCAGCGTCTCTTCAACGTGGCTGGCTTCCTGCTGCAGCGCAGCGATCAGGTCGGTCAGCTTCTGTTTCTCAATCAGCGCCGAACGGGCTAAGTCTTCTTTCTCTTTACTCAGCGCCAGCTCAGCTTTTTCCTGCCATTCCGCCTGCTGAATTTCGGCCTGCTCAATACGGCGCAGCAGCTGTTTCTTTTCTGCCAGCGCGCGGGCCGAGGTGGAACGCACTTCCACCAGCGTGTCTTCCATTTCCTGAATCATCAGGCGTACCAGTTTCTGCGGATCTTCGGCACGCTCCAGCAGCGAGTTGATGTTAGCGTTCACGATATCGGCGAAACGAGAAAAAATACCCATAATGATGTTCCTCTGGTTGTCATGTCTTTACGCCCATAACTAATACAAGATGCGTGCCAGTTTTTAACGTATTGATTTTAATGAATTTGAGTATTTTACACGCGCCGCGCAATCCGTTAAGGTAGTGAAATTAATTAATCAGTGGTGAATTTCATCATGGCAAACGGTAAAGACAATCTGCTGGGCGAGTCGAATAACTTTTTAGAGGTGCTGGAACAGGTATCGAAACTGGCGCCGCTGGAGAAACCGGTGCTGGTGACTGGCGAACGCGGTACCGGTAAAGAGCTGATTGCCAGCCGCCTGCACTACCTCTCCGACCGCTGGCAGGGGCCGTTTATTTCGCTTAACTGCGCCGCGCTGAATGAAAACCTGCTGGATTCCGAGCTGTTCGGCCATGAAGCCGGTGCCTTTACCGGCGCCCAGAAGCGCCACCTTGGCCGCTTTGAGCGCGCCGATGGTGGCACGCTGTTTCTGGATGAGCTGGCCACTGCGCCGATGCTGGTGCAGGAAAAACTGCTGCGCGTGATTGAGTATGGCCAGCTGGAACGCGTAGGCGGCAATCAGTCGCTGCAGGTTAACGTGCGGCTGGTGTGCGCCACCAACGAGGATCTGCCAGCATTGGCCGCCGCCGGCCGTTTTCGCGCCGACCTGCTCGATCGCCTGGCGTTCGATGTTGTCCAGCTGCCGCCGCTGCGCGAGCGCCGCAGCGATATCCTGGTGATGGCCGAGCATTTTGCCATTCAGATGTGCCGCGAGCTGGGCCTGGCGCTGTTTCCCGGCTTTAGCGAGCGCGCTCAGCTCACCCTGTTGCAGTACAGCTGGCCGGGCAACGTGCGTGAACTGAAAAACGTGGTGGAGCGCTCGGTGTACCGTCATCACAGCACCGAACAGGCGCTCGACACCATCATCATCAATCCGTTTGCGCCACGCAGTGCTCCTGCGGTAACCGAAGCGGAAGCAGAACCGCGTGAAAATGCCCTGCCGGCGCTGCCGCTGGATTTACGCCAGTGGCAAAACCAGCAGGAGTGCGCCCTGGTCGAAGCCAGTCTGCAACAGGCGCGATACAACCAGCGCCGCGCCGCTGAACTGTTGCGCGTCACTTATCATCAGCTGCGCGCGATGATGAAAAAACACGGGATCGAAGCACAGTAGGGTTTAACTGACGGGTATCGCTGCGGCAGCTGTCAGTTTTGCACGCCGGGTTGTCAGCTATGCGTGAGCCGCGTCCGGCAGGTTACTGCAGACTACAGGCAGACCTCAAGGAGACCCTCATGCTGACTCAACCTGCTGAAAAATATCGCCCGTGGCCTGTCATCAATCTGGCGGATCGCCAGTGGCCGTCACGCCAGATCACCCGCACGCCACGCTGGCTCTCAACCGATTTGCGCGATGGCAATCAGGCGCTGGCTACGCCGATGGACAGCGCGCGCAAATTAGCATTCTGGCAACTGCTGCTGCGCTGCGGCTTTAAAGAGATTGAAGTGGCGTTTCCCGCCGCCTCGCAAACCGATTTTGACTTTGTGCGCCTGCTGATTGAACAGCAGCACATCCCTCACGACGTCACTATTCAGGTATTAACCCAGGCGCGCGGCGATTTAATCGATCGCACCTTTGCAGCACTGCGTGACGCGCCGCAGGCGATTGTCCATCTGTATAACGCCACCGCCCCGCTGTTCCGTGAGCGCGTATTTCGTCAGAGCAAAGCTGAGATCGTCGAGCTGGCCTGCGCCGCCGCGCGGCAAATCCGCGCACGCTGTGCGGCGCAGCCCGCCACACACTGGACCTTTCAGTACTCGCCGGAAACCTTCTGCTTTACCGAGCCGGAATTTGCGCTGGAAATCTGTGAAGCGGTCGCCGCCATCTGGCAGCCGGGACCGCAGCGGCCGATGATCATCAATCTGCCCGCCACGGTGGAAGTCAACACGCCCAACGTCTATGCCGACCAGATCGAGTATTTCTGTCGCCACTTCAGCCAGCGCTCGCAGGTGGCCATCAGCGTCCATCCACATAACGATCGCGGCACCGGCATCGCCTGCGCCGAGCTGGCGCTGCTGGCCGGCGCCGATCGCGTTGAAGGCTGTCTGTTTGGTAACGGCGAGCGCACCGGCAACGTCGATCTGGTGACGCTGGCTCTGAATCTCTATACCCAGGGCGTGACGCCTGAGCTGGACTTTAGCGATATGCGCGAGGTGCTGGAAGTGGTGACGCGCTGTAACCAGCTGCCGGTCCATCCGCGCCATCCTTACGCTGGCGAACTGGTGTTTACCGCCTTCTCCGGCTCGCATCAGGATGCCATTCGCAAAGGCTTTGCCGAACGCAGCGCGCGTAATGAAGTGGTATGGCAAATGCCCTACCTGCCGCTCGATCCGCTGGACATCGGCTGCAGCTATGAAGCAGTGATCCGCGTGAACAGCCAGTCCGGTAAAGGCGGTGCCGCCTGGCTGCTGGAACAAAATCACGGTCTGCAACTGCCGCGCGGCCTGCAACAGGATTTCAGCCGCTGCGTGCAGCAGCAGACCGATGCTCACGGCCAGGAGATGACGCACCACGCGCTGTGGCAGCTGTTCTGTCAGCAGTACGGCCTGCAACAGCCGCGGTGTCGCCTGCTGCAGTCGGAGAGCCATAGCGATGATCAGGGCGAGACGCGGATTAAAGCGCGCCTGCAGCAGGGTCCGCAGCAGCTGACCCTGGAAGGGCGCGGCAACGGACTGCTGTCAGCAGCGGTGGCCGCGCTGCGTCAGCGCTACGATCTGGCCGTAACCATTGAGGATTACCATGAACACACGCTGGGCAAACGCAGCGACAGCCGTTCGGTGTGCTATATCAGCTGCATCACGCCGCGTGGCGAGCGTGCGTGGGGCGTGGGTATTGATAATGACGTGACGCGCGCCTCGCTGCAGGCATTGCTTAACGCGGCGGGCGCTTTTCTGCCGCCGGAAAGTAGTTCGCTGGCGTAACGCCCAGCACACGGCGAAACATGGCGCTGAAGGCGCTCGGGCTGTCATAACCGAGATCGAGCGCCACGGCCAGCACCGTATCGCCCTGTGCCAGCCGGGTCAGCGCCACGCTCAGCCGGGCACGCCGCAGCCAGTCGCTAAACTGCAAACCGGTTTCGCGACTGAAATGGCGCGCCAGCGTCCGTTCCGCCACACACAGCTGCGCTGCCGCGCGCGCCAGCGTCCAGCTCTCGCCCGGGACCTGCTGAATCTGCTGGCACAGCGCCAGCAACCGGTCGCTGTGCGGCAGTGGCAGGCCAAACGGCAGCACGTCCATCACGCGAATTTCATCGAGAATCAGCTCGTAAATGCGCTCGGCGCGACTGCCAGACGCGTAATGCTCCGGCAGCGTGAGCGCGCTGACAATCAGCTCCCGCAGCAGCGGCGATATCTGCACCACCTGACAGCTGGCGGGCAGATCGGCGCGCGCCAGCGGATCGACAAACAGCGTGCGCGCCGCCACGCTGCCAACGATGTGCAGCGCATGACGCGTGCCGGCCGGCAGCCACACGCCGCGGCTGGGCGGCACAATCCAGCTGCCGTGTTGCGTTTCCACTTTCACCACGCCGCTCAGGGTATGGATCAGCTGCGCGCAGTGGTGATAGTGCCACGGCTCCGCATCGCCGTGCGCGTAATCATGCGCATACGGCACCAGCGGACGCTGCGAGAAGTCAAAGTCGAGCCGCTGACTCATTTAGCGTTTCAGGTACTGATAAACCGCCGCTAGATCCTGCTCGCCGTAACCGGCATCGACCGCCTGCTGCCAGACATCGACGATGTTTTCCAGCGCCGGCAGCGAGGTGTCGCCGGCCGCGTCCAGCGCCAGCCGCGCATCCTTCAGCGCCCAGATCAGATGCATCTGCGGCGTAAAGTCGCCGCTGGCAATCATGCCGAGTTTCATTTTGGCGTACGGCGCTGCCAGCGGACCGCCTTCCAGCACCTGCCAGAGATCGTCGGTAGTGAAACCCAACTGCTCTGCCAGCCGGGTGCTTTCGGCAAGACTCTGCATCAGGCCAATCAGCCAGCTATTCACCACCAGCTTCATGCGCGAGCTGGCACCGGCGGCCCCCAGCCACTGCGTCCCTTTACCAATCGCGGCGAACACCTGCTCCGCCGCCTGGGCGCGCTGCCGGTCGCCGCTGGCCATCACCAGAATCTGCGCGTTTTCAGCCGGCGCTTTGGTACCGGAGACCGGCGCATCAATAAACACCACGTCCGGCCGTGCGGCCGCCAGCCCGGCGATCAGCGCGTCGGTCGCTTCAACACCGATGGTGCCCATCTGCGCCACGGTAGCCCCCTGCTGCAGTGCGTTCTGCACCTGGTTAAGCGTGGCGCGCGTGGTAGCGCCGTCCGCCAGCATGGCAATCACCACGTCTGCGCCTTCCACAGCCTGCGCGGCGCTGTCGCTCAGCGTCAGGCCTGCGGCCACCAGATCTTCACCTTTGGCACGGGTGCGGTTCCAGCCGCGCACGGTAAAGCCCTTCTTCAACAGATTGGCGGCAAATGCGTGTCCCATCGCGCCTAATCCCAGTACCGCCACTACAGGTTGCTGACTCATGTTTTCTCCTTCTTCTTACCGCAGGCAAAACGATCACACTGACAGAAATTGGGGCTAACAGCCAGGCCAGAGGTGCGGTGAAAGGACATTTTTCACGCCACACTTAACAGGGTTCTGCCCTACTATTAACGCTTTTCAAACCCGCGCTAAAACGATTAACATACGCGCGATAAATGTCCCGATTGGTTCATTTCACGTCTTTTACGGTTATTAAAATGAAAATTGCTCTTTTGCGACAGGCGCCGTTGCTGATGCTGCCTGCACTCCTGCCGCTGCCGCTATTGGCGGCGGACAATGCCAGCAATACCCTGGTGGTAAGCGCCGCGCCCGCGGCCAGTGGACTCTCCGAGCTGGATACCCCGGCGGCGGTCAGCGTTGTCAGCGGCGACGATATGCGCCACGCCGCACCGCGCGTTAACCTGTCTGAAAAACTCACCAGCGTGCCCGGTCTGCAAATTCAAAACAGACAAAATTATTCGCAGGACCTGCAGATTTCGGTGCGCGGCTTTGGCTCGCGTTCCACCTTCGGCGTGCGTGGCATCAGAATGTACGTCGACGGCATTCCGGCCAGCATGCCGGATGGCCAGGGGCAAACCTCGAATATCGATATCGGTTCCATCGATCGTGTGGAAGTGCTGCGCGGCCCGTTTTCCGCGCTGTACGGCAACGCATCGGGCGGCGTGATCAATGTGGAAACCCAGCGCGGCCAGCAGCCGACTACGCTGGAAGCCAGCAGCTGGTACGGCAGCTACGGTAGCTGGCGCAACAGCGTGAAAGCGAGCGGTGCCACCGGTGATGGCAGCCATGCCGGCGATGTTAACTATACGGTGTCGGCTTCGCGCTTCACCACGCACGGCTATCGCGACCACAGCGTCGCGCAGAAGAACCTCGGCAATGCCAGACTGGGCGTGCGCATTGACGATGTCAGCACCCTGACACTGCTGTTCAACAGCGTTCACGTCGAGGCGCAGGATCCGGGCGGCCTGACGCCGGATCAGTGGCATGATAATCCGCGCCAGGTGGCCAGCAACGTCACGCTGTACAACGCGCGCAAAACCGTTGATCAGACCCAGGCGGGTCTGCACTACCAGCGCCAGATGAGCGACAACGACGATCTCAGCGTGATGCTCTATGCCGGTGAGCGCGAAACCACCCAGTATCAGTCCATCCCGCTGGCGACCCAGCTGAAAGCCGGCTATCCCGGTGGTGTCATTTCACTGGCGCGCCACTACCAGGGCATTGATACGCGCTGGACGCACCGCGCGACGCTGTTGACGCTGCCGGTGACCCTGACCGGCGGCCTCGACTATGAAACCATGAGCGAGAAGCGCAAAGGCTATCAGAATTTCACCCGCCGTGACGGCGCCACCGACTACGGCGTGCAGGGTGATCTGCGCCGCAACGAGCGCAACCTGATGTGGAACCTCGATCCCTATCTGCAGACCGCGTGGCAGCTGAGCGATCGCTGGTCGCTGGACGCCGGCGTGCGCTTCAGCACGGTCAATTTCGATGCTAACGACTATTACGTGACCGCCAGCGATCCGGATGACAGCGGCAATCGCCGCTATCACCGCTGGCTGCCTGCGGCCTCGCTCAAATACGCGATTGATGATGGCTGGAACGCCTATGTTTCCGCCGGTCGCGGCTTTGAAACGCCGACGCTCAATGAACTCTCCTACCGCGCGGCGGATCAGGCCGGGCTCAATCTCAACCTGCAGCCGGCCACCAGCAATACCGTGGAGCTCGGCAGCAAAAAACGCCTCGGCAACGGTCTGCTGACCGCTGCGCTGTTTCAGACCGATACCAAAAACGAGATCGTGTCAGACAGCAGTTACGAAGGCCGCACCAGCTACAAAAACGCCGGTGAGACGCGCCGCCGTGGCCTGGAACTCGGGCTCGATCAGCAGTTTGGCTATGACTGGCACCTGAAAGCCGCGTGGACGCTGCTCGACGCGCGCTACCGCAGTAACGCCTGCGGCAGCGACAGCTGTGACGGCAAGCGCATCCCCGGTATTGCACGCAATATGGCCTACGCCGGACTGGCTTACGCGCCGGAGCAAGGCTGGTATGCCGGCGGCGACCTGCGCTACCTGAGCGACATTGTGGCCAACGACCAGAATGATGTCAAAGCGCCGGCGTATACGGTGGTGGGACTGAACAGCGGCTATAAATGGCTGGTGCAGAACTGGACGCTGGATCTGTTTGGCCGCGTGGATAATCTGCTCGATCGCCACTATATCGGCTCGGTCATCGTTAATGAGAGCAATGGCCGGTATTACGAACCCGCACCGGGGCGTAATTACAGCGTCGGCCTGACGCTAAATTACGCTTTCCAGTAATCTCATGCGGGCACCGGCGCACGTCGGTGCCTTATTCAGGTGCGATAACGCGCTGAGCCGACAAATTTCGAAAATTGCTCACTCCAGATTTGCACGGCACAATATTCCTGCGGATCGATGCCTTCCGGCAGCGATTTAATAAAATCACCAAAATTATTTAAATCGCCAATTAACGCCGACTGATGTTTTATTTGCAGAAATGAGTGCTGATCAAACGCCTGAGTTTTGGTGAGGTAAATTTTATAGTGTGCCCCGGGGGCAATTTCCCCCTCAAAGGCGATGACATTTTCATTGAGATAGACTTTACCGCTGGCCCAGTAAAGCGCATCACTGCCCGGCTGATGGCGATCAAACTCGCCGCTATATAGCGCCTGCTGTTTCGCCAGATCAACCTCCTTTTGCGTGGCATTCACTTCCGCGGTAATTAACGGTGACAGCACCAGACCTAAGGTAATACCGGTGCCCAGAAAAAACAGGCTGGCGATGAGATAAAGCACGTTTGATTTTTTTAGCATCCCTACCTCCCTGCAGCAGAATAGCGCTGTACTGCTCTGCCCGATCCTGCTGCTCACTGGTGTTAATAAAAACGTAAAGTCAGGCTAAATATTGGTTATCGTGTTGCTGTGCATACTGTGACAGTAACCAGCGCTGTTACAACCAACTCTCAACGGCGGCAGGGAAAGCGAGGCGCAGCAGAATAACCCGCGGCAGCGAGCAGCAAAGATAAGGGCCGGCAGCACCAGCCCTGGAGGGAAAAGATCAGTTCAGCAGCGCGAGAATTTCGTCAGTGGTGCCGGTTTCGCATTTACGCATCTGAGCGCTCACACCACATTTGTTAGCCAACACATTTTGCGCCGCGCAATAGAATTACTTATATTGTTTGCTGCAGTCAGGCGTGCAGGATGTTAGTCAGGTAAGGGAGAAAGGATTCATGACACGTAACATCGCCCCGGGATATTGTGTTGTCGAACGCGCTGGATCACTGGAGTACCAGGCCAGAGAATTGTTTCGCGACACCCGTGCTCCAGCAGTTACCATGTTTATGCAGTTGAACGCTGACACGCCCTGGTTAAGGCCGGGACAGATACTGATTGTTGCTGACCCAGAGACGCCGGCCCCTCTAACCATGCAGGCACTTACAGCATTAAAACAGGCAAAGTCCCGCACTAATAACGCCCTGGTCGGAGTCAGCGTTGACGAGGCCGGTTTTATGCAGAAACACTACGGCATAATTGCTGCGCTAACCAGTGCTGGAGATAAGGTTTTCGGAACCGTCGGTGATGCTGGTGAAAAATACTTCAATGCCATTGAGCAGACGCTTAAGAAAATCGAAGCAAGTTATCAAAACCAGTTTCGCACTCAGGGAACACTGATAAGCCAGCAATTTTTTATTGAGCGAAATCAGTTGTTGAACCAGCTGAAAGAACTGGTCAACAAACCTGTGCTTAGTAATCTTGCTCGATATTCAGTTAAGTTTCAGCAATACGAGAATATGAAACGCGCGCTTAACCTGTCCAGTAGATCTATTGTGCATGAGTGGTCTACCGTTGGGATGGGTGGAATTCCAGGCTATTCATATTACGTAGGGAATGCGGCCAGGGCGGCTCGTTTTCTCAGGATGGGCGGTTTTATTGGTATCGGTTTCTCATTTGCAAACACCACTAATGAGGTAGTTAACGCGTGCACCAGCGGACGCGAGAGTGAATGTGGCAAAACTGCCTTCAAAGAATATAGTAAATTCGCCAGCGGTACATTTGCTGGTATGACTGGAGGGACGCTGGGTGCATCTGCTGGTATCGGTATTTGTTTTGCTGTAGGCATAGCCACTGCAGGAGCCGGAGGGGTTGCTTGCGCCGCTGTAGGTTCATTGGTGGCAGGGTCTGCTGCCAGCTCAGCAAGTGATTATCTTATGGATCTATGGTTGAAATAGCATGAACACGACTCTTTCTTATGTTGCTCTCGGATGTGCGATCATCCCTTTCTTTATAACTACGCTACAGTTTATTATTTATTTAATTAACAAACGCAAATATAACACTTTGTTATCGCAATATCTCGACAGCGCATTCGAATTACCACCACTGTATAGATTCTACGGCTCCATGGGTTTTTTTGGCTCTTTTGGCATGTCTTACTTCTTCTCCAGGCTTAAAAAAGGCCAGAAAATTATTTTTCAACCCAAAGAGCAGGCGGCTATTTCTACCTTTCTTAATGCTATCGATGTAAACGTAACAAAGTGGCTTGACACTTATTATTACCTGTCAATATTTTCATTACTTTTATATGCGGTTTTTGTGGTAATGAGCCTGATAAAAATGGTTACTGTGCAACTTTAAAGCTCACATTTTGGGCTGATTTTTTATTAAATTAACTATTCATCGCCAGCCTAACATCCAGCATCGCCAGACAGCCTTCAGGGAGCCGCAAAGATAAGGGCCGGCAGCACCAGCCCTGAAGGGAAAAGATCAGTTCAGCAGCGCGAGGATTTCGTCAGTGGTGCCGGTTTCGCCGAGGCGCGGGAAGATGCGCTCAATGCTGTTGTGGTGGGTTTCAGCGTTCAGGCAGCTCATCGCATCAGTCGCCAGCGTGACGTTGTAGCCCAGCTCGTACGCCTGACGCGCCGTGGATTCCACGCCGATACTGGTGGCAATCCCGCACACCACCACCTGCGTCACGCCACGCTGCTGCAGTTGCTGGTGCAGATCGGTATTGTGGAACGCGCCCCAGGTTTTTTTCGTTACGCTGATATCGCCCGGCTGCGGTGTCATTTCCGGCACCAGCACCGCCCAGTCTGCCGGCAGAGCAGCATCGTGGCGCGGCTGCTGATTGCGGCCCGGCGCGCCGCCCGCCACGTTCACCAGCACCACCGGTAGCTGTTTCGCGCGAAACGCCTGCGTCAGCTGCGTGGCGCGTGCAATCACTTCATCCGGATGGCGCGGCGTAACCGGCAGGCGGACGATGCCGTGCTGCAGGTCGATGACAATCAGGGCGGTTTGGGCATCTAACGTGGTGACAGCCATGGTGAGTCCTCTCAAATTAGTGGTCAGCGAGTCGTTGCAGTAAGGGAATGGCGGCCAGTAGCGTTTGCTGCTCCTGTGGGCTGAGCAGGCTGCTGATACTGTGCAGCAGCCAGTCGTCACGCTGGGCGCGATTGCTGGCGATGAGCTGCAGGCAGGCAGCGGTAGGCTGATAACGGGTTTTGCGGCCATCCTGCGCATCGGCCACGCCCTGTACCAACCCCAGCGTCTGCAGGCTGGCGACCGTGGCACTCATCGACTGGCTGCGCACCCCTTCGCGCGCGGCCAGCTCGGTCACCGTCATTGCGCCGTCGCGCACCAGATACCCCAGCACGGAAACCTGCGGCCAGGTGAGATCGCCCGGCGGGGCCGATTCACGCAGGCGGCGCATCAGTTTGCCATTAATGCTGCGTAACGCGGCAGCGGCGCTAATCAGCTCGCTCATCGCCCTTCTCCTTTACTGATGAGACCGCAGTATATAAATACGAAGGTAAACTGTGTAGTTTGCCTTCGTATCAATTTGTAATTGTGCATCCCGCCGCTCAGCTGCGCTGCAAATAGTGTATCAGGCTATGAAAGCGCAACGGGCTGGCCAGCGGATTGCGGTAGCTGTGCGGCTGATCGGCGGCGAACTGGCTGGCCTCGCCGGCCTGCAGGCGACGCCAGCTGCCCGCCATGCCCAGCAACAGCTCACCTTCCATCACCACCACCTGCTCAATCACCCCGCTTTCGTGCGCTGACGAATCGCTTTGCGCGCCCGCTGCCAGCGTCACTTCCAGCAGATCGAAGCGCAAACGCGCGTCATACGGCAGCAGCGGCTTCACCTGCATTTGTGCATTGGGCTGGCTGAAGGTCGCCACGTCGCCCGACGGCTGCGCCCCGCTCTGCACAAAAAAGGAGAACGGCACATTAAAGCCGGTGGCGATTTTCCATAGCGTGGCGATCGTTGGACTCGACTCGCCGCGCTCAATCTGACCGAGCATGGCTTTACTCACGCCGGTGCGCGCCGCCGCCAGGGTCAGGCTCCAGCCATTGGCCTGACGCAGCTGTTTCAGCGCCTGGCTGAGATGTTGATGCAGATTTTCCATGAATTCTCCTGAAAAGCGGGCGCGCAGTGTACCACTTGTGCGCGCCATACCGTGCGTGCCACAATGTGCGTTATAACGCACAACAGGATGTGATTCCATGACCACTGCGACTGTTCGTCCGGCTTTTTCCTTTCCGATGCTGATTTCCGGCCTGATCGCCGTGCTGGTCGGCTACAGCAGCACCGCGGCGCTGATCTTCCAGGCGGCGCAGGCCGCAGGCGCCTCACCGGCGCAGATTGGCGGCTGGCTGTCAATGCTGGGCGTGGGCATGGGACTGGCGTCACTCGGCCTGTCGCTGTGGACGCGGATGCCGGTGCTCGCCGCCTGGTCGACGCCAGGTGCCGCGCTGCTGGCCACCAGCGTGCACGGCCTGACGCTGAATGAAGTGGTCGGGGTGTTTGTCGCGACCAATCTGCTGATTGTGCTGAGCGGCGTGACCGGCCTGTTCGCCCGGCTGATGAACCACATTCCCCAGTCGCTGGCGGCCGCGATGCTGGCGGGGATTCTGCTACGTTTTGGCATCTGCACCTTCAGCGGCTTACAGGATCATTTTGCCCTGTGCGGCAGCATGTGTCTGGTGTGGCTGCTGGGCCGCCGCTGGCTGCCGCGTTATGCCATTCTGCTGGCGCTGGTGACAGGCGTACTGGTGGCGCTGGGTCAGCGCGCCATTCACTTTCCGCCTCATGCGCTAACGCTGAGCGTGCCGGAATTTATCATGCCGCACTTTAATCCTGCCGCGCTGATTGGCGTCGGCTTGCCCTACTTCCTGGTGACCATGGCGTCGCAGAATGCGCCCGGTATTGCCACGCTGCAGGCGCATGGCTACCGGCCGCCGGTCTCCGCGCTCACCGGCTGGACCGGCCTGATCGCCCTGCTGCTGTCGCCGTTCGGTGGCTTTTCGGTGTGTATTGCGGCGATCACCGCCGCGATCTGCATGGGCGATGATGTCGATCCGGACCCGGCGCGCCGCTGGGTGGCTTCCGCGCTGGCGGGCGTGTTCTATCTGCTGACCGGCTTTACCGGCGCGCTGATCGCCGTGATGCTCAGCGCATTGCCGCCGGTGCTGATCGCCACGCTGGCCGGTCTGGCACTGCTGGCCACGCTGGCAGGCAGCCTGCAGCGCGCGCTGGCGGAACCGGCCCAGCGCGACAGCGCCATCGTGGCATTTCTGATCACCGCCAGCGGCATCTCCCTGCTCGGCGTCGGCTCGGCGTTCTGGGGCCTGATCGGGGGCGTCCTCACCCATTTGCTGCTCAGCCCGCGCCGGAACGGTTAACATTTCACCACCCCGCGTACCGTGGGGGGAATAACGCCCTGTTTTCCCCCTTTTTTCCCCCGTTTGATTGCGGCGCATTTGGCTTAAGATCACTACCATCGCCCATCACACCCGATGTTTGGCTTCAGATAACCACCGATAAGGGCCCAACGAGTGGCAAAAACTTTTCTGCGCAGCGGCAATCTCGACGCGTTACTGGCTCTGGGGGAGAACGGCCAGCCGGTCTGGGCTTCTGCCCTGCAAATTCGCGAAACATTACGTTTGCGCCGCCAGACGACACTGGCCAACTGCCTCGCGATCCCGCAGGCCAACGAGCGCGGTGACCGCCTTGACTGGTACGCGCCATTCAGCGGCAAAGTGAAATCCTGGCTGGCGGCCAGCGATCGCGAAAAGCGTCAGGCGCTGGATCAGCTCACCCTTAATCAGCAGGATTTGCAGGCGCTCAGCCTGCGCGCCCGGGATGCCGACAATCCGGCGATGCGCCTGTTTGGGGCGCTGCTGGCAAAGACGCTGCAGTTTCCCGATCAGCAATACGTCTATCTGGTGGATGGCAAGCCGGTGATCACCTTCTGGGGCTTTGTCGACCCGCAGGCGCGCACGCGTGATGATGCGCTGGCCTGCCTGCGCGACAGCCTTGATGAAGAACTGCCGCCGCTGGTGGTGCCCGCGCCGGAGCCAGAAAGGGCTGCCGCGCCTGAACCGGTTGCGGCCCCCGTTGTGGCGGAGCCCGAGCCGGAACGGCTGGCGGAACCCGAACCACAGGCCGCACCCGCACCCGCACCGCTGAGCGTTGTCGCCGACGCGCCCGCGCGGAAGAAATCCGCACTGCGCCCGCTGCTGCTGGTGCTGCCTCTGGCCGCTGCCGCCGCAGCGGGCGTGGCCTTCTGGTTACACGACGCGCCGGTCCAGCCGGCAGAAACCGAAACCGCGCCTGTGGTCAGCGCCGCGCCCGTGCTTGCCCCGGCGATGCTGGCGAAAGCACAGACGCTGGCCGCCACGCTGCCGCACAGCAGTGCGACGGTGACGCCTGCGCCGGCACCGGCTGCCCCACCGGCACCGCCGGAGGTCGTAGCTGAACATACCGAACCGGCCAAAGCGGACGATCTGGTGATGACGACCGATGACGCGCGCCTCGGCTCGGTGAAATTTATCAATGGTACCTGGCGCGTGACGCTGCGTCAGACCAATCTGCCGACCGGCAAGCCGCCGAGTCTGCGCTATCAGATCCGCAACGGTAAAGGCAGCGCAGTGATTACCCAGGGCGACAATATTCGCTGTAAAGCCGATGTCACCGCCGCCATGACCAGCGCCGGCACCATGGTAGTGCGCAGCCGCTATACTGCCAGCTGCAGCGATAAATCACGCTATCGCATGCCGGAGCTGGTGTGCAAAGCCGGTGATGGCATTGCCAGCTGTACGGCGCAGTATGGCGCCGATCAGGTGTTCCCGTTGACGATTAAGCGTGAGAGTAAGTAACCATGTTGGCTCCCCTGATTGATGACAAACAGAAAATCACGCTGATCGAAGACAGCGGTGTGCAGTTTCTTGATTTTGGTCTGCGCCTGCCCGCGCTACAGGCGCGGCGGCAGTTTGTGCGCCAGACCGCCAACGGCCCGCTGCTGCGTCTCAACGTTGATGGCAACAGCGGCAAGTTTCTGCTCTATCCGCAGGATGGCGGTGCCGCTGAGGTGGTGCGCCCGGAAACAGATATCGCGCTGGCCGATTCCCTGACGCTGTTGGCCGGGCAGTGGCTGCCGCTGCCGGTGCTGCGCTGTTCCAGTGGCCGTCGTTTCATCGGTGGCCCGGATAACTGGGCGCGTCTGCGCCTTGCGCCGCTCAGCCAGCCCGACGCGGCGGGCAATACCCATCGCATCACCCTCGCCTTCGATACGCGCCTGGTGGCCGACACGGACGGCGGTGAGCAGCTGGGGTTGAGCAAAGCCGATGCGCAGAACGGCGTCAGCTTTGCGCTGGCGTGGCACAACTATGAACTGGGCGAGTTCCTCGACCTCACCTGGGTTGACGGCTGGCTGCGCGAGACGTTCAGCCAGCAGGTGTATGCGCTGGAATCACGCCGCGAGCAGGAAGTAAACCAGGCGCTGCGCGAATTTGAATATCAGGCGCACTATCTCAACGTGCTGGAACTGCTGGGCGAACAGCTCGATCTGGCAGAAATCACTATCCAGGCGGCCTCACCGCAAACGCCGGCGGTCAACGTGGATATCATTCTCGACGTCGGCAACTCGCATACCTGCGGCATTCTGGTGGAAGATCACCCCGAAGAGAGCAACGGCCTGCGCCAGACCTATGAGCTGCAGCTGCGCGATCTGTCGCAGCCGCACCAGGTCTACAACGAGCTGTTCGACAGCCGACTGGAGTTTGCCGAGACGCACTTTGGCAAAGCCAACTTCTCCCTGGAGAGCGGTCGTGAAAACGCGTTTATGTGGCCCTCACTGACCCGCGTCGGTCGCGAAGCCAGCCGCCTGGCGCTGCAGCGCGCCGGCACTGAGGGCAGCACCGGCCTCTCCAGCCCGCGCCGCTACTTATGGGACGAAGCGCGTTATCAGCCCGGCTGGCGCTTCAACGCCAGCGGCGGCAGCGACGAGCCGCAGGCCACCGCGCTGCCGTTTACCCTGTTGCTCAACGATGAGGGGCAGCCGCTGCATGCCCTGCCGGAAGATGACCGCCTGCCGGTGTTTTCTGCCAGCTACAGCCGCAGCTCGCTGATGACCTTTATGCTGTGTGAGCTGCTGGCGCAGGCCATGATGCAGATGAACAGCGTGGCCCAGCGCCAGCGTATGCCGCAAAGCCAGGCGCCGCGCCAGCTGCGGCATGTGATCCTGACGCTGCCGTCGGCCATGCCGAAGCCGGAGCGGGAAATTTTCCGTCGCCGCATGCAGGAAGCCATCGCGCTGGTGTGGAAAGCCGAAGGCTGGCATCCGGCCGACGCCGCGTTTGACGCCGCCAGCCAGGCGCACAGCCTGCGGCCGGTACCGGATGTGCAGATGGAGTGGGATGAAGCCACCTGCGGTCAGATGGTGTGGCTGTTCAACGAAACCCAGGTGAACTTTGCCGGTCGCGCGGAAGATTTCTTCAGCAGCATGGCGCGCCCGGATCGCCCGCGCGAAGCGGATGAGCTGCCGGGCAAAAGCCTGCGCATCGCCTCGATTGATATCGGCGGCGGCACCACCGACCTCGCCATCACCCAGTATCGTCTGGATGATGGTCAGGGCAACAACGTGAAAATCACCCCGCGCCTGCTGTTCCGGGAAGGGTTTAAAGTGGCCGGCGATGACATTCTGCTGGACGTGATTCAGCTGTGGATCCTGCCCGCGCTACAGCAGAGTCTGCAAAAAGCCGGCCTGGCGCTGGCGGAACCGCTGATGAACAAGCTGTTTGGACACGACAGCCGCATGGACGGTCAGGCCACGCTGCGTCAGCAGGTCACCCTGCAGCTGTTTATTCCGCTGGCGCAGGCGGTGCTGGAGCGCTATGAAAACTGGAATCCGCTCGACAGCCACAGCGAAATTAACGCGCTGTTTGGCGAGCTGGTGCCGCAGAAGCCAGCCAGCAGCGTGCTGGCGTTTGTCAACGGAGAGATTCAGCGCACGCTCGGCGGCGACAGCCGTTTCGATCTGCTTGACGTGCCGCTGGTGGTGAGCATGGCGCAGCTGCATGCTGAGTTCCTGCAGCACCGGATGGCGATCATCCCGGCGCTGCGCGCCATGTGCGAAGTGGTTTCCCTCTATCAGTGCGATGTGCTGCTGCTGACCGGTCGCCCGTCGCGCTTCCCGGGCATTCAGGCGCTGGTGCGTCATTTGCAGCCGCTGCCGGGCAGCCGCATTTTGTCGCTGGAGGGGTATCACACCAGCGACTGGTATCCGTTCAACAAACAGGGACGCATTGATAACCCGAAATCCACCGCGGCGGTCGGTGCCATGCTGTGTCTGCTGGCACTCGATCTGCGTCTCAGCAGCTTCTGGTTCCGCGCCGGCGATTTTGAACCCTACTCGACCATTCGCTATCTTGGCGTGCTGGATGAAAACGCCACGCTGAGCGATGACAATCTGTGCTACAGCGAGATTGATCTCGACAGCCACAGCTTCGCGCTGGACCGTAAAAGCAGCTTCCGCATTCGCGGTAACGTCTGCCTCGGTTTCCGCCAGCTGGAGAACGACCGCTGGCCGGCGACACCGCTCTACAGCCTGAGCATTACCGATCCGCAGCTGGCGCGCCAGGTAGCGGGCGAAAGCGTGCTGCGCATCAGGCTGGCGGTACAACCGGGCCCGGATAATCTCGGCCCGGAGCGGCTGGTGCTGAGCGAGGCGCGCATGGACGATGGCACGCGCGTGCCGCTGGAGCAACTGAGTCTGAAACTGAATACGCTGTCGGCCACCGGCAACGCCAATGCGCAATACTGGATCGACAGCGGGAGCGTGTGTAAACGATGAGAACTGCCAAAAAAGCCACGCCGGCGACGCCTGCTAAACGCCTGGGCCTGCTGCAGGAGACGGTTGACGGAGCGCTGAACTGGGTGGAGAGCCACCAGGCGCACTCGCCGCGTCTGGCGCTGGAAGCCGATACGCTGCGGCTCCAGCTGCGTCGCGCCCGCGTTGAGAGCCACGCGCTGGCGCGACAGCTGGCACGGCCGGTTACCCTGGCGCTGTTTGGTCAGTCGCAGGCGGGTAAAGCCTGGCTGCTGAGTGAAATGGTCGGCGACGCGCAGGGCCAGCTGATCGCCCGCCTCGGCGACAAAACCCTGAACTATTTTCAGCACATCAATCCCGGCAATCTCGATTTTGCCATCGCCACCCGTTTCAGCCATCAGCGTGAAGCGCAGTCTGGTGCGTGGCCGCTGGAGATGACGCTGCTGAGCGAAGCCGAGCTGATTCGTCTGATGCTGGCCTGTGCCAGCGCGGAAACCCAGCCGGACAGCGCGGCGATTGATGCCGCGCTGCAGCGCCTGCAGCGCCATCGCCAGAGCGAGATGCAGCCCGGCCTCGACAGCGACGCGCTGGTGACGCTGTGGGCGTGGCATCGCCGCCAGCCCGACCACGCCGAGGTGCTGGACCGTCATTTCTGGCCGCAGGCGATTGAGCTGGCACCGTGGCTCAACGTAGACGACCGCGTGCAGCTGTTTGCGCTGCTGTGGCCGCAGCGTCCGGCGCTGAATGAAACCCTGCGCAGCCTGCTGCATCTGCGCCATCAGCTGCGGCACGCGCCGCGCGTGCTGGCACCGCTCAGCCTGCTGGTGGATGACGCCTCGCTGCCCGCTGAAAAGCTCATCGGCCATGACGCCGACCTGAACGAATTGATTGAAGTGTGTCCGGTTGTCGCCAACCGCGTGGGCAAACCGCAGTCAGTACCGCTCGGCTGGCTGGCGCTGCTGACGCTGGAAATCACCCTGCCGCTCAGTTCGACGCCGCGTCAGGCGCTGTATGACGAAGCCGATATGCTGGAACTGCCCGCACCGGGCACGCCCGCCGACCGCGATCAGCAGGACGAGCGCGCAAGGTTGCAGGCGCGTGATGCGCTGCGCGCCAGTCTGCTGGAACAGAAACGTGCCCTGCTGCCGGGCTTCTATGCCGCCCGTCAGGGCATCGATTTAATGCTGATTTGTACCGCCGCCAGTCAGCGTCAGGATGCGGATCTCGCCGCCAGCGCGCTGCGCGAGTGGCAACTGCAACAGAGCGCGACGGCCAGCACAGACAAGCCGCGCCTGATTTGGGCGATTACGCCGCACGATGCGCGCTATCAGCAGTCGCAAATCAACGTCGATGAAGCGGTACAGCGGCAGATTGGTCAGCCTGGCCAGAGCTGGGGCTCAATGCTGGCGCGCGATCGCGCTGGCGTCGACCGTATGAGCAGCTGGCTGCAGGATGAGATGCAGCCGGAGGCACGGCGCGACCGGCTGGCGCTGCAGCTCAGCACGCTGCAGCAGAAACTGGAGGAGCGTCTGCAGCCGTGGACCGAAGCCAGCGCCACGCCGGAACAGGCCGCGCGGAAACAGGCCATCGCCGATACGCTGCTGAAGTGTTTACAGCATCGCACCGGCCTGCACGGCGAGCTGCTTGAGCGTCTGCAGCCGTCGCGCGAAGCGGTGCGCCAGCTGTGGCTGAGTCAGAGCCACGGCAGCACGCCGTCCACCGGCGGTCAGCCGGCCGCGGTGGAGCAGAGCTATTTTGGTATTGGTTTTGAGTTTGACCTGTTTAACGATGAGCCGGTAACCACCGCCGAACCGCGCAGCAGCAGCGGCCAGCGCGATCAGCAGTTTCCTCAGCAGGTGTTCGCGCTGTGGCTGGCGCACCTGCGTCAGCTGCCGGAGAGCCAGAGCCTGCTGGCGCTGCTCAACGTTGATAAGCCGACGCTGGAACTGTTGGTGGAGGAGCTCATCACCGCCAGCTTCCGTCTGCAGGTGCTGAGCAAACTGCAAAGCGCGCTGAACGAAACAGAGACGCAGGCCAGTGCCCATGAAGCGCGCACCGATCGCCAGGTGTCGCGTGCCATGACGGTGCTGGGTGACTTTGTCGCCTGGCTCGGCTTCCTGCAGCGGGATGAACGTGAACGGCCGCAGAGTCGCGTCAATCGCGGCAGCCCGATTTTCGCCCGCCCACCGGCGCCCAGCGTCAGCTTTTCGTCAGGCCAGCGTCTGACGCGGCTGTCTGCCGCGCCGGCTAACCACACCGCCTATTACATTTATGACTGGCTGGTGGGATTAAATTCGCTGATCGTCGAAAATAACGGCTACACCGGCGGCGGCGATTTGCCGGCCAGCGCACGCCAGACGCTGGCGATTATGCTGCTGCCGCTGCACGCGTAGTCAGTGTGTAATCAGGCGCAGCTCGCCTGCCAGCTGCTGCACCGCCTCTTCCAGCAGCGCCAGCACTGGGGCAAACTCCGCGCTGGTGCTGACCTCGGCGACATGCTCCAGATGCAGCGTTGCCGGCAGCGCCATACCGCCGGTCAGCCAGTCCCACAGCGCATCCAGATTGTAACCAAAGCGTTCACCGCAGCCGCTCTGATCGACCAGCGCCTGATAAAAGGCCTGGCGCGTGCCCAGCGTGCGAAAATCAAAATGGAGTGTCAGCATAGTCAGGGTAGCGGCGTGAAGCTGCGATAGTGATCGGTGGTGAGAAAGATCAGCCCATCAGAAGAGTAAAGCAGACGATCGGCATCGCGGTGGCCGCAGTTATAATTGACGTCCGCCTCATACCACTGGCGCCCCGCCTGCATCGGCAGCCGCCGTTCGCGGTTACTGAAGCGATCGCCGCCAATCGCCCGCCCTGGCAACACCTCACACAGGTTACCCTGCGCCGGGTACCAGCCCTGACGACGTGCCGCGCTTTTGGTGAGATAAAAATCAGGCAAACGGTGATGCTGCTGGAGCCAGCGCGCCACGCGATGTGCATCGGTCAGTTGCGCAATATCCGTCTGTTTTTCCGGCGCAGTACCGCTCAGATGGGGCTTCAGCCCGATCCAGCAAACCACCAGCGCAAACAGTAATCCAATCCAGAGTTTTTTCGACATAGTGACATCCTGAAAAGCAGGACGCCGATAATAGCAGGTTTCAGGCGGGGAAAAACGCGGGCCAGCATGGCTGGCCCTGGCGGAGGTTTACTGCTGCATCGCGCTCGGGGTGTGCGCGGCGTGACGACGCCATGCGCCCGGTGCCACGCCATACTGGCGCTTGAAGCTGCGGTTAAACGACTGCTGTGAATCGAAGCCCAGCGAAATGGCCACGTTAAGGATCGGTTCGTTGGTGGTGGTCAGGCGGTCGGCCGATTTTTTCAGCTTCTTGGCCCGGATGTACTCACCCAGCGGATAGCCGGTGTGCTCTTTGAACATGCGCTGCAGGTGCCACTTCGAATAGCCGGCGCGCCCCGCTACGGTGTCCAGATCCAGACGTGCTTCAATGTTGTTATCAATCCAGTCGATCAGATCGTGAATAAAAGCGTCGCTCATCATCCCATTCTCTCCCGTCGCCATGGCGAACAGTATCAGTATCAGTTGCAATTACACTTTAAGGGTGACTGACTATCGCACTTAATGCAAGTTTTATTATTGCATTAAATGCCGCACTCGCCGTAGGGGCTTTCGCTACCTGTTACGAATTGATCAAAACCGCACATAAAGTGTATCAGATATTCTTGCAGATGCAGTTCGCCCAAGCCTACACTCCTGTGGTTTTAATGCAATCTTAAAAGTTGCAGATTTTTCGTACGTCTCCTTTCTTTTTCACCAACGCGGAATAACAACAATGCATCTGCAAACATATGGGGTTCGTCGGGCCGTAAGCCTGTCAGGAGTGATGTTGCTGGGAAGCCTGCTGGCCGGTTGTGATCGCGGTGTAGCGCAAAATGCGCCGCCGCCTCCGCCCGAAGTGAGTGTCGCGCAGGTGGTGCAACAAAAAGTCAGCCAGTGGGATAGCTTCAATGGCCGCATTGAAGCGGTGCAGAGCGTGCAGCTGCGTCCGCGCGTCTCGGGCTATATCGATCAGGTTAACTATCGCGAAGGCGATGAGGTGAAGAAAGGTCAGGTGCTGTTTACCATTGATGACCGCACCTACCGCGCCACGCTGGAGCAGGCGCAGGCCGAACTGGCCAGCGCGCGGAGCCAGGCGGCGCTGGCCCGCAGCGAGTCGGCCCGTACCGACAAGCTGATCGGCACCCAGGTGGTGTCGCGCGAAGAGTGGGAACAGCGGCGTTCGACCGCCAGTCAGGCGCAGGCCAGCGTGCTGGCCGCCCAGGCGGCAGTCGATATGGCGCAGCTGAACCTCGACTTTACCCGCGTCACCGCGCCAATTGATGGTCGCGCCAGCCGGGCGATGATCACCACCGGTAACCTGGTGACCGCCGGCGACAGCGCCAGCGTTCTCACCACGCTGGTTTCGCAGGACCGCATGTATGTCTACTTTGACGTCGACGAAGCGATTTATCTGCAGTACCAGGCGATGGCGCGTCAGGGCCAGAACCGCGGTTCGCTGCCGGTAGAGATTGCGCTGACCGGCGAACAGGGCTATCCGCACCGCGGCACTGTCGATTTTCTCGATAACCAGCTGACCGCCAGCACCGGCACCATTCGCATGCGCGCCACGCTCGACAATCAGCAGCGTCAGTTTACCCCAGGCCTGTTTGCTCGCGTGCGGCTGCCGGGCAGCGCAGAATTTAACGCGCTGCTGGTCGACGACCGCGCGGTACTGACCGACCAGGATCGTAAATATGTTTACGTGGTTGATGCGCAGGGCAAAGCCGAACGCCGCGATGTTCAACTGGGCGATCTGGCTAACGGCCTGCGTATTGTGCAGCAGGGTCTGAAGCCAGGTGACAAGGTCATTGTCAACGGTCTGCAGAAAGTGTTCATGCCCGGTATGCCGGTAAAAGCGCAGCCGGTGGCCATGCGCTCCGATCAATAATAATCGAGACTGCCCGTTATGGATTTCTCCCGCTTTTTTATCGACCGACCGATTTTCGCCGCGGTGCTGTCGATTTTGATATTTACCACCGGACTGATCGCCATTCCGCTGTTGCCGATCAGTGAATACCCCAACGTGGTACCACCCAGCGTGCAGGTGCGCGCAGAATATCCCGGTGCCAACCCCAAAGTGATTGCTGATTCGGTGGCAACGCCGCTGGAAGAAGCGATCAACGGGGTGGAAAACATGATGTACATGAAGTCGGTGGCCGGCTCAGATGGCGTGCTGGTTACCACCGTGACCTTCCGCCCGGGAACCGATCCCGATCAGGCGCAGGTCCAGGTGCAAAACCGCGTGGCACAGGCTGAAGCGCGTCTGCCGGAAGAGGTGCGTCAGCTCGGCCTGACCACCCAGAAGCAGTCACCTACCCTGACGCTGGTGGTGCATCTGTTCTCGCCCCACGGCAAGTACGATTCGCTCTATCTGCGTAACTACGCCACGCTGAAGGTGAAAGATGAGCTGGCGCGCCTGCCGGGCGTCGGCCAGATTCAGATCTTCGGTGCCGGTGATTACGCGATGCGCGTCTGGCTCGACCCGAACAAAGTGGCGGCGCGCGGCATGACCGCCGGCGACGTGGTCAGCGCCATGCAGGAGCAGAACGTGCAGGTTTCTGCCGGGCAGCTGGGCGCAGAGCCGACGAAGAAAGAGAGCGATTTTCTGCTGTCGATCAACACCCAGGGGCGGCTGGAAGATGAGGCGCAGTTTGGCAACATCATCCTGAAAACCGCCGATGACGGCACGCTGGTGCGCCTGCGTGACGTGGCGCGCATCGAGATGGGCTCCGGCAGCTATGCCCTGCGTTCGCAGCTGAACAACAAGGATGCGGTTGGTATCGGTATCTTCCAGTCGCCGGGCGCAAACGCCATCGACCTGTCAAATGCGGTACGCGCCAAGATGGCCGAGCTGGCAACGCGCTTCCCGGATGACGTGCAGTGGGCCGCGCCTTATGACCCGACGGTTTTCGTGCGTGACTCGATCCGCGCCGTGGTCCAGACGCTGTTCGAAGCCATCGTGCTGGTGGTGCTGGTGGTGATTCTGTTCCTGCAGACGTGGCGCGCCTCGATCATCCCGCTGCTGGCCGTGCCGGTGTCGGTGGTCGGTACCTTCAGCGTGCTCTACCTGCTGGGCTTTTCGCTCAATACCCTGAGTCTGTTCGGGCTGGTGCTGGCGATTGGGATCGTGGTCGATGACGCCATCGTGGTGGTGGAGAACGTCGAGCGGAACATTGAACAGGGCTTAACACCGGTGGCGGCGGCTCACCAGGCGATGCGCGAGGTCTCCGGGCCGATTATCGCCATCGCGCTGGTGCTGTGTGCGGTATTTGTGCCGATGGCCTTCCTCTCGGGCGTAACCGGTCAGTTCTATAAGCAGTTTGCCGTGACCATTGCCATTTCGACGGTGATTTCGGCGATTAACTCGCTGACGCTCTCTCCGGCGCTGGCGGCGAAACTGCTGAAGGCGCACGGTGCGCCGAAGGACCTGCCGACGCGCCTGATCGATCGCCTGCTGGGCTGGGTGTTCCGGCCGTTTAACCGCTTCTTCCAGCGCAGCTCAGACGGCTATGAATCGATGGTCGGCAAAACCCTGCGCCGGCGCGGTGCGGTGTTTGGCGTGTACGTGCTGCTGCTGGCCGGTGCCGGCTTTATGTTCCATACCGTGCCAGGTGGCTTTATTCCGACGCAGGATAAGCTGTACCTGATTGGTGGCGTGAAGATGCCGGAAGGCTCATCGCTGGCGCGTACCGATGAAGTGATTCGTAAGATGAGCGAAATCGGCATGAACACCGAAGGCGTGGCCTACTCCGTAGCCTTCCCCGGCCTGAATGCGCTGCAGTTCACCAATACGCCCAATACCGGCACGGTGTTCTTCGGTCTGAAGCCGTTCAGCGAGCGCAGCCGCACTGCGGCGGAAATCAATGCTGAGATCAACGCGAAAATTTCCAAAATCCAGCAGGGCTTCGGTTTCTCCATCATGCCACCGCCGATCCTCGGTCTGGGCCAGGGATCGGGCTATTCGCTGTATGTGCAGGACCGTGCGGGCCTGGGCTATGGCGCACTGCAAACCGCGATTAATACCCTGTCCGGTGCGGTGATGCAGACGCCAGGCATGATGTTCCCGATCTCCTCCTATCAGGCCAACGTGCCGCAGCTGGATGTGCAGGTCGATCGCGACAAAGCCAAAGCACAGGGCGTATCGCTGACCGATCTGTTCACGACGCTGCAGGTGTATCTGGGTTCGTCTTACGTCAACGACTTCAACAAGTTTGGTCGTACCTGGCGTGTGATGGCGCAGGCTGACGGGGATTTCCGCGACAGCGTGCAGGATATCGCGAACCTGCGCACCCGTAACGATCGCGGTGAGATGGTGCCGATTGGCAGCATGGTGAACATCACCACCACCTACGGTCCGGACCCGGTGATTCGCTATAACGGCTATCCGGCGGCCGACCTGATTGGCGATGCCGATCCGCGCGTGCTCTCTTCCGCGCAGGCGATGGAGAAACTCGAGGCGATGTCCAGCCAGGTGCTGCCGAACGGCATGAATATCGAATGGACCGACCTGAGCTATCAGCAGGCAACCCAGGGCAACACCGCGTTTATCGTGTTCCCGGTGGCGGTGCTGCTGGCGTTCCTGGTACTGGCGGCGCTGTATGAGAGCTGGACGCTGCCGCTGGCAGTGATCCTGATCGTACCGGTGACGATGCTATCCGCACTGGTCGGCGTGTGGCTGACCGGCGGCGATAACAACGTGTTTGTCCAGGTTGGTCTGGTGGTGCTGATGGGGCTGGCATGTAAGAACGCCATCCTGATCGTCGAGTTCGCCCGCGAACTGGAGATGCAGGGCAAAGGGATTGTGGAGTCGGCGCTGGAAGCCTGTCGCCTGCGTCTGCGCCCCATCGTCATGACCTCCATCGCCTTTATCGCCGGCACCGTGCCGCTGATTCTGGGCGAAGGTGCGGGCGCCGAAGTGCGTGGCGTCACCGGCATCACCGTGTTCTCGGGCATGCTGGGGGTTACGCTGTTTGGCCTGTTCCTGACGCCGGTGTTCTACGTGACGCTGCGTAAGCTGGTGACGCGCAAACAGCAGCCGGCGGTGGAAACGCAGACGGTGTAAACGCTAAGGAGTAAAACCCATCCGGGCCATCGTGCCCGGATTTTTTTTGCCTGGCGCAGCATGACGATGTTACACAGCAACAGCGTGCCTCTGCGCCAGAGCACAGCAGCGGGATTTCACAGGATTTACAGGGGTAGATTGCGCGTGCAGAAGCGGAATGGAAAGGTGCGCATCAGCGATGCGCACGGGAGGTTAGCGGTCTTTTTTGCAGAGTTCGGCGATTTCGAGGTCAGGCAGCGGTTCGCAGTTGCTGGTATCGTGCTTTTTCAGCTCGTTAAGGGCATCGGCGACGGTGCGTGTTTCCAGCACTTTAAGCGACGCCTCTTCCGCTTGCTCCGCGATCGATTTGAAGTACCAGCACAGGTTGGCGCTGACCAGGCAGCGCGGTGCGACATCGGGGCGCGACGCCCACAGTTTTTTGTCTTCAATCACTGAGGTGTAGATATCGCGCAGCGTGATCTCAGCGGCCGGACGACCCAGATGGATCGAGCCGGTACGGCCAAGCGTCGAGACAATGATGCCATCGCGCGTTAAAGGAACCATGAGTTTCCGAATGAAACTGGGGTTCGCTTCAAGACCGTACGCCAGAATGGCACTGGTCGAGCGTTTACCCAATTGCTCCGCCATCGCTACGCTCAAAACCATCTGCAAAGCTGTCGGGAAGCGGTAATCTAGCATTTCTGTTTCCTGAGTTGCGGCCTATCTTCTTGTTTTCATACCGCGGCAGTGAATAATCAATGAGCAATAAATATAACAAACACTGTTGCTTTTTAGAATACCGAAAATGCTTTCCGCCCGTGACTAACCTGCGCTATTACCCGCCTTGATATCGACTTAAGATATTGAATTTAGATAAAAATATCCCAGCAGGACATGCCGCTGACCGCTTTAGCACTCTGAGCCTTGCGCAACAATATGCGTGACGTGTCACTTTTTTGCCCCCACCGCTGTAGCTGCGGGCTGGCAAAGGACGTTGTGACAAAGGGACGATTATTTCTGCACGCGTGGTGCGCCGTCTGCGCAACCGACCTTCAAACAAGCCATTGTTTCTGTGTAAGAAACAAAACACACCGGCGAAGGAGGCGGCGTCAGGGTTGATAAACCGTCTTCTGAAAGGAATAATATTGATCCGGGTCATGATTCCCTTGCTATTTTTTGCACAAAATGCGCGCCGTTACTATTTTCGAGGCGCGAAATAATGTCTGTATTATCCCCGGTCGTCGGCGCGTTATTGCTGACCGTTCTCCCGCTGACGGTGGGCATCGTTACGGCGGCAACCAGCTGCCTGAACGCGCCAACCTTATGGCAATGCGTACGGATGGCACCGCTGCCTTTCGTTGTCTCGGCTGGCTGCACTCTGCTGTTAAGCGCGTTGTGTTGCCTGCTGCAATATCTGACGGATCGCCACTAAAGCGCAGCAGCGGCCATCTCTGCCCGTTAACCGTCAGTGGCGATTTCAACCTGCGGATTCCGGAGCGCCTGCCGGCAATTTCCGCTTCAGCACCACCACCAAAAGCACGTTGATCAGCGCCAGCGCACATAACAGCCACAGCGTAGCCTGCGCACCGGAATGCTGGAAAATATATCCGCCAATCAGCGGTGTGAGCGCCTGACCAATCAGCGCGGGTCGCGCCATGCGGCCAACCACAATGGCGTACTCTTCCGGTTTTACCATCGCCAGCGGCAGCGTACCGCGCACGATAGCCCGCAAGCCATTTCCTGCACCGTACAGCACCATACTCAGCAGCGCCCACGCGGGATAACAGGCCAGCAGCAGTAATCCCAGCGCCACCAGTCCGACCGAGAAGAAAGTGGTCCAGATGGGATGGCCGCGTTTGAACGTCATATCGACAATGCGCGACGCCACCTGGCACGGCCCCAGCAGCGTGCTGATCGCCAGCGCGGCGCTCAGCGAATGCCCGCTCGCCTGCAGCAGGGTAATCAACTGCACCGATATCGCCGTCATGATCACCGACGCGAGGGTAAAGATGCTGCACAGCAGCCAGAACAGCGTGGGGGCCAGCGAATTCTGTGCGGTATGCTGTTGCGTGGCTTTTGGTATGGATGGCGTGCGCGGCGCTGGCAGCGCATACAGGTAAGCCGGCAGCACCGCCAGACACAGCAGCGCGGCAATAGCCAGACAGGCGCCGCGCCACTCCAGCCAGTGGATCAGCAGCGCGATGCCGGGCCACACCAGCGAGGTGCAGAATCCTGAAATCAGCGTAATACCGGTAATCGCGCCACGCGCCTGGCCGCCATATAAGGTGCCCAGCGTGGCGAACAGCGCGTCATACAGGCCCATCGCCATGCCCGCGCCGATAATCAGCCAGGCGAACAGAAACAGCGGCAAATTGTGGCTCAGCGCCATGATCACCAGCCCGAGCGCCATCACCGCCCCGCTCGCCGCCAGCAGCCGGCGACCGTGTGCGCGGGCAATCAGCTGGCCGCACAGCGGTGCCAGCAGGCCAGAGACCAGAATGCCGAGCGAAAGTGCGCCATACACCCACTGCTGCGACCAGCCGGTTTCCGCGATGATCGGGTTAGCCATCACGGCCATCAGATAAAATGATCCGCCCCATGACAGGATCTGCACGGCGCCGAGCGTGACGATAGCGGGCGCGCCCGGTTTTGGCTGATACTCCACAGCTAATATCCGTTAACAGGTAAATCACGGTTATAACATGTTCATCCGACAGGAAAAATGCCCGCGCGCCCTGTTGAGCCGAATTCCACGCCGGGGTTTCAGTGACTGGATGGATAAACCTTATTAAAGTATGTTGTAACTAGTATGCCTGCTTGCCCGCCGCGTCATTCAGTGCCACCCTTTGGTATGTTGTAACTATGGAGAACCGCGATGGCTCGCTATGATTTGGTGGCTGATTTACATGAATGCGTCAATACGCTGGAGCGCGAACTCACTGCACTGCGCGCGTCGGTTGAACAGCAGCCGCTGTTGCTGGCGCGCGTGTTCAGCCTGCCGGAGATCGAGAAAGGCAAAGAGCATGATGAAATCAACCGCATCGCGGTGACCCAGCATCTCGGTAAACGCGCGCGCGAAATGGCCCTCGCCCACTATTGTCGCCTGTTTATGCAGCATCAGTCAGAAAAACTCAGCACCAAAGCGGCGGTGCGTCTGCCTGGCGCCCTCTGCATTGAGGCGGATGAGGCAGCCAGCCAGCGACTGGAGCAGCAGGTCACGACCATCAACACCCTTAAACAGCGGCTGGAGCAATTGATCACCGTCGACTCCGGCCTGCCAAGCGAGGCGCGTTTTGAGTTTGTGCACCAGCATCTGCGTGGCCTGATCACGCTCAATGCCTACCGCAGCGTCACGCTACTGCAGGCGCCGGATACGCTGCGTTTTGGCTGGGCGAATAAGAACATCATCAAGAAGGTGACGCGCGAGGCCATCGTCGGGCAGCTGGAGCGCAGCCTGAAGGCGAACCGCGCGCAGGCACCGTGGACGCGCGAACAGTGGGCAGAGAAAGTGCAGCAGGAGCTGGAGCGGGTGCGGTCATTGCCGGACGGCGCGCAGCTGAAGATCAAGCGGCCGGTTAAAGTGCAACCTATCGCGCGGCTGTGGCGCGCCAGCGAGAAAAAACAGCTGCAGCTGGCCTGCCCTTCGCCGCTGCTGGTGTTGTGCCGCGATCGTACGCAGGTGCCGACGCTGGGTGAACTGCTGGATTACGATGCTGAAAACATCGCGCACCGTTACAAGCCGCTGGCGCAGCCGCTGCATCTGATCATCCCGCGGCTGCATTTATGGAGTGACCGTCTGTAAGGCAAAAAAACAGCGCGACAGGTCGCGCTGTAGTGTCCGGCAGTAAAGCTATTGCTTCATGCTGCCAACCATCTCTTCCGGCCGCACCCATTCGTCAAACTGCGCTTCGGTCAGGTAGCCGAGCTGCAGCGCCGAGGCTTTCAGCGTCAGCCCCTGTTTGTGCGCCTGCTTGGCAATTTCCGCCGCTTTGTCATAGCCGATATGGGTATTCAGCGCGGTAACCAGCATCAGCGACTCGTTGAGCAGCTGATCGATGCGCTCGCGGTTGGGCTCAATGCCCACCGCGCAATGGTGATTGAAGCTGTCCATGCCGTCGGCCAGCAGCCGTACCGACTGCAGGAAGTTGTGGATCACCATTGGCCGGTAGACGTTGAGTTCGAAGTTACCGGATGCACCGCCCATGTTCACCGCCACGTCATTGCCCATCACCTGGCAGCACAGCATGGTCAGCGCTTCACACTGCGTTGGGTTGACTTTGCCTGGCATGATCGAGCTACCGGGCTCATTTTCCGGGATGCTGATTTCACCGATGCCGCAGCGCGGACCGGATGACAGCCAGCGCACGTCGTTAGCGATTTTCATCAGCGACGCGGCCAGTCCTTTCAGCGCGCCGTGCGCATGCACCAGCGCATCGCAGGTCGCCAGCGCTTCAAACTTGTTGGGCGCAGTGACAAAGGGTTGCTGCGTCAGGTCGGCCAGCGCTTTCGCCACGCGCACCGCATATTCCGGATGGGTATTCAGGCCGGTACCGACCGCCGTGCCGCCCAGCGCCAGCTCGGCGACGTGCGGAATACTGTGTTCGATGTGCTTCAGATTGTGCTCCAGCATGGCAACCCAGCCGGAAATCTCCTGGCCGAGCGTCAGCGGTGTGGCGTCCTGCAGGTGGGTACGACCAATTTTAACGATGTCTTTAAACGCGACGGACTTCTCGCTCAGGGTGTTTTTCAGCACCTCAATTTGCGGGATCAGCTGTTCGCGCAGCGCAATCACCGCAGCAACGTGCATCGCCGTCGGGAACACATCGTTGGAGCTCTGGCTCTTGTTAACATCATCATTCGGATGCACTTTGCGCGACATGCCGCGCTCGCCGCCCAGCAATTCGCTGGCGCGGTTAGCCAGCACTTCATTCATGTTCATGTTGGTCTGGGTGCCGGAGCCGGTCTGCCAGATGGCCAGCGGGAACTCGTCGCTGTGCTGGTCGGCCAGCACCTCGTCAGCGGCGTCGATAATCGCCCCGGCCCGTTCAGCCGGCAGCAGCCCCAGATCGCGGTTAACCTGGGCGGCGGCGCGCTTGGTCAGCGCCAGCGCATGCACAAGCGCCACGGGCATCTTCTCGGTGGAGATACGGAAGTGCTCCAGCGAACGCTGCGTTTGTGCGCCCCACAACTTATCTGCCGAAACTTCGATCGGACCCATTGAATCTTTTTCAATGCGGTTGGCTGCCATGACTACGTCTCCTTAGCTCAGATTTTGAGGTTTCCGCCTAAGTCGTCTTCCCGCGACGCCTTAGAGCGAGCAAGATTGTCACATACAAGAAATTAACATTATGCGAGCCCATCGCGTTTATTGCACTTGTTCGTGTATTTTCTATGGCACTTTCTGCTTTAATACGCTTATTTACTTACCGTTATTAAGGGTAAACGATGCAAAAATTGAACAATTCGCTGCAAAATTATGCATGGGGCAGCAAAACCGCGCTGACCGAACTCTACGGCATCGAAAACCCGCAGGGATTGCCGATGGCGGAATTATGGATGGGCGCGCACCCGAAAAGCCCCTCTACCGTTGAAGTGAATGGCGTCACCCGTTCGCTGCGTGACGTGATCAATGACGATCCGCTCGCGACGCTGGGCGCTGCGGTAGCGCAGCGTTTCGGTGAGCTGCCGTTTCTGTTTAAAGTGCTGTGCGCCGATCAGCCGTTATCGATTCAGGTGCATCCCAGTAAAACTGCCGCAGAAGCCGGTTTCGCGCGTGAAAACGCGGCGGGCATTCCGCTCAGCGCCGCCGAGCGCAACTATAAAGATGCTAACCACAAGCCCGAACTGGTCTATGCCCTGACGCCGTTCCAGGCGATGAACGGCTTTCGCGAACTGCCGGAGATTGTCTCGCTGCTGGAGCCGGTCGCGGGCGCGCATCCGCAGATCGCCCATTTCCTCGAAAACGCCAGCGAAGCCGCGCTGGCTAAACTGTTCGCTACCCTGCTGTCGCTGAAAGACGAGAGCAAAACCCGCGCGCTCGGCGTACTGAAATCCGCGCTGAACGCGCGCGAAGGCGAACCGTGGCAGACCATCAAAACGATCGCCAGCGACTATCCGGACGATAATGGCCTGTTCTCACCGCTGCTGCTGAATGTCATCACCCTGCAACCGGGTGAGGCGATGTTCCTGTTCGCCGAAACGCCGCATGCCTATCTGAAAGGCGTGGCGCTGGAAGTGATGGCCAATTCGGATAACGTGCTGCGCGCCGGCCTGACGCCGAAATTCATTGATATTCCGGAACTGCTGGCCAACCTGAAGTTCGAGGCCAAACCGGCGGCGACGCTGCTCACACAGCCGCAGACACAGGGCGACAGCCTCAACTTCCCGATTCCGGTAGAGGATTTTGCTTTCGCCATCCACACGCTTTCGGCCACGCCGCAAACGCTGGCACAGCACAGTGCCGCCCTGCTGTTCTGCATTGAAGGCCAGGCGGTGATTGAAAAGGCCGGGCAGCAGCTGGTACTGCAACCGGGCGAATCCTGCTTTATCGCAGCCAGCGAGTCGCCGGTGAGCGCGGCGGGGACCGGTCGTCTGGCGCGGGTGTTCAACGCGCTGACGTGAGGCGGCTGACGCCTGCAGCATTAACTGCTATTATTTCAAACTATTAATTAAAAAACGCCTGCGGGCGTTTTTCTTCACCCGTCGCGCGGCCCAACGGTATGCGCACGCAAGGATAAGGACGACTCAGCGATGAAAAAGACCAAGGTTGCCGTAGGTGTGATTGTGGCGCTCGGCGTAATCTGGACTGGCGCAGCGTGGTTTACCGGTAAACAGCTGGAAAGCCACATGGATGAGATGCTGCAAAATGCCAACAGCCAGATCAACGCGTACGCGCCGAATAGCCGTCTGACGCTCAGCTATCAGGATTACCAGCGTGGCGTATTCAGCAGCAAAACCAAACTGGTAATTCAGGCCAGTTCGCAGACCGAAGACAATCCGCTGCTGAAGCCGGGTCAAAGCATCGTGCTCAACGAAACCATCGACCACGGTCCTTTCCCGTTTGCTCAGCTGAAGCGCGGCAACCTGATCCCCAGCATGGCCTCGGTCCACACCGAACTGGAAAACACCGATGCGGTGAAGAAACTGTTTGAACTGACTCAGGGCAAATCGCTGGTTAATGCCGATACCCGCGTTGGTTACAGCGGCGCGACCGATACCGCGCTGCACCTGCTGCCGGTGGATTACAGCAATGCGCAGACCGGTGATCGCCTCGCCACCAACGGCGGCACGCTCAACGTCAGCGCGGACAGCAAAGGCGACAAAGTCAGTCTGCAGGGCGACTTCTCCAGCATCGCCGTCACCAGCAAAAACCAGCTGCAGCAACCGGTACTGTTTACCCTTAACGGTCTGAAGCTGGGCGGTGACACCCACCTGAGTCCGGAAGGCGTGCGCGTCGGCGACCAGACCATCACGCTGGATAAGCTCGATGCCAGCATTAACGGTCAGGAAGGCCTGACGCTGGAGAAGCTGGACGGGAAGTCCTCGTTCGACAACAAAGACGGTAAGATTGGCGGCCAGATTGATTATCAGGTTGATAGCATCAGCCTGCAGAAACAGCCGTTCGGCGAAGCCAAACTGGCGATGAAATTTGCGCAGTTTGATGCTCAGGCGGTGAAAACCTTCTCTGACCAGTACAATGCGCAGATGCAGGATCTGCTGAACCAGCCTGGCGTGGTGGACGATCCTATCCGCTACCAGGCCAGCGTGCAGACCATTCTGAGAAATAACCTGCCGACCCTGCTGAAAGGTTCACCGACCGTGAGCGTGGCACCGCTGAGCTGGAAAAATGACAAGGGCGAGAGCACGTTCAACCTTAACGTCGGTTTTAACGATCCGGCGACCGTCACCGGTGAACCGCAGAGTCTGGGTGCCGCCGTGGATCGCGTGCTGAAAACGCTCGACGGCAAGCTGAGCATCAATATGCCGATGGCGACCGAAGTGATGCGTCACGTCGGGCTGGCGGAAGGTTATCAGGGTGATGACGCGCAGAAGCTGGCCGATCAGCAGGTGAAAGGCCTGGCGGCGATGGGCCAGATGTTCCGTCTGACGCAGCAGCAGGACGATAACATCACCACCAGCCTGCAATACGCTAACGGTCAGGTCACCATGAATGGCGACAAAATGACGCTGGAGCAGTTCCTGTCGCGCTACATGTTAGGCGCGCCAACCAGCGAAGGCATGCCAGAGTAATCCCCGCGGCAGCCCGCTCCGGGCTGCCGTTTTCCCCCGGCAAAAAAATTTCACCCTTTTCTGCATCCGTTCAGCCGCACCGTACGTATATCCCTTTGTGAGCACCCTTCTGCTCCTTCAATGAGGATATATGATGAAAAAGTTAATCAGTTATGCCGTCCTGTCTGCCGCCCTGCTTGGCGCGAACGCTGCGATGGCGGCCATGCACGCCGATTCGGTGATGGTGGGCGGCGCGGCAATGTATCCACAAAAAAACATTATTGAAAATGCCCTGAATTCGAAGGATCACACTACGCTGGTCGCCGCCGTTAAAGCCGCGGGTCTGGTCGATACCTTACAGGGCAAAGGCCCGTTTACGGTGTTTGCGCCGACTAACGCCGCCTTTGCCAAACTGCCTGCCGGCACCGTTGATGCACTACTCAAACCGGAAAACAAAGCCAAACTCACCAGCGTGCTGACCTACCATGTGGTCGCCGGTAAATATGATATGAAAGCGCTGGAGCAAAAAATTAAACAGGGTGGCGGTAAAGCCGAATTGAAAACGGTGAATGGTCAGCCGCTGTGGATTATGAGCAATGGGCCACATAATATTCAGCTGAAAGATGGTCAGGGTAATGTGGCAAATATCAGCACTTATGATGTAAACCAGAAAAATGGCGTCATTGACGTTATTGATACCGTCTTAATGCCTGAATAACTGTCTATACTCGGTAAGGTTAAACAAACCGGCCAGGAGTATTATGGACGCGTCTCAGGCTGAGCAACAAATAGCCTTAATCAGGGCGGTCGCCAGTGGCGATCGCCCTGCGTTTGAACAGCTGTACCGGCTGACGTCACCGCACCTGTTTGCGGTAGCGCTGCGCATGTTACGCCAGCGGGCGTGGGCGGAAGAGATTCTGCACGAGTGCTATATCACCATCTGGCACAACGCCGCGTCATTTAACAGTGCGCTAAGTTCGCCGCTTACCTGGATGACGCACATTGTGCGTAACCGCTGCATCGACTGGCTGCGCAGCGGCTATGCCAGACAATTCCATGCCGATGAAGCCTGGCTCGACGATTTAAGCAGCACGCCGGGTGACGTCAGTCTGGATGAGCAGCACGATCGCGAGGTTGCCCGCCTGCACCACTGTCTGCAACATTTGAGCAGTGAACAGCGCCAGTCGATTGCGCTGGCCTATTATCAGGGCTTATCACATAGCGACATTGCCGGGTGGCTGCAGCAGCCGGTCGGCTCGGTTAAAAGCTGGATTCGACGTGGCCTGGACCATCTGCGGGAGTGTGTAGGACGATGAGTGACAAAGTGCAGCGGGATGACGCCCTGGCGGCGGAGTACGCCCTCGGCACGCTGCGCGGCAGCGCGCGATTGCGCTTTCAGCGCAGACTGCAGGCCGAGCCGGTGCTGGCGGCGCAGGTCGCCCGCTGGCAGACGCTGCTGGCGGGTCTCGACCAGGTTCAGCCGCCCGTCACACCGCCGGAAACGCTGTGGAAAAAAATTGCCCTTTCCCTGCCGCCCGACAAGCGCGTCGCGCCCGCACGCCGGACGCTGCCGTGGCTGGCTGCCGCCTGCGTCGCGCTGGGCTTCGCGCTGTCGGCTTACTGGCTGCGCGAGCCGGTTATGACGCCGCTGGCCGTGCTGACCGATGCACAACACAGTCAGCAATGGGTGGTGAGCGCCAGCCGCCGGCAGGACGTGATCAGTCTGGCGCCGCTGCAGGTCAGCGCGGTCAGGGCGGATCAGAGTCTGGAACTGTGGCTAATTCCGCCTGGCCGGGCGCCCGTTTCACTCGGTCTGGTCACCGGAAGTGCGCCGCAGCAGTATCCGATTGAGAAACAGCAGTCGCTGGTTAAGGCTACGCTGGCGATCAGTCTCGAGCCGCACGGCGGTTCGCCAACCGGACGTCCTACTGGCCCGGTGCTGTACAGTGTGAATTTATAAATTGTCAGGGTCGCGGCAAAAAAGACCACGTTAGCGTGGCATGCTATTCAGACATGTTACGCCGGGCGGATATTAACGGATAGGGTTAATGAAATAGCCGCGCGTGACTTAATGCAAATTATTAAGTCGTGGAGAATACTATTTCAGCAAACGGAAATAACGATTAATCATTATTTACTTTTTCGCCATGTTTAATGCTGCGGCCGGGCTGATATCGTCAGCATGAAAATTAATTTAACGCATCTTGCGGAAAGAAATATTTTATCGACGATTCATTTTCTTTTTCAGAATTCCCTGCCATGCTTAAAACGCTAAACCATAGTACGCGATATTATCGCGAACAATAAATAATAACGCTCGACACCATTGCGTCTTAAACGACACCGGGGAAACTCACCATGCAATTTCTTAAAAACTTCACCATTCGCCGGGTTGTGCAGTGCATCCTGGTCGCGGCGCTGCTGATTGTGGCGCTGGCCGGGATCTATGGCAGCACGGTGCTGCGCGACATGCATCAGCGCGAACTGCATAACGCCACCCTGACCAGCCAGCTGCTGTTTCTCAATCGCGCCAGTTTAGTGATGGCATCGGGAACCACGGCGGCAAAAGCGTCCGTAGCGACCGATGCCCCGGCCGATAGCGACTGGGCGCCGCTGCGTACCGCCCTCACCGCATCGCCGGCTGACTTTGCGGTGCCTGCGGCTGAGCGCCTGCAGTTCCTGCAGCGCGACATCGCAGCGAATAACCATGCCGACCAGTCCGATCGCCAGCGTCTGCAAATGGCCTTTGGCATTGCTGCACTGCTGATGCTGGCGCTGCTGCTGTTCTGTGACCGTTTCCTGGTCACGCATCTGGTACGGCCGCTGGGGGCGCTGCGGGAACATTTCCGCGGCATTGCCGCCGGGGATCTTACGCGGGAACCGCAGGATTTTGGCCGCAACTGCGTGGGTCAGCTGATTCCGCTGGTGCAGCTGATGCAGCAGAGCCTGCTGACCACCGTGCGCGCAGTGCGTGACACCACCGAGGTGCTGCGCAAGGAGTCAGCGGATATTGCCGGCGGCAATGTCGATCTGTCCGATCGCACTACCCGCCAGGCCGCCGCGCTCGAGCAGACCTCGGCCAGCATGGAGCAGCTCAGCGCCACCGTAGAGAAAAATGCCCACAGCGCCGGCGAAGCGCGCGAGCTGGCTGAGGATGCGGCGCGCACCACGCGCGACGGCGAAGCGCTGGTCAAAAGCGTATCAGCGATGATGGCAGACATCGCCGCCGAGGCCGATAAAATCCGTCAGTTCACCGCCACGGTTAACAGCATCGCATTTCAGACCAATATTCTGGCACTGAACGCGGCTGTTGAAGCCGCCCGCGCCGGCGAGCAGGGACGCGGCTTTGCCGTGGTGGCAGCTGAAGTGCGCACGCTGGCACAACGCAGCGCCAGCGCCGCGAAGGAGATCGAAGGGCTGATTAATGGCACCGTGACGCGCGTTGGCGAGGGCGCGCAGACCGCGCAGCGCGCCGGCGCCATCATGGACAGCGCCACGCAAAGCGTTTCCGCCGTCACCTCGCTGATTGGACAAATTGCACTGGCGTCTGATGAACAAAGCAAAGGCATTGCCCAGGTGACGCTGGCAGTCAACGATCTTGACCGCGTCACGCAGCAGAATGCTGCACTGGTGAAAGAGATCGCCACCTCTGCCGGCAGCCTGAATGGCCGCACCGAAACGCTCTCTGCGGTCATCAGCCATTTTCGTTTTTCTGACAGCCCACCGCCCGGGGCTCAATCCGGGTTAACAACATCCGGCACCGGCACCGCTGCTGTTGCGGCCAGCCTTGCCAGCCTCTGACCGACGCTGCGTGCAGCACATAACAACACCGCCAGGGAAAGGCCACATTAAGAGAAAAATTTATGAGTCATCAATTATTGCAGCACCTTGTACCGGTTCAAACCGATGTCCGCGACTTGCGTATTGCCGCAGGCATGACACAACTGCTTGCCGCGGAGCGCTTCGACCTCAGCCTGCGCGTCTGGCAGATGAAGGAGTCCACCGCAAAACCCTCCCCGCTCAGTCAGGGAGAATATGAGTTTTTGCTGCTGCTGGCGGGCAAACATCCCTTTCTTGATCTGACGACGAAAGCACGTTAACTCACCTGGCGCTGGCCGTCAGGCCAGCGCCGCTCTGCCCCCAGGGTTGATGAGAAGCGGCTAAACCGGCCGGTCATATATCCACTCGCTTTGGTGCGTTCACGCCTGAGGCCCGATCGGCCTCGCCAGCTAACTGATAAAAAGCGTCCAGGCTGGCGCGAAAGCGCGCCGGATCGTGCTGGTCTTTAATTCTTTGCAGCGCCCGCGCCGAGCGGGTGCTGATCGCCTCGCGCTGCGCCATTATCTGCGTGATGATCTGTTTGAGCTGCGCAATAATTCTGTCCCTGATCGCCTGTTTCTCCTGCGCTGAACCGATAGCGATTTCAAACATATCATTCAGCGGACAGTCAATAAGCCAGCCGGCCGAAGCCGGGTTTATTTCCGGCAGTGCGCGTACATTGGTGGTAATAACCGGACAGCCGCACGCCTGCATTTCCAGCACTGAAAAGCCGTAGGTATCCTGCCAGGTCGGTAATAATCCCACATCGGTCTGTTCGAGCATTTTCATCAGCCGATCATTTTGCAAAAATGTTTCATGCCTGAAGATTGCCTGCTGATTAATCAGGTCTTCAATCCGCTGATGAAATTGCGCGTCATCCTGCTGCGCGCCGTGCGCGATATTATAGCGATGCTTCAGGTTGCCCGTTAAATTCACCTGCACGCTGTCGGGTTGAATGATGCCTTCTGCCAGCAACTCGCTAAACGCCAGCACCACTTCCGCCCCACCTTTACGATAAAACTCATTGCCGACAAAGCTGAACGTCAGCTTCGCCTGATTCACTGGCCTGACCCGATCACAGATAATTGCCTGCGGCGGATGCAGCGTATGCAGTTTGGGCAAAATGGCTGCAGCCTGCTGCGGAAACGCCTGTAACAGCTTGATTTGAATTTTTTTCGTCGCGTCGGAAATAGCCAGTAGCGCCGTACACTGCGGTGCCGCGATCAGTTTGAGTTGTTTCTGCAATTGTGGATTATGCAGTTTGGCCATGCCCGGCACGGGCAGCACGCGCGGAATTTCGGTTTCAAATGTCGCCATCCAGCGTTTTTTCGTGCAGGCCACTTCATTAAAAAGATGGATGATTTGCGCATCGTCCGGCACCGAGAACGGTAGCGGCGCGAAAATAAACAACTTATTGGCTTTGCGGATTTTCTGTCTGACGGCGTTACGATAAAACCAGATATTTTTATATTTCAGATTGAGATAATGGTGTGAATCGTTGACGATGATATTTCTCTTTTCCGGATAACCTTTCCCGTTTACGATTATTTTCATACGTGCCCCAGCACAGGAAAAATAAGCATAGCTCGCAGTATATTCCTCGCCTGTCACAAATCCAGTGAGCAAGTAAACCCGCGCTAAACAATAAGAAAATACACATTTTGTGACAGGTAATAACATCAGCCAGCCTGAATAAAATACAGGCGCGGCCGGTAAAGAATATTAATCAATACAAAATTCGCGTAATTCAGAAAAATGGCTAACGCGTTGATTTTTATTTAACGCTGACCATATTATGACAATTTCGTGTCAGGATTTGATGCCGAAGTTTAATCTTTATTTTCTGCTGGCCCGCCATGCATAAGCAGAACGATGATCACAGGCCGGCTGAAAATCGGCAAGCAGCGGTAACAGAAACGCGGCGAGTAATGATCTGACGCCGGGCGGGCGACAGGCTTAACGGCCCTGCACCAGCTGCGGCGGCACGATTAACGTCTGCACATCGGCCTGTGGCTGCGCCAGGCGCTGTAATATGCGTTCTGCCGCGCGCCGCCCGACGATGCGCGCTTCACTGCTGACAAACGTCAATGCCGGATCGTTCAGCTCAGGCTGCGGATCGTCGTTGAAGCCGACCAGCGCCAGCTGCTGGGTGTAGTAACTGTCCACGGCATCTTCCCCGAGGGTGCGGCCGCTGCGCAGCGCGCCGAAATAGCAGCCGAGCGTGGTGCTGGCATTGTGGGCCAGAATAGCAGTAATACGCGGATGCTGATGCAGCAGCGCCTGCGTCAGCGCAGAGACACTCTGCTGGCGATCGTCACATTCGATAATCCAGTCCGGGCGAAACGGCAAACCGTACTGGAGCAGCGTGGCGCAATAGCCGCCGATACGTTCGGCGCGCGTCAGTGAGGAACCCAGACCGCCGACCCAGGCAATGCGCTGATGTCCCTGTTTGATTAGATACTCGGTGGCCATCCGCGCCGCCTGGCTGTTATCCGGACGCAGCGAATCGACTTTTTCCAGACTGCTGGCGCGCGCGGCGCAGATCAGCGCAATATTTTGCTCCTGCGCCTGCAGCCGCAGCGATTCCGCCTGCGCCACCGCGCCGCCCAGCACAATGCCATCGGCACCCTGCGCCGCCAGCGAATCAAAACAGCGCTGCAGATGCTGGCCGTGCTGGCCGCTTTGCGTCAGCACCAGCACTTTGCCCTGCTGCTCCAGCACCTCGCTCAGTCCCGCCGTCATTGCCGCATAAAAGGGCTGGCTGAGATCGCGCACGATCAGGCCAATCACCCCGCTCTCACCGCCGCGCAGCATGGAGGCTGAGCGGTTACGCACATAGCCGAGTTGCTCAATCGCCTGATTCACCCGCGCGGCGGTGGCGGGTGAAATACGCCCTTTGCCGGACAGCACCAGCGATACCGTGCTGACCGATACGCCAGCGGCCTGCGCGACCTCATGGATGGTGATTTTTTGCTGGGACATAGTGTGACGCTATTCGTTGCCGGAAAATTCAAAGAGGTAAAACGTTACACTGATTCACATAAAAATAAAGCCTGATGCTCGTCACGCTTTGTGATTATCACCACAAAAAGCCGTGATAAAACGTTTTATCATCCCCCACCACTTTACCCGCTTGTTACTTTTTAGCCAGGAGAGACTATGCCTCACAGCCAACCCAAAATGTCGCTCTGGGAATTTTTCCAGAGCCTGGGGAAAACCTTCATGCTACCCGTGGCGCTGCTGTCGTTTTGCGGCATCATGTTAGGGATCGGCAGTTCACTCAGCAGCCATGATGTACTGACGTTGATCCCGCTGCTCGACCAGCCGTTCCTGCAATACCTGTTTATCTGGATGGCGAAAATCGGCTCCTTTGCCTTTAGCTATTTGCCGGTGATGTTTGCCATCGCCATCCCGCTGGGCATGGCGCGGGAAAACAAAGGCGTGGCGGCATTTGCCGGCTTCGTCGGCTTTGCGGTGCTCAATCTCAGCGTTAACTTCTGGCTGAACATCAACGGGATTCTGCCGACTACCGATGCGGCGGTGCTGAAAGCCAATAACGTGCAGAACATTCTCGGCATTCAGTCCATCGACACCGGTATTCTCGGCGCGGTGATTGTCGGCATTGTGGTGTTCTGGCTGCACGAGCGTTTCCACAATATTCGCCTGCCGGATGCGCTGGCATTCTTCGGCGGCACGCGCTTTGTGCCGATTATCACTACCGTGGTGATGGGCCTGCTGGGGCTGGTGGTACCGCTGATCTGGCCATTCTTTGCGCGCGCGATCACCGGTCTTGGCTGGATGATCAACAGCGCGGGCGAATTCGGCCCAATGATCTTCGGCACCGGTGAACGTCTGCTGCTGCCGTTTGGCCTGCAGCATATTCTGGTGGCGATTATTCGCTTTACCGATGCCGGTGGCACCATGGAGGTATGTGGTCACAGCGTCAGCGGCGCGCTGACCATCTTCCAGGCGCAGCTGGCGTGTCCGGAAACTCACGGCTTCGCGGAAAGCGCTACCCGCTTCCTGTCGCAGGGTAAAATGCCGGCATTCCTTGGCGGCCTGCCGGGGGCAGCGCTGGCGATTTACCACTGCGCACGCCCGGAAAACCGTCACAAAATTAAAGGTCTGCTGATTTCGGGCGTGGTTGCCTGCGTGGTCGGCGGCACCACCGAACCGATCGAATTCCTGTTCCTGTTTGTCGCACCGGTGCTGTATCTGATCCACGCGCTGCTGACCGGTCTCGGTTTCACCGTAATGGCGATGCTTGGCGTGACCATCGGTAATACCGACGGTAACGTGATCGACTTCTTCGTGTTTGGCGTGCTGCACGGCCTTTCTACTAAATGGTACTGGGTGCCGGTGATTGCCGCCGTGTGGTTTGTGGGTTACTACGCCATCTTCCGTTTCGCCATCACCCGCTTCAACATCAAAACACCAGGCCGCGAAGCAGAAACCAGCCGCGTTGAGCAGCAGGTCAGCCGCGCCGGCGTGGGCAAATCCGGCTACAACACGCCAGCGATTCTCGCGGCGCTGGGTGGCGTTGACAACATCACCTCGCTGGATAACTGCCTGACGCGCCTGCGCCTGTCGGTGGCCGACATGAGCAAGGTCGACGATGCCGCGCTGAAAGCCAACGGCGCCATCGGCGTGGTGCACCTCAATCAGACCAATCTGCAGGTAGTCATTGGCCCGCAGGTGCAGTCGGTCAAGGATGAAATGGCCCATCTGATGAGCGCGACGGTGTAAATATGCAGGCGTTTAATTTTGATCGGGTGGTGGATCGCCACGGCAGCTGGTGCACGCAGTGGGACTTTGTCGCCGACCGCTTCGGCGTACCAGATCTGCTGCCTTTCACCATCTCGGACATGGATTTCGCCACCGCTCCCTGCATCATTGACGCGTTGCAGCAGCGGCTGAATCACGGCGTGCTGGGCTACAGCCGCTGGCAGCACGAGGATTTCCTCTCCGCCCTGCAGCACTGGATGCATAGCCGCTTTGCCAGCGAGATCGTGGCAGAGTCGCTGGTGTACGGCCCGTCGGTGATTTATATGGTGGCACAGCTACTGCGCCACTGGACACAGCCGGAGGATGAAGTGCTGATTCACACGCCCGCCTATGATGCGTTTTACCAGACAATCATCGGGAATCAGCGCAGGGTGCTGGAACTGCCGTTGCAGCGCGCTGGCGACACATGGCGCTGTGATATGGCTCAGCTGGAAAGCCTGCTGGCGCGGCCGCGCTGTAAGGTGATGTTACTGTGCAGCCCGCACAATCCCACCGGCAAAGTGTGGCAGCGCGCAGAGCTGCAGCAGATGGCGGCACTGTGCGAACGGCATGGCGTGAGCGTGATCAGCGACGAAATCCATATGGATATGGTGCTGAGCGAGGCGCGCCACACGCCGTGGTGCGAGGTGGCACAAGGCCGCTGGGCACTGTTTACCTCGGCCTCGAAGAGCTTCAATATTCCGGCGCTGACCGGCGCCTGGGGTATTATTCCGGACGCGGACGATCGCCGGGCGTGGTTTCACGCGCTGAAGCAGCAGGATGGGCTGTCGTCACCGGCGGTGATGGCGCTGGCTGCGACTATTGCCGCCTACCGTCACGGCGCACCCTGGCTCGACGCGCTGCGCGATTATCTGCGCGCCAATATGCAGCACATTGCGCAACGGCTCAACACGGCGTTTGCCGGGCTTAACTGGCAACCGCCGCAGGCCACTTATCTGGCATGGATTGACACCGCGCCGCTGGCCATTGATGACGTCGCGCTGCAGCAGCGGCTGATCCAGCAGCATAAGGTGGCGATTATGCCAGGCAGCACTTACGGCAGCGCCAGCCGCAGCTATCTGCGTCTCAACGCCGGCTGTCCGCGCAGCAAGCTGGATGACGGGCTGGACCGGCTGATTGCCGCACTGCAATCGTTCTGAACCACAGCGGATGCTGATTAATTCAGCATCCGCTGCCCGCTTTGCGCAAATCACTGGCGCGGTTGCGCAAGATGTTTTTATAATGGTCTGCACTTTACGTTAATTCAGCGAGTGCGACATGATTGATGCGAAACTTCCCCTCACCGACCTTCACCGCCACCTCGATGGCAATATCCGCGCCCAGACCATCCTCGATTTAGGTCGCCAGTTCAATCTTGCGCTGCCCGCCGATACGCTGGATACGCTGCGTCCGCACGTGCAGGTGACCGCCAACCAGCCGGACCTGGTGAGCTTTCTGCAGAAGCTTGACTGGGGCGTCAAAGTGCTGGGCGATCTCGACGCCTGCCGCCGCATAGCGCTGGAAAACGTCGCTGACGCCGCGCAGGCCGGTATCCATTACGCTGAGCTGCGCTTCTCCCCGGGCTACATGGCGATGAACCATCAGCTGCCGATTGCTGGCGTGGTGGAAGCGGTGATTGATGGCGTGCGCGCGGGCGTGCAGCAGTACGGCGTTGATGTGAAGCTGATTGGCATCATGAGCCGCACCTTCGGCGAAGAAGCCTGCCTGCGCGAGCTGGAAGGTCTGCTGGCGCACCGCGACGGCATCACTGCCGTCGATCTGGCCGGTGACGAACTGGGCTTCCCGGGCAGCGAGTTTCTCAGCCACTTTAACCGCGCCCGCGACGCCGGATTCCGCATTACCGTGCATGCCGGTGAAGCCGCCGGACCGGAGAGCATCTGGCAGGCGATCCGCGAACTGGGCGCTGAGCGCATCGGTCACGGTGTCAAAGCGATTGAAGACCGCGCGCTGATGGATTTCCTCGCCGAACAGCGCATTGGCATTGAATCCTGCCTGACGTCGAACATTCAGACCAGCACCGTGGCCTCGCTGGCCAGCCATCCGCTGAAGGCGTTCCTGCAGCACGGCATTCTGGCAACCATCAACACTGACGATCCGGCAGTACAGGGCATTGAGCTGGCGCATGAATATGAGGTCGCTGCGCCACAGGCGGGCCTGAGCGCCGCCGAGATTCGCCAGGCACAAGAGAACGGCATCGCTATCGCCTTTTTAACCGAGGCGGAGAAAGCCGCGCTGCGCCAGCGCGTTGCAGCCTGAGCCATAAAAAAGGAGCGCAGATTGCGCTCCTTGTTGATCGGCTGGCGATAACGCCGTCCGGTTTACTTCAGGGACAGTGTCTGGCGTTTCTCCGCCGACTGCAGGCCAAGCTCAATCAGCTCCATCACCTGAATCGCCTCTTCCGCCGTAACCGGGTTGGCACCGTTACCGGCAATGGCGTCGCGGATCGCCGCATAATAGGCCGGATAGTTGCCCGGCAGCGTCAGCAGCTCTTTTTCCACCATCACGTCGCCCTCGGCCAGCGTCAGCGTGCCGTTGCGCATATCGTAGCCCCACTCTTCACGCGGCGGACGTTCACCGGCTTTCAGACGGTCCTCCTGCGGATCGAGCCCATACTTAACGTAGCTGCCGCGCGTGCCGTGCACCACAAAACGCGCCGATTCCGCCGCTACCAGCATGCTGGCGTGCAGCACCACGCGCCGGGTGGGATAAGTCAGCACCGCGTGGAAGTAATCGGTGGTTTGCGCGCCCGGACGCAGTTCAGCCATGTCGACGTTGATCGCCACCGGTGGTCCAAACAGCTGCAACGCCTGGTCCAGCACGTGCGGTCCAAGATCGAACCAGATCCCGCTGCCCGGGCCTTTCATTTCGCGCCAGCGCTGACGCACTTCCGGACGGAAACGGTCAAAGTGCGACTCCAGATAGCGCACCTCGCCCAGCGTGCCGTCGTTCAGCAGCGTTCTCAGCGTCAGGAAATCGCTGTCCCAGCGGCGGTTGTGGAACACCGACAGCAGCAGCCCTTTGGCTTTGGCCAGCTGGTCGAGCTCGCGTGCCTGTGACAGTGTCACGGTAAACGGTTTATCGACCACCACATGCTTGCCAGCATTGAGTGCCGCTTTGGCGAGCGGGAAATGGGTGTCGTTCGGGGTAGGAATTACAATCAGGTGCAGCGTCGGATCATCCAGCAGTGCCTGAGGATCGGCCACCACCCGCACCGACGGCCAGTCAGCGTGCACTTTACTGGCATCGCTGCTGGAGATCGCCGCCAGCTCAACGTCTGGCGTACCGGCGATCAGCGGCGCATGGAAGGTTTTGCTGGCAAATCCGTAGCCGATCAGGCCGACACGTAGTTTATCGCTCATTCTCATTCCTCTTGTTCGTGACCTGACTGATTTAAGACGAATCAGTCAGTAAGAACAAGGCGGAATCACCTGAAAGCTCAGGAGATCGCACTCCGTGCCGGTTGCCAGCTCTCCTGGGCCACCAGTGCGTCGTGCGCATCCTGACTGCGGCGGCGGAAATCGCTCGGACTGACGCCCACCCGCTTGCGGAACACGCGCGAGAAGTAGAGCTGGTCGTCGTAGCCGACCTCGCGCCCCACCGAGGCGATCGGTTCCTGAGTGGTTTGTAGCAGCAGCTTGGCGCGGATCACCCGCTGGTCTTCACGCCAGCGCAGCAAATTAATGCCCATCTGTTCGCGAAACAGGTGGGCCAGACGCGACGGCGACAGACAGACGTGGCGCGCCACTTCCTCGATTTTCACCTCGCTGGCCAGATGATTGGTGACGTACTGGCAGGCTTCAATCACGCGCGGATCGCGAATTTGCTGATGGCTGCGCGGATCCTCTTCCACCGCACGCAGCAGCAGGCGCTCCAGCAGATTCATCGCCAGCTCTTCGGCAAAGCGACGTCCTGAGTTGTGCGTCTGTTCGATGCTGGCAAACAGGCGGTCAAATTCGGCGCGCAGCGCATCCGGCAGCCGCAGCCGGCCAACGCCCTGGTTCTGATCCTGCCACTGCAGCCAGTCGCTCCAGTAGGCGCGCGGACGGAAATAGACCCAGCGATGGTGCCAGCACGGACTGTCCGGCGCACGGCCATAGTAGTGCGGCGTTTTCGGCTGAAACAGCAGCAGGTCGCCCGGCTCGCAGTCAAACGCTGACGCCCCGTCAAACACCCGTCCCTGACCTTTGATGGTCAGATTGAGGATATAACCTTTCATGCCGTGCGGGCGATCGATAAAAAAATCGAGCTGATCGCCGGCGTTGATCGGCGTCAGTCCGGCCACCAGCCAGGCGTTAAACGGATAGCCCGGCAGTAACGGATTTTGCTGTTCACTCGGCGCTTCGCGGTGGTACATAAGGATCTCCCGGTTCGCGTGACGTTGGGGCGCAGCGTTGCGGCTGCGCCCGCGGGATCAGGCGGTTCTGCTTTTCTGTTTGTAGCGGTCAAAGATCACCGCCGCTAACAGTATCAAACCGCGCACCACATACTGTGAGAATGGCGAGATATTCAATAAATTCATCGCATTCTCGACGGTACCCAGAATCAGTACCCCGGCGACCACGTAGGAGATCTTGCCAATACCGCCCTTCAGCGACACGCCGCCCAGCACGCAGGCGGAGATAACGATCAGCTCATAACCGAGCGAGGTCATCGGCTGACCGCTGGTCATGCGTGAAGCCAGGATAATGCCGGCCGCCGCTGATACCAGCCCGGAGAGGATAAAGATGATGATGCGCGTGCGCACCACCGGCACCCCGGCCAGCCGCGCCGCTTCCTCATTGCCACCAATCGCCAGCGTGTTGCGGCCAAAGGTGGTTTTGTTCAGCAGGAAACCGAACACGATCATGGTGGCGATGGTCAGCCAGATCGGTGCCGGCACGCCCAGCCAGTTGGCGTAGCCGAGGGTGAAAAAGCGCTCATCCTCAATCCCCACCGCTTTACCGTCGGAGAAGATATAGGCCAGGCCGCGCACAATCTGCATGGTCGCCAGCGTGGTGATCAGCGCGTTAATCTTCAGACGCGCAATCACGAAGCCGTTAACGAAGCCGGTGGCCATACCGAGCAGCAGGCCGGCGGCGACGCCGATCCACAGGCTTTCGGTCATGTTGATCACCACGGCGGTGACGACGCCAGCGCAGGCAATCACCGACGCCACCGACAGGTCGAAATCGCCGGAGGCGAGGCAGAACAGCATGCCGCACGCCACCATGCCGGACATCGACATCGCCAGGCCCAGCCCTTTCATGTTGATAAAGGTGCCAAAATTAGGCACGAAGATGGCGCAGACGATAAACAGCAGCGCAAACACCACCAGCATGCCGAAGTTGTCCCAGATGCGCCCGAGCTGCAGGCCACTGCGCTGCACCGGTGGCGTATTGGACGTGGTAGATGAAGCCATTTTTACTCTCCTTTACCTCAGGCCACGGCGGCCGCTTGAGTGGTTTTCGGCATGGCCAGGCTCAGCGTCAGCTGCTCCGTGGCGGCGTCGTGGGGCAGTTCACCGGCAATCTCACCTTCGCGCATCACCACGATGCGGTCGGCCAGTCCCATCACTTCGGGCAGATCGCTGGAGGCAAACAGCACCGCGATCCCTTTGTTCGCCAGCTGATAAATCAGGTTATAGATTTCATGTTTGGCGCCGACATCAATGCCGCGCGTCGGTTCGTCGAGCAGGATCACGTTCATCTCCTCCGACAGCCAGCGGCCCAGAATTGCCTTCTGCTGGTTGCCACCGGACAGATTCATGATCAGCTGATGCGCACCCGGCGTTTTGATGTTCAGCGAGCGAATGTGGTGGTCCGCGTTTTTCGCTTCCCAGCCCGGCTTGATCAGACAGCCGGCACTCAGGTTGTGGCGGCGCGCGCTGATATTGATGTTCTCGCGCACCGAGTGCACCGGGATGATGCCTTCGGCTTTGCGATCTTCCGGGCACAGCATGATACCGGCGCGGATGGCATCAATCGGTTCGCGGATGTTGAGCTGCTTACCGTCCAGCGTGACCGTGCCTGCGCGCAGCCGGGTGGCACCAAACAGCCCTTTCATCAGTTCGCTGCGGCCGGCACCGACCAGTCCAAACAGACCGACAATTTCTCCGGCGCGCACCGTCAGCGATATCGGCATCCGCACGCCTTTCGCTTCCACCTTGTCCAGCTGCAGACGCACGGGGCCCAGCTCACGTGGCGCGTAGCCATAGATATCTCCGAGGTTGCGTCCGACCATCGCCTCCACCAGATCGTCATGGTGGGTATTGGCCATATCCGTGAAGGTGCGCACGTAGCGCCCATCCTTAAACACGGTGATGGCATCGCTCAGCGCGAAAATTTCTTCCATGCGATGCGACACGTACAGCACCACCCGGCCCTGTTCGCGCAGCTGGCGAATCACGCGGAACAGATGCTCAATTTCGCGCGCCGACAGCGAACTGGTCGGCTCATCAAAGGCGATGATGCGCGCGTTGCGCGCCAGCGCTTTGGCGATTTCGACCATCTGCCACTGGCCGAGCGACAGGTATTTCAGCGGCATGTCGGGATCGATATCCATGCCAAGATTTTTCAGCTGCAGACCGGCTTCGTAGCGCAGCAGCTTACGGTTAACCAGCCCGCGCTTGTGCGGCAGCTGGCCTAGATAGATGTTCTCCGCCACGCTCATTTCCGGTACCAGATGCAGCTCCTGGTAAATGATCGCTACACCGGCATCCAGCGCATCAACGGTATTGCTGAAGCTTTTCGCTGTGCCTTTGATGCGGATTTCGCCGCCGCTGGGCTGATAGCTGCCGCTGAGGATTTTCAGCAGCGTGGATTTGCCCGCGCCGTTTTCTCCCATCAGCGCGTGCACTTCACCGGCGCGGCACTGAAAAGAGATATCCTGCAGCGCTTTCACGCCAGGGAAGGTTTTGCTGATGCCATGAAATGACAGAAATGCTGGATCCGTGTTCATGGGAACTCCTGAGCCTCCATGTTTCACACCGTAGCGGCGTTGGCTGCACACATTTACCCCGGTCACTGACTTCAGTAAGCTCCCGGGGATAAACGTGCCTGCCGCCTTGCTAAAGCACGAACTATGCCGGCTGCCTGTTAATTAACATCACATTGAGGACGGCTTAAAACCGACTTACATCAGCCCTTTCTTCGCCAGCTCGGTTTTGAAGTTGTCGCGGGTGATCAGCACCACGTCGGTCACTTCGGTGAATTTCGCTGGCTCCTGGCCTTTGGTCACCCAGTTGTAGAGCATTTCGCTGCTCTTATAGCCGTGCACGTCCGGGCTCGGCAGCAGGGAACCGTAGAAGCCGGTTGGCGCGCCCTTCGACAGCTCGCTTACCGCGTCCACGCCGTTGATACCGATGCCGATCACGTCCGGCGCCTTGAAGCCCTGGCCTTCGGTGGCGCGCACGCCGCCCAGCACGGTGTTATCGTTCATGCCGACAATCAGCCAGTGCTTCACTTCCGGATGCTGCACCAGCAGCGAGTTACCGGCGTCAAACGCGCCCGGGATATCGTTGGATTTGGTCGGCACCTGATAAATCTGTTTCTCCGGGAAGCCGGCCGCTTTCAGCGCGGCCATTGAGCCACCGGTGCGGCGGCGCGCGGTGTCCAGTTCGTTCGCGGTAATCGCCATCACGGCGGTTTGCTTCACATCCCAGCCGCGCTTCTGCATCTCTTTGTACAGCTCCTGGCCCTGACGCTCGCCGATTTTGGTCGCCGCCATCATCACCAGCGGTACGGTATCCATTGGCTTGCCTTTGGCGGTGACAAACTGGTCGTCCACGGCAATCACTTTCAGGTCATAGCTGCGTGCTTTGGCGACGATGGCCGAGCCCAGCTTGGGATCCGGGGTACAGATGACAAAGCCTTTGGCGCCGCTCGCCGCCAGGCTATCGATAGCGTTCAGGGTTTTTTCACCGTCCGGCACGGCAATTTTGATCACTTCAAAGCCGAGATCTTTGCCGGCCTTATCGGCGAATTTCCACTCGGTCTGGAACCAGGGTTCCTCCGGCTGTTTGACGAGAAAACCGAGCTTCATGGTCTCGGCGATAGCGGATTGTGACATAAGCGCGGCGAGGCCTGCGGCCGCCAGTGCTTTAGTGAATTTATGCATGATGCTCTCCGGCACAATGGTGTTTTATCGCTGTTATCAACGAATCGGTGTAAACGCTACCAATCAGATTTCACGTTCGGGTACAGCGCAAAATCAGCGCGTTAGCTCAAAGGTTGTACAAAGGCTGTGCAAACGCTGGGCTAGTTGTAGCGGGAAAAGCGCGGAAAAATGTAGAGCGGTATCACATCCCAAAACGATGACTAAATTCTCCATATATTCAGCAAAATTAACCGGACATTAACTTTTGCTGTCGATCACACAACCCCGCCGATGACAGAAAAGTGCATATTCTCAGCCGCTGGTGACTAACCGCCGCCCGCGCCCCATTCCAGGATAGAGCGAGACAACTCACACAGGAGAATCCCGATGAGCGCGGGTGCCATAACAATTGGGCTGGATTTCGGCAGTGACTCGGTACGGGCGCTGGCCGTGGAGTGCCACAGCGGTAAAGAGCTGGAAAAGGCGGTGGTCAACTATCCGCGCTGGGCAAAGGGTGAATTCTGCGATGCACACGCAAACCGCTTTCGTCATCATCCTCAGGATTATATTGATGCGCTGGAGCAGGCGATCGTCAGCGTGGTGCAGGCGTTAACCCCGGCGCAGCGCGCCGCGGTGGTGGGTATTGGCGTCGATTCTACCGGCTCGACGCCGGCCCCCATCGATCGCGACGGCAACGTCCTCGCGCTGCGTCCGGAATTCGCCAGCAATCCCAACGCCATGTTTGTGCTGTGGAAAGATCACACCGCCATAGAAGAAGCCGAAGAGATCAACCGCCTGTGCCGCAGCGGCCAGTTCACCGACTATACCCGCTACATCGGCGGCGTTTACTCCTCCGAATGGTTCTGGGCCAAAATTTTGCACGTGTCGCGTGCCGATGCCGCGGTGCGAGAGGCGGCGGTGTCGTGGGTAGAGCTGTGCGACTGGGTGCCCGCGCTGCTGAGCGGCACCACCGCACCGGCCGAACTGCGGCGCGGACGCTGCGCCGCCGGGCACAAATCATTGTGGCATCCGGAGTGGCAGGGTTTACCGCCGGCGGCGTTCTTTCGCGCGCTCGACCCCATGCTGGTGGAACAGCTCGATTCGCCGCTGTTCAGCGATACTTTTACCGCCGATGTGCCGGTCGGCACGCTGTCGGGCGAATGGGCGCAGCGTCTTGGCCTGTCAGAACAGGTGGTGCTGTCCGGTGGCGCCTTTGACTGCCACATGGGCGCGGTTGGCGCGGGCGCACAGCCATACACGCTGGTGAAAGTGATCGGCACCTCGACCTGCGACATCCTGATCGCCGACAGCGAACAGGTTGGCGATCGCGCGATCAAAGGCATCTGCGGTCAGGTCGACGGCAGCGTGATGCCGGGCGCCATCGGCTGTGAAGCCGGACAATCGGCGTTCGGCGACATCTATGCCTGGTTCAGTCGCCTGCTCGGCTGGCCACTACAGCAGGCGGCGCAGCGCCATCCTGAATTACAGCCGCAGCTGGCCGCGCTGCAGCAGGATCTGATCCGCCAGCTGACCGACGCCTGGGCGGCAAATCCGCAACTCGATCACCTGCCGGTGGTGCTGGATTGGTTTAACGGTCGCCGCACGCCGGACGCCAACCAGCGCCTGAAAGGCGTGATTACCGACCTCAACCTCGGCACCGATGCGCCGGCGCTGTTCGGCGGCCTGATTGCCGCCACCGCCTTTGGCGCGCGCGCCATCATGGAGTGCTTCGAGCAGCAGCAGATTCCGGTGCAGAACATCCTGACGCTCGGCGGCATTGCGCGCAAATCCCCTGCCATCATGCAGGCCTGCTGCGATGTGATGAACCGGCCGCTGGACATTGTCGCTTCCGATGAGTGCTGCGCGCTGGGCGCGGCGATTTTTGCCGCCGTTGCCGCCGGCGTTTACCCCGATGTGCCGGCGGCGCAGCAGGTGATGGCCAGTCCGATTGCCGTCACCCTGCAGCCGGACAGCGCGCGCGTGGCGACTTATCAGCAGCTTTATCAACGTTATCAACACTGGTGCCAGGCGGCTGAACCGCAGTACGCCGCGCGCGCCGCATCCGCTAAGTAAAGGAGCGATGAATGGAACAGAAAGTCTGGTTTGTGATTGGTACACAGCATCTCTACGGAGCGGAAACCCTGCGCCAGGTTGAGCAGCATGCGCGCCAGGTGATGGACGGCCTGAACCAGGCCGGTACGCTGCCGGTGCCGCTTGAGCTGAAGCCGCTGGTAAAATCACCGGATGAAGCGCTGGCGCTGTGCCGCGAGGCCAATCACGACAGCCAGTGCGTCGGTATCATTACCTGGCTGCATACCTTTTCGCCGGCAAAAATGTGGATTGGCGGACTGAGCATTTTGCATAAGCCGCTGCTGCAGTTTCACACCCAGTTCAATGCGGAAATTCCGTGGGACAGCATGGATATGGACTTTATGAACCTGAACCAGACCGCGCACGGCGGCCGTGAGTTCGGCTTCATTGGCGCGCGCATGGGTCTGCAGCACAGCGTAGTGACCGGTCACTGGCAGGATAAAACCAGCCAGCAGCGTATTGCGCGCTGGATCAATGCCGCGCTGGCGAAGCAGGCCAGCCAGCAGCTGAAAGTGGCGCGCTTCGGTGACAATATGCGCGAAGTGGCGGTCACCGAAGGCGATAAAGTGGCAGCGCAGATTCAGTTTGGCTATGCGGTTAACGGCTGGGGCGTCGGCGATCTGGTTGAGGTGGTGAACAGCGTCAGCGACGGTGATGTCAACGCGCTGGTCGACGAATACGAGAGCCAGTATCTGTTCAGCGCAGCGGCGTCTGTAAACGGCGACAAGCGGCAGAATGTGCTGGATGCCGCACGCATCGAACTGGGCCTGAAGCGCTTCCTCGATAGCGAAGGCTGTAAAGCCTTTACCACCAATTTCCAGACGCTGCACGGTATGACCCAGCTGCCCGGTCTGGCGGTACAGCGCCTGATGGCTCAGGGCTACGGTTTCGCTGGTGAAGGCGACTGGAAAACCGCCGCTCTGCTGCACATCCTGAAAGTGCAAGCCGGCACGCGCGCCGGCGGCACCTCGTTTATGGAGGATTACACCTACCACTTCGCGCCGGGCAACGAGCTGGTACTGGGCTCGCACATGCTGGAAGTGTGCCCGTCGATCGCCAAAGAGGAGAAGCCGCTGATTGATGTGCAGTTCCTCGGCATTGGCGGTAAAGCCGATCCGGCACGTCTGATTTTCTCGACGCCGGCGGGTCGCGCGGTGAACGCCAGCGTCATCGACATGGGCGACCGCTTCCGTCTGCTGGTCAACGTGGTCGATACCATTGAACAGCCGCAGGCGCTGCCGAAGTTGCCGGTGGCACGTGCGCTGTGGCGCGCACAGCCGTCGCTGGCGACCGCTTCTGAAGCGTGGATCCTGGCGGGCGGCGCGCACCATACGGTGTTCAGCCAGGCGCTGGACGTTGAGGATATGTACCTGTACGGTGAACTGCACGGCATTGAAGTGCTGGTGATTGATGACGAGACGCGCCTGCCGGCCTTCAAAGATGCGCTGCGCTGGAACGATGCGTACTACCGCCTGAAACGTTAATAGCCTGAAATGTTGAAGCAAGCCGCGAGGGTATCGCGGCTTTTTTTATGGCGAAACTGCGGTCCAGTCAACAACGGCAGGCGTTACGTAAAGCCAGCGTGAATACCTCCCTGTCGCCCCGGCCGCCTTGATCTCCTTAATGCTGGTTGGTTGCGCTTTTACCGGAGCCGAATTTACATCAGCCATTAAGCGTCGTACTGACTACAGCAATGACAGTCCCACTTGCCCCATCAAGACCAGCCCGAATAGCAAAGCGTCCGCGCCAGGGATGGCGCGGCCGATCGGCATGGATGCGGGGTTTCTTTGCGATCGGGCTGGCCTTTGTGGGGCCGGGCACCCGATTAACAGCAACCCCACCAAGCATCCACGACTCTGAGCGCTAAAACAGCAACCCCACCCAACATCCACGAATCAGGGCATAAAAAAAGGTGCGCCAGTTTGCGCACCTCTTAACACACATGCGATCACGACTAAGAGGTTAAACGCTTAACCGGCGCGTTCTGCTGGCGGTCCCACATCACCGTCAGCAGACGCTGCAGCGCAATAAAGGCAAACAGCAGAATACCGATGGCGATTTTGGTCCACCACGAACTCAGCGTGCCGTCGAAGTTAATCCATGTCTGAATCAACCCCTGAATCAGCACCCCGAACAGCGTGCCCAGCACCGTACCGACGCCACCCGACAGCAGCGTGCCGCCAATCACCACCGAAGCGATGGCATCCAGCTCGACGCCCAGCCCGGCCAGCGCGTAGCCGGCCGAGGTGTAAATGGAAAATACGATGCCTGCCAGCGTCGCCAGCGTGGTCGACAGCATATAAATCCTGATCGTGGTGGCGCGCGTCGACACGCCCATCAGCTGAGCCGACGTCAGATTGCCGCCAATGGCGTACACCTGATTACCGAAGCGCGTACGGTGCGCCAGTAGAATGCCCCCCGCCACCACCACCAGCATAATCACCGCCAGCAGGCTGAGACGTCCGCCGCCGGGAATTTTCCACGCCAGGCTCGACAACGTGGTATACAGCGGATGATCGATAGGAATCGAGTTCTCCGATACCAGATAGCTGCAGCCGCGCAGGAAAAACATCCCGGCGAGCGTGATGATAAAGGCCGGGATTTTTAACGCATCAATCAGCCAGCCCATCATGGCACCAAACAGTGCGCCTGCCGCCAGAATCAGCGCAAAGGCCAGCAGCGGATCAACATGGTAGTCGCCGATGATGCGCGCCAGGAACACGCCGGTGAAGGCGATCACCGCGCCAACGGACAGATCGATGCCGCCGGACAAAATCACAAACGTCATGCCGACGGCGATGATGCCGAGAAACGCATTATCAGTGAGGATGTTGCAAATCACCCGCGTTGAGGCAAAGCCGGGAAACTGGCTGAGGCAGAACAGGTAACCCGCGACAAACACCAGCAGGGTAATCATTAACGGTAAATGACGCTTGATCATGGTTTACGTCTCCCCTTCAGCATGGCGATAAAGCGCGGCGACTGCAGCAGCAGTACGCACATCACCACCACCGCTTTCACCACCTGGTTCAGCTCCGGCGGAAAACCTGACAGCAGTATTCCGGTATTCATTGACTGGATAATCAGCGCGCCAACCAGCGACAGCACCAGGTTAAAACGCCCGCCCATCAGCGAGGCGCCACCAATCACCACCGCCAGAATGGCGTCCAGCTCCAGCCACAACCCGGCATTATTGGCATCGGCACCGCGAATATCGGCGGCGACAATCAGCCCGGCTACCGCCGCGCACACGCCGCTGATGGCATAGGTGGACATCACCACCAGCCAGCCGGTCACCCCGGCATTGCGCGCCGCGCGCAGGTTGATACCTACCGCTTCGATGAACAGGCCAAGCGCGGTTTTGCGCGTCAGCAGCCACACCGCCACGGCCACCAGCAGGGTAATCCACACCGGTACCGGCAGCAGCCACAGCGAACCGCTGCCAAACCACGCGAGGCTATCACTGTTAAAGGTGACGATCTGTCCCTGGGTAATCAGCTGCGCGATGCCGCGCCCGGCTACCATCAGAATCAGCGTGGCGACAAACGGCTGAATCTTCAGCAGCGCTACCAGCACGCCGTTCCACAGGCCGCACAGCAGCCCGGTCCCGAGCGTAGCCAGAATAATAAAACTCAGGCTGTGGCCCGCCACCGTCAGCGTCGCCGCCGTCGCGCCGGCAATCGCCATTACCGCCCCCACCGACAGATCGATCCCGCCGGTGGCGATCACCAGCGTCATACCAATCGCCAGCAGCGCCACCGGTGCGGCGCGGTTGAGAATGTCAATCGGGCTGCCGAATAACCGCCCGTCCTGAATGTGAATAGCAAAAAAGTTATTCGCCACCAGGCTGTCGATCAGCAGCACCAGAATCAGCGCGACGATCTGCGGCATGCCCGGCGGCAGCTTCGGCTTCCGCCGTTCCGGTTTTTCGTGTGTCATAGGCGATTCAAGCATGTTGTGCTCCTCCGTCCGCGATGGCGTTGACGATCGACGCCACCGACAGCTGCTCCAGCGGAATTTCGGCGACCTGCTTCAGATCGCGCATGATCAGCACGCGATCGGCATAGCCCACCAGCTCTTCCAGTTCAGAGGAGATGACCAGCAGCGCCAGTCCGTCGGCGCACAGGGATTCTATCAGCCGAATGATCTCGGCGTGGGCGCCTACGTCGATACCGCGCGTCGGCTCATCCAGAATCAGAAACTGTGGTTTAGTCACCAGCCAGCGTGACAGCAGCACCTTCTGCTGGTTGCCACCCGACAGCAGCTCCACCGGCTGGTCGGCGTGCGGCGTGCGAATCCCCAAACTCTTGATAAAACGCTCGGCTATCGCCTGCTGCTCACGACGTTTGATCGGCCGCAGCCAGCCACGCTGCGCCTGCAGCGCCAGAATGATGTTTTCCCGCACCGAGGCCGCGCCGATGATGCCGTCAGTTTTACGATCTTCCGGGCAGAAGCCCATGCCGAGACGCGAGGCTTTGGCCGGCGTGCGGATGTGCTGCACTTTGCCTTTGATGGTGGCGGTACCGCGATCGGCGCGGCGGATGCCAAACAGCACCTCGGCGGTCTCGGTGCGCCCGGAGCCGAGCAGCCCGGCCAGCCCTACCACTTCACCCGGCCGTACCTGCAGGCTAAACGGTTCAATGGTGCCTTTCTTACCGTAATCCTCAAACGACACCACCGGCTGATTGCTGCGTAACGTGCTGCCCTGGCGCTGCAGTGCGGTTTCCAGCAGCTCTCGCCCCAGCATCAGCTTGATCAGCTCAATCTGCGGCAGCGTAGCGGTGTCCCGCGTGGCGATAAACTGGCCGTTGCGCAGTACGGTAATCCGGTCGGTAATGCGGTACACCTGGTCGAGAAAGTGGGTGACGAAAATCAGGCTCATGCCTTTGGCTTTCAGCTGCGCCATCAGGGTAAACAGCATCTCCACTTCGCTGGCATCGAGGCTGGCAGTTGGTTCATCCAGAATCAGTACCTGCGCGGAGAGATCGACTGCGCGGCAGATCGCAATGATCTGCTGCATCGCCACCGAGTAGTGACCGAGCGGACGCGTCACATCCAGCGCGAAGCCGTAGTTGCGCATCAGCGCATCGGCGTCGCGCACCATGCGCTTGCGATCGATCATGCCGAAGCGGCGCGGCTCGCGGCCAATGTAGAGGTTATCCGCCACTGACATATTCGGCAGCAGATTCACTTCCTGATAAACGGTGCCAATGCCCATCTGCTGCGCATCGGCGGTGCTGTGCGGGGCAATCACCGCGCCGTTGAGGGTGATAGTGCCGGCATCCCGCGTGTAGACGCCGGTCAGCACTTTAATCAGGGTCGATTTCCCCGCGCCGTTCTCACCCAGCAGCGCCATAATTTCGCCCTTGCGGATGCTGAACGACACGTTATCCAGCGCTTTGACGCCGGGAAAGCCTTTGCTGATGCCGTTGAGGCTCAGCAGGGGTGTTTCATCGTAGCTGCTCATCAGATTCTGCCTCGCTTACGTCATAAAAACCGCCCCGAAGGGCGGTTGCGGGGATCAGTAACCCATGCCTTTTTTCTTATCCAGCTCCGCCTGAGCGTCAGCCGGTAAGAACAGTTTTGATTCGGTTTTGATGATTTTCGGCGGCAGCGTGCCGTCTTTTTTGAATTTCTCCAGCGCGTCAAACGCCGGGCCGGCCATGTCCGGCGTCAGCTCAACGTTGGCGTTGGCCTCACCGGCCAGCATCGCTTTATAGATATCCGGCACGCCATCAATCGAACCGGTGAGAATGTCTTTGCCCGGTTTCAGGCCAGCTTCTTTAATCGCCTGAATGGCGCCGATCGCCATGTCGTCGTTATGCGCATACACCATGCAGATGTTTTTGCCGTTGTTCTCGGCTTTGATGAAGCTCTCCATCACCTCTTTACCCTTACTGCGGGTAAAGTCACCGGACTGCGAGCGAATCACTTTGATGTTGTTGTGGCCGGCGATGGCTTCGGCAAAGCCTTTCTTACGGTCGATCGCCACGCTGGCACCGACGGTACCCTGCAGTTCCACCACGTTACACTGCTTGTCACCGACGGTTTTCACCAGCCAGTCACCAATCAGTTTGCCTTCCAGCACGTTGTCGGCCGTCACCACCGCCATGTACAGCGATTTATCTTTCACCACGATGGCGCGGTCCAGCAGAAACACCGGGATTTTGGCGTCTTTGGCCTCTTCCAGCACCGGTTCCCAGCCAGTCTGTACCACTGGCGCGATAAAGATGGCGTCAACGCCCTGAGCGATAAACGAGCGCACCGCTTTGATCTGGTTCTCCTGCTTCTGCTGACCATCGGCAATTTTCAGGGTGATACCGCGCTTTTGCGCTTCACTTTTTGCCACGTTGGTTTCGGCTGAGCGCCAGCCGGATTCAGAACCGACCTGCGAGAAGCCCACCGTCATGTCGGCAGCCAGAACCGATGTGCTGAGTGCGGCGCTGACCATGGTGGTCAAGAGTAAACGTTTCCACATAATTTTCATTCCTCTGAAGGGAGTGTGCTGTAGGGGTACAAACGCGCTTCAAGCCTGGCGCAATTGCGCTAAAACAAGCGCGACACACCTCACAAAACAGAATGAATTAAAGGGGTTACGCGTATCAGCGTGTCAGACAGCTGACTCAGCTTATGGACAAAACGCCTGAACTTTATGTCAGCGGAGGTTAAATAACTGTAATAAACAGAAGCGGTTATGACCGCAGGCACTGGAAACGATTACAACGGACACGTAAAGAATGGTTATTCATGCGCGCGGCAGGCAATGTTCTGTTTTGTGATAATTCGCACACTTGCGATTTGACGTTTCATCACAGCTGCACCCTTGTGCGTCACCGGTTACAGATAAATCGCTTTTTCGCGCCTGCTGCGTTTCAAAATAAGCGTAACAAAAGTGCGAAAAATAGCGTCTGGAATACCGCTTAAGGAACCTGTTAAATTTTCTCACCAGCCCCCGGTTAACGGGGCCGAAAACGCGCCTGATACGCAGAAAAATGCGCGTTAAAAAAGATAAAAGCGTAAAAAAGTCCCTTTTGATAAGCGAATTAGCGCACGTTGTCTGAATTTTGAATTTTTTTAACCGCGGTGTCTGGACTCTGGCCGCGTGCTCCCTATACTTGAGCACTTCCCCGTTCTCTATCTTTTATGGCAATCATGACTGCGCTCGATTACCTGCTGAAATTTCGTAAAGTGAATAATCTTGAGAGTCTGGAAAAACTCTACGATCACCTCAATTATTCGCTCACTGATGATAACGAGATCATCAATATGTACCGCGCCGCCGATCACCGCCGTGCTGAACTCGCCTCAGGTGGCCGTCTGTATGACCTCGGCTGTGTGCCGAAATCCGTCTGGCGCTACGTGGTGTAAAGCGCGCTTATCCCTGTTTCTGCCCCTGGTGCGCTGTCCGAATCGGGCGTGACCCGTTTGGACATGGTACGCTCTGCCTCGTCTTTTTTCTTACATCAGGATGAACAACATGTCCGAATCGGTAAACCCGCCGCGTATTGCCGGCTGGCTGCTGCTGCCGCTGGCCTGGCTGATTATGACGATGCTGACCAGCGCGCTGGTGGTGGCGCTCTATCTGCGGCCGCTGTTTGACACGGAACTGCGCACCACGCTGTTTTCTCACGCCAGTATTTTAATGACGCAGTGGCTGGTGTCTTTACTCACCGCCGCCGCGGTGTGGCTGTACAGCATCTGGGTGTGCTGGATCTTTTGTCAGCGTTCGCGCCGTCTGCCACGTCACTACATTCTCTGGCTGCTGATGACCGTATTGCTGGCGCTGAAAACCTTCGCTTTTACGCCGGTGGCCGATGGGAAAGCGATCCAGACACTGCTGCTGGCCCTGCTCTCGGCGGCAGTCTTTGTGCCCTACTTCAAACGCTCACAGCGGGTAAAACAGACCTTTATTCAGCCCTGATGACGCTCTTTTCGTCAGGAATTTAATTCTGAGTGCTCTCAGCCAGCGCACGAATCGCGCAAAGGTTGAGATGCACCTCTCAATTCCGGATAATAAACGCCTTTCGGCTTCCAGGTTAAAAAATGACCGATTACTTACTGCTCTTTATTGGCACCGTGCTGGTGAACAACTTCGTGTTGGTCAAATTCCTCGGCCTTTGCCCTTTTATGGGCGTGTCAAAAAAACTGGAAACGGCCATTGGCATGGGACTTGCCACCACGTTCGTCATTACGCTGGCGTCGATTTGCGCCTGGCTGGTCAATCACCTGATTCTGCTGCCGCTCGATCTGGTGTACCTGCGTACCATGGCCTATATCCTGGTGATTGCGGTAGTGGTGCAGTTCACCGAAATGGTGGTGCGTAAAACCAGCCCGTCGCTGTATCGCCTGCTCGGTATCTTTTTGCCGCTGATCACCACCAACTGCGCGGTGCTGGGCGTGCCGCTGCTGAGCGTCAACCTCAACCACACGTTCCTGCAGGCGGCGCTGTACGGCTTCAGTGCGTCACTCGGCTTTTCGCTGGTGATGGTGCTGTTCGCTGGCATGCGTGAACGTCTGGTGCTGGCCAACGTGCCGGCACCGTTCAAAGGAAACTCCATCGCCCTGATCACCGCTGGCCTGATGGCGCTGGCGTTCATGGGCTTTACCGGTCTGGTGAAATTCTGATATGACCGCGATTTGGATTGCTATTGCTGTTCTGGCGGCGCTGGCACTGGTGTTTGGTGCCCTGCTGGGCTACGCCTCGCGCCGCTTTGAAGTAGAAGAAGACCCGATTGTTGAGCAGATCGATGCGATTCTGCCGCAGAGCCAGTGCGGCCAGTGTGGCTATCCCGGCTGCCGTCCGTACGCCGATGCGGTAGGCAATAACGGTGAAGCCATCAATAAATGTGCGCCGGGCGGCGAACAGACCATGCTGAAGCTGGCCGAGCTGCTTAACGTTGAACCGCAGCCGCTGGATGGCGGCGCGGAAGTGCTGACGCCGGTGCGCACCGTGGCATGGATTGACGAAGCCAACTGTATTGGCTGCACCAAATGTATTCAGGCCTGCCCGGTTGACGCCATTGTGGGCGCCACGCGCGCCATGCACACCGTGCTGAGCGATGTCTGCACCGGCTGCGATTTATGTGTTGCTCCCTGCCCGACCGACTGCATTGAGATGCGTCCGGTTGCCACCACCACGGCCAACTGGAAGTGGGATCTCGACACCATTCCTGTACGGGTGATCCCGGTAGAACATCATGCTTAATCTGTTATCACTGCTGCGCAAAGACAAGCTGTGGGATTTCGAAGGGGGCATTCACCCGCCGGAAATGAAAACCCAGTCCAGCGGCACACCGCTCAGCCAGTTACCGCTGCCTGAGCAGTTCATCATTCCGTTAAAACAGCATATTGGCCACGAAGGCGAAATCTGCGTGGCGCCGGGCGATAAAGTGCTGCGCGGCCAGCCGCTGACCTTTGGCAGCGGCCGGATGCTGCCGGTGCATGCCCCGACCTCCGGTACCATTGAAGCCATCGCGCCGCACATGACGGCACACCCATCCGGCCTGTCCGAGCTGTGCGTTTTTCTGCGCGCCGATGGCGAAGACCGCTGGATGCCGCTCGATCCGCAGCCGGACTATCGCGCGCTGGGTCGGGACGCGGTAGTGAAACGCATCCACGATGCCGGTATTGCGGGCCTCGGCGGCGCAGGCTTCCCGACCGCCACCAAACTGCGCGGCGGACTGCGCGGCGTCAACACGCTGATCATCAACGCCGCCGAGTGCGAACCTTACATCACGGCGGACGACCGCCTGATGCAGGATTGTGCGGCCGAAGTGCTGGAAGGCTGCCGCATCCTCGCCTGGGTGCTGCAGGCGGAGCGCGTGCTGATTGGCATTGAAGATAATAAGCCGGAGGCGATTGCCGCGCTGAAACAGGCGCTGGCCGGTGACCGCGAGCTGCAGCTGCGGGTGATCCCAACCAAATACCCTTCCGGCGGTGCCAAACAGCTGACCAAAATTCTCACCGGGCGGGAAGTGCCGCACGGCGGACGCTCCACCGACATTGGCGTGCTGATGCAGAACGTCGGCACCGCCTGGGCGGTGAAGCGCGCCATTGTCGATGGCGAACCGATTACGGAACGCGTGGTGACGCTGACCGGCGAGGCCATTGCCCGGCCGCGTAATGTCTGGGGCCGTCTTGGTACCCCGGTAAGCCATCTGTTGCAACAGGTCGGTTTCACGCCGGGTGCGCGCCAGATGGTGATCATGGGCGGGCCGCTGATGGGCTTTACCCTGCCGTCCCTCAACGTGCCGGTGGTGAAGATCACCAACTGTATTCTGGCACCGTCGGCCAGCGAGATGGGGCAACCACAGGAAGAACAGTCCTGCATCCGCTGCAGCGCCTGCGCTGACGCCTGCCCGGCAAAACTGCTGCCGCAGCAGCTGTACTGGTACAGTCAGGGTGGCGATCATGACAAAGCGCGCGCCCATCACATTGATGACTGCATTGAGTGCGGTGCCTGTGCGTATGTCTGTCCCAGCAATATTCCGCTGGTGCAGTATTACCGTCAGGAAAAAGCCGAACTGCGCGCCATCGATCTGGAGGCCAAACGCACCGCCGAAGCCAAAGCACGCTTTGAAGCGCGTCAGGCACGCCTTGAGCGGGAAAAACTGGCGCGGGAAGCGCGCCACGAGCAGGCCAAACAGCGGGTTGCGCGCAGCGATAAAGCCGAGCTGGAAGCGGCAACCGGGCGCGTGAAAGCGCGTCAGGCGAAGACGCCGGAACAGGAAGCGGCCGAACGCGAAGCGCGCCATGCGCAGGCGCTGGCGCAGCAGGCCGAGAAGCAGGCTGAAACCGAACCGCTAAGCCGCCAGGCCATTGACCCGCGCAAGGCCGCCGTGGAAGCCGCCATTGCGCGTGCTAAAGCGAAAAAAGTGGCCGCGCCGGCACAGCCAGCCGCTGACACCACGACCGCAGAAAGCGATCCGCGCAAAGCGGCGGTCGAGGCGGCTATTGCGCGCGCCAAAGCGAAGAAAGCGGCGGCGGCGCAGACGCCGGCCGACGCTGAGCCGGCAGCGGAAACGCCAGCGGCTGAGGTCGATCCGCGCAAAGCGGCGGTTGAAGCGGCTATTGCGCGCGCCAAAGCGAAGAAAGCTGCGGCCGCGCAGACGCCGGCCGACGCTGAGCCGGCAGCGGAAACGCCAGCGGCTGAAGTCGATCCGCGCAAAGCGGCGGTTGAAGCGGCGATTGCCCGTGCCAAAGCGAAGAAAGCCGCGGCCGCGCAGACGCCGGCCGATGCTGAGCCGGCAGCGGAAACGCCAGCGGCTGAAGTCGATCCGCGCAAAGCAGCGGTTGAAGCGGCGATTGCCCGCGCCAAAGCGAAGAAAGCCGCGGCCGCAGCGCAGCAGACAGCCGACGCGCCCGCCGCATCCCCTGAAGTGGAGGCTGCTGCCTCTCCTGACTCCGCCGACCCACGCAAAGCGGCGATTGCCGCAGCGGTCGCCCGTGCCAAAGCGCGTAAAGCGCAGCAGCAGCCTTCGACGACTGAGGACTAAATGGCTTTTCGTATTGCAAGTTCGCCTTATACCCATAACCGCCGCAGCACCGGCAACATCATGCTGCTGGTGGTGCTGGCCGCGTTGCCCGGCATGGCGGCACAGTGGTATTTCTTCGGCATCGGCTTCCTGATTCAGGTGCTGCTGGCGGTCGCTACCGCATGGATCACCGAGGGCGTAATTCTGCGCCTGCGTCACGCGCCGGTAGTGCCGACGCTGGCGGATAACTCTGCCCTGCTGACGGCGCTGCTGCTGGGCATCAGCCTGCCGCCGCTGGCGCCGTGGTGGCTGGTGGTGCTCGGTACCGTATTTGCCGTGGTTATCGCCAAGCAACTGTACGGCGGCCTCGGCCAGAATCCTTTCAATCCGGCTATGGTCGGTTATGTGGTACTGCTGATCTCCTTCCCGGTGCAGATGACCAGCTGGCTGCCGCCGGATGTGCTGCAGGCGATCAAACCTGGCCTGATGGACTCACTCAGTATGATTTTTACCGGCCACACGCTGGCCGGTGACACCATGCAGCAGTTGCAGCTGGGAGTGGATGGCGTGAGCCAGGCTACGCCGCTCGATACCTTTAAAACCGGCCTGCGCGCCGGACACAGCGCCGATCAGCTGCTGGCCCAGCCGATTTACGGCGGCGTACTGGCCGGCCTCGGCTGGCAGTGGGTCAATCTCGGCTATCTGCTCGGCGGCATGCTGCTGCTGGCGAAGAACGCCATTCGCTGGCATATCCCGTTCAGCTTCCTGCTGTCGCTGGCGCTGTGCGCCACGCTCGGCTGGCTGTTCGCGCCGCAGTCGCTGAACTCGCCGCTGGTGCATCTGTTCTCCGGGGCGACCATGCTCGGTGCGTTCTTTATTGCCACCGATCCGGTCACCGCGTCCACCACCAACCGTGGCCGGCTGATTTACGGTGCGCTGATTGGCCTGCTGGTGTGGCTGATTCGCAGCTTCGGTGGCTATCCGGATGGCGTCGCCTTTGCGGTGCTGCTCGCTAACATCTGCGTGCCGCTGATTGACTACTACACGCAGCCGCGCGTGTATGGACATCGCAGGGATTGATGATGATCGAAACCATTCGTAAAAACGCGTTCACGCTGGGCATGTTTGCCGTGATCACCACCGGCGTGACGGCGGTGGTCAACTACGTCACCAAACCGACGGTCGATCACCAGACTGCGCTGCAGCAGAAAAACCTGCTCGACCAGGTGGTGCCCACCGATTTGTACGACAACAATATTCAGCAGGAGTGTCTGCTGGTGACCGATGCCCGCGCGCTCGGCAACGACAAACCGCACCATCTGTATGTGGCGCGCAAAGGAGATCAACCGGTGGCCGCCGCACTTGAGACCACCGCCCCTGACGGCTATTCTGGCGCGATACAGATGCTGGTCGGCGCCGATTTTCACGGCAAAGTGCTGGGCGTACGCGTAATTGAACATCATGAGACGCCGGGTCTGGGTGATAAAATCGAGCTGCGAATTTCCGACTGGATCAACAGTTTTAACGGCAAAGTGGTGCACGGTGCCGACGATAAAGCCTTTGCCGTGAAAAAAGACGGTGGCGAATTTGACCAGTTCACCGGCGCGACCATCACGCCGCGCGCGGTGGTCAACGCCACCAAACGCACGGCGCTGCTGATTGAAACGCTGCCAGCGAAGCTCGCTTCGCTGCCTGAATGTGGAGATGCACCATGAGTGAAGCGAAAAATTTACTGATTGGCGGACTGTGGAAGAACAACTCGGCGCTGGTGCAGCTGCTGGGGCTCTGTCCGCTGCTGGCGGTGACCTCAACCGCCACTAACGCACTGGGACTTGGACTGGCGACCACGCTGGTACTGACCATCACCAACAGTGCGATTTCCGCTTCGCGCCGCTGGGTGCCGGGTGAAATTCGTATTCCGATCTACGTGATGATCATCGCCTCGGTGGTGAGCTGCGTGCAGATGCTGATCAACGCCTATGCCTATGGCCTGTATCAGTCGCTGGGCATCTTTATCCCGCTGATCGTCACCAACTGCATTGTGGTGGGACGCGCGGAAGCGGTGGCATCGAAAAGCAATATTCCCCTCTCCGCGCTGGATGGCTTTGCCATCGGTATGGGCGCTACCTGCGCGATGGTGACGCTGGGTTCGATTCGTGAACTGATTGGTAACGGCACGCTGTTCAACGGTGCTGATCAGCTGCTGGGGCCATGGGCTAAAGCGCTGCGTATTGAAGTGGTGCATTTTGATTCACCGATGCTGCTGGCGATGCTGCCGCCGGGTGCGTTTATCGGCCTCGGTATGCTGCTGGCCGGCAAATACCTGATCGATCAGAAGATGAAGCAGCGCGCCGCACGTCAGCTGGACGCTGCTGCTGCCGCGCCGCAGGGCGAAACCGGGAAGGCTGTGTGAATAAGGATAAACGCCTGCAGATCCTCACGCGGCTGCGTGACGCCAATCCCCATCCGACCACTGAACTGAATTTCAGCTCACCGTTTGAGCTGCTGATCGCTGTGCTGTTGTCGGCACAGGCAACCGATGTCAGCGTCAACAAAGCCACCGCCCGACTCTATCCGGTGGCCAATACGCCAGCGGCAATGCTGGCGCTCGGCGTGGAAGGCGTTAAAGAGTACATCAAAACCATTGGCCTGTTTAACAGCAAAGCGGAAAACGTCATCAAAACCTGCCGCATCCTGCTGGAGCAACACGGCGGTGTGGTACCGGAAGACCGCGCGGCACTGGAGGCCCTGCCCGGCGTCGGGCGTAAAACCGCCAACGTGGTGCTCAACACCGCTTTTGGCTGGCCTACCATTGCCGTGGATACCCACATTTTCCGCGTCAGCAATCGCACCCGCTTTGCGCCGGGTAAAAACGTTGAGGAAGTAGAGCAGAAGCTGCTCAAGGTGGTGCCGACTGAATTTAAGGTTGACTGCCATCACTGGCTGATTCTGCACGGTCGCTACACCTGCGTGGCGCGTAAACCGCGCTGCGGCTCCTGCCTGATTGAAGATTTGTGTGAATTTGCGGAAAAGACCGACTGACTGCGGGCTAACAACGGCGCGACATCGCGCGCCGTACTCTCAGCAATAATCGTTATCGCGCCGCCTGCAGCCACGCCACCACCAGCGGCGACAGCCGGTTCTGAAGCGCAGCACGTTCAGACTGGAACAGCGTGGCGACAAAGAACGGATGATCGGTCAGCTCTACCCCGCGCACATCCCCCTGCAGATCCCATGAGGTAATACGCAGATTGCGCGTGGCCAGCGCCTCGCTGAACTCAGCGTTAACGCCAAAGTTGCAGTGATAGCCTTCGTTACTCTGCAGCGCGCCGTAGGCCTGAGCAATACGCGAACCCGGCTCAAACGTGACCTCACCACGCTGCTCAACCAGCGAGCAGGCCAGTGGCGCAATCACCCAGCGCGCGTCAGGGTCGGTCTCGGCATGGCCAGCATCCTCCCAACCCAGCACGTTGCGCGCGTACTCCACCACCGCATACTGAAAGCCGGCGCACGAGCCTAAAAAGGGTTTACCGCTTTCGCGCGCCCAGCGAATGACGTCGAACACGCCGGCATCATTCAGGAAGGGACTGCCAGGCACTACCCAGACGGCATCATAGTCGTGCAGACGCGGCAGATCGATTTCCGGCGTGGCGATCCAGTCGGCAGTTACGTCAAGGGAGAGTGTGGCGGCGGCAAGCTGAATGGCAGGAGGAATGGCCTGATGCGCGACGGCACTGGCACGGTAATCGCCCACGAGAGCGACACGAACGGACTGCTTCATGATGAGTTCCTTGCAGGGAAAAAACGAGGTTACAGCAATTTCTTCAGGCTGTCTAAGGGCTGGCGATCGGCTATCCCTCCTCCCCCTGCCTGGCGCAACAGGTCACTGCCGCCGGGGGCGTTGCAGAGCTTATACAATGAAAGCCGTGATTAAGTGGTGAAATTGTCGGCAAACGGGAGAGCAGCAATCGTTTTCTTTTTTTACATTTCTAATTAATTGATAATTTTGTGCGCAGGATCAACAAATTAGCCTGCGGCGAACCGTAAGCTGCGTATTGTGCTCAACAATCAGACAATTGCGCTTACTTCTTCGGCAAAAATCAGGGGAATCATCCAGCTTAATGGGCTGGATAATATTATGTCCTGCCCGGAGCAGGAAAAGCAGTTTATCTCAGGAAAATCCATCAACCGATCTGCAACTAGAACAATTATCCTGCTATAATGTCACGCAGTGATATTTAACACTGATTTACAAGTTATTATCCTGGTTATAACCCTGCCTGTAACAAGTATTTCAGCGTGCAGAAAATGCTTGCCCTGTTGGCCTGATTCAGCCAAATTAGGCGCCGTTTTTCCTTTCTAATAACAATGTTGCGCGGGATTACCCAGCCCGACGCAGACTTAATTCCTGTTGTAAAACAGGCGATGTATAAACTGAGGTATACGTGTCAACTGCAAACAAACACACTGATGAGGCGGTAAGCCTTAACGCCTTCCGTCAGCCGAAAGCGTTCTATTTGATCTTCTCCATCGAACTGTGGGAGCGTTTTGGCTACTACGGTCTGCAAGCCATCATGGCGGTCTATCTGGTGAAACAGCTGGGGATGTCCGAAGCGGACTCCATCACCCTGTTCACCTCGTTCAGCGCACTGGTTTACGGCCTGGTTGCCATTGGCGGCTGGCTGGGCGACAAAGTGCTCGGCACCAAACGCGTGATTATTCTCGGCGTCATTGTGCTGGCGCTGGGCTATGCGATGATTGCCTTCTCCGGTCATGACACCACCATGGTGTATGTGGGCATGGCGACCATCGCCGTGGGTAGCGGGCTGTTCAAGGCTAACCCTTCTTCACTGCTGTCGACCTGCTACGAGAAAGACGATCCGCGCATCGACGGTGCCTTCACCATGTTCTACATGTCGATCAACATCGGTTCGCTGTTCTCCATGATGCTGACTCCGTGGCTGGCGGCCAAATATGGCTGGGGCGCGGCGTTTTCGCTGTCGGTGGTGGGTCTGGTGATCACCCTGCTGAACTTCCTGTTCTGCCAGCGCCTGGTGAAGAATTACGGCTCCAAACCAGACTTTGCGCCGCTGCAGGTCGGTAAACTTCTGATGACCCTTGTCGGCGTGGTTGCGCTGATCGCGCTGGCCACCTGGCTGCTGCATCATCAGAGCATTGCCCGCATGACGCTGGGCGTGATCGCCATCGGTATCGTGCTGGTGTTTGCCAAAGAAGCCTTTGCGCTGCACGGCGCGGCACGCCGCAAAATGATTGTCGCCTTCCTGCTGATGGTCGAAGCCATTGTGTTCTTCGTGCTGTACATGCAGATGCCAACCTCGCTGAACTTCTTCGCCATCCGTAACGTCGAGCACGCGATTCTCGGTATCACTTTTGAGCCGGAACAGTTCCAGGCGCTCAATCCGTTCTGGATCATGGTAGCCAGCCCGATTCTGGCGGCAGTCTATAACAAGCTTGGCGATAAACTGCCGATGCCGCACAAGTTTGCCATTGGCATGGTGCTGTGCTCTGCAGCGTTTCTGGTGCTGCCGTTTGGCGCGAAATTCGCGAACCAGGCGGGTATCGTTTCGGTAAACTGGCTGATTCTGAGCTATGCGCTGCAGAGTATCGGTGAGCTGATGATCTCCGGTCTCGGCCTGGCGATGGTGGCGCAGCTGGTGCCGCAGCGTCTGATGGGCTTTATTATGGGCTCCTGGTTCCTCACCACCGCCGGCGCCGCGATGATTGCCGGTAAGGTAGCGAACCTGATGGCGGTGCCGGAAAACGTCACCGATCCTCACGCCTCACTGGCCGTGTATAGCCAGGTGTTCCAGCAGATTGGTATCGCCACTGGCGTAATCGCCCTGCTGATGCTGATTACCGCCCCGCTGCTCAACCGCATGACGCAGGATGACGCGCAGGCAGAACTGAAGCGCGCCAGCGCCAACCAGTAATCGTTTCTGAGCCGGGCTAAGCCCGGCTTTTTTTATCCCCCTTCACAACCCCTGCTTTCCGCTGTAGTTTAAGCAACACGCTTTTTATGCTCGCCTTGCACGGCTGAGATCAGGAATGGCTCATGGACAGATTTGACGAGCTGCAGGTGTTTGTTGCGGTGATTCAGCAGGGCAGCCTGGCTGGCGCGGCGCGCGTATTGCAGCGTTCGCCGCCGGTCATTACCCGCACGCTGAATGCGCTGGAAGCACGTTTCGGCACCACCCTGATTGAACGCACCACGCGCCAGCTGGCGCCCACCGAGAGCGGCTGGCAGCTGTTTGAGCAGGCGCAGCGCTTGCTTAACGATTACCAGAGCGCGCTCGACAGCGCCCACCACAGCGGACTGCACGGCCTGCTGCGCATCACCGCCCCGGTGATGTGTGGCCGTCGCCACGTGATGCCGCTGGTCAATGCCTTTCTGCAACAGCATCCGGAAATGCAAATCGAACTGATCCTTAGCGACAGCTATCAGGACCTGATTGAAAACGGGCTGGATATTGCGGTGCGCATTGGCGAGTTGCAGGATTCGTCGATGGTGGCGCGCAACGTCGGCAGCGTGCGCTCGATGCTGGTCGCCAGCCCGGACTACCTTCGCCACGCCGGAATCCCGGCCCATCCGGCTGAGCTCAGCATGCATGTGCTGGTGGCAGGTGTACGCCATACCCGTGAGTGGCGCTTCGCGCACGACCTGCGTGTGCGCATCACCCCACGCCTGCGCGTCAATGATATCGCCAGCCAGCTGGATGCATTGCGCAGTGGCCAGGGCATTGGCCGTCTGTTGTCTTATCAGGTGATAGATGAACTGCAGGCAGGCACGCTGATCCGCCTGCTGAGCGAGTGGGAGCCGGCACCGCTGCCGGTGCATCTGGTGGCGCAGCGGGTGAAAAACATGGCACCCAAGGTACGCTGTTTCTGGGATTTCGCGCTCACGGCACTGCCGCCGCGACTGCAGGCGGCCGCTGAATTTCCCGCGCCCGCCCGCAATTCCTGATCGCTGTCACTGGTAAAAATTTCTGGCAGTTTTATGCTGCTGTCATCACAACAACTCATCAGGAGAGGCCATGATGAAACTCTATTGTAAGCCCGGTGCCTGTTCGCTCTCGCCGCATATCGTTGCGCGCGAATGCGGGCTGGATTTTACGCAGGTCAATGTCGATCTGCAGAAGAAAGTCACCGAGCGCGGAGAAGATTACTGGCAGATAAACCCCAAAGGACAGGTTCCCGCGCTGCAGTTTGATGACGGCAGCATACTGACGGAAGGCGTGGCGATTGTGCAGTATCTGGCGGATCTCAAGCCGGATCGCAACCTGCTGGCACCGACCGGCAGCCTGACGCGCTATCACACGCTGGAGTGGCTGAGCTACATCAGCAGCGAATTGCACAAAACCTTTTCCCCGCTGTTCCGTCCGGATACGCCGGAAGAGTACAAAGCCATAGTGCGTGCACAGCTGGAGCAGAAATTTCAGCGCGTTAACGACGCGCTGCAGGATAAACAGTGGCTGATGGGGTTACGCTTTACTGTCGCCGATGTCTATCTGTTTGTGGTTACGCGCTGGGCAAAAGCCATCAAACTGGATCTGGAAGGTTTAAGCGCGCTGGAGGCATGGTTTGCGCGGGTGGCCGCGCGGCCGGCGGTTCAGGCCGCACTGAAGGCTGAAGGTCTGGTCTGACGCTACAGGCCGGCGTGCTGGCCGGCCTGTTAATTAGCAGCGATTACAGCTGTTCTGCCGCAAAGTGCTGCGTGGGTTGCGCAATCGCATCCTGCGCCGCCACCAGTTGCAGTTCATACTCGCCCATCTCGTGGGTTTTCAGCATCACTTCATATACTGCCGCCGTCACATGTTCCAGCGCATCCTGCAGCGATTTGCCGTGCAGCAGGTCAACCAGCAACAGGCCACTGGTCAGATCGCCAACCCCCACCGGCTGACGCACACCAAAATCCACCAGCGGACGGCTGATGTGCCAGCACTGATCGGCGGTGACCAGCAGCATTTCAAAGCGATCGCTACGGCGTCCGGCGCGCGCCAGATGTTTCACCAGCACCACGCGCGGCCCCTGCGCAATCAATGCGCGAGCGGCAACCACCGCCTGCTCCACGTTAGCGACCGTCTGGCCACTGAGCATCTCCAGCTCCAGCAGGTTCGGCGCGATAAGATCGCTGGCCGGCATCGCCTGCTTGCAATGAAACTCCGCTACGCCGGGCGCGACGATGCAGCCTTTTTCCGGATGGCCCATCACCGGGTCACAGAAATACCAGGCGTCAGGATTCGCCGCCTTCACCATACGCACGATTTCCAGGATCTGTTCGCCCTGCTCCGCCGAGCCGAGATAGCCGCTCAGCACCGCATCGCAGGTTTTCAGACGATCGATGGCGGCGATCCCGCTGACGATATCGGTCAGATGGGTGGCGGGCATCACGGTGCCGGTCCAGTGACCATACTGGGTGTGATTGGAAAACTGCACGGTGTTTAACGGCCAGACGTTGGCGCCCATGCGTCGCATCGGGAATTCGGCCGCGCTGTTACCGGCGTGGCCATAAACCACGTGAGACTGGATTGCGAGGATATTTTTCATTATTGCCCTGTACTGCTTGCCATAAAAAAGGGCCGGAGACCGGCCCTTGCACCTTACTGCCAGCTAATCAGGCAGTAGTGTTTTTTGCCGCGACGCAGCAGCGTGTAACGACCAAACAGTTTGTCGCTGTCGCTAAAACGATACTCGGCATCAGATTGTTTCTCACCGTTGACAGACACCGCGTTGGAGCCAATCATGGTGCGCGCCTGGCCGCGTGACGGCACCAGTTCCGCCGCCACCAGCGCCTGTTGCAGATCGTCGTCCGCATTCAGGCTAATGGTCGGCATGCCATCCTGAGCCAGCTGCTCAAAGTCCGCTTCGGTCATGTCGCTCAGACTGCCGGAGAACAGGCTGTCGGTGATGCGCTTCGCCGCGCTCAGCCCGCTTTCGCCGTGCACCAGACGCGTCACCTGCTCAGCCAGCACATACTGCGCGCGCGGCGCTTTGCCACTGGTTTTGTCTTCTTCTTCCAGCGCATTGATCTCCTCAATGCTCATGAAGGTGAAGAACTTCAGGAAGCGATAGACGTCCGCGTCGGCGGTGTTGATCCAGAACTGGTAGAACTTGTACGGACTGGTTTTCTTCGCATCCAGCCATACCGCGCCACCTTCGGTTTTACCAAATTTGGTGCCGTCCGACTTGGTGATCAGTGGCACAGTCAGTCCCCACGCCTGCTGCTGATGCAGACGACGCGTCAGATCGATGCCGGAGGTGATGTTCCCCCACTGGTCGGAGCCGCCAATCTGCAGCACCACGTCGTAGCGCTTGTTCAGTTCGGCAAAGTCGTAACCCTGCAGCAGGTTGTATGAAAACTCGGTGTAGGAGATGCCCTGATCTTCACGGTTCAGGCGCATTTTCACCGCTTCACGGTTGATCATCTGGTTGACCGAGAAGTGCTTACCGATATCGCGCAGGAAGGTCAGCACGTTCATGCCGCCAAACCAGTCATAGTTGTTGGCCGCGATGGCGCTGTTGTCGCCGCAGTCAAAATCGAGGAAAGGCGCAACCTGTTTGCGGATCTTCTCTACCCACTCGTTAACGGTTTCCGTGGTGTTGAGTTTACGTTCGGCCGCTTTAAAGCTGGGATCGCCAATCAGGCCGGTGGCACCGCCGACCAGGGCCACCGGCTTGTGGCCGGCATCCTGGAAACGTTTCAGGCACAGCAGCGGCACCAGATGGCCCAAGTGCAAGCTATCAGCGGTGGGATCAAAGCCGCAATAGAGTGCAATTGGCCCTTGCGCCAGCCGCTCTGCTAACGCTTCCTCGTCCGTTACCTGGGCTACTAAGCCTCTCTCTTGCAATTGTTGTATCAGGTTACTGCTGGTCATCACTGACTCCAAATTGATCAGACTGCACCTATGCTGGTACACAGCTGTCCGCTGACGTGCGGATACGAAAAAAATGAGGGCTATAGCATAAAGCGCTGACGAGCCGTGCGCCAGCGCTGAAAGGGGATAAAACGCAGTTTTACGGTGCTAAACGGTCGATTGTCCAGCCGCTGCCATCACGCTGATAAAGGAAGCGATCATGCAGGCGATGTTCGCCGCCCTGCCAGAACTCCATGGTGTGGAATCTGACGCGGAATCCGCCCCAGAAACTCGGCAGCGGCACTTCCCCCTGCTGAAACTTCTGCTTCAGCTCAAGAAATTTGCCCTCGAGCACGCCGCGCGCGGAAATCCGGCTCGACTGTTTCGATACCCAGGCGCCAATCTGGCTGTCTCGCGGACGGCTGTGGAAGTACTTCAGCACTTCCAGCGGCGACAGTTTCTCCACTTCGCCCAGCACCATCACCTGACGCTCAAGGAAGTGCCAGGGGAAATGCAGTGAAATGCGCGGATTGTCCGCCAGCTGCAGCGCTTTACGGCTGCCGAGGTTGGTGTAAAACACCATGCCCTGCTCATCGTAGTGTTTAAGCAGGACGATGCGCTGATAGGGCTGGCCGCTGCTGTCCACCGTCGCCACCGTCATGGCGGTGGGATCGGGTAGCTGCGCGGCGCACGCCTGCTGCAGCCACTGTTCAAACAGCGCCAGAGGAGTATCTGGCAAATCTTTGCGCCGCAGCCCGCCGCGCGTGTACTCCCGACGCAGGTGGGCAATGTGTTGCAAGCTGTCACTGTCGCTCATGCTGGTATCCCGGTTCTCTCTTACTGTGCGGAGGCATCCGCGTTCTGCAGTTCACAATCATTAATCACGATTTTATCGTTGCGTTCAACAAAGGCGCCATTGCCTTTTGACCAGAAAACGTAGGTCCCATCGCTGTAGCGCGCGCCGGAGGCAGACACCGTCTGGGTCAGCGTGAGTGGTTTGCCGTCCAGAATAAAGCTCACCTGCTGCTTCGCGTTGTCCAGAGTGACCGTCAGCGGCAGCGTGCCACACTGGTAATGTAACGTCTCTGGCGCGGGTGCAGGCTTATGCCAGATACCACAGCCGCTGAGTAAGGTCAGGGTGCCGGCCAGCACGATCATCTTTTTCATGTTTGCTCCTTAACGTATTGCATGGGGATTGGCGGGATAGATGGCACCCAGCACGCTCATTTCGCGCGCGCCGGTTACCGCCGGCAGATTGCCCGGCAGCCCGGACAGGGTGCGGAACGCCAGCCAGGCAAAGGCCAGCGCCTCCATATCATCACCGCTGATACCGGCCTGATCGGTGGTGCCCACCTCAGTGCCAGACAGATGCGCGGCCAGCCGCGCCATCAGCAGCGGATTGCGACTGCCGCCGCCGCACACCAGCAGACGATCGCAGCCATCGTTGAGCTGTACCTGATGGGCAATGGTCAGCGCGGTCAGCTCGCACAGCGTTGCCTGCACATCCTGCGGGGCCAGCGCCGGGAAGCGCTGCAGCTGCTGTTCCACCCAGCCCAGGTTGAAGTATTCCCGACCGGTGCTTTTGGGTGGCGGCAGCGCAAACCACGGATCGCCGAGCATCTGCTCCAGCAGCGCGGGCACGACCTGGCCACTGCGCGCCCAGCCGCCATCTTTATCAAACGGCAGGCCTTTGTGGCGCCAGATCCACGCATCCATCAGCATATTGCCTGGTCCGGTATCAAAGCCGCGCACCGGCTGCCCGGGGATCAGCAGCGACAGATTGGCGATGCCGCCAATATTCAGCACCATGCGCCGTTCAACGCTGTCCATCAGCAACGCCTGGTGAAAAGCCGGTACCAGCGGTGCGCCCTGGCCGCCCAGCGCCATGTCGCGGCGGCGAAAATCACCCACCACCGTGACGCCGGTCGCAGCAGCAATCTGGTTATTGTCGCCAATTTGCAGCGTATTCGGTGCCGCCGACTGCGGCTCGTGCCACACCGTCTGACCGTGGCAGCCAATCGCCATGATATCGCTGGCCTCCAGCGCCTGCTGCTGCATCAGCGTCAGTACGGCTTCCGCAAACAGCTGGCCGAGCCGGGTATCAAGCTGACCGAGCTGCGACAGCGTCAGCGTCTGTCCCTGACAAATCGCCAGCACCTGCTGACGCAGCGCCAGCGGGATGGGATGGCAGTAGCTGGCCTGTTGCGCCACCATATGCTGGTCGATCGCGGCCAGCACGACGTCTACGCCGTCCAGGCTGGTGCCGGACATCACGCCGATATAGCGTCCTGATTTCATAGCGCTTCCTTACCCGTTTGCGGGCCTGCAATGCATCTGTGTTTAGCCTGGCAAATTACCGGGGCTAATTCTATGATAAATTTCCGCTTTTCAACTGCGCTGCGACACGCATTCCGGCAGCAAACTATTTTCATCCGGCAATTGAATTTTTGTTGATGGGCGGTGGTCTATGCTTCGGCCCAGCCGCATATTGTTCGGACATCGCGTCAATTGACCATTTTCTGACTTATACTGTTGCAGTACAGGACGAGAATATGGCGTTTTTTTGCATTAAGGAGCTTTCTCATGATTAAGCGTTTCGTAGCCGTAGCCCTGGCGGGTATCACGCTGGCTGGCTGTGTTAATAACGATACCCTTTCCGGCGATGTTTACAGCGCCAGCGAAGCCAAGCAGGTTCAAAGCGTCTCATACGGTACGCTGGTATCCGTGCGTCCGGTAAAAATTCAGGGCGGCGATGACAGTAATGTGATCGGTGCCATTGGCGGTGCGGTGCTGGGTGGTTTCCTCGGTAATACCATCGGCGGCGGCGCAGGGCGCAGTCTGGCAACGGCCGGGGGTGCGGTACTGGGCGGCGTAGCCGGTCAGGGCGTGCAGGGTGCGCTCAACAAATCTGACGGCGTAGAGCTGGAGATCCGTAAGGATGACGGCAATACCATTATGGTGGTGCAGAAGCAGTCCGCCAGTCGTTACTCGGTCGGCCAGCGCGTGGTGATGGCCTCCAACGGCAGCCAGGTCACCGTCTCTCCGCGCTAAGCGCAAAGATAAAAAAAACCGACGCCAGTGCGTCGGTTGTTTTATTTCTCGCGGTTCTGCAACTCGAGAATGTTTTTTTCCAGCCGGGCAATCAGCGTCACCATTTGATTGATCTCTTCGAGGCTGATGCCGGAGAGGATGTCGTCACGCGTCGCGTCTATCACGTTTTCGACCTGCTCAATGATCGGCTCAGCCTGACGGGTCAGCTTGATGCGCTTGGCGCGGCGATCGTTAGCGCAGGTGGCGCGGGTGATGAGCCCCTTCTCTTCCAGCTGATCCAGCGTACGCACCAGCGACGGCTGCTCAATACCGATGGCTTTCGCCAGCTGAATCTGCGACTGCTCTGGCGGGAGTTGATGAATATTGTGCAACGTCACCCAGTGGGTTTGTGTCAACTCAAGCGGCTTCAGACGCTGGTCGATCAACGCGCGCCAGATGCGCACCAGGCGAGACAGATCTGTTCCAAGCGGCGTATCCATTTCATCTCCTTATAATTAGCTTGCTAGCTATCAAGCCAGATTTTACACTATTCTGCGAGTTTACAGGACAAATTACAAATCCCGGGCCAGACGGCACGCCCGATGTCTACACTTGATTTAACCGTGCCCGGGTAAAAAGGATGATGCCACGTGTCAATCTTTGCGCTCACCGCGACGGCGCCGCTGACCGATCTGGTATTCGGTGCCTCACTGTTCTTCCCGCCGCTGTTCAAAGCGGTGCTGCTGGGCTTCTTTTTCTGGCTGCTGATTCATCCGCTGCTGCGCGGCTGGATCTACTCCGGCGATGTCTGGCACCCCACCTTAATGGATCTCTCACTGTTTGTTCTGTGCGTGAGCGGCGCACTGTGGATACTGAGCCTCGGATAAATAACCATGAAATTCAACCCCTTTAAGTACTTTTCTACCCTTGTGGTGTTTACCCTGGCGCTGCTCGCAGGCTGGTGGATGTGGAACTACTACATGCAGGCCCCGTGGACGCGCGATGGCAAAGTGCGCGCTGAACTGGTGGACGTGACGCCCGAGGTCTCCGGCCGTATCAGCACGCTGGCCGTGCGCGACAATCAGTTCGTGCATAAAGGCGAGGTGCTGCTGACGCTGGATCCGGTGCCGTGGCAGATTGCGCTGACCAATGCGCAGGCCCAGCTGGCGAAGGCGCAGGCCGACCTCGCCAAAGCGCAGCATGAGGCGGATCGCCGTGCCAGCCTGCCGCGTAACGTGATCTCCGCTGAAGATATGGACGCGGCGCGCCTCAACGCGAATGCGGCGGCCGCCACAGCGAAAGCCGCACAGGCGATGCTCGATCAGGCGCGCTGGAACCTGCAGCAAACCACGGTGACGGCACCGACCGACGGCTGGGTCAGTAATCTGACGCTGCGTGCCGGCAATTACGCGACCGCCGGTACGCCACTGTTCGCGCTGGTCGATAGCCACTCTTACTATGTGATGGGCTATTTCGAAGAGACCAAACTGCGCCATATCCAGCCCGGCGCGGCGGCGCAAATCGTGCTGTATAGTAACGGCGCACGACTGCAGGGCCAGGTGGAGAGCATCGGGCGCGCCATTTACGATCAAAGCATCGCCAGCGACGGCGGTCTGGTGCCTGATATCAAACCCAACGTGCCCTGGGTCAGACTGGCGCAGCGCGTCCCGGTGCGTATCCGGCTAAACGCGGTACCGGATAATGTGCCGCTGGTGGCCGGTACCACCTGCACCATCTCTGTCGCGCACTGAGGCCGGCATGAATCTGCAGTGGCTGGCCTGGCACAATCTACCGTGGATAAAGGCAACCGGCGGCGAGTGGCGCTATGCGTTACGTAATGCAATCGCGATGTGTCTGGCGCTCACCCTGGCGTATGCGCTGCAGCTGGATCAGCCTTACTGGGCCATGACGTCCGCCGCAGTGGTGAGTTTCCCCACCGTCGGCGGCGCCATCAGCAAAAGCCTGGGTCGCATCGTCGGCAGCCTGCTCGGTGCCAGCGCCGCGCTGCTGATCGCCGGCCATACGCTCAACGAACCGTGGCTGTTTGCCTTTTTCATGGCCGGCTGGCTGGCGCTCTGCACCTGGGTCGCCAGCCATTTTCAAAACAATGTGGCCTACGCCTTTTCACTGGCCGGTTACACCGCCGCGATTATCGCCTTCAGCAGCGTCAACGTTAGCGACGTCAGCCAGCTGTGGGACATCACCCAGGCGCGCGTGTGCGAAGTGATCGTCGGGATTCTCTGCGCCGGGCTGATGATGATGATCCTGCCCAGCACCTCGGACGGCAGCGCGCTGATGCTTTCGCTGCGCCAGATGCACACCCGCCTGCTAGACCACGCGGTGCTGCTGTTGCAGCAGAGCAGCACGGAAAATGTGCGCACCGCCCACGAAACGGTGATCAGCCAGATCCTTACCATGAATCTGCTGCGCATTCAGGCCTTCTGGAGCCACTATCGCTTCCGCCGGCAAAATAACGTGCTTAACTACGTGCTGCATCAGCAGCTGCGCCTGACCAGCGTGCTCTCCAGCCTGCGTCGCATGCTGCTTAACTGGCCCGACGCGCCGCCGGCGCTGTACAGCGCAATGCAACAGCTGCTGCACGAACTGGCGCAGCCGCAGTGTGATAAATACCGGCTGGCGCAGATTCTGCGCAGCATCACGCCGGACGTGCACGGTGATTTCCGCCAGCGTGCTTTTGTCCAGCGGCTGCGCTACTTCTGCTGGGTATGGCTGAATGTGGAGCGCTGGATTCGCCTGATTGAGCGCGCCGACGCTGACACCCGTTTCCAGCCACCGTACGCGCCGGCACTGGCACGTGCCAGCGACAGTGCCGAAGCTGGCTGGAGTGCGCTGCGCACGTTTAGCGTGATCATGCTAGGCTGCGCGTTCTGGATCGGGACCCAGTGGGACGCTGGCGCCGCCGCACTGACGCTTACCGCTATTGCCTGCGTGCTCTACTCGTCATCGCCTTCGCCCGGCGGCAGCGTGTCGCTGCTGCTGAAAACGCTGCTGTGGCTGTCGCTGTTCAGCTTTGTGCTGCAGTTTGGTCTGATGGTACAAATCAGCGCGCTGTGGCAGTTTTTGCTGCTGCTGTTCCCGCTGCTGCTGACGCTGCAACTGTTTAAGCTGCAGCAGAAGAAACGCGCCGCGCTGTGGGGCCAGTTTATTGTGTTTATGGGATCGTTTATCGCGGTAAGTAATCCGCCAGACTGGGATTTCCAGAGCTTCCTTAACGATAACCTGGCAAAAGTGTGTGGCGTCCTGCTGGCGTGGCTGGCGTTTCAGGTGTTACAGCCGGGTTCTGATGCGCGCCGCAGCCGACGCCATATCCGGGCGCTGCGCCACGCTTTTCTCGATCAGCTACGTCGCCAGCCGCGTCTGAGTGAAAGCCGGTTTGAATCGCAGATTTATCATCACATCAGCCAGCTGAGCCACAGCCGTGATGAGCAGGCGCGCCTGTGGCTGCTGCGCTGGGGCGTGGTGCTGCTGAACTGTTCGCACATTGTCTGGCAGCTGCGCGCCTGGCAACCCCGCTCACCGGCGCTGGCGCAGCTGCGCGACAGCAGTCTGCAGGATTTGCAGCGTATTATGAGTTTGCGCGGTGTGCGTCACGACTCGCTGCAGACCGCGCTGGATACGCTGCAGCAGGTCATTGATCAGCTTCAGGGGCAGCCGGAGAGCGACGCGAATACCCTGGCGGGTATTTTGTGGCGCCTGCGCTGTTCGCTGGCGCAGCTGCGTCAGGCGGTGCCGGATTGATCATTCACAGTACTGGGTAAACTGCCGATCAAAGTCATCGTGCAGCTGTTGCAGGGTCTTCTGCCCTTCAAAACGGGTTTTATCCTGCTCGGACATCGGTTCGATCACCAGCGCTTTCTCGTCCGACGAGTAGATAAAGCGCCGTGCCAGCGTGCTGCCGGTAAAACTGGTGCCCTGAATGCCGCCACACACCACGGTGATGCTGTGACGGCGGATTTCGGTATGGGTGAAATTGGTTTCGGTGGCGCTGCGCAGGACATTCTGACAGCCTTTGGCTTGCAGCCGCTGCAGGGTATGCTGCGTCAGCCATTCGCGGCCGCGGGCAATATTTTCACAACTGGCGCGCAGCGGATTGGTATCTATATCTCGCTGCAGCTGACGGCTGGCCTCCAGTCGCAGCTGGGTATCATTCGGGCGATCGCAGCCCACCAGCGCTAAACACAACAGCAAAATCCCACGCGTTTTCATGCCTGCCCCTGAGCGGTTCCGTTCCTGAATCAACATCATAGGATGGAATGTTGCCGCTGAGTAGCAGGAAAATGGGTCAGAATTTTTCTGCGCGGCGGCGGGTCAGGCCCGTCGCCGCCCGGTGGTCAGATCACGCCGCAGGCCAGACGCGCCCCGCCACCGCCAAGCGGTTGCGGATGGTCAGCATGGTTATCGCCGCCGACGTGCACCATCAACGCTTTGCCTTTGATCTCGCTCAGCGATTTCAGGCGGGGCGCCACCACGGGATAGCTGGCTTTGCCGTCGTCGGTGACATACAGCGCGGGCAAATCGCCGAGGTGACCGTCAGCGTACGGACCGAGGTGCTTGCCGCTGTTGTGCGGATCGAGGTGACCGCCCGCCGCGCCGGCCGCCACGGTTTTGCCGGCGGATTCTCCGGGCTCACAGCTGCCTTTGGCGTGGACGTGGAAGCCGTGAATGCCGGGTTTCAGCCCGCTCAGCGCCGGCGCGAACTGCAGGCCATACGGGGTTTCGCTGATGGTCACCTTACCGATCGACTCACCGATACCCTGCGCCGTCACCTGATGCAGCGTCACGTCTTCTGACGCCGCGTGTGCACCGGCAGCACACACCAGCGTCAGCACGGCCATAATGGTTTTTTTCATAACGTCTCCTTACGGTTCAGATTCCCTCTAAGCCTGGACCGCTTTTGCCCAGGCTGCCGTAGTTTGACGCAGATTTACGCTTCAGGGCACATCGTAGCCGAGTGCCGCCTTGCGAATACGGAACCACTGCTGGCGATCCAGCGTCAGTTCACAGGCTTTCACCGCGTCGCTCACACGCGCGGTTTTACCGGAACCGATAATCGGCAGCGGACGACTGGGCAGCTTCATTACCCAGGCATAGACCACCTGCTCGATATTGCTGGCACCGATCTCCTGACGCACCTGTTCCAGCTCATCGCGCAGCGGCTGGTAGTGCGGATCGTTAAACAGGCGGCCGCCACCGAGGCACGACCACGCCATTGGGCGCATACGCGTCTGCTGGCACTGGTCGAGCGTGCCGTCGAGCAGCGCCGACTGCTCCAGCGGTGAGATTTCCAGCTGATTGGTGACCAGGCTAAACGGCAGACGGGATTGCAGCAGCGTGAACTGCGCAGCGGTAAAGTTGGACACGCCAAAATAACGCACCTTGCCACTCTGATGCAGCTGCAGGAAGGCGTCGGCGATTTCATCCGCATCCATTAACGGATCCGGACGGTGAATCAACAGCAGATCGAGATAATCGGTGGCAAAGTGGCGCAGCGAATTTTCCGCACTGTGCAGGATGTGGCTGGCTTCGGTGATGTAGTGACCGATTTTATGTTCCGGTTTCGCGCGGGTGGCAATGCCGCACTTGGTGACGATTTGCAGTTGCTGACGCAGCTGCGGTGCCAGGCGCAGCGCTTCGCCGAACGCGGCTTCACAGCGATAGTCGCCGTAGATGTCGGCGTGGTCAACGGTGGTGATGCCCAATGCCAGATGATGCTCAATGAACTGCACCAGTTGCTGTGGCGTCATGCCCCACTCCATCAGCCGCCAGTAACCGGCGATCAGCGGCGAAAAAGCGGGTCCCTGTGGGGCAATAGCGTGCGGTTGTAACATGGTTAAACTCCCTTCTGCGCAATAGCGAAAGCGCGAGTATAACCAAATGCGCACGGCGCGTTTTCTTAAAACAGCTCCGGTTGCTGTGGATCAGGATTTTCATCCACTTTTTGCTGCCGCTGCAGGCGCAACAGGCGCTGACGACACAGGCGCAGCACCTCGCGTTTTTGCGCATCGCTGAATTTCATCCAGTTGAAGCGCTCCTCCCGGCTGCGCAGACAGCCACGGCAATAGCCGCGCGCATCGCTCTGGCAGATACCGCGACAAGGGCTCGGAACCGGAAAAAACTCTAATTGCTCAGCCACATCACCTCCGCAATGAACCTATCCACTCTTATTGATAACAGCTTAGTGACATAGTGCAAGGCATAAACCGTTATTGCTGGTACTGTACACGGCGACAACCACGCCAGCGTCCGTCACCGTGGCAATAGTCAGGGAATCAATCAGGTAAGGAGACGCGGTTAAGGTTTTCCTCATCTTCAATTCATACGATTGTCATATTCCGTTATTCCGATGAGTCTCCATGAAACTGATCTCTAAGTTACAGTGTCACGACAACAGTTTTAATTTACTGGCCGCGTTGTTCTTTGCCGTTGTTCTCAATGCCCTGTTTTTATTGCGCGCGTGGGAAATTATTCCCTACACCCGCGTGCATGATTACCTGTTCGCCGCCAGCATGCCGGTGGTGCTGGTCGCGGCGTTTTATTTGCTCTTCTCGCTACTGGCCTGGCCGTGGATACGCAAACCGTTGCTGATTGTGCTGATTCTCGCCAGCGCCGCCGCCAACTACTTTATGCACAGCTTTGGTACGGTCATCGACACCAACATGATTGAAAACGTGTTTGAGTCGAATGCGCAGGAAACCGGCGCGCTGATGAGCCGCAACTATGTCATCTGGATGCTGCTGATGGGCATTCTTCCGGTCGCGCTGGTGTGCAGCGTCCGTATCAGCAATCGCCAGCGCTGGTGGTGGAATCTGCTGCAGCGCCTCGCCAGTGCGCTCGGTGCCGTACTGGTGATTCTGCTGATGGCCGTGCTGTTCTACAAAGACTATGCTTCGCTGATCCGCAATAACAAAGGCCTGGTGAAGATGATCACTCCTGCCAATATTGTCAGTGGCACCGGCCATTATGTCGATCAGCGCTATCTGCAGGGCAGCCAGGCGCTGGTAAAGATTGGCGAAGATGCGAAGAAAGGGCCGCTGATCACCGCCGGGTCGAAGAAGACGCTGGTGGTGCTGGTGGTGGGTGAAACTGCGCGCGCGGAGAACTTCTCCCTCGGCGGCTATGCGCGCGACACCAACCCACAGCTGAAAAAGCAGCAGGTGATTTATTATCCCAACGCCAGCTCCTGCGGCACAGAAACCGCCATTTCGGTGCCGTGCATGTTCTCGAATATGCCGCGCGAGCACTATGACGCGAACCTCGCCCATCATCAGGAAGGCGTGCTGGATGTGCTGGCCCATGCCGGAATCAGCGTGCTGTGGCGCGAAAACGACGGCGGCTGCAAGGGTGCCTGCGACCGCGTGCCGCATACCGATATGACGCAGTGGCAGCTGCCGCAGTACTGCCACGATGGCTTCTGCCTCGATGACGTCCTGCTGCATCGTTTTGATAACTATGTCGACAGCCTGCACAATGACGGCATCATCGTACTGCACCAGATGGGCAGCCACGGTCCGGCTTACTTTAAGCGCTATCCGGCCGCGTTCCAGCGCTTTACGCCGACCTGCGACAGCAATCAGATTCAGGATTGCGACCACCAGGCGCTGGTCAACACCTACGATAACTCGCTGCTGTATACCGACGACATGCTGAGTCGCACCATCGATAAGCTGAAGGGCCTGAGCGATCGCTTTAACGTGGCGCTGGTGTACCTGTCCGACCATGGCGAATCGCTGGGCGAACACGGCATGTATCTGCACGGTGCGCCGTACCTGTTTGCGCCGTCGCAGCAGACGCACATCCCGCTGCTGCTGTGGATGTCGCCGGGCTACGCCGCGGCGTATCACATTGATCAGGCCTGTCTGCGCCAGCAGGCGACAGAGACAGCGGTGTCGCAGGATAATCTGTTCCACACAGTGCTCGGCCTGTTCAACATCCAGACGCAGCAGTATCAGCCACAGCTGGATATGATCAAATCGTGCCAGAATCGCGCCTGAGGATTGCATTAGACCGACTGGTCTAATACTCTGCCTGCCATGAACAAGACAGTGCAACGCAACGAAACCCGTGAACATCTGCTCGCCACCGGCGAGCAGGTCTGCCTGCAGCGCGGTTTCACCGGCATGGGGTTGAGCGAAATGCTGGCGCTGGCGGAAGTGCCGAAAGGCTCGTTTTATCACTACTTCCGCTCAAAAGAAGCGTTCGGTGTGGCGCTGCTGGAGCGCTATTTCGTCAACTATCAGCAGCAGGTTGAACAGCAGCTGACCCAGCCCGGCGTTACTGCACGCGAACGCTTATTGCAGCATTTTCGCTACGCGGAACGGCTATTTATCGAGCAGGGTCATATCGTCGGCTGTCTGGGCGTTAAGCTTTCCGGCGAAGTGTGCGATCTGTCAGAGCCGATGCGCGATGCGCTGCAGCGCGGTGCTACGGCCATCACGGCGGCTTACGCACGCTGTCTGACGGAGGTCGCAGCCGAACAGCCGCTGCCCTATGGGCAAAGCCCGCAGCAGCTGGCGCAACGCTGTTATCTGCTGTGGCTGGGAGCCAGCCTGCAGAGCAAGATTTCACGTGAGCCCGGGCCGATTAGCCTGGCGCTCGACACCATCGAACAGTGGCTTAATCACCGCTGATTTTTAAAAACGGCAATTTCTAGACGACCGGTCTATTACAGGAGTCATCATGGCGAGTAAACAGCTGTTCACCCCGCTGAAAGTGGGCGCAATTACCGTACCTAACCGTGTATTTATGGCGCCGCTGACGCGTCTGCGCAGCATTGAACCGGGCGATATTCCTACCCCGCTGATGGCGGAGTATTATCAGCAGCGCGCCAGCGCGGGTCTGATCATTACCGAAGCCACCCAGGTTTCGTTCCAGGCGAAAGGCTACGCCGGTGCGCCGGGTTTACACACCGCAGAGCAAATTGCTGCGTGGAAAATGATTAACGAAGGCATTCACGCCGCGCACGGTCACAGCGCCGTTCAGCTGTGGCACACCGGCCGCATCTCGCATAATAGCGTACAGCCGGATGGCAAAGCGCCGGTTGCACCGTCCGCGATCGCCGCTGGCACCCGCACCTCGCTGCGCGCCGCCGACGGCAGCGTGTATCGCGAAGATACCTCCATGCCGCGTGAACTGAGCGTGGCAGAAATTCAGCAGATCGTTAAAGACTTCGGTCAGGCGGCAGCCAATGCGCGCGACGCCGATTTTGACCTGCTGGAACTGCACTCAGCGCACGGCTATCTGATGCATCAGTTCCTCGCACCCGGTTCTAACCAGCGTACCGATGAATACGGCGGTTCGATTGAGAAGCGCGGCCGTTTCGCGCTGGAAGTGGTCGATGCGGCAATTGCTAACTGGTCAGCCGATCGTATCGGTATCCGTATCTCGCCCATCGGCGCCTTCCAGAATCTGGAAAACGGTCCGGATGAAGAAGAAGCGGCACTGTGGTACATCAGCGAACTGGGCAAGCGCGGCCTCGCCTACCTGCACCTGTCTGAGCCAGACTGGGCGGGCGGTAAGCCTTACACCGATGAGTTCCGCCAGAAAGTGCGTGCCGCCTTCCCGGGCGTGATTATCGGTGCCGGTGCCTACACTGTGGAAAAAGCGGACGACCTGATCGCGCGTGGCCTGATTGACGCCGTGGCCTTTGGCCGTGACTTCATCGCCAACCCGGATCTGGTAGCGCGCCTGCAGCAGGATGCACCGCTTAACCCGCAGCGTCCGGAGAGCTTCTACGGCGGCGGCGCGGAAGGTTACACCGACTACCCGACACTGTAAGTCAAACGCGGCCGCAGCGGATGTGCGGCCGCGTGCTTTCTTCAGGGCATTCCCTCGCTATACTTAGCGGGTTCCCTGATGACTTTTAAAAAGAGGATGTTATGCGTTTACTTCACACTATGTTACGCGTTGGCGATCTGCAGCGCTCCATCGATTTTTACACCCGCGTGCTGGGCATGCGCGTGCTGCGTCAGAGCGAAAACACCGAATACAAATACACCCTGGCTTTCGTGGGTTACACCGAAGAGAGCGAAGGTGCGGTCATTGAGCTGACCTACAACTGGGGCGTGGATAAATACGACCTCGGCAATGCCTACGGCCACATCGCGCTGGGCGTGGATGATGTCGCGGCGACCTGCGACCGCATCCGTCAGGCGGGCGGTAACGTCACGCGTGAAGCCGGCCCGGTAAAAGGCGGCAGCACCATCATCGCTTTCGTGGAAGATCCGGACGGCTACAAAATCGAGCTGATCGAAAACAAACACGCCGGTCACGGCCTCGGCAACTAATGCCGTTAGTCAGCCTGCTAATTTGCGGGCTGACTTCCCTCTCCTGCTGCACCCTGCGCCGATTTTTGCCATAATGCGCGCTGCCCCATTTCCTGCAATGAGATCCTGATGTCTGAATCGAACGCCTTAAACGCTCTCCATCAACGCTTCCGTGGTTTTTATCCTGTGGTGATTGACGTTGAAACCGCCGGTTTTAATGCGCAAACCGATGCGCTGCTGGAAATCGCGGCCACTACGTTAAAAATGGATGAGGATGGCTGGCTGCACCGCGATGAAACCCTGCATTTCCACGTGGAGCCGTTTGAAGGGGCGATTCTCAATCCCGAAGCGCTGGCGTTTACCGGCATCGACCCCAGCAATCCGCTGCGCGGCGCGGTGAGTGAATATGAGGCGCTGCACGCCATATTCAAAATGGTGCGCAAAGGCACCAAAGACAGCGGCTGTAACCGGGCGATTATCGTGGCGCACAACGCCACCTTTGATCATAATTTTCTGATGGCGGCGGCAGAGCGCACCGGCATGAAGCGTAACCCATTCCACCCGTTCGCCACCTTTGACACCGCCGCACTGAGCGGGCTGGTGCTGGGACAAACGGTGCTGGCGAAGGCCTGTAAAGCGGCGGGGATAGATTTTGACAGCACTCAGGCGCACTCGGCACTGTACGATACCGAACAGACCGCCACGCTGTTTTGCGAACTGGTGAATCGCTGGAAACGCCTCGGCGGCTGGCCGCTGGCGGTGAGTGAAGAGCCGGCCGAAGACGATGCCTCGGCCTGAGGCCCGTCAGACCGCAGCCAAAAAAAAGGCCGACACTGCTGTCGGCCTTTTTCTTATTCTGCTTCTTTGTGCTTCTCAGCGGTCTCTTTGATCAGCGGTTGCAGTTCGCCGCGCTGGAACATCTCAACGATGATGTCACAGCCGCCGACGAGCTCGCCATCCACCCACAGCTGCGGGAAAGTTGGCCAGTTGGCGTATTTCGGTAACTCAGCGCGGATATCCGGATTTTGCAGAATGTCTACGTACGCAAAGCGCTCACCACAGGCAGACAGCGCCTGTACCGCCTGCGCAGAGAAACCGCAGCTTGGCAGTTTCGGCGAACCTTTCATGTACAGCAGGATCGGGTTTTCTGCGATCTGGCGCTGAATTTTTTCAACAGTACTCATTTTTGCCTTCCTTAATCCTTCACTTCGTGTTTGTTTATTGTAGCGACTTCGCCCCGCGACTGAAAACGGGATTTTGCCTTCGCCGGCGCATATCGCCATGTTTGTTAAGTTCGCGCGCCACGAATAACATTTTCGTATCATTAATAAGCATTAATCAATTAATAATTAGCAATAATTCCGCTGGGTTAAACAGCTGAAATCGCTCATTTTTGCCCCACTTTCAGTACCGTGACAGATTAATGGAAAAAGACCTTACCTTTTGCAAAAAAAGTGGATTAGAATTGCCCCGGTGCTGATCGTCGATCAGATTTTTCTAACTTTACCGCGGTCTGGCTTCCTGCCGACGGCTTAACCTGTAACCGGACTATGCGTTTACTGATTACGCTTTTCATACTGGCTTTTGCCCAACTGTTCTTTAATGTGGCGGCGGCTTCTCCGCATGCGCCGGTTAATGCCAGTTTGCAGAAAGCGGAGAAAAAGAACGCGCGTGAAGATGAGCGTCGCAAACGACGCCCGGTGAAAACCACCAGCAAAAAGTCACGCCTGACGTCGGTACAGAAGTTCAGGCTGAAAAAACAGCAGAAAAGCGAAACGGTACTTCAGCACACCACCCAGCGCAAATCCTCACTTAAGCTCAGTGCGAAAAAATATGGTCATCAGCGGCTGGCGAAGAAATCGCGTGACGTTGCCGTTGATGATGAAGTGCAGCAGCTGAGCGGCATTAAAATGAGCAAAGCCCACCGCCTGCGCTATCAAAAAGCACGTGAAACCGCGATGACGAAATTGATGGGCCAGCTGGGTAAACCGTATCAGTGGGGAGGCACCTCACCGCACACCGGTTTCGACTGCAGTGGTTTAGTGTGGTACGCCTACAAAGACCTGGTGAAGTTTAAATTTCCCCGCACCGCCAATGAGATGTATCACCTGCGCGACGCCGCGCCGATCAAGCGCGAGATGCTGGAGAAAGGCGATCTGGTGTTCTTCCGCATCAACAATCGCGGTACCGCCGACCATGTCGGGGTTTATCTGGGCAATGGCAAATTCATTCAGTCTCCGCGCACCGGTAAGGACATTCAGATTAGCGCGCTGGGCGAGGATTACTGGCAGAAGCATTACGTTGGCGCACGCCGTATGATGACGCCAAAAACCGTGCGCTAACCTCAGCGTTGCGCAACAAAAAAGCCGGTGGCTGTTCAGCAGCACCGGCTTTTTTATTAATGCAGAATGGCGGTAAAGCTAAAGGCAATAATCATCAGCAGAGCAGCGGCGGTGGTGGTCAATGCCAGTTTTAAATCGGTACTCATCACAACTCCTTAGTCACACAGTTTGCATGGTTAAATAATTTTCGCACAGTGATGGGCAAAAATCTCGTGTTATCCGCCCCGGCTTGCTAGAATCGCCGCCTTTCGTTGCGCAACAGATTTAGCGCATGCTGCATTGACAGCCTGCTGAAGGATGTTTCCCTGCCCGATTAAGCAGATTAGCCCTGATATCCAGGGCGCAAAACCATTAGCAGACGCAAACGTTTAACAATATACTTATCAGTAAGTTGCGATAAGCCCAGGAGTACCATTTTCATGGCAACCATTAAAGATGTGGCGAAACGCGCCGGGGTCTCAACCACCACGGTTTCGCATGTCATCAACAAAACGCGTTTTGTCGCGGAAGAGACGCGTAACGCCGTATGGGAAGCGATTAAAGCGCTGCATTACTCACCGAGCGCGGTGGCCCGCAGCCTGAAGGTGAATCACACCAAGACGCTGGGCCTGCTGGCGACCTCCAGCGAAGCGCCCTACTTCGCCGAAATTATTGAAGCCGTGGAGAATCACTGCTTTGAGCGTGGTTACACGCTGATTCTCGGCAACGCGCATAACGATCTGCAAAAACAGCGTGCCTATCTGTCGATGATGGCGCAAAAGCGCGTCGATGGCCTGCTGGTCATGTGCTCCGAATATCCCGACGATCTGCTGCAGATGCTGGAAGAGAACCGCAATATCCCGATGGTGGTCATGGACTGGGGCGAATCACGCGGGGACTTTACCGATACCGTGCAGGACAATGCGTTCCACGGCGGTTACCTCGCCGGGCGTTACCTGATTGAGCGCGGCCATCGCGATATCGGTGCCATCCCCGGCCAGATGGAGCGCAACACCGGTGGCGGCCGTCATGCGGGTTTTCTGCAGGCGATGCAGGAAGCGGGCATCAGCGTCCGTCCCGAGTGGATTGTGCAGGGTGACTTCGAACCGGAGTCAGGTTATCAGGCGATGCAGCAGATCCTGAACCAGAAACAGCGCCCGACGGCGGTATTCTGCGGCGGCGATATCATGGCGATGGGCGCGATTTGCGCGGCCGACGAGATGGGACTGCGCGTGCCGCAGGATATTTCGGTGATTGGCTATGACAATGTGCGCAACGCGCGCTATTTCACCCCGGCGCTGACAACCGTGCACCAGCCGAAAGCGCAGCTGGGGGAAAAGGCACTGGAGATGCTGCTGGACCGCATCACCAGCAAACGCGAAGAGCCGCAGACCATTGAAGTGCAGCCCACGCTGATTGAGCGCCGCTCCGTGGCCGATGGCCCGTTCCGCGATTACCGCCGTTAAGCCGCCTTCTCGCTGAGCCACTCGTGGTTCAGCGTCTCCGCATCGCCCAGATATTCCAGTAACCACGCCAGCGCCGGTGACGCGCGCTGCTCAGACCAGCTGACGCAACACGGGCTGTCCGGAAACGGCTGCGGCAACGCCAGCTCCACCAGCGCGCCGGTGTCCAGCAGCGGGCGCGCCAGGTGCCCCGGCACCATGCCCACGCACAATCCGGCCTGCAGGCAATCCAGCCCGGTTTCCCACTCCGGCACCACCAGACGCCGCTGGTTATCCAGCGTCCACGTCATGCGGCGCGGCAGCGCGCGTGACGTATCTTCCAGCACCAGCGACGGCCAGGCGCGCAGGGTTTCATCGTCCAGCTGCGGACTGTGGGCCAGCGCATGCTGCGGACTCACCACGCAGCGCCAGTTGAGCGCGCCCATATCCTGAAAGGCGAAGCGGCCGCCGACCGGAATGGCCTGGGTGGCGCCAATCGCCACATCGACACGACCATCAGCCAGCGCGTCCCACACGCCATTAAATACTTCGTAGCTGATGATCAGCTCCATATCGGGGAAATGGCGGTAAAAATCCTTTACCAGCTGGCGGGTGCGCTGCGGTTTGACGATGCAATCTACCGCGATACTGAGCTGACCGCGCCAGCCATTAGCCAGCTGCTGACACTGGCGGCGCGTGGCCATCATTTTTTTGATAACAGAACGCCCTTCACGCACAAAATGCTCGCCTGCTGCCGTCAGCACCACTTCGCGATGCTGCCGCTCAAACAGCGGTACCGCCAGCCAGCCTTCCAGCTGGCGCACGGTATAGCTGATGGCAGAGGGCACGCGGTGCAGCTCCTGCGCCGCCGCGCTAAAACTGCCGGTGCGCGCTACCGCGTCCACCACCTCAAGTGCATATTCCGACCACATAGTTTTCCCATCAAAAATTTTAACAGCACCCTGCAAATATTAGCGTTTCACAAAGCCCGCTGCACCCTTTTACACTCCCCGCCGTTCAACCTGCCGAATGAGAAAAACCATGCTGTCATCCAAAGGATTTCTGCCTTACCTTGCCGTGCTGAGCATGCTCGGCTTTCTGGCCACCGATATGTATTTACCCGCCTTCGGCGCCATGCAGCGCGACTTTGCTTCCGCACCGGGCACCATCAGCGCCAGCCTGAGCCTGTTTCTGGGCGGCTTTGCCTGTGCGCAGGTGCTGTGGGGCGTGCTGTCGGACCGCTTCGGCCGTAAACCCATTCTGCTGGCGGGCCTGAGCCTGTTTGCGCTGAGCTGTCTTGCCATGCTGTGGGTGACTAACGTCTGGCTGATGCTGGCGCTGCGTTTTGTGCAGGCGGTAGGCGTGTGCGCCGCAGCGGTGAGCTGGCAGGCGCTGGTGGTTGATCGCTATCCGCAGGCCAAAGCCAACAAAGTATTTGCCACGATTATGCCGCTGGTGGCGCTGTCACCGGCGCTGGCACCGCTGCTGGGTGCCTGGCTGATGGCCCATTTTCACTGGCGCGCCATCTTCCTCGCGCTCACGCTGGTGACGCTGGTGCTGCTGTTCGGCACGCTGAAACTGGCCAGCGCGCCGCGTGCGCGCCACGACAGCGCGCCACAGCCGGGCTGGCTGACGCTGCTGGCGACGCGTATTTACAGCGGTAACGTAGTGATTTATGCCGCCTGTTCCGCCAGTTTCTTCGCCTGGCTGACCGGCTCGCCGTTTATCCTCGCCGCCGCGGGTCTGAGCCCGGCGGACATTGGCCTGAGCTATATTCCGCAGACCATCGCCTTCCTGCTGGGCGGGTTTGGCTGTCGCGCACTGCTGAACCGTTTTCAGGGTGCGCAGCTGCTGCCGTGGTTGCTGATGATTTACAGCCTGAGCATTTTGGGCCTGTTTGCGGTGGCGCTGATGACCACGCCGCCGCTGGTGGCTCTGCTGCTGCCGTTCTGCGGCATGGCGCTGGCCAATGGCGCGATTTACCCGATTGTGGTGTCCAGCGCCCTCGCCCCGTTCCCGCAGGCCACCGGCAAAGCGGCCGGCCTGCAGAATCTGCTGCAGCTGGGCTTATGCTTCCTCGCCAGCCTGATTGTTTCCGCCGGTCTGCAGCAGGCGCTGTTACATACCACGCTGGTCATGGTGGCCACGGTGATCCTCGCCTGGGCCGGTTTCCTGTGGCAGCGTAGCGCCAGCGCACAAAGTGATATTGCTCACGCTTCCCGTCCCTGCGAAGATAATTGCTAAGGCAACGATTATCGTTAGCAAACTAACGATAAGCCATTGAATACTGACCTGCGTGAGCATATACTCAGTGGGTCAGCATTTCTGCAACAAATCAATAACATAATGAGCGTATTTTTTAGCGACACTGTCGCTGGGATGGCGTCTGCACGATATTCACCTCCGGAGTTGTGGCAGACATTTCTATTCAGATTCATACCTCTGTAATACGTCGGCTATCTGGCGCACGGATTTTCCGTGAGTTCTCTCACAGGCCTGAGGAATTTGACTATTCTTTTTCTCAGGTTCAAATCGGAAAGGTGATGGAGAAGCTATGAGTTCATCGTGTATAGAAGAAGTGAGCCTTGAAGAAAACCAATGGTTTCGTATCGCCCATGAATTACTGGAGCGGGCGGACATTCACATCAACGGCACACGCCCCTGGGATATTCAGGTCAGACATGCGGATTTTTTCAAACGGGTCCTGCAGGAGGGATCGCTGGGCCTCGGTGAAAGCTACATGGACGGCTGGTGGGAGTGTGAACGTCTGGATATGTTCTTCCACCGCGTGCTGAAACATCATCTGGATAAGCAGTTACCGCACCATTTTAAAGATACGCTGCGCATTGCTGCGGCGCGCCTCACCAATCTGCAGTCAAAGAAACGCGCCTGGATTGTTGGTAAAGAGCACTACGATCTTGGCAACGACCTGTTTTCATTGATGCTCGATCCATTTATGCAGTACTCCTGCGGCTACTGGAAAAGCGCGGAAACGCTGGAGCAGGCACAGCAGGACAAGCTGGATATGATCTGCCGCAAGCTGCAGCTTGAGCCGGGCATGACGCTACTGGATATCGGCTGCGGCTGGGGCGGACTGGCGGAATTCGCCGCGCGTCATTACGGGGTGAAAGTGCATGGCGTGACTATCTCTGCCGAGCAGCAGAAAATGGCGCAGCAGCGCTGTGCCGGTCTGGATGTGACCATTCTGCTGCAGGATTACCGTGATTTGAACCAGCAGTTTGACCGCATCGTATCGGTGGGCATGTTCGAACACGTCGGGCCGAAAAACTATGCCACCTACTTCGATGTGGTTGATCGTAACCTGAAACCGGAAGGCCTGTTTTTGCTGCACACCATTGGGGCGATCAGAACCGACATGAACGTCGACCCGTGGATCGATAAATACATTTTCCCCAACGGCTGTTTACCGTCGGTACGGCAGATCGCCGATGCCAGCGAATCCCACTTCATCATGGAAGACTGGCACAACTTCGGCGCGGATTATGACACCACGCTGATGGCCTGGCATGAGCGATTCCAGGCGGCATGGCCGCAGCTGGCGGAGAAGTATGGCGAGCGTTTCAAACGGATGTTCAGCTATTACCTCAACGCCTGCGCCGGTGCGTTTCGCGCGCGCGATATTCAGCTGTGGCAGGTAGTTTTCAGCCGCGGCGCTGAAGGCGGTTTGCGCGTGGCGCGTTGATTTCCGAGTCAGGACAAAAGGCGCTTACCGCGCCTTTTTTATTCGCGATTACTCCGCGTCCGGCAGCGTTTGTGCCACCAGCGCGGCCGCGGCATCACGCTGCGCCAGCACACGTTCAACGGTGTCGACAATCGCCTGGGTATGCGGATCGATTTCGATATTGACCCGGTGCCCCAGCTTCTTCGCGCCCAGCGTGGTGCGCTCCAGCGTTTCCGGGATCAGGTGCACGCAGAACTTACTTTTGGTGACATCACCGACTGTCAGGCTGATACCATCGATGCCGACGAATCCTTTATGCAGAATATATTTGATCTGCTCAGCGTCCTGTAATTTAAACCACACTTCGCGGTTATTCTCTGACTGGATAATTTTACAGATTTCGGCGGTGGTCATAATATGGCCGGACATCAGGTGTCCGCCAATTTCATCGCTGAATTTCGCGGCGCGCTCAATATTCACGATGTCGCCAACCTGTAATTCACCGAGGTTGGTGATGCGCAGCGTCTCTTTGATGAGATCGAAGCTGACGCGATCGCCGTCAATGGCGGTCACCGTCAGGCAGCACCCGTTGTGCGCTACCGAGGCGCCCAGCGCCAGGCCGGGCAGCAGCTCAGCAGGCAAGCGCACGGTGTGGGTGCGGAACAACTCTTTTTCTTCAATGGCGACAATTTCTGCCGTGCCCTGCACAATTCCGGTAAACATAATTTCAGCCTCTGCGAAGTTTGTGGCAGTTTATCACAGCTTGCGCCGCAAGGTTTAATTTGCCGGCGCGCAAACTTTACACAAATGGCGCAACCAAATGCGATCAATGTTTGGCGGAAGTGCGGGCTACCGCTACACTAGGTCGCGCATTCTTTGGGGATTCCGCCCCGCTCTCTTCTTAAATTACGCAGGTGATACGTGCAGAAGTATTTAACAGAAGCGCGTCAATTGCTGGCCCTCGCGATCCCGGTCATCCTTGCTCAGGTGGCACAGACCGCGATGGGATTTGTGGATACCATAATGGCCGGTGCGGTGAGCGCCACGGATATGGCCGCCGTTGCTGTCGGCACCTCTATCTGGCTTCCCGCCATTTTGTTTGGTCATGGTCTGCTGCTGGCATTGACGCCAACCGTTGCGCAACTCAACGGATCCGGGCGACGCGAACGCATCGCAGAACAGGTGCGCCAGGGTTACTGGCTGGCGGCGGGCGTGGCGCTGCTGATTATGGTGGTGCTGTGGAACGCCGGCTACCTGATTCACACCATGCATGACATTGATCCTCAGCTGGCGGCCAAAGCAGAAGGTTATCTGCACGCGCTGCTGTGGGGCGCACCGGGCTACCTGTTTTTCCAGGTGGCACGTAATCAGTGTGAAGGGCTGTCGAAGACCAAGCCGGCGATGCTGCTGGGTTTCCTCGGCCTGCTGACCAACATTCCACTGAACTATGTGTTTATTTACGGCCATTTCGGTATGCCTGCGCTTGGCGGCGTGGGCTGTGGCGTCGCCACCGCGTCGGTTTACTGGGTGATGTATCTGGTGATGCGCTTCTGGCTGAAGCGCATGCCGGCCATGCGCGATATCCGCATGCATAGCCGCTGGTCGCCACCGTCGAGCGCTATTCTGACGCGCCTGTTCACGCTGGGATTACCGGTCGCGCTGGCGCTGTTTTTCGAGGTCACGCTGTTTGCCGTGGTGGCGCTGCTGGTATCGCCGCTCGGCATTGTGAAAGTCGCTGGTCATCAGATCGCGCTCAACTTTAGCTCGCTGATGTTTGTGCTGCCGCTGTCGCTCGGCGTCGCCACTACCATTCGCGTCGGCTACCGTCTGGGCCAGGGCTCAGCCGAACAGGCCCGCATCGCCGCGTGGACCGGTCAGGGCGTGGGTATCACCATGGCGGCGATCACCGCGCTGTTTACCGTTACCTTCCGCCACGATATTGCCGCGCTCTATACCGCTAACCCGGAAGTGATTACCCTGGCGGCACAGCTGATGCTGCTGGCGGCCATCTACCAGTTCTCGGATTCGATTCAGGTGATCGGCAGCGGTATCCTGCGCGGCTATAAGGACACGCGCTCGATCTTCTTTATTACCCTGATCGCCTACTGGGTGCTGGGGCTGCCGGTGGGTTACGTGCTGGCGCTGACCGACTGGGTGGTGGCACCGCTGGGGCCGGCCGGTTTCTGGTGCGGATTTATCGTCGGTCTGACGTCGGCAGCGGTGATGATGATCTGGCGCATCCGCCGTCTGCAGCGTTTACCGGCGCAGGTGATTCTGGCACGCGCCGCGCGCTAAGTGGCTGAGCGGGCGTTTATTTGGCCCGCAATGGCGAAAAAAACGACGCATAGCACAGTTGCTGGTCAGTCGTCAGGAAAAATCACTTTTCCGCTTGCCAGCATCACGGCCTGCCGTTAATATTCGTCCCCGCTGTCGCCCTGACAGCGTGTTGCGCTCTTAGCTCAGTTGGTTAGAGCACCACCTTGACATGGTGGGGGTCGATGGTTCGAGTCCATTAGAGCGCACCAAGTGCGTCCGTAGCTCAGTTGGTTAGAGCACCACCTTGACATGGTGGGGGTCGGTGGTTCGAGTCCACTCGGACGCACCAGATTTCTGAAATGCGCTCTTAGCTCAGTTGGTTAGAGCACCACCTTGACATGGTGGGGGTCGATGGTTCGAGTCCATTAGAGCGCACCACTTTTGCTGTTATCTCCCTTGCGCAACTCGCCTTTCCTTGATCTGAGTCGGTTTTCTCCCTCTGCTTTTATATTGGTTTTCGCATACTTAGCGACTATACTATGCCGCGTTGTTCCACCTGAAAGGTTTCAGCGCTAACGTGCCTATGCCAGCCACTTACATCATTTGCGCAACGCCGTCGCTACGGTCTCTCCGCCCGGCGCATAACTTCTCTGCACGCTTAGCCGTCGTCACCTATTCTTACTTCTGTGTCAAACGTACCAACACCAAACAGATTTTTACTTCGGTGCCAGGCGCATCGACCCCCGACCTTCATCATCCATCACAACTTACAGAAATCTGACATGAAAAAGACCAAGATCGTTTGTACTATCGGTCCGAAAACCGAATCCGAAGAGATGCTGACTCAACTGCTGGAAGCGGGCATGAACGTCATGCGCCTGAACTTCTCTCACGGGGATTATGCCGAACATGGTCAGCGCATCACCAACATGCGTGCCGTCATGGAAAAAACCGGTCGCCAGGCCGCGATTCTGCTGGACACCAAAGGCCCGGAAATCCGTACCATGAAACTGGACGGTGGCAATGATGTGTCCCTGAAAGCTGGCCAGACCTTCACCTTCACCACCGATCAGTCAGTGATTGGTAACAGCGAGCGCGTTGCCGTTACTTACGCCGGTTTCACCGAAGACCTGAAAATTGGTAACACCGTGCTGGTCGACGATGGTCTGATCGGCATGGAAGTCACCGAAGTCACCGAAAACACCGTGGTGTGTAAAGTGCTGAACAATGGCGACCTTGGCGAAAACAAAGGCGTCAACCTGCCAGGCGTGTCCATTCAGCTGCCGGCACTGGCGGAAAAAGACAAGCGCGATCTGATCTTCGGCTGCGAGCAAGGCGTGGATTTTGTTGCGGCTTCCTTCATCCGTAAACGTTCTGACGTGCTGGAAATCCGTGAGCACCTGAAAGCCCACGGCGGTGAGCACATTCAGATCATCTCCAAGATCGAAAACCAGGAAGGCCTGAACAACTTCGATGAGATCCTGGAAGCCTCTGACGGCATCATGGTCGCGCGTGGTGACCTCGGTGTGGAAATCCCGGTTGAAGAAGTGATCTTCGCGCAGAAGATGATGATCAAGAAGTGTAATAAAGCGCGCAAAGTGGTGATCACCGCGACGCAGATGCTGGATTCGATGATCAAGAACCCGCGCCCTACCCGTGCTGAAGCCGGCGACGTGGCCAACGCCATCCTCGACGGTACCGACGCGGTGATGCTGTCCGGTGAGAGCGCTAAGGGTAAATACCCGCTGGAGTCGGTCACCATCATGGCGACTATCTGCGAGCGTACCGATCGCGTGATGAAATCGCGCATCGATTCCCTGCAGGATTCGCGCAAGCTGCGTATCACTGAAGCAGTGTGCCGTGGCGCCGTTGAGACCGCTGAGAAACTGGAAGCGCCGGTGATTGTGGTGGCGACCGAAGGCGGTAAGTCAGCTAAATCCGTGCGTAAATACTTCCCGGATGCCACCATTCTGGCCCTGACCACTAACCAGACCACCGCGCGTCAGCTGATCCTCAGCAAAGGGATTGAAACGCGTCTGGTGAGCGAAATCGCCTCGACCGATGATTTCTACCGCATCGGCAAAGAGATGGCGCTGCAGAGTGGCTACGCGCAGAAAGGCGATGTCGTAGTGATGGTTTCGGGTGCGCTGGTACCGAGCGGAACCACCAACACCGCGTCGGTGCATGTACTCTGATCGAGCCGGTGATGTTTATTTAAAAGAGCGCCTTTCGGGGCGTTTTTTTTATTCCGCGCCTGAGACAGAAAGCGGAAAATTCCAATCGATAATAACTATTCAATATCCCGCAGAATTAAGGTTAATCCGATTAAATCTCTCTGTTTTCGCTAAATATTTTCATCATGTTCTGCGAAACGCTGCTTCTTTGAGCGAACGATCAAATTTAAGCATGTTCTCATCAAAAATTTATTCTCAACTTAAAAAGCTTTGTGTAATACTTGTAACGCTACATGGAGATTAACTCAATCTAGAGGGTATAAATAATGAATCGTACTAAACTGGTACTGGGCGCGGTAATCCTGGGTTCAACTCTGCTGGCTGGTTGCTCAAGCAACGCTAAAATCGACCAGCTGTCTTCAGACGTTCAGACTCTGAACGCTAAAGTTGACCAGCTGAGCAACGACGTGAACGCAATCCGTTCTGACGTTCAGGCTGCTAAAGACGACGCAGCTCGCGCTAACCAGCGTCTGGACAACCAGGCTCACTCTTACCGTAAGTAAGAGTTCTGGTTTGAAAAATGGTGCCCTTGTGGCACCATTTTTTTTGCCCGGATTCTGCCGTCCGCTGGCCCTGAATCACGGTGTCGCAGCGGCTTCGCCCTGCGCCTGACTGATGGTGGCTTGCGCACCGCCTGTTGCCCCCTGCTGCGTCTGCAGCACTGCCGGCAGTGGCGTCGCCTCACTCACCGGTTCCCCACTGCTCACCAGCACCGGCATGCCTGAACGACGTTCAATCGCCGCCTTTATCAGCGCACTGTCGCTCTTCGCACTCTTTATAAAAGCTTTCAGCGGCGCGCTCAGCGCAATTGGCATGGTCTGCGGATCGTCCTGTTCATTACGTGACAGCGGCTGGTGTACCTCGATGTAGCGTTTGCCGTCGGGTTCGATGGCATATTTGATCGGCTGGTTAATCACCTGTACGCGCGTACCCTGCGGCACGCTGTTGAACAGCGCTTCGATATCGTCCGGACGCAAACGAATACAGCCGGAGCTGACGCGCATCCCGATGCCGAAGTCGGCGTTGGTACCGTGAATCAGATACTGGCCGCTGCCGCGCGCCAGACGCAGCGCAAACAGCCCCATCGGGTTATCCGGCCCGGCAGGCACCATCGCGGGCAGCGTGATGCCCTCTTTGGCGTAGCGTTTGCGGATATTGACGGTGGGCGTCCAGGTGGGGTTAGGGATTTTCTGGCTGATACTCGTCACCATAGCCGGCGTGGCGGCACCCAACTGGCCGATGCCGATCGGATAAACCACGACGCGATTTTCCCCTTTGGGATAGTAGTAGAGGCGCAGTTCGGCCAGGTTGATCACGATGCCTTCGCGCGGCGCATCCGGCAACAGCATCTGCAGCGGCACGGTAAGCTGCGTTCCGGCTTTTGGCAGCCAGGGGTCGACGCCCGGGTTGGCTTCGAGCATGCCGAGCATGCCTATCTTATAACGCGCGGCAATGCTCTCCAGCGGCCGTTTATCATCCGGGACGGTGGTCAGGGTGTTTTCGCCAATCAAACGGCTATCAGCGGCTGGCAGGGGGTATTCCGTAGCAAACGCAGGTGCAGACAGTCCGAAACAGGACAACAGCAATGCACCAGCTAAACGAAGCGCAGGTTTCATGCAATTTTCTCTTTGTCGGATGGAACAGACCCCGGTCATGGCCGGGGTCTGGAGAGTGTAACTTAGCTGAGAGACTGTGCGTTATGCCGGATCGCGCGAATCATCGCTTCCAGCCCCTGCGAACGCGAAGGGGTGAGGTGTTGCGTCAGGGCCAGTTCGCCAAACCAGTGGGCGACATCCAGTGCCAGAATCTCTGGCGCTTTCAGCCCCTGATACAGGCTAAATACCACGGCAATCAAACCCTTAACGATGGCGGCATCGCTGTCACCTTCAAAAGCAATGGTGCCGTCTGCCTGTGGGGTCATGCGAATCCATACCTGACTCTGACAGCCGGAAATGACGTGCTGCGGCTGATGCAAGCTTTCAGAGGATTCTGGTAATTTTGCCCCGAGTTCAATGATGTAGAGGTACTTCTCTTCCCAGTTGGCGCAACGATTGAAGTTGCGCACCAGTTTCTCTTTTTCTGGCAGGTTTGCCATGCATAACTCCTGAAATCTGCTCAACCGCCCAGCAGACGATGAATGCGCGTCAGGCCAGCCGCCAGGCGATCGGCTTCCTCTTCGCTATTGTAGAGCGCGAAAGAGGCGCGACACATCGCGGGCACCGCATAATGACGCATCAGCGGCATGGCACAGTGGTGGCCGGTGCGGATGGCAATGCCGTACTGGTCGAGGAAGCTGCCAACGTCAAACGCGTGGTGCTTACCGAGGTTAAACGCCACCACGCCGCTGCGCTCGGCCGGGCCGTAGATAACCAAGTCCGGCACCGACGCCAGCTTGTCCAGCGCGTAACGCATCAGCTGGCTCTCGCGCTGATGGATCGTCTCCAGACCGAGTTCGCTGATCCACGTCAGCGCCGCGCCGAGACCAATGATACCACCGGTGTTCGGCGTGCCGGCCTCAAAGCGCCATGGTGCGCCATTCCAGGTGGTGCCGGTGGGCAGCATGACCTGATCGATCATCGAACCGCCGCCTTCCCACGGTGGCATGATCTCCTGCAGCGCCTTACGCGCGTACAGCACGCCAATCCCGGTCGGCCCATAGATTTTATGGCCGGAGAACACGTAGAAATCGCAGCCGATATCCTGCACGTCAACGGGGTGGTGCATCACAGCCTGAGCGCCGTCTACCAGCGTCACCACGCCCGCGGCTTTCGCCTGCGCCACGATAGCTTTCACCGGGTTAACCGTGCCGAGCACGTTGGAAACGTGCGTCACAGCCAGCAGGCGCGTACGGCTGTCGATCAGCCCCGCCAGCTGTTCCAGCGCCAGCTCACCGTTGTCGTTGAGCGGCAGAACACGGATTTCCGCGCCGGTGCGCTGGGCCACCATCTGCCATGGCACGATGTTGGCGTGATGCTCCATCTCAGTGACGATCAGGTTATCGCCCGGCTGCAGCTGACTGCCGCCCCAGCTGTTGGCCACCAGATTGATGCCTTCGGTGGTACCTTTAACGAAGATGATCTCTTCGGCTGCCGCGGCACGCAGAAAACGCGCCGCCTGGGCGCGCACGTTTTCCATATCGCTGGTCGCCTGTGCGCTCAGAGAGTGAATACCACGGTGCACGGCCGCATAGCCGTGCTGATAGAAGTGACTTTCCGCGTTGATCACCGCGAGCGGGCGCTGTGCGCTGGCCGCGCTGTCAAGGTAGGCCAGCGGATGTCCGTTGACCTCACGACTCAGAATCGGAAACTCCGCTCTGACTCGTTCGAGATCGAAACTCATGACTCAACTCCCGGGAAACGGTCGGTAATACGTTGCAGTACCACCTGGCGCAGCGCGTCATCTTCCAGCGCTTCCGTCAGTTCAGCGGCGAAAGCATGGATGATCATCTGCTGCGCCGCGTCTTCGGCGATGCCGCGCGAGCGCAGATAGAACATCTGCTCGTCGTCGATGCGACCGATGGTCGCGCCATGGCTGCACTTGACGTCATCGGCGTAGATTTCCAGCTGCGGCTTGGTGTCCACTTCCGCCAGGCGACCGAGCAACAGGTTGTTGTTGGTCATCTGGCCATCAGTTTTCAGCGCGTGCTGTGCCACTTTGATGTGGCCGTTAAACACCGAGCGCCCTTTGTCACGCGAAATGGTTTTGTGCAGCTGGCGACTCAGGCAGTGGCCTTTGTTGTGCTCCAGATAGCTGCGCGTATCCGCCACTTCGCTGCCTACCGGCAGCACCAGGCTGTTCAGCGACAGCTGGGTGTTTTCACCGTTCAGCTGCACGCTGGTGTTATGACGCGACAAACCGGCACCCAGCAGGAAGCTGGTGCTGCTCACCTGCGCGTCACGGCCAATCACGATGTCGTTGTGCGCAAAGTGGTAGCTGCTGCTCTCTTCAAACGCCAGCTTGGTATGCTTCAGCTGCGCATTGTCGCCCACCGCAAAGGTAAAGCGCGCGCCGGTGAAGTGGGCGCTGCCATTCAGCGTCACGTAATGCTCGATCACCTGCGCTTCCGCGCCGGACTCCAGCTCCAGATGGTGACGGTGATGCACCGTGTTGAGCGCATCCGCCTGGCCGCTGGTAATGTGCAGCAGATAGAGCGGCTGCGCTGCAGCTTTGCCGCGCGGCAGACGAATCGAGGTCACCTCTTCCGCCAGACTTTCCGTCAGGTGCAGGAACACCTCCGGCTGTACTGCGGCCGGTAACGGACGTCGCTCAGCGGCACGGCTGTGCTGCACGTCAAACAGACCGGTGTCACGCGCGCTCAGCTCAGGCTGGAAGCGGCCGTCGACGAACACCAGGCAAATCGCGTCCAGCGGCAGCGCCAGCGCAGCCACCTGCTCAGCGCTCACGCCTGGCGCGTCCGCCTGCACGAACTGCTGTGCCAGCAGGCTGTCCAGCGCGGTGTATTTCCAGTTTTCATGCTTGCGCGTCGGCAGGCCGACACGCATCAGTTGCTGCCAGTGCTGTTGTGCCTGCAGCGAACGCTGTTCGCCGCGTGACTCAAACAGGTGATGCCACTGCTGCAGCGCATTATCACTCCTGGTCGGTAAGCCAGCCATAGCCTTGCTCCTCCAGCTGTTTCACCAGCGTAAAGTCGCCAGACTTCACGATTTTGCCCTGATACAGCACGTGCACGTGATCTGGCTTGATGTAATCCAGGATGCGCTGGTAGTGCGTTACGATGATGAATGAGCGCTTGCCGTCGCGCAGGCTGTTTACGCCTTCTGCAACAATTTTCAGCGCATCGATATCCAGACCGGAGTCGGTTTCATCGAGGATGCACAGCTCAGGCTCCAGCGCCGCCATCTGCAGGATGTCGTTACGCTTCTTCTCACCGCCGGAGAAGCCGACGTTGACGGAACGGGTCAGCAGATCTTCCGGCATCTTCAGCAGCTTGATCTTGTCTTCGATGAAGTCCTGGAAGTCGAAACGGTCCAGCTCTTCCTGCTCACGGTATTTACGCACCGCATTGACTGAGGTCTGCAGGAAAAACTGGTTGCTGACGCCCGGGATCTCGACCGGGTACTGAAACGCCATGAAGATGCCTTCACCGGCACGCTCTTCCGGCTCCAGCTCCAGCAGGTCTTTGCCTTTAAAGGTCACGGAACCGCCGGTGATTTCATAATCTTCACGACCGGCCAGCGTGGCAGACAGGGTGCTCTTGCCGGAACCGTTCGGGCCCATAATGGCATGCACTTCGCCCGGCTTAACTTCGAGGTTCAGACCGCGCAAAATCTCTTTGTCTTCAACGCTAACCTGTAAATCTTTAATGCTTAACATACTCTTTCCTTCACATTGCTTCCGGCAACGCGTGTGGCATCAGCCGACACTGTGCTCAAGGCTGATCGCTAACAGTTTTTGCGCTTCCACGGCGAATTCCAGTGGCAGCTCGGAGAAAACGTCTTTACAGAAGCCGTTGACGATCATCGAGATCGCATCTTCTTCGCTAATGCCGCGCTGCAGGCAGTAGAACATCTGATCTTCACCGATGCGCGACGTCGTGGCTTCGTGCTCAAGCTGCGCGCTGTTGTTGCGCGTTTCCACATACGGGAAGGTGTGCGCACCGCAGTCTGGCCCAATCAGCATCGAGTCACACTGGGTGAAGTTACGCGCGTTAGTCGCAGTCGGCATGATTTTCACCAGGCCGCGGTAGGTGTTCTGGCTCTTACCGGCCGAGATACCTTTCGAGATGATGGTCGATTTGGTGTTTTTACCAATGTGAATCATCTTGGTACCGGTATCGGCCTGCTGGCGACCGCTGGTCAGCGCGACGGAGTAGAATTCGCCCACTGAGTAATCACCGCGCAGGATGCAGCTCGGGTATTTCCAGGTGATGGCTGAGCCGGTCTCGGACTGCGTCCACGACATCTTACTGTGCTCGCCTTCACACAGCGCACGCTTGGTCACGAAGTTGAGGATACCGCCCTCGCCTTCTCCGCCCGGGAACCAGTTCTGCACCGTGGAGTATTTCACTTCGGCGTTTTTGTGGATGATCACTTCAACCACCGCTGCGTGCAGCTGGTAGGTGTCGCGTACCGGCGCTGAACAACCTTCGATGTAGCTGACGTAGCTGTCTTCATCAGCAATCAGAATGGTACGTTCGAACTGGCCGGTTTTCGCCGCGTTGATGCGGAAATAGGTCGACAGTTCCATCGGGCAACGCACGCCTTTCGGGATGTAGACGAAGGTACCGTCGGACGCCACCGCAGAGTTGAGCGCAGCAAAGAAGTTATCGTTGTGCGGCACCACGGTGCCAAGATACTTCTGTACCAGCTCCGGATGATCGTGGATCGCTTCACCGAAGGAGCAGAAAATAATGCCCTGCTCAGCCAGCTTGTCGCGATAAGTGGTCGACACGGACACCGAGTCGAAAATGGCGTCCACCGCCACTTCTCTGCCTTCACGCACCGGCACGCCCAGCTGGTTAAACGCGTCTTCCACTTCTTTGGTCAGGTAATCGCTGGAGGCGACGCTGCCGGACGTCTGGGTGGCACCCGGTTCAGAGGCACAGCTGTCATCGCAATTGCCGCAGGACGGCGCGGAATAGTAGCTGTAATCCTGATAATCGAGCTTGTCGTAGTGCGCTTTCAGCCAGTGTGGCTCTTCCATCTCCAGCCAGGCGCGAAACGCCTTAAGACGGAACTCCAGCATCCACTCGGGTTCGTTACGTTTGGCCGAAATGGCACGCACCACATCTTCATTGATGCCGTGTGCCAGTTCGTCGGTTTGCAGCTGGGTGAAGAAGCCTTCTTTGTAGTTCAGGCTGCCTTCCCAGGTTTGTACATCGTCAGATGCTTCGCTGTGTCGTGACATATTTCACTTACTCGACGCCAAAGCTTTCACCGCACCCGCAGGCGTGCTGAGCTTTAGGGTTGTTGAATTTAAAAATCTGGTTCAGGCCTTCGCGGACATAATCCAGCTCGGTACCGTCAACAAACGGCATCGCCTGAAGCGGCACAAACAGTTTTGCGCCATATTGCTCGAACTGCAGGTCGTCATCGGCAGGCGCTTTCACCAGATCCATAACGTACCCAAAACCGGCACAGCCGGACTGCTTCACACCCAGCTTCAGGCCCTTAACTTCCGGGTCCTGTTTCACCAGGCTGAGAATCTGTTTCGCTGCCGACTCGGTCAGCGTGAGCCCTTTCCAGACGAAATCGTCAGGTGAAAAAGACGCTGCATTTACTGATGACATAGTGCTACCTCGTAAGTCTGGGCCTTTTCAGGCTATCCCCCTATGGTAGTGATATCAGATATCACTTCAACCTCTTGTTTTGCAGGGATAATCATCTCGTGCTGTTTTTTGCTGCTGCTTTATTAAGCATAGTCCCTTCCCACCAGCTTGTGCGCGCCATTCCCGCGCGCGCCGTCAGAACGTAACCTGTTCATAAGCCGTAAATTTTCCAGTTCGCTTTTTACGTTTATGCTCTGATTGATAGGTTACGCCTTTGCTGAATGTAAAGAGATTGTTATTGCCGATTTTTGTAACAGGCAAAGGAAATCAATAAAATTTCACGGCGGGAATTGCATTCCTGGCGCGGTTTAATATGATAATGATTATCATTAACCTACTTTGGGTGGCGACATGACGCTTTCCGTCTCAGCCTGGTTACAACACAAAATCGACGAATATAAGTTTTCGGTCCGCGATATCACCGTCGACTTCTATCTGGCTCAGGCAAAGCTCAACCGCACCGATTGTTCCATTGAACAACTGCGTCGTTTTAACGATACCTGTCTCGACATGGCCGAAATCTGCCAGCTCAACGGCGACGATCACAGCTACCTGCACGCGATGGGCAAGCTGCACCACCGCTTAGTACAGGAGATGGGCAATGCCGATCGCGATCGCCTGTTCCGTATTCAGGCTTACCAGCTGGCGCGCCTGTCGCTGACCCGTTTGTGTCATCAACTGGCGCTCAGCGGCGACTGGGACCAGGCGACCCGCCTGCAAAGTGATTTCGTCCGCCACGCAGGCTGGATATTCTAATCCAGCTTTGTGACGGCTCCTACAATTTGTTTACATCAATTCCAGCAAAGCCTGTAGCGGATGGCGCATACCGTTGCCCTCGGCGCGTTTCACCTGGCTGCGGCAGGAGAAGCCGGTCGCCAGACAGCGCTGACGCGGCAGCTTCTGCAGTTGCGGATGCCACGACAGTTCATAAATGCCCAGCGAGTTGGCCAGGTTTTTACTCTCGTGACCATAAGTGCCGGCCATGCCACAGCAGCCCACGTTGATGTTCTCCAGCTTCGCGCCAAAACGGGCAAAAATAGCCTGCCACTGATTGGGCGTTGACGGCAGCGCCGTGACCTCAGTGCAGTGGGCAAACAGATACCAGGCTTCGCCGCTGGCGATCTGCACCTCGCGCCCGGCCAGCACGCCGTGCAGCCATTCATGCACCAGCTGCACACTGAACGCGCCGCGCTGCTCGCCCAGCACCTGCTGATATTCGTCGCGATAGCACAATACCGTGGCCGGATCGACACCGACCATTGGCACACCGAGCTGCGCCACCCGGTTGAGGAATTCGGCGGTTTTGCCGGCGGTGCGGGCAAAGCGCTGCAGAAAACCTTTCACGTGCTGCGCTTTCCCGTTAGGTGAGAACGGCAGCAGCACCGGCCGGTAGCCGAGTTTTTCAATCAGCCGGATGAAATCGGTCACCAGCTGCGCTTCGTAATAGCTGGTAAACGGATCCTGCACCACCAGCACGTGCTGTTCGCGCTGGGCCGCATCCATCGCTTCCAGCTGCTCAAGCGTAACCCGCATCGCCGGGTGGCCGCTCAGCTGCTGCTTGAGGCTCGGCGAGGAGAGCAGCGGCAGATCCACCATGCCGATGTGGCGCTGGCTGAGGTCGCGCATCCACGGCTGTTTCAGGAAGAAGTTGAACACCCGCGGTGCTTTCGCCATCAGCGGCGCATAGCTTTCAACCGACGCCACCAGATGGTCGCTGACCGGGCGCAGATAGCGGGTGTGATAAAGCTGCAGGAAGCGCGAGCGGAAGTTCGGCACATCGATTTTAATCGGGCACTGGGTCGAACAGGCTTTACACGCCAGGCAGCCGGACATCGCCTCTTTCACTTCATGCGAGAAGTCATATTCGCCCTGCTTCGCATGCCACGAATTGCGCGTGCGCTGAATCAGACTGCGCAGGCTGGCGCCCTGTGCTGGCAAGGCCTGCTCCAGCTTAAGCGGGTCAACGCCCTGCTCCGCCAGCAGGCGCAGCCACTCACGCGTTAGCGTGGCGCGTCCTTTTGGCGAATGGATACGGTTGCGGGTGATTTTCATCGACGGGCACATCGGGCTGCGCACGTCAAAGTTAAAGCACAGTCCGTTGCCGTTACACTCCATCGCGCCGCGCCAGTCATTGCGTACCGTCAGCGGAATCTGGCGATCCCAGCTGCCGCGCGTTGCCGCATCGACCTGCATCATGGGTTCGTCGTTACCCAGCGGCGTACAGATTTTGCCGGGGTTGAGACGGTTATCCGGATCGAACGCCGCTTTGATGCGGCGCAGCTCATTAAACAGCGTTTCGCCAAAGAACGCCGGACTGTACTGGGCGCGGAAGCCTTTGCCATGTTCGCCCCACAGCAGACCGCCGTAGCGCGCGGTAAGCGCCACCACTTCGTCCGAGATCTGCTTCATCAGCATCTCCTGCTGCGGATCGCACATGTCCAGCGCCGGACGCACGTGCAGCACGCCGGCATCCACGTGACCAAACATGCCGTAGCTCAGGCCGTGGCTGTCGAGCAGCGCACGAAAATCCACAATGTAATCCGCCAGATGCTCCGGCGGCACGGCGGTATCTTCCACGAACGGAATCGGTTTGGCGCGCCCTTTGGCGTTGCCAAGCAGACCCACCGCTTTTTTACGCATGTTATAGATGCGCTCAATGCCCGCCAGATCATCACACAGCTGATAGCCCATCACGCCGCCCTGCTGCTGCGCCATCAGCTCATCCAGCCGCGCGCACAGCGTCGTCACCTGCTGCGCAATCAGCGCCGCATCGTCGCCGGCAAACTCGACAATATTCAGGCCGAGCATCTCTTTACCTGGCACATCGGTGATCAGCTCGCTGACCGAATGCCAGACGATATCCTCGCGCGCCAGGTTAAGCACTTTCGAATCCACTGTCTCCACCGACAGGGCCTGCGCCTCGACCATAAAAGGCGCATTGCGCAGAGCGGAATCGAACGAATCGTACTTAATGTTCACCAGCCGGCGCACTTTGGGAATGGGTGTGATATCCAGCCGGGCTTCGGTGATAAAGGCCAGCGTGCCTTCGGCGCCGCATAACAGGCGCGTCAGGTCGAAAGTTTGCAAATCATCACTGAACACATGGCGCAGGTCATAACCGGTGAGAAAGCGGTTCAGTTTGGGGAATTTTGCCAGAATCAGTTCACGCTGCTCGCGGCAGCGGTTAAGCACTGCTTTATAGATGCGCCCTTCAGCGGTCGGCGTCGTGGCCAGCTGTTCCGCCAGCGCGGTGGGCATGGCGCGCGTATCAAGAATTTCGCCGCCCAGCAGCACGGCACGCAGGCCTTCAACATGATCGGAGGTTTTGCCATACACCAGCGAGCCCTGACCGGAGGCATCGGTATTGATCATGCCGCCCAGCGTGGCGCGGTTACTGGTCGACAGCTCCGGAGAGAAGAAAAAGCCGTACGGCCTGAGCCAGGCGTTAAGCTGGTCCTTCACCACGCCGGCTTCTACCCGCACCCAGCCCTGCTCGGTGTTGATCTCGAGGATACGGTTCATGTAGCGCGACATGTCGACCACAATGCCCTGATTGAGCGACTGCCCGTTAGTGCCGGTACCGCCGCCGCGCGGGGTAAACACCAGGCTGTTGAAACGCGGCTCACCAGCCAGTCGGGCGATCAGCGCCACGTCCGCCGTTGAGCGCGGAAACAGCGCCGCATCGGGCAGGAGCTGATAGATGCTGTTATCGGTGGAGAGCGTGAGGCGGTCGGCATAGCTGGTCGCGGTGTCGCCGGTAAAACCTTGTTCTTTCAGCGACTGCAGGAATGTCAGCACCAGTTGAACGAGGCCTGGCGCCTGAGAAATCTGTGGGATCATTATTTCGTGACCGGGATGTTGTAAACGTTTGCGTGGTTAATTTTTTTCAGCTCTTGGTTGTATCACATTTTTTTGCCGCCCGCTGTTTTTTCAGGAAAACGGCCGCGTCGCGCTGCTTTTTCTGTTTAATTTTCAGGAAATAGATCATCATTGTGAAGGCGCCGCGGAGCGCCCTCCTGAAGGATTACTGAGGTCTGTGTTGTGATGAAAAGCCTGCAACGCGGTGTGGATCTACCGCAAATGTTGTTCTCGCTGATGTTTATTTTGCTGATGATCATTGCCTGTCTGTGGGTGGTGCAGCCGTTCATTCTCGGCTTCGCCTGGGCCAGCATGGTGGTGATTGCCACCTGGCCGCTGATGATTCGTCTGCAGCAACTGCTGTGGGGTCGCCGTTCGCTGGCGGTGATTGCCATGACGATTCTGCTATTGCTGCTGTTTATTATTCCTATCGCGCTGCTGGTCAGCAGCCTGATTGATAACAGCGCGCCGGTCATCGCCTGGGCGACCCAGCGCCATCTGGTGCTGCCGGATCTCGCCTGGCTGCGCGATATTCCCTATGCCGGACGCAAACTCTATTCCAGCTACCATAAACTGATCGACGGCGGCGGCGCGGCGATCATGAGCCAGGTCCAGCCTTATATTGGCCGCACCACCGGCTTCTTTGTCGCCCAGGCCGGACACTTTGGCCGTTTCATGCTGCACCTTGCCCTGATGCTGCTGTTCAGCGTGCTGCTGTACTGGCGCGGTGAGCAGGTTGGTCTCGGCATCCGTCACTTTGCCTACCGCATGGGCGGACGGCGCGGTGACGCCGCCGTGCTGCTGGCCGGTCAGGCGATCCGCGCCGTGGCGCTCGGCGTGGTGGTGACCGCGCTGGTGCAGGGCGTGCTGGGCGGCATCGGCCTGGCGATTTCCGGCATTCCGTATGCCACGCTGCTGACCGTATTAATGATTCTTACCTGCCTGGTGCAGCTTGGACCGTTGATTGTGCTGGTGCCGGCAATTATCTGGCTCTACTGGAGCGGCGACACCACCTGGGGCACGGTGCTGTTAGTATGGAGCTGCGTGGTCGGCACGCTGGATAACGTGCTGCGTCCGATGCTGATTCGCATGGGCGCTGATTTACCGATGATTCTGATACTTTCCGGCGTCATCGGCGGGCTGATCGCCTTCGGTATGATTGGACTGTTTATCGGTCCGGTCGTACTGGCGGTCTCTTACCGGCTGGTTTCGGTGTGGATGCATGAAGCGCCGGCGCCGGATGACGATCCGGAAACGGCCATCGAAGCACTGGCCGAACACGAAGAGCCGCAGCCGTAACGCGCTTCCGACGCATAACCGGGCGCCCAGCCCGGTTTGCTTATCCGCTTTTCCCTCTCCGCACCCAACGCGATTTGCATTAGTCAGCCGTGGTTAACACTCATTAATCCGTACCACTTAATTTCGCGGCACAATAATTTTTTCCATTAGTGATTTTTAAGAAAAAACGCACTTTTCAGCGTTTAAGCCCGATCGCACCGATAAAATGATTATTTTTCGCACTGATTCCTGTGCCGGATGGGTGATAAAACGTAATGAAAGATTATCAGCTTTAAACTAATAAGAGGATTCTTAAAGACGCCAGCGGCGGCGGTGAATAACATGTTCACTATGTTTTAAATCAAGCCACTGATTTTTAAACAACCTTTTTCCCCTGAGTAAAGTGAAGAATTGCTGTGTGTAGTCTTTGCCCATCCCCTGTGATGGGCTTTTTTTTGCCTGCAATTCAGCGATAAACAGCGCGGCCCAGCGGCGAACGCCGTCAGCGCTGGGTTTATGGCAATCTTAGGTGATGAAAAGTGGGATGGGAGAACAGACGGGTGCCCGACGGTTGCCGGGCACCAGGCAGGTGTAACAGATTACGCTTTGGCCGCGTCCAGCTCAGCCAGGCTCAGCCAGGTTTCCACCACGGTATCCGGGTTGAGCGACAGGCTGTCGATGCCCTGCTCCATCAGCCAGGCAGCAAAGTCCTGATGATCGGAAGGCCCCTGGCCGCAGATACCGACGTATTTGCCCTGCTTCTTCGCCGCCTGAATCGACATCGACAGCAGCGCCTTCACCGCATCGTTGCGCTCATCAAACAGCGCCGACACCACGCCGGAGTCGCGATCCAGCCCCAGCGCCAGCTGCGTCATGTCGTTGGAGCCGATAGAGAAGCCGTCAAAGTGCTGCAGGAACTGCTCTGCCAGCAGCGCGTTGGACGGGATCTCGCACATCATGATCACCTTCAGTCCGTTCTCGCCGCGTTTCAGGCCCTGCTTCGCCAGCTCGGCTACCACGGCTTCGGCCTGATCGACGGTGCGTACAAACGGCACCATGATCTCAACGTTGGTCAGCCCCATGTCGTTGCGCACGCGCTTCACGGCTTCACACTCCAGCGCAAAGCAGTCGCGGAAGCTGTCCGCCACGTAGCGTCCGGCGCCGCGGAAGCCCAGCATCGGGTTTTCCTCTTCCGGCTCGTAACGCTCGCCGCCGACCAGGTTGGCATACTCGTTGGTTTTGAAATCCGACAACCGCACAATGACGCGCTTCGGCGCGAAGGCCGCGCCCAGCGTGGCGATCCCTTCGGTCAGGCGCGCGATGTAGAATTCCACCGGATCGTCAAAGCCTTTCATCATCTGACCAATCTGCGCCTGCAGTTCCGGCGTCTGCTGATCAAACTCCAGCAAGGCTTTCGGGTGCACGCCAATCATGCGGTTGATGATGAACTCCAGACGCGCCAGCCCAACGCCTTCATTTGGCAGGCAGGCAAAATCAAACGCGCGATCCGGGTTACCGACGTTCATCATAATTTTCAGCGGCAGATCCGGCATGGTATCAACCTGCGAGCTGGTAACTTCAAAGTCCAGCAGATCGTTATACACATAGCCGGTATCGCCTTCGGCGCATGACACCGTGACCTTATGACCGTCCTTCAGGTGCTCAGTGGCGTCACCACAGCCCACCACCGCCGGAATGCCCAGCTCGCGCGCAATGATTGCCGCGTGACAGGTCCGGCCGCCACGGTTGGTGACGATCGCCGACGCCTTCTTCATGATCGGCTCCCAGTCCGGGTCGGTCATGTCGGTGACCAGCACATCGCCTTTCTCGATGCGGTGCATCTCGCTAATGTCGTGAATCACCTTCACTTCACCCGCACCGATGCGATGGCCGATGGCCCGGCCTTCCACCAGCACGCTGCCTTTGCCCTGCAGGCTGTAGCGTTCCATCACCTGTCCGTTGGAACGCACCGTTTCCGGCCGCGCCTGCACGATGAACAGTTTGCCGGTGTGGCCATCTTTGGCCCATTCAATATCCATCGGACGCTTATAGTGCTGCTCAATCAGCACCGCCTGGCGCGCCAGCGCCTGCACTTCGTCATCGGTCAGGCTAAAGCGGTCTCGCTGTTCCTGTTCCACGTCCTCAATGCGCACCTGTTCGCCGTGCTCCTGCGAATCGGCATACACCATGCGGATCTTCTTCGAGCCCAGGGTACGGCGCACAATCGCCGGGCGATTAGCAGCCAGCGTCGGTTTGTGCACGTAAAACTCATCCGGGTTAACCGCGCCCTGCACCACCATTTCGCCAAGACCGAACGCCGAGGTGATGAACACCACCTGGTCGAAGCCGGATTCGGTATCAATGGTGAACATCACGCCGGAGGAGGCGAGATCGGAACGTACCATGCGCTGCACACCGGCTGAGAGCGCCACGCCACGGTGGTCGTAGCCCTGGTGCACGCGGTATGAAATGGCGCGATCGTTAAACAGCGAGGCGAATACGTGCTTCACGGCCACCAGCACCGCGTCGAAGCCCTGCACGTTAAGGAAAGTTTCCTGCTGGCCGGCAAACGAGGCATCGGGCATATCCTCGGCGGTGGCCGAAGAGCGCACCGCAAAGGAGGCTTCGGCGTCATCAGCAGAAAGTTGTTCATAGGCGCTGCGGATCGCCGCTTCCAGCTCTGGCTGGAAAGGCGTATCCACCACCCATTGACGAATCTGTTTGCCGGCCTGCGCCAGCGCTGCAACATCATCAATATCCGTGTTGTCCAGCAATGCATAAATACGCTGGTTCAGTCCGCTTTGGTCGAGAAACTGATTAAAAGCGTAAGATGTCGTCGCGTAGCCGTTTGGCACGGATACCCCGAGCGACGACAAATTGGTAATCATTTCTCCCAGGGAAGCATTCTTGCCCCCTACCCGATCAACATCATGCATGCCAAGCTGGTTGTACCAGAGCACTAGCGACTGTTGGTCTTGATTGGACATTGAGATTATCCTTTTAAATGATTGGAGCACATGGAACATTTTGCTATTCGCCAAATCAGCCTGGCACAATCAATTAATAAAGACTAAGTGTTGAATCGTTAAAGCAGAAAATCAGCGTTAAAATCGGATTACTCCCCGAAAAGCGCCTTGTTGCGCAACGCAGCTATTTTTTACCAACCTATTGGCAATGCGATATTTTTCACTTTTTCATGAGGTTAGCCGCGTTTTTTGTTGCGCAACGCTTGCCGTTTTTATTTTGCGCCCGCGCGGGCAAAAGCGAGAAATTAGCGCTGAATAACCTGGCATTTCATCTATGATGGGTAATCAGCGCAGCGTAAAAATAGATTATTCGCCGGCCAGATATGGATATTTCATTTTACCTTTAGTAAAAATGAAATATTTTAGGTGATAATGTTACGCAAAAGTAAACAAAAGCATGAGGTCAACCATGAGCACTGAACGCAGCGTATTCTATATCTCTGACGGCACCGCCATCACCGCGGAAGTGCTGGGCCACGCGGTGCTGTCACAGTTTCCGGTGAATACCAACAGCGTGACGCTGCCGTTCGTGGAGAATGTGCAGCGCGCCCAGGCGGTGAAAGCCCAGATTAATGCGCTCTACCAGCAGAGCGGCGTGCGCCCGCTGGTGTTTTTCTCGATTGTCACACCCGAGGTGCGCGACATCATTCTGGAGAGCGAAGGCTTCTGCCAGGACATCGTGCAGGCGCTGGTGGCACCGCTGCAGAGTGAACTGGGCGTGGCCTCGATGCCGGTGGCGCACCGCACCCACGGCCTGACCGCCAGTAACTTAGGCAAATACGATGCCCGTATCGCCGCGATTGATTACACCCTGGCGCACGATGACGGTATTTCGCTGCGCGGGCTGGAAGATGCGCAGGTGATTCTGCTGGGGGTATCGCGCTGCGGCAAAACCCCGACCAGCCTGTATCTGGCGATGCAGTTTGGCGTCCGCGCGGCTAACTATCCGTTCATCGCTGATGACATGGATAACCTAAAGCTGCCGCCTGCGCTGCGCGCCCATCAGCACAAGCTGTTTGGCCTGACCATCGATCCGGAACGGCTGGCGGCGATTCGTCAGGAGCGCGCTGAAAATACCCGCTATGCGTCGATGCGTCAGTGCCGGCTGGAGGTCGGTGAAGTGGAAGCGCTGTTCCGCACCCATCAGATTCGCTATCTCAACAGCACCAATTACTCTGTCGAAGAGATCGCCACCAAAATCCTCGACATCATGGGCCTGCGCCGCAGCATGTACTGACCTCACCTGCCAGGTTGTAAAGCCTGGCTGCCGTCAGTAATGAATAGCCTTTTGATTTAGCTGGTTGAATTCACGGGCTAATGGTTTATTGTGATCATCATCACTTCCCGGTATTTCACCGCTGCGAAGAACAGATTTTGAGAATCCCAATGAACAAAACTGATGAACTGCGCACCGCGCGCATCGGCACGCTGCTGACGCCGGCCGCGCTGGCGCAACAACACCCCATTTCGGCGGCGATTGCCGCTAACGTTACCGCCGCGCGTCAGCGCATCGCGCGCATCCTGACCGGTGAAGATCCACGCCTGCTGGTGATTATCGGCCCCTGCTCGCTGCACGATCCCAAGGCTGCGCTGGAGTACGCAGAGCGTCTCAATCTGCTGCGTGAACAGCACAAGGACCGGCTGGAAATTGTGATGCGCGCCTACTTTGAGAAGCCGCGCACCGTGGTGGGCTGGAAGGGTCTGATTTCCGATCCGGATCTCGATGGCAGCTTCGACGTCAACCGCGGCATCGCTATCGCGCGCCAGCTGCTGCTGGATATCAACGCCATCGGCATGCCAACCGCCACGGAATTTCTCGATATGGTGATCGGCCAGTTTATTGCCGACCTGATCAGCTGGGGCGCAATTGGCGCGCGCACCACCGAGAGCCAGATTCACCGTGAAATGGCCTCGGCGCTCTCCTGCCCGGTGGGCTTCAAGAATGGCACCGACGGCAACGTGCAGATCGCGGTTGATGCGATTCGCGCCGCGCGCGTCAGCCATATGTTCCTGTCACCTGACAAAACCGGGCAGATGACGATTTATCAGACCAGCGGCAACCCGCACGGTCACGTGATCCTGCGCGGCGGGCGTCAGCCGAACTACCACGCTGAAGATGTCGCCGCTGCGGCCGCCAACCTGCGCGACTTCAACCTGCCGGAACAGCTGGTGATCGACTTCAGCCACGGCAACTGCCTGAAGCAGCATCGCCGCCAGCGCGATGTGGCGCAGGACGTGGCGGCGCAGATCCGTGCCGGTTCGCGGGCAGTGGCGGGAGTGATGATTGAGAGTTTCCTGCAGGAGGGAAATCAGAAAGTGGTGAGCGGCCAGCCGCTGACCTACGGCCAGTCGATTACCGATCCGTGCCTCGGCTGGGATGACAGCGCGGAGGTGCTGGCGCTGCTGGCGGCTGCCGTGGACAGCCGCTTCTGATGCCTGCTAGCTGGAGCAGCTTACCTCCAGCGTTTTTCCCCACTCCGGCGGCCGCTGGCGCAGTTCCGGGCTGATAGCCGCCTCGTTAAACGGCTGCTGCAGCGCCAGATGTAATCTGGCCAGCGCCGCCGTTTCCCCCTGCTCAACCTCATCGATTACCTGCTGGGCCAGATAGTTGCGCAACACCAGCGCCGGGTTAGCCGCTTTCATGACTGCCTGACGCTGCGCATCGCTGACGCCATCCTGCAGCAGGCGCTGGCGATAGCCGTGATACCAGCGGTCGAAGGCGTCACGGTCGATAAACTCATCGCGCAGCGGTGAACGCGTCTCTGCCTGCTGCGTCTCGCTCAGCAGGCGGAACGTCAGGGTGTAATCGCTGTGCTCTGCCGTCATCAGCGCCAGCAGGTCAGTGAGGATGGCGTTATCCCCCGCATCGGCGGTCAGCAACCCGAGCTTCGCGCGCATTTTCTCGCCCCACACCCGCATCAGCTCGCTCTCGTAATGGCTAAGCGCCTGTTTCAACTGCTCAGTGCTCAGCAAGCCGGACAGCGCGTGCGCCAGGCGGTTAAGATTCCACAAGCCGATCATCGGCTGGTTGCTGAAGGCGTAGCGCCCCTGATAATCGCTGTGATTACAGATGAAATCCGCATCGTAGTCATCAAGGAAACCGTAAGGCCCGTAATCGAGCGTCAGGCCGAGGATCGACATATTATCGGTGTTCATCACGCCATGCGCGAAGCCGACGCTCTGCCACTGGGCAATCAGGCTGGCGGTGCGTTTGACGATATCGGTAAACCACAACAGGTAGCGATCGGCCTCCTGCTCCAGCTGCGGCCAGTGATGATGAATCGCGTAGTCCGCCAGCTGGCGCACTTTCTCCGGCTCGCCGCCGTAATAGAAATGCTCGAAGTGACCAAAGCGCAGATGGCTGTCGGCGATGCGCATCAGCATCGCGCCGCGCTCGCGGGTTTCACGCTGGACCGGTTCGTCGCCAATGGCCAGCGCCAGCGCGCGCGTGGTCGGGATGCCAAGATGGTGCAGTGCTTCCGAGGCGAGAAACTCGCGCACGCTGGAGCGGATCACCGCGCGGCCATCGCCCATGCGTGAATAGGGGGTAAGCCCCGCGCCTTTCAGATGCCAGTCAAGTTTGCGGCCGTCGGCCAGTTGCTGTTCGCCAAGCAGCAGACCGCGGCCGTCGCCCAGCTGACCGGCCCACATGCCAAACTGGTGCCCGCTGTAGACCTGCGCCAGCGGCGACATGCCGGGAAGCAACGCTGCGCCATACCACACGCCGTGGCCCTGGCCAGCAAACAGCGCGGCATCCAGGCCCATCTCCTGCGCCAGCGCGGCATTGTGATAACACAACCGCCCGCCGGCAAGCGGCGTTGGGTCCAGCGCGGTGTAGAATCCCGGCAACGTCTGCTGCCAGCTATTAATAAATTGCATCGACACTCCGGAAGGTGCGCAACGGTGCGCCACCCGCATTGCGTTTAAAGATAAAGCGTAGTCTACCGTCGGAGTGACGGAGAAGACAGATGAAAGGTTACTGCTGTGAAGGCGTGGTGAGCGTGACGTGCGGATAGATGAGATCGCTTAACCGTTCCGCTTTAACCACCGGGAACAGACTGCCCTGCAGCTGCGCGCCGCTCAGGGAACTGACTTTCTCCAGCAGGGCATTATCGTCAACGCCACAAATAATTATTTGCGGGGCGTAAGCGGAAAAATTATCGATAACAGTCTGAATAAATGGCGTAAATGAGGCACGTTTCGCCAGCGCCTGAATAAACGCTTTGTCCATTTTTAACACGCTAAACAGATTTTCGTATACTGCCGTAGCCGGTGCTTTTCCTGCCCCAAATTGAGAAAGCGATAAGCGAAATTCCTGTTGCAGGCGTGCTAACAGCGGCTGCTTTTTGCCAGCCGATAATTGCGGAAACGTTTCACTGATATCCAAAACAATAAAGGGAAGTTGTTTAAATTTCCTTAAGAGAAACTCACTGGCCAATAGCGTCGTGGCCATAGATTCATCAATACGAACCAGCGCGATAATTTGATGTAACTCAAAAAAGTCACGGTACTTTTCCAGCAGCACTAACTGGCTCTGCAGCAAACGTAATTGCTGGGCATCGTCAAGCTGCGGCAACAGCAAGTCCTGCGGCAGCGTAATCGGCGCACTGTCGTGAACAAACTGGGTGACCAGCTCAACCGCAGTCAGCTGGCCCGCCAGAGAATAGGCAGGATAAAACCAGGTTTCCGACTGATAGTCGGCAGATAAATGGACTTTCATTTTTTACAGCCAGATGCAGTGGCAATTGGCGCATCGTATATCAATGAAAACGGTCAGGCAATAGGACCAAACGTTAGAAGAGACGCCGTTTTCTGTCTAATTACCGACTTTTCTGCATCAAATAATACTTAAGCCAAATGATCCAGGTTAATGTCCATACTGATTAAATTCACTGACGTCTATTTTTAGTCGCAAACCCGATTGCGGTAAAGTGCCATTTTAAATGAGAGTTATATCTGGCGGAAAAAAAACAAATAAATCGGATCAAAACCCACCTGTTTATTACGCCTTTTTTAACACTAATGGGTTAAGCGGATTAGATGCGACGCGCCTGCCAGAATACTTTGCGCCAGTAAACATTATCCAGCGAGGAGCGGATCACGCCCTGGCTGGTGGAAGCGTGAATGAAGGTATTGTCGGTGTCATAGATGCCTACGTGCAGGCCATTTTCGCCGCTGCCGGTTTTGAAAAATACCAGGTCGCCGGGCAGCAGATCGCTTTTATCGATGCGCGTGCCGATATCAGTCTGATCAATCGTTGAGCGCGGCAGCTGCAGGTCAAAACGGTCACGAAAGGTCAGGTAGACAAAGCCAGAGCAATCCACGCCACCGCGGCTTAACCCGCCATAGCGATAAGGTGTACCGCGCCAGCGGCTGAGCTGATCGTTAAGTTGCGCAATCACGGTGATGGAGTCAGACAGACGGCCATTGGGCGGCGGCGCATGATGGCTACAGCCCGCCAGCAGCAACACGAGGAGAAACAGGGTCAGCCGCATCAGAATAGTCCTTAAAAACGTCGTCCGGCTGACACTGTAGCGACAAAGCGGCGCGGCGCGCAAGTCAGGGAAGATAAAGCAGCGGCCCCTGTGGCGTCTCCAGCTGCACGAATTCGGCCTGATAAAGCGGTGCCAGCCGCTCGGCGGTCAGCACCTCGCGCGCACCGCCCTGACTGACTACGCGGCCCTGATGCATCAGCCAGACACGATCGGCATGGCGCAGACTGTGGTTGAGATCGTGTCCGCTGGCGACAATGCCGATGCCGGCCTCGCTGAGCTGCAACAGCAGCTTATCCACCGCGCGCTGCTGTGCGATGTCGAGCGCGGTGAGCGGCTCATCCAGAATCAGTAACGCACCGCGCGGATTAATTGCCGGATGGATCTGCAGCACCACCGCTGCCAGGCGCACCCGCTGCCACTCACCGCCGGAGAGCTGCGCCAGCGGACGCGTCAGCTTATCCTGCAAGCCAAGCTGCAGCAGCAGGTCAGTGAGCGTCGCCTGCGCGTTGATGCCGCCTGGCGGGCTGTGCAGTCGCAGATAGTGCCACACCGGCAGCGCCGCAGGCGCCGGCTGCTGCTGGGGGAGCCAGGCGCGCTGCTGCGCCAGTGCGGCACCCGACCAGCTACGCAGCGGCTGGCCGGCCAGCGTCAACTGCCCTTCGGCGTCGAGCAGGCCAGCGAGCGCGGTCAGCAGCGTGCTCTTGCCGGCGCCGTTAGGGCCGACCACGTGCACGCGCTCACCGCGGCAGAGCGTCAGCTCCCCCGTGTTCAGCCGTCCGGGCACGCGCAGGTCGTGGCACTGCAGCAGCATTACGCCGCCAGCGCCTGCTCAATGCGCTTCAGAATGATCGGATCGTCCGGCGTCATGTCCGGCGAGAAGCGCGCAATCACCTCACCCTGTTTGTTGATGAGGAATTTTTCGAAATTCCACAGGATATCGCCCGGCGCTTTCGGCGCGCGGCCTTTGCTCTCCATGCGCTCAAGGAAACCGCTGCCTGCCGGGCGTTCGGCTTCCGGCTGCGCGGCGACCAGCTGACGGTACAGCGGATGACGCTGCTCGCCGTTAACGTCCGTTTTGTCGAACAGCGGGAAGGTTACGCCGTACGTGGTGCTGCAGAAGGTTTTGATCTCTTCGTTGCTGCCCGGTTCCTGCTCAAGAAACTGATTGCAGGGGAAGCCCAGCACGCTGAAATCTTTGTCCTGCCAGGCCTTCTGCAGCGACTCCAGCTGTTCATACTGCGGCGTCAGGCCGCATTTTGATGCTACGTTGACCACCAGCAGCACCTTGCCCTGATACTGTGCCAGCGTGGTTTTTTCACCGTCCAGCGTAACCAGTTCTGTCTGATAAAGGCTCATCGTCGATTCCCGTTGTTGATTGCACTGTGCCAGCCGCAGCTAGCGCGAAGACTTTACTAATAACATGATAAACAGCGGCGCGCCGAGCGTGGCAGTGACCACCCCAATCGGCAGCTCGGCCGAGGTCAGCACCAGCCGTGCCAGAATGTCCGCCGCCAGCAGTACCGCCGCGCCCGCCAGCGCCGCGGCCGGCAGCAGGTAGCGATGATCGCTCAGGCCGCTGAGGCGCAGCAGATGGGGGATAACCAGTCCGACAAATCCAATCGCACCGGCCATCGCCACGCTGACGCCCACCAGCCAGCCCATCGCCAGCACCAGCAGATTGCGCCACAGCAGCAGTGGCAGGCCGAGCTGCCGCGCCGACACCTCCCCCAGCGCCAGCAGATTAAGCGTCCGGGCGCTGGCCAGCAGCGCCAGCGTCACCGGCAGCAGCGCCAGCATCATCCAGCCGTAGCGCCAGTCGATACCGCTAAAGCCGCCCATCATCCAGTACATCAGCTGGCGCAGATCGAGGCTGGTGCTAAAGTACACCGCCCACGTCATGATGGCGCTACAGATAATGCCGAGCGCCACGCCGGTCAGCAGCAGACGGCTGGCCGACAGCTGACGATGGGCAAAATGCAGCAGGATTAGCGTGATCAGCAGCGCGCCCGCCATCGCTGCCAGCGCCAGGCTCCACAGTGCGCCGTTACCCAGCAGCACTGCCAGCACCAGGCCAATGCCGGCACCGTTCGATACGCCCAGCAGCCCGGGCTCCGCCAGCGGATTGTTGAACAGCGCCTGCATCACCACGCCGCAGACTGCCAGCGCCGCGCCCACCAGCAGCACCGCCAGAGTGCGCGGCAGGCGCAGCTGCCAGACGAACAGATCGCCGCTGGCAGAAAACCATTGCAGCGGAGAAATCCAGCTGTCGCCCGTGCACAGACTGAGCACCAGCAGCAGCAGCACTGCGGCAGTAAGCGCGCCGAGCCAGCGCCGGCTGCGACGGTCGGCCTGTTGGGCCAGCTGATCCAGCAGAGTCATAAGTAAGATTGGCAGAGAAAACAGAGATTTGATTGTAGAGAGATTACGCTAAAAAGAAAGCCGCGCCTGCAGCGTGCTGCCGGGATTGCGCGCATAAAAAAGGCCGCTGAGCGGCCTTTTTGTCATACTGAAATCAGTCAGCATCCTTGGGTGACGCGTTCTCCACGCGACTTTTCAACTTCTGCCCCGGACGGAATGTCACCACGCGGCGGGCGGTGATTGGAATATCTTCCCCCGTCTTCGGGTTACGGCCCGGACGCTGGTTTTTGTCACGCAGATCAAAATTACCAAATCCGGACAGTTTTACCTGTTCTCCGTTTTCCAACGCGCGGCGAACTTCTTCGAAAAAAAGCTCTACCAACTCTTTGGCATCGCGTTTGCTCAACCCGAGTTTTTCAAACAGGTACTCTGACATTTCAGCTTTTGTAAGCGCCATAGGTTCAATCCCTCAAGGTTGCCTGGAATCGCTCTTTTAATGCTGCAACGCATTTGGCAACGGTCGCAGCAATCTCCTCTTCTTCGAGTGTCCGGCTGGTATCCTGCAAAATCAGGCTAATCGCGAGGCTCTTTTCACCCTCGTTTACGCCCTTACCACGGTACACGTCAAACAAGTTTACGCCAACTACCTGATTTACGCCAACTTTCTTACACTCCGCGATGATATCTGCTGCGGGCACATTTTCAGCCACTACCACAGCGATGTCACGGCGGTTTGCCGGGAAGCGTGAGATCTCGCGCGCGTCAGGCAGGACGCGGTCTGCGACCTTATTCCAAAGCAGTTCAAACACTAAGGTGCGGCCGTTAAGATCCAGCTTACGTTCCAGCTCCGGATGAACCACCCCGATAAATCCGATTCGTTCGCCGGCTAAATAAATGCCTGCACTCTGTCCCGGATGCAGCGCCGGATTGGCTTCTGCACGGAACGAAATCGCGTCGAGTTTACCGGTCAAATCCAGCAGCGACTCTAAATCGCCTTTCAAATCATAGAAGTCAACCGTCTGGCGCGCCAGATCCCAGTGCTCTTCGTAGCGGTTACCGCTCAGCACGCCCGCCAGCATAAGATCCTGACGGATGCCGAGATCGGCCTGCGTATCAGGCACAAAGCGTAAACCGCTCTCAAACAGGCGCACGCGGCTCTGCTGACGGTTCTGGTTATACACCACGGCGCCGAGCAGACCGGTCCACAGCGACAGGCGCATCGCCGACATATCGCTGGAAATCGGGCTGGGCAGAATCAGCGCTTCTTCGCCCGGATGCAGCAGTTGCTGCACTTTCGGATCGACAAAGCTGTAGGTAATCGCTTCCTGATAGCCTTTATCCACCAGCAGGTTTTTGGCACGCTTCAGCGACAGATCGGCTTCACGGTGCTGGGTCATCAGCAGGCTGGCTTTCACCGGCACATCCGGAATGTTGTTGTAGCCGTATACGCGCGCCACTTCTTCGACCAGGTCTTCTTCGATAGCCATATCGAAGCGCCAGCTCGGGGCGACGGCCTGCCATTCGCCGTTGCCGACGGTGACGTCACAGCCGAGACGGGTCAGGATATCGGTCACCTGCTCATCCGCAATGACGTGGCCAATCAGGCGGTCCAGCTTCTCACGGCGCAGCGTAATGGTGGCGCGAGCCGGCAGTTTGCTGGCATCGGTCTGATCGATAACCGGGCCGGCTTCGCCGCCGCAAATCGCCAGCAGCAGCTGAGTGGCGCGCTCCAGCGCCTTATGCTGCAGCGCCGGATCGACACCGCGCTCGTAGCGGTGGGAAGCATCGGTATGCAGGCCATGACGACGCGCACGACCAGTGATCGCCAGCGGATCGAAAAACGCGCACTCAAACAGCACGTTCTGCGTCGCTTCGTTGACGCCGGAGAGCTCACCGCCGAAGATGCCACCCATCGCCAGCGCTTTGTGGTGATCAGCAATCACCAGCGTATCGCTGTGGAGGGTCGCTTCGCTGCCGTCCAGCAGCGTCAGGGTTTCCCCCTCTTTCGCCATGCGCACCACGATACCGCCGTCAATGCGGTCGAGATCGAAGGCGTGCATCGGCTGGCCGAGCTCCAGCAGCACGTAGTTAGTGATATCCACCACCGGATCGATCGAGCGGATACCGCAGCGGCGCAGTTTTTCGCGCATCCACAGCGGCGTTTCAGCTTTCACGTTTACGCCTTTTACCACGCGGCCCAGGTAGCGCGGGCAGGCATCGGTGGCGTCAACGCGAATCAGGAAGGTGTCGCTAATGGTGGCTTTAACCGGCTCGATGACCGGCGCCTGCAGCGGCAGGCCATTGATCACCGCCACGTCACGCGCGATACCGATGATACCCAGGCAGTCGGCACGGTTTGGCGTCACGCTGATTTCGATGGTGTTGTCATCCAGCTGCAGGTACTGGCGAATATCAGTGCCCACCGGCGCATCGGCTGGCAGCTCGATAATACCGTTGTGATCGTCAGAAATACCCAGCTCGGAGAATGAGCACAGCATGCCTTCTGACGGCTCACCGCGCAGTTTTGCCGCTTTGATTTTGAAATCGCCCGGCAGCACGGCACCAACGGTCGCCACCGCCACTTTCAGGCCCTGACGGCAGTTTGGCGCGCCGCAGACGATATCCAGCAGGCGATCGCCACCCACGTTGATTTTGGTGACGCGCAGTTTGTCGGCGTTCGGGTGCTGGCCGCACTCCACCACTTCACCCACTACGACGCCATGAAACGCGCCTGCCACCGGGTCGACGCCGTCGACTTCCAGACCGGCCATGGTGATTTGCTCAGACAGCGCGGCGCTGTCCAGGGCTGGATTTACCCATTCGCGTAACCAGAGTTCACTGAATTTCATTGGATAACCTGCCCTTATTTAAATTGTTTGAGGAAACGTAAATCGTTTTCGAAGAAGGCGCGCAGATCGGTCACACCGTAGCGCAGCATGGTCAGACGCTCCATGCCCATACCGAAGGCGAAGCCGGAGTAGATTTCCGGATCGATGCCCACGTTGCGCAGTACGTTCGGATGCACCATGCCGCATCCCAGCACTTCCAGCCATTTGCCGTTTTTACCCATCACGTCCACTTCCGCTGACGGTTCGGTGAACGGGAAATAAGACGGGCGGAAACGAATCTGCAGGTTCTCTTCGAAGAAGTTGTTCAGGAAGTCATGCAGCGTGCCTTTCAGATTGGTGAAGCTGATGTCTTTATCGACAATCAGACCTTCCATCTGATGGAACATCGGGGTGTGCGTCTGATCGTAATCGTTACGGTAAACGCGGCCCGGCGCGATGATACGAATCGGCGGCTGCTGATTTTTCATGGTGCGGATCTGCACGCCGGAGGTCTGGGTGCGCAGCAGGCGCGTGGCATCGAACCAGAAGGTGTCGTGATCGGCGCGCGCCGGGTGATGCCCCGGAATATTCAGCGCATCAAAGTTGTGATAATCGTCTTCAATTTCCGGACCGGTCGCCACCGCGAAACCCAACTCGCCGAAAAAGGTTTCGATACGATCGATGGTGCGGGTCACCGGATGCAGACCGCCATTCTCAGTACGGCGTCCCGGCAGCGACACGTCGATAGTCTCAGCCGCCAGGCGGGCATTCAGCGCCGCGCTTTCCAGCGTATCTTTACGCGCGTTGAGACGGTCCTGTACCTGCTGTTTGGCGTCGTTGATGACCGCACCGGCCGCCGGACGCTCTTCCGCCGGCAGTTCACGCAGGGTGGTCATTTGCAGCGTCAGGTGCCCTTTTTTACCCAGAAATTCGACGCGCACGGCGTCCAGGGCGGCGATATCCGACGCCTCGTCGATGGCGGCCGTGGCACGGGCCACCAGGTCTGCGAGTTGGGACATGATTTCCTCTTCTTCCAGCCGGGCTGGTCAGTTCTCGTTGGGATCGTGCGATCCGATTAAGTGTCGCCGGAAACAAAAAAGCCTCCACGAGGGAGGCTTTCAGCGCGATTTTTCGTTTCTTTTCTTATGCGCAAAAGCCCCTGACGATCAGGCGCTAAAGTAAAAAAAGAAACGGAAAATAGCAGCGTGCATGCTTGCGTTACCTTGTCTTGATAGAAACCGCACTATTGAAATGCCCTGCGGCTAAAATGTCAATCATTTGCGTGGGTTGCAGGCAATAAAAAAGGGAGCAAGCTCCCTTTTTTACCTGACTTACGCCAGAGCTGATTTTGCTTTTTCAACCAGTGCAGTGAATGCCACTTTGTCGAATACAGCGATGTCAGCGAGGATTTTACGGTCGATTTCAATGGACGCTTTTTTCAGGCCATTGATGAAACGGCTGTAAGAGATACCGTTCTGACGCGCCGCAGCGTTGATACGTGCGATCCACAGCTGACGGAACTGACGCTTACGCTGACGACGGTCGCGGTAAGCATACTGACCAGCTTTGATAACAGCCTGGAAGGCAACGCGGTAAACACGTGAACGTGCACCATAGTAGCCTTTAGCTTGTTTTAAGATTTTCTTGTGACGTGCGCGAGCAATTACACCACGTTTTACGCGAGCCATGTGAGCTCTCCTATATCATATTCTGTGATTTCCCCATCATCTTTCGTGCCGCAGTGGCGTTGGCTGCCTTCATTCATCCCGGTCACTTACTGATGTAAGCTTCGGGATTCATTCCGTTGCCGCCTGACTGCAACCCGAAATCTATCGGGGAATTAAAAAAGGGTTAACTTATGCGTACGGCAGGCAGGCAACAACCAGACCCAGATCGCCTTTAGACACCATGCCTTTTGGACGCAGGTGACGTTTACGCTTAGTAGACTTTTTAGTCAGAATATGACGCAGGTTTGCGTGCTTACGCTTGAAGCCGCCAGAAGCGGTCTTCTTGAAGCGCTTTGCGGCGCCACGTACAGTTTTAATCTTTGGCATTTTTACAAATATCCACTTCGCATTGTTAATAAAATGAACCAGACAGGCGAATAAAAATCCGCGCAGCGCGAACGCTACGCGGCATTATTACTTGAAAGCCTACTGTTTCTTCTTAGGTGCGAGCACCATAATCATCTGGCGGCCTTCGATCTTCGTCGGGAAGGATTCGACCACTGCCAGTTCATTCAGATCTTCTTTCACGCGGTTAAGCACTTCCATACCGATCTGTTGGTGCGCCATCTCACGACCACGGAAACGCAGCGTGATTTTGGCTTTATCGCCCTCTTCCAGAAAACGAATCAGGCTGCGGAGTTTTACCTGATAGTCGCCTTCATCGGTACCAGGACGGAATTTGATTTCCTTAACCTGGATAACTTTTTGCTTCTTCTTCTGTTCCTTAGAAGATTTGCTCTTTTCATAAAGGAACTTGCCGTAATCCATAATGCGGCAAACCGGCGGTTCGGCGTTCGGGCTAATTTCAACTAAATCTACGCCAGCTTCTTCTGCTTTCTCAATCGCTTCGCGCAGTGAGACAATGCCAAGTTGCTCGCCGTCTACGCCAGTTAAGCGCACTTCGGTGGCACGGATTTCGCCGTTGATACGGTTCGGACGCGTCGGTTGTACTCGTTTTCCGCCTTTAATAACCTTATTCCTCTAATTGGTGAAGATGTCGGCTGCGAATCTCTTGTTGCAGCTTCTCAACAAACACATCTACGTCCATGCTCCCGAGGTCTTTACCACGGCGGGTGCGCACGGCAACCTTGCCTGCTTCCACCTCTTTCTCACCGCAGACCAGCATGTAAGGGACGCGACGTAATGTGTGCTCGCGGATTTTAAAGCCTATCTTCTCGTTTCTCAAGTCTGCTTTGACACGAATGCCAGCATTCTGCAATTTCTTCGTCAATTCACTGACATATTCTGCCTGGCCGTCGGTGATATTCATCACCACTGCCTGTACCGGCGCCAGCCAGCTCGGGAAGAAACCGGCGAACTCTTCGGTCAGAATCCCGATAAAGCGCTCCATCGAACCCAGAATCGCACGGTGAATCATCACTGGCGTCTGACGATCGTTGGTTTCGCCCACGTAGGTGGCGTCCAGACGTTTCGGCAGGGAGAAGTCTAGCTGAACGGTGCCGCACTGCCAGGCGCGGTCGAGACAATCGTGCAGCGTAAACTCAATTTTCGGGCCGTAGAAGGCGCCTTCACCCGGCTGATATTCGAACGGAATGTTGTTCTCTTTCAGCGCTTCGGCGAGGTCCACTTCTGCACGATCCCACATCTCATCGCTGCCAATGCGCTTCTCAGGGCGCGTCGACAGTTTCACCACGATTTTTTCAAAACCGAAGGTGCTGTACATGTCATAGACCATGCGGATGCAGCTGTTCACTTCATCACGCACCTGATCTTCAGTACAGAAGATGTGGGCGTCATCCTGGGTAAAGCCGCGCACGCGCATCAGACCGTGCAGCGCACCTGACGGTTCGTTACGGTGACAGCTACCGAACTCCGCCATACGCAGCGGCAGGTCGCGGTACGATTTCAGACCCTGGTTAAAGATCTGCACGTGACCCGGACAGTTCATCGGTTTGATGCAGTATTCACGGTTCTCTGAAGAGGTGGTGAACATCGCTTCTTTGTAGTTGTCCCAGTGCCCGGTTTTTTCCCACAGCACGCGGTCCATCATGAACGGACCTTTCACTTCCTGGTAGTCGTACTCTTTCAGCTTGGTGCGTACAAACACTTCCAGCTCGCGGAAGATGGTCCAGCCGTCATTGTGCCAGAATACCATACCCGGTGCTTCTTCCTGCATGTGGTAGAGATCGAGCTGCTTACCGATTTTACGGTGATCGCGCTTCGCGGCCTCTTCCAGGCGCTGCAGATACGCCGCCAGCTGTTTCTTGTCCGCCCAGGCCGTACCGTAAATACGCTGCAGCATTTTGTTGTCGCTGTTGCCGCGCCAGTAGGCTCCGGAGATTTTCTGCAGTTTAAAATGATGGCAGAAACGCATATTCGGCACGTGCGGACCGCGGCACATGTCGATGTATTCTTCATGGTGATACAGGCCAGGACGATCGTCATGGCTGATGTTTTCGTCGAGAATAGTGGTTTTGTAACTTTCGCCCCGCGCGGCAAACACGTCACGCGCTTCCTGCCAGCTCACCTTCTTCTTCACGACGTCGTAATTGGTCTCAGCCAGCTGGTGCATGCGCTTTTCCAGCAGCTCAAGATCTTCCTGGGTCAGCGTATGATCGAGATCGACATCATAATAGAAGCCGTTATCGATAACCGGACCGATGGCCATTTTGGTATTCGGCCACAGCTGTTTGATCGCATGCCCTAACAGGTGCGCACAGGAGTGACGAATAATTTCCAGACCGGCTTCATCTTTCGCGGTGATGATGGCGACCTGCGCATCGCTGGTGATCGGATCAACCGCATCCACCAGTTCGCCATTGACGCGACCGGCAATGCAGGCTTTCGCCAGACCCGGACCGATATCCAGCGCAATATCCATCACGCTGACCGGACGGTCAAATACGCGCTGGCTGCCATCAGGAAGAGTAATTACTGGCATTTCATATCCTTAATTGCAGTGGTAAGCCACACGAAAGCCTACATGCAACACTGAGTTTTGTTTGGTTAACCTGGCGCGATGTCAGACCCACACTGTCGGAATGACGCCAGGCGCGTAAAGCGGCAACGATGATAACAGCTTTCCGCAGTGAGCAAAACCCGCGAAGAAATGCGCTAAGCCAAAGAGAGATCAAAAAAAACCGCCGCGCGGCACAGGCCGGGCGACGGTGTAACAATGCGCTCTGGTTTACATCGCGTAAGAGAGCTGGACCGTGGTTTTGGTGTCGGTACGGTCTGGCGCAGATTCTGGCGGATTGTTATTCCAGGTAACGTTGTAGCCCAGTTTCAGCGCAAAGTGGTCGTTGATCGCCACCTGCAGTGCGGTTTCGGAGTTCAGCGTGGTGTCTTCACCAAAGCTGCTCAGCACCGACACACCCTGGATGAATTTGGTGGTGTCAGTCAGCTGCCACTGATAGCTCAGCGCGCCGTAGCCCAGTGCTTTGGTTTCGTGGCCGCCATCGTGGAAGTCATCGTAACGTACACCCGGACCGAATTCAGCACGCAGCGAGTGCACCGGACCGTTGAGGATCTGACGACCGTAACCGGCGGTCAGGACATCGCGTGAATCATAACCGTTCAGGCGGTCGCTCAGCCAGCTCGCCTGACCGAACAGGTAGTCAGCGCTGTTGAGGTTGTAACGGCTACGGCCACCGATGTTATAGGTTTCCGACGAGCGCTCATCGTTGGATGAGGTATTCGCGGCGTTACCCCACAGGCTGTACGCCGTTGAGGTCTGATACCAGGTCATGCTGGTTGACGCGGTCAGCGATGAGCTGGTGGTGTTACCGGTCTGTGCCAGGTAACCGGCTGACGCGGTGCCTTCAAACGGTTTTTTTGCCGTAGAAGGGTCATCCATTGAGGTGAAGACAGCGTTATCTGCAAAGGCCTGGTGACAAAATGCTCCGGCGGAGAGCAACAAAACAGCGGACAGCTTATTGAAGGCTTTCATTAAAAGGTAACCCGTACGACAGTTGAAAAAGAGATGAGTCTGGAGAATTTTCCCGGGCAATCAATGCAATTTACGGTAAGTTTTGTAAAAAAGTATGAAAGCACCAGAATCGCCAGGTTTTGCGCTGGCACCGCTTGTGGATTGGGAATCTTCCCATTTCCGGCGCGCATTATAGGCGGCAAATAACCAAATAACAGCTTAAATGCTACAAGAATTTTCTGCCGACCCTGACAGGACTTTACGCTGTGCGCCGCCGGGCGATTGTGCAGAATTCGCTCTATCGCAGGCGCTGGTCTACGCTGAAATCTGTTCGATAACAATGAGGTGAAAAGATGAGCGATCATGATCTCAAGCGTTACGTTGTCACCTTCCGTTATCAGGAAAGGGGTCTCGGCGATCTGCAGGCGCTGAATAGCGCGATGGTTAACGGCGGTTATAGCACCACGTTACACGATGCGGACGGCCATCCGCACGAGCTGGGCACCAACAGCTTTGGCATTGTCAGTGCGCTGGAGGAGCAGGCGCTGGCGGAACACGCCGCCGGGCTGGCGGCAGTGGCGCTTGATCAGCAGCCGGACGCTGATGTCACCACGCTGGAAGCGTTTCTCAAAGCGCAAGCCTGACGCAATCCGCAAATTGCGCATTGCCGCTGGAGTTGTGCAAGTTTTGCGCGTTACAATCGACCTTACGCAGCGAATAAAGAGGATTACCCGATGTGGTCAGCCATTAGTCGTCTGTTAAGCGAGTACGCCGGCGATGCCGAAATCACGGAACGTCATGAGTTGCCCGGTGGCGATATTCATCCGGCGTGGCGCCTGCGCTACGGTGAGCTGGAGGTGTTCGTCAAATGCAACACGCGCGACATGCTGACGCTGTTCAGCTGGGAAGCCGACCAGCTTGATCTGCTGGCGCGCACCCACACGGTACGCGTGCCGAAGGTCTACGGCGTCGGTAACGATCGTGACACCAGCTTTCTGCTACTGGAATACATTCCCCCGCAGCCACTCGACGCCCAAAGCGCATTCCAGCTCGGCCAGCAGCTGGCCCATCTGCACCAGTGGAGCGAGCAACCGCAGTTTGGTCTCGACTTCGACAACAACATTACCACCACGCCGCAACCCAACAGCTGGTTACGCAAATGGTCGGTGTTTTTCGCCGAACAGCGCATCGGCTGGCAGCTGCAGCTGGCGGCGGAGAAAGGCGTGCATTACGGTGACATGGAGTTGATCGTGGATTGCGTGCAGCGCAGCCTCGCTAATCACCATCCGCAACCGTCGTTACTGCATGGTGATTTGTGGCCAGCCAACTGCGCCGGCAGCGCCAGCGGCCCGTGGCTGTTCGATCCCGCCTGCTACTGGGGCGATCGCGAATGCGACCTGGCGATGCTCAGCTACTACGCCGATCTGCCGCGCCAGATTTACGAAGGGTATCATGCGGTGTGGCCGCTGCCGGAAGGCTTCTCGCAGCGTCAGCCGGTGTATCAGCTCTACTATCTGCTCAACCGCGCCAACGTCTTTGGCGGCAACTGGGCCGGCGAAGCGCAGTTCGCTATCGGCCAGTTGCTGGAGGAGGATGCGCTGGGCCAGCGCCAGGTCAGACCGGCCTGACGCCTTACAGCATGCCGAGCAGTTTCAACACGAAGTAACCGGCCACGGCGATGATCACCGGCAGAATATACAGCGGAAAAATCTGCAGCAAAATGGTGTGGCGCGGCACATGGATTTTCTCTTCCAGCTGCGCCCGCGTGCGCCCTTCGCTGCCCTTCGCCTGTTCCAGGATCACCTGGTCTTCAATGCCTTCTTTGATATGGCGCGCCTGACGCCACATGCGTGCGCCCGAGGCCTGCAAAGCGATGCCCACGAATATCAGGATATAGATCAGCCAGAAGCCAATATTGGCCCCGCCGTTGAATTCCGGCACCGGCGAATTGTTCCAGAACACATTGAGAAACGGCGTGTTGAACTTAATCATATCCACCATCACATGCACGAAGTCGAGCATCACGGCGTCAATGCCGGGCTGCTTTTCGCTGTGTTTAAACATGAAGCCTAAGATGGAGATAAGGGTGGATAACAGCGCCGGAATAAAAATCACCCAGCCAGCCACTCGCTTGAGGATGGCGATGCGGCCAGCCTGTTGATACGTCATGGTGTCTTCCCTTCACAAACAGTAGTTTTGCCCTAAGTCTACCTGCACTACAGCAAATTTTCCTGAAAAATGCGTAACCTGCCGTAAGTCGGTTTTCGCCGCCGCCCATGTTAAGGTAGGGCAAACTGTCAATGGAGCTGTTGTATGACCTATCGTCGCCCTGTGCTGGCCGCTATTTTTGATATGGATGGCTTACTGATTGATTCTGAACCGCTATGGGATCGCGCCGAGCTGGAGGTGTTTGCCAGCCTGAATGTGGATATTAGCCGCCGCCACGAGCTGCCGGATACGCTCGGCCTGCGCATCGATCAAACCGTGCGCATGTGGTACGAGGCGCTGCCGTGGAACGGACCGGATCAGGCCGAAGTCACTCAGCGCATTATTGCCCGCGCGCTGGCGCTGGTCGAAGAGACGCGGCCGCTGTTGCCTGGCGTAGAGCAGGCGCTGCAGCTGTGTCAGCAACAGGGACTGGCGATTGCGCTGGCCTCGGCGTCCCCGCTGGCGATGCTGGAACGCGTGCTGGAGATGTTCAACCTGCGTCACTACTTTAGCGCCCTCGCCTCGGCTGAAGCGCTGCCTTACAGCAAACCGCATCCGCAGGTGTATCTGGATGCTGCGGCAAAGCTGGGGGTTGATCCGCTCAACTGCGTGGCACTGGAAGACTCGTTCAACGGCATGATCGCCAGTAAAGCCGCGCGCATGCGTTCCATTGTGGTGCCTGCCGCCGAACATCGCCACGATGCGCGCTGGGCACTGGCCAATGTGCAACTGGAAAACCTGACGCAGCTGCAGGCGGAACATCTGTTTAACTGATCGCTGTGCATCGCGCGTTACGCCTGGCTGATGGTTCGCCCGGTTGCCAGGCGCAAAAGTAAGCCAGACCGTTAATTTCCCGCGCTTTTTTCAGGCGCGGGCCAGTAAAAAATTCACTCTTCGTTACAGCGTCACCGTTCTCATTTACTGGATAAATCCCTATACTGGATGCATCGACAGTTTTTGCAGCCAGGTTCCATCATGACGGCCGAAGGCCATATCATTTTTGCCATCGCCAGTGCGATATTTGCCAAACGCGCCGAACTGACGCCGGTGATGACCAGTGCCGACTGGTGGCATCTGGTGCCGGCTGCGCTGCTGACTTGCCTGCTGCCGGATATCGATCACCCTAAATCGGTGCTGGGCCAGCGGCTAAAGTGGCTGTCGCAGCCAATAGCCCGCGCTTTTGGCCATCGCGGCTTTACCCATAGCCTGCTGGCGGTGGCGGTCAGCCTGTGGTTGTTTCAGATTAACGTGCCGGCCGACTGGTTCCTGCCAGCGGATGTCCTGCAGGGCATGACGCTCGGCTATCTGAGCCACATTGTCGCCGATATGCTGACGCCCGCCGGCGTGCCGCTGCTGTGGCCGTGCCGCTGGCGCTTTCGCCTGCCTATCCTCAACAGCCAGCAAGGCAATCAGCTGGAGCGTGCGCTGTGCCTCGCACTCGTAGGTTATGCGCTGTGGTTTCCGCCCGGTATGCCGTCGTTTGGCGCTAACGGCTGGCCGGAGCAGCTGTTCAACAACCTGCAGAACGGCATTGGCCGGCTGGTGAACGGCAGTACGCGATGATGTGTTTTTCCTTCTGCCAGCGATTGCTGAAATAATCGCCTTAAATTCCATTTAGTTATAACCCAGACGATTTAGATATATTGTTCCCGCAGGGCCAACTGGTACCATGCCGCGACAGTTACAGAGGATCCCTCTGCTATTTTCGGTTACGCGGCGCGATCGCGTGGCGACCTTCAGGAGTTAACAATGAATATTCCTCTGATCATCAATATCGTGGCATTTGTCGCGCTGCTGATTGCGTTAAACCGCGTCGGCAACCAGAGCTGGAGCCTGTCGAAGCGTGTGCTGACCGGCCTGGTGCTGGGGGTGATCTTTGGCCTGGCACTGCAGGCCATTTATGGCGAAAACAGCCCGGTGGTGAAAGAGTCGATTGGCTGGTTCAACATCATCGGCAACGGCTATGTTCAGCTGCTGCAGATGATTGTCATGCCACTGGTATTTGCCTCGATCCTCAGTGCGGTGGCGCGGCTGCATAACGCCTCGTCGCTGGGCAAAATCAGCGTGCTGACCATCGGCGTGCTGCTGTTTACCACCGCCATTTCCGCACTGGTGGGCGTGCTGGTGACCGGCCTGTTCCACCTCAGCGCCGAGGGGCTGGTACAGGGCGCGCAGGAAACCGCGCGTCTGAGCGCCATCCAGAGCAACTACGTTGGTAAAGTCGCGGATCTCAGTACGCCGCAGCTGCTGCTCTCCTTTATCCCGAAAAACCCGTTTGCCGATCTGGCCGGTGCCAATCCAACGTCGATCATCAGCGTAGTGATTTTCGCCGCTTTCCTCGGCGTGGCGGCGCTGCAGCTGCTGAAAGATGACAAAGCCAAAGGCGAGCGCGTGCTGGTGGCGATTGATACCCTGCAATCCTGGGTGATGAAGCTGGTCCGTCTGATCATGAAGCTGACGCCGTACGGCGTGCTGGCGCTGATGACCAAAGTGGTTGCCGGTTCCAACCTGCAGGACATCATCAAGCTGGGCGGCTTTGTGGTGGCCTCGTATCTCGGCCTTGCAATCATGTTTGGCGTTCACGCGCTGCTGCTGTCAATCAACGGTATCAACCCGCTGCGCTTCTTCCGTAAAGTCTGGCCGGTGATTACCTTTGCCTTCACCAGCCGTTCCAGTGCCGCCAGTATTCCGCTGAACGTGGAGACACAGACGCGTCGTCTGGGCGTACCGGAATCCATCGCCAGCTTCTCGGCCTCGTTTGGCGCGACCATCGGCCAGAACGGCTGTGCCGGCCTCTATCCCACCATGCTGGCGGTGATGGTAGCGCCGACCGTGGGTATCAACCCGTTTGACCCGGTATGGATCGCCACGCTGGTCGGTATTGTCACGCTGAGCTCAGCCGGTGTGGCGGGCGTCGGTGGCGGCGCGACCTTTGCCGCGCTGATCGTCCTGCCGGCGATGGGACTGCCGGTCACGCTGGTGGCATTGCTGATCTCCATCGAACCGCTGATTGATATGGGCCGTACCGCGCTCAACGTTAACGGCTCGATGACCGCCGGTTCACTGACCAGCCGCTGGCTGGGTATGACCGACAAAAAAGTGCTGGAGAGCGACGAACACGCGGAACTGGCGCACCGCTAATTAACCCGTTTTCCCGTAACGGCAGGCCGCAAAGCCTGCCGTTTTTTTTGCCGTTTTCTGCACTTTTTTCCGCAATCATGGCGCTAACGTCAGGAAAACGTTAAGCATGGTAAACGGAGGCAAAATCGACGGTTTTTTGCTTGAGTTTGCGCGCTGAAAGGCGAATGCTGCGGGGAGTTACCGCAGGAGAACCCTCATGAGAAACGTTATCGCCTCAATGCTGGCGTTAACCCTGATAGCGCCAACTGTAAGTTTTGCTCATCCGTATGGCTGGGGTCCGGGCCCCGGCCCGCACTGGGGTGGTCCGGGACCCCGCTGGGGCCATCCCGGACCGCTGCGTTTTCTGCCGGAGGCCGCGACCGCCGTGCTGATTGGCGGACTGACCTACTATCTGCTAAACGGTAGCTACTACCAGCGGCAGGGCGACACCTACGTGGTGGTCCAGCCGCCGGATGGCCCACCGGCCAGCGCCATGCGCGTTCTGGATTACAACGGCAAACGCTATTACGTGCAGGATGGTCACTACTATCAGCGCGAGATCAGCGGCAGCTACATTGAGGTGCCGCGGCCGTATGGGCTGTAAGCGCACAAAGAAAAACGGCCCGTCTGAGACGGGCCGTTTGTTATTCTGCTGCCGTTACTGCGCGGCTTGCGGATCGGTATCGTAATCCTTACAGCTCTGGAAGCCGTAGTTCATGACGCGACCGGTGTCGTTATAGCTCACAAAGTAAGTCTGCTGTTTGCCATCACGCTCACCAATCACGTAGGTCTGGCAGGTACCCCGTGCGTGAACCATGGTGATTTCGGTTGACGCCGGTCCGGCAATCTGGCGCACCTGTTCACGCGTCATGCCTTTTTTCACATCCTTCACCACAGGCTTAGTCACGTAGCTTTCCGCACGATCGTAAGTTGTACAACCAGACAGGGCTGCCAGCGTCATAGCGGCAGCGATACATCCCAGCACTTTATTCATCTTGTTGTTCCTCATACTTTGTCCATGTCCCACTAAGCCTGGAACATAATTCCAGATTTATCAACTCAATGGCGGTGCTTTCGGTCAGTTCTGAAGCGTCAGGATTACGTAAAGATGCTGTGTTGCCGTCACCGGCTCCGTATAATCGCGGCGCAAGATACATCTTAAAGCCAAAAATAACACAGAGGATCAATGACACCTGCACACCCTAACCGGCTGGTTTATGCCATCACGCTCGGCCTGCTCGCCGCGCTCGGGCCGCTTTGTATCGATCTCTATCTGCCTGCCCTGCCTGAACTGGCGCGCGACCTCGGTAGCGAAACCGCCACCGCACAGCTAAGTCTGACCGCCGGTCTGCTGGGGCTGGGCGCCGGACAGCTGCTGTTTGGTCCGATGAGCGATAAGTTTGGTCGTATTCGTCCGCTGCTGCTGTCGCTGGCGCTGCTGTTCATCGCCTCGATTGGCTGTGCGCTGGCAAAGGATATTCACGCTCTGCTGGTGGCACGCCTGTTTGAAGGGCTGGCCGGTGCCGGCGGCGCGGTGCTGTCGCGTGCCATTGCCCGCGATATGTATAGCGGCCATGAGCTGACGCGCTTTTTTGCCCTGCTGATGCTGGTGAATGGCCTGGCGCCGATTGGTGCGCCGGTGCTGGGCGGTGCGCTGATGACGGTGCTGGACTGGCGCGGCATCTTCGTGGTGCTGGGCGCGATTGCCGTGCTGCTGATTCTGCTGGCGCGCTGGAAGCTGCGCGAAACCCTGCCAGCCGAACGCCGTAGCCAGGGATCGATCTTCTCCGCCTGGGCGGCGCTCGGCCAGGTCATCACCCACCGGCCGTTTATGGGCTTCTGCCTGACGCAGGGCTTCATGATGTCCGGCATGTTTGCTTATATCGGCGCCTCGCCGTTTGTACTGCAGCAGATTTACGGCCTGTCACCACAGGCGTTCAGCTTGTGCTTTGCGGCGAACGGTATTGGCCTGGTGATTGCTTCCCAGACCAGCGCCCGGCTCTGTCCGCTGTGGGGCGAATATCGCGTGCTGAAGGGCGGCCTGACGCTGGCGTTAGTCGCCTCCAGCTGCCTGCTACTGGCCGGCGTGAGCGGCGCGCCGCTGCCGCTGGTGCTGGTGGCGCTGTTCTTCACCATCGCCAGTAACGGCGTGATCGCCACCACCGCGTCATCGCTGGCGATGCAGAGCCAGGGCCACCGCGCCGGCAGCGCCTCGGCGGTGATCGGCGTTGCGATGTTCTCGCTCGGCGCGCTCAGCGTACCGATCACCGGCCTCGGCGGCACCTCGGTCATCAGCATGACGGCCACCATCTTTGGCTGCTTTATGCTGGCCATCGTGATGTTCATGCTGCTGGCGCAGAAACCAAAAAGCGCCTGAATTGCCAACAGAAACACCGGACAACAAGCCGTTCAGCTTGTTGTTTTTCTGCGGAGGCGTTAGCTTTAGCACATGATTCGCATTGTGCCGTCAGGCTACCGACTTGAGGAGAGGTTCATGTCACTGCAGCAGGAAATCATTCAGGCCCTGGGTGTTAAACCGGTTATCGACCCGCAGCAGGAGATCCGCGTCAGCGTCGATTTTCTGAAGTCCTATCTGAAAGCCCATCCGTTTATCAAAACCCTTGTGCTCGGCATCAGCGGCGGTCAGGACTCAACGCTGACCGGCAAGCTGGCGCAGACTGCTATCACTGAACTGCGTGAAGAGACCGGCGATCACGACTACAGCTTTATCGCCGTGCGCCTGCCGTATGGCGTGCAGGCTGACGAGCAGGATTGTCAGGATGCGCTGGCATTTATCCAGCCGGATCGCACGCTGGTGGTCAACATCAAAGAAGCGGTACTGGCCAGCGAGCGCGCGCTGCAGGAGGCGGGCATTGCCCTGTCGGATTTTGTGCGCGGCAACGAGAAAGCGCGCGAACGCATGAAAGCCCAGTACAGCATTGCCGGCATGACCAAAGGCGTCGTGGTCGGCACCGATCACGCCGCAGAAGCCGTGACCGGCTTCTTTACCAAGTACGGCGACGGCGGCAGCGACATCAACCCGATTTTCCGCCTCAACAAAGGCCAGGGCAAACAGCTGCTGAAAGCGCTCGGCTGCCCGGAACACCTCTATCTCAAACACCCCACCGCCGATCTGGAGGACGATCGTCCCGGTCTGCAGGATGAAGTGGCGCTGGGCGTGACCTATCAGCAGATTGATGATTTCCTCGAAGGCAAAACCATCGACGCCGACGCGGCGAAAATCATTGAAGGCTGGTATACCAAAACCGAGCATAAACGTCGTCCGCCGATCACCGTGTTCGACGATTTCTGGAAGAAGTAATCCCTGCGGCTTCCCGCTCCCCTTGCGGGAAGCCTGCCTCTTCACGTCCCCGCTGGCGAGAAAACGCGCACGCTGATATACTGTATGCACAACCAGTAAGCGGAGCGTTCTTTGGTCAGACGAGCAAACCGCCATCGCCTCGAATTTGATGCGGCGGCTATCTATCAATATCCCGAACATCTGCGTCAGTGGCTGGAAGGCTTGCCTAATCAGCCGGGCGTTTACACTTTCCACGGTGATAACGACAACCTGCCGCTGTACATCGGCAAGAGTATCAACCTGCGCAGCCGGGTGATGGCGCACTTTCGCACGGCAGATGAAGCCAGCATGCTGCGCCAGGCGCGACGCGTCAGCTGGATCCCTACCGCCGGGGACGTGGGCGCACAGCTGCTCGAAGCGCAGATGATCAAAACGCAGCAGCCGCTGTTTAATAAGCGCCTGCGCAAAAACCGCCAGCTGTGCTCGCTGCAGCTGGGCGACGGCGCACCGCAGGTGGTGTACGCGCGCGATCTCGATTTCTCCACCTCGCCAGACCTGTACGGACTATTCCGCAGCCGCTTTGCCGCGTTAGAGAAGCTGAAAAGCCTTGCCGATGAGCTGCGCCTGTGTCACGGCCTGCTGGGATTAGAGCGCCTGCAGCCGGGACGCGGCTGTTTCCGCGCGGCGCTTAAACGCTGTGCCGGTGCCTGCTGCGGGGCGGAACCGTTGGCGGCGCATCAAGAGCGCCTGCTGGCAGGGCTGGAGCAGCTGCGCGTGGTGTGCTGGCCGTGGCAGGGCCCGGTGGGTATGGTGGAGCGCGGGACGGAGATGACGCAGATTCACGTCATCGATCACTGGTTCTGGCTGGGATCGGTCAGCAGTGAGCAGGAAGCGCGTCAGCTGCAGCGTGCGCGTCACGGCTTCGACCATGACGGCTACAAAATTCTCTGCCGACCGCTGCTGTCCGGCGTTTATCCGTTGATTGAGCTGTAACGCAAAACCGCCGACGCTGCCCAAAGCAGCGTGTGCAATGGACAACGTCGGCGGTCTCAAACCGGTGAGCTAAACGGCTTATTCGCCATCAGCCGGCGGTGGCGGCATTTTACCGTCGTGCGGGCCTTTTTCTGTCAGACGTTTCTCAAAGTTGGCGTTGTACTGCTTCTTCTGGTCTGGCGTCAGCACGTTATAGATCTTGTTCTGGGTTTCCAGCATCTTCAGCGCATGCTCTTTTGCATTGGCGCTCATTTTGTCTGCCTGCGCTTCGGCTTTGGCACGGTCAAAGGTGTCGGATGCGATGATGCTGTGGTTAGCACGACGCTCTTCCAGCGATGGACGCTTCATGTCTTTGTGGCTGTCACGCAGGATGTCGCGAATCTGGGTTTTCTGTGCGTCGGTCAGGTTGAGGTCTTTGAACATCATGTCCATGCCGTGGTGGCGCATCGGCTTGTGCATCGGTTTTTCACTGCCCGCTGGCGGCGGCGTCAGGTTGTCAGCCGCAGCATGGACGATATTGGCGGCGCCGAAAGCCATTGCGGTAGCCAGAAACAGGGAGGTCAGTTTACGCATAATATTGTCCTTACTTTTCAGTTTAATGACGACAGCCTGTGTCGCGTCTTCGGAAACAAGCATACGACGCTGAACGTCAACTACTCAGAGGCTGAGTAAAGCCCTGCAAGCATAAAAGACAGTTATCGGGCAATCATGGAGAGATTGCGAAGAAATGCGTGAGGAATTGCAAAAGAGTATGACGATCAAGGGGAAAGCGCAGGAATTAAGGAGGAGTGTAATGGCTTTGTCGGTTTTGCGGAAGGGAAAATGTCGTTAATTTGCGCACGTTCTCTGCTCACCCGTGACCTCTCCCGTCACAGGGAGAGGAGGGATTGCCGGGTAAAGCTTTCGATTACAACTCCAGCGCCTGGGTCTGCTCACTCTCCTCCACCAGCATCAGCCCGGCGCGCAGGCCCGGTGCCACGTTGGGATTGGGGAACAGCACATATTCACGCGCCTGCTGCACGTAATAGCGCCGCTCACCCTCTTCTGCCAGCAGCGTGCCCTGCGGGAAAGCCGTGAAGTTGAGAGTTTCCGGGCCCATATGCAGAACAAACTGCTCGCCGTGCCGGGTGATTTGCTGCGCCACGCGGTAATGGCGCGGCGTCTCGCGCACCGCCGGCAGCGCCTCACCGTACAGCAGCGCCGCCAGCGCACGCTGCACGCCGCTGAACTGAGTAAGATCGTTCTCGCCAAACGGCAGCGCCTTTCCCAGCTCCAGCGTACAGCTGGCTGCCGCGTAGTGTTCACAGCTGAAGTGGGTGAAGGTGCCGCCCGGCGCACGGTGAAACACCAGCGCCTCCAGCTCGGCCGCTGCCAGCCAGTGTAAAAAATCCGCTGGCCACGGCTGGCTGTTGAGCGGCATCACGCCAAAGCGCGTATGCCACGAACCCCGAATCGCGGTGTGCAAATCGAGATGCCAGCGAATTTCGTGATCGAGACACTCGCACCAGAAGTTCTCCAGCGCCTGCTCCAGTTGCAGCGCGCGCTGCGCCTCCGGTACGTCGGCCACCTGTTGCCAGCGGCCACCGAACAGCCGGTTGATATCATAATGCTGGTAGCGTTTGCCGCTGCGCAGCGCCGCCGGGTTGCCGAGGATCACCAGCAGGCGCACGGCCAGCGGTTTTTCCCCCTGCAGCAGCGGCGTCAGCAACAGATTGAGGATCTCCACCGGGGCAGTCTCGTTGCCGTGAATCCCGGCGGAGAGAACCAGCGCCTGCTGCGTGGACGTATGCGGTGTCAGGGATAGTATGCCCTCATCATGCCACTGCCAGTGCAGGTGGGCGTTACTGCCCTGCCGCTGCGCGGGCGGCCTGCCTGACAGGGTTTGCTGTAAAAAGTCCTGCATGTTCACTCCTTTCTGACACAGGGGGCAACACATTTGCCCCCGGCGTTAACGCTGAAACGCGTAGACACTGCCTAAGTCTAGCAGCTGTGTCAGCTCGTCCAGCGCGCTTCGCCCTTCGCTCAGCAGCTGCGGATCGGCCAGGTCGGCCTGCGTCAGCCGGTCGCGATAGTGACGATCCACCCAGTCATTCAGACGCGTAAACAGGCGATCGTTCATCAGCACCGCCGGATTGACGGCCTGACGCTCCGCCTCGGTTAACACCACGCGCAGACGCAGACAAGCCGGTCCGCCGCCGTTGCACATGCTCTCACGCAGATCAAACACCTGCAGCGCGCGAATCGGGCCGCCGCTCTCCACCAGCTCGCTCAGGTAGCGCCACACGCCGGGATGCTGGCGCGACTCTTCCGGCAGCACCAGCCGCATGCCGCCGTCCGGATGCTGCAGCAGCTGGCTGTTAAACAGATAGGTGTTCACCGCATCGGCCACTGACACGCGATCGCGCGGCACCACAACCGGCTGGAAACCCGGCACCTGTTCCGCCAGCTGTTGCAGCAGCTGGGGCTGGTCGACAAACGCCTCTTCGTGGCAGAAAAACACCTGCTGATTGCTGACGGCGATTACATCATTGTGGAACACCCCCTGATCGATCACCGCCGGATTTTGCTGAGCAAACAGCGTGCGCGCGTCATCCAGCTGATGCAGTCTCGCCACCGCCGCGCTGGCTTCACGCGTCTGGCGCGCCGGATAGCGCGCCGGTGCACTGCCCTGCTGCTGGCCGTCGCGACCGTAGACAAACAGCTGAACGCCGGGCGCGCCATAGTCAGCGCCGAAGCGGTTATGGTTGGCTGCGCCTTCGTCACCAAACAGCGCCACCTGCGGCAGCGCGTCGTGTACGCTGAAGTGGCGGCCATCGCGGAAGATGGCGCGCAGCAGATCGGCGGTTTCCGGCGCTTCAATCGCCCGGTGGAACTTATTGTTGAGGTTAGCAACGGTAAAATGCACTTTGCCGTCGGCGCTGTCGGCCGATGGCGAAACCGTGGCCGCATTGGCCACCCACATCGCCGACGCCGAACTGGCCGCTGACAGCAGCTGCGGTGCCTGCCGGGCTGCTTTGGCTAGCACCTGCGCATCGCTGCCGCTGAATCCCAGCTGGCGCAGCAGCGGCAGATTAGGCCGCTCGTGCGGAGGGATAACCCCCTGCACATAGCCCATGTCGGCCAGCGCCTTCATTTTCAGCAGCCCCTGTTTGGCCGCCAGTCGCGGATTGGAGAGCTGCAGCTGATTGCGCGTGGAGGCTTCGTTGCCAAACGACAGGCCAGCGTAGTGGTGCGTCAGGCCGACCAGACCATCAAAGTTTGCTTCAAACGCCTTCATGATGTCGCTCCTGAAGCAGCAAAATCGAGCCCCGGCGACAGGCTGCCCGGCAGCGCTAAGCTGCTGCTCTCCAGCGAGGCCATCGGCCAGGCGCAGTAATCCGCCGCGTACCAGGCGCTGGCACGGTGATTACCGGAAGCGCCCACGCCGCCAAAGGGTGCCGAACTGGCGGCGCCGGTCAGCGGTTTATTCCAGTTCACGATGCCGGCGCGCGCTTCCAGCAGCAGCTGATCAAACTGGTCACGCTGCGGTGACACCAGCCCGCACGACAATCCGTAGCGCGTGTCGTTGGCGAGGCGAATCGCCTGCGCGTAATGATCGTAGCGGATGACCTGCAGCAGCGGTCCGAACACCTCTTCGTCAGGCAGTCCGGCGACGCCGGTCATGTCGATGATGCCGGGCGTGATAATGGCGCTGTCGCGATCCGGCCAGCGCATCGCCAGCAACTCCTTGCCACCCAGCTCAACCCGCTGCTGCCAGGCGGCGAAGATCTGCCCGGCGGCGGCGGGCGAAATCACGCTGCCCATAAACGGCTGCGGTTCGGCGTCCCACGCTGCCGGTTTGAGGCGCGCACTCACCTCGACCAGGCGCTGCAGGAAGGCATCACCCGCCGCACCGCGTTTCACCAGCAAACGACGCGCGCAGGTGCAGCGCTGGCCGGCGGTAATGAACGCCGACTGAATGGCGATATGCACCGCGCCATCAATGTCGGCCGGATCTTCCACAATCAGCGCATTGTTGCCGCCCATCTCCAGCGCCAGCATTTTCTCCGGCTGTCCGGCGAACTGGCGATGCAGGTGATAGCCGGTAGCCGCGCTACCGGTAAACAGCAGGCCGTCAATCTGCTCCGCCTGCGCCAGCGCCTGGCCGGTATCACGTCCGCCCTGTAACAGCGCCAGCGTACCCGCCGGCAGGCCCGCTTCCTGCCACAGCTGCACGGTTTTCTCTGCGGTGGCGGGGGTCAGTTCGCTCGGTTTAAACAACACGCAGTTGCCCGCCAGCAGCGCCGGCACGATATGTCCGTTCGGCAGATGACCGGGGAAGTTATACGGGCCGAATACTGCCAGCACGCCGTGCGGCCGGTGGCGCAGTGAACTCTCACCCTCCGCCTGCTCGCCGGTGCGGGTGTGATAAGCCTTAATCGAAATGGCCACTTTATTGATCATCGCCTGCACTTCGGTCAGCGTTTCCCAGCGCGGTTTGCCGGTCTCACGTGCGATGATCGCCGCCAGCTCGGTTTTATCCCGCTCCAGCAGACGGGCAAAATCCTCTACCCGCGCCTGGCGGGCAGCAAACGGCAGACGTGCCCATGCCGGGAACGCCGCGCGAGCCGCCTCACAGGCCGCCGCCACCTGCGCCGCAGAAGCAGCGTTGCCCTGCCATAAGATCTTGCCGCTCACCGGATTGTGTTTACTCAGCGTCTCCGCGCTGCCCGGCTGCCATTCACCGTTGATAAAATGCGTCATGCGTTATTCTCCTCGCGACCCAGGGTAACCACCCGCAGCGAATCGCCATAGTCGCAGCGCAGCGCGGTGCGCTGCTGCTGATTAATCAGAACCTGACCGGATGCGATATCGACCGGCAGCATCGCCACGCGGAACTGCTGATAGTCGCAGTTCGCCACCAGACACAGCGGCCAGTGCGCCTCAGCTTCGCCTTCGCTGGCGGTCAGCACTTTGCTCTTGCGGATGGCGCGGATGCGGTCGATCTCACACTCCAGCGTCGGGCCGCCGTCAAAGATGTCGATATAGTTGAGATAGCGGAAACCCTCGGCTTCCAGCACCGCGCGCGCCGGCGCGGTTTTCGGGTGGACTTCACCAATCACCTGCTGTGCCGCTTCCGACAGATAGTGGATATACAGCGGATGCTTGGGCATCAGTTCTGCGATAAAAGCTTTTTGCCCGGTGCCGCTGAGAAAATCGGCCTGGCGAAACTCCATGGAGAAGAAACGGCTGCCCACGCTATCCCAGAATGGCGAATGTCCCTGCTCGTCGCTGACGCCGCGCATCTCCGCAACCACGTGCTTCATGAAGCGCTCGCGGAAATTCGCCATAAACAGAAAGCGCGACTTGGACAGCAGATGGCCATTTTTTCCGTCGCGGTAGTCAGGATCGAGGAACAGCGTGCACAGTTCGCTGCTGCCGGTGTGATCGTTACTCAGCGACAGCGTCGGCAAACTGGCGTAAACGTTCAGCTCTTTCGAGGCGTGTACCTGGGTACCGACGCGGAAGTTGTACCAGGGATCCTGCAAACCTACCGCCACTTCAATGGCGCAGATGCCGACGGCGCGATTATCACTGCTATCCGCCAGCACAAACACGTAGCCCTGTTCAGCGCGCGGCAGCGCGTCCTGCCAGGTCTGCAGCGAGCGCTCAATGCGCGCCTTCAGCGTCTCGCTGTCAGCGGGCAGCGAGGTCAGACCGCCGCCGGTTTTCCCCGCCAGCGCCAGCAGCTGCGGCAGATCGTCACGTTCGACGGGGCGAATCACCATCATGATGTGGCTCCTTTGAGCACGCGTGCGCAGGCGCGTTCGAAGCGCGCCAGCCCTTCTTTTACTTCACGCTCGCTGATGTTCAGCGCCGGCGCAAAGCGCACCACGCTGGCACCGGCGATCAGTACCATCACGCCCTCTTCCGCCGCCGTCAGGTTGAACTGTTTGGCTTTACCGGCAAAATCGTCATTCAGTACCGCGCCAATCAGCAGCCCCAGGCCGCGAATCTCTTTAAACACCGGCAGCCGCTGGTTGATCTCCTGCAGCGCCGTGACAAACCACTGGTGCCGCTCGGCCACGCCAGCCATAAACTCAGGCTGATTGATCAGCTCCATCACTTTACCGGCCACCGCACCGGCCAGCGGGTTGCCGCCGTAGGTGGTGCCGTGCGTGCCGACGCCCATCACCTGCGCCAGATCTTCACGCGTCAGCATCGCACCGATGGGGAAGCCGCCGCCCAGCGCCTTGGCGGTGCTTAGCACATCAGGCGTGACGCCGTAATGCATATAGGCATACAGCGAGCCGGTACGGCCGACGCCGCTCTGCACTTCATCAAAAATCAGCAGCGCCTGGTGGCGGTCGCACAGTTCGCGCAGTCCGCGCAGGAACGCCGGATCGGCCGGTAATACACCGCCCTCGCCCTGAATCGGCTCGACGATGACCGCGCAGGTCTGGTCATTAATTAAGGCCGCCGCCGAGGCCAGATCGTTAAAGGTGGCATGCTGAATGGCTGGCGGTAACGGGGCGAAGTCGCGCGAATAGGCGGGCTGGCCGCCAGCTGAAACGGTGAACAGGGTGCGGCCGTGGAAAGCATTGGTGAAGGCGACGATACCGTTTTTTTCGGCACCGAAACGGTCGTGCGCCACTTTACGCGCCAGCTTCAGCGCGGCCTCGTTGGCTTCCGCCCCGGAGTTACAGAAGAACACGCGGTCAGCAAAGGTGGCATCAATCAGCTGCTTCGCCAGGCGCAGAATCGGTTCGTTGGTGTAGCCGTTGCCGGTGTGCCACAGTTTACCGGCCTGCTCGGTCAGCGCCTGCTGCAGCGCGGGATGGGCATGGCCAAGCGCGTTCACCGCGATGCCACCGGCAAAATCGATGTACTCTTTGCCCTGCTGATCCCACAGCGTAGAACCTTCGGCACGCACCGGCACAAAAGCCGCAGGGGCATAAACCGGCATCATCCATTGATCGAAATCGTGACGTGAAACCTGCAGTGACATAGCCATTTCTCCTGCCTCACTTCGGGTGAAGCTTTTGTTTTAAAATTGTTAAAAGTTGCTGAGTTGCAGCTCGACTATAGAGTGCAGTTAACGTGCCAGCCAGAGGAAAAAATGCATAAATCAGGTTCAGCAACGAAATATCAATGATTTACGCCCTTTCGCTATGCACATTTAATGCATAAAAAGTGAATAACCATCCGATAACAGCGGCACCGCAGTAATTTGTTTAGCGGATTTATGCATTCGCAAAATGAAATATTGCTTTTGTGATCGCACAGCAGATATTTCGCCAAAATGAGGCGTCTGCTGCGCCATTTTGGGGCGCACTGCGCTTAACGGGTGCAAGTGACAGTCCGGTTCAGGCATCGGCGTGGTACAGGTCGGCCGCTTATTAGTAACAACTGATTAACTTATTTTGGCTAGCCTGTGCCAGGCTGGCCGGTAATTAAACGTATTAAAGCTCGGGATATTATTTAGCCTGAAATAAACCGACACAGTGCGTCAATGCGGATAATTTACGGGGTGACTATCAGCCTGCTTTGATTCATAAGCATTGAACTTTATGGCATAGGCTTGTGCTATTTAAGGCAATAAAACGCTATTTTTATTAAGTCATACCCATCTTAATTTAATCATTATTTATCAATAAGATAAATATTAATCGTCGATTAAACGCTCACTTAATCATGATAAGTAAAAGCGATTCTCATTTCCGAATAATGGAATTGGCGTATGAAAATCGCACAAATAGCCAATAAGAAATTATTTGTTACAACTATTGCACTACTGATCTTTATCCTTTTGTGTCATTTTCTTGTCACCCCACCAGGGGCTTAAAAAATTAAAAAATAACACAGGGTAAAAATATAAATGATGAAGCGCACTTTACTGGCAGCAGTCATGCCATTGCTGCTGGGACTTTCTGTGGCTCAGGCCGCTGAAATCTATAATAAGGATGGTAACAAGCTGGATCTGGTCGGCAAAATTAACGTGTCGCACCTGTTCTCCGATGACACCACCAATGATGGTGATACCTCATCGTATGTCCGTATCGGTTTTAAGGGCGAAACCAAAATTACCGATCAGCTGACCGGCTACGGTTTCTGGCAATCGCAGTTCAGTCTGCGTAACACGGAAGGCGCCGATGCGCAGGCCGGTAACAAAACCCGCCTCGGCTATGCGGGTCTGAAGTTTGCGCAGTTTGGTTCGATCGACTATGGCCGTAACTATGGTCTGATTTATGACGTGCTGGGCTATACCGATATGCTGCCTTTCTTCGGCGGTGATTCCGGTTATGTCGATGCTTTCCTGTCCGGTCGCTCCACCGGCGTGCTGACCTGGCGTAACAAAGATTTCTTCGGTCTGGTTAAAGGCTGGAACGTCGCAGCGCAGTACGAAGGGAAAAACGAGCGCAGCGACAGCGCGGCAACGCCAAACCTGGCGGTACGTCGCTCTAACGGTGATGGTTTCGCCCTTTCCACCTCGTATGATACCGACTTTGGCCTGAGCGCGGTTGCCGCCTATGCCAGCCTCAATCGCGTCAGCGCGCAAAACCTTGCCACCTACGGCAGAGGTGAGAAAGCCGAACACTGGGAAACCGGGGTGAAATATGATGCTAACCAGCTCTATCTGGCGACCATCTACGGCGAATCCCACAACGCTACGCCAATCGGTAACATCGGGTTCGCCAACAAAGCGGTGAATTTTGAAGCCGTGGCGCAGTATCAGTTCCTGAACGGTTTCCGTCCGTCGCTGGGCTACGTGAGCTCAAAGGGCAAAAATATTGAAAACGTCGGCGACGCCTGGCTGTTCAAATACGCGTCCGTGGGTGCCACCTACTACTTCAACAAGAACATGTCGGTCTACAGCGAATACCGCATCAACCTGCTGAAAGATGACAACGCGCTGCGCCTGAAAACCGACGATATTACCGCGGTAGGTCTGGTGTACCAGTTCTGATGGTGATTTACCCTCATGGCATCCCGGCAAGTGTCGGCTGAGGATGCAGCAAAGGGCAGCTCCGGCTGCCCTTTTTCTTTGGTGCCGCGCTGATTATGGCGCCAGCAGGTCGAAGCGGTTTTCGCCCCCCTGCTCCAGCATCACCGGCGGCTGCACCTGCAGCGTAATCCAGTTGGAAGTCACGCGATTTTGCTTGCTGTCCTCCAGTGTCACTGACAGGCGATAACTGTTGTTCGCCTCAGGCGACGCATCCCACGCCGGCATAATGATACTCCAGCCCTGTGGATCGTTGGGATCGGCACCCGGCGTCAGGCTCAGCGCCTGCGTATCGCCCTGCCAGCTGACTTTACTGATTGGATGTGCACTGCGGATCTGCAGTTTCAGCGGCAAACTCTCGCCCGCATTGAGCTGCCACGGCGGCGTGGCGAGGAATACCGACAGGGTTTTACGCTGGCGGAACTCCAGCACCGGCGTATTGCTGCGCGTGACCAAATCATAGCGACTACCGCGCAGCGAACGCGCGGCGGCGACGTTATCCGGATTGAGCTGCTGACTGAGCGCCACGCCAAAGCGGTAGTTGAGACGTAAGCCGAGCTGATCCTGGCTCTCGCCTTCATTACTGGTTTTGTGGCTGGCCGATACGGTGACCAGCGGCACTGGCGTGTAGGAGACGCCCAGCGTCAGCGCTGAAGGATTGTGGTAGCTGTTGCCGGAATTAAACAGATCGACATTGTTGCCGAGATACTGCTGCCAGCTGACCGACACGCCCAGCTGGCGGTAAAACGGCAGATAGCCCTGGGTAGTGACATCATACCCGCGCGCCAGCCGCTGCTGCTGGAACGGGTTGCGATTGCGCCAGCCGGACAGCGGTGTGTAGTAGTTGGCGGATAAGCGCAGGTAATCGCTCCAGGCCTCGGTGCCCAGCGAAGCGCGCTGCAAGCCGCTGTCAAACAGCCTATCAACGAAGCCGTTATAGCCCAGCAGCCAGCTGCCGGCCACCCAGCGCTGTCCCAGCCCGGCATTGCCCACCAGCCCGTCATCGGTCTGGTGCACGCCCAGCTGGCTGAACGTGAGGTAATTGTAGCGATCGGTCCATGGCGTCAGCAGCGAAGCCCCGCTGCCGCTGAAGTTGCCCTCCATATCGACGTTAAGATCGATCTGTGCCTGGCCATAAGGTGACAGCAGCGACTGCCCTTCATCCGCCACCCGGGTAGCAACCTCATCACGAAAATGGTTAAACGCCCAGATACCGGCCTGCTGGCCCAGCGTGGTGTCGCTGTCGCTGTTCTGGCTGGCCTCGCCAATGCTTTTGGCAATGCCCGCCAGCTTTTTACTGAACGCCGACGTATCGTCCTGATAGCCCAGCGCCGGTAATTCATCAGCGATTTTCTGGAAACGTGCCGGATCGGCAAACGGTGTTGCGGAGACGTCGCTGTTGCCGGTGAAGGCCTGCGCAGGCGCAACGGCCACCAGTACAGGGGCCCCTAAGGTTACAGCAGCGAAAATTTTGCGGGTCAGAACCAATGGCAGCATAGCAAAAGAGTAGTCGTTTCAGTTTAGAATTTGAAGTAGCTCACAAAACTGTACGAGGTTACCTTAACATATCCTCGCGCCAACGTAGGACTTGTCTTGCTATGTTTCAGAATTTACGCCACCCAAGGGCATGCAGGGCGATCAGACGGGAAAACACGTCGTGCGGCCCCCTCTCCCGGGCGGGAGAGGGTTCGGATGCGGGTTGAACACCCGATCAGCATTAAAAACCTAAACTGTCCAGCAGGTCGTCAACCTGGTCCTGGCTGGATACCACACCTGGCGCGTTAGCATGGATCTGCGGACCGTTCAGCAGGCTGTTGCCCTCTTTACGTGCCGCCGCATTGGCTTCCGGCATGTTCTCCAGCAGTACCATCAGCAGCTGGCGTTCGATCTCCTGGATCACATCCATCATGCGCTTGATTACCTGACCGGTCAGGTCCTGGAAATCCTGCGCCATCATGATTTCCAGCAGCTGCTTGTTGGTGTACGCCGTGTGAGACGGCACGTCGTCAAGGAACTGGCGCGTGTCCGAAACCAACTCGCGTGCATCCGCCAGCTCGATCGGGTTTTCAAACCAGGCATCCCAGCGGCCTTTCAGCTGGGTGGCGCCGGCTTCCATCTGGTCCTGGTGTGGCTGCGCCGCTTCCACACAGTTCAGCGCACGTTCCGCTGCCTGTGCGGTCATCTGCACCACATAATCCAGACGGTCACGCGCGTCCGGAATCGCTTCTGCCGCTTCGGCAATGGCCTGATCCAGCCCCAGTTCGCGCAGGCTGTCACGCAGCATACGTGTCAGAGAGCCAATCCGGGCAATAATCTCGTGTGCCGAAGCTTCTTCAGTTGGTTTCGGAAGGTCGCTCATCACATCTCCTTACATACCCAGTTTTTCGAAGATTTTGCCCAACTTCTCTTCCAGCGTGGCGGCGGTGAAAGGCTTCACCACGTAACCGCTGGCACCGGCCTGCGCGGCGGCGATGATGTTCTCTTTCTTGGCTTCGGCAGTGACCATCAGCACCGGCAGTTTGCCCAGCGTGGCGTCGGCGCGAATGGTCTGCAGCAGTTCCAGACCGTCCATGTTCGGCATGTTCCAGTCAGAGATAACGAAATCGAAGCCGCCTGCACGCAGTTTGGTCAGGGCGTCGACGCCATCCTCGGCCTCTTCCACGTTATTGAATCCTAGCTCTTTCAGCAGGTTACGGACGATACGACGCATCGTGTTGAAGTCGTCCACTACCAAAAAGCGCATGTTTTTATCAGCCATATCTACTCCTGTGTTGTCTTGTCCGGCAGGACCGGCTCGTTAAATTCGCAATGCCTGTCCGGCGCTAATTTTGGCCAGCATATGCTGGCTGATGTGGCCCAGATCGACCACTTCACTGGTGCCGCCCATCGCTATCGCTTCGCGCGGCATACCAAATACCACACAGCTGGCTTCATCCTGGGCGATGGTCCACGCGCCGGCGCGGTGCATTTCCAGCATCCCGGCCGCGCCGTCGTTGCCCATGCCGGTCAGAATGACCCCCACTGCATTTCGCCCGGCGTTGACCGCAACCGAGCGGAACAGGACGTCCACCGACGGTTTATGGCGGTTCACCGGCGGTCCGTCGTTCAGTTTCACCACGTAGTTGGCACCGCTGCGCGCCAGCTCCATGTGCATCGCGCCCGGCGCGATATAGGCGTGACCGGGCAAAATTCGCTCGCCGTCTTCCGCCTCTTTTACGGTGATCTGGCACAGCTTGTTCAGCCGCTCGGCAAACGAGCGGGTAAAACCGGGCGGCATATGCTGCGTAATCAGCAGCGCCGGGCTGGTGGCCGGCAGCGGCTGCAGCACATGGCGAATCGCCTCGGTGCCGCCGGTTGAAGAGCCGATAGCAATCAGCTTTTCACTGCTCAGCAGCGGTCCCGCTTTCAGCATTACCGGCTGCGGCGTGGCGGCACGCGCATGCAGTTTGGCGCGCGCGGCGGCGCGAATCTTGTCGGCGATCATCTGGCTGTAGGCCAGCATGCCTTCACGGATGCCGAGCTGCGGCTTGGTGACGAAATCTACCGCGCCTAACTCCAGCGCACGCAGCGTCACTTCCGATCCTTTACCGGTCAGCGACGAAACCATCACCACCGGCATCGGCCGCAGGCGCATCAGTTTTTCGAGGAAGTCGAGGCCATCCATACGCGGCATTTCGACATCCAGCGTCAGCACCTGCGGGTTGTACTGTTTGATCAAATCCCGCGCTACCAGCGGGTCCGGCGCCGTCGCGACCATCTCCATATCGGGATGGCTGTTGATGATCTCCGTCATCAACTGGCGCATCAGCGCGGAATCATCCACGCACATCACGGTGATTTTGCTCATCGTCTTTCCTTGGTCAGTCCATAGACAGTCTGTCCACGCAGCCAGAACTCTTTACTGATCTGACTGAAGTTTTCCGAATGCCCGGCAAACAGCAGACCGCCCGGCTTCAGCAGGGGGACAAAACGGCGCAGAATTTGTTCCTGCGTCTCTTTATCGAAATAGATCATCACGTTACGACAGAAAATCGCGTCGAACGGCCCCGGCAACGCCCAGTCGTGCGCCAGTAAATTGAGTTGCGCATAGTTCACCATGTTGGCCAGCTCGCTGCGCACGCGCACCATGCCGGCGTGCGGGCCGGTGCCGCGCAGGAAGAAGCGCTGCAGCTGCGACTGCGATAAGGTGCGCAGCTCCTCCTGGCGATAAACGCCCGCTACCGCTTTCTCCAGCACCTGGGTATCAATATCACTGGCGTGGACGGAAAATTTCCCCGGTCCGGTGCCCAGCGTTTCTGCCAGCGTCATGGCAATCGAGTATGGCTCTTCACCGGTTGAGGCGGCGGTGCTCCACACGCTGTAGTTGCCGCTGCGTTTGCGCGCATGCTCTGCCAGAATCGGGAAGTGGTGCGCCTCACGGAAAAATGAGGTCAGGTTGGTGGTCAGTGCGTTAATAAACGCCTGCCACTCGGCACTGTTCGGGTCCTGCTCCAGCAGCGCCAGATAGCGACCAAAATCATCAATATTCAGCATGCGCAGCCGACGTACCAGACGGTTGTAAACCATCTCGCGTTTGTGGTCGGCCAGCACGATGCCCGCGCGCTGATAGATCAGCTGGCTGATACGACGAAAATGTGTATCGGAAAGCGGCAGGCGCTGCACCATTTGTGAGAGCAGCGTCGTGGCTTCATTTTGATCCAATAACGTCGATTTCTTCATTTCGGGTCACCCGGCAACAAACTGATTAAATTGTGATACTGCGGTTGCTACTGTGCTGCCAGTGCACACCATTCACACGGGCCGCCCTGCGGCGGCCACAAGGGTTAAAAGGTTTCCCAGTTATCGTCAGCGCCACGAGCTCCTGCCGCTGGCGCCAGCGCCTGCGGTGCAGACGGACGCGCAATTTTTGGCGCTGTAGTTACGTTAACGGCCTGGGCGACAAATTCTTTACCAATATTGAACACCGCCACCGACTGTTTCAGTCGGCTGGCCTGATCTTCCAGCGCCGCTGCCGCCGTCGCGGACTCTTCCACCAGCGCCGCGTTCTGCTGGGTGACGCGGTCCATCTCGTTCACCGCCAGGCCAACCTGGTCGATACCGCGGCTCTGCTCATCGGAAGCCGAGGCGATTTCGCCCATGATGTCGGTCACGCGGGTCACCGCGTTGACGATCTCGCTCATGGTTTCGCCCGCGCTCTCTACCAGCACCGAGCCGGTATTGACGCGGCTGACCGAGTCTTCAATCAGGCCTTTGATCTCCTTCGCCGCCTGCGCGCTGCGCTGGGCCAGACTGCGCACCTCGCCCGCGACCACGGCGAAACCACGCCCCTGCTCACCGGCGCGTGCCGCTTCCACCGCGGCGTTCAGCGCGAGGATATTGGTCTGGAAGGCGATACCGTCAATCACGCTGGTGATATCGGCAATCTTCTTCGAGCTGCCGGCGATGTCCTTCATGGTGCTGACCACGCCATCGACCACTTTGCCGCCCTGCTGCGCCGTTTCGGACGCGTTCAGCGCCAGCTGCGACGCCTGACGGGCGTTTTCCGCGTTTTGCTTCACGGTGGCGGTCAGCTGCTCCATGCTGGCCGCGGTCTGCTCCAGCGATGCGGCCTGCTGTTCGGTACGCGAAGAGAGATCGTTGTTGCCCATGGCGATTTCGCTGGCGCCGGTGTAGATGGCGTCCGAACCGTCGCGCACGATGCGTACGGTGCGCGCCAGCTCCTGCTGCATGTGCTGCAGCGAACTGAGCAGGTCGCCCATTTCGTTACGTACGCTGAGATCGACCGGCTGCGTCAGATCGCCGCGCGCAATATGGCGGATGTGCTCAATGCTCTGCTGCAGCGGACGGATCAGCGCCGTACGCATGCCGCTCCACACCAGCGCAATCACCAGCAGCGTCACCAGCAGCGTGCCGACTACCAGCATAATCGCGTGTTGGTAAGCGCTCTCATTGGCGTCAATGCCCTGTTTTGCCAGCACAATGTTGTAGGCGAGCCAGGCGTTGTAATCCTTTTCAAATTTGTCCTGAAAACCCTGCGTTGGCTGATCGACAAAGCCTTTAAAGTTACCGGCACTGAGAAAATCAATCAGCTCGGCCAGCGCCCCGCGAAACGCGTTGTAGTTAGCCTGCAGCGTCAGCACGTTCTCCGCGCTTTTGCCCTTTTCCGACAGGTTAGCGTTGAACTCGGCAAAGCTCTGATCGGCGGTTTTCAGCTCCGTATTGGCCAGCGCCACCAGATCTTTTACCGTGGCACCGGAGCCGGCCTGCTGACTGTCCAGCAGATAGCGGATACCGGCACGGTTCAGTGTGTTACGCGCCTGTACCAGCGAAACCCATGAGGTGCCCATCGCCCTTTGCAGGGTGCTAAGACGTTGGTTGTACGCAAAATTATCTTTATCGGCTTTCACCGTTGAAAAAAACATTCCTCCGGAAAACAGCTGCAGTAAGGCAAATAACGCCAGCACACACAGCAGGCCGGATACCACTCGAACACGACTAAACATAAACACCTCATTAATTGGCGGATCGCTGGTGTTATCGGCGCGCAGGCGCGGATCTTTATGTGAGGTGAAAGGGGTAAGACCAGCAGCAAACCGGGGAAGGGTCAGCCACGCGACCCTCTCCCGCTGCGGGAGAGGGGGCGATTCAGGCAGTGATTAAAACGTTTCCCAGTTTCCGTCACTCACCGGGGCCGCAGCGGCTTTGCGCGCCGCCGGCGGTGTCGTGGTCAGCGGGGGACGCACAGGGGCCGCTGCCGACGCGCGCGGAATGCGGAACACCGACACCGACTGGCTCAGGCGGCTGGCCTGCTCCTCCAGCGAGGCCGCGGCGGCGGCCGACTCTTCTACCAGCGAGGCGTTCTGCTGCGTGACGCGGTCCATCTCGGTCACCGCCTGGCCCACCTGGTCGATGCCACGGCTCTGCTCATCCGAGGCCGAAGCAATTTCGCCCATGATGTCAGTCACGCGCGTCACCGCACCGACGATATCCTGCATAGTGTCACCTGCGGTGCCGACCAGCTGCGAACCGGCGTTAACCCGGCTGACCGAATCGTCAATCAGTCCTTTGATCTCCTTCGCCGCCTGCGCGCTGCGCTGCGCCAGGTTACGCACCTCGCCCGCTACCACGGCAAAACCACGGCCCTGCTCACCGGCGCGCGCCGCTTCGACCGCCGCGTTAAGCGCCAGGATGTTGGTCTGGAAGGCAATGCCGTCGATCACGCTGGTGATATCCGCGATCTTCTTCGAACTGCCGGCGATGTCATGCATGGTGCGCACCACGCCTTCGACCACGTCGCCACCTTTGCGTGCGGTCTCCGACGCGCTGAGCGCCAGCTGCGAGGCCTGCCGGGCGTTCTCGGCGTTCTGCTTCACCGTGGCGGTGAGCTGCTCCATGCTGGCCGCGGTCTGCTCCAGCGATGCCGCCTGCTGTTCGGTACGCGCCGAGAGATCGTTGTTGCCGGCGGAAATTTCGCTCGCGCCGGTAAAGATGGCGTCCGAACCGTCGCGTACGTTGCCGACGGTGTGCACCAGCGACTGCTGCATTTCATGCAGACTGCTGGCCAGCTGGCTCATTTCGTTACGCCCTTCAACGGTGATGGTCTGCGTCAGATCGCCTGCGGCGATATGGCGAATGTGACCGAGCAACTGATGCAGCGGCTGAATCAGCACCGTGCGCAGGCCAAACCAGCAGGCGACAATTACCGCGATCACCATCACGGCGACGATCGCCAGCAGCCACATCATGGTGTGGAAGGCACGCTGGTTCTGCGCCACGCCCTCAGCGGCTAAAGCACTCTGCGCGCTGCGCCACTCTTCATAGGTGGCTTTCATTTTGACCTGTTTGGCTTCAATGTTCTGATCAAACATGCCCTGCAGATCGTTGGCTTTCAGCCGGGCCAGCATCGCCTTCAGGCCGTTATTGAACGCGGCATAATCCGCTTCCAGCCGGTCGCGCAGCGCATCAGACAGTCCTGGCGTCGCAGGCAAATCGTAATAGCGCTGATAGTGACCGGCCGCGGTGTCGAGCTGTTTCTCCGTCTGCGCGATCAGTGCATTAAGCTGACCGCCGTTGGTCTGCGACGCCATGCTGCCCTGCATGCGCAGCATGGCGCGGTTGAGCACGGTACGGGTTTGATTGAGTTCAATCCAGGCATCGGACATGGCAGCGACGTTATTACTTGACGTTTGTGCCACAGCAAACGCCTCTTTATCTTTTTGTAATGCCGACCAGAACAGCCCGCCGGACAGTAATTGCATAGCACCGAACACCAGCAGGACGGCGATCAGGCTGGTGACGACGTTGATTCGTTTTAACATGGTGTCTCCAAAAAGGGGGGTTACGCCCTGTTTATCGACCGCTGCGCTGAATATTTGAGAGGGTTTACCGGACTTTACGAGGGATAATGCTGAATTAAAGCTTTTTTACAGCGTTTTATAAGTAAAGAAAGCAGGAGATGAGGGAGCGGCGCGTTGTCCGCTCCCGTTTCAGCTTAGAACGTTTCCCAGTTGGCGTCGCTGACCGGCGCGGTCAGCGCTTTGCGTGGCGCACTGGCCTGCGGGGGGGCGATCTGCGGATGGCGCACACCCGTGCTGCTGACAGGCTGAGCGCCACGTGGAATGCGGAACACCGCCACCGACTGGCTGAGACGGCTGGCCTGCTCCTCCAGCGAGGCCGCCGCCGCCGCCGACTCTTCCACCAGCGAGGCGTTCTGCTGCGTGACGCGGTCCATCTCGGTCACCGCCTGGCCGACCTGATCGATACCGCGACTCTGCTCGTCCGACGCCGAGGCGATCTCGCCCATGATGTCGGTGACGCGCGTCACCGCATTGACGATTTCGCCCATGGTATCGCCCGCCGTGCCGACCAGCTGTGAGCCGCTGTCAACGCGACGCACCGAGTCTTCAATCAGCCCTTTGATCTCCTTCGCCGCCTGCGCGCTGCGCTGGGCAAGGTTGCGCACTTCACCGGCCACCACCGCGAAGCCACGGCCCTGTTCCCCGGCGCGCGCCGCTTCGACTGCGGCGTTGAGCGCGAGGATGTTGGTCTGGAAAGCGATACCGTCAATCACGCTGGTAATGTCGGCAATCTTCTTCGAACTGCCGGCGATATCGTGCATGGTGCGCACCACGCCTTCCACCACTTCTCCGCCTTTCTGCGCGGTTTCCGATGCACTGAGCGCCAGCTGCGAGGCCTGCCGCGCGTTCTCGGCGTTCTGCTTCACCGTGGCGGTGAGCTGCTCCATGCTGGCCGCAGTCTGCTCCAGCGACGCCGCCTGCTGTTCGGTACGCGCCGAGAGATCGTTATTGCCGGCGGAGATTTCGCTGGCGCCGGTAAAAATAGCGTCCGAGCCGTCGCGCACGTTGCTGACGGTGCGCACCAGCGCCTGCTGCATCTCCTGCAGCTTGCTCGCCAGCTGGCTCATTTCATTGCGTCCTTCGACGGTGATGGTCTGGGTTAAATCGCCCTGCGCAATGTATTCAATGTGCTGGATGCTGTCGTTGAGCGGCTTAATCAGCACCTTACGCAGGCCGAACCAGCACAGCACGATCACGCCCACCACCAGCGCCAGTACCAGCCCCAGCAGCCACATCATGTGCTCGTAAGCGGCGCTGTTCGCCGCCACGCCGGCCGCCGTCAGACGATCCTGATCGGCGCGCCACTGGGTGTAGTTTTCCAGAAAGGCACTTTGCGTCGGGGCCACCGGTACTTTGCCGGCTGCGGCGGTATCGTTGTGCTGCAGTACCTGCTGCATCTCAGCCAGTGCGCTGGCGTAAGCTTTATAGGTCTGTTCCAGCTGCTGATTGAGCTGCAGATTCTGGCCCGGCGTGTCCGGCGTGTTTTTAAACAGGGTGAAGTTATCCTGCGCCGTCTGCTGGAACGTCCTGCTCTGCCCGAACAGCGTACCGATGTCGGCTTCGGTGCCGGTCAGTTTACTGGTGGCAATACGCAGCTGGATGCGCGTCAGGATCACGCGGCTTTGGTTAAGGCTCATGTAAGCATCATTGATGGCGGCAATGTTTTTGCTCGCCAGCTGAGAGGTATTGAAACTTTTTTTGTCGTCACTCAGCGCTTTAAAAAACAGCGAGCCGGAAGCCAGCTGCAGTACGCCAAACACCAACAACACCAGCAACAGGCTGGTCACAACGCGGATTTTCGTAAACATAGTTTGCCCTGGGAAATGAAGAAAAATCGTGCAATACAGTTATCGACCTGGCGGCGGGAATATTGAGCGAGGGCAGGAAATATTTGTGGGCTTTGTTATTGATTTATAACGGTTTAATAAAGGATGTAATAGTCACGGGCCGCATCAGCGACCCGTGACTCTCTGCGAACGATTATGCGCTACGCAGCGTATCCACCAGCGCCATCTCTTCACTGCTCAGCAGTTTTTCGATGTCGACCAGAATCAGCATACGCTCGCCCAGCGCACCGAGACCGGTGAGGTACTCGGTCGACATGGTGACGGCAAATTCCGGTGCCGGACGGATCTGATCCTGCGTCAGCGACAGCACATCAGACACGCCATCCACCACGATGCCGACCACGCGATGCTCAAGATTCAGCACGATCACTACGGTGTTTTCGTTGTACTCCACGTCCGGCTGCGAGAACTTCACGCGCAGGTCGATAATCGGCACAATTACGCCACGCAGGTTAGTCACGCCCTTGATGAACTCCGGCGTGTTAGCGATACGCGTTACCTGATCGTAACCACGAATCTCCTGCACTTTAAGGATATCGATGCCGTACTCTTCGTCACCGAGGGTGAAAACCAGGAACTCCTGGCCGACGGTTTCGCCAGCGATTTTCGTCACGGTTGCCATGTCAGTCATTTTTTTACCCTTTCGTTATCTGTTACGCTGCGGCACCGGCCACACGCTTCTCACGGTTCAATGATTGCAGTGCCGATACGTCGACAATCAGCGCAACGCTGCCATCGCCGAGGATGGTGGCGGCGGAAATGCCCGGCACTTTGCGGTAGTTGCTTTCCAGGTTCTTCACCACCACCTGATGCTGACCAATCAGCTGATCAACCAGCAGCGCATAGCGACGTCCTGCGCTCTGCAGGATCACCACGATGCCCTGCGTGGCGTCGGTTTTGGCGTTCTGCACGTCAAACACGTTCCACAACTCAACCAGCGGCAGGTACTCGCCGCGCACTTCCAGTACGCGCTCGCCACCGGCCAGCGGTTTCAGCTCTTCAGCCGTGGGCTGCAGTGACTCCATCACCGCGTTCAGCGGCAGGATGAACACTTCGTCTGCCACGCGCACCGACATCCCGTCGAGGATCGCCAGCGTCAGCGGCAGCAGAATGCGAATGGTGGTGCCTTTGCCCTGCTTCGAGGAGATTTCGACGTGACCGCCCATCTCCTGGATATTACGTTTCACCACGTCCATGCCGACGCCGCGGCCTGATACGTCGGTCACCTGTTCGGCGGTCGAGAAGCCTGGCGCGAAGATCAACATGCCGACTTCTTCATCGCTCATGCTGTCGCTGACCGGCAGGCCGGACGAGAGCGCTTTCGCCAGGATACGTTCACGGTTGAGGCCGGCACCGTCATCGATCACTTCGATGCAGATGTTGCCGCCCTGGTGTTCCGCGGACAGCGTCAGATTGCCGACCGCCGTTTTGCTGGCGGCCAGCCGTTTTTCCGGGGTTTCGATGCCGTGGTCGAGGCTGTTACGCACCAGGTGCGTTAACGGATCGATGATGCGTTCAATCAGGCTCTTATCCAGTTCGGTTGAGCTGCCGAGCAGCGTCAGTTCAACCTCTTTGCCCAGCTTGCTGGCCAGATCGCGCACCAGACGCGGGAAGCGGCTGAACACGTACTCCATCGGCATCATACGAATCGACATCACCGATTCCTGCAGGTCGCGGGCGTTACGCTCCAGCTGACCCATGCTGTTGAGCAGGTCACCATGTGCCACCGGATCCAGCGCACCAGAGCGCTGCGCCAGCATTGACTGGGTAATCACCAGCTCGCCGACCAGGTTGATCAGCTGGTCAACTTTTTCCACCGCCACGCGAATACTGCTGGATTCGCTGCTTTTGGCGGGCGCGGCAGCACGCTTGCTCTCACGCTTCACCGCCGGAGTAATGTCGGTGACGGTCGCCGTTTGCTGCACCGGCGCTTCGGCTTCGGCCTCTGCGACGGGCGCGGCGGCAATGGCGGCGGGTGCGGCGTCCTGTGGGAACTGAATCTGCGCTTCATCAATCACGAAACACAGCACCGCCACGATATCGTCTTTGCCGACACCGTCGATGGTGGCTTCCAGCGAGCTGGCGCCTTTCACCACATCGGTCAGGGTGCCGAGGTTGCCCAGCTCTTCCAGCAGCAGATCCGGCTCTTTCTCTTTCAGATTGATCAGCTGCAGGCGCAGGCCGCTGCTGGCAGGTGCGGCAGGTGCTGCCACGTCGGCGAGCGCCACCACCGGTGCGGCGGCTTGCGGGGCTATTCCTTTGGCTTCCAGCGCCAGCTGGCGCAGGGCTTCACAGATGTAGTTAAAGCTTTCTGCGTTTGGCTCCTGCGCGGTTTTATAGGCATCGAGCTGTTCCTGCATAATATCTTTGGTTTCCAAAAACAGGTTGATGATGTCGGTGCTGAGCTGCATTTCGCCACGGCGCGCACCATCCAGAATGTTTTCCAGGATGTGGGTGGTTTCCTGTAAAACCGTAAAGCCAAACGTACCGGCTCCGCCCTTAATGGAGTGGGCGGCGCGGAAGATGGCATTCAACTGCTCGGAATCGGGCTCCTGGGGATCCAGTCCCAACAGGTGTTGCTCCATATCCGCTAACAGCTCATCGGCTTCATCAAAAAACGTCTGGTAAAAATCGCTGATGTCCATGCTCACGGGATCACCTCGGCTGTGAGGGTTGGTCTGGTGTCACCGCGCTGGCGGCGGGCGGTGCCGCTGCCGGCGGATTCGCCGCGGCTGCCGGTGTGGCCGGTGCTGCGGTAGAACCCGTGGGGGCAGTTGGCGCCGCCGGACCAGCCGGTGCGGTAATGCTAGGTAAAATCTGCGCCGGGTCACTCACCTGAACGGCATCGCTCTCGGCATTCTCTTTTTCAATCGCCGCTTCGGTGTCATGGTTCAACACCAGCAGGCTGATACGACGGTTCACCGCGTCGTTGGCGCCGCGGTTTTTCAGTTTCATGGTGTCGGCCATGCCGACCACGCGCAGCATTTTGCCGCCGTCCAGCCCGCCCGCCACCAGCTCACGGCGTGAGGCATTGGCACGATCCGCCGACAGTTCCCAGTTGCTGTAGCCGCGATCGCCGCTGGCGTACTGGAAGTCATCGGTATGACCGGACAAACTGATTTTGTTAGGAATATCATTCAGCAGCGGCGCAATGGCGCGCAGGATATCGCGCATGTACGGCTCCACTTCAGCGCTGCCGGTTTTAAACATCGGGCGGTTCTGGCTATCGATAATCTGAATGCGCAGCCCCTCTTCCACCATGTTGATGATCAGATGCGGACGCAGCGCTTTCAGGCGCGGATCGGCCTCAATCAGCTGGTCGAGTTTTTCACGCAGCCGGTTCAGGCGAATGTCATCCAGCTGGCGCTTTTGCGCATCCATGTCGACCTGTTTCTGCACTTCGCCTTTCTTCTGCGTCGGATCATCGCCGCCGCCGGGAATCGGACTTTCGCTGTCGCTGCTACGCTGACCGCCGGTCAGGGCGACCTTGAGCGGCGTTTTAAAATATTCGGCAATCTGCACCAGCTCCTGCGGATTGGCGATCGAGATCAGCCACATCACCATGAAGAACGCCATCATCGCCGTCATAAAGTCGGCATAGGCAATCTTCCATGAGCCATGGCTGCCTTCATGCTTTTTATGTTTGCGCCGTTTGACCAGCACAATCGGGCGATTACCGTGCTTCATGAAGGCGTATCCGAAGTCTGCTTAGCCGGGTTTTTCGCGTTGCGCACGTGCTCTTCCAGCTCGGTAAAGGACGGACGCTCGGTGGAATATAGGGTTTTACGACCAAACTCGACGGCGATCTGCGGCGCATAACCGTTCAGGCTGGAGAGCAGCGTGACTTTGACGCACTGCATCATCTTGGTGGTTTCCGCGCACTTCTGGCGCAGCACGGATGCCAGCGGCGAAATGAAGCCGTAAGCCAGCAGAATACCGAGGAAGGTTCCCACCATGGCGTGCGCAATCAGCGCGCCCAGTTCTGCCGCCGGGCGGTCCGCGGAGGCCAGCGCGTGCACCACGCCCATTACCGCGGCGACGATACCAAACGCCGGCAGGCCATCACCGACTGCCGCTAAGCTTTGTGCTGGTACTTCGCACTCGTGTTCATAGGTTTCGATCTCTTCATCCATCAGGGCTTCGATCTCGAAAGCATTCATATTTCCGCTCACCATCAGACGTAAATAGTCGGTAATAAAATCCACTAAAGGTTTATCGGACAAAATACGCGGATAGTTAGCGAAAATTTCGCTCTGGCTGGGATCTTCAATATCGCGTTCCAGCGACAGCATGCCCTGCTGACGTGATTTCGCCATCAGGCGATACAGCAGCGCCATTAAATCCATGTATACGGCTTTGTTATATTTTGAGCCGCGCATTAACAAAGGCAGCGCTTTTAGCGTCTTTTTAATCGATTTGCCGTTGTTGCCCACCAGAAACGCACCAATGCCGGCGCCGCCAATAATCAGCAACTCCGACGGCTGGTAAAGCGCGCCCAGATGGCCGCCTACCATCATGTAACCGCCCAGCACGGAACCGAGGACTACGATATAACCCACAATAATCAGCACAAAAACATCCTTACGTCCGTAACGTGTTGGTGGAAGTTAAGCCAGAGAGCCGCAGGTGTTATTCGCAGGGTGTGGGCAAAAAAAAAGCAGCGGTATTAACCGCTGCTGGATGCTTTCCACGATGCGAACAAACTTAAACGGCGCGTTTAACCTGTTCATCCAGCAGTTGTGGAAAGGTATCGGCAGAATCTGCAGAAAGTTTACGTCTTTTTACGGCACGTGATGGCGGCTGGCACAGGCTGCAAACAAAGCTGCCCGGCGGCTGATGCGCGTGGTTGATGAAGCTTCCGCCACAGCATTTACAGTCAGACAATTCCAGCATGCCACTTTCAACAAATCGCACCAGGGTCCAGGCGCGGGTCAGCGCCAACAGCGGGCCCTCGTCCGATTGCGGACACTGCTCAAGATACAGGCGATACGCTTTGATAACCGCCTCTACGCCACTGCTCAGCCGGGTTTTCAGCAGAAACTGCCAGGCGTTGCAGAACATCGACGCATGAATATTTTGTTCCCAGGTCATGAACCAGTCGGTAGAGAATGGCAGCATGCCTTTCGGTGGTGGTGCCCCACGCAGCTCTTTGTACAGTTTAATCAGGCGACCGCGGCTCAGCTGGGTTTCACTTTCCAGCATCTGCAGTCGTGCGCCCAGGGTAATCAGCTCCATTGCCAGCTGAATATCACGCGCTTCCTGAACGATACTTTTTTCGGTCATTACACCGCCCTCTTTTTAGCAGAGACATCATCTTTCGATGCGCTGCGCAATAAACGGCTGGATAATAAAATACCGGTGTGGATTTGCTGCAAATCATCCACACGTGATTCCTGCGTTAAACGGTTAATAAGATTGTGATCGGTAAAGCGGAACTGGCAAACCAGTTGATTGGTTTCCGCTAATTTTACCATCTCAGGTAAAGTCAATTGCTGCAATGCATCCGCCATTGGCTCATCGATACCTAAACGAAACATTGCTGAAGCTTTTTCCTGGTTTATCAAACGCTGTGCAAGCAATAAATATGACAGATTGATGTCATATATGTGTTTTAGTAATTCTGATGTACCCATTTTTTTCCATCCTGATAGACGCGACATATATACGGCCACAGAATTAAGTGTTCTATGGTTCGGGTTGCTGGTTGGTAAATCTAAAGATGGCAAAAAATAATCAGGCATAAGCCAACGCGTACTGAACTGTTTCACTTCCCACCGGGATATTGATCAGTAGTAGTCAAAACTCCAGGCCAATCTTTTCTTGAGTTGTAACCATCTTCCGTGACGTCTGCTTACAGTTTTTTAAGACTAATCCGAAAACAAGGCAAATCTATATCGTCTGATTTCGACATACAACGTGATTGGTATGAAATTTTAGATAAAGTGTGATCTACGTCACACTTTTAAGGCAAATTTTTCAAGTGAAGCTTCAGTAATGCTTTTCTGTTGTTCTTTTTTTGAGCGATTTTGAAACGTTTCGCTAATATTTCACAGGAAAAGTCTGAATTTTGAAGTGTGTCGCAGATCGCCGCCATGGGACGATCTTTTATCTGCTACGTTGGCTTTAGGCAAAGACAAGACCCCGAAATAAACCAAAAATGCAGCATAAAACACCAAAAATCGCCGTAATTATTCGCTTTTAAATTAATCACTTACAGGGAATATTGCCACGCAGGACTAATGGCGCTGTGCTAGCGAAGCGTGAAGAGTGGATGCAGCGCGCTTGTGGTGTGTAAAGAGTTTGTAGGGAGGGTTTAGCGAGTCACAAGGGATGTAACAGCACGTTACATTAGCGATATGAATGAATTGACTAACTAACACACTGATGTATTAGAACTATCGGCCTGGCCAGCCAAATCTTTAGGGTCGGAAGAAAAAATTCAGCGTTTCAGTGATTAACTGGCTTAATTTTAACCAATTCGTGCGTTTTTTGGTGCCGGGTCAGCGGGTTAGCGCTTAACAAAATGAAATCGATTTCATCTGGTGAGGGTGTCGCGTGAAAACGCTACGCAGCACGGTCCTGCCTGCGTCGTCTGACGGATACCTCTCCCGCGTACGGGAGAGGCATTGCCTGAGGGGAACATCGCGCCTTGCGGGGCTAATTACGCCAGCTTCTGAAACGTCGCGACCTTGTTATCGCTACCGTGGCTGGCGCTGCGTGCCGGCAGCGTGTTCAGATCGTTCAGGAAGCTTTCGCGCCAGTGCGAAATGTCCTGCTTACGCAGTACGGCCATCATGTCGTTATAGCGCGAGATACGCTCGGTGCGCGGCATGGTCAGCGCGCGGTCCAGCGCCGCCGCCACATCATCACGATCGTACGGGTTAACGATCAGCGCAGAAGTCAGCTCGTTGGCCGCTCCGGCAAAGCGCGACAGCACCAGCACGCCCGGATCGTCCGGATCCTGCGCCGCGACATACTCTTTCGCCACCAGGTTCATGCCGTCACGCAGCGGCGTAACCAGCCCCACGTCGGTCAGGCGGAAAATCTTCATCAGCAGACGGCGGTCAAAATGCTGGTTGAGATAATAGAGCGGCGTCCAGCCCAGCGTGCCGTATTTACCGTTAATGCGCCCCGCTTCCGTCTCCAGCTGGTGACGAATATCCTGATAGGCCTGCACGTCGCCGCGCGAGGTCGGCGCAATCTGTGAGTAACGGATTTTGCCGCGATGCTGCGGGAAGTTTTCCAGCAGCGCTTCATAGGCAAGGAAACGCTCCGGCAAGCCTTTGGAATAGTCGAGACGCTCACAGGCGATAATATTCTGCAAATCGCCCAGCTCACGCTTCATCGCGGCCATCTTCGGTGGCAGCGGCCCTTCCGCCATCTCTTTAATGCTGTCCGGCTCGATACCGATAGGGTAAACCTCGGTCATAAAGGTATTGCCAAAGGCGCGATGCTTCTTCTCGCCTTTATTCTGCAGCTGCGTCAGCTGGCTCAGGCTGTCGAGAAACGCCACGCGATCGGATTCTGTCTGGAAACCCAGCAGATCGTATTCACACAGCATTTCCAGCAGTTCCTGATGCGGCGGCAGCGCATTGAAAATTTCCGGCGTCGGGAACGGGATATGCAGAAAGAATCCGATTCGGTTATTGATGCCCTGTTTACGCAGTTCAGCGGCAAACGGCAGCAGGTGGTAATCGTGGATCCACAGGATATCGTCCGGCTTGATCAGCGGTTTCAGCCGCTGCGCCAGCAGGGTATTCACGCGGCAGTAGCCTTCCCAGGCTTCACGCTGGTACTGCACCAGATCGAGGCGATAGTGGAACGCGGGCCAGATCACCGTGTTAGAAAACTGGCAGTAGTACTGATCGTAATCGTTTTGATTGAGGGGGAATGAGGCATAGGTAATGCCGTCTTGTTCGATCTGGGTAAGTTCCTCATCTTCTTCACCGGAAAACTCACTGATCTCTCCGTTCCAGCCAAACCACAATCCTCCGGTGGTCTGCAGCGCATCCAGAATGCCGACGGCGAGACCGCCTGCGTTGGTTTTGCTTCCATCAGGAATAGCGATACGGTTAGATACGACGACTAAACGACTCATAACCTAAACTCCTTACCGACGTTGTCATGTTCTAGTTGTAATAATAGTTGTTCCAGCCAGTGCCAGACCGCTGCCACATCGGGCAGACGATAGCGCGCCTGGCTTGGACCTTCACCGACCTTGACCGAGATGCCGTGCATGGCATTGACTGCAAGAAAGCCTTTCTCATCGGTCAGATCGTCGCCCACAAATACCGGAATGCGACCGGTAAATGGCGCTTCCTGCATAAATTCGCGTACCGCAGCACCTTTATCGATGCCCTGCGGTTTCAGTTCCACCACACATTTACCTGGCTGCAGCGCCAGCGCCGGAAAGCGGGTTACCGCCTCTTCGGCCAGCTGCATGATGGCGTTTTCATACTCTGGCGCGTTGCGGTAGTGCAGCGCAAAGGCCATGCCTTTCACTTCCAGCAGCGTACCGGGCCACTGGTCAAGGGTCTGCTGCAGTTCAACCTGCAGCGTTTGCGCCACCTCATCCGGCAGCGACTGACGATGCAGATGTCCGCTGGCATCGCGGCGCTCAGCGCCGTGCACGCCCGCCGCCGGGGCTTCCAGCGGCGCGACCAGCTCATCCAGCTGGCTGATCGGACGGCCGGAAACCAGCGCCAGCGCGCCGTGACTTAAATTAGAAATTTGTTGCAGATGCTGGCGCACCGATGCGGGGATGGAAACCGACTCGGGCTGCGACTGAAGCGCGGCCAGCGTGCCGTCAACATCAAAAAAGAAGGCGTAAAGTCCGCCACTTAGCGACGGCAGGGTGCTGTTCTCATTAACCGCAGGGGTCACGTCTCCTCCTGTATCTGAACGTAAACGGGCAGTCTGTTCGCAGGCAGGCAGGAAGTGAGGAGGTTTTTCCGTAAACACGGGAATCGAAAGGGTAACGCTCCAGAACTAAACGAAATTTTCATCAACACTGCAACCGCACTACGAACATCGGCAACATTAAGTGTAGACAACAATTGAAGTTTCGCCAGACGGGCGCACAGAGTGCTTAGCGAAGAGTGCACTTTTCAGCGGTTTGCGCGGCAAAAAACTGAATTCTGCTGTTTTTCATACGCTTCGCTTTTTTTACCGCGGGCAGACTTGATCATAGCAAAAACCGCCTGATACTGTATATAAAAACAGTATCTATGGAATATTCGCTATGACGCGTTTCTTTTTGCCACAGCTTTCACCGCCTTCGCGCTCCCGCCCGCTATTCCTTGACGCGGTGCACGGTGGTTTCCCCTCGCCCGCTCAGGACTACATTGAGCGCCAGATTGATCTCAATGAGCTGCTGGTGACCCGCCCCAGCGCCACCTATTTTGTGCGCGTCGAAGGCGACTCGATGCGCGATGCCAATATCCGCGAAGGCGACCTGCTGGTGGTCGACAGCTCACTCAATGCCCGGCACGACGACATCGTAATCGCCGCCATTAACGGCGAGTTCACCGTCAAGCGGCTACAGACGCATCCCTGCGTACAGCTGATGCCGATGAATCCGCGCTATCAGCCCATCCGGCTGCGTGAAGAGGAGGAGCTGGAAATTTTTGGCGTGGTGACGTTTATTATTTACGCCGCACGCGTCCAGCGTTAGCGCATCGTTTCGGCGCGGATCATCTCAATCAGCCGGCGTAAACCCGGGTGCAGCTGGCGACGGTCGGGGTAATACATCACCAGCGGTTCGTCTTCGCTGCACCAGTCCGTCAGCACGCGCACCAGCTGCCCGCTCGCCAGCTGCGCCTGTACGTAGCGCTCCGGGCAGTAGCCGAGACCCTAACCGCCGGCGACCGCATCAATAATCATGTCGCTCTCATTGAGCGTCAGCGTGCCCGGCACATCGACCTCATACGTCACCTTGCCCTGCGCCAGCGGCCACTTATACAGCGTGCCATTGCCAAGGCGCATGCGAATACAGCGATGGTTGCGCAGATCGTCCGGATGCTGCAGCGGCGGCGCGTCGCGCACGTAATCGGGTGACGCCACCACGATCCAGCGCAGTTTGGGCGTCAGCGGCATGGCGATCATATCTTTCGGTACGCTGGCGCCGTAGCGAATCCCGGCGTCATAGCCGCTGCCGATGATATCCACCAGATTGTTATCCACCGTAATTTCCAGACTGAGCTCCGGATAGGTCGCCATAAAGCGCGCCAGGATCGGCCGAAACAGCAGCTGCCCGGCATCACGCGGGATGTTCAGCCGCAGGCGGCCGCTGGGTGATTCGCGATACAGGTGCAGATCGTTCAGCGCCAGCTCAATCTGCGCAAAGCCGGTTTCCAGATGGCGCAAAAAAGCGGCACCGGCGTCCGTCGGCACCACCGCCCGGCTGGTGCGATTGAGCAGGCGCACGCCAAGACGCGCTTCAAGACTGCGCAACGTGTGGCTGATGGCCGACGTGGTGACCCCCAGTTCCAGCGCGGCGAGGCGGAAGCTCTTGCGCCGGCAAATCAGCAGAAAAACATTCAGATCGGCCAGTTCATTACGTTGCAGGGCGGGCATTTCGGTGTCTCCTGACTCATTGCCTCGTTGAATCTGATTCAACTTCAGATGAGCTATCATAGCGAAGCTGCCGTACCGGACGCTATGCGTGCGTGGCATGGCAGGCAAAACGTCACTTTTAACCCCGAGCTCATGATGCTGCCCGAAGACCGAAAAGACGCTATTTATCGCTACCTGTTTGCGAAACGATCGGCCACCATTCACGAACTGGCCACGCTGATGGCGGTGTCGGCGATGACCATCCGCCGCGATATTAAATTCCTGCAGGACGCCGGCCTGGTGGTTGGCATACACGGCGGCGCCAGATTGCCTGCCGTGGTCCATCAGGCATTGCCGTATGTGGAGAAGGCGCAGCTGAACGTGCACGCCAAACAAAGCCCTGGCCGCTATGCCGCATCGCTGGTACAGGATGGCCAGGTGGTCTACCTCGATGCCGGTACCACCAGCTATGAAATTGCGCGTGCGTTAGGCGATCAGGCAAGTCTCACCGTGCTGACTAACGACTTTACGATTGCCGCCTGGCTGATGCGTCACAGCCACATCACGCTATTTCATACGGGTGGCAAAGTCGATAAACGGCATATTGCCAGCGTGGGTGCCATGGCGGCGACCGCCCTTGCCGCGTTCAATATTGATCTGGCCTTCCTCAGCGCCAGCGCGTGGGATGTCACGCACGGCCTCTCGACACCCGACGAAGACACCTTGCTGGTGAATCAGGCGGTGCTGGCCGCCTCAGCGCAGCGTTATCTGGTGGCTGACAGCAGCAAATATGGTCGTTACAGCGTGTATTCCGTATGTAAGCTGCAGCAGCTGGACGGTGTGATCACCGATGACGATTGCCCCTGTGCTGCCGTTGAAGAGATGAAACAGCGTGATATTCGTCTGCACCGGGTAAATCGCCGTGGCTGAGCGGCTCTCTGCGCATCCCGGTAAAGGCCATTAATTAAAAAGGAGGCGCGAACGCCTCCGGTGGCTACAGGGAAATCACATCGACTATCTCTCGCAGGGCACGGTTTACGGCGTAGGGGCGACTTTAGGATTGGAGCTGAACCAGCCACGGCGATCCTGCCAGTTGCCATATTCATCCACAATCGCCCCTTTACTGTTGGCCATCAGGAAATGATAACTCTCCAGTTTTTTCAGCGACAGCGTTTCGCCCTGATGCTGAATGACGACATTGTGGCTTTGCACCGGACCAAAACTTTTCGGCGTCGGCGGAATATCCGCTGATGCGGCGCCAATTTCTGAGAAGTTATATACCCAGCCATCGAGGACGCGCCATGATTCATGTTTTGCCGGACGTGCCGGCGGCGCGCTAATCGGCATGTGTCGATGCTCCGGAATCATCTGGTTCGGCAGCAGATACATGGTCATAGCGTAATAACCGTAATCCAGATTATTGACCCAGGTGATGCTGGCCAGGCCAACATGCTGATAATCGCCCAGCCCGAAATCATTGACCCACAGCTGCTGGCGCATGGCCGGCGTCAGCGTATGACCATAAGAGGCGAGCAGTTGCGCTATTGCATCTTTCGCCACCTCTTTCTGGAAGACGCCATTTTTATAGAAATCTTTATTGGTATAAACGTGATGCGGCTGAGCCGCAACGGATGCGGTGGCATTGAGCGCCAGTAAGGCCGCAGCGAACGCCAGAGCAGGTTTTGTCATAATTCACCTCCTGTTTATGACAGCCATGTTGATGCAAATAAAAATTTCACCGGCCGGTAAAACGCAAAGGTGGCCAGCGCGGAGAACAGAGTTGCAGATGGCGATGCGGAGGGGAAATTCATTTAGAGAATCGGATCTATCTAATTATCAGATACGGCTGTGCTTTTTTGTGATTATTAACAAATAATCACAGGCTATTCTGCCCGGTAAAGCATCCAGCTGCTGACGGGCACAATTTATCTGCTGCTAAAGAAATTCTTAAAATGTTGGTTGCGCTCGCAATTGTGACAGGCGCGCGGCCAATTGTGTTTGACCTGCTTTTCACATCAATGCACACTGGCGGGCGTGAAAAACGGCAGATGAAGAGCCAAGAGATGTTGCAGAATTATAGTCAGCGCGTCCATTTCTATTACTGCATTCTGGTTGCGTTAAAACTCTATGTGAACAGCAAGAAGTCCGGCGGCGTACGCGGGAAAAATAACTTTTTGCTGAAGTGGTTACGCAACGCGCAAAACAACACCATCTTTCATCCTGATATCACCAGTGAAATTGAATGGCTGCGCGGCAAAATTATCAGCGCCGGACCGGATGCCGATTTAGAACCGATGCTGCAATACGTTTACGAGACAGCAAAACGCGCCGAAACGCTGCGTCTCGGGCCGTAATCGCACGGGCTGCGCATTGCATTACCCCTGTCTGCAGGCAAAAAAAAGGGGGCAACGCGCCCCCAACCACTACAAAAATTTCATCCCTGACGCCCTGGTGCGGACTCCCTTCCGGCTGACGCTAATTCTCTTCGCACTGGCTACGCGTTACAGGGTTAGTACCAGCACGCTGATCAATAACCAGCAGCCCGCGCAAAATGCGCCCGCCGCCACCCAGGTTAACGCCCGGGTATTTAAATTGCAGACATCGCGTTGCCAACGTTTAACCGGCTGCATAACCACTCCTGAAAATACATTCTCATTATGCCTGGCAGAGGATTGCCGTGAACTGCGGATAAGCTTGTCACGTATTAATATCTCTGACCATCGGATGTGCTTACCGGTTATGTAGGCGCAGGACTACAATCCATTAATTACCGCTTATATCACCGTCGAGACGAAAAATGCCGCAGGTGTGCAGATCGCAATAGCGTCGTTTTCACGCCGTTTGTCATCCGGAAATGCGGTTTCGCATCGTTTAGTTTTCCTAAAAAACAGGCGCAGATTAAATCGTTTTTATTTACCCCTGCTCAGGGTTATTAATAAGCACACCGGACGCGATAATTTGCAGATGATAAAGGGATGTGGCGTGAACAGTCTCTTTATGCACAGCCTGACCGCGTTCAGTGCCCTTTCTCAGGTTGTAAATTACGTTAGCATTTAACTTTGGATTCAATCATCAATGAAAACCCGTCTGGCCGTAATGGCCTCTGTTGCTGCGATATTATTTTCACAGCAGGCATTTGCCAAAAACCTGTGCACCCTGATTGTTGACGCTGAATCAGGCAAAGTCCTGCTGGAGAGTGGCAACGACTGCAGTGGAGAAGTCACACCCGCATCCACTTTTAAAATAGCCATCAGCCTGATGGGATTTGATGCCGGCGTGCTGAAAAATGAAAAGGAACCCGCCTGGGATTACCAACAAGGATACCCGGACTGGGGCGGTAAAAACTGGATGAATAAAATCGATCCCACGGCATGGCTAAAATATTCGGTCTTCTGGTATTCGCAGCAGGTTGTTAAAAAAATCGGGCAACATCGCTTTGAAGACTATGTAAAGGCGTTTGCTTACGGAAACGAAGATGTTTCCGCCGTTGACGTCAGCGCCCCCGGTCAGAATGGGGTGTGGGTTATGTCATCCCTGCAGATTTCACCGGTTCAGCAGATTGGCTTTTTAAGGAAAGTCGTTAACCGTGAGCTGCATGTAAACAAGCATGCCTATGACATGACAGATAATATTACCCGCTACGACGTCAGCGTTAAGGGCTGGACGGTGCACGGCAAAACAGGAACCGGCTCACCGGGGAAAAATAATCAATACGATCCGCACCATGCCTATGGCTGGTATGTCGGCTGGGCGACCAAAGGCAGGAAAAAAATTGTTTTTGCCAAACTGATTCAGGATGAACAGGTGTTAACGCCGAATGCTGGCCTGAGAGCACGTGACGAAGTGTTGAAGCAGATGTCGGCGGTCATTGCGCCATGATGGCATAACACACGGATGCCACGGATTTTTATTAACCTCCCGGTTTTCATGCGGCTGACAGATTGCGGCGAGGCCCTTCATTATGAAACTGACGGTTAGCCAGCAGATGAAGTGACCTCCGGACCGCCGCTTATCTTTCTTTACGCAGCGTCGTCAGCAGTGACTGCGCGGCAACAGAAGACTGACCGGATGGCGAACACACCAGTCCAAACTCACGCTGAATCGCTGGCCTGCGCTACTGGCGTACATGGCAAGGATCAATGCGCGCCCAGCTGTGCAGGCGGCACTGCTGGCAGAGGCGTCTGAGTGAGACTGGCAGGCAGAGTTTTGTGCCGGCGATCAGGCTCTGTCTGTAAGGTTAGATGTCAGTGTTATTGTGACAACGGCGCGCAGAAAGTTATGCTGTGCGCGCCAGGCTACGAAGCCCGCTATTGGGCCCGCGTGGCAACATCAACATCGAACCTGTGCTGTTTTGAGGACACTGACATGACCCCTTTTTATCAGTTTTCGGCCACCAGCCTGACCGGTCAACCTATCTCAATGGCCGATTACGCTGGCAAGGTGGTTCTGGTGGTGAATACCGCCAGTCATTGCGGCTTCACGCCCCAGTACGCCGGCCTTGAAGCGCTCTATCAGAAATATGCCGCGCAGGGTCTGGTGGTGCTTGGCTATCCCTGCAATCAATTCGGTAAGCAGGAACCGGGAAACGCTGATGACATCTCACAAACCTGTCATGTTAATTACGGGGTAAGCTTCCCGATGTTCGGCAAAGTCGAGGTTAACGGCAGCGCAGCGCACCCGATATTTCGCTATCTGAAAGCGGAACTACCCGGCGTGCTGGGCGGACGGATTAAGTGGAATTTCACCAAGTTTCTCATCGGACGCGACGGCCAGCCGCTGAAACGCTTTGCACCGATCACGCCCCCGGAAAAAATGGAAGCCGCGATAATCGCTGCACTTTAAGGTGGAGCGTTGCCGGATTCGCAGCATTAATTTTAGAGCACGGCGGAAATTGATGGCATCCGGCGGGAGGCTGGTTAAGTCGGGCGCCTTTCCGCCCATTTCAGCATGGCATCAAGAGCAGGACAAAGTGCCTGTCCCCATTCAGTGAGTCGATATTCCACTTTCGGTGGCACCTGAGGATACACCATCCGCGACACTATACCGTCGGCTTCCAGCTGTCTCAGTTGTTGCGCCAGCATCTTCTGCGAAATACCGGGAATTAATTTTTCAAAATCTGAATAGCGCTGTACTTTGCCGTCGAACAGATGAAAAAGGATGATTAATTTCCAGCGCCCTTCCAGCAGTTGAATAACCTGCGCCACTCCGCTTGCGGCTGATTCCGGACTGTATAACTTACTCATCATTCAGTAACTCACTTTTTTGTGCGTACTTGTCAATTTAACAGTCTATGTGGAATATGACCGTACTGTAAACAAAGGGAGTACAGGTCTATGCCATTTACATTACTGCTCGCTATTTATGACGACTTCGCGCTCAGCAAGGGTGGCGATATTGCCAGCATTACTGATTATTGTACTGCCACATCAACAGACCGGAGATTCTCCAATGCCATGTGATCTCGATTTCCACGGTAAACGCATATTGGTCACTGCGGGTACCAAAGGTGTGGGTAAAGCGGTAGTTGGGCTATTCAAACAGCTGGGTGCAACAGTATTAACAACCGCACGCCACGCATCCGCAGAATGTAGAGCAGACGCTTTCGTAACGGCAGACCTGACCACGGTTAAAGGGTGTAACTCAGTCGCGGAAGCCGTTCAGACACATCTGGGAGGCGTCGACATCATTGTTCATGTGGCTGGCGGTTCTACTGCACCCGGTGGTGGCTTTGCAGCATTGGGTGAAGAGGAGTGGCAACAGGAGCTCAATCTTAATCTGTTGCCCGCGGTACGTTTAGATCGTGCGCTGTTGCCTGCCATGCTGCAGCAGGGGGGCGGAGTGATCATCCATGTCACTTCTATCCAGCGAGAACTGCCCTTACCAGAATCAACCACGGGTTATGCAGCAGCGAAAGCGGCGCTGTCAGCCTACAGTAAAAGCCTGTCGAAAGAGGTTGCGTCGCAGGGGGTTCGGGTGGTTCGCGTGGCACCCGGCTGGATCGAAACCGAAGCTTCCGTGGCCATGGCGGAACGGCTGGCGCAGCAGGCAGGAACAGATTACGAAGGCGGTAAGCAGATCATCATGAAGGCACTTGGCGGTATTCCGCTGGGACGCCCTTCTCAACCCATTGAGGTAGCAAATCTCATTGTCTTCCTCGCATCATCTTATGCTGCCGCGATCACCGGTACTGAATTTGTCATCGATGGCGGCACTATTCCAACGGTGTAGTCAGATATCCTCATCGATCCATTCTGGTAGCGATCCGGATATTTTATACACCTTAATAAGGCGCCAGCGGCTATTAGATCAAGCCATGTGCGATATCGACCTGGCCGCTATGTGATATTCCCCGGCTCTTTGTCGCTAATATCCGCTCCTCGCTCATGGCGAATACACAGTCCGCCTGGTGGCAGAAACGGACATGAATAGCGAAAACCAAGGATGATTATTTGCGCACAAATCAGGGCTTCTTTGGCCGTCCATTGAAAAACGTTTATGACGCTTTTTCATTTACCGTCATGATAAAGTTCAGCGTGTTTTCTCCCTGGTTTGCGTAGAAATGTGGAACATCGGTTTTGGCTGTAACGGAGGATCCCGCCGTTACCTGAAATACGCTCTCTTTCACGCCAAGCGTGAGGGTTCCGGATTTTACGTGCAGTAGCTCCAGCGTGCCTGAGGTATGCCCGGGTGATTCAAACTTTTCGCCTGGCCGCATTTCCCACAGCCACAGCTCAAGCATATCGGGTCCACCTGAGCCGGCCAGCAGCCTGGCACTTCCCCCTTTGTCTCCTGTCCAGAGTTCGGGGATGTCCGTATCAGCGATGATGTGCACATCAGGCCTGGCGCTGACATCAACAAAATCCGCCACGGACACGCCCATGGCAGCAGCAAGCCGGCATAGCAGTGCAATGCTGGGATTAGCCTTGCACCCTTCTATCTCAACCAGCATCCCCTTACTGACACTGGCTTTGCGGGATAACTCATCGAGAGAAATTTTTCTTTGTTTACGAAACTGCTTAATCCGCAGAGATACGGCTTCATTAACCGTGTTGACATCTGCACCGGCAAAGGTCACTAAATTGACTTTTTTGGTCATTGGTCGATATTATGAAATAAAATGGTCATTACAGGATTATCGCGTGTTAATCGTTTCCCCGTCAATTTCCCCTGAAGTCTATCAAATCGCCCCCGGTTTTCGGGCGCTCAGCATCAGCGTGCAGGCAGCGCCTGTCGTGAATCCGCACGTCGGGGTAACGGCACTGAAGGCGGCCTGTGAGGCGGTGCTGTCAGATTCCCCCAACTGGGCTGAATCCCATCTGGCCGCATGGGCCGATGTGTTTCAGAAATTTGGTGCCAAACCCAAACGCACGCCCTGTTCTGCTGAGGCGCTACGCAAACGCGTGCTTCGCGATGGCACCCTGCCCGCGCTCGATCCGGTCGTTGATCTTTATAACGCTGTCAGTCTGCGTTATGCCGTGCCCGTAGGGGGAGAAAATATTGCCGCGTACCGGGGTGCACCTCGCCTGACGGTGGCAACAGGCACGGAACCCTTTGATACCATGAAAGAAGGGGTTATGGCGGTGGAATATCCTGCGCCTGGCGAAGTCGTCTGGTGTGATGATGCCGGCGTAACCTGCCGTCGCTGGAACTGGCGGCAGGGAATCAGGACTCGCTTAAGCGTTGAAGCGCAACACATGTGGTTTATTCTGGAAAGTCTGCCGCAGATGCCGCCCGATCAGCTGCATGAAGCCGGAAAGATGCTGACCGACGGCCTTGAAGAAATGATGCCCGGACGGCAGTGTAACGTCACCCTCATCGGCGAGTAACACCTTTAACTCAGTTCTGGAGACTCTGCATGTTCACCGGCTTGTCTGCTTTCCCGTTAACGCCTGTCACCGCGCGTGGTGTCGATGAACAGGGATTCACGAAGATCCTGGCTCGCCTGACGGCAGCCCGTGTCGATTCTTTGGGGGTTCTGGGTTCAACCGGCAGCTATGCTTACCTGAGCAGGGAACAGCGCAAACGCAGCGCAACGCTGGCCCGTCAGGTTGCCGGGGAGATTCCCGTGATGGTTTGCGTGGGTGCTATCAGTACCGATGCCGTACTGCATCTGGCTGAAGATGCGCAGTCCGCAGGCGCTGCTGCGCTGCTGCTGCCGGCGATGAGTTACCAGCCGCTGCGTAATGAAGAGGTGTATGCCCTCTTTGAGACGGTTACCCGCCATGCTTCAGTACCGGTTTGTGTTTATGACAACCCCGGCACCACGCATTTCCGCTTTACCGACGAACTGCTCGGGCAGCTGTCGTCACTGAAAGGGATTCGCTCAATTAAAATTCCGGGAGTACCGGATACCCCCATCGCTGCAGCTGAACGCGTTGCTGCATTACGACAACATCTTCGTCCTGGCGTGACCCTGGGTATTAGTGGTGACGCCAGTGCGGGGCTGGGGCTGAATGCCGGTTGCGAAGTCTGGTATTCTGTTTGCGGCGGTATCTTCCCGGAAACCGCCAAACAAATTACGCAGGCCGCAGCCATTAACGACGCTGAACGCGTTACTGCCTTAACTCACCGCCTGCAACCTTTATGGGATCTGTTCCGTAAGCATGGCGGAAGTATCCGCGTGATCGCAGCGGCAGCAGGCATACTGGGGCTGACCGAAGCCGACTGTCTGCCTCGTCCCCTGTTACCCTTATCGGCCGCAGAGGTGGCAGATGTAGCAGCAGTGATGGCCGCTCTGGACCTTAAGTAACGCTCCGGCGGAATCGGTCCTGTGCCGAGCAGTTGATAGAAAGTAGGGTTTGAAGGGTGCACAAAAGGTCATGGTGCCTGCATGTATCAGCTTCTGATAAAGAATGCCCGGAGATAAACATCACCGGGCATAAAGCGGTGTTTAAGCTGATTTGTAGCGCGCTTCGAGCTTATCCATGAAGCCAAAAAGTACCTGATTCATTTCGCTGTAGTCGTGCGCACGAAGTTCTTCTGGCGTATGAACAAAGCGATACTCTGCGGCTCGGCTCAGGTCTTGCTGCGAATGAGCGATGAGCCGTTCTACAACATCCAGCGTCAGTTCCATGTGGCACTGAAAACCAAAGACGCGATCTGAATAGGAAACGATCTGGCGGGGACAGCCTTCGCTGTAGGCGATGATTTTTGCATCCGCGGTCAGGCCCGGCATGTCGTTATGCCAGTGACCGACCTCAAGCGACTTCGCAAAGTGAGAAAACAACGCATCCTCGCGAGCCTCTTCAGTTAGCGTGATCGGGAACTTACCAATCTCTTTTTCAGGGCTGTGAGCAAACGGCGCGCCCAGCGCCTCACCGATCAGCTGTGAGCCAAGGCAGATACCGATAACGGCTTTACCGGTTTTAACAGCAGCAGCAATCAGCGCCTGCTCGCCTTTCGCATCGAAGTGCGGACACTCTCTCTGGGTCGTGGACGGGTCCTGCGGACCGCCCATCACGATCAGGAAATCAATACCTTCGGCGTCCACGGGTAGCTCATCGCCTGCGTATACACGCGAGTAAGTCACATTATGACCTTGATTTCTGGCCCATGTTTCATAAGCCCCTGGCGCTTCAAAACTTTCATGTACGATAAAGTGTACCCGCATGAGGATAGGCTCCTGTTATACCTGTGATAATCTGACTGATAAACGACACACTCATCCAGTGAGTTGGTACACCGGATGGTTTCGAGGCAGCATCATAGTTGCAGGACTCTAATCTGAAATGCCAGGTAGTATAGATAAAGCGCCAAGACATGAAGCATCCACTGGCTGGTCCGGCACAGCGATTAGCTATCAGCGAGGAGAAACCGATCCTCCTCATCATCACCTTGAAGGGCAACTCCTCTATGCAACCAGAGGCGTGATGCTGGTCGAAACGGAAAACAACCGCTGGGTTATCCCCCCTCAGCGTGCATTGTGGCTACCGCCTCTGCAGATACATAGTTACAATCTGCTGTCTCACACAGATCTCAGGGCCGTCTATTTCAGTGACAGCCTTATCGCGGAATGTACAAATTTTGCGAAGAGTGACCAGGTGCATGTCATTACGGCTACGCCACTGGTGAAAGAACTGATAACCGGTCTGTTCAGTGATAACTACAACAGACCGAGCCAGCGGAAAATGGCTCTGTTGCTTCTGGAAATACTCAGCGAAGCGCCTTCTCTTACTGCGGAACTTCCAATGCCACGTGATGAGCGATTATTCTCTGCGGCCAGAGAACTTGTGGTAAATCATCGCTGGGAAATACCACTGAGCGATCTGGCTTTTATCGCGTCAATGTCTGAACGTACCTTTTCGCGATTGTTTATTAAGGATACGGGTTTTAGTTTCAGAACCTGGAAGCAAAGAGCAAGAATTTATGCTTCGTTAGATCTCCTTGCTAATAACATCCCTATCAAACAGGTCGCTTATAAGCTCGGTTTTTCATGTCCTGCTGCTTATACCGCTGCTTTTCGCTCCATCCTGAATGCAACGCCGCGCGATTATTTGCCTTAATCTATGAATCAATGCCTGCTTCTCACTCCAGGCAAAAATTTTTCCTGAGAGTCAGTCTGCCTTATCCCAGGAACTGACGCTGCCGTTTCAGGCCATTTAATGGCTGTGCGCTGTATCAGGGTAAATTTATCAGGCGATATCTCTTAATCACCTGAGCAATAGCCACCCTGAGTTTCCACATCCTGTTAAACACGAGGCCGCGATGACCTCCCCGATGACACAACGGGGAGTCATTCAGCCTTAAGCGTTTTCGTGCTGGCACCGGTGTTCAGCGCCAGCACGGCAGCCTCTAGGGTTGCAGCGGTTCCGCCAGCGTTATGATAAACAACTCACTGTCCGATCTGGCTTTATCCAGCGGCTTCACGCTGATGGTGGTGGCAACCGGCTTGTCATCTACCGTCAGCCTGCCCTGGTCGTTGACCCGATAATCCTTGCGCTTCTTACCTTCCACCGGATTTTGTAGCACCATTTTCACGCCGAAGTCATTGTCATTGATGACCGCCAGCGTGTTGCTGTCGATCAGCGCCAGCCCTTCGGCCTTCTCCTGCTGCCAGCCGAGTTGACGCAGATCCACCACCCGCGTTTTCGTTGCCAGCACGATGCCGCGCTGCGCCAGCGTTTTGGCGTCGTCAAACTCCGGGTAGTCACCGGCCTTATCGAATGCGGCCAGATCGCTAGCCTGACTGAGATCCACCTTATAGATAAGGTTACGCATCGCGTCGTCTTTGTCGCTGCCCTGCTCAATCAGCAGGATATGCTGATTATCGATCGCCACGATATCGCCAATTTTCGCGTCGCTGTTTTTACTGTACGCCTCGCTGTCGATAGGGTAACCATACATCGCGGTTTTCCCGGTGGCCGGATCGAAGCTCACCAGGCGGGTAAAGCGTGCCTGCTTTTTACTTTTCCCGTTGATATCGAGCGTGCTCTGCACCGCGGCGATGATACGTCCATCCGGCATGCGCGTGATCCCTTCAAAGCCACGATTTGGCTGGCGCCATTTAAGAACGTTCGGCAGACCACCCGCGATCGATTTTTCCCCTTCCATGGCCTGCGGCCCGTGAATCGCCAGAATCCTGCCCTGCTTATCAACGTTAATCAGGAACGGACCATACTCATCGCACAGCCAGTATCCGCCCTTCCCGTCCAGCGTAATGCCTTCCGTATCCAGACCCCGGTTATCGCCCTGCAGCACGTTCAATTTATCGCTTAGCGCGATCTCATTGGTTGACCCGATGACGCCATTCTGCAGCGGCAAGCCGTTAATATTGCCCTTTGCGTCGTGCAGCGGTCGGGCGTCCGTCGCCTGCGCTTTGCCGTTCTTCACCTGGATATTCATCAGCAGTGGCGCGAAGTCCGGCGTGACGAAAATTTTCGACTCCTGTTTACCCATGTCAGGCGAGTCGGCGTTCGGTCCGCGGTCGGTGACGGTCACAAAGTTGAGCGTGTCTCCCTGCCTGCCGGTAAACAGCAAACCGGAACCGATGCCCACCGGCAAACCCTCCGGAAACGCGCTGGCGAACGCACCGCTGTAGCTGACGCGCGTCCCCTGAGGAAAAGTGACGCTATAGCGTTCGGTTTGCGGCTGCGCCGCTAGCGTGGATAACGAGAGGGTACAACCGAGAATCAAAGGAAGCGTTTTTCTTTTCATATTATTCATGTCCATACAGAGGAGCTGACACCCTAAAGACTAAAAATGACAGGAAAATGAAATTGCAGAGCAACAGTGGCAGCTGACATCATCCCGGGCGATCTCCCCGGTTCGCCACCGTACCGGTTTTGCTTCATTCATCAGAAACCAGCTTTCATGTTGTCCCCCTGCAGCTCAGCCATCCCGGACATTTCTCAGCCTTTTCCTACAACCTGACGCAGGCCGTCTGATATCGGCTCCGCGCGGTTTCCGTTCAAATGGGTTAACCGCGAGCACAGGAGGAAACAATGCTGAACATCTTCACTATGGATAGCGACCGCTGGATTACGGAAGGTCTGCGCCTCTACTTTTCCGGGCAGATGATAAGCTGCCTGACGCTCACCTCGCCGGATGACCCAATCCCCACCGGACACGGGCGCAACGTGGTGATCAGCGAGCTGCATTTTGCCAGTAAAAACCTGGAAGAGACGCTGCGTAGCCTGCTGCTGATGCAGCTCAAAACGCCGGGCGTTGAGCTGGTGATTCTCACCGACATCAGCGATGAAGCCGTGCTGAATTACGTGGCCCGCCACCTGAAGAAAGCGCTGATCCTGAGTAAAAAATGCCCGCTGGCGACGCTGGTCAGTGCAGTGCTGACGCCGGAAAACGTTGCCACCGTCGCCGCACCGCACGGCAATGCCGATGTGCTGACCGAGCGCGAGTTCACGTTGCTGCGCTGGCTGGCGGGTCCGCGCCGCATGACTGAGATCGGGCATGCGTTGCACCTCAGCAATAAGACCATCAGCCACTACAAGAACACCATCTCACGCAAGCTGGGCTGCAAAAACCATATGGATTTTTACCATCGCCTCACCAGTTACGGCTTTTAATTCGCACCACCCGCCTCAATTCAGGATGCTCCGCCCGCTGGACATCCTGCGCCTGCCTCCTTTCCTGTTAAAAAATCAAGACATTCAGCCAACATCCTTACCGCAAAAGGGATGACACCCGGTTTGATTCGCGCATAATGACGGGTCACCTGTACGGGCAGGATGCCCGCTGACACCCCCACTCTGCCGTAACGCAGGATAAAACATAAAAACTGAAGGAAGACTGGCATGGAATTCACCATACGCAACGCGCAGCCTGATGATGCCGAACTGCTGCATCAGCTGGGGCGCATGACCTACAGCGCCCACTTCAAACATATGTGGGTCTCCGAAGCCGAGCTGGATGAATTCATCGATAAAGAGTACGGCCTGGCCGAACTGCGCAGCAGCCTGGTGGCCCCCAACGAAAGCTGGCTGATTGCCGAAACCAACAAACCCATCGGCTTTGCCAAAGTGACCTGGAATACGCCGGTACCGGACTCCGGCATGAGCGGTGCCCAGCTGAATAAGCTCTACCTCAATCCGCAGGAAACCGGTAAAAACTATGGCCGGCGCATGTTCGAAAGCATTATCCACGCCGCACGCGATAAGCAGGAAGGCTATCTGTGGCTGGAAGTGATGGGCGAGAACGTGCGCGCACGCAAATTTTATGAAGCCTTTGGCATGCAGCACATCAAAGACATTCCTTTTATTACTGCTTCGCAACAGAGCATCCTGCAGATTTTAGGCATGGTTATTTAGCGTGGCTCACGGCGCCGGGTCAGCTGTCTGGCCCGGCCGGTTGGGTGCACTGGAGTGTTTCATTTTATTACTTCACCGCCGCAAAAGTTTTAAATAAGCGCAGCGACAGCGCAGAATTATTGTTATTTCAACAAACTAAGATTAAAAATAAAAACGCCCTTTTTTATGCGCCGTCACGCTTGCAGAAATAGCACCAGCGATTACTATTAAATACGCAACACGCACATGACAGCGCAACAACGTCATGTTATTTATTACTCATGAAGAGGATATATTATGACTCAGCATCGAGGCGGTTCAGGTAATTTCGCAGAAGATAAACAGAAAGCATCAGAAGCCGGTAAAAAAGGCGGACAGCACAGCGGCGGCAACTTTAAAAACGACCGCGAAAAAGCGTCCGAAGCCGGTAAAAAAGGCGGTCAGAGCAGCAATCGCGGCTCGTGATTAGCCGGCCAGCACAGGATGAGGCGGCCATGGCGCAGGGAGCGCGCCGTTACCCCCCGGATTATTGTCTTACCCTGCGCTGACTTTCCTCACGTTTAACAGATAACTCTGAAACCGCCTGAATCTGGCAGAAAACGTTATATGATCAATTAACTATTTATTGCCTTACAGGAACAGCCTGACGTGATATTGCGCTATTTTACCTCTCTTTTTTCCAGTCCGGAATCATTACTGCAGGTGATGAGCCGCCAGGATATTCGTGAATCCATTCAGGAAGGTGACCGGATTATTATTGACGAAGACGGTAACGCTTCGGTTAATCCCCTCAGCCCGCAGGTACAGCAGGACTTCGCCGATCATATTAAGCGCTTAAAGGATATCTGATGGGAACCGCGATATTTATGGTGCTGATGGTCTGCGGCTACTGGTACACCAGTCGCGATATGTCCAGCCGCCTGAAAATAAAACGCTCCTTTGGCTGGGACGTCTATTTTCTCATTGCGCTGTACGGCTGCATTTTTGTCGTTCAGGGCGTGGTCGCCACCGGCCTGGTCTGGCTGCTACTGCTGGCGGCATCGGCCATCAATAACAGCCTGGCGCTGTCTGCCGATCTCCATGCGCGCTGGCACGTCGATTTCATGACATGGAGTTTTCTCGGCATTCAGGCACCGGTGGTGATCATGCTGGCGTTTGCCGTGCTGTTTTGTGTGTATCGTTCCAATTCCGGCAGCGCGCGGCTGACCGCCGGCAGTCGCAAAGAGCTATATCAGCGCCTGTCGCGCTCTAACGGTATTGAACAACTGCTGCTGCACTGCATGGAAGAAGGCGAACTGGCCTGGGTTACGCTGAAATCGCGCCGTATCTACATCGGCATGATTCACGCTGCCACCTTTGAATATCCCAGCACCGCCAATATCGTGCTTATTCCGATGCTCAGCGGCTATCGCGATTCGCGCACGCTGAATCTGGCGATTGAGCATAACTACAGCCGCTGGTATCACCAGCACGAGATTAGCTTTGTCTCCAAACCCAAAAGCGCGCTGGAGTTCCGTAAGGTGCTGATGGTCGACCAGATTGAAAGCCTGTCGCTGTTCGATCCGGCCAGCGCCAGCGCACTGGCTATGGGGAAACATCAGCACACAGAGAAGCGGCAGAATGTTCCGGGCTGAGCCGCGCAGCCACCCTTTCATCCGCGCAGCTGGCAACGGTGGCGCGGGTTCACATGGTAACCGTTAAGGAGTATACAATGACCGATCGTCCCGTTCACGGCGACCAGCCGGATTACGATCCGCGTAAAAACAGCCCCGACCAGAAGCCGAAAGATGACGAAACCAGCGCGCCTGAATCCGGGGATAAACAGGCCGAATAAACCATAAACCGCCTTCTCAGGCGGTTTTTTTTCGCGCCCGGGTCGGGTTAGCCCGGCCACAGCCAGTTACGTACTTCCGGCACGTCTTCACCGTATTCGCGCACGTAGCGGTGGTGCTCCGCGATGCGCTGCTGCAGGTCGTCGAGCAATTCAGGATGGCGATCGGCCAGGCCCGGCACATGCAAAATCGCCGCCTGCGCCAGATGATAGCGGTCCAGCTCGTTGAGCACCGTCATATCAAACGGCGTGGTGGTGGTGCCCTCTTCGTTGAAGCCGTGCACGTGGAAATTGGCGTGGTTGCTGCGCTGATAGGTCAGACGATGAATCAGGCTGGGATAGCCATGAAAGGCGAAAATTACCGGTTTGTCGCGGGTAAACAGCGCATCGAAATCCTCTTCCGACTTGCCGTGCGGGTGCTGCTGCTGCGTCTGCAGCGCCAGCAGATCCACCACGTTGACCACGCGAATGCGCAGCGTGGGCAGATAGTTTCGCAGCAGATCCACCGCCGCCAGCGTCTCCATGGTGGGCACATCGCCGGCGCAGGCCATCACCACGTCCGGCTCGCCGTCATCGCTCGCCCAGCGCCATTCGCCCATACCCGCCTCACAGTGGGCAATGGCGCTGTCGATGTCCAGCCACTGCGGTGACGGCTGCTTGCCAGCGACAATCACGTTGATGCGATCCCAGGTGCGCAGACAGTGATCGCCCACCCACAGCAGGGTGTTCGCGTCTGGCGGCAGATAGATGCGCACGATATCCGCCTTTTTATTCGCCACGTGATCGATAAAACCGGGATCCTGATGGCTGTAACCGTTGTGATCCTGGCGCCAGACGTGTGAAGACAACAGATAGTTGAGCGACGAGATCGGCTGGCGCCAGCCCAGCTTGCGCGTCACCTTCAGCCATTTGGCGTGCTGATTGAACATCGAATCGATGATATGAATAAAGGCTTCATAGCAGTTAAACAGCCCGTGTCGTCCGGTGAGCAGATAGCCCTCCAGCCAGCCCTGACACTGATGCTCGCTGAGAATTTCCATCACCCGACCGTCACGCGCCAGCTGCTCATCATACGGTTCGATGTCTGCCATCCAGCTGCGGCTGGTGACGTCAAAGACCGGCGTCAGGCGATTCGAGGCGGTCTCATCTGGCCCGAACAGACGGAAGTTATCGGCGTTGCGCTGAAAAATCGCGCTGAGGTAGTGGCCGAACTGCTTAGTGGCTTCGCCGCGCTGGCTGCCCGGCGCGCCGGTGTCGAGCGCAAACTCGCGGATGTCAGGCGTGTTGAGCGTGCGGCGCAGCCGTCCGCCGTTGGCATAGGGTGAGGCGCTCATGCGTTTATCCCCCTGCGGCGCCAGCGCACGCAGTTCCGGCCTGAGCTTACCCGCCTCGTCAAACAGATCCTCCGGCTGATAGCTGCGCAGCCACTGCTCTAACACCTGCCGATGCGACGCGTCTTCGCGACACGCCGCCACCGGCACCTGATGCGCACGCCAGAAATCTTCCACCTTTTTACCGTCCACCTCTTTCGGGCCGGTCCAGCCCTTCGGGCTGCGCAGCACAATCATCGGCCAGCGCGGGATCGCCTGCTCTGCCTGGCCGCTGCGTGCCTGCTGCTGATAAGCGGCAATCTTATCAAACGCGTTATCCAGCGCTGCCGCCATCTGCTGATGCATGTCGGCCGGCTCGTGCCCGCAGACAAACAGCGGCTCATAACCGTAACCGCTGAACAGCTGCTGCAGATCGTCATCACTGCTGCGCCCCAGCAGCGTCGGGTTGGCAATTTTGTAGCCGTTCAGATGCAGAATGGGTAGCACCGCACCATCACGCTGCGGATTGAGGAATTTGATGCCGTGCCAGCTGGCGGCAAGCGGCCCGGTTTCGGCTTCGCCGTCACCAATCACGCAGGGTACGATCAGCTGCGGATGATCGAAAACCGCGCCAAACGCATGCGACAGCGAATAGCCCAGCTCGCCGCCTTCATTAATCGAGCCCGGCGTTTCTGGTGCCGCATGGCTGGGAATACCTCCGGGAAACGAAAACTGCTTAAACAGGCGCTGCATACCGGCGGCATCTTCACTGACGTGCGGATAGATTTCGCTGTAGCTGCCTTCGAGCCAGCTGTTCGCCACCATCCCCGGCCCGCCGTGCCCCGGGCCGCAGACGTACAGCAGATCCACCTCGCGCTGGCGGATGATGCGGTTGAGGTGCGCATAGATAAAGTTCAGGCCGGGCGTCGTGCCCCAGTGGCCGAGCAGACGTGGCTTGATATGCCCGGGCTGCAGTGGTTCGCGTAACAGCGGATTGGCCATCAGGTAGATTTGCCCGACGGACAGATAATTGGCGGCGCGCCAGTAGCGATCGATCAGCGCCAGTTCATCGGCGGCACTCGGATTGGTCATGCCCTCTTCTCCTTTGGTTAGCCATCAGTTAACCCTAATAGAGGATAGGCGATGCTGCGAGCCAGACGGTATTTCTGCACTGTCGCTATTAGCCGCTGCGCTTATTCAATCTTTCACGAAAATATAAGCGCAGCGGTAAAAGCTGTACACGTTAATATTTTTTTCATTTTGTGCACTATTTAATGGGTCGTGACCCGCAAAACTGGCGCTTTTTCACTTTTGGTCTATTGTGCCTTTACAGGTAATACCAGTAGAAAATAGAAAAATAAAAGGATCCTAAAATGGACTATAAAATGTTCGCTAACCGACTGCAGCAGTGGCCGCAGTTACATTTTACGGCGATTGAACTGCAGCAACGCGAGATGGCCTGCGAGATCTACGCCACGGCGGCTGAGCACCAGACCATGAGCCAGCTGTTTATTTGTCGCGTCAGTGATGAAAAAAATGCGCAGGAATTAATCAGGCAGTATCGCAGCTGGCTGCATAAATTTAATCTCGGTCGCAGCAGGCGCGATAATTCCCGCCCGCCGCGCAGCGTGTCGGTGAATGTTCCGGGCGCAATAAGCGCAGCGCTAAAATAGAGTTATCGGCATGCTTAACCATTTTTTAGTTGCATGAATCTGCTACAGCAGCGTATTACTATTCGCGCAGCGTGATAACGCCTGGCAATCTGTCTGACGAATAACCTGGGCCATTTTCACTGACAGCAGAAAAAGGTGTTGAGTTGTTATCACCTGTGCAACACTGTACGGATATACAAGTCCCGGAGGTGACGTGAAACAAGTTAACCGTCCTGCACCGGATCTGTATGCGCTGATAGGCATCGCGGTGACGGACTTTATCAGGGAAGGTAGCGTATTCAGGATACATGACGTGACGCAGGTGCTGCATACGATGAAAGCAGACGCGCGTGATGAGGATTTCCGGCATCGCTGCGATGCCGCAATAAGGCTACTGGCAGATCTTATGCACTGAACCGATCCCCGCCTGCGCGGGGACCACTACCTCAGGCGTCGTCTGGCGTATAACCCACCACAATTTCCAGCGTTCTGCGCAGCACACTTGCCTGCGCTTCGTCCTGTGTCGCTTCCAGCGCCATAATCAGACATAGAATGATGGATTTGTTACTGACGCGGCCTTCGCTGGCCAGCACGCTACGAATGACATCATTCAGTACCGCGGCCTCTTCACTCAATGCCACTCCGGCATCGCGAAAATGCGCCGCCAGTTCCGTGTCCGGCAGCGCAGAATAGAGAGAGTGATTCTCCGACATCGTTCTTTTCCCGTACTGTGAGCAATACAGTCAGATTATAATTTAACTGTCAGTCAGTGCTTGCGGCTGCCGCCACCCTGACCGTTGTGGCCAAACAGCGGATGCACATTATCGCGATCCGATTGTTCGCCACGCCGCTTTTGTCCAGCCGTCATGCTCGACCGGACTTCATCGATTGCCGTGCGAATCGCAGCCGCCTGCGCATCATCGCTGGCCTGCTGCTGCATAATGTGGAGCTCATCAAGCAACGCCTGGGTGGTGACCGGCCCGGAGCGCTGCAGCAGCGTTAACGCCGCTTCGCCGATGATCTCATCAATAAGAGTCTGGTGTTCGCTTCTGTTCATAACATAATAAATCTCTGCATGCTGCCTGCCCCGACCGGGAACGCGACAGAAAAACAGCGCCGCTATCCTGCGGCGCGATACAGCCCGTCACAAGTCATACATGCAGTGATACGTTATCAGAATGGCGTTTTCGTGTGTACAACCTGGACGCTTTCGCTTCGCTCTCAGCTCTCGCGTTCAAATAGCAGGCCAATCAGCTGGTGATAATGGTGCTCTTCTTCCGTGGTAGAAGCGAGCTCCAGACGACGCAGCAGCTTAGTACACAGCGATTTACGGTTCAGATTACGGCCTTCACGCAGGATTTCGACCACGACCTGGCCCAGCGTCTCCTGCTGCGAAGGCAGCGTAGCTTTGCTAAAATAGTTGGCAATCGCCTCGACTGAGTTCGGAGTGTATCCGTTCTGGCGCATAAGTGACTCCCGTTAACATTAAATTGTCAGAAAAATGTTCTGGCTAAGTTGTACAAGTTTTTCAAAATCTGTACAAGAGGATAAACAACTGAATGGGGGATTTTTGTTGCAAAAAGTGCTACCGAAAAGTTATTAACCCATGCATAAATTGAAATTTTTTAACATCGCCAACGCCCGATCAGGTCCACATTAATAATGAGTCGATAACGTATCGCTTCGTTATCAGTGCCACCTAATCTGCCTGTTACTTATTTCCTCTCGCGCTAACAATCGTTATTGGTGGTTGCAGCCGCTGCGCTTATCAGATATTACCGCGCGTCATTTTTCGTTCCCTGCAGCACGGCAGCTGGTGATATAAAATGCGTGCGGCGCAATGGACCACTCCCTGAATTGCGCCGCTGCGTTACCGATTAAGCCGCCTCAGGGTAGCTTAACTGATTACGCTGACTGCATTTATATTATAGAAGGCGGTTTAAGCTTCCGCCGCTGCGGTTTTGCCGCGACGACTTACTTTTCCACCGCGTCTGCCCGCTTCTACTGCCCTTTCAGGACAGTTTTTAAAATTCCCGCTGCTGACGCTGCCGCCTTTTTTACCCGCTTCGCGAGCACGCTCGGTATTTTCTGCAAAATTACCTGCACCACCACGTCGTTGTGTCATATGTCACCCCATTGATAAAAATAATTAAGTAGTTAAACGACAGAATATCTCCACACAGGAACAATATGGATGGGATTGGAGATAAAACAACATTTAATATGCATATTTGCGCTGACAAAAAGCCATGCGCAAATGGTTATTTTCACCGCTGCGCTTATAGCGGGTTGCTTGTAAAGATTTTTTTTCAAACTTGTACAAAATAATTTTAGTGGTATAAAATCAATTAATTAACAAAAGTGTGATCTGCATCACAAACAAGTATTGAGAGATTGTTGCTATTTTTCAGTTTTATCTGAATTTTCCGGGATGATGGAAATATGACCGCTCACTTCCAGCACCGCGTATTTAATTTGATCGATGCGTTCCAGCCCCTGACCTGAACGCGCGGCCTCGAGGATATCTTCCCGACTGATGCCCGACATTTTTAGCCGCTGCGTTAATATCCGGCCATGCTCCACCAAAACCAGCGGTCCTCCCTCCGCCATTTGTTCGAATAGCGGAAAGCGCGCTTTGAGTTTGCCCAGCACAATATCAATAGTGATTAAGGTAATGATGGTGAGGCTGGCACCGGTAACGGAAAAGTCATCACCCAGCAATGCCTGCTGTGTGGCTTCGCTAATAATCAGCAGCAGAATCAAATCGAATGAGGTCATTTGCAGCAGTGTGCGTCGACCGGCAATTTTAAATACCACCATTAACAACAGATAAATGGCGGCTGCGCGTAATACCGTTTCCATAACGCTCTCCTTTTATGGGTAAATCCACTGCGATACCTTTACCGGTACCTGATGATTGACGTGCACTCTCAGCGCAACCCGTCCCGCCGCCTGCGGCTGAATCCCCAGCCAGATCACATGACCTTCTGCCGCCTCGCTGGCGTAAGTCAGCTGCAGCGTGTTATCCCGCGTGATGGCCTGCTGTGGCTGTGGCTGTAGCGTCTGGATCTGCAAATCGTCTAACGCGCCGCTGCCTAGCGTGACGGTGAAATGCTCGCCGCTCTGCGGTGCCACGCGAATCCGCAGGTTCATATTGCTGTCGATGCGACCAAAACGTTCATAGCGAATGCTGACGGAACCATCAGCCGACTGCGCCTGCCCGTCGCTTAATATGCCTTTGGAAAACAACCCGCAGGCACCCAGGATCACAATCACCATTAGCACGTATTCACCGATACGCTGTATCACGCTTTCCCTGCGTTGCCAGCGCATATCCTCCTGCACCGGATAATCACGGCTGGCTAACTCATCTTTCTTCATGGTGTTATTCCTCTTGCGGTTAATTAGCTGACATCATGTCGCTCCGGTTATTCCCTCTTCGTTCTGAGTTTTAAGCTTAGCGGTAAACGCCGGGAGCTTCGGTAACAGTTTAATTCGGCTGAGCAGCGGTGCAGAAATTACTCCTATAATTCGGATGCACGCCGCTGGCAATGCATATGAGCAGCGGCAGAGACGGCGTTTATTAATTTCACTCTGACAAGGGATACAGAATATGGATGAAGAACTGGTTAATTTAGCGACCGAAGTGGGTAATAAATTACTGGCCGCCGGCCTGAGCGTCACCACCGCCGAATCCTGCACCTCTGGCTGGGTCGGTTCCGCGCTGGCGGCCGCCAGCGACAGTAGCCGCTTTTACAGCAGCGGCTTTATTACTTACACCAATCAGGCGAAGCAGCGCGTGCTGGGCGTCAGCGCAGAGACGCTGGCGCGTGATACCGCCGTCAGTGAAGCCGCGGTACGGGAGATGGCCTGCGGCGCGAAAAAGCTCTCCGGGGATACGCTGGCTATTGCCGTCAGTGGCTATGCCGGCCCGGACGGCGGTGAGGACGGCACGCCAGCCGGCACCGTGTGGTTTGCATGGTGTCTGGCAGATGGCAGCGTGCACACCAGCCGGCAATGGTTTTCAGGTGAAGGTGAAGAAGTTGTGCGCAAAGCGACCCTTTTTAGTCTGGCGGAATTGAACCGTCTGCTCGACGCTATTTAGCGCCGCTTCGCCGTTCAATGATTAAACGTAAATAAATAAGCCGGGCGGATAAAATCCCACCGGAGGAAAATGTGTTGAGCATAAATAATCATCAGGCGGGTTAAAAGCGAGACCGTAATATTGACCGGCTCGCTAAAAATAGCGTGGTTATTTTACACCACAATCTCCAGCCTTCTCATTAATATAGCGTTAGCGAGGCGTGAAAAATATAACCGTCGCGCTTGTCAGTGAGGCAGCCTGCATTAGTATTAAGTGTGCAAAACATGCATGGCGGCAGATGCGTCATGTTATTTATTACTCATCACGAGGTAATAGTATGACAGAGCATAGAGGCGGTTCAGGTAATTTCGCAGAAGACAAAGAGAAAGCATCTGAAGCGGGTAAAAAAGGCGGACAAAACAGCGGCGGTAATTTCAAAAACGACCGTGAGAAAGCGTCCGAAGCCGGCAAAAAAGGCGGACAGAATAGCCATCGCGATTCCTGATGCGCTGTAACGCAGAGTAAGGAATGTCTCGGAGCAGGGAATGCTCCGTCATCAACAGGATGACAGGGATTTATTGCTTCGTTTCATTCCCTCTCTTAATCGCGTTATCACTAAATGGCTTCAGCCTCCCGTTAATCACCGATTCGGAGAATATTCCATGAAAGTTAAATCGCTACTCGATCTTTTTATTCACGATCTTTCGGACGTTTACAGCGCGGAGAAACAGATCACCCGTGCGTTACCCAAACTGGTCCGGGCAGCCTCCGATGAAAGTTTAAAAAACGCTTTTCAGCAACATCTGGAAGAGACCCAGGGACAAATTGAGCGCCTCGATCAGGTCGTAGAGAGCCACGATGAGCTGCGCATCATGCGTATGAAGTGCCACGCGCTGGAAGGCCTGGTAGAAGAAGCGCAGGAGCTGATTGAATCCACCGAAGCCGGCCCGGTGCGCGATGCTGGCCTGATCGGCGCAGCGCAGAAGGTTGAGCACTACGAAATTGCCACTTACGGCACGCTGGTGGCCATGGCGAAAAAGCTGGAGCTGAACCAGGCCGCAGAGTTGCTGGCTGCCACGCTGGCAGAAGAAAAATCCACCGATGAAAAACTCACGGATATCGCGGAAAAACAGTAACGCGACTGCCGTACAACGGAGGTAGATATGACGACCACATCCGCACTCTCACATTATCACGACTGGCTGCGCGACGCTCATGCCATGGAAAAACAGGCCGAAACCATGCTCGAACAGATGGCAAAACGCCTGGAAAACTACCCGCAGCTGCGTGCACGCATTGAGCAGCACATCGAAGAAACCCGCCAGCAGCAGTCTTTGCTGGAATCCATTCTCGACCGTCACGGCATTTCCCACTCCAGCGTGAAAGACGTTATGGGGAAAATGGCTGCCATGGGCCAGGCCTTCGGCGGTACCTTCGCGGAAGACGAAGTGGTGAAAGGCGCTATCAGCGGCTACGTGTTCGAGAATGCCGAGATTGGCAGCTACACCAGCCTGATCAGCGCCGCCACGCGTGCCGGTGATCAGGAGAGCGTGGCCATTCTCAAACAGATCTGTGAGCAGGAGATCGCGATGGCGGACTGGATGTTAACGCACATGCCTGAACTGACCGATCAGTTCCTGCTGCGCAGCGAAGACCCGGACGCGAAAGCGAAACGCTGATTTTCTCTTTTCGTAAGAGACTTTTTGAGGTGAGCTATGTTTCGACACGTTAAGAAACTGCAGTACACGGTGCGCGTCAGTGCGCCGAACCCGGGCCTGGCCAATCTGCTGTTAGAGCAGTTTGGCGGTCCGCAGGGCGAACTGGCTGCGGCCATGCGCTATTTTACCCAGGGCCTCGGCGATGAGGATTTAGGACGCCGCGACCTGCTGATGGATATCGCTACCGAAGAGCTCAGCCATCTTGAGATTATCGGCTCGCTGGTTGGCATGCTCAATAAAGGCGCCAAAGGCAAGCTGGCCGAAGGCACTGAAGAGGAAGGCGAACTGTATCGCTCAATCACGGGTGCCGGTAACGATAGCCATCTGACTTCGATTCTTTATGGCGGTGGTCCGCCGCTGACCAACTCCGGCGGCGTGCCGTGGACCGCGGCTTACGTGGATACCATCGGCGAAGTGACGGCGGATTTGCGTTCTAATATCGCCGCCGAAGCGCGCGCCAAAATCATCTATGAACGCCTGATCAACGTCACTGACGATGTTGGCGTAAAGGATGCGTTAGGCTTCCTGATGACGCGTGAAGCCGCGCACCAGCTTTCATTTGAGAAAGCGCTGTACTCCATTCGCGACAACTTCCCACCGGGCAAGCTGCCGCCAATTGAGCAGTATGCGCACAACTACTACAACATGTCAGAAGGTGATGACGTGCGTGGTAGTTGGAACTCCGATGACAACTTCGATTATGTGGCCGATCCGCAACCGGCGGTGGATGGCGGCGATGGTCTGCCTTCTGTGACGCTGTCGCCGGATGAGCAGCGCGACATTGACGCGCTGGCAGCACGCACCGCATCCGATCCGCTGATCGACCCGATTACCGGAGCGGAAGCAGGCAGCAAGAAGGCGCCCTGACGTTCAGTCAGACCAGGCAGTGACACGTTTTTTTCTCGCGCAGTAACTCGCCCCTGGCCCACGGCGTTTCCCTGACGGGAACGCCGTTTTTTTCGTCCTGCTGTCTGTAACCACTCTGTTCTTTTCCCCCATAAGCAACCTGGCCGGACAGATCGATTTCTGCTTCTCATTTTTCCTGCATCTGACCTATACTGTTTTTATATACAGTATTCTCAGGGTGCCGATGATGTATGCATTGGTCGACGTAAACTCTTTCTACGCCAGTTGCGAAACCGTGTTTCGCCCGGATCTGCGCGGCAGGCCGATCGTGGTGCTGTCAAACAATGATGGCTGCATTATCTCGCTGAGCCGCGAAGCGAAGGCGCTCGGCATCAAAATGGGTGCGCCCTGGTTTAAACATCGCGACGAGCTGATGCGTCATCAGGTGGTGGTGTTTTCATCTAACTATGCGCTGTACGGCAACATGTCGGCGCGCGTGATGGAGACGCTCGACCGGCTGGCGCCGCGCGTGGATGTCTACTCGATTGATGAGGCCTTTCTTGATGTCAGTGGAATTGAAGGTTACACCTCGCTGACGCGCTTTGGACAGCAGGTACGTGACTGCCTGTGGAAAGAGACGCACCTGAAAGTGGGCGTCGGCATCGCGCCAACGAAAACCCTCGCCAAGCTGGCTAACTGGGCGGCCAAACGCTGGACCAAAGCCGAAAACGTCATGGACCTCTCTGATCCGGCGCGCCAGCGCGGCCTGATGCAGCGGGTGGGCGTAGAGGAAGTGTGGGGCGTCGGCCGCCGTTTATCGAACAAGCTGAACCTGATGGGCATTCAAACCGCTCTGCAGCTGGCGGAGACGCCCACTGCGCTGATCCGCAAGCATTTCGGCGTGGTGCTGGAGCGCACCGTGCGCGAGCTGCGCGGCGAACCCTGCCTGGCGTTTGAAGAGGTGATTCCGCACCGGCAAAATATCCTCTGCTCGCGCTCGTTTGGCGATCGCATTACCGATTATCAGGATATGCGCGAAGCCATCGCCAGCTATGCGGCACGCGCAGCGGAGAAACTGCGCAGCGAGCGCCAGTATTGCCGCTACATCGGCACCTTTATCCGCACCAGCCCGCACGATCCGCATCAGCCCTACTATGCCAACGCCGCAAGCCAGACGCTGATTACCCCTACCGCCGACAGCCGCGACATTATTCAGGCCACGCTCAACTGTCTGGATCGCATCTGGATTCCCGGCAAGCGCTACCTGAAAGGCGGCGTGATGCTGGGAGACTTCTTCAGCGACGGGGTGGCGCAGCTTGATCTGTTTGCTGACTATCAGCCGCGCCGTAACAGCGATCAGCTGATGGCGCTGATGGATAAGATCAACGCCCACCAGCGGGGTGCCTTGTGGTTTGCCGGTCAGGGCATCCAGAAACCCTGGGCGATGAAACGCGACATGCTGTCTCCGGCTTACACCACGCGTATTAGTGACGTGCCGCGCGTGAAGGCCAAATGATGCTGCATGCGATCAGCCCAGGCCGTTTACGCGTGATGAGCGAGCAGCGGCGGGCTAAGCCGCGCCGGGTTGCGCCAGAAATGTTAACAGAAAGCGGCTTGAATTCAGCGTGCTGAACCCCCACTCTAACGCTTTCGCCCTGACAGGAGTAAAACAATGGCAACCGAATATGCGATTATCGCGGGTGGCTGTTTCTGGTGCACCGAAGCAGTATTCAAAGATGTGATTGGCGTCGAGTCAGTCGAAAGTGGTTACACCGGCGGTGAACGTCCTAATCCTACCTACGAGCAGGTGTGCAGCGGTGCGACCGGCCACGCCGAAGCGATTCGCGTAGGCTTCGATCCGGAGAAAGTGAGCTACGGCGATCTGCTGGACATCAGCTTTGCCACCCACGATCCTACCCAGCTGAACCGTCAGGGTAATGATGTCGGCACCCAGTACCGTTCGGCGATTTTCCCGGCTAACGCGGAGCAGGAAGCCGAAGCGATTGCGGCAATTGCCCGCGCGCAGGAAGATCACAGCGTGCCGGTGGTGACCACTATCGAGCCGCTGAAAGCCTGGTATCCGGCAGAAGATTATCATCAGGATTACTGGGATGGCGCGGGTCAGCGCAATGGTTACTGCCTGGCGGTGATCCCGCCGAAGCTGCAGAAACTGCGGAAAAGCTTCGCTAACCGGGTGAAACAGGGTTAACCCGCCCGCTCTCCCCCACGGAAGGTCGTCATCGCTGACGGCCTTCCTGCATTTAGCGCGACCCGCTGCGGATTATCCGTCATAATAGCCCCCCGTTTTCCGCAGAGCACGACCATGATCTCACCACAGCAAGCCACGCCGGTGCGCAGGCGACCGATGAAGCTCAACACCCTGGTAACGCTGATGCTCAGCGCGGTGATTGTGCTGGTGCTGCTGAGCGTACACATGTTTTATTTCTTCCAGATTGGCGCCGCGACGCGCAGCCAGCTGGAGGATAAAGCCATGGCGGTAGCGCGCACGCTGGCGAAATCCCCCGAAATTCAGCAGGCGCTGCGCCTGCCGCCCGATCGGGCCGCTATCCAGCCCATCGCCAAAGCGGTGGAAGAGAGCAACCATCTGCTGTTTATCAGCATCACCAACATGGATGGCATCCGCTACTCACACCGTAATCCGGAGCTGGTGGGCAAACACTTTATCGGCCCGGACATCGAACCGGCGCTGCGCGGCAACGAGAATGTCTCCGTGAATCAGGGCTCGCTGGCCAAATCGCTGCGCGTGTTTACCCCGGTGTATGACGCCCAGCAGCGGCAGATTGGCGTGGTGGCTATCGGCATCTCGCTGGAGGCGGTCACCGACCAGATCAACCAGAGTCGCTGGAGCATTCTGTGGACCATTCTGATCGGTACTTTTGCCGGCGCGGTTGGCACCTTTATCCTGGTGCGCGTGCTGAAGCGCATCCTGTTCGGCCTTGAGCCTTACGAAATTTCCACCCTGTTTGAGCAGCGCCAGGCGATCCTCAACTCCGTCAAGGAAGGCGTGGTGGCGATGGACGATCAGGGCGAGGTGACGCTGGTCAATCAGGCGGCGCGCCAGCTGCTGAGCGATAAAATGGGCAGCAGCGTAGTGAGTACCGCGCGCATTTATGATGCTTCGGTGATCGACCAGCATCTGCAGGAAGTGCTCAACGGCGGTCGCGCACGGCGCGATGAGGAGCTCAACGTCAATGGCCGTCTGCTGCTGAGCAACACCGTGCCGGTGCGCAGTCAGGGACGCATTATCGGCGCGGTCTGCACCTTCAGGGACAAGACCGAAATCAGCCAGCTGATGCAGCGTCTGACCGGCATGGTAAACTATGTTGATGCCCTGCGTGAGCGCTCGCACGAGTTCATGAATAAACTGCACGTGATCCTCGGCCTGCTGCACATGAAAAACTATGCGCAGGTAGAAGCCTATATTCTGAAGACCGCTAATAACTATCAGACGGAAATCGGCTTCCTGCTGGAGAAGATCAAATCACCGGTGATTGCCGGTTTTCTGCTCAGCAAAATTAACCGCGCCTCTGATTGCGGCCATCGCCTGACCATCAGCGATGCCAGTTACCTGCCGGACAGCGGCAACGAGCAGCAAATGGCGGCGCTGATCACCGTGGTCGGCAACCTGGTGGAGAATGCGCTGGATGCGATGAGCGAGCAGACCGAGGGCGAAATCCACGTCATGCTGCACTACCAGAACGGCTGGCTGACCTGTGAAGTGAGCGATGACGGACCGGGCATTGCGCCGCAGCATCTGGCAACCGTGTTCGACAAGGGCTTCTCCACCAAAGGCGAGGATCGCGGGGTCGGCCTGTTCCTGCTGAAACAGCAGACGGAGCACCTCGGCGGCAGCGTCAGCGTGGAGTCCGAGCCCGGCGTGTTCACCCAATTTTTAGTCCAACTTCCGTGGGATGGAGGAACCAAACCGCATGATTAACGTGTTAGTGGTCGACGATGACGCCATGGTGGCCGAGCTGAACCGCAGCTTTATCGGCCAGGTGCCGGGCTTTCACTGCGTGGGTACCGCCGCAACGCTGCAGCAGGCGCGCGAGTTCCTGTTTAATAGCGAAACGCCGATCGACCTGGTGCTGCTGGATATCTATATGCAGCAGGAAAATGGGCTCGATCTGCTGCCGGAGCTGCGCCAGGCGCAGAGTTCGGTGGAAGTGATCATCATTTCGTCAGCGGCCGATGCGGAGAACATCAAAACCTCGCTGCACTACGGCGTGGTGGATTATCTGATCAAACCGTTCCAGTTCCCGCGTTTTGAAGAGGCGCTGACCGGCTGGCGGCAGAAAAAATCGCTGATGGACAATCAGCACTATTATCAGCAGTCGGACCTCGATCTGCTGATGCACGGCAGCCCGGCCACCCAGCACGACAACAAACGGCTGCCGAAAGGCTTAACGCCGCAGACGCTGCGCACGCTGTGTCAGTGGATTGACGCCCATCCCGGCCATGAGTTCTCCACCGACGAGCTGGCGGCAGAGGTGAACATTTCGCGCGTTTCGTGTCGCAAATACCTGATCTGGCTGGCGCAGATTAATATTCTGTTCACCAGCATTCACTACGGCGCCACCGGCCGACCGGTGTATCGCTATCGCCTGCAGCCGGAGTACCATTCGCTGCTGCAGCAGTACTGTCAATGACGCAGCTGCCAGCTGAAATCCAGCTGGCTGAAGCGGAAATGGCGCGCCGGCGAGCAGATAATCTGCCGATCGCGGGTGACAAACACCGCGTCGATATCAGGCTGGCCGGCGAGATACGCCAGCCCCTGCTCTACGCCCATGCCGTACAGCAGCGTGGTATAGATATCGCCATCCAGCGAGCGATCGGCAATCACCGTCACGCTCAATAACGCATTGTCCAGCGGATAGCCGGTGCGCGGATCAAAGATGTGATGCCAGCAGCGGCCGTCGCGTTCAAAGTAGCGCTCATAAATCCCGGACGTCACCACCGATTTGCCCTGCACCTGCAGCGTACCCAGCAGCTCATCGTCCCGGCCAAACGGTTTTTTGAGCCCGATGCCCCAGCCCTGCGGCTGATGCGGCGGGCTGCCGAGCGTCTGCACATTGCCACCGAGATTAATCAGCGCCTGCGCAACACCCTGCTGACGCAGAAATGCCTGCACCACATCGGCGATGTAGCCTTTCGCAATGGCGCCCAAATCGATCTCCATGCCCGGCAGCGGCAGAAACACCGAGTGCTGTTCGGCATCCAGTACCACCTGATGCGGATCGGTCAGGCGCAGCAGCGCCTCAATCTCCGCTGCGGGCGGCACTTCACGCCCCTGAAAACCAATCTTCCAGCGTTTCACCACCGGACCGATGGTGAAGTTAAACGCGCTGTCCGGCAGGATGCTCACCGCGTGCGCCACACTAATCAGCTCAAACACCGGCGCGCTCACCACCACCGGATGGCGTCCGGCGGCGTGATTAATGGCCATCACTTCGGATTCGGCGCGGTTGACGGTAAACAGGTTTTCCTGCTGTTTGATCAGGCGAAAGACCTGGCTGGCCAGCGTGGGATTGTCTTCGAACAGTTTGAGCAGAATGGGCGAACCCATGAGGACGGCAGAATAGGAATGGACGCCAGCGTCGCTTGTCATTGTGGCCCCGCAAGAGAACGATGCCCGCAGGGCGCGGGCATCGTGATAGCTTAGTTACCTAACGCCAGTTTAGCGGCATTACGACCCGCTTTGATACCAAAGATAATGATATCGGCGACGGCGTTACCGCCGATGCGGTTCGCACCGTGGATACCGCCGACCACTTCACCCGCCGCCCAGGCACCAGGAATCACCTGTTTCTGCGCGTCAAGCACCGCGGTCTCGGTGTTGATGGTCACGCCGCCCATGGTGTGGTGCACGCCCGGTGCGATACGAATCGCGAAGAACGGCCCCTGATTGAGCGGATGACGCAGCGCGGTGGCACGGCCAAAGTCTTCGTCTTTCTGGTTAATTACAAACTCATTGTAACGGCCCAGCGTGCTTTGCAGCGTTTCCTGATCCATGTTGAGTTTCACCGCCAGCTCGTGTGGCGTTGGCGCGCTAATCACAAAGCCTTTGGCGATGTATTCGTCCGCCGCTTTGTTGTTGGCACGTACCTGCTCATCGAACACGATCCACGCGCTTTTTTCCGGCAGCGCGATAATCTCGGCAGAAACTTTGTCACGGGTTTCCATTTCATTGTAGAAACGCTTACCGGCCTGGCTGACCAGAATCGCCCCGCCGCCGCGCATCGCTTCGGAAATCAGGTACGAGGTGGTCTGCTCAACCGTTGGGTGAATCTGGATTTCACCCATGTCGACGGTCTCGGCGCCAATTTTCTGCAGCATGGCGATACCGCTGCCGGTGGCGCCTTTGTGGTTGGTGGTGACGAAACCATCCAGCTCCGGACGGTATTTCACCACCATCTCGCGGTTGGCGCTGAAGCCACCGGTGGCCACAATCACGCTTTTCGCATTCAGGATGCGGCTGTCGTTGTACTCATCAACCACTTTCACGCCGGTCACCGCACCGTTTTCAAACAGGATCTCGGCCACCGAGGTTTCCAGCAGCACTTCGATGTTGCGCTGGTTAACGTTTTTCACCAGGCCGCTAATCAGGAAGCCGCCCACCGCCGAGCGATCTTCCGGACGGTGCGTACGGTCAATGCTCATGCCGCCGGTGATGGTGATATCGCTCAGCTCAATGTCTTTCGCCGCCAGCCACTCAATGGCTTCTGGCGCACGCTCAACGAACTCACGCAGCAGCACCGGGTTGTTTTTGAACTTGCCGCCTTTCAGCGTTTCCTCGTAGAACAGCTCTTTGCTGTCTTCGATGCCTTTCAGTTTCTGATAACGGGTTTCCGCCGCGTTCATCCCCACCGACGCTTTGATGGTGTTACCGCCGATGGTGGGCATCTTCTCAATGATCACCACGCGCGCGCCGTCATCGTGCGCCTGAATCGCCGCCGCCAGACCGGCCCCGCCGGTACCAACCACCACCACATCGTAATTGACCGGCGCATTCGGGTTACCGCCCTCTTCAATCACATACTCTTTGCTGGAGGTGGTCAGCGCGCGCGATACCGCTTTCTTCAGCGCCTCACTCTGCGTGGTAGCACCGGTGATGGCATCGACGTGCGGGCTGTTCGCCACCAGAATACGTTCACGCAGGCTTTCAAAGGTGCTGGTGAAATCGACGTCGAGGTTAGGATCCGGCACCAGCGAAATGTCGGTGATACGGTCGGTGTCGAGCGTTACGTTGATTTTCAGCTTCAGCGCTTCGGCTTCCACTTTCGCCTGGTAAACGCCGGCTTTGTACTTACGATGGCCATCGCTGACGTCACGGATCATCGCATCCACCAGCGAGAAGCGCCACAGCGGTTCCGGAATGGTCAGCGCTTCGCGTTTGGTGCTGTCGATGTACAGATCCATGTGCTCGTTTTTGATGATGCGATCGGCCCAGTCCGGATAGGCAATACAGGCTTTACCAATCGCCACCAGATCGAAGCCCGAGGCCAGCGCCAGTTCGGCATCCTCTTTGTTCACCACGCCGCCAACGCCAATCACCGGCACTTTCGCCAGCGTCGCCGAGCGCTGTTCAATGTATTTGCTGATTAACGGCGTCGGATCCTGGGTGTCGACAATCGACGGACGCAGCAGCTGGCCGACGGAGAAGTGCACGTAATCCAGCCCGCGCGCCGCCAGTTTTTCCAGCAGGTACAGCGTGTCGTCCCAGCGGATACCGGGCACTTCCAGCTCTTCCGGCGAGAAGCGATAGCCGATGATGAAATCCGCTGCGGCGAAGCGCTCCGCCATTTTGTGGGTGATTTCCAGCACTTCCAGCGGGAAGCGCGCGCGGTTGTCGCGGCTGCCGCCCCATTTGTCGTCACGCTGGTTAGAGTTAGGCGAGTAGAACTGCTGAATCAGGTAGGTGTTAGCGCCGTGGATCTCCACGCCGTCGAAGCCGGCTTTGATGGCGCGGTTCACCGCATCACCAAACTTAGTGATCATCACCTCCACTTCTTCCGCCGTCAGCGCCTGCGGGGTGCTGGCGCCTTCACGCGGCGCGGCGATAGCGCTGGGCGCGACCGGGGTTTTCCCGCCGATCAGCGCCGGCTCAACCATGCGGCCGCCGTGGTAAATCTGCAGAATGGCTTTGGAACCCTGGGACTTGATGGCGTGCGCAATTCTGGCCAGGCCGGGAATTTTGTTGTCGCTGTCGATGCCGATAGCGCCCGGGAACGCCGGACCGCGGTTATCGATAAAGGCGCACTCGACGATCACGGTGCCGATGCTGCCGGCACGCACGCGATAATACTCAACGAGATCGCTGGTCACGCCGCCGTCGTAATAGCCGGTACAGGTGGTCATCGGGGCCATCACCAGGCGGTTTTTCAGCACCGCCCCTTTCGGTAAGGTCAGCGGATTAAGAATCGGGGTGAGCGTATTCATGATGAGCAACTCCAGAATTAAGAAATCGTGTATTCAATTCTTTGGCAGTTCGGAGGTCTTTATAATTAATTTAAGTGGTCCGACTTCATGGTATAAATATACCATTTTATTTAGTTACATAACCCAGAATGTTAGTTATATAAGTTTTACGCGTGAAAATACTTTTTATTGCTCATTGCTGAAATCCGCGCTCCGCTAAGTTTTAACCAATACTTGACAAAAATCAACTTTTTCCTTACATTTAAAACAAATGAAGTAATATCAAAGAGATAAAAAGCGACTTTCGCCCAATTATGGCGGTATTTTTGCCGTTCCGTTCACTTTTAACACATATTTTACACCTGTTGGTTCATTTATTACGGCGCAAAACGTTAAAACAAAAAACCCGCTAATAATTTTATTGATCCAGATCAAAATAGATATTTTAATTAATCGCATCATAGCGTCATTCAATTGATAATTCGCGAAGCAAAATTGCAATAACGAAGATTCATGTAAAAGACACTTTAAAACGTCCCGGTTGATCTGCTACAAGCGTTTCGTAACTAAAAAAATCAACCCGACCGGGCCGTCAATCGCATTCCCATAACTTGCAGACCAAAACTATGAATACACAAACAACCCAGAGTGAACCCCTAAAGGCGCCACCTGCCGCACCGGGGAAAAAGAACCGGCTAGTCATGTTGTGCCTGCCGATCGTGGTTGCCGTGCTGTTGCTGCTGGTGCCCACCCCTGCCGGGCTGGAGCCGTACGCGTGGCACTTCTTCGCCATCTTCGTCGGGGTGATTGTCGGCCTGATCTTCGAACCGCTGCCGGGCGCGGTCATCGGCCTGACCGGTGTGGTGATCATCGCGCTGTTCAGCCAGTACGTGCTGTTCAGCCCGGCAGAACTGGCCGATCCGAAGTTCAAAACGGCCGGACAGGCGTTTAAATGGGCGGTGAGCGGCTTCGGCAACTCCACCGTGTGGCTGATTTTCGGCGCCTTCATGTTTGCCGCCGGCTACGATAAAACCCAGTTCGGTCGCCGCCTGGCGCTGATTCTGGTGAAATATCTCGGCCGTCGCAGCCTGACGCTCGGCTATGCCATCACCTTTGCCGACCTGCTGCTGGCACCGTTTACGCCATCCAACACCGCGCGCAGCGGCGGGACGATCTATCCCATCATTGCCAACCTGCCGCCGCTGTACGGTTCTAAACCTAACGACCCAAGCGCACGCAAAATTGGTTCTTACCTGATGTGGGTTGCTATCACCGCCGCCTGTATCACCAGCTCAATGTTCCTCTCCGCGCTGGCCCCTAACCTGCTGGCGCTGGCGCTGGTAAAAAGCGTGGTTGGCTTTGATATCTCGTGGGGCATGTGGTTCCTCGCCTTCCTGCCGCTGGGGATCCTGCTGATTCTCACCATGCCGCTGCTGGCTTACTGGCTCTATCCACCAGAAGTGAAAGTGAATGACGAAGTGCCACGCTGGGCTAAAGCCGAGCTGGAGAAACTGGGTCCGCTGTCGCGCAATGAAATTCTGCTGCTGGTGTTCGTGGTCGCTGCGCTGATGATGTGGATCTTCGCCACTGCATGGATTGAACCGGCGATGGCCGCCCTGCTGGTTATCGTGCTGATGCTGTGGACCGGCGTGCTGAACTGGAACGACATCACCAGCAACAAAGCCGCCTGGAACACCTTCGCCTGGTTTGCCACGCTGGTCGCACTGGCTGATGGTCTGGCGCGCGTGGGCTTCATCGCCTGGCTGGGTAAAGAGGGTGCGCTGCTGCTGCACGGCTACGACCCGCAGGTGTCTGCGGTGGTACTGCTGGTCGCCTTCTACCTGCTGCACTATCTGTTCGCCAGCACCACGGCGCACACCACCGCCCTGCTGCCTGCCATGCTGACCATTGCCGCCTCGATTCCGGGCATCAACATGCCGGTGTTCTGCCTGATGATGTGTACCTCACTGGGTGTGATGGGCATTATCACCCCGTACGGCACGGGCCCAAGCCCGATTTACTACGGTAGCGGCTACCTGCCAACCAAAGACTACTGGCGTCTCGGTACCATCTTTGGTGCCCTGTTCCTGGTGGCGCTGATGGTCATTGCCTACCCGTGGATGGTGATGATGTTCTGATGATGTTGCTTTGATGTTAAAAACGCAGCCGCGTAACAACGTTAAAGTGGTATGATACTCGCCAGTCAGCTCTTGCCGCGGACTGGCGAGAGAAAATCGAATAACAGATCGCCTAATTTGTCGCCCGTCATGCTGGCGGGCAACACGAAGCTAAGTGAGCCAACATGTCGAACAAACCCTTCTACTACCAGAATCCCTTTCCTCTCGCCAAAGATGATACCGAGTACTATCTGCTGAGCCGCGACCATGTTTCGGTGGCCAACTTTGACGGCGAAGAAGTCCTGAAAGTCGACCCGAAAGCGCTGACGCTGCTGGCGCAGCAGGCGTTCCACGATGCCTCTTTTATGCTGCGCGCCTCACATCAGCAGCAGGTGGCGTCAATTCTGGCGGACGATGAAGCCAGCCAGAACGACAAATACGTGGCGCTGCAGTTCCTGCGCAACTCGGAAATCGCCGCCAAAGGCGTGCTGCCGACCTGCCAGGACACCGGTACCGCCATCATCATGGGTAAAAAAGGCCAGCGCGTCTGGACCGGCGGTGGCGATGAAGCTGCGCTGTCTCAGGGCGTTTACAACACCTTTATCGAAGATAACCTGCGCTACTCGCAGAATGCGCCGCTTGATATGTATAAAGAGGTCAACACCGGCACCAACCTGCCGGCGCAGATCGATCTCTACAGCGTTGACGGCGACGAATACAAATTCCTGTGCATCGCCAAAGGTGGCGGTTCTGCTAACAAAACCTATCTGTATCAGGAAACCAAAGCGCTGATCACACCAGCGAAGCTGAAAAACTACCTGATTGATAAAATGATGTCGCTCGGCACGGCGGCCTGTCCGCCGTACCACATTGCGTTTGTCATCGGCGGCACTTCCGCTGAGAGCACGCTGAAAACCGTCAAGCTGGCGTCAACCCACTATTACGATTCGCTGCCGACCGAAGGCAACGAACACGGTCAGGCGTTTCGTGACGTGCAGCTGGAACAGGAACTGCTGGAAGCCTCGCAGAAACTCGGCCTCGGCGCGCAGTTTGGCGGTAAATATTTTGCTCACGATATCCGCGTGGTGCGTCTGCCGCGTCACGGCGCATCCTGCCCGGTGGGCATGGGCGTTTCCTGCTCGGCTGACCGCAACATCAAAGCCAAAATTAACCGCGAAGGCATCTGGATCGAGAAGCTGGAAGACAATCCGGGTCGCTATATCCCGGAAGCGCTGCGTCAGCAGGGTGAAGGCGAAGTGGTCAGCGTCGATCTCAATCGCCCGATGAGCGAGATCCTCGCCCAGCTCTCCGCTTACCCGGTGGCAACGCGTCTGTCGCTGAACGGTACCATCATCGTGGCGCGTGATATTGCGCACGCCAAACTGAAAGAGCGCATCGACAACGGCGAAGGTCTGCCGCAGTACATCAAAGATCACCCGGTGTACTATGCAGGCCCGGCGAAAACGCCGGAAGGTTACGCGTCCGGTTCACTCGGTCCGACCACCGCCGGCCGCATGGACTCCTACGTCGATCTGCTGCAGGCTAACGGCGGCAGCATGGTGATGCTGGCCAAAGGTAACCGCAGCCAGCAGGTCACTGATGCCTGCCATAAACACGGCGGCTTCTATCTGGGCAGTATTGGCGGCCCGGCGGCGGTGCTGGCGCAGCAAAGCATTAAGAGTCTGGAGTGCGTGGAGTATGCCGAACTGGGCATGGAAGCGATCTGGAAAATTGAAGTGGAGAACTTCCCGGCGTTCATCCTGGTGGATGACAAAGGCAATGACTTCTTCCAGCAGATCCACAACCAGTGTGCTGCCTGCGTGAAATAAGCCGGCCAGCAATAAAAAAATCCGCGGCGTAAAAGCTGCGGATTTTTTTGTCTGCCAGCCCCTGCTGCGCTCACACACCGCGCAGCTGCACGTCCAGCAACAGATCGGCATCGTCGTCGTTCTGGCCAATCACGTAGATCGCCTGGCGGCCCGGCAGATTTACGGTAATGATATTCTCTTCGACCGCATCCAGCACTTCGTCGTGCTGCTCCTGAAAGTGGTACAGGGTGTTCATCTTCTCTCCTTAAAAACGGTGCGTTACTGTATAAACTCACGTCTCTTAATATCGACAAGACGCGTCTTAATAACAGGGGGAATAATCTGTTTTTTCTGTCAGCACTGTGACAGGGCTGTGTGACGTTGCCATGAAGGCGGCAGCGGCGCGCACCGCTGCCGGTTAAATCAGAAAAAGCCGAGAGGCTGCGTACTGTAGCTGACCAGCAGATTTTTAGTCTGCTGGTAGTGATCGAGCATCATTTTGTGGGTTTCACGGCCAATCCCGGATTTTTTATAGCCGCCAAACGCGGCGTGCGCCGGATAGAGGTGATAGCAGTTGGTCCAGACGCGACCGGCTTTGATCGCGCGACCTACGCGGTAAGCACGGTTAATATCGCGCGTCCACACGCCCGCACCGAGGCCGTAAATCGAATCGTTGGCGATGGCAATCGCTTCCGCTTCGTCTTTAAAGGTCAGCACGCCGACCACCGGTCCGAAAATCTCCTCCTGGAAGACGCGCATGCTGTTATCACCTTTCAGCAGCGTCGGCTGAATGTAGTAACCGCTGGCAAACGCCTCACCGATTTTTTCCACCCCGCCGCCGTGCAGCACCTGCGCGCCCTCCTGCTGAGCAATCTCCAGGTAAGAGAGAATTTTGTCGAACTGCTGCTGCGACGCCTGCGCGCCGATCATGGTCTCAGTGTCGAGCGGATCGCCACGTTTAATGGTCTGGATGCGCTTCATCACCGCCGCCATAAACGGCTCAAAAATCGACTCCTGCACCAGCGCGCGTGACGGACAGGTACAGACTTCGCCCTGATTGAGGAAGCCCAGCACTACGCCTTCGGCCGCTTTTTCGATGAAGCTCTCCTCCGCCTGCATGATGTCTTCAAAGAAAATGTTGGGCGACTTGCCGCCCAGCTCGACGGTGGACGGGATCAGGCTTTTTGCCGCCAGCTCAAGAATGTGGCCGCCGGTGGCGGTCGATCCGGTAAAGGCGATCTTGGCGATACCCGGATGCGAAGCCAGCGCCTCGCCGGCCTCTTTGCCGTAGCCGTGCACCACGTTAATCACGCCCGGCGGCACCAGGTCTTTAATCAGCTCCATCAACAGGGTAATGGAGAGCGGCGTCTGTTCGGCGGGCTTCAGCACCACGCAGTTACCGGCACCCAGCGCCGGCGCCAGTTTCCACGCCGCCATCAACAGCGGGAAGTTCCACGGGATAATTTGTCCGACGACCCCAAGCGGCTCATGGAAGTGGTAGGCGGCGGTGAATTCGTCGATCTCTGCCGCGGTGCCTTCCTGGGCGCGCACGCAGCCGGCAAAGTAGCGGAAGTGGTCAACCGCCAGCGGCAAATCAGCCGCCAGGGTTTCACGTACCGGCTTACCGTTATCCCAGGTTTCATTGACCGCGATGGCTTCCAGATTGGCTTCCAGCCGGTCGGCAATTTTCAGCAGCAGCAGCGAACGCGCCTGCGGCGAGGTTTTGCCCCATGCGTCCGCAGCGGCCTGCGCGGCGGCCACGGCGTTGTCGATATCCTGTTTATCCGAGCGCGGAAATTCGCCGATGGTCGAACCGTTGATCGGCGTGGTGTTAACAAAATAGTTACCGTTTACCGGCGGAACAAATTCGCCGTTGATGAAGTTGCCATAACGCGATTGCAGGTGGATGAGAGAACCGGTTTCTCCCGGAGCAGCGTAACGCATGGTGTTTCTCCTTGCGGGACAGAGTAGCGATTAACAACATTTAAACTTGTTATTAACATTGAGCGAACAATGCCAGCCTGTCAGATCGCTCAGCGGGAAACTGTGACCGCATCGAAGGAAAAGAAGGCATTAAGAAACTGCCCTGCCGTCACGCCATAACCTGCGCCTGTCGCAGACAGATAATTCCGAGTTTGGCCATAAGCGCGATGAAAAGCGGAACATGTGCGATTTGTGCGGTCAATATGAAGCAGACCCGTGAACAGGAGAACAAGATGCTGGCTTCAGCCCTGATGGTAATGCGCGCCAAAGCGAACTTCGTTCAGCAATTTATCCGCAATCCGCGCAAAATGGGCAGCATCACGCCCTCTTCAGCCGCCCTGTGTCGCGCCATGTGTGAAACGGTCAACTGGGAGCACAGCCTGCGCATTGCCGAGCTGGGCGCCGGCGACGGCGTGCTGACCCGTCATCTGCTGGCACATATGGCACCGCAGGCGCGGCTGGATGTATTTGAAATCAGTCCCGAACTGGTAAAAGGGTTACGCCGCTGGAACGATGCGCGCATGCAGGTGCGCGCCTGCTCGGCAGAATATCTGTCCGGGGAGTACGACGTGATTTTTTCCGGCCTGCCGCTGCTGTCGCTGCCGCCCGTAACGCGCGACGCCATTCTTAGCGCGGTGCATGAAGGACTGGGGTCGCGTGGCGTGTTTGTCCAGTTTCAATACACCTCGCTGACGCAGCCCAGCCTGTCACGCTACTTCACCTGGCAGCGCCAGCGGGTGCTGAAAAATATGCCCCCCGCCTGGGTTTATCGCTGTACGCGGCATTACGCGCCCTGAGCCTGCGCCTGCGGGCGCGTTTGCTGCCAGAAACGCTGCAGCAGCTCGCGCGCCCAGTCTTCGCCTGACAGCTGCGCGCCATCATCGCTGACGCCGGAAGGCAGACAGGCGGTCATGATGTTATGGTCGAACTCCGGATGGAACTGCACTGACAGCGCCTGCGGCGAATAGCGCAGGATCTGGCAACCATCCAGCGCTGAACGCGCCAGCACCTGTGCCTGCGGCGGCGGTACCAGCACCGACTGGCGGTGCGACAACCACGCCGGGAAGGCCTCCGGCAACTGTGCCAGCCACGGATCGCGGTGCGGGGTGCGCGTCAGGGTTTTCAGCCCGCGCTCCCAGCCGTTCGGGTTATCACCCACTTTACCGCCCAGCGCATAGGCCATCAGCTGATGACCATAGCAAACGCCGAGCAGCGGCAGTTGCGCGTCGATGGCCGCACGAATCCAGGCGGCGGTGCGCTCGCTCCAGTCGGCGTGATCGGTTACCATCGCCCACGAACCGCTGAAAATCGCGCCGCTAATGCCAGAGAAAGCCGGCAGCTCTTCCCCGAGATGCGGCCGCACAATGACATAATCATCCGGCTGTAGCGCCAGGGCTGTAATAAACCACTGTGGTTGTTCACCAATTTTTGCCACCACCTGCGGCGGCGGCGTTTCGAGTTGAATCAAAGCAAGGGGTAAGGTGCGGGTCTGTGTCATGCCGAATACGGTCCTCAAATGATCGTGTTTCGGACATCCACTCTGACAGTAATTTTGCGCCTTGTCCTGTATTTTTCTGGCATAAGCTCATGCCAGCGCGAAAAAAAGCACCGCCCGCCTGCGCTAACCGATCGCCTTCGTGCCATCATTAGACGGTGACAACCTTTCTCAAACCAAGGACAGCAGCGTGGCGGTGCGGCATTTTTTTCTGGTTCTGATGGTAGTTTGCATCTGGGCCTTCAATAACGTGGCGGTGAAATGGGGATTGCTGGAGCTTCCGCCGCTGTTTCTCACCTGGATGCGCTTTGTCGTGGTGGCCATCGTGCTGGTGCCGTTTTGCCGCATCACGCGCGCCCAGCTGCCGTGGCTGCTGACGCTGGCGTTTACCTTTGGCTTCATGCACTTTTCGCTGCTGTTTGTCGGCATGCGCTATACCGATGCCGGCACCGGCGCCATTGTGGTCCAGCTGGGTACGCCGATTGCCATGTTGCTGGCGATGGTGGTGCTGAAGGAGAAACTGCGGCTGGTGCAGCTGTGCGGTATCGCCATCTCGCTGGCCGGGGTGGTGGTGCTCTCCGGCAGCCCGACAATTCCGGCGTGGTGGGTGCTGTGTATTCTGCTGTGCAGCGCCACCGGCTGGGCGGTGAGCAACATGATTGTGAAAAAGTCGCCGCCGATTAAACCGCTGACGCTGACCGGCTGGATCTCCTTCCTTGCGGTGCCGATTGTCGGCGCGGCCTCGTGGCTGACTGAATCGCAGCAGTTTACCGCGCTGAGCCACGCCGGCTGGCGCGGCTGGTTTGGCATCCTGTACAGCGCCCTCGCCTCGTCGATTGTCGCCTACACGCTGTGGTATGCACTGCTGAAAAAATATAACGTCAACCTGATCATGCCCTACTCGCTGCTGACGCCGGTGCTGGCGGTACTGATGGGCGTGCTGGTGCTGGGCGACAGCATGAACAGCTTCAAAATTCTGGGTGCGTCGCTGGTGGTGCTGGGGACGACGATTGCGGTGATTAACCTGCGTAACCTGCGCATGCATGCCCGCTTTCCGCGTCTGCGCCGCCGCTAATCCACTCTGCTATGCTTGAAGCTCGCGTGTTTTCCGGAGGTTTAGCATGGATTCTCAACGCGCTGCCGCATTGTGGCAGCAACTGTGGCAGGGATTGCGGGGTGCGGAACACGCGCCGACGATCCACTTTCTTCAGACCGACAGCTTCCCCTCGGCTTTTGCCGTTAGCGAACTCGCCGCCACCAGCATCGGCCTCGCCAGCCAGGCGCTGAGCGATCTGCTGGAGCGTCCGGCCCCGGTCAGCGTCAACGTCCGCCTGGCCTCGCGCTGGTTTCAGCACAGCCTGACGCCGCTAAACCGTCCGCCAGCCGACCAGTGGGACGCGCTGGCCGGTGACTATCCGTGCGAGGATGGCTGGATCCGCCTGCACACCAACGCACCGCATCATCGCGCCGCCATGGCAAGCGTGCTGGGCGAGCACGCCGATCGGTCATCGCTGGCGGCGGTGGTGGCACGCTGGCAGGGACACGCGCTGGAGCAGGCCGTGGTCGACGCCGGCGGCTGTGCCGCCTGGATGCGCAGCGCACAGCAGTGGCAGCAGCACGCGCAGGGGCTGGCGGTAAGCGAAGAAGCGCTGATTGCCCAACGGGCAACCGGCGAAGCGCCCACGCCGGGCTGGGCGCTGCTGCCGGCGCGACCGCTGCTGGGCGTGCGGGTGCTGGATCTGACGCGCATCATTGCCGGACCGGTAGCGACCCGCTTTCTGGCCAGCCTCGGCGCGCAGGTGCTGCGCATCGATCCGCCCGGCTGGCGTGAACCGACGCTGGAAGAGGAGATCAACTGCGGCAAACGCTGCGCGCAGCTGGATATCAAAACCCGCGCCGGGCGCGATCGGCTGATTACGCTGCTACAGCATGCGGACGTGCTGGTGCACGGCTACCGCGCGGACGCACTGGAAAAGCTGGGGCTGGATGCGGAGAGCCGTCAGCGGCTGGCGCCGGGGCTGGTGGATGTCAGCCTCAACGCCTGGGGCTGGCACGGGCCGTGGCGCAACCGGCGCGGTTTTGACAGCCTGGTGCAGATGGCCTGCGGCATCGCCGAACAGGGTATGCGCTGGCAGGCAGGCGTTAAACCGACGCCGCTGCCGGTGCAGGCGCTGGATCACGCCACCGGCTATATGATGGCGGCCGCGGTGCTGGAAGGATTACGCCAGCGCCGCGTTAACGGCACCGGCTGGCAGGCGCGTTTGTCGCTGGCGCGTACCGCGCTGCTGCTTCAGCAGCACGGCGCAGCGCCACAAGGCGAACAGCGTGGCATTACGCCGCAGCCGCACGATGCGCTGAGCGCGCTGGAGATCAATCGCTGGGGGATTGGCGAGCGCCTGCGCGCCGCGGCTTATCTGCCCGGTACGCCGATGCTGTGCGGGGCACCGGCGCAGCTGCCCGGCAGCAGCCATCCCTGCTGGTGACGACTCAGGCGTCGTCGCCCTCTTCACGCAGTTCGTCATACATCGCCTGAATCGCCTCACGGCTCAGCGCCGCCAGCGTGCGATAAAACGCGGTGGTGGCGTGGGCTTCCACTTTACCGAGGAAGGCACCGCACCACGGCAGCAGGTAGTCATCGAACAGCGCCAGCTGGGCTGCCGCCTCATCTTCCGCAGACTGATCTTCCAGCCAGGAGGCCGCCAGCAGCAGCACGCCAAAGTGATCGGCCGGCGACTCGCTCAGTGGCATACCGCGTGAGGTTAAAAACGCCCGCACCTCGGCTTCCTGCGGTCCGTTCGGCCACTGTGAGGCGTACGGCGGTACGCTGCAGTCGCTGCCGACGAACAGCGCGTTGTAATCCGCCGCCAGCGCCTGCGGATCGCTATTCTGCTGCAGCCGGGTCAGCAGTTCATCCTGCTCCAGCGGCCACTGTTCTTTCAGTTTGCCTTCACGCAGCAGGGTGAACAGCGGCACCAGCAGCGGGTCCTGCGGCTGGCGATTAAACAGCGAGCCGATGACGCGGCAGAGAATGGAAAACTCATTCATGCAACAGAATTCCTTGAGGCAAAAAAGTTAAAAGTCGGCAAATTCCGCAATGTGTTTGCCGGTGCGCTGTTCGAGAAAGTCGAGCAGGCGACGCGGCGTGACATTTAACACGCGATCCTGCGGAAAATCCACTTCGCGCGTAATACGCAGGCAGTGTTCGAAATCGCCGAGGGTAAAGGCGGTGTGCGAATCGGAGCCAAACGCCAGCCGTCCACCGGCGTCACGCACCGCTTCCGCAATCGCACGGCAGTTAGGTTCACTGCCCGGACGCGAATGGGTAAATGACGAGTTGTTGATCTCCAGCGCCACATCGTAGTGCGCGGCGGCTTCCGCGATGGCGCGAATATCCACCGGGAATTTCGGGTTACCCGGATGGCTGATGATGTGTACCAGTCCGCTGGCCATGGTGGCGATCATCGCTTCGGTGTGGTGAGCCTTGTCGCGCGGCGCATAGACCGGCTCATGGAAGCCGGCGACGATCAAATCCAGCGCATCCAGCATCGGCCCGCTGCAATCAATCTCACCCTGCTGATTTTTGATGTTGGCTTCAATGCCGCGCAGCACGCCGACGCCGTCAATCACGCGCGGCCAGATGCGCATATTGACAAAATGCCAGTAGTGCGGCGCATCGGCCATGTCCGGACCGTGATCGGTAATGGCGAACAGCTTCAGGCCGTTCTGTTTCGCCTGCGCGACGTAATCGTGCAGCGTGCTGTACGCATGGGTGCTGGCCACGGTGTGCATATGTAAATCGACGGGATACATCCTCTTCTCCTCTGCTGAATTAATAGCCACGCTGGCGATCGACCAGACCGCGCGGCTGTTGGCCCTGCTCCAGTGCCGTGATGGCACCGGCGATATAGTCCATCGCCTCATGCGGCAAGGTGGTGGCGGCATTATGCGGGGTAATCATGACACGCGGATGAGACCACAGCGGACTCGCGGCTGGCAGCGGTTCCACCTGGAATACGTCCAGCGCGGCGGCGGCCAGCTGACCGCTCTCCAGCGCCGCCAGCAGATCGGCCTCCACCACGTGCGCACCGCGCGCGAGATTGAGGAAACAGGCGCCGTGCGGTAGCGCGCTAAGAAACGCGCTATCGATCAGGTTGCTGGTTTCCGGCGTGGCGGGCAGCAAATCAATCAGTATCTGCGTGCCGGCAAGGAATTCAGTTAGCTGGTCGCGGCCATGAAAGGTGGTGACCCCCGCTATCTGCTTCGGCGAGCGGCTCCAGCAGCGCAGCGGGAAGCCCCACTGGCGCAGGCTCTCCAGTACGCTGCGGCCGAGCACGCCCGCCCCCAGCACGCCAATGGTAAAAGTAGCACGTTCGCGGTCCGGCAGCGGCTGCCACAGCGCCTGTCGCTGCTGCTGGTGATAGTCGGCGAAGCGGCGGAACCAGCCCAGCACGCACCAGTTCGCATACTCCTGCATCTGGCGTGCCATGCCGGTGTCTTCCAGCCGGTAGAGCGGCACCGCATCTGCCAGCATCTCAGGGTGCGTGCGCAGCTGCCGCAAAATTTCGTCCACGCCGGCCCCCATGGCGAATACGCCACGCAGCGCCCGTCCCGCCAGCATCTCCACCGGCGGCGATCGCACAATGGCGTAGTCGGCGGGCGCACTGTCGCCCGGCTGCCACTGGCGGATGCGAACCGACGGCAGACGCTGGCGCATGCCGTCCAGCCACGGCTGCGGATTCAGTGACGGGTGATACCAGATGATCTCCATACTGCTCTCCTTTTTTTCTTTCAGCCTCAGTCAAATAGCGGCGCAGGGCAAGTAAAAACCCGCGCCGCACCGCAATTTTCCGGCGATTAATCGCGAAGGCTTCACATTTCCGCCGCTGCAAAAGGCTAAGCGGCGCGTTAACGTCTAAAGTTGTTCGGGTGGTCAATGCGTTAGCGCACCACCTTTTCGGACAAGGAGAAAAACCGATGATAAAAAATGTAGTGTTTACGCCTGCGCGTCTTACCCTGTTGCTCAGCGCGGCGCTGCTGAGCGCGTCTGCTGTGCACGCTGAGGATAACAGCCGCATGCTCAGCGCCCAGCCGCAGCCGCCGGATGTGCGACTCGGCCCACTATTCAGTGCCGTGCAGCAGGCCAGATTTTATCCGGACCAGAAAACCTTTGCCGATGCGGTCCCCAAATATGACCCGGCGTCGATTCTCGCCGACTGGCAGATGCAGAAAAATCAGCGTAATTTCGATCTCAGGCGCTTCGTGGAAACCAACTTCACCCTGCCCAAAGCGCAGGATAAATACGTGCCGCCCGCCGGCCAGAGCCTGCGCGCGCACATCAATGGCCTGTGGCCGGTGCTGACGCGCAGCACGCCAACGGCCAGCCAGTACGATTCGCTGCTGCCACTGCCGAAACCGTACGTGGTGCCGGGCGGGCGTTTCCGCGAAGTCTATTACTGGGACAGCTACTTCACCATGCTCGGGCTGGCAGAGAGCGGCCACTGGGATCGGGTGCAGGATATGGTGGACAACTTCGCCAGCGAGCTGGACAAGTACGGCCACATCCCCAACGGCAACCGCAGCTACTATCTCAGCCGCTCGCAGCCGCCGTTCTTCAGCCTGATGGTGGATTTGCTGGCCAGCCACAAGGGAGATGATGTCTACCGCCAGTATCTGCCACAGCTGCAAAAAGAGTATGACTACTGGATGGCGGACAGCGACAAGGTGGCTGCTGGCCAGGCGAGCAAGCGCGTGGTGAAGCTGAGCGACGGCACCCTGCTCAATCGCTACTGGGATGACCGTGACGTGCCGCGCACCGAATCCTGGCTGGACGATGTCAACACCGCGAAAAAAGCGCCTGAGCGCAATAAACAGCAGGTGTATCGCGATCTGCGCGCGGGCGCCGCCTCGGGCTGGGACTTCAGCTCACGCTGGTTCACCGATGCGCACAATCTGGCCTCGATTCGCACCACCCAGCTGGCCCCGGTTGACCTCAACAGTCTGCTGTTCCACCTGGAGCAGACGCTGGCGAAAGCCGCGAAGCTGGCAAAACAGAATGATAAAGCGCAGCAGTTTGCGGCGGATGCAGAGAAGCGCCAGGCGGCGATCAATCGTTACCTGTGGGATGACAAACAGGGCTGGTATGCCGACTACGATTTCCAGAAAAAGCAGGTGCACAATCAGCTCACCGCCGCCACGCTGTTCCCGCTGTATATGCAGCTGGCGGGCGACAAACAGGCGGAACGTACCGCCGCCGCCGTGGAAAAACAGCTGCTGAAACCGGGCGGGCTGGTCACCACGACGGTAAACAACGGCCAGCAGTGGGATGCGCCTAACGGCTGGGCCCCGCTGCAGTGGGTAGCGGTCGAAGGTCTGGAGCACTATAAGCAGAACCAGCTGGCGCAGCAGATTGGTCAGCGCTTCCTGCAAAATGTGCAGCAAACTTACGATCGCGAGCACAAGCTGGTTGAGAAGTATGTGGTCGACGGCGCCCAGCTGGGCGGTGGTGGTGGCGGCGAGTATCCGCTGCAGGACGGTTTTGGCTGGACCAACGGCGTAACGCTGAAGCTGCTGGATAAGTATTGTCCGAAAGATAAAACCTGTAACAGCACACGCGACATCCCCTCAATGCCGACGCTAAACGCGGCGAAATAACCCTGACGTCAGGTGCGCCGCCGTGCGCACCTGCTTCTCAGGCCCGATGCCACAGCCAGGCGATGGCCACGCCCGGCGCTGCGGCATCCCCCTGCGCATCACACTTTTCCATTACTTATCTTTTACATCTTGAAACACCCCTTACTAAAAGATAATAATTCTCAATCTTAAAATGACTCTTTTTCTCATCATTAACCGCCGCGCTGGTGTGGTGCGGCTTTTGTTCTCAGCCAAAGGAATCATTATGACCGCGCTGTTCCCCCTCAACCGTGGCCGGCTGCTGTGCGCGCTGGCGCTGGCGTTTCCGGCACTCGGCGTAGCCGAACCCTCTCTGGTGGTCACCGCACAGCCGCAGGAGAGCGCCACCTCGCCTACGGCGGGCTATCTCGCCACCCGCAGCGGCGCCACGAAAAGCGATCGTCCACTCGTCACCACGCCGCAGTCCATTTCCGTGGTGACGCGCCAGCAGATTGACGATCAGGGTGCGCAGGATCTGAACCAGGCGCTGGGCTATACCCCGGGGGTTTTCACCAACTTTGGTGGCGCGGCCACGCGTTACGACACTATCTCGCTGCGCGGTTTCCACGGCGGTGACGTCGACAACACCTTCCTTGACGGTCTGCGCGTGATGAGCGACGGCGGCAGCTTCAATATCCTGCAGGTGGATAACTGGTTCCTTGACCGCATCGACGTAATTAAAGGCCCCTCTTCTGCCCTTTATGGCCAGACGGTGCCGGGCGGGCTGGTGAACATGGTCACGAAGCGGCCGCAGTTTGCTTCACAGGGCCATTTACGCTTCGCCACCGGCAGCAATGCCAGTAACAGCGCCGCCTTTGATTACACCGACGCAATTAACGATCAATGGGCGTACCGCCTGACCGGCATCACGCGCAACAGCGATACCCAGTACGACCACACGCGCGAAGAGAAATACGCGCTGTCACCCCAGCTACTGTGGCAGCCGGATGAAGACACCAGCCTGCTGCTGCGTGCTTATCTGCAAAAAGATCCCTCAGGCGGCTATCACGGCTCGGTGCCGGCGGAAGGCACGCTGTACAGCCACAATGGCCGCTGGCTGAGCGACGGCTTCTATGAGGGCGACAGCGCGCTGGATCAGTTCAAACGTCATGAGCAGATTTACGGCTACGACTTTTCGCACCGTTTCGATGAGGTATGGTCGGTGCACAGCACCGGCAGCTACAGCCATTCCAGCGTGGCGCTCGACCAGGTGTACCAGATTGGCTGGAACAGCGACAATCCGGACCTGCTTAATCGCTACTACTCCGCTGAGCGCTCTTCGCTCAGCGCGTGGGCGACCGATAACCAGCTGCAGGCGGAGTTTGCCAGCGGTGCGCTGCAGCATCGCGTCACGCTTGGCGCGGAGTATCACCGCTACAAAAATGATCTGAGCGACGCCAGCGGTGCTGCCTCACCGCTGAATGCCTGGAGCGGCGAGGCCATCGGCAGCCAGCCGGATTACCTCTGGACAGCGCAGACGCGCCGCTATTACCAGACCGGCCTCTATCTGCAGGATGAGATGGCGTGGCAGCGCTGGCATCTGGATTTGTCTGGTCGCTATGACCGTATCGTGTCAGAGAATGGCAATAGTCGTCGTCAGGACGATCACGTCAGCGGCCGCGCCGCGCTGCTGTACGCCTTTGATAACGGCGTGTCGCCGTACGTCAGCTGGAGCCAGGCGATTACCCCGGCTTCGCTGACCGATCCCGACGGGAATCAGCTGAAACCGACCACCTCAGAACAGTATGAAGCCGGAGTGAAATACCAGCCGAACGGCACGCGCGATCTCTACAGCGTGGCCCTGTACGATCTGACGCAGAACGATGTGGCCAACCGTAACGTGCAGGACGGCACCTACACCCCGTCCGGCAAAGTGCATGCGCAGGGCATTGAACTGGAGGCGCGCAGCCAACTGACCGAACGGTTCAGCACCATTGCCGGTTATACGCTCAACCATCTGCGCTTTAAGGATTCCGTGGACGGCAACGATGGCCATACGCCGTACGTCACGCCAAATAGCATGGCGTCGCTGTGGGGGCATTATCAGTTTGATTACGGCCTGAGCGCGGGTGCCGGGGTACGCTACATTGGCCGCCAGTGGGCCGATAACGAAAACACCACCCGTCTGCCGTCGGTGACCCTGTTTGACGCCTCGCTGCGCGCCGATCTGGGCGCGTGGCAGTCGAGCCTGAAAGGTGCCTGGCTGCAGCTGAATGCCCGCAATCTGACGGATAAAAAGTATCTGGCAGCCTGCTACGGCACCGGTTACTGCTATCGCGGCGCGGAGCGGACGCTGACCGCCACAATCGGCTACGATTTCTGACGACATAAAAAAATCCGCAGCCCCGGACGGGACTGCGGATCTTGTTGAATCGTGATTTGGCGTCAGCTGCGGACTTTACGGTAGATCCACAGCACCACAATGGCACCGATCACCGCGACCACAAAGCTGCCAAAGTTGAAGCCGTCAACCCGGCCAAAGCCGAACAGGGTACTGATCCAGCCGCCCACCACCGCACCGACAATCCCGAGTACCACGGTCAAAATAAATCCGCCGCCATCTTTACCTGGCATGATCCATTTAGCGATAATCCCGGCAATCAGACCAAAAATAATCCATGAAAGAATACCCATTTGCTGCTCCTTACGTTATGAATCAAGGTGTTCATCGCGCTAAGTATAGCCGGGAATTTTTTCTCTGCTACATCAACATCATGATGAATTCGTTCACGCCGGCTAAAGCTTTTACCGCCCCGGTCGATAACCGACGAAGAGCAGTGGCACTCGTAAAATAGCAATCGGACAGGTGGAGCAGGACGTGAAAGACGCCGATAAAGAACAATATCTCAAGCGCGGTACGCTGGCGGTGTTGAACGTGATGAAGGATTTGTTGCGTTATCAAACCCTGCTGATGGTCAATTTCTCCCGTGGTCAGTTCATCAGCCGGCTGCTGGCCGCGGATGAAGATCGGGTGATTTTTGATCTCGGCAGCAACGCGCTGGACAATGATTTGGCACTGCAGGGTGGCGAAGTGAATATTGCGGCCGAAACCCACGGTGCCAAAGTGGAGTTTGGGCTGCAGGGATTAACCCGCATCGATTATGACGGCCTGCCCGCCTTTGCCGCCACGCTGCCCGACCTGGTGTGGCAGATTCAGCGCCGGGAATTCTTTCGCGTCAACGCGCCGCTCGAACCAGTATTCTACTGCCACAGCCAGTGGCCGGACGGCAGTACCGCGCGCTTTCGCCTGCAGGATCTGTCGCTTGGCGGCGTCGGCGTGTTGCTGGATGAGGCGCTGCCGGAAGGTCTTAACCGTGGCGATACCTTCAAAAAGCTGCGCGTTGAGCTGGGCGAATATGGCCAGTTCGAAGTGACCGCACAGCTGCTGCACATCGGCGAGCGCAGCACCGTGACCAGCAAGAACGAAACCCGCATCACGCCGCGACTCAGCTTCCGTTTTACCGCCATCGAACCGGTGCAGGAGCGTCAGCTGCAGCAGGTGATTTTTGCGCTGGAGCGGCTGGCGCGCGACAAGGCCAATCGTTTCCAGTAAACCGCCGGCGTCCCGCGCGGCGCCAGCGTAGTCTATGCTTTCTCCTTGCACATTCTTTTCACCGGCTCCCGGCAAGGAGATTCTCCCCAATGGAAAACTGGCTTTCTGCCCATCGTTTACAACTTATCTTTCTCAATCGAAACTTCTGGATTAATAGCGCCATCATTGTGTTCGGCACGCTGATTGTTTACTGGCTGCTGCGCACCGTCATTCGCTTTGTCTCTAACCGCATCGCCCACTACAGCGAACAGCGCCACGTGCGCTTCACCGGCATTCTGGTGGAGATTCTGCGCAGCACCAGTCAGCTGCTGCTGCTGATCTTCTCGCTGCTGATCACCCTGAAATTTGTCGATCTGCCGGACAGCTGGAGCGTCGCCATCGCCCACGGCTGGTTCCTGGCGCTGATTCTGCAACTCACGCTGTGGATTGACGGCGGCATTCGCCTGTGGCTGCACTCGTTGCTGCGCGATCCGCTGCACGTGCGCAATCCGGTCACCACGGTGATCCTCGGCATTCTGCTGCGCGTCGTGGTGTGGGTGATGATGCTGCTGGCAATCCTCTCCAATATGGGGATCAATATCACCGCGCTGGTGGCCAGCCTCGGCGTCGGTGGTATCGCCATCGCGCTGGCGATTCAAACGGTGCTGAGCGATGTGTTCGCTTCGCTGGCGATTGGCTTCGATAAGCCCTTTGAGCACGGCGACTTTATTGTGTTCGGCGACATCGCTGGCTCCATTGAGCACATTGGCCTGAAAACCACCCGGCTGCGCAGTCTCGGCGGCGAACAGATTGTCTGCTCCAACACCATTCTGCTGCAGCAAACCATCCACAATTACAAACGCATGCAGCAGCGGCGCATCGTGTTTAAGTTCGGGATTAATTACGGCACGCCGGCGGAGAAAGTGCGGCAGATTGGCGGCATGGTGCAACGCATCATTGAAGGCGTGCCGGACACGCGTTTTGATCGCGCCCATTTCCTGTCGTTTGACGAATCGCAGCTGACGTTTGAGGTGGTCTATTTCGTGCTGAGCGCCGATTACAACAAATACATGGACATTCAGCAGGAGATTAACCTGCAACTGATGGCTCAGCTGGAGCAGAAACAGATTCGTTTCGCCTTCCCGATGCGCCGCGTGGAGTTCACCGGCGGCGTGCTGCCGCGCATTAACCTCAGCGATGCCTCAAATGAGGCTGCGGCAGAGCGCGCACAGCACTGAGCCCCGCCAGCAGCCTTAGCCGATGGTGCGATAGGCGGTGGTGACTTTCCACAGGTAGCGCGGCGCCTGGGCGGCCGGATGCTTGTTTTGCACGTGCTGGTAGAACTCATCCGGCGTCATGGCGTTGATCATTGCAATGGCGCGATCGCGGTCGCGCGAGAAGGTGCGCAGCAGCGCGCCGGCGCCGTTGGCATAGGAAACAATGGTGGCATAGCGCAGCGTCAGCGGATCGCGAATGCCCGCCAGTGCGGAATCCTGCAGAATCCGGATATAGGCCGCGCCGATATCAATATTTTTCGCCGGGTCGCGCAGTTCGGAGTTACTCGGCTGGCCGTGGCGTCCCTGTGCGCGATACACCTCGCGTCCGGCGGTGGCGGCTTTGATCTGCATCAGCCCGACCGCGTTAGAACGGCTTACCACGGTTGGGTTGCCCCCGGATTCGACACTAATAATGGCGCTGATCAGCTTCTCATCAACGCCATAATGACTGGCGGCATCTTCGGTAAACAGTGACCATGCATCATTCACTTTCGACGGCGGCGCCTGGGTTAATGGCGTATTCTTCTCCGGCGTCACCGGTTTTTCCGGCTCGCTGGCACAGCCAGCCAGCAGCAAAGCAGACAGCATAAGTAGTCGAATTTTCACTGATTTTTGGTTCCGCTATAAGATTGGCGCAAGCTATCATAACCATGACGGTAAAAGGTAAAATTACCGTTTATCCTAAATACGTAAAAAACCTTGTGCTACCGTGACTTCAGTAACGCATTTCGTCATCATCGGCAGGCCAACAGACAGCAGGATGGAAGTTATGCTCGCCCCTCGTTCAATACGCCTCATCGCCCCTTCCGGTTATTGCCACAATCAGGACGCCGCCCGGCGCGCGGTGGAGCGCCTGCAGGCGGAAGGCCATCAACTGCAAAACCCGGAAGCCATTACGCGCCGCTGGCAGCGTTTTGCCGGTGATGACGCGCAGCGCCTGCAGGATGTGAATGCGCTGGCGTCGCTGGCGTCGCTGCCGGATATCGTACTGGCGGTGCGCGGCGGCTATGGTGCCTCACGCCTGCTCGATCACCTCGACTATGTGGCGCTGCAGCGTCGCCTGCTTAATCAGCCTGTCGCGCTGTGCGGCCACAGTGATTTCACCGCTATTCAGCTGGCGCTGCTGGCGCAGACCGGGCTGATCACCTTCAGCGGACCGATGCTGGCCGGCAATTTTGGCGCGGAGGCTTTATCTGAATTTACCGTCAGCCACTTTTGGCAGGCGCTAACATCTCCTACAGTCAATCTGGCGTGGCACAGCGTCAGTTCGGATCGCGGCCGCTGGCAGGGTACGCTGTGGGGCGGCAATCTGGCGATGATCTGCTCCCTGATTGGCACGCCGTGGCTGCCGCAGATTGAAGACGGCATTCTGGTGATCGAGGATGTGAATGAGCATCCGTTCCGCATTGAGCGTATGCTGATTCAGCTGCAGCAGAGCGGTATTCTGGCGCGCCAGCGCGCCATTGTCACCGGCAGCTTCACCAGCACCGCCCTGTCCGATTACGACAACGGCTTTGATTTCGCCACGGTGTGGCAGCGGTTGCGTGATGAGTACCAGATTGCGGTAATCAGCGATCTGCCGTTTGGCCATGATGCCGATACCGTGACGCTGCCGCTCGGCGCCAGCGCCACGCTTGAAATTGACCAGGGCGCCGCGCGGTTAGCCTTTACCGGCCATCCGACGTTGCGCTGACGTGTTGCCGCAGGAGACCGCTATTGAAGCCGCTGTACGAAGACTTGTGGATCTCCACGCCGGAATTTCCCGCGGAAGAGACGGCAAATGATTTAATGATGCACGGGTTTATGCTGCGCCATCCGCGCGGCAACCTGTTGATTGGCCGCGTTGAGCAGCTACTGGATCATGAAGTGCTCGCGGACGCGGGCGGTGTGATTCGCCACTATTTTACCCACTGGCACGAAGCCGCGCCGGGCGCGCGGGCCATTCAGCAGCGCTTCAATAGTGCGCTGTATTGCCACAGCCGATCGCTCGGCCCGGTGAGCCTGGTGATTGAGCCGGACGAAACCTTCACGCATCAGGACGTGCACTTTGGCGACTTTCACCTGCTGCCCACGCCGGGCCACACGCCAGGCAGCTGCAGCTACCTGTACCATTCACCGCTCGGCCAGACCTACCTGTTTGTCGGCGACACCCTGACGCGGGATTACCATCGCTGGATCAGCGTGCTGGTGCCGGACAGTAATCCTGCGGAGCTGCAGCAGTCGCTGGAGCTGTACCGCTCGCTGCGTCCGGATGTAGTGCTGATGAGCACCACGCGCGGACATCTCTCCTGGGCGAAGGTCGATTTACAGAGCTGGCTGGCCGCGATTGATGAAGCGGAACAGTCGCCGCTGGATCTGCGCCAGCAGCCACTGCTGTGATTACAGCGTCTTGCTCAGATAGTGACGCTGATGTTCGCGCGGATAGTGATCAAGGCTGAAACGTAGCGTATAGCCAAGCTTTTCATAAAACGGCCGAGCCTGAAAGCTGGCGGTATCCACCTGCGCGTAACGGCAGCCGCGTGCGCGGGCTTCCTGTTCGGCAGCCTGAATCAGCTGGCTGCCGGCGCCCTGCCCGCGTAACCCATCGCTGACCCACAGCATATCAATGCGTAACCAGTTGCCATAGGTTGAGCCCGTCAGTCCCGCCAGCTTTTTCCCGGCGCCGTCTTTAATGAACACACCGATGGCTTTCATCTCATTGATGTCAATAAAGCGGCTGTTGAAGGCGTTCAGGCCGAGGCGCATTTCATCCAGATCCTGATGCGTGACGCTATCCGTAACGCTTAATTGCATGGTCGGCTCCTTGTGGCGGCATTATGAAGAGGGGTGCTGGCGGTCGTCGTAGCGCTCCAGCGACAGAATATCAGCATCGCGTTTTTCCGTGCGGTTGCATGGCAACAGCTTATCGCTGTCGGCGTAGACGAAAAAGGTTTCGCCGCTGTTTTTATTCACGATCAACTGATCGCCATTGCGGAAACGGGTAATGGCGACCTTATCGCCGTCCTGCAGACGCGTGCGCTGCTGCCCGGCGGCAATCTGGAAATGCCGGGTTGGCCACATCAGCGTGCTGAGCCCGTAAGCGGCACGCGATACCGTCATGGTGGGGCGGCCCGGGCAGGTAATCTGGAATTCGCTTTCGCTCCACGCGGGGGCAATCTGGCAAGCCATCAGGAGCGCGGCAAGGGTTATCGCCTTCATGGGGTTCTCCACTGAGGTTAGATCATGATTTTACAGGAATTTAATTGGCCAGAGGGTAACATACAACCGCCGCCGGTGCGGTAACCTGCGACCGCGGGTCAGCCACTGCGGGCAGGAAGAACGCCTCCACATCACTGATTTTGTGAGGTTTTATGCGATCGGGATATCTTTGTAACGAGTTAAGTAAAATGCGCTAAGATCGCGTCAGGAGGATGTTATGCGAGATGAACAGGCATTATTCGCGCGGCTGGCGCAATCGCCGTTTCGCCGCCGCTTCCATTTAGGCGCGAAAGAGCGACAGTACTGTATTGAGAAAGGCCCGGCGGTGATCGACCAACACGCGGCCGATTTTATCCAGCAAAGACTGGCCGCAGCCGAACCAAAGAATGATGGCAAACAGACGCCAATGCGCGGCCATCCGGTATTTATCGCCCAGCACGCCACGGCAACCTGCTGCCGCGGCTGTCTGGCAAAATGGCATGGCATTGCTGCGCATCAGCCGTTAACGGCAGAGCAGCAGCAATATATGGTGCGGGTGATCCACCGCTGGCTGGTGGGTGAAATAAATGGTTAAGACCGGGATGGGATGGCGCTACTCTGCCGCGACCTGCGCGGCCACCAGCATCAGCGCCAGTCCGGCATCGTCTGGATCGAAACGCTGCATAACTTCATGGATCGCCGTCACGCAGTTCATCACCTGCTGTTTTTTGTCGGCGTCTAACTTATCAATCGCGTGCTGAAGAATCATTAAACTGGCTTCTTCTTCTCTCATGGATTTACCCTTGTTTTGCTTACCTGGTGCGCAACGCTGGCAAGAATAACGTTTATCTGCTAGCAAAGTCACCCCTTTACATGCTTACCGCTTAACGATTAAACAAATGGCAAATGGGCAGTGGCGTCAGACATGCTATGATCGGATCAGTGGCGCGCATCGTCAGGCCAGCATAAATCAGGGAATGCACCAGGAACAGGACCATGTTAAGACTCAGTTTTCTACTCACACTTATCCTGCTGGCTGGCTGCAGCTCCACGCCGAAAGGCGTCGATTGCCCCGGCGAGGTCGCAACGCTCTATGGTCAGTCGCTGGGCCACACCGAAGGGCGCATTTTCGATTTAGTGAATTCGTTTTCGGTGGCGCGCGATGGCGTAACGCTGAGCAGCGGCGCACTGCACTCCACCGACCGTTTCCGCTATGTCCCTTCTGCCGTGACGCCGGAAGGCTTTTATGCACAGCGGCTCAGCGACAAGCAGTTCCGCCTGATCAACCCGGCGCGTAACACCATGATTACCTGGACGTGTCCATAAGCCGTGCGTGGCGCGCGCAGATGGTTTATTGTCAGCGTTTGTCATGCTGCGGACCTGCATTATGGAAAAGAGTCTGGACAATAACGGTTATATCGATTTCCCCTTTCCGGCCACCCGAGACGCGGATGGCTCGGTCAACCCGTGCGGTTTTGACCTGACGCTGGAAACCGATCGCATTGATGAGATCGCCGCCGGTAAACATTCTGAAAATTTGCGTCGTCTGCTGGAAGAGGTCAATCTGCAGGATGGCCTGTTTATGACGCTGGCCTGTGACTGGCAGCAGCGCGCAGACGGCGTGTGCGGCTTTCTCGATGTGGCGTTCCGCCCCACGCTGGACTGTAGCAGCGAAGAGACACAGAGTCTCGATCAGTTCTTTGAGATGTATCTGCGCCGCCAGGAGCAGCAGCACAGCATGCCGCGCGACGCGCTGGTCAACTATGCGCGCGCGGTGCTGGACTGGAGCTGGTCGCCGCTGCAGCAGCGCCATCGTCGCTATGAGAAGGTCACCATTCGCTATTACTGCCAGCAGGCGGACGATGCCGAATGGTGTTTTGATCATCTGCGCCACTTCCTGGTGAGCTGGTACCCGGCGTATCGCGGCCAGCAGTGAGGGCGTCCGCGTGACGCCCTGCGCTCAAGGCCGTACCAGACGAATCGCGTGCTCCAGCATACGCTGTTCATCGCGTTCGTCGTGGGCGCGATCGTGGCGCGTACGCTGCAGCAAACGGGCAATCTCCTCCCGTCTGGTTTCATGACCGCACTCGGAAAGGACAATCACCGCATCGCCAATCACCCGGCAAACTTCATCGTAATCGTCTTCATTCAGGATATCGCGTTTCATTTCTCCTCCGTTCAGTGGGCGCTGCGTGAGGTTCGTGCAGCTTAACGTGGTCCTTACCAGGTATGGACAGCAATGCCGATTCCTGCAAACCACTGTTACATCCTGAAAAGCCACCAGGTTGCTGGTCTGCACTTCTCTGTCTACGCTGAAAGAGACATTCACCACTCTCAGGGAGTCAATATGACCGATAAAGCGGAAGCAAAATTGAATGAAGCGGCGGGTGCCGTACAGGAAAAATTTGGCGAGTTCACCGGTTCACGCCGTCATCAGGCACGCGGTGCCGCGCGACGCTATCCGGCGCAGGCCAGTTATGCGGTGCAGGATGCAGCAGACTGCGTGGTGAGATCGGTACGCGACAACCCGGCGACCGGACTGGCCGTTGCCGCCAGCATCGGCGTGATTGTCGGTTTCCTGCTGGGCCGTAAATAATCCCCGGCGATCGGGGCCCGTGCGGCCCCGATACTCAATGCCGCTGCGGCACGCCGTCCCGTCGTTCCTGAATATGTTCATCCGGCGTCTCGGCGACATCTGCCGTACTGCTGTGCCCGGCAAGGTGGCGCCCATGCTGCCCCGCTATCACCACAGGCCCCACCGGTAATTGTGCACTGGCCGCCAGTGATAGCAGCAAAAAAAACCATCCCGTCAGTAACGTTCTTCCCATCCTGCCCGCCTTACACGCTGATTAGTGAGCGCTCAGCTTGCCGGATGGCATGCAAATTAGCGTCAGCGCGACGCAAAGCTATGTCGGCAGTTGTGAATAATCAGGCCTGTGCGCGCCGCGCTTTATAACGCGCCACCATGGTCATTAATGCCTGATAAATCAAACCGGCATACAGGCTCATGACAATCATCATGCCCGGCGTTTTGCCCTGTGCCTGCCAGGATACAAACCACATGAAAATGCCCCACAGCAGGGAAAAAATCAGCCAGCCTTTTACAAACTTGATCACACCTTGCATAGCACCTCCGGATTGATGAAGGCTGAAGATAGCGGTTCAGCCCGCAAATGGCACGCGCGCCGGTGCCGGGATGTTAACTATTTCAAAGTTTTACGCAAACCACTATCGCAGCGGGAAAAAGCCGTGGAAAACAGCACGCAGAACGCAGCATCAATGGGTGCCTGTCGCGGCCGTCCCGGTTAGTTTGGCCATGACCCGCCGATGTGATGGCAGAGACCGCCTTGCATCAGTGTGTATTGTGTGTATAATTTCACCTACAGGAAGTCCGATGAAGAGCGCGACGCTGATTAAACTGCTGCAAAAGAATGGCTGGAAGCTGGAGCGCATACGCGGCAGTCATCATCAGTTCTCGCACCCGGATTTTGCTCATCTGATCACCGTGCCGCATCCGCAGAAGGATATGAAGACAGGCACGCTGATGCAGATTCTGAAAGACGCCAGGCTGGATTGATCCATGCTGGTTTTATTCCGCTTGCTCAGAGGTGACATGATGCTGTTTCCCGCTTTGGTAGAGATTGACGCTGACGGCTCGGCCAGTGGTTATTTCCCGGATGTCACCGGCTGTTATTTTGCCGGTGATACGCCCGAGCAAACGCTGCAGGATGCGCAATCTGCGCTGCATGCCCACTTTGAACTGATGGCGGAGAAAGGCTTATTGATTCCGGAGCCGGCGCAGCACTGGCAGCAGGAATTTAGCCAGCCCGGCGTGTGGATCTACGTTGATATTGATGTCACCCGCTATCTGGGCAAATCCGAGCGCATCAATATCACTATGCCGCATCTGCTGATTGAGAAGATCGATAAGATGGTCAGTAATAACGCGCGCTACAGCAGCCGCAGCCATTTTCTTGCCGAGGCGGCACGCAAAGCGCTGGTCTCGTAGCAACACTTTTGCGCACGCGTCGCTTATCGTCCGTGGCCGCTTTATGTTTGAATTCCCGCCTCAACCGGCCGGCATGTGGTTAAAATGAATTACTTACGCGACATACAAACGTTTATTGAAGGCAACACGGTGCTCTCCGCCACCTTCAGCCTGCTGCTGTTACTGGTTGCCGGCATGGTCACCCATCTGATCTGCAAGTTCTTCGTGGTAAAAGTGGTGCGCCGCGTGTTCTTTAGCACGCATAAAAACCAGGTGCCGCTGGATAAAGACGTCCGGCTCTCAGAAAAGCTGTCGAATTTTATTCCGGTGATCACCGTCTATTACCTGCTGCAGTTTATGCCGGACCTGCCCGAGCATCTGCTGATCGCGGTGAAAACCATCTGCGGCATTCTGTTTTTTGTATATCTGTCGCTGTTCTTTAACGAAGTGCTGGAGATCGTTAATAACTCCTATTCGCGTAAGTCGAAGCGTAAGAACCACTCGATAAAAGGCTATATCCAGATCGGTAAGATCCTGGTGCACATCATTTCCGCCATCATGATTCTGGCTATCATGTCGAACAAATCGCCGGTAATTATCATCTCCAGTCTGGGTGCGGTCGCGGCGGTATTGATGTTAGTGTTTCAGCACACCCTGCTGTCGCTGGTGGCCAATATTCAGGTGTCATCGAACGATGTGCTGCAGCTTGGCGACTGGATTGAAATGCCGGATAACGGCATCAGCGGTGAAGTGATTGATATCGCTCTGCATACCATTACCATCCGCAACTGGGACAATACGCTGTCGCGGATCCCGACCAAAAATTTCCTGACCGAAACCTACACCAACTGGCAGGCGATGTTCTCCTCCGGCGCGCGGCGTATCATGCGCAGCTTTCATCTCGACCAGACCTCGATTCGCTTTCTCGATCAGCAAATGGTGCAGCAGATGAGCCAGATTCGCGGCGTCAGTGAGCAGCTTTCAATCCTGATGGATGGCCGCGATAGCAGCGTGGTCGGTGACCGCTGGTTTGCCGAAAACGGCATTACCAACCTCACGGTGTTCCGTCACTATTTCACCGCCTGGCTGGCGCAGCGCGACGATATTAAAAAAGATATGTATATCGTGGTGCGCGCGATGAAACCCTCACCGGAGGGATTGCCGGTAGAGGTTTACTGCTTTACCTCCTCGGTGCTGTGGGTTGATTACGAGAATTCCCAGTCGGCGATATTTGAATTCATCTACGCGATTGTCGGTCAGTTTTCGCTGCGGATTTACCAGCATCCGGCCGGCAATGATTTCTGGCGTTTGTCGCAGGCGCGCGATAGCCAGATCGGTCAGTTACAGCCTCCGGCGGAATAAAGCCACGCATCGCACAGTCGTCATGCATGGCAAACCGGCGGTGACATGAAGTCCTTCCGGCTGCCAGCATAAAAAAGGGAGCCCTGCGGCTCCCTTTCATGTTGCATTTGCTCAGGGCAAATTACATGTTCGCGATGATCGCGTCACCAAACTCAGAACATTTCAGCAGCTTAGCGCCGTCCATCAGACGCTCAAAGTCGTAGGTCACGGTTTTGGCAGCGATTGCGCCTTCCATGCCTTTAACAATCAGGTCAGCCGCTTCGAACCACTCCAGGTGACGCAGCATCATTTCTGCAGACAGGATCACGGAACCTGGGTTCACTTTATCCTGGCCCGCATACTTCGGTGCAGTACCATGGGTAGCTTCGAACAGTGCGCACTCGTCACCGATGTTGGCGCCCGGTGCGATACCAATGCCGCCTACCTGTGCCGCCAGGGCATCAGAAATGTAGTCACCGTTCAGGTTCATACAGGCGATAACGTCATACTCGGCTGGACGCAGCAGGATCTGCTGCAGGAAGGCGTCGGCGATCACATCTTTAACGATGATCTCTTTACCGGTGTTCGGGTTTTTGAACTTCATCCACGGACCGCCATCGATCAGCTCGCCGCCGAACTCTTCTTTCACCAGCTGGTAGCCCCAGTCTTTGAAAGAGCCTTCGGTGAACTTCATGATGTTGCCTTTGTGCACCAGCGTCAGGGAATCACGGTCATTGGTGATGGTGTATTCAACCGCGGCACGCACCAGACGTTTCGTGCCCTCTTCTGAACACGGCTTCACGCCAATACCACACTGCTGCGGGAAGCGAATTTTCTTCACGCCCATCTCTTCACGCAGGAATTTGATCACTTTGTCCGCTTCCGGCGTACCGGCTTTCCACTCGATACCAGCATAGATATCTTCGGAGTTTTCGCGGAAGATCACCATGTCGGTATCTTCAGGACGTTTAACCGGGCTTGGCGTACCTTTGTAGTAACGTACCGGACGCAGACACACGTACAGGTCCAGTTCCTGGCGCAGTGCCACGTTCAGGGAACGAATACCGCCACCTACCGGGGTAGTCAGTGGGCCTTTAATGGCCACGCGGTATTCTTTGATTAAATCGAGGGTTTCCTGCGGCAGCCAGACATCCTGGCCATAGAGTTCGACGGATTTTTCGCCGGTGTAAATTTCCATCCAGGAAATTTTTCGCTCGCCGTTGTAGGCTTTCTTCACAGCGGCATCAACCACTTTCAGCATCACCGGGGAAACGTCAACCCCAATACCGTCACCTTCAATGTAGGGGATGATCGGGTTATTCGGGACATTCAGTTTGCCCTGATCCAGGGTGATTTTTTGACCTTCCGCCGGAACAACTACTTTGCTTTCCATTAACCTCTCCTTCGAGCGATTTTTTGTTAATGATTTGTAAGATGCGCGTCAATACTACTTGAATATTTCCGCCACGCCAATCACCGCAGTTTCGCGCTATAATGCGCCGATTGTTACCAACTGCAAAGCCCATGCGAAAAACTTCTCAACGAATTCACCAGCATAAGCGCCCTGCTGCCCCGGCGCGCCAGCCCGCGCGGCGTGACACACGACCAAAAGGTCCGCGTCGCGTCATACTCTTTAACAAACCTTTCGATGTTCTGCCGCAGTTCAGCGATGAGGCTGGCCGCCGCACGCTGAAAGATTTTGTGCCGGTGAGCGAGGTGTATGCCGCAGGCCGTCTCGACCGCGACAGCGAAGGGTTGATGATTCTGACCAACGATGGCGCACTGCAGGCGCAGCTGACGCAGCCGGGCAAGCGCACCGGCAAAATCTATTACGTTCAGGTGGAAGGCGTACCGCAGGAATCAGATTTATCCCGCCTGCGCAGTGGCATCACCCTTAACGATGGTCCAGCGTTGCCGGCGGGCGCAGAAGTGGTGCCCGAACCCGCGTGGCTGTGGCCGCGCACCCCGCCGATTCGCGAGCGCAAAGCCATCCCCACCTGCTGGCTGAAAATCACGCTGTATGAAGGGCGCAATCGCCAGGTCCGAAGGATGACGGCGCACATTGGCTTTCCGACATTACGCCTGATCCGTTTTGCCATGGGTGATTACCAGCTGCAGGATTTGGCACCGGGCGAATGGCGCGACATCAGCGACCGGACGTAATTTATACATTTCGATAACGTCAGGTTAACGATTCAGGAGAAACGATGTTTAAACCTCATGTAACTGTCGCCTGCCTGGTGCACGCGCAGGGTAAATTGCTGGTGGTGGAAGAGCGTGTCGACGGACGCATCACCTGGAATCAGCCGGCCGGACATCTTGAGGCCGATGAGACGCTGCTGGAAGCGGCACAGCGCGAGCTGTATGAAGAGACCGGCATTGCCGCGCAGCCCGACTATTTCCTCGGCGTGCAGCAGTGGATTGCGCCGGACCATACACCTTTTGTGCGTTTTCTGTTTGGCCTCGATCTGCCTGCCACCCTTGCCACCACGCCGCACGACAGCGATATTGACTGCTGCTGGTGGCTGTCGCCGGAGCAGATTCTCAGCGCAGAGACGCTGCGTTCGCCGCTGGTGGCCGAAAGCGTGCGGCTGTGGCAGCAGGGGGTCCGCTATCCGCTGCAGCTGATAGCCCCGTATCAGTGGCCGTTTCATGAGGGTGCGCACAACGCTTCCGCGTGATAGAATGCGCCGCCTGTTTTTATCGTAATCAAGAGTGCGTCATGTCTGACAACAGCCAGAAAAAAGTGATCGTCGGGATGTCCGGCGGCGTCGATTCTTCCGTTTCCGCCTGGTTACTGCAGCAGCAGGGCTATCAGGTTGAAGGCCTGTTCATGAAGAACTGGGAGGAAGACGATGGCGAGGAGTATTGCACCGCCGCTGACGATCTGGCTGACGCACAGGCCGTGTGTGACAAGCTCGGCATCAAACTGCACAAAATCAATTTCGCCGCTGAGTACTGGGACAACGTATTCGAGCACTTTCTGGAAGAGTACAAGGCCGGACGCACGCCGAACCCGGATATTCTGTGTAACAAAGAGATCAAGTTCAAAGCGTTTCTCGAATTCGCTGCAGACGATCTCGGCGCAGACTACATTGCCACCGGCCACTATGTGCGCCGTGCCGATGTCAACGGCACCAGCCAGCTGCTGCGCGGTCTCGACGGCAACAAAGATCAGAGCTATTTCCTCTACACGCTCAGTCACCAGCAGATTGCACAGAGCCTGTTCCCGGTCGGCGAACTGGAGAAGCCTGAGGTGCGCCGCATCGCCGAACAGCTCGATCTGATTACGGCGAAGAAAAAAGACTCCACCGGTATTTGCTTTATCGGCGAGCGTAAATTCCGCGACTTCCTCGGTCGTTACCTGCCGGCTCAGCCGGGCGTCATCGAAACCGTTGACGGTGAAGTGGTCGGTGAACACCAGGGGCTGATGTATCACACCCTGGGTCAGCGTAAAGGGCTGGGCATCGGCGGACGCAAAGAGAGCAATGACGATCCGTGGTATGTGGTCGACAAAGATGTCGCGCGCAATACGCTGATTGTGGCACAGGGCGGCGATCATCCGCGCCTGATGTCGGTGGGCCTGATAGCACAGCAGCTGCATTGGGTCGATCGCCAGCCAGTGACCGCTGCGCTACGCTGCACGGTGAAAACCCGCTATCGTCAGAGCGACATTCCCTGCGAGATCATTCCGCACGGCGACGATCGTATTGAAGTGCGTTTCGATGAGCCGGTCGCGGCCGTCACTCCGGGCCAGTCCGCGGTATTTTACCTCGGTGACGTGTGCCTTGGTGGCGGTATTATTGAACAGCGCCTGCCGCTGACAGAGGCCTGAGTCGGCACTGCCGACGCGTCTACAGGAGTGAAGCGTGGCTAAAAACTATTATGAGATAACGCTGGCGCTGGCCGGCGTTTGCCAGGCAGCCCATCTGGTGCAACAGCTGGCACACCAGGGGCACTGCAACAACGCGGCGCTGCAGGTGTCGCTGCGCAGCCTGCTGGATTTAAATCCAGGCTCAACGCTGGCGGTGTTTGGCAACGATGAAGCCAACCTGCGCCCCGGGCTGGAAGCGCTGATGGCGGTGCTGAACAGCGGCAGCCGGCAGGGTGCCAGCGCCGACCTGACGCGTTATACCCTGAGCCTGATGGTGCTGGAGCGTAAACTGCACGGTAACAAAACCGCGCTAAACACCCTGGCACAGCGCATCAGCCAGCTTGATCGTCAGCTGGCGCATTACGAACTGGAATCAGACACCATCACCAGCGCTATGGCCGGCATTTACGTCGATGTGATTAGGCCGCTCGGCCCGCGCATTCAGGTGACCGGCTCACCGCAGGTGCTGCAGAATTCGCAGGTGCAGAGCAAAGTTCGCGCTGCGCTGCTGGCCGGTATCCGCGCGGCGGTGCTGTGGCAGCAGGTCGGCGGCGGTCGTCTGCAGCTGATGTTTGCGCGCCAGCGTCTGCTGCGCGAAGCGAAAACCCTTTTATCCCGGCTGGGTCCGGCGTATTAAGCGCCGCCCTGCCCTATATTGTTAACGATTCAGGAGTTGCACTGATGGAATTATCCTCTCTGACCGCCGTCTCACCTGTCGATGGTCGTTACGGCGATAAAGTCAGCCCGCTGCGTGCGATTTTCAGCGAGTACGGTTTGCTGAAATTCCGCGTTGAGGTTGAAGTTCGCTGGTTACAGAAACTGGCCGCGACCGCAGAGATCAAGGAAGTTCCTGCATTTGATGCCGACGCAAACGCTTTCCTTGATGCAATTGTCGCCGGTTTCAGCGAAGAAGATGCGGCGCGCATCAAAACCATTGAGCGCACCACCAACCATGACGTGAAAGCCGTAGAGTACTTTCTGAAAGAGAAAGTGGCCAACGTGCCGGCGCTGCATGCGGTGTCTGAGTTTATCCATTTCGCCTGCACCTCTGAAGATATCAATAACCTGTCACACGCGCTGATGCTGGAAACCGCACGCCGCGACGTGATCGTGCCGTTCTGGAACCAGATCATCACCGCCGTGAAGGGACTGGCGCAGGAGTATCGCGACATTCCGCTGCTGTCGCGCACTCACGGTCAGCCGGCAACGCCGTCCACCATGGGCAAAGAGATGGCCAACGTGGCCTACCGCATGGAACGCCAGCTGCGTCAGCTGAGCAAGGTGGAAGTGCTGGGCAAAATCAACGGCGCGGTGGGCAACTACAATGCGCACATCGCCGCTTATCCGGAAGTGGACTGGCATCAGCTGAGCGAGCAGTTTGTGACCTCACTGGGCATCAGCTGGAACCCGTACACCACGCAGATCGAGCCGCATGACTACATCGCCGAGCTGTTTGACTGCATCGCGCGCTTCAATACCATCCTGATTGATTTTGACCGCGACATCTGGGGTTACATCGCCCTGAACCATTTCAAACAGAAAACCATTGCTGGCGAAATTGGCTCTTCAACCATGCCGCACAAGGTTAACCCTATCGACTTCGAAAACTCCGAAGGGAATCTGGGGCTGGCCAATGCGGTGATGCAGCACCTGGCCAGCAAACTGCCGGTATCACGCTGGCAGCGCGATCTGACCGATTCTACCGTGCTGCGTAACCTCGGCGTCGGCGTCGGCTATGCCTTGATCGCCTATCAGGCCACGCTCAAAGGTATCTCCAAGCTGGAAGTGAACCGCGATCGCCTGCTGGACGAGCTGGATCACAACTGGGAAGTCCTGGCTGAGCCGATCCAGACCGTGATGCGCCGCTACGGCATTGAAAAGCCGTACGAGAAGCTGAAAGAGCTGACGCGCGGCAAGCGCGTGGACGCAGCCGGTATGCAGGCGTTTATCGACAGCCTGGAGCTGCCGGAAGCAGAGAAAGTGCGCCTGAAGCAGATGACGCCAGCCAACTACCTCGGCCGCGCGATTCAGATGGTTGACGACCTGAAGTAATTCCTTGCTCTGAAAACTCAGGCTATGGCAAGTTGGTGTTACCTCAGTCACGCACGTCACGTGGTGGCTGAGGTTTCCCTGCCAGTGCATCACAGCGGAGTGTTAATCTGCGGTTTAGCTGGCGTAGCGTATACTTTTCGCCATCATCACTGAGTTGAAGGTAAGGAAATTCTATGCGTGTTCTGGTTGTGGAAGATAATGCCCTGCTGCGCCATCACCTCGCAGTCCAGTTACGTGACATGGGTCATCAGGTGGATGCCGCCGAAGACGCCAAAGAAGCCGACTATTTCCTGCAGGAACACATTCCCGATATCGCGCTGGTCGATCTCGGCCTGCCCGACGAAGACGGCATGTCGCTGATTCGCCGCTGGCGTGGCGATGCCATTCGTCAGCCGATTCTGGTGCTGACCGCGCGCGAAGGCTGGCAGGCGAAAGTTGAAGCGCTGGAAGCCGGTGCCGATGACTACGTGACCAAGCCGTTCCACATTGAAGAGGTCGCCGCCCGCTTACAGGCGCTGATGCGCCGCAACAGCGGACACGCCTCGCAAATTATCTCCATGCCGCCGTTCCAGGTTGACCTGTCGCGCCGCGAGCTTACGGTGAATGACGCGCCGGTCAAGCTGACCGCGTTTGAGTACACCATTGTTGAAACACTGATCCGCAATGCCGGTAAAGTGGTCAGCAAAGACTCGCTGATGCTGCAGCTGTATCCCGATGCGGAACTGCGCGAAAGCCACACCATTGATGTACTGATGGGGCGGCTGCGTAAAAAAATTCTCGCGCTGCACCCGACCGAAGTGATCAACACCGTGCGTGGCCAGGGATACCGCTTTGATCTCTGATTTATGAAGCTGCTCCGCCGTCAGCGCCCTTTCTCCTTGCGCGCGCGTTTCCTGCTGGCGACGGCGGCGATCGTGCTGTTTTTGTCGCTGTCGTATGGCATGGTGGCGGTCATTGGCTATGTCGTCAGCTTTGATAAAAATACCTATCGCGTGATGCGCGGCGAGAGCAATTTGTTCTTCACCCTCGCGCAGTGGAAAGACAATAAGCTCACCATCGCCCAGCCGGAACGCATGACGCTCAATTTCCCGACGTTGGTGTTCATCTATGACGAGCGCGGTAAGCTGCTGTGGCAGCAGCGCGACGTGCCGGAAATCCGCAAAAACATTCGCCGCGACTGGCTGATGAAGCCAGACTTTTACGAGATCGATACCAGCAATCGCACCAGTATGGCGGCGATGGGTAACAATCCGCAGGCACAGCAGCGGCTGCACGCGCTGGACAGTGACAGCAACGACACCTTCACCCACTCGGTGGCAGTGAACCGCTACGACGCGACCACCAATTTGCCGGCGCTGACCATTGTGGTGGTGGACTCGATCCCGCAGGAGCTGCAGCACTCAGACGTGGTGTGGTCGTGGTTTAGCTATGTGCTGGCGGCCAATCTGCTGCTGGTGATTCCGCTGCTGTGGCTGGCGGCACACTGGAGCCTGCGTCCGATTGGCCACCTGACTTCACAGGTACGCGAGCTGGAAACCGGCCACCGGGAAAATCTCGACGACAACCCGCCGCAGGAGCTGCGCAGCCTGGTGCGCAATCTCAATCTGTTGCTCACCAACGAACGGCAGCGCTACACGCGCTATCGCACCACGCTGTCGGATTTGACGCACAGCCTGAAAACGCCGCTGGCGGTGCTGCAAAGCACGCTGCGCTCGCTGCGCGGTGGCAAAGAGCTGACCATCGAACAGGCTGAGCCGGTCATGCTCGAACAGATCAGCCGCATCTCGCAGCAGATTGGCTACTACCTGCATCGCGCCAGTATGCAGGCGGATCACAACCCGCTGCAGCGCGATCTGCATTCGGTCTCGGCCCTGCTGGATAGCCTGTGTTCCGCGCTCAATAAGGTGTATCAGCGCAAGGGCGTTGAGATCACGCTGGATATTTCGCCGGAGCTGACCTTTATCGGCGATCAAAATGACTTTATGGAAGTGCTGGGCAACGTGCTGGATAACGCCTGCAAATACTGCCTCGAATTTATTGAGGTCAGCGCGCGCCAGACGGAAAACGCGCTGCATCTGTTCATTGATGACGACGGCCCCGGCATTCCCGAAAGCAAGCGCGATCTGATCTTTGTGCGCGGCCAGCGTGCCGATACGCTGCGTCCCGGTCAGGGACTGGGACTGGCAGTAGTGCGCGATATTCTCGAGCAGTATGCCGGTCAGGTAATCGCCACGACCAGCCCGCTCGGCGGCGCACGCATGGAGGTGATTTTTCAGCGGCAGGAAGTTGAACATCACCGCGAGTAGAACCGGGCGCGGGCTGTTATACTTGGCAGCAATTATGGCCCTAACCGGAATCCTCGCATGGACTATCAGCTCGACATCAACTGGCCCGACTTTATTCAGCGCTACTGGCAAAAACGCCCGGTGGTCCTGAAACGGGGTTTCAAAAACTTCATTGATCCGATTTCTCCGGATGAGCTGGCCGGTCTGGCAATGGAAAACGAGGTGGACAGCCGCCTCGTCAGCCACAACAACGGCAAGTGGCAGGTCAGCCATGGTCCGTTTGAAAGCTACGATCACCTGGGTGAAAGCAACTGGTCGCTGCTGGTACAGGCGGTGAACCACTGGCATGAACCTTCTGCTGCGCTGATGCGCCCGTTCCGCTTTCTGCCCGACTGGCGTATCGACGACCTGATGATCTCGTTCGCAGTGCCGGGCGGCGGCGTAGGCCCGCACTTTGATCAATACGACGTGTTTATTATTCAGGGCACTGGCCGCCGTCGCTGGCGCGTGGGCGAAAAAGTGCCGATGAAACAGCACTGCCCGCATCCGGACCTGCTGCAGGTTGAACCGTTCGACGCCATCATCGATGAAGAGCTGGAACCGGGCGACATTCTCTATATTCCACCGGGTTTCCCGCACGAAGGCTATTCGCTGGAGAACGCGCTCAACTATTCAGTCGGCTTCCGCGCACCTAACGGACGCGAGCTGATCAGCGGCTTTGCGGATTACATGCTGGCGCATGAGCTGGGCAGCTACCGCTTCAGCGATCCGGATGTGCCGGCGCGTGACTGCCCATCGCAGATTCTGCCGTCGGAAGTAGAAGGGATCCGCAAGGTGATGCTGGATGTAATTAATCAGCCGGAGCAGTTTAACCAGTGGTTTGGCGAATTTATTTCCCAGTCGCGTCACGAGCTGGATGTGGCACCGCCGGAACCGCCGTATCAGCCGGATGAGATTTATGACGCGCTGCAGCAGGGTGATGCGCTAACGCGCCTCGGCGGCCTGCGCGTGCTGACGCTGGGCGACGCGGTGTACGTCAACGGTGAGCGCGTCGAGTGCGCACATCCGTCGGTACTGGCTGCGCTGGCACACAAACACGTATTGACGCTGGAAGATTTCGGCGATGCGCTGGATGACCCTTCGCTGCTGGCTCAGCTGGCGGCACTGGTGAACAGCGGGTACTGGTTTTTTGCTGATTGAGTTGATCAGGTCCTCTGCGCCCGTTTCCCTCACCCCGGCCCTCTCCCGCCCGCGGGAGAGGGAGAAAACCGCGCGACGATTGCAGTAAAGCGCCGGCGACGGCATGGGCAAATGAAGAGCCTGATTCTCGCTCGATCGGTCTCCTCTCCCGCCCGCGGGAGAAAACCGCGCGATGATTGCAGTAAAGCGCAGGCCATAAGATGCGTAAAAAAACAGGGGCATAAACAGGAGTTAAGGCAATAAACAAAACCTGATACCCGCTCGATCGGTCCCCTCTCCCGCGAGCGGGAGAGGGTTAGGGTGAGGGCAAGCCCCTCTCCGCCCTACTTCTTCTCCGCCGCGAGCGCGGCCAGACGCACAATCACCTCAACCGACTTCGCCATTACATTTAGCGACGCAAACTCATGTTTACCATGGTAATTGTAGCCGCCGGTAAACAGATTCGGACACGGCAGTCCTTTCCATGACAGCGCCGATCCGTCGGTGCCGCCGCGGATCGGCTTCACGTTCGGCTCGATACCGCAGTCGCGCATCGCCTGCAGCGCCAGCTCAATGATGTGCGGATGCGGTTCCACCTTCTCCCGCATATTGCGATAGCTGTCGCTGATCTCCACCTTGATGGAGCACTCAGCCTGCAGACCTTTACTGACGCGGCGGCCAATCTCCTGCAGCAGCTGCTTACGCTGTTCGTAGCTGTCGGCATCAAAATCGCGAATCAGGTACATCAGCTCGGCGTGCTCTACCGATCCCTTAATGGTGTGCAGGTGGAAAAAGCCTTCATAGCCGTCGGTAAACTGCGGCTTCTCTTTGGCAGGCAGCTCGGCGTGGAAACGCATTGCCAGGTCCAGCGCGTTCACCATCACGTTTTTCGCACTGCCGGGATGCACGTTGTTGCCGGTGATTTTGACCAGCGCCGTCGCGGCATTAAAGTTTTCGAACTCAAACTCGCCGAGATCGCTGCCGTCAACGGTATAAGCCCAGTCAGCCGCGAATCCTTCAACGTCGAAGTGCGACGTGCCGCGACCTATCTCTTCATCCGGAGTAAAGGCCACGCGAATGGCGCCGTGCGGCACATCCCCTTTGGCCAGCTCGGCCATTGCCGTCATGATCTCAGCGATACCGGCTTTATCATCAGCGCCCAGCAGCGTTTTACCGTCGGTGGTGATCAGCGTATGCCCGGTCAGCTTGTGCAGCACCGGGAACATCACTGGTGAGAGCACTTCATCCCCGTTGCCCAGCGCGATGTCGCCGCCACGATAGTTTTCAATGATCTGCGGATTGACATTTTTCGCGGTGAAATCCGGCGAGGTATCCATGTGGGAAATAAAACCGATCACCGGCGTCGGCCAGTCGACGTTTGCCGGCAGGGTGCCCATCACACAGCAATGATCGCTTAAGGTGACGTCCACAAAACCCAGCGCAATAAGCTCTTCCTGTAACTGACGCGCCAGCGTCCACTGCCCTTCGCTGCTCGGCACCTGCCGCGCCTGAGGTTTTGCCTGAGTTTCTACTGCCACATAACTGAGAAAACGCTCAAGTAATTGATCCATCTGTCATCCCTCTAAAGAACCTGCATTATTATCATGGGGCCTGATTATCGCCATGTTGCGTCAAATCATTATCCTTCAGGTTAGCCCTCTCAGCCCAATCGTGCGCTGAAATTCGCCCTGCCAGCCACCCGTCCGGCTGGCCCGATGAGCATACTCCAGCAATTTGCAGACTTTTCAAGGTTATTCCGTGTCTGAACATGGCAATGGCGCATTTTTCAGGTATTATCGCGCCCTTCATCACGGCAAGCTGTCGCCGGCGGCTATGCTGTAACCTGATTCTCATCAGACTGAGTGACTAAAATGACGCAAACACGCGCGCAGCAGGCGCTGGTTACGCTTTCTGGCATCAGTAAAGCTTTCGATGGCAAAACCATCATCCCGGATTTTGACCTGACCATCGGTCATGGCGAATTTATCACCCTGCTTGGCCCCTCCGGCTGCGGTAAGACCACGATTCTGCGCCTGATCGCCGGGCTGGAAAACGCCGACAGCGGACGTATCCATCTGGATGAGAGCGACATCACTGAAACGCCCGCCGAGCATCGCCATATCAATACCGTGTTTCAGAGCTACGCGCTGTTTCCGCACATGTCGGTGTTTGAAAACGTCGCGTTTGGCCTGCGCATGCAGAAAACCCCGACGCCAGAGCTGACGCAGCGCGTCAACGAGGCGCTGGCGATGGTGCAGCTGGAAAGCTTTGCCGCGCGCCGGCCGCATCAGCTCTCCGGCGGCCAGCAGCAGCGCGTGGCGATTGCGCGGGCGGTGGTCAACCGGCCCAAAGTGCTGCTGCTTGATGAGTCGCTCTCCGCGCTGGATTACAAACTGCGCCGCCAGATGCAAAACGAGCTAAAAGCGCTGCAGCGCAAGCTGGGCATCACGTTTGTGTTTGTCACGCACGATCAGGAAGAAGCGCTGACCATGTCCGATCGCATCGTGGTGATGCGCGATGGGCGCATCGAGCAGGACGGCACGCCGCGCGAGATCTACGAAGAGCCCGCGAACCTGTTTGTGGCGCGCTTCATTGGCGAAATCAACGTGTTTGATGCGGAAGTGATCGGCAGCGCGCAAGCGCCGCAGGTACGCGCTCGCGTCGAAGGCCGCGAGTGTGATATTCACTGCCCGTTCCCGGTCAAACCTGGCGATCGGCTGCATGTGCTGCTGCGACCGGAAGATTTGCGCGTTGAGGAGATCGATCACGACAGCCGCAGCGAAAACCTGATCGGCTATGTGCGCGAACGCAACTATAAAGGCATGACGCTGGAATCTACCGTCGAACTGGAGAACGGCAAGCTGCTCACCGTCAGCGAGTTCTTTAATGAGGACGATCCGGATTTTGACCACTCGCTGAATCAGAAAATGGCGGTCAGCTGGGTGCCAAACTGGGAGGTGGTGCTGCCGTATGAAACGGATGCGTAATCGTCTGCAGAAAGCCATTGTGGCGCTGATCGTCGGCTGGCTGACGCTGTTCGTGTTGCTGCCGAATCTGATGATCTTCGTCACCAGTTTTCTGACGCGCGACGACGCGCACTTTGTCAGCATGGTGTTCACCCTGAACAACTACGGCCGGCTCCTCGATCCGCTGTATGCCGACGTGCTACTGCACTCGCTCAACATGGCCTGCATCGCCACGCTGTGCTGCCTGCTGCTCGGCTACCCTTTTGCCTGGTGCCTGACCAGACTGCCGGCGCGTCTGCGTCCGCTGATGCTGTTTCTGCTGATTGTGCCGTTCTGGACCAACTCTCTGATTCGCATTTATGGTCTGAAAATTTTTCTCAGCACGCGCGGCTGGCTCAATGAATTTCTGCTGTGGCTCGGCGTCATCGACAAGCCGTTTCGCATCATGTTTACCCCGGAAGCGGTGATCCTCGGGCTGATCTATATTCTGCTGCCGTTTATGGTACTGCCGCTCTACTCCAGCCTTGAGAAGCTGGATAAATCCTGCCTGGAAGCGGCGCGCGATCTTGGCGCCAGCAGGCTACAGACCTTCATCCGTATCATTTTGCCGCTGACCCTGCCCGGTATCGTTGCCGGCGCGCTACTGGTATTTATCCCGGCGATGGGGTTGTTCTACGTAGCGGATTTAATGGGCGGAGCAAAGAACCTATTGATCGGTAACGTAATCAAAAGCCAGTTCCTCAATATTCGTGACTGGCCGTTTGGTGCCGCCACCAGCATTGTCATGACGCTGCTGATGGGGCTGATGCTGCTGGTTTACTGGCGCGCAGCGCGTCTGCTGAATCACAAGGCGGCATTGCAATGATGGCGCGCGGATTACGCTACGGCTTCATGGCCGTGATTTATGCCTGGTTCTACATTCCGATCATCATCCTGATCGTCAACTCCTTTAATGCCTCGCGCTTCGGCATCAACTGGCAGGGCTTCAGCACCCAGTGGTATCGCCTGCTGGTCAATAACGACAGCCTGATTCAGGCGGCGCAGCATTCGCTGATCATGGGCGTGCTGTCGGCCAGCTGCGCAACGCTGATCGGCTCACTCACCGCCGTGGCGCTGTACCGCTACCGTTTTCGCGGCAAGCCGTTTGTCAGCGGTATGCTATTTGTGGTGATGATGTCGCCGGATATCGTGATGGCGATTTCGCTGCTGGTGCTGTTTATGCTGCTGGGGATTTCGCTCGGCTTCTGGTCGCTGCTGTTTTCCCACATCACTTTCTGCCTGCCGTTTGTGGTGATTACCGTCTATTCGCGCCTGAAAGGCTTTGACGTGCGCATGCTGGAGGCGGCAAAAGATCTCGGCGCCAGCGAAGTGACTATTCTGCGTAAAATTTTGCTGCCGCTGGCGCTGCCGGCAGTGGCCGCGGGCTGGCTGCTGAGTTTCACCCTGTCGATGGATGATGTGGTGGTGTCGTCATTTGTCACCGGTCCCGGCTTCGAAATTTTGCCGCTGAAAATTTATTCCATGGTGAAAGTGGGCGTGTCGCCGGAGGTGAACGCGCTGGCTACCATTTTGATGCTGCTGTCGCTGCTGCTGGTGGCAGCCAGTCAGCTGTTGCTGCGTGATAAAACCAAATAGAGGATAACCGATGAAAAAGTGGTCTCACTGGCTGGCGGCTGGGGCGCTGGCACTGGGTATGCAAAGCGCTCAGGCGGATGACAACAACACGCTTTACTTCTATAACTGGACCGAATATGTGCCGCCCGGGCTGCTGGAGCAGTTCACCAAAGAGACCGGCATCAAAGTGATTTATTCCACCTATGAATCCAATGAAAGCATGTACGCCAAGCTGAAAACCTGGAAAGCGGGCGCTTACGATCTGGTGGTGCCGTCGACCTACTTCATCGCCAAAATGCGCAACGAGGGCATGCTGCAGAAGATCGACAAGTCACAGCTGAGCAACTTCCGCAACCTCGATCCCGACCTGCTGAACAAGCCGTTTGATCCGAACAACGACTATTCCATTCCCTATATCTGGGGCGCAACCGCCATTGGCGTGAATACCGACGAGGTGGATGCGAAAACCCTGACCCAATGGGCCGATCTGTGGAAACCACAGTATAAGCAGAGCCTGCTGCTGACCGATGACGCGCGTGAAGTGTTCCAGATGGCGCTGCGCAAGCTCGGCTACTCCGGTAATACGCAGGATCCAAAACAGATTGAAGCCGCCTATGAAGAGCTGAAAAAGCTGATGCCGAACGTGCTGGCGTTCAACTCGGATAATCCCGGCAATCCGTTTATGGAAGGCGAAGTCAACGTCGGCATGATCTGGAATGGCTCCGCCTGGGTGGCGCGCCAGGCTGGCACGCCGCTGCAGATTATCTGGCCGAAAGAGGGCGGGATTTTCTGGATGGATAACCTGGCGATCCCGGCGAATGCGAAAAATAAAGCGGGCGCGCTGAAGCTGATTAACTTCCTGCTGCGCCCGGATGTGGCGGCTAAAGTGGCGGAAACCATCGGTTATCCGACGCCCAACCTGGCGGCAAGAAAGCTGCTGCCGCCCGAGGTGGCCAGCGATCCGTCACTCTATCCGCCGGCTGAAGTGATCAAAAACGGCGAGTGGCAGAACGATGTCGGTGCCGCCAGCGTGCAGTACGAAACGCTGTTCCAGAAGCTGAAAGCGGGACGGTGAGGTTCTGAGGTGGAGGTTGTGCGGCCTGGCCCTCACCCTGCCCTCTCCCAGAGGGAGAGGGTTCATTCGTGCCGGTTTTAGCTGAGTTTCAGTCGGGCGCGTTTTTCCCCTTCTCCCGCCGGGAGAAGGCCGGGATGAGGGGAAACGCGCAGCGCACTGACTATTTATACAAGCCGCGCAAAAAAGTATGCACGAATTCGGGCACCACTTCGCTGGCTAAGCCGTAATGCGCTTCAGCGAATTCGTTACCGACCTGACTGGGGGCCAGATTCAGCTCCACGGTATGCGCCCCCTGCAGTTTCGCCTCGTGCACAAATCCTGCCGCCGGATAGACGTGGCCTGAGGTGCCGATGGCGATAAACAGATCGGCCTGTTCCAGCGCCTGATAAATCTCCTCCATGCCGAGCGGCATTTCACCAAACCACACCACGTGCGGACGCAGCCGCGACGGGAACTGGCAGCAGGTACAGCGATCGTCCGGACCGACATCCTCCGTCCACGCCAGCACCTGACCGCTGTGCTTACAGCGCACCTTCAGTAATTCACCGTGCATATGCAGCACACGCTGGCTGCCGGCGCGCTCGTGCAGGTTATCGATATTCTGTGTCACCAGCAGGAAATTATCGCCCAGCACCTGCTCCAGTTCGGCCAGCGCTTTGTGCGCCGCGTTAGGCTGGATTTCTGGCTGCTGCAGCTGACGCCGGCGCGCGTTGTAGAACCCCTGCACCAGCGCCGGATCGCGGCGAAAGCCTTCGGGCGTCGCCACATCTTCCACGCGATGCTCTTCCCACAGGCCATCTTCCGCGCGGAACGTGCGAATGCCGGATTCTGCCGAAATTCCGGCACCGGTCAGCACCACCACGTGCGGCTGCGGATGGGCGGCAAGTTCGACCTGACGATCGCGCTCAAAGATGCGCTGGCGAAAGCGCTGATGCACTTTGCGGCGGTTCTTTTTGTAGCGGGCGAGTCGAAGGCGGCGGCGCGGTTGGCGCATAAAGGCTCCTTAATCTGCGGCGCTGAACGCCGCGCTGCGGGTGTTTTCCGGGTTACTCAGACCCGATAATAGCGGCTGGGTATGACGGCTGCATGCCGCAGACGCTGAAAATGTGCGCAGCCGCGAAGGCGGCTGCGTGTTTTGTCTTTACTGACCGCTCAGCACGCGGGCAGGATCGATGCGGCTGGCGCGCCGCGCCGGATACCAGCTGGCAATCAGGCTCAGGCCAATCGCCGTCGCCAGCACGATGGCCACATCCAGCCAGTGCAGCTCAGACGGCAGAAAGTCGATAAAGTAGATGTCGCCCGCCAGCAGCTGATGCCCGGTAAAGTGCTCCACTACGCGCATCACCGGCGTCAGATTAAGCGCCACCAGCACGCCAACCACCACACCGCTGACGCTGCCCAGCAGCCCGGCCAGCAGGCCATACCAGATAAAGATGGCACGAATCAGGCCGTCTTTCGCGCCCAGCGTGCGCAGCACGGCGATATCGCTGCTCTTGTCCTTCACCGCCATCACCAGCGTCGACACGATATTAAAGCAGGCCACGCCAATCACCAGCACCATCGCCAGATACATGATGGCGCGAATCATCTGGATGTCACGATACATGTAGCCGTAAGTGCCAATCCAGCTGCGGATGGTGACATAGGAGTGGGTGGCTTCGCCGGCATCGCGCACCAGCTTCTGTGCCTGGAACGGATCGATCATCTTCAGCGCAATGCCGCTGACGCTGTCGCCCAGATCCAGATACTTTTGCGCATCGGCCAGCGGCACCAGCGCCAGACTGTGATCCAGCATGCCGCTCAGCTGCAGAATACCGCTCACCTGCAGACGAATGCGTTTTGGCTGCAGCAGTTTGTTCTCGCCATCATTATTCGGGATCATGATGGTGATCCAGTCGCCCTGCTTCACGTTGAGCGATTTGGCGATGCCGCCGCCCAGAATGATCTGCTGCCTGCCGGCGCTGAACTGCGACCAGGCATCGCCGCTGACAAAACGCGGCAGCGCGCTGAGGCGCGGCTCCTGCTGCGGATCAACGCCCTTCACCTGCAGCGCCTGCAGCTTCGCACCGCTCTCAATCAATCCGGTAAAGTTAACGTAAGGCGCCGCCGCGGCGATGCCTGGCACCTGTTCGATGGGCGCAATCATCGGCTGCCAGTTGCGAAATGGCTGGTTAACCGCCTCAATTTCGCCGTGCGGTACCACGGCCAGAATGCGGTTGTTGAGCTCCCGCTCGAAACCGTTCATCGCGCTCAGCCCGATGATCAGCACCGCCACGCCAAGCGCAATGCCGATGGTCGAGATGATGGAGATCAGCGACACCATGCCGCCGCGCCGCCGGCCGCGGCTGAAGCGCAGCCCGAGCAGCAGGGATAAAGAGGACGCCATCAGATCGCTCCCAGCGTCAGGTGATCGCTCAGCTGGCCGTCGCGCATTTCCATCTGACGGCTCAGGCGCTTCGCCAGGTTGAGGTCATGCGTCACCACCAGAAACGCGGTGCCCTGCTGCACGTTGAGCTCGCCGAGCAGTTCAAAAATGGCATCGGCGTTGCGCGCATCGAGATTACCGGTGGGCTCATCGGCCATCACCAGCCGCGGCCGGTTCACCAGCGCCCTGGCAATCGCCACGCGCTGACGCTCACCGCCCGACAGCTCAGAAGGCCGGTGCGCCGCGCGCTTTTCCAGACCAACCGCCGCCAGCATCTCGCGTGCGCGCGCTTCCGCTTCGGCTTTGCCGGTTTTGCCAATCAACAGCGGCATGGCTACGTTCTCCAGCGCGCTGAAGTCCGGCAGCAAATGGTGAAACTGATAAATGAAGCCGAGTTCCCGGTTGCGCAACTCTGCTTTGGCCGCCGACGACATGGCGTTAAGCGATTTCCCGTCAAACACCACGTCACCGGAGGTCGGTGCATCCAGCCCGCCCAGCAGGTGCAGTAAGGTACTTTTGCCGGAGCCGGAGCTGCCGACGATGGCCGTCAGTTCGCCCGGCTGCAGGCTAAAAGCCACATTGCGCAGCACATCGGTCTGCACGCTGCCTTCCTGATAGCGTTTGCACAGGTCACGACACTGCAACAAAGGGGTATTACTCATAACGTAAAGCCTCAGCGGGTTGAACGGCGGCAGCGCGCCATGACGGATAGAGGGTAGAGAGCAGCGCCACGGCCATCGAGACCAGCGCAATAGTGATCACCTGCCAGACATTGATATCTACCGGCAGCGCGGCGCCATCAAGGAACAGGCCGATCACCGGCATTAAATTATTGAGCTGGCTGGCCAGCAGCACGCCCAGCAGCGTACCGAGCAGCGCGCCGATAATGCCGGCGCTGGCGCCCTGCACCATAAATACCGCGACGATTTGCCGCCGCGTTAAGCCCTGGGTTTGCAGGATCGCCACTTCCGCTTGCTTCTCCATGATCAGCAGGCCCAGCGAGGTGATGATGTTAAAAGCGGCCACGGCGATGATCAGGCTGAGCAGCAGCCCCATCATGTTTTTCTCCATGCGCACCGCCTGGAACAGGTCGCCCTTGCGTTCGCGCCAGTCTTTCCACGTCAGCCCCTGCGGCAGCGGCTGCTGACTCAGCGCATCGACATTCAGCGGCTTATCCAGCCACAGGCGCCAGCCGGTAATGTTGCCGAGCGGATAGCGCATCACGCGCGAGGCATCCTGCTGGTTCACCAGAATCTGATAGCCATCGACTTCGCTATTGGCCGCGTAGGTACCGGCAACGGTAAAGATGCGCTGGCTCGGCACGCGCCCCACCGGGGTAAACTGACTGACCGATGGCACCATCAGGCGCAGCTGATCGCCGCGCTTCACACCCAGCTGCTGGGCCAGCAGTTCACCGAGAATGACCTTATACTGCCCCGGCTGCAGCACGCTCTGCTGGGTGTTGACCAGATAAGGCGTCAGCGGATCCTGTTCGTCGGGATTGATGCCCAGCATCACGCCCACCGACACGTTGCGCGCACTCTGCAACACCACATCGGCGGTGGTCAGCGGCGCAATACGCGTCACGCCCTGCAGTTTGAGATCCTGTGCGCGCATCTGCTGCGGATTGATGCTGCCGGTGTCGCTGGTCACCAGCGCCTGCGGCATCAGGCCGAGAATGTTGCCTTCCAGCTCGCGCTCAAAGCCGTTCATCACCGACAGCACCGTCACCAGTGCCAGCACGCCGAGCGTGATACCAATAGTCGAGAGCCAGGAGACGAAACGACCGAAACGGTCTGAAGCACGTCCACGCATGTAGCGCAAACCGATGAATAACGCGACTGGTTGATACATGAGATCCGTCTTGGCCGTTGCCCAAAATTAAGTAGAGCGATGATAAAGGAGCCGTCTGCTTTATGAAACCTCTAACCCGCTGAGTCAGTTGCAAAGTTGCGTCAAAATGCGTCCTCCTGCGCGACAATGCACAAAATTACGACAAAATAGTGACGCTATTAGTACGATTATTCGTCAGCAGGTGGGTTAGACTTAGCTTGCAGTACCGGTTTTCGCATCACAGTAAGCGCAGTACGGAGGTTCTTACCATGAGCAGGTTTCCTAAGGGCAGTATCGTTAAACATAAATCTGGCGAGATCAAAGGCGAAGTGGTCAATGTCTTTGAGCAGGGAGACGCGCTAACCGGTTATTATGTGAAGTGGGACGATGGCAACAACAGCTACCATGTCGAGCGCGAGCTGTCATGGGCCAATGTGGATCGTCCTCGCATGCACTACACACAGCAATCCAGTAAATAACGTGACGCGGCCAGGTCGCCATCAATGACGACCTGGCGACCGGCCATACTGGCGTCCCTTCAGGGTGCCGCTGATGTAAGGTGCGCATTCATGCACCCTGACATAAACTCAGAAAGGAGAGATGATCCTCACGGCGGAATGTGGAATGATGACGCCCTGGAAACTGAGGAGAGAATGTCGGACCTTATGTCGGAACAGCGTCGTTATACCCTGCCTGCTAAAGCAGGCGACCATCGTCAGCTCGGTCAGCTGGTCGGCGCCGCGCAGGCGGTTGAGTGTGCCAGCATCACCGAACGCCACCACGGTCCGGTGCTGATGATTACCCCGGATATGCAATCGGCCCTGCGACTGCAGGAGGAGATCAGACAGTTTACCGATCTGCCGGTCACCAATCTTGCTGACTGGGAAACGCTGCCCTACGACAGCTTCTCGCCCCATCAGGACATTATCTCCGCCCGTCTCTCCACCCTGTACCAGCTGCCCACCCTGACGCGCGGCATGCTGATTCTGCCGGTTAACACGCTGATGCAGCGCGTTTGCCCGCACAGCTTCCTGCACGGCCATGCGCTGGTGATGCAGCAGGGCCAGAAGCTGTCGCGCGATGCGCTGCGCGACCAGCTGGAGCAGGCCGGTTATCGCCATGTCGATCAGGTGATGGAGCATGGCGAGTACGCGACGCGCGGCGCGTTGCTCGACCTGTTCCCGATGGGCAGCGATCAGCCTTACCGCATCGATTTCTTTGATGATGAGATCGACAGCCTGCGCCTGTTTGACGTCGATTCACAGCGCACGCTGGAGGCGGTGAGCGCCATTAACCTGCTGCCGGCGCATGAATTTCCCACTGACAAAGCGGCCATTGAGCTGTTCCGCAGCCGCTGGCGTGAAACCTTCGACGTGCGGCGCGAACCTGAGCACGTCTATCAGCAGGTGAGCAAAGGCACGCTGCCGGCCGGGATTGAGTACTGGCAGCCGCTGTTTTTCGAGCAGGAACTGCCTACCCTGTTTAGCTATCTGCCCGCCAGCACGCTGGTGCTGAACAGCGGCGATCTGCACGCCAGCGCTGAACGTTTCTGGCAGGATGCTAACGCACGCTATGAAAATCGCCGCATCGATCCTATGCGCCCGCTGCTGGAGCCGGCCACGCTGTGGCTGCGCCCGGATGCGCTGCTCAGCGAGCTGAAAAACTGGCCGCGCATGCAGCTCAGCGCTGAAACGCTGCCGGAGAAAGCCGCGAACAGTAATCTGGGCTATCAGCCATTGCCGGAGCTGACGGTGCAGGCGCAGGCCAAAGCGCCGCTCGATCTGCTGCGTCAGTTCCTCGAACAGTTTACCGGTCAGGTGATTTTCTCGGTAGAAAGCGAAGGTCGCCGTGAGAGCCTGCAGGAGCTGCTGTCCCGCATCAAACTGCGCCCGCAGCCGATCGATCACTTCGAGCAGGCCGATGAGCAGCCGTACAGCCTGATGATTGGCGCCAGCGAGCGCGGTTTTATCGACACCCAGCGCCAGCGCGCGCTGATTTGCGAAAGCGATCTGCTCGGCGAGCGCGTCAGCCGGCGGCGTCAGGACAATCGCCGCACCATCAATCCGGATGTACTGATTCGTAACCTCGCCGAGCTGCACCCGGGCCAGCCGGTGGTGCATCTTGAACACGGTGTGGGGCGCTACATCGGCCTGACCACGCTGGAAGCCGGCGGTATCGTGGCCGAGTATCTGATGCTCTCCTATGCCGGCGATGCCAAACTTTACGTTCCGGTGTCATCGTTGCATCTGATCAGCCGTTACGCCGGCGGCGCCGATGAAAATGCGCCGCTGCACAAACTGGGCAGCGATGCCTGGTCACGCGCGCGGCAGAGAGCGGCGGAGAAAGTCCGTGACGTGGCCGCTGAACTGCTGGACATCTACGCCCAGCGCGCGGCCAAGGCCGGCTTTGCCTTTAAGCACGACCGCGAGCAGTATCAGCTGTTCTGCGAAGGTTTTCCGTTTGAAACCACGCCGGATCAGGCGCAGGCAATTAACGCCGTGCTCAGCGATATGTGCCAGCCGCTGGCCATGGACCGCCTGGTGTGCGGCGATGTTGGCTTTGGTAAAACCGAAGTGGCGATGCGCGCTGCCTTCCTTGCGGTGGAGAACGGCAAACAGGTGGCGGTGCTGGTGCCAACCACCCTGCTGGCGCAGCAGCATTACGACAACTTCCGCGACCGCTTCGCCAACTGGCCGGTGCGCATTGAGATGCTGTCGCGCTTCCGCAGCGCCAAAGAGCAGGCGCAGGTGCTGGAACAGGCCAGCGAGGGCAAAATTGATATTCTGATCGGCACCCACAAGCTGCTGATGAGCGATCTGAAGTGGCGCGATCTCGGTTTGCTGATCGTCGATGAAGAGCATCGTTTCGGCGTGCGTCACAAAGAGCGCATTAAAGCGATGCGCGCTGACGTCGATATTCTGACGCTCACCGCAACGCCGATTCCGCGTACTCTGAACATGGCGATGAGCGGCATGCGCGATCTGTCGATTATCGCCACGCCACCGGCGCGCCGTCTGGCGGTGAAAACCTTCGTGCGCGAGTATGACAGCCTGGTGGTGCGCGAAGCGATCCTGCGTGAAGTGCTGCGCGGCGGCCAGGTTTACTATCTCTACAACGACGTCGAGAACATCGAGAAAGCGGCACAGCGGCTGGCCGAGCTGGTGCCGGAAGCGCGCATCGCCATCGGCCACGGTCAGATGCGCGAGCGCGATCTGGAACGGGTGATGAACGATTTCCACCACCAGCGTTTCAACGTGCTGGTGTGCACCACCATCATCGAAACCGGGATCGATGTACCCAGCGCCAATACCATCATCATTGAGCGCGCCGACCATTTCGGTCTGGCGCAGCTGCATCAGCTGCGTGGCCGCGTCGGCCGTTCGCATCATCAGGCCTATGCCTGGCTGCTGACGCCGCATCCGAAGGCGATGACCACCGATGCCCAGAAGCGACTGGAAGCGATTGCCTCGCTGGAGGATCTGGGCGCTGGCTTTGCGCTGGCGACGCACGATCTGGAGATTCGCGGTGCCGGCGAGCTGCTGGGTGAAGATCAGAGCGGCCAGATGGAAACCATCGGCTTTACGCTCTACATGGAGCTGCTGGAAAACGCGGTGGATGCGCTGAAGGCCGGACGTGAACCGTCGCTGGAAGATCTCACCAGCAATCAGACCGAAATTGAGCTGCGCATGCCTGCCCTGCTGCCGGATGATTTTATTCCGGACGTCAATACGCGCCTGTCACTGTACAAACGCATCGCCAGTGCGGCCGATGAACAGGAGCTGGCCGAGCTGAAAATTGAGATGATTGACCGCTTCGGCAAGCTGCCCGACGCCGCGCGTAACCTGCTGGACATCGCCGCGCTGCGCCTGGTGGCGCGCCAGCTGGGGCTGCGCAAAATCGAAGCCAGCGAAAAAGGCGGCTTCTTTGAGTTCGCGCCGCAGAATCAGGTCGATCCCGGCTGGCTGATCGGCCTGCTGCAGAAAGATGCGAAGCAGTGGAAGCTGGATGGCCCGACACGACTGAAATTCACCCGCGATCTCAGCGAACGCAAAACGCGCATGGAATGGGTGCAGAATTTCGTCGCCGAGCTGGCGAAGAACCGGGTTTGATCGCCCAGCCGTTACGCAGCAGCGCTATGCGACGCGCTGCTGCGTACGGTGCTGTAGCCAGAGCATAAAAAAAGCGCCTTGCGGCGCTTTTTTTGTTACTGCTGCTGTGAAGTAGCTTTGCCCAATCAGGCCTGATTCGAATTCAGGATCAGCTGACCATTACGGTCGAGCGGGATGCGGGTGCCAGGGTCATTCTCCATGCGGATTTTGCCCTGCTGGTCGCCTATTTTATAGGTCACGTCATAACCCAGCATTTTTTCCTGTTTATCGTACACGGTTTTGCAGCGCTGCTCGCTGGTGGTGTAAGTGTCACGATCCTGCAGCGCACCCTGCACCTGGTTACCGCCGTAGCCGCCTGCCAGCGCACCGGCTACGGTCGCGATATCCCGGCCGCGGCCACCGCCGAACTGGTGACCAATCACCCCACCGGCCACGGCACCCAGTACGGAACCGGCGATGCGGTTCTCATCCTGCACCGGACGACGGTGCGTGAGGGTAACGTTGCGGCACTCCTGACGCGGTTGCTTGATGCTCTCTTTGATTGGCGTTGCCGAAAGCACCTGAGCATACTGCGGGCCACGATCAAACACATCCATGCTGGCGACGGCGGCCACGCCCAACGCTGCTGCTACGCCGATTCCAATACCCGCTAACATTGATTTATTCACAGGAATGTCCTCCTGAAGTTGTTACCGCGCATTCCTGCCGCAACCCGATCCCGGGTTACCGAGGCATAACCGGCGTGCGCGCCGCGCCGTGTTCGTTGGCATAAGTTTTACAGATGGTCCGAAAATGCAACATCAGATTAATGGAGGAAACGCAGCGGAAAGCCAGCAGGACCAGCTTTTAGGAGAGTTCTGAGCGGCAGTGTCATTGCACCGTAACCTGGCGCTGAATGAACGGCAATCAGCCGGTTACGGCAGCCGGGCACGCAGCGGGCGGGGGTGACCGCCCGCCAGCGATTAATGCAGTTTGAGACGCGGACGCAGCACGCGGTTGAGGCTGCCGACCAGCATCATCAGACCGGTCTTGAAGTATCCATGGAGCGCAATCTGGTGCATACGGTACAAGGAGATGTAGACAAAACGCGCAATACGCCCTTCCACCATCATCGAACCGCGCATCAGGTTCCCCATCAGGCTGCCGACGGTACTGAAGCGGGACAGCGACACCAGCGAGCCGTGATCTTTATACACGTAGGCTTTGAGCGGCTTGCCTTTGCGCTGGGCGAGGATGTTTTCCAGCGCTCGCGACGCCATCTGGTGCGCCGACTGCGCGCGCGGCGGCACGAATCCGCCGCCCGGCAGCGCGCAGGAGGCGCAGTCGCCGATGGCGTAAATGTCGTCGTCCAGCGTGGTCTGCAGCGTCTCTTTGACCACCAGCTGATTAATGCGGTTGGTCTCCAGCCCGCCAATCTCTTTCATGAAGTCTGGCGCTTTAATACCGGCCGCCCACACCATCAGATCGGCTTCGATGAATTCGCCCCCTTTGGTATTCAGACCGTTGGCTGCTGCGCTGGTGACCATGGTTTGCGTCAGTACGCGCACGCCAAGCTTGCTCAGTTCCTGGTGCGCCGCTGCGGAGATGCGCGGTGGCAGTGCAGGCAGAATACGCTCGCCGGCTTCCACCAGCGTGACGTTGAGCGCGTTGCTGTCGAGACCTTTATAGCCGTAGCTGTGCAATTGTTTCACTGCGTTATACAGTTCTGCCGACAGCTCGACGCCGGTCGCGCCGCCGCCGACAATGGCGATATTGACTTTCTGCAGTTGCCCTTCGCTGGCAGAGAAGCGCAGGAACAGGTTGAGCATCTCATTATGGAACCGACGCGCCTGATGCGGGTTGTCGAGGAAGATGCAGTGATCTTTCACGCCTGGCGTGCCGAAATCGTTCGAGGTGCTGCCCAGCGCCATCACCAGACGGTCATACGCCAGTTCGCGCTGCGGTACCAGCAGCCCACCCTCCGCGTCGCGGATCTCAGCCAGTTCAATGGTTTTAGTGTCGCGATTAATTTGCGTCAGCGAACCCAGCTGGAACTGGAAACCGTGGTTGCGCGCATGCGCCAGATAGCTGAGCGCATCAATACCTTCATCCATCGAACCGGTCGCCACTTCATGCAGCAGCGGTTTCCACAGATGGCTGTGGTTACGATCGACCAGGATGATCTCCGCCTTTTTTTTGCGGCCGAGTTTATGGCCGAGCTGCGTTGCCAGCTCCAGCCCTCCGGCACCGCCACCGACGATGACGATTTTTTCCATGCTTGTAGTCAATGAAGACCCCCTCAAAGTTGTAAACCAAAAGTTAATTAATGGTTATATAAAACCTTAATAAACATAGGGTTGGCGACATTTAATCGCGAGCTGAGGGCAGAATAGCACGGCATAATCATCCGGACATAAGAAAATTGATGTACATCAATCTTTGCACTGCATTATCAGAATGTTACACGTTTTGTGCGCCGCATCACACGGCGCAGCAGCACTCAGGCAAGGGTTTTGAACGCTTTGATGCGTTGCAGATGCGGGGCAATATTTTTGAATTTGTGGCTGGCCTCCTCGTCCCACACGATTTCGTAGTACGGGTGCAATGCGGCCGCGCTGCGCTGATTATCCAGCGCTTCATCGTGACGTGACAAAATGGTCAGGCAGCGGTCGCGGTTCTTTTCACGGAAGTTGCTGACGCATTTGGTGGCGATATCAAGATACTCTTCCGGCCGGTCGATCTTGCCTTCCATGTTTTCATCGGGAAACAGGTTGGGATTGAATATCGCCTGGCGCATGCCGCAAAGGAAGCCGATGCGTTCTGCCCAGTAGCCGCCCAGGCCGACGCCACAAATCAACGGATGCGCATCGCTGCCCTGCTGGAGCAGTTTGTCGCACTCTTTCAGCAGAAACTGCATGTCGTGTTTCGGATGGCGGGTGCTGTAGCTGATTAGTCTGACGTCCGGGTCAATAAACTGCAGCTGCAGCACCTTTTCATGGTTGCCCGGACTGTTGGAATCAAAACCGTGCAGATAGATGATCATGATTATCCTCAGCGTGGAGTGAGATCCGGGCAGCGGCGATTATCTGCCCGACGCTTTGTGCGCAAGCCAGCGATCCTGCAGGTCACTGAGCTGACGCTGATTTTGCCGCCAGCGCTCGCTGGCCTGCAAACTCTGACGGTCAAAACGTCCCTGATGGTATAACTGCGTGACGCGCGTCGCCTGGATCGGCGTCAAATTATCCAGCACGCTCACCGCGCCAGCACGCTGATTGCACACCAGGATCATATCGCAGCCGGCGTTCAGCGACTGCTGAGCCCGTTCCGCGTAGCTGCCCATCACCGCCGCGCCCTCCATCGACAGATCGTCTGAGAAGATCACCCCGTTGAAGCCCAGCTCCTGCCGCAGCACCGTTTGCAGCCAGTAAGGCGAACCACTGGCCGGCAGCGGGTCCACTTCAGTATAGATAACATGCGCGGGCATCACCGCATCCAGCAGCTGCTCATCAATCAGCTGCTGGAAGATTGCCATGTCATGCTGGCGCAGCGTGGCCGCATCGCGCGTGTCGCGCGGTGTCTCTTTGTGCGAATCCGCGCTGACCGCGCCGTGGCCCGGGAAGTGCTTGCCGGTGGTTTTCATGCCGGCTTCGTGCATGCCGTGGATAAACTGGCGCGCCATCTGCAGCGCAATCGCCGGATCGGCGTGGAAAGCGCGATCGCCGATGGCCGCGCTGATGTGGCCGATATCCAGCACCGGCGCAAAGCTGATATCGATATCCATGGCGATCATTTCCGCCGCCATTTGCCAGCCGGCCTGCTGCGCCAGCTCGCCAGCACGCGCCATGTCGTGCAGCGCGGCGAACGATTGCATCGCCGGCAGCTGAGTAAAACCGTCGCGGAAGCGCTGCACGCGTCCGCCTTCCTGATCTACCGCCACCAGCAGCCGGTTGCGCGACGCCACGCGAATCTGGCGTACCAGCTCCGCCAGCTGCGCAACATCATGGAAGTTGCGGGCGAACAGGATCAGTCCGCCTGTCAGCGGATGTTGCAGAATTTCGCGCTCTTCGGCGTCCAGCTCGTAGCCTTCGACGTCCAGCATCAGCGGTCCGGGCGTTGTCATCGTCATGTTTCGGTTCCTGAATTAAAGATCCTGCCAGCTGGCCTGCGCCAGCCGTTGCAATGTTTGGTCGTGGCTCTGCTCGGCGCGCAGCTGATACCAGCTGGCCATCAGCAGCTGCAGCCAAGGCTGCCAGCGCCGGCTTTGACGCCGCAGCGCCATTGCAGACAGCCGCGCCTCGGCGGCATAGTCGGTTATCCAGTAATCGTGTTCAGCGCCATCCACCGCGCCGACAGCGGCCAGCTCCAGCGCCACATCGCCATCCGCAGCATATTCCCAGTCAATTAAACGCAGGCCATCCGGTGTGGCAATCAGATTGCCAGGGTGGACGTCCATGTGCAGCGGTGCCAGCCGCAGCGGCGACGGTTCGCCGCGCTGCAGCAACTGGTTTAAGCGCCGCTGCCAGCGCCAGTGCCGCTGCTGACATAGCTGCCAGTAGCGCTGCAGCAGCGGTGCCAGCCGTAAGCGATAACCGGTCAGCGGCTGGTGATGCAGGCGCAGCAGCAGCGTCAGCACCGCTGCGCGCTGCGCGCTGAACTGATCCGGCGACAGCACCTCGCCCGGCAGCCAGCGCTGCAGCAGCCACGGCGCCTGCCACGCCAGCGGCTGCGGCGCCAGCGCCGTAGTACGCAGCTGACGCAGGATGCGGTATTCGCGCTGGCGATCGACAAACGGGATGGGCTGCGACGGCGTCCGGCGCGCCAGCAGATCGCCCTGCTCGCTGCGCACCTGTACGCTGTTACCGCTCAGTCCTGGCAGCGCGAAAAAATGACCGGCAGCTTGCGCCGTCGGCCATTGTTGCTGAACCAGATGCTGCAGCCGGGGATCAGGGTTGTGCAACGCCGTTGCCCGACCAGATGATTTCGCCGGTCTGCACCAGCATCAGCTGCATTTGCAGCGCAGGGGCTTTCACATCGCCCTGCGCGTTGCTGTACAGCACATACTGCGCGTTGACGATGCGCGCCAGGCCAATCGCTTTGCTGCGCGAGTTGAGGCTATCCTCTGGCGACAGGCCGAGCGTTTGCTTCGCCTGATTAAGCTGATCGTTTGAGACCAGGCTGAACTTGCCGTTATTCGCCAGCGCGTTCTCAATCGCTGCCGTGGCTTTTTCCGTTTGCAGCGAGCCGTTGGTGCTGTTTTTGATGCGATCCACCAGCAGCACGCTGCCCGGATTGACGCCCGCCGACTGCACCATATTGGCGACTAACGGCTGGACGCTGGCGTTCCAGTTGATGGTTTTCAGCTTCGGCGGCTGCGGCACAGTTTGCGGCGGCGGCACTGGCTGCGCGGGCGGTTGTTCTGGCTGGGTTGGCGTGGTCGGCTGCGTCGGTTCAACCGGCGCCGGGGTTTGTTGTTTCACCACACAACCGGTGAGCATCAGCGCAAACAGTAGCGCGCCGGAACGTTGTACACTGCGAATCACAGGTTACTCCTCAAAGATAAAGATAGAGACGCACCTTGCTGGCGGTCGGGTTACCCATTTGCGAGGCCACTTCTACGCTGCCGTGCGCCGGTACGGTTTGAGTCTGCGCCGGTTCCTGCGGCTCAATCTCCAGCCCTTTGTCATCGTACCAGTAGAAACGATAGTGAACGGTGACCGGCGTTTCACGCAGATTTTGCAGCACGCTGGCGGCGCGCTGCTGGCCGTCGCGGCTGGTCAGCGCGGGCTCATCGGTGATGATGCCCGCCGACAGTACGGCAGACTCCATCACCAGCGACTGGGAGGTGTTGATCATCGGCTTATCGCTGCTGCAGCCCACCAGGGTCAGCAACAGCAAGCCGCTCAGCCATTGACGCATCACAAGGTCCGCCTGAGGTTAGATGGCCAGCATCGGGCCCAGCGGCTGTCCGCCGACCAGGTGCATATGAATGTGGTAAACCTCCTGCCCACCGTGACGGTTGCAGTTGATGATCAGGCGATAGCCATCCTCGGCGATACCTTCATCACGGGCAATTTTCGCGGCGGCGGTAACCATGCGGCCCAGCGCCTGCTCATGCGCCGCCTGCACATCGTTGGCGGTCGGAATCAGTACATTGGGGACAATCAGTATATGGGTAGGCGCTTTGGGCGCGATATCGCGGAAGGCGGTGACCAGTTCGTCCTGATAAACCACGTCGGCGGGAATTTCGCGACGAATGATTTTACTGAAAATGGTTTCTTCAGCCATGGTGCAGTTCCTTAAGCCTGAGTTCAGTCAGGCAGTATGCGTGAGGAATTCCGTTTCTTTCAACCTCAGGACCACTTTTCTTCATTAAATGGCTGCCTTTGCATCACTTTTTTTCACGCTGGCGCGGCGGGCGGTGTCTGGCGGCGGTAAAATAAAAAACCCCTCGGATGAGGGGCTGTGCTTGCGCAGTAAGAGGCGTCAGATCGTAAAGACGCTATAAACCATCCCTGGGGCTTGGCCCGCGACATCCCTGTCGCGGGACACTTTACTCCTCTGCCGCCTCTTACTGCTTGTCACCATCATGCGCGCTTCGTGCACGATAGCTGCCTGATTACATACTGCGGATATAATCATCCATCTCGGTTTTCAGGTTATCGGACTTGGTGCCGAAAATCGCCTGCACACCGGAACCCGCCACCACCACACCACGCGCACCGAGGTTTTTCAGTTCAGCCTGATCCACCTTCGCTACGTCCGCCACGCTGACGCGCAGACGGGTAATACAGGCATCAAGGTTAGTGATGTTCTCTTTGCCACCGAACGCCGTGACCAGCTTGCCCGCCATTTCACTGCCGGTGGCGCTGCTCTGCTCAATCGCGGTGTCTTCACGACCCGGGGTTTTCAGATTCAGTTTTGCGATCAGCACGCGGAACACGGTGTAGTACACCAGACCGTAGATGATACCGACAATCGGGAACAGCCAGATTTTGCTGCTGTTGCCGCTCAGCACGATGAAGTCGATCAGACCGTGTGAGAAGCTGGTGCCATCACGCATGCCCAGCAGAATACAGATTGGGAACGCCAGGCCCGCCAGGATGGCGTGGATCACGTACAGGATCGGTGCCACGAACATGAACGAGAACTCGATCGGCTCGGTGATACCGGTCAGGAACGAGGTCAGCGCGGCGGAGATCATGATGCCGCCCACTTTGGCGCGGTTTTCAGGTTTAGCAGAATGCCAGATGGCGATAGCCGCAGCCGGCAGACCGTACATCTTGAACAGGAAGCCGCCAGACAGTTTACCGGCAGTCGGGTCACCCGCCATGTAGCGCGGAATGTCACCGTGGAAGACCTGACCAGCCGCGTTGGTGAATTCACCAATCTGCATCTGGAAAGGAACGTTCCAGATGTGATGCAGACCAAACGGCACCAGCGCACGCTCAACTACACCGTAAATACCGAACGCCACCACCGGGTTCTGATAGGCCGCCCACTGCGAAAAGTCCTGAATCGCGGTACCAATAGGTGGCCAGATGAAGGACAGCACCACACCGGTGAAAATCGCGGTCAGACCGGAAATGATCGGCACAAAGCGCTTACCGGCAAAGAAGCCGAGGTATTCCGGCAGCTTGATACGGTAGAAGCGGTTGAACATATAGGCTGCAATCGAACCGGCAATAATGCCGCCCAGCACCCCGGTATCGGCGAGGTGTTTGGCTTCAATCTCGGCTGCCGGCAGATGCAGAACCAGCGGCGCGACCACAGCCAGGGTTTTCACCATAATGCCGTAGGCGACCACGGCGGCCAGCGCCGACACGCCGTCGTTATTGGTAAAGCCCAGTGCCACACCGATCGCAAAGATCAGCGGCATGTTAGCAAACACCGATCCACCCGCTTCGGCCATCACGTGGGAAACCACTTCCGGCAGCCAGCTGAAGTTAGCAGAACCAACACCTAACAAAATACCGGCAATCGGCAGAACCGATACCGGCAACATCAGCGATTTACCTACCTTTTGCAGGTTCGCAAATGCGTTCTTGAACATAGAAGCTCCTGAGTATGAGTGCATTTTTTAGCGCAGTGCGCATGGCAAAGGGGGAGGATCCTTAGCCGGGGTGACGCTGAGCGTCTTTTGATTTATTACGAAGGGTAAAATAAATGACGACACGTTACTTTGACGGCTATCACGTTTCACCAAACACAGTGCTGAAATTTCAGTCATTTCTTACTGACTTGCTGCTATAAACAGCAATAAATCACTGCCTGCACCGCGAAACACGCAGCGCAGATGAGTGATTTAAGATTAATTACAGAGTTTGAAATAAAGCGCGTTAGCCGCCGAGTCGGCTCATCGGCACCTTAAACAGGCGGGAGAAGTTTTCCGTGGTGGCGGCCGCCAGGGTAGCAAGATCGACGCCTTTCACCACGGCCATATACTCAGCTACGTCGCGGGTGAAGGCAGGCTGGTTTTCTTTGCCGCGATGCGGTACCGGCGCCAGATAGGGTGAATCGGTTTCAACCAGAATGCGATCCAGCGGTACATAGCGCGCTGCTTCGCGAATCTGTTCGGCGTTGCGGAAGGTCACAATGCCGGAGAAGGAGATGTAGAACCCAAGATCCAGCAGCTGCGCCGCCGTCTCTTTGTCTTCGGTGAAACAGTGCAGCACGCCGCCGCACCGCTCTACCTGCTCTTCACGCAGAATGGCCAGCGTGTCTTCGCGCGCATCGCGGGTGTGCACAATAATCGGCTTGTTCAGCGCAATGCCGGTGCGGATATGCTCACGGAACGAGGCCTGCTGCTGCGCTTTGGTCTCCTGCTGGTAAAAATAATCCAGCCCGGTTTCGCCCAGCGCAATCACCTGCTCTTCCGCCGCCAGACGGCGAAACTCTTCCACGTCATACGGCGTTTCCTGATTGAGCGGATGCACGCCGCAGGCCAGCGCGATGTTGTCGCGATCGCCGACCAGCTGTTTGATTTTGTAGTAATCCGGCAACGTGGTGGCAATCGCCAGCATGAATTTCACATCCCGCGCCGCCGCTTTGGCAATCACGTCATCCAGATCGCGGTGCTGGGTTTCATAATCAAGGCCATCAAGATGGCAGTGCGAATCAACAATAAACATAGATTTCTCTTTTACCCTTAGCCAACCGTCGCGGGAGACAGCAAACGTCCCCAGGCAAGCAGACGGTCGGTCAGAATCAGTTCACGATTAAGCGCCGCCACATGCAGCAGCTGCTCGCGACACTGCAGCCACTGCTGCACGCTGGCATTCAGCGCGCTGCTGCTGAACTGCTGCGCCAGCTGCGTCACCACGTCCGGGCGATCGCCATTACTCAGCCAGTTGCTGGCGCCCTGCTGCACCTTCATCGCATCCACCAGCAGCGAAAGCAGCCAGCCGAGGCGAACCGCCACATCGTCGCTGTTGAGCGCCGGCAACAGCTGCAGAATATCGCCGCTCAGTGCGCTGTTCAGGCTGTCGCACAGCGTTTGCCGTGCCTGCCAGCGGTCCGGCTGTAACAAGGCCAGCGCCGCAGCAGGTGCCCCGTTGCTCAGACGCAGCGCCGCGCGCAGTATCGCTTCCGGCTGCGGCTGCTGTTTCTGCAGCCATTGCAGGCTGTGCATCTCTTCCGGCGGCGAAAGATGCCATGTCATACAGCGGCTGCGCAGCGTGGCCAGCAGTCGCGACGGCTCGCGCACGCTGAGGAAAAACCAGCAGTTGGCGGGCGGCTCTTCCAGCGTTTTCAGTAGCGCGTTGGCGGCGGCTTCGGTCAGTTGCGTCGCATCCGGCAGCCAGACAATTTTCGCGCCACCCTGCTGGGCAAAATGGTACAGCTTCTCACTGACGTCGCGAACCGCATCAATGCCGAGTGAGGCTTTCCCCTTTTCCGCTTCCAGCCGATACCAGTCCGGATGGGTGTGTGCCTGCATCAGCTGGCAGCCGTGACACTGGCCGCAGCTTTTCAGTCCCTGCGGCTGCTGACACATCAGCCAGCGACTGACGCCCCACACCAGCGCATCGTCGCCCATGCCGTCGATGGCCTGAATCAGCAGCGCATGATGTGCCTGTCCACTCTGATGGCGGGCAATGATCTGTCGGTACGGCTGGTTCAGCCACGGATACCAGTTCATGCCGCCTGACCTGCCAGCCACTGACGCAGCACGGCTTTAAGTGACGCTGTCACATTATCAATCGGCTGTGTCGCATCGATGGTTTTGATGGTTGGATCGGCAGCGGCCAGCGCCTGGTAGCGTTCGCGCGTGCGGGTAAAAAAGTTCAGCGACTCCTGCTCAATGCGATCCAGTTCGCCGCGCGCCCGGGCACGCTGCAGGCCAATCTCCGGCGTGACGTCGAGATAAAGCGTCAGGTCGGGACGAAAATCGCCCAGCACCGCATCGCGCAGCGTGGTCATCAGCTGAGTGTCGAGCCCGCGACCACCGCCCTGATACGCCTGTGACGAAAGATCGTGACGATCGCCCACTACCCAGGCACCGCGTGCCAGCGCCGGTTTAATGACGTTTTCTACCAGCTGCACCCGCGCCGCATACAGCATCAGCAGCTCGGCTTTATCACTCACCTGTTCGCCATCAATGCCCTGTTTCACCAGCACGCGCAGCTGTTCGGCCAAAGGTGTGCCGCCCGGCTCACGGGTAAAGACCACGTCTTCAATACCCTGCTCATGCAGGACCGCAACCACCGCCTCACGCGCGGTGGTTTTGCCGGCGCCTTCCAGCCCTTCGATGACGATAAACTTACTTTTCATTTTTTTCCTTCATCGCCAGCCGGTAAACCTGCACGGCTTTATTATGACTGGCCAGATTGGTGGTAAAGGTGTGACCGCCTTTGCCATCCGCGACGAAATAGAGGTAATTGGTCTTCTCCGGATGGGCCGCCGCTTCCAGCGAGGCGCGCCCCGGCATGGCAATCGGTCCCGGCGGCAGACCGCTGATGGTATAGGTATTGTACGCGGTCGGGGTCTCAAGATCCTTGCGCGTCAGCGTACCGGTATAGCTGTCGCCCATTCCGTAGATCACCGTGGGATCGGTCTGCAGTTTCATACCGGTGCGCAGGCGATTGATGAATACCGAGGCAACGCGCGCGCGCTCTTCGCTGACGCCGGTCTCTTTTTCGATAATCGACGCCATGGTAACCATCTGCTGCGGCGTTTTATACGGCAGACTGGCCATCCGCCCCTGCCAGATCTCATCCACCAGCTTGTTCATGCGCGCGTGCGCCCGCTCCAGCAGTGCCACATCGCTGGTGTTGGCAGTATACAGATAGGTATCCGGATAGAAACCGCCTTCCAGCTGGCTGACATCAAGCTTAAGCGCGGCCGCAACGCTGGCAAATTCATCATCCGGCAGCGTGTGTTTAAGGTATGGCGCTTTACGCAGCTCAGCCAGCCACTCTTTCAGCCGGGAACCCTCGACAAAGCGCAGCGGAAATTGCGCCTCTTTGCCGCTGGCCAGCAACTGCAGTAGCTGGCGCACCGTCATGCCGTTCTCAAGGCGATACGTCCCGGCTTTGAAGTTAGCCAGATCGGGCTCCAGCTTCAGCAACGGGCCAAACCAGATGCTTTGCGGAATGATGTGCTGGCTCTCCAGCTGCGCTTCCAGCACCACGCGACCGCTGCCGGCCGGCAGGGTATACAGGGTTTCCTGGTGAATGGTTAATGGCGTCGCGGCAAAGCGTTTAATCTGCCAGTAGCTAAATGCGGCAGCCAGGCCAGCGATGACTACGGCGCCGGCAACTATTTTTTTCATTCGGGTCATTATGCTTCCATCGTCTGGCAACTGGCGAGCAGTTGCTGGTACAGCGTGCGTGCGGAAAAGGTGACGTCGTCAATTTGCCGCACGGGTAATACTGGCATCAGCGCGTTACAGATCACCACTTCATCGGCGCTTAACACCGCCGTTCGGCTGGCCTCTACCTGCTGGCAGTCGTGACCGGCCTGGGCCAGCTGCGCCAGCAAATAACGACGCATGATGCCATCAACGCCGGCCTGCGCGAGGCGCGGCGTGAAAATGGCCTCACCGCTGCGCCAGAATAAATTGGCCGCACAGCATTCCACTACCGTCCCGGCGGTGTCAAGCACCAGCGCTTCGTCAGCGTCGCACGCGTCCAGCTGCTGGCGAATCAGCACCTGCTCCAGCCGGTTAAGATGTTTGATGCCGGCCAGCAGCGGGTTCTGCGCCAGCCGCACCGGGCTGGTCACCAGCCGCGCGCCCTGCTGCTGCAGCGTGGCGTAGTGCTGTGGCCAGGGTGCGAGCGCGATGATACGCGTGGGTTGCGTGCAGCCGGCGCGACTGTAGCCGCGTCCGCCCGCGCCGGGCGTCAGGATCACTTTGAGCACCGCTTCGCGCTGGCCCGCCGCCGCGCGGCGCATCTCTTCCGCCAGTAAGGCGCGATCCGGCGCGGCCATCAGCAAACGCTGGCAGCCGTCCTGCAGACGCTGCAGATGCGCCTCCAGCAGCTGGATACGGCCCTCTCTGACTGCCGCCGTGGTGAAACAGCCGTCACCAAACTGCACCGCGCGGTCGCGGGCAGAAAGGGTGTCCTGTGCCACTCCGTTAATCCACATGCGCTTCTCCTCTGCCGCTGGCGTCAGCGTTGAATAGCACTGTGGCGCGTAACATTCCACGCCACTGCGTGACAAAATATAAAAAAGGCCCGCATTGCGGGCCTCTGTTCGGCTGGATAGCGCTTAAACCTTGCGGAAGATCAGCGAGCCGTTGGTGCCGCCGAAACCGAAGGAGTTACACAGCGTGTACTCCAGTCCGCTGACCTGGCGCGCCGTGTGCGGCACGAAATCCAGATCGCAACCTTCGTCAGGATTGTCGAGGTTGATGGTCGGCGGAACCGCCTGGTAGCGCAGCGCCAGAATCGAATAAATCGCTTCTACCGCGCCCGCTGCACCCAGCAGGTGACCGGTCATCGATTTGGTCGAGCTGACCATTACGCTGTGCGCGGCCGCACCAAACACCGACTTCACCGCCTGCGCTTCGGCTTTGTCACCGGCCGGCGTTGAGGTGCCGTGCGCGTTAACATAGCCAATCTGCGCCGGGTCCAGCTGCGCATCACGCAGCGCGTTGACCATCGCTGCGGCTGCACCTGAACCGTCTTCCGGTGGAGATGTCATGTGGTAAGCGTCGCTGCTCATGCCGAAACCGACGATTTCCGCATAAATCTTCGCACCGCGTTTCTTCGCGTGTTCGTACTCTTCCAGCACCACGATACCGGCACCGTCGCCCAGCACGAAACCGTCACGATCTTTATCCCACGGACGGCTTGCCGCCTGCGGATTGTCGTTACGGGTAGAGAGCGCACGCGCCGCGCCGAAACCGCCCACGCCCAGTGGCGTACTGGCTTTTTCAGCACCGCCGGCCAGCATCACATCCGCGTCGTTGTACGCGATGATACGGGCAGCGTGACCAATATTGTGCACGCCAGACGTACAGGCGGTCGCAATCGAGATGCTCGGGCCTTTCAGGCCGTACATAATGGTCAGGTGGCCAGCGACCATGTTAACGATGGTTGAAGGCACAAAGAATGGGCTGATTTTGCGCGGACCGCCATTGACCAGCGAGGTATGGTTATCTTCGATCAAACCCAGACCGCCGATGCCGGAACCGATAGCCGCACCGATGCGTCCGGCATTCTCGTCGGTTACGACCAGACCGGAGTCCGCCATAGCCTGAATACCGGCCACAATGCCGTACTGGATGAAGTCATCCATCTTGCGTTGATCTTTGCGCGAGATGTATTCATCGCAGTTAAAATCTTTCACCAGACCCGCAAAACGCGTTGCGTAGGCACTGGTATCAAAATGGTCGATCAGGTTAATGCCGCTCTGACCGGCAAGGAGAGCACGCCAGGTAGACTCTACGGTATTGCCGACAGGAGACAACATGCCAAGACCGGTCACAACTACACGACGCTTAGACACGTTCGTCCTCCAGGGAGGGAAATAATGACGCTATGTGGGGCAAACATAAAACTCAGGCGGTCGAATGACCGCCTGAAGATATTCATTAACCTTTATGGTTATTGATATAGTCGATCGCTGCCTGAACGGTAGTGATTTTCTCAGCTTCTTCGTCTGGAATTTCAGTATCAAACTCTTCTTCCAGAGCCATTACCAGCTCAACGGTGTCAAGAGAATCTGCACCCAGGTCTTCAACGAAAGAAGCGCCGTTAACCACTTCGTCTTCTTTAACGCCCAGCTGCTCAGCTACGATTTTCTTAACGCGTTGTTCGATATCGCTCATACTATTTAATTTCCTATCAAAACTCGCTTTCGCGATGGTTTTCGTAGTGTATAAAATGTTGAAAAAGATGCAACAAAATCCCGGCTGGTCGAACCACGATTTTGCGTTATTCTGCGGTGTTTACCGCAGATAATGCAAATGATTTCGTGATTATCAGACCATGTACATGCCGCCATTGACGTGCAGCGTCTCACCCGTGATGTAGGCGGCTTCGTCAGAGGCTAAGAATGCAACAGCATTGGCAATCTCCTGCGGGTCGCCTAAACGACCTGCCGGCACTTCTGCCAGAATGCCCGAGCGCTGATCTTCGTTCAGTGCACGCGTCATGTCCGTCTCAATAAAGCCCGGAGCCACGACGTTTACGGTAATGCCACGTGACGCAACTTCTCGCGCCAGTGATTTGCTAAAGCCAATCAAACCTGCTTTTGCTGCCGCATAGTTTGCCTGACCCGCGTTACCCATGGTTCCAACTACCGAACCGATGGTAATGATACGGCCCACGCGCTTTTTCATCATGGCACGCATGACCGCCTTCGACAGGCGGAACACCGATGTCAGGTTGGTATCGAGGATATCCGCCCACTCATCGTCCTTCATGCGCATCAGCAGATTGTCACGCGTAATGCCTGCATTATTGACCAAAATGTCAACTTCGCCAAATTCGGCGCGAACTTTCTCGAGCACGCTCTCAATAGAGGCCGCATCGGTCACGTTCAGCAGCAGACCTTTGCCCTTGTCGCCGAGGTAAGCACTGATGGCTTCCGCGCCGCTTTCGCTGGTGGCAGTACCCACCACTTTTGCACCGCGTGCCGCCAGCGTTTCCGCGATGGCACGTCCGATACCGCGGCTGGCGCCGGTCACCAGCGCTACTTTACCTTCAAAGCTCATGATTTTCCTCTTATTCCTGGCCAGGCGCCGCAGCCAGTGACGACGGATCGTTCACCGCTGCAGCCGTCAGGCTGTCCACAATTCGTTTGGTCAGGCCGGTCAGCACTTTACCCGGGCCGATTTCCAGCAGTACGGTCACGCCCTGCGCAGCGATAAACTCAACCGCTTCAGTCCAGCGTACCGGGCTGTAAAGCTGACGCACCAGCGCGCTGCGGATTGCTGCAGCGTCGCTTTCGCATTTAACGTCAACGTTATTCACCACCGGCACCGAAGGTGCATTGAAGGTCACGCTTTCCAGCGCCACCGCCAGCTTATCAGCGGCCGGCTTCATCAGCGCACAGTGCGACGGCACGCTGACCGGCAACGGCAGCGCGCGTTTGGCGCCTGCGGCTTTACAGGCGGCACCGGCACGTTCTACCGCTTCTTTATTGCCGGCGATCACCACCTGGCCCGGCGAGTTGAAGTTGACCGGCGAAACCACCTGGCCCTGCGCGCTCTCTTCACAGGCTTTGCGAATTGCCGCGTCGTCGAGACCGATAATCGCCTGCATGGCACCCGTGCCTTCCGGCACCGCTTCCTGCATCAGTTTGCCGCGCAGTTCAACCAGCTTGATGGCGTCAGCAAAATTCAGTACGCCCGCACACACCAGCGCAGAGTATTCACCGAGGCTGTGTCCGGCCATCAGCGCGGGCTGCGCGCCATTTTTGCTCTGCCAGACGCGATAAATCGCGACCGAGGCTGCCAGCAGCGCCGGCTGGGTCTGCCAGGTTTTGTTCAGCTCTTCAGCCGGGCCCTGCTGGACCAGCTGCCATAAGTCGTAACCCAGGGCGTCAGAAGCTTCACGGAAAGTGGCTTCAACCTGTGGATTTTCCGCTGCCAGATCGGCCAGCATGCCGACGGTCTGCGATCCCTGTCCCGGGAAAACAAAAGCAATTTGCGTCATCTTGCGTTCCTGTCAATCAAAAGCGAACCAGCGCCGAGCCCCAGGTGAAACCGCCACCAAAGGCCTCGAGCAAAATCAGGTGTCCGGGCTTGATGCGGCCATCACGTACCGCTTCGTCCAGCGCGCTTGGCACCGACGCTGCCGAGGTGTTGCCGTGTCGATCCAGCGTCACCACCACTTTATCCATGCCCATGCCGAGCTTTTTGGCGGTGGCGCTGATGATGCGCAGGTTGGCCTGATGCGGCACCAGCCAGTCAAGCTGTTCACGATCGAGATTATTCGCCTGCAGCGTTTCATCGACGATATGCGCCAGCTCAGTGACCGCGACCTTAAACACTTCGTTGCCGGCCATGGTGAGGTAAGCCGGCTCATCCTGATGCGCGCGATCCTGGTACGGCAGCGTCAGCAGCTTACCGTAGCGGCCATCGGCATGCAGATGCGTGGAGAGAATGCCCGCTTCTTCGCTTGCGCCGAGCACCACGGCACCCGCGCCATCACCAAACAGGATGATGGTGCCGCGATCGTCAGGATCGAGGGTGCGAGCCAGCACATCCGCGCCGATCACCAGCGCGTGCTTCACCGCACCGTTTTTGATGTATTGATCGGCCACGCTCAGTGCATAGGTAAAACCGGCACAGGCTGCGGCGAGATCGAAGGCGGCGCAGTCGTTGATTTCCAGCATCTGCTGAATCATGCACGCTGAGCTCGGGAAGGCGTGGCTGGACGAGGTGGTTGCCACGATGATCAGGCCAACGTCGCTGGCTGCCACGCCCGCCATCTCCAGCGCACGCTGGGCAGCGGTGAAGCCCATGCTGGCTACCGTTTCATCCGGTGCCGCAATGCGACGTTCACGAATACCGGTCCGGGTGACAATCCACTCGTCCGAAGTCTCCACCATTTTTTCCAGGTCCGCGTTGCTGCGAACCTGCTCAGGCAAATAGCTGCCCGTACCGATAATTTTGGTAAACATCTACGCTTTGTCACTCCTGGCTAATACAGCGTCAAGGCGCGCGGCAATTCTCTCGGGAACTTGCTTGCGCACCGCCTGCTCTGCCTGTTCTATCGCCACGGCAAACGCGCGTTGATTCGCCGCGCCGTGGCTCTTGATCACTGTCCCGCGCAATCCTAACAGACAAGCGCCATTGTACTGGTCGGGGTTGAGATGACCGAAACGTTTAGCCAGACGCTTTTGGATCCAGCGTCCCAGCCATTTCAGCCACCAGGCCCGTTTTTTTCCTTCACCTGACGATTTGAGCAGAGAAAGAAACATTCTTACCACGCCTTCCATGGTCTTCAACGTGACATTACCCACGAAGCCATCACAGACCAGCACATCCGTCTTGCCGGTGAGGAGATCGTTCCCCTCAAGGTAACCAATATAGTTGATCTGCGGCGAGGCCCGCAGCACCGCCGATGCGGCGCGGATCGTCTCCAGCCCCTTCGTCTCTTCCTGACCGATGTTGAGCAGCGCGACGCGCGGCTGGCTGATTTCCAGCACTTCTTCCGCCATCACCGCACCCATCACTGCAAACTGCACCAGCATTTCACTGTCGGAATCGACGTTAGCGCCCAGATCCAGCACCACCGTCTTGCCGTGCTGCTGATGCGGCAGCACGGTCATCAACGCCGGACGCTCAATGCCATCCAGCGGCTTCAGTAATAATTTTGCCAGGCCCATCAGCGCACCGGTATTGCCGGCACTGACGCACGCCTGCGCTTTCCCCTCTTTTACCAGCTCTAACGCCACGCGCATGGAGCTGCCGCGGCTGTTACGAATCGCCTGCGAGGGTTTGGCATCACTTGCAATAACCGATTCGGCAGGGATTACCTGCACACGCCCCAGTAACGAGGAATCCGCTTTGGCAAGAAATGACGAGATGATGTCGGGATCGCCGACCAGAAGAAGAACCAGCTGCGAATGAGAGGCCAGTGCCTGCAAGGCTGCAGGCACTGTCACGCAGGGACCGAAGTCCCCGCCCATGGCATCAACTGCCAGGGTCAAACGTGTCAAGGTATCGCCTTGCGTAACCGCAAAGAATTACTTGGTGATAACCTTGCGACCGCGGTAGTAACCATCCGCAGTGATATGGTGACGCAGATGAGTTTCACCAGAAACTTTATCTACTGACAGAGTGGTAGTGGTCAGCGCATCGTGCGAACGACGCATACCACGCTTAGAACGGGTTGGTTTATTCTGTTGTACGGCCATGGACCTTACTCCTATTACTTACGCTTTAAACTGGCTAATACGGCAAATGGGTTTGGTTTTTCCGCCTCTTCAGGCAGCTGGCCAAAGACCATGTCCGCGTCGGACACTTCACAGTGTTCAGAATCATGCACCGGAACGACCGGCAGCGCGAGGATGAGTTCATCTTCGATCACCGCCAGCAGGTCGATTTCACCGAAATCGTTGACATCGACCGGCTCGTAGGCTTCCGGCAGTGCCTCGGCCTGCTCATCAGAAGAGACAGGACTGAAGCAATAGCTTACGTGCACAGCATGCGGGAACGGTTGGTTGCAGCGTTGACATAACAACGTTACCTGCACATCGGCTGTTCCTTGCAGAACCGCGAGGCGCTGGTTGTCAACCGCAAACGACATGGCACATTCCACATCACTGTCCACACTCACGACCGTTTCGGCCAGGCGCGCCACCAATTCAGGTGCGTAAACACCGTGATAATCCAGGCGTTTTTGCGCGGCGCGGACCGGATCGAGCGTCAGGGGTAATTTTACCTTTTGCATAGGGCGCGCATATTAACTTTGTAACGTCATAGAGTCAAAGAAAAAGGCCGGTTTACAGCATCTTTCACCCGTTAGTCGCATCCAGTGCGGCGCATAGTTTAAAATGCCTGTCATCTTTACGCTATCACTTCTGCAAAAAAATGATGACACCGCTGGTTTTAGCCTCAACCTCTCCGTTCCGTCAGGCGCTGCTGCGCAAGCTCGGCCTGCCGTTTATCACTGCCGCCCCTGAAAGCGATGAAACGCCGCTGCCGGGAGAAGCCGCGCCGCAGCTGGTGCAGCGTCTGGCCATGGCCAAAGCGCAGGCGCTGGCCGCGCGCTATCCTGCGCACTGGATCATTGGGTCCGATCAGGTCTGTGTACTGGACGGCCGCATCGCCGGCAAGCCGCATACCGCAGAGAACGCCTGCCAGCAGCTGGCGCTGGCGAGCGGCAAAGCCATTACCTTTTATACCGGCCTGGCGCTGATTCACCCCGCCAGCGCGCAGCAGCATGTGTTGTGTGAACCCTTTACCGTGCATTTTCGGCAACTGAGCGCGGCAGAGATTGCGCGCTACGTCGAGCTGGAGCAGCCGCTGCAGTGCGCCGGCAGTTTCAAAAGTGAGGGACTGGGGATTTGTCTGTTCGAACGGCTGGAGGGGCGCGATCCCAATAGCCTGATTGGCTTACCGCTGATCGCGCTGAATGGCCTGTTAAGGCAGGCGGGCATCAATCCGCTGGGCTGATGCCACGCTCTCAGGCTTTTTTCTGCTGGCGCAGCTGGGACAGGCAGTGCTTCAGAGCCTTATCCAGCGGCGCTTCCATACGCAGGCTTTCGCCGGTGTTGGGATGGGTAAACGTCAGCGCGGCAGCATGCAGGAACAGCCGCGCCAGACCGGTTGGTGCCAGCTGGCGATCGAATTCGCGATCGCCATAGCGATCGTCAAAGGCAATCGGGTGCCCGCCATGCAGGGTATGCACGCGAATCTGATGCGTACGTCCGGTCACTGGACTGGCTTTAACTAATGTCGCCAGGCCAAAACGTTCTTCAACTTTAAAGCGCGTTTCTGACGGCTTGCCCTCCGCGCTGACCCGCACCACGCGCTCGCCGCTTTGCAGAATGTTTTTCAGCAGCGGTGCCTGCACCACTTTCAGATGCGATGGCCAGTCGCCGCGCACCAGCGCCAGATAATCCTTCTGCATGCCCTTCTCACGCAGCTGCTCGTGCAGCGAACGCAGCGCCGAGCGCTTCTTCGCCACCAGCAAAATGCCAGACGTGTCACGATCGAGACGGTGCACCAGTTCAAGGAAACGCGCCTCCGGGCGCAGCGCGCGCAGCCCTTCAATCACGCCGAAGCTCAGCCCGCTGCCGCCGTGCACCGCGGTGCCGGACGGTTTGTTCAGCACCAGCAGATAATCGTCTTCATACAGAATGCACGACTCCAGCGCCGCTACTTTATCCAGTTTGGGCGACACTGCCTGCTCTTCACGCTCGGCCACGCGCACCGGCGGCACGCGCACTTCGTCGCCGTCTTCCAGCTTATATTCAGGTTTTACGCGCTTCTTATTCACCCGCACCTCGCCTTTACGCAGGATGCGGTAAATCATGCTTTTCGGCACCCCTTTCAGCTGGGTGCGCAAAAAGTTATCAATACGTTGACCGGCATTTTCAGCCGTGATGGCGACAAACTGTACGCCGGGATTCTCTGTTTTCATGGCGGCGATTCTAAATAGTGTCCCCGGATAGCGCCACCCCTTTTTCTGTGCTTAACTCTGACTTTATCGCCGCGTTACGCGGCCAGAATGCTGGCTTTTTCAACGATGCGATGATTACCCCTGCAAATGAACAGGTTAAGGATGAACAAACTTCACAGCTCGGTAAAAGTCGCCTTGCTATAAGTTGCTAAGCAATGGAATAATGCAGAGGTTTCTGTCCTGGAAAGAGTCAGGCAGGAAAAAGAGCGAAATTAAGGTATTTTGCCGGATGAAACGGACACGCAGCAATGGCGTAAGACGTGATGTTTAATCAGGCACTTAGCGGGCTGCGGGTTGCGGCCTGGACGACAGACTGGGATGTGTGGATTTTTGAATACTCTGTAGCACTTCCACCTTCAGGCGCTGGTTTTCCTTATGAAAAACAGGCCACCGACAAGATTTGCGCCCCTTTAGCCGCCGACAACCGTGAGGTTGACGTCAGTGCATGCAGACACGGGGCCATCGGTTGATTCTCGTCCAGGGTAACGATGCCCGCAGCTTTATCACTCATGTGAGAATAACGAGTAAGTCACGATGAAAAGAATGTTAATCAACGCAACTCAGCAGGAGGAGTTGCGCGTTGCCCTTGTTGACGGACAACGTCTGTACGATCTGGATATCGAAAGCCCCGGACACGAGCAGAAAAAAGCCAACATCTACAAAGGTAAAATCACCCGTATTGAACCCAGCCTCGAAGCTGCGTTTGTTGATTACGGTGCCGAGCGTCACGGTTTCCTCCCTCTGAAAGAAATTTCCCGCGAATACTTCCCTGCTAATTACAACGCGCATGGCCGTCCGAACATCAAAGATGTGCTGCGTGAAGGCCAGGAAGTGATCGTACAAATCGATAAAGAGGAGCGCGGTAATAAAGGGGCAGCACTGACCACCTTTATTTCGCTGGCCGGTAGCTATCTGGTGCTGATGCCCAACAACCCGCGCGCCGGCGGCATTTCCCGCCGTATCGAAGGTGATGACCGTACCGAGCTGAAAGAGGCGCTGTCAGCGCTGGAGCTGCCGGACGGCATGGGCCTGATCGTGCGTACCGCTGGCGTCGGCAAATCTGCCGAATCGCTGCAGTGGGACCTCAGCTTCCGTCTGAAGCACTGGGAAGCCATCAAAAAAGCCGCAGACAGCCGCCCGGCACCGTTCCTGATTCATCAGGAAAGTAACGTGATTGTGCGCGCCTTCCGCGACTACCTGCGTCAGGATATCGGCGAAATCCTTATCGATAACCCGAAAGTGCTGGAGCTGGCGCGTCAGCACATCGCCGCGCTCGGTCGTCCGGACTTCAGCAGCAAAATCAAACTGTACACCGGTGAAATTCCGCTGTTCAGCCATTACCAGATCGAATCGCAGATTGAATCGGCGTTCCAGCGCGAAGTGCGTCTGCCGTCCGGCGGTTCTATCGTTATCGACAGCACCGAAGCGCTGACCGCCATCGATATCAACTCCGCCCGCGCTACACGCGGTGGCGATATCGAAGAGACCGCCTTCAACACCAACCTGGAAGCCGCCGACGAGATTGCCCGTCAGCTGCGTCTGCGCGACCTCGGTGGTCTGATTGTTATCGACTTCATCGATATGACGCCGGTGCGCCATCAGCGCGCCGTGGAAAACCGTTTGCGTGAAGCGGTACGTCAGGATCGGGCGCGTATCCAGATCAGCCACATTTCACGCTTTGGTCTGCTGGAGATGTCGCGTCAGCGCCTCAGCCCGTCACTGGGTGAGTCCAGCCATCACGTCTGCCCGCGCTGTAGCGGTACCGGCACCATTCGTGATAACGAATCGCTGTCGCTGTCGATCCTGCGTCTGATTGAAGAAGAAGCGCTGAAAGACAACACCAAAGAAGTGCACGCCATTGTGCCGGTTCAGGTGGCCTCTTACCTGCTGAACGAAAAACGTGAAGCGGTCAGTGCGATTGAGAAACGTCAGGGCGGCGTGCGTGCCATCATCGTGCCAAACGATCAGATGGAAACGCCGCACTACTCGGTGCTGCGCGTGCGCAAAGGTGAAGAGACGCAAACCCTCTCCTATCACCTGCCGAAACTGCATGAAGCTGAGATGGCGCTGCCTTCGGAAGAAGAGCACGCTGAGCGTCGTCGTCCGGAGCAGCCTGCACTGGCCGCCTTCGTGATGCCGGATGCACCACCGGCTCCGGTTGAAGTGAGTGAAGAGAGCCAGCCGGCAGCGGTTGACGTCAAAGCCAAACCGGCGGTCGCAGCACCCGCGACGGTCAGCACCGGTTTTGTTGCGCGCCTGCTGGGTGGCCTGAAAAAACTGTTTGCTGGTGATGCCCCCGCCGCGGCCCCTGCTGAAGAGAAGACCGAAGCGAAAACGGCTGACGGTGAGAATACGCAGCAGCGTGGTGAGCGTCGTAACAACCGTCGCAACAACAATCGCCGCGAGCGCACGCCGCGTAACGGTGAGCATGCGCAGAACCGTGAAGGCCGTGAGCCACGTGAAGCGCGCGAGCCGCGTGAACCCCGTGAGCCTCGTGAAGCCCGCGAGCCACGCGATCAGGATAACCGCCGTAACAAGCGTCAGAATGACGCGCGTGGCGAGCGTCCGGCGCTGACTGAAGAGCAACTGCAGCAGCGTGATGAGCAGCAGCAACAGCGTCGCGAACAGCGTGCTGAGCGTCAGCGTCGTCGTCAGGAAGAGAAGCGTGCGCAGCAGGAACCGCAAGTTGCTGAGCAGGTGCCTGTTGTTGATAGCGTTGATGACAGCGTTGCGCAGGAAGACGAACGCGTTCAGGTTATGCCGCGTCGCAAACAGCGCCAGCTCAGTCAGCGCGTGCGCGTAGATGACAACGCTGACGCGATCCCTGCTGAGCTGCCTGCCGCTGCCGTTACTGAAGCGGTGCAGGAAAACAGCCAGCGCGCCCAGCTGAAAGAGCAAGCTGAAACCGCTCAGGATGAGCAGGATGACAGCGAGAACCGTGACGGGGCCAACATGCCGCGCCGTTCACGTCGCTCACCGCGTCATCTGCGCGTCAGCGGTCAGCGTCGTCGTCGCTATCGTGACGAGCGTTACCCTACGCAGTCTGCGATGCCGCTGGAAACAGCAGCTGCCTCACCAGAGATGGCGTCAGGCAAAGTGTGGATCACCTATCCGGTCACGCAGACTCACGAGCACTTCACTTCTAACCAGGCGCTGAACGAAATGCCAGACTATGGCTATCAGGATGCCGCCCCGGCGGAAGAACTGCCTGTGGCTGTCGAAGCCGCAGCCGTGGCACAGCCAGAAACGCCAGCGCCAGAAGTGGTGCATCAGGCTGAACCGCAGGCGCACACTGAGGTGCCGGTGGTGAATACTGATGACCTGACGCCAGTGGCGGCACCGGTTGATCACCAGCCAGCAGTGATTTCCGCAGCCGATGAAGCAGTTGCACAGGAAACCGCAGCAGAAGCGCAACCGGCTGTTACGCCTGCCGAAGAGACGCCGCCAGTGGTTACCGAAGCGGTTAGCGCAGCGGAACAGGCTCCGATCGAGGTGTCACCCGCGGTTGAAGCGCAGGTAGAAGAAGTGCTGTCCGCGCCGGTAGCGGCCGAAGCACCAGTCGCGCCGGTCACCGAACCGCACGCACCGGTTGCCGCCCGTGATACCGGGGTCAGCAATGCTGAGACCCGCTTTAAGCATCACGCTACGGCGCCGATGACCAAAGCACCGGCACCGGCATGGGAACCTGAGCCCGTGCGTCACAGTGACTGGGTCCGTCCGGCCTTCAACTTCGAAGGACGCGGTTCAGCCGGTGGTCACAGCGCCACGCATCAGGCTACCGCACCGGCTACCCGTCCGGAAAGCGCGTAAGTCTCTGCTGTAGAGCGCTACCGTCTCCAAACCCCGGCTGGTCCGGGGTTTTTTATTGCCCGCATTCTCCCCTCCCCACCTGACTGAACACCCTGATTACAAGCCAAAAAAAATCCCACGGCCCTCGCAGGCAGTGGGAAAAACTAAGCGTACCCGGTTTAAGTACGCTCAAACAGTCAGGTTTATTTATTCATCTGGAACAGCGACATCTTCGACATATCGCTAAAGGTGGTGTACGACGCCTGCAGCAGCTGCTGCTGCATGGTGTAGGTGGAAATGGCTTCGGTGTAATCGACGTTAACCAGCGTGCTCATCTGATCTTTCAGCGTCACCTTGCGGTCGTCACCTTTTGCATCCAGCGTATCCAGTTCGTCCAGCTGGGTACCAATCTCAGAACGCACCGCCAGCACGTTGTTCAGCGAGTTGCTGAAGCCACGGTTGGCTTTGTCCATTGCCGCGCTGAAGGTCTGTTTAGTGGCATCGTCAGCGTCATTCTGCGGCACTTTCAGCGCCGCAATGGCGTCATCCAGCATATCGAACAGGTTAGTCTGGCTGGCGCTGCCATCCGGCTCCGGCTTGGCGTTGCTGGTCAGCTGGTCAAAAATTGAATTACCGGTATGACCCACCGTCATGGTGCGTTCGCTGTCGACTTTCTGGGTGATCGCGTCGCTGCCACCGCTATAGATGATTTTACCGCTGGCATCTTCGGTGAACGGCGGCTTGTCGGACGCATAGCCGGCAAACAGGTAGCGGCCGTTCCCGTCTTTGCTGTTGGCCAGGTTGAGCAGCTGCGAGCGAATGCCCTCCAGCTGGGTAGCATAAGAGGCGCGGTCATCGTCACTCAGCGAGCCGTTACCGGCGCTGATCAGCGTGGATTGCGCCGACTGAATCGCCGTCGTGACATCACTCAGCGTGCTCTCTTCCAGCGACAGTCCCTGATTCGCGAACGAACGCGCCAGCGCGAACTGGCTGTCGCGCGCCTGCGTCTGCGACAGCACCACGGCGCGCGAAGCGGCGATCGGATCGTCAGACGGATTGGTCACGCGGCGACCGGTTGACAGTTGTTCACCCGCTTTCAGCCAGGAGGATTGCGCGTCAGTGACGCCGCGCACCTGCTGGTCGAAAATCATATTGGTACTGAGTCTCATCGGTCAGGCCTCCCGTATTAACCGCGAATGCTCATCAGAGCATCGAAAATGGTATTGGCGGTTTGCAGTACCTGCGCGTTCGCCATGTAAAATTGCTGATATTTGCTCAGGTTGGCGTACTCTTCGTCGAGGTTTACGCCAGAAACCGACTGCTGACGTTCGGTCAGCTGCGTCACCACGCCCTTCTGGGTGGTGGCGGCGGTTTCGAGGTTTTTGGTTTTGTTGCCGACGGTGCTCACCAGGCTGGCATAACCCTGCGCCAGCGTGGCGTTACCGTTAATCAGTTTGGCATCCTGCAGGTCAAGCAGCTTTTGCGCGTTACGGTTATCGCTGGCGCCACCCGCAGCCGAAGCTGCCGCGATCTGCGATTCACTGGTGATAGCCACTGACATGCCGCTAATCACATCCTGCACCGGTTTGACCAGGAAGCTGTCTTTGGCGTTAGCCGTTCCATTTACCGTTAATGACAGTCCGTCAAAGCTCATGGTGGTATTGCCGGCACCGTCACTGCCCATGGTCGGCGTCACTTTCACGTTGTCGGAAAGACGCGTCACTGACCAGTTGCTGCCGTCATAGCTCACGCTGTAGTTAGAGGCTTTCATCGCCCCGGTGTCGGTCCAGCTGGCACTGACGGTAGCGGCAGAGGTGTTTTTGCTGTTGGTCACCACTGTCGGGCTACCAATATTGAAGAAGTTGATGCCGGTGTTGCCTTTGCTGTCATAGCCCTGGCTGTGCACCTGGTTGAAGCTGGTGGTGAATGCCGCTGCCAGCTGCCCGAGCTGGTTCTGCGCGTTATCCAGATCCTGGGTACGGAACGCCAGCAGGCCCCCGAGCGAACCGGTGGTCAGCGTTTTTTCCGGGATCTCAACGTTACCGGCCTGCTTATCGACATAGCCCACGGTAATGCGCGACGCATCGCTGCTGGAAGGCATGGCGATCAGCGAGGTGGTTTTGCTGCCGTTGACCAGCGTGGTGTTGCCCATCGAGACGATGTAGTTACCGTCCTGCTGCGAAACGTTCACGCCGACCAGGCCATTCAGGTTATTGACCAGCTGATCGCGCTGATCGAGCAGATCGTTAGGCGCAGAGCCGCCGCCGGTGGTCAGCTTGGCGATCTGCGTATTGAGATCGGCAATCTGGCTGGAGTAGGTGTTGATCTGCTCGACGCTGGCTTTAATGTCCGTATTGACGCTGTTTTGCATGCTGGTCAGATACTGTGCGGTGGTCTGGAACTGGTTTACCAGTCCCTGCGCATAGCTGAGCATAGACTGACGCGCAGAAGGATCGTCCGCGTTACTCACCACGTTCTGCACGTTAGTGAAAAAGCTCTGAATCGAGTCAGACAGGCTGGTGGTCGACGTCGACAGCAGATCATCAATATTCGAAATCTGGTTGTACTGTGAATTGACCGCGCTGTAGTTGGCGCTGTTACCGCGCAACTGGGCGGTAATAAACTCATCGTATTCACGCTGCACGCCGGTCACATTGACGCCGTTGCCATAATAGTTGCTGCCCTGCAGCGTACTGTTGGCCTGCGACAGCAAAATCGTCTGGCGCGAATAACCGGCCACGGTGTAATTACTGATGTTGTTACTGGTGGTGCTTAATGCGGCCTGTGCGGCGCTCAGCCCGCTCATCGCGGAGTTAATTATGCTGGACATCTCGGTTCCTTTTTCCCGTTAACCGGGCTGGCAGTCATCAGTGCGATTGCGCGGGCCACAACGCCCGCGGCATGTGAAGGTTATCGGCGTGCTTAAGCGAAACTTGAGCGGAAAAATCAGAACAGGTCGGTGAAATCCTGGCTGTAAGCCTTAACCACTTTTTCGCCCATGTTTTTGAATTGCTGGATCATTCCTACCAGTTTCTGCGCATATTTCGGGTCAGTCGCGTAGCCAGCCGCCTGCAGCGCGCGCGCACCCTGCTCGGCGCTCGGTGCATTCGCTACTGCCGCATAGCGCGGGTTACTGGAAATCAACCGCACGTAGTCGCTGAGCGCTTCGAAATAGGAGCCATAAACGCGGAAGGTGGCGCGCACTTTCTTCGCTTCACCGCCCTCGTATTCCGTGGTCATGATGTCGGTGGTTTCGCCCTTCCAGTCGCCGCTGGCTTTGATCCCGAACACGTTGTAGCTCGGCTTGCCGTCGCGCGTCAGGATCTGCCGCTGGCCCCAGCCGGACTCCAGTGCCGCCTGCGCCAGAATCAGATGGTGAGGAATGCCGCTCTGCTGGCTGGCTACTTTCGCCGGCTGCGCCAGCTGGGCGATAAACTCATTGCTGTCACCCGGCAGGCTGGCCGGCGAGACCGGCAGACGCGGCACCGCTTTGCGCACCATCTGCTCCAGCTGCGTGGGCGCCATGCTGCTATAGATGAAGCTGTTATCCAGTTTCATCGGCACGGTACCGGCGCTTTCGTCCGGTGCCTGCGCCGGCTGCATCTGTTTGACAATGGTGTCGGCCAGACCCAGCCCGCGCTTGCCGATTTCCTGCGCAATCTGCTGATCGTACAGCGAGGTGTAAAGCCGCGTCTGATCGTTGCTCAGCATGCCATCCTGCGGCAGCGCTTCACGCATGCTCTTCAGCATCATCTGCACGAACATCCCTTCGACCTGCTTCGCCACCTGCAGCGCTTTGCCTTTCGGGTCCACGGCAGCCTGGCGTTTCAGTTCGTTCAGCGAGCGGCTGTCATACGCCGCGTTCATCAGCGATTGCGTATCGGTCATCAGATAATTTCCAGCTTGGCGCGCAGGCAGCCCGCGCTCTCCATCGATTGCAGAATCGACATCAGCTCAATCGGTGTCGCACCCAGCGCATTCAGCGCCCGCACTACGTTGTTCAGGTTGGCACTGGCGTTAACCCGCTGCAGCGCGCCACCGCTCTGACGCAGATCGATCTGCGTTTGCGTGGTGGCAACCGTCTGACCACCGGCAAACGGCGTATCCGGCTGGCTGACGTTCTGCTGCTGGTTAACCGTGACCGACAGGTTGCCCTGCGCCACCGCACAGGTGTTGAGCGTCACTTCGCGATTCATCACCACCGAACCGGTGCGCGAGTTAATGATCACTTTGGCGTCTTCCAGCGGTACCGACACGTCGATGTTCTGGATCTCCGCCAGCAGACGTACCTGCGAGCTGTTATTTGGCGACACGCGGATTTGCACGGTACGGGCGTCCAGTGGCAGCGCTGACCCCACGCCACGGCTGTTGATGGCATCAGCAATGCGCTGCGCCATGGTGAAATCTTCGTTGTTAAGCTGCAGGTTGATGGTGTTCTGGCTGCCGAAGTTGCTCTGCAGCTCGCGCTCCACGGTGGCGCCACCGGTAATGCGGCCGCCGTTGAGCTGGTTAACCTGTACGCTGCTGCCACCGGCCGAGGCGCCCGCCCCGCCGACCAGAATGTTACCCTGCGCCAGCGCGTAAACCTGGTTATCGACGCCCTTCAGCGGCGTCATCAGCAGCGTACCGCCGCGCAAGCTTTTGGCGTTACCCAGTGAGGACACCACCACATCAACCGTCTGTCCCTGACGGGCAAACGACGGCAGCTTGGCGGTGACCATCACCGCCGCCACGTTTTTCAGCTGCATGTTGGTGCCGGCAGGCACGGTGATGCCCAGCTGCGACAGCATGTTACTCACCGTTTGCGTGGTGAACGGCGTCTGGGTGGTCTGGTCACCGGTGCCGTCAAGGCCAACCACCAGACCGTAACCAATCAGCTGGTTATCGCGTACGCCCTGCACGCTGGTGAGATCGCGGATGCGATCGGCCTGCGCCATCAGGCTGCTGATGCCGAGCAACAGGCCCAGGCCCAAACGCAGCAGTGTAGTGTTTTTCATCATGACCTCTTACATCGGCGAGACGTTCAGGAAGAAGCGCTGGAACCAGCCCATGGTCTGCGCCTCATTGATATAACCGTTACCGACGTACTCAATACGTGCATCGGCGACCTGCGTTGACAGCACCGCGTTGCTGGCGCTGATGGTGCGCGGGTTCACTACGCCAGAGAAGCGAATAAATTCGGTGCCCTGGTTGATTTCAATCTGTTTCTCGCCGACCACGCGCAGGTTGCCGTTCGACAGTACCTGGTTAACGGTGACGGTGATGGTGCCGGTAAAGGTGTTGTTGGCGGTTGCGCCACCTTTGCCAGCGAAATCGTTTTTGCCGTTGGCGTCGAGCGCGGCTTTTTCGCCGCCGGCACCCACCAGTCCGGCCAGGCCGGTTGGGACGGCGCTCAGGCCAAAGCTGTTGCTGCCGTCGCGGCTGGCATTGGCTGAAGAGCTTTTGCTGGCGCTGACGTTTTCCTGCAGCGTAATGGTCAGGGTGTCACCAATGTTACGTGGACGACGATCCTCAAACAGCGGCTGATAGCCGTAGTTGAGCGGCGCCACGCCCTGAAAAATGGAACCGTTCACCACCGGCGGTGCGGATGGCGTCGGCTCAGCCGTCGTCGCACCCTGTACCAGTGGCGTGCGCGGCACCAGCGCACAACCGTTAAGGGTCAGTAGCAGCGTGGCTACTAACCAATGCCCAGGCTTGAGAATCACTTGCTTCGCCACGGAGTTCTGACCTTTTTCATGTTCTTAATCGGGCCAGACGCGCTGGCCCAACGATCCCGGCATTACAGCTGGGTTAACTTCTGCAGCATCTGATCGGAGGTGCTGATCGCTTTGCTGTTGATCTCATAAGCGCGCTGCGTCTGAATCATGGTCACCAGCTCTTCCGCCACGTTGACGTTGGAGGTTTCCACGTAACCCTGATACAGCAGACCGGCCCCGTTCTGGCCCGGCGTGCTTTCGGTCGGCGCACCGGAGGCCTGGGTTTCCTGATAGAGGTTTTCCCCGACGCTATCCAGTCCGGCATCGTTCATGAAGGTGCTGAGCGTCAGCTGGCCAACCTGCGCCGGCTGCGTCTGCCCCTGCTGTGTCACCGTCACCACGCCGTCACGCGCAATGGTGATGCTGGTGGCGTTCGCCGGAATAGTGATGCCTGGCTGCACCGGGAAACCGGCGTTGGTCACCAGCTGGCCGTTCTGGTCCACCTGGAACGAGCCGTCGCGGGTATACGCAGACGTACCGTCCGGCATCTGCACCTGGAAATAGCCCTGACCATTAATCGCCACATCTTTTGAGTTGCTGGTTTGCGACAGGTTGCCCTGGTTGTGCAGACGTTCGGTGGTCACCGGACGCACACCGGTACCGATCTGCAGGCCCGACGGCAGCGTCGTCTGTTCTGACGACTGCGCACCCGGCTGACGCAGGGTCTGGTACATCAGGTCTTCGAACACCGCGCGTGAACGCTTAAAGCCGTTGGTGCTGACGTTCGCCAGGTTGTTGGCGATGACGTCCATGTTGGTCTGCTGTGCGTCAAGACCGGTTTTCGCGATCCATAAAGAACGAATCATTGTGTTTTCCTTAAGCCTTAGCTGCTCATATTGAGTAGCTGATTAGCCCGCTGTTCGTTTTCATCGACGTTGGAGATCACTTTCATCTGCATCTCGAAACGTCGGGCGTTGGCGATCATGTCGACCATGGTTTCCACGGGCTTCACGTTGCTGCCCTCCAGCACGCCCGGCATCACCTGCACGGTCGCGTCATTCGGCAGCGCCGCGCCGCGCTGTGCCTGAGTGGCGGCGCTGGGACGGAACATGCCGTCATCACCGCGCGTCAGTTCCTGGCCTGTGGCACGTACCAGCTTCAGCCGTCCAAGCTGCACCGTGGCGTTCGGCGCGTCACCGGCGTTAAGCGCGGTGATGGAGCCGTCGGCGGCAATGGTCAGTTGCGCGCCCTGCGGCACGGCAATCGGACCGCCATCGCCCATCACGGGATTGCCCTGAATGGTCAGCTGGCCGGTCGGGCTGATCTGCATGTTACCGTTGCGGGTATAAGCTTCGCTGCCGTCAGCGGTACGCACCGCCAGCCAGCCATCCTGCTGCACCGCCACATCGAGCGGACGCTCGGTATAATCGAGCGAGCCCTGCGACATATCGGCACCCGGCGTCGAAGCGGCCACCAGCGTACGTGTTGGCAGCGACCAGCCGTTGACCGGCACCGCGCGCAGCGCATTGAGCTGAGCGCGAAAGCCCGGCGTCGAGGCGTTGGCGAGGTTGCTGGCGGTGACAGACTGTTGCTCCATCGTCTGACTGGCCGCGCCCATCGCGGTATATATTGCGTGATCCATAAAGCAATCCCGTTAGCGTATTAACGAAGGTTGACCAGGGTGTTAAGAATCTGGTCCTGCGTTTTGATGGTCTGGCTGTTGGCCTGATAGTTACGCTGGGCAACGATCATATTCACCAGCTCTTTACTCAGGTCGACGTTGGACGCTTCCAGCGCGCCGGAGGTCAGGTTGCCGTAGGTACCGGTGCCTGCCAGACCGACTGCCGCCTGGCCCGAAGAGTTGGTTGCCGACCAGACGTTATCACCCTCGGACTTCAGCCCTTCCGGGTTAGAGAAACTCGCCAGCACAATCTGACCCAGCAGCTGGGTTTTCTGGTTGGAGTAAGTCCCGGTGATGGTGCCGTCGTCGTTGATGGTGTAGCTGGTCAGATCGCCCGGTGCATAGCCATCCTGGGTTGGGTTACCGAAGTTGGTTTTGCCGGTGTTCTGCTGCAGGCTGCCGAGCACGCTGAGGCTGACCGCCTGGTTGGCCGCAGCACCGTTCGCACCCTGAATGGTCAGCGCCACTGTGCTGGCCGAGGTCAGGTTACCGCTGGTATCGAATACCATGTTGAAGTTACCGGCAGCCTGACCGGTGGTGGAATCAATCGCGTGCACCGTCCAGTTGTTGTCGGCCGTTTTGACGTAGTACAGATCCAGCGCGTGGTCGTTACCCTGCGAGTCGTACACGGTCACGGTGCTTTTGGCGTTGTAAGTATCCACGTTGGTCGCCGTGAACGCACCGCCGGTTGGCACCGCATCGGTTGAGTTCAGGTTGGATACCATGGTGGCGGTAGTGGTGGCGCGCGCCGACATCTGGGTGGTCGGAATGCTCAGCGCGACCGGGTTGGCACCGGCCTGAATGGTTGGCGGGGTGCCGTTAGCCGGATAGCCGGTTACGGTCAGGCCCTGGGTGTTCACCAGGTTACGGTTTTCGTCCAGCGTGAACTGGCCGTTGCGCGAATAGAACACGCCACCGCTGGCGTCGGTCAGACGGAAGAAACCGTTGCCGCTCAGCGCCACGTCCAGCCCACGGCTGGTGGAAGTGGTGGTGCCGTCGTTAAAGTTCTGAATCACCGCTGCGACTTTGGTACCCATACCGACGTTCGAACCGGCGAACATATCGGCAAACGCGATGGTGCTGGATTTAAAGCCGGCCGTCGCCGAGTTGGCGATGTTGTTACCAATAACGTCGAGGTTGCTGGAGGCAGCGCCCAGGCCGCTCACCGCTTGTGAAAATGACATGCTATTTCTCCTGCTAAGAGGTTAGTCAGAGAATCTGACGAATTTCATCGAGGGTCGCGGAGCCCATGGTGCCGAGATCCAGTTTTGCGGTGTTATTCACGGTGCTGACGCCATTGACATAGGCGTAGTTCAGCGGCTGTGCCACCAGTTGGGTGCTGCCATTGCTGGCGGCGAGTGAAACCGTATATTTGCCGTCCGGTGCGGCGCTGCCATCGTCCATCTTGCCGTCCCACGAGAAGGTGTGAACGCCGGCGCTGAGACCGCCGAGATCGATGGAGCGCACTACGCTGCCGTTGCCATCTTTGATGGTGACGCTGGTGGCAGTCGACGCGGTGCCCAGCTCCACGCCAAACGGCGTGCTGGTGCCGCTGCCGACCAGCACCTGGCTGCCCTTCACCATCACGCCATGGCCGATCAGCGTTGAGCTCTGCAGCGACTGGCTGGTGCTGATCTGACCGGAGATCGATCCCAGCGTGGTATTAAGTTTTTCAATGCCGCTCAGGGTGTTGATCTGCGTCAGCTGGGTTGTCAGCTGGCTGTTGTCCATCGGGTTAGTCGGGTCCTGATTTTTCAGCTGCGTCACCAGCATGTTCAGGAACTGGTTTTGCAGATCCTGCGCGCTGTTGCCGCTGCCGGTACTGCTGCTGGAGCTGAGGACCGTGGGGTCGAGGTTGTCTTTAATCCCTACTGCAAGGCTCATAATGCGTCTCCGTTACTGACCCATGGTGAGGGTTTTCATCATCATTGACTTCACCGTGTTCAGCACTTCGACGTTGGCCTGATAGCTGCGCGACGCGGACATGGTGTTAACGGTTTCGGCGACCACGTCGACGTTAGGCATTTTGACGTAGCCTTTCTGGTCAGCCAGCGGATTACCCGGGTCATAGACCAGTTTGGCGGGCGTCGGGTCGTTCACGACACCGGCCACTTTGACGCCGCCGGTGGCCGCGCCCTGAGCGGCATCGGTCTGGAAAATCACCTGCTTCGCCACGTACGGCTGGCCGTCCGGCCCGGTGACGCTGTCGGCGTTGGCCAGGTTACTGGCGCTGACGTTGAGCCGCTGTGACTGTGCGGTCATCGCAGAACCGGCGATATCAAAGATATTCAGCAATGCCATGATTATTGCCCCTGCAGAACGCTCATCATGCCTTTGATCTGGCTACTGATGAGGGTGAGATCGGTTTGGTATTTCAGGCTGTTATCCGCAAACTGCGTACGCTCGCGATCCATATCCACGGTGTTACCATCCGCGGCAGGCTGATCGGGAATGCGGTACAGCAGATCCAGTGCGGGCTGTGAGTTGGTCTGCGCTTCAATGTGACGTGATGACGTGACATTGAGCGCCAGGCTGCTGCCTTCGGCACGGCCGTTCTGCATCACCTTGCTCAGCTGGCTGGCAAAGTCGATATCCCGCGCCTGGTAGCCCGGGGTATCGGCGTTGGCAATGTTAGACGCCAGAATCTCCTGGCGCTGCGCCCGCAGGTTTAATGCTTCTGTACCAAATCGCAGCGCGGCATCGAGTTTGTCGAGCATGCTTCCTCCGCGAATGAGAATTTCGAGCTGACAGCTTAATGGGACAAAAGCAAGGGCTATCGTCTGAATAGCAGCAAAAATCGTGGCTATTTTTCACCTTGAATTTTTGGTGCGCGGAGTAGACTCAGTGCCATCTTTTCGACAGGAGGCGTTGATGCGTACAACTTCTTCCCTGCTGGCCCTGCTGTGGCTGGCCTTCGCGACGCCCGGCTATGCCGCCGATCTCAGCGCGCAGCTGACTCAGTTCTTTCAGGCACGCGATCCGCAGCACGCCGCCGGTATGACCGTGGTGGTCCGCACGCCGCAGACGCAGTGGCCCGCCTGCGACACACCGCAGTTGCTGCTGCCGGGTAACAGTCGCCAGTGGGGCAATCTGAGCATTGCCGCCAGCTGCGGCCAGAATCGTCGCTATCTGCAGGTACAGGTGCAGGTCACCGGCGAGTATCTGGTGGCCAATCGTCAGCTGGCGCGCGGCAGCAACGTCAGCGCCAGTGATTTCCGCCTGGAGAGTGGCCGGCTGGACACGCTGCCGGCGCGCGCGCTGCTCAGCAGCAGCAATCTGGCGGACGCCATTGCCCTGCGTGACATTGCGCCAGGCCAGCCGGTGACGGCCACCATGCTGCGCCAGCCGTGGCGGGTGAAAGCCGGTCAGAATGTGATGGTAATTGCCAGCGGCAACGGCTTTAATGCCAGCAGTGAAGGTCGTGCGTTAAACAACGCCAGCGCGGCGCAGACGGTGCGCGTGCGCATGAGCAATGGCCAGGTGGTAAGCGGTCGTGTCAGCGAGGATGGGAATATTCTGATATCGCTATAAAGCGTTAAAGAACGCTGTTGTTCTGCCGATAGAGATATCAACAATGATATTACCCTATGCTGACTCAGTTGGCTGATCCCCAACTGACCCTAACAGGAGCCACACCATGAGTATCGACAGAACGCAGCCTTTAAAACCGGTGAGCACTGTACAAACCCGTGACAGCAGCGACAACCAGGCAAAAGTGCGTCAGAACAGCGCACCGGCCGCCAGCACCAGCCAGAATGGTGCAGAAGTGACGCTGAGTCCCGCTCAGGCGCAGCTGATGCAGCCGGGCAGCAAAGATATTAACACAGCGCGCGTAGAGCAGCTGAAGACCGCCATTCGTAATGGTGAACTGAAAATGGATACCGGTAAGATCGCCGATGCGCTGATCGCCGATACCAGGGCGTTTTTAGAGGGTAAATAGTCCCGATGGATAATCTGCTGACCACCTTAGATAAAATGCAGGATGTGCTGAGTTCGCTTAACGTCGTGATGGATGAAGAGCAGCAGCAACTTTCTGCCGGACGGATTAATGGCAACCTGCTGCAGCGCATTACAGAAGATAAAAGCGCGCTGCTGACGACGTTGAATTATCTGGACGAAATGCGCCGCAAAACCGAGCTGTCGCTGGGTACCAAAGCGCCTTATCGTGGTCACAGTGATATTGCACGCCGCTGGCACAGCATTCAGCAACATACCCAGCGTCTGCGCGACGCCAATCAGCACAATGGCATGCTGTTGCAGCATCAGATGACCTTTACTGAACAGGCGCTGTCGGTGCTGAAACCGCATCAGACCCAGTCGTTTTACGGTCCGGACGGTCGTGGTTTAGGCCAGACCACGCTGAGCCGCAAAGGCTAAACGCAGCCGCGCTGCAGGTCCACTGAATCAGGGTCGCCCGCGCCGGGCGCCCCTTTTTTATTGTGCGCTCACACCGCCGTGCGGCGGGCAAAATCGCGCGGGCGGAAGCCCAGTAAACCGAGCATCACGAAGTAAGCGCCGCCGCCAATGGCGCACACCGCCGCCAGCCGCAGTAACCGCCACCACATCTGCCCCTCTTCCCACGCCGGCATCACCTGCAGAATGCCCAGCAGCGCAGCAGCCATCACCGCGACGGCGACCAGCAGACGCAGCAGGAAACCGTGCCAGCCCGGCTGCGGCTGAAAGATTTGCTGTTTGCGCAGCTGCCAGTAGAGCAGCGCCGCATTCAGGCAGGCCGCCAGACCAATCGACAGCGACAGACCGGCGTGCTTCAGCGGGCCGATAAACGCCAGGTTCATCAGTTGCGTCATGATCAAGGTGGCGATAGCAATCTTTACCGGCGTTTTGATGTCCTGCCGCGAGTAAAAGCCCGGTGCCAGCACTTTCACCACGATCAGCCCCATCAGCCCAACCGAATAGGCAATCAGCGCGCGCTGGGTCATCGCCGCATCAAAAGCGGTAAATTTGCCGTACTGGAACAGCGCCACGGTGAGCGGACCGGAAAGAATGCCCAGCGCAACCGCGCTCGGCAGCGCCAGCAGGAAGCACAGACGCAGGCCCCAGTCCATCAGACGGGAATATTCATCGTGGTTGCCGCTGGCAAAACTCTTCGCCAGCGACGGCAGCAGGATGGTGCCGAGCGCCACGCCCAGCACGCCAGAGGGAAACTCCATCAGACGATCGGCGTAGTACATCCACGACACCGAGCCGGAGACCAGAAACGAGGCGAAAATGGTATTGATGATCAGCGAGATCTGGCTCACCGACACGCCGAGAATCGCCGGGCCCATCTGGCGCATCACCCGCCACACGCCGGCATCGCGCAGGTTGACGCGCGGCAGTACCAGCATGCCAATCTTTTTCAGGTGCGGCAGTTGATAAAACAGCTGCAGCAGCCCGCCCACCACCACTGCCCACGCCAGCGCCATCACCGGCGGATGGAAGTGCGGCGCGGCAAACAGCGCAAAGCCGATCATGCTGATATTCAGCAGCGTGGGCGCGAACGCCGGGACGGAGAAGCGGTTCCAGGTATTAAGAATCGCCCCGGCCAGCGACGCCAGCGAGATCAGCAGAATATAAGGAAAGGTGACGCGCAGCAGCGAACTGGTTAAGGCGAACTTGTCGGCAGTATCGGCAAAACCCGGCGCCGTTACCACGATTACCCAGGGCGCAGCGACGATGCCCAGCACCGTCACCACCGCCAGCACCAGCGTCAGCAGGCCTGATACATAGGCAACAAACACCCGCGTGGCGTCTTCGCCCTGCTTGCTTTTATATTCGGCAAGAATTGGCACGAAGGCCTGTGAAAAGGCGCCTTCGGCGAAAATACGGCGCAGCAGATTGGGCAGTTTGAACGCCACGAAAAAGGCATCGGTGGCCATGCCAGCCCCGAAAACGCGCGCCACAATGGCGTCGCGGGCAAAGCCCAGCACGCGGGAAAACAGGGTCATCGAACTGACCGCAGCCAGCGATTTCAGCAAATTCATAATGAGTGGCGCATCCTGAAAAGTGTCGGATAAATGAGCAACTTAGCGCGGACATCCTGCGATGTCCGGCGATAGTCTACTGCTGCGGTGGGAAATGACCAGCATTGAGTGTTACAAGGGATTATTCCTGTACGGCGTCGCGCCACAGTTTTTCCACCAGACGCTGCGCCGCCAGCGCCTGTTCACCGCTGGTTTCAGGCATCGTCTGATTTTCCACGCACTGGATAAAATGGTGTGCCGCACCGCTGAAGCCACGCTGGGTCAGATGACTTTGCCACGCCGGCGGGACATCACTGCGCAGGCCGCTAAGCGTCTCTTCACGCCAGTCGCGCATCTCATTAATCTCGATGTAACGCCCGTCGCAGATGGCGCTGACCACTTCACGCTGCGTGCCCGCGCGGCGATGCATACTGGTGGTAATTTGCAGCGATCCGGCCGAGAAATGGTGCTCACCGTAGAGCATTGCGCCGTCATCATGGGTGTCGATATGGCCGAGCTCCAGCCTGAGCTTGCCGCCGGCCAGCCACAGCGCGGTATCGACCACATGCAGATAGTCATCCAGCAGGGTAAAGCGCAGGTCGTGCGGGCCGACGCTGTCTGCCCGGTGTTTCTCAATGCACAGCGAGGACGCGCCCGGCAGCTGCGCTTTCAGCTGCTGGTAGCGCGGTGCAAAGCGCCGGTTGAAGGCCACCATCAGTTTGCGTTTGCGCTTTTCCGCCAGCGCCACCAGCGTCTCCGCCTGCTGCAGCGTTTCGGCCAGCGGCTTATCGACACAAACATCTTTACCGGCCAGCAGCAGCGCCTGCACCACCTCAAAATGGCTGGCGGTGCTGCTGTGCACAAACACCGCATCGCTGGCCGCCGCCAGCGCATCCAGCTGACTAAAATAAGGAATACGGTAACTGTCGCAGATCGGCTGCGCCCGGGCCTGGCTGGGCGAGAACGCGCCCACCAGCTGCCAGCCGCTGGCCTGTGCCAGCACCGGCAGCCAGGCTTTCTGCGCGATACCGCCAAGCCCGACCACACCAATACGCAGCGTCATTTCACGCCTCCCGCTGCAGCAGTTGCTGCAGCTGAGCATCAAGGCGCGCCACCTGCGCTTCCAGCTGAGCAACGCGCGCGGCCAGATCGTCAGACTCAGGCGACGCGGTGTGGCTGGCAGGTAGTTCGTCCACCACCTCGCCGCCAAACAGGTGCATATAGCGGCTTTCACGCTTGCCCGGCTCGCGCGCCAGACGCACCACCATGGGGCCGTCGTCGCGCGTCGTCAGCCCCTCCAGCGTGCGTTCCACCTCGGCCATGTCCTGAAACTCATGCAGACGACCACTGCGGGTACGCAGTTCGCCCGGCGTCTGCGCGCCGCGCAGGAACAGTAGCGTCAGCACCGCCACTTCGGCGGCATTCAGCTGCAGATTGCCAAACGCCGAGTTGCAGAAACGCTGTTCATATTTGCTGACGCGCTGACCGAAACCGCTGTTAGCGGTGACCAGATGCTTTTTCACCAGCTCATCGAGCTGAGCCTGCACCTCGCTTTCGCTCAGGTTCATTACCGGCTCACGGTTAGATTTCTGATTACAGGCAGTGACCACGCCATTGAGGGATAACGGATATTGATCCGGCGTGGTGACCTGCTTCTCCAGCAGGCAGCCGATCACGCGCAATGCCTGCGCGGAGAGAGCCATCTTCATTACGTGTTCCTTTTATTATTGTCCGCGACGATCCGGGTTCCATTCGCGCCAGGTAAGCGCCGTCAGCACATGATCCTGCCAGCGGCCATCAATCAGTAAATAGTCTTTGGCGTAGCCCTCTTTTTCAAAGCCGAGGCGCGCCAGCAAATCACCGCTGCGCTGATTGTGCGGCATATAGTTGGCCATGATGCGATGAATGCGCTGCTGGCGTTGCATGTAGCGAATCGCCGCCTGCAGCGCCTCAAACATCATGCCCTGTCCCTGCCACTTCTCTCCCAGCGAGTAGCCGAGATAGCAGGCATGAAACGATCCGCGCAGCACATTGCTGAAGTTGGCGACGCCGCGCACTTCATGCTCTTCCGGGTCCATCAGCACAAAATAGAACGCGGAGCCCTGTTTATGCATGTCGGCAATTAAACCCAGACGCGCCTGCCAGCCAGAGGGATAACAGTGGCTCTCATCGCGCACCGGTTCCCAGGGTTTAAGAAAGGCGCGGTTTTCGGCGTAATAATCCGCCAGACGCCAGGCATCGCGTTCATGTACTAAACGCACCACCAGACGATCGGTGGTAAGCCGCACGCGCGGGCCAGCAGAGCGATAGCCAAACATCATGACTCCTGAAATCCATAACGAAAGAAAGATGTACGCCAGCGGCGTTACTTCTCACTATAACCGTCACCCCGGCTGCGGTAAAACCCCGCGCATCGCTCACGGCAATTGATTCCGATTAAGGATTAATTTCTCTTCAGGCTGGATAAAAAAATATCATCCTGAAAACGCTATTTTTCCCGCCGGAGCAGGCAGAAAATAGACCAACTGGTCACTTTTCCTTCTCACTTGCTCAGGATTCAGCATGTCACGGGTTGCGCGGGCACGACGCCTTGGAAAAACGTTTCTGTTAGTCGATAACATGCTGGTGGTAATGGGATTCTTTGTGGTGTTTCCCCTGATCTCCATTCACTTTGTGGAACAGCTTGGCTGGGCCGCGCTGCTGGTGGGCATTGCGCTCGGCCTGCGTCAGCTGGTGCAGCAGGGGCTGGGTATCTTCGGTGGGGCCATTGCAGACCGTTTTGGCGCGCGGCCGCTGATCGTCACCGGCATGCTGATGCGTGCCGCCGGTTTCGCCTGTATGGCGCTGGCGCATCAGCCGTGGCTGCTGTGGCTGGCCTGCCTGCTGTCCGGACTGGGCGGCACGCTGTTCGATCCGCCACGCAGCGCGCTGGTGGTGAAACTGGTGCGGGCACGCGAGCGCGGACGCTTCTTTTCGCTGCTGATGATGCAGGACAGCGCCGGCGCGGTGCTGGGCGCGCTGATTGGCAGCTGGCTGCTGGCGTGGGATTTCCGTCTGGTGTGCTGGGTCGGTGCGGCGGTGTTTGTCGTCGCCGCCATCTTTAACGCCGTGTGGCTGCCAGCATGGCGCATTTCTACGGAGCGTATCGCCATGCGCGAGGGAATGCAGCGCGTGTGGCGCGACCGCCGTTTCCGCCTGTATGTCTTTACCCTGACCGGCTATTACATTCTCGCCGTGCAGGTGATGCTGATGCTGCCGGTCATGGTCAATCAGGTGGCGGGCGCACCGGCGGCGGTGAAGTGGATGTATGCGATTGAAGCGCTGCTGTCACTCAGCCTGCTCTATCCGCTGGCGCGCTGGAGTGAAAAGCGCTTCCGCCTCGAGACGCGCCTGATGGCCGGGCTGTTTCTGATGACCTTCAGCCTGCTGCCGGTTGGCATGACCGATTCGCTGCCGTCGCTGTTTTTGCTGATCGCCGTCTTCTATCTCGGATCGATCATCGCTGAACCGGCGCGTGAAACCCTGAGTGCGTCCCTGGCCAGCGCCCGGGCACGCGGCAGCTACATGGGGTTCAGCCGGCTCGGCCTGGCGATTGGCGGGCTGATTGGCTACTCCGGTGGCGGCTGGATGTTCGATATGGGCCAGCAGCTGGCCCTGCCGGAGCTGCCGTGGATGCTGCTCAGCACCGTCGGTATGATCACGCTGCTGGCGCTGTGGTGGCAGTTCCAGCCGCGCCAGGTGGCACCGGCGATCTTCAGCAGCTAGTTTGCCGGTTCAGGCGTTCTCTTCCATACTTCCCGCACGTCCGGAAAAAGGGTGACCTCCGTCACCCTGAGAATCACAGGAGAAACGGGATGAAACTTTACATCTACGATCACTGCCCTTTCTGCGTCAAAGCACGCATGATTTTTGGCCTGAAAAACCTGCCGGTTGAGCTGATTGTGATGCTCAATGATGATGAAGCAACGCCGAAAAAGCTGATTGGCCAGAAAATGGCGCCGATTCTGCAAAAAGCCGATGGCAGTGCGATGCCGGAGAGCATGGATATTGTGCGCTTTGTCGATAATCAGGATCGCCAGCCGTTGCTGACCGGCAAGCAAAATCCCGCCATCGCCGACTGGCTGCGACGGGTCAATGGCTACATCAACAAGCTGCTGCTGCCGCGCATCGCCGAGGCCGCGTTTGCTGAATTCGCCACCCCCGAAGCACGTGATTACTTCCGCGAAAAGAAACAGGCCAGCCTCGGTGACTTTGCCGAACTGCGTAAGCATGCCCCGGGTTTCATCAAAAATATCAGTGATGATCTGCGCCAGCTGGATAAATTGATCGTCAAACCCAACGCGGTGAACGGCGAGTTGTCTGAGGATGACATTCATCTGTTTCCGCTGCTGCGCTCGCTGACGCTGGTTTCCGGTATCGAATGGCCGAGCCGCGTCGCCGACTACCGCGATAATATGGCGAAACAGACGCAGGTGAATCTGCTGTCGTCGATTGCGGCCTGATGGCGCTGTGATGAGAAGCGCGCGGCTGCGTTTCTCATCTCTCTCCTGGTGACACCTGGCCCTGAATCAGGCAGGCTTAAGGCTGTTTGGCCGTATCAACCAGGAAGAAGAAATGATGAAGAAGGCGTTTCCCGGGCTGTTTGCCCTGTTTTTTGCCGTGCTGCTCAGCGGCTGTAACCAATTGACGCAATACACCATCAGCGAGCAGGAAGTGAATCAGGCGCTGCAAAAGCGCAACAACTACGAGAAAGACATCGGCGTGTCCGGGCTGGTGAATGCCCATATTGTACTGACCGACCTGAGCAGCCAGATTGGTCGTGAAGAACCCGGCAAAGTGACGCTGTCTGGTAAAGCCAACATCAACGTCAGCTCGCTGTTTGGTCCGCAGCAGGCCGAAATGCAGCTGAAGATGAAAGCGCAACCGGTGTATAACGCGCAGCAGGGCGCCATTTATCTGCAGGACCTCGAAATCGTCGACGCACAGGTGCAACCTGAGAAGATGGCGTCGATCATGAAAACCCTTACGCCGTATCTGAACGAATCCCTCAAGCGCTATTTCAATGAAAAACCCGCCTACGTGCTAAGCGCCGACCGCAGCAAAGGCGAGGCGCTGGCGAAGAAACTGGCTAAAGGGCTGGAAGTGAAGCCTGGCCAGCTGGTGATTCCGTTTACCGATTAACGTTGCAAGCGGCCGTTCTCAGTGGCGGCCATGCATAGCGTGGCAGGATGCCGGCATGATTCTGCCCGCGCCTGCCACGCAGCTACGCAACCTGCCGCGCCTGCGGTTATTTCTCTCCCGCACTGCAAAATCCCGTGCAAACGGTTGCCCGCCCCCTTATGATTAGTCCCCGGCCTAAACGAGCCATTTCGTTTTCACCTCAGCCGGAGCCTTTTTGAATGACAGCCCAACCCCAGCAAATCACGATTCGCCGCCCTGACGACTGGCACATCCACCTGCGCGATGGCGCGATGCTCAATGCAGTGCTGCCCTATACCAGCGCGGTGAATGGTCGTGCGATTGTCATGCCAAATCTGGTTCCGCCGGTCACCAGCGTTGCGGCTGCCGAAGCGTATCGCGCACGCATCATGGCGGCGCTGCCTGCTGGGCATCACTTCACGCCGCTGATGACCTGTTACCTCACCGATTCGCTCGATGCGGACGAAATCGAACGCGGCTTCCGCAGCGGTATTTTTACGGCGGCAAAACTCTATCCGGCACACGCCACCACCAACTCCAGCCATGGCGTCACCAACATTGCCTCAATTGCCAGCGTGCTGGAGCGCATGCAGGAAATCGGTATGCCGATGCTGGTGCACGGCGAAGTCACCGATGCGCACATTGATATCTTTGATCGTGAAGCGCGTTTCATCGAAACCGTGCTGCAGCCGCTGCGCCAGCAGTTCCCGGGCCTGAAAGTAGTGATGGAACACATCACTACGAAGGAAGCTGCGGAGTATGTGGCCGCTGGCAATGAACTGCTTGGCGCGACCATTACGCCGCAGCATCTGATGTTCAACCGCAACCACATGCTGGTGGGCGGCGTGCGCCCGCATCTCTACTGTCTGCCCATTCTGAAGCGCAACATTCATCAGGAAGCGCTGCGTAACCTGGTGGCAAGCGGCAACCGGCGTGTCTTCCTGGGCACTGACACGGCACCGCACCTGCGCCATCTGAAAGAAGCCAGCTGCGGCTGTGCTGGCGTATTTAATGCGCCGACGTCGCTGCCCGCTTATCTGACCGTGTTTGAAGAGCTTGGCGCACTGGAGCATTTTGAGGCCTTCTGCTCTGAGAACGGCCCCAGGTTCTACGGCCTGCCGCTCAACGACGGTACCCTGACGCTGGTGCGTGAGCCGTGGACGGTGCAGGAGAGCATCACGGTCGCTGACGATACGCTGGTTCCGTTCCTCGCCGGTGAAACCCTTAACTGGCGCATCAAAGAATAATCATCTGCCGCTTGCCTTCGGGAATTTTATACTGTACAAATAACCAGTATATTATCCCGGAGGCGTTTATGCGTGTTGAAATTACCGTAGCAAAGACTCAGCCCCTTCCCGCCGGTGCACTGGATGCACTGAGCGCTGAACTCACTCGCCGTATCTCCCGCGATTTTCCCGACGACAATCATCACGTCAAAGTGCGCTATGCCGGTGGTAACCAGCTCAGCGTGTTTGGCGGCTGTAAAGAATCACGCGACCGCATCAGCGATATTTTGCAGGAAACCTGGGAAAGCGCTGACGACTGGTTTATTACCGATTAACCGCCACTGTGCCGTTTTTGCCGGGCCCGCCGCCCGGCTTTTTTGTTTTTATTTCCCGCTCGCCAGAAAAACCCGCGCCAGCTAGACTCTGATTAAACGATGTCCTATTCTTGCCTCGTCGTGCTTACAGGAGGTGTGTTGCACATGACTACTGAAAAACCAGAAGAGGCGATGACGTTTGGGGAATTACTGGCCTTCATTGCTGAACAGCAACGCCGTTTGACCGTGCTGGAAAATGCCTTTGCTACGCTGACCTTCTGTCTGGACGATCGCGCCAGCCAGCTGCTGGCTCACAATCTGACGCTTGAAGCGCAAAACCAGAATCATGACGCTCAGTTACAGCAGCATTTTGCCCGGCTGGCGGACGAGATCCATCGACGCAAAGGGCAGTTGCCTGCCGAGTCGCAGGGATAATTTCAGATTTTTACCCTGGCGTTCAGCCCGTTAAAGTTTTAATGCTGAGATGCCGATAATCGGTATGACGACACGTTGCGCTGCGACAATAAATACCCAGCTGCGTAAGGCGTTTATTTATTCGTTGAAAACCGGCTTTTGGCTGCTTTTATTTTGCTGTGTTTTTAGTCACCACACTTTTTAACTACTGTACTGTTATTTCCATGTTATAATTATCTCGCTAGTGCAAGATACAGACGCATTGAACCTCGAAAGCACTTCGTTTAACGAGTAATAAGGAGGTTATAATGGACAGAAGTAAAGACGTCATCCAGACCCATCCGCTGGTGGGATGGGATATCAGCACCGTTGACAGCTATGACGCCATGATGATCCGCCTGCACTCGCTATCATCGCAGGACCAGAAAGAAGAAGAAGCTGACGTGGGCCCAACATACTGGCTGACAACTGACGTAGCCAGACAGTTTATCTCTATCCTCGAAGCTGGCATTGCAAAGATCGAGTCCACTGAGCAATACCTACGCGATAATCGCAAGCACTAATCATCACCATCGCGTGAAAAGGCACCCTACAGGGTGCCTTTTTCATGGGCGCACTCTTTTGATATGCTATTGAAAAAAATCGCCGTTTTGCAGGAGTGATGTCGTCATGGTTTATGATCTGATTGTGGTGGGGAGTGGTTCCGTCGGAGCTGCCGCGGGTTTCTACGCAACCCAGGCGGGCCTGTCGGTGCTGATGATCGACAGCGCGCACCCGCCCCACAGCCAGGGGACGCATCACGGCGAAACCCGCCTGATTCGTCATGCTTACGGCGAAGGTGAACGCTACGTGCCGCTGGTGCTGCGCGCCCAGACGTTATGGGATGAGCTGGAGCGCCAGAGCGGCGAACGCATTATGCACCGCAGCGGCATTCTTAATCTGGCGCCGGCCAGCTCGGATTTCATTCACAACGTAATCGACAGTGCTAACCGCTGGCAGTTAGCGGTGCAGGTGTTACAGGCCGATGAGGTGCGTAAACGCTGGCCGCAGCTTAGCGTACCGGACGGCTACGTCGGCGTGTTTGAGCCCAACTCTGGCTTCCTGAAATGCGAACAGGCGGTGCGCAGCTGGGTGCAGCTGGCGGAACAGGCTGGCTGCGCGCAGCTGTTTAACTGCCCGGTCAGCGCGATTGGCCGCGAGGGCGATCTGCAGCAGGTCACCACCAGCGATGGCGTATTCCGCGCGCGCAAGCTACTGATCAGCGCCGGCACCTGGGTCAGTCAGCTGGTGGACAATCTGCCCGTTACGCCGGTGCGCAAGGTGTTTGCCTGGTATCAGGCCGATGGGCGCTACAGCGAAAATAACCAGTTCCCCGGCTTTACGGTAGAGATGCCGGATGGCAGCCATTTCTACGGTTTCCCGGCAGACAATAATGCCCTGAAAGTGGGACGCCACGATGGCGGTCAGCCGATGCAGACGCCAGCGGACCGCAAACCGTTCGGCAGCATCGCCGCTGACGGTAACGAAGCCTTTAGCTTCCTGCGCCAGTTTCTGCCAGGCGTAGGCGTGTGCCTGCATGGTGAAGCCTGCAGCTATGACAACACGCCGGATGAAGATTTTATTATCGATACCCTGCCCGGCGAGCCTGACCGACTGATTATCACCGGCCTGAGCGGCCACGGGTTTAAATTCGCCAGCGTGCTGGGTGAACTGGCCAGCGAATTTGCGCAGAATAAACCGTTCTCCTTTGACCTCACGCCCTTCTCACTTACGCGTTTTGCCTGATTTTGTTGCTGCCGGTGCGGAGCGCACTGGCAGTTATTGACCTTTCCTGACACAGATTTACTTTCCTCCCGCGTTTATGGCGCATTTGGTGAAGCAATACCCATTGCCGCCAGGGCTAAAACTGCTTTTTGCTTATCTATTCAGAATTATTGAATTACACCGCCAGCCTTTCGCCATATATATCGAACCCCTAAATTCAAAGTTATAGAAAAGTAAGGACGATTGATTTTCTATTTCAGGTTGTAGATTCTCATTACCACTTATTTCCTGATAACGGCTTAACTATGTGGCGTAATTCTCCACGGCATTACGGTGCGTTAACCATTGCGTTGCACTGGCTGATGGCGCTGACGATTTACGGTATGTTCGCGCTGGGTTTATGGATGGTCGGACTTGGCTATTACGACGGCTGGTATCACAGCGCCCCTGAGATTCACAAAGGCATCGGCATCTTACTGTTTGGCGCTCTGCTGCTGCGCCTGTGCTGGCGTGTGATATCGCCGCCGCCGGCACCGCTCAACAGTTACTCGCCGCACGTACGCCGTGCCGCCCATGCTGCGCACTGGCTGCTGTATGGCCTGCTGCTGGTGTTGCTGATCAGCGGCTATCTGATCTCTACCGCAGACGGCAAGCCGGTCTCAGTGTTTGGCTGGTTTGAGGTACCGGCACTGTTTAGCGGCGCGGGTGAGCAGGCCGATGTCGCCGGTGAGGTCCATTTATGGCTGGCGTGGGCTCTGGTGCTGTTGTCTGCCCTGCACGCCCTGGCCGCGCTGAAACACCATTTTGTCGATCGCGACATGACGCTGAAACGGATGCTCGGTTACCGCATCCCCTTAACCTCTGAAAAGGAAAAGTAATATGATCAGGAAAACCCTGCTGGCGCTCAGCGCCGCTGCCCTCTTTTCGACCAGCCTGAGTGCCAGCGCGGCTGAGTATAAGTTTGATAAAGAGGGTCAGCACGCGTTTGTCCAGTTCCGCATTCAGCATCTTGGCTACAGCTGGCTGTACGGCAGCTTTAAAGATTTTGATGGCAGCTTTACCTTTGATGAAGCCAATCCCGCCGCGGACAAGGTCAACGTGACCATCAATACCAACAGCCTCGATACCAATCATGCCGAGCGCGACAAGCATTTGCGCAGCGCGGATTTCCTCAATACCGGCAAATTCCCGCAGGCCAGCTTCAGCTCGACTGAGGTTAAAAAACAGGGCAAGGACTATAAGATCACCGGCAACCTGACGCTCAACGGCGTAACGAAGCCGATCACGCTGGATGCGCAGCTGATTGGGGAAGGCAAGGATCCGTGGGGCGGTTATCGCGCTGGCTTTGCCGCCAGCGGCGAAATTGTGCTGAAAGAGTTCAACATCAGCAAAGATCTCGGTCCGGCCTCGCAAAAAGCCGAGCTGATCATTTCAGTCGAAGGTGTGCGTCAGTAATCAGCAGTACAGCCTGGCGGGCAATGCGCCAGGCTGTTAAGCCATTACTTTTTGTCCGGCGCGGGGATCGCCATGGTCATGTTGAGTAAACCGCGCGATTTATTGAACACTTTGTTGCCATTTTCACGGCCGGCGCGGCGCGCGCGCTGCTCTTCCGGCGCCAGTTTCGACTCTTCCATGCACAGCGGGCTGCAGCAGTTCTGATACTTTTCCGCACAGCTCGGGCACTGAATAAACAGCAGATGGCAGCCGTCATTAACGCAGTTGGTGTGGCTGTCGCACGGCGCACCACACTGGTGGCAGCTGGAGAGAATATCGTCAGAGATACGCTCGCCCATGCGCTCGTCAAACACGAAGTTTTTGCCTTTGAAGCGCACCGGTAAACCCTGCTCGCGCGCGCGACGGGTATATTCGATGATGCCCCCTTCAATGTGGTAAACATCATCAAAACCGTTGTGCTTCATCCACGCACTGGCTTTTTCACAGCGGATGCCGCCGGTACAGTACATGACGATTTTTTTGTCTTTCTGCGCCTGCAGCATATCCACCGCCATCGGCAGCTGATCGCGGAACGTATCGGCTGGGACTTCCAGCGCGTTGTCGAAGTGGCCCACTTCGTATTCGTAGTGGTTACGCATATCCACAAACACCGCATCCGGATCGTCGAGCATGGCGTTGACTTCAGCCGCTTTGAGATAGTTACCGACGTTACTGGCGTCGAAGCTACCGTCTTCAATACCGTCAGCCACGATGCGATCGCGCACTTTCAGGCGCAGCACCCAGAACGATTTGCCGTCGTCATCCAGCGCAATGTTCATGCGCAGATTGTCGAGCGCCGGGTCAAAGGCATAGAGCATCGCCTTCATCGCCTCATAGCGACTGGCCGGCACGCTGATTTGTGCATTAATCCCTTCCTGCGCCACGTAGACGCGGCCGAACACCTTCAGCTGGGTTAAGGCAACATAGAGACGGTCGCGGAATGCCTGTGGATCGGCAATCTGGAAGTATTTATAAAAAGAGACTGTGGTACGCGGCTCGGTTTCGGCCAGCATACGTTCTTTCAGCTCTTTATTGGAAACGAGGTTGTGTAACACTGGCATGGTGAACACCTGTTAGCAATCAGAGAAATTTAGCGCGCATATGATACCTGAATTGAGCGTGATGCAAAGCCTCTGGTGCAATTCTCCTGCCGTCAGCCGCAATCGACGGGGTTCTGCGTTATGCTCGCCAATATCTGCGCAGAAATGCTGTTCGCCGTGCGCTGACGCACGGATGGTTGATTTCAGTCAGAGAGAAAAAATGGCATAATCCCGGCCAATTACAGAAACCGGACTCTCTGGTACACGACGCAGGACATTGATATTTCCATGACGCAACTTCCGCAATTTACCCGCGAACTCCTTCATCCACGCTACTGGCTGACCTGGCTGGGCATCGGTTTCCTCTATGTGCTGGTGCTGTTGCCCTACCCGCTGCTGTACGTGACTGGCTGCGGGCTGGGACGCCTTGCCATGCGTTTTATGAAGCGTCGTGTTCAGGTCGCGCAACGCAATCTGGCGCTGTGCTTCCCGGATATGCCGACCAGCGAACGTGAAGCCATGGTGAAGCACAATTTCGAATCGGTGGGAATGGGGCTGATTGAAACCGGCATGGCGTGGTTCTGGCCGGACTGGCGTATTCGTAAATGGGTCAGCACCAGCGGCCTGGAGCACGTTACCGAGGCGCTGGCACAAAAGCGCGGCATCCTGCTGATTGGCATGCACTTCCTGACGCTGGAGCTGGGCGCGCGCGTGTTTGGCATGTATAACCCGGGTATTGGCGTGTATCGCCCTAACGACAACAAGTTACTGGACTGGCTGCAAACCTGGGGACGCATGCGTTCCAATAAAAGCATGCTGGACCGCAAAGATCTGAAAGGCATGATCCGCGCCATGAAGAACAACGACATCATCTGGTATGCGCCCGATCACGACTACGGCCCGCGCAGCAGTGTATTCGCCCCGTTCTTTGCCGTTCAGGAAGCCGCGACCACCACCGGCACGCATATGCTGATTCGTCTGGCCAATCCGAGCGTGGTACCGTTTCTGGCACGCCGCCTGCCGCATGGCCGCGGCTACGAACTGAAAATGATGCCGGATATCCGCCACAAATTCTCACTGGAGAGTGAACTGGATACCGCTATCGTGATGAATAAAGTGGTGGAAGAGACGGTACTGCTGGCGCCTGAGCAGTATATGTGGCTGCATCGCCGCTTTAAAACCCGCCCCGAAGGGCAGCCTTCACGCTATTGATCGGTTGCGGGGTATTATCAATGCCCCGCGTTATTTACCGCACATTTGCCTTAATTCACGTGATTGTCTGCGCAGTGGCGCGCAAAAAAAGGCCCAGCCTGAACTGCTATGTCTTCCACTCGCTGACACTTAAGTTAACGGCAGCCTTTACGCCGCCTGCTGCTATCTTGCGCATTAATCACGGTTTTTCGCTGCTACGCTAACGCTTTCTCCCTCGCCCGCCGCTGCTTTTCAGTGCCTGAGTTTATACAGCAATACGCGTAAAATTTGACGGGTGCGGATCTGATTTTGACGACTTCCAGGCCTTTTCCTATTTAATTTTACTCAGGCTTGCCTTCTTACTTACTTATCTAATAAATTTTACTGATTAAACAAGTATTTGTCTGAAAGTTCACCGCCATATTCTCTTTTGATTAAAAATTCATCTTTAATATATCTTTATGGAATTGGTTAGCCTGATCGAATCCAGTTAGTTTCGACCCTGACAGTTAGTTCGTTAACTGCGCGTTTAAAAATATAAAAAGATTACACACAGCAAATATATTCAGGACACATAATATGAATAAAGGTATCTACTACTACGTGACGATCAGTACCGATCAGGAGGGTTACCATCTGCTGCATCGGAAGGAGTGTAAACGTCTGCCGGTTAAGGAGGATATGGTGTTCATCGGTACGCTCTATAATTTAAATCAGGCTTTGGCCACCGCACGAATTAATTTTAAAAAGGTGAAACCCTGTATTAAATGCTGCATCCGTTATTCTGCACCCGTGTTACGCGAGTCGGTACGACCGGTTCTGCACTTTCCGCAAAAAATGATGTAACCGGCGCGGGTGGATGACTTTTTACGCATCCACCCCGTCATTGTTCTCTCCCGCCCTGACAGCCGCCAATTTTCGTCTATTCTTCTGTGAAATCCCTTTTTGCACTGACAAGGAGTTGCAGATGAGCCTGTATAGTACGTTAGAAGAAGCCATTGAAGCCGCACGCGAAGAGTTCCTCGCCAGCCAGCCTGAACTGGAGCAGGATGACGCCAGCGTCAGCCAGTTTGCGCTGCAGAAGTACGTGATGCAGGATGGCGACATTATGTGGCAGGCGGAGTTTTTCGCTGATGAAGATGGCCAGGGCGAATGCCTGCCAATTTGCAGCGGTGAAGCGGCGCAGGCGGTGTTCGACGGTAATTTCGATGAAATTGAGCTGCGCCAGGAGTGGCAGTCGGAAAATACCCTGCACGAATGGGATGAAGGCGAATTTCAGCTGGAGCCGCCGCGCGACCTGGAAGAAGGCGAGGCAGCGGCCGAAGAGTGGGAAGACGACGACAGTCCGTCAGACAACTGGGCGTAAGTTACTCGTACGGGCCGTGCTGTGCGTCAACCGGCAGTAGCAGCGTGTCCATCACCAGCGACAGCGGCAGATCGAGAATGGTCAGCACGCGCCACGGCCCGTCACGCACATCCCACTGCACGCCCGGATAATACTGGTTACCGTGCCCCTGTCCGGGTACGGTCCGGCTGATAATGCTGCCACAGCCCGTGAGCAGTAAAATGGCGGCGCACAGCGCAATTAACTTCAGGCAATATTTCACTGCATTTACTCACCCTGAACTGACACCCCTGATTCTGATGTGCGTCAGTGACTGTTTAAATGTGCTCAGGAACGCTGGCACGCGTCATCGCGCCATTTTAGCTGCGGGTGCAGCTAAACCGCTATGTCTTTATGCGTAAAGATTGTGTGAGGCGCGTTAAGCACTTCGCTGAAGCGCAGGCATAAAAAAAGCGGCATCGCTGCCGCTTTTTCATCACCGTTAGCCTGTCAGGCGCGCTGAGGCAGCGCCTGCGGGTTAAGCGTGAGTTTCTGATAACTCTCTACCCACTGATGATATTTATCCGCACTTTCCCACAAGCGCGTGTGCACGCGCGCCAGCACCACCGGGTCGCTGATCAGCTGCAGACGCTGTTCGCGATTCAGTTTTTCCGGCGCATCGCTCAATGCCTGATCGACGCGGCGATCGCGCGCGTGATCCAGCAGTGCACTCTGCTTATGGCGCGATGTCGCCATCGCCATCGCCAGCGCGTTGAACGCCGGATTGAACAGCGCATGCATAAAGCCATGCTTCAGCGCACGTTCACGGTTCAGCTGCAGATAGTGATCGGTGTCGACCAGCTCTTTCGGCGGCTCATACTCTTCCGGGATCAGGAACAGCCTGGCACGCTTACTCTTCAGCCCGACCGTGGCGCGGCTTGACATCACCGAGACAAACGGCGACAGAATCAGCGAGAAGACGATTGGCGCCAGCCACCACAGGAAGTTGAGATCGAGCACACCCATCCCGACGGCCCAGACAATGCCCAGCAGCATCTGTGAACCGTGGCGACGGAACGCTTCGCTCCACGGCGTGGCATCATCGTCACGCTGCGGCGAGTTCCACACCACTTCCCAGCCGAGGAACGCGCTGACCACAAACACGGTGTGGAACAGCATGCGCACCGGTGCCAGCAGCACTGAGAACAGCATCTCCAGCAGCAGCGAGAGGAACAGGCGGAATGCGCCACCGTACGGTTTCGCCCCTTTAAACCAGATCAGCACCACGCTGAGCAGTTTTGGCAGGAACAGCAGCACCAGCGTGGTGGAGAACAGCGCAATCGCCAAATCCGGACGCCACTGCGGCCACACCGGGAACAGCTGACGCGGCTGCAGGAAGTAGGTCGGTTCCATCAGCGTATGCACCACCTGCAGGGCGGTGGACAACGCAAGGAACATAAACCACAGCGGCGCCGACAGGTAGGACATCACGCCGGTCAGGAACACCGCGCGGTGCACCGGGTGCATGCCTTTTACCAGGAACAGGCGGAAGTTCATCAGGTTGCCGTGGCACCAGCGACGGTCACGCTTCAGCTCATCCAGCAGGTTCGGCGGCAGCTCTTCATAAGAACCCGGCAGATCGTAGGCGATCCACACGCCCCAGCCGGCACGACGCATCAGCGCCGCTTCCACGAAGTCATGTGACAGGATCGAACCGGCGAAGGAGCCTTCACCCGGCAGCGGCGCCAGCGCACAGTGTTCAATAAATGGCTGCACGCGAATGATGGCGTTGTGCCCCCAGTAGTGCGATTCGCCCAGCTGCCAGAAGTGCAGACCAGCGGTAAACAGCGGCCCGTAAACGCGGGTGGCGAACTGCTGACAGCGCGCATACAGCGTATCCATGCCTGACGCTTTTGGCGAGGACTGGATAATACCGGCGTTCGGGTTCGCTTCCATCATGCGCACCAGACCGGTAAGACACTCACCGCTCATCACGCTGTCGGCGTCCAGCACCACCATGTAGCTGTAGTTGCTGCCCCAGCGACGGCAGAAGTCATCGATGTTGCCGCTTTTACGCTTCACGCGGCGGCGACGACGGCGATAGAAGATCTTGCCTGCCCCACCGACATCCCGCACCAGCTCCATCCACGCTTTTTGCTCGGCGATGGCGATGTCGGCATCGTAGCTGTCGCTCAGGATGTAAACATCGAAATGCTCCGCGTTACCGGTGCGTTTCACCGACTCCCAGGTGGCGCGCAGACCGGCGAACACGCGTTCCACGTCTTCGTTACAGATTGGCATGATCAGCGCGGTGCGATGTTCCGGATTGAGCGGCTCATCACCGGTGGTCGAGTACGAGATGCTGTACTTATCGCGGCCGATCAGCAGCTGCAGGAAGCCCATCAGCGCGGTCCAGAAACCGGCCGATACCCAGCAGAACAGGATGGCAAACAGGAACAGGATGCCGGTCTGCAGAATATACGGCAGGATCAGCTCCACCGACTGCAGCCAGTTCTGGTTAAACAGCTCGACCGGATCGAGCAGCGTCCAGCCCTGATACGGCAGAATGGTTTTCATGTACCAGGTGGCGACCACGGTCTGCAGAATGGTCAGAATCAGCAGCACATAGCGACGCATGGAACCTACGTGGCGCCATTTGTCTTCCGCTTTCTGCTCTTCCACCGTGGCATAGCGTGGGTTGCCTTTTTGCCCGCGCAGGGAATCCCAGGCGCGCGCGATCGGGTTAGTCCGCCAGGCTTCCGGGAACATCAGCGAACGCTTCACTGGCGGCATCGCCTTCAGCGTGGTGCGGTCGAGATAATCTTTACTGAGCTGCTGGCCATCGGCGAGCGAATCCGGCCACGCCATGGATACGCGCGACGAGACCGATTTTAGCGGCGCATCGTCCGGCCGTTCGCTGGCGGCGATATCCTGCCCCAGCGCGCTATGAATGGCATGAAACGCCTGCGCATTCTGCAGCGAGGCGCTGAGCGTGGCGCGTGCTGCCGCATCAAGCGGCAGCGCCTCCACGTAAGATTGAGGTAAATAAGTCGATTTATTCATTGGCAGGTAACTGATAGCTCCAGGTTTCCGTCAATGTCTTGTCGCCGCTCACCAGCGCCGCACGCATTTCGGTCGGCTGCTTGTTGTCTTTCACGCGCAGACGCAGCACCAGACGCCAGCCTTTGGTGACCGGGTTGTAGCGTACGCTCTGCTCGACCACGTCGGCGTTGTTACCGACGCTGACCTGCGGCGCCACCTGGGTGTTTTCCGGCAGCTTGCTCATCGCTTTACCAACAAAGTCCACGGTAAAGGCGATGGAACCATCCGGCTGACGCACCAGGTTAGACTGCTTCACATCGCCCGCAGAACGCAGCGTGTCTTTCACCCAGGCCACATCGTCCTGATGCAGCTGGTTTTCATCACGCGTAAAGTGCAGACGGTATTTGAAGTTCATCTCTTTGCCTGGCTCTGGCAGGCTCTCCGGCGTCCAGAAGGCCACGATATTATCGTTGGTTTCATCTGCCGTCGGGATCTCCACCAGCTCTACGCGGCCTTTGCCCCAGTCGCCCTGCGGCTCAACCCAGCCGCTTGGACGCAGATCATAGCGGTCGTCCAGGTCCTGGTAATGGCTGAAGTCACGGCCACGCTGCAGCAGACCGAAGCCTTTCGGGTTTTCGATGGTAAAGGTGCTGACCGCCAGGTGTTTCGGGTTATTGAGCGGACGCCAGATCCACTCGCCATTTCCGGCGTGAATCGACAGGCCGTTCGAATCATGCAGCTCCTGACGGAAGTTGCTGACCGGCGACGGCTGGTTAGCGCCAAACAGGAACATACTGGTGAGTGGGGCTACGCCGAGTTTGCCGACGTTGTCACGCAGATACACTTTAGACTGCACGTCCACGGTGGACTCTTTGCCCGGCTGGATCACAAAGCGATAGGCACCGGCGGCGCGCGGAGAATCCAGCAGCGCATAAATCACCAGCTGTTTATCCTGCGGCTTCGGCCGCTCGATCCAGAACTCTTTAAAGCGCGGGAACTCCTCACCGGAAGGCAGCGCGGTATCAATCGCCAGACCACGCGCCGACAGGCCATACACCTGGCCTTCGCCAATCACGCGGAAATAGCTGGCACCCAGGAAGCTGGTAATCTCATCGTCTTTACCCTTTTTATTTAAAGGATACAGCACTTTGAAACCGGCAAAACCAAGGTTTTTCACCGCATCGGCATCGTGTTTCACGTTGCCGAAATTGAAGTAGTCAGGGTTATATTTGATTTCACGTACCGAAGACGCGGTGACTTCATTGATTTTCACCGGCGTGTCGAAATACATGCCCTGATGATAGAACTCGAGCTTAAACGGCGTGCGCAGTTTGCCCCAGTATGCTTTGTCGTGGTTAAACTGGATCTGCTGATAGTCAGCAAACTTCATTTCACGAAACTGAGAGGGTAAATTGCTTTTTGGCGCTTCAAAACCTTTCCCTGCCAGCGCCTTAGCTTGCTTTGCCACATCATCAATGTTGAACGCCCAGCTATTGTTGGCGTACAACGCCAGCAGAACTGCTGCGCCTACCCAGCGCATCTTCACCAGCCCGCCATTATTCTTCACTTTAGTCAGCACATCCCCCCCTTTCGTGTGCTTAGATCAAACCCATTTATCTTAAAGGATTATTCGGTTTTCCGACAGCTTATGTAAAAGATTGTTCCCCTGATTCGTAAGCCGAAAGTGTACTTTTCGGATAATTAAACCCGGAAGATTAAGAAACAGATTCACCTGATAGTATACGCTGTTTACAGCCGGTAGAATTTCGTCCGGCATAATCCGGTTTCAGGGTGAAACCGGCAAGTAAACTGACAAACCGGAAGCTTATGAGTTCAGCCAAACCCGAACGTGAATATTTCCTCGACTCGATTCGAGCGTATTTAATGCTGCTGGGCGTGCCTTTTCACGTCTCACTGATTTACTCGACCCAACGCTGGTCGGTTAACAGCCAGGACGCCTCACTGTGGCTGACGGTGCTGAATGATTTTATTCACGCCTTCCGCATGCAGGTGTTCTTTGTTATTTCAGGTTATTTCTCGTATATGCTCTATCTGCGCTATCAGCCCAACCGCTGGCTGAAGGTGCGGCTGGAGCGCGTCGGCATTCCGCTGTTAACCGCGGTGCCGCTCATTACCCTGCCGCAGTTTTTTATGCTGAAAAATCTCACCAGCAAAGTCGGCGACTGGGCAAACTTCTCGCTGTATGACAAGTACAACGCGCTGATGTGGGATCTGATTTCGCACCTGTGGTTTTTACTGGTACTGGTGATTCTGACCGCGTTTGGCATGCTGAGCTTCCGCTGGCTGCGCGATCAGCAGCGCCGCATCGATTATCAGCAGGTTGGCTGGGGCAAGCTGACGCTGGCCCTGCTGGCCTATGCGCTGGTGTGGTGCGCCTTCCGCCGGCTGATTTTCCACTTTGCTCCCGCGCTGTTAATGGATGGCCTGTTCAGCATTGCGGTTATGCAGTCGCTGTTCTTCCTGCCGTTCTTTATGCTGGGTGCGCTGAGCTGGAAACATCAGGCGCTGAAAGCGCTGTTTGTGCGTTTTAATCCGGTGATGTGCTTTGGTGCCATTGCGGTGTTTATCGCGTACAGCCTGAATCAGCGCTACAGCAGCGGTGAAGGCTGGCTGTACGAGCTTGATGCCATCATTTCTACGCTGATGGGCTTGTGTATGCTTAACGTCTGCTTCAGCTTCGGCCACAAGCTGCTGAACAGCCACTCGCCGCGCATCATGTATCTGGTGAACGCGTCGCTGTTTATCTATCTGGTGCACCATCCGCTGACCATCCTGTACGGCATCTACGTTACGCCACACATCAGCAGTAATACGCTGGGCTTTTTTGTCGGGCTGCTGATGGTGTTTGGCGTTGCCTTTGCCCTGTACGAGATTCATCTGCGTATCCCGCTGCTGCGCTTTTTGTTCTCCGGCAAGCCGCAGCGCAAACCAGAGACCTCCGCGCAGACGTAACGGCGTGCTTACCCGCCGGGCTGCGCGCGTTGCAGCCCGGCTATAGCAGCCACTCCACCGGCAGACGCCATACCAGCCGCACCAGCAAACGCTGCAATAGCGTGCACTGCGGCTCGTGCTTATGCACCACTTCCCGCGCTTCGCCGCTGTACTCAACCCAGTTAACGCGGCCCCACTTATCCAGCCGCAGTGCCCAGGCGCGGTCGCGCATGCCGCTGCTAAAACGCTGATGGGTCTGCTGCGCCAGCGCTTCGCTCTCAATCACCAGCCCCATCTCCGTATTCAGCACCGCCGAACGCGGATCGAAATTAAACGAGCCAATAAACACTTTGCGGTTATCGACGGTGAAAGTCTTGGCGTGCAGGCTGGAGCCGGAATTCCCGGTCAGGCCGCGATCGTGCGGGGCATCCGCGGCATTGGCCTGCGGCTTCAGTTCGTAGAGCGCAATGCCGTGACGCAGCAGCTTCTTGCGCCAGCGCGCATAGCCAGCGTGAACCACGGTGACATCATTGGCGGCCAGCGAGTTGGTTAAGATGGCGATCTTAACGCCCCGCCGCTTCAGCGCCAGCAGCTGCGCCACGCCGGCACGGGTCGGGACAAAATAGGCCGAGATGATATCGAACTGCTGCTGCGGCGTGCCGATCACCTCCAGCATGCGCTGCGGCAGCAAAGAGGAGCGCTTCGCTTTGCCCAGCCCTTTGCGCGGATCGTCACTTAACAGCCGCGTGTGTGCCCAGGTCATGCTCAGCGAGCCCTGCTCCAGCTGGCTGACAAAGGAGGATTTCTCCAGCCGCGCCAGGTAGCGCTGCACCGCCTCGCTCTGCTGCCACTCCGGCGGTAAACGCACCGCTTCATGCGGCGGTGCGCCGGTGTCCACGACGCTGCGCAACGGCGATACCGCTTTGCTGTGCCAGTAGCGGGCGAAATCTTCCGCCACTTCATCTACCGCCGGTCCCAGCGCCAGCACGTCGAGATCGGTAAACAGCGGCTCATTGCCGGTGCCAAAATATTCGTCGCCGATGTTACGGCCGCCCACCAGCGTTACCGCGCCGTCCACGGTCAGGCTTTTGTTGTGCATCCGGCGATTCAGGCGGGCGAAGTCAGTCAGATAGCCCAGCGCGCGCAGGGTTCGAAACGAGAAGGGATTAAACAGCCGCACGGCGATATTCGGATGCCGATCGAGTTCGGCCAGCGTTTCATCCAGCCCGGGCGTATTGTTGTCATCCAGCAGCAGGCGCACCTGTACGCCGCGCTCCGCCGCATCCAGCAGCGCGCTGAACAGCAGGCGTCCGGACATGTCGTTGTGCCAGATGTAATACTGGACGTCGATGGTGTGCTGCGCCATGCCCATCAGCAGATAGCGTGCCGCAAACGCATCCAGCCCATCGTTCAGCGGATGAATGCCGCTCAGTCCCGGATGATGGGCACATTGCTGTTGCGCATGTTCTCTCAACCCGTCGCCTGGCCGTTCGCGTGAGGAACGCAATGCCGCTTCGCTCATACTCAATCCCTGCTTACCCTGAAGCTGTTATTGTTGGTATCACCGCACGTAAAGGCAATCAGAGCCGTCTACTTCCGCGTCGGGTGCGGCGTTAATTTAGTCTAGACTTAGCCAGGCGTTCTGCATCCGGCGTTCTTCGTGAGGAGAAGATCATGACTCAGCTATCCCCGCGCCATCAGCCCCGGCTATTTCGCAGCTTTTTTCAGGGCAGCTTCCCCTGCTCTACCGCCTGCCGCAGCGGCGGGCGACGACTGGATATGGTCATCAGCAGCGGCCACGACATGCTGCTGGAGAAAGATTACGCCGCGCTGGCGCAGGAAGGATTGCGCACCGCGCGCGACGGCGCCCGCTGGCACCTGATTGAAGCCACGCCAGGTGAATACGACTGGCGCACCTTTCTGCCGATGATTCACGCGGCGGCGCGCCATGATTTACAAATCATCTGGGAGCTGGCGCACTTTGGCTACCCCGATCATCTCGATATCTGGAAGCCGGCGTTTGTGGAGCACTTTGGCCGCTTCGCGCGCGCCATGGCTGAGCTGATGCGGGATGAGGGCGTGGAGCAGCCGTTCTTTACGCCTATCAATCAGATATCCTTCTGGTCCTGGGCCGGCGCCGATGTATCGTGGCTCGATCCCTACGCCAGCGCGCGAGGTCGCGAACTGAAACGTCAGCTGGTGCGCGCCTCGCTGACGGCCATGCACGCCATTCGCGACGTCTATCCGGACGCCCGCTTCGTGCTGACCGACCCGCTGGTGCAGATCGCCGCCGATCCGCATAACCCCGACAGTAAACCCTATGCCGACAGCCAGCATCAGGCGCAGTTTGAAGCCTGGGACTGGCTGGCAGGACGCGATGCGCCGGAGCTGGGTGGTCAGCCCGATTTTCTCGACATCCTGGGGCTGAACTATTATCCCGACAACCACTGGTTCTTCTCCGGCGACACCATTCCGCCCGACCACCCGCAGCGTCAGCCGCTGCACCGGCTGCTGATGCAGTGCTGGCAGCGTTATCAGCGCCCGCTGCTGCTGGCGGAAACCGGCGCGGAAGGCGACGCGCGCGCGCCCTGGCTGCGGCATGTCAGTGATGAAGCGCGGCTGGCCTTAGCGCAGGGCGTGGCGCTGGAAGGCATTTCGCTCTATCCGGTGGTGGAGTATCCGGCGTGGGCCGACGATCGGCGCTCGCCTGGCGCGCTGTTTGGTCTGGGCGATCCCAATGGCAATCGCACCCTGCATGAAGCGCTGGCGCTGGAGTTACGCAGTCAGCAGATTAAATGGCGCACCCAGGATTAAGAGTGCTGCACCGGGCTGGCGGTTTTGGGCGGGCAGGTTTGTACATCCAGTGACGGATCGGCTGGATGGCGCACGTCCGTCAGCCAGGTCATAGTGAAAAGGAACACTACGCCGATCAGGCAGGCGGAAAGCAGTCCAATGATGGCGATCAGTTTGTCATCCCGGGATTCCATCGACATCTCCTTGCGGGCGTCCGTAGTCGGTTGCTGGCCTCAGCTCATCCATAATGTAAGCATCAGGACGAAGATTATAAGGGTAACCGAGGTCACTGCAAGTACCACAATGGCGAAGTGCGCATCATCCAGCGATTGCCGTAAAGGTTCGTCGTGATCGTCAGGTGGCGCGGGTGAACTCATGATGACTCAACAGGAAAGAGGCGTTTTTCAGCGGGATTGCCGCACAGAGTGTAATGGAATAGCGGCCAACGTACAGCACTATTTCTGTCGGAAAAGACCACGGAGCGTCACTACGCCCCGTGGTGGCCGCTTAGAAATCGTAGCTCATGCTGATTTTCAGCGTGCGCGGGTCGCCCTGCGCGAGATAGGTGCCGGTGTCATCAACGTTTGACCAGTACTTCTCATTGGTGACGTTTTCGACCGCCACGCGCCACACCAGATCGTTCTGATTCACCTTCATGCGGTAACGCATACCAAGATCCAGCGTGGTATAGCTGTCCAGCTTGAGGGTATTGGCCGAGTTGGCGTACTGAGAGCCGCTGTGGTTGAGCAGCGCCGTGGCCGTCAGACCCTCCACCGGCTTGATGTCATACTCCGCGCCCAGCACGTAGGTGTAGCGCGGCACGCCGATCGCCTGTTTGCCATCGTAAGTGCCGCCGGCGGTTTTCTTCATCACCGGATCGATCCAGGTGGCGCTGGCGTTGAGGCGCAGGCCCAGCACCGGCTCACCAAACACGTTGGCTTCCACGCCGCGATGGCGCTGCTCGCCATCCATGACGTAGACATTGTCACTGTTGATCAGGCCGGACGGTTTCTGGATTTCGAACAGCCCCAGCGAGCCGCCGATGCGGCCGAAATCCGTTTTCACGCCGATCTCATTCTGCTTCGAGTGCGCCACGCCGGTCACGGTGCCATAGTTGACGGCGTCTTTAGGGGCCACTTCACCAGGCTGCAGCGCTTCCGTATGGTTCGCGTACAGCGCCACTTCTTTCCACGGCTTGTAGACCACGCCGTAGGTTGGCATCCAGCGGTCGTTGGTGAAGCGCGAATCAACGCTTTCCGCGCCGGTGTTGTAGTTATAGCTGCGCACCACCACTTTCTGATGGCGAGCACCGACGGTCACCAGCAGCGTATCGTCCAGTAATCCCAGCGTATCGCTCAGCAGATAGCCCTGGGTGCGGGTACGTGACGTGGTAAGCGGATCGGAGAACTTGCCGCCGGCGAAGGTGGCCGCCGGTTCCGCCACGTCACCGCTGTGGTAGATATTAAACGGCGTGCCCACCAGCGACATGTCGTAGGCATTTTTCGCATTGGTGGTCAGCGCCGAGTAACCCACGTTGACTTTATGACTGACGAAACCGGTGTGGAACTCACCGCGCAGCCCCACCATGCCGCTCATGTTGTCCTGAATACGGTTGGAGTAGAAGCTGCTGATGGTGCCGTCACCGTTGCTGTTGGTAATGGTCGGCGCGCCGTAGTTGCCGGTTTCATGAGCGTGCTGTGCGCCGAGGCCGGCATAGGCCGTCCAGCTGTCGGTAATATCGTATTCTGCTTTGGCGATACCGAATTCAGATTCCATATCGCTGTACACCCATTTCTGGCTGTAGTTATGCGAATTTGACGGCACCGGCGGAATCACGCCGGCGCTGGCGAATTTCACGCCCTGTAAGCCGTCATGGAAGGTTTTCTTCTGATAGCCAACGTCCAGCGAGGTGCGCAGCCGATCGCCGCGATAATCAAGACCGACCGAGGCCGCCGTGGTGCGTTTTTTCTCGCCGTCAACGCCGGTTTCACCTTCGCGATGCACGGCGTTAACCCGCACGCCAAACTGATTGTTATCGCCAAAGCGACGCCCCACGTCCAGCGTTCCACCAACCTGAGACGAGGAGGTGTAATCGAGGCCAATGCGATTGATCGGCGTATCTTCGGCATGTTTCGGCTCGAGGTTGATCATACCGCCGACGCCGGAACTGGCTGCGCCGTTAACCAGACTGTTCGCGCCTTTGAAGATCTCCACGCGATCGATCAGCGAAGCGTCCATCACCTGGCGCGGTACCACACCGGGCAGACCGCCGAAAGTCATATCATCGCCGTCGAGAGTAAAACCCCGAATGCGGTAAGTTTCAGCAAAATTGCCGTAACCTTTGACGTTCTGCACGCCCGCATCGTTGCGCACCACATCGGCGATGGTTTGCGCTTGCTGGTCCTGAATCATTTTTGCCGTATAGCCGATGACGTTGAACGGCACGTCCATGGCGTTTTGCTCGCCCAGCATGCCGAGGCGACCGCCGTGGGCAATCTGGCCGTCGAGAAAGGCCGGTACTAAGTCGTTGCCGCCGGGTTTGAATTCACTCTGCGGCGTGGCGGTGACGGTCAGCGTCTGCTGTTCGTTAGCGCCCTGAGGAGCATTACTGGTGTTAGTGGTAGCAGCCATCACTGGCAAACAACCGGCGCTGACCAGCATGGCCAGCAGCGTCGGTTTCATTCCGGGATTGAAAGGCGTTCTGCGCATGGTTATCCCCTGATGTAAATTATATTGAGAATCATTATTATTGCGGTTTGCGATTATGCGCAGCGTACAGCCAAATGCAAGCAAAATCCGGCGGTGTATCACCGCCAGAGGCATCATCGGGGAGGAAGATTCCCGCCGGGCGACGGGAATGAGGGGTAAACGGAGAGACTCAGGCGTCGCGCCAGCGTTTAAACACCAGCGAGGTGTTGATACCGCCAAAAGCAAAGTTGTTTGACTGGACGTAATCGGTCTGTAGCTGCCGGGGCGCGCCAGTGATGTAATCCAGCTCACCGCATTCGGCGGCGGGCTGCGTCAGATTCAGCGTGGGCGCAAACCAGCCCTCACGCATCATCTCAATACTCATCCAGGCTTCCAGCGCGCCGCAGGCACCCAGCGTGTGACCGAAATAGCTTTTCAGCGAAGAGATGGGCGTACGATTGCCAAAAATTGCTGCCGTCGCCTGGCTTTCGGCAATATCGCCGCGATCGGTGGCGGTACCGTGTGCGTTAATGTAACCAATCTGCGCTGCCGTCACCCCTGCGCTGTCCAGCGCGCGCTGAATACAAATCTGCATGGTTTCACGCTGCGGCTGAGTGATATGGGCCGCGTCACAGTTCGTGTGAAAACCGACCAGCTCCGCATAGATGGTCGCGCCGCGCGCCTGCGCATGTGCCAGCGATTCCAGGATCAGCGTGCCCGCCCCTTCACCAATCACCAGACCGTCGCGCTGTTGATCGAACGGTGCCGGCGAGGTGTGCGGCGCGTCGTTACGCTGGCTGGTGGCAAACAGCGTATCGAACACGGCGGCTTCCGAGGGGCACAGCTCCTCTGCCCCGCCCGCGACCATCACGGTCTGATAGCCATGGCGAATGGCTTCCCACGCGTAGCCAATCGCCTGGCTGCCGGAAGTGCAGGCGCTGGACGTGGGAATCACGCGACCGCGCAGACCAAAAAACAGTCCAGCGTTAACTGCCGTGGTGTGCGGCATCATCTGCACGTAGGTGGTGCCGGTGATGTTGTTGGTGTGCTTTTCCGTCAGCATGGTGGCGAACTCGCTCACCGGACCGGTGCTGCCGGTCGAAGACCCATAGGCGATGCCGGTTTCACCACTGGTCAGCACCGGATGATCAATCAGGCCGGCCTGCTCCAGCGCCAGCTCGGTGGCACGCGTCGCCAGCAGTGAGACGCGGCCCATGGCGCGGATGCGTTTACGCGTGTAGTGCGGCGGCAGCGTGAAGTCATCGACCGGCGCGCCCAGCAGCGTGTGCAGGCCATCATAGACTTGCCACTCCGGCATTTTACGTACCGCATTCTGGCCCTGTTTAATGCGCTGCGCCACCGCGCTCCAGCTCTCACCGAAAGCAGTGACGCCGCCCATACCGGTAACCACTACCCGCTGCATCACAACATCCCTCCGTTGATGGAAATCACCTGCCGCGTAACGTAGCCAGCGATATCCGACATCAGATAGCTGGCCAGGCCAGCGACTTCGTCTGCCGCGCCCATACGTTTCATCGGAATGATTTTCAGCGCTTCGTCGATTACCTGCGGCTCAAGATCGGTCATGCCGGTATCGATCAAACCTGGCGCGATACAGTTAACGGTGATTTTGCGTTTCGCCAGTTCAATCGCCAGCGCTTTCGTGGCGCCGATGATACCGGCCTTGGCCGCGCTGTAGTTGACCTGTCCGCGGTTGCCCATCATGCCAGATACCGAAGAGAGGGTAATGATGCGTCCGCCCTGGCGCAGGCCGATCATCGGCATGACGCAGGGATGAATCACGTTGTAAAAGCTGTCGAGGTTAGTGTGGATCACGCTGTCCCATTCGTCTTCAGTAAGCGCCGGAAAAGCACCGTCGCGGGTAATGCCCGCATTGCTGATCACGCCATAATAAGCACCGTGCGCGGCGATATCCTGCTCCAGCGCGTTACGCGTGGCTTCCCGCTGTGCCACGTCAAACTGCAGCGTGCGGCCGCAGCCGCCTGCGGCAACGATCTGCGCCAGCGTCTGCTGCGCACCGGCGGCGTCGCGGTGGTAATGCACCACAATATCAAATCCGTCGGCGGCCAGACGTAAGGCCATGGCACGGCCAATACCTTTACTGGCCCCGGTTACTAATACGCTGCGGGTCATCACTCGGTTCCTTGTTGCGCTAATCGGGTTAATTCGTCGTCGTCGGGCTGGTAGGTGTTCAGTCGTCCGCTGGCCAGCAGGCTGGTGCCGCAGCGGATCTCGCCCTCAAAACTGCCCAGCTTGTCATCGCGCATCAGCAGGTGCATCTCAATCTGCAACTCACTGTGTGCCGCGAAGGTGGGCGCACTGGCACGATAGCCGCGCCCGCCCAGCAGCATGCCGGGGCGGATGTCACTGGCGCCGCGCTGGCGGGCATGAAAGCCGGACCAGACGCCCACGGTCTGCGCCATGATCTCGACGCCAAACCACGCCGGCAGCTCGCCCTGCGGCGTGAGGAACGGTGCCAGCACGCCCTGCGGGCTCACCGTGACCGTACAGACAACGCTGTCTGGCGTGACGTCAAGCACGCGCTCAAGCAGCAGCAGCGGCGCGCGGTGCGGCAGGTAATCGCCCACCGGCAAAAAATCATTCATGCGAAGATCCTACAATCAGGCAGGTATTGTTCCCGCCAAAGGCAAATGAGTTAGAGGCAATCACCGGGCGCGCCAGCGGCTGTGCCACAGTCAGCAGTCCACAGGGCGGCAGCGTACTATCCTGCGTCGCGTGCGAAAAATCCTGCGGCGGCAGCGACAACTGTTGCTGGATAATCAGGGCCGCCAGCGCGGCTTCGGTGGCGCCTGCTGCGCCCAGCGTGTGGCCGGTGAGGTGCTTGGTAGAGCTGCACGGCACGGCGTCACCGAACAGGCGGTGAATCACCGCCGCTTCAACCTGATCGTTCAGCGGCGTGGCGGTACCGTGCAGATTGATATAGCCCACCTCGTGCGGCTGCAAACCGGCCTGCTGCAGCGCCATGCGCATGGCGGCTTCCGCGCCCACGCCCTGCGGATGCGGCGCTGACATGTGCCAGGCATCTGACGATTCACCGCAGCCCAGCAGCGCCAGCGGCTGCGGCTCGCGCGTCAGCAGCAGCAGCGCCGCCGCTTCGCCAATCGAAATACCGTCGCGTCCGGCGCTGAACGGTGCGCAGTGATGTTCCGACAGCGAATCGAGGCTGGCAAAGCCGTTAATCGGCATGCGGCTGAGCGAGTCCGCACCGCCCACCAGCGCTACGTCGGCCAGACCGGCAGCAATCAGCCGCGCCCCGCTAATGATGGCGCGCGCGCTGGAGGAGCAGGCAGTAGAAATCGTGTACGCCGGGCCATCCAGCTGCAGATAGTGCGCCAGAAAGCGCGACGGATCGCCCAGTTCCTGCATCCGGTAGTCATAACCGGCATGGCCGCCGTCCGTCTGCCGATCGCCCTCATCCACGCCGGAAGTACTGGTGCCCAGCACGATGGCCACGCGGGCGCGACCATAGCGCGTAATCGCCTCATCCAGCGCTGGCTGGCACTGCTGCAGCGCCGCCAGCAGCAATCGATTGTTGCGCGTATCATGCGCCGCCAGTTCAGCCGGTACCGGCGGCAGCGCGCCCGGCACTTCACCCAGCCAGCAGCGCTTGCCCTGCGCTAACCAGCCGTCACGCGGCTGCATGCCGGGCGCTGTGCCCTGCTGTAGCTGGGCGGCAATCTGCGCCAGGCTGCTGCCCAGCGCATTGACCATGCCAAAAGCCGACAGGTAAATCATGAGGAGGCGTCCAGATGCTGGATGTGAATCTGATAGCCAAAGGCGCGCTGATCGACGCTAATCGGCTCACGCTGTTCCCCGCGCTGCAGATAATGAATCTGGCTGATCAACTGGCCGGAGGCATCGCGCAATTCGCGCCGGTCGCCCACATCGCGTAGCGTCCAGCCGGACGGCAATTGCGGCTGCCACGCGCTGACCGGCCAGTAGCTCAGCATAATATCGGCCAGCACCTGGCTGGCTGGCGGCAGGTCGGGCAGCGCCATCATCTGCTGGGTATGAATCCCCTGTTGATCGTAAGTGACGCGGAATAGCCGGATGCCAAGCGACGACAGCCCGGCCAGCGAGATCTGCTGCGCATCCGCGCTGAGCAGCACCAGCAATGACTGGGTTTTGCCCTTCACGCGCCCGGTCAGCAACTGCTGCTGCTGAAAGCCGGGCGAGATGCCCGGTGCCGGCAGCGTGACGCGCACGCCGGGTTTGAGCCAGGCCGTGGGCCGGCTGGACTCGTCATGGTGAGACGCACACCCGCTCAGCAGCAGGCTGAGCGCCAGCAGTAACGCACCCATTCTCATCGTGATTTCCTTTTTCCGCCCGCCAGCGCCAGCGGCGCCAGTAAAAATGCACAAAAAATTCCGCTGCACAGCACAGTACCAAAGCTGCTGATGGCGCTGGTGCTGCTGAATACCAGCATGCCCAGCGTCAGCAGCGTGGTCATCATCGCCAGCGTCACCGCCAGCATCGACGTCAGCGGCGTGCCGCGCGGATTACTGAAAAACAGCGTGTAATTGATGCCAATGCCCAGCACCAGAATCAGCGCCAGCAGCGCAAACAGATTCAGACTGGCACCCAGCCAGCCGAGCGTGGCCAGCGCGGCCGCCAGCGACAGCCATGACGGCAGCGCGCTGCGCAGCCCGGCTTTGAGGCCAAGGCGCAGGGTGTAACTGACGGTGATCAGCAGCAGCGCCAGCGCCAGCAGGCCGCTTAGCAGCGTGCGCCAGAAGCCAAACAGCTCATCGTAACGGGCCTTGCGATCGACCCAGCTCACGCCTGCTTGCCCTGTCGCCAGCTTTTGCAGCGCGGCACTGTTCTGCACGCCGCTCACCGGGACCAGCACGCTGCTGCGTCCGTCAGGCAGCGACAGCCACAGCAGCCGCCAGCCTTCACTCAGCGGACTCGCCAGCCACGCCTGCACGCAGACCGGCATCGGCTGCAGACTGGCCTGCGCCGGACGAATACCGGCCTGTTGCAGACGCGCCATGATGGTCGGGGCCGCCTGCTGTAACAGCGCGACATCCTGTTGCTGCTGTTCCAGCGTGCTGAGCGGCAGCAGGCGATAGCTTGTCAGCCAGCCCTGCTGCTGCGCGCGCTGCAGTTCGGGCGCCAGCGCATTAAGCCGCTGCAACACCTGCTGCTCGTTATCACCCCAAACCACAAACCAGGTTTGATCGGCCTGTTGCCCGGTGAGCTGCGCCAGCTGGCGATCCTGCGCCAGCAGCTGCGCCGGCGCGCTCTGCAGATGAGCAATATTATCGTCGACGCGCAGCTGTAAGATGCCGCTCAGCGCGTAAAGGGCTACCAGCAGCGGTAACCCGACGCGCAGCCCGCGCTGGCGGCGCCACGCGGCCAGCCAGCGCGCCAGCCACACCATCGCCGGCACCGGTCGCACCGGCAGGCCGCGCACCAGCCACGGATAGAAACAGATCACCGTCAGGCACGAGGCGCCCAAGCCGCTGGCGGCAAAGACCGCCAGCTGGCGCAGCCCGGGAAACGGTGCCAGCAGCATCAGCAGCCAGGCGATCGCCGTGGTGCCCAGCGCCAGCAGCAGCGTACCGCGCACTTTATGCAGACTCTGCCACGGTGTGGCGTGCTCACCGTGCACCATGCGTTCCGTCAGGTAGTACAGCGTATAATCGGCCGAGATGCCGACAATACTGAGACTCATCACCAGCGTGGTGAGATGCAGCTCACCAAAAAACAGCAGCGTGAACACGGTGCCGGCCATCGCCCCGATGGCTACCGACAGCACGCTCAGTGCCAGCGGCCGCAGTGAGCGAAACACCAGCCACACCAGCAGCAGCAAACCGCCCAGCGTCACGCTGCCCAGCGTGGCAACATCATGCTGCGCGCGCTGGCTGGCATCGTCGCTGAACAGCACCGTGCCGCGCGTCAGCAGCTGCGCCTGCGGCCAGCGCTGTTTCAACTGCTGCTCAAGCTGATGCAGCGCGCTGACCAGCTGATGGCTCTGCGCCATGCTGAAGGCGTTATGTACCAGTTCGCCGTGCAGAAAATACCAGCGGCGCTGCTGCGCATCGCTGACCGTCAGCCAGCCGTTGTGCAGCACCATTTTGCTGGCGTTCTGCTGCAGCGCCAGCTGCGCGCCACGCACCAGCAGCAGCGGGTCACCGGCAAGCTCTTTGCTGCTCACCCCGGCAAACGCCGAAAACAGCTGCGCCAGAATCCAGTCGGCCTGCGCGCCGCCGCCGTGCTGCAGTCGCGCACGCGTCAGCGGATCGATCAACCCGTTGCGATGCTGATAAGCAAAGCTTCCCCAGCGCTGCAGCTGATCATCATCCAGCGCGCCGCTGACCTCACTGAGCATCGGCAGTGCCCGGAGCTGCGCCTGCCACCACGCAGCGGCGGCGTCACCGTCCGCACCGGGCGCACTCACCAGCCACACCAGCTGGCGGTCGAGCCGCTGCATAAAGCCCTGCTGAATCTCTGCCGGTGCCTGGCCAAGATTCTGCTGCGGCAGCAGAGCCAGCACGCTGCTGTTAATGTGGCTGCGCGGCAGTAACCAGGCCAGCGCCAGCATCAGCATCAGACAGACGGCCAGCCACGCGCGCGCGGCAAAAATCTCACTGCGCTGCGGCAAAACGGGCTCGCTCTTCATCAGTCAGTTGGCCGGGCTGCGTACGGGTATCGCTCAGAGTGATTTCCGTTTTATCGCCCTGGCGGTCATCCAGCGTAATGCGGTTGAGATACGCCGCGCCCTGCAGATCGATGCGGTTGAAGATCTTATTCAGCGGTGCCGCTTTCGGCGTCAGGCTCAGCTGCCAGCCGTCGCCACCATCATCGCGGAAATCGAGCACAAAATTCTCGCGCAGTACCTGCTCATCCGCCTGGAACAGCGCGCGCAGCAGATGGTTAAACTGGAACATTTGCGGATTGCTGTCTGCGGTGATCACCTGCGGCGGCTGGCCGCTCATGCTTTGCACCATGCGGTGATCATCCAGAATCAGCGTCATCGGAAACGGTGTCGCCTGGTGCCACCACAGCCCCTGCTGCTGAGCAATCAACAGCTGGCCGCGCGACACCAGCGGCTGCGCCATTCCAGCGATGCTGCGTACCTGAACAAAGCTGGCGCGAATCACCGGCTGGCTGGCAAAGCGCTGCTGTAGCTGTTCCAGCGTCACCGCGCTGGCGCTGGCGCTGAGCAGCGTCAGCAGCAGGCAGACCAGACGAATCATGATGACACCCCCAAACGCTGCAGCAGAATATCCGGCGAGACAAAGCACATCTCCTGCGTGCTGGCGCTGACCGCCACCTGCAGCGTGTGCGCTTTGGTGGTCACCTGCCCGGCAGCGTTACGGATGACATAATCGATGCGCAGCCGGTTCTCATATTCGCTGATGCTGGCTTCAACACGAATGGCCTCTTCACAGCGCAGCGGCAGGCGGTATTTAACCCGGGTATCGACCACCGGCCAGACGTAGCCGCTGGCGCTCATCTCTGCATAGCTGTAGTTGATACTGCGCAGCAGCGCTTCACGCGCCACTTCGAAGTAGCGGAAATAGTTGCCGTGCCACACCACGCCCATCGGATCGCAGTCATGAAACGAGACCACCCGTTCAATCTCCGCGCGCCAGCTTGCGTCACGCATCGCGTTGCTCCTCTTCGGGCAGAGCCCAGAAATCGTAAAAGTTAAACCAGTCCAGCGGTGCCAGCAGGGCATGATGCTGCAGGCGCGCAGCATAGCGATCGACCGCCGCCTGCAGCGCCTGCTGTCGCCCATTGCGCGGCAGCGGTAAAGGATCGGCAAAGGCCTCGCAGTGCACGCGCAGTTTGCCCTGCTGGCGCAGCGCGAACATCAGCAGCACCGGACAACGCAGCGCCGCCGCCAGCACAAAGGGTCCCTGCGGGAACGGTGCCGGTTGGCCCATGAATTCACTCCACACCACGCGCCGTTCGCCGCCGCGCTGACGCTGCACGGCGGTGCGGTCGCCAACAATGGCCACCCACTCACCTGCATCCAGCTTTTGCTGCAGTAAAATTGCGGTGTCCGGGCCGATATCACTGACCGGCAGCAGATTGACGCCCGCCTGCGGCGCAATGCTCTCCAGCACCGCGCGGAAGCGCTGGGCGTTGTCGGTGAACACCAGCGCGTTGATCACCAGACCGCTGACCTGCTTCGCCATCGCCCGGCAGGCTTCGATATCGCCCAGATGCGAGGCGAGAATCAGCTGACCTTTGCCTTCAGCGGCGCGAATCACCGTTTCCGCACCGGGCGCGAAGTCGATATCGCGTCCCCATTGCAGGTCACCGCGCCAGCTGGCGACTTTATCCAGCATGCTGTTGCCAAAACGCAGGAAGTGGCGATAGCTGCTGAGCGGCTGCGGCAGCGCAATCTGCTGTTGATGCGCCACGGCCTGTACGCGCGTCAGCCACTGCTGCGACGCCGACCGCGCCGCGCGACCGCTGAGCCAGTACACCGCCACCACTGGCCACAGCAGCAGAATAAACGGCAGGCGGCCGGCACGCTGGTACAGCCACAGCATAAAGCGCAGCCCCCACTGGCCGCGACGCTCTGGCGTCGCTGCCCAGTGCGCCTGCTGACGCCGGCGGGATAGCAGCTGCGGGATGCGTGGCAGCATGCCAAAGAACAGGCGGGTGTGCATCCACGAGATACGCAGGTTGTCATGCAGCGCGTCAAAGTGTGAGACGCCGCTCGGCGGATAGGTCACGCGCGTGCGGATAAACCGGCTCGGCGTGCCCTGCCAGTAGAGGCGCACCATGATCTCGGTGTCAAAATCCATGCGCTGGCCGATAACGCGGCGATCGCACAGCTCAAGCGACGCTGCCAGCGGATAGACGCGGAAACCGCACATGCTGTCTTTCAGCGAGAACGACAGCGTTTCCACCCATACCCAGAAATGGGTGATGTAGCGTCCATAGAGCCGGGATTTCGGGATTGAGGCATCGTACTGCGGCTGGCCGGAGATCAGGCAGTGCGGATAGCGTTCGGCCTCTGCCAGCATGCGCGGTGTGTCCTCCACCTGATGCTGTCCGTCGGCGTCCAGCTGCAGCGCATGACTGAAGCCCGCGGCCGCGGCGGCGCGCAGTCCGGCAATCACCGCCGCTCCCTTACCCTGGTTGTGCGGCAGCGTCAGCACCCGGAGCTGCGGCGCATCCAGCGCAGCGATGTGCTGTTTGGTCCGGGCATCGCTGCCGTCGTCGACCACGATCACCGGCAGGTTGAATGGGGCCAGCCGCGCCAGCACCGACGCAAGCATGGCACCGTGGTTGTAGCAGGGAATCAGCACGCAGGGCGCAAAAGAGACACTCAGCACAGGCGAATCTTTCCGCTGCTGGCGACCTCAGCCTGCGCACCGCGCAGCAGCACGTAGCGAAAACTCAGCAGCGACTTTTCCGGCAGCCACTGCAACTGCAGCTCCAGCCGCGCATCCGGCGGCACCGGCTGCTGGAATTTGATGTTTTCAATCGAGGCAAAGCTCTTACCCGGCGCGAGGCGCGTCAGGCCGTAGTGCAGTACCCAGTCAAGCTGCGCCACTCCCGGCAGAATCGGCAGCGTCGGGAAGTGGCCGCGAAACCACAGCAGGTCGGCAGCCGCCAGCAGGCGCAGGGTGAGCGTGCCATCCTGCTGTTGCGCGTCTAATTCAACCGGTAACATCAAACAATTCCTCTATCTGCGGCCATGCGCGCTTGCTCTGCGCGGTGACCGGAATCGCCGTCACCACCCGCCAGTAGCGCGGCATGGCGACCGGCTCCAGCCAGGGTTGCAGCGCGCGTTTCCATTGTTGTTTACGCTGGTGCAGCGTGGCGGCGTCTGGCAGCTGCGGCAGCGCCAGCACCACCGCGATGGCATGGCGGCCGTGACGCTGAATCGCCAGCGCGGCGGCATCTTCCACTCCAGGCAGCGCCAGCAGGCGACGCTCTACTTCGCTCAGCGACACGCGCTTGTCTTCAATTTTCACCACCCGATCCTGGCGCCCTGCCAGCTGAAACCGGCCCGACGGCTGCTGCACGATACGGTCGTCCAGCGCACAGCCCGCGCGGCTCTCCAGCAGATCGGAGAAGACCTGCCAGCGCTGCGGCGCGATCTCGCGCAGCGAGACGTGGGGGAAGCACTGCCACAGCGCAGCGTCATCGCTGGCCCGGCGCCACGCGATCACCCCGGTTTCGGTACTGCCGTAAATTTCATCCACCGCGCAGTCCAGCGTTTGCTGCGCGCGTTGCGCATCCGCGCCCGGCAGCGCGCCGCCCGCGGAGACAATCAGTGCACAAGGCGGCGCCACCAGCGCCGTGTCCAGCCGGCGCAAAAACGCCGGACTGCTGATAAAGGCGTAGCGGCGATCGGCACGCTGATCCGCCAGTTGCTCACCATAAAAAATTTGCTGCGCGGCGAACGGCAGGCCGAGCGCCATCGGCAGAATAATGCGAAAACTCAGGCCATACAGATGCTGATGGCTTACCGAGGCAATGACGTGACACCCCTGCAGACGCGTGCCCCACAGATCGGCCAGCCACTGAGCTTCCAGATCCATAGCGCGCAGTGATTTGACCACGCGACGCGGCGTTCCGGTTGAGCCGGAGGTGAACAGCACCAGACTAGCCTGCGCCGCTATCTCTGGCAGCGCGCCCTGCGCCAGCGCGCCGTCCCAGCGTAGCTGTGGCAGGGTGACCGCCAGCGGCATATCGCTGATCACGCCATCAAGACTGTCGTGCATCTCTTCCAGCTGCGCTGCGCGGCAGTGGCCGGGGATGACCGGCGTTTTGCCGGCGTACCAGCTCGCCAGCAGCGCCACGGTAAAGTGGTAACTGTTGTCAAAGCACAGCGCCCAGCGTGCGCCAGGCTGCGCCTGTAGCTGATGGGTTAAGCCCAGCACCTGCTGCCGCATCTGCGCCAGCGTATGCAGCTGTTGCCCCTGCCAGGCGACGAGACGATCGGCGCCGTGCAGCCAGTCGCGAATCGCCACGGCCTTCATGCGTGTTTCCTCATGCGCTGACGCAGCAGCCATTCGCCGCCCATCAGCGCGCCCATCAGCACATAGCTGATGCACCCGTTCCAGAGTGTCCATAGCCGGATATGACTCAGCAGGCAGGTAGTCAGGGCCACGCTGCCGTTGAAAATAAAAAACCCGCACCACACCTGCGTCACGCGTCGGGTATAACGGACGGCACGCGGCGGCAGCTGAGGTTCACGCAGGCGCGCCAGGCGCTCTACCAGCGGCATCGGGCTGAACAGCGACGCGGCGAACAGCAGAAGCAACAGGCCATTCACCACCACCGGATACCACAGCAGCAGATGCTGCGCCCGCAACACGATACTGGCGAGAGACAGCAGGCAGCCGATCAGCGCCAGCAGCAGCAGCGTGCGGTTCAGCGCGCCCTGCGCCTGACGCAGGCTCCAGATGCGCGCCGCAAACACCAGCGCCAGCAGCACCAGCACGCCGCGCCACTGCGGGTGAGTCAGCGCCAGCCATACCAGCAATGGCCAGGCGATCAGCGCCAGCGCGTTCAGCAGCTGCAACAGCCTGTGCATGGCGTTTATCAGGCCTGGTCGCGCATCAGCTGGTCGACGGCGTCAACCACGTCCTGTACGGTGCGCACCGCGCGGAAGGCTTCTGGCTTGATCTTACGCCCGGTGCGTTTTTGCAGATGCACCACCATGTCAACCGCATCAATACTGTCGAGTTCGAGATCTTCATACAGGCGAGCGTCCGGGCGGATCTCGTCCGGATCAATTTCGAACAGCGTAGTCAGCAGCGTCGCCACTTCCTGGTAAATATCTTGTTTATTCATGTCGACGGTTCTCAGGCTTGCTGTTGTTCAACAAAAGCGGCCAGCGTGGCCACGGAAAAAAAGTGCGCCCGCAGCGTTTCGCTCTCGGCGGAGAGCTGCACGCCGAAGCGGTTTTTCACCGCCAGTCCCAGCTCCAGCGCATCGATCGAGTCGAGCCCCAGCCCTTCGCCAAACAGCGGTGCGTCGCTATCGATATCATCCGGACTGATATCTTCCAGATTCAGCGTGTCGATAATCATGGTTTTAATGTCGTCAATCAGTGCTTGCATAACTTACTTTGTCTCTTCAGGCACCAGCGCCTGTTGCAGATAACGCGTCAAACGGCGCGCGGCCAGCGGCTGCGCATCCTCATCCGCTTCGTGAAAGGCGTGGCTGGCAATACGCGATTGTACGCGTACCGTAAAAACCGGTTTAACCAGCGGAATCTGATACCAGCGGCTTTGCTTGTCGAGCATACGCTGGGTACAGGTGATATGAATCACGCGCAGATCGCATCCGGCGCGCACCGCAATATTTGCCGCACCGCGCTGCAGTTGCAGCGGCTGGCCGTAACGAGTGCGCGTCCCTTCGGGGAAAATCAGAATGGTATCGCCGCGTGCCAGCCGCTGCTGGCTATCCGGCAGTAGCGTCTCCGCCTCGCTGTTAATCAGGTAATCGGCTGATTTAATAACGCCGCGGAAGAAAATGTTGTGCTGCAGGTCGGCCTTCACCAGGCAATCCATCTCGGGTAACAGCGAGGCGATCATCACGTAATCGATCAGCGACGGATGGTTAGCGACAATCAGGCAGCCGCGATCCTGACGCAGCGCTTCTGCGCCCAGCATCTGATAGTCATACACGCCGACAAAACGGCAGAAGCGCAGAAAGCAGCGAAAGCTCCATGCAATGCTGCGGCGCGCGATCTGCCGCCGGCGCAGACCGTCACGCTGAATCAGCAGCAGCAGGTTGAACCAGATCAGCGACAGCAACAGACCGCCAATGCTGAACAGGCTAAAGCAAAGCGCGGTCATCACCAGCCGCCAGTAATAGTTGCCACCGCGCCGCTGGCGCATCGGCATAGCGTTATCCGCCATGAGCACGCTCCCAGCGCCACTGATGACGCTCGCCGGTCAGGGTGAAATCCGCCGTCTCGCTCAGCATTGCATGCAGAAACTGCAGGCTCTGCGGCAGCGCATCGGGCTGAGAGCGGGCGGCGGTCGCCGTACAGCGCCACGCTTCGCCGGCGCGCAGCAGCAGCGCAACCGCGTAGGGTGCATTGAAGGTATCGATCTCCGGTAGCCACGGACGGTAGTAGTCGGGCACCAGCCCGTCAAAATCCACCAGCAGCACCTGCTGGTAACCGGCCTGATGCAGCGTGGTAACCTCAAGCAGGCCCTGCTGGAAGCTGTCGATGCCAGCAGAAATTGACGATGACACTAATGGCTGACGTGCGGCGATGGTCAGGCTGCCGACCGCCGAGTTGTGCACCGACATCGCGAAGTCGGTGGGGGATAGCGGCTGGCCGTCCGCGAGCGTACGCAGAATACGCAGATTGCGTTCCAGTTCGCCATGACGGCTGGTAAACACCACGGCGTCAACCGGCTGTCGGGCCAGCAGCGCAAGGCCGCACTCAACGGCGGCACGGCTGCCGGGGCTGAGACGACGGGCAGTCATCATCGGTAAAAACTGAGGTTTGGCGATAGCCAGGCAGGCATCCAGTACCGGCGCGTGTTGCGCCCAGCGCTGCCAGTCGTCGGCGCTGCTGTGGCCCGGCGCGATGGCATGCCAGTCAACAAGGGAGTAAGCGAGTTTCATACCTGCATTCTTTCTTCAGCCTCAGGGATGGTCAGATTTTCGCTGCGCGGCATCCCTTCCCTGCTCTCTATTCCAGTCATCCGCCTCACGCGGATGTCGCCGAGTTCTCAGGCGAACATCGGGTCCGCCTGTTTCTATTTCGGCAGCGTGCCGGCTAACTTTACGATTAACTGTTAGCGGCGCGCGTGATGACTTATTTTACCGCCTGCACCGCCAGACGGGTCTGGATGCCCTGGTTCAGGTTCTGAATCCAGCGGTTATAGTTACGGTGAATCTGGCCACTGCCTGCTTTCAGATTGGTGCTGCTGACGTAATCAATGCGGTAGCTGTTAGCAGTGTAGGTGATACGGATATTCGCCGTGTGGCCGCGTTCTGCCAGCAGACCATTCATCACGCCCGGACCCGCCGGTGAGATCACCCAGTGATTGGCCGCGCCAGCTTCCACGATAGCGCGCTGCATCTGCTGATCGCTGTAGCTCTGTGCGACCGTCTGGCTGACGTTCTGGATCGGTGCCGTGCGCGATGCACAGCCGGTGATTAATACCGCTGCAACCAGCAGTGCCAGCGTGGCTTTTTTATTCATCATTTCCTTTTCTTCCCCTGTCATGGCAAGCCGCGCAACCACGCGGCCGTGCAGGCAACAACCCCTGCATAGTTCCGTTCAGACTGTGTAAAGCGCCGCGGATAATACCACTAATTGTAAAGACAAGTAAAAAAAAGCATGAACCACTTAAGTTCGGGCTGGTGCTGTTGTGAAAGCGGGGTGAACGGGCTTAAGACGTCATTTATAACCGCAGCCAGGCGGCTGCGGCATGATGATCAACCCTGCCAGCCGCCACCAAGTGCGCGGTAGAGATCGATTTGCGCCAGCAGCAGCGTGTTTTTCACCGCCACAATATTCAGCTGGGTGCTGAACAGCGTGCGCTGCGCATCAAGCTCATCGAGATAGGACGCATAGCCATTCTGATAACGGTTGCGCGCAATCCGCCACGCCTCGGCAACGTAGCGCTCCTGCGCCTGCAACTCTGTCAGCTGCTGCTGGCTGCGCGTGATGGCATCCAGCGCGTTATCCACCTCGGCAAAGGCGTTGCGCACCACCCTTTCGTAGCCGTACAGCGCCTGGTTGCGCGACGCCATCGCCACATCCACCTGCGCGGTCAGCGCTTCGCGGTTGAGCAGCGGTGTCAGCACGCTGCCGCCGATGCTCCACAGGCGGAACGGATTATCCAGCAGATCGTGTAGCTGGCTGCTCTGCAGCGTGCCGGACGCCGTCAGGTTGAGCGATGGCAGCAGCTGTGCCTGCGCCGCCGCCAGCGACGCGTCGCTCGCCAGCAGCAGGCGCTGCGCCTGGACTATGTCAGGCCGGCGATTCAGCAGCTGCGACGGCAGCAGCGCCGGCAGTGCGTGGGGTCGCAGCTGGTCGAACTGGCTGCTGCGTGCAATCTGGCGCGGATTCATGCCAACCAGAATGCTGAGCGCGTTCTCCTGCTGGGCGATCTGATGCTGCAGCTGAGGAATTTGCGCTTTCGCTGTCTGATACTCCGACGCCGCCTGCATCCATTCGAGCCGCGAGGTATAGCCGGTTTCGAACTGACGCTGCGCCAGGTTCAGCGAGTTCTGCCGCGTTTCCAGCGTGGCCTCGGTCACGCGCAGCTGCTCGTCGAGCGCGCACAGGCTGAGGTAACCGGACGCGACCGAAGTGGCCACCGTCAGCTCGGCTGCCGAGGCCGCCGCACGCTGCGCCGCCAGCGTGGCTTCCGCCGCGCGGATGCTGTTGCTGCGGCTGCCCCATAAGTCGACCTCATAATTCGCCTGCAGCAGTCCCTGAAATACCGCACTTTCGTACGGCTGACCGGTCGCCGCTGACAGCGCACGCTGATGGGTTGCCGCCACGCCCGCCGACAGCGTGGGGAAGTTGTCGCCCTGCGCAGCGCGCAGCTCGGCGCGATACTGATCGACGCGCGACCGTGCAATGAGAATATCGCTGTTGTGCTGTAGCGCCTGGTTCACCAGCCAGTTGAGGCGATCATCACCAAAGCTGCGCCACCACTGCGCTTCCGGCGCGGCAGCGGGCCCGACCTGCTGGCGCCAGTCGGGCGGAATCGGCAGCGACGACGGCGCCTGCTCCACGTCGCGGGCGCAGCCGGTCAGTAGCAGCGCGATGAGCACCGCGAGTAACGGCCGCTTCATAACGCATCCCGGTGTGGTTCGGCGGCGGTATCAATGTCGACTTCCACCGACATCCCCGGCCGCAGCTGCTGCAGTTCGTCACCAAGAATTTTGATGCGCACCGGAATGCGCTGGGCGATTTTCACGAAGTTACCAGTGGCGTTATCTGGCGAGATGGCGCTGAACTCAGATCCGGCGGCGGGCGAGATAAACTCAACGCGGCCGTCAAAACGCTTGCCGTCCAGCGCATCAACGCGGATCGACACCGGCAGGCCGGGGCGCACACGCGCCAGCTGGGTTTCCTTCAGGTTGGCAATCACCCATTTATTATCCGGCACCACCGAGGTCAGCCGCGTGCCGGCAGTAACGTACGTGCCTTTGCGCACCGACAGCTGACCGAGCTGGCCGCTGTCCGGCGCGATAATGCGCGTATTGTTCAGATCGATATTGGCCAGCTCCAGTGCCGCCTGCGCGCTGGCTACGTCGCCGGCCAGCGCCGCGCGGTTAACGATGGTGGTTTGCAGATTCTGCTGCGAGACCGCCACCTGCGCCGCCGCCTGGCGCAGTTGGGCCTGCGCCTGCGCATTGGCTGCGCGCGCGGCATCACGCTCGCGTACCGACAGCGAGCCATCAGCCGCCAGATTTTCCACCCGCTTCAAATCGAGACTGCTTTTCAGCGCCTGCGCTTTGGCATTCTCCAGCGCGGCTTTATTGCTGGCGATAGTGGCTTCCGCACTCTTCTGCTGCTGCTGGTTGTTATTCTGCGCGGCGATCTTCATCGCCAGCTGTGCCTGCGCCTGATGCACGCGCTGGCGATAGATACGATCGTCAATGGTCATCAGCAGCTGTCCTTTGCGCACCGGCTGCAGATCCACCACCTCAACGTTCGTCAGGTAGCCGCTGACCTGCGGGCTGATAAAGGTCACCTGGCCGCGCACGTAGGCGTTTTCCGTTGACTGGATGGTGCTGGTAAAGGGCCACAGCTGCCAGGCGTATAAAATCACCAGCACGCCCACGATGGCGATACCGCTCCCGGCGGCGATAGAGAGAATGCGTCGGCGGTTGGTGCGCTCGCGCTCCGCAGCCTGTAGATCGTCCTGTTGACTCATGGGGTCTCCGTTCGGTTTGCTGGCGCAGCCTGCTGCTGTTGCTCAGTCAGATTATGTCGCGCCTGGCGCCAGTTAAGATAACGCAGCCGCGTCAGGCGCCACAGCACCCACATCAGCGTTATCATTGCCAGCGCGGCGGTCAGTAAATAGGTATCGTTATAAGCCAGCACGTTGGCCTGCAGCGTGGCCACGGTTTGCAGCTGACTGCTGCTCTGCGCGCTGAGCAGGCCGCTGTCCGCCAGCTGGCTGCGAAACAGCGCGCTGTACTGGCTGAGGCGATCCACCACATTGGGATCGAGCAGCGACAGCTGATCACCCAGCAGGCTGGAGTGATATTTTTCGCGCCACGTCTGGAAGGTGCCGAGAATGGCAGAGCCAATCAGCCCGCCAAGATTCTGGCTCATGCCAAACAGCACGACAAAACTCACCAGATTTTTCGGCTGAGTCACCACGCCGCCGATGCCAAGCAGCATCGCTGGCCCAAGGAAAAAAGCACTGCTGAAACCGAGCAGAAACTGGCTGAAGTAGAGATTGCTGGCACGCGTCAGCGGGCTGGATTGCGCATCCATCAGCGAGGCGACAATCATTACGGCCAGCGAGACCACGATTGGCCAGCTCAGATGGTTGGGTTTGATGGTCAGCGCGCTGGCAATCATGCCGCAGATCACGCCCGCAATGATCGCCAGCGCCAGCCCGCGCATCTGATCGTTGAGCAGGCCCAGCTGCTGCAGAAAGCCCACCGCACCGGTATTCTGCTCGGCCAGCACGATGCGCATCATGATCATCACGATGCCGAGCCGCACGATCATGCCATTGCTCAGCCAGCGGGTGTTAATCAGCGGGTTAGCGCGGTTATGCTCCAGCACCACCGCCGCGACAATCAGCACCAGCGCCAGCGCCAGACAGACGCCAAGCCAGGGTGTGCTGAACCACCACTCAATGCGCCCGAGTGACAGCACGCCGCACAATAACGCCATGCCCGGTGCCAGCAGCATAAAGGTGACGAAATCGAGCTTTTCGAACGCTTTGATACGGTCGCCCGGCGGCAACTTGATCACCAGCACGCAGCCCAGTGCAATCATCGCCAGGCCCAGCTCAAACAGATAGAGGCCGCGCCACTCCTCCAGCTGCAGCAGCTCGCTGGAGAACAGCCGCGCCAGCGGAATCGCCAGCTGCGAGGCGGTGATGCCAATCACCAGCGCTTTAAGCCGGTGCTTCGCCGGCCAGGCCTGGATCTGATAATAGATGCCCAGCGAGCTGAGCGCCGCGCCCACCATGCCGTGCGCGGTACGCACGATAATCGCCGAGCTGAGATCGTTAGCGAGGATGTGAAAAAACGCCACGATGACGTACAGCACCAGAAAAGCTTCGGTAAACAGCCGCAGACCAAACTGCTGGCGGAACTTCACCAGCAACAGATTAATGGAGATATTGCCCATTACGTAGACCGCCGGCAGCCAGGCGATTTCGTTGCTGTACGCGGCGAAGGTGCCCTGCAGATTGGTGAGGTTGGCGGTCACCAGCGCATTACTCAGCGCACCGGTAATGGAGATCAGCAGGCCGATCAGGCCAAACGCGATGCGTTTCGATGGCGCATGCAGCGGTGTCGAGGGCGATCCCGGCAGCATCGGCTTTTCGTGCGGCAGCCATTCGCGAGGGGCATACGGGTTACGTTTCGCCACGGCTATACGTTTCCTAAGCGTTCAAGCAGCTGCTGCAACACGTTTTCGGTCACTGCCAGCGCGGCGGGATCGATATCGGCCAGCAGCTGGGCGCGCAGCGCATCCGCCTGCGTTTTCACCGTAGCGAACGCCTCGTTGCCCTGCTCGGTTAACACCAGCAGGCGCTTGCGACGATCTTCCTTTGGCTGCACCCGTGCCAGCAGCTGCTGTTTCACCAGCCGATCGACCAGCGGCACCACACTGGCTTCCTCCAGCCCCAATAGCTGTGCCAGCGCCTTTTGCGTCGGCGGTTCACTGGCGGTCGCTACGCTGGCAATTGCCAGCCAGCTACTCATACTCAAACCGCTCTCTTTCAGGCGACGATCAACCGCCAGCCGCCACGCATGGGCAGTAAGATGCAACAGACGGGAAAACGGTTGTGGATGGTCAGTCAAAGCGTAGCGGCCTAATGGTTAGAGTTCTAACTAAATGGGAGGGTTATTATAAGCTAAGCGACGTACGAATGAAAAGTTTGCTTACATCAGCAAATTTAGTCGTGCTGCACGCAGATTACCAGTTTCACTTAAGTCGCAAAAAGGTCCGATCAGGCCGCGTGTACAGCTTGCCTGTATAACTTTTTTCGGCAAAATACCCTATAATATTGAGTAAATTAGCCTGATCAGCACGAAATGCACAAGCCGCCGCTTGTACAGATTAGGGGTTACTGTATAACTTTAGCCGCCATGAATCGGTTAACGATTCGGTAACGAATGATGCAGTTGCGTCGCCTCTGAAGGTGTTGTGGATTTCCACCTTCAGAGGTGTCTTTTTGTGTTGGGTGGTGAGTCAGGTTTTTCGCGCCTGTCCGCGCGGAAATATTTCATCCTGGTTGTGCTGGCCGCTGGGCCATCAGCCAATCTTAAGGGCTTACACATGCAAAATGCCGTCAATAGCAGCGATGCCATCGCTGACAATTTCAAACAGGCCGTTAACAGTGAAACCAATGAGATGGAAGTCTTAGGCCATCTGATTGCTGAAATCCTGCACAGCGGTATGCCAGTGACCAATAAGGCCATTATTGCCGCCCTGATTGGCCGGCTGGAGCAGGAAGCCGATGTCGTCCAGCTGGATGTCTACCGTCACCTGCTGGAACTGGTGGTTCACCAGACCCCGGATGATTTTTCGCTGTAGCCGCAGCGGATTCCAGGGATGGAATCAACCTTATCGCCCCGTTTTACTGGCGCCTCGCGTCATCCCCCGGTAACATCGCCCGCGTTAACTTTTCCATTAAATATTGCTATGCCGTGACGGCATGCGCATCCAATAAAAGAGCCTGCAACAGATGAGTCAAACTGCCGATCGCCCCGCTGCCACAGTGAGCGACATCACGGTCGCACGTGTGCTGCGTTCCCCCTCTCTTTTCACCCGCGAGTGCCTGGCCGGGGTGATTACCGCCCTGGCGCTGATACCGGAAGTGATTTCGTTTTCCGTGATTGCCGGCGTCGACCCTAAAGTCAGCCTTGTCGCTTCGGTGGTGCTGTGCCTGACGCTGTCGATTCTGGGAGGACGGCCTGCGATGGTCACCGCGGCGGCCGGTTCCGTCGCGCTGGTGATCGGGCCGATGGTGCACGCGCATGGCGTGGAGTACATTCTGCCGGCAGTGATCCTCGGCGGTGTTATTCAGATCATTTTCGGCCTTGCCGGGCTGTCGCGCATGATGCGCTATATTCCGCGCTCGGTGATGATCGGCTTCGTTAACGCGCTGGGTATACTGATTTTCTTTGCGCAGGTGCCGCACGTCTGGGGCCAGTCGGGTCTGGTGTGGCTGCTGTTCGCCGCCACGCTGGCCATCGTGCTGCTGCTGCCCAAAGTGCTTAAAAGCGTGCCTTCGCCGCTGGTGGCTATCGTGGCTGTCACCGCTGCCGCGCTGCTGCTGGGCTATCGCGTGCCCAACGTCGGTGATGAAGGGCCAATGCGCGCCGGCCTGCCGGATTTCACTACCCTGCTGGTGCCGCTTAATCTGCACACGCTGCAGATTGTCTGGCCCACCGCGCTGTCGGTCGCCTTCGTCGGCCTGATGGAATCCCTGCTGACCGCCAAACTGGTAGATGACATGACTGATACGCCTTCCGGCAAGCGGCGTGAATCCTGGGCGCTGGGCGTCGGCAATATTCTGGCAGGCTTTTACGGCGGTATCGCCGGCTGCGCGATGATCGGCCAGACCATTGTTAACGTTGAGCTGGGCAAGGCGCGTACCCGGGTGTCCACCGTGGCCGCAGCGCTGGTGCTGCTGTTACTGGTCACCGGTCTGAGCCAGATCATGGCGCAGATTCCGATGGTGGTGCTGGCGGGCATTATGATGGTGGTCGCGGTGAAAACCGTGAACTGGCACAGCCTGCAGCCGGCCACGCTGAAACGCATGCCGTGGTCGGAAACGCTGGTGATGGTGCTGACCGTCGCCGTCACGGTGTGGACCGGTAACCTTGCGCTTGGCGTGCTGGTGGGCGTGATGCTGGCCATGATGCTGTTTGCCCGCCGCATCGCTCATGTAATTCATGCCGAACGCCAGCTGAGTGACGATGGCGAGCAAGTGCACTACACGGTGCGCGGCCCGCTGTTTTTCGCCAGCAGCAACGATCTGTTTGAGCATTTTGACTACGGCCACGATCCGCAGCGCGTCACCATCGATTTGACCCACGCGCAGATTTGGGATGCCTCCAGCGTGGCGGCGCTCGACGCCATTGAGTACCGCTACCAGCGGCACGGCGCCAGCGTCACCTTCACCGGCCTGGATAACCGCAGCAGCGATTTCCGCGATCGCCTGAGCGGCAATCTCGGCTAAATCTGCAATCGGGACGCCCGGTACGGGCGTCCTGTTCGCCATTATTTCACCAGGGCAAACAGATCATTGAGCGATTCGCTCATGGTTGGGTGGGTAAAAATCTGGTCACGCAGCACGCTATACGGAAGCCCGGCATCCATTACCGTTTTCACAATGTTAATGACTTCATGCGAGTCCGCTGCCAGCAGCGCCACGCCGAGAATCTGCTGGCTGCCATTATCAACCACGGCTTTCAGCATGCCACGGGTGTCGTCAACAACGCGCGCACGCGGAATCGCGGCGACCGGCAGTGTCACCACCTGAATATCCCGCCCCTGCGCGCGCGCCTGCGCTTCAGTCAAACCAATACGTGATAACACAGGCGTCATAAACACGGAATACGGGATGTTAACGCGATCTTTGGTGGTGCGCGTGCCCTTACCCAGCAACTGATCGTAAACGATGCGGAAATCATCAAGCGAAATATAGGTAAACTGTGGCCCACCGGTAACATCGCCCAGCGCCCAGATATGGTCCACGGAAGTTTTAAGCTGTTTATCGACGCGCACCGCGCCGCGCGCATCGGTCACCACTCCCGCGTTTTCCAGTTTCAGTGCCTTCGTCGCCGGACGACGGCCCGTGGCGACCAGCAGCACATCGACTTCACGATCGCCCTGTGCGGTATGCAGCGTCACGCTGTCGTGACCGCTGGTCACACGCTGTAATGCAGTGTTGAGCTCGATCTTAACGCCCTGCTCCTGCAGGATCCCGGCTATCGCCGCACTGATATCATCATCTTCCCGCGCCAGAAATTGCGGTGCACTTTCAAACAACGTCACTTCGCTGCCAAAACCGGCAAACATGGAAGCAAACTCAACGCCAATATAACCGCCGCCGAGGATCCCCAGCCGCTGTGGCAGTTGCGTTAAATTCAGGATACCGCTGCTGTCAACCACGCGCGGTCCGGCAACTAAGCCTTCCAGTGCGGGAAACACCGCTTCGGCACCGCTATTGATAAAAATACGCTCAGCATGAATCTGGCTGACCTGCTGCGAAGAGGTGATTTTCAGCGTGTGGGCATCCACAAATTCCGCCTCGCCATCAATGACATCGACCTGCGCAATAGCGGCCAGGTTGAGATAATTCTTCTCACGCAACAATTCTACTACTGCCGCTTTGCGCTGCATGGCCTCGCTGAAACTGGCATGATGTTGCACATCGTGTACCAGTGCTTTCGTTGGGATACAGCCAACATTAATGCAGGTGCCACCATACATTTCGCGGGATTTTTCGATGATCGCGACACGCCATCCGGCGCGCCCCAGTGCCGCCGCCAGTGTTTTACCTGCTTTACCAAATCCGATGATTGCTGCCTGATAATGGTTCATGATGTTCTCCATGAGCGTCAAAAATAGTCATCACCCAAAGCTTACGGTTTGCTGCCGCGCCGTATTTCGCCGCAACGCTGGTATTTTTGTCTTTGCGTCTGAATCAAGCGGGCAGTTCAGGAAAAGGGAAAAAACAGATGGATCCATTGAGTCAACTGCTGCTGCTGCATAACCCGCAGGGCAGCATAGATAAGAACTGCGTGCTGAGCGGTGAGTGGCAACTGCCGCACAGCGCCGGGCACCTGTGCGCAGTGCGCTGGCATACGGTCACAGGCGGCCCGGTCATGCTGGATATGCCCGTCACTGCGGGTGTCGAACTCAATGCTGGCAGCGTCATATTTCTGCCGCAAAACGCCGCGCATCGTATTTATCAGCGCCATGCGCAGCCAACCCAACTGGTATGCGGCCTGCTGGAACTGCCCGCGTCGGCGCATGCTTTCCTCACCGCCCTGCCCGAAGTGCTAATGCTGGCCCCCGAACCCACAAGCAGCGATGGGCGCTGGCTGGCTGCGGTGCTGCCGTTCATCACCCAGAGTGCTGACGCACTGCCAGCTGCTGGTGATGCCGCACTTCGCAGCCAGCAGATTGGCAGCCTGTTCACACTGGCGGTACGTCATGGGCTTTTAACTCACGCAGCGCACCCTGGCTTACTCTCCCTGGCTCTGCATCCACGTCTTGGCCCTTTAATCACCCAGCTGTGCGCCGCGCCGGAAAGGCCGTGGACGGTAGAAGCCATGGCTCAGCAAGTGTTTATGTCCCGCGCCTCATTCGCGCTGCTGTTCCGCCAGCTCAGCGCTACCACGCCGCTGGCCGTGCTCACCGCCCTTCGTCTGCAGCTGGCCGCTCAGCGACTGGCACGCGAAACAGCCCCGTTAATCAACATCGCTCTGGCCGTCGGCTACGCCAGCGAATCATCCTTTCACAAAGCGTTTGTCCGTGAGTTTGGCTGCACACCGGGAGAATACCGACGTCGCGTTGAAACGCTGGCGGAGGACCGCTAAGAGTAAAGAAGAAAACTGTACGCGCTTCGCTTGCGTAAAGGCGGATTCGTGGCTTTGCTTATTTCTCAGTGCGTTAACGATTACGCGGTTCGTAACAGGAGGAGAGCAAAATGAGTGGTTTGATGAAGGCAGCCTTAGCGGCACTGACATTGGTTACCCTGGCCGGCTGTATGCAACACAGCGATGCGGTGGGCAGTGACGGACGTCCGCACGCACCCAGCAAGCAGTCAGTGCCTGGTGCCAGCGAAGGCGAAGGCCCGGTCGGCCAGCCACAGGATTGAGATTAATGGGACAGAAGTTATGTCCCGTTTTTATTTGACTGCATGACGTAGGCTCCATGAATTCCGGCATAAGTGAAGTCATGGTTAACGAGCTGGAGCGTCTGGTAAGCGATGCAAAAGCCCTTAACTTCCCCAGTAATCTCGCTGCTAATCGGCAAATCCCGATTGCGATTGCCCATTTCAAGAGATGGCGGATAAATCAGAATTTTATTCCGGCCAGCTGATCATCTCCTCCAGCTGCCTGAGAATGTCCGGGAAGTAACTCTCATTGATAGCCAGTTCGCCCTTTATCTGAACGCTATCAGCATGGTCTTCCGGACGAAGAACATATTCAATAATCACGATATCATCACCCGTGATCTTACTCAGAACCATATTGAGCTGGTTGAGCTGGCTGCGAAAACTAAAAGATTCAATTTCCTGGCGGGCCATTACCGCCTTGTAGTATCGAGAAAATGTTGCGCGCAGCTCCCTCAGTTCGCCGACGGTAAACTCAGTTTGAAACTGCACCTTCACTCCGCTGACGGAAAACTCCACATAAGACTTAATCCAGTCCCAGACGTGATTAACCGGATCGGTTTCGTTATCAACAACACGCTCAAAGGGTGAGATCGTGAAGACGAATCCTTCATTTCTAAAATCAAACATGCGTGCTTTCCTGCCGGTTAATCAAAATATTTAAAATGGGTGATCGTCCAGTCTGACTCTCGCACCACAACCTCAAGAGTGTATTTTTTATACTCGGTTATGTTTAGCTTGCGATTGAGTTTATACATCTCAGTTTCATAGCGAAACATCCCTTCGCCTTTACGGGGATCCGCCATACGCCTGCCGTAACGGATGGCTTTTTCCTGGATATGTAATGGAACATAGCGCCCCGGTTCATACATATGCCGAGCTGCTGTTTCTGTCATTTTAAGGTTACCAGCAGATAAACCGGTTTTTAACCGCGCACGAAGAAACATGATAGTCGCCTGACTAAGTTTCACCCTGACAGCCGCGCGCGTAGCAGTTTCAAAAAGTACGCGGCCCGCGCGAAAAATACGGAAAACGCCAAAAGCGATAAGCGCAATATCGGTGGGATCAATCAAGGGGGCTTCAAGAGGAGCCTCTTCCAGGCGCAGAAAGTGACCCTGTGTATCATATATCTGCCACAGTCCTGGGGCCTGTGCGACTGAATAACCAATACACATGCCACTGGTTTCATCCAGTATGGGTTGTGCGTTATGCGGCAGTGTCCGGGGCCGAAGTTCAAAAAATACATCAGCCGGTAATGGCGACTGGAAGGTGTAATATCTACCCGGTTCTTTCGTTGCGGTTTCTGCAATCATCATCGTTCCCTCGTTTTTAACAGACTTGCGGTAGTACCACTGAATGTCAGAGCGACAACTCAAGATTACTCCCCGTTGCGTCATCAGCAAACCCAAATCATGTGCCCCCACCTCATCTGCGCCCCGGAGCATAACTTTGAGCGGGTAAGCGATAGGCGGCAGATAATTTCTGAACGTCCTTGTCGTAAAGGCGAGCGGGGACAAGTGCCCACCTCCCCGCTATCAATTGCGATCTCAATCATCATTTTCAGCATCAAAATGTTCAACAACTGGCTGCGCATGATCGAAAGGACGTGATGGTTACAATGGTTGTGGTTGGCGGGCAGAAGAAGAGCGTTTGATATTATGAAGTGATATTAGGAAAGATTTTCAGGCACAAAAAAAACCGCCCTTGGGCGGTCACGACATTGCTACTTATTGCTTTGATTTTATTCGGTATTAAATATGGTGCCCGGGGCGGGACTTGAACCCGCACGACCATAAGCCGAGGGATTTTAAATCCCTTGTGTCTACCGATTTCACCACCCGGGCAGGGTGTAAACTGGAGGCGCGTCCCGGAGTCGAACCGAGGTGGACGGATTTGCAATCCGCTGCATGGCCACTCTGCCAACGCGCCTTTTAATCTGAGGTGCAAGCCGTCTGCGACGTATTGCAATATCTGGAGCGGGAAACGAGACTCGAACTCGCGACCCCGACCTTGGCAAGGTCGTGCTCTACCAACTGAGCTATTCCCGCATTTGCTTATGCTTCACCGAACTTGCTGATTTTATTCAGCTTCTTGCAGCCTTGCTGCCGTTCGATGCGATGCATTCTACTTATCTGACGCAACGAGTCAATAGAATTATCCACACACTGCGTCCGTTTGCTGCTTTTTAAATCGCATCGATCAGCTATCGAGCAAATCGCCGCGTGCCGCGCTTAAATACTGAAACATCGACCAAAAAGTCAGCACCGCTGCGATGTACAACGCCACCACGCCAACGCCTACTACGGTCGCGTCCGGACGCCACAGCAGCGCCACCAGCGACAGCATCTGCGCCGTGGTCTTCACTTTGCCAATCCACGACACCGCCACGCTACTGCGCTTGCCTATCTCCGCCATCCACTCACGTAAGGCCGAGATGATGATTTCACGGGCGATCATGGTGGCGGCCGGCAACGTGATCCACCAGGCGTGGAAATACTCGGCGACCAGCACCAGCGCCATCGCCACCATCACTTTGTCAGCGACCGGATCGAGAAAGGCTCCAAAACGTGTTGTCTGCTTCCAGCGACGCGCGAGGAAGCCATCAAACCAGTCAGTGACCGCAGCAATGACAAACAGCAGCGCCGTCGCGAAGGGAGCCCAGTGAAATGGCAGATAGAACGCCAGCACGAAGAACGGGATCAGAACAACTCGAAACAGGGTAAGACACGTCGGAATGTTAAATTGCATATGCCAGTAACTGTCTGGTGTGAGTAGGATTTAACGTATGTTCCTACATTGCCCACCCTGTTTCAATGTTAGTGTTTCAGCGAGTAGTAGATTTTTTCCGCCAGGGCGAAGGAGATACCCGGTACTTTAGCGATCTCATCGACGCTGGCATTCATCAGCGGTTGCAGGCCGCCCATGTACTTCAGCAGCTGCTGACGCCGTTTGGGTCCGACGCCTTCGATGCTCTCCAGCGCGCTGGTGTTCTTCACTTTGGCGCGTTTTTTCCGGTGGCCCGAAATTGCATGATTGTGAGCGTCGTCACGAATGTGCTGGATAACATGCAGCGCCGGCGAGTCCGGCGGCAGCGAAACGCCCTCGCCTTCCGCCGCAAAGAACAGGGTTTCCAGGCCAGCTTTACGGTCGCTGCCTTTTGCCACGCCGAGCAGAATCGGCCGGTTTTTATCCCACGGCACATCCAGTTCCGCAAACACCTGCTGCGCCTGCGCCAGCTGCCCTTTACCGCCATCGATCAGGATCACATCCGGGATCTTTTCCGGTTCCAGCGCCTTACCGTAACGACGGCGCAGCACCTGATTCATCGCCGCGTAGTCATCACCGGGAGTAATTCCTTCAATGTTGTAGCGGCGATAGTCAGCGCGCAGCGGGCCGTCACGGTTGAACACCACGCAGGACGCGATGGTCTGTTCGCCCATGGTGTGGCTGATGTCGAAACACTCCATGCGGTTAATCTGCTCCAGTTTGAGGAACGCCGCCAGCGCCGCCAGACGCTGCTGGATAGTCGAGTGCTGCGCCAGCCGCGTCGTCAGCGCCGTAGCGGCATTGGTGCGCGCCAGCTTCAGGTAGCGCGCGCGGTCGCCGCGCGGTTTGCTCTGAATGCTGACCTTTCGCCCGGCCAGTTCGCTCAGCGATGCGGCCAGCAGTTCCCGCTCAGGCAGAGTGAAGTCCAGCAGGATGTCCGCCGGTAAGGTGCGCGCTTCGCTGCCCTGCAGATAAAACTGTCCGACAAACGTCTGCACCACTTCGGTGAGTTCCGTGTCTGCGGGCACTTTCGGGAAATAGCTGCGGCTGCCCAGCACTTTGCCCTGCCGGATAAACAGCACGTGCAGACAGGCCATGCCGGCGTCATAGGCCACGCCCATCACGTCGAGATCATCGCCCTGATTGGAGACGAACTGTTTCTCCGTAATCCGCCGCACCGCCTGAATCTGGTCCCGCAGGCGCGCCGCCTCTTCGAAGCGCAGGCCCACGCTGGCCTGCTCCATACGCTGCACCAGCTGATTAATTACCTGATCGTCTTTACCGGCCAGAAACAGCCGCACATAGTCGGTTTGCTGCGCATATTCTTCTTCGCTCACCAGGCCGGCGACGCAGGGGCCGAGGCAACGGCCAATCTGATACTGCAGGCACGGGCGCGAGCGGTTGCGGTAGACGCTGTTCTCGCACTGGCGAATCGGAAACACCTTTTGCAGCAGCGCCAAAGTTTCACGCACCGCATAGCCGTTGGGAAACGGACCAAAGTATTCACCTTTGGCGTGTTTGGCACCGCGGTGCATCGCCAGGCGCGGATGCGGATCGCCGCTAAGGAAAATATAGGGGTACGACTTATCATCGCGCAGCAGCACGTTGTAGCGCGGCTGATACAACTTGATGTAGTTGTGCTCCAGCAGCAGCGCTTCGGTCTCCGTATGGGTGACCGTGACATCAATATTATGGATGTTGCTGACCAGCACTTCGGTCTTACGGCTTCCCACCTGCGTGCGGAAATAGCTGCTCAGGCGTTTTTTAAGGTCTTTGGCTTTACCAACATAGATCACCGTGCCTGTCGCGTCATACATGCGGTAGACGCCGGGCTGACTGGTCACGGTGCTGAGAAAGGCTTTAGGATTGAAAACGTCACTCACTACTGATTAACGGCTCCGCATTGAACAGGCCATGGCGTATGGCCAGATGCGTTAACTCTACGTCACCACTGATGTTCAACTTGCTGAACATGCGATAGCGATAGCTATTAACGGTTTTCGGGCTCAGGTTAAGCTGCTCGGAAATCTCCGTCACCTTTTGCCCTCGGGTAATCATCAGCATAATCTGCAATTCCCTTTCCGACAAACAGCTGAACGGTGATTCGGCGCGCTGCGGCTCGATCTGGCTCAGCGCCATCTGCTGAGCGATATCAGAGGCGATGTAACGCTGACCGGCGTGCACCGAGCGAATCGCGCTAACCACTTCCTGCGGCGCCGCCCCTTTGCTGAGATAACCTGCCGCACCGGCCTGCATGACTTTCGCTGGCAGAGGATTTTCGGTGTGGATGGTCAGCATGATGATGCGGATATCCGGATTGAAGCGCACGATTTTGCGCGTCGCCTCCAGTCCGCCAATACCGGGCATGTTCATGTCCATCAGCACCACATCCACAGGATGAGTGCGGCACCATTTTACCGCATCCTCACCACAGGCCACTTCCCCGGCAATCACCAGTCCCTTCATATCTTCCAGTATGCGACGAATACCGGCGCGTACCAGTTCATGGTCATCAACAAGAAGCAGGCTGATCAACGGGACGTACTCCGCAGGTTAGTGGGGGAAAATATATTTCAGGGGCGTTATCTTACCGGGTTTCGCGTGGAAAGAACATCAGGGGCGCCAGATAAATCTCAAAACCAATGACCCATGTCAAATAGCAGGCAGCGGTGATTGTTTTTTTTAGCTGATGCAATACCATAATGGAATAAAATTGTTAAAATGTGACTAATATCATTAAGTTATAATTTATAACCCGCCTTCGCTTCTTTCCGTCGGCAGCACCTAAAAATAATCTTTCCGTGGAAGTTTTTTGCGCACAAAAAATAACGAACGGCGCAATTAATTAACCGTCTGCGCGCGGGTCGATGATGTGGCCTAAATTCTTCCATCAAGCGTATGATATACTCTGTTTTTTATGCACGGGAAGAATGTGTGCGCACAAGGTCATTCCACAAAGGAGATAATGATGAGTGATGAAGATTTCGTAACATCGCGCGATACCCAGGCGCTGGCGGATGAAGTCGCCTGCCTGAAAATGATGGTGACGCTGATCCTGAAAGGCATGGGCCAGGCTGATGCCGGTAAAGTGATCATCAACATGGAGCGCTACGTCCAGTCCGCGCTGGCTGATAAACCGCAGGCCGAGGTGTTCAGCAACACTATTCGCCAGATTAAAACCGCCTACCGTCAGTAAGCGGCGTGCCCTGCGCATCCTGCGCGGGGCGTTAGCTGTGTGACTGCCAGTTGACCGACACGCCCAGCGAGGGCAGCACTTCTTCCGGACTGAAGCGACGCGTGCCGCGATACTTCTCCGCCAGCGCCGGCTGCTGCACCGGAATACGAATGGCAAACAGATTGTCTTCTGACTGAATCAGTCCCGGCGAGAGCGGCTCGTACACCACCTGATGCTGTTCAAACATCTTCTCCAGCATCGGCGTGGCCGAACTGATCAAATACTCCATCCCGCTCAGCTCTGCCAGCTGTACCGAATGCCATAAGATGTTCAGCGGCAGTTCGGCATCCACTTCAAGGCGGGCCGAATAGCGCGACATTTCCCACACTTTTTGCTGGTCAAAAGGCAGCACCATGCCCTCCGGCACTTCCGGCTCGTGCCACGGTAACAGACGTGCGCAGCCACAAATGCCCTGACGCGCAGTCCAGGCAATCAGCCAGGTGACATCGGAACGATCGAAGCGATCGTACTCCTGTCCCGGCGTGCTGAGTCGCGGCGGAATTGACCAACCCTCGCCACGCGCAAAGACGCTGTAACGATAGGTGCCCAACTCGGCCAGCAAAGAGGACGGCATATCCTTTAGCTGTGTTTGAATTATTTTCATCATGCGCCCCTGACATCCCCATGTTTGCAATGATTTATTAAGCGCCAGCCTGGCGGAGTTTCCGGCGCAGGGTAGACAACTGACTGCGGCTTAGGAACTACTAAAATTAGTAGTTGCCTTTTCGCTATATCAGGCCGATGGCTGCGGCATAACAGGCAATCTGCGTTTTATTGGAAACATTAAAACGCTTTTGCATATTCTTTTGGTGAAAATTTACCGTGTGTTCAGAAATAGCCAGAATGAGGGAAATTTCGGCTGAGGTTTTCCCCTCCGCTGTCCATTTCAATATTTCCAGCTCGCGCTGACTAAAATCATTCGATAACACCACCATTGAGCCGTCATTCAGACGGTCCAGCACACGCAAACTCAGTTCCGCCAGGAAGTGCAGTTGCACCTCCAGCTCAACGCGTCTGTGCTGGGTCTGGCTGGGTTGTTGCGATGCTATAGATAATATACCAATGGCACGATTTAGCGCCATTGCCGAGCATGAAAAGCCACTTACCAGCCCTGCTGCATTGGCTTCTGCCCATAAATTGCCTGCGCCGGTAAATAAATCACGCGTCCACTCCACGCCGCGACCGGGCTGCTGGCAGAGCATTAACACCGGATCCACCGCATAGTAATTTTCACTCTCGTAGCGTTTCACCCAGCTCTGCGGATAGGTGCTAAAGAGAAAAATACGCGGTCGGGTAAAAGGCACCGGATGCTGAACCAAAAAGGCAAAAGCATCAAATCCAAGGGCCTCAACATGTTTTTGCAGCAGCGATTTCAATTGCAGCACTTCGGAAAGCGCCTGAAATTCTTTTTCAGTTTCGCCTCGCCAGACGAAATAATTATCGATGGTCATTATTGCCCTGGCGCTGTTTCACGCCTTATTCATAACAGGATATCTGTGCCGATTAATGTAAAAAATAAATTAACCAGAGAAAAAATATTGATTGAAACCAGAGCGGCATTGCGGGCAAAAAGTGATAACTACCTTGTTGTCAATATGTTACCCAAATGAGAAATTAAACTATGATGCGTTTGCCAGCGGCACCATCAGGATGATAAGTCGTGCGAATCAGAATAAGATTTTTCTGAAGAATTTTCAATCGTCCTGTTGATTAAACGCCAGACTTCGCAGATAAAACATTCGCCTCATCATTAATCGCTATTATCTTTGCCATTCCCCTTTTTTATACCGCCCGTCATAATCTTCCTGCTGATTAAGTCCGCAGCGCGGCTTAATTCCAGTTATTTCTGCAGTGTTTCCCTGCTTTGCACCTGTGGCAGACATTTCCGGCACCGTCTTTTCCAGCTACGCTTTAGCAGAGGCGCAAGGTGGCAGGCACCAGCATAGCTCCGCAGGCTGGCGCGATTTCAGCAAACTGAGTGGGACTGACTATGTTAAACCAGCTGGCATTACCCTTTCTGGTCGTGGGCATGTGTACCGCCCTGATGATCGCTAAAGATCTGTTGCGTCACCCGCATCCGCTGGCGGTCATGAATATCATCTGGCCGCTCACCGGGCTGTACATGCCGTTTTTCGGCTGGCTGGCATGGTGGTATCTCGGGCGTAAACCGTCACGTCAGCGAAAACTGGCGCTGCTGCTGCCATCCGGATTAACCGGTTATGCCAGCTGGCAAACCATTTTTATTTCCACCTCGCTCTCTGCCGCCGCCTGTATATTCGGCGACATCATCACCCTGCCAATAGTCACTCTGCTCAAGCATTTTGCAATTAGCCCCGCGCTGTGGTTACAGGCGGTTATTTGCGTGATAATTTCGTTACTGGCGGGATTATTTTTTCAGTTTCTGGCCATTCGCCAGCGGGAACAACTTTCTATTGTCCATACGTTATTATTAGCGCTGAAAACAGAAACCTTTCCGCTGCTGATTTATCAAACGGGAATCTTTATCTTTATGACGCTGGCCCTAAAATATGTGCTTAATCAACAGCTCAATCCCCTGCTCAGCGCCTTCTGGTTTATGTTACAGCTGGCGATGCTCACCGGATTTATTTTCTCCTGGCCGGCAAATCATTTCCTCATCAAACGCGGATTAAACCCGGCGGTGTAGTTTAGCGACAAAAGCCTGCGCCGCGCATGCCAAGGTGGAAATGGCTGGCATGCGCCGCATTGTAATCCGGCCCCAGCGCATTACCGAAGCTGGCACAGCCGTTGCGCCATAACGCATGCAAACCGGCAGCGGCCTGCGGCGGTTGCTGCCAGTTTTTGCCTACCTGTAGCCAGCGCCCGTCCGCCAGCTGAAACCCCGTGATGTCCCACGCCTCCGCCGTCGCGTGTTCACTGCGGCGTCCTTCCTGGCGGTGATAAATATTGCGGCAGGCGTAACTGCCAACGTGCGCGATGCGGCGCAGCGGCGAGCTAATGCCGGCCTGCTGCAGCGCCGCATTGCTGCGCGTAACATACAGCGTGCTGGCCACCGCCATTGGACAGCTGGCAAGAAAACTGCTGCTCAGCGTGACCTCACCGAAGCGGCTGATGCGCAGCGGTTGATCAATCGGACAATCGCCCTGCAGCGGCGGCACCTCACGGAAACTGACTCTGCCCTGCGCGCTGGCCGCGCGCATCACCGCCAGACACGCGGCCGGATCGCTGCTCAGCCGCTGCAGCTTATAGCGCGTCATCCAGCCTGGCGGATCGGTAACCTGGAGCGGTATAAACGGATTCCACTGTGGCGGCAGATGCGTTTTCAGCCAGGGTAAACTCCACCAGCCGCACAGGGCCAGCAGCACTATCGCGAGCAATGCGCGCACGCTGCCTCACTTTTTCCGGGTTCATCGAAATGACAAGTGTAGAACCCTGCGCAGCGCTGCGTGGTGCAAGCGGCTCATTTGCAGAACATTTACGCAAAATGACGGCACGGCGCGCCATGTAAATATTTACTGACACGGTAAAGCACGCAAAAGGGCACAAAGGTTTAAAAACCATTACCGAGAGTGGCCGCCTTTCCTCTATCTTATGCCCTCTTGCCCTGTGCAACAGCACGTTATTCAACAGCCAGCAGAGCTGACACAACATCAAGACAGGAAAGATATTTTTATGGTTGATCAATCTAAAGCGGCGCCCATTGAGGCCGAACAGCCGGAAAAACTCCGGCGCAACCTGCATAACCGTCACATCCAGCTTATCGCCATCGGCGGTGCCATTGGCACAGGTCTGTTCATGGGCTCCGGTAAAACCATCAGCCTGGCGGGTCCGTCGATCATCTTCGTCTATATGATCATCGGTTTTATGCTGTTCTTTGTGATGCGCGCCATGGGTGAGCTGCTGCTCTCCAACCTTGAGTACAAATCCTTCAGCGACTTTGCCGCCGATCTGCTCGGTCCGTGGGCCGGTTATTTCACCGGCTGGACTTACTGGTTCTGCTGGGTGGTGACCGGCATCGCCGACGTGGTGGCGATCAGCGCCTATTTCCAGCTGTGGTTCCCGGACTTCTCGATCTGGATGAGCGCGCTGCTGTGCGTGTTTGTTTTCCTTGCCCTGAACATCGCCACGGTAAAACTGTTTGGCGAGATGGAGTTCTGGTTCGCCATTATCAAAATTGTCGCCATCGTGGCGTTAATCATCACCGGGATTGTGCTGGTCAGCCTGCATTACCCTTCGCCGAACGGGAGCCACGCGGCGCTGAGCAATATCTGGGATCACGGCGGCATGTTCCCGAAAGGGCTGAGCGGTTTCTTTGCCGGCTTCCAAATTGCGGTGTTTGCCTTTGTCGGCATTGAACTGGTGGGTACGGCGGCGGCGGAGACCAAAGATCCGCATAAAGTTCTGCCGCGTGCCATCAATGCGATCCCGCTGCGCATCATCATGTTCTACGTGCTGGCGCTGCTGGTGATCATGGCGGTGACGCCGTGGAACCAGGTCATGCCGGATCGCAGTCCGTTCGTTGAAATGTTTGTGCTGATTGGCCTGCCGGCCGCTGCCAGCATCGTTAACTTTGTGGTGCTGACCTCCGCGGCCTCCTCAGCCAACAGCGGCATCTTCTCCACCAGCCGCATGCTGTATGGCCTGGCGGAACAGGGCGTGGCGCATAAGGCGTTTGGCCGTCTCTCGGCGCGCGCGGTGCCGACCACCGGCCTGTTCTTCTCCTGCCTGTGTCTGCTGGCTGGCGTGGCGTTGATCTACCTGATTCCGGATGTGATGACGGTCTTCACCATGGTGACCACGGTTTCGGCGATTCTGTTTATGTTTGTCTGGACCATTATCCTGTGCAGCTATCTGGCCTACCGCAAACAGCATCCGCAGCGGCATGCGGCGTCACGCTTCAAAATGCCACTCGGCAAGCTGATGTGCTGGGTGTGCATGGCTTTCTTTGCCTTTGTGCTGGTGCTGCTGACGCTGCAGGAAGATACCCGCCAGGCGCTGATGGTGACGCCACTGTGGTTTGTGGTGCTGACCATGGGCTGGCTGCTACGCCGGCGTAAAGCCTGATCCACCTAAACGAACAGGCCCGGTTATCCGGGCCTTTTTCGTTATAAGCGCTCTGTGAATTTGTGCCACGCCTGCGCCAGCGACGGCCGCAGCGAATCTTCCCGCTGTGGTGCTGCTGCCGGCGCTGCGGCGGAACCGAGATTAAAGGTAAAGGTGTAATCCGGCTCTTCCCCCATGCGCAAATCCACGATCAGCGTGTCGTTGCCCTGCTGGCGCATGGCATAAAATCCATGGCTGAACCACGCAACGCGTTCGGCGTGCCACTGGCCTTTAAACGGGGCAAAAAGCGCGGGATGGCGATCGTACCAGCGAATCTGTAAGGGACGATTGGGCGACAGTAGCGACCACCAGGCTTCCCCGTAGCGCTGCGGCGTGATAATTACCGTACGCCACACCAGCGTATTAAACGCGGTGGGCGTCACCAGCAGTTGCTGCGGCTGCACGGCCTGCTGCGTCAGCTGGTGCTCAATATGCCGGGTAGCAACACTTTGCGCCACCATGCTCCAGCCCAGGTACAGCGTGCTGATGAGCAATCCGGCCTGATTCCAGCGCAGCCCGCAAGCATCCCGCCGCCACAGTGCGACGATCAGGGCGATCAGCAGCGGCAGCGTGTAGAGCGGATCGATAATGAACATGCTGCCGATGGCGAACGGGTAATCGGTCAGCGGCAGCCCGAGCTGTGTGCCGTACACCGTGGTCAGGTCCAGCAGCGGATGCGTGATCAATGCCAGCCAGATGGCGAGGCACCAGGCGCGCCAGTGCTGCCGGCTGCGCGTCGCGCCAGCCACCAGCCAGCCAAATAACGGTGCCACCAGCGTCAGCCACAGCAGCGCGTGGCTCTCAGTGCGGTGCAGCGTCATGTTGCGGATGGCATCGCCGTGGTCGATAAACACGTCGAGGTCCGGCAGCGTGCCCGCGACCGCCCCCGCCAGCGCCGCCTGCCACAGCGGCACGCGTTTGCCCATTACGGCCACGGTCACCGCCGCGCCCAGCGTTAGTTGTGATAGCGAATCCATGCACTCTCCTGGTCAGCCACGGGGATCAGCGCACGCGGATCCCTTCAATGATCATGCGCTGAACGTTATCCAGCGTCTGGGCAAAAAATTCCGCATCGTTTAGCGTCTGGCCGGTGATGGCTTCCACCTGGGACGCGAAATCAGCGTAGTGCTGCGTGGTCGCCCACAGCAGAAAGAACAGATGCTGCGGCTGCACGCCGGCAATACGCCCTTCGGCGATCCACTGTTCGATAATCGCCGCTTTGTCATCCACCAGCGCTTTTAAATCCCCCGCCAGCTCGCCCTTCAGCAGCGGCGCGCCCTGCAGCATCTCCAGACAGAACAGGCGCGATGCCTGCGGGTGGTCACGCGACACTTCCAGCTTGAGACGAATATAGTTGCGGATGGCCACCAGCGGATCCTGGTCATGACGCAGCGCACGCAGCGGCGCCAGCCACACATCAAGAATCTCTTTCAGTACCGCCACATACAGCACTTCTTTTGACGGATAGTAGTAAAGCAGGTTGGTTTTTGAGACGTCCGCGCGCTCAGCCACCTTATCCAGACTGGTGCCGTGAATGCCAAACTGCGAGAAGAAGGCCAATGCCGCTTCCAGAATAGCTGCCCGTTTCGCCGCAACGGCCCGCGATCGGCGTCCTGGCTTTTTTTCATCGCTTTTCACAATGTTACCTCTTCCATCCTGCGAAATCGCATCATAACAAACGCCCTGTTTCCTGCCTAATGCTGTGCCCTGCACCTTTTTCGCTCAGGTGACGCATGAAAAACGTGCAATTTGTTTTGACCAGATGGTCTGTTTTGGACCAGTCACTCAGGATTCACTACGTAGCCAATTTTAACTGATTGTTATGTATAACTTTTAAAATTGTGGCACAGGCTTTGCAATTTTGTGATCGAGCGCCGCCCGCAGGATGCGTGCAGGAAGCAACGCAGCGCGTGAAGCAATCCATGTTCAATGCAGAGAGGTTTCACATGAAAATTGGCGTTTTCGTTCCGATTGGCAACAATGGCTGGCTCATCTCCACGCATGCCCCGCAATACAAGCCGACCTTTGAACTCAACAAAGCGATTGTGCTCAAGGCTGAGCACTATCACTTCGACTTTGCCCTGTCGATGATTAAGCTGCGCGGCTTCGGCGGCAAAACCGAATTCTGGGACCACAACCTGGAGTCCTTCACCCTGATGGCCGGGCTGGCCGCGGTGACCTCACGCATTGAAATCTACGCCACCGCCGCCACCCTGACGCTGCCGCCCGCTATCGTGGCGCGCATGGCCGCTACCATCGACTCCATCTCCGGCGGCCGCTTCGGCGTCAATCTGGTGACCGGCTGGCAGAAGCCGGAGTATGAGCAGATGGGGCTGTGGCCGGGCGATGAATATTTTGCCAGCCGCTACAACTACCTGACGGAGTACGTCACGGTGCTGCGCGACCTGTGGGGCACTGGCCAGAGCGACTTCAAAGGTGAGTTCTTCACCATGAACGACTGTCGCGTCAGTCCGCAGCCGCAGAAGCCGATGAAGGTGATTTGCGCCGGTCAAAGTGATGCCGGCATGGCCTTTTCGGCGCAATACGCTGATTACAACTTCTGCTTCGGCAAGGGCGTCAATACCCCGACCGCCTTTGCACCCACCGCCGCACGCATGAAACAGGCCGCGGACAAAACCGGGCGCGACGTCGGCTCCTACGTGCTGTTTATGATTATCGCCGCCGAAAGCGACGAAGCCGCGCGCGCCAAATGGGAACACTACAAAGCCGGCGCAGACGATGAAGCCCTCGCCTGGCTCACCACGCAGAGCCAGCAGGACACCAAATCCGGCAGCGACACCAATGTGCGCCAGATGGCCGATCCGACCTCAGCCGTCAACATCAATATGGGCACGCTGGTCGGTTCTTATGCCAGCGTGGCACGCATGCTGGATGAAGTGGCGCTGGTGGAAGGCACCGAAGGCGTGCTGCTGACCTTTGATGATTTCCTGCAGGGCATTGAAGATTTTGGTGAACGTATCCAGCCGCTGATGGCGTGCCGCCGCGCGCTGATTGACGCCCACAAGGAGGTTGCATAATGAATACCGTCGTTTGTGCCCACAGCAGCAGCCAGCCTGCAGTGACTCTGCCGGCGCGCCCGGAAGCCATCGCCCTGCCGCCGGCGCAAAGCGCGCTGATTGTGGTGGATATGCAGAACGCCTACGCCAGCCAGGGCGGCTATCTCGATCTGGCCGGGTTTGATGTCTCCGCCACGCAGCCGGTTATCGCCCGGATTCATCAGGCGGTCACCGCCGCCCGCGCGGCAGGGATGCAGATCATCTGGTTCCAGAACGGCTGGGATAATCAGTATGTCGAAGCCGGTGACGCCGGTTCGCCCAATTTCCATAAATCCAACGCGCTGAAAACCATGCGCCAGCGGCCGGAGCTGCACGGCACGCTGCTGGCAAAAGGCGGCTGGGATTATGCGCTGGTGGATGAGCTGGTACCGCAAGCCGGCGATATCGTGCTGCCCAAACCGCGCTACAGCGGCTTTTTCAACACGCCGCTCGACAGCATGCTGCGCAGCCGCGGTATTCGTCATCTGGTGTTTACCGGCATTGCCACCAACGTCTGCGTGGAATCGACGCTGCGCGACGGCTTTTTCCTCGAGTATTTCGGCGTGGTGCTGGCCGATGCCACCCACCAGGCCGGACCGTCGTTTGCTCAGCAGGCGGCGCTGTTCAACATTGAAACCTTTTTTGGCTGGGTCAGCGATACCGACACCTTCTGCGAGGCGCTGAAGTCATAACCGCCGTTTCACCTGCACGCTTAATAATAAGGACTCTGAGTCATGCCTAAAACAGTGATTATTCCTCCCGGCACCACGACGCCGATCGCTCCGTTTGTACCCGGCACCTTAGCCGATGGCGTGGTGTACGTTTCCGGTACGCTGCCGTTCGATGCCGACAACAACGTGGTGCACGTCGGGGATGCGGCGGCGCAAACCCGCCACGTGCTGGAAACCATCAAAAAAGTGATCGAGACCGCCGGTGGCAGCCTGCAGGACGTCACTTTCAACTCGATTTTCATCACCGACTGGAGCAACTACGCGGCGGTAAACCAGGTATATGCCGACTATTTCCCCGGCGACAAACCGGCGCGCTTCTGTATTCAGTGCGGTCTGGTGAAACCCGATGCGCTGATTGAAATCGCCAGCGTGGCACACATTGCCCGGCAGGAGGCGTAATGCATCTGGACATTCAGGGATTAAGCGCGCCCGACGCGCCGACGCTGGTACTGTCGTCCGGGCTGGGCGGCGTGGCCGCGTTCTGGCAACCGCAACTGGCGGCACTGACGCCGCACTATCGCGTGGTGACCTACGATCAGCGCGGCACCGGTCGCAGCCCCGATACGCTGCCGGAAGGTTACAGCATGGCGATGATGGCAGCGGAACTGGCCGACGCGCTGGCGGAGCACGGCATCGAACAGTATGACATCGTGGGCCATGCGCTTGGCGGGCTGATTGGCCTGCAGCTGGCGCTCGATTATCCGCAGCGCGTGGGACGCGTGGTGGTGATCAACGGCTGGCTGGCGCTGGATGCCCACACCGAGCGCTGCTTCCAGGTGCGTCAGGATCTGCTGCTCAACGTTGGTGTTGAAGCGTTTGTGCGCGCGCAGCCGCTATTTCTTTATCCGGCCGAATGGCTGGCACGCCATCAGTCGCGCATCAGCGCGGAGGATGTGCATCACGTGGCGCATTTCCAGGGCATGGAGAACCTGCTGCGGCGTCTGCACGCGCTGAAATCGGTCGATTTCCGTCCGCACGCCTCGCGAATCACCCAGCCGGTGCTGGCGATATGCAGTCAGGATGACCTGCTGGTGCCGTGGAGCTGCTCGCCGCAGCTGGCGCAGGCGCTGCCCAACGGCAGCCTGATTGAGATGCCGTGGGGCGGCCATGCCATGAGCGTGACCGATGCCGACAACTTTAATGCGCTGCTGCTGCGCTGGCTGGCGGACACCGCCACGCCGGCTCGCCGCGCCAGCTAATCACGGAGCCGATGATGAGCGTACATGAACTGCCTCTGCTGCCCGAAGTGAGCCAGCAGGCTTTCCGCGATGCCATGTCCGGCCTGGGCGCGGCGGTCAATATCATCACCACCGACGGGCCGGCCGGACGTGCCGGTTTTACCGCCACCGCGGTGTGCAGCGTCAGTGATACGCCGCCGACGCTGCTGGTCTGCCTCAATCGTAATGCATCGGTGTGGCCGATCTTCCGCGACAACGGCGTGCTGTGTGTGAACACGCTGGCCGCTGGCCAGGAATCGCTGTCAACGCTGTTTGGCGGTAAAACCCCGATGGCGGAACGTTTTGCCGCCGCCCACTGGCACACGCAGCACAGCGGCGCCCCGCTGCTGCAGGGGGCGCTGATGGCGTTCGACTGCACCATCACGCAGGTCGTCAGCGTGGCGACACACGACATTCTGTTTTGCAACGTGATGGCGCTGGAGCGCCATGATGCCCAGCCCGGTCTGATGTGGTTTGACCGTCGCTACCATGCCCTTTCACGGCAGGACGCCCGCTAACGCCGCACCGTGCGGCCCGGTTCGACCACTACCCTGGAGAAGACGATGGCGAGTTCCTGGTTCCCCCGCTGGCAGAAAAAGTCAGCCATGAGCGATAACGGGCTGATTGCCCCCGACGAAACCCTGCCGCTCGGGCAGACGTTCGTGCTGGGCCTGCAGCATGCGGTAGCAATGTTTGGCGCAACGGTGCTGATGCCGCTGCTAATGGGGCTGGACCCCAATCTGGCGATTCTGGTTTCCGGTATCGGCACCCTGCTGTTCTTTGTCATTACCGGTGGTCGCGTGCCGAGTTATCTCGGATCGAGCGCCGCGTTTGTCGGCGTGGTGATCGCCATTACCGGCTTCAACGGTCAGGGGCTCAATCCCAACCTGGCGCTGGCGCTGGGCGGCGTTATTGCCTGCGGCGCGCTCTACACGCTGATTGGCCTGGTGGTGATGAAAGTCGGTACCGGCTGGATTGAACGGCTGATGCCACCGGTGGTCACCGGTGCGGTAGTGATGGCCATCGGCCTTAATCTGGCACCGATTGCGGTGCACAGCGTCTCCGCCTCGATGTTTGATAGCTGGATGGCGGTGATGACGGTGCTGTGCATCGGGCTGGTGGCGGTGTTCACCCGCGGCATGGTGCAGCGGCTGCTGATTCTGGTCGGACTGATTGTCGCCTGGGCGCTGTACGCCCTGCTGACCAATGTGATGGGCTTCGGCAAGCCGGTGGATTTCAGCCGCGTGGCCAGCGCCGCGTGGTTTGGTCTGCCGCACACCACCGCGCCGGTATTTGATATGCAGGCAATCGTGATGATCGCACCGGTGGCGATTATTCTGGTGGCAGAGAACCTCGGCCATATTAAAGCGGTGGCGGGCATGACCGGGCGTAATCTCGATCCGTGGATGGGACGCGCGTTCGTCGGCGACGGCCTGGCAACCATGCTGTCCGGCTCCATCGGCGGCAGCGGCGTCACCACCTATGCCGAAAACATTGGCGTGATGGCGGTGACCAAAGTCTACTCCACGCTGGCGTTTGTCGCTGCGGCGCTGATTGCGCTGGTGCTGGGCTTTTCGCCTAAGTTCGGCGCGCTCATCCACACCATTCCCGGCCCGGTGATTGGCGGCGCTTCAATTGTGGTGTTTGGCTTAATCGCCGTGGCCGGCGCACGTATCTGGGTGCAAAACCATGTCGATTTTAGCCAGAACAGCAATCTGATTATGGTGGCGACCACGCTGGTGCTCGGTGCCGGGGATTTTGCGCTGAAGATTGGCAGCTTTACCCTCGGCGGCATCGGCACGGCCACCTTCGGTGCCATCATCCTCAACGCCATTCTGCAGCGGCGCGGTGCCGCGCTGACCCAGCCGGCGGCGCGCCCGCAGCCTTAAGGCTTCTGCGGTGCCTGCTCCGGCACCGCTTTTTTGCGCCGCAGGCGCAGTTCACTGACAATCACCCCGCAGACAATCAGTGCGCCGCCCAGCAGCGCCGCGGCCGGTAACCGTTCGCCGGCAATACGTCCGACCACACCGGCCCACACCGGCTCGCCGGCATAAATCACTGTGGCGCGCGTCGGCGAGACGCTGCGCTGCGCCCAGTTCATGGTGACCTGAATCAGCGCGCTGGCCGCGCCGAGGCCCAGCGCGCTGAACAACAGCGGCGCCGATAGCGTGGGTAAAGATTCGCCGTTGGGCAGCATCAGCACGAAGGCGCAGGCCGAAGCCACCAGCAGCTGTACCAGCGTTACGCGGCGCACATCGACCTGCCCGGCGTAGCGGCTGATAAGAATGATCTCGGCGGCAATGGCGAGGGTGCTGAGCAGCGTGGCGATCTCACCGGCATTCAGCGTCAGGCTGCCATCCTGCGGACCCGCCACCAGCACCAGACCGGTGAACGCCAGCAAAATGCCCAGCCACGCCATCAGGCCCGGCGGCCGGCGCAGAAACAGCCATTGCAACAGCGGCACCACCGGCACGTAAAGTGCCGTCAGAAACGCCGACTGGCTGCTGGAAATGGTTTGCATACCCCAGGTTTGCAATCCGTAACCGCCGGCAATCGCCACGCCAATCAGCGCACCCGCTTTGATTTCCAGCCAGGTAATGTGACGCAAATAGCGGCGAAAGAAAAAGGCCAGCAGCAGCGAGGCGGTAGCGAAACGCAGCCCGACAAAAAAGAACGGCCCCGAATGCGCCATGGCGCGATGCACCACCAGAAAGGTGCCACCCCAGACCATAGTGATAAAAATAAGTACCAGCTCCTGACGCGTAATACGCAGGCTGAGGCGGGAAGTGGAAGCAGACATAACGCACCAGAATAGAGGACTGGCGCACATTTTTGCTGATTAGCCGGGCAAATTGCAATCATTGTAACCGCCGGGCGTACCCGGCGGCCGGGGATACCGTCACAGACGCACTATTTTTTCGCGCGGCTGCGTCCCCCCTTTTCACCTGCTTCGGCAGCACGCTGCGGATCATTTCTGAAATTCCCGCCGCTGTTTTTACCGCCTTTACGACCCGCTTCCGCGGCCCTTTCGCGATCTTCCGCGAAGTTGCCTGATCCTCCACGATGTTGAGCCATCATTTCCTCCAGGTATTGAGCATAGGTGGTGAAGACATTTCACTGCGCTAACAGTGTCTGGTCAGGTGCGTAATATCTCGCCACACCCGCTTAAAGCATAGCCAATGGATGCGCACGATCAGGCACATATTCATACTTTGCAACAGATAAACCGCTTAGCATCGTTTTTATGGCAAGATATTAAGCTGAAAAACAAGCGGTTAGCGGCAGAAGTCGCAGCGCGATCTCCGTGACTGTTCAATGGCTGACCAGCATAGCGCGCAGCCTCTTCTATACTTCTTTCTGTTCCTTACACCACAGGATGAAAACACGATGGCAAAAATTCTGGTGCTTTATTACTCCATGTATGGACATATCGAGACCATGGCTAACGCGGTGGCGGACGGTGCGAAGAGCGTGAGCGGTGCCGAAGTCACCATTCTGCGCGTGCCGGAAAGTATGGATGCCGAACGGTTTGCTCAGGTCGGCGGGAAGGTTAATCAGCCGGCGGCGGAAGCCAAACCGGACGACCTGCCGCAGTACGATGCCATCATCGTCGGCACCCCGACGCGCTTCGGCAACATGTCCGGTCAGATGCGTAATTTCTGGGACCGCACCGGCGGCCTGTGGGCCTCTGGCGCGCTGTACGGCAAGATTGCCAGCGTGTTTGCGTCTACCGGCACCGGCGGCGGTCAGGAGCAGACTATCACCTCGGTGTGGACCACCCTGGCACATCACGGCATGGTGATTGTGCCCATCGGCTACGGCACCAAGGAGTTGTTTGATATTTCGCAGGTGCGTGGCGGTACGCCGTATGGCGCAACCACGCTGGCGGGCGGTGATGGATCGCGCCAGCCCTCGGCGGAAGAACTGGAAATTGCCCGTTATCAGGGCCAATACGTCGCCGGTCTGGCGGTAAAACTGAAAGGATAAATTCCCAACAGGAGAGAGTTATGGCAACAGAACAGTTTAAAGCTCACCACGTGGGCGAATGGGCGACCTTACGTCACACTTCACCGGAAATCGCTGAAGCAATTTTCGAAGTGGCGAATTATGACGAACGGCTTGCCGAAGAGATCTGGCGCCAGCAAGGCAGCGATGAGGTGTTATTCCGCGCGTTTGAGAAAACCGACCAGGACGTCCTGACGTGGGACGATAAGCCGGTCGAACGTAAAAACATCTGAAGCACAGGCGGGCATGTCCCGCCTTCTCATTTTTAGCCGTCAGGGAGCCTTTATGTCAGCCTATCAAAGCATTAATCCGGCCAATAATCAGCTGCTGAAAACCTGGCCATCACACGATGACAGCTACGCGCAGCAGGCGCTGCATACCGCCGATGCGCTCTACCATTCGCCGTGGAGCAAAGGCGATATTCAGCCGCGTCTGCAGGTGCTGCAGCGTCTGGCAGAGTTGATCGACCAGCGCAGCGAAGAGCTGGCCACCATCGCCAGCAAAGAGATGGGTAAGCTGATTGGCCAGAGCCGCGGCGAAGTGAAAATTTGCGCCAGCATCGCGCGCTATTATGCCGAACACGCGGCAAGGCTGTTACAGGCCCAGCCCTATCCCAGCGATGTCGGTGATGCCTGGCTCGAATACCATCCGATTGGCGTGGTGGTGGCCGTCGAGCCGTGGAATTTCCCGTATTATCAGCTGATGCGCGTGCTGGCACCGAACCTGGCACTGGGCAACCCGGTGCTGGCGAAACATGCCAACATTGTGCCGCACTGCGCCGACGTGTTTGAAAAGCTGGTGCTGGAAGCCGGTGCGCCGCAGGGCGCGTGGACCAATCTGTTTATCTCTAACCAGCAGGTGGCCGATCTGATTGCCGATCCGCGCGTGCAGGGTGTGGCGCTCACCGGTTCAGAGCGCGCCGGCAGCGCGGTGGCTGAGCAGGCCGGTAAGCACCTGAAAAAATCCACGCTCGAGTTGGGCGGTAACGATGTGTTTGTGGTGCTGGACGATGCCGACATCGATGAAGCGGTGCGCCAGGGGGCGCAGGCGCGGCTCAGCAACTGCGGTCAGGTGTGTACCGCGGCCAAGCGCTTTATTCTGCATGAAAAGATTGCCGATCGCTTTATGGCTAAGTTTAGCGCGGCGCTGCAATCCGCGACGCCTGGCGATCCGTTAGATGAAAAAACCACGCTGGGGCCGCTGTCGTCACAGGATGCACGTGACCGACTGGTGAAACAGGTGGACGAGGCGGTGGCGCATGGCGCACGCGTGGAATGCGGCGGACGCGTAATCGACGGCGTCGGCTGCTACTACCAGCCAACCATCCTGACCGGCCTGACGCCGGATAACCCGGCTTACTATCAGGAGTTTTTCGGCCCGGTGGCGCAGGTATATGTGGTGGCGGACGATCGTGCTGCCGTGGCACTGGCCAACGACTCACACTACGGTTTGGGCGGTTCCGTGTGGACGCGGGACATTGCGCGCGGACGCAACATGGCTTCGCAGATTGAGACCGGCATGGTGTTTATCAATTCGCAGAGCGATACCGCGGCTGAGCTGCCGTTCGGCGGCGTGAAGCGTTCCGGCTATGGCCGTGAACTATCGGATCTCGGGCTGAAGGAGTTTGCTAACCAGAAACTGGTCGTGGTAGCCGGTTAAGCGGCATAAAACCACCGTTGAACTGAACGGTGGTTTTTTCGATTCACTGCGGTGTGCGTCAATGCGCAGCCGGTAACAACACAGCAGGGTCGCCGTGCATGGCGACCCTGCTGGCGTTTTAGTTGCTGGCCGCTGCCGGCTGTTGCGCGGGTTTAGCGTCCGCCTCCGGCTTCGCCGGCGCTGCCTCAGCCTGCGCTTTCTGCGCCGCTGCGGCATCGGCTTTCGCCTTCTCCTCTGCGGCCTTCTGAGCGCTGGCCTTCTCAGCTTTGGCTTTGTCGTCCGCCGCTTTTTGCGCCGCGGCCTTGTCCGCCTTCACTTTTTCCTCAGCGGCTTTGGCGTCAGCGGCTTTCTGCGCTGCAGCTTTATCAGCCGCCGCTTTGTCAGCTGCCGCTTTATCTGCGCTGGCCTGATCCGCTTTGGCCTGTGCGTCATCGCTGGCTGCCGGCGCGGCAGCAGGCTGGGCGGCCGGTGCCGGTGCCGGTGCGGCTGGCTGCAGCGGTGTACCCTGCAGCGCGTTGTTCAGCGCGCTGGTGAACTGATCCCAGCTGCAGTAGCCGTTGGCGTCAGTGTCACAACCCGCCAGCTGCAGCGTAACGCGCTTCGGTGGGTTCTTCAGGCTCAGCACATCGGCATTACGCAGCTGATCCGCCGTCTGATAGACATACTCCACTTTCAGCAGGTCTTTATTGTTCTTCGCATCGTGCCAGCGTTCAAACACCACCTGGCCGCCAATCGGGGTTTTCTCGTCGTTACCCGGCAGCTCGTACGGCTTAACCTGCAACGCGCTCAGCAATGACGCGATATTCGAATCGTGTCCGACCATCAGCGTGACTTTTGGCGCGGTGGCTTTATCCTGATCGACCAATTGACTGCGGATGTAATCCACCAGCGGGGCGGCAACGTCACGCGCCACTTCCGGCGCGGTAAACAGCGCATCCTGATAGCCATTCTTGATCGCCGCCAGCTCTTTCCACTGTTCCGGCGTTTTGATTTGTCCCCAGGCAACCTGATCCGCCGGGAAACCTTCGTAATATTGCAGCGTAAAGGCGTCGACCAGCGAGTTACCCACTTTCAGCGGGCCATTGACGCCGGGCTCTTTGCCGTTTTCCGCGCTAAAGGTGTTGTCGCCGCTGCTCAGGTCGCACTGTTTCTTGCCGTTACAGGCCGGGGCTGATTTGTAATCGACGATTTTTTCCAGCCGCTGGAAGGCCGGCTTCAGCGCCAGCTTCTCATTAGCTGCGGTCATCGCCGCCAGCGCTTTCTTGTTAAACGCTTCGCTGCCATCGGTGATTACCGGATTGAAGATCGGGTCCATAGTGCCCATCGCATCCTGATGGGTGACAGCGATATCGCAGCCCGGGAAAGCCCCGGTGACGAAATACTGCGCCGTCGCGACGGTGCGCTGCAGGCTGTTGGCATAGACAAAAATGTTGCTGCTGTCCGGACAGGTGCCGTTCTGAACCAGCCCCTGCTGAGCCAGCCACTGACGGGTGTAGTTACCCATGTAGACTTCCAGCACGCCGCCTTTGGTGGTCAGCTCACCGCCGGGCACATCCCATTGCGGCCAGCTTTTTTTCGTCGCCTGCTCCAGCACGCTGCCGTTGTTGGCCAGCGGGGCACGCAGGTTGTGACGACTCAGCATCAGGACCTGCTGCAGTTGCATGTCGCCATCCGCGGCGTAAGCGCTCATACCCATCGGCAGCGCCGCGATCACTGACAGCGCGCAAAGACTCAGTTTCTTGATCATTGTGCCTATTCCATAATTCATCAGGGAAACACTCTGGCATTCAAGCGATTAGCTCGCCAAAGAGCGAATTACCGCACAGTGTAACCCAGCTTGCCTGAGAAAATCGCCAGATGTTTGCAAAAACCGTGCATCGACTATAGCAGTAAACGCGCTGGCCGTCGGGTTACGGCAGCAGATTGAAAAGCTTCAGGATGTTTTTCAGAAGGATGGAAAGCAGAAAAGCGAAAAGCCCGCATCGCTGCGGGCTTCTCTTATATGGCGGAGGAACAGAGATTCGAACTCTGGGATGGTTTCCCATCGGCGGTTTTCAAGACCGCTGCCTTAAGCCACTCGGCCATCCCTCCTGAAATCATTTTGTCACCTCACACTGCGATAGTGTGAAGTGGCGGAGGAGGAGAGATTCGAACTCTCGGATGGTTTCCCATCGGCGGTTTTCAAGACCGCTGCCTTAAGCCGCTCGGCCACCCCTCCGCAATGAGGCGCACTATAAACATCCCCCCGAACGATGTAAAGCATCCGATGATTCGTTCGCCTGAAAAACAGTCAAAAATGATTTTTTTGCCGTCTTAATCGTCATTCTGCTCAGTGAAACAGCAATTTATCGCGTAAAGATGGGTAAAACGCCTTTTCTGTCCTCTGACCGTTGCGTATTCTCAGGCCATGTTTGGTGTTCTCTCTCTAACAGGAGCGCATGATGGACAGAATAATTAGCTCATCACAGCAGCAGTCGCTACTCAGCACCCATAAAGTGCTGCGTAATACTTATTTCTTACTTGGCCTGACGCTGGCGTTTTCCGCCGTCACCGCCACGCTCAGCACCGTTTACGCCCTGCCCTCGCCGGGACTGATTCTGATGCTGGTGGGCTTTTACGGGCTGATGTTCCTGACCTATCGCCTGGCGAACAGCCCCGCGGGTATTCTGGCCGCGTTTGCCTTCACTGGCTTCCTCGGTTACTGCCTCGGTCCGATTCTCAGCTCGTTCCTTACCGCCGGTATGGGTGATGTTATCGCCATGGCGCTGGGCGGCACCGCGCTGGTGTTCTTCTGCTGTTCCGCCTATGTCCTGACCACGCGTCGCGACATGTCTTTCCTTGGCGGCATGATGATGGCCGGCTTTGTGGTGCTGCTGGTGGCCGTGGTTGCCAATATCTTCCTGCAGCTGCCTGCGCTGCACCTGGCGATCAGCGCACTGTTTATTCTGTTCTCTGCCGGTGCCATTTTGTGGGAAACCAGCAACATCATTCAGGGCGGTGAAACCAACTACATTCGCGCCACCGTCAGCCTGTATGTCTCGCTGTACAACATCTTTGTCAGCCTGCTGAGCCTGCTGGGCTTCGCCAACCGCGACTAAGACGTAACGCACGCACCGTTAAACCCCGCTCCGGCGGGGTTTTTGCTTTTTATCCGCCGCCGCCTTTACAATGGGCGCGCTGACGATATGAGGAAATAATGTGATTTTTGCCGGTAAAGAGATTGCCACTGACGCAGAAGGCTATCTGAAAAATAGCGCCGACTGGAATGAAGCGCTGGCGCAGGCCATCGCCCAGCAGGAAGCGATTGAGATGAGTGAAGCGCACTGGGAAGTGGTGCACTTTGTGCGTGATTTTTATCAGCAGTTTAATACCTCGCCGGCGGTGCGCATGCTGGTCAAAGCCATGGCGCAAAAATATGGCGAAGAGAAAGGCAACAGCCGCTATCTGTTTCGCCTGTTCCCGGAAGGTCCGGCCAAACAGGCCACAAAAATTGCTGGCCTGCCAAAACCGGCGAAGTGTCTGTGATCATCCGGTAGTAAACCGCGTCGGCCGCTCCGCCAGCTGATGCGGCTCCACCAGCACCTTATCGACCCGGGCACTGGGCGGTCCGCCCGCCTTTAACCAGGCAATCAGAGACTCTACCTGCTGTGCCTCTCCTGCGGCCAGTACCTCCACGCTGCCATCGGCCAGATTATGCGCATAGCCGGTGACGCCTAGCACGTTCGCCTGCGCCTGGGTGTAATAACGGAAGCCCACGCCCTGCACCCTGCCGTGAACCCAGATTTTATAACCTGTCGTCGCCATGGTGATCTCCCCTTTGTGCGTTGCATTTTGCCGCCATCCACCGGAAAATGGCGCCTCATTTTTTCAGGTAAGCATAGCAAACATGACCGTTCGATTGATTCTCGCTAAGGGACGTGAAAAATCCCTGCTCCGCCGCCATCCGTGGGTGTTCTCCGGGGCCGTTGCCCGTATGGAAGGTAAAGCCCAGTCGGGTGAAACCATTGATATCTGTGACAGCAACGGCAAATGGCTGGCCCGCGCCGCCTACTCTCCTCAGTCACAAATTCGCGCGCGCGTCTGGAGCTGGCAGCAGGATGAGTCAATCGACATCGCCTTCTTTGTGCGCACGCTACAAAAAGCCCAGCAGTGGCGCGACTGGCTGGCACAGCGCGACGGGCTGGACAGCTATCGCCTGATTGCCGGCGAGTCCGATGGACTGCCGGGCGTCACGATTGATCGCTTCGGTAACTTCCTGGTGCTGCAACTGCTGTCGGCCGGGGCGGAGTATCAGCGTCCGGCTCTCGTCTCGGCGCTGCAGCAGTGCTATCCCGACTGCGCCATCTACGACCGCTCTGACGTGGCAGTGCGCAAGAAAGAGGGACTGGAGCTGGCGCAGGGTCCGGTAAGCGGTGAACTGCCGCCTGCGCTGCTGCCGATAACCGAGCATGGCATGCAGCTGCTGGTGGATATTCAGGGCGGTCACAAGACCGGTTATTACCTCGATCAGCGCGACAGCCGTTTTGCCACCCGTCGTTACGCAGAAAATGCCCGGGTGCTTAACTGCTTCTCCTACACCGGCGGTTTTGCGGTCTCTGCTCTGCTCGGCGGCTGCCGGGAAGTGATCAGCGTGGATACCTCGCAGGACGCCCTTGACGTAGCAAAACAGAACGTGGCGCTTAACGGGCTGGATGTCTCACGCGCGCAGTTCCTGCGTGACGATGTGTTCAAACTGCTGCGTCGCTACCGCGACAGCGGCGAGAAGTTCGACATGATCGTCATGGATCCGCCGAAATTCGTTGAGAATAAAAACCAGCTGATGGGCGCCTGCCGCGGCTATAAAGACATCAACATGCTGGCAATGCAGCTGCTGAATCCGGGCGGCATTCTGCTGACTTTCTCCTGTTCCGGGCTGATGGCCACCGAGCTGTTCCAGAAAATTATCTCCGATGCCGCTGTTGATGCCGGTCGTGATGTACAATTTATAGAGCAGTTCCGTCAGGCAGCCGACCATCCGGTGATCGCCAGCTATCCTGAAGGGCTTTATCTGAAAGGCTTTGCCTGTCGCGTGCTGTGACTTGAAAACGCTGTCCCTGCCCCCATATCGGTGGCAGGGCAAAGTTTTGGGAGGTCACAATGATTGCCAGTAAATTTGGAATTGGACAGCAGGTCCGGCACCGTCTCTCCGGGGTGCTCGGCGTGATTGTGGATGTCGACCCGGAGTATTCGCTGGACGATCCGCAGCTGGATGAGGTTGGCGCGACGGAATCGCTGCGTGCGGCCCCCTGGTATCACGTGGTGATGGAAGATGAGGAAGGCGAACAGGTGCATACCTATATCGCTGAGATTCAGCTGGCCGGCGAAACCTCGCTCGAACATCCGGAACAGCCATCCATGGATGAGCTGGCCGCCTCGATCCGCCAGCAGCTGCAGGCACCCAGCCTGCGGCATTAAGGGTACGGCGACGCCGCGTCGCCGTTTGTCTTTAACGCGTCACGCCCAGCCGCGGAATTTCTATCTTCGGGCAGCGATCCATCACCACCGTCAGCCCGGCATCACGCGCCAGCACCGCCGCCTGCTCATTAATCACGCCCAGCTGCAGCCACAGGGTTTTGGCTCCGATAGCAATCGCTTCCTGCGCCACGCCCCATGCCGCTTCGGAATTGCGGAACACATCCACCATGTCGATCTTGCCCGGGATCTCCGCCAGCGTGCCATACACGGTCTGGCCCAGCAGCTGCTGTCCCGCCAGCTTCGGGCTCACCGGCACCACGTCATAACCCTGATCGAGCAGGTATTTCATTACGCCATAGCTGGCACGCTCAGTGCGATCGCTGGCACCGACCAGCGCGATGCGTTGGGTTTGCATCAGGACATCGCGAATCGTTTGATCGTTCATGTTTTTCTCCTTGTTCACTCGCCTGAGTGTAGATGCCATTGCGCGCTAAAGTGCAAGCGCAGCGCACGAAAAGTTTGCGCGGCGACACGAATAAATATGTTAAAATGTAAATTAACTGCCATAATGTAATAATTTGCTACACATCGCCCTTTTTCCCTGTTCCGGGAGTTGAAATGAAGCTGTCTCTGGCTGTTACGGGTTTGCTGTTGTTGCTCGTATCGGCAACCTGCCATGCCATCACCCTGAAGCTCGATCCGCAGATCGACCTGCTGGTGCTGGATGGGCGCAAAATCTCAGGTTCGCTGCTGAAAGGCGCGGACAGCCTTGAGCTGGAGCGCGGTCAGCATCAGTTTTTGTTTCGCGTGGATAAACCCTGCGCCGATGCCACCCACTTCCGCTCAGAACTAATGATCGTCACCTTCACCGCCGACGCCCATTCCGTAGCGATTCGCCTGCCAGCGCTGAATAACCGCCGCGAACGCAGCCTGTTTGATAAATCGTTAAATTTTCAGCTGATTGATGAGCGTGGTAATGAAATAGCCAGTATTCGCGATCGGTTGCCGGGTGAGAGCAGCGGCAATGTTGAACAGGCGATGATCAATTACAACCGTACGGCGCAGGCGGCCAGCGTGCCGCGCTTTGCGCTGCAGGCGGCCAGCGTACCGGACGCCAGTCTCAGTCTGGATATTGTATGGCAGGACGCCAGTAATTTGCCCGCGCTGCAACGCTGGCTGCAGCGTGTTGATGCCGCCACGCGGCAGCGTTTTATCAGTTGGGTGAAAACCCTACGCGCAAGTTGATAGCAGCTGAACGCCAGGGGTAAACTCGTGCCTTCACTACGTTTGCACGCGCCGAAACAGGAAGCCCCATGGAGCAGACCGTTCGTACCCTGAAAGTTCAGAAACACATCGCCCTCGTTGCCCACGACCACTGCAAAGCCTCGCTGCTGGACTGGGTAAAAATCAATCAAAATGCGCTGCAACCTCACGTGCTGTATGCCACCGGCACCACCGGCAACCTGATCAATCGTCACACCGGACTGGATGTGAATGCCATGCTCAGCGGGCCGATGGGCGGCGATCAGCAGGTCGGCGCGCTGATTGCTGAAGGTAAAATTGATGTGCTGTTCTTCTTCTGGGATCCGCTCAATGCAGTACCGCACGATCCGGACGTCAAAGCGCTGCTGCGCCTCGCCACCGTATGGAATATCCCGGTGGCGACCAACCGCGCCACCGCGGATTTCATTATCCATTCGCCGATGTTTGCCAGCGAAGTGACCATCCAGATCCCCGATTATCAGCGCTACCTGACGGAACGCCTAAAAGCCTGATATCTCAGGCCTTCCGGCTCTGCGCAACGCCCAGTTCGCGCAGGTGTTCAACAAACACGGAAGGCCGCTCTTTATCAAACATCAGCCACACCTGCTGACGCGCGCGCGTGATGGCCACGTAGGCCAGACGCCGCTCTTCGGCATGCGGAAAATCCTCCGGCTGTGGTAGCAACCCCTCTTCCATGATCGACTCGCGCGCCTGCGCCGGGAAACCGTCACGCCCTTCGTGCAGCCCCAGCACGATGACAAAATCCGCCTGCTGACCTTTACTGGCGTGGATGGTCATGAAGTCGATACGCAGTTTCGGCCAGCGGGTTTTGGCTTTATCCAGCATGGCCGGACGCAGATGATGGTAACGCGCCAGCAGCAGCACGCGCTCGTCCGGCTTCGCGTAACCGCTCAGCTTGTCGAGCAGCGCTTCCAGTTGCTCCTGCGGCAGCAGCGTAATGGATTTCTTGTTCCCTTTGCTCAGGCTGTTGAGCGGCTTGCGCAGCTGATGCGGATTCTGCTGCACAAAGCGGTTGGCAATGTCACCGATGCGATCGTTGAAGCGGTAGGTGGTATCCAGCACGCAGCGGTCGCCTTCGCCAAAATAGTGATGAAACGCGGTGGTCAGGCTCATCTCCGCGCCGCTAAAGCGATAGATCGCCTGCCAGTCATCGCCGACCGCAAACAAACTGGTGCGCTTATTTTGCTGCCGCAGCGCGCTGAGCAGCGCCGCCCGCTGCGGTGAAATATCCTGGAATTCATCCACCAGAATGTGTTTCCACGGGCTGATAAAGCGGCCCTTCTCCAGCACAGCGATCGCCTGATGGATCAGCCCGGAGAAATCCACCGCGCCCTCGGCTTTCAGTGCGCTTTTCCATGCTTTGAGCAGCGGTGCCATCAGCCTGACGCGCTTCGTGAAATTGTCGCGCAGCGGTTCCGGCACATCGGCAATCATCGCCGCCTGCGCGCCGCCGTGCATGCGCATCAGGCCGAGCCAGCGCTCCAGCCGCACCGCAAGACGCTGCGCCAGTTTGTCATCCTGCCAGAACGGACCTTCCGGCACGTCCCACGCCAGCTCTTCCTGCAACCACTGTCGCCAGCCGCTGGCCTGCGCCTTTTTGCTGTTGCACTGCTCACGCCAGTTTTCGATCAGCAACTGACGTCGCGCGCTGCTGTCACTTTCCAGCCGGCTGATGACCGGCTGCTTATTGCTGCCTTCACGAATGATGTGCAGCGCCAGCGCGTGGAACGTACGCGCCTGAATCGCGCTCTCACCCAGCCGCGTCTGGATCCGATCGTTCATCTCTTCCGCCGCCTGGCGACCAAAAGCCAGCAGCAGGATTTGCTCCGGCTGCGCCAGCTTGCGCTGTAACAGCCAGCCGGCGCGCGCCACCAGCACCGAGGTTTTACCGCTGCCCGCGCCAGCCAGCACCAGCAGCGCGTCTTCACCGTTGACCACCGCCTCACACTGCGATGGATTGAGCGGCGTGGTTTCGACGGTGGAGAAGAAGGCGTGATTATCGCTGATCACCCGCGCGCTCCATTCACGGTTGCGCTGCCGAATCGCGCTCTCGCCGTGCTCGAGCCACTGCTGGCAAAAGCGCCACAGCGTGCGGCAGTTATCAAACTCCTCCAGCCTTGCCAGCGGCAGCGGTAAGGCGGAAAACTGGCGCGTGATGGTCTCTTTCACCGCGGCCAGTTCGCTGCGCTTCAGCCAGCGATCCTGGCCGGTAAACGCGACGATCTCCTGCTGCAGCGCGCTCAGCACCTGCGCGCTGATTTCGCTCATTTCGAGGCTCCACTGCTGCCACGCCTGCTGCAGGTAATGATAAAAACGCTGGGTTTCCTGCCACTCGGTGCCGTGCAACCGCACCACTTTCTCTTCCGGTAATAAGAACTCCAGCTCGCCCCACACCAGGCCGCGTTTGCAGGTGATACCGATCAGCTGATTGAACGGGATCAGGTATTCGTGACGATCGCCGCTGACTTCCACACCGGCAGCCAGCAATCGCACCCGGTTAAAGGGATGCTGTGCCAGCCGTTTGCCCATGGATGTTGCTTTTAGTTCCATCTCCGCACCGTCATGTGGAATTCAATTATCGCGCAGTTTACCTGTCAGACCCTTAGCGCTCCAGCCTTAAAACACGCTAAACTGGGCGACACATATTGCGGATTGCAAAAGGAAAATCGCGTTATGCGTACCGTGCTTAATATTCTGAATTTTGTTCTTGGCGGCTTTATCACCACCTTCGGCTGGCTGCTGGCCACGCTGATCAGCATCGTGCTGATCTTTACCCTGCCGCTGACCCGCTCCTGCTGGGAGATCACCAAACTGTCCCTGCTGCCGTTTGGCAACGAAGCGGTTCACGTTGACGTGCTGCGCCCGGAGAGCAAAAGCCACGTGCTGAACGCCGGTGGTACCTTCCTCAACCTGTTCTGGCTGATTTTCTTTGGCTGGTGGCTGTGCCTGATGCACATCTCGACCGGCATCCTGCAGTGTCTGAGCATCATCGGTATTCCGACCGGCATTGCCCACTTCAAAATCGCCGCTATCGCGCTGTGGCCGGTAGGTCGTCGCGTGGTGTCAGTGGAAGAAGCGCAGGCGGCGCGTGAAGCCAACGCGCGGCGCCGCTACTGAGGCTGAAGATGATGCCTGACGCTCTACCCGGCTGGCGCCGTTATCTGTTCAACAGCAGCCTGCGCTACCTGCTGCGCATCTTCTTCGCGCTGGCCGGCTGTGCCGCCGTTCCCTGGTGGCTGCAGCAGATTGAGTGGACCATTCCACTGACGCTCGGTGTCGTGGCGGCGGCGCTGGCCGATCTTGACGATCGCTGGACCGGCCGCGTGCGCAACCTGCTCATCACGCTGGTGTGCTTCTGCATTGCCTCGGTTTCAGTTGAGCTGCTGTTTCCGCATCCGTGGCTGTTTGCTATCGGTCTGGCGCTCTCCAGCTGGGGATTTATTCTGCTGGGCGCGCTGGGGCAGCGCTACGCCACCATTGCGTTTGGTGCCCTGCTGATCGCGGTGTACACCATGCTGGGCATTGGCCTGTTTCCGCAGTGGTGGATGCAGCCGGCGCTGCTGCTGATTGGCGCGCTGTGGTACAACCTGCTGACCTTTATCGGCCACCTGATGTTTCCGGTGCGCCCGGTGCAGGAGCAGCTGGCCGCCAGCTTTTCCCAGCTGGCGCGCTATCTGGAAGCCAAGGCCAACCTGTTTGATCCCGACGGCGGTGAGCAGGATGACGCGGCGCTGATCGCCACCGCGATGGTCAATAGCCAGCTGGTGGCGCAGCTCAACCTGACGAAAACCACCATTCAGAGCCGTTTACGCGGCGACCGCGGCTCGCGCAGCACGCGGCGCAGCCTGCATTACTATTTTGTGGCGCAGGATATTCACGAGCGCGCCAGCTCGTCGCATCTGCAATATCACCTGTTGCGCGATGACTGGCGCTACAACGAGGTGCTGTTTCGCTTTCAGCGACTGCTGAACATGCAGGCGCAGGCCTGTCGCCAGCTGGCAGAGAATATCGTGCTGCGCCAGCCGTGGCACCACGATAGCCATTTTGCGCGCAGCTTTGAACGGCTGGAGACCGCCCTGCAGCGCCTGCAACATAACGATCCGCAGGCGACGCACATTCGTCCGCTGTTCTGGTTGCTGCGCAACTTACGCGCCATTGATGCGCAGCTGGCGTCGATCGAATCAGAGCAGCGGCTGGCAGAACCGCTGACGCAGAGCGATCACCATCTGTCGCGCGAAGGCTTGAGTGGCTGGGCGGATATCCGCCTGCGCCTCAGTCGCCATCTGAGTCCGACCTCGGCGTTGTTCCGCCACGCGGTGCGCATGTCGCTGGTGCTGTGCGTGGGGTACGCCTTCATTCAGCTTACCGGCCTGCATCGCGGCTACTGGATCCTGCTGACCAGCCTGTTTGTCTGCCAGCCCAACTATAACGCCACACGGCGGCGGCTGGCGCTGCGTATTGGCGGAACCCTGGCCGGTATTGCGATTGGCCTGCCGGTGCTGTGGCTGGTGCCCTCTATCGAGGGCCAGTTGGTTTTGATTGTGCTGAGCGGCGTGCTGTTTTTTGCCTTCCGCCAGATTCAGTACGCGCAGGCGACGCTGTTCATCACCCTGCTGGTGCTGCTGTGCTTCAATCTGCTGGGTGAAGGCTTTGATGTCGCCCTGCCGCGCGTGGTGGATACCTTGCTCGGCTGTGGCCTGGCCTGGCTGGCGGTAGCGTTTGTCTGGCCTGACTGGCGTTTCCGTCAGCTGACGACGGTTGCCGATCGCACGCTGAATGCCAACTGTCGTTATCTTGATGCCATCCTGGAACAGTATCATCAGGGTAAAGATAACCGTCTCGCCTACCGTGTGGCGCGCCGTGACGCGCACAACGCCGATGCGGAACTGGCGTCCGTGGTGTCCAATATCAGCGGCGAACTGAAGCAACAGCCGCCGCTGCGCGAGAATGCGTTCCGTCTGATGTGCCTCAATCACTCGTTTCTCAGCTACATCTCGGCGCTGGGCGCGCACCGGGAGCGGCTGACGCAGGGCGAACTGCTGACGCTTTTAGATGACGCGGTATGCTTCGTCGAGGATGTGCTGCAGATCGATCGCGTCAGCGAAGCGCAGGCGGAAACGATGCAGCAGACACTGATGCAGCGCCTGAGCGCGCTGAAAACCAGTGAGGAGGCGCAGGCACCGCTGGTGTTGCAGCAGCTGGGGCTGCTGGTTGCGCTGCTGCCGGAAATTGCCCGCCTGCGCCGTACCCTCGCCGCCGCTTAAGGCAACAGGCGCTCCGCCGCGGCGTGCTGGCGGAGCGTTTCCTGATACCAGGCGCTCAACTCTTCACGTACCGCCGCCGGCAAAGCGGCCTGGTGATGGCCGGAAATGGCCCCTTCCAGCGCCAGCAGCGTTTTCAGGCCGATGTCTTTATTCACCGCCCGCAACTTCAGCCAGCTCTGACGCGAGCCCATTTCATACAGTAAGCGAACAGAATTGATCCCGACTTTGTGCAGCATCAGCTCCATGCGCAGGCTGAGATTGGGCAGATCTTTCAGCCTGAGCAAGACAAGTCTGTTCGCCGCCTCGGCGCGCGCCGCAGACAGCGAACTGGCCGATAAGCGCAGCAGCTGATCGGCGTCCTGCCAGAGCTGTTTATCCACTTTGTAGTAGCTGAGCGTCACCGGCATGCCGCGCTTGCGGTATATCAACGGTTCCAGCGGGCGCTGTGCGGCATAGTGCTGTAGCGCCTCACTGGCGCGCAGATAGAGCGCATCCTCATTGATGTAAGCAAACACCACCTTTTCGACCGCCAGCGCGTAACCACCAAACTGGGTGCGCGATTCAATTTTTCCCAATGCCGCTAACTGGGCTTTGGACTGCTCAACCACCGGATTATTTTTCTTCATAACGTCCCCTTTTCCTCATTCCTTGCGCGGGAAATTTCCTATAAAAAGCTCAGAGATTCATCTGGTTAGAAGATAGAAAAAACGATTTAGCTGTTCAATGAATAAAAGCGGCAACGCGCGGATCTTGTGCGGAATTTGCGAGGCATTTTCAGAAATTGAGGTTGATCTTTATCCAGGAACTCATTACTGTATATTCATACAGTTCATTACTGAGTGATTAAAATATGCGTACTCAATACTCTGGCCCTGCTGATCGTGCTCACCGTTTCGCTGCGACGGGCTTAACGCAACCTTCTCTGGGTGGTATTACTGAACTGCGTTATAGCGAGCAGCCCGGCATCATGCCGCTGCTGTTACTGCCGGTCCTCAAGCAGCTGAGCACCCAGTCACGCTGGCAGCTGTGGCTGACGCCAGCGCACAAACTGAACCGCAGCTGGATGCAGCAGTCAGGATTACCGCTGGAAAAGAGTATGCATATTACGGAATCCGAGCGTTTAAGCACGGTTGAGAGCATGGTGAAAGCGTTGCGCACCGGCAACTACAGCGTGGTACTCGCCTGGATTCCTTATGAATTGAGCAATGAAGAGCGCCTGGAACTTGAGCAGGCAGCCGCCGAAGGCGAAGCGCTGGGATTGATTATGCGTCCTCAGGGGCGGGATCTTGCTCTGTCCAGACAGCCAAACAGCGCAAAAATTCCCTCTGATTTGTTTCATTAAGTAAAACTAAGATTTTTCTCACGCTATTTTTTCACAAAGTTGCGGCTAAGCCACTGATTCTTTTCCCGCCAGCTATGACAATGGCTTAGCCGCATTTTTCTTTTCTGGTAGCGAAAATTTTGCCATGTCATTTGTTAAAATGTGTGTATAAATCCCTGTTTTTTTATCCGCTGACGTCACATCATACTTGTAAGTTTCCAATCTCGTTGTAGACTTTACCTCGCCAGGGTGCTCAATAACCTCCGTTTTTTCGGTAGAGTCATAAGCGAGCGTTTAGACCCGGCGAAGGATTACAACCAAGAGCAACCTTTTTGCTCATTGCCTATTTGGATGATAACGAGGCGCAAAATGAAAAAGACAGCTATCGCAATTGCAGTGGCACTGGCTGGCTTCGCTACCGTAGCGCAGGCCGCTCCTAAAGATGACACCTGGTACACCGGTGCTAAACTGGGCTGGTCTCAGTATCACGATACTGGTTACTACGGTAACGGTTACGTAAATAACGACGGTCCAACCCACGAATCTCAGCTGGGCGCAGGTGCTTTCCTGGGCTACCAGGCTAACCCATACCTGGGCTTCGAGCTGGGCTACGACTGGCTGGGCCGTATGCCGAACAAAGGCAACCAAGTTAACGGCGCATTCAAAGCACAGGGCGTACAGCTGGCAGCTAAACTGAGCTACCCAATTGCTGACGATCTGGACGTGTACACCCGTCTGGGTGGCATGGTTTGGCGTGCAGACTCAACTCAGGCTAACGTAGCTGACGGCACTCGCATCAGCAACCACGACACCGGCGTTTCTCCGCTGGCTGCTGTTGGTGTTGAATACGCACTGACCAAAAACTGGGCGACTCGCCTGGACTACCAGTGGGTTAACAACATCGGTGACGCAGGTACCGTTGGTGCGCGTCCAGACAACAGCATGCTGAGCGTCGGCGTTTCTTACCGTTTCGGTCAGGACGAAGCTGCTGCACCAGTTGTTGCTCCAGCGCCAGCTCCGGCTCCGGTTGTTGAAACCAAGCGTTTCACTCTGAAGTCTGACGTGCTGTTCACCTTCAACAAATCTACCCTGAAGCCAGAAGGCCAGCAGGCTCTGGATCAGCTGTACAGCCAGCTGAGCTCAATGGATCCGAAAGACGGTTCTGTTGTGGTTCTGGGCTTCACCGACCGCATCGGTTCAGACCAGTACAACCAGAAGCTGTCTGAGAAACGTGCTCAGTCTGTTGTCGACTACCTGGTATCTAAAGGTATCCCGGCTAACAAGATCTCTGCACGTGGCATGGGTGAATCTAACCCAGTTACTGGCAACACCTGTGACAGCGTGAAAGGCCGCAATGCCCTGATCGACTGCCTGGCGCCAGACCGTCGCGTTGAAATCGACGTGAAAGGTATCAAAGACGTTGTAACTCAGCCTCAGGCTTAAGTTATCGCGCAATAAAAAACCCCGCTTCGGCGGGGTTTTTTTGGTTTTTTATCACACGCAATTTTTTGCTATTCGTTATCCGCGCCGCCTTTACCCAGAATCGCCTGCAGATCCTGCTTCAGCGTCGACATCTGACTGGCATACTTCTCTTTGCGTTCTGCATCTTCGATCAGCTGAACAATGGTCTCTGACAGGGTGCTGTTACGACGCTGCGCCAGACCGGCCAGACGCTGCCACACCAGATACTCCAGATCGATCGATTTTTTCCGCGTGTGCTGATGCTCTGCGTTGAAATGACGTTTGCGCCGCGCGCGTATGGTCTGTTTCAGACGGTTTTCCAGCTCCGGATGGATATGCTTTGCGATCCAGTCACCGACCTCAACCGGGTTATTCTCCATCGCCAGCAACGTCTCTACCGCCGCCTGCGCAGCGCTCAGCTCAATATGCCGGGTGATCAGCTCACCTTCCCGATGCTTTTTCACCAGGTATTTCCACTTCCATCCACTTTCAAGATTTTCGAGTTGCTGGTATTTCATCGGAATCTCATCGTGATCACGTAACAAACTAAGAATAACAGCTTTTTTCCCGGATGCAGCAAGGAAAAACATGTTGCGGCCATCACAGTTCAGGCCGGAAGTGCGCCGTGCTTAACCGGGTTGAATCCTGTATAATCGCGCTTTTCCTGAACCAGACTAATGCGAATATTTTGACCAGCACTCAACTTACGTGGCAAGCCCTGCAGCCGGATAGCTCACGCTACCAATCACTTTTCTCAACCGTCTCTCTGGAAGATAGCGATACGCTTGCCGCGGTTCAGCCGCGTCTGCTGAATGCGCTGGCGCATTTACATCATCAAACGCTGGGCTTTCCGTTGCTGCTGTTACGCAGCCAGGAAAACAGTGATTATCTGGCGTGGATTGCCGAGGCGGCGCAGCGCTTTCAGCCTGACGAGGACGCGCTGTACGGCGGTGATTACCATGTGATGGGCGACAACGTCAGCCTGCAACCGCCAGCCGACGCCAGCCGTCCCTTCACCAGCACCGGTGGCGTGCATTACGCCGACTGGATTGAGTCCGAGCAGCTGTTTGGCTGCGTGCGTCAGTATAAAGATCGCGTACAGCTGGAGCCCGGTCTGCTGCATCAGGCTAACGGTGGCACGCTGATTCTGTCGATCAATACCCTGCTGGCGCAGCCGCTGCTGTGGCTACGCCTGCGCAAAGTGATCGAACTGGGCCGCTTCGACTGGTACTCACCGGACGAGCGTCGTCCCCTGCCGGTGACCATTCCCCCACTGCCGCTGCAGCTGCGTCTGATTTTATGTGGCGATCGCGAGGCGCTGGCCAGCTTCCAGGAACTGGACGTTGAAGTGCACGAAATGGCGCTTTACAGCGAGTTCGAAGAGAATCTGCAACTGGTCGATGAGGATGACATGGCCAACTGGTGCCGCTGGACGCTATGCCAGGCGGAACTGGCCGGCCTGACGCCACCCGAAGCTGATTTCTGGCCGCTGCTGATCCAGGAAGCGGTGCGTCTGACCGGCGATCAGGACACGCTGCCGCTGTGTCCGCGCTGGCTGCGCCGTCAGCTGCAGGAAGCCGCGCTGCACGGTGAGACGCTGAATGGTGAGGCGCTGAAAGAGGCGCTGGAAGCACGCCAGTGGCGCGAGAGTTTCCTTGCCGACCGGATGCGCGATGAGATCCTGTTAAATCAGATCATGATCGAAACGGAAGGCGAAGTAGTTGGTCAGATCAACGGCCTGTCGGTGATTGAATTCCCTGGTCATCCACGTCCGTGGGGCGAGCCATCACGCATCACCTGTGTTGTGCACCCGGGCGATGGCGAATTTACCGACGTGGAGCGCAAAGCGGAGCTTGGCGGCAACATCCACGCCAAAGGCATGATGATCATGCAGGCGTATCTGATTTCGGAGCTGGAGCTGGAACAGCAGCTGCCCTTCTCGGCATCGCTGGTGTTTGAGCAGTCTTACTCCGAAGTCGACGGTGACAGCGCCTCGCTGGCCGAGCTGTGCGTGCTGATCAGCGCGCTGGCAAACCAGCCGCTGAACCAGCAGATTGCCGTTACCGGTTCGGTGGACCAGTTTGGTAACGTGCAGCCGGTGGGTGGTCTGAATGAGAAAATCGAAGGCTTCTTCCATATCTGCCAGTCGCGTGAACTGACCGGAAAACAGGGCGTCATTCTGCCTGCCAGCAACGTGCGCCATCTCAGCCTCAGCGACGACGTGGTAGAAGCGGTACAGCAGGGCCAGTTCCATATCTGGGCGATTGAGCGCGTTGACGAAGCGCTGCCGCTGTTAACCGGTATTGCCTGGCAGAGCGAAAGCGGCGACTCGCTGCTGAGCTCCATTCAGGAGCGCATTACTCAGCTCAATCAGCAGGAAAACCGACCGCGGCCCTGGCCATTACGCTGGCTCAACTGGTTCAACCACAGCTGATTACATTGCCCAGCGTACAACTGTTCGCTAATATTCGGGCTTCACTAAAAGAAGGCATATTGAGAACATGGTAGATAAACGCGAATCCTATAGCAAAGAAGACCTGATTGCCTCTGGTCGCGGCGAACTGTTTGGCGAGAATGGCCCACCGCTTCCGTCTGACAACATGTTGATGATGGACCGCGTGGTCAAAATGACCGAAGACGGCGGCAAATTCGATAAAGGTTATGTGGAAGCCGAACTGGATATCCGCCCTGACCTGTGGTTCTTTGATTGCCACTTTAAAGGCGATCCGGTGATGCCAGGCTGTCTGGGTCTGGATGCTATGTGGCAGCTGGTTGGCTTCTATCTCGGCTGGCTGGGTGCGGAAGGTAAAGGCCGTGCGCTGGGTGTGGGTGAAGTGAAATTCACCGGCCAGGTTCTGCCGACGGCGAAGCTGGTTACTTACAAAATTCACTTCAAACGCGTCATCAACCGCAAGCTGGTGATGGGCGTGGCCGATGGCGAAGTGTTCGTCGACGGTAACCTGATTTACACCGCGACTGACCTGAAAGTGGGCCTGTTTAAAGACACTTCAGCGTTCTGACCCGCCAACAAAAACCTCCGCACGCAGCGGAGGTTTTTTTTCCTGTTTACAGACATCCGACGGTGCCTAAGCCACCGCCGACCTGTCCTCCATGGCTTGTCGCCAACCTCCCAACCAGTGAGACCGGGCATCGATCATTTGATAAGGGCATATCTCTTTTGAGCGGCCGGTAATGCCTGCCTGATAGCCTCGTGAATGTGCTCGTTCCAGGCGGTCTCTCTTCTGTCTCTTCATACCTCGTTTCCCTCATTTCAGGTCTGGTGGAATCTGGTGGAAAGAAAGAGTGGTGAATTAATGTTCAACCACAGTAATGTTCTAACCTGTGGTGGGTGAAAGGTCAATGCGCAAAATTCACGCCAATGTCATCAATTTGCCGTGAAATCGACACAAACCCCTCTGTGCCGCCGCCATATCTGGCTGATTCCGCAATAAAAAAGCCCCTGATTTGCGCGCCGTCACATAACGGCAAATCAGGGACTTAGCATAAACATCGAACAAATCCTAATTTAGCGTCACTACGCTGTTAGCGATCTGCTGTGCCGTTTGCTGCCAGCCGAGCGCCAGCGTGCGCACCAGCGCATCGTAGCCATCTTCGGTTTGCGGCAGCGTCAGATTAAAGCCATGTTTGATAAGCCGGCCTTGATGTTGCAACAGCCATTCACCGCTTACTACCACCTTGCCGTCATAACGGCCGTGGAAGCCGGTGACGTGCACGCTGAGCGTATCGTGCGTGTCACCCAGCGGCTGACTGGCCACCAGCCGGCCGGGCAACGCCTGCCCGAGGTTACTCACCAGTGTCTGCTGCAGCTGCTGGTCGAGCGGACTGGCCCACAGATTATTGGCGGCAATCACGTACTTCACGTCGCTGGTTTGATAAACCAGCCCGTTGCCGGCGAGATAATCCGGCACGCTCACCTGTTCAACCCAAATCATCGGCTGGCTGGCGGAGGCGTCACTGCTGACGCGCGCCATATTGCTGCCCGCAGGCAGCTGGTAATAAGTGGTGTCGATAGTGCTGCTGCAGCCCGCCAGCAGCAGCACAGCACCGATAATCAGCCCTTTTTTCACTGTTTCGCCCTCTTTGGCTGCGGATCCTGACCCGGTTTGGCTTCAAATACCAGCGCGTTGCTCTTACTGTTGAGCGTTTTCAGCACCGGCTGCAATTCGCGCAGCACCTGGTCAAGGCGCTGCATGTCGCCCACCAGTTTGTTATAGGCTGGCGATCCCGGCTGCAGCCCCTTCATGCTGCGATTAAGCTCGCGCAGGGTTTGCTGCATATCGGCCGGCAGCGTTTTCATCGCCGGGTTGGCGGTGATCTGATTGAGGTTATCCAGCGTTTTCTGCAGCTGCTGCAGGGTGCGCTGGCTCTCTTTCAGCGTGCCGGTGGCCTGGTTGATCATCGGGTTGAGCGGCAGCGCGTTGATCTTATCCAGCGCCGCCATCAGTTTCTGCTGAATCTGGCTCAGACCGCCGCTTACGGTCGGAATCACTTCCAGCCCCGCCACTTCGTTCGGTCCTTTGTAAGCCGGTGCATTGTCATAGAAGTCGAGATCGACAAACAGCGCACCGGACAGCAGGTTGCCGGTTTTCAGCGTGGCGCGCAGGCCGCGTTTCTTGCCATCCTGCAGATGCTGTTCAAGATTGAAGTCGCCACCCAGACGGCTGATAAAGCGGTCCGGCTCGATGCGGATCAGCACCGGCACGCGGTAATCGGTGTTCAGCGCCTGATTCACGCCCGGGATCATGTAAGGCACCTGAGCCACGGTACCAAGACGAATGCCGCGGAACTCTACCGGAGCGCCGACCTGCAGACCACGAATCGAGTCGCTGAAGAACATCAGGAAATCGGTGTGTTTGGTGTACAGCGAATCCTGAATGCTGCGCTGGTCATCATACAGATGGTAGTCGTCCTGGTTTTTGGCCAGCTCGCCGAGTTCCCAGCCGTCCGGCACGTCAAAGCTCACGCCACCGCTGAACAGGGTCGTCAGCGAGCCCATTTCGACGCGCATGCCGGAAGCGGACATATCCACCGCAATGCCGCTGTCTTTCCAGAAGCGCACATTGGTGGTAATCAGGCGATCGTAAGGCGCGGCGATGAACAGCTGATAGGTCATCATGCGCTTGTCGGTATCAAAGGTGCTGGTTTCCACCGTGCCGACGCGATAGCCGCGGAACAGCACCGGATCGCCCGGATTAAGCTGGCCGGCTTTTTTGCTGTCGAGGATGACGCGAATACCTTTGGCATCCGGCGGGGCCAGCGGCGGCGCGTCGAGCAGCTGATAATGCTCTGGCTTATCCCCTTTAGCGCCCGGCTGCAGTTCAATGTAGGCGCCGGAGAGCAGCGTACCGAGGCCCGTCACCCCTTCCCGGCCAATCTGCGGCTTCACCACCCAAAACACGCTGTCTTTATGCAGCAGTTTTTCCATGCCGGCATTCAGGCGCGCGGTGATCTCCACATGGTGCAGATCGTCCGTCAGTACCGCGCTTTCGACGGTGCCCACGTCGACGCTGCGGCTTTTAATGGTGGTTTTACCGGCAACAATGCCTTCGGCGTTTTCGGTGATCAGCGTGACCTGCGGTCCCTGATGGCTGAAGTGATAAAACAGAATCCATCCGCCGATTAACAGCGTGACGATAGGTACGATCCACACCGGCGACCAGCGTTTAATCTGGTCGACGTTAGCAATGCCGTGTTGGTTGTCCGTCAAGACGCGGCTCCTTACGTTCAGTTTCCTGTAGGCGATCCCAAATCAGGCGCGGATCAAACGTCATGGCGGCGAACATAGTCAGGATCACCACCAGCGCAAACAATAGCGCGCCTGGCGCAGGGTAAACACTCATCAGCTGGCCCATGCGCACCAGCGCGGAAAGCACAGCGATCACAAACACATCAATCATTGACCAGCGGCCAACAAACTCCACCACCTCATAAATCAGGTGCATCTTCTCGCTGTCGCGCCGGCCGCGGCCGCTGGCGTGCCAGCACAGCCAGCCAATCGCCACCATCTTCAGCGAAGGCACCATTATACTGGCGATAAAAATCACCAGCGCGACCGGCCAGGAGCCATCGCTCCACAGCAAAATCACGCCGGCCATAATGTTGGACGGATACTGCGAGCCGAGCGTTTCGGTCACCATGATCGGCATAATATTCGACGGGATATACAACATCACCGAGGTGATCAGCAGCGCCAGCGTCCACTGCAGGCTGTGCTGCCTGCGTGGCGCGGCGCTTACACCGCAGCGCGGACAGGTTTTCTGCGCGGCCGGGAGAATCGCGGTGCAGCACGGACAGCTGCGCAACCCCTGTTTCAGTCCGCTGATGCCCGCCTGCGGCGTTTGCGCCAGCGGCGGCAGAGGATCGATCCGCTGCCAGACCCAGCGGCGATCGACGCACTGAAACGCACGCAGCTGCAGCAGACAAAACAGGCACCACGGCCAGAAGCTGCTGCCAAGGCCAATTTCACCGTACGCCATCAGTTTGACGAAGCTGACCAGCACGCCGGCCATGAAAATTTCCGCCATACCCCAGCTGCGCAATTGAAACAGAATGCGTGCCAGCCCGAGTCGCAGGCTGTGCGGCAGGCGCACCGGATTGACCAGCAGCAGAATGGCGATCATGCAGAAAGCCGGAATGCCCTGCACAAACAGCAGGAACAGCGTGGCGAGGCTGCGATAATCCTCACGATCCATCACTTGCGGGATAGCCATCAGCGAGATCTGGCTGCTGAGCCCGGCCACATGCATGCTGATAAACGGAAACAGATTGGCCAGCAACAGCATAAACAGCGCCGCCAGCGCATAGCCGGTGGGACGTTTACGCGGTTCGTGCCAGTTAGCCACCAGCGTGGTGTGACAGCGCGGACAGCGCGCACGGCTGCCCACCGGTACGGCGGGCAGTTTTACGGTTAAATCACACTGCGGACAGAGCATCCAGTGCTGCGTCTGATGCGTGGCACACATGCTGACTCCCTCTGCGTTATGCGCCGTTTTTCAGCGCTTCCAGCTCTTCCCACCGTTCAAAGGTGGTTTCCAGCTCCTGCTCCGCCTGCGCCAGCGCATCCAGCACCGGCTGCGTTTTGTCGTGCGGCTGGCTGAAGAAGTCCGGATGACTCATCTGCGCCTGCAGCTCACAGATACGCGTCTCCAGCTGCTCCAGCTTTTGCGGCAGCTGTTCCAGTTCACGCGTCAGGTTATAGCTTAGCTTGCCTGCGCTGCGTTTGGGGGCGTCGGCTTTTTCTGCCGGTTTAGTCGCTGCGCTTTTGACCGGTGCAGCTTTGGTCTGCTTGTAAGCGGCGCGCTGCTGCTGCGCATCATGGTAGCCACCGACGAAGGTACCGATCTCGCCGTTGCCTTCAAAGATCCAGCATTCGGTCACGGTGTTATCCACAAACTGACGATCGTGGCTCACCAGCAGTACGGTTCCCTGATAGCCATCCACCAGCTCTTCCAGCAGCTCGAGCGTTTCGACGTCGAGGTCGTTGGTCGGTTCGTCAAGGATCAGCAGGTTGCTGGGCTTGAGGAACAGACGCGCCAGCAGCAGGCGGTTACGCTCGCCGCCGGACAGCGCACGCACCGGCGTCATGGCGCGTTTCGGGTGGAACAGGAAGTCCTGCAGATAGCCGAGCACGTGGCGCGGCTTGCCGTTGACCATCACTTCCTGTTTGCCTTCCGCCAGGTTGTCCATCACGGTTTTATCCGGATCGAGCTCCGCGCGGTGCTGATCGAAGTAGGCGATTTCCAGTTTGGTGCCGCAGTGCACGCGACCGGCATCTGCCTTCAACTGGCCGAGCATCAGGCGCAGCAGCGTGGTTTTACCACAGCCGTTCGGGCCAATCAGGGCGATTTTGTCGCCGCGCTGTACTTGGGTGGAGAAATCCTTCACCAGCGTTTTGCCGTCAACGCCGTAATCCACGTTTTCCAGCTCAAAGACGATTTTGCCGGAACGCGCCGCTTCACCGACCTGCATATTGGCTTTGCCCATCACGTCACGCCGTTCGGAGCGTTCACGACGCAGCGCTTTCAGCGCGCGCACGCGGCCTTCGTTACGGGTGCGACGCGCTTTAATGCCCTGGCGAATCCATACTTCTTCCTGCGCCAGCTTGCGGTCGAATTCGGCGTTTTGCATCTCTTCAACGCGCAGCGCTTCCTCTTTGCCGAGCAGGAACTGATCGTAATCGCCCGGCCATGACACCAGCTTGCCGCGATCGAGGTCGACGATGCGCGTCGCCATATTGCGGATAAACGAGCGGTCGTGCGAAATAAACACGATGCTGCCGTTGAAGGTTTTCAGGAAGCTTTCCAGCCAGTCGATGGTTTCAATATCGAGATGGTTAGTCGGTTCGTCGAGCATCAGCACGCGCGGGTTACTGACCAGCGCTCGGCCCAGCGCGGCTTTACGCAGCCAGCCACCGGAGAGTGACGACAGCTCGGTGTCCGCCTGCAGCCCGATTTGCTGCAACACATCGTTGATGCGGCTGTCGAGCTGCCACAGGTTGTGATGGTCGAGAATCGTCTGCAGTCGCCCCATTTCGTTGAGGTTTTTCTCGCTCGGATCTTCCATCACCAGGTGCGATATGGCGTGATACGCCTTAAGGTGCTCAGCCTGTTCGGCCACGCCTTCGGCAACGAAGTCGTACACCGAACCGGTGATATTGCGTGGCGGGTCCTGTTGCAGCCGCGCGACCACCAAATCCTGCTCATAAATAATGCGGCCGTCATCCAGCGGCTGTTCGCCGTTGATGATTTTCATCAGCGTCGATTTACCGGCGCCGTTGCGCCCAACCAGACAGACGCGCTCGCCCTCTTCGATATGCAGTTCGGTGTTATCCAACAGCGGCGCATCGCTGAACGACAGGTAAGCGCCATGGATACTGATCAGTGACATAAAACTTATTCCTTACCGGCGTGGCTTACCAGCCAGCAGTTGTGAATTTGACGGTTGCGCGCAAAGTCCTGCGACAGCGTTTTTTGCGTAATTTCCTGCGCCTGCAGACCCAGACGCTGCAAGCCGTCCAGATCCATTTTGAAGCCGCGCTTGTTGTTGGAGAACATAATGGTGCCGCCGCGACGCAGCATGCGCTTCAGGTTCTGCAGCAGCATCAGGTGGTCGCGCTGCACATCGAAGTCATCTTCCATGCGTTTGGAGTTGGAGAAGGTCGGCGGATCGATAAAGATCAGATCGAACTGCTCATCGCTTTCGCGCAGCCAGCTCAGGCAGTCCGCCTGCATCAGGCGATGCTGGCGCCCGGTTAATCCGTTCAGGCGCAGGTTACGTTCGGCCCACTCCAGATAGGTGCGCGACATATCGACCGTGGTGGTGGACTTGGCGCCGCCCAGCCCGGCGTGCACGCTGGCGCTACCGGTATAGGAGAACAGGTTAAGGAAATCTTTCCCCTGGCTCATCTGGCCCAGCATCTGGCGCGCGATACGGTGGTCGAGGAACAGACCGGTATCGAGATAATCCGTCAGGTTCACCAGCAGCCGCGCGTTAAACTCCTGCACTTCAAAGAATTCGCCCTTCTCGCTCAGCTTCTGGTACTGATTTTTGCCCTTCTGCCGTTCGCGGGTTTTCAGCACCAGGCGATTGGCCGGTATCTCCAGTACGCTCAGCGTGGCACCGATCACGTCAAACAGGCGCTGGCGTGCTTTGGTCGCATCCACGGTTTTCGGCGGCGCGTACTCCTGAACCACCACCCAGTCGGCGTAGCGATCGACCGCCACGTTATACTCCGGCAGATCGGCGTCATACAGGCGGTAGCAGTCAATATTCGACTGGCGCGCCCACTTGTCCAGTTTTTTGCTGTTCTTACGCAGGCGGTTAGCAAAGTCTTCGGCAATCTGTGCGCCGCCTTCGGCGCTGTTCGCCGCCAGCTGGTAGTTCTTCTGTACGCACTCCAGCGGACCGTTTTTCGCTTTAAACTGGCGATCGGCGCGCAGCTGCAGGCAGCTGAGCAGCTCGGGTGAGGCGCTGAACAGCGACAAATTCCAGCCACCAAACTGCTGTTTCATGATGCGGCCCAGCTGGCTGTGCAGCGCAATCAGCGCCGGCTCGCTCTCCAGACGCTCACCGTACGGCGGGTTACTCAGCACCGTACCGCGCATCGCTTCGCCCGCCAGCGGATTTTTCAGCTGCAGCACATCCTGCTGCGCGAAGGTGAACAGATCAAACACGCCGGCGCGGCGTGCGTTGGCACGTGCCCATTCCAGCACGCGACCATCATTATCATAGCCAAAGAAGCGTGACGTGGTGGCGGCCGTGCCGGCGCGCGCACGCTGCAGCGCGTCGCTGCGCACTTCCTGCCACAGTGCATTGTTGTGGCGTTTCCAGCGGCTGAAGCCCCAGTGCGAACGCAGCAGGCCTGGCGCGCGATCGCAGGCGATCAGCGCCGCTTCAATCAGCAGCGTACCGGAGCCGCACATCGGATCGACCAGCGGCGTGCCGTTCTGCCAGCCGGAGCGCATCACAATCGCCGCCGCCAGGTTCTCTTTCAGCGGTGCCTGGCCGGTTTGCTGGCGATAGCCGCGCTGGTGCAGTGCGGTGCCACTCAGATCCAGCGCAATGCTGACACGATCTTTGTTCAGCCATGCGTTGATGCGGATGCCCGGCTGCTCGCGATCCACGCTCGGACGCTCCAGATTCTGCCGGGTAAAGCTATCAACAATCGCATCTTTGATGCGCAGCGCACCAAACTGGCTGTTGCGGATCACCTCGTTAGTGCCGCTGAAGTGGATGGCGAACGTGGTGTTGCTATCAAACAGCTCGCTCCACGGGATGCTTTGCGCGCCGACGTAGAGATCGAGATCGCTCCAGACGCCGAATTCTCCCAGCGGCAGCAAAATACGTGAAGCCAGACGGCTCCACAGCAGGCTTTGGTACATTACGCGGTCGTCGGCTCGGAAGTGGACGCCGCCCTGCACCACCTGCAAATCCTGCGCACCCAGCGCGTCCAGCTCAGTTTTCAACAGCTCTTCGAGCCCACGCGCCGTACTGGCAAACAGAGAATTCATATCGTCACTTTTACTCTTGCTAAAATTGTTGCGCATTATAGCGAATCAGCGTCCTATGTCATAAAGTTAGCTTCTTTTTGTCTGTACGGAGTTGTGATGATTACCCTGTCTCGCCTGTATATTCACCCGGTTAAATCGATGCGTGGTTTGCAGCTGTCACACGCACAGGTGCTGGAAAGCGGTCTGGCCTTCGATCGCATCTTTATGGTGACCGAAGCGGACGGGACCTTTATTACCGCCCGCCAGTTTCCGGAGATGGTGCGTTTCACGCCCGCCCTGCTGCCCGACGGGCTATTCATCACCGCACCGGACGGCAGCCAGGCGCTGATCCGCTTCAGCGATTTCAGCGCCCAGCCGGCACCGACGGAAGTGTGGGGCAACCAGTTCACTGCCCGCATTGCGCCTGACACCATCAACCAGTGGCTGAGCGGCTTTTTCCCGCGCCCGGTGCAGCTGCGCTGGGTTGGCACTGAGCCGTCACGCCGGGTAAAACGCTTCGATCAGGTCCCGCTGGGGTTCGCTGACGGTTTCCCTTACCTGCTGGTCAACATGGCGTCGCTGCAGGATCTGCAGCAGCGCTGTCCGGCCAGCGTGCGGCTGGAACAGTTCCGCCCCAATCTGATCGTCAGCGGCGCCAGCGCCTGGGATGAGGACAGCTGGAAACGTATTAAGATCGGCGAGATCACTTTCGAGATGCCGAAGCCGTGCAGCCGCTGCGTGTTTACCACCATCGGCACCGAAAGCGGCCGCAAGCATCCACAGGGCGAACCGCTCGCCACGCTGCAGCGTTTCCGCAGCGCGCAGGACGGCAGCGGAGATATCGATTTCGGCCTGAATCTGATTGCGCTTAACAGCGGTATCGTGCGCGTCGGCGATACGGTTGAAGTGCTGGAACGGCAAACGCCGCGCGCTTACGGTGCCGGTGAGGTGGTGGAAACGCTGCAGGCCGCCAGCAGCGCGCCAGCCGCCGTGACCATTGGCTATCAGGGGCAGCAGTTTGCCGGCGATAATCAGCAGGTATTACTGGAACAGCTGGAGATGCAGGGCTTTCGCATTCCCTATTCGTGTCGTGCCGGAATCTGCGGCAGTTGCAAAATGACGCTGGTGTCGGGTGACGTGAAGGCGCTGAAGCAGAGCGCGGTGCGCGGCGATGGCACCATTCTCAGCTGCAGCTGTATTCCGGACGGAGATATCGAACTGGCGTAAGCGCTACACCGCGCGGGCGAAGGGCGCGCTGCTCTCCTGCAACTGCGGCTGCAGGCGATCGTTCATGATCTTGATGGCATCGCCGAGCTGCATCCCTTTGCCCGCCACCGTCAGCGCACTCTGCGCCAGCAGACAGAGCGCGGCATTCTCGCCGCTTTCGACCACCAGCAGCTGCGCCTGTTCGCCGCTGTCAGCCAGCGTTACCGCCACCATATCGCCCGCGACGGGCTGCCAGCTGTGCGCATGGCTGGTGAAGTGCCAGCTTTTCGGCATCAGCGGCTTAAGGAAACGGCTGGCCACCAGCGCATTCAGCACCAGCTCGGCGCGCTGATCGCTTTTTAAACCGCTCTGGCGACAGCGCTCTTCAAAAGTAAAATAAAGCGCAGCGTCATCAACGCAAAAACCGCTGTCATTAAAGGCATCGGGCGTCAGCATTTTGCGCGAGAAGCGCGAGCGAAATAACATTCCATCGGCCAGATCCAGCATCATCCGGTCATGCTCTGCGTCAAAATACCAACGCCAGTTGTCATCGGGTTTGATTTTCATGGGGTGCCCTGTGGATTTACGCTGCGCTAAACGGCGCTGAAATTTAAAATATTGCTTTAAGGAAAAAGCTGAAAATTGTACGAACAGGACAAAATATAAACGAGCCGGAGGGAGAAATAAACCCCCCGGCCAGGGAAAGTGAGAAATGTCTTAGAGATGGGTCACGATATCTTTAATTAAACCTGGACCTTTATAAATAAAGCCGGAGTATATCTGCACCAGCGTTGCGCCAGCCGCCATTTTTTCCCGTGCCGCGACCAGCGAATCAATGCCACCGACGCCAATAATAGGCAGACGTCCCTGCAGCTCCTGCGCCAGACGGCGAATCACCTCGGTGCTGCGCGACTGTACCGGACGGCCACTTAATCCCCCCGCTTCGTCGGCATATTTCAGCCCGCTCACCAGCGAACGATCGAGCGTGGTATTGGTGGCGATCACGCCGTCTATTTCGTGGCGCACTAAACTGTCGGCAACCTGGATCAATTCTTCTTCAGAAAGATCCGGCGCGATCTTCACCGCCACCGGCACATATTTCAGATGGCTTTCCTGCAGCGCCCGCTGTTTTAATTTAATCGCCGACAGCAGATCGTCCAGCGCTTCGCCATATTGCAGCGAACGTAATCCGGGGGTATTCGGTGAGGAAATATTGATGGCAATATAACCGGCGTGCGCATACACCTTTTCCATGCAGGTGAGATAATCGTCTTTGCCCTGCTCCACCGGCGTGTCTTTATTTTTACCAATATTGATGCCGAGCACGCCTTTAAAGCGCGCCTTTTTCACATTCTCAACCAGGTGATCGACGCCGAGATTATTAAACCCCATGCGGTTGATGATACCTTCCGCCGCCACCAGCCGGAACATACGGGGTTTGTCATTGCCCGGCTGTGCGCGTGGCGTCACCGTGCCCACCTCGACAAAGCCAAAGCCCATGGCGCCAAAGGCATCAATGCACTCCGCGTTCTTATCCAGCCCCGCAGCCAGACCCAGCGCGTTCGGAAAGGTCAGCCCCATACAGGTCACCGGGCGTGACGGCAGCGACTGACGAATCAGCCCTTCCAGCGGCGTGCCGCTGATGAAGCGTAACTGTTGAAAGGTGAGTTCGTGCGCGCGCTCTGGATCGAGCTTAAACAGCGCCGGCCGGACGATAGGATATAGCATGCACTCTCCTGAATGGCGGAAGCTTCGTGAAAGTCGGGTGCACGGGAATTTGTGCGCCAGAATGGTAAGGTGCTCTGGCGCAAAAGTAAATTACTCTGGGATGCAACAATTTGATCGGTATCAGCGTCGGGCGGAATAGCGTCCCAGACGATCGCGGCAGGCCTGTAAGCCGCTGTAAATCGCCGGGCAATACCACAGCAGTTTCAGTCGCGCGTTGTGCTGTAACACTTTACGCACCAGCTGATTCACCTGCGGCTGCCACTCGGCGGGCACCGTCATGTGATTTTTGCGGATTTGCGTCAGGCAGCCGTGCATCACCGTCTGGTAATAATCGTCCAGCAGCGCCTCATCGTGCGGCAGTTGCTGCTGCTGCAGGAACTGCTCACTGCCGGCGCGGGCGATAAAGTAATTTTTCACCCATGAGAAGTCGCGCGTGCTCTGCGACAGTGAACTCAGCATAAAGCGTTTGTAGTAGTAGCTCTGGCTGGTGCAGTACAGCGCGCGCGCCTGCAGATAAAGGGCAAACATAAAGGGCGCGTCTTCATGGTTCTGGATCGGCAGAAACTGCAGATCGAGCTGGTCAATCAGCCGACGCGAGATGATGCTGCTCCAGATCACCCGATGCGCCGACTGATGCTGAATCAGCGTGCGCAGCGTGGCACTGCCGCCCGGCAGCAGGCCGCTGACGTGGCGCTGATGGATGGTCTGATAATGGCGCTGCGGCGCTGGCAGGTCGAAAAACATCTTCGCGCCAAAGCAGAACAGATCAATCTCCGGGTGACGCGCCTGCACGCGGCGGAAATCGGCGAACAGTTCTGTCGAGACGAAGTCGTCGGCATCCATAAAATAGACGAAATCGCCGCTGGCTGCGGCCAGCCCCTTCATGCGCGCGGCACTGACGCCGCCGCGTCCACCACTCAGCAGCGTCACCTGCGGATGCTGCGCAGCAAACGCCGTCAGCCAGGCCACGCTGTCATCACTCGAGCCATCATCAATAATGATGATCTCTTCCGGCGGCGATGACTGGCGAAGCAGCGACCCCAGGGTTTCCGGCAGCCAGGGCGCGCAGTTCCAGTTAGGGATAATTACCGAAACCGTCGGCGTGCGGCGTGATGTCATGCTCATCCTCTTTCCTCTGCGTTAACAAGCGGCGCGCGCAGGCGTTTTAGCACCAGGCTATGTAACAGACAGCACACGCCAAGGTTAAAGGCCCCGATCAGCCCCAGCCACAGCAGGTTGATCCAGCGATTCTGGTTCCACTCGATGGGCAGCAGCGTGCTGAGCCAGGCAATCAGCGCCGACACCGCCCAAATCAGCGCTACGTCGCGCGTCAGCCAGCTGAAATGGATGCCCGGCGCAAAGCGGCGATGCACCAGCCACGCCCAGCCAACTAAATAGAAGATGTTCTGCCCCAGCCACAGCCAGCCGGTGCCCAGCGCCCCGTAATGGACGGCACACCAGATGTTGAGCGGCACCAGCACGACGGCAAAACAGGTGAATCCCTGCATGTGCAGTTTCAGATTGCCGTTAACGTATTGCAGGTGATACAGCAGGCCGCAGATCGCCTGGATACCGCTGCCGAGCGCATAGAGGCTAAGCACAAACGCCATCTCTTCGACAATTTGCGGTTTCTGCGTCCACGCCCACAGTAGCGGTCCGGCATAGCAGGCAATGGTGATGCTGAGCGGGGCCATAAAAATTGCCACCGCCTGGGTGGTATAGCGATAGAGCTTCAGCGATTCGGCATCGCCCTGCTGACGGGTTTTCATGCCGGTCATGCGCGGCACAATCGCCTGCATAATCGGACTGCTCAGCAGCAGGATCCCGGTCGCGGCCGTGGCGACCACGGTGAACGAGCCGTACTCGCTCAGCGGCAGGGTTTTTGACAGCACCAGCCGGTCAATTTGCGAAATAAAGGTCCACACGGCGCTGGAGAAGGCGGCGCTTAGCGCAAAGCGAATAAAGGGTTTGAGCACGCCTTTCAGATCGTCGCGCTTCTCTTTGCGCGCTGCGCGGGGCACCAGCTGACAGGATTTCCAGATACAGCAGGCGGCCTCGGCAATCGACACCAGCAATTGCCAGATAAAGAAGGTCAGCAGCGGATTCGGGAACAGCTGGATCACCAGTACCGCGCCAAAAGTACGCAGCGTGGTAATGATCAGGTTCACGCCGTTGAGCCAGACCTGATGCTCAAAACCGACAATCACGCTGCGATACGGGCTGGTACGCCAGCGAATCGCGGCGGTGATCACCATGATCGCCACGGCCACCACCACATCGCTGGCGGGCAAGTGCTGCGCATCCAGCCAGTGCGTGGCGATCCATGGCGTCGCCAGCCAGCCGAGCACCACCAGCACCAGGGTGGAGAACAGAAAGAAGCGGGTCAGCGTGGCAAACAGCGCCGGAAACCAGACAAATTCTGCCTGATTCGCCCGGTAGCGTGCCGCCTCGCGCATCAGCGTGGTTGAAACGCCCGCGTCGAGCAGCTGCAGCCAGGTCAGCAATATAGAAAAGAAGCCCACAAGACCGTAAGCTTCCATACCTAAATGCTGAATATACAGGGGAACTACTAAAATACCTGACAGCGTCAGATAGATCTGGCCAACATAGTTGGCAATCGCGTTACGTTTGATAGACATAAAAACTCTGGCGTCTGGGTATTTTTCTCAGTGTTAACAGCGTGACACAAAAATACCTCAGCGCCCACGGGAGTAATTCTTAAAATTAACGCTGGCGCTATCTCAGCGGCTTTTTCTCATTTTCATCAGTGAGAAATAGAGGTCGGGCTGTTTCAGTAACAGTTTTTCCATTGTGCTCTGCGGTGAAAACTGATCGGCAAAGTAGCGCACCGCGTGCCGCACATTATTAGAGAACTGCGTTTCAGCGTTTAATTCCTGCTGTACCAGCTGTAATAACCCGCTGCGTAAATAACTCTGGCGATAACGGTTTCGCTCCGGAATAAAGTGTGACAAACGGGTGACCTTTTCATACTCCGTCATAAATTGCTGATAGCTGGGTGGCGGATTAACCGTGGTGACCTCATGCTCAGCGCGAGCATCCAGCAGCCATACCGTTTGCGTATTTAACAGGCCGGCCAGCATCACATCCTGAATGCGTACCAGCGGAGCGGCATTTTTCATCAGCGCGGCGCGCAGGATGACCGCATAGTTATTCTGCTGCCACAGGCGCTGCGCCTGCAGCTGCTGGAACAGCTGCAGCGACGACTGCAGGCCGCTGCTCAGTGCGCGTGGTGCCAGTGAAACCAGCATGCAGTTGAGCTCCGGGCGCTGATGGCTGAGCGTTGCCACTTCCTGCAACAGTGCAGCAGAGGGCGCAAAGCCGTCGGCGGCAAACAGTAAGAACGCGTCGTCGCTGACGCTCTCCGCCGCTGGCTGTGGCACAGCGGTAAACTGGCTGTGCGCGGCATCCGGCTGCAGCAGATAACACAATAGTGGATTAACGTTATCAGCCGCGACGCGCGCGGGCTGAGCGGTAACCGGCTCAGCCGGGTGCACTAACAGAGCAGACCTTCCCATATTCCTCTCCCTAAAAATAATACTGAATAATGGCCAGACAAAAATCCGCCCAATTAAGCGCAAATAAGGCAGTGACTTTTTTTTAGCGTAAGAAAACTCAATCAATTATAAACAGCCCGCCGACGGCATGACTATTGGCCCTTGCCAGACTGGCTGATAATTTACCGTTTATTGTTAAGCGCAACTGAAGCAATCCCGGCCAGAGTGCTGAAGTAATACGTAATATCGGTAACAGGAAACGCGTTAAACGGTGCGATTTTAATAAAACGCCACGCTTTGACACACTTACTCGCTAATTTGAGACCAGCTTAAAATGGAACATTCTAAACAGCCACTACGAAAAATCCTGGTGCCCGCTTTAAACTTACGTCAGCGTTTGTTTGCTACTCCTTAAATTACCTCATCTATTTCTTCTTAAGCCTGACGACAATGGCGCGCCCGGCGATATGTGTCGACGGTTACACCTCTGATTTAACCAGGCAACAGCGCTTTTAATCATTCTCACCTTGCCCGTGACGGAAGCCGCTAATGAAAACCCGGCAATCTGCGGGTGCAATTCAGATTAACCTTAGAGGCGCTTTTCCCTTCCTTTATAAGCGCGGGCTATTCCCGCCTGACGGCTATCCATTGCCGGATAAATCATTTACGCCTCGCCGCCTGCTCTGTCAGGATTGAACGAATCAGTTCTCAATAATTGCCAATCAATAACTTTCAGTTATAAGGAGTGACCATGCGGGTTATTACGCTGGCGGGGAGTCCGCGTTTTCCTTCACGTTCTACGGCGCTGCTGAGTGTGTGCCAGCGGGCGCTGGAAGCGCGTGGCGTTGAGGTGATTCCGTGGAACATTCACAACTTTCAGCCGGAAGATTTGCTGTATGCGCGCTTTGACTCACCGGCACTGGCCGCGCTGAAAGCGGATTTAGCGCTCGCGGAGGGGCTGATCGTCGCCACACCGATTTATAAAGCCTCTTTCTCAGGTGCGCTGAAAACCCTGCTCGACCTGCTGCCAGAGCGGGCGCTGGAACATAAAGTGGTGTTGCCGCTGGCGAGTGGCGGCAGCGTGGCGCACATGCTGGCCGTTGACTACGCGCTGAAACCGGTGCTGAACGCGCTGAAAGCGCAGGAAGTTCTGCACGGCGTGTTCGCCAGTGATACGCAAATCACCCAATACGACCGCCAGCCTGAGCTGGATGCGCTGCTGAGCGAGCGCATTGATGAGGCGCTGGAAACCTTCTGGCAGGCGCTGCACCGTCGTCATCAACCCTATGCTCAGGCTGTATAAAGGAACCGCGATGAAAAGGATGTTAACCCGCTGGCTGCTGCCGACCGTTACCGCGCTGTTTGCCCTGACCCTCACGGCTCAGGCTGCCGAAGCACCAGCACAATTCCGTATCGGCTATCAGAAAGGATCGGTCAGCATGGTGCTGGCCAAATCGCATCGGCTGCTGGAGCAGCGCTTCCCGGCCACCAGCATTCAGTGGATCGAGTTCCCGGCCGGTCCGCAAATGCTTGAGGCACTGAACGTGGGCAGCATTGACCTGGGCAGCACCGGTGATATCCCGCCGCTGTTTGCTCAGGCCGCCGGGGCGGATTTGCTGTATGTCGGCTCGGAGCCACCGAAGCCGCAGGCCGAGGTGATTCTGGTGCCGAAGGACAGTCCCATCCACAGCGTGGCGCAACTGAAAGGCCATAAAGTGGCGTTCCAGAAAGGCTCCAGTTCGCACAATCTGCTGCTGCGCGCGCTGGAACAGGCCGGGCTGAGCTTTAACGATATTCAGCCGACTTATCTGACGCCAGCCGATGCGCGCGCCGCGTTTCAGCAGGGTGATGTTGACGCCTGGGCGATCTGGGATCCCTACTATTCTGCTGCGCTGCTGCAGGGCAACGTCCGTGTGCTGGTGGACGGTAGCAAGCTGAATCAGACCGGTTCGTTCTACCTCGCCACGCGCAGCTTTGCTACCGATCACGGTGACTTCGTGCAGCAGGTGCTGCACACCTTTAGCGAAGCCGATGCGCTGACGCGCAGCCAGCGCCAGCAAAGTATCGATCTGCTGGCACAGGCGATGGGCCTGCCGAAGCCGGTGATCGCCAGCTACCTTGACCATCGTCCTCCGACCACCATTACGCCGGTCAGCGCCCACACGGCGCAGGCCCAACAGCAAACTGCCGATCTGTTTTATGCCAACCATTTAATGCCGGTCAAAGTCACCATTGCCGATCGCATCTGGCAGCCACAGCCGGCCCGGCCATAAGGAAATTTATCATGAGCGTATCCGTATTCTGGTTTCTTCCCACCCACGGCGACGGCCACTACCTCGGTACCGCCGAAGGTGCGCGCCCGGTGGACCACGGTTATCTGCAACAGGTGGCGCAGGCCGCCGATCGCCTCGGTTTTGGTGGCGTGCTGATCCCCACCGGCCGGTCGTGTGAAGATGCGTGGCTGGTGGCCGCATCCCTGATTCCGGTGACGCAGCGCCTGCGTTTTCTGGTGGCGCTGCGCCCGGGGGTGATTTCCCCGACGCAGGCCGCACGGCAGGCCGCCACGCTCGATCGTCTCTCCAACGGGCGCGCGCTGTTTAACCTCGTTACCGGCGGCGATCCGGAAGAGCTGGCAGGCGACGGCGTTTTCCTCGATCACCGCGAGCGTTATGCCGAATCTGCGGAGTTTACCCGCGTCTGGCGCCGGGTGAGTGAAGGCGAAACGGTCGATTACGAAGGCAAGTACGTCAAAGTGCGCGGTGCACGATTGATGTTTAAAGCGGTGCAGCAGCCACGTCCACCGCTGTGGTTTGGTGGCTCATCGGATGCCGCGCAGGATTTGGCCGCGGAGCAGGTGGATGTCTATCTGACCTGGGGCGAACCGCCGGCGCTGGTCAAAGAGAAGATTGAACAGGTGCGCGCCAAAGCGGCGGCGCAGGGGCGCACGGTGCGCTTCGGCATTCGTCTGCACGTGATTGTGCGTGAAACCAATGAGGAAGCATGGCAGGCGGCAGACCGGCTCATCGCCCATCTTGACGATGCCACCATTGCTAAAGCGCAGGCGGCTTTTGCCCGCACCGATTCAGTCGGTCAGCAGCGCATGGCCGCGCTGCACGGCGGACGGCGCGATCGGCTGGAGATCAGCCCGAACCTGTGGGCTGGCGTCGGTCTGGTACGCGGCGGTGCCGGGACTGCACTGGTGGGCGACGGTCCGACGGTCGCGGCGCGTATGCAGGAGTATCAGGATCTCGGCATCGAGACCTTTATTCTGTCTGGCTATCCGCATCTGGAAGAGGCCTATCGCGTGGGCGAGCTGCTGTTCCCTCATCTCGACCTGGCCGTGCCGGAAATCCCGCAACCCCGCGTAGTGCAGGCGCACGGTGAAGCGGTCGCCAATGATTTCACCCCGCAAAAAGTCGCGCAGAGTTAAGGAGTCGCATATGGCAAAGGTCAATAAACAGCTGAGCAATGCCCTGCTGCCGTGGGCGCTGCCGGTGCTGCTGGTGGTGGTGTGGCAGGTTGCCTCACAGGCCGGCTGGCTGTCGACGCGCATCCTGCCCTCGCCGGAGAATATTGTCATCACCTTCTGGCATCTCGCGGCCAGCGGTGAGTTGTGGCAACACCTCGCCATCAGCGGCTGGCGAGCAGCAATCGGCTTTGCCATTGGCGGTTCGATTGGCCTGATTCTCGGGCTGATTACCGGCACGTCGCGCACCGGCGAACGGTTGCTGGATACCTCGGTACAGATGCTGCGTAACGTGCCGCACCTGGCGCTGATCCCGCTGGTGATTCTGTGGTTCGGCATCGACGAGTCAGCCAAAATTTTTCTTGTGGCGCTCGGCACGCTGTTCCCTATCTACCTCAATACCTATCACGGCATACGGAATATTGACCGCGGCCTGGTGGAGATGGCGCGCAGCTATGGTCTCTCCGGCTGGAGCCTGTTTATTCAGGTGATTTTGCCGGGCGCGCTGCCGTCAATCATGGTTGGCGTGCGCTTTGCCCTCGGTCTGATGTGGCTGACGCTGATCGTGGCCGAAACCATCTCGGCCAACTCCGGTATTGGCTATCTGGCAATGAACGCCCGTGAGTTTCTGCAAACCGATGTGGTGGTGGTCGCCATCATTCTCTATGCCCTGCTGGGCAAACTGGCCGACGTGACGGCACAGCTGCTGGAGCGTGTCTGGCTGCGCTGGCATCCGGCTTACCAATTGAAGGAGGAGAACGCATGAGCAACGCAACGCTAAGCCCGGCGCGCCTGAACCGCGGTACCCCGGTGGGCGTCAATGGCGTCACCAAGCAGTATGGCAATCGCACCATCCTGAATCATATCGATTTACATATTCCGGCCGGCCAGTTTGTCGCGGTGGTCGGCCGCAGCGGCTGCGGTAAAAGTACCCTGCTGCGCCTGCTGGCCGGGCTGGAATCCACCACGCACGGTGAACTGCTGGCGGGCAACGCGCCGCTGGCCGAGGCGCGCGAAGATACCCGCCTGATGTTTCAGGATGCGCGTCTGCTGCCGTGGAAGAAAGTGATCGATAACGTTGGCCTCGGTCTGAAAGGCCGCGAGTGGCGCAGCGCCGCGCTGGAAGCGCTGGCGGCGGTCGGTCTGGCCGATCGTGCACATGAGTGGCCGGCAGCGCTCTCCGGCGGACAGAAACAGCGGGTGGCCCTGGCGCGGGCGCTGATTCATCGTCCCGGCCTGCTGCTGCTCGATGAACCACTCGGTGCACTTGATGCGCTGACGCGCATTGAAATGCAGGGCCTGATTGAGTCGCTGTGGCAGCAGCATAATTTTACCGTGTTGCTGGTGACGCACGATGTCAGCGAAGCGGTGGCGATGGCCGATCGCGTGCTGCTGATTGAAGAGGGTCAGATCGGGCTGGATTTGGCGGTGGATTTATCGCGTCCGCGCCGCAAAGGATCGGCGCGCCTCGCCGAGCTGGAGGCCGAGGTGCTGGATCGGGTGATGAAGCGGGGAAGCTCAGAGCAGCCCCTGCAGTTCGCGCAGCAGCGCTAATTCAGGACGCGCGATAAATCGCGCCGCTACAGAGGATTGCAACTCTTTGTAGCGGCGCAATTTATTGCGCATTGTTTTCTTACGCGTTCAGCGCTTTGGTGATCTTCTCGTACAGATCGCCGGACAGATTCTCCAGCCCTTTCAGCGTCTCCAGCGCCTTACGCATCAGCGCCTGACGTTCGGCATCATAACGCTTCAGACGAATCAGCGGCTCAATCATGCGCGCTGCCACCTGCGGGTTGCGGCGGTTGAGATCGGTCAGCATCTCCACCAGGAACTGGTAGCCGCTGCCATCTTTGGCGTGGAAGGCTGCCGGGTTGGCCGAGGCAAACGCGCCAATCAGTGAACGGATGCGGTTCGGGTTACCCATGGTGAACGAGCGATGCGTCAGCAAGCTACGTACCTTGCTCAGCACGTCTGCCGCCGGGCTGGTGGCCTGCAACATAAACCACTTATCCATCACCAGACCATCCTGATGCCAGCGCTCGTCGTACGCCGCCAGCAGCGCATCACGGCACGGCAACTGGGCCGCCACCGCCGCAGACAGCGCGGCCAGCGCATCGGTCATGTTGCTGGCTTTGTCGTACTGCGCCTGCACCAGTTTGCTGGCCTGCTCCGCGTCCGCAAACGCCAGATAACTCAGGCAGACATTCTTCAGCGCGCGCTTGCCGATCTCGGCATGCTCAACTTTGTAGTCGCTGCTCTGGTTGGCGAGATACACCGCATAGAATTCATCACTCAGCTCATTCGCCAGCGTGCGCACCAGCGCCGCGCGCACTGCGGCAATCGCCAGCGGGTCGATCACCTCGAACAGCTCGGCGATCTCATTCTCTGACGGCAGCGTCAGGATCAGCGCCATCAGCGCCGGATCGCCCTGCTCATCCAGCAGCACCGCGCGGAAAGCATCGGCGACGTGCAGCGGCAGCGACAGCGGCTGGCCCTGCTGATGGCGCGCCACGTTGAGGCGGATATACGTCGCCAGCAGACTTTGCGCCGCATCCCAGCGCGAGAAGTCGTTGCGCGCGTGGCGCATCAGGAAAGTCAGCTGCGCATCGCTCCATTTATAGTCGAGCTTCACCGGTGCGGAGAATTCCCGCAGCAGCGACGGCACCGGCTGGAAATAGACCTTGTCGAAAATGAAGGTCTGGAACTCGTCGGTGACGTTCAGCACGTGATGAACCGGATGACCGTTGTGCTGCAACGGAATGACCTTGCCTTCGCCGTCATACAGTTCGATATCCAGCGGAATGTGCAGCGGCAGCTTCTCTTTTTGATCGGCGGTCGGTGGCGTGTGCTGCGTGACGTGCAGCGTGTACTGCTCCAGTTCCGGGTTGTAGTCATCACGCACCGTCAGCACCGGCGTGCCCGACTGACTGTACCAGCGGCGGAACTGTGACAAATCGACGTTGGAGGCATCTTCCATCGCCTGCACGAAATCATCACAGGTGGCGGCGCTGCCATCGTGACGCTCGAAATAGAGCTGCATCCCCTGCTGGAACTGCTCTTCACCCAGCAGCGTGTGCAGCATGCGAATCACTTCAGAACCCTTCTCATACACCGTCAGGGTGTAGAAGTTGTTCATTTCAATCACCTGATCCGGGCGGATCGGATGGGCCATCGGGCTGGCATCCTCGGCGAACTGCGCGCCGCGCATCACGCGCACATTATCAATACGGTTGACCGCGCGCGAGCCGAGATCGGAGCTGAACTCCTGATCGCGGAAGACCGTCAGACCTTCTTTCAGGCTGAGCTGGAACCAGTCGCGGCAGGTGACGCGGTTGCCGGTCCAGTTGTGGAAATATTCGTGACCAATCACGGCTTCAATACCGAGATAGTCTTTGTCGGTGGCGGTTTCCGCTTTGGCCAGCACGTATTTGGAGTTGAAGACGTTGAGGCCTTTATTCTCCATCGCGCCCATGTTGAAGAAATCCACCGCGACGATCATAAAGATATCGAGGTCATATTCGAGGCCGAAACGCTCTTCGTCCCACTTCATGCTGGCTTTGAGCGAGGTCATCGCCCAGTCCGCACGGTCAAGGTTGCCGCGATCGACAAAGATTTCCAGCGCCACGTTACGGCCGGAACGGGTGGTAAAGCTGTCACGCAGCACATCGAAATCGCCAGCGACCAGCGCAAACAGGTAGCAGGGTTTCGGGAACGGATCCTGCCATTTCACCCAGTGACGACCATCCTCGTGCTGACCGCTCGCCAGCTTGTTACCGTTGGACAGCAGGTACGGATAGCTAGCCGCGTCGGCGATCAGGGTGGTGGTGAAGCGCGCCAGCACGTCCGGGCGATCGAGATACCAGGTGATATGCCGGAAGCCTTCGGCTTCACACTGGGTGCAGAGCGCCTCGCCGGATTTATACAGCCCTTCCAGCGCGGTGTTTTTATCCGGATGGATTTCATTAATGATGGTCAGGGTAAAGTTGTCCGGCAGCTGGCTGATGATCAGTGCGCCCTGCTCTTCGCGGTAGTGCGGCCACGGATTGCCATCCACCGCCAGCGACAGCAGCGTCAGCGCCTCACCGTCCAGACGCAGTTCAGCCTGCTGCGCGCCAAGGCGTTTTACCTGACTGACGGCGGTGACGCGCGTGGTCGCCGCATCAAGATCAAACGTCAGGTCGATATCGGTGATGGTGTAGTCCGGCGCCCGGTAGTCGTGGCGATATTTAATTTGCGGCTGTTGCGTCATAAATCCTTCTCGCATCGTTAATATATTCAACCCTCAGAGTCTAAGCGGGTTGCGCCCGGGTTGCCACGCACAAAGCGTGCGTTGCGCCAAAAGTCTACAATTCATTAACAATGGCACAAATGACCCTCGACCTGTCACCTGCAATTATGGTGTGATCGCGGTGATTACTGTTTTATACTCCTGCGTCTTTATGACTTTGTTGAATACCGGGCTCTGCTCCGCGGAAGAGGATGCTGAAACGCACCATGACTGGACACGCTTCCCCGATTTTGACCACGCTGCTTGATACCGATGCCTATAAGCTTCACATGCAGCAGGCCGTTTATCATCGTTACTACGATGTCCCGGTAACGGCAGAATTTCGCTGCCGCAGCGATGAGCAGCTCGGCCAGTATGCCGACGCCATCCGCACGCACATTACTGCCATGCAATCTCTGGCGCTGAGCGATGACGAATATCGTTACCTCAGCAGCTTACCGTTTTTCCAGCAGGATTATCTCGACTGGCTGCGCCAGTTCCGCTTCGATGCCTCGCAGGTTGAGGTGCGCGACGATCACGGACATCTGCGCATTCAGATTCGCGGCCCGTGGCGTGAAGTGATTTTGTGGGAAGTGCCGCTGCTGGCGCTGATCAGCGAAGTGGTACACCGTCACCGGACGCCGGAAAGCGGCGCGGAACAGGCGGTGGCGCATCTGCAGCAGAAGCTGGTGCACTTCCGTGAGCAGGTAGGCGATCTCGATATGTCGCGCTTCCAGCTGATGGACTTTGGCACACGCCGTCGTTATTCGCGCGCGGTGCAGGAAGCAATTGTCAGCACGCTGAAAAACGAATTCCCGTGGCTGCTGGGCACCAGTAACTACGATCTGGCGCGCCGGTTGCAGCTTAACCCGGTCGGAACCCAGGCACATGAATGGTTCCAGGCGCATCAGCAGATCAGCCCGGTACTGGCCAACAGCCAGCGCGCGGCATTGCAGTCGTGGCTGGATGAGTACGATAACCAGCTCGGCATTGCCCTGACCGACTGCATCACGATGGACGCCTTCCTGCGTGATTTCGGCCCCGGTTTTGCCCATCGCTATCAGGGCCTGCGCCATGATTCGGGCGATCCGGTGGAGTGGGGAGAAAAAGCCATTGCGCATTATCAGCGGCTGAATATTGATCCGCTCAGCAAAACGCTGGTGTTCTCCGACAATCTCAACCTCGATAAAGCACTGGCGCTGTATCGTCATTTCGGTCAGCGCGCGAACGTGGTATTTGGCATCGGCACCCGCCTCACCTGCGATATTCCCGGCGTCACGCCTTTGAATATCGTGATCAAACTGGTGAGCTGCAACGGTAAACCGGTGGCCAAACTCTCCGACAGTCCCGGTAAAACCATCTGCCAGGATAAAGCCTTCGTGCGCGCCCTGCGCAAAGCCTTCGACCTGCCGCTGGTCAAACGCGCCAGCTAATCGGCCTGAGCAGGGTGCCTGCGCCCTGCTCTGCGCCAGAAAATCTCTTTATTCTCCGGCAATTTTGCTTGTTTCCTGGTGGCTCGCAAGTAACATAGCTAAACCCCGGAATGGGGCTTATTTCACTCCATCTTCATTTATATAGAGAGATTTTTATGAGCGTAGTGCCTGTAGCGGATGTACTGCACGGCCGTGTCGCGGTTGACAGTGAAGTCACCGTACGTGGTTGGGTACGTACCCGAAGAGATTCCAAAGCCGGTCTTTCCTTCATCGCCGTTTATGACGGTTCCTGCTTTAATCCCGTTCAGGCCGTCGTCAATAATTCTCTGAATAATTATCAGGATGAAGTGCTGCGTCTGACCACCGGCTGTTCGGTGATCGTCACCGGTAAAGTGGTGGAGTCACCGGGTGAAGGCCAGGCATTCGAACTGCAGGCGACCCAGGTTGAAGTCACCGGCTGGGTGGACGACCCGGATACCTATCCGATGGCGGCTAAACGTCACAGCATTGAATACCTGCGAGAAGTGGCGCACCTGCGTCCGCGCACTAATATTGTCGGTGCCGTGGCGCGCGTACGTCATACGCTGGCGCAGGCGCTGCATCGCTTCTTCCATGAAAACGGCTATTTCTGGGTCTCCACGCCGCTGATCACCGCCTCTGACACTGAAGGTGCTGGCGAGATGTTCCGCGTCTCAACGCTGGATCTGGAAAACCTGCCGCGCGACCCGCAGGGCAAAGTCGATTTCGATAAAGACTTCTTTGGTAAAGAGGCTTTCCTGACCGTTTCCGGCCAGCTGAACGCCGAGACCTACGCCTGTGCGCTGTCCAAAGTGTATACCTTTGGCCCGACGTTCCGTGCCGAGAACTCGAATACCAGCCGTCACTTAGCGGAATTCTGGATGCTGGAGCCGGAAGTGGCGTTCGCCACGCTGGATGATGCGGCTGCCCTGGCGGAAGCGATGCTGAAGTATGTGTTTAAAGCGGTGCTGGAAGAGCGCGCTGACGATATGGCGTTCTTCGCCGAGCGCGTGGATAAAGAGGCCATCGCCCGTCTGGAGCGCTTCATCACCACGGATTTCGCCCAGGTAGACTATACCGACGCCGTCGACATTCTGCTGAAAAGCGGTCAGAGCTTCGAGAACCCGGTGTCATGGGGCGTCGATCTCTCTTCCGAACACGAGCGTTATCTGGCGGAGAAACACTTCAAAGCGCCGGTGGTGGTGAAGAACTACCCGAAAGATATCAAAGCGTTTTACATGCGTATGAACGACGACGGTAAAACCGTGGCGGCGATGGACGTGCTGGCACCGGGCATCGGTGAAATCATCGGCGGTTCCCAGCGTGAAGAGCGTCTTGATGTGCTGGATGCGCGTCTCGCTGAAATGGGCCTGAATAAAGAAGATTACTGGTGGTATCGTGACCTGCGTCGCTATGGCACCGTACCGCATGCCGGCTTCGGTTTAGGTTTCGAACGTTTGATCGCCTATGTCACCGGTGTACAAAATGTAAGAGACGTTATCCCGTTCCCACGCACGCCACGTAACGCGAATTTCTAAGATTTAAGATTAAATATAAGAAATTCATATATATATTGAGGTCGGCCCTGCCGGCCTTTTTTTATTTTTGTAAATTTTGAGTTCTCTCACAAAGTTCCCGATATTTTACAAATTGTAATACAATTTTGCTTTTTGATACGTAATTACGAGAATTGAATCATTTTCGGGCTAGAATTAGCAACCCCGTGATGGAAAGATGCGTGCAGACACAGGAGACATCAAACTTCTTTCAAGGTTCCCGTAAAGGTTTCTTGACGGCAGTGGCAGATGTCCAAATAACTCCAATGAGGGTAATAAATAATGATGAAGCGCAACATTCTTGCAGTGGTTATCCCTGCTCTGTTAGCTGCCGGCGCAGCAAACGCAGCAGAAATCTATAACAAAGACGGCAACAAACTGGACCTCTACGGTAAAGTTGATGCGCGCCATCAGTTCTCTGATGACTCAAGCTCAGACGGCGACAAATCTTACGTTCGTTTCGGCTTCAAGGGTGAAACTCAGATTACCGACCAGCTGACCGGTTACGGCCAGTGGGAATACAACGTACAGGCTAACGTTGCTGAATCACAGGGCACTTCTGGTTCTAAAACTCGTGTTGGCTTCGCCGGTCTGAAATTTGCTGATGCAGGCTCCTTCGACTACGGCCGTAACTACGGCGTTCTGTACGACGCAATGTCCTACACTGACCAGCTGCCAGTATTCGGTGACGATACCCTGTATCAGGACAACGACAACTTCATGGCCGGTCGTTCTAACGGCCTGGCGACTTACCGTAACAGCAACTTCTTCGGTCTGGTTGACGGTCTGGCATTCGCTGTTCAGTATCAGGGCAAAAACGAAGGTCGCGGTCCACGTTATGACAACGGTGACGGCTGGGGTACCTCTCTGTCCTATGACACTGGTATGGGCATCAGCGCAGTGGGTGCATACTTCTCTTCAGATCGTACCAATCAGCAGCAGCTGGATGGCAACGGTGAGAAAGCAGATGCATACGGTTTCGGTCTGAAATACGACGCCAACAACGTCTACCTGGCTGCCTTCTATGGTGAGTCTCGTAACCTGACTCAATATGGCAATAACAACGACGGCACTGGCGCTACCGGCCCTGACTTCAACTTCGCTGCCAACAAAGCGCAGGCTTTCGAAGTGGTTGCTCAGTACCAGTTCGACTTCGGTCTGCGTCCATCCATCGCTTACCTGCAGTCTAAAGGCAAGGACCTGAACGGCGCGACTGGCCACGGTTCAACCTTCGCTGGCGGCGATGCTGACCTAGTTAAATATATCGAAATCGGTACCTACTACTACTTCAACAAAAACATGTCCACCTACGTTGACTACAAAATCAACCTGCTGGACGACAACGACTTCACCCGCGCTACCGGTACTTCTACCGACGACGTGGTTGGCGTTGGCCTGGTTTACCAGTTCTAATCTGCCGATTCGAACTGCGTAACACCTCAGAAACGGAGCCTTCGGGCTCCGTTTTGCATTTCAGTGATCGGGCTCCCGATTAGCGCCATTACTTTATACGCCACAGTTATTTCTTTTTTATGTCAGCGGTTGGCAAGCGTTGCGTCTGACGTTAACCTGATAGCTCATTTTGCTAAAGTTCACCCTAACGGAACTGACTCATGTTTGAATCAATCTCTGCCGCACCAGCCGATCCTATTCTGGGACTGGCTGACCTGTTTCGCGCCGACGACCGCCCGAATAAAATCAATCTTGGCATTGGTGTTTATAAAGATGAAACCGGCAAAACGCCGGTGCTGACCAGTGTGAAAAAAGCTGAGCAGTATCTGCTGGAGAACGAGACCACCAAAAACTACCTCAGCATTGATGGTCTGGCTGATTTCGCGCGCTGCACGCAGGAACTGCTGTTTGGCAAAGAGAACGCGCTGATTAGCGCTGGCCGCGCCTGCACCGCGCAGACGCCGGGCGGCACCGGTGCGCTGCGCGTCGCCGCGGATTTCCTCGCTACGCAAACCAACGTCAAACGCGTCTGGGTGAGCAATCCCAGCTGGCCGAACCACAAAAACGTGTTCAACGCCGCTGGTCTGGAAGTGTGTGATTACCAGTATTACGATGCGGCGACCCACAGCCTCGACTTCGACGGCATGCTGGCCTCGCTGCAGGAAGCGCAGGCGGGCGACGTGGTGCTGTTCCACGGCTGCTGCCATAACCCGACCGGTATCGATCCTACCGCTGACCAGTGGCAACAGCTGGCGCAGCTGTCGCTGGAGAAAGGCTGGCTGCCGCTGTTCGATTTCGCCTACCAGGGCTTCGCACGCGGTCTGGATGAAGATGCTGAAGGCCTGCGCATTTTCGCCGCATCCCATCAGGAACTGATCGTCGCCAGCTCCTACTCGAAGAACTTTGGTCTGTACAACGAGCGTGTCGGTGCGCTGACGCTGGTAGCGGCAACGGCCGACGTGGCGAAGACAGCATTCAGCCAGGTGAAATACAGCATCCGCGCCAACTACTCTAACCCGCCGTCGCACGGTGCTGCCGTGGTCGCCACCATTCTCGGTAACGACGCGCTGCGTACCATCTGGGTGCAGGAGCTGACCGACATGCGCCAGCGCATTCAGCGCATGCGCCAGCTGTTTGTGAATACCCTGGCGGAGAAAGGCGCACAGCGCGATTTCAGCTTCATCATCAAACAGAACGGCATGTTCTCGTTCAGCGGTCTGACCAAAGATCAGGTGGTGCGTCTGCGTGAAGAGTTTGGCGTGTATGCGGTGAATTCCGGTCGCGTTAACGTGGCAGGCATGACGCCGGATAATATGTCGGCGCTGTGCGAAGCCATCGTCGCGGTGCTGTAACCAACGAAAAATGGGCCTGATGGCCCATTTTTTTTATTGCAGGAAAGGATTACTGACGCGCTCGTGGCCGAGTGTGGAAATCGGGCCATGGCCAGGGACAAACGTCACATCATCACCCAGCGGCAGAAGTTTATCCCGGATGGCCGCGATTAGATCGCTGTGGCTGCCCTGCGGAAAATCGGTGCGCCCGACGCCACCGTTAAAAATCACATCACCTGAGATCAGCAGACGGCCAGCACGGTCAAAGAACACGATATGGCCAGGCGTATGCCCTGGACAGTGCAGCACTTCCAGCGTCACGTTGCCCAGCTGTACCGTTTCGCCCTCTTCCAGCCAGCGATCTGGCGTCAGTGGCGCGCACTCCGGCAAACCAAACATCCGGCTTTGAGTGGGCAGGTTATCGAGCCAGAAGGCATCGGCTGGCTGCGGCCCGACGATCGGCACCTGATAGTGCTGCGCCAGTTCCGCAGCGGCACCGACGTGATCGAGATGGCCGTGGGTCAGCAGGATTTGCGACGGCGTTAAGCCTCGCTCCGCCAGCACGGCAATAATGGTTTCGGCATCGCCGCCGGGATCAACCAGCGCAGCCTGTTGCGTCTCGTCATCCCAGATAACGGAACAGTTCTGTGAAAAGGCGGTGACCGGAATAATCAGGTAATTCATAGCGCTCCATGACCGACACACGCAGCGCTGCCGGTATCAGGACCAGTGCCTTGCAGGCCCGGTATCAATGTGTACGAAGTTGCTGCGCGGGTAATATCCTACACCACCGGCGCGCATAGATAACGCCGCTTTGCGAACATTGCTCAGAGAAATGCCCTCAATGTGGAAATCCATCGCCTGCCCTTTGGTGTGATAGCTGTGTTTAGCCACGCCAGGGCCCGATTCACGCAGCATATTATTGGTCGCCAGCGTACGGTAGCCGGAGATCAGCTGCACCGGTTTGCGCGTGTTGAGCAGCGTCTGCAAACGATACAGCTGGTCAAACAGATGCGGATCGATGTGTTTAACCTGATTGGCGCGGTAATCGCGGAAGAAGTGGTTTAAGCGAGCTAACTCATCCTTGTCATAACTCTTACCGTTAAAAAACTCAGTTTTGAGGGTTTCACCGGTATGCATGTTACTGAGCGTTAATACCCGGGGGCGGGAGGTGGAAACTGACGCCAGCGCTGCACCCGGCAGCAGTGACAATCCAGCCGCTGCGCCACCCAGCAGCAATAAACGACGACGTTGAGAATCAAAATTAGCCATGAAGCGGGGTTACCTAATCTAAAACGATAAAAATATGTGCAAAAAGTACACAAGGCCGAACAGTAACCGCAGCCTGGAGAGCAGTCAACCCGCAATCTGTCACAGAATGCGCAAAACCGATCTGAAATCAATTTTCCAGACCGGTCTTGCCATTTTCTTTGAGGAAAGGATAACAGGGAAATCAACGCTTAGAGCAGCAGCTGCCCCGCTTTGGTCAGCACCTGGCTGCCGGAGCGCGCCGGGTTATCATAATTGTAAATATCTGTACGATACTGCGGCTGGCCATCATCCGCCACCCAGGCCGTAAGGTAGTAGAGATTGACCGGAATGCGATGGCGAATCGGCACGTAACGCGTATCGCCCTGCTTCAGCGTGTCAGAGATACGGCTGTCGTTCCAGCCCGCGTCCTGCAACAGCAGATCGGCCAGTTCAGAAGCTTTGTTGACGCGCACGCAGCCGGAGCTGAGCGCGCGGATATCACGCTGGAACAGGCCATGGTTCGGCGTGTCGTGCAAATAAATCGCATCTGAACTCGGCATGTTGAATTTATAGCGGCCCAGCGAGTTGCTGGCACCCGGCGCCTGACGAATGCGATACGGGAAGCTGGCGGCGGACACCATGTGCCAGTCAATCATCGACGGATCGATCACTTCCGCATCAGCGCTCCAGCCCGACAGCAGCGTGTAGCCGTGCTTATACAGATAGCTCGGATCCTGCTTCACCTTCGGCACGATATCCTGGCGCACCAGCGTGGTGGGCACGTTCCACGGTGGATTGAGCACCACATTATTGAGCGCGCTGCGCATCAGCGGCGTTTTGCGGTCCGGACGACCGACAATCACCCGCGAGGACAGAATGGTATTGCCGTTGTTGTAGTAGGTCAGGGAATAGTTGGGAATATTCACCATGATGCCGTTGTGCATGTCATCCGGCAGCAGACGCAGACGCTGAATATTCAGCGCCAGCAGCGCCGCACGCATCTGCGGGGAAACATTCAGCCACTCACGGGTACGCGGGCCGATGGCACCGTCGTCTGCCAGTCCCTGCCAGTGCTGGAAGCGTTTTACCCCCTCCACCAGCGTGTTGTCGTAAACATTATTGCTGGCAGCCGGGGTGACCGTGCTGATGTTGCCGCTGGCCTGCGGAACCTGCGCCGGCAGATCGCTGACGCTGGTGGCCGACGGACTGACGGCCACGGGCTGATCGCTCTGACTCACCGGCTGCGGCGCCGTCGGGACGGCATCGTCGGCTGGCGTGGGCGTTGCGCTGTGCGTGCCGGTCAGCATACCGGTGCGCTGCAGAATCTCACGCAGCGCCGGCACATCATCGCTGATTTGCCCCGGGCGCAGCGTGCCCTTACCGCGCAGCTGCGGCCACGGCCGGTTATCGGTCAGCAACGCTTTTAACGCGCTGTGCATCGGTGCGTACTGCGGATGCTGCGGTTGCAGCGACACCACAAAGGCGCGGCTGCCGCCGCCGTTCACCGCGTTTTGCCACTGATTAATGGCGGAGAGTGACGGCATGGTCAGCTTGTACGGCACATTGCTGTACAGCCAGGTTTCGCCCTGGGTCGGTACGTTAGCGACAAACTGCAGATAGCCAAGCATGGCGTCGCTCAGCACCACGTCCCGCGCGAAGCCTTTGATATCCGGATTAGTGAGCAACTCTACCCAGCGGGTAAACTGCGGCTGTACGCCGGAGAGCGCCACTTCTGCCAGCTGCTGCTGGAAAGCCTGCACGGCGTCGCGATCCTGCCACAGCGGTGCCATATTGCGTGCCGCATAGATGCCGGCGAGGCCGGGCAGATAAAAGGGTCGTTCGCTGGGGCTAAATGCCTGCTGAATTTGCTGCTGGCTGGCAGCCACTGACAGCGTGCTGTGCGGCAGCGCGCCGACGTCTGCCGCCTGGCTGATAGCCAGCGGTGCCGCCATCAGTGACAAACTGAGTGCTATTGCAGCACGATTAACTCTGCTCTTCTTGTTCAGCAACATCCCTGCCCCCTTCTTACCAAAGACACAGCATCCTGAAAACGCCGTGTACCGCCTGTACTCTTATGATTGAGTATAAAATAAAAAACGGCATCCGCCTCGCAGGGCCGATGCCGTTTACAGATTAACCGCAGCCTGAATTTTTAACCAGATTTGCTGCTAGCTATTTTCAGTGGCCACGCCTGCGCCGGGATTTTCCTGTTTCACCGGCGTCGGATCGGCGGAGAAACCGCGCAGTCCGACCACGTGCACATGCTCCGTATTGTTAAAGACTTTACGTACCAGCTTATAAGTGGTGCCTTTTTCCGGACTGATATTCTCCGGCGCGGCGATCACCAGCTGCATTTCCAGACGCTCGCACAGTTCGAACAGCGTGGCGATGGAGCGCGCATCAAGACGCGCGGCTTCATCGAGGAACAGCAGGCGGCACGGTGAAATATCTTTACCGCGCAGACGCCGTGACTCCTCTTCCCAGCTCTGCACCACCATCACCAGAATCGACATACCGGTACCGATCGCTTCACCGGTCGACAGCGCCCCGCTTTCGGCGCGCAGCCAGCCGTCGGAGCCGCGGTTCACTTCCACTTCCATCTCAAGGTAGTTGCGGTAGTCGAGCAGCTCTTCACCGATGGTCTGCGCCGTGCGCTGGCCCATATCAATCTGCGGATTGAGACGCTGATACAGCTTCGCCAGCGCTTCCGAGAACGTGAGTCGATTGCTGGTAAACAGATCCTGATGCTGTTCATGCTCTTCCGACAGCGTATCCAGCAGCATGGCGTGCGTTTCGCGTACGTTGACGTTCAGCCGCACGCTGCGCACCTGGCCAAAGCTCACCGCCTGCAGGCCCTGGTTCAGCTGACGGATGCGGTTCTGCTCGCGCTGAATGGTTTTACGGATGATATTGGCCGCACTGCGCGAGCTGATCGCCAGCGTCTGCTCACGCGCCGTCAGCTCTTCGGTCAGACGGTTCAGCTCAATCTCCATCTGCTCGATAGCTTCAACCGGATCGTCGGTACGAATGATGTCCTGACGGATACGTTCACGAAGATGCTGATAGACGGCGATAAAGAACTGAATCTTGCGCTCCGGCCGTTTTGGATCTTCCGACATGCGCAGCACATCGCGCAGGTGTTCATTATCCGCGACCGCCAGGCGCAGCGCACCGAGGGCCTTATCCGACATTGAGCGTAGCTCGTCGCCACTCAGGTAAGCCAGTTCGCGGCGATGCAGACGGCGCTCGACGCCGTTCTCTTTCACCAGGCGCAGCACGGTGCACCAGCCCGCTTTGGCGCTGACCACCTGCTCACGCATCAGGTGATAATCGCGCTCCAGCTTGCGCAGTTTCTTCTGCAGGCTATCCATCTCGGCTTCGCAGAAGGTGAGCTGTTTCTCCAGCTGATTGCGACGCGCACGGTTGTGGCTGAGCGCCGTGTAGAGTTCGTCACGCCGGCTGCGCGCACGCTCCTCGGCGCTGGCATCAGCGTGCACGCCAATATCCTGCATCTCCTGCTGCAACTCTTTCAACATGTCGCGCTTGGCGTCGTACGAACTCTTCAGCGATGCCAGCACCTGGGAATACTGCGTCAGCTGCGCCTGATGTTCGCGCAGGCGTTCGCGCGCGCGGCTGCGTTCGCCTTCCGCCTGCTCCAGACGCTGGCGCAGTTTTTCGTTGAGATCGCTGTTACCGGTCAGCATGCCAGCCGAATCTTCATAGCTGAAGTGCGCGCGGCGCTGCACCACTTCGGTCAGGGCAAATGCCTGCTGACGCGCTTCGCGCTGCTGCTGCTGCGCCTGCTGATAATCACGCGTCAGCTGTTCGTGCTGCTGCGGATCGCTCTGCAGCACCGCCACCAGCGGCTCCAGCTTGCTGAGTTTCGCGCCGTGCTGATGCAGGAAGCGCGCGGCTTCCTGGGCTTCTTCCACCCGCTCACGAATCTCTTCGCAGCGGTCGGCCAGCGAGTCGTCAAGCAACAGGTTAACGCGCGGCAGCAGGCGGTTGAGCTGCGCCACACCCTCTTTTGCCTGCTCAAACTGGGCACGCTGCTGCTGGTTGTCATTCTCGTGCTGCGCCAGCGCGCGCTCCAGCTCGCCACGACGGCTATTGAGCTGGCGCATCTGCGCTTCCGGATCTTCGTCGAAGGCCACCGCCAGGTGGCTGCCGATAAAGCGGCTAAACGACTGATGCAGACGCTGGGTTTTCTGCACGTCAAACGACAGCGTGGCAAAACGTTCGGCCAGCTGGTCGCGCTCATTGTTCAACAGCTCCAGCTGATTTTCCCGCGCCGCGCGACCAAACAGCGGCACTTTCGGGAAGCGCGAATAACGCCACTGGCGCTCCGCCACTTTGACAACGACCGCATTTTCCAGCTCGTCAACGCTAAAGACGCTGTCATCAAACGACTGCGGATCGCCTTCGATCAGATAGAGATCTTCCGGACACTCTTCCAGGCCGTCGAGCATCTCGCGCACCAGCGACAGGTCCGGCACCACAATGGCGTGACGCGACGGGCCATACAGCGCGGAGAAGTACGGCGCATCATCCAGCGTCACGTCATCGTAAATTTCTGACAGCAGCACGCCGCCAAACCGCTCCGCCAGCTGAGTCAGGCGCGCATCTTCCGCGCCGCCCGGCTGGCTCAGTCGCGCAATCTGCTGCTCGACTTCACGCTTGCGCGCCGCCACTTCATCACGCTCAACGGTGGTTTCACGCTCGCGCTCCAGCAGCTGCTGCATATATTCGGTGATCTGCTGGCTGCTGCTCAGCGTCTGGCCGGTCTGCTCGCTCAGCTGGGTAAGAATCTCCTGCGCCGCCAGCCAGTGCGGTGCCCGTGCGGTCAGCGCAGTGATACGCTCGCGCAGCTGCTCCAGCTCCTGGCGCATCAGCATGCGGCGTTCACCGGCGTCGGCCACGCTTTCGTTCAGCTGTTCTATCTGCGCTTCCAGTTCACGCTGCAGGCCTTCCAGCGCGTCAGCGTCATACTGCTGGCCCTGACGTTTACAGAAGTCGGCCAGCAGACGTTCGGCGTCATGCTGCTCGCGCAGGCGGGTTTCCAGTTCGTTGAGACGCAGACGCAGCGAAGAGAGCTGTTCGGCATGATGGCGCTGGTTAGCGGCATCGCGCAGCAATTCGCGCCCGACCTGCCACGCATCCTGCCGGCTTACCTCGCCAGCAATACTGGTGACCAGCGCCAGCGCCTGTTCAAACTGGCTGTGCGCCGCTTCCGCCACGCTCAGCTTCTGCTCCAGGCGCAGCAGCCGTTCGGTGGCCTCTTCTTCGCGCGCCTGGAAGGTTTCCTGCCACTCTGCGGCGTTGTCGATGGTGAGGTCCGGCAGCTGGCACTGCGCCCGCGCTTTTTCCAGCGCCTGCAACGCCTGCTGATACTGGATGGCGCGGGTTTGCTGCACATCAAGCGCCTGCTGAAAATCGGCCAGCTGGCTTTTCAGCTCGTCGACTTCAATTTCCGCCGCTTCAGCGCGCGCTTCGTTCTCTTCCTGCACCTCACGCGCTTCGGCCACCACTTCATTCTGCTCTTCGAGACGATAAGTCAGCTCTTCCAGATCGGCGTCGTAACGCGCGATCTTCTCCTGCTGACGCATCGCCGTCTGGACCAGATTAAGGTGATCGCTCGCCGCCTGATAATCGGTTTCCAGATCGCTCTCTGCGCCGTTGTGCTCAGAGAGTTCGCGCGCCATTTCGATGTGACGATACTGTTCCGATGCCAGCTGATTGCGGCTGGTGAACAGCTCGTTACGCAGCTGCAGCGCACCGTCGAGATGGATGCGACGCTCGTTGGCGTGGCGCATGTAGTCGGCAGAAACGTAGCTGGTGGCTTCAGAGATGAGATGCTTAAACAGATCGCGATCCGACTGCGTGACGCGAATCGCTTCCAGCGTCATGCGGTTTTCGCGCAGCGCCGCTTCCATATCCTGGAACGCTTTACGCACGCCACCGTTTTCCGGCAGCAGGTAATCACGCAGCGAGCGGGTAATGGCGCTGGAGATACCGCCATACAGCGAGGCTTCGATCAGACGGTAGAATTTGCTGCGATCGCCGGCGGTGCGCAGACGACGCGGCACCACGCCGAGCTCAAACATCATGGCGTGGTAGTCCGTGACCGAGCTGAACTGGCGGAACTGCACGCCCTCCTGCGCTTCCACCCGCTCCTTCACTTCTGCCAGCGGCAGCACGCGCGCCTGACGGCTGCCGAGAATTTCGGTCAGCATATCGGTTGGCAGCGTATCGCTCGGCAGGCCGTGAATACTGAAAGGCTTGATGTCGACTTTCTTATCGCGTCCGGCCACCTGCTGCAGGCGCACGCCAGCCACCACGCGCTGATGGCGCGAGTTGACCACGTCCAGCACCGCATAGCAGACGCCCGCGCGCAGTTTGCCGTGCAGACCCTTGTCGCGCGAGCCGGATGTGGCACCGGCTTCGGTGGTGTTACGGAAATGCAGCAGGGTTAAGTCCGGAATCAGTGCCGTAACAAACGCCGCCATGGTGGTCGATTTACCGGCACCGTTACCGCCGGACAGCGTGGTGACCAGCTCATCCAGATCAAAGGTGCGGGCAAAGAAACCGTTCCAGTTGATCAGCGTGAGCGATCGAAATTTACCGCGTTCAATCATGCCTGTTCATCCTCCGCGCGCTCGCTCGCGTCGTGTTCGCTGTCATTTTCTGCCTCGTCGCTCTCACTGGCGACCGGTGCGTTCTCCAGCGTCATCGCTTCACCGTCACGAATCAGACGCAGCTGCGCTTCACGTGCATCGTCACCGCTGCGCACATCCGCACCAAAGCGGAAAACGGACTCCATGATGCGGAACTTGCTGCTGTCGTTGCCCATAAACCACACCATGCCGAGACGGCGCAGACGGCTGAGCGACGCACGCATCTTCTCCTGCAGTTTGGCGCGATCCAGGTCCGACCCGGTGGAACGCTGGTTAACCAGCTTCAGCAACCTGCTTTCATCCGCCAGCGACAGCAGCTCGTCGTACAGCTCCTGCTGGGTGAAAATGCCCTCGTTGGCCAGCCGCTCCGGGCTCAGGTAGAGATAGCAGAGAATTTTACCCACCATCATGTCGAGCTCGGACAGCACCGAGCGCGGGATCAGCGTGGTTGAGCGCGGACGCAGATAGAAAAACCCTTCCGGTGCGCGGATCAGCTCAACGTTGTAGCGCGCATAAAACTCTTCTAAGAACGGCTGGTAATCCATCAGAAAAGCGTGATTATCCAGCTCTTCAATACCAATGTGGCGGCCGGCGCGTAACTGGCTATCAAGCGCGGGAAAAATCGGGTTTGCCAGTGCCAGCGCCAGTTTGACCGGCATCACTTGTTCAATATTTGTCGATGACATGTGCCTGCACCTTGGCTCCGTAATCATTGATGGTCTGCCATTCCGCAGGCAGACCGGCTAAATCGGCTTCGGCCACGCCGAGTCGCACCGCCTGATCGATGACGATGCGTGCGAGGTCGAAGTGGCGCGCGCGGGGATACTGCGCCAGATAGTCACGCATCACCGTGGCGAGATGCAGCGGCTTCTGCTGCTGCTTATAAATCTGCAGCGCTTCTTCAATCATCGCCGCCAGCTGCTCGCGGATTTCGTTAAACTCTTCGTACTCCATCTCCGGCGGCAGCTCGCCCATCACCTCGTCGTTACGCAGCGTCATCTCTTCATCGCGCATGTCATACAGACGGTCGGCATTGGCGTAGGTCAGCGCCCACGGCTGATCGAAATAGTTCTGCACCGACTGGCGTAAACGCTGCGCGAACACGCGGTTTTTATCCATGTCGATGGCGGTACGAATAAATTTGTGCACGTGGCGGTCGTAACCGATCCACAGATCGATAGCCTGCTGGCCCCAGCTGATAATGCGATCAAGCTTGTTTTGCAGGTCAAACACCAGCTTGTCGACAAAGCCCAGATCCGGGCTGCTCAGCGTGGCGTCCTGAATCCGCAGCAGGTTAGCCTGCAGCTTGTCGCCTGCCGCTTCCAGCGTATCCTGCAGTTCACGCAGCGTGCCGGAGGTCTCCGACAGCAGCAGCTCACAGCTGGAGATGGCCGCGCGCCAGTCTTTATTCAGCAGATCGGCGATATCGCTTTTTACCGCCTGCTGCTGTTCATCCATCAGGCGCTGCGTCATGTCGATGCTGTCGAAGATTTCCGCGACCGAATATTTCAGCGGCGCAAAGACGTTGCGATGCCAGTGAAACTCGTCGCCATCTTCCTCGGCGGCGTCGGCGGCGCGCTTCAGCTCCTGCGCGACAATCGACAGCTGCATCGACAGGCGCAGCGTGGAAAATTCGCGCTGGCGAATGTAATAGTCGGTGATGCCGATCGCCAGTGGCGTCAGACGATAGATGGCGTGACCTTCGGTCAGCTCGCTGGTAAAGCGGTTAAGCAGGCGCTGACGCACCATGTCGTTGATGGCGTTGTTGGCACGGACCTGAACGGTTTCGTGGGTTTGTTCAAACGCTTTGCTGACGTGACGAAAGGCGTCAATCAGCTCACCTTCACTCATCTCGCCGTCCATGCGCTCCCCGTTGAGGGTGGCGATGGCCAGCAAAAACGCCAGACGTTCTACCGGCAGCGCAAGGGAAAAGTCATTCTTGCGCGCCCATGCCACCAGTTCGGGGACCGTCTGGGAAAATTCGCTCATAGTTGATCCTTCTACCTGGGTTTGCGCGCAGTCACGTGGATATAGCGCCCTAAGCTCAAAAAGGGCTCCTGACGACAGTAGCGCCGTTCCATCTCAATAATTTCCTCAACGCTCTTCCCGGCGCCGGGCTGCGGCTTCATGTAGTCACTGAACACGCGGATACCGGCACGCTGCTCGGTGATAAATCCGCACTGCGTCAGCCAGCGCTGTACATCGTCAGGATCGCGGGGGAAATCCGGTGACAGCGTGCGTTTTTTGCGCTTGTTCATGTTGGCGCGCAGATAGCCGAAATTGCCGAGCGTCAGGGTGCGGAACGTCAGGCCGTGCGCGTTATAAAACATCAGCGACAGCACACCACCGGGTTTCAGCGTATGCCACAGCGCCTGCAGCACCGCCAGCGGATCCGCTACCCACTCAAGCACAGCGTGAAACAATACCAGATCCACCGGCTTATCCAAATGTTCGCCAACCTGCTGCGCGCTAATTTGTTTGAATTGCATGTTGTGGCTCACACCTGCGCTGTGCGCATGGGCGGCGGCCAGCTTAAGCATCTCGCCCGACAGGTCGCACAGCAGTACCTGATGTCCCTGCGCAGCAAGACCGCTGGAGATCTGACCGACACCACCACCGGCATCCAGCACCGCCAGCGGGCCAGCGGGCAGCGTCGGCAGAATGGCGTTCAGCTCATCCCAGATGATCGCCTGACGCACCTGGCCTTTACGGGTGCCATAAATATTTTGCGAGAATTTATCCGCCAGATCGTCAAAGTTACGATCCTGCATGGTGATGGCTCCGCTTTGCTGCATTCAACTTGTGCTATTTTGTCACAGGCTCGACAAGAATGAACCTTTCATGCCGCAGTAACTGTCTGGCTGCTGTTTTTTCGGACAAAAGGAGACGTTTTCGATGTTTTTTGCCTTAAAAAAATGGATTGGCGCGATGCTACTGCCTTTGCCATTGCTGTTAACGCTTATGGCGGCAGGACTTTTACTGCTCTGGTTCAGCCGCTGGCAAAAAAGCGGCAAAATCCTTATCTCATTGAGCTGGCTGATGCTGTTACTGCTGAGCCTGCAACCGGTGGCCGATCGGCTGCTGGCCCCGCTGGAAAACCAGTATGCCACGTGGAATGGCAGCGAGCCGGTGGACTATATCGTGGTGCTGGGCGGGGGTTACACCTATAACCGGCAGTGGGCACCAAGCTCCAACCTGCTGAACAACAGCCTGCCGCGCGTGACCGAAGGCGTTCGCCAGTGGCGACGCTATCCTCAGGCCAAAATGATCTTCACCGGTGCCGCTGCGGGCTACAATCCGCGCAGTAACGCCAGCGTTGCCGCTGAGGTGGCGCGCAGCCTTGGCGTGCCCGACGATGCCATCATCGTGCTGGATCAGCCGCATGACACCGGCGAAGAAGCGCTGGCGGTGAAGCAGACCATCGGGCAGCATCCGTTTCTGCTGGTGACGTCTGCCAACCATCTGCCACGCGCCATGCACTTTTTCCAGAGCGCCGGCCTGAATCCGCTACCGGCACCGGCTAACCAGCTGGCGATCACCTCACCGATCAGCGTCTGGGATCGCACACTGCCCTCGCCGCTGTGGCTCAGCCATAGCCAGCGCGCGGTGTACGAAACGCTGGGGCTGATCTGGCAGCGGCTGCGCGGCAGTGGCGAACCTTCAGCCGAGCCAGGGGAGTAGCTGTGCGCGGGCATGGTCAAAGCGCGGCCGGTCAAACTGGCCGCTGCTGACCAGCGTGTCAACGCAATCCCACAGCTGGTAGAGCCAGCGGCGCCAGACGAAACCCTCATCCACCGGCGCACGCTGTAAATAGTGCTGCAGCAGCGATGCTTCAGCACCGTTTTCCGCCAGGCGCATCAGCTCATACTCACGCGGTGCCCACAAAATGGTGCCCGGCTGGGTCATCGCCACCAGCTGATCGCTGTGCGGGTCTTTCAGCATACTGGCGAGACGCAGATTGCCGTGCATCAGCACACACGGGTCGTCAAAGCCGGCAAACAGCTGCGCCAGCTGTTCGCGACTGCGAAACAGAATCTGGCGATCGGCGTGGGTAAATCGAGGGGGCGACAGATAGCCCAGCGTGGACCACAGCACTTCCACCCGCTGGCGATACCATGCCGGCCAGCGATTTTCCTGCACGCTGTCAACGCTGCCGACCAGGCCATGGCTGTCAATGCGGTGCCACGCCAGCAGCCCTTCGACAATCTGTTCACACAGCTGCTCCCAGCGCGCTGCCGTGCGCGCCGGCGCTTCGGCCGATACGCCATTTAAGCGCGCCAGCAGCAGCATTTCATGCGCCGGCGGTTGCTGACTCAAAACCAGGCCGTACACCGTGGGCAGCGTAATCAGCCCTTCATGCGCCAGCATGGTGAGTTTTTTCGCTTCGAGCGCGGCGCGTCCCTGATGACGAAAATATTTGGCCACCAGCGGCATCGGCTTACCGTGGTCATCATAGAGGGCGTAAAGACGCGATTGTGCCTGTTCGCTGATGGTTTCCAGCCGGCTGACGCCTTCGCCCAGCACCAGCGCCAGTTCTGCACGGAGTTGTTCCATGGAAGAGTCCTCCGGAGTTAACTCATTGCACCATCCTGGAGGTCATGACGGCGCGAAACTTAGCGCCAGATCAAACTTTGCGGCCAGCCGGGTCGCTGGCCGCTGACGATTATACCTGCATCGCTTCTCGCACGCGCAGCAGATCGTCAGGCGTATCCACACCGACGCTCGGCACGGTGGCCGCTACCGCCACGTGGATCTTTTCGCCGTACCACAGCACGCGCAGCTGCTCCAGCAACTCGATCTGCTCCAGCGCACAGGGTTGCCATGCCACATAGCGACGGATGAAACCGGCGCGATAGGCATAGATACCGATGTGGCGCAGCAGCGTGTCGCCAATCTGCTCACGCGACTGCGCGTAACGTTCGCGATCCCACGGAATGGTCGCACGTGAAAAATAGAGCGCATAGCCGCTGGCATCAGTGACCACTTTTACCGCGTTGGGATTGAACGCCTCTTCTGCCTCGTGAATCGGTACCGCCAGCGTGGCCATGCCGGCATCCGCCTGGGCCAGATTGTCCGCAACCTGACGCACAATCTCGGCCGGAATCATTGGCTCGTCGCCCTGCACGTTCACGATGATGGTATCGTCAGCAAACTGATACTTTTCAATCACCTCGGCCAGACGCTCGGTACCAGATTGGTGGTCGGCGCGCGTCATGCAGACTTCCCCGCCGGCAGCGGTCACCGCCGCCGCCACGTCAGGATGATCGGTGGCCACAATCACCCGCTCGGCGCCGGACTCGCGTGCACGTTCCATCACGTGCACCACCATCGGTTTACCGTGAATATCCAGCAGCGGTTTGCCCGGCAGGCGCGTGGAGGCGTAGCGTGCCGGAATAATCGCCACGAAACTCATGGATGAATCTCTTCAACGGACAGGGTGCGCGCTTCTACTTCCAGCAATACCGGAATACCGTCACGCACCGGGAACGCCAGGCCGTCGGGTTTGCAGATCAACTCCTGCTGCTCTTTGTTGTAATACAGTTTTCCGTTGCAGACCGGACAGGCCACAATCTCAAGTAAACGGTGATCCATACTTTTCTCCTTTCAGGACCGATACGTCAGAGGATTAGCATACCATAGCGCAATCAGGGACGGCGCGCCGCCATCGGCTTATATGCTGACGTGCCAGCGCGTGGACCAGGCGGCCCGCAGCTCATCAGGCGCGTTTTCCAGCACCACTTCGCTGGCGCCCTGCCAGGCGGCGAAGCGGTTAATGGCTTTATGCACATCGGCGAGAAACTGCTGGCTCATCCGCACGCCGGGCTCCAGCCAGAAGGCTCGCAGAATCAGGCGCTGCGCCTGGCGATCCATTTTGGCATCGACGCGCCCTTTCAGTACGCCGCGGTGCAGCAGCGGCAGGACAAAGTAGCCGTATTTACGTTTGTGCTCCGGCGTATAGCACTCGATGCGGTAATCAAAATTAAACAACTCAAGCGCGCGGCGGCGATCCCATACCACCGGATCAAACGGTGACAGCAGCGCGCTGTGCGTGGCGGCCTGCGGCTGCGCAAGTTGCGGCAGCAGTGTATGGTGCAGCCACATCTCACCCAGTTGCTCAACCTCGACGCGCTGAATCACTCCCTGCTCAGCGGCCTGCGCCAGCCAGAGTGCGATGGGCGCACGTTTCAGCCGGTAGTAATCGGCCAGCCAGCTGGCGCGGAAAATGCCGAGGCTGCGCGCGCTGTGATCCAGCATCTGCATCACCGCCTCGTTCTCGCTCAGCGCATGCTGCTCGTCGCGCCAGTGCGGCATCACCCGGCTACGCAGATCGTAGACGCGCTGGAAGTTACGGCGCCCGACAACCATCAGCTCACCGGCGCTAAACAGGTTCTCCAGATGTCGCTTGTGCGGCTTCCACGCCCACCAGCCGGGTTTGGTGTGCTTGTCACTGGCAAAATCAGCGGCGCGAACCGGACCGGTGGCGGCGATATGTTGCAGCAGATCGGCGATCTCCTGCTGATGCTGATCCACCCATTGCTGATTGTATTTCCAGCCCAGGCGCTGCGGAGCCAGCATGCGGTGACGCAGCAGCGGATAATCTTCAAAAGGGATAAAACAGGCTTCATGCGCCCAGTATTCAAACAGCGCGCCCGCCGCCAGCGTTTGCTCCAGCCACTCAGCAGGAAAAGCGCCCAGGCGGCTGAACAGCACCAGATACGGACTGCGCGCGACCACATTAATGGTATCGATTTGCAGCAGCGACATCTGCCGCACACAGGCGTGAATATCGGCAAAACGCGCCTGACGGCGCGGCGGGCGTAGCAGGCCCTGGGCAGAGAGGTGCAGATTGCGGGCGGTTTGCAGAGAGAGGGAATGCGTGCTGGTCATTACGTCGTCCCTTTGAATGGTTAGCGCGACCGGGCGTCGCGCGCAGCCGTACAGAGTTGCGTCAGATCGGCCAGCAATGCGGCCAGCGGCGCGCCCGCCAGATGCGCATCCACCGGCAGATACCACCAGTTAGCGCGGGCAAAATGGCGGCATTTGACCGCGTCTTTTTCCGTCATCAGCAGGCACTGTGCATCCTGAGTCAGGCTGCGTAACTCTTCTTCGCTATAAGCGTGGTGATCGGCAAAGGCTATCTCTGCCACCGGCTGCACGCCCTGCTGCTGCAGCGTAGTGAAGAAACGCGGCGGATGACCGATGCCGGCCATCGCGACAATTGGCGGCAGCTGCGTCAGCGCAGTCTGTTCGCCGGTCAGCAGATTGACCGCCAGACCCGGCTGCAGCGTCATGGCGATCTCGCCAGCCTGTGCGCTGCCCCCATTGACCACCACGGCATCTACCTGCGCCAGCCGCGATGCGCGTTCACGCATCGGTCCGGCCGGTAACCACCAGCCGTTGCCAAAGCGGCGCACGCCATCCACCACCACGATTTCGCGATCGCGCTGCAGCGCGTAGTGCTGCAGGCCATCATCCGTCACAATCACATCCAGCGGATGCGCCGCCAGCAGGGCCTCGATTGCCAGCCGGCGCTGCGGTGCCACTGCCACCGGCACCTGGGTGCGCTGGGCGATCAGCACCGGTTCATCACCAGCCTGTTCCGTCGCGCTATCCTGATTGACCAGCAGCGGATAGCGTTCCGCTTTACCGCCGTAACCGCGCGACACCACCCCCGGACGCAGCCCCTGCTGTTGCAGCGCCTGCACCAGCCAAATCACCAGCGGTGTTTTACCGTTGCCGCCTGCGGTCAGGTTGCCAACGACAATGACCGGACAGGGCGCGCGCCAGCGGGTACGCCAGCCGCGCTGATAGCTCAGGCGAATCAGCCAGGTGATAGCGCCATACAGCAGACTCAGCGGCCACAACAGCAGCCACAGCGGCGAGCGTCCGCTCCAGATACGTTCAATCATTGACCGAACTGCAGTTTGTGCAGCTGCGCGTAAGCGCCTTTCTGCGCCAGCAGCACCTCATGGGTGCCGCGCTCAACGATACGCCCATCCTCGACCACCACGATTTCGTCGGCCTTTTCAATGGTGGAGAGACGGTGCGCAATCACCAGCGACGTGCGGTTCTTCTGCAGCTCGTCCAGTGCCGACTGGATGGCGCGTTCGGATTCGGTATCCAGCGCCGAAGTGGCTTCGTCGAGAATCAAAATCGGGCAGTCACGCAGCAGCGCACGGGCAATGGCGATACGCTGACGCTGGCCGCCAGACAGCAGCACGCCGTTTTCGCCAATGACCGTATCGAGACCGTTATCCATCTTGTTGATGAAGTCCATGGCGTGCGCCATGGTCGCCGCCTGCTCGATTTGCTCGCGGGTGTATTCACCGTTGCGCGCATAAGCGATGTTATTGGCAATGGTGTCGTTGAACAGATGGACATTCTGCGAGACCAGCGCCACCTGATTACGCAGCGATCGCAGGGTGTATTCCCGCAGGTCGTGACCATCCAGCAGAATCTCGCCCTCGTTGATATCGTAAAAACGCGTCAGCAGGCTGGCCATGGTGGATTTACCCGAGCCGGAACGGCCCACCAGCGCCACGGTTTTACCCGCGGGCAGCGTGAGATTAATATCACGCAGCGCCGGAATGTCGCGGCCCGGATAGGTAAAGGTCACGTTGCGAAATTCAACGTCCCCTTTCGCACGCGTGATTTCGCGCTTGCCGTTGTCGATCTCCTGCTCGCTATCCAGAATGGTGAATAGCGTCTGACAGGCCGCCATGCCGCGCTGGAACTGGGCATTGACGTTGGTCAGTGATTTCAGCGGGCGCATCAGGGCGATCATCGACGAGAACACCACGGTAATGGTACCGGCAGTCAGGGTATCCATCACGCTCGGGAAGCTGGCCGCATACAGTACAAAAGCCAGCGCCAGCGATGCGATCAGCTGGATCACCGGATCGGAAATCGAAGAGGCCGAGACCAGTTTCATGCCCTGCTGGCGCATTTTATTGCTCACCTGCGAAAAACGCTCAGCTTCCACTTCCTGTCCGCCAAAAATCAGCACTTCTTTGTGCCCTTTCAGCATCTGCTCAGCACTGGTGGTTACCTGCCCCATGGTGTTCTGCATATTTTTGCTGATGCTGCGGAAGCGTTTGGATACGGTGCGGATGGCAAAAGAGACCAGCGGCGCCAGCAGGATCAAAATCAGTGACAGCTGCCAGCTGTAGTAGAACATCATGATGAACAGGCCAATGATCGATGCGCCTTCGCGTACCACCGTCACCAGCGCGCTGGAGGAGGAAGAGGCCACCTGTTCAGAATCGTAGGTAATCCGCGACAGCAGCGTACCGGTAGACTGCTGGTCAAAGAATGCAACCGGCATGCCCATCATGTGGCCGAACAGGCGACGGCGCATGTTCATCACCACATTGCCGGAGACCCATGAGATGCAGTAACTGGAGATATAACTGGTTACGCCGCGGATCAGCATCAGGCCGATGACCGCCAGCGGCATCCACAGCAGAACGGATTTGTCGGCTTTGCCGAAACCATCATCCAGTAAAGGTTTCAACAGGGAGAGCATTAGGGTGTCGCCTGCCGCATTGAGTATCAGCGCCACGGCGGACACAATCAGGCCAGCCTTGTGCGGTGCAATCATCGGCCAGAGTCGGCGAAATGTCTGCCACGTTGAGAGGTCTTTGTCTTGATGCATTATTTATTCACGCTGTTTGAAATAGCCGCTCATTCTACCTGGAATCGCGTTTGACGCCAAACCACTGATGATACCAGCGGGGGATTATTTGCTCTCTTAACCCCTTAATCTGCCAGCGACCCTGCCGTATCGCGATGTGAATCTGGCCTGATTGCGCAGTGTCATACCAGCGATAGCCCTGCTCGCGGTAACGCTGGACCACGGCGATGGCGGGCATACGCCAGGCGTTATAGCGCGCCAGCGAAGCCAGCGCCGCCTGCCCGGCAACACTCCGTAACAGTAAAGGGCCGGAGGAGCTCCGGCTGCCATGATGGGGCACCTGGATAACCGTAGATTGTAAGCCGCCCTTTTCCAGGGCGACCAGCTTGCGCTCCGCCTCCAGCTCGATGTCCCCGGTCAGTAACAGGCTAAACTGACCATCATCCACGCGCACTACGCAGGAGTCGTTATTTTGCCCGGCGGTCTGCGCGCGCGGCGGCCATAGCGCGTGAAAGTGCAAACGCCCCCACTGCCACTGCTGGCCGCGATAGCACGGCAGATGCCCGGGCTCGCCGAGCGCGCTGCGTACCCGCAGACCAGGCTGCGCCTGTTGCAGCGCGGCTAATCCACCACGGTGATCGAGATGCTTGTGGCTCAGGATCACTCCTCGCAGTTGGCGCCCGGTGTAGTGCAGCCAGGGTAACAAAACCCGCACGCCTGCATTGTCCTCTGCCCAGCCGGGTCCGCTGTCATACAGCATCACCTCATTTCCCTGGCTGATCGCCACCGCCAGACCATGTCCGATATCGATCATGTCAATCTGCCAGTCGTCCTGTTGGGCATTACTGCGCCAGAACCACAGCGAGAGCAACAGCGCGCAGCAGGGCAGCAGCGCCTTCGCGAACAAGCCGCTGCGCCACAGCGCCAACCCGGCCCAGAGCAGCAGCACCGCCGGCAGCGTATCGCTCCAGCGCCACCAGCCGGCGGGCAGCCACGCCAGCCCATGCATCACCAGGCTGACCGACAGATCGGCCAGCTGCCATAGCGGAACGGCGATTGCAGGTAGCGGCAACAGCATCGCCAGCAGAATCAGCGGCACGGTAATCAGCGACACCACTGGCACTGCCAGCAGGTTGGCTACTAGCGCGCTCAGGCTGAGCCCGTGGAACAGAAAGATCTGCAGCGGCGCCATCAGAATCATCATGCCCAATTGCAGGTGCAGCAGTCGAAGCATGAGCCAGCGGCGCGGCTGGCGGAAACGTGGCGACAGAGGAAACCACTGAAACCACAGTATCAGCATCGCCACGGCCAGCGCCGACAGCCAGAAGCTCTCAGACAGCACCGTCAGCGGATCAAGCCATAACAAACTCCCTACGCAGAGCGTCCATACCTGCCAGTTGCTCAGCTGCCAGCCAGCTATACGCGTCGCCAGCCACAGCGTCAACGCCAGCATCGCGCGCTGTGCCGGCGGATGACTGCCGGAGATCCAGCAATAGGCTGCCGCTGTTAACCCGCTGATCAGCAGCGGCATCAGATAGCCGATTCGCCTGGCAGGTAACACTAACTGAATGATGCGCGCCAGTAGCCAGCCTACGCTGGCCCCCAGCGCGATATGCATGCCGGAGATGGCCATCAGGTGCGCGGTACCGGTTTCGCGCAGCAAGGCTCGCTGGGCCGGGGTCATCGCATCACGCACGCCAAAGGCCAGTGCCTGTACTATCGCGGGCTGCGTTAACCCGGTGAAACGCGCCAGATGATGATTGATAAAACGCGTCCGCCAGCTGCAGCGCAGAGACTCAGCCTGCTGGCTGACTATACGCCCCTGCAGCGCGCTGTGGTTAGCAATGGCAAAACGCTGCAGATCAAATTCGCCCTCGTTGAGCCGGGCGTGCACCGCGCGTAGCCGCAGCTGCATCTGCCAGCGCTGTCCCGCACACCAGACGACCTCATCGCTGACATTACGCAGCCTGACAAACAACGGTGGAAAGACGTAGCGGTCACCTGCCCGGATTACCTGCGCCGTGAGCTGGTTCTTCGCGAGATTCACTGCAGTTATCTGAAGCGTAGCCGCCACCGGTGCCACGGTCAGTTGCTCAAGGGTATCGACCGTCTGACGCGCCTCGATCAGTGCCCAGCTCAATAGCAGCAAGCCCAGTCCGGCGTAGCGTAAAAGCATTACTGACGTACACGCCAGCAACAGTGCGCTTATTAACAGCAGCACAATGGTGCTGTAAGCGGGGATGTGCGGCAGCATACCCAGCGGCAGCGCCGCGAGGAGCATCATTCTGGCTACCACTGTTATTGTCACGCGCACGCCCTCTTCTGTCATTGCCGCGCATTGTGCGCGCTGGCAGAGGCAAAAGCATGCGGCTAAATGTCGATTTCAGAGAGGGATTACGCGCAGTTTATGGTGGTTGCAGGAAATGAACAGCAACATGGAAGCAGGATCGCAAACCTGAATGCGAGGCAAAAAAAAACGACACCTGCAGGTGTCGTTTTTATCGTTCGGTAACGGCTTAGCCGTAGATATTTGCACGGTCACGCAATTCTTTGCCTGGCTTGAAGTGGGGAACGTATTTACCTTCCAGTTCCACTTTGTCACCCGTTTTCGGGTTACGACCAGTGCGCGGTGCGCGGTAGTGCAAAGAAAAGCTGCCGAATCCCCGGATTTCAATGCGCTCGCCCTGGGCCAGCGTAGTGGCCATGTGCTCGAGCATCTCTTTGACCGCATCCTCAACGACTTTCGCCGGGATATGAGTATGCTGGCCAGCAAGTCTTTCAATCAGTTCTGACTTGGTCATGTAACCTCCGGTTAATCCCTGTTTGGAAAGGTATGACAGCTTTTACCGAAACCGGACGATTTTCATCGTCCGGTGCTTCGGGTCGATTACTCGCCTTTAGCCGCTTTGAACGCTTCAGCCATTGCGTTAGAGAAGTTGCCATCTTCCTGTTTGGTGTTAACAGTGTTGATAGCTTCTTTCTCGTCAGCCTGGTCTTTAGCACGAACAGACAGGCTCACAACGCGGTTCTTACGGTCAACGCCGGTGAATTTCGCTTCAACGTCGTCGCCTACGCTCAGAACCTGAGTGGCGTCTTCGATGCGGTCCAGAGAAGCTTCAGAAGCGCGCAGGTAACCTTCTACGCCGTCAGCTAATTCTACTGTAGCACCTTTAGCGTCAACTGCAGTGACTTTACCCGTCACGATTGCGCCTTTCTTGTTCAGGGTGATGTAGTTGTTGAATGGATCTTCAGCCAGCTGCTTCACGCCCAGAGAAATACGCTCACGCTCTGCGTCAACCTGCAGTACAACGGCAGCGATTTCGTCGCCTTTCTTGTACTCACGAACGGCTTCTTCGCCAGTCGCGTTCCAGGAGATGTCAGACAGGTGAACCAGACCGTCGATGCCACCGTCCAGGCCGATGAAGATACCGAAGTCAGTGATTGACTTGATTTTACCTTCAACGCGATCGCCTTTGTTGTGGGTCTCTGCGAACTGCTGCCATGGGTTAGATTTGCACTGCTTCAGACCCAGGGAGATACGACGACGCTCTTCGTCGATGTCCAGAACCATAACTTCAACCACATCACCTACGTTGACAACTTTAGATGGGTGGATGTTTTTGTTGGTCCAGTCCATTTCAGACACGTGTACCAGGCCTTCAACGCCTTCTTCGATTTCAACGAAGCAGCCGTAGTCAGTCAGGTTGGTCACGCGACCGGTCAGTTTGGTACCTTCCGGATAACGCTTAGCGATAGCGACCCATGGATCTTCGCCCAGCTGTTTCAGGCCCAGAGATACACGAGTACGCTCGCGGTCGAACTTCAGCACTTTAACAGTGATTTCGTCGCCCACGTTGACGATTTCGCTTGGATGCTTAACGCGCTTCCACGCCATATCGGTGATGTGCAGCAGGCCGTCAACGCCACCCAGGTCAACGAATGCGCCGTAGTCAGTGAGGTTCTTAACGATACCTTTGACTTCCATGCCTTCCTGCAGGTTTTCCAGCAGCTGATCGCGCTCAGCGCTGTTTTCAGATTCGATAACCGCGCGGCGAGAAACCACGACGTTGTTACGCTTCTGATCAAGCTTGATTACTTTGAATTCAAGCTCTTTGCCTTCCAGGTGCAGAGTGTCGCGGACCGGACGAACGTCAACCAGTGAACCTGGCAGGAACGCACGAATACCGTTCAGCTCAACTGTGAAGCCACCTTTAACTTTGCCGTTGATAACACCGGTAACAGTTTCAGCGTCTTCGTAAGCTTTTTCCAGCGTGATCCAAGCTTCGTGACGTTTAGCTTTCTCACGGGACAGCAGGGTTTCACCGAAGCCGTCTTCTACTGCATCCAGAGCAACGTCAACTTCGTCGCCCACCTGGATTTCCAGTTCGCCGGCTGCGTTCTTGAACTGTTCTGCAGGGATAGCAGATTCAGATTTCAGACCCGCATCAACCAGCACGACGTCTTTGTCGATAGCAACAACGACGCCACGAACGATGGAACCCGGACGGGTTTCGATTTCTTTCAGGGACTCTTCAAAGAGTTGAGCAAAAGATTCAGTCATATTGATAATCTTAGGATTCTTCAATTTAACGTCCACCTGACGTCATTGTCGGATGGGGTTGTTTCACATGCCCTGCACCGCTTCCCTGGCACAGGGTTACTACAATAATTCGGTCGCCGAAAAGATTAAATGCCCAGCTTCTGGCGGGCATAATCTAGTGCCTTTTCAATCACTTGCTCAATGGTCATGCTGGTTGAATCCAGCACCAGAGCATCAGCGGCTGGCACTAAAGGCGCGATGGCGCGGTTACGATCGCGGTCGTCGCGTTCCTTTATCTCGGATAAAAGGCGATCAAAGTTAACACTAAAGCCCTTTTCCTGCAACTGTAGCATACGGCGATGCGCACGCTCTTCGGAGCTGGCATTGAGGAAAATTTTAACGGGCGCGTCTGGGAAAACCACGGTGCCCATATCACGTCCATCGGCGATTAAACCCGGCTCCTCGCGGAAAGCACGCTGTCGGCGCAGCAAGGCTTCACGCACGCGCGGAAATGCCGCCACGCGCGACGCCGTATTGCTCACTTCCTGGGTGCGGATTTCGCCGGTGACATCCTCACCTTCCAGCACTACCTGCATTTCACCGTCTACCGACAGAAAACGCACGTCAAGGTGCGCCGCCATGGGCACCAGCGCTTCTTCCGACTCGATATCCACCTGATGATGCAGCGCGGCCAGAGCCAGTACGCGATAAATAGCCCCTGAATCCAGCAGGTGCCACTGCAACGACTCCGCCATCGCTTTACATAAAGTCCCTTTACCCGCGCCGCTTGGGCCATCAATGGTAATTACCGGGGCGATTGCCGTCATTGTTCTCTCCTGTTGCTGCGTGCTGATGATCAGCCTTCTTGGCTGTCTGGATTGCGCGGCATTATACGCTGCCCGCGTCCGCTTGGTTACCCTTTAGCGTAGACAGCGCCAGAAATTTCGACAGTTTCAGAACAATTTCCCGCCAGTGAGGCCAGCAGAGGGTTCAGAAGCCCGGCACAGCGGTACCGGGCTGGCGGATTAGGATGCGTGGCTGATTTTTGCCAGCTGCTGGAAGTAATCCGGGAAGGTTTTCGCCGTACAGCCGGGATCGAGAATGGTTACCGGCGTGTCGGACAGCGCAACCAGCGAGAAACACATCGCCATACGGTGATCGTTGTACGTGCCGATATCGGCGTGCTGTAACTGCGCAGGCGGTGTGACGCGAATAAAATCGTGCCCCTCTTCCACTTCCGCACCAACTTTACGCAACTCGGTCGCCATGGCCGCCAGGCGATCGGTCTCCTTTACGCGCCAGTTATAGATGTTGCGCATCAGCGTGGTGCCTTCAGCAAACAGCGCGGTGGTAGCGATTGTCATTGCCGCATCCGGAATATGGTTCATGTCCATATCAATGGCGTTCAGCGCACCACGCGTGCAGGCAATATAATCGTTGCCCCACTCGATCACTGCTCCCATCTTCTCCAGCACATCGGCAAAACGGATGTCGCCCTGCACGCTATTGCGGCCAATGCCGGTAACCCGCACCGTACCGCCGCGAATTGCCGCAGCGGCAAGGAAATAGGACGCTGACGACGCATCGCCTTCCACCAGATAATCACCCGGCGACTGATACTGCTGCTGACCTTTCACCACAAAGCGCTGGTAGTGCTGATTATCAACGTCCACGCCAAAGCAACGCATCAGGTGCAGAGTGATATCAATGTAGGGTTTGGAAACCAGCTCGCCTTTGATGGTGATCGTGGTGTCGTTCTGTGCCAGCGGCGCGGTCATCAGCAGCGCCGTCAGGAACTGGCTGGAAACGCTGCCATCGACACTGACTTCGCCGCCGGTAAATCCGCCGTTCAGACGCAGCGGCGGATAGTCGGTTTGTTCGAGGTAATCAATGCGCGCGCCGCCCTGCCGTAACGCATCGACCAGATGGCCGATCGGACGCTCTTTCATGCGCGGTTCGCCAGTCAGCACCACCGACTGCTCGCCGAGGCACAGTGCTGCCGCCAGCGGACGCATCGCGGTTCCGGCATTGCCCAGGAACAATTCCAGCGGCTGTTCGGCACGCAGCGGTCCACCATTGCCGACCACTTCACACACGGTGCGATCGGCTGACAGGGTATAGCTGACGCCCAGCGCCTGCAGCGCATTAAGCATGTGTTTAACATCATCGCTGTCGAGCAGGTTGGTCAGGCGCGTGGTGCCGTTCGCCAGCGCGGCCAGTAACAGGGCGCGGTTTGATACGCTTTTTGAGCCCGGTAAGTTTACCGTGCCGTCAACGCGGGCAATCGGCTGTAAAGTCAGGGAGTCCTGCATGTGAAACCAAATCTCCAGAAATACGAGACCCTGTCCAGTGACAGGGTCTGATGCCAGCCGGGCAGGCTGGCACTAAAGTAGATAATTAACCGTGACGACGTTCGAAGTCGACCATGAATTCGGTCAGCGCTTTAACGCCTTCCAGCGGCATCGCATTGTAGATCGAGGCACGCATACCGCCAACCACACGGTGCCCCTTCAGCGCATGCAGGCCCGCCTTCAGTGATTCTTCAAGGAACACCTTATCCAGCGCAGCATCGGCCAGCTGGAAAGGCACGTTCATCCGGGAACGGTTTTCACTGGCGACGTCGTTACGGTAGAAGCTGCTGCTATCAATCACGCCGTACAGCAGATCGGCTTTCGCCTGATTAACCTTGTCCATCTCTGCTACACCGCCCTTCTCTTTCAGCCATTTGAACACCAGGCCGGAGAGATACCAGGCAAACGTCGGCGGCGTGTTAAACATCGAATCGTTTTCGGCCAGCACTTTGTAGTCGAGAATGGAGGGCACCCAGCGCTGCGCTTTGCCCAGCAGGTCATCACGCACCACCACCAGCGTCAGGCCAGCGGGACCGATGTTTTTCTGCGCGCCGGCATAAATCACGCCGTAGCGGCTGATGTCGAGTGGGCGGGACAGGATGGTCGAAGAGAGATCGGCCACCACCACTTTATCGCCGAAGTCTGGCTCTTCATCGATGGCAATACCGTCGATGGTTTCATTCGGGCAGAAATGCACATAAGCAGCATCATCGCTGAGCTGCCATTCACGCATCGGTAACAGTGCGCGTTTACCCTCACGGGTGGTTTTGATGTCAATGGCGTTCGGCGAGCAGAATTTTTCTGCTTCTTTAATAGCACTGTGCGCCCAGTAGCCGCCGTCGATGTAATCCGCGCGGCTGGCATCGCCCAGCAGGTTGCCCGGGATTGCCGCGAACTGCGCACGCGCGCCGCCATGGCAGAATAATACTTTGTAGTTGGCCGGGATTTTCAGCAGATCGCGAAAATCCTGCTCCGCCGCTTCCGCGACTTCAATAAACTCTTTGCTGCGGTGACTGATTTCCATCACCGAGGTGCCTAAGCCATGCCAGTTTGTCAGTTCTTGTTCTGCACGACGAAGCACTTCCACCGGCAGCATTGCCGGTCCGGAGCTAAAATTATAAACCTGCGCCATTTCCCCTCACCATTGTCATATCGAACGGTTATGAATACCCCATCGGTTTTATCATTGCCTCCGGATGGCTGCAATCATTTATCCGGCAGCGATCACATTTCCAGATCCCGCTCCACCGCAGCTTATGTCACAAATGTAATAAGCCACGGAATTTTGTGAGGCAGCGCGGTGAAGTAAAATCAGACAGCTGCCAGAGCGCGAAAAAGCCGTAACAATGCGTTGAGAAATTTGGCGGAGCAATAGCGAAGCAGGCGCAAAACCCGTATTATTGCGCGCTTTACGCCCAACCATCGACTTGAGAGAGCGCCACCATGACGCAAACGTTTATTCCAGGTAAAGACGCCGCACTGGAAGACTCCATCGCACGCTTCCAGCAGAAACTGCAGGATCTGGGTTTCAACATTGAAGAAGCTTCCTGGCTGAACCCGGTGCCGCACGTCTGGTCTGTGCACATTCGCGACCGCGACTGCCCGCTCTGTTTTACTAACGGTAAAGGCGCCAGTAAAAAAGCGGCGCTGGCCTCAGCGCTGGGCGAATATTTTGAGCGCCTCTCAACCAATTACTTCTTTGCCGATTTCTGGCTGGGCGAAACCATCGCTAACGGCGACTTCGTGCACTACCCGAACGAGAAATGGTTCCCGCTGACCGACGATGACAGCCTGCCGGAAGGCATTCTGGATGCACGCCTGCGTAAGTTTTACGATCCGGAACAGAGCCTGAGCGCGTCTGACCTGGTGGATCTGCAGTCTGGTAATGCCGATCGCGGTATTTGCGGCCTGCCATTTACCCGCCAGTCCGATCAGCAAACTGTTTACATTCCGATGAACATCATCGGCAACCTGTATGTGTCTAACGGCATGTCCGCTGGCAACACCGCCAATGAAGCGCGCGTACAGGGCTTATCCGAAGTGTTTGAGCGCCATATTAAAAACCGCATTATTGCGGAATCCATCAGCCTGCCGGAAATTCCTGAAGCGGTGATGCAGCGCTATCCTGGCGTGGTGGAGGCTATCAATCGTCTTGAAGCGGAAGGTTTCCCGATTTTCTCCTATGACGCTTCGCTGGGCGGCAACTATCCGGTGATCTGTGTGGTGCTGTTCAACCCGGCTAACGGCACCTGTTTTGCCTCTTTTGGCGCCCATCCGGACTTTGGTGTCGCGCTGGAACGTACCGTCACCGAACTGCTGCAGGGCCGCGGCCTGAAAGATCTCGACGTGTTTACCCCGCCCACCTTCGATGATGAAGAAGTGGCTGAACACGCTAACCTTGAAACCCACTTCATTGATTCCAGCGGTCTGATCTCCTGGGATATGTTCAAAGACGATGCCGACTATCCCTTTGTCGACTGGAGCTTTGCCGGCACCACCCATGAAGAGTTCGATACGCTGATGGCGATCTTCCGCGCGGAAGATAAAGAAGTGTATATCGCCGACTACGAACACCTCGGCGTTTACGCCTGCCGCATTATCGTACCAGGCATGTCTGATATTTACCCTGCCGAAGACCTGCTGCTGGCTAACAACAACATGGGTGCATCACTGCGTGAAACGCTGTTGTCCCTGCCGGCAACCCAGTGGCAACCCGAGGAGTATCTGGCTCTGATCGAACAGCTGGATGAAGAAGGTCATGATGACTTCACCCGCGTGCGTGAACTGCTGGGGCTGGCGACCGGGAAGGACAACGGCTGGTTCACGCTGCGTATTGGCGAGCTGAAAGCGATGCTGGCGCTGGCCGGTGGCGATCTGGATCAGGCGCTGATCTGGACGGAATGGACCATGGAGTTCAACCAGTCGATCTTCAGCCCTGAGCGTGCCAACTACTATCGCTGCCTGCAGACTCTGCTGCTGCTGGCGATGGAAGAAGATCGCGATCCGCTGCAGTATCATCGCGCCTTTGTGCGCATGTATGGCGAAGCCGCCGTTGACGCCGCTTCGGCTGCCATCAGCGGTGAGGCACCATTCTACGGTCTGCAGGTGGTTGACCGCGATATGCACGCGTTTCCGGCGCATCAGGCACTGCTGGCCGCGTATGAAAAATTACAGGCGGCAAAACGTCGTTACTGGTCTGCGAAATAAATCGGCGCATTTTGTCTGTGACCAATTAGCCTGAAAATTAACGGGCACTGGCAGTATCCAGTGCCCTTTTTTTATGCCGCTGAAAATTCATCGGGCGCAGAAAATAATAAATAACAATTCACTATCATTGATAAACAGCATTTAACAAAATAGCCCTTAAGCCAGCCGCGACTTCAACTTATTTTGCATAAATTAAAAATTATTTATTTAATAAATTTCAATAGATTACTTGAATTTTTGGCCATTTTACGGCTTTGCTTAACCCTGCCGTTTCGGCAAATATGATCCACATCAACTCCTGACCTATACTCCTTTGTTAGTATCTTTACAGACAATTTCTGGAGAGCGTTAGTGTGAAAGCTGACAACCCTTTTAATTCATTATTACCGGCGGCGATGGCAAAAGTCGCAGAAGATGCCGGTGTCTATAAAGCGACTAAACATCCCTTAACCACCTTCTTTCTGGCTATCACTGCTGGCGTCTTTATTTCCATTGCCTTTGTGTTTTATATCACCGCCACCACCGGCAGCGGCACTATGCCGTATGGCATGGCCAAATTGATCGGTGGCATCTGCTTTTCACTGGGTTTAATGCTGGTTGTCGTCTGTGGCGCTGATTTGTTTACTTCAACGGTGCTGATTGTGGTGGCTAAAGCCAGCGGACGCATTACCTGGCTGCAACTGGGTCGTCACTGGCTCAATGTCTACGTTGGCAACCTGTGCGGCGCGCTGTTTTTTGTGGCGCTGATTTGGCTGGCCGGTGAGCATATGGTCGCAAATGGTGCCTGGGGATTGAATGTCTTACAGACCGCCGACCACAAAATGCATCATACGTTTATCGAAGCGGTAAGCCTCGGTACACTGGCTAACCTGATGGTGTGTCTGGCGGTGTGGATGAGCTACTCCGGCCGTAGCCTGCTCGACAAAATGGTAGCGATGATTTTACCGGTTGCGATGTTCGTAGCCAGCGGCTTTGAGCACAGCATCGCCAATATGTTCCTGATCCCGATGGCCATCATGATTCGCGATTTTGCCAGTCCGGAATTCTGGCAAATGACCGGTGCCAGCGCGGCGCAATTTCCTGCACTGGGCATTGGCGATTTTATTGTTAATAACCTGATTCCCGTGACCATCGGCAACATCATTGGCGGCGGTCTGTTAGTCGGGTTGACCTATTGGGTTATCTATCTGCGCGACGGTGAGTCCGCGCACTGAGTCATTAAGTACGGGCGTGCTGAGCAGCGCGCCATACGTTACAGTCTCCCTAAATAAGGCAGGTATATCATGTCCGAACTGAATGAAAAAATGGCGTCAGCCTGGGAAGGATTTAGCGCCGGTGAATGGCAGAACAGCGTCAACGTCCGTGACTTCATCCAAAAAAACTACACGCCGTATGAAGGTGACGAAGCATTCCTCGCCGGCGCGACGCCAGCCACCACCAAACTGTGGGACAGCGTGCTGGAAGGCATCAAAATTGAAAACCGTACCCATGCACCGGTTGATTTCGACACTGATTTAGCGTCTACCATCACCTCACACGATGCGGGCTATATTAACAAATCGCTGGAAACCATCGTTGGTCTGCAGACTGAAGCCCCGCTGAAACGCGCCATTATCCCGTTTGGCGGCATTAAAATGGTGGAAGGCTCCTGTAAAGTTTACGGCCGCGAGCTGGACCCGGCGCTGAAGAAAGTTTTCACCGATTACCGCAAAACCCACAACCAGGGCGTGTTTGACGTTTACACCCCGGATATCCTGCGCTGCCGTAAATCCGGCGTGCTGACCGGTCTGCCAGATGCGTATGGCCGCGGTCGTATTATCGGTGACTACCGTCGCGTCGCGCTGTACGGCATCGACTTCCTGATGAAAGACAAAGTGGCTCAGTTCAACTCACTGCAGAGTGACATGGAAAATGGCGTTGATCTCGAAGCCACCATTCGCCTGCGTGAAGAGATTTCTGAACAGCACCGCGCACTGGGCCAGATCAAAGAGATGGCCGCCAAATATGGCTTTGATATCTCCCTGCCAGCCACCACCGCGCAGGAAGCAGTACAGTGGACCTACTTCGGTTACCTCGCAGCAGTGAAATCACAAAACGGTGCCGCGATGTCGTTTGGTCGCGTGTCCACCTTCCTTGACGTTTACATCGAGCGCGATATCAAAGCCGGTAAACTGAGCGAAGAGCAGGCACAGGAACTGATTGACCATCTGGTGATGAAACTGCGTATGGTGCGCTTCCTGCGTACGCCGGAATACGATGAGCTGTTCTCTGGCGACCCAATCTGGGCCACTGAATCACTGGCAGGTATGGGCGTTGACGGTCGTACGCTGGTGACGAAAAGCACCTTCCGCTTCCTGAACACGCTGTACACCATGGGTCCATCACCGGAACCAAACATGACCATCCTGTGGTCTGAGAAACTGCCGGTTAACTTCAAAAAGTATGCGGCAAAAGTCTCCATCGACACCTCATCGCTGCAGTATGAGAACGATGACCTGATGCGTCCGGACTTTGACAATGATGACTACGCCATCGCCTGCTGCGTGAGCCCGATGATTGTCGGTAAACAAATGCAGTTCTTCGGCGCACGTGCCAACCTGGCTAAAACACTGCTGTACGCAATCAACGGCGGTGTGGACGAGAAGCTGAAAATGCAGGTCGGCCCGAAAGAAGCGCCAATCACTGACGATGTGCTGGATTATGACACCGTGATGGCGCGTCTGGACCACTTCATGGACTGGCTGGCAAAACAGTACGTCACGTCACTCAACATCATCCACTACATGCATGATAAGTACAGTTATGAAGCCGCGCTGATGGCACTGCACGACCGTGACGTTTATCGTACCATGGCGTGTGGTATCGCGGGCCTGTCAGTCGCCGCGGACTCACTTTCAGCGATTAAATATGCCAAAGTGAAACCTGTCCGGGACGCCGATGGTCTGGCAGTGGACTTCGAAATTGAAGGTGAATATCCGCAGTTCGGTAACAATGATCCGCGCGTGGATGACCTGGCCTGTGACCTGGTTGAACGTTTCATGAAGAAAATTCAGAAACTGCAGACCTACCGTAATGCGGTGCCAACGCAGTCGGTACTGACCATCACCTCCAACGTGGTATACGGTAAGAAAACCGGTAACACCCCGGATGGTCGTCGCTCCGGTGCGCCATTTGGACCAGGTGCCAACCCAATGCATGGCCGTGACCAGAAAGGTGCTGTCGCTTCACTGACTTCCGTGGCCAAACTGCCATTTGCCTACGCCAAAGACGGTATCTCTTATACCTTCTCTATCGTACCGAATGCGCTGGGCAAAGATGATAACGTGCGTAAAACCAACCTTGCTGGCCTGATGGATGGTTACTTCCATCACGAAGCCAGTATCGAGGGCGGCCAGCACCTGAACGTTAACGTCATGAACCGTGAAATGCTGCTGGATGCCATGGAGCACCCTGAGAAATATCCACAGCTGACCATCCGCGTTTCCGGTTATGCCGTACGTTTCAACTCGCTGACGAAAGAGCAGCAGCAGGATGTGATTACCCGTACCTTTACTCAGTCGCTGTAATCCTCCTCACTGTAATCGAAAGGCTCCTGCGGGAGCCTTTTCTCCACAAGCCAGTTTTGCCAGTCTGCTTTTGCAGGCAGTCTGGCAAAACCGACTTACATCCTCAGAGCACAACACAGATTGTGCCGCCTGCACGCCAGGCTGAACCGGAGAATACATCGCAATGTCAACCATCGGTCGTATCCACTCGTTTGAATCCTGCGGCACCGTTGACGGTCCCGGCATCCGTTTTATCACCTTCTTCCAGGGCTGCCTGATGCGCTGCCTGTACTGCCACAACCGCGATACCTGGGACACTCACGGCGGTAAGGAGATCACCGTCGATGAGCTGATGAGGGATGTGCTGTCGTATCGCCACTTTATGAATGCGTCTGGTGGCGGCGTGACAGCATCCGGCGGTGAAGCCATTCTGCAGGCTGAATTTGTGCGCGACTGGTTTCGCGCCTGCCAGGCCGAGGGCATCCATACCTGCCTCGACACCAACGGCTTTGTGCGCCGTTACGATCCGGTAATCGATGAACTGCTTGATGCAACTGACCTGGTGATGCTCGATCTCAAGCAGATCAACGATGATATTCATGAGATTCTGGTCGGCGTGTCAAACCACCGCACGCTGGATTTCGCCCGCTATCTGCAAAAGCGCGGTAAAAGGACCTGGATTCGCTATGTGGTGGTGCCGGGTTATTCGGACGATGACGATTCGGTACATCGCCTCGGTGAATTTTCTAAAGACATGACTAACATTGAGAAGATCGAGCTGCTGCCTTATCACGAACTCGGCAAGCATAAATGGATTGCGATGGGTGAAGAGTACAAGCTGGAAGGCGTGAAGCCGCCAACGAAAGAGACCATGGAGCGGGTGAAAAATATTCTTGCCGGTTACGGCCATAACGTCATGTATTAAGACGGTTGGCCTGTAGCTAAGGCCTCGCCGGCAAGAAACAGAGGCGTAACCGCCGGGACATTTGCGACAGGTTGCGAATGTCCCGTTTAAGCACCGCCGTCAGGCATGCGCCACCGGTGTTGCGTGCTGATCGGCTTTACGCAGCAGCATCACCAGATAGACCAGCGCCACCACCGCAATCATCACAAACAGCAGGCGATCGGAATAGTTTTGCATCAGCATCGCGGTCATCCCCGGCCCGACCAGACTGCCAACGGTATAACTGAACAGCAGCGCCTGATTCATCGCCACCAGTTCATGATGCGCCACCGTTTCACACGCCCAGGACATCGCCACCGGATAAAGCGTAAAGCCAGCCAGCCCCAGCACAAACAGTGCCGGTGCCATTGCCGTTCCGCTCAGCATAGCAATCGCACCCAGAATCACCACGAATACCTGCACGCGCAGCACCATCAGGCGACCAAAGCGGTCGGCAAGACGCCCTACCGGCCACTGACCGACAATCCCGGCACTGACCAGCAGCGCCATCCAGTAACCCACGGTGGCATCGCTCATGCCCTGATGCGAAAGATAAAGCGGCATCAGGCCGTAAAGCGAACCGAGAACGATACCGGAGATAATGCAGCCGTTGATACCTAACCGCGAGCTGCGGCGGCGCAGCATGCTCCAGATACGCCCGGTTGAAGCTTCTTCAGTAGCCGCACCAGCGTTGACCTGCACAAACACCACGGGCAGCACGGCGCAGACGATCAGCGCGCTCACCCAGGGAATGACCTGCAGCAGCTCTGTCGAGACACGGCTCACCAGCAGCTGACCGGCAACGGTGCCAAGATAATAGATGATCATATAAGCGGCCAGCAGCTGACCGCGATTGCGCACGGTACCGCTGCACAATAGTGCACTCTCAACCACCACCCAAATCAGTGCACAGCCTACGCCCGCGGTGAAGCGCAGCAACGTCCAGCTGTAGAAGCCGTCCAGCAGCACCATGCCCATGGTTGCCAGCGCGAACAACACGCTGGCAAGGTAAAAGCAGCGGTTGAAGCCATAGCGATTAATCAACCAGCCCGCCAGCAAGGTGCCCAGTAAGTTACCGGTGTAATAAGCAGAGCTCGCCATGCCCACCTGCCAGGTCGGCAGTTGATCATGGGTGAGCCACAGCGGCACCAGCGTATTAAGCACAGCAATAGACACCGTCATCAGCATTAAGCCGCAAAGCAGCAGCAGGACGGGGCGCGACCAGGTTGACATAGGGAATAAAACCAAAAGAAATGAACAGATTTGCGCGCAGTTTGCCATTGGCGATGGCAAAGTCAATGTGCAAAAAAACAGCGCCGCACATTTTGCTGCTGAACAATTTATTATTTTTATCTTCAGCGGGTTACAGGACTACAGAAAGGTCTTATATCTGAATCTATCTACATGAATTTATACATTTTTGATGGTTTGACGCGCAGCGATGACGATAACGTTTATTTCTGATTAATTCCGGTTAAAAAATAATGACTGACGCGCTTAAGAAATAAAAAACCCGGCCTGAGCCGGGTTAGTGCATGAGTGCAAATTAGCCGATATATTCCAGCCCGCCCATATACGGGCGCAGCACGTCCGGCACTGCAATGCGACCATCCGCCTGCTGATAGTTTTCCAGCACGGCTACCAGCGTACGCCCCACCGCCAGGCCTGAACCATTCAGCGTGTGCACCAGACGCGGTTTTTTATCCGTTTTGCTGCGGCAGCGAGCCTGCATGCGGCGCGCCTGGAAATCCCACATATTCGAGCAGGAGGAGATTTCACGGTAGGTGTCCTGCGCCGGCAGCCAGACTTCCAGGTCATAGGTTTTGGCTGAGCCGAAGCCCATGTCACCCGTGCACAGCAGCACTTTACGGTACGGCAGGTTCAGCAGCTGCAGCACTTTCTCCGCATGGCCGACCAGCTCTTCCAGCGCGTCCATGGAGGTTTCCGGTGCGACGATCTGCACCATCTCCACTTTGTCAAACTGGTGCATACGGATCAAACCGCGCGTGTCGCGGCCGTAAGAACCGGCTTCGGAACGGAAGCAAGGCGTGTGGGCAGTGAGTTTGATCGGCAGAGATTCCTCTTCAACGATCTCATCGCGCACCAGGTTAGTCAGCGGCACTTCGGCGGTCGGGATCAGCGCATAGTTGCTGCTGCCTGCTTCTTCGCCCAGCGGTTTGGTATGGAACAGATCCTCACCAAATTTTGGTAACTGACCGGTACCGTACAGCGTCTCGTGGTTCACCAGATACGGCACGTAAGTTTCCAGATAACCGTGCTGCTGGCTGTGCAGATCGATCATGAACTGGCTCAGCGCGCGATGCAGACGGGCAATCTGGCCCTGCATCACGATAAAGCGCGAACCGGTCAGTTTCACCGCCGAGGCGAAATCCAGCCCTTTGACCGCTTCACCCAGCTCAACATGATCTTTCACCGGGAAATCGAACTGGCGCGGCTGGCCCCAGCGGCTCACTTCCTGGTTTTCGCTATCATCTTTACCCAGCGGCACTTCATCGGCCGGCAGGTTAGGCAGCGCAAGCGCAAAGTCACGAATTTCGTTCTGCAGGGTATCCAGCTCTGCTTTCGCCGCATCCAGGCGTTCGCCCAGCGCGTTCACTTCCTGACGCAGCGGCTCGATATCTTCCCCACGTGCTTTGGCCTGACCGATGGATTTGGAGCGGGAGTTACGCTCAGCCTGCAGGTTTTCAGTTTCTACCTGCAAAACCTTACGACGCTCTTCGAGGGAGCGCAGCGTATCCACATCCAGTTTAAATCCCCGGCGTGCCAGTTTTTCTGCGACTGCGTCTGGCTCATTACGCAGCAGATTGGGATCGAGCATGCTTATCCTGTGTAATAAAAGGTTGATTGAACGAATGGAGGGATGCATTCCACCGGAATGCATTGAAATCCTTGCTCACCTTACCGTAACGCGTTTATCAGCGGTAGCGTTTTATCGGGCTATTTTGATCCTGTTCAGCAAGCCAGGCGAGTTTTTCACCGATCTTGCTTTCAAGGCCACGATTGGTGGGTTGATAGTAGCGGGTCTGCGCCATTTCCGGCGGGAAAAACACCTCGCCGGCCGCATAGGCATTGGGTTCGTCATGCGCGTAACGGTACTCTTTGCCGAGGCCCATCTCTTTCATCAGCTTCGTCGGTGCATTACGCAGATGTTCCGGCACATCGTAATCCGGGAACTCACGCGCATCACGCATCGCCGCTTTGAAGGCGGTATAAACAGCATTGCTTTTTGGCGCACAGGCCAGATAAACAATTGCCTGGGCAATTGCACGTTCCCCTTCCGCAGGCCCGACGCGGGTAAAACAGTCCCACGCGGCAATTGCTACCTGCATGGCGCGCGGATCGGCATTACCGACATCTTCCGAAGCAATCGCCAGCAGCCGCCGCGCCACGTACAGCGGATCGCCACCGGCAGTGATGATGCGCGCGTACCAGTAAAGCGCCGCATCCGGGGCTGAACCACGAACCGATTTGTGCAGTGCCGAGATGAGATCGTAAAAGCGGTCGCCTTTGTTATCGAAACGCGCCGCGCGTTCACCCGACACTTCATTCAGCAGCTGTGGCGTTAGCTCCCGCTGTCCCTGCGCATTGAGCTCAGCCATATCGGCCATCATTTCCAGCGTATTCAGTGCGCGTCGTGCATCACCATTGACCAGTTCAGCGATCATGCGCCGGGTATTGTCCGGTAACAGAATATCGCTGTCGCCGTAACCGCGCGTTTTATCCTGCATCGCCTGATCCAGCACCTGTTCAATATCCGCGCTGGTCAGCGATTTAAGCAGATAAACGCGGGCGCGCGACAGCAGTGCCGAGTTCAGTTCAAAAGAAGGATTTTCCGTGGTTGCGCCAATGAAGGTGATGGTGCCGTCTTCAATGTGTGGCAAAAACGCATCCTGCTGGCTCTTATTGAAGCGATGCACCTCATCAACAAACAGAATAGTGCGACGCCCCACCTGGCGATTCTGCCGCGCGCGCTCAATGGCCTCGCGGATCTCTTTAACGCCGGAAGTCACCGCTGAAATGCGTTCGACATCGGCTTTGCCGTAATGCGCGATGATCTCCGCCAGCGTGGTTTTACCGGTACCCGGCGGTCCCCATAAGATCATGGAGTGCAGCTGACCCGCTTCAATAGCGCGCGGCAACGGCTTACCGGCCGCGAGCAGATGCTGCTGACCAATATATTGCTGCAGCGTCGCTGGCCGCATACGCGCAGCCAGCGGTCTGAACTCATTTGACGGTGCAAAATCCAGCGACAGGTTACTCACCCTCACCTCACTGACGTTGATCGTCCACCGTTACCCCTTTTGGCGGCGTAAAGGTGAATTTATCCGGGCTGATAGCGCCGTTTTTCTGGCTCTTCAGCTGATAGCTGCTGCGCTGTCCATCCTGCTCGATCGCGCTGAACTGATTGATGGTGCCTGCGGAAGTGACATTGATGGTGAACTGTTTCAGGTTGCCATCGCTGCTTTTAGGCGTCAGCTCAAAATTATCCCCCTGCTGCTTAATGTTGTACTGCTGCCAGTCAGAGGGCTGGTTACGCGCAATCAGCATAAACGGCGTGTTGCTGGTGGCATTCTGCAGCAGGCTAACGCTCGCCTGTTCCACAAAAGGATTATAGAACCACAGATTTTTACCGTCGGAGATAATCACGCTTTCGTCCGGTGCAGTCATGTGCCAGTTAAACAGGCTCGGACGTTTTACCCACAGTTCGCCTTCGCCGTCCTGCACATTTGCGCCGCTACCGTCAGTCACCTTCTGACTGAAGCTGGCATGGAAGCTGTTCACTTTATTAAGGCGCTGCTGCAGATCGCTGGAAGCATCCGCCAGGGCAGAAGAAGCAACAAAACCGGCCAGCAGGCCACAGGCAATAACGCGAAATTTCATCTGATACGATTCCTTATTCATGGTTTCCTGACACTTACTGCATTAACCGTAGTCGCCGCTCCGTCAGTTCGACAGGAGAAAAAGCCGAAAGCTCCCAATGATATGGGGATCGGACCACAGATAAACAACGGGCCAGTTTACACTGGCCCGGTATAACACTGCGGAGAAAAGTCTTACATTTCGTGAGGTGGCGGTGACAGCACTTCACGGTTACCGTTGTGGCCCGGCTCCGAGACAATGCCCTGCGCCTCCATCTGTTCGATAATCCGCGCCGCGCGGTTGTAGCCAATACGGAACTGGCGCTGCACACCGGATATCGACGCGCGGCGTTTCTCCACCACGAACGCCACCGCCTGGTCAAACAGCGGATCCAGCTCTTCATCGCCGTCCAGGCCGCCACCACCGCTTTCACTCTCTTCACCGGCGGTAATGCTGTCGATGTACTGCGGCCGCCCACGCGCTTTCCAGTCCTGCACCACCGCATGCACTTCCTGGTCACGCACAAAGGCGCCGTGAACACGTACCGGCATGGAGGAGTTAGGTGGCATGTAGAGCATGTCACCCATACCCAGCAGGGATTCCGCACCGCCCTGATCGAGAATGGTACGCGAGTCAATTTTACTGGACACAGTAAAGGCGATGCGCGTCGGAATGTTGGCCTTAATCAGGCCGGTAATCACATCCACTGACGGACGCTGGGTAGCCAGCACCAGGTGAATACCTGCCGCACGGGCTTTCTGTGCCAGGCGCGCGATTAGCTCTTCGACCTTCTTGCCCACCGCCATCATCAGGTCAGCGAACTCATCAACCAACACCACAATGTACGGCAGTTTTTCCAGCACCGGCGGCGTGGTGTCCATGCTGTCGCCCGGTTTCCAGAACGGATCCGGAATTGGCCGGCCCATTGCGGCAGCCTGCTCGATCTTCTCGTTATAGCCGGCCAGATTACGCACGCCCAGCGCAGACATCAGCTTATAGCGGCGCTCCATTTCGACCACACTCCAGCGCAGCGCGTTGGCCGCGTCTTTCATGTCGGTGACCACTTCCGTCAGCAGATGGGGAATGCCCTCATACACTGACAGCTCGAGCATTTTCGGGTCGATCATGATAAAGCGCACTTCTTCCGGCGTGGCTTTATACAGCATGCTGATGATCATGGTGTTGACGCCAACCGACTTACCGGAACCGGTGGTACCGGCCACCAGCAGGTGCGGCATCTTCGCCAGATCGGCCACCACGGGCTGACCAGAGATATCTTTACCCAGCACCACCGACAGCGGCGAAGGGTTGTCGCGGAACTTATCGCAGTCCAGCACCTCACGCAGATAGACGGTCTGACGATGTTTATTGGGGAGTTCGAGGCCGACATAAGGCTTGCCCGGAATCACCTCAACCACGCGCACCGCAACGGCAGAGAGCGAACGTGCCAGGTCACGCGACAGGTTAGAAATACGAGCGGCCTTGACGCCCGGCGCCAGATCCAGTTCAAAGCGGGTGATTACCGGCCCCGGAGAGATGCCCACCACTTCGGCTTTTACGCGGTAATCCGCCAGACGCGCTTCAACCAGACGCGCGGTCTGTTCCAGTGCGAACATATCCACCGGTTCCTCTTCGGCCGGCGGCGACGTCAGCAGATCCAGTGTCGGCAGCGGCGTGGAAGGTTTCTCCAGCGGCTGTTCGTGACGCACCAGGAAGGGGTGGAACAGGCTGTCCTGCGCAGGGGCGACAGGCTTCGGCGTTTCAGCCGGCGCGGCGTAAACCTCGTCGTCTGGCGTTGACCACGGGCTGGTTTCCTCACTCAGCGATGCGGGTACCGCCGGCTCAGGTGCCGCTGGCTGCTGCCACTGGGCCGGAACGTCCGGCTCTGGCGTGGCGGCAATGGTAAACAGCGGTTCGCTCGGCGTGTCATCAACCAGATCTTTCATCGGAGAGAAATCAAACGCGGCTGAGGTATCCAGATTAAATACCGGCGCGCTCTCCTGCTCAGGCTGGCTGTAACGCTGTTGCTGCTGCTGAGCAAACTGCTGCGCCAGCTGGGCCTGCTGCAGCGCCTCTTCATCTTCTTCCTCTGCCGGCTGCTGCTGCCAGCTGTCGCCGTACCGCTGCTGCTGCTGCGAATGGAACGCTTCGCGCAACTGGGCTTCCTGCAGCGCAGCATTATCATCATCGTGCGGCTGTGGCACTTGCCAGCTGGCGCTGATTTCCGGCTGCTGCTGGTCGGCCTCTTCACGTGCCTTCTCTTCTGCCATGCGTTGCGATGGCAGTTTGATACCGTATGAGGCCAGCTCACGCCGGGTTGGCAGCTTAACCTTGTTAGGACGCGGCAGTTCCGGACCAATACCCTGTTTCACCTGCGGATTGTAATCGCGCTCCGGCACCACATCAAAGGCTGGCGTGTAAGCCGCAGAGCGGGCAGCAGCGGCGGCCGTCGCTGAACCGAGTGCGGCAGCGGCTGCCGTATTCAGCGGTGTGGCGGCCTGATCGGCACTCTGCCAGTTACCCATGCGCGGGCCATCGTCTTCTTCAGCGAGCGAGAAGGCGTCGGCGGCCGGTGAAGCAGGCACTTCGAAGCGGTATAACGGAGGAGCCGCTGTCGCGGGCTCTGCTGGCGGAATAGCTGGCGCCGCAGGCGCGCTGGCAACAGATATCGATGCCGGAGCAGCCGCAGCCAGCTGTGACGGCGCAGGTTGTGGAGCTACGTTTACCGCCGGTGCGGATGGCTCAGGTGCAGCGACGGACGGCACCTGACGTGCGGCGTCACTGGTGGCGGCCAGCGCAGCCGCGGTAGCCGCACTGGCTTTCGCCAGCAGGGGATCGTCGCTGGCGACTTCAGCCACAGGTTCCGCTACCTGTCGGGGCTTAGCCAGCAGTACGTCATCTTCGTCGTCCTGAGCCGGCGCAGCGCGCAGTGGCGGAACCGCGTCGTCGGGGTGCGCCTCGTCGTAGTCGTCTTCTTCCTGCCAGGGTTCATCATGGCGCGAGCGGTTGCTGGCAAAGGTCAGCACGCCCATCACCACGCTGCCGATCTTCTCGGCAATCGCCAGCCAGGACCAGCCGGTATAAAGCGTGATACCCGCCGCCCAGACGCACAGCAGCGTCAGCGTGCCACCGGCACCGCTGAACCACGGCGCCATCGCATTGCTCACCAGGCTGCCAATTACGCCGCCAGAGGCAAAATACCAGATATCGTCCACGTTCAGCGCAGCCAGTCCGCAGGTAGTCACTACCAGCGCCAGCACGCCAATCAGCCGCAGGCCCACCGCAAAATAGTCGATGTAATCCTGACGATCGCGCTGACGGAAGGTAATCCAGCACAGACCAATAATCACTGGCGGAATGGCGTAGGCCATCACACCAAAAATAAACAGCAGGGTATCGGCCAGCCATGCGCCCACGCTGCCGCCCAGATTGTGGATCGGCTCGTGCCAGGCGGTTTGTGACCAGCTGGGATCGGAGGGATTAAAGCTAACCAGCGACACCATCAGATAGATGGCAAACAAGGCCACCAGGATGAGCAACGCTTCCAGCAGCCGACGTCCGCTGCTCAGTGGTTGTAATGAAACGTCTTTATCTTCTGTATATTCCTGGCTCAAGAGAACTCTCCAGGTGCCTGTAAATTAAGAAGGCAACAGCGCCAGGCTTGCCTGACGCTGGTCCTGTATGAATTCACAGGAGTGTACCGAAATCCTGCAAGCTTTGCACCTGCCCTGCGTTACCGGGTCTTAATCACCAGACGATTGCTCTGTTTGACCTCTTCCATCACCACATAGGTACGGGTGTCGTTGACGCCCGGCAGGCGCAGCAAGGTCTCACCCAGCAGTTTACGGTAGGCGGACATATCCGGCACGCGGGTTTTCAACAGGTAGTCAAAGTCACCGGAAACGAGGTGACATTCTTGAGTTTCCTCAAGTTTTTGTACGGCGGCGTTAAATTGTTCAAACACATCCGGCGCGCCGCGATTCAGAGTAATCTCAACGAATACCAGCAGTGAAGCATCGAGATAGTGCGGGTTCAGCTGCGCGGTGTAGCCCAGAATGAAACCCTGACGTTCCAGGCGACGTACGCGTTCAAGACAAGGTGTTGGCGAGAGGCCGACACGTTTTGAAAGCTCAACGTTGGAAATACGACCGTCTTTCTGCAGTTCATTCAGAATATTTCTGTCGATCCGATCCAGATCTTTTCCGGGGCGTTTCTTGTTGTCTACCATTATTATTGTCTCTCTTAATTCCTTCCCTTTACCTGCCAAACCCTGAAAACGTTCAATGTTCAGGGCCTTACTGAAGTGAAGTCTTTAAGCCTGTGCAGTAACGCGACCATCCGTATGACGCATGCTGTCTGTCCACATCATGCGTCATTACCAATGTCAGGCTGAGTTTATTTGGCGAAATTGCGCAAAACAGAGCTGAAATTCTGTTTCGAACCGCTAAATTTTCTCTGCTTCTGACAATGTTTTCGCAAAAGCGCAGGCGATTGTCAAAGTAAAACATCCAAATTCAGTACAAGATGCCAGACAGCGTACTGGGTTGCTGTTTTTAAATGAGAATTTTTATACAGCTGCACCACAAATTGCCGAGCAATGCCCCCTTTTGGCGCAGCGCGCGTGCAGAATTGCCATTCATCGTCTACGCCGCTTGCAGTGATTGTTAACAAAATTGCTGAAACCTTTTTTTGCGACAGTAATTTCCCTACAATCGAAAACTATGTTGTCAGACACACACTGAGGAACGCATGAGTACGGCCAAACACAGTAAGCTGCTCATTCTGGGCTCCGGCCCTGCCGGTTACACCGCAGCGGTTTATGCCGCCCGCGCTAACCTGAACCCGGTATTGATTACCGGACTGGAAAAAGGCGGCCAGCTCACCACCACGACTGAAGTCGAAAACTGGCCGGGCGACCCGCACGATCTGACCGGCCCTGCGCTGATGGAACGCATGCAGGAGCATGCTGAGAAGTTCAACACCGAAATCATCTTTGACCATATTCACACGGTTGATTTGCAGAACCGTCCGTTCCGCCTGACCGGCGACAGCGGCGAATACACGGCGGATGCGCTGATCATCGCGACCGGTGCCTCAGCGCGCTACCTTGGCCTGCCGTCAGAAGAGGCATTCAAAGGCAAAGGGGTATCGGCCTGCGCCACCTGTGATGGTTTCTTCTATCGCAACCAAAAAGTCGCGGTTATTGGCGGCGGTAACACGGCCGTTGAAGAGGCGCTCTATCTGGCGAACATCGCTTCTGAAGTGCACCTGATTCACCGTCGTGACAGCTTCCGCGCTGAGAAAATCCTGATTGACCGCCTGATGGAGAAAGTGCGTAACGGCAACATCGTGCTGCACACTGACCGCGCGCTGGACGAGGTGGTAGGCGATCAGATGGGCGTCACCGGGTTGAAACTTTCGTCAACCAAAGGTGAAGCTCCGATCTCGCTGGAAGTGGCGGGCCTGTTTGTCGCCATCGGTCATAGTCCGAACACGGCGATTTTCGATGGCCAGCTGGATCTGGAAAACGGCTATATCAAAGTGCAGTCCGGCCTGCAGGGCAATGCGACGCAGACCAGCGTGCCGGGCGTGTTCGCTGCCGGTGACGTAATGGACCACATCTATCGTCAGGCCATTACCTCTGCCGGTACCGGCTGTATGGCCGCGCTGGATGCGGAACGTTATTTGGATGGTCTGGTTAAAAACGATAAGTAAGTTGTTAATTATCTGATCATAATTGCACTGAGGCGGCCACTTTTGGTCGCCTTTTTTATCGCCTGCGTGCTACAGTTCTGCCACCCGTCTGTCCGGCATTTAGCGTCGGATTTTGCCTCTCGTCACGGTGATCAAACGGCTTCGCATGAACAAATCACGGCAACACGAACTGCTGCGCTGGTTACGCCAGCAACGTCATCATGGCGCACGCAGCCTGCGACTGGCCTCGCTGGCAGGTTTTGCTGCGGCGTTAATTCTCATCGCCCAGGCCTGGCTACTGGCCTCCCTGCTGCAAAAACTGCTGGTGGAACAGCAACCCCGCGCTGAACTGGTGAGTGATTTCCTGTTACTACTGCTGTGCTTCGCACTGCGCGCCGCGCTGCACTATGGTCGTGAGATGGCCGGTTTCAGGGCTGGCGTGGCGATTCGCCGTGCACTGCGGCAACAGGTGCTGGACCGGCTGAACGCGCTCGGTCCGGCCTGGATTCAGGGCAAACCGGCCGGGAGCTGGGCAACGCTGCTGCTGGAACAGATTGAAGAGATGCAGGAGTATTACGCGCGCTATCTGCCGCAGATGTCGCTGGCGGTGTTTGTGCCCTGCGCCATCCTGATCGCCATTTTCCCTATAAACTGGGCTGCCGGACTGATTCTGCTGGCGACCGCGCCGCTGATTCCGCTGTTTATGGCGCTGGTCGGCATGGGTGCGGCCGATGCCAACCGGCGTAATTTTCTTGCGCTGGCGCGTCTGAGCGGCGATTTCTATGACCGTCTGCGCGGACGCGAAACGCTGCGCCTGTTTCACCGCGCGGACGCTGAGCAGCAGGCGATTGCCGCCACTACGCAGGATTTTCGTCAGCGCACCATGGAAGTGCTGCGCCTCGCCTTTCTCTCCTCTGCGGTGCTGGAGTTTTTCGCCTCGCTGGCGATTGCCGTGGTCGCGGTCTATTTCGGCTTCTCGTACCTGGGTGAACTCAATTTTGGCCACTACGGCACCGGCGTGACGCTGTTTGCCGGTTTCCTCGCGCTGATTCTTGCCCCCGAATTTTTCCAGCCGCTGCGCGATCTTGGCACCTTTTACCATGCCAAAGCGCAGGCGGTGGGCGGCGCAGACGCGCTGGATACCTTCCTGCGCGAAACGCCCCAGCGCGCGCCGCAGGCGGCCACGCAGACGCTGGGTGCTGACGCGCCACTCTCCCTACGGGCGCAGGATCTGGTGATCATGACCGCCACCGGCGAGGCGCTGTCACAGCCGCTGAATTTCAGCCTTACTCCCGGTCAGCGCGTGGCGCTGGTCGGGCAAAGCGGCGCCGGAAAAAGTGCGCTGATGAATGTCCTGCTCGGTTTTCTGCCCTACCAGGGTTCACTGTGCATTAACGGCCAGGAACTGCGCGACATCAGCCGCAGCAGCTGGCAGCAGCAGTTGGCCTGGGTAGGACAAAATCCGCAGCTGCCGGCGGCGACGCTGCGTGACAATCTCCAGCTCACTGACACGCCGGTGGACGAGGCCACGCTGACCGCCGTGCTGCAGCGCGCTGGCGTCAGCGAATTTTTGTCGAGTCTGCCGCAGGGGCTGGATACGCCAGTTGGCGATGGCGGCATCGGCCTGTCCGTTGGGCAGGCACAGCGCATCGCCGTTGCGCGGGCGCTGCTGAAACCGGCCCGCCTGCTGCTGCTGGACGAACCGGGATCCGGGCTCGACAGCCAGAGTGAGCAGCACGTGATGGGCGCGCTACAGCAGGCCGCACAGCAGCAAACTACGTTAATGATTACCCATCAGCTGCACGCCCTCGACCAATGGGATGAGGTGTGGGTGATGCAGGCCGGACAACTGGTGCAGCAGGGCCACTGGCAACAGCTGATCGCTGAAGCCGGCCCGCTGCGCGAGCTGGCGCAGCATCGTCAGAAGGAGATTGCCTGATGCGCACGTTACTGCCTTTCCTGCGCCTGTATCGCCGCCATCCGTGGCGTTTAGGTCTTGGCGTGGTGCTGGCGATTGTCACGCTGCTCGCCAGCATCGGCTTGCTGACGCTGTCCGGCTGGTTTCTTGCTGCCTCTTCGCTGGCTGGCGTCGCCGGCTTGTACAGCTTCAATTACATGCTGCCCGCAGCTGGTGTGCGTGGCGCGGCAATCACCCGCACCGCCGCGCGCTATTTTGAACGGCTGGTGAGCCACGACGCCACTTTCCGCGTGCTGCAGCATCTGCGCGTCTTTACCTTCAGCCGGCTGATGGCGCTGGCACCGGCGCAGCTGGCGCGCTTTCGTCACGGCGAACTGCTGAACCGATTTGTCAGCGATGTTGATACCCTCGACCATCTCTATTTACGCGTTATTTCTCCACTGCTGGGTGCGGCGGTGGTGATTGTGGTGGTGACCTGTGGCCTGGCGCTACTCGATATGCGACTGGCGCTGCTGCTTGGGGCGATCATGTTGCTGACGCTGCTGCTGATGCCGCCGCTTTTCTGGCGACTCGGCGCGCGCACCGGCGCGCACATTGCCCGTTACCAGGCTCGCTGGCGCCTGCAACTGACGCACTGGCTCAGCGGACTGGCCGAGCTGCAGATTTACGGCGCGGCGGCGCTGTGGCGACAGCGGCTGGATCAGGAAGAACGTGCGTGGCAACAGGCGCAGCAGCAGCAACACCGGCTGCAGGCGGTGGCGCAGAGCCTGCTTACGTTGATCGCCGGCAGTACCGTTACGCTGCTGCTGTGGCTGGCCGCCAGCGGGGTCGGCACCAATAGCACACCGGGTGCACTGATTGCCCTGTTTGTGTTTTGCGCGCTGGCCGCGTTTGAAGCGCTGGCACCGGTGGCCGGCGCATTTCTGCCACTGGCGCAGGTGACGCACGCGGCGCAGCGCGTGCAGGAGATCATCGATCAACCGCCAGCCATTCACTTCCCGACACAACCGGTTGCGACGCAGCGCGGCCTCAGCCTGACGCTGGAGCAGATCGACTTCAGCTATCCGCAGCGGCCAGAAGCGGTGCTGCACAATTTCTCCCTGACGTTAGCAGCCGGTGAACATCTGGCACTGCTGGGTCCGACCGGCTGCGGAAAATCCAGCCTGCTGGCGCTGATCACGCGCGGCTGGGAAGCGCAGCGCGGCACGATTCGCCTGAACGGGATTGATCTGGCGGCGTGGGACGAAGCCAGCCTGCGTCAGCGCATCAGCGTTGTCACACAGCGCGTCCATCTGTTCAGCCAGACGCTGCGCGCTAATCTGCTGCTGGCAGCACCACAGGCCAGCGATGCACAGCTGATTGACGTATTGCAGCGGGTTGGGCTGGCGCATCTGACGCAGCACAGCGAAGGGCTAAATACATGGATGGGTGAAGGCGGCCGGCCGCTGTCCGGTGGTGAATTGCGCCGGCTGGCGATTGCCCGTGCGCTGCTGAACGATGGCGACCTGTGGCTGCTGGATGAGCCGACCGAAGGTCTGGATGCCGCGACCGAGCAGCAGATTCTCACGTTACTACAGCAGGTTAGCCAGGGAAAAACGCTGATCATGGTGACGCATCGCCTGAGCGGACTGGAAAAAATGGATCGCATCTGTGTGCTTGACGGTGGGCAGATTATCGAATCCGGCAGCCATGACGAATTAATCTCAAAAGCGGGACGCTACTGGCGTTTCCAGCAGCGCTTTGCGCTATAGTCTATGCGTTTAGCCTGAGGGTGACCGACGCCATGAGACTGGTACAACTTTCCCGGGATTCGCTCAATTTCCCGCCGCCGGAGATGGCGCTGCGTGAGCCAAACGGCCTGCTGGCCATGGGCGGCGATCTCTCCCCTGCCCGCCTGATGAATGCCTATCAGCGCGGGATTTTTCCGTGGTTTTCGCCCGGCGATCCAATTTTATGGTGGTCGCCAGATCCACGCGCGGTCCTGCTGCCGGAGTCGTTTCATCTCAGCCGCAGCATGGCGCGCTTCCATCGCCGTTCGCCCTATCGCGTCACCATGAATCACGCCTTTGCTCAGGTGGTGGAAGGTTGCGCCAGCGGGCGTCAGGAAGGCACCTGGATCACCTTTGAAGTGAAACGCGCCTGGCTGCGCCTGTATGAGCTGGGCCATGCGCACTCAATTGAGGTCTGGCAGGATCAACGCCTGGTTGGCGGCATGTATGGTCTGGCGCTCGGACAGATTTTTTGCGGCGAGTCGATGTTCAGCCGGGCGGAAAACGCCTCTAAAACCGCGCTGTGGGTTTTCTCACAGCACTTTATTGCGCATCAGGGACGGCTGATCGATTGTCAGGTGCTGAATCCGCATACCGCCTCGCTGGGCGCAGTTGAAATTCCGCGCGTCGATTATCTGCAATACGTGCAAACGCTGGCGTGGCAACCGGTGCAGACCGGCTGCTGGCAAACACAAACCCTTTTTTGACTGTCCCCGCAGATGTTTTGCACACAATTCCCGACAAAAGTGATACAATAAGCGAGTTTGGTATGTCGTCCGCGCTTCGCTGTGGCGAGCCGGAATTGCCAGGCTGGGAATCTCACCCTGTTCCCGAAGCTGTTTCAGTTGCGCACCCGATGCCGATTGCTGCAGATTCTTAGCCCGCTAATCCCCCGCAGACGTCAAAAACACCCGAATTTATCCGTAATGCACGCGCAGCGGCGCGACGCACGGCGAAGCGTTGGCAAAAACAGCCAACGTTTCTTTACATAAATCATGGAATTCGGCATTATCTTGCCGGTTCAACAGTTTGGTAGTTCACCCAGAGGATTCGATGGCCAAAGAAGACAATATTGAAATGCAAGGTACCGTACTGGATACGTTACCTAACACCATGTTCCGCGTAGAGCTTGAAAACGGGCACGTGGTTACCGCTCATATCTCCGGTAAAATGCGTAAAAACTACATCCGCATCCTGACGGGCGACAAAGTGACTGTCGAGTTGACCCCGTACGACCTGAGCAAAGGCCGCATTGTCTTCCGTAGTCGCTAAGTTGTTGCACTCGCCTCGCGTTTGCTGATGTAAACTAAGCGCGAAAAAAAAGGCCGGATTTTAATCCGGCCTTTTTCTTATCTGCGCACCCGCTTAATGCACGGTGCCCTCGGTTTTGCGTTTTTCCGCGCTCATGAAGTGGTAGGTGAGCTGGTTTTTCTCTTTATCCAGTCCAACCGACACCGATCCACCATCCACCAGCGAGCCAAACAGCAGCTCGTTAGCCAGCGGTTTCTTCAGGTTTTCCTGCACAGTACGCGCCATCGGACGCGCGCCCATCGCTTTGTCGTAACCTTTTTCGGCCAGCCAGTCGCGCGCATCATCGCTGACTTCCAGCGACACACCTTTCGCATCCAGCTGTGCCTGCAGCTCAACAATAAATTTATCCACCACCTGATGGATCACCTGAGTATCAAGGTGACGGAACCAGATAATATTGTCGAGACGGTTACGGAACTCCGGCGTAAAGATCTTTTTGATCTCTTCCATCGCGTCGGTGCTGTTGTCCTGCTGAATCAGGCCGATGGATTTACGCTCGGTCTCGCGCACCCCGGCGTTGGTGGTCATCACCAGCACCACGTTGCGGAAGTCCGCTTTGCGGCCGTTGTTATCGGTCAGCATTCCGTTGTCCATCACCTGCAGCAGCAGGTTGAAGACATCCGGATGGGCTTTCTCGATCTCATCCAGCAGCACCACCGCGTGCGGATGCTTGATGACGGCATCGGTCAGCAGACCGCCCTGATCAAAGCCGACGTAGCCCGGAGGCGCACCAATCAAACGACTGACGGTGTGACGCTCCATATACTCGGACATATCAAAGCGCAGCAGTTCAATGCCCAGCGCCTTCGCCAGCTGCACGGTGACCTCGGTTTTACCGACCCCGGTCGGACCTGCAAACAGGAACGACCCGACTGGCTTACGCTCCTGCCCCAGACCCGCACGGCTCATCTTAATAGCTTCAGTCAGCGCTTCAATCGCGTTGTCCTGACCAAACACCAGCATTTTCAGACGGTCGCCGAGATTTTTCAGCGTATCGCGATCGGTGGCCGAAACGCTCTGCTCCGGAATACGCGCGATGCGTGCCACCACGGATTCGATGTCCGACACGTTGACGGTTTTCTTGCGCTTGCTGACCGGCACCAGACGCGCACGCGCGCCGGCTTCATCGATCACGTCAATCGCCTTGTCCGGCAGATGACGGTCATTGATGTATTTCACCGCCAGCTCAACCGCCGCACGTACCGCTTTGGCGGTGTAGCGCACATCGTGATGCGCTTCGTACTTCGGCTTCAGCCCGTTAAGAATTTGTACCGTCTCTTCAACCGATGGCTCAGTGATATCAATTTTCTGGAAACGGCGCGCCAGCGCACGATCCTTCTCAAAGATATTGCTGAACTCCTGATAGGTCGTGGAACCCATCACGCGGATTTTACCGCTGGAAAGTAACGGCTTGATCAGGTTCGCCGCATCCACCTGGCCGCCCGATGCCGCACCGGCACCGATAATGGTGTGGATCTCGTCGATGAACAGAATGCTGTTGTTATCCTGTTCCAGCTGTTTAAGCAGCGCTTTAAAACGTTTTTCAAAATCACCGCGGTATTTGGTACCGGCCAGCAGCGAACCGATATCCAGCGAGTAGATGGTGCACTCTTTCATCACTTCCGGCACGTCGCCCTGCACAATGCGCCAGGCGAGCCCTTCCGCAATCGCAGTTTTACCGACGCCCGATTCGCCCACCAGCAGCGGGTTATTCTTGCGACGACGGCACAGCACCTGAATGGCCCGTTCCAGCTCTTTATCGCGGCCGATCAGCGGGTCAATTCCGCCGACGCGAGCAAGCTGATTAAGATTGGTGGTGAAGTTTTCCATACGTTCCTCCCCGCCTGCTTGCTCTTCGTTAACCGGATTTTCCGCGCTGTTCTGCGGCTGGCCCGGTTCGTCTTTACGCGTACCATGGGAGATGAAGTTCACCACATCAAGGCGGCTCACTTCGTGTTTGCGCAGCAGGTAAGCCGCTTGCGACTCCTGCTCGCTGAAAATGGCGACCAGCACGTTCGCACCGGAAACTTCACTGCGACCGGATGACTGGACATGGAAGACCGCACGCTGCAGCACACGCTGGAAGCTGAGCGTCGGCTGAGTGTCGCGCTCCTCTTCGCTGGCAGGCAGCACCGGCGTGGTTTGTTCGATGAAGGCTTCGAGTTCCTGACGCAGAGCCGCAATATCCACCGTACAGGCTTCCAGTGCCTCTCTGGCCGACGGATTGCTGAGCAGCGCCAGCAACAGATGTTCGACGGTCATAAACTCGTGACGGTGCTCGCGCGCTCTGGCGAAAGCCATGTTTAAACTGAGTTCCAGTTCTTGATTGAGCATTTGGCACCTCCCCCAATTATCGCTCTGACGGACTGAATCCTATATGGAGACAGCTTCAGGCTTTTTCCAGCGTACACAGCAACGGATGTTGATTTTCCCGCGCGTAATTGTTCACCTGGGCGACTTTGGTCTCCGCCACTTCTGCAGTGAATACACCACAGATTGCCTTTCCATGGTAGTGAACTTTCAGCATCAGTTGCGTTGCACGTTCAACATCATAAGAAAAGAACTTTTGCAGAACGTCAATAACAAATTCCATAGGTGTATAATCGTCATTATTCAGAATGACTTTATACATTGAAGGCGGCTTTAACCCTTCGCGTACTTTGTCTTCGGCCAGATGTTCAAAGTTAAGCCAGTCGTTTGTGTTTGCCATAATGTTCCGTTGAAATTCTGCGTTACGGTAGCGCACATTTCTGTGCTCTCACCTCAAGTTTAACACGCCTGTCAAGCCGCTTTTCCTGTGGCAAAAATCGGTCCTGAAAGCGCATGCGCGACCTGTATCACAAAATTTGCAATAGCGTTAACTGCCTCAAATTTTGATGAATTTCTCCCCGTGCGCCAGGGCCGTTTGCTTGACGATAAGGTCCGTTTCTCTACATTCTACTTACACAAGCTGATTGAGTTTTAAACAAACTCGACTCACAGCTTCAATGACCTCACCTACTTATCAAAATGTCTTGCGAGGGAAGTAAAAGCATGGAGACGGGTACTGTTAAATGGTTCAACAACGCCAAAGGCTTCGGCTTTATCTGTCCGATTGGCGGCGGCGACGATATCTTCGCACACTACTCCACGATTCAGATGGAGGGATACAGAACGCTGAAAGCGGGCCAGCACGTTCAGTTCGATGTCCATGAAGGGCCGAAAGGCAACCATGCCAGTCTGATTGTGCCCTGTGAAGCATCGTCACTCTCCTGACGGGCGCGCGTCTGCTCTCATTCTGACCACTCCCGAAAAAAAATGCCAGCCACAGACGCTGGCATTTTTCTTTGGCGTCCCGCGGCAGTTTTACTCTGCCCGACCGCGCGCCAGCCACATCACGCGGCCAAACAGCTGATCGAGCAACGGCGGAATCGCCTGCGGCCCGCGTTCGGCCGCTGCCATCGCCACCGCAATCGCCAGTTCCGGCTTCGAGCTGTGATGAATGGCTTTGGTAATAATACGCCGCGCGTTCATCGGCACGTTTAACGGCAGGTGCGCCATCTGGTGATAGACATCACTAAAGCCCTGCTTATAAAGGAAGTGTTCGATGTCGGGCGCCGGGAACTGCGTGAGATGGTCGCTCTCCTGCTCATGCGGCTGTAGCTGGCTGCGCGCAGTAGCGGCATATTTTTTTCCGGCCTCGTCGCCGTCAGTCAGCACGTGCCAGGCAATGCCCATGCGGCGCGCATATTTCAGCAGCGGCTTAAGCCCGGACTGCGCAAACTCAATCACCTTCACGCCTTCCGCGGCAAAATGGTAGCCGCGCTGCCGCGCCAGCTCATTGATGATCCACACTTCGGTTTCACCCTCTACCAGCAACCAGCAGCGGGCAAACAGCGCCGACGGACGGTTGACGCGGATATGAAAGCCGATACGGCGCGCCTCTTCGGCACTTAATCCTTCCGGCCCGATACGCCACGCCGCCACGCGATCGGGTTCGCGCACCAGTCGGCAGATTTGCTCCAGCGCCACCTGTGACAGCAGCTCGCCGGAGTTAGTAGTGGCGATTTTTTGCAGCGGCATCAGCGCCAGCAGATTCCACGCCACCGACAGCATGATGGGATGCAGCCGGGTTTCCGGATCCTCTACCAGCAGCAAGGGGCGCGCGCCTGTGGGCAGCGCATCGCTGCCGTGCGCCTGCAGCAGGAGCGAGAACATGCGCAGCAGAATCACCTGGCGACTGCGCGATTCGGTACCGGCGATCAGCTGATTGAGCTGATCGAGCGAACGCCAGCCCTGACTGCCGTCACGCAGCTCCGGCGCAACCCGCGCGGCGCCCGTGTCCGGTTGCTGTACCAGAAAATAGTGCGCCATCAGCTGCTGCATGGTGTGCAATCCCTGGCGCAACAGCTCGTCGCTCAGGGTTTGCGGCCGCGCCACCAGATCGCGCGTCAGGCTATGCATCTCCTGCGCCAGCGCGCTCAGCGTATCAGCGCGCCGCTGGGTGTCGTTGTCGTTATGGCGCGACCGCCGGCCAAAGCGCGCATCACGCAGGCGCAGCACCGGATAGTACGCGCGCAATTGCGCCAGCGCGGCGTCGGTGCCCGCCAGCGGCAGCACCTCGCCACGCGCGTCAATAAAGCGCCAGCGGGTTTTGACCTCGTTACCCTGGCGCGTCGCCAGCGTACTGAAGCGCAGATAGCGCCCCGCGTCATCCTGCTGCCAGAACGGCGCAAACAGCGCTTCATGCTCATCGCCCTGCGCGCGAAAGCGAAACACCAGCTGCAACTTATATAGGCGTGCTTCCACCTCACCGGGCGGGAAATGGAAGTCCTGTTCCGTGAACATATAGGGCTCAGCGGCCGGTGCCAGCAGCAGCGTTAGCGCATCCAGCAAACTGGATTTACCCCACGCGTTTTCCCCAATCAGCAGGTTGGTGTCGGTCAGCGGCAGCGACAACCGGTTAATGCCGCGAAAGCCGTGTATATCGATATGTTCCAGAATCATCGCGCAGTCCCTCCGTGCTTTGCCAGAGCATGGTCCGCCGCGCTGCGTTGGTCAAGTCGGCAGCGGGAGAAAAGGTTTACACTTCAGGCGTTTTCCATTAGCGTGGCGTCTCGCAAAAAAGGACGTCATTTTTCATGTATACCGGACTGCTTATCATTCTGGTGCCGCTGATGGTGGGCTATTTGCTGCCGTGGCATCAGCCTGCGCTGTTGCAGCGCGTTAACCGCCTGCTGAGTTTGCTGATTTACGCCATTCTGTTTTTTATGGGTACCAGCCTCGCCTTTCTCGACAATCTCGGCACCAACTTGCTGATCGTGTTTAAAACCGCGCTGATTGCTGCAGGTGCCATTCTCAGCTGCTCACTGCTGGCGCTGTGGCTGCTGGATCGCCGCTGGCCGTGGCGTCAGCAGCATCGCCAGCAGGATCTGCCATCGCGCTGGCACATGGTGCTGGAATCGCTCAAGCTGTGCGTGGCGGTGCTGGCCGGTTTCCTGCTGGGATTAACCCAGTGGGCGCCGCTGCGCCATGCATCGACCCTCAGCGAAATCGCGCTCATCGTGCTGCTGTTCCTGGTTGGCGTGCAGCTGCGCGGCAGCGGCATGACGCTACGCCAGATCACCCTGAACCGGCGTGGCATGACGGTAGCGCTGGTATCCCTGTGCGGCTCGCTGGGCGGCGGCGTGCTGGCGGCGTGGCTGCTCGGCGTTTCGCTGTCAACCGGACTGGCGCTGGCCAGCGGCTTCGGCTGGTATTCGCTGTCCGGCATTCTGATGACCGAAGCGTACGGCCCGGTGATCGGCAGCGCCGCCTTCTTTAACGATCTGCTGCGCGAGCTGGCTGCGGTGCTGCTGATTCCGGTGCTGGTCAACCGCTACCGCAGTATGGCACTTGGGCTGAGCGGTGCCACGTCGATGGATTTCACCCTGCCGATTCTGCAGCGTGCCGGCGGAATGGAGATTGTGCCTGCGGCCATCGTGCACGGTTTTATCATGAACCTGCTGGCACCTATCCTCATCGCCCTGTTTTCCGCCTGACGCGCAGCGCATTTTTTCACGCCCGCTGCGCTGCGGCTTCGTCTACGCTTTCTCTCTGACACGTTTTTTGCCATCCGACTGGATGGCCGACACCAGAAAGGAGCGAACGATGAAGCAAACAGTGGCGGCCCTGCTGGCCAAAACGCTGGAGAGCGCCGGCGTAAAACGCATTTGGGGCGTAACCGGTGACTCCCTCAACGGGCTGAACGACAGCCTCAACCGCATGGGCACCATTGAATGGATGCCAACGCGCCATGAAGAAGTGGCCGCTTTTGCCGCCGGGGCGGAAGCACAAATCAGCGGTGAGCTGGCGGTGTGCGCCGGCTCCTGCGGCCCTGGCAACCTGCATCTGATCAACGGCCTGTTTGACTGCCATCGCAACCATGTTCCGGTGCTGGCGATTGCCGCGCACATTCCTTCCAGCGAAATCGGCAGCGGCTATTTTCAGGAAACCCATCCGCAGGAGTTATTCCGCGAGTGCAGCCATTACTGCGAGCTGGTCTCCAATCCGGAACAGCTGCCGCAGGTGCTCGGCATTGCGATGCGTAAAGCCATCCTCAATCGCGGCGTGTCGGTGATTGTGCTGCCGGGTGACGTGGCGCTGCAGGCGGCGCCGGAGAATGCGCGCAGCGAATGGTATCCGCCGCAGCTGCCGCAGGTGGTGCCGTCGGTCAGTGAACTGACGCGCCTCGCAGAAACGCTCAATGAAGCGAAAAATATCACCCTGATGTGCGGCAGCGGCTGCGCCGGTGCCCATGCGGAAGTGGTAAAGCTGGCCGAAACGCTGAAAGCACCCGTGGTACACGCCATGCGCGGCAAAGAGCACCTCGAGTACGACAACCCGTATGATGTCGGCATGACCGGGCTGATCGGCTTCTCATCCGGCTATCACGCCATGATGAACGCCGACACGCTGGTGCTGCTCGGCACCCAGTTCCCTTATCGCCCGTTCTACCCGGCGGACGCGCGCATTATTCAGATTGATATCAATCCGGCCAGCCTCGGCGCGCACAGTCACGTCGACATGGCGCTGGTGGGTGACATCAAAGCCACGCTGCAGGCGCTGCAGCCGCAGCTCACCAGCCACAGCGACCGTCATCACCTCGATCGCGCACTGGAGCACTACGCGGATGCGCGCAAAGGGCTGGACGATCTGGCGACCGCCAACGATAAGCAGGCGATTCACCCGCAGTATCTGGCCCAGCAGATCAGCCACTATGCGGCCGATGACGCTATCTTTACCTGTGATGTCGGCACGCCAACGGTGTGGGCAGCGCGCTATCTGAAAATGAACGGCAAGCGCCGTCTGCTCGGCTCGTTTAACCACGGTTCGATGGCCAACGCCATGCCGCAGGCGCTTGGCGCACAGGCCATTGATAAACAGCGTCAGGTGGTTGCGCTGTGCGGCGATGGCGGCTTCAGCATGCTGATGGGCGATTTCATCTCGCTGGCGCAGCTTAAGCTGCCGGTGAAGCTGGTGATCTTCAATAACAGCGTGCTGGGCTTTGTGGCAATGGAGATGAAAGCCGGTGGCTATCTCACCGACGGCACCGATCTGGAGAACCCGGACTTCGCCGCCATCGCCACCGCCTGCGGCATCAAAGGGATCCGCGTGGAAAAAGCCTCGGAGCTGGATGGCGCGCTGCAACAGGCGTTCGCCCATGACGGTCCGGTGCTGGTAGACGTGATCACCGCCAAGGAAGAGTTGTCGATGCCACCGCAAATCAAAGCCGAGCAGGCTAAAGGTTTCAGCCTGTACATGCTGCGCGCGATCCTGAATGGTCGCGGTGATGAAATCGTCGAGCTGGCGAAAACCAACTGGCTGCGGTAAAACGAAGAGACTTGCCGGATTAATCATCATGCGGGCGCTTAGCCCGCTTTTTTATGTCAGGAGAGCAACGTGATCGATTTACGCAGTGATACCGTGACCCGCCCGAGTGCCGCGATGCTGGATGCGATGATGGCGGCCGAAACCGGCGATGATGTCTATCGCGATGATCCCACCGTCAATGCGCTGGAGGCTGAAGCGGCGCGCCTGAGCGGTAAAGCGGCTGCGCTGTTCTTCCCTACCGGCACCCAGGCCAACCTGGTGGCGCTGCTGTGCCACTGCCAGCGCGGCGATGAGTACATCGTCGGCCAGCAGGCGCATAACTACAAATATGAGGCTGGCGGTGCCGCGGTGCTCGGCAGCATCCAGCCGCAGCCGATCCTCGCGGCTGCCGACGGCACGCTGCCGCTGCACGACGTGGCGGCCGCCATCAAGCCGGACGACATGCATTTTGCCCGCACCCGCCTGCTGAGCCTGGAAAATACCCATCACGGCAAAGTGCTGCCGCTGAGCTACCTTGAACAGGCGTGGCAATTTACCCGCGAGCGCCAGCTGGCGCTGCACATTGACGGCGCGCGCATCTTTAATGCCGTGGTGGCGCAGGGTGTGCAGCTGATCGATATCGCCCGCTACTGCGATAGCCTGACCATCTGCCTGTCGAAAGGACTGGGTACACCGGTCGGCTCCCTGCTGTGTGGTGATGAAGCTTATATCGAGCAGGCGCGGCGCTGGCGCAAAATGACCGGCGGCGGCATGCGCCAGGCCGGCATTCTGGCGGCTGCCGGTCTCTACGCGCTGCAGCATAACGTGGCGCGTCTGCAGGAGGATCATGACAACGCCGCGTGGCTCGGCGCACAGCTCAGCGCTCTTGGTGTGGAAGTGGTGAGCCAGCACACTAACATGCTGTTCGTGAAAGTGCCGGCGGAGCAGGTCGCACCGCTACAGCGCTGGATGCAGGCGGGCGACGTGCTGCTCAGCGTAGGTCCGCAGACCCGAATCGTCACGCATCTGGATGTCAGCCGCCAGCAATTACAGCAGCTGGTGGCGCGCTGGCAGGCCTTTCTGCAGCCGTAACGCCGCTACGCGCGGCTACGGTGCCGCGCCATATTTCGCCAGCAGCGCACGAGCGATGGCCAGCGTCTCGGCATCGGCTTCGCCACGGTAATCACGCGGGCGGAAATGCATCTGAAACGCCGCAATCAGTTTGCGCTGCATCTGCGGCGTTTGCGCAGCGGCAACGTCATAACCATAGCGCTGCAGCGCAGTCAGCAGCGCTGCGCACTCCGCCGGCGCATCCGGCGGCTGGTTAGCCAGATAGCGCTGCACCGTGGCGGCATCCGGCCACGCTCCCAGCCCCTGCCGGGCCAGCTGTTGCCACGGAAACAGCGGACCGGGATCCTGCTTGCGCTGCGGCGCGATATCACTGTGCCCGACAATATTTTCCGGACTGATGCCGTAACGCTGGCTGATATCGCGCACCAGTGCGATCAGGGCCGTGATTTGCGCGGCGGTGAACGGCTGCCACTGCCGGCCGGTCAGCGTGCGGCGATAGCCGTCATTGACGATTTCGATGCCAATTGAGGTGTCATTAATGCGCGTTGCGCCGCGCCAGAAGCTCGGTCCGGCATGCCACGCCAGCTGGTTTTCAGCCACCAGCTGCCAGATCACCCCGGCGCCGTTTTTCTGCGGCGGCTGCTGCGGAATCAGATAGTGCGCGCTGACGTTGCGGTCCGTCAGGGTCGCCAGCGACGAGGGAAAGTCCTCCGCCGTGTAGTGGATTACCACCACTTTGATACGTGGTCTGGCCCCCTGCGCCGGATGCGCGCTATCGACCCAATAGCCGTTGCGCGCTTCCAGCGTCGACTGGCAGGCGCTGAGCAGCAGCGCCATCGCCAGCAGTAACACCGCGCGCATTAGCGCACGATCACCGCAGTACCGGTAACGCTCACCATCAGCATGCTGCTGTCTTTGCCCACGGTTTCGTAGTCAATATCAATGCCAACCACCGCATTAGCGCCCAGCGCTTTCGCCTGTTCTTCCAGCTCTTCGAAGGCGATCTGCCGCGCTTTGCGCAGCTCTTTCTCATAGGCACCGGAGCGGCCGCCGACGATATCGCGGATGCCGGCAAAGAAGTCGCGGAAAATGTTGGCACCGAGAATCGCTTCGCCGGTCACAACGCCGCAATATTCAGTGATGCTGTGCCCTTCCAGGGTTGGCGTAGTCGAAAATTTCATCGTTCTCTCCTGTGGTGATTGATGAGGCGATAGCTCGTACGGCGTAAAAGCACGGCTATACTCTATGCTAAAAATGGCGCTTTGCCAGTGAACAATAAGGAAATCGAGATGAGAAACAAAGCCTTTGCGCTGCTTGTTCCCGCTGCATTGCTGCTGAGTGCCTGTACCACCGTTGAGCCGGTGATCAAGGACAACGGGCCGCGTACCGCACCCTGCGTTGACGGCGGTCCGGACAGCGTGGCGCAGCAGTTCTACGATTTACGTGTCAGCCAGCCAACTCAGGGATTGCCGGACAGCACCACGCTGGCAAAATATCGCCCGTACCTGAGCGACAACCTGTATCAGAAACTGCTGCATGCCAGCAGCCAGAGCAACCCACCGGCAGCGTGGCGCCAGGGCGATCTGTTCTCCAGCCTGGCACAGGGACCCACCGCCGCTGACGTGGCCAGCGCCTCCAGCATTCCTAACCGCGATGCGCGCAACATTCCGCTGCGCGTCACGCTGAGCCGTGGCGATAAAAGCTGGCGCGATGAAGTGCTGATGATCCACGAAGGCACCTGCTGGGTGGTGGATGATGTGCGCTACGTCGGCGACTGGCCACACGCCGGTGGCGGCTCGCTCAGCCAGCTGCTGGAAGAGAAAAAATAGTTGCGCATTTTTTCCGCACTCAGCCGCAACCATTAGCGCGCCGCACCATTGCGGCGCCGCTAAGTTTCCGCGCAATAGCCAACGCTTACCCGTCAGCCCCTTTCCCCGCTGCCCTGCCCGATTTTGTGCTACGCTTTTGCTGTTTAATTGCTCTTTAATAAATTTTAACCCACCTCAATTGCATAACTATTCTGGTGACGTTAAGATTTGCGACACTAATTGCTATTCATTTTTTGCGCATGAGTATTCAACTAAACGCCATCAACTGTTTTTACGGTGCCCATCAGGCGCTGTTCGATATCAACCTGGCCTGCCCGCAGGGCGAAACGCTGGTGTTGCTCGGCCCGAGTGGCGCGGGTAAAAGTTCACTCCTGCGCGTACTCAACCTGCTGGAGCTGCCGCGTTCCGGTAGCCTGCAGATTGCCGGCAACCACTTCGATTTCAGCCAGACGCCGTCCGACAACGCGATTCGCGAACTGCGCCAGAATGTCGGCATGGTGTTCCAGCAGTACAACCTGTGGCCGCACCTCAGCGTGATGCAGAACCTGATTGAAGCACCCTGTCGTGTGCTCGGGCTCAGCAAAGATGCGGCGCGCGCGCGCGCCGATAAACTACTGGAACGCCTGCGTCTGACGCCGTACGCCGATCGTTTTCCCCTGCACCTTTCCGGTGGCCAGCAGCAGCGCGTGGCAATTGCGCGCGCGCTGATGATGGAGCCGCAGGTGTTGCTGTTTGATGAACCGACCGCGGCGCTCGACCCGGAAATCACCGCACAGATCGTCAGCATCATTCGTGAGCTGGCGCAGACGCAGATCACCCAGGTGATTGTGACCCACGAAGTCGAGGTGGCGCGCAAAACCGCCAGCCGCGTGGTCTACATGGAGAACGGTCGCATCATTGAACAGGGCGATGCCAGCCACTTTACACAGCCGCAAACCGACGCGTTTGCTCATTATCTTTCGCACTAAGTCAGGATGCTTCTAATGAAAAAAGTTGTACTTGCTGCACTGCTTGCCAGCCTGAGCCTGAGCGCTTCTGCCGCGCAGACCCTGCGTTTCGCGACCGAGGCGTCTTATCCGCCGTTTGAATTTGTCGACTCCGACAACAAAATCCAGGGCTTTGACGTCGATCTGGCCAATGCGCTGTGCAAAGAGATCGATGCGACCTGCACCTTTACTAACCAGGCCTTCGACAGCCTGATCCCCAGCCTGAAATTCCGCCGTTTTGACGCGGTGATGGCCGGCATGGATATCACGCCAGAGCGTGAAAAGCAGGTGCTGTTCACCAAACCTTACTACGACAACTCTGCGACCTTCATCGCGCAGAAAGGCAAGCTGGCGGACGTTGCGGCGCTGAAAGGCAAGCGTGTGGGCGTACAGAACGGCACCACGCACCAGAAATACCTCTCTGACAAGCACAGCGACATCACCATCGTGCCTTACGACAGCTACCAGAATGCGGTGCTCGACCTGAAGAATGGCCGTATTGATGCGGTGTTCGGGGATACCGCCGTGGTTAACGAGTGGCTGAAGCAGAACGCCAACCTCGCCGCGCTGGGTGAGAAAGTGACCGACAAAGCCTACTTCGGCACCGGTCTCGGCATCGCCGTGCGTCAGGGCAACAGCGAACTGCAGCAGAAGTTCAACGGCGCGCTGGATAAGATCAAAGCCGACGGCACCTACAAAACCATCTACAACAAATGGTTTCAGCAGTAATTTCTGATGAATGAAATGATTCCACTCGCAAGCGCCGCCGGCATGACCGTCGGCCTTGCCGTTTGTGCCCTGATCGCCGGCCTCGCGCTGGCGATGATTTTTGCTGGCTGGGAATCGCTGCGCTGGAAACCGCTGGCGTGGATCGGTACCGGGCTGGTGACGCTGATTCGCGGCCTGCCGGAAATTCTGGTGGTGCTGTTTATCTATTTCGGTGCCTCGCAGCTGCTGCTGACGCTGTCGGACGGCTTCCAGCTCAATCTGGGCCTGTTCACCCTGCCGGTGCAGATGCAGATTGAGAACTTTGATGTCAGCCCGTTCCTGTGCGGCGTGATTGCGCTGGCGATGCTCTATTCGGCTTACGCCTCTCAAACGCTGCGCGGTGCGCTGAAAGCGGTGCCGTCCGGCCAGTGGGAATCAGGCCAGGCGCTGGGCATGAAAAAGTCAGCGATTTTCTTCCGCCTGATTATGCCGCAGATGTGGCGCCATGCGCTGCCCGGACTCGGCAATCAGTGGCTGGTGCTGCTCAAGGATACGGCGCTGGTGTCGCTGATTAGCGTCAACGATCTCATGCTGCAGACCAAAAGCATTGCGACGCGCACCCAGGAGCCGTTTACCTGGTATCTGGTGGCTGCCGCGATCTATTTAGTGATTACGCTATTCAGTCAGGCGGTGCTGCGCCGTATTGAATCACATACCACGCGTTTCGAGCGGGGGGCCTGACGCATGCTGGCGTATTTACCTGAGCTACTGAAAGGCCTGCATACCAGCCTGACGCTAACGGCCGCCTCGCTGGTCGCCGCGCTGCTGCTGGCGCTGCTGTGCACCATTGTGCTGGCGCTGAAGCTGCCGCTGCTCAACTGGCTGGTCAAAGGCTATATCACCCTGTTTACCGGCACGCCGCTGCTGGTGCAGATTTTCCTGATCTATTACGGTCCCGGCCAGTTCCCCAGCATTCAGAACGTGCCGTGGCTCTGGCATTTACTGTCGCAGCCGTGGCTGTGTGCCATGCTGGCGCTGTCGCTTAATAGCGCAGCCTACACCACACAGCTGTTCTACGGCGCGGTGCGCGCCATACCGGCCGGGCAGTGGCACTCCTGCGCCGCGCTGGGCATGCGCCGCCGCGATACGCTGCGTATTCTGCTGCCGTACGCGTTTAAGCGCGCCCTCTCCTCTTACTCCAACGAAGTGGTGCTGGTGTTCAAGAGTACTTCGCTGGCCTATACCATTACGCTGATGGAAGTGATGGGCCATGGCCAGCTGCTGTATGGCCGCACCTACGACGTCACCGTGTATGCTGCCGCCGGTCTGATTTATCTGGTGGTTAACGGCCTGCTGACGCTGCTGATGCGCCTGGTCGAGAAGCGCGCGCTGGCGTTTGAGCGCCGCAACTGATCGTCTGACGCGGTGCGAAGGAAAGCGCCGCGCCCTTTCTCGCTATATTTGATTGCAGCGAAATAAATTTTTAATCATATTTATTGCATACAAATGCATTAACTGGCATCGTGTAAATCGTTTCGCCTCTGGCATGGTTTACAGGAGCCTTATAATGAAAAAATGGATTGTTGCGGCAGTGATGGCAACGCTGGCAATGAATGCTTATGCGGCAGAGAAAATTCGCTTTGCTGCCTCAGCCACCTATCCCCCGTTCGAATCACTCGATCAGAATAACCAGATTGTCGGTTTTGATATCGACCTCGCCAAAGCGCTGTGTCAGCAGATGCAGGCCGAGTGCACTTTCACCAACAATGCCTTTGATAGCCTGATTCCTTCGCTGAAATTCCGTCGCTATGACGCGGTCATTTCCGGCATGGATATCACCGCCGAGCGCAGTAAGCAGGTCGATTTCACCCAGCCCTACTACGCCAATTCGGCAATCGTCATCGCCCACCAAGGTGAATATAGCGACTTTAGCCAGCTGAAAGGCAAACGCATCGGCGTGGAAAACGGCACCACCCATCAAAAATACCTGCTGGAGAAGCATCCGGAAGTAATCGCGGTGGCCTACGATAGCTACCAGAACGCGATCCTCGACCTGAAAAATGGCCGGCTCAACGGCGTATTTGGTGACAGCGCAGTCGTCAATCAGTGGCTGAAGGCCAATGCGGATTTGAGCACGGTCGGCGAGCACATTACCGACAGCGACTACTTCGGCACCGGGCTCGGCATTGCGGTGCGTAAGAGCAACAGCGCGCTGCTGCAACAGCTGAATGGCGCGCTGGCGGCGCTGAAAGCCAACGGTCGCTGGCAGCAGATCAATCAGAAGTGGTTCCCGGAATAAGCATTATGGAGTTGCGTGGCGCCGGGCCTGCCAGGTTCTGCACGTCCTCAGCGCAGCCGGGCGCTACGCGATTCCACCCTTACGACGCAGTAACGTCAGTACCTCAAAATGTGCGGTGTGCGGGAACATATCGAACAGCTGCACGCGGCTGATGTCATAGTCGGCCAGGCGGGCGATGTCCTGCGCCATGCTGGCGGGATTGCAGCTGGAATACAGGATGTAGTCCGGTGCCATGCGGCTCAGCCAGGCGCACAGTTCTGCGCCAATACCGCGACGTGGCGGATTGACCAGCACCAGCTGCGGCACGCTCGTATGCCCGGTGGCAAACTGCGTGGAATCCAGCGCGGCAAAACTCACCTGCTCTAACCCCAGCTGCTGCGCCGACTGCTGCGCGCAGGCGATGGCTTCCGCACTGATTTCAATACCGGTCAGCTGCATCTGCGGCGTGGCGCAGTGCAGGCCAAAGCCGCCAACGCCACAGAACAGATCCCACATGCTGTGCACCGGCAGCTCCGCCACCCAGTCGCGTGCCGTTGCGTACAGCGCAGCCGCCACCTGCGGGTTAGTCTGGAAGAAACTTTGCGGACGGATATACAGCGGCACGTCGTTAAAGCGTTCCGGCAGCGTCTGCTCAGGCGTCAGCGCAATCTCCTCCTCGCCCTCCAGTATCGCCATGTGCACCGGCTGAATATTGGCGGAGATCACCTGCAGCTGCGGCAGCTGCTGTTGCAGCCACGGCAGCGCGGCGCGCAGCTGCGCCAGTTTGCTGTGCGAGCGCAGGACAAAACGCAGCATCATGCCGCCCTGGGTACTCTCCGTCAGCAGCAAAAACTTCAGCTCGCCGCGTTTGCGCGCCACGTTGTACGGCGTCAGACCGGCACGGGCGATAAAGGGTTTCAGCACGTCGAATACCGCCGCGAAGCTGGCGGGATAGAGCGGACAGGCGCAGAGATCCACCGGCTCGCCGTCACGCGCCACCATGCCGAACAGCGGTTTTTCCACGCTGCCGCTCACCACCATCTTGGCTTTATTGCGAAACCCCTGCTGCGCCGAGGTGATCGGCGGCCGCCAGTCGGCGACCGGCATGCCGTCCAGCAACTGCGTCAGCTGTGTCTGCTTGTCGCTGAGCTGTTGTGGATAGGGTTTTTCCAGCCACTGACATGAGCGACAGCGACCGGCCTGATAAAGCGCGCAATGCATGGAAAGGCCTGTATTGAGAATCGGGAGCAAAAACGGGGGCCGATTGTATCACCGGCTGCGGAAAAATGCGCGACTGCTGGCCGGCACAAACAGCAGCAGCAGCACCAGCACATCCGGCAGTTTCTGCAGCAGCGTGTGGTGAATAATCTGCGCGTTATTCTCGCCGGGAATGCTGAAAATCTCCGGATAGATCCAGCCCACCGACGCCATCAGCATGTACAGCAGCACCACGATCTGTGTGGCCACGTAGCCCCAGCGCCCGGCATTACTGCCGCGCATCAGGGTAAAGGCACAGCGCAGTTCAAACAGGAAAATCAGCTGACTGGCGATAAAGATTAGCGTGGAGTCCCACGCCTGCGCGCTGCGGTGCACGAAATTGGCGATTTCGTCATAGCCCAGCTCATTGGCCAGCATCAGCACACTGATACAGCGCGTGGCGATAATGGCGCTGCCGGCAATGGTCACCGGCACGGGCGTGGAGGTTAACACCAGGTTTTTCAACGTTTCCGACATTGCGCGCGCTCCATAAGAAAAGGCTGACAGAGTCAGCCTTGCTTATATTGGCAAATGTTGCGTCACTCAGCCACGTTTTGCTTTCTGAATATCGCGCAATCGCTGTTTTTCTTCGTGCGCCATAAAGCGCCAGGCGATAAAGCCGACCAGCCCGACCACAAACAGAATCAGCGAGGCCAGCGCGTTGATCTCCGGATTGACGCCGCGGCGCACCGTGGCAAAGATCGCCATCGGCAGCGTGGTAGCGCCCGGGCCGGTGACGAAGCTGGCGATCACCAGGTCGTCCAGCGACAGAGTAAACGCCAGCAGCCAGCCGGTAATGATCGCCGGGGCAATCATCGGCACGGTAATCACGAAGAACACCTTCAGCGGCGTGGCGCCGAGGTCCATCGCCGCTTCTTCAATTGAGCGATCCAGCTCGCGCAGTCGCGAGTTGATCACCACCGCCACGTAGGCGGTACAGAACGTGACGTGCGCCAGCCAGATGGTCAGCATGCCGCGATCGCCCGGCCAGCCAAAGGTGTTGCCCATCGCCACGAACAGCAGCAGCAGCGACAGACCGGTGATCACGTCGGGCATCACCAGCGGCGCGGTGAGCATGAAAGCAAAGCCGCTGTGGCCGCGAAAACGCCCGAAGCGCACGATAATCACCGCCGCCATGGTGCCGAGCACCACTGCCATGGTGGCCGACAGCGCCGCGATGGTCAGGCTCAGGCCAACCGCATCCAGCATCGCATCATCCTGGAACAGCACGCGATACCAGTGGAACGAAAAGCTCTCCCATACCGTCACCAGCTGCGAGCTGTTGAAGGAGTAAACCACCAGCAGCAGCATCGGCGCGTACAGGAACAGGAAGCACAGCGCCAGAATCGCGGTGCGCCACGGAGAGCGGATTACCGGTAGCTGATTCATCCCTTCTCCCCCATTTCACGGTTTTGATGTTTGTGGAACCAGACGATAGGCAGAATCAGGATCAGCAGGATGATCACCGCCAGCGCCGAGGCCACCGGCCAGTCGCGGTTGTTAAAGAACTCCTGCCACAAAATGCGCCCAATCATGATGCTGTCCGGTCCGCCGAGCAGTTCCGGGATCACGTACTCGCCCACCGCCGGGATAAATACCAGCATTGAGCCAGCAATGATGCCGCCTTTGGTCAGCGGCACGATGACGCTGAAGAAGGTTTTCAGCGGGCGCGCGCCGAGGTCGAGCGATGCTTCCACCAGCGAATAATCAATGCGCGTCAGCGCGGTGTAGATTGGCAGCACCATAAACGGCAGATAGCAGTAAACGATACCGATATACACCGCCGTGTTGGTGTACAGGATGATCAGCGGATGATCGATCACGCCAAGCCACATCAGGAAGCGGTTGAGGATCCCGTTGTTGTTCAGCAGTCCCATCCACGCATAGACGCGTACCAGGAACGAGGTCCACGACGGCAGGATCACCAGCAGCAGCAGGATGGTGCGCATGGAGGGCTTGCTGTGCGCCACCGCCCACGCCAGCGGATAACCGATCAGCAGACAGATCACCGTTGAGATCGCCGCCACCTTCAGCGAGGTGAGATACGCTTCGGCGTACAGCGGGTCGTCGGTCAGCGTCAGGTAGTTGCCCAGATTAAGCACCAGGTTGAGCTGGTCGTCCGCCCAGGTCACCAAATCGGTGTACGGCGGAATGGCGCGCGCAATATCGGCGAAACTGATCTTCAGCACGATGAGGAACGGCAGCATAAACAGCAGGATTAGCCACAGATAAGGCAGCGCGATCACCAGCTTGCGACCGTGCTGCATTTTCATGCGCGTGCCCCAGCGCTGCAGCGGTGTGCCCGCCACCTCCGGCTCGCTGCGTTGAGAAATCTGGCTCATAGCGCCTCCTTAAACCGTCAGGACCACACAGCTGTCGGCATCCCAGCACAGGCGCACTTCATCGCCCCAGGTGGGCGCGCCTTTCCGGTAGCGATGCGCATTCTGCAGCTGGGCGCTGATCATCTGGCCGCTGCGCAGCCGTACGTGGTAAATCGACAGATCGCCGAGATAGGCGATGTGCACCACTTCGCCGACGGCAAAGTTGCAGCCGTCGGCCGGCACCTCGTCGCACAGCATGACTTTTTCCGGCCGCAGCGCCACGTGCACCGGCACGTTGTCCACAATCGACACATCGGTCTGCACCTTGAGCGGATGCATCAGTCCCGGACTGTCGATCACCACGCCCTCGTCGCGGCGTTCGCGCAGCAGGCCATCAAACACATTCACCGAGCCGATAAACTCGGCGCTGTAGCGGCTGGTCGGATGCTCGTAAATCTCTTCCGGCTCGCCGATCTGCACAAATTTACCGCGGTTCATGATGGCGATGCGGCCCGCCATGGTCATGGCTTCTTCCTGATCGTGGGTCACCATCACGCAGGTAGCGCCTACGCGCTCCAGAATATCCACCACTTCGTGCTGCATGCGGTCGCGCAGTTTTTTATCCAGCGCGCCCATCGGTTCGTCGAGCAGCAGCAGCTTGGGACGTTTCGCCAGGCTCCGCGCCAGCGCCACGCGCTGACGCTGGCCGCCAGAAAGCTGGTGCGGCTTACGTTTGGCGTACTCTTCCATATGCACCAGCGCCAGCATCTCTGCCACGCGGCTGCTGATTTCGCCTTTCGGCAGTTTGTCCTGCTTCAGGCCAAAAGCGATGTTCTGTTCCACCGTCATGTGCGGAAACAGCGCGTACGACTGGAACATCATATTAATGGGCCGCTGATACGGCGGCACGTGGGACAGATCCTGACCGTCCAGCACAATCTGGCCACTGCTGGGAATTTCAAAGCCGGCCAGCATCCGCAGCAGCGTGGACTTGCCACAGCCGGAAGCGCCCAGCAGTGCGAAAATTTCGCCTTTGTAAATGGTCAGGCTGACATCATCCACGGCGTGCTGGCCGTCAAACGATTTCGTCAGGTTGCGGATTTCCAGCAGCGGCGTTAACGCCTTAGCCGTTTTATTTTGGGGGCGGGGAATCGCGTCGTTCACTCACATGTCTCCGGCGCTAAGCGGGATAGCGCGGCACAGCCAGCCGCTAAATGACACAACAGAGGCCAGCACCGCGCCTCTGTTGTCGTTTACCGATAAGGGAATTCGTTCAGAACGAATTACTTACCACTTTTTACTTTAGTCCATGCACGGGTACGCGCACGATCCAGTTTCGGATCCTGGACCTTGAGCACAAACAGTTTGGCCATCGCTTCCGGCGTCGGGAAGATACCCGGATTGTTGCGCACATCCGCATTGATCAGCGGCAGCGACGCTTTGTTGCCGTTGGCGTAGTTCATCTTGTTGGAGACGTCGGCAATCACTTTCGGATCCATGATGTAGTTCAGCCACTGATAAGCCGCATCCAGATTTTTCGCGTCTTTTGGAATGGCCATCATGTCGAAGAATGCCAGCGCGCCCTCTTTCGGTACGCTGTAACCGAGATGGACACCGTTGTTGGCTTTCACCGCGCGATCTTTCGCCTGCAGAATATCGCCAGACCAGCCGATGGCAACGCAAATGTTGCCGTTGGCGAGGTCATTGATGTACTGCGAAGAGTGGAAGTAGCGGATATTCGGCCGCAGCTTCAGCAGCAGGTCGGTCGCCGCACCGGTGTAATCTTTCGCGTCAGAGCTGTTCGGATCTTTGCCGAGGTAGTTCAGCACGGTGGCAAAAATCTCTTCTGGCGCATCGAGGAACGAAACGCCGCAGCTCTTCAGTTTTTCCAGATTTTCCGGCTTCAGCACCAGATCCCAGCTGTTCACCGGCGCATCGGCGCCCAGTGCCGCTTTGACTTTATCGATGTTATAGCCAATACCGGTGGTGCCCCACAGGTAAGGAATGGCGTATTTGTTACCCGGATCGTGCTGGGCCACTTTCGCCATCAGATCGGGATCGAGGTTTTTATAGTTAGGCAGCTTGCTCTTATCCAGCTCCTGGAACACACCAGACTGCAGCTGACGCGCGAGGAAGCTCGACGACGGTACCACCACGTCATAACCGGTGCTGCCGGCCATCAGTTTGCCTTCCAGCACTTCGTTGGAGTCAAACACGTCGTAGACCACTTTGATGCCGGTCTGCTTTTGAAAATTGGGCACGGTGTCGGCCGAAATATAATCGGACCAGTTATAAACGTGCAGCGTTTTATCCTCTGCCTGAGCGCCCACGGCCGCAGCCATCAGCACACCTGCAACCACACCTGGCAACCATTTTTTTGACTGGTTGATCATGTTTTTCTTCCTCCTGAGCGGGTCATCACAACGCTGCATACACGCGATCCGGTCGTTGCGTTGTCTGTTAAATTACAGCCACACAATGAATCAATATTCAGCGGGAGTTTAATAGCAAAAACCTATAGCTGCGCCGTAGTTGCACGTATCAGACAGCCCCGCAAGAATAGCCCCCCTGATTCCTGCGTGCCAGATCCCAGCTTAAAAAACGCCTTTTTGCGATAAGTTATGCATGTTTCTGCTATGCACTCTGGCACTAGCGGCATAAAGCACGACTAATATCTGGCAATAAAGGGCAAAATGCAGAATAAAAAGTGGTGGGCCTGAAATGAAAACTGCCGCAAAAAGCGGCAGTTAGCAGGAGGGAAAAAATCAGTGCAGCATGCTGTGGCTGCTGACACTCGGCGGACGCTCCTCGTCTTCGCCCATCATCAGCAGATGATTGGCGAACGCTTCCATGATCACCATCGAAATCCCCTCTTCGCTCTGCTTCATGAAGTGGGTGAACTGACCAAAGGTGATGCCGGCGCTTACGCTGATTGACTGGCAGACAATCAGCTTCGGCAGGTTGTCATCCTGTATATCGATAAAGGCTTTCACCGTGAGCGAACTGGCATTGATTTGCGACAGTTCACCAACCAGCGGGATCAGCGCGGTGGGCTTTACTTCTGCCAGCGCCGAGAAGAGGATAACGTTATCCACCAGGTCGATTTTCGCGTCAAACACCCCGTCAAAATTCTGCATATGCGGCAGATGCAAAGCCTGACAGGCGTCGCATTCGAACCAGGTGATATTTTGTTGATCCAGCCAGCGACGCAGCATGTCGATGTCAGGAACGACCAGTGAATCCATCGTTGTATCCTGTGGGGTGAATAAATAAGCGCCTTAGCTTACGGAAAATCAGTCGCAGATGCCACGAAAACCGCGCAAAAGCGCGGTTCAGCCCCCGGTTTTCGGACGATAACCGGGACAGGCGTGCTGCTCTATCCAGCGGATCATCATGGCGGCAATGTCTAAACCGGTGCTGCCTTCAATGCCCTCCAGCCCTGGAGAGGCATTGACCTCCATCACCAGCGGCCCCCGGTTGGCGCGCAGAATATCCACGCCCGCCACGGCTAATCCCAGCGTCGTGGCCGCTTTGACCGCGATCTCGCGCTCCTGATCGGTAATGGTGACGGCGCGGGCGCTGCCGCCGCGGTGCAAATTAGAGCGGAAATCGCCCTCTTTCGCTTCCCGCTCAATCGCCGCCACCACTTCGTCGCCAATCACCAGGCAGCGGATGTCGCGCCCGCGCGCCTCTTTAATGAACTCCTGCACCAGAATATGCGCATTGAGACCGCGAAACGCATCGATCACGCTCTCTGCCGCCTGGCGGGTTTCCGCCAGCACCACGCCGATCCCCTGCGTCCCCTCCACCAGTTTCACCACCAGCGGCGCGCCGCCGACCATGGCGATAACATCCTGTGTATCATCCGGCGACGAGGCAAAGCCGGTAACCGGCATGTCGATGCCCTCGCGCGCCAGCAACTGCAGCGAGCGCAGCTTGTCGCGTGCACGGGTAATGGCCACCGACTCGTTGAGCGGATAGCTGCCGAGCATCTCGAACTGACGCAGCACCGCCGTACCGTAAAAGGTGGTGGCGGTGCCGATGCGCGGGATCACCGCGTCGAAATGGCCGAGCGCCTCACCGCGATAGTGCACCGCCGGCGAGTCGGAGTTGATGTTCATGTAGCAGGAGAGCGGATCGATCATCTGCACCTGATGGCCACGCGCTTCCGCGGCTTCACGCAGGCGTTTACAGGAGTAGAGCGCGCCGTCACGGGTGAGAATGGCCATCTTCATTGCAGCGGTCCCTGTGCTTAGCGCGTTGCCCAGCCCTGCTGATGCAGGTAGTCCAGCATGAACGGTCGCGTTTCTTTAATAATCAAACGCTGAATCAGTTCACTCCAGGTTTCCGAGCGCTGATTGCTGTCGCGCTGCTGATAGTAAGCGGTGATTTGCTGGTCATATTGCGCCAGCACCGCTTTATCCAGCGGCTGGTAGCGGTTTTCATGCACCAGCATCGCCTGCGGCATGCGCGGCTTGACGTCCGGTGACGCGTCGGGATGGCCGATGCAGAAACCAAACAGCGGCAGCACAAACTTCGGCAGCCCCAGCAGCTCCGTCACCTGCGCGATGCTGTTGCGAATGCCGCCAATAAACACGCCGCCTAAACCGAGCGATTCCGCAGCGATCATGGCGTTCTGCGCCATCAGCGCGGTATCGACACAGCCCAGCAGCAGCTGTTCGGCACGGCCCAGCTGAGCCTCAGGGCAGATTTGCTGGTGGCGGTTGAAGTCGGCGCAGAATACCCAAAACTCCGCTGCGGCGCTGACCCACGGCTGGCCGCCGGTGAGCTGCACCAGTTGCTCGCGCAGGGCGCGGTCGGTGATACGCACAATGGAAGAACACTGTAAAAAACTGGAGGTCGAGGCCGCCTGCGCCGCAGCGATAATCGCGCTGCGCTGGGCGTCATCAATCCCCTGCTCAGTAAAGGCGCGAATGGAACGGTGGCTGCAAAGCAAATCAATAGTCGGCGTCATAATCCTCTCCGGTTACTTCTTTTTGTGGGTGTGATTGAACAACTGCGGTGCCATCGCCTTTGCGGTGCGCCACATCATCAGCCACGCTGCCGGCAGCATCAGCGCAATGCCGAGGAAAAACAGCAGCGTTGCCAGCGGTTTTTTCGCCATGAATGCCGGTGCCGCCAGCCAGTCGTTGACCAGCAGCAGCGCGCCAATCACTGCCAGCACGCCCAACGCTTCCAGCAGTAGCACGGGTTTGGGCAATGTCGCCAGATTACGCATGGTTCAGGGCTCCTCAGTGTTCATCTGTTTCTGCTGCAGGTGATACCCGAATACTGTAGTACGGCATTGTGACCGGGTATAGACAGCGCGCATTAGAGTAACAGGCAATTTCTGCTTTTCTTAAGCAGGATGGGCGGGCATGATGTGACGCATTATTCACGCTGTGATGTGAGACAAGTCACAAAACAGCAGCGGAAGGAGAGAAGCAATGATTGCAGTGATTTTTGGCCGTTCCAGCTGCCCTTACTGCGTACGAGCAAAAGAGTTAGCCACGAAGTTAACCAGCGAGCGCGACGATTTTAATTATCAGTACGTCGATATTCAGGCGACCGGCATCACCAAAGCCGACCTGGAAGCGCGTGCCGGCAAACCGGTTTCTACCGTGCCGCAGATCTTCCTCGACGACCAGCACATCGGTGGTTACACCGAATTTGCGGCGTGGACCAAAGAAAACCTCGGCATCGAAGCCTGACCTGACGGGCCTGCGGGCCCGTCTTCGCTTCACTCAGCTGGTGCGCATCGCCAGCATAATGCGCAACAGGCGCACCAGCAGCGCACCGCACCCCGCCCAGAATAGTGCACTCAGGCTCCACGCCGTCACCAGCAGCAAGCTGTGCGTCATCGGCATCACCAGCCACACCCACATCATGCCCAGCAGCGTCCCGCCCAGCGCGATCCACAGTGTGCCGATCAGCGGACTGTCCGGCTGCAGCAGCGCCATCACGATGCCCGGCAGCAGAAACAGCAGCAGTTCCGGCTGTCCACGCACCGCCTGCGTCGCGGCGGCGGACCAAAAATGATGTGCAAAAATAAACACCAGCGTATAAAGCATCACGCCCAGAACCGATGCTGGCCAGCGATTATTGCGCTGCAACATACCTCTCCTCAACTTTGACGTTAACAATATTGAAACTTTTAACTGCCCTGATGCGCTTACGTGGAAATAAAAAGAAACAGCTGAAGGCAGAAGGAATGAAAACTGCTGATAGCTGAGGGTGTTAATTATGATTAGAATGGCGCCGCTTTATGTGGGTCACAGATTAAGAACATTCGGTGACCGGGCCGTGCGCTGCCGTCACAAGATAGCGAAAAAATCCCCTCCCATCAACCCGTTACAGGTAAATAAGAAGTTAAACCGTGAACATTAACGTCGCAGAATTGTTAAGCGGAAATGACGTTCTGTTATTATTTGTCGTATTAGCCCTCGGCCTGTGCCTGGGTAAATTACGCCTTGGCTCCGTACAACTCGGTAATTCTATTGGTGTGCTGGTGGTTTCGCTGATTCTGGGTCAGCAACACTTCGCGATTAATACTGACGCCTTAAGTCTGGGCTTTATGCTGTTTATTTTTTGTGTCGGGGTGGAAGCCGGTCCCAACTTTTTTTCCATCTTTTTCCGCGACGGTAAGAACTATTTCTTTCTGGCGATCGTCATGGTGGTCAGCGCCCTGCTGATTGCGCTGACGCTCGGCAAACTGTTTGGCTGGGATATCGGCCTCACCGCCGGCATGCTGGCCGGCTCGATGACCTCAACGCCGGTGCTGGTGGGCGCAGGCGATACGCTGCGGCAAAGCATCAGCGACACGCAGCTGCTGGGGCGCATGCAGGATAATCTCAGCCTGGGTTACGCCCTCACCTATCTGATTGGGCTGGTCAGCCTGATTTTCGGCGCACGCTACCTGCCGCGCCTGCAGCATCAGGATTTGCCGACCTGCGCCCAGCAAATCGCGCGCGAGCGCGGTCTGGATGCGGACAGCCAGCGCAAAGTGTTCCTGCCGGTGATTCGCGCCTACCGCGTTGGTCCGGAGCTGGTTGAGTGGAGCGGCGGCAAAAACCTGCGCGAGCTGGGGATTCACCGTCAGACCGGCTGCTACATTGAGCGCCTGCGGCGTAACGGCATTCTCGCCAGCCCGGACGGTGATGCAGTTTTGCAGCTCGGCGACGAAATTTCTCTGGTGGGCTATCCGGATGCCCATGCGCGTCTCGACGCCAGTTTCCGTAATGGTAAAGAGGTGTTCGATCGCGATCTGCTCGACATGCGCATCGTCACCGAAGAGATCGTGGTGAAAAACCACAACGCGGTGAATAAACGCCTGAGCCATTTAAAACTGACCGATCACGGCTGCTTCCTGAACAGGGTGATTCGCAGCCAGATTGAGATGCCGATCGACGACAGCATTATGCTCAACAAAGGCGATGTGCTGCAGGTGAGCGGCGAAGCGCGCCGGGTGAAAAGCCTGGCCGATCGCATCGGCTTCATTGCTATTCACAGCCAGATGACCGATCTGCTGGCGTTCTGCGCCTTCTTTATCATCGGCCTGATGATCGGCATGATCACTTTCCAGTTCAGCAACTTCAGCTTTGGCCTGGGCAACGCCGCCGGACTGCTGTTTGCCGGCATCATGCTCGGCTTCCTGCGCGCCAACCACCCGACGTTCGGCTACATCCCGCAGGGCGCACTGACCATGGTGAAAGAGTTTGGCCTGATGGTGTTTATGGCCGGGGTCGGCCTGAGCGCCGGCAGCGGCCTGCAGCACGGTCTCGGCAGTGCGGGCGCGCTGATGCTGCTGAGCGGCCTGCTGGTGAGTCTGTTACCGGTGGTGATTTGCTATCTGTTCGGCGCTTACGTGCTACGCATGAACCGCGCGCTGCTGTTTGGTGCCATCATGGGGGCGCGCACCTGCGCACCGGCCATGGAGATCATCAGCGATACCGCGCGCAGCAGCATTCCGGCGCTCGGCTATGCCGGCACCTACGCCATTGCCAACGTCTTGCTGACGCTGGCGGGGACGCTGATCGTCATCATCTGGCCGCTTTTGCCTGTTTAAAAATATTTTTACACGCGTCAGAACTAATCGGACGCGATACAGTCTGAATAAGTGCCACTGCTTTTCTTTGAAATCCCCAAATTGAGGAGCCCGTTAGCCTTCTGCTAGCGGGTTTTTTTATGCCTGCCGCGCGCGCCCTTAAGGTTTCCCTAAGCGTGATTTGCCACCCTGTGACTCTGGTTTCGCTATTTGCAAATATTCATGCAACTTTCATCAAAGTTAAACACTCCAACAACCCGCAGTGAGATTCGGAGCGCGGCTATTTATTCTCTGTCCGCACGCTTCTACGCTATCAACCTTATTTTGCTGGCAATTCTGGCGCTGGCGTTTCTGTGGTGGTCGCGCCACGAAAGCCTCGACATCGCCATCAGCCAGCGCTGGTTTGATCCGCTCACCCGGCGTTTTCCGTGGCAACACAACCGCTGGCTGGATCTGATTAACCATCGGCTGATGAAGGATGTGATTATCGCTGGCGCGGTGCTGCTGTTACTGCGCGGCCTGCAACAGCGTGACGCCCGGCGCGTGCTGGTGGCCCTGCTGTTTGGCATGGGGCCGCTGGTGGTGGGCATGCTGAAGGCGCACAGCGCGCACTCCTGTCCGTGGGATCTGGCGCTGTTCGGTGGCAATGCCGCGAGCTTTCCGCTGCTGGCGGCGGTGCCGGCCAACAGTGGCCCGGGCCAGTGCTTTCCGGGCGGCCATGCTTCCAGCGGCTTTGCGCTGATGGCGCTGTTTTTTTTGTGGTGGCCGGAGCGTCCACGCCGCGCGCTGCTGGCGCTGGCAGTGGGTATCGCCTGTGGCCTGCTGATGGGCTATGGCCAGGTGATGCGCGGGGCGCACTTTTTCTCCCACAATTTGTGGGCGGGCTGGTGGGTGTGGCTCAGCCAGCTGCTGATTTTTGCCGCAATTTCTTTTTGGGTAAACAAGACGAGGACGAGGAAACGTGATGGAAGCGCTTAACCACACGCTCTTTTTATGGATTAACGCCACGCCGGATTCACCCGCGTGGCTGCTCAGCCTGGCGACCTTTATCGCCAAAGATGTGATTGCTATTGTACCGTTGCTGATTGTCGCCCTGTGGCTGTGGGGACCGCGCGATCAGCTGCAGTCGCAGCGCGCGCTGGTGCTGAAAACCGGCATGGCGCTGATTTATGCGCTGAGCATCTCCTGGTGCGTGGGCCAGCTGCTGCCACACCCGCGCCCGTTCGCCATTGGCTTCGGTCACCAGTTCCTGTCACACGCTGCTGATGACTCCTATCCCAGCGATCACGGCACCACGATTTTTACCTTCGCGCTGGCGTTTATTTTCTGGCACCGTCTGTGGTCCGGGGTGGTTTTGCTGGCGATTGGCAGCGCTATTGCCTGGTCACGCGTGTATCTCGGCGTGCACTGGCCGCTGGATATGCTGGGCGGTTTTCTGGTGGGGTTGCTTGGCTGTCTGGCTTCGCATCTGGCGTGGCAGCTGTACGGTCAGCGCATGCTGGCGCTGACGCATCAACTCTACCGCGCCCTGTTCGCGATGCCGATTAAAAAAGGCTGGGTTCGCGGATAAACAAAGCCGGCAGGCGGGTCAGCCACGGGCTGACCCGCCGCCCTGAAATTAACTGAACCACTTACCGAACCAGCCGTTGAATTTCATCATAATGAAATCCCAGATGCGGCCAATAAAGCCGGCTTCCGGTACATCCTCCATCGCCACCAGCGGACGCTGCTCAATGGTTTTGCCATCCAGCTGGAAATCGATAGTGCCCACTACCTGATTCTTTTTCAGCGGCGCTTCCAGCTGCGGTGTGTTGAGGGTAAAGCTGGCCTTGAGATTTTTCATCTGCCCTTTCGGGATAGTGATCGCCGCATCCTTCGCCACGCCGAGGTTGACCTGGCTGTTTTCGCCAAACCACACGCGCTGCTGGGCAAACGGTTTATCGGCTTTAATCGGCGTAACGGTTTCATAGAAACGGAAGCCCCACGTCAGCAGCTTCTCACTCTCGCGGAAGCGGATTGCATCGGTCTGCGCGCCCAGCACCACCGAAATCAGGCGCATATCGCCGTCCACCGCTGAAGCAACCAGATTGTTGCCCGCCCCCGAGGTATGCCCGGTTTTGATGCCGTCAACCTTGAGGTTGCTACTCCACAGCAGCCGGTTGCGGTTCATCTGTTTAATATTATTAAAGGTAAATTCTTTTTCGCTGTTCAGCGCATACTCTTCCGGCACATCAGCAATCAGGCGCTGGCCGATAATCGCCATATCGCGTGCGGTGCTGTACTGGCCTTCGGCGTCCAGACCGTGCACCGTCATGAAGTGGGTGTTTTGCAGGCCAAAGGCTTTAACGTAATTGTTCATCAGGCCAATAAAGGCATCCTGACTGCCGGCGACATAGTCCGCCAGCGCGATACAGGCATCATTCCCCGACTGGATCACCACGCCCTTATTCAGTTCCGAGACCGGGATGCGGTCGCCCGGCTTGAGGAACATCAGCGACGACCCGCGCAGTTTCGGATTGCCGGTGGCCCAGGCATCCTGGCCGATGGTCACCATGTCGTTACTGGTGATTTTGCCGGATTTCAGCGCCTGGCCGACCACGTAGCTGGTCATCATTTTGGTCAGACTGGCGGGATCAAGACGCTGGTCGGCATTGGACTCTGCCAGCACTTTACCGCTGCTGTAGTCCATCAGAATCCAGGCTTTTGCCTCAATCTGCGGTGCCGCCGGTGCCTGCTCGGCCTGAGTGGTGACAGGGACGAAAAGCAACAATAATGAAGTGGCCGCCAGTGGCCGCCAGACTGAAGTCAGGGATGTTTTTCTCATGAGCGTGACCCAATTGTCCTTGTAAAATCACGGATTTGTGCAGGTAAGACATGTCTTACCAAACGCTAACGGTTCACGCCGGTGAAAAAAACCGCCAAACCGTAAAGTTTTTTAGAGTTTGTTAGAGTAACCCTGGCATTAAGGCCGCTGCGCTGCCAGTGCGCGGGCGTCAGGGCAGAGGAAAAATTGCGAGAAATTCCGAATTTTCGCAGAACAGTTAAGCCAGTCACAAAATTCCGCTAACCTGATGCCAGTCAGCCCGAGGAGAATCATGATGGACTTAGCCGTTTTCGATCTGGATGAAACCCTGATTTGTGAAGACAGCACCAGCCTCTGGCTGCGCTGGCTGGTTTCGCAGGGGTTTGCACCGGAAGAGATCATTCGTCAGGAGCAGGCGCTGATGGCGCAATACCACGCCGGCAGCCTGTCGATTGAAGAGTACATGCGCACTACGCTCTCACCGCTCACCGGCATGGCGACGCTCACCGTCGCAGGCTGGGTGCGGCGCTTTATTCATCGCGATATCCTGCCGCGCGTCTTTCCCGCCGCGCGCGAACGCATTCAGTGGCATCAGCAGCGTGGCGACACGGTAATGATTATTACCGCCAGCGGCGATCACCTCGCCGTGCCGATTGCGGAACGGCTGGGCGTACACGGCGCGCTGGCGATTGGCGTGGAAGTGGTCGATGAACGCTACAGCGGTGAAATTTACGGCACCGCCACTTACCGTGAAGGCAAAGTTTCACGACTCAGCGACTGGCGAGCGCTGCAGCAGGATCGACGCTTTGAGCGCACCTGGGCGTACAGCGATTCGATGAACGATCTGCCGCTGCTGTCGCATGCCGATCATGCATGGGTGATTAACCCGGACGCACTGCTGCAGCAGGAAGCGCAGCAGCGCGGCTGGCAGGTGTGTAACTGGGTGCGCTGATTAACCGCGCGCGGCGCTGGCGGCATCCGCCAGCCCGACTTTCAGCAGCTTGCCATTGGCCTCATCGGTCAGCACATACAGATAACCATCCGGCCCCTGACGAACATCGCGGATGCGTTCGCCACGGTCGCCCAGCAGCCGCTGCGCCTCTTCAACCTTCTCGCCGTTAACGCGCAGTCGGATCAGACTTTTATCTTTCAGCGCCCCGATAAACAGCGAGTTTTTCCACTGGGGAAAGCGCGCGCTATTGTAAAACGCCATGCCGCTGATGGCCGGCGATTGCTGCCAGTAAAACAGCGGCTGCTCGGTGCCGGCAACGGCGCTGCCCTGCGCTTCCGGCACTTTCTGCCCGCTGTAATCAATGCCGTATGTCGCCAGCGGCCAGCCATAATTTTTGCCCTTCGCCGCCAGATTCACCTCATCGCCGCCGCGCGGGCCGTGTTCACTCTCCCACATCTGCTGCGTCCACGGATTGAGCGCCAGCCCCTGCGGGTTGCGCACGCCGTAAGACCAGATCTCCGCGCGTGCGCCCTGACGATGGTTAAACGGATTATCCGCCGGCACCTTGCCGTCCTGCGTCAGACGGACAATCTTGCCCGACAGTTTGTCCAGCTGCTGCGCGCTGCGGCTGGCAAAGTTATCGCCGAACGCGATGTACAGATAGCCCTGGCGATCAAACGCCAGCCGCGTGCCGATGTTGGCACCGCCGGAGAGTTTCGGCGTTTGCTCCAGCACCACCTTAAAATCCTGCAGCTGACGGAGATCTGCGCTGAGCGTGCCGTAACCCACCACGCCGCCCGCGCGGCCGGTGTCATCGGCGGTGGTATAACTGAGCCACACCCGACGGCTTTGCGCGAAGTCCGGCGCCAGCACCACATCCAGCAGACCGCCCTGGCGGTTGGCCCACACGTTGGGTACGCCGCTAATCGGCTGCGATAGCCCCCGGCCCGGCTGCCAGCTGCGCAGCTGTCCGAAACGTTCGGTAATCAGCAGGGTTTGCTGGTCGGGCAGAAACGCCACCGACCACGGATGATCGAGCTTGTCCTGTAATACCTGCACCTGGACATCGGCCGCCAGCGCGGTAAAGGAACCGCTGAGCGCGCCAGCCAGCAGCGCAACACGCCATAAACGCATGGGATTCTCCTTTTCACAGTCTGCCGTTAAGGGTAGTCAGCCAGTAAGAAAGGATGTGCAGGATTTACAAAACATTAAGCCCGCCGCAGTGGCCGGGCTTGTAGCAGGCAGGATTATTCGAAGCAGGTTTCCGGGTTTTCCGACAGTGAAATGAAGGATTCACCGCCTTTGGTCAGCGCAATAATGCCGCCGCTTTCAATATCATAAACCCAGCCGTGCAGGCGCAGCTTACCTTTGCGCAGCGCGACCGAAACGGAAGGATGCGTTTTGATATTGTTGAGCTGGGCAATCACGTTCTCTTTCACCATTTCGTTGAGGCGTTTCTCAACCGATTCGTAGTTGCGCTCTTCCACCACCGCTTTTGCTGCATTGGCGTAGTGCAGCCAGTGGTCAACCGCCGGCATGCTCTCGAGATCGGCGTTGGACGCAATCGCGTTCATCGCACCGCAGTTGGAGTGACCACAAATGATAATTTCGGTTACGCCCAGCGCGACCACCGCATACTCGATGGTTGCTGACACGCCACCCGGCTCCGGACCAAACGGTGGGACGATATTACCGGCGTTACGGATCACAAACAGCTGGCCCGGCTCCGACTGTGTCACCAGCTCTGGCACCAGACGGCTATCCGAACAGGAGATGAATAAAGCTTTAGGATTCTGGTTGGACGCCAGACTCTTGAAAAGATCCTTCCTTTCAGGAAACACATTCTGTTGAAAATTCAGAAAACCTTTGACGATCTCTTGCATTTGTCTGCTCTCACATTATCCACTTCTGCCCCGGCAGAGAGAAACTCACCGCTGGCGCGCTTTAAAATTCTGTAATGTCGATAATAACTTACAATTACCAACCCAATATTTAAGCAAAATCGACCCGCTTGCACAAGCCGGATGTCCGCCATGCTCACTAAGCGTACACCAAACAAAATGTTGCGCCAGGTGACCGCCCTGCCCTGGTATATAAGATTATTAGATTGACAATATTAGATTTGCTCTTTATTTTCTAATTATCCCTTGCAGGGATGGCAGGTGGCACGCAGCACCTTTGATACTTTGCGGGGGAAACCCCGCAGCTATGCACCTGATGACATTGGCAGCGACCTGACGCTACCCGGATAACGTATGTCAAAACAGTATATTTATGATGAAGCAGGCGAACCGCAATTCGTGGTTCTGCCTGTCGCGGAGTATGAAAAGCTGCTTTCAGATGCGGAAAGCAACTGGACAACCCTCGCAATTGAAGCGGATGAACATGATGATGAAACCGTGCCGCATGACGTGGTTGGCATTATGCTCAGCCAGGATATCAGTCTGCAGGCGGCCTGGCGTGTTTACCGTAACCTCTCGCAGCAGTATGTTGCCGAACAATTAGGGACCACGCAAAGTGCAATTTCCCAACTGGAACGCAAAGAGAGTAAACCACAGAAAAAAACGCGCGAGCGCTTAGCCCGACTCTACAGCTGCCGTCCGGAACAATTATTGCTGTAATTCCCCCGGCCACCGTTTGCGTGGCCTTTTTCTCTGATTTCGACAGCGCTTCCCTATACATTTTCCCCGTCAACCTCTGTACAATCGCGCTCCTGTCCACCTTAATTATGATGAATTTTTATCCTTATGAGCCATGTCAAAAATCCGCCGCGTGTAGGCTTCGTCTCTCTCGGCTGCCCAAAAAACCTCGTCGACTCTGAACGCATCCTGACGGAGCTGCGGACAGAAGGCTATGACGTGGTGCCACGCTACGATGATGCGGAGATCGTCATCGTTAACACCTGTGGATTTATTGACAGTGCCGTACAGGAATCACTGGAAGCGATTGGTGAAGCGCTGAACGAGAACGGCAAAGTGATCGTCACCGGCTGCCTCGGCGCCAAAGTGGATCAGATCCGCGAAGTGCATCCGAAAGTGCTGGAGATCACCGGCCCGCACAGCTACGAGCAGGTGCTGTCGCACGTGCACACTTACGTGCCAAAACCCGAGCACAACCCGTTCCTCAGCCTGGTGCCGGAACAGGGCGTGAAACTGACGCCGCGCCACTACGCTTACCTGAAAATTTCCGAAGGCTGTAACCATCGCTGCACCTTCTGCATCATCCCGTCAATGCGTGGCGATCTGGACAGCCGTCCGATTGGCGCGGTACTTGATGAAGCTAAACGTCTGGTGGAAGCCGGCGTAAAAGAGCTGCTGGTGATCTCGCAGGACACCTCCGCGTACGGCGTCGATGTTAAACACCGCACCGGTTTCTGGAACGGTTCGCCGGTGAAAACCAGCATGGTCAGCCTGTGTGAGCAGCTGGCGAAACTCGGCGTCTGGGTGCGTCTGCACTACGTTTATCCGTATCCGCACGTGGATGACGTGATCCCGCTGATGGCCGAAGGCAAAATCCTGCCTTACCTCGATATTCCACTGCAGCACGCCAGCCCGCGCATCCTGAAGCTGATGAAGCGTCCGGGCGCGGTTGAGCGCACGCTGGAGCGCATCAAACGCTGGCGTGAAATCTGTCCGGAGCTGACGCTGCGTTCCACCTTCATCGTGGGTTTCCCGGGCGAAACCGAAGAAGATTTCCAGATGCTGCTCGACTTCCTGCGTGAAGCGCGCCTCGATCGCGTTGGCTGCTTCCAGTACAGCCCGGTTGAAGGCGCCACGGCTAACCAGCTGCCGGATCAGGTACCGGACGACGTCAAGCAGGCGCGTTTTGACCGCTTCATGCAACTGCAACAGCAGATCTCCGCAGAGCGTCTGCAGGAGAAAATCGGTCGCGAGATTCTGGTGATCATCGATGAAGTGGATGAAGAAGGCGCGGTCGGCCGCAGCATGGCCGACGCCCCGGAAATCGACGGTGCGGTGTACCTGAATGGCGATCGCCAGGTGAAAGTCGGCGAGGTGGTGCGGGTCAAGGTCGAACACGCCGACGAATACGACCTGTGGGGCACGCGCGTTTAACCGTACTTTTGCTGGTGCGCTTTTTTGCGCGCCAGATAATCGTTATCGGCGCGCAGCCGGTCCCAGCACGCTTTGAATACGGCCGCCGCAGCGGCCTTTTCTTTTTCTACCGTCCGCGGCAGCTCTTTGCCGTCAGCACCGTATTTCCGTCCGCCCTGATGATTGCTATAGCGGCGCGCGCGGGTGTAGCCCATCTGAATAAATTTGCGCGCCATATCCATACCGACAAAATCATCCTGCGCGCGATACGCCTCGAACAGCTGCATGATTTTTTCTGATGACTGCTGCGCCAGCTCGACGGTGCGAAAGCGCCAGTGCGGCAGAATTTCGCTCTTATAAGGTTCCACCATCAGCACCCCCTGCTCGCCGCGCCCGACCTGATACAGCTCCGGATGCTGACGGAAGTCGAGCTGTTTAAAATCCTGCTGGTAATTGAAGGGTTTCATCCCCTGGCCTCCTGTCCGTAACCATTACGGCGGTGAATTATTTCGCTGCCGCACTTTAGTGATGCTTTTTTCCACCGATAACATAACTACCGGCTCATTTGCTAAGAGATGCTCACATGTTCAACAAGATGAAAATTGTGACCGCCATTGTGGTTATTCTGGTGGTATTCACAGCCATGCAGGCCATATCCGGCTCGCTCTTTTTCTCCTCGCTGCGTGCGGGACAACATAATTTCACCGCCAGCAATCAGTTGTCTCATCAGCAGCGAGAGCTGGGCGACGGCTGGCAAACGCTGGTGAAAACCCGCGTCACCATCAACCGCGTGGCGATCCGTATTCTGAAAAATCAGACCGACGAGCAGTCGCTGGCGGCGATCAACAAGCTGCTGCTGGCAGCCGGTGCCTCGCTGGAAGCGGCGCAGCAGCACGTCAATCAGTATAGAAGCTATCCGCGCATCGACGGCCAGAGTGCGTCGACCGCCGATCTGATCGACAATAAATTCAAAGCGTTTGCCGCGCTGCTGCAGCAGTCCGCCGTGTTTCTGAAAGCCAATAACTACGCGGCCTACGGCAATCTCGATGCGCAGCAGGCGCAGGATGAACTGGAACAGGCTTATCAGCAGTGGCGCGATGAAAACATGCAGCTGATCAATCAGCGCAGCCTGCAAAATGACAGCAACTATCAGCAGGTGCTAATCATGATTGCCGTCATCGCGCTGGTGGTGGTGCTGATGGTGGCGGCGGTATGGACGCTGGTACGCCGCGTGCTGCTGGCACCGATGCAGCAGGTGCAGCAGCAGATCGAGCGCTTTGCCGAAGGCGATTTGTCAGCCAGCCTGCAGGTGGCAGGCCGCAGTGAAATGGCGGCCATTGCCGCCAGCCTGAACCATATGCAGCAGGCGCTGCTTGGTACCATTAATAACGTGCGCGACAGCGCGGATGCCATTTTTGGCAGCGCCAGCGCCATCGCCAACGGTAATAACGATCTCTCGGCGCGGACCGAACAGCAGGCTGCCTCACTGGAAGAGACCGCCGCCAGCATGGAACAGCTGACCGCGACCGTGAAGCAGAATGCTGACAACGCGCGTCAGGCCACGCAGCTGGCGAAAACCGCGTCGGACACCGCCGACAAAGGCGGTAACGTGGTGGAAGGCGTGGTGAAAACCATGCGCGAAATTGCGGACAGCTCGAAGAAAATCGCCGACATTACCAGTGTCATTGACGGTATCGCTTTCCAGACCAACATTCTGGCGCTTAACGCCGCGGTAGAAGCGGCGCGTGCCGGTGAGCAGGGGCGCGGCTTTGCGGTGGTGGCAGGCGAAGTGCGCAATCTGGCCCAGCGCAGCGCGCAGGCGGCGAAAGAGATCAAATTGCTGATTGAAAACTCCGTGCAGCGCGTGGATCTCGGTTCGCAGCAGGTCAGCAGCGCTGGCGATACCATGCAGGAGATTGTCAGCGCGGTGACGCGCGTCACCGATATCATGGGTGAGATTGCCTCGGCGTCCGATGAGCAGAGCCGCGGTATTGACCAGATTGGCCAGGCGGTGAATGAGATGGATCGCGTGACGCAGCAGAACGCCACGCTGGTGCAGGAATCGGCCAGCGCCTCGGCGTCGCTGGAGCAGCAGGCCAGCCGATTGTCATCGGCGGTGGCGCGTTTCAACACCGGCGCACGCCCGGCCGCTGCGGTAACCGAGCGGGTGGTGAAACCGGTGCTGCCCGCCCCGACCCGCGCCCTGCCCGCGGCGGTGAGCCACGGTAACGACAACTGGGAAACGTTTTGATGCGCTGAAGTGTTAATAAAATCAATGACCTGAATAAGGGTCATGCGCCAGGCATTGCAGTTATCGTAGCGGCGCAATTTATTGCCCGATGAATCGCTCCGCTACAACTGCAATGCGGTGTTCACCCTCAGCTCTTCAGTTTCGGGTCCAGCGCATCGCGCAGGCCGTCGCCCAGCAAATTGAACGCCAGCACGGTGAGAAAAATCGCCAGGCTGGGGAAGATCGCCACGTGCGGTGCAATCACCATATCGGCGCGCGCTTCGTTGAGCATCGCGCCCCACTCCGGCGTCGGTGGCTGCGCGCCCAGGCCGAGAAAGGACAGGCTGGCGGCGGTGATGATCGAGGTACCGATACGCATGGTGAAATAGACCACAATCGACGACACCGTACCGGGCAATATGTGACGCATGATAATGATCCAGTCGGAAGCACCAATACTGCGCGCCGACTCGATATAGGTCTGATGTTTCAGCACCAGCGTATTGCCACGCACCAGACGGGCAAATGCCGGAATACTGAAAATCGCCACCGCCACAATCACGTTGCTCATGCCGCTGCCCATGATCGCCACCACCGCGATCGCCAGCAGAATGCCGGGAAACGCAAACAACACGTCGCAGATGCGCATGGTGATACGATCCCACCAGCCTTCGTAATAGCCCGCCAGCAGCCCCAGTACGGTGCCGATCACCGTGCCAATCGCCACCGAGAAGAAGCCAGCGATCAGCGAAATGCGCGTGCCGACCAGCACCCTACTGAAGATATCGCGTCCAAGTGAATCGACGCCAAACAGATGCATCCACGACGGACCTTCGTTGAGCCGGTCGTAGTCAAAATAGTTTTCGGCATCAAACGGGGCGATCCACGGGGCGATAAACGCCACCACAATCAGCAGCAACACAAACGCGCCCGCCAGCAGCGCCACATGCTGACGGCGAAAGCGCCGCCAGAATTCACGCCACGGCGTGCGAACCCGGTTTTCCGTCATCAGCGGCAGGGATTTCAGTGCCGCCTCGCGTCGCCAGTTCTTCAATTGCGACTCCTTACCTGTAGCGAATAGCCGGGTTGATCGCCGCGTAAAGCATATCGACGATCAGGTTAATCAGAATGAACTCCAGCGAGAACAGCAGCACCTCGGCCTGAATCACCGGGTAATCGCGCATCTCCACCGAATCCACCAGCAGACGGCCCAGTCCGGGCCAGTTAAACACCACTTCCACCACAATCGAGCCGCCGAGCAGAAAGCCGAACTGCAGCCCCATCATGGTGACCACCGGAATCATGGCATTGCGCAGCCCGTGTTTGACCACCACCAGCGATTCGCGCACCCCTTTGGCACGTGCGGTGCGCATATAATCTTCCTGCATCACCTCAACGAACGAAGCGCGGGTAAAGCGCGCCATCACCGCGGCCACGGCGGCACCGAGCGTAATCGACGGCAGAATGTAGTGCTGCCAGCTGTCGGCGCCCACCGTCGGCAGCCAGCCGAGCTCGACCGAAAAGACCTGCATCAGCAGCATACCCAGCGCAAACGCCGGAAAGGAGATGCCGGAAACCGCCAGCGTCATGCCGATGCGGTCCGGCCAGCGATTGCGCCATACCGCCGAAACGATGCCGATCGCCATGCCAAACACCACCGCCCACACCATGCTGCTCAGCGTCAGCCACAGAGTAGGAAAAAAGCGCGCGGCAATTTCGGCAGAGACCGGCCGCTTTGACACCATCGACTGACCAAAATCACCCTGCAAGGCATTGAGGATAAAGTGCCAGAACTGCTGAATCAGCGGCTGATCGAGTCCCAGCTCCTGACGCACCAGCGCCACCACTGAGGCATCCGCTTCCGGTCCGGCAATCAGGCGCGCCGGGTCGCCCGGCAGCAGATGCACGAACAGGAACACCAGCACTGCGACAATCAGCAGCGTGGGAATCAGCCCGAGCAGGCGTTTAAGAAAATAGTTGAGCATGCGAAATCCCGCGCAGCATCGGCCAGCCCCGTAAGGCTGGCCGCGTCTGTTACTTCAGATCCGCCTCATCAAAATTGAATGAGGTATCGGGCATGACGTAAAAACCGGTCAGGTTTTTATTGTTCGCAGACAGCAGCTGCTCCACCACCAGCGGAATCCACGGGTGATCGTTCCAGATGCGGTCCTGCGCGTCTTTATACAGTCTGGCTTTCTGGTCGCGATCGGTGGTCTTCAGCGCATCCGCCAGGTCTTTATCCACCTGCGGGTTGCTGTAGAACGCGGTGTTGAAGATCGCCGGTGGCCACGAGCTGGTGGCGAACAGCGGCGTTAGCGCCCAGTCGGCTTCGCCGGTGGAGGCTGACCAGCCGGTGTAGAACATGCGCACCCCGCTCTCTTTCTGCCCTTTACTCTCCACTTCCGCCGCGCGCTGGCCGGCATCCATCGCCGTGACTTTCACCTTCACACCCACCTGCGCCAGCTGCTGCTGGGTGAACTGCAGCACTTTCTGCGCGGTGCTGTGGTTATGCGATGACCACAGCGTGGTTTCGAAACCGTTCGGGTAGCCCGCTTCCTTCAGCAACTCGCGCGCTTTGGCCGGATCGTATTTGATGGCCGGATAGCTCTGGGCAAAATCAATGCGCGGCGGCACGATGCCAGTGGCTGGCGTGGCGTAACCGGCAAAGGCCACTTTGGCCAGCGCCTGGCGATTGATGGCGTACTCCAGCGCTTCACGCACTTTCGGGTTATCGAACGGCTTTTGCGTCACGTTGAGGCTGATGTAACGCTGCATAATCGACGGTGTGGTCACCACATCCAGCTTGCTATTGCCCTGCAGCAGTTTGGCCTGCTCTAACGGCACCGGGAAGGCAAAACTGGCCTCGCCAGTTTGCAGCATGGCCGCGCGGGTGTTGTTATCCACCACCGGACGCCAGGTAATGCTGTCGAGTTTTGGATAGCCCGGCTTCCAGTAGCCCGACCACTTTTTCACTTTGACAAAGTCGGTCTGGTTCCAGGTGTCAAAGGTATAAGGTCCGGTGCCTACCGGATGGAAACCGATGTCCTTGCCATATTTTTTCAGCGCGGTTGGCGAGATCATCACCGCAGCCGGGTGCGCCAGATTGTTGATAAACGCTGAGAACGGCTGCTTCAGGGTAATTTTCACCGTGGACGGATCGACCACTTCGGTGGTGGCGATATATTTAAACAGGTTATAGCGCTTGAGATGGTTGTCCGGATTGCTGGCGCGGTCGAGGTTGACCTTCACCGCTTCGGCATTGAAATCCGTGCCATCCTGGAATTTCACACCCGGACGCAGTTTGATGGTGTAAGTCAGCCCATCGCTGCTGGCCTGATAGCTTTCGGCCAGTACGTTGACCAGCTTCATGTCTTTATCGAAGCCGAACAGGCCCTGATAGAAAGATTTGGCCACCGCCTGCGACAGCGTGTCGTTGGCGTCGTACGGATCCAGCGTGGTGAAGGTCGACGCCACGGCAATCACCGCATCTTTGGCCGCCCAGGCGGGCAGCGCCAGCGCCGAACTCAACAACCCGGCAGTGATAACCCCTTTTCGCATGATATGGTGCATCGTTATCGTTCTCCTGTAGTCCCTGTCTTGCGCGCCCTGCACAGAGGGCGCGGTTGGTTGCTGCTCAGGCGCCGCTAATGGCATGGCGGGCGACAAAATGGCCCGGCGCCACTTCCAGTAACGGTGCCACTTCCGGCTCATCACCCAGCGGGCGAATCGGGCTGGGGATCTCATCGACCATCAGCGCCCGCTCGCGGTGCCGATGCGCCGGATCGGCCACCGGCACCGCGGCCATCAGTTTTTTGGTATAAGGATGGCGCGGCTGTTCGAATACCGCCTGACGCGGTCCCATCTCCACAATCTGTCCGAGATACATCACCGCCACGCGATGGCTGATGCGCTCCACCACCGCCATGTCGTGCGAAATAAACAGGAAGGCGATGCCAAATTCACGCTGTAAATCCAGCATCAGATTGATGATCTGCGCCTGGATCGACACATCCAGCGCGGAGACGGATTCGTCGGCGATCACCACTTTAGGATTGAGCGCCAGCGCGCGTGCGATGCAGATACGCTGGCGCTGACCGCCAGAAAACTCGTGCGGGTAGCGCTGCGCGTGTTCGGGTAGCAGACCAACGCGTTCCAGCAGCCAGGCGACGCGTTTCTCTGCCTGCGCGCGCCCCATGCTGCGATGCACCAGCAGCGGCTCCATAATCGAAAAGCCGACGGTAAGGCGCGGATCGAGCGACGCATACGGATCCTGAAAGATAAACTGAATGTCGCGGCGCAGCGTGGCCAGCGCCCTGCCCTGCAGTGCATCAATGCGCTGGCCGTCAAAGGTGATGCTGCCGCCCTGGCTGGCGACCAGCCGCAGCAGCGAGCGTCCGGTGGTGGATTTGCCGCAGCCGGACTCGCCCACCAGCGCGAGGGTTTCGCCTGCATAAAGATCGAAACTGACTTTTTCCACCGCGTGGACGCGGCGCTTCACCCGATTGAGCAGCCCGCCACGAATATCAAAGCGCGTCACCAGATCGCGCACCTGTAAAATCGGCGGACGATCGTGACGCACGGTATCCTGCGGCGTGCTGGCCTCTTCGCGGCCGTTGGTATGCAGCAGCGGAAACTTCGCCGGCAGCGGCTGGCCGCTCATCGCCCCGAGCTTTGGCACGGCCGCCAGCAGCGCGCGGGTATACGGCTGCTGCGGCGCGTCGAACAACTGCTGCACCGGCGCGCGCTCAACCACATCGCCGCGATACATCACCTGCACGCGATCGGCCATCTCCGCCACCACGCCCATATCATGGGTAATAAAGATGACGCCCATCTGCATCTCTTTTTGCAGCACGCGAATCAGCTGCAGAATCTGCGCCTGGATGGTGACGTCCAGCGCGGTGGTCGGCTCATCGGCAATCAGCAGCGCTGGCTTGCACGACAGCGCCATGGCGATCATCACGCGCTGGCGCATACCGCCAGAGAGCTGATGCGGATAGCGCGACAGCACATTGTGCGCTTCCGGAATGCGCACCAGATCCAGCATGCGTCGCGCTTCGGCCTGCGCCTGCTGGTGACTTTTCCCCTGATGCAAACGAATAGATTCGGCGATCTGTTCACCGACGGTGAACACCGGGTTGAGCGACGTCATCGGCTCCTGAAAGATCATCGCCATATCCGCACCGCGCACCCGGCGCATCTGGCTGGCGGACGCCCGCATCACATCCAGCACCTCGCCGTTGCGCCGTCGCAGCAGGATTTCACCGCTGACCGCGCCGCCGGCCTGTGCAATCAGACGCATCAGCGCCAGCGACGTCACCGATTTGCCCGAGCCCGATTCGCCCACCAGCGCCAGCGTTTCTCCGCGATGCAGATCGAGTGAAAGTTGCCGCACGGCGTCCGTCACGCGCCCTTCATGCTCAAAGCGCACGCAGAGATCGCGTACCGCCAGCACCTGCTGCGGCGCAAACTGCTGCTGTAGATCCGTCATGCCTGCTCCTTAGCTGTCGCGGTAAATCGCCACCTCAACCTCGCCGCCCACATAAGCGAATCCGCGGTACATGCCTTCGCTGTTAAACGGCAGCGCCACGTTGCCGTGGGCATCAACGGCAATCAGCCCGCCGCTACCCTCCAGCTCCTGCACTTTGTCATGAATCACGCTGGCGGTGGCCTGTTGCAGCGAACGACCGCCATATTCCATCTGCGCTGAGACATCGTAAGCCGCCAGCGTACGAATAAACACTTCGCCGGTACCGGTACAGGAGACCGCCACGGTGGCGTTGTTGGCATAGCAGCCGGCGCCCGCCAGCGGTGAATCACCGACGCGGCCCGCCTGCTTGTTGGTCATGCCGCCGGTGGAGGTGGCGGCCGCCAGATTACCCTGCAAATCGAGCGCCACCGCGCCCACCGTGCCAAATTTGCGATCCGGGTCCAGCGGATCGCTCCCCTGCGCCGCGCCATCATGATCCAGCAGCATTTGTTCGCTGCCCAGCGCGCGCTGAAGTTGCTCCCAGCGTTCTGGCGTCGAGAAGAAATCAGGCTCGACCGGCGTCAGCCCCTGTTGCGCGGCAAAGGCTTCCGCCCCGCTGCCAATAAAGAGCACGTGCGGACTGGCTTCCAGCACTTTACGCGCGGCAAGTATCGGATTGCGGATACGGCTGACGCCAGCGACGGCGCCGATGTCCAGCGTACGGCCATCCATCAGGCTGGCATCCAGTTCATGGGTGCCCTGATGGGTGAACACGGCACCTCTGCCGGCATTGAACAGCGGGCACTCTTCCAGCAGCCGCACCGCTTCGGTCACGGCATCCAGCGCGCTACCGCCGCTGGCCAGAATCTGCTGGCCGGCGCTGACAATCGCGGCCAGTTGCTGACGATAGTGCTGCTCTTTTTCGGCGCTCATTGCCGCACGCGTAATCGCGCCGGCGCCGCCGTGAATTGCGATAACTGCTTTAGCCATAACCGTTACCCTGTCAAGGAATCAGAGCCAAAAACACTGATTTAGAATGGTTTTCATCTTTTTTTGGCAATTTTCGACTATAGAAAGCCCCTCCCTGCTTGTAAAGCAGAAAGTGTATCAGCGGTCATAACCTTTTAATGTGGATTATGCTTTTTTGTGAATTAAGGGAGAAAACGCACCAGCTTTAATATTATGGCTGGCGCGCTTACGTCTGGCACCGGCAAGGCAGTGAACAACCTATTTTCCCTTACTTTCTGTGTGGCTTCAGTGCCGGTTAAAAATCGGGTAAGTTAAAGGCCCATTCATGAAAAGGAATATTCAGTGGAAGATGAAAAAGGGCTAAGGATTGCACTCTCCCCGGTGCAGCTGGCAGCCGTCCTTTCAGATCGCAGCGTCAGCGAGGGTGAAACGACCAGCAACCGCATTTTCGGAGGGCTCGGGCTCGCTGGCGGAGTGATTGAGCTTTTTGGTGCTGGCGCACTGTGCGTCGTGCCTGAGCCCACTATGCTGACCAAAGCTGGCTGCGTCTTTGTCGGCACTCACAGTCTCGACACGCTTCAGGCCAGCCTGCGCCAGGTATGGACTGGCAGACAGGTCGCTACCGACACGTTTAATTCGGCCGTGGCACTCGCAGAATCGCTCGGCGCTGACCGTCAGACCGCCATGAATGTCGGCCTGACGGTAGATATCGCCATTCCGATGGCATTTGCCTTTGCAGCCGGAGCAGAGCGCGTCATCGCGGTGCGTGCCGGGCGGGTCAAAATCGCCGAGCATGAGTCGCTTTCAGGGCGAGCACCCGGTGGGCACACGATTGAGCGACATATCGGCAAAACGCCGGATGAGCTGCGGGAGAGGCTTCGTAACCGGCCTCGTCTCGATGAGGCCAGTAGCTTTAAGTCTCTGAGCGAGGCGGAAGCACTGATCAGTAAGGTGCTGGCAGATAATAAGCATCAAATTCAAATGTGGGTGAAAAATATCCCTCCAGGCTTGCAAGCCCGTATGCGCCTGAGTCGGCGTTTTTCACATCCGGTTGGTATAGTCGTGAGTAAAGGGCGTGAAGAGGTTGAAACCTGCTACGCCGTTCGCGTCATACTGGATTTTAAGCCCTACAACGGCAAACCTTACTTTATCATTACCGCTTTCCCGGAGTTATGATGGACCGTATCAGTATCAGTGAACTGGATAATTTTATTGGCATCTGGTTTGGGCAGGATTATGACCTGTTTGAACCGGGCGATGAGATCGAGCCCAAAATCGAGGCGTATATCAGAGAAGCGCATAAAGGAAACCTGCACGCCATGCTGGCAGACATCGAGCTGTTTCTGGCAGAGTGCGATGATGTCGAATCTGATTTCCGTGACCGCTATAAAAGAGAGTTTGTTCCGGCCAACTGGGATACCACTGCGGGCGCGTTTCTGTCACTGGTGCATAAGAAAGTATCTGCCGCACTCACATCATAACGTCAGCACGGTTGTTAACATGACTATCACTTTCAGTCTGAACAAAGCATGTTCGCCGGCGGATTCGTCACCGCGCACTAATTTCCATTCCCTTTGATCTCGCATGTGACTCAGCCGACAACAGCCACCATAATAGGCAGCATTCGCCTTTAACCCGACAGAGATGGACATGGAACCTTTTACCGCCGGACTGATTTCCCTTGAAGACGCGCAGCAGAAAATGCTGCAGCAGCTGCAACCGATTAGCGATTGCCTGAGCGTCGCACTGGCCGATGCCGCCGGGCGCATTACCGCGAAGCCGGTGATTTCGCCGCTGGACGTGCCGCCATTCGATAACTCCGCGATGGACGGCTACGCGCTGCGCCTGAGCGACCTGTCCGCTGACCGCGTGTTGCCGGTAGCGGGCAAAGCGTTTGCCGGCGCCCCGTTTAATGGCGAGTGGCCAGCCGGCAGCGTGATTCGCATCATGACCGGCGCACCGATTCCTGCCGGCTGTGACGCCGTGGTGATGCAAGAGCAAACCGAATCGCGTGACGGCGGCATTGTCATCACCGCGCCAGTGCGTGCCGGGCAAAATATTCGCCGCATCGGGGAGGATATTCAGGCCGGTAAGCAGGTACTGGATGCCGGCGTGCGGCTCGGTGCCGCGGAACTGCCGCTGCTGGCGTCGCTGGGTATTGCGGAGGTCAGCGTGCTGCGTAAGCTGCGCGTGGCCATTTTCTCCACCGGTGACGAACTGCAGGCGGTGGGCCAGCCGCTGGCCGAGGGCCAGATTTATGACACCAACCGCTTCACCGTGGCGCTGATGCTGCGCAAACTTGGCTGCGAGGTGATCGACCTTGGCGTGATCGCTGACAATCCTGCGAAGCTGCGCCAGGCCTTCAGCGAAGCCGATCGCCAGGCCGATGTGGTGATCAGCACCGGCGGCGTGTCAGTGGGCGAGGCGGATTTCACCAAAGCGATGCTCGAAGAGCTGGGCGCGATTACCTTCTGGAAACTGGCGATCAAACCCGGCAAGCCGTTTGCCTTTGGCCGTCTGGCCAACAGCTGGTTCTGCGGGTTGCCTGGCAATCCGGTGTCGGCGGCCGTGACCTTCTATCAGCTGGTGCAGCCGCTGCTGGCCACGCTGACCGGCCAGACCACGCGCATCATGCCGCTGCGCCAGCGCGCGCGCGCAACGCAGCGTCTGAAGAAAGCGCCGGGCCGACTCGATTTTCAGCGCGGCATCCTCAGTCGCGGCGATGATGGCGTACTGGAAGTGCGCAGCACCGGTGCGCAGGGCTCGCACGTGTTCAGTTCCTTTGCGCTGGCCGACTGCTTTATTGTGCTGGAGCGCGATCGCGGTGACGTTGAGCCGGGCGAATGGGTTGATGTCGAGGCCTTCAACAGCCTGCTGGAGGGCTAATGCACACAGAGCTGAGCGATGAAGAGATGCTGCGCTACAACCGGCAGATTGTGCTGCGCGGCTTCGATTTCGACGGCCAGGAACGGCTAAAAGCCTCACGGGTGCTTATCGTTGGCCTGGGCGGACTGGGCTGTGCCGCCGCGCCCTATCTTGCCGCCGCCGGCGTCGGTCATCTGACGCTGTTGGATTTCGATCGCGTCAGCCTGAGTAATCTGCAGCGCCAGATTCTGCACAGCGATGCGCGCATCGGCATGGCAAAAGTCGCCTCGGCCCGTCAGCAGCTGGCGGCGCTCAATCCGCACTGCACGCTGGAGCCGATCGATGCGCAGCTGGATGAAGCCGCGCTCGGCGAACTGATTGCGCGTCACGATGCGGTGCTGGACTGCAGCGACAATGTCACCACGCGCGAACAGGTGAACCGCGGATGTTTTCAGCATCGGGTGCCGCTGATCTCCGGCGCCGCCATTCGTATGGAAGGCCAGCTCAGCGTATTTACCTGGCAGCCCGGCGAGCCCTGCTACCGCTGCATCAGCCGCCTGTTCGGCGAGCAGACGCTGAGCTGTGTCGAAGCCGGCGTAATGGCTCCGCTGGTCGGCGTGGTGGGTGCGATGCAGGCGATGGAAACGCTGAAGGTGCTGAGCGCCTTTGGCCAGCCGGCCAGCGCGCGACTGCTGATGTACGATGCGATGAGCGCCGAGTTTCGCAGCCTGAAAGTGGCGCAGGATGCGCAATGTGAAGTGTGTGGCAAGCGTGAGGAATAACGCCGGGGCGTGACATAAGCGTCAGGTATTGCTGAGCGGCGCAAATTATCAGGCGATAAATTGCGCCGCTGATGATGGCGGCTGCTAAACGGCTACGCCATTAGACGATGCCCTGGCTGCGCAGGTAATCTTCGTAGTTGCCGGTGAAGTCAACGATGCGATCGCCTTTCATCTCGATGACGCGCGTCGCCAGCGAGCTGACGAACTCACGGTCGTGCGAGACGAAAATCAGCGTGCCTTCGTACATCTCCAGCGCCATGTTCAGTGACTCGATCGACTCCATATCCAGGTGGTTGGTCGGTTCGTCCATCACCAGGATGTTTGGCTTCTGCATCATCAGCTTGCCAAACAGCATGCGGCCCTTCTCACCACCGGACAGCACTTTCGCTGGCTTCTTAATGTCGTCGTGGCTGAACAGCAGACGACCAAGAATACTGCGCACCGCCTGCTCGTCGTCACCTTCCTGCTTCCACTGACTCATCCAGTCGAACACGCTCAGGTCGTCAGCAAAATCTTCGGCGTGATCCTGCGCGTAATAACCAATGCGCGCATTCTCCGACCATTTCACCGTGCCGCTATCCGGCTGCAGTTCGCCGACCAGCGTTTTCAGCAGCGTGGATTTACCAATACCGTTGGCGCCGAGGATAGCCAGTTTCTCACCCACTTCCAGCAGCAGGTTAAGATTTTTAAACAGCGGACCGTTATCAAATCCTTTGGTCAGTGCTTCCACTTCCAGCGCATTACGGAACAGCTTTTTATCCTGCTCGAAACGAATATACGGGTTCTGACGGCTGGAGGCTTTTACCTCATCCAGTTTGATTTTATCAATCTGCTTCGCGCGCGAGGTGGCCTGACGCGATTTTGAGGCGTTGGCGCTAAAGCGACTAACGAAGGATTGCAGATCGGCAATTTGCGCTTTCTTCTTGGCGTTATCCGCTAATAAACGCTCGCGCGCCTGGGTTGCCGCCGTCATATATTCGTCATAATTGCCGGGATAAACGCGCAGCTCACCGTAATCCAGATCCGCCATGTGCGTACACACCATATTCAGGAAGTGACGGTCATGCGAAATGATGATCATGGTACTGTCACGTTCGTTCAGCACCTGCTCCAGCCAGCGAATGGTGTCAATATCCAGGTTGTTGGTCGGTTCGTCGAGTAACAAAATATCCGGGTTAGCAAATAATGCCTGCGCCAGCAGCACACGCAATTTCCAGCCTGGGGCAATTTCACTCATCGGACCGTAATGCTGCTCCACCGGAATGCCCACGCCGAGTAATAATTCTCCGGCGCGTGATTCGGCACTGTAACCGTCCATTTCACCGTAGGCGACCTCAAGGTCGGCGACTTTATAGCCTTCCTCTTCGCTCATTTCCGGCAAGGCATATATGCGATCGCGCTCCTGCTTCACCGCCCACAATTCCTGGTGCCCCATAATCACGGTATCCAGCACGCTATATTGCTCGAAAGCAAACTGATCCTGGCGAAGCTTACCGATGCGCTCATTAGGGTCGAGGGAAACATTTCCGTTAGTCGGAACCAGGTCGCCGCCCAGTATTTTCATGAAGGTCGATTTACCGCTGCCGTTCGCACCGATTAAACCGTAACGATTACCGCCGCCAAATTTAACGGAGATATTCTCAAACAGTGGCTTACTGCCGAACTGCATAGTGATATTGCTGGAAACTAACACGGCATTGACCTTTGTTACGCAGTGGAGGAAAAAACAGCGGGCATTATGCCAGAAGCGGCCTGGATGAGCCACCTCTGCACCCGGATACGCAGAGGCAAGGCGGAGAACACCTTGTTGCCAGAGGTAAAATAATTGCGACCGTGCCGGACAGGTTATCCACGGCGCGGGAAGTGAACCGCCGCCCGTGCCCGGAGCGAGGCCAATAAAAAAGCCGGAGACGCTGACGCCTCCGGCTCCCGCTTACAAGGATTGTGCAGATTATTTGATCAGGAAGCTGTCGAGGCTTTTACCTGCATCCAGCGCTTTTTTAATCGCAGCTGGGGTACGGCCCTGACCGGTCCATGATTTCTCTTCACCGTTTTCGTCGGTGTAAGAATATTTCGCCGGACGCGGCGCACGCTTGGCGCGTTTTTTACCGGTTTCCAGTGCACCCAGTAATTCGTTCGGGTCGATACCGTCTGCCAGCAGCATTTCACGGTATTTAGACAGCTTCTCTTCTTTTTCGCGGTTCTGCGCTTCTTCCGCTTCAACTTCGTCGCGGCGCTCAGTCACCACGACGGTTAATTTTTCCAGAATTTCTTCCAGATCGCTCAGTGGCAGTTCACGAGCCTGTGCACGTAATGTGCGAATGTTGTTCAGAACTTTAAATGCGTCACTCATCACAATGTCCTTGCTTAAGGGGGTTAAATAAACTGTAGTGGCAAGATTACCCAATTCAAATAAAAAAATAAATTAATTTTGCAGACCGGATTAATCCGAATGGATTAGCATATTCCTGGCAGGCGCGTTTAAACCCAATGTGCGGCGTGAATTAACGGTGAATTAACATCAGCGGTTCAGTACCACCGGCTGGAACTGGAATCGATTTCATTGCTTATTCACGCGTAGGAAACAAGCGTTTAGCGCTTATTGTGCGCTGAGGCAGTAGTCAGCATAAAGGTAAAAAAACATTAATAGTGTAAGTAAAATCCCTTTTTAACGCGGATGGCATTGGCGTCACAGATGCGAGCAATATCTCATTTTGCCATTAAATAAATAAAAAAAGGCCGGTTGTTAACCGGCCATCATGCAAAAATCGTATGTCTGTGGTTATCCGCTTTTCTTCACTGCCGGTCGCAATAGCTGGGGCGCCGGCGCATCAGACAGCCGGTCGTGCAAATAATGTTCAATCTGCTCCAGCGAACGATGGCGTGTTTCCGGTACCCAGCGAATAACAAAAATCGCGCCGCCTATGCCAATCAGCGCGAAAATAAAGAACGCGCCGGATAAGCCAACCGACGCCAGCAGAACCGGGAACAGCAGAGAAATAAGAAAATTGGCGATCCACAACGCAAATACCGCGCCGCCCATAAAAATACCGCGTAACCGTGTGGGGAAAATTTCTGACAGCAGCAGCCAGGTGACCGGCGATAACGCGCCCTGCTGGAAACTCAGAAACATCAGCATACCCAGCAGCACCATATAACTGCGCAAGATATCCGGCTGACCGTTAACTGTTTCCGGCATCAGGTAACTGACGGTGCCAATAAACACCAGACAGGCGGTACAACCAAACTGACCTATCATCGTCATGGTGCGGCGACCGATGCGCCCCAGCAGCCAGATCCCCACAAAGGTCATTAATACCGATACCGCGCCATTGGCAATGGTGGCAAACAGCGCAGCGTCATTGCTCATCCCCACCGCTTTCAGCATGGTCGGCGCGTAGTACATGATAGTATTCACGCCGGTCAGTTGCTGGATGGCGGCAATACCGATACCGATCAGGAACAGTTTGATCAGCCATGGCTGGCGCAGTTCCCGCAGACGCGGACGCTGCTGTTGCTCGTCCGATAGCGTCTCTTCGATCTCCATCATCTCCCACTCAACGTCTTCGCGCGCGCGGGTGCGTTCCAGAACCTTGCGCGCCTCAGCGAGACGGCCTTTCATGGCATACCAGCGCGGCGTGTCCGGCATAAACATCATCCCGAACCACAGCAGCACCGCCGGTAGCGTGGCGACCGCCAGCATCCAGCGCCAGGTCGTGTCGCCCCCCCAGGCCGCGTTGAAGCCGGCGTTCGACATATAGGCCAGCATCTGGCCGGAAACGATCATCAGCTCCTGCATGGTCACCAGCTGACCCCGTTTGTTGGCCGGTGCCATTTCGGCGATATACACCGGTACGGTGGCGGACGCACCACCCACGGCCACGCCAAGGACCAGGCGGAAGAAAATCATCCAGCTGACATCGGGTGCCAGTGCTGTACCCAGCGCGCCGAGTGCAAAAATAATCGCCAGTACCAGAATAATTTTTCTCCGCCCGACCGCGGCGGCAAAGTGACCGGAAGCCAGTGCGCCAAACGCCGCGCCAAACAGCAGACTGCTGGTCACCAGCCCGGTGGTAAATGGGGTGAGATGCAGATCGTCGCCCATGAATAACAGTGCGCCGGAGATCACGCCGGTGTCGTAGCCAAACAGCAAACCACCAAGGGTGGCAATCAGCGCAATGACTTTCACAAAAGGCTCGGTGCGCGTGCTGCTGTTTGGCCCTGATGCCGGATTAGGCGTCATCCAGGTTTCGCGGGACATAACCAACTCCTTTCCTGAGATAAGAAGCCTTAAAATAGATTATTTCCACCACAATGAATAAATATGAAATTTAAATTTTGCGCCACGGGTCATTCTCTTTGCCTTTAATTGAGATAACGATCACACAACCTGATTCAGGGCGCAGAGAAGGCAGTGCAAATTTTGCACAACAAACAGAAGGGAGAATATTTATTTCACGGAAGGCGCTGACCGCACGCCGTGAATGCGGTCAGCGATGTCAGATTAATTGACTGCGGTGGCCGGACCAAAGACGTCATAGTCCGGCAGCGTCACCTGCTGATACGGCTCCCAGCCACCGCCCAGCGCTTTATACAGCGCTACCAGGTCCAGCGCGCTTTGCATGCGCGCCTGCGTCGATTGCGCCTGCGACTGCGCCAGCTGGCGCTGGGCATCCAGCACCTCAAGGAAGGTGGAGATGCCCTGTTTGTAACTGTCACTGGCGAGGTCAAAGGCGCGCTGCAGTGCGCCGGTGGTTTCATCCAGCGCGGTAACCTGTTGCTGATCGGCGCGGTAGCTGACCAGCGCATTTTCCACATCCTGCAGCGCCGTCAGTACCGTCTGGCGATAATCGAGCGCCGCACTCGCCTGCTGCGCGCGCGCCAGTTTCACGCTGGAAACCAGACGTCCGCCCTGAAAAATCGGGATCGACAGCGCCGGGCCGACGCTGAAGAAGTGGCTGCTCCAGTCGTCAAGGTAGCTGGCATCGGTGTTGCGCACGCCCAACTGCCCGGTGAGCGACAGGCTGGGGAACAGGTTCGCGACCGATACGCCGATATTGGCGGTCTGTGCATGCAGATTCGCTTCAGCCTGGCGGATGTCCGGACGACGACGCGCCAGCGTCGATGGAATGCCCACCGCCACCAGCTTCGGCAACGCCGGCAGCGCTTTGCTGCTCATCAGTTCGTTATCCAGCGCGCCCGGCGTTTTGCCCAGCAGCACTGCCAGCCCGTTCATCGCCTGACGCTCCTGGGCCTGATACTGTGGCAGCTGCGCGTTAAGGGAGGCCAGCTGCGCACGGGCATTCTCAACGTCGGTGAGCGGCGCCAGACCGTTACGCTGCTGGCTCTGCGTCAGCTCCCAGGTTTGCTGCGCCACGTTGATTTGCTGTTGCAGCGTCGCCAGCACCGCCTGCGCGCCGCGCAGCTGCAGATACGCGCGCGCGACCTCGGCTTCCAGCGACACCAGCGCATCGTTACGCTGCTCAATCGCCGCCTGCTGCTGCGCGTCCGCCATCTCCATCTGGCGTCGTACTTTGCCCCATAAATCCAGTTCCCAGCTGGCGTCGAAGCTGCCCTGATACAGCGTGACCGAATGGGTCAGACCGTTGAGCTGATCCGCCACGTCATCATCCACCTGATCGTACACCCCGTTGGATTTCAGCATGCCTTTCAGGCCGAGCTGCTGACGCGTCACTTTGGCGGAGCCGTTAAGCGACGGGAACAGCCCGCCACGTGCCTGCGCCAGCTGTTCGCGCGCACCGGCGATGCGAAGCACCGATTGTTGCAGCGTCAGGTTGCCGGCGATGGCGCGCTCAATCAGGCTATCGAGCTGCGGGTCGTTAAAGCTTTTCCACCATGAAGGATTGGTCGCGGACGCCAGCGGTTTTGAGGCTTCCTGAGAGGGCAAATCACGGTAGCTACCGGGCGTGTGCGCCTGCGGCGGCTGATAATCGGGCCCGACGGCACAACCCGCCAGCAGCATGGACAGCGCCAGCAGCGTCAGCGACGGCGTAACGCGCGAAGAGGTGATCATGTTAATGTGCTCCTGCACTGCCTTCGCTCTTGATCGGCGAAAGCAACCAACAAAAAGGAATCAATAGCACGGCGACAATGCTCAGGCCCATGAACACGTCGATGTAAGCCAGAATACGCGCCTGGGCAATCATCTCCTGATAGAGCTGACCGCTGGCCAGCGTCAGCGGATCGCCCACCGCACTGGTAAAGTCACGAATCGCCTGCGCCCAGTGCTGCAGCGTGAGGTTGAACTGCTCATTGAGCGGCGACATGTTGTGCACCATGTGGGCCGATCGCACCTGTTCACGTTCGGTGATGCCAGCAGTGGCCAGCGAGATGCCGATCGAACCGGCCACGTTACGGAACATGGTGAACAGCGCGGAGGCATCCGCATTCAGGCGCTGCGGCACGGTGACAAAGGCGATGGTGGTGAGCGGCACAAACAGGAAGCCGAGGCCAATCGACTGCGCGCTGCGCATCAGCACCAGCGTGGTGAAATCCACGTTGGGCGTCAGGGTGCTGGAATAGAAGAAGGCCAGCGCCAGACAGGTAAAGCCAAAGGCGATGATGTAGCGCGTCTGCACAATCGGCATCAGCTTCAGCACCAGCGGGATGGTGAGCACGATCAGGACCGCGCCGGGCGACAGCACCAGCCCGGACCAGGTGGCGGTATAACCGAGATCCTGCTGCGCCAGCTGCGGTAACACCACCGAGCTGCCATAAAGAATCATCGCCATGCCCGCCATCAGCAGACCGGCCACCCAGAAGTTGCGATCCTTCATCACCGTGATATCCACCACCGGCTTGCGTGCATACAGCAGCCAGTAAACCGCACCGACGATGCCGACGGCCGCCAGCATGGCAAACAGGCGAATGAAGTGTGAAGCGAACCAGTCTTCATCTTCACCGCGATCAAGGAACACCTGCAAACAGCCGAGACCCAGGGTAATCAGGCTGATACCGATATAGTCGATTTTCAGCCGGCCCTTCGCCCACTTGCGCTCCCACGGCGGATCTTCCAGCAGCTGATAGATCGCCAGCACCGTGAGAATCCCCACCGGAATATTGATAAAGAACACCCAGCGCCAGCTGTAGTTGTCGGTGATCCAGCCACCGAGCGTCGGGCCAATTACTGGCGCAACAATAATGGCAATCGATGACAGGCCAAAAGCCTTGCCGCGATCTTCCGGCTTGAAGTAATCCAGCAGCACCGACTGCTGCACCGGTTGCAGCCCGCCGCCGAAGAAGCCCTGCAATACGCGGAAAAGAATGATTTGCCACAGCTCGGTGGCAATGCCGCACAGGAAGGAGCAGATGGTAAACATCACGATGCAGATCAGGAAGAACTGCTTGCGCCCAAACAGGCGGCTGAAAAAGGCCGAGATCGGCAACACAATGCCGTTGGCAACCAGATAGGAGGTCAGTACCCAGGTGGATTCATCGTAGCTGGATGACAGCGACCCGGCGATGTGTGGCAGCGCGACGTTAACGATGGTGGTGTCCAGAATTTCCATGAACACCGCCAGCGTTACCGTGATGGCAACCAGCCAGGGATTGCTGGCCGGACGCCAGCTTTCGCTCGCACTCATTCCACCTTCACCTTCGGTTCAACCGACAGGCCAAGCGGTAATGGATGATTCGGGTCGAGTCCTTTATCAATCACAATTTTCACCGGCACGCGTTGCACAATCTTCACGTAGTTACCGGTGGCGTTCTCGGCCGGGAAGGTAGAGAAGCGCGAGCCGGAGCCCATCTGTACGCTGTCGACGTGCCCTTCCAGCTTCATGTCCGGCCAGGCATCAACGCCAATCTCCACTTTATCGCCCGGATTCATGCGCGCCAGCTGCGACTCTTTGAAGTTGGCGGTGATCCAGATATCCGGCGATACCAGCGAAAACAGCGCGCTGCCGGCCTGTACCAGCGTACCGGGCTGCACGTTGCGTTTGGTGACGAAACCGTCATACGGCGCCCGTACTTCGGTGTAAGAGAGGTTAAGCTCGGCAGTGTTGAGCTGAGCCCGGGCTTGCTCGACCTGCTGCTGCCGCGCTTCAACATTGGTTTCCTGCTGGCGAATCTGCAACTGCACCTGCGAGGCCACTTCGACCTGCGCTTTGGCGCTTTGCAGCTGCGCTTCAGCCGAGCGTAACTGCGCGGCGGCGGTATCGATATTGCGCTGCGAGGTTGCGCGCGGGTCAACACCGCGCTGACGACGGTAATCCGCCTGCGCATTGAGTAAATTGGCCTGCGCCCGTGCCTGGTCGGCCAGCGCCTGATCGCGCTGCGCCGGATATTGCACCCGTGCCAGCGCCAGCTGCGCCTGCGCCTGATGCAGCTGCGCCTGTGCCAGACCAAGCTGTGCTTTGGCCTGATCGCGCTGTGCGGCGTTGTCACGCGGATCGATCAGCACCAGCAGATCGCCTTTCTTCACCCGCTGGTTATCTTTTACCAGCAGCTGCACCACGTAGCCCGACGCTTTGGGCGCGATGGTCACGGCATCGCCTTCGGTGAACGCATCGTCGGTGGTTTCAATGTTGCGCGTGCTAAACCAGAACCAGAATCCCACCAGCAGCATAATCACCACCACAATCGCCAGAATGATCAGCGGCTTTTTGCCGGGGCGTTTACGGGGTGATTGCTCGTTATCCTGACTGGAATCTGACGTGTTGTTGTCTTTTTGCTCATCGGCGGATGGCGGATTGTGGTTTTCACTCATAATTTATCATCACTGGCTGGTAATCCCGATCCCCGGGCGAAACGGTCAACTTAACCTTAGATGGGAAATTGACAAATGCCAGTGTAACTTTACATAAGCTAACATCCGACGCATTTTCTGCCACATCACTTAACGCGCTGATAAATCAGCGCGTCTTGCAAAGGCGGACAGGTTGGTCTGGGTTAGCGCAGCAGCTGTAACAACAGCCAGCCGCACAGCATCGACCAGGCAAGCATCGGCAGGGAAAACAGATGGAAACGCCACCACACTTTGGCGTCCTGTGCCATGCGCAGCGCAATCAGGTTGGCCAGCGATCCCGGCAGCAGGCCAAAGCCGCCAATATTCACCGCCCAGGCCAGCACTTCGGAAGGCGGGACTTTTTGTAACAGCAGAATAGTGGCCGGCACGTTGCTGATCACCTGCGACAGGCCAATCGCCAGCAGATAGATACCGCCCTCGCCCAGCTGACCGATGGCGGCAAAATGCGGCTGCAGAATCGGCAGGTGCATCAGTAAAAAGACATCAATGAACATCGCCACGAACACCAGCAGCAGGCTCCAGTCGATGGTCGCCAGCACCTGACGCGCCATCAGCAGAAAACAGCCCGCCACCAGCAGCAGCGCCCAGCCGGTGAGTTTCAGCTCCAGCGCGACGATAAACACCACGTACAGCAGGACGCTGACGATAAACAGCGGTTTCTGCCACTGCTGGTTGCCTGGTGCATCATGCTTCTCAATGCTGCGCGCCGGGAAGCTAAACCACGTCAGCACCACCAGCGTCAGCATCAGCATCGCCGCCAGCGGCGCCATCTGACCGATAAAACCGGCCACGCTGAGCGTGCCGTGGCTCCACAGCAGGATATTTTGCGGGTTGCCGACCGGCGTCAGCAACGAGCCGGCGTTGACCGCCAGCGCTTCAAAGATGATCAGTCTGGAGATAGGCAGGCGCGAGAACTTGCGCAGCGTCAGCGTGAGCGGCACCAGGATAAACAGCGCCACATCATTGGTCAGGAAGGTCGAGAGCAGCGCCGCCGCACACACCATAAACAGCGCCAGCGTGCGTTCGTGCTGGAAGCCCTGCGCCAGCCGCGCACCGAGCACATCAAAATAGCCGCTGTTTTCCAGCCCTTTTGTCAGCATCAGCAAACCGGTGAGCGTCATGATGGTGTGCCAGTCAACGGCGGCGGGCAGCTGCGGCCAGCGGTAATCCGCCAGCGGCAACAGAATCACGCCCAACAGCAACAGTAAATGCAAAACGCGGTCACGCATTAAGGAACGAAGCACGATGGGCATGATGGCAGAAGGCCTTGTAGGTTAGCGATTCTCGTAAAATTTCTGGAACACGGCGAGGGTTTCATCACTGACGTGATGCTCGAGTCCTTCGGAATCCCGGCGGGCGGTTTCCGGACTGACGCCCAGCGCCAGCAGAAAGGTTTCAACGATGTGATGGCGCACGCGGCTGGCTTCAGCCAGCTTCTCGCCTTCCGGGGTGAGGAACACGCCGCGATACGGCACCTGCTCAACCAGACCGGTGGTACTGAGACGCTTCAGCATTTTGGCCACGGTCGGCTGCGAAACGCCCAGGCGTGCCGCCATGTCAACCTGGCGCGCCTCGCCAAATTCACGAATTAAATCAGAGATTAACTCAACGTAATCATCAATCAGCTCACGGCGATGCGCTTCGCGTACCTGGCGAAATCCTTCGACATGCTCCTCAATATCTTTCAGCGGCCCCTGGGGCATGTGGGTGGCGCTTTTCGCACGACGACTCATTCAGCTTCCTCTTTATTATCTGCCGCACTTTACCTGCGGTGCGGGCTGGCTGCGCTCATTGTAAACCAGGCACAAATAAGCACAAATTTTTCCTGAATAGTGTTGGCTAAAGAGTATAGCCAGTGCTATCTTTGTACATGTTGTAAGCGAAAAGCCTACAAAGGAGGCAACGATGAACGAACCCTGGCTGTTGCTGCTCCTTTTCCTGCTGTTTATTGCAGGGCTGTGCTTACTGTTGAGTTACCCGTTTTCCAGGAGGTAAAGATGAGCACGATGAAAAGCTGCCTCGACTGCGGCAAATGCTTCCAGACCGTACAAAGCAAACCGGCTTTCGAGCTGAAGTCGCTGTTGTGTCTGTTTAGCCGCTCGCCTTTTGCCCTGCGCCTGATGCTGCTTGAGAAACTGACCGGCAAAAAAATCGCCGCGCAGCCCTGCCCGAATCTGATCTGGCGCGGCTGAGTTTCCTCAGGGCTTCACAGTCTGACCCGCTGCCTGCAGCGGGTTTTATTTTGCCTGCGAAAAACGCCCTTCACGGCAGCGTTTTCAGGCATAAAAAAACGGCCCGTAAAGGGCCGTTTCTGTGCAACTCTGGTCTAAGCAAAAACTTAGAAGCTGTAACCTACGCCAGCAATCCAGGTGCCCACGTCGACGTTACGGATGCGGCTCTGCTCGTAGCCCACGTCCAGAGCAACGTTCTGGATTGGGTTGAACTGCATACCTGCGCCGTAAGAGAAGCCTACGTCGCTGCTGTCGGTTTTAGACTGACCGGCAGTCTGGTTCTGCTGGTATTTGCCGTAGCCGATACCTACTACGCCGTAGATGCTGGCCCAGTCGTTCAGACGGTAAGCCGGACCACCGGTGATGCCGTAGTACTGACCTTTGTTGTACACGCCATCTTCAGTGCGATCTTTTTCGGTGTAGGTGAAAGAACCGATCCAACCCAGTGGGTTAGAACCGTCTTCGTAGCGGTATTTCAGGTTGAAGCCGTTAGCTTTGTTAGCAACGCCCTGATAGTCGCTCTGCGCGTAGCCGGCAGAAACGGTGCTCTGTGCCATGGCGGAACCAGCGGAAACTGCCAGTACACAAGCCAGTGCTGAAAGACATGCAATTTTTTTCATAACCACCTCAAATGTGAATATACTTCTCTCCTGACAACGCTAAAAATATAACAAAACTTAGCAAGAAACTCTGCCCGCATTTTGTTGTCTAACAGATTGTTTGGTGTAACAGAAAGTTAATGAACTTTCCTATGTCATTCATTTTTCTTATAAAAAGCATCATCTTTCTGCAATAATCCTGCGCACAGAAAATTATCGGTTTAAGTAAATTCCTAAACTAACCTGACATTTCTTTACGGAAATGGCCCTGAAAATGGCGATTTTTCAGCCAGTCGCTGGCGCATTTTTTCCGCCGTCGCGCTTTATTCGCTGGAAATTTCGCCCGAAAAGCGGTGTGAATAAGTCGTCACTGACGCCAGGATAATGCGAGGCGACCGCGCCCGATAAAAAAGCGGCGACAGAAACCCTGCATCATTGCCTCGTCGCCTCCTTATTTCCCGCCGATTGTTTTACACTGGCTGCCCGTTGCCTGGTTATTCATCATCACAGGAATTGATCACAGGATGTCTGCACCTCTTTCCCACCCCAAACTGGCGCCGGTAGTGCTGCCGGTTGCCGTATTACTGATCGCCATGCTGTCGCTGCAGGGCGGCGCATCGCTGGCGAAATCGCTGTTTCCCACCGTCGGTGCGCCGGGCATTACCGCGCTGCGTCTGGGACTGGGCACGCTTATCCTGTGCGCAATTTTCAAACCCTGGCGTCTGCGCTTTAGCGCCGCGCAGCGCAAGCCGCTGCTGATGTATGGACTGGCGCTGGGCTGCATGAATTATCTGTTCTATCTCTCGATTCGTACCGTGCCGCTGGGCGTCGCGGTAGGGCTGGAGTTTCTCGGTCCGCTGACGCTGGCGCTGGCCGGCGCGCGCCGTCCGCTGGATTTTCTCTGGGTGCTGCTGGCGGTCACCGGCCTGTGGTTCCTGCTGCCGATTGGTCACGGCCTCAGCCATATCGATCCGGCAGGCGCACTGCTGGCGGTGGGCGCGGGTGCCTGCTGGGCAGTCTATATTCTGGCGGGCCAGCGGGCAGGTGCTGAACACGGCCCGGCCACGGTGGCGATGGGGTCGCTGATTGCGTCAGTGATTTTTGTGCCGCTCGGTCTGACCTTCGCCGCGCCCGGCATCTGGCAATGGGAAATCCTGCCGCTGGCGCTGCTTATCGCCCTGCTCTCCAGCGCCATTCCTTACTCGCTGGAGATGATGGCGTTAACGCGTCTGCCGGCGCGCATTTTCGGCACGCTGATGAGTCTGGAACCGGCGATGGCCGCACTCTCCGGCATGCTGTTCCTCGGCGAACTGCTGACGCTGCAGCAGTGGCTGGCGCTGCTGGCGATCATTGCCGCGTCGGCCGGCTCGACGCTGACCATGAAACAGAAAGCGGCACATATAAACGAAGTCGATATCAACGCGCCGCAATAAACAGTGCGGGTTCAGCCGGTTATTTAACCGGCTGAATATAGAAACATTCTCATTATCATTTCTTTGCTATGTGAACGATCGGTTATTATTATTTTGCAACATGATGAGTAAATATTTAACAAACCAGATAATTCCTTTATTTACATGACGTTAAATCTATTAACCTTATTTCTTAACCCACCTTCGGCTTTAACTATTCCTGTCATTGATTTAATCAATCCTGCAGAGTGAAAAACTGCTGCTATACTTATTCCCGTGCTTGATTAGGACAACCATCAATAAGAGGACATTAATGATGAGTACCGCAAAACTGGTTAAAACAAAATCTTCCGATCTGATTTATACCCGCAATGACGTGGCTGATAGCGAGAAGAAAGCTACCATCGAGGTGCTCAACCGTCTGGTCGTGGAATTTATTGACCTGTCGCTGATCACCAAGCAGGCGCACTGGAATATGCGCGGCGCAAACTTTATCGGTGTACATGAAATGCTGGACGGCTTCCGCACCGCGATTACCGACCACCAGGATACCATCGCAGAACGTGTGGTGCAGCTGGGCGGCGTGGCGCTGGGCACCACGCAGGTGGTTAACGACAAGTCACCGCTGAAAAGCTACCCGCTGAACATTCACAGCGTACAGGATCACCTGAAAGCGCTGGCCGACCGTTATGCTGTGGTGGCTAACGATACACGCAAAGCCATCAGCGAAGTGAAAGACGAAGACACGGCGGATATCTTTACTGCCGCATCGCGTGACCTTGATAAGTTCCTGTGGTTCATCGAATCCAACATCGAGTAATGCTCAATCAGGCGGGTTATCCCGCCTTTTTTATGCCTGTCATCCACACGGCTTTTTTGACGCCGTTAACAATTCCTTAATCCTTTCTTTCCCTTATTATCACTCTGATGCACACTGTGCCTGCACCACCACAGCACAATGCACCATTTTGGTGATTCATTCTGGTGCAAACTTTTCCCGGCGTGCAGAATCGTGTCAGCCTGCCCCGGCAATCTGTTGATTTCCGCGTTTGAGAAAAGTTGGCATAATTTTTTCATATGATGAGCCGTACATCAGGCCACCAGGCCTGACGGGTAATAAGGAAAAAAATGATGAAGTCGTTGATTAAAGTCTCCGTGGCCGCGCTGGCGCTGGCCTTCTCGCTTTCCTCCACTGCAGCAGACAAAAAACTGGTGGTCGCTACCGACACCGCCTTCGTTCCGTTTGAATTTAAACAGGGCGACAAATACGTCGGCTTTGATATCGACCTGTGGGACGCTATCGCTAAACAGCTGAAGCTGGATTACACCCTGAAGCCGATGGATTTCAGCGGCATCATTCCGGCGCTGCAAACCAAAAACGTTGACCTGGCGCTGGCCGGCATCACCATTACCGAAGAACGTAAAAAAGCCATCGAATTCTCTGACGGCTACTACAAAAGCGGCCTGCTGGTGATGGTGCGTAACAACGAAAACGACATCAAAGGCATCGACGATCTGAACGGTAAAGTGGTCGCAGTGAAAAGCGGCACCGGTTCGGTGGATTACGCCAAAGCGCATATCAAAACTAAAGACCTGCGCCAGTTCCCGAACATCGATAACGCGTACATGGAGTTAGGCACTAACCGTGCTGACGCCGTGCTGCACGACACGCCAAACATCCTGTACTTCATCCACACCGCTGGCAAAGGCCGTTTCAAAGCCGTCGGTGACTCCATCGAAGCGCAGCAGTATGGCATCGCTTTCCCGAAAGGCAGCGACGACCTGCGTGAGAAAGTGAATGGCGCGCTGAAAACCCTGCACGACAACGGTACCTACAACACTATCTATAAAAAATGGTTCGGCAGCGAACCTAAATAATTCAGGCCTGACGCCTTTTTATCAGCAGGGAGCTTTGTTCTCCCTGCTTTTTACATTTCCACTGCAACAGATTCTGGAGTCACACCATGGAGTTTGACTGGAGCGTCATCTGGCCCGCCTTACCGATCCTGATCGAAGGCGCCAAAATGACCCTGCTTATCTCGATCCTCGGCCTGATTGGCGGCCTGGTTATCGGCCTCGTGGCCGGTTTCGCCCGCGCCTATGGCGGCTGGATCACCAACAACATCGCGTTAGTGTTCATTGAACTGATTCGCGGCACGCCGATCGTGGTGCAGGTGATGTTCATCTACTTCGCCCTGCCGATGGCCTTCCCGGACCTGCGCATCGACCCGTTCACCGCCGCCGTCGTGACCATCATGATCAACTCCGGTGCTTATATTGCGGAGATTACCCGCGGTGCGGTGCTGTCGATCAACAAAGGTTTCCGTGAAGCCGGCCTGGCGCTTGGCCTGTCGCGCCGCGAAACGCTGCGCTACGTGATCATGCCGCTGGCGCTGCGCCGCATGCTGCCGCCGCTGGGTAACCAGTGGATCGTCAGCATCAAAGACACCTCGCTGTTCATCGTGATTGGCGTGGCAGAACTGACCCGTCAGGGCCAGGAGATCATCGCCGGTAACTTCCGCGCGCTGGAGATCTGGAGCGCCGTTGCCATCATTTACCTGGTTATTACGCTGGTGTTGAGCTTTGTGCTGCGCCGTATTGAGAAAAGGGTGAAAATCCTGTGATTGAATTTAAAAACGTCTCGAAAAACTTCGGCCAGACTCAGGTACTGCACGACATCAACCTGAAAATTAATCAGGGTGAAGTGGTGGTGATCATCGGGCCGTCCGGCTCCGGTAAATCTACCCTGCTGCGCTGCATCAACAAGCTGGAAGAGATCAGCAGCGGCGAACTGATTGTCGATGGCATGAAGGTTAACGATCCGAAAGTGGATGAACGCCTGATCCGTCAGGAAGCCGGTATGGTGTTCCAGCAGTTCCATCTATTCCCGCAGATGAGCGCGCTGGACAACGTGGCCTTTGGTCCGATCCGCGTGCGCGGGGCAAAGAAAGACGCCGCACACAAACTGGCGCGTGAGCTGCTGGGCAAGGTCGGCCTCGCCGAGCGTGCGCACCACTTCCCTTCTGAGCTGTCCGGCGGCCAGCAGCAGCGCGTGGCGATTGCCCGTGCGCTGGCGGTGAAGCCGAAGATGATGCTATTCGATGAGCCTACCTCGGCACTCGATCCCGAGCTGCGTCACGAAGTGCTGAAAGTGATGCAGGATCTGGCGGAAGAAGGCATGACCATGGTGATCGTGACCCATGAAGTGGGCTTCGCACAGAAAGTGGCGTCGCGCCTGATCTTTATCGACAAAGGTACCATCGCGGAAGATGGCAATCCGGACGATCTGATCACTAACCCGCCGAGCGACCGTCTGCGTGAGTTCCTGCAGCACGTCTCTTAATACGGCGTAAAAACAACAAAGCCGCTGCGGATACCCGTAGCGGCTTTTTTTTTACCTGAGCAGCGCTTAGCGTGCCAGCCGCTGCGCGCGCGTGGCGGGCGGTAAAAATGTCCAGGCGATAAAGCGGCTCTGCTTCTGGCCCTGCGCCATGTCGACGATGCGTACCTGATAAGCGTCCTGCGCCTTCAGCCGATCGCGCAGCTCGGGCAGATGCTCTTTGCGCGACACCAGCGAGGTAAACCAGACGATACGATCGCCTAACGCGACGCTTTCATCGATCATCCGGCCGATAAACGCACGCTCACCGCCGTCGCACCACAGCTCGTTATGCTGACCGCCGAAGTTAAGCGGCGCCTGCCTGCTCAGGCCGAGATTGCGCACTTTACGCTGGCTGCCGGCCGCCGCATCGGCCGCCGAGGCGTGGAACGGCGGATTACACAGTACCGCGTGATAGCGCTCGTTCTTGTGCACCACGCCAGCAAAAATCGCACTCTCCTGCTTCTGACGGCGCAGGCGAATGGCGCGCTGCAGGCCGGGATTGCTGGCGACAATCTGACTGGCGGCGTTAACAGCGTCCGCGCTGATGTCGGTGCCGGTAAAGCGCCAGCCATACTCCGCGTGACCGATCAGCGGATAGATGCAGTTGGCACCGCAGCCAATATCCATCACGTCGAGATCGCGCGGCAGCACGCCACCGTTATCGCTGGCCAGCAGATCCGCCAGCGCATGGATATAGTCAGCGCGGCCTGGTACCGGCGGCGTCAGATAGCCTTCCGGCAGCTGCCAGTTCAGGTTATAAAACAGTTTCAGCAGCGCCTGGTTCAGCAGCAGCACTGCGTGCGGATCGGCGAAATCAACCGACAGCTCACCGTAACCGTTGGGGCGCACTTTGTCCGCCAGCGGCGGATGCGCGGCAGTCAGGGCAGCAAAATCATAACGGCCCTGATGGCGGTTACGCGGATGAAAGAGCGCGGTAGCGGCAGGCTTGTTCATAGATTCTCCGGACATTAATGCGCGCGTAAGATACGCTGGATGACGGCAGCGCACAATCCGCCAGGAAAATTTAGTGCAACGAATTTAAATCTATTCTCCCTAAAACTGAATCCGCAATACTGCGTCCAGCCGCCAGCACCGCCGGAACACGCAGTATCCAGGACGAATCAGGAGCGCAAATGCGTCAACGTTACACTTATCAGCCACGCAGTGGACACGGTCTGCCTCACGATCCGCTCAACGCCATCGTCGGCCCGCGCCCGATTGGCTGGGTCAGCTCGCAAAGCGCCAGCGGCCAGCGCAATCTGGCGCCCTATAGTTTCTTTAACTGTTTTAACTACCATCCGCCAATCATTGGTTTTGCCAGCAGCGGCTGGAAAGACAGCGTGCAGAATATCAGTGAAACCGGCGAGTTCGTCTGGAACCTGGCGACGCGTCCGCTGGCAGAAGCCATGAATGAGAGTTCCGCCTCAGTACCGCCCGTTCACGACGAGTTTGCCCTCGCCGGCCTGACGCCGCTGGCCGCTTCCCACGTTAACGTCAGCATGGTGGCAGAAAGCCCGGTCAACTTTGAGTGTCGCCTGACGCAGCTGATTCGCCTGCAGGATGCACAGGGAGGCGAGCTGGAGAGCTGGCTGGTACTGGGCGAAGCGGTGGCGATTCACATCGATGAAGCGCTGCTGGAGAACGGCATCTATCAGACCGCCAAAGCGCAGCCGATTCTGCGCGCCGGCGGTCCTTCCGCCTATTACGCGATCAGCGAAGATCAGCGTTTTGATCTGGTGCGCCCGGACGCGCGCCGCGGTTAAATCAGGACACTGGCGGCGCGACACATTGCGCCGCTAGCAGGCCAGCGTCTGTAACACCTTCACCGCCCGGGCTATCTCCGGTGCCAGCCAGCGATCCTCCTGCCAGGTAGCAACCTCAGCGCGCAGCGCGCGTAGCGCCCGGCCCGTGCCGCTGGCCAGCTGCGCCTCACCGTGAAAATCCAGCGCCTGCGCCGCCAGCAGGTACTCAATCGCCAGCACCTGCCAGAGGTTATTCAGCAGTCTGATCAGCTTGAGCGCCGCGCCGGTACCGAGGCTGAGGTGATCCTCCTGCAGTCCCGAGGTGACGTAATTGTCCAGCACCGCCGGCTGCGCCAGCTGACGATTCTCCGCGCACAGGGAAGCCGCCACGTATTGCGCGATCATCATGCCGGAGTTGACGCCCGGCTGCGCCACCAGAAACGGCGGCAGCCCGCTGACCAGCGGATTGACCAGCCGATCCAGCCGGCGCTCGGCAATACTGCCAATCTCCGCCATGGCAATTGCCAGCAGATCGGCCGCCATGGCGACCGATTCACCGTGCGGATTGGCCTGCGACACCACGCGCCAGTTATCCGGCGTGCCCAGTACCAGCGGATTATCGGTGCAGGCGTTCAGTTCGATCTCAACCTGACGCGCTGCGTGGGCGAACTGGTCGCGGCTGGCGCCGTGCACCTGCGGCATCGAACGCAGGCTGAGCGCATCCTGGGTGCGTATGCCGCAGCTCGCCGCCAGCAGCGGGCTGTCGCTCAGCAGCGCACGCAGACGCTGGCCGCTGTGCTGCATACCGGGGCTGGCTTTCAGCGCAATCACCTCGGCATCAAACGCCGCCAGCTGACCGCGCAGCGCTTCGAAGCTCATCGCGCCGGTGACATCCGCACAATCCAGCAGCCGCGCCGCATCGTCCAGCGCCAGACAGCTCAGCCCGGTCATGCACGGCGTACCGTTGACCAGGCTCAGTCCCTCTTTGGCACCGGGGCGATACGGCTGTAAACCGGCCAGCCGCAGCGCCTGCTCCGCCGGCATCACCTGTTGCTGGTACTCAACGTCGCCCACGCCAATCAGCGCCAGCCCGATATGCGCCATGTGGGTGAGATAACCGACCGAACCCTGCGACGGCACCTGCGGCGTGATCTGCTGATTGAGCAGCGCCAGCAGATGCTGCACCAGCGCCACCGAAACGCCGGATTTGCCGTGGCTGTAGTTGGCGATGGCCGCACACAGAATGGCGCGCGTCTGCTCGCGCGTCAGCAGCGGACCGACGCCGCAGGCGTGGCTTAGCAACGTATTGCGTGACAGCTGGCTGAGCTGGTCTTCCGGCAGCGTGATGTTACACAGCGCCCCCAGCCCGGTGTTGATGCCATAGGCAATCTGGCCGCTGGCAACGATCTGTTCGACGATCTCGCGACCGCGCGCAATGCGCTGCCAGGCAGCGGCGCTCAGCGTCAGTTCGGCGTTATGTCGCGCTACCTGTACCAGCGCCTGCCAGGTCAGCGGCGCATCGCCCCAGACGACGGTCATACTGGCTGCTCCGCGTGATGGCTCTGATGGCTGGAGATAAACTGCTTAAAGCGCGATGAACCGCTGGCGCCAAACATCGCTTCCGGCGTGCCCTCGCAATCGATGTTGCCCTGATGCATAAACACCACGCGATTAGAGACGTTGCGCGCAAAGCCCATCTCGTGCGTCACCACCAGCATGGTGCGCCCCTCTTCCGCCAGGCTACGCATCACCTTGAGCACCTCGCCGACCAGTTCCGGGTCGAGCGCCGAGGTTGGCTCATCAAACAGCATCACCTCCGGATCCATCGCCAGCGCACGGGCAATCGCCACGCGCTGCTGCTGGCCGCCGGAGAGCTGCGCCGGATAAAAATCCCTGCGGTTAAGCAGCCCGACGCGATCCAGCAACTGTTCTGCCTGGGCGATACAACTCTTTTTATCGCGCTTCAGCACATAGTGCGGACCTTCAATCACGTTCTGCAGCACCGTCATGTGCGACCACAGATTGAAGCTTTGAAACACCATGCCCAGCCGCGATCGCAGGCGTTCAATCTGCTTAGGATTCGCCGCCAGCTGATGGCCGCGCGCGTGGCGCTTCATTTCAATGGTTTCGCCGCCGACGCTCACCACGCCGGCATCCGGCGTTTCCAGCAGATTGATGCAGCGCAGCAAGGTACTTTTGCCCGAGCCGCTGGCACCAAGAATTGAAATAACATCGCCCTGATGCGCCTGCAGCGAGATGCCTTTGAGCACCTCCATAGCGCCAAAGGATTTATGGATATCAGTGGCGGACAAGGTGACTGGTGAAGTGGAATGCATATTACTCTCCGGCAAGCGGTTTAACGGCGGGCAGCGGCTTTTTTTCAGCGCGGTGCACCGGGGTCAGACGGCGCTCTAACAGCGCGTACAGCTGGACGATAATAAAGTTGAGAATCAGGTAGATCGCCGCAGCGCAGACAAACACCTCCATGGTGCGATAGGTACGCTGGATGATCTGCTGCGCCACGCCGGTGACATCCCATACCGTGACCAGGCTGGCGAGCGCGGTGGACTTCACCAGCAGAATCGCCTCGGTGGAGTACGCCGGCAGCGCATAGCGCAGCATGATCGGCGCGATGATGCGGCGCAGCAGCAGCCAGCGTGACATGCCGCAGGCCAGCCCGGCTTCGACCTGACCTGCCGGCACCGCCAGCAGCGCACCGCGCAGGATCTCAGCGGTGTAAGCGGCGGTACACAGCGACAGCGCCAGCACCGCGCAGATAAACGGCTCGCGCAGAAACGGCCAGACGAAGCTGTGGCGAATCACGCCAAACTGGCCGAGCCCGTAGTAGATGAGAAACAGCTGAATCAGCAGCGGCGAGCCGCGAAACACCAGAATATAGCCGCGCGCAAAACCGCTCAGCAGACGCCAGTGGCTCATGCGCAGCGCCAGAATGCCCAGCGCCAGCAGCCCGCCGCAGACAAAGGCGCTGATAAACAGCCCGAGCGTCACCGGCAGCGCCGCGCTCAGCTTAAGAAAAGTGTCGGCAAGAAAAGCGAAGTCGATCATGCTGCTGCTCCTTAGTGCTGTGCCGCAGTGCGACTTTGCCATGCGCGGCCGAGGCGCGATTCCGCGCGGCGAAACGCATGGTTCGACAGCAGTGTCAGCAGCAGATAGCAGCCACCGCCAATCAGGTAAAAGGTGAAGTAATCGCGCGTTGACCCGGCCGCCACCTGGCTGGCGCGCATCAGCTCGACGATGCCGGTCACTGACACCAGCGCCGAATCTTTCAGGCTCATCTGCCAGACGTTGGACATCCCCGGCAGCGCGTAGCGCACAATCTGCGGGACGAGAATGCGCTGGGCGATACGCCAGCGCGGCATCCCGATGGCTACCGCCGCTTCGACTTCGCCCTTCGCCAGCGCCAGGCGCGCAGCGCGATACACTTCACCCTGATAGGATCCGGAGATGAGCCCGATCGCCAGCGCGCCAATCAGGAACGGCGGCGCTTCAATAAAGCCGTCAGCACCAAACAGCTGGCCGACCAGCGTGATCAACCCCGATCCACCGAAGTAGAACAGGTAGATCACCAGCAGTTCCGGGATGCCGCGAAACACCACCGAATAGCTTTCACCCAGCCAGCGCAGCCAGCGCTGGTGCGAGAGTTTCGCCGCCGCCACGCCGGAACCGACCACAGCGCCAATCATCAGCGCCGCCAGCGACAGCAGCAGCGTGGTACCGGCGGCGCTCAGAATCAGGCGACCCCAGCCATCTGCACCAAAACTCAGCAGGCTCATCATCTTTCACCTCACTTACGGCGTTACGTCAGTTTTAAACCACTTCTCGCTCAGCTTTTTCACCGTGCCGTCCGCCAGCGCAGCGTGAATGGCGGCATCGAGTTTGGCCTTCAGGTCGTTATCAGCCATGCGCACGCCCATCGCTTCGCCTTCCCCCCAGATCGGACCGCCCAGCTGCGGGCCGCTGAACGTCAGGTTGCTGTTCTCTTTACGCGCCAGCATCGACTGCGCGAAGGTCACGTCATCAAACACCGCATCGATGCGACCCGCCTGCAGATCGAGAATCGCATCCGCCGAAGCGGTGTATTCGCGCACGTCGGCCACATCTTTGAAGTATTTATCGATAAACGGCGTATACACGGTGCCGGAGGCAATGCCGATGGTTTTGCCCTTGAGCGCCGCCTTCAGCGGGGCGATGGCCGCATTGATGGCAGCCTCGTCGTCGTGCAGTTTGATGATGTTCTTATCGGCCGGCAGCAGCGGGTTATCTTTGCTGGTAATGAAGGTCGCCGGTGTTGACGCGTACGGCGTGGTGAAGTTGACCACTTTTTTCCGGTCCGGCGTAATCACAATCGCATCCATGATGACGTCATATTTCCCGGCGTTTAGTCCGGCAATCATCCCGTCCCAGTTCTGCACCACCAGCTTGCACTGAATGCTCATGCGCTTGCAGAGATCTTCCATCAGTTCAGGTTCGAAGCCGCCCAGCTTGCCGCCCGGCAGCGTCAGGTTCCACGGCTCATAGCTGCCTTCAGTGGCGATGGTGATGGATTTCCACTCTTTGGCCTCGGCAGCCACGCCGGCCAGCATCAGGCTGGCAAACAGCGTGGTAAGGCAAAAACGGCGAAACGGGGCACGGTGTGTCATACGTCTTCTCCTGGTGGTTAACAAATCTGGCTGTCTCTGTTGGCTGATACAGCGCAAATGACATTTCATGTATATACAAGTTAGCTTGCGGCAGATCATTGTCGGCATAAGCTTTTTGTGAGCCAGCCAGAATAAATAGTCATCATTGCCGCGCGGTCTTTACTTGTACATACAAGCTAGCAAGGGCTGTGCCAGATCGGCAAAGACGGTAAACGGAGGGGATCGGCGTCAGGCGGAACGCGTCGTGCACCCTTTCAGGGCAGGGGTTGCACAGCATTGGGGAGTGAGGCAGCGGATTTACATCCGCCAAATGAGAAACGGGGTCACCGTGATGGCGACCCGCATCAATTAAACGGCTTTCCCCGCCTGCAGAAACGCCTGCAGCAGCGGCTTCAGCACGTGCTGCAACCGCGTGGCGCGATCCTGCTGCCAGGCAAACGGCGGCGCCTCATCCATGTAATTCAGCTGCGCCAGCTCCAGCTGCACCGCCTGCACGCCCTGCGCTGGCTGGCCGTAAGCGCGCGTGATGTAGCCGCCTTTAAAGCGTCCGTTCACCACCCAGCTGTAGTCGCTTTGTGCGGCGCACACCTGCTCAATCGCCGCGATGCTGGCAGCCGAACAGCTGGCACCATCGTTAGTGCCGATGTTCAGGTCCGGCAGCTGGCCGTCGAACAGGCGCGGAATCACCGAAGCGATGGAGTGCGCATCAAACAGCAGCGCATAGCCATGTTCGGCTTTCAGCCGCGCCAGCTCCTGCTGAATCTGTTGATGATAGGGTTGCCAGATAGTCTCCAGATAGCGCTGACGCGCCGCGCTGTCCGGCGTCATGCCGGGTTTGAAGGTCGGCGTGCCATCAAACAGCGTCTCCGGATAGAGCCCGGTGGTGGCCGTGCTGTACAGCGGCTGGTTGTCCGGCGGACGGTTGAGATCGATCACGAAGCGCGAGTAGTGCCCGATCAGTACGCTGGCACCGAGGTCGCGCACAAAGTCGTACAGCAGCGGAATATGCCAGTCGGTATCCGGCAGGCCGCGCGCGGCCTCGCTCAGCCCGGCGTCAACCTCCGGCGTCAGTTGGGTACCGGCATGCGGAATACTGACCAGCAGCGGCAGCTTACCGGCGGTGAAATGAAAAGGGGTCATTGCGTTTCTCCACGATAGATAACCTGGCACGGCAGTTCGCCGCCCAGCCAGTAAACCAGCTCAGCCGGGCGAGCCAGCGGCCAGTGGACAAAATTGGCTACTTTGCCTGGCTCCAGCGAGCCGTGCGTGGCCTGCAGGCCAAGCGCCTTCGCGCCCCACAGCGTGACGCCGGCCAGCGCTTCCTCCGGCGTCAGGCCAAACAGCGTACAGCCCATGTTCAGCATCAGCCGCAGCGACAGCGCCGGTGACGTGCCCGGATTGGCATCGCTGGCCAGCGCCATCGGCACGCCGTGCTGGCGGAACAGTTCGACCGGCGGACGCTGCGTCTCGCGCAGCAGATAGAACGCTCCGGGCAGCAGTACCGCCACCGTGCCATGCTCCGCCATCGCGCGCGCATCCTGTTCGGTGGCATATTCGAGGTGATCGGCAGAGAGCGCACCATAGCGCGCCGCCAGTGCGGCACCGCCGAGTGCCGACAACTGTTCAGCGTGCAGCTTTACCGGCAGGCCGAGCGCTGTGGCGGCATCAAATACCGCGCTCACCTGCTGCGGTGACAGCGCCAGGTGTTCGCAAAACGCGTCGACCGCATCCGCCAGCCCCTCCGCTTTCACCCGCGGCAACAGGCGCTGGCAGATAATATCGATCCAGCCCTGCGGGTTATCCCTGAACTCTGGCGGGAAGCCGTGCGCCGCCAGGCAGGTGGCCTGCACATCGGCAGGCACCGACTGCGCCAGCTCGCGGATAGCGCGCAGCAGAGTGAGCTCGCTCTCTTCGTCCAGGCCGTAGCCGGATTTAATCTCCACCGTGGTAACGCCTTCGGCCAGCAGGCGATCGAGCCGCCAGCGCGCTGACGCCACCAGCTGCTGCTGGCTGGCCGCCCGCGTAGCGCGCACCGTCGACAGGATGCCGCCGCCCTGCGCGGCGATCTCCGCGTAGCTCACGCCGTTGAGCCGCTGTTCGAACTCCTGGCTGCGATCGCCGCCAAACACCAGATGCGTGTGGCAATCCACCAGACCGGGCGTAATGATGCCGCCGTCAAACTGCTGCTGCCGGCGCGGGGCAAAGTCCGGTAACGCGCTGCGCGGGCCGACCCACACCAGCTCGCCGTTATCCACCGCCAAGGCGCCATCCTCAATCAGGTTATAGCGACCGTCACGCATGGTGACCACATCGGCCCCCAGCCACAGGCTGTCGATCTGTTTACTTGCCATCCCACTCCCCTTTTGTCTGGCGATTTACACTGCGCCTCAAAGTATGTATATGTATATACAACTTTCCGCCATTGAGGATCAACCATGGCAGTTTATTTTGCCCCACGCGCACGGCTGGCCGACGGCTGGCAGGAAAATGTGCTGATCGCAACCGAAGATCAGGGATTTATTCGCGCCCTTACCGCCGACAGTACGCCCGGCGACGCCGTGCGCCTGGCCGGGCCGGTGATTCCGGCGATGGCCAACCTGCATTCCCATGCCTTTCAGCGCGCCATGGCCGGGCTGGCGGAAGTGGCAGGCGATCCGCAGGACAGCTTCTGGACGTGGCGCGATCTGATGTACCGCATGGTGCAGCGCCTGTCGCCTGAGCAGGTCGGTGCCATCGCCACCCATCTCTACATCGATATGCTTAAGGGCGGCTACAGCCAGGTGGCGGAGTTTCACTATCTGCATCACGATCCGCACGGCCAGCCCTATGCCGACGATGCGATGCTGCACCAGCTGATGCAGGCAGCGCACACCGCCGGTATCGGCCAGACGCTGCTGCCGGTGCTGTACAGCTACAGCGGCTTCGGTGCGCAGCCGGCCAGCGACGGTCAGCGACGCTTCATTCAGCACACCGATGCCTATCTGCAGCAGCAGCAGCGCGTCGCGCAGTGGAGCGCGCAGCAGCCGCTGATCAACCACGGCCTGTGCTTCCACTCGCTGCGCGCGGTAAACGAAGCCCAGATGCATGAGGTGCTGGCCGCCAGCGCTGCGCATCTGCCGGTACACATTCACGTTGCCGAGCAGGAAAAAGAGGTCAATGACAGTCTGGCATGGAGCGGCGAACGGCCGGTGGCGTGGCTGTATAATCGCTTTGCCGTTGATGCACGCTGGTGCCTGATTCATGCCACCCATCTCGATCAGCAGGAGATCGCGCGCATGGCGGACAGCGGCGCGATTGCCGGGCTGTGTCCCACCACCGAAGCCAATCTCGGCGACGGCATCTTCCCGGCGGTAGAGTACATCGGGCGCGGCGGGCGCTGGGGCATTGGCTCTGACAGCCACGTTTCGCTCAGCGCGCTGGAGGAGCTGCGCTGGCTGGAGTATGGCCAGCGGCTGCGCGATCGTCGCCGCAACCGCATCACCCTAGCCGATCAACCCTCGGTCGGCGATCTGCTGTGGCAGCAGGCGGCACAGGGCGGCGCGCAGGCCTGTGGCATTGCCAGTGGTGAGCTGGCGGTGGGCAAACGCGCCGACTGGCTGGTGCTGGAGGAGGATGCGCTGCTGGCCAGCGTCAGCTCCGCCGCGCTGCTCAATCGCTGGCTGTTTGCCGGCAGCAGCCAGCAGATTCGTGACGTGTTTGTTGCCGGACAGCCGGTGATTCAGCAAGGCCATCACGCGGCGGAAGAAGCGGCCGCCGCTGGCTTTGCCCGGGCGATGCGGGCGCTGCAATGAACGCGCGCTTTGACTACGCGCAGCTGCCGGTCAGCCGCTGGCGCAACGGCGGCGGGGAAACGCGCGAAATTATCAGCTATCCGCCGGGCGCAGCAGAGTTCCAGTGGCGCGCCAGCATCGCCACCATCGACGCCGACGGGCCGTTCTCGCCCTTCCCCGGCGTCGACCGGGTAATTACCCTGCTTCAGGGCGATAGCGTGCTGCTGCGCTGTGAACAGGCCGAACAGCCGTTGCTGCCCCATCAGCCGTGGGCCTTTCCCGGCGAATGGGCGATAGAGGCGCAAGTTAGCGGCAGCTGTCAGGACTTCAACATCATGACGCGGCGCGACAGCTGGCGCGCGGCGGTAAGCGTGGAGCAGCAGACGGTCAGCAGCCTGCATGGCGTGGCGTATGTGCTGGCCGGTACATGGCGCAGCAGTGCGGGCGAGACGCTGCAGGCGCAGCAGGGAATGTGGTGGCTGCAGGAGCAGCAGCAGCTGGTGCCGCAAACGACAGAGGCCAGCCTGCTGTTTATCGCGCTTAGCCGTGTCCCCTGAAGCGGCCCAGCAATTTGTAGCGTGAGCCTGGATAGAGCAGGCGCGCATAGGTGACGATTTTGTTGTCGCTCCACGTCTGGCGGCGGATAAGCAGGCACGGCTCGTGCTCGTCCAGCGCCAGATGCTTGCGCTGGCGCAAATCCGGCAGTACCGCTTCAACGATATGCTCACCGGCAGTCAGCGGGGCGACGCGCATCAGATAGGTGTACGGCGTCAGGCTGTGGTAATCCTGGCTGAGGTAGTCAGGCGCGACCAGCGGATTGACCAGACGATCTTCCAGCTGCACCGGCAGCTCATTTTCGTAGTGCACGATCAGCGAATGATACAGCGTCTGGCCGGTGGAGAGTCCCAGCACCGCCGCCTGTTCCGGATCAGCCTTCATCTGACCTATCGAGAGAATTTTGCAGCTGTGCGTGTGGCCGCGCTGGGCAATTTCATCGGCGATGTTATGCACTTCCAGCATTGCGGTGTAGCCCTTCATCTCCGCGACAAAGGTACCGACGCCCTGCATGCGCACCAGAAATCCTTCGCTGGTGAGTTCGCGCAGCGCGCGGTTGATGGTCATGCGGCTGACGCCCAGTTCATTGACCAGCTCGCTCTCCGACGGCACCCGCTGATTGGCTTTCCAGTGACCTTCCCGGATCTGGCTGACGATTGCCTGCTTAACGCGCTGGTAAATGGGCGCGGGTTCATCCCCCATCGCTGCCGCCAGCTGTGCGATTGCCGTTTGCTCCGCCATTTCCTGTTCCTTTTCCGAATGATGTGTGAAGTTTACTGTCTCGCCGCCTAAATGTATATACATCCAATAGTGCAAAGCCTGCCCGCGTGGTGCAGCTGCCGCCCGCTTTTGGTGCAGCGTACCAGGCTGGAGGTTGCCGCGCCCGCATTGCGGCACGTTTCACAGAATACGATCAATCTGGCACAGCGCTTGCTACTTGTATAGACAAGATTAGACACTTATGCTTCACTCACAACACTTATAGCGCCTCTGGCGGATGCCATCGCATCTTGCGCTCCGCCACAACGTGGCAGATCACTTGTATAGACAGGAGTAGACTATGTCAGGTTCGGTTCAGGCAATTCGCCTCGTTCCCGGTGAAGTGGACCTCGCCACCTTACGCCGTATTTATCAGGAGAAGGTGACGCTGCAGCTGGCAGAGGAAGCGCGGGCGGATATTGACCGCGCACGTGAAACCGTCGAGGCTATCGTCGCCTCGGGCAAGGTGGTGTACGGCATCAACACCGGCTTCGGCAAGCTGGCGCAGACGCAGATCCCCGCCGAACGCCTGGCGGAACTGCAGCGTAACCTGGTGCTGTCACACAGCGTCGGCCTCGGCGATCTGCTGCCGGATAACGTCACCCGCCTGGTGGTCGCCAGCAAAATCATCAGCCTGGCACGCGGCCACTCGGGCATCCGCATGGAACTGATTGACGCGCTGCTGGCGCTGTTCAACGCCGGCGTGATGCCGTGCATCCCGGCGAAGGGATCGGTTGGCGCGTCCGGCGATCTGGCGCCGCTGGCGCATCTCTCCCTGATGCTGCTCGGTGAAGGCCAGGTACGCATTGACGGCCAGCTGGTGCCCGCCAGCGAAGGCCTGGCCCGCGTCGGCCTGCAGCCGATTGTGCTGGGGCCAAAAGAGGGTCTGGCGTTGCTCAACGGCACCCAGGTCTCTACCGCGCTGGCGCTGCGTGGGCTGTTTGAAGCCGAAAATCTGTTTGCCGCCGGGCTGATGGCCGGCGCGCTGTCGCTTGAAGCGATCAAAGGCTCGGTTAAACCGTTTGATGCGCGCATCCATCAGGCGCGCGGCCAGCACGGGCAGATTGCCGTCGCCGCTGCGGTGGCGACGCTGCTCGAAGGCAGCGAAATTCTCAGTTCGCACAGCAACTGCGGACGCGTGCAGGATCCCTATTCGATCCGCTGCGTACCGCAGGTGATGGGCGCCTGTCTCGATAACCTCAGCCACGCCGCGCGCGTGCTGCAGATTGAAGCCAACGCCGCTTCTGACAACCCGCTGGTCTTCAGCGACAGCGGCGACGTGATCTCCGGCGGTAACTTCCACGCCGAGCCGGTAGCCTTTGCCGCCGACATCATCGCGCTGGCGATTGCCGAAGTCGGTGCTATATCCGAACGCCGCCTGGCGCTGCTGCTCGACACCGGCCTCTCCGGCCTGCCGCCCTTCCTGGTGCGCGACGGCGGTGTGAACTCGGGCTTCATGATTGCGCAGGTTACCGCTGCCGCGCTGGCCTCGGAGAACAAATCGCTGGCGCACCCGGGCAGCGTCGACAGCCTGCCGACCTCAGCCAATCAGGAAGATCACGTATCGATGGCCACCTACGCGGCACGCCGCCTGGGCGAGATGTGCTTCAACACTGCTGCCGTGGTCGGCATTGAAGCGATGGCAGCGGCGCAGGGCATCGACTTCCACCGCCCGCTGCAAAGCTCTGCCGCGATCGAACAGGAGATGAGCCGCATTCGTGCGCAGGTCGCCTTCCTCGATCAGGACCGTTTACTGGCGCCGGACATTGATGCCATGCGCCTGTGGGCCAGCAGTTATGTCTGGCCTGAAACCCTTACTGCGCTGCTGCCAAGCCAGCGTTCTACTGCTAATTAAGGAACCGATGATGAGCGAAACTTTGACTCAGGCTGTTGCCCGTGAAATCCGTGCGCCGCGCGGTAATGAACTGCACTGCGCCAACTGGCTGATTGAAGCGGCATACCGCATGATTCAGAACAACCTCGATCCTGACGTGGCCGAACGCCCGGAGGATCTGGTGGTGTATGGCGGAATCGGCAAAGCCGCGCGCAACTGGGCGTGCTTTGAGCAGATTCTGCGCTCGCTGCGCGCGCTGCAGCCGGAAGAGACGCTGCTGATCCAGTCCGGCAAGCCGGTCGGTGTGTTCCGCACCCATGCCGATGCACCGCGCGTACTGCTGGCCAACTCCAACCTGGTGCCGCACTGGGCGACGTGGGATCACTTCCACGAGCTGGATAAGGCCGGGCTGATGATGTATGGCCAGATGACCGCCGGTTCATGGATCTATATCGGCGCGCAGGGCATCGTGCAGGGCACCTTTGAAACCTTCGCCGAAGCCGGTCGCCAGCACTACAACAGTGACCTGACGGGCCGCTGGATCCTCACCGCCGGTCTGGGCGGCATGGGCGGCGCGCAGCCGCTGGCGGGCGTGCTGGCCGGTGCCTGCGTGCTGGCGATTGAGTGCCAGGAGTCGCGCATCGATTTCCGTCTGCGCACCCGCTACCTCGACCATAAAGCCTACAGCCTGGATGAGGCGCTGGCGTTGATCAAAGACGCCACCGAAGCCGGCCAGGCGATCTCCGTGGGCCTGCTGGGCAACGCGGCCGAGCTGGTCCCGGAACTGGTGCAGCGCGCGAAAGCGGGCGGCATGAAGCCTGACATCGTGACCGATCAGACCTCCGCGCACGACCCGATCAACGGCTATCTGCCGGTGGGCTGGGACGTGGCGCGCTGGGAAGCCGAGCGCGTCAGCAATCCGAAAGCGGTAGAGAAAGCGGCACGCGCTTCCATGGCGCAGCACGTGCAGGCGATGCTCGACTTCCACCACATGGGTGTGCCGACCGTGGATTACGGCAACAACATTCGTCAGGTGGCGCTGGATGAAGGGGTAAAAAACGCCTTTGATTTCCCGGGCTTCGTGCCGGCGTATATTCGTCCGCTGTTCTGCGAAGGCAAAGGCCCGTTCCGCTGGGTGGCGCTCTCGGGCGATGCGGAAGATATCTATAAAACCGACGCCAAACTGAAAGAGCTGTTCCCGGATCACAAAAACCTGCACCGCTGGCTGGATATGGCGCAGGAGCGCATCGCCTTCCAGGGCCTGCCGGCGCGTATTTGCTGGCTGGGGCTGGGCGAGCGTCATAAAGCGGCGCTGGCATTCAATGAGATGGTGCGCAACGGCGAGCTGAAAGCGCCGATCGTGATCGGCCGTGACCACCTCGACTGCGGCTCGGTGGCGTCACCTAACCGTGAAACCGAGGCGATGAAGGATGGCTCGGATGCGGTGTCGGACTGGCCGCTGCTGAACGCGCTGCTGAACACCGCCGGCGGAGCCACCTGGGTGAGCCTGCACCACGGCGGCGGCGTCGGTATGGGCTTCTCGCAGCATTCCGGGATGGTGATCGTCTGTGACGGTACGGCTGAAGCGGATGCGCGCCTTGGTCGCGTACTGTGGAACGACCCGGCCACCGGCGTGATGCGTCATGCCGATGCGGGCTACGAGCTGGCGCAGTCCTGCGCAGAGCAGCACGGTCTCAATTTGCCGATGCTGAAGTAGTTCCAGGTGCGCATCAATGCGCACCCTACGGGATGTTACCCCGGCTGGGCAATGCCGCAATGTCGGTCCGTTAAGCCTTAAAACTGTTCCCAAAGGTTGCACTGTATAAGGTCGGCATTGATGCCGACCGCGTGCAGCACCAGCACGGCGGTATCCTATCGCGCCCTGTAGGGTCGGCATTCATGCCGACCGCGTGCAGCACCAGCACGGCGGTATCCTATCGCGCTCTGTAGGGTCGGCATTCATGCCGACCGCGTGCAGCGCCAGCATGGCGGTATCCCATCGCGTCCTGCAATGTCGGCATTTATGCCGACCTTGCCCCCCATCCCCTTATGCCAATCCGCTATAGCCTATAGCCAAATTATTCCTTTCCACGATAGACGCCCCCCACGCTTACCACTACAGTGGACACTTAACTTCCCGCGTCGGAGATTGCGCAGCTGACGCTGCTGATGGAGCCTTACCTTATGAGCCTGCCTGCTGTCCTGCTGGAAAACGCCCTCACTTGGCGTCGTCAGTTACATCAACACCCTGAACTGGGTTACCAGGAGCAGCAGACCAGCGAGCTGGTTGCCCAGGTGCTGACCGATGCCGGACTGCAGGTGTTTCGCGGCCTCGCCGGCACTGGCGTGATCGGCACGCTGGAAAACGGTCCCGGTCCGGTCATCGGGCTGCGCGCCGATATGGATGCCCTGCCGATCACCGAAAAAGGCGAGCCGCAGTGGAAATCGAGCCGGCCTGGCGTGATGCACGCCTGCGGTCACGATGGCCACACCGCGATACTGCTGGCCGCAGCCTGTCAGCTGGCCGCCACGCGTAATTTCAAAGGTACGGTACACTTCCTGTTTCAGCCGGCCGAAGAGAATCTCGGTGGTGCGCGCAAAATGGTGGAGGAAGGTCTGTTTCAGCGCTTCCCGATGGATGCCGTGTACGCGATGCACAACTGGCCGGGATTGCCGGTGGGATCGCTGGCGGTAAATCCGGGCGCGATGATGGCATCGCTGGATTCGTTTGAGATTACGCTGCACGGCAAAAGCTGCCATGCGGCGATGCCGGAAAGCGGTGCCGACCCGATGGTGGTCGCCGCCGAGCTGATTCTGGCGCTGCAAACCATCCCGTCGCGCCGCCTGTCACCGCTGGCGTCGGCGGTGGTCAGCGTCACCCAGATTCACGGTGGCGAGGCCATTAACGTCATTCCGGAGCAGATCACGCTGCGCGGTACGGTGCGATGTCTGCAGACCGACGTGCGCAATCGCGTGCGCGGTCTGATTGAAGATTTTGTTACCACCCTGCCGCGCCCGTTTGGCGTCAGCGGCGAGATTCACTGGTATCCCGGCTATCCGGTTACCGCCAACCATGTCGCCCCGGCGGAGCAGGTGCGTGACGTGGCGTGCCAGCTGCTGGGTGAACAGCAGGTGCACTGGCAGGTTAACCCGTCGATGGCGTCTGAAGATTTCGCCTGCATGCTGGAAGCCTGTCCCGGCGCCTATTTCTGGCTCGGCGCTGACGGTGCCACGCCTTCAGCCCCGCTACACAATGCCAACTATGATTTTAACGATGCGCTGCTGCCGATTGGTATTACGTTCTGGCAGCAACTGGTGGAGAGCGTACTGATTAAACGCTGATGGCGCTGCTCAGCAAGCCATTTCAGCTGCGCAGGCGTGCACCCCCTGCGCAACCGCTGCGGTGACCGCCGTCACCGCCCAGGTTTTTCGTGCATGGCCAGCCGGGCAGCCCGGTTAAATCCCCGCCTGCTGTAACCGCGTTTCGGCATCGGCCATTGTTGCGGCTTCGCCGGTCGCCACCAGACAGCACGCCAGCTGCAGGCGCAGCGCCTGCGGCACCGCGCGTTCACCGGCCAGCACCTGACGGATCCACGCTGCGGTATCCTGGGCGCCTTTGCTCTCTGCTAACGCCAGCGCGACCTCCGGCTGCCGCTCGACCCACACTTCCGCCTCTGCGCCGGCACCGCGAATATAATTAATCGCCGGGCAGCGCTGCGGATTGGCATAGACCTCACCTTCAGTGCCGTTCAGCAGAATGGCCGGTGCATCGATATCCTGGAAGAATTTCCCCACGCGCGGCACATATTCCGGATGCGACACGCTCGCCAGCCGCAGCGCGGCGCGTTCGGCAAACGGCGTCGCCAGCTTGGCCAGCGTGTGAGCGCTGTTGCGCACGCCCATGCGCCAGCGCAGCGCCAGCTGTTTAGCCATTGGCGCACATAAATTATCGATGGTGATGAACGCCAGCTCGCCAGCGTCGAGTTTCGCCTGCGCCTGCTGCGCGCTGGTCACCGGCGCAATATCCAGCGCCGCCAGCACCGCTTCGCTGGTCACGCGGGTTGGGTCATCGCTGACGCCGTGCAGCAACACCGGAAAACCGAGCTTCACCAGCAGCAGCGCCAGCAGCGGCGTCAGGTTGCCCTGGCGACGCGCGCCGTTATAGCTGGGGATGACGATGGGCATCGGACGCTGTGCCGGGGCCTGCAGCCGCATCATGCGCTGCTGCATCGCGTGGTAGAAGCCGTGCATCTCCGCTTCCCCTTCCCCTTTGATGCGCAGCGCAATCAGCACGCCACCCAGTTCGAGATCCGGCACCTCGTCCGCCAGCATCGCGCTGTAAAGCGCCACGGCAGTGTCAAAGTCGATATCGCGTGCGTGATTCTTGCCGCGGCCAATCTCTTTAATGATCTTATTCAGTTCCATCACACTTTCCCGCTTCCAGGGCGCGCCGTCACCCGGCGGCCAACAATCGTGCATCCGGCTGTTGCCGCATACTCAGGATTTCTTGCTGCGCTTCGCCGGTTTGTCCGCTTCCGGCACCGGTGGTTGTTCAATCGGAAACACCGGCAGCGCGGCCAGCAGGCGGCTGCCGTAGGTTTTGCTCAGCAGCCGGCGATCGTAAATGATGATTTCACCAAAACACTGATGGCTGCGGATCAGACGCCCGACCTGCTGGATCAGCGTAAACGATGCGCTGGGTAAACTTTGTACTTCAAACGGGTAGCGTTTGAGGCTCTTCAGCCACTCCCCTTCGGTCAAAATTACCGGACTGTCTACCGGCGGAAAAGCAATTTTATGGATGTGCACCTGCGACAACAGATCGCCTTTCAAATCGAGCCCTTCGGCAAAAGATTGCAGGCCAACCAGAATGCTGCTTTGTCCGGCGGTCACCCGTTGCCGGTGAAGCTCCACCAGGCGTGAACGCGGCTGATCGCCCTGCACCAGCATCGACAGACGCAGCTCCGGCACCAGGCTGACAAACTGCTGCATCGCACGCCCGCTGGCAAACAGCACCAGCACGCCTTTGTGCTGCTGCGCCTGCATTTGCTGGAGGAAGAAGCGCGCCATCTCAGCAATATGCTCCGCTTCATTGGCCAGCAGCGGCTCATAGCGCATTTGCGGGATGATCAGCTTGCCCTGATCGACATGATTAAACGGCGAGTCGAGTGCCACAAAGCGGTCGCCGGCCTTTTGGTTCAGGCCGGACATCTCCTGCAGGCGATTAAAGCTGTTTAGCGAACGCAGCGTAGCCGAGGTCACCACCACGTGCGGGATTTTGCGCCACAGCAGCTTTTCCAGCTGGTCGCTGACGCGAATCCCGGCGCAGTGAAACAGCAGATGCGCCTGGCCGTCACGAATTTCACGCGTCACCCATTTCGACACCGGCGCGTTGGACGCTTTTTCCATCGCCGCCAGCCGCCACAGTTTGCTGATGGATTCAAACCAGCCGAAGTGGCGATTGAGCTGCAGGATGGCTTTGTGCAGCCGCATGATATCGGCCTTGCCGGTCTGTTCGCCCAGCTCGTTGAGCAGCCCTTCGCTCAGGCCACGCAGCGCATCACTCAGCTTAAACAGCCGCGCGCACAGGGTCAGCAGTTCTGGCGGCAGCTCACCGAGCACAAAGCGAAACTCGCCTGGCTGATTGTCGCGCGGCAGCAGAGGATTGAGCGCGTTGCACAGCGTCTGCAGCTGCTCGCGCATCTCATCACAGTGTCCTTTCAGACGTTCGGGATTGCTCAGCGGCGGCGGGGATTTCGGCCGGAACTGCGCCATGATGGTCTCCACCAGCCGCACAAACAGATCGAGCTGCAGGCTGCTCCAGCCCGGCGTGATCTCCGCGCTCATCTCCAGCGCATCCCGCGCCACTTCCGGCAGATGGTGTCCTTCATCCAGTACCAGCATCAGGTGTTTGGCCGGCGGCAGCACCGACTCATTCTCCATTGCCGCCATCACCAGCGCATGGTTCGCCACCACCACATCGGCCTGCTCGATTTCGCGTCGCGCCACAAAGAACGGGCATTCGCGATACCAGCGGCAATGGTGTGCCAGGCAGTTCGCTTTATCAGTGGAGAGGCGCTGCCACAGGCTGTCGTCAATCGCCACGTCGCTGTGATCGCGCAGGCCATCCCACTTATAGCTGCTGAGGTCTTTCTCCAGCCGCGCGCAGAATTTCTGCTCCTCTTTCGAACCGGTCACCGCCTGTTCGTCGAGATACAGCAGCAGATCGCCCTGCTGATCGTCCGTGGCTGCCAGCGCGGTCAGGTTGCGCGGACAGACATAGCGCCCGCGACCAAAAGCCGCGGTGAAAGTGAGGTCAGGAATAATTTTCTTTAATAGCGGCAGATCTTTGCTGAAGATCTGATCCTGCAGCGCCACGTTAGCGGTGCTGATGACTAAACGTTTCTCTTCGGCGCGGCTGACCGCAATGCCGGGAATCAGGTAGGACAGGGTTTTGCCGACGCCGGTGGGCGCCTCAATGGCCAGATGGCGACCCTCGTCACCGGCCAGACTCTTCGCCACTTCGGCGATCATCTGGCGCTGCGGCGCGCGCGGGATAAAGTCAGGAACCTGCTGCTGCAGCGCCTTATACCATTGCGCAATCTGGCTTTTTATCGCTGCTGTCAGGGCCATAGTGAATACTGTTGGTTAAACCGGCCTGTATTTTTACACAGTATTGCCGCAGCGTCAGCTTTCGCGCTCAGTTTTTCGCGCTGGATTCAGAATTTCGCGCATCGCGCGGATCAGCGGCTCGCGCGCGCGGCCGCGCCGGAAGGCGAACGAAAACGGCGCGCGAAAGTGAAAATGGTGGGGCAGCAGGCGCAGCAACTGGCCCTGCTGCTCGCGACTGCGCGCGTAATGCTCGGGCAAAAAGCCAATATAGCGCCCGGAGAGAATCAGCGTCAGCTGCGCTTCAATGCTCTCCACCGAGGCGGTGCTGTGGCGGAAACCGCGCTTGTTGAGCTCCTGCTGGTTCCAGTAGCGCCGCGTTACCATGCCGGTCTGCTGCACGCGACGCACATCCGCATCGCCCTGCGCCAGCGCATGTTGCGGACTGCAGTACAGCCACTGCTGCTCCTCGTACAGCGGCAGCGTCACCAGATTGCTGGCGCGCAGCGGAAAGTGTCCGATGGCCAGGTCGAGCCGATCTTCCAGCACCTGCTGCTGCAGTTCGTTGGGCTCGCACACGCTGAGGGTGAGAAACACCGCCGGAAAGCGCTGATTAAAACGGGCGATAACCGCCGGCAGATCCAGCGTGCTGTCGGTGACGGTGGCGTCGACCACGCCGAGCGCAAACGTGCCGCCCTGCGCGCTTTTCAGCGTCTCCACCTGCAACTGCCAGCCGCTCAGGGTCGCCAGCATTTCCCGGGTATAGGCGTAGAACTGTTCGCCTTTGCTGGTCAGCGCAAAGCCCGCGCGGCCGCGCTGGCACAGAATAAAGCCCAGCTGGCTTTCCAGTTCACTCATGTAGGCGCTGATGGCCGGTGTGGTCATGTTCAGCGCCTGCTGCGCACGCGAATAGCCCTGGTTTTCCACCACGCTGGCGAACACCTGCAGCAGTTTCAGATTGGGTAAGGTTGGCACCGCACTTCCTTCAGGGATTGCTGACAATAGTTAACGAATCGCTGAAGTGATTATCGGCTGACAGGGATTTTTTCTGCAAGCCGCTTTGGCGATGATGCAGTCATTCCCTGAAAAAGAGAGCTTTCGCTATGTCGCAACAAAATTTGCTGTTCCCGGCGCGCGTGCTGCGTGGTGCGGGTGTGATTAACCAGCTGGGGGCCATCTGCGCCGGGCTGGGCCAGCGCGCACTGCCGATTGGCGGCCAGCGCGCGATGCAGGCGGTGGCGACGCAGGTAAAGACGCAACTCGACGCCGCTGGCGTCACGCTGCTGGCACCGGTGTGGTTTGGTGGCGAAACCTCGCTTAACCATATCGAACGGCTGGCGGCGTTAGCGGTTGAACAACAGGCAGAGGTGCTGATCGGTGCGGGCGGCGGCAAGGCGCTGGACACGGTTAAAGCGGTGGGTGCGCAGCTCGGGCTGCCGGTGATAACCGTCCCGACGATTGCCGCTACCTGCGCTGCGGTGACCCCGCTGACCATTCGCTACGACGATAACGGCAACTTCTTTGATATTTTCCCGCTGCCACAGGCGCCGGCGGCGGTGATCATCGACAGTGAACTGCTGGCAGCCGCCCCTGCCCGCTGGCTGGCCGCGGGCCTCGGCGATACGCTGGCTAAATGGTATGAGTTCCGCGCGGTAAGCACGCGCCATCCGGCGCGCACCGGCAATGCGCTGTCATCGCTGGCGCACAGCCAGATCTGCTATGAGGTGATCGCGGAGCACGGTCCGGCGGCTTACGCAGCGGTGCTGCGCGGTGAGAGCGGCACTTCGCTCGATCAGGTGCTGGACGCGATTTTTACCTGGGCCGGTCTGACCTCGCTGATGAGCAATGGCGCCCACGCCGCCGCTGCGCATGCCATTTACGAAGGTTTCACCTTCTGCGACAAAACGCGCGAGTTTGGTCACGGCCTGCTGGTGGGTTACGGCAATTTGTGCCTGCTGGCGCTGGAGGATCGCAGCGACGAAGAGCTGGTGGATGAGATGCGCCTGGCGCGCGACTGCGGCGTACCGTTGACGCTGGCCGAGATTGCCGCGCTGGATGAAAGCGAGCTGGCGTTGATTATACGCGAATCTGTCCACGCGCCGGATATGGCCAACATGGCCGAACCGGTCAACGAAGCGCGGTTGCGGGCGGCGATGGCGCGGATTGAAGGGCTGGCGGAACGGGTTTGATTGCGGTCGCAATGGATGTGGTAAATCCCAGGTCACCGTAAACGGGAAATCCCAGGTCACCGTAAACGGCGACCCTACGGGCCAGCGCGCGTTTTTGTAGGGTGCGCATTTATGCGCACCGTCATCATCAGGTCGCGCTGGCCTGACCGAGCTGCATTACGCCATGGCTGGCGCCCCACTGTTACCGGGTCGCCAGCAACGCCGCGACTTGCCGCACATCCGCCACGTTATCCAGCGTCAGACACAGCGTTTCCAGCTGCTGCACCTGTGGCGCCGGCAAGACGCGCGCGGCGAGGCTGCGGTATTTGGCGTGCAGCGCCGCGTCGCTCAGCGGATTCGCCGGCGATCCGGACGGCACCGCGACGTGCTGCTGCCACTGCTGGCCCTGCACCGTCTCCAGCCGAACCCACGGCTCATCATCGCGCCCCTGCTGGTGGTCAATCTCCAGCTCAATACGCGCCATCAGCGCGGCAGCTTCCGCACTCAGGCGACGGCTGTCGTCATAACTCGCCAGCTCCGCAGAGCCGAACAGCGCACGCGCCGTCAGCGCATACGGCAGGCTCATTTGCGCGGCGGCGAGGCTGGTGAGCTCACGCGTGCCGCACATCTCCAGCAGGAACGGATTGAGCCCAACCACAATGCGTGCAATATCCCCGGTCGCCACCGCATGCTGCTCAAGCAGCAGACCCAGCGCATCGATCGCCGCATGCGTACCGCGACAGGCGGCGTAAGGCTTGATGGAACAGCGCGCCAGTTTCCACACCTCGCCCAGTTGGGCCGTGAGCGCGGCGGGCTGTTGCGTTTCACCGGCCAGGGTTTGCAGAAAGCCGCCCCAGCGCGCCTCAAATACCGCGGCCGGTCCGCTGATGCCGCGCTGTGCCAGCAGCGCCGCCTGTACGCCCCCTTCCGCCGCGCGCGCCGCGTGCAGCTTTTTGGTGTGTGAGCCATCATGAATAAAGCCCCACAGGCCACCACTGAAGCTGGCAGCGATGCCCAGCGCTGAGGCACACTGCGCGGCCGGCAGCCGCAGCAAACAACTGACGGCGGCAGCCGCGCCAAAAACGCCACAGCTGGCAGTTGAGTGCCAGCCCGCACCGTTGTGCGCCGCATAACCCCCGCAGGCTTCCAGCACGCGGCGGCCGATGTCATAACCCACGACCATCGCGGTGAGAAATGCCCGTCCGTCGACCGGCTGCGTCGCCAGCGGCAGCGCCGCCAGCAGCGCCGGTAACACCACGGCACCGGAGTGATCGCAGCCGCCGGTGTCGTCCAGTTCATACATGTGCGCCGCCACGCCGTTGAGCCACGCCGCCTGGCGCGGGGAAGCTTGCTGCGCACAGCCCCACAGCTGCGCCACGGCGCTGCCGCCCTCTTCGGCCACCAGCGCCCGGCATTCGCGCCAGATCGGGCTGTCACAGCCCGCCAGCGCCGCGCCGAGCGTATCCAGCAGATGGCGCTTCGCCTGCGCTACCAGCGGTTCCGGCAGCTGGGCAAAGCGGGTGGCCGCGATGAAGTCCGCCAGCCGATCAAGCGTGGTGTCCATGTTCGCCTCCGCTGAGCCGGGCAAACACCTCTGCCGGATGATCGGCATCGTTATCCGGCTGCGTCTGCCAGTGCGCGGCCACCTGGCCGGCAGTAGCGATCCACACGTCATGCTGCTGCAGCGTCTCCAGCAGCTGACGCAGCAGGCCAATGCGCCCGGCGGTGCCGATAATTTCCGGATGCAGCCGCAGCAGGTAGCACAGGCCGAAACGGTGAAAACCGTGGAAATCCTGCGTCAGGTTAGCCAGCGTTTCGCCATAGGGGGCGATGCGCGACTGTCCGGGCGGAATCGCCGGGCTGAGGTTGAAGGCAAAATAGGGCGCATCCTCCAGCGTGTAGTGCATGGGCAGCTCCACCAGCCGGGTGCCGGGGTGAAAATAGGGTAAATCATCACCGCGCCAGCTGGAGGACCAGCGGATGCCGTGCGTTGCCAGCGCCGCAGCAAGGCCCGGTTTCCACTGGCCGGCCGGCGTGCGAAACCCTGCAATCGGCTGGCCGGTCAGCTGCGCCAGCCGCTCGCAGCCGCGCGTTACGCTGGCAATCTGCTGCGCCAGCGTCAGCGCCGAGAAGTCTTCGTGTCGCTCACCGCTACAGGCGATCTCATGGCCGGCGGCGACAATACGCTGCAGCACCTGCGGCTGCTCTTCGGCGACGATGGCCGGTAAGCACCAGCTGGCCAGCAGCTGTTTCTCCGCCAGCAGATCCAGCAGGCGAGCAACGCCGCGCAGCGTGCCATAGCGCCACACCGACAGGGTTTTATCGCGCCCGGCGACCGCAGGTGCCTGCGTCAGGATGCCGTGAATATCGTGATAGTCGATGGTAATGATGGCCGCCGATTGTTTGCCCGACGGCCAGCGTGAATGTTCAATCATATTGCTGCTCCTGCAAATACCACGCGGCCACCGCATCACAGCGCGCAAACCACACATCGTCGCGCGCCGTCATGTGGGCAAACAGCTGCTCCAGCAACAGCAAACGGCCAGGCTGCCCGGAAATTTTCGGGTGGAACAGCGTGGTCAGGCACAGTCCTTCGGCCATCGCGCCGTCAAATTCGCGCTGCCAGTTGTCACCGGTGTGCGCATAGCTGGCGATGCGGTCGCCGCCCTGTGGAAAATCCGGCTGGCGCGTGTAGGCCAGCGAGGCGTAATCATCCATCTCCCATTTGCCGGGAATCTCCACCAGCGGCGTATGCCCGGCGACGGCAATGCTGTACGGCCGATCGTCACCACGCATGCTGCTGGAGTAAATCACCCCGGCTTCCCGCAGAATCTGCGGCGTTTCGGCGTGCCAGTCGCCGGAAGGAGTGCGGAAACCGCAGGCGCGGATACCAAGATGTTGCTGAAAGATGGCGGCAGAGCGCGCCATCACGGCGCGCTGTTCATCTGGCGTAATCGCCCAGAACGATTCGTGGCGATAACCGTGATAGGCCACTTCATGGCCCTGTTCGATAATCGCCTGGCACTGCCGCGGCCACTGCTCCACCACCCACGCCGGCACAAAAAACGTGGCCGGCAGTTGGAAGGCGCGCAGCAGATCCAGCAGCCGACCGAGCGCGCGAAACGGCCCGTAGGCGCCAAAGGTGAAATACTCTGGTGTTGACCACAGGCTGCCATTGAGCATGGCATCGCCAGTGGGACCATCAAGATCAAACGCCAGCGCCATACAGCCACGCTTGCCCTGCGGCCAGCGCACTGCGCCCGGTTGTTGCATACGCCCGCTCCTTAGCCCTGATTCACCGTGGCTTCGGCAATGCCGTTGTCGCTCAGGCCCCATTTGCTGAGGATTTTCTGGTAGCTGCCATCGGCAATCATGGCATTAATGGCTGCCTGAATCGCCGTGGTCAGCTCACCGGCATCTTTACCCAGCGCCATGCCGGTGTACTGGAAGGAGAAGGCTTTATCCAGCGGCTTAAAGGTGCCTTTTTCCAGGTTCATGATGTACGGCAGGGTTTCGCTGCCCTGTACCGCGCCATCCAGACGACGCTGACGCAGCTGCGTGCGCGCATCGGCGGTGCCTTCCGCGCCCACCACGATAATCGCGGGCTTACCGGCCGCTTCGCAGTGCGCTTTTGACCAGGTAGCAATCTCCTGCGGGAAGGTGGTGCGGCGGCTGGTGCCTACTTTTTTGCCGCACAGATCGGTGGCGCTGTTGATGTCGCTGCGCGCCGCCAGGGTGTAGAACTGCGGACCGGTTTTGAAGTAGTCGATAAAGTTAACCACTTTCTGCCGCTCTTTGGTGTCGGTCATGCCGGACATCACCAGATCGACGCGTTTGGTCACCACCGCGTTGACCATCTGTTCAAACGCGATCTCCTGCCAGTTAACCTTCACGCCGAGCTTCTCGCCAATTGCCTGACCCAGCTCATAATCGACGCCGCTCAGCTGATTGGTGGCCGGATCTTTAAAATCCATCGGCGGGTAGTTCGGCATGATGGCGACGGTCAGCCCTTTCTCTTTGATACTGGCCGGTACGGCAATCTCCGCCCAGGCAGAGGATTGCAGCAGCAGCGCGGCACTGATGGCACTCAATAACAATTTTTTCATCTATTCACCCCGGTCACGTTAAAGAAGAATCGCGTTGATAAAGTTTTTCATCCGTGGGTTTTGCGGGTTCAGCAGAATCTCTTCCGGTGCGCCCTGCTCAATAATGCGTCCCTCATCCATAAATACCACCTGGTTGGCGACCTCACGCGCAAAGCCCATTTCGTGGGTCACCACCAGCATGGTGGTGCCTTCTTTTGCCAGCTGGCGCATCACCGCCAGCACTTCACCGACCATCTCCGGATCGAGCGCCGAGGTCGGTTCATCAAACAGCATCAGTTTGGGTTTCATCGCCAGCGCGCGGGCAATCGCCACGCGCTGCTGCTGACCGCCGGAGAGTGACTGCGGATAGTCGTGCGCTTTGTGCGCCAGTCCGACGCGATCCAGCAGCGCCATCGCCTCTTCGCTGGCTTCGCGTTTCGGGCGCAGCAGCACGCGACACGGCCCCTCGATGATGTTCTCCAGCGCGGTCTTGTGCGGAAACAGGTTGAAGCGCTGGAATACCATGCCGGTCTGCAGCCGCTGACGCGCAATCTGTTTGTCACTCAGCGGGTGCAGTTTGTTGCCGGCAATGCGATAGCCCGCCAGTTCGTTGTCGACCCAGATGCCGCCCTGATCCACTTTCTCCAGCTGGTTGATACAGCGCAGAAAGGTGCTCTTACCGGAACCCGACGGGCCGAGAATGCACATCACCTCGCCGTAGTTCACTTCCAGGCTGACGTCCTTCAGCGCGTGGAACTGATCGAAATATTTGTTCACCTTGACGGCGCGCACGATGTTTCTCATCTCTCACTCCCGGTTACTGGCGACGACGATGGCCGCGTGAGAAGTAGCGTTCCAGCTGGCTCTGCCCGAACGACAGCAGCGTCACGATAATCAGATACCAGATACCCGCCACAAACAGCAGCTCCATTACGCGCGCGTTGGCGAAGTAGATGGTTTGCGCGTTGTACAGCAGCTCGGAGTACTGAATCATGCTGGCCAGACTGGTGGTTTTGATCATGCTGATGAACTCATTGCCGACCGGCGGCAGAATCACCCGCATCGCCTGCGGCAGAATGATGCGCTGCAGCGCCTGCAAACGCGGCATGCCGATGGCTTTGGCGGCTTCATACTGTCCGGTATCCACCGATAACAGCCCGGCGCGCACCACTTCTGAGGTGTACGCGCCCTGATTGATGCTCAGGCCAAGCAGCGCGGCGAGAAACGGCGTCATCACCGTGACAGTTTGCACGCTGAACAGACCGGGAATGCTGATGGTGGGAAACACCAGCGCCAGGTTGAACCACAGCAGCAGTTGCAGAATCAGCGGCGTGCCGCGAAAGATCCACGCATAACCCACCGCGATATAGTGCAGCACCGGATTGGGCGACATGTACATGATGGCGGTGATGACGCCAAACAGGATGCCCAGCGCCATCGCCAGCACCGACATAATCAGCGTGTTAACCACGCCGTTAAGGATTGCCTGCGCGGTAAAGAACTGGCCGACGAATGACCACTCAATATTGCCGTGCGCAAAGGCGTTAACCAGCAGCGCCAGCAGCACGAGGATCACTGCCGATGCGGTGATGCGGCCATAATAGCGGCGCGGCACCACCTGATAGCGATCGAGATCGTAATGGGGCTGGACGCGGCCATTGTTGACCGACGGTTCAACCGGTGTGGTGTGTGACATAGGCTCTCCTCAGGCGCGCGGTCCGGCGTAATCATCGGCCCAGCGCTGCTGGTCCTGCATCAGGGTTTGCAGACGGGCCAGCTGCTCGCGCACCCGTGCCGGTGCGGTGCCGCCGTAGCCGCTGCGGGCTGCCAGCGCCGCTTCCAGCGTTAACGCCTGACGCACCTCGGGCGTGAGCCGTGCATCGACGCCGTGCAGCTGCGCATCGCTGAGATCGTCCAGGCCGCAGTTTTCGCGTTCGCACAGCTGCACCAGCTGGCCGGTAATCTCGTGCGCCTCGCGGAACGGCACGCCGCGCATTGCCAGCCAGTCGGCCACTTCGGTCGCCAGCGTAAAGCCATCCGGCGCTTGCTCGCGCATCACCTCAGTATTGAATTTCAGCGTCGCCATCATGCCGGCCATGGCAGGCAGCACCATCAGCAGCGTGTCGACCGCATCAATCACGTTACGTTTGTCGTCGCTGAGATCGCGGTTGTAAGAGAGCGGCATGGCTTTCATGGTGGTCAGCAACGCCATCAGGTTACCGACCAGCCGGCCGCTGCGGCCGCGCGTCAGCTCGGCAATGTCCGGATTTTTCTTCTGCGGCATGATCGAGCTGCCGGTGGCGTAACTGTCGTGCAGCTCCACCCAGCGGAACTGCCGTGACGCCCACAGGCACACCTCTTCGCACAGCCGGGACAGGTTGATGCCGATCATGCTGGTGACGAACAGGAATTCCGCGGCGTAGTCGCGGCTGGCGACCGCATCGATCGAGTTTTCGCACGGTGCCAGATAAGCGAGATCGGCAGCGGCCAGCTCTGGCTGACGCGCAATCGCCGAACCGGCCATCGCCGCTGCGCCCAGCGGACAGCGCGCGCTGCGGCGATCCCAGTCCTGCATACGCTCAATGTCACGCGCGAAGGATTGGGCATGCGCCAGCAGCTGATGGCCAAACACAATCGGCTGCGCCTGTTGCAGATGGGTGAAGCCGGGCGCGACGCTGTCGGTGTGTTGCGCGGCCTGCGTCACCAGCGCCTGCTGCAGCTGCAACAGCGCGCTCACCAGCTTACGGCCGTTATCCCGCAGGTAGAGACGCAGATCGTTGACGGTCTGATCGTTGCGTGAACGACCGGCACGCAGCTTGCCGCCCAGCGCGCCGAGGCGTTCTGTCAGCGCGCGTTCGATGAAGGTATGCACGTCTTCATCGGCGGCAATCGGCTGCAGCTGGCCAGCGCGATAATCGGCGTCCAGCGCGTCAATCGCCGCCAGCATGGTATCCAGCTCGTCAGCGCTCAATAGCCCGGCACGCGTCAGCTCGCGCGCATGGGCGCGGCAACCGGCGAGGTCATACGGCGCCAGCGCAAAGTAATAATCCGGGCTACGCGACAGCGCGGTTAAACTGGCTGCCGGAGCCGCTTTAAAACGTGCGCCCCATAACAGTTCGGCATTCTCAGACATGCTATTTCCCTCACAAATCAGCCGCAGCAATATGAAAAAGTTTGGATTCAGCCGGCAGCGATAATAAAAACTTATTTTATTGCCACGCTGGCAAATAGGTGGTATTTCAGATTCACTGTACTTTCACCGCAATTATTCCGGAGTTGAATAGCAAAAATGGAAAGTAAAGTTTCCCAGTCTGGAAACAATGCGAATAATCGCGGCGATAATGCGGTTCTGGCGCTGAGTAATATCGACTTAAAATTGCTGCGGGTATTTAAATGCGTGGTGGAAGCCGGCGGATTAACCGCCGCCAGTCACGAATTAAATATTGGCCTGGCGGCGATCAGTAAACAGGTTTCTGACCTGGAGATTCGGCTGGGCATGACGCTGTGCAGCCGTGGCCGTGAAGGTTTTGAGCTGACGCAGTACGGCATCAATGTTTATCAGGCCACGCTGGAGCTGTTCGTATCGCTCAACCTGTTTCGCGAGCGGCTGCACAACAGTCGCAACGAGCTGCTGGGCGACATCGCGATTTGCGTGGTGGATAACACCATTAGCGATCCGCACTCGCCGGTCACCAGTGCGGTGCAACAGTTGCACCAGAAAGCGCCAAAGGTGCAGATTCGTCTGCAAACCGCACAGCTGGATGATATTGAACGCGGCATAAGCGAAGGGCGTTTTCATTGCGGCATTGCGCCCGTGTATGAAATGAAAAATGAGTTTGATTACTTCGAACTTTATAAAGAATACGCAAAATTATATTGCGCTGCGTCACATCCTCTCTATTGCGGATCTTGCGATAAAAATATTTCGGTGGATGTATTACGTCAGCAGAAAATTATTAATCATTTATATGTTACCCCACGCGATGAACGCCGCCTGATTCCGGTGCAGGAGAGCGGTGTGCAGGCGGTGCAGGTGGAATCGGTGGCCATGTTGATTTTAACCGGTCACTTTATTGGGTATTTACCGGAACATTATGCCGCTCCGTTTATTGCCCGCGGACAATTGTGTGAGCTGGGCGATGACACGCTGCGGCGCGAAACCGCATTTTGTCTGGTGATGAAGAAAGGCCGGAAAATAAATCCGATCATCCGGCTGTTTATGCAGGCGCTGGGGTTGAGCGATGCGGCGGCGGCGCACTGATTTGGTGCGTGTGACCGGGTTTCTGCTGGCACGGGATGGGAAAGTGTACGCTGATGCCCTCACCCCGGCCCTCTCCCACCGGGAGAGGGAGACGCAGCCTGCGGACAAGGGAGAGGCAGCCTGCGGGCAAGGGAGACGCAGCCTGCGGATAAGGGAGAGGCGGCGTCCGGTAACAGCAACCAGAACGCTTACGTCAGCCGCTTATACATCACCGTGGTAGCATCCAGCTCGCCGGCTGTGGATTCGGCATAGTACGGAATGGAACCCGCCACCTGCCAGCCGAGCGACAGATAGAGCGCGCTGGCAACATCGCCGCTGCGCGTATCCAGCACCAGCAGCGTTTTCCCCTGCTGCTGCGCCAGCTGTTCGGCACGTAACATCAGACGGCGCGCAATGCCCTGACGTCGCGCACGCGGATGCACCAGCAGCTTGCTGATCTCCGCGCGATGGCGGCCGTTGGGCATACTGCTGAAGCCCAGCATCACCGTGGCCACTATCTCGCCCGCTTGCCAGGCCACCAGCAGCTGGTTATCGCCGCTCGCCAGGCTGTAAATTTTGTCCTGCCAGAAACGCGCCATCACTGCGCGATCGTCCGCGTCAATGAAGCCGACGCTGGCCCCGTCTGCCACGCAGCCGTGCAGCACCTCACACAGTGACGCCAGCAGCGGCTGCGCCTGGGTGGCGCTGAGAGAGTCGATTTCAATCATGGTTTGCACACCACCAGAATGTAGCGCGCGCCGCCTTCGGCATGCGCCTGAAAAGAGGAACGTCCGCTGAGGTGGAAGCGCAGGCAATCGCCGGCCTGAAGCGTCCAGCTCTGCGTCTCCATGGTGAGGGTCAGCTCGCCCGACTGCAGCCAGATATGCTGTTCCAGCCCCTGTACCGGCGGCGCATCATAATCAATGCGCGCGCCAGGACGCAGCACGCCCTCCACCAGCTCCGCTTTAAACTGACTGGCCGGCGGCGAGACGTTGCGCCGCTGGAAGCCGCTGAGCGTATCCTGCCAGACCGGCTGCTGCTCCGCTTTCAGCAGCAGCGCCGCTTCTTCTTCTACTTCGCTGAGCAGTCGCGACATGGTTAAACCGTAGGCCACGCACAAGCGATTAAGCAAAGCGGCGGTAGGGCTGGTCTCGGCGCGCTCAATGCGCGACAATGATGCCCGGCTAATGCCGGTTGCCAGAGCCAGTTCATCCAGCGACCAGCCGCGCTGCAGGCGTAATTCCGCCAGACGTGCCGCAAGCCGATCTTCCGTATTTAGAGCAGACATCTTTAACCTCTCATTTTCGGGAAATAAATCTCACATAAGAGATAAAGCCCGAAATCGTGCAGTGGGTCAAGTTGTACAATAAAATAATCATTGTACAAGCTCACTCTGGCGGTTAAGGTGTTGTTATGCAGGTCAGAATTTTAGAGGATGCCATGGCCTTATACAGTATCGGTGATGTTGCCGAGCGCTGTGGAATTAACCCGGTAACCCTGCGCGCCTGGCAGCGTCGTTATGGATTGTTAAAGCCGCAGCGCACTGAGGGTGGTCATCGACAATTTGATGATGAAGATGTTCAGCGGATCGAAGAGATCAAACGCTGGATAGAGAGCGGTGTGCCTGTTGGCAAAGTCAAAGCCCTGCTTGAAGGAGAGACCTTCAACGTGCATGACGGCTGGACGGCGCTGCAGGAAGAGCTGATGAGCGTGCTGCGCCACGTGCGCGCCTCCAAGCTGCGCACCAAAATCGCCACCATTGGCCGTGAACACCCGGTCGATGCGCTGATTGACCACGTTTTTGTACCGGTACGCCAGCGTCTCGGGCTGGATCAAAATACCGCCCGCACCATGTGCAGTCTGCTGGACGGCGCACTGATTGATTATGTCGCGTTCTGTCTGGCAGGCGCGCGTAAAAAAGCCGGCAAAGATGCCTTAATGATTGGCTGGGGCGTAGAAGATCGCACCCGCATCTGGCTGGAAGCCTGGCGCTTAGCGCAGCAGGGCTGGCGCATTGATGTGCTGGCGGAACCGCTGGATATGCCGCGTCCGGAGCTGTTTCCCGGCCAGCATCTGTTTATCTGGACCGGTAAAAAGCCGACGCGCCGCCAGCTGGAGCAGTTTGAACACTGGCAGGCTCAGGGCTTCTCGATTCACGTCCACGAACCCACCTGAAAAATCGCACATGCGGCCTTTGCCTTACCGCATGTGCGCGTTATCATGCCGCACTTCATGACTTTTCTCAGGTTTACCTATGAACTGGAATAAAATTCTCATTGGCACCCTGTTTGCCATCATGGCGATTGGCGGCATGGGCGGCATGATGCTGGTTGGCTACAGCCTTATTCTGCATACCCACTGAGTGCGTGCTGCAACCGCTCCAGCAGCCGGTCGCAGATCAGCGCCAGTAGCGCCACCAGCAGCGCGCCCTGAATCACATAAGCGGTATTGAAGCCGCTCAGACCGATAATCACCGGCGAACCCAGACTCTCCGCTCCGACGGTTGAGGCGATGGTCGCGGTGCCGATGTTGATCATCACAGAGGTGCGCACGCCTGCCATAATCACCGGTGCCGCCAGCGCCAGCTCTATCTGCCACAGACGCCGCCACGGTCCCATTCCCAGACCGACGGCGATCTCACGGCTGCTGGCCGGAACGCTGTCCAGTCCCGCCAGCGTGCCCTGCAGAATCGGCAACAGCCCATACAGAAACAGCGCCATCACCGCCGGCGCAGCGCCAAAGCCCATGACCGGCACGGCAATCGCCAGCACCGCCACCGGCGGAAAGGTCTGACCGGCAGCCGCCAGCGTCTCCAGCAGCGGGCGGAACGCCCTGCCGCCGTGACGGGTAGCGAAGACCGCACAGCCAACGCCCACCACAATCGCCAGCGCGCTGCCGCTGATCACCAGCAGCAGATGGGCCAGCGCCAGCTGCCAGAAACTCTCCTGCTGGTACAGCGGACGCTCCAGCTGTGGAAACCAGTGCGCAAACAGCGGCGCACTGTGCGGTAACCCCCACAGCAACAGCAGAAATATCCCCAGCAGCCAGTAGAGCGGATCGCGCAGCACTCGCATCAGCCCGCCTCCTGCTGTCGCAGCAAATCGCTAAAGTGCAGCACGCCCAGCGGCTGCTGATGCTGATCGACAACCGGTAATTTGTCGGTGCGGCGCGCAATAAACTGCGACAGCGCCTCGCGCAGCGTCAGCCCGGCGGCGATCGGTTCCGCCTCCAGCCACTCACCGCGTCGTGCCGCACTGCCGGCCCGCCCCAGCGCCAGCAGACGCACGCCCAGCTCGCTGCGGCCAAAGAACTGGCGCGCGAAATCACTGGCAGGCTGCGTCAGCAGGTCAATCGGCCGTCCCTGCTGCACAATCTCTCCGCCGTCCATCAGCACCAGCTGATCGGCGAGGGTTAACGCTTCGTCGATATCGTGCGTCACCAGCACCACAGTGCGCCCCGACAGCTGCTGAATGCGCAGCATCTCCTGCTGCAGCGCCTGCCGGTTGACCGGATCGAGCGCGCCGAAGGGTTCATCCATCAGCAGCAGTTCCGGATCGGCCGCCAGCGCGCGCGCCACGCCAACACGCTGCTGCTGACCGCCGGAGAGCTGGTGCGGATAGCGCGACGCCAGCTGACTGTCGAGATTGAGCAGCGCCAGCAGCTCCTCAACCCGTGCGGCAATTTTTTCCCGCGGCCAGCCGAGCAGCGACGGCACGGTGGCGATATTTTTGGCCACATTCCAGTGTGGAAACAGGCCGATGGACTGAATGGCATAGCCAATGCGCCGCCGCAGCGCGCGCGCATCCATCTGCTCGATCGGCTCACCGGCAAAACGGATTTCGCCGCTGTCATGCTCAACCAGCCGGTTAATCATCTTCAGCGTGGTGGATTTACCCGAGCCGGATGTGCCGATCAGCACGGTAAAACTGCCCTTCTCAATCTTTAGCGACAGGTTGCGAATCGCCTCTTTACCGGCGAACGCTTTGCTCACCTGATGAAATTCAATCATGTCCTCTCTCCAGCAGCGCCGACAGCAATCGCAGCAGCGCATCGAATATCACCGCCAGCGCCACCACCGGAATCACGCCCAGCAGCACCAGATCCAGCGCGCTGCTCAGCAATCCCTGAAACACAATGGCGCCGAAGCCGCCGGCCCCAATCAGTGCGGCGACCACCGCCAGCCCGACGGTTTGCACCACCACCACGCGCAGTCCGGAGAGCCACACCGGCAGCGCCAGCGGCAGCTCAGCGTGCCAGAACTGCTGCCAGCTACTCATGCCCATGCCGCGCGCGGTTTCACGCACCTCCTGCGGCACCTGCTGCAGCCCCGCAACCACGCTGCGCACCAGCGGCAGCAGTGCATACAGCACCAGCGCAATCAGTGCTGGCGCGACGCCAATCCCGCTGATACCGAGGCGCGCCAGCTGCGGAAAATGCGCCGCCAGCCCGGCCAGCGGTGCAATCAGCAGGCCAAACAACGCCACAGACGGCACGGTCTGGATCAGATTCAGCACGCTGAAGGCGACATGTTGCCAGCGGGCGCGACGCGCGATGGCGAGTCCCAACGGCAGACCAATCAGTAAGGTGGGCAGCAGCGTGCCGCCCAGCAGCAGCAGATGCTGGCTGAACGCGGCGTTAAAGACAGCGGTGCGATTGCTGTACTCTTTCAGCAGCGACAGCGCGTCCAGCTGACCACTCAGCAGCAGTATCAGCGGCGGCAGCCACAGTTGCAGATTAAGCAGAATACGCAGCGGCGTCTGCTGGCTAAGCTGGCGAATCGCTTCGGCCGCCAGCAGCAGCGCTAATCCTGCCGCACACCAGAGGCCGCTGCCCAGCGCGGTGCGCGCCAGTGGGCTGCCGCTGCGGGCCAGCTCACTGGCGGCGTGGCCGCCGATGCCAATCAGCAGGGCGAACAGTAGCTCTGCGCCCAGCAGCTGCGCCAGCGCCGCACCGTGTCCCGGCGGCCACCACAATCCCAGCCATAGCCATAACAGCGGCAGCAGCAGCAGCCAGCCCGCCGTTACCTGCCAAAGCATCAGCGGCTGTCCGGAGACCAGCCGGTTGGCCGCATAGCTCAGCAGCGGTAGCGCTCCCAGCGCCAGCGTAATCAGCAGCGTCAGCACCAGCAGCACCGGCTGCTGGCGCGGTCGGTTTATCCGTGACAGCACCGCTTACAGCAACTTATTCTGCTGCAGCCACTGCTGCGCCACCTGGCTGGCGTCCTGACCGTCAACGGCGATTTGCGCGTTGAGCTGCTGCAGGGTTTTCTCATCCAGCTTGCTGAACACCGGCTGCAGCCAGTCGGCAATCTGCGGGTACTGTTGCAGCACGCTGGCGCGGATCACCGGCGCGGGCGCGTAAATCGGCTGTACGCCCTTCGGGTCACTCAGGGTTTGCAGGCCGAGCGCCGCGACCGGGCCGTCGGTACCGTAAGCCATCGCCGCATTGACGCCGGACGTTTGCTGGGCGGCCGCTTTGATGGTAACAGCGGTGTCCCCGCCGGCCAGCGACAGCAGCTGTGACTGGCCCAGCTTGAAGTTGTAGGCTTTCTCAAACGCCGGCAGCGCATCGCTGCGCTCGATGAACTCCGCCGACGCCGCCAGCTTAAAGGTGCCGCCTTTTTTCAGGTAAGTGCTGAGATCGTCAAGGGATTTCAGGTTATTCTGCTGCGCGACATCGCCGCGCACCGCAATGGTCCAGGTGTTGTTAGCCGGTGCTGGCGTCAGCCACACCAGATGATTTTTCTCTGCATCGAGCTTTTTCACCTTCTCATAGCCCTGCTGCGCGTTTTTCCACGCCGCGTCCTTCTCATCATTGAAGAAGAACGCCCCGTTGCCGGTATATTCCGGATAGATATCCAGCTCACCGGCGGTGATTGCGCCGCGCACCACCTGCGTGGTACCGAGCTGGATTTTATTCACGGTTTTTACCCCATGCTGGTTCAGCACCTGCAGAATGATGTTGCCGAGCAGCGAACCTTCCGTATCAATCTTGGAACCTACCTTGACCGGGTCCGCTGCCTGCACGGCCCCGACACTCATCGCGAATGCGATCATCCCCAATAAACCCTGCTTAATCATGGCGCTTTCCTCAGCATTATTTTCTTTCAGTGATTATCAAGCGTAGCCTGGCGAAACGGGATGGGTGCGGTCAAGCGGCGCAATTCGTTCTTTTTCTGCTATCCGTTGCCGGTTTTATAGAACGCTTTGGTTGCACTTATAACCAAATAGAATTTTTCACATCCGTGGCGCGGCTTATGCTCATAGCCCCCACTCTTTACAATAAATCACACAACATCATGTCCGACTTAACTTCTTCGGCGCACGTGGCGCTGGCAGGGAATACGCCGCAGGGCGATACGCAGTGGATTCGCAGTGCAGCCGACGTGACGCGGCTGGTCAATAACAGTAATGCCTCGCGCAGCAATGCGCGCATCGTCATCGCCATTGCGCTGGGCGGGGTTTTTCTCGATGCCTACGATCTTGGTGCGCTGGCCTTCGGTATTAAAGATGTCACGCGCGAATTCAATCTGACGCCCGCCGGCACCGGCATGGTGGCGTCGGCTATCACCTTTGGCGCGATCGTTGGTGCGCTGATCGGTGGCTATCTCACCGATAAAATTGGTCGCTATCGGGTCTTTATGGCCGATATGTTCTTTTTCGTGGTGGCGGCACTGGCCTGTGCCTTTGCGCCGAACGAGTATGTACTGGCGGCGGCGCGCTTTGTGATGGGGCTCGGCGTCGGCATCGATCTGCCGGTGGCGATGGCGTTTCTGGCGGAGTTTTCCCGACTGCGCGGTCAGGGCAATAAGGCCGCCAGCGTCGCGATGTGGTGCCCCACCTGGTACGCGGCGATCAGCATCTCCTATCTGCTGGTGCTGCTGCTGTATGCGGTGCTGCCAGAGAGCCATACTGACTGGCTGTGGCGGCTGATCCTCGGCTTTGGCGCGGTACCGGCGCTGTTGATCATCGCCATCCGCAGCCGTTACATGAGCGAATCACCGATCTGGGCGGCAAATCAGGGCAACCTGCAGGGTGCAGCGGCAATCCTGCGGCGGTCGTATAACATCAACGCGGAGGTCGCGCAGGATGCCGATCTCACTGCCGCACAGCCAGTACGTAAAGCCAGCTGGCGCAACTACGGCGCGCTGCTGCAGGGCGTTTACCGCCGCCGTACGCTGTTGGCAACGATAACCTCGATTGCCTCGTCGTTCGCCTATAACGCCGTGGCCTTTGGCCTGCCGGTGATCATCTCCAGCTTCCTCGCGCAGTCGATGCTGACCACCATTCTGGTCTCGCTGGCGCTTAACCTGCTGTTTGCCTTTGTCGGGGGGCTGCTGGCGGTACGGCTGGTGCCGCGACTGGGCGCGTGGAAGATGTCGGTGGCCGGTTACGCCTGCCAGTGTGCGGCGCTGCTGGGCCTGGCGTTGATTGGTCGCCCGGCCGGCGGCGAGGAAGCGGCCCTGGCGATTGCCATGCTGGCGCTGTTCCTGTTCGGTCAGGGGTTTGGTCCGGGTTCGCACACCATGACGTTTGCCTCGCTGAGCTATCCGGCTTCGCTGCGCGGCGTGGGCGTCGGCTTTAACCAGACGCTGATGCGCGCCAGTTCGACGGTATCCCTGTTTGTGTTTCCGCTGCTGGTGGCGGCGTTCGGCACCGGCGTGTTCTGGGTGATCCTGCTCGCACCGCTGGCCGGATTACTGGCGCTGCTGGCGATTCGCTGGGAACCGTCAGGCTATGATGTCGATGCGGAAGATTTTCAGTAAGCGGATAACGCCTCAGCGATGAGGCGTTGGCTCAGGCGGTGAGGCGGAAATCGCCCAGCGTGTTGGGGATGCGCGGAAAAGTGTGCAGGAACCACGGCGTGAATTTTGCCGGATTGTCGCGCATCTCCTGCTGAATCTGTTCGACAGAGCAGTAGCACCAGTCGTCGGCCTCGTCGAGATTAAGCACCGGCGCTTCGTCACTGATGGCGAAAAACACGTGACCGTACTCATGTTCGATCAGACCGTTGCTGAGCGGCAGGTTATAGCTCAGTTCAAACACCGGCGTTAACGCCAGATCCAGTCCCATCTCTTCACGCAGGCGGCGCTCAGCCGCATCGCGCGTCGGCTCCTGCGGGTAAGGATGGCTGCAGCAGGTATTGCTCCACAAACCGCCGCAGTGATACTTGCTTTGCGCCCGGCGCTGCAGCAACAGTTCATGGCGCGAATTGAACACGTAAACCGTTACCGCACGATGCAGCAATCCTTTCTCATGCACTTCCAGCTTTTCCATCTTGCCGGTGGGACGATCGAGGTGGTCAACGAGGATAACTTCAATGGCGGGCATGACAACTCCTTCGGAAAAATCCCCACTATTGTACACAATAGCGGAAGCGGCAGCGGAGAAAATCGCGCACATTCCGTGCGCTGGCGCGATAAGCAGTAAGCTTAGCAGCCAGCGGATAATTCTGGAGAATAAGGCAGGAAAAAGCGTGACAGCGGCGCAAAAAACGCGCCGCTGTGCTTTCTGACGGGATGAATTACAGTTTGAAGCCGTGCACCACCTGCTCAAGCTGCACGCTCTGCTCTTCCATGGCGCGCGCCGCTGCCGAGACCTGCTCCACCAGCGCCGCGTTCTGCTGGGTGCTGCCGTCAAGCTGGGTAATCGCCACGTTCACCTGTTCGATCCCCATGCTCTGCTCGCGGCTGGCGGACATGATTTCGCTCATCAGCGTTGTGACGCTGCTGACGCCCTGCATCAGCTCGTCCATGGTTTGTCCGGCCTGCTCCACCAGCTGGCTGCCGGTGTCGATATTGGCCACCGACTCTTCAATCAGCTTCTTGATTTCGCGCGCCGAGTTGGCGGAACGCTGCGCCAGATTGCGTACCTCCGAAGCCACCACGGCAAACCCGCGACCCTGTTCACCGGCGCGCGCCGCTTCTACCGCCGCGTTGAGCGCCAGAATGTTGGTCTGGAAGGCGATGCTGTCGATGACGCTGATGATATCCACCACCTTACGCGAGGAGTGATGGATTTCGCCCATGGTGCTGACCACCTGACGCACCACTTCACTGCCGCGCGCCGCCACCTGGGACGCGCCATCTGCCAGTTGGTTGGCGTGCGTGGCGTTGTCGGCGTTCTGGCGCACCGTGCCGGTCAGCTCTTCCATCGACGCGGCGGTTTGCACAATGGAACTCGCCTGCGATTCCGTCCGAGCCGAGAGATCGGCGTTGCCGCTGGCAATTTCGCGTGAAGCCGCGGTAATCGCCAGTGCGCTGTCGCCCACCTGGCGCATCAGCCCCTGCAAATGGGCGATGAACTGGTTAAAGCTTTGCGCCACAGCATTGAATTCCGGGCTATTGCTGGCCGGCAGACGCTGCGTCAGATCCGCACCACCGGTCGACAGCGCTTCGATATTTTGATGCAGCAGATTCAGGCGTTTCATCATCGCGCGGACAAAGCCAAGCAGCACCAGCAGCAGCAGAATCGCCAGCGGGATCTGGACCAGGCCGAGACGGGTCAGCATGCTGTGCGTCTGCGCATCCAACAGCGCGGACGGCACGTCGCTGGCCAGATACCATGGGCTGCCGGGAATGGCCTGCAGGAACAGCGTGTGCTCACCATCTTCTCCGCTGAAGGTGGTTTGCGACGGCTGAGAACCGGCCTGTGCCAGCAGCCCTTTCAGCGCCGCCGCCATTGGCAGCTGGGTATCAGCCAGATTTTCCAGCTTCGGCGTACCCTCCAGCAGCGCGGCATTGCCGACCACTTTGCCGTCCGCTTCGACAATCAGTACGCGGCCATGAATCGCCTCACCCATCTGCTGCGCCAGCTGGTTGAAAAAGCCGAGCGTGACGTCAATGGTTGAGACGCCCCAGACAGTGCCGTTACGGTAAATCGCCATCGCGCAGTTGGTGCGCGGCTGCGGGCTGGCGGCATCCTGATAAGCCTTCGCCCACGCGCACTGGCCCTTCTCGGCGGCCATGCCGTCTTTGTACCACGACTGCTCCCAGTATTTGTCGGCAGCATCGGAGTTCCAGTAGGTGTTGACCTGCAGCTGGTTGCTGGCGTTACGCGCAAAGAACGAGCTGTCTTTCTCTTTCGCCGGATCGCGCCGGTTAGGTAACGGCCAGATACCGCCGCCGAACACGTTGCTGTCCTGATACTGGTTAACCAGCGCCGGCAGCAGCGTATCAATGGCGGCGCTGTCCATCACGCCCGCCGCTTCGGTAATCGCACGCTGCTGCGCCTGCACGCGGTTCATCTGCTCGACGATACGTCCGGCGAGACCATCCACCTCATAGCGCACCAGCCGGCTTTCGTTCTGGCTAAGCTGTGGCGCGATGAACTGGTTGATCACCAGGACGGTGACCAGCATAAGAACAACGAAGAATGCGACTAAGGTCGCGGTGAAACGGGATTGTGTGGTTTTTAACATCGGTGTGCCCTTACCCTGGTGTGGCGAGTTGCCTGATCGAGGTTAACGGCTTGTTACAGAAGAACTTGAGGTGCGCAAGATCACAAAATGGTTAACTGATTGAATAACATGATCATAAGAGCGCTTATTGTCACTGGCCTTACCCTGCCCCCTTTCTGACCGCTCTGGTGTTAACTTCTGTGCCAGTCGCTACGCCAGGCTTTCGGCCTTCAGTTCGCCGTCCGGAATTGTCCTGAAAGGGAATGTGGCGCAAGCGCTGGTTCCGTTGTGTTGTGCTAACAGCGGACGTACTCGCCCCACGTATAGTGCATTTCTAAGCTGCCCACGCACAGAGCCTAAAAATTTGCTGCAAGATGCCGATACATGAACTTCTTAATCAATATATGAAGGACCATATATGTACTTCGTACGCTCTTTAATTCGTCTGCTTTCTTTGCTGTCTCTCCTGCCGTTTTCTTGCGTCCAGGCTGCAGATATGCCCGAATTAACAGGTGTCATCACGAATCCCTTTTCCGTTACCCGCATCCACGATCGGGTAAATTTCATGGTGTCGTTAAACTTCAATAACGGAAAAACGGCGCAACAATGGCGGTCGATTGATTGCAAACAGGGCAAAGCACAGCTCCTGTATAAGGATCTGTTAAATGATAAGGGCTTTACCATCGCTCGTTATTACGGTAACAGCTATCTCCGGTATGCGCCTGCACAGGATGATCAGCAAATTACCGCAGACGATATTCACAAGGTGTGCAAACTCCCCATAAAAGAGGCTCAGTGGGAAAAGTTATCAGCCACGTCTGAAATCGGCACCACCAAACTGGTCGATGTGAATAGCATTCAACACACTGGCGATATTTTATCGGTTCGTCTGGGATATGATTACGCAGATATCATCTGGGAACCGCCTTACGATGCGCCGCTGGGATTAAAAACAGAACACTACCTGTACAACTGTAAAACCCATCAGGGTGCTGTAATTGCTGCCATGAATTTCGACAGCGAGGGGCGCGTTACAGATTCACTCATCACTGCTGATCTTGTTCGCCGCAAAAGTAGCTTCAAAATTGATACTCAGATGACACAACGTTTCGATCAGCTCTGCCAGTTACCCGCAGGAAAAAAGTTTACCGCTGAAGGACATTTTGTGTCCGCTGCGAATAAGCCAGCATCCACGTTGATGGGGCCATTAATGCCAGACCTGAGTAAAAATAATTCGCAGTGGCTGGATAAGTATTCTCTTTCTGCTGAAATTGAACGGCAGGCACAAGCACTGATTAAACCCTGGGCGCTGCCACGCTTCAAACAAATCCGTTATACCGAAGTAAGCACGCTCGGTAAGGTTGAAGTGCAGCTGGATGCACAGCCAAATGGTTATGTACGTAAGCTGGAAGATTACGGTATCTGGAAGGTGCAACGTTTGACGCTGGCTAATCAGTTGCAGCTTAAGTTCACCATGTCCATCAGCACAGGCGCATCACTCCTTAATAAGTTGCAGACGGATCTGCGTTTTCCGCTAGTAACGGGTCAACAATATCAGGCGCAATGGAAAAGTATTGACTCCGATAAGAAAATTACGTCTTCACGGTTACGCTGCAAGGTAACCTCGATGGGAGACGCAAAGAGCATTGCGGATGAATTTAGCGGCAAATATCTCTTAGTCGAGTGTCAGCAAACTGATTCAGGACAAGCGGGTAGCCGTGTCAGACTCGCCTGGCTGCAGGATCTCAATGTGTTCGTCACCGTTGCTATGCAGGTAGGTGATAAGCCGGAAAGCCTGGTGAAACTGGAAAATGTAAGTGTAATACGTTAATCAGCAGGCAGGCACACAGCATTTATTATTTATGGTATCTGAAATGAGTGAATTTAAAGATTTTGAGCTTGTAAAGGAATCACTGTTAGAGTTTATTAAAAAAAAGGAAGTAAAAGCCAGATTTGCCCATGTCGTGGCCAATGAGTACAACGACTGGGAAAAATGGTTTCAAATTGAGTTTGAATATTTCCTTTTGAATGAGAAGGGTTTTCACACCAGAAGGGAGTTGAAGGCGAAATCTGATCAAAGAAGCAAACTCAATCGTTTTTACATGTTTGTCGATTTGATTTTCAGAAAACCTAATACTGCCAAGGATCAGTACATCTACCTTGAATTTAAGCGGGCAATAAAAGCGACAACGTTAGTCAAAGGAATGTTGCACGACATATCCAAAGTGAATTCGATCGTTAAATCACACTACATTGAGACTGAAATTAAGCAGCGCTCATTTTGGTGTGTGGGTTTTTATCACTCTTTCCATAATTTGACGGTTGACCGTGCACAGGAAGAGATCAAGCAATACTCCAAAAGCTTTCACGAACCGGTGTATCTATGCTCGTGCCGGGGCGCATCACATTATGATGAATGCACAAAAATCGGCGTAGTCATCATCTGACAGGTCTGTTTCCTGCGTACCTGAACCTTGCATAACTGACTCATCACAGCATCGCGCGAAAAGTATTCGTTGCCTATTGCAACTATGACTTATCGTTGCGATGCTGATTGGGCTGACCCGCTACGTTTAAATTATTTCAAGGGTGATAAAGATTAATTTCATGGTGCTCCTGACCAGGCATTAACGATCAATCCTGCGCCGGAAATAAACAGAATGGCATCTATCAGCACGGCAAATTGTGTGACTGACAGTCTCTGGACTATCACCTTCGTGCTCAGGGTGCCCAGCATAATGCCACTGCCCACTAACACACCGGTGAGCACAACCTGCATTGAGAGCGCCTGCTGGAAGGCGAACGTACTGACCTTGCTGAAATATAACAGCAAGGCGCTCGATGCTTCCGTGCCAATAAACGCGCCACGGCTCAATCCATAGGCGGTAAAAATCAGCACGCTCACCGGTCCGGTGGAGAGAACCAGTCCGGTCAGAAAACCCACGAATCCACCACAAAGCCCTAACTGCTTTATCGAGAGTGTCCAGTGACTGTTTTTCAGGTTGCGTCTGACCAAAATCATCACCCAGAAAAACAGACCCAGCGCGCCATCAATGATCCAGGCGGGTAAAGAGAGCAGCACATGCGCGCCTAACGACGCAGCTGGCACGCCAGGAAGACTATAGGCCAGAGTGGCGCGCCAGTCGATTTCACGCCACCAGACCGCGATGCGCGACTGGCATCGCCACTCTGGGGCCGAAATTGCTGACCATCAGCGGCAGCAGCAGTAACGAAGAACCGGTGCCGATGATGCCACTCAGCGCCCCGGAGAGGATCGCGATCAGCGTCACAAAGAGATAATCACCCACTGACTTTCCTCATTTTCAACGGCAAAGCACGCATCTTAATGAGGGCGATTCGATCATAATATCGATAAATATTGCCCACCACTGATACTAAAAGTCACAGATGAAAAAACGTAACCTGCCGCCGTTGAATGCATTGCGGCTGTTCGAAACGGCCGCGCACGCCAACAGCCTGAGTGACGCGGCTGAGGAATTAGGGATGACTCACGGTGCCGTTAGCCGCCAGATCAAAGTGCTTGAAGCGTGGCTGGGGCAACCGTTATTTGAACGCCAGGGACAACGCAGCGTGGCGGCGGAACATGCCCGGGCTTTTGCCGCAGAGATCAGCACCGCTTTTGACATCATCAGCGATGCTGCGGTGCGCTTTGGCAAAACACCCAACACCCGCACGATACGCGTCAATGCGCAAACCACCTTTGCGATGCACTGGTTGATCCCGCGCCTGCCGGCATTCCATAGCCAATATCCTGACATTGAAATCTCGGTATCCACCTCAAACAGTTCGGAGGTGAAAGGGCTATCTGGCTTTGACGTATTGATTCGCCGGGATGCGCTGAACAAACCTGAATGGCGTTACTTTGAGAAGAAAGCGTTATTTGAGGAAAAACTCACCCTGATTGCCGCGCCGAAACTGTTAGCCACAAAAGCGCTGGACACCCCTGCAGACCTGGCGACCCACGTTGTCGTGTTATCCAGTACGCGGTCAGGCGAGTGGGAACGGTGGATGAAGCAGGCTGGCGTCGGCGAGGTGCGTCCGGAACGTTTTCAGCGATTCGAACACAATTATATCAGCCTGCAGGCGATTATTGATGGCGTCGGTGTGGGTATCGGTGGAATACAAATGCTGGGACATGATTTGCAGGGCAACCGGCTTGTCACCCCGTTAGCTGTTGAGGCGAAGGGAAGCCGCTACGTGGCGTTAATTGCGCCTGACGTGGATAAATCATCGTCGCTAAACCGCTTTGTCGCATGGCTGGAACGGGAAGCATCCGCTTAATACCCGCCTGGTCGCTGCCAGAGGGGTATGTCGGGGCTTTTTCGGCAGGCACTACGGTGCGGACTCCACCACTTCCTGGCGCGGACGGAATACATGATCGCTGCCCTGCGCCAGCAAACGCTGCAGCAGCTGCTGGCCGCCGCGATCGTCCGCCTGGGCAAACAGCCGCTCGGCTTCGGTGATCGGCGTCGCCCACAGCAGATTGGGCCGATCGCCGTCGCGCTTCGGCAGCCGCAGTTGCGCGTTTTCGCCCGCCAGCCCGTTGGCCAGCAGGAAGCTTTCAAAGCCGACCGGCGCAACTTCCGACGCCAGCGTGTGCCCTTCGCCAATCCACGTCAGCCGCGCCCACGGCAGATGAGCAAACTCCGCCAGCGCGCTGGCCATCTGTACCGCGTTGGCCTCGGTCATCACTTCGCCATCCACCGCCATCGCCAGCTCTACACGCCGGTACTGCGGTGCCAGCTCATCAAACAGGTAATCCACCTGCGGCATCGGCCGGATACTCATGCCGAGCGTGAAGAAATACCATATGCCGTTATGCCAGTGCTGCGAAATCGCCATCGGCGGCCAGTTGCCCTGATCGATGGCGTAATATTTTACCGACTCACCAAACTGCGCCTGGTAACGCTGCAGCAGCTCGCTCTGCACGCGATCCCACTGCTGGCCATCGTGCCAGTCACGCCAGAAATGACGCTGCTGTTCGGCGCGCGCGTAGTAATCGTTGGTGGAGGCTGAACCGAGCGGCGCGGTGAGACGGTTCTCTTTGATGCAGCCCGCCGAGAAGCTGACCTGCTTGTCCTGATACAGGCTCCAGCCGGGGATTACCGCCAGCAGCTGGCCGTAATACCACAGCGCGGCACCGTCGTCGCTGGGCTCCCACAGAATCTGCAGGCCGGCCGGATCGAGCATCGGCTCCGCTTCCAGCGTGCGGCAATAGCTGGCGCTGAGCAGCGGCGCAATACCCTGCTCCATCGCTTCGCGATCTTCCTGCGCCGGTGCCGGCAGCAGATTGCGCAACCAGCAGCCGCGCACGGCGTACTGACTGCGGAACAGGTCGTTCGGCCAGATATAAAAATAGGCGGTACGCGCATCCTGTTCGACGATGGCGGTTAAAGTGTGTTGCTGATTCGGCACCTCAGCAATCAGAGGTTGGTGTGTCATAACGCCTCGACAATGCCTGGAGGGATCCATTTTCCCCGAGAATAGAGCAGGATCGGCACTCGCGCCATGTGACACAAGGGTAAAACTCTCAAAGTGCGCCAGGCCATCGTTCAGCCCGGCTTAAGAATGGCGGGGGCAGCGGCGGCGAAGCTTCAGATTTTTTTGCGATTCTTTTACCGCTTCGCATGCTATTGTCAGCGCACTCTTCTGTTGCGGAGCTGTCGTCATGGTGCTGCAAACCCTCGATCTCAATCTGCGCGAAATCGTGATTCTCGCCCTGCTGCTGTGGCTGTTTGTCCGCTATACGTGGGTGATGGCAGCCCTGACGCTGATCGTCGGTGCCATCGCGCTGCTGGTGCTGCTGCCGCTGGATATCTACTACACGCTGGTGCCGCTGGCGCTACTGGGCGTTGGCCTGGGCATGCTGCTGCATCACTATCAGCAGCGCCAGCTCCTGCTGAAACGCGAGGCGCGCACGCCGCGTAGCTACACCAGCAAGCAGGATGAATTTCACCTGTAACGCGGATCGCGCCCCATGCGCTGCATGGCACGCGCCCAGGCGCCACGCTTGATTGACCAGCGCAACAGGGCGGCAATCAACGCGATCTGCTTATCAATCCGCCATTGCGTCACTGGGCCGATCGGCTGTTGCATCAGCTGTTGCGCCCAGTCGGGCAGCAGACCACAGCCCGCCCGCAGCATGACGCGCATTGCCGGTTTCGCCTGCCAGCTGGGTGCCGGCGCGTTAAGCAGCAGCTGCATCACTTCGTGAGTACGCGCATCGTAAACCAGCTCTGCCCGCATCGCCTGTAAATAGGCCTCAACCGCCTCTACGCTTTTCGGCACCTGCTGCGCACCAAGCGCTTCCGCCACCCGCGCCGCTTCGGCGTAATAACGATCGCGATCGGCGAGGCTGAGCTGTGGATTTTTGTAGCGCAGATGCGCGGCCAGGAAGCGGCTGGTTTCTGCAACGTGCACCCAGGTGAGCAGATGCGGATCGCTGGCGGCATAAGGTTTGCCGGTGTTATCGATGCCGGTGACGCGCAGATGGATGCGTTTGACCCGCTCAATCAGGGTATGCGCATCGGCGGTGTTGCCGAAGGTGGTGACCGCGATGAACTGGCTGGTGCGCCGCAACCGGCCGAGCATGTCCTGGCGGAAACTGGAGTGATCCCACACGCCCGCCAGCGCCGCCGGATGCAGCATCTGTAGCATCAGCGCGCTGATGCCGCCGCACAGCATCGCGGGAAAGTCGCCGTGCACCTGCCAGATGATGTGGTCAGGGCCGAACAGGCCGGGATCGCCCGGCGGTTGAGAGATGTCAAACTCGTTGAGCGACAGGCCGTTAAGGCGAAAGACCTGCTGTTCGATGCGGTGGCGGAGATTCATCATATTGACGCGTCAGGCTGGTTAAGCTGGTCGGCATGAATGCCGACCCTACAATGTCACGCCAGCATAACATGTACAGGTTAATGCCGCCCCCGGAATGCTACGACAGCATAACCTGTAGGGTCAGCATTTATGCTGACCCTGAGACTCACAAATAATCAAACTGCGCATCCTGGGTTCTGACCGAATCCAGACCGATCATCACGTTGAATTTGCCCGGCTCGGCGACGTGCTGCATCTTCTGATTCCAGAACTTCAGCGCATCGACATCAATCTTAAAGCGCACGGTCTGCGACTCGCCGGCCTTCAGCATGATGCGCTGGAAGCCGCGCAGCTCCTGCACCGGACGGCTGATACTGGCAACCGGATCGTTCAGGTACAGCTGCACCACCGTGGCACCATCGCGTTTGCCGGTATTCGTCACCGTCACGCTGGCTTCGACCGTGCCGTTACGCGGCATGGTCGGTGCAGACATCTTCACCGGTGACACACTGAACTGGGTATAGCTCAAACCGTAACCAAACGGATAGAGCGGACCGTTGACCGCGTCGTAGTAGTGCGAAGTGTACTTGTTCGGCTTCTCGAAATTGTACGGACGGCCGGTTGGCAAATGATTGTAATAAATCGGAATCTGCCCGACCGAGCGCGGGAATGACACCGGCAGTTTGCCCGATGGGTTGTAATCACCGAACAGCACATCGGCGATGGCGTTACCGCCTTCGGTACCGCTGAACCAGGTCTCCAGCATCGCATCCGCCATGCGGTCCTCATTCACCAGCGCCAGCGGACGGCCATTCATCAGCACAATCACCAGCGGTTTCCCGGTGGCTTTAAGGGCCGCCAGCAGCTTCTGCTGGCTCGGCGGAATCACCAGGTCGCTGCGGCTCGACGCTTCATGCGCCATGCCCTGCGCCTCGCCCACTGCCGCCACTACCACGTCCGCTTTTTTCGCCTGCGCGACCGCTTCGTCAATCAACTGCTGTGGCGAACGGGCATCGACGCTAACCGCCTGCTCATACAGGTTGAGGAAGTTCTGGATACCTTTGTTATCGGAAATATTGGCCCCTTTGGCATACAGCACGGTGCCTTTGCCGGCCATGGCGCTGCGCATGCCCTGCAGCAGCGAGACAGATTGCTTCGCCACGCCCGCAGCCGACCAGCTGCCCATGATATCGCGCTGGCTATCGGCCAGCGGTCCCACCAGCGCCACGGTGGCCTCTTTCTTCAGCGGCAGGGTTTCATGCCAGTTTTTCAGCAGCACCATACTGCGGCGCGCCACGTCGCGCGCTTCCGCCCGGTGCAGGCGGCTTTCCGCATTGGTGTCCTGCGGATCGCTGCCTTTCGGACCGAGATGGCTGTACGGGTCGTTGAACAGGCCCATGTCATATTTAACGTTGAGCACATGACGGGCCGCATCGTCGATTTCCGCCATGCTCACCGCGCCGCTTTTCACCAGTCCCGGCAGGTATTTGCTGTAATACTCGTCGCTCATACTCATGTCGATGCCGGATTTCAGCGCAATGCGCACGGCATCCTGCGGATCGCTGGCGACGCCGTGTTTGATTAACTCTTTAATGGCACCGTGATCGCTGATGGTGATGCCTTTGAATTTCCAGTCGTTGCGCAGAATATCTTTCAGCAGCCAGCTGTCGGCGGTGGCCGGCGTGCCGTTCAGCGAGTTGAGCGCCACCATCACGCCGCCGCTGCCGGCATCCAGCGAAGCTTTATACGGCGGCAGATAATCCTGAAACAGGCGCTGCGGACTCATGTCAACGGTGTTGTAATCACGACCGCCTTCCACTGCGCCGTAAGCTGCAAAGTGCTTAACGCTGGTCATGATGGCGTAGCGGTCGGCGGCGCTCTTGCCCTGCATGGCTTTGACCATCGCACTGCCCATCTGCGAGGTGAGATAGGTATCCTCGCCAAATCCTTCAGAGCCGCGGCCCCAGCGCGGTTCGCGCGACACATCCACCATCGGCGCCCAGGTCATGTTGAGGCCGTCGTCTGCCGCTTCATAGGCGGAGATGCGTCCCACTTCGCTAACGGCTTGCAGATCCCAGCTGGCGGCGAGGCCGAGCGGAATCGGGAAAATGGTGCGCTGGCCGTGCACCACGTCATAAGCAAAGAACAGCGGCACCTTCAGGCGGCTGAGCTGCATGACCTGATCCTGCATGGCGCGGATATCCGGACGCGTTACCGTATTGAAAATCGCCCCGACCTGGCCGTGCTGAATCATGTCGCGAATCGCCTCTTTTGGCGTATCCGGACCGACGCTGATCAGGCGCATTTGCCCAATCTTTTCATCCAGCGTCATTTTGCTCAGCAGCTGATTAACAAAGGCGTCACGCGCCTGTTCCGTCATTGGATGGGGGCCGAACAGATCGTCCGCAAACGCGGGTTGCACGGCAAGGGAAACAGCGAGGCTAACAGAGTAAATCCATTTCATCAGGTCGGGTTCTCTTAAGTAACTGCGCAATATCGAAATAACCGGGGCAGTGTGCCACAAGATGAGGATAGCAGGTAGCCGCCATTGTCACACTGCGCCCCCGTGGCCGACGCGTGCTACAGTAGAAACGCCACGTTAACGACAAGGATAGGCTAATGAATAACAACACCTCACACCCTGCCCTGCTGTCCGAGCTGCGCCGTCTGGTCGGCGCATCACAGCTGCTGACCGACGCAGAGCAGACCGCGCGCTATCGTAAGGGTTTCCGTTCCGGCGAGGGCGATGCGCTGGCGGTGGTTTTCCCCGGCTCGCTGCTGGAGCTATGGCGCGTGCTGCAGGCGCTGGTACAGGCCGATGCCATCGTGCTGATGCAGGCCGCCAATACCGGCCTGACCGAAGGTTCAACGCCCAACGGCAACGATTACGATCGCCCGGTGGTGATCATCAGTACCCTGCGTCTCGACAAACTGCAGCTGATCGACGGCGGCAGGCAGATTCTCGCCTTCCCCGGCAGCACGCTGTATCAGCTGGAGAAAACCCTTAAACCGCTCGGGCGCGAGCCGCACTCGGTGATTGGCTCCTCGTGCATCGGCGCCTCGGTGCTGGGCGGCATCTGCAATAACTCCGGCGGCTCGCTGATCAAACGCGGCCCGGCCTACAGCGAAATGGCGCTGTTTGCGCAGGTGGACGCCGACGGCAAGCTCCGGCTGGTCAACCATCTGGGCATCGACCTCGGTCATTCGCCGGAAGAGATTCTCGGCCGGCTGGACGACGAGCGCTGGCAGCCGGATGATGTGCGCTGGGATGCGCGTCACGCGTCCGACCACGAATACGCCGAGCGGGTGCGGGACATTCATGCCGATACGCCGGCGCGTTTCAACGCCGACCAGCGGCGCCTGTTTGAAGCGTCAGGCTGCGCCGGCAAACTGGCGGTGTTTGCCGTGCGGCTCGACACTTTCCCCACCGAGCCGAAGCAGCAGGTGTTTTACATTGGCACCAACGACCCGGCGACGCTCGGCGAACTGCGTCGCCACATACTGGCGGAGTTTACCCATTTACCGGTCGCCGGTGAGTACATGCACCGCGATATTTTCGACATCGCCGAGGTCTACGGCAAAGACACCTTTGTGATGATTGATAAACTCGGCACCGACAAGATGCCGCTGTTTTTCACCCTCAAAGGCCGGGTGGATGCCTGGCTTAGCAAGCTGAGCTTCGTTAAGCCGCACCTGACCGATCGCCTGCTGCAACGCATCAGCCGCTGGTTCCCGGCGCACCTGCCGAAGCGCCTGAAGCAGTATCGTGACAAATACGAGCACCACCTGATGCTGAAGATGTCCGGCGACGGCGTGGCCGAAGCGCAGGCGTATCTGCAGGAGTATTTCCGCGAAGGCGGCGGTGAGTTCTTTGCCTGCGACGCCAAAGAGGGCGCGCACGCCTTTCTGCATCGTTTTGCCGCAGCCGGTGCCGCCGTGCGCTATCACGCGGTGCACGCTGACGAAGTAGAGGATATTCTGGCGCTGGACATTGCGCTGCGCCGCAATGATCAGGAGTGGTTTGAGCGCCTGCCGCCGGAGTTTGATAACGATCTGATTCATCGCCTTTACTACGGCCACTTCTTCTGCCATGTGTTCCATCAGGATTACATTGTGAAGAAAGGCGTAGATGCCCATGCGCTGAAGGAGAAGATGCTGGCGATCCTCGCGGCGCGCGGCGCGGAGTATCCGGCAGAGCATAACGTTGGCCATCTGTATGCGGCCAAACCTCAGCTGCAGGCGTTTTACCGCCAGCTCGATCCGACCAATACCTTTAACCCGGGCATCGGGAAAACCAGTAAGCAAAAAGGCTGGGCGGTGAAAGCCTGAAGGAATTAACGCTGTCCCGGTGGCCATAAATGGCCACCCTACAACCGTCGGGTCGGCATTGATGCCGACCTGGATTCACCACCGCGTGCGATTATGAACCAAACCGTTGTCACGGTAATGGATCGGATTGCTCCTGTGCCGTCGCCGGCAGCGCGCGGCGTTCGATGATCATGGTCTGTGGCGTCGACAGCACGATGCCCTCTTTGCGCAGGCGCGTCAGGATATCGAACAGCAGATCGCTTTTCGCACCGGAAATCTGGCGCTGGCTGGCGACGTTGCCGGTCACGCTCAGCACAATGCCGGCCGGCGTCAAATCTTTAAACGAAACTGACGGCTCCGGCGTTTCGAGAATACGCTCGTTCTCGCGGTACACGTCCAGCAACAGCTCGCGCACCTGCACCGGATCGATATCCAGCGGGAAGGTCAGCTGAATCGTCACCACGCCCTGCGCATTGCCCATGGTGGCGTTACGCACGTTCTGCGAAATCAGCTGCGAGTTCGGCACAATCACCGTGGATTTATCGCCCAGCTGAATCTCAGTCGCACGCACGTTAATACGACGAATATCCCCTTCAATGCCGCTGATGCTCACCAGATCGCCGACCTTCACCGGACGCTCGGTCAGCAGGATCAGACCGGAGATGAAGTTCTTCACAATCTCCTGTAAGCCGAAACCGATACCCACCGACAGGGCGCTGACGATCCACGCCAGCTTGTTCCACTGCAGCCCCATAATCGACAGCGTCAGCAGGATAATCAGCACGTAGCCGATATTGCTGAACAGCGTCACCAGCGACACGCGCATGCCGATGTCCATGGTGGTCTTCGGCAGGAACTCTTTGTCCAGCCAGCGCCGCACCGAGCGCAGCACGTAGATACCCACCACCAGACACAGAATGGCGTTCACCATGTGCGCCGGCACAATGTTGAGCGACTCCAGCCCTTTGCCACCCCAGAACTCAATGACTTTCTGGATCAGCTCAATCGGCGTGGACGAGGCAAACGTGCCGTTGAGCAGCGCCAGCGCGACAAACGCCACCAGCAGAGTTTTACCTACGGCGCTGAGCAGCGTTGCGGCCTGCTGCAGGTAGCGCTCGTCAATATTCAGCGAGGTCTGCAACCGCTTGCCGGTCGCGTTGTTGGTGGAGAACAGGCTTTCACAACCGTCGTTGATCAGATGACTGAGGAAGTAGAACGAGCCAAACAGGATGCCGCACCAGATCACTTCATAGCTGAGGAAGCGCGCCAGCGTGACGTAGCCGACAATCAGCGAAACCAGAATCGCCACGGCGGTGACCGTCAGCGCCAGCTGCACCAGGCCGACGACTGTGGGACGCGCTTCCGGCGGATTGCCGGCCTGCGCCATGCGACGACGCACGCGATTGGTGCGCATGCTGATCGCCAGCCCGGTGCTGCCAATCAGCAGCGCCGTCAGGCCGTTAGCAAAAATGGTGGTGTTCAGGCTGGTGCCGACCGTGTAGTTAAACGACTCGGCGGTCTGGAAGATAAACACCAGCGCGGCGGTAATCGGCGGGAACGGCTTCAGCGCCAGCGCCACTTCACTGGAGATGCTCGGCAGACGCCAGCTCGGGCGGCGCGTTGACAGAAATGCGCGGCCGAGACCGGCGATCAGTCCGCAGTAAACGCTGAGCTGCACCAGACGGCTGATAAAATCCTGCACGTCACTGGACACTTCATCGCGGCGCACAAACGCCAGCGAGAGAAAATTAAAGGTCAGCACCACGGCCGCCAGCGTGGTCAGCGCAATCGCCGCCGCGAGGAAGCTGCGGCGCAGCCGCCCTTCCGGCAGTTTGTGAATGCTGACCCACGCCAGAAACTCTTCGCTGTAACGCCGGCCCAGCGTCATCACCAGCAGCGCCGCCAGCAGCCAGCCGACCGTGCCCACGCGCCAGCCCGGCTCCCACGACAGCGCGGCGGTATCCTGCAGCTCGCTGATAAAGTCGCCAATTTTTTCGCCATCCAGGTCCTGACGGCTGAACAGCGGTGACCAGAAGCGTGGCCCTAAAATACTGCCGGAGTTGAGCGCCAGCTGGCTTTTCAGCTGATCGCGCCGCAGGTTGACGATCTGCGAGGATAGCACCAGCGCCCCGTTTTTGATGCCGTCGGCCTGCTTGATCTGATCATCCAGTTTGCCCTTCTGATTCTCCAGCGCGGCGCGTTTGCGCGTCACTTCCGGCGTCTCTTTCACGCCGCTGTCCGCCTTCGGCGCCGGGCCGAGCACCGCCAGCTGCGCATCCAGCTGCTGACGCTGCGGAATCAGCGCCTGGCCGAGGGTTTCCGCATTACCTGACAGCTCCAGCGCCATCTCATTGAGCTGGTTGAGCTGGTTTTCATTGGTATCGCCAGACACCTGGCCCTTAATTTTGTCGAGGATTTTCTGCATCTTCGGCAGTTCAACCGCCGGATTGACCTTCGGTGCCGCGTCTTCTTCCTGCTGCGCGGGCGCGGCGTTGTCATCCGCATAGCTGAGCGCCGGCGTGAATAACACCAGTAGCAGCAGGAACGGGGTAAACAGAGAACGAAACTTGAACATATGAGTGAGATTCCAGCGCAATAACAGCCTATAAACGCAAGGTTGACCGTGAATGGTCGCCAGTGTAGGACTTTGCCGTCAGGGAAACTATAGGAATGGTGGCGTAAAACATTGGTGCTAACGATAAGAAATTTTGTTCATTTAAGCGCCGTTGACCGTCAGTCACGCGCCACCCCGGCACACGGCGCACTCCCTTGCGCCGCTACGCTGAGTAACGGGTTGCGCTACTCCACGTCCGCACTGCTGGCAAGCTGCGACGCTTTCTGCTTTTTGTACGCCAGCGCGGCCGCCGGCACCGGCGCCGCCTTGCCGGTTTCCAGCCAGTCGCGCAGGCGGTTGGCATCGGCAAAGTGGGTATATTTGCCAAACGCATCCAGCACCACCAGCGCTACCGGGCGGTTATTAATCATGGTACGCATTATCAGGCAGTGACCGGCCTCGTCGGTGTAACCGGTTTTGGTCAGCTGAATGCGCCAGTCATTTTTGTACACCAGATGGTTAGTGTTGCGGAACGGCAGCGCGTAGCTGGGGTGTTTAAACACCGCCGTCTCCTCTTTGGTGGTGCTCAGCTGGCCAATCAGCGGATACTGGCGCGTGGCCTTGAGCAGCTTCACCAGATCTTCCGCACTGGAGACGTTATGCAGCGACAAACCGGTCGGCTCCACATAGTGGGTGTGCGTCATGCCGAGCGCGCGCGCTTTGGCGTTCATGGCGCGTATAAAAGCATCGTAACCGCCGGGATAGTGATGCGCCAGGCTGGCCGCCGCGCGGTTTTCCGAGGACATCAGCGCCAGCAGCAGCATGTTGCGGCGGCTGATTTCACTGTTGAGCTTCACGCGCGAGAATACGCCGCGCATTTCGGGCGTCTGGCTGATATCCACCGACAGCATTTCGTCCATCGGCAGCCGGGCATCCAGCACCACCATCGCGGTCATCACTTTGGTGATCGACGCGATAGGCCGCACCCGATCCGGATGGCTGGAAAACAGCACTTTGTTATTATCGAGATCGACAATCAGCGCGCTGCCGGAGGCGATTTGCGGCTGGGCAATCGGCGCCAGATCGGACAGTTTTGCTGCGGCGGCGAGCGCCGGAGTCATCGCAGCTGGCGCGGCGACAAACAGCGCCAGCGACAGCAAAGAAATACGCATTTTTACAGACATCGTGTCAAAAAAATCCGGTGAGGAGGTTTGCGCTGTGTTGTAACACAGGCCGCCGGCGTCAGGCCTGATGCGACGCGGGCTGGCTGCGCTATCATACGCGCTCGTCTGAGAAATTTCTTAGGGAGATTGTTTCCGGGCGTTAAAAAAGGCGGGCATGACAGACACTGCCAGGCGCAGCGGGATCAGTCAGGTCGCCATGGCTGACGACCTGACCCCTATCACGGTCAGAACAAGCGTGGTCCGTAACCCCACAGAATCACCGTCAGCGCCAGCAGCACCTCGAACACCAGCACGCCAATCGCCAGCGTCGAGCCGGAGAAGCGCAGGCTCTCTTCACGGTCAATGTTGAGGAATACCGGGATGCCGACGTACAGCAGATAGCCGGTGTACATCAGCGCTAACGCTCCGGCCAGCACGCACAGCCACACCAGCGGATAGAGCGCCACCAGCCCGCTGATAAACAGCGGCGTCGCCACATAGCCGGCAAACACGGTACAGCGCTGGATGCTGGGACGCTGCGGATAGTCGCGCGCCATCCAGTGAATGACGCGGCCCATCACCGCCACACCGCCTAAGATGATCAGGTAAAACAGAATGCCGAGACCAATACCGGTCAGCATGTTGAGTTGCACGAACTGCCCTTCGCCCAGATTCCAGCCCAGCTGCGTAGTGCCAATAAAGGCGCAGATCACCGGGATCGCCGCCATCAGCAGAACGTGATGGGTGTAGTGGTGCGAAACGCTCTCGTTTTCCTGCTTGATATCACGCATCTCCTGATTGGGATGCGCCAGAAGACCCCAGACATGATTCATACAATCACTCCTCTGATGCGACGGGCTGCCCCAGCGATCAGGCTGTCCAATGCAGGCAGCTTCAGTTCAAGTATAATCGGCGCGGCTGTTTTTGCGGCCAGCGGCACAAAAAAAGCCGCAGCCAGCTAGACTGTTAGCTGTATCGCTTACCCAGGGAGGAGCAATTGCATATCGATATCAATGGATTAATCACCCAGTACGGTTACCTGGCGCTGCTGATTGGCTGCATTGCCGAAGGGGAAACCTTTACCCTGCTGGGCGGCGTCGCGGCGCACGAGGGCCTGCTGCACTTCAGCGGCGTGGTGCTGGCGGCGATGGGCGGCGGCATTATTGGCGATCAGCTGCTGTTCTGGCTTGGCCGCCGCTATGGCACGCGCATTCTGCGGCGCTTCCGCAAACATCAGGACACCATTAAAAAAGCTAACCGGCTGATTCAGAAGCACCCCAGCCTGTTTGTGATTGGCGTGCGCTTCATGTACGGCTTTCGCCTGATTGGACCGATTATTATTGGCACCAGCCGTCTTAAGCCGCTGCGCTTTTTCGTGCTTAACGTCATTGGCGCCGCGCTGTGGGCGCTGATTTTTGTCACCCTCGGCTACTTCGCCGGTGAAATTATTACGCCGTGGCTGCACAAGCTTGATCAGCACCTCAAGCACTTCATCTGGCTGGCGGCGGCAATTGTGTTCGGCATCGTGCTGCGCTTTGTGATTCGCCGCTGGAACCGCCGCCGCGCCGGTTAACTGTGGTAACCCTTGAACTGCGGGTTGGCCAGCATGAAGCCGCCGTCGACCACGAATGACTGCCCGGTGGTGTAAGTGGCCCATTCCGAGCACAGCCACGCCACCAGACTGGCGATTTCGCGCGTATCGCCAGGGCGGCCAATCGGGATTTCCGGCATGCGCCGGCTGTGCGCCTCGTTGTTGCTCATGTCGTTCATCGGCGTGGCAATAGCGCCCGGCGCCACGGCATTCACCAGAATGTGGTGCGGCAACAGGCTCAGCGCCATTGATTTGGTCAGCCCGCCAAGCGCATGTTTGGCTGCGGTATAGGCAGCGGCATCCGGCAGCGGCGTATGCTCATGCACCGAGGTGATGTTGATGATGCGCCCGCCGTCGCCCTGATCGACCATATGCCGCGCGGCAATCTGCCCGCAGACAAAGGCGCCGTCAACGTCAACGGTAAAGACTTTGCGCCAGTCCTCAAAGCTCACATCGAGAAAATCGGCTTTGGTCATCACGCCGGCATTGTTCACCAGCACATCAATGCGACCCAGCGAGTTGATCAGCTGCGCCAGCTGCTGCCCGCCAGCCTGCGGATCGGACAGATCGAGCTGCCGCACCTGGGCCTGCTGGCCTTTACTCTCCACCAGCCGCGCGGTCTCCTGCGCGCCCTCTTCATCCGAGCGCCAGGTAATGCCGACTGTGTAGCCGGCCTCAGCCAGCATTAAGGCGCAGCTGCGTCCAATCCCCGAATCTGAAGCGGTCACTACGGCGACTTTCTGTTTGCCCAGTGTCATAACGTTCTCCTGCCTGATGGGTGTCTTCACAGTATAGAAGTTATCGTTCTGTGCCACGTCGCAGCCGATTCTGCCGTTTCGTCTATAGTTAACAATCGGATAGCGTTCAGGAGGCAGGATGAGCAAGATTAAACGCAGAATTGACGACCACGGCGTCATCGGTGATTTACGCACCTGTGCCCTGATCGCGAACGACGGCACCATTGATTATCTCTGCTGGCCCGAACTCGATAGCCCCTCCGTGTTTGCCGCCCTGCTCGACAGCAACGAAGCCGGCCTGTTTTCGCTGGCACCGCAGTGGCAAAACGCGCGCCAGCAGCAGCTCTACCTGCCCGATACCAACATTCTGCAAACCCGCTGGCTTGATGAGGCCGGCGTGGCGGAAATCACTGATTACATGCCGATCTGCGACGAGCGCAGCAAAGTGCCGCGCCTGGTGCGGCGGGTAAAAATGATCCGCGGCACCGCCACCTTTGATCTGCGCTGCGCGCCGCGTCACGACTATGCCCGTGCGGAAACGCGCACGGAGACGCGCCCCGGCGGCATCGCCTTTGTCGCTGAAGGCCAGCCGTCGCTGCGCCTGAGCGCCACGGTGGTGATGACGCGCGAACCGGACAGCGCGGTGGCGCAGTTTACCCTGCAGGCCGGTGAGCACGCCGAATTTGTGTTTGGCAACGATGACGATCCGCAGGTGCAGCATATCGCGACCGAGCGCTGCTTTCGCGATACGGTGGATTACTGGCGGCGCTGGAGCAGTCACAGCTCCTATCGCGGCCGCTGGCGCGAGATGGTGACGCGCTCGGCGCTGGCGCTCAAGCTGCTCACCTCGCACCAGCACGGCTCGATTGCGGCTGCCGCCACCTTTGGCCTGCCGGAAGAGCTGGGCGGCGAGCGTAACTGGGATTACCGCGCCTCGTGGATCCGCGATGCCTCGTTCAGCATGTACGCGCTGATGCGGCTCGGCTATGTGGAAGAAGCGCGTGACTTCACCCATTGGGTCGGCCGCTGCGTTGAGCACAGCCACGACGATACGCCGCATTTGCAGGTGATGTACCGTCTCGACAGCGGCACCGAGTTGCACGAGACCGAACTGCTCAACCTCTCCGGTTACGCCAACTCGCGCCCGGTGCGCATCGGCAATGATGCCTGGCGCCAGACGCAGCTGGATATTTATGGCGAGCTGATGGATGCGGTCTACCTTGCCAATAAATACGGCGAAGCCATCTCGCAACGCGGCTGGCGCCATGTGTCCAGCATGATTGACTACGTCTGCGTTAACTGGAACCAGCCGGACGCCGGTATCTGGGAGATGCGCGGCGAGCCGGAGCACTTTCTGCATTCGCGCCTGATGTGCTGGGTGGCGCTAGACCGCGCACTGCGGCTGGGTATGAAGCGTTCGCTGCCGATGCCGTACGATCGCTGGGATCGGGTGCGCAGTGAGATCCGCGACGACATCTGGCAGAACTTCTGGAACGATGAACTCGGCCACTTCACCGCCACGCGCGGCGGTAAATACCTGGATGCGTCGATGCTGCTGATGCCGCTGGTGCGCTTTGTCAGCTCGACCGATCCGGAGTGGATCGCCACGCTGGATGCCATTAAAACCCATCTGGTGAGCGACGGTTTAGTGCGGCGTTATAACATCAGTGAGACGCCCGCCGATGCGCTGACCGGTGGCGAGGGCGCGTTTGCCGCCTGTTCGTTCTGGTATGTGGAGTGTCTGGCGCGCGCCGGGCGGGTGCATGAGGCGCACTTCGAGTTTGAAAAGCTGCTGAGCTACGCCAATCCGCTGGGATTGTACGCCGAGGAGTTTACCTCGCACGGCAACGCGCTGGGCAACATGCCGCAGGCGCTGACCCATCTGGCGTTGATCAGTGCCGCGTTTTTCCTCAACCGTAAACTGAGCGGCGAAGTGACGCTGTGGCAACCGTAAGAAAATTCACATTTTGGGCGGCGTGGCAAAGAGAATAGTCTGTGAAACGCCGCGTTTTGCGTAAAGTATCTTCAACCAGCGTAAATCCTGATTCCCATCATTGCGCCTATGCACATATAATGCGCAGCGGGTTATTCTGACCCTGATGGGTTCGACACACTGACAAGCCATGAAAATGGCCATAACGACTTGTAAAAACATGAAAAAAAGCATTCGCGCGTTCGCTTCACTCGCCCTCGTACTGGCGGCGTTCAGCCAGTCGGCCTTTGCAGTCGTCTATCCGCTGCCTCCAGCGAATAGCCGCCTGATTGGCGAAAATATTGAAATCACCGTGCCAGACGACAGCAAACTGCCGCTGGAAGCGTTTGCGGCGCAGTACCAGATGGGCCTCAGCAACATGCTGGAAGCCAATCCGGGCGTGGACGTTTACCTGCCGAAAGCAGGCACTAAAATGGTGATCCCGCAGCAGCTGATTCTGCCTGACGCACCGCGTGAAGGCATCGTGATCAACAGCGCCGAGATGCGTCTCTATTACTACCCGAAAGGCACCAAAACTGTCGTGGTGCTGCCGATCGGTATCGGCGAGCTGGGTAAAGATACGCCGGTTAACTGGACCACCGCGGTTGAGCGCAAGAAGAATGGCCCAACCTGGACGCCAACCAAAGCGATGCACGCAGAGTACGCGGCGCGCGGCGAGAGCATCCCGGCCGTGTTCCCGGCAGGTCCGGATAACCCGATGGGCCTGTACGCGCTGTACATTGGCCGTCTGTATGCGATTCACGGCACCAACGCCAACTTTGGTATCGGCCTGCGCGTGAGCCACGGCTGCGTGCGTCTGCGTGCGGACGACATCAAATGGCTGTTCGACAACGTGCCGGTCGGTACGCGCGTCCAGTTCATTGACCAGCCGGTAAAAGCCACCGTTGAGCCAGACGGTTCGCGCTACATCGAGGTTCACAATCCGCTGTCGACCACCGAAGAGCAGTTCAACTCACGTGAACTGGTGCCAATCAGCCTGACGTCCGCCGTGACCAAAGTGGTGGCCGATGCCAGCACCAATCAGGATGCCGTGAACAACGCCATCCAGGCACGTACCGGTATGCCGACCAAAATCAACGGTCAGCCGGGCGAAGCCCAGCCTGCGCCGGTGATGGTACAAGAGTCTTCTGACGCGATGCCGAAAGAAGAGCCGATGACGCCGCAGGGTGCCACCGCCGTCGCGCCACAGGCCGATGCGCAGCAGCCCGCTGAAGCCGCCCCGGTTGAGCAGGCCGCGCCGGCACAGCCTGCCAGCAACGGCAACAGCCTGTAAGGGTTTGCTGTCGATGATCAAGCCAGCCGCAGGGCTGGCTTTTTTATTGCCCGATCGCCGGGGTCGCCATCAGTTGCGCCCCTGCAGATCATTGTGCGGTTGTGTCGCGGTGCAGTTGCGCGCTCAATCGTGCGGTCGGCGTAACGCCAGCCAGCCCGCCACCAGGGTAAACACCAGCACCACCAGCACTAACAGCAGAAAGCCGTGCGGATTGTTCGCCAGCGGAATGCCGCCCACATTCATGCCAAAAAAACCGGCTACGATATTGATGGGCAGCGCCAGCACGGTGATTGAGGTGAGCAAAAACAGCGTTCGGTTGCTCTGCTCCATCAGGCGGGCAGCGATCTCCTCCTGCAGCAGGCGAATGCGCTCCATCAGGCTGGCAAGATCGTTAAGCGCCACGCTGAACTCCTCGGTGAAAATCCGCAGCTCACTGAGCGGTTCCCGGTTGAGCCAGTTTGGCGGCCGGTTAAGCAGGCGAAACAGCGCGGCCGGCTCCGGCGCCAGCAGCCGCTGGACGCGCAGCAGCATGCGGCGCAGATGGCCCAGCTCGCTGCGGTTGGCTTTGATCGCCGCGCTCAGCAGCCGCTCTTCTATCGCATCCACCGCCTGGCTGGAGCGCCGCACCACCTGCTCCAGCTGCACTTCCTGTTCGCCGAGCAGCCACAGCAGCATCGCATCCGGCGCGCTGAAGCACAGCCGATCAATCTGCTGATGCATACGTTCAATCATGCCAACCGGGCGATAGCGCGCGCTGACCATCACCTGCGGCCGGCACCAGATCCACAGCGTCGCATTTTGCGTGTTGCGCTCCTCTTTACTGAAGGTGACGTCATTCAGCACCGCCAGCAGCGCATCGTTTTGCTGCGCCAGCCGGGTGCGCGGTGAGGCCGAATGAATCTCATCGAAAAAATCGTCATCTACGCTGAAGTGGTCCTGAACCCAGCGCTCGGCGCGGGCATGATTCAGGTTAATGTGCAGCCAGAGAAAGCAGCCGTCGGGTAAGGTGTGCCGCGCCAGCTGCGCGGCCTCGCGCGCGTTGAGCCGCTGTGGCGGCGCATCCGGGTTGAACAGGTAACCGTGAATCAGTCCGGCGACTTCGTTGTTGAAGTCGGGCAGCGAGGCAAGCGGCAGGACAGGCTGGAGCATAGCGGCGTGAAGATCCCAGAGCGGTCAGATCCACAGCCTGCGACAGGTCTGTTACAGCATGATGACAGCCCGTGCTGGCATCATCATTCTGTCATACAAAACCCGTATCACACTGCAGTTAACGGGTGCCATTCGTGCATCGTTAATTCACCCCGGGGGGTGTGTTATGGCTGAAAACAGTTTCCCTGCATCATCGTCCGCCCGCGGACGGCCCAATCTGCACCCGCGCAGCGGTCGCGCGTCGCGCGTGCTCTTTCTACTGTTGCTGGTGGCCGGGCTGCTCTTTACCGGCATCAACCTGTTTAACGACGTAGAAGAGACCGGCGCGGTCGTCACCAGCTATACGCCGTTCCTGCTGCTCGGCGTGGCGCTGCTGATTGCGCTCGGCTTCGAGTTTGTTAATGGCTTCCACGATACCGCCAACGCCGTCGCCACGGTGATCTACACTCACTCGCTGTCGCCGGGCGTGGCGGTGGTGTGGTCCGGCTTGTGTAATTTCCTTGGCGTACTGCTCTCGAGCGGCGTGGTGGCGTTTGGCATTATTTCGCTGCTGCCGGTGGAGCTGATTCTGCAGGCGGGCAGCGGTCACGGCTTTGCTATGGTGTACGCGCTGCTGTGCTCGGCGATTGTCTGGAACCTCGGCACCTGGTATTTCGGCCTGCCCTCTTCCTCTTCGCACACGCTGATCGGCTCGATTATTGGCGTGGGCGTGGCGAATGCGCTGCTGCACGGCCGCAGCGGCACCAGCGGCGTCGACTGGGATCAGGCGGTTAAAGTCGGTTACGCCCTGCTGCTGTCGCCAGTGATTGGCTTCATCTGCGCCGCCGTGCTGCTGCTGGCCATGAAGGCATTGGTACGCAATCGCCAGCTGTATCAGGCGCCGGAAGGTAATCAGCCGCCGCCAGCGTGGATTCGTGGTCTGCTGATCCTCACCTGTACCGGCGTCTCGTTTGCCCACGGCTCGAACGACGGTCAGAAAGGCATGGGGCTGATTATGCTGATCCTGGTCGGCACCATGCCGATCGCCTATGCGCTCAACCGCTCGCTGCCGCCGGAGCAAATTCCGCGCGTGGCGGCGTTAACTCAGGTCACCGAACAGCAGCTGCTGACGCTGCAGCCGCCGCCCGCCGCGATGCCGGCAGCGCGTGAGGTGCTGACGGAATATGTGCGCACCAGCCAGAACCGGCCGCAGGTGCTGCCGGCGCTTGGCATAATGCTCGGCGATATCGGCGAACAGATTCGCCAGTACGGTTCGGTAGAAAATATTCCGGCGCAGGCGGTCACCAACACGCGCAACGATATGTATCTCGCCTCGGAGACCATCAAGCATCTGCAATCGGCCAACGTCGCGCTGCCGGAAGAGACGGCGCGTAACCTGACGGCGGTGAAGCACGAGCTGGACGCGGCTACGCGCTTTATCCCGATGTGGGTCAAAGTGGTGGTGGCGATTGCGCTGGGTCTCGGCACCATGGTCGGCTGGCGCCGGATTGTGGTTACGGTGGGTGAGCGCATCGGCAAAACCCATCTCACCTATGCGCAGGGTGCCAGTGCGGAGCTGGTGGCGATGGCCACCATTGGCGCAGCCGATGCCTTTGGTTTGCCGGTGTCGACCACCCATGTGCTGTCGTCCGGCGTGGCCGGTACCATGGCGGCCAACCGATCCGGCCTGCAGCTCGCCACCCTGCGTAATCTGGCGCTGGCGTGGGTGCTGACGCTGCCGGTATCGGTGCTGCTGTCAGGGCTGCTGTATGCGCTGTTTATTCATCTGGCCTGATAGGCTCTGAAGACTGCTGGTGCAGGCGCAGTGTAATCAGGAACGCGCCCAGCACCATCAGTGCTGCCGCCAGATACACCGACTGCATGCCCCAGTGGCCGATTAACAGCCCCGCCACTGGTCCGGTCAACCCCAGCCCCAAATCGAGAAACGCCGAATAGGTACCGAGCGCCGATCCCTGATCCTGCTGCTGTACCCGCTTCACCGCTTCCACGCCCAGCGCCGGGAACACCAGTGAGAAACCGCCGCCGGTGAGGAAGGCGCCAATATCCACCAGCCAGCTGGTGTCCGCCTGCCAGATCAGCAGCAGACCGGCGCCCTCCAGCACGAAGGAGATCAGCGAGACCTGCAGCCCGCCGAAGCGCGTGATATAGCGCCCGCACGCCAGCCGCACCAGCACGAAGCCGAGGCTGAACAGCGTCAGCGCGAACGCCGCGCCGCTCCAGTCGCGACTGGCGAAATAGAGGGTAATGAAGGTGGAGATCACGCCAAAGCCGATGGTGCCAAATCCCAGCGCCAGGCCAAACAGCCAGACGCGGCTGACCACGCGATGAAACGGAATGCGCACGCCGGCGCTGACGCTGACCGCCGGCTTGCCGGAGGCCATCCAGAAGCCGATCGCCCCCATCAGAGCGACCAGGCCAGCAAAGCCGCTGATGCCAAAAATCTGATTCAGCAGCACGCCCAGCGGCGCACCAATCGCCATGGCAAAGTAAGTCGCCACGCCGTTCCACGAAATGACCCGCGCGGTTTGCCGCGGGCCAACGATGTTCATGCCCCACAGCGTCGAGCCGGTACTGCTGAAGCTTTCCCCGACGCCGAGAAACAGCCGCCCCAGCGCCAGCAGCGTCAGGCTCAGCAGCGGCGCACCGCTGCACAGCGCGGCAATGATCGACAGCACGCCGCTCATGCCGCAGCACACCAGCCCCATCATCACCACGCGTTTCGGGCCGTAACGATCGGCCAGCCGTCCAGAGTGCGGGCGACTGAGCAGCGTAGCGAAATATTGCAGACTGATGATCAGCCCGGCGATAAACGAGCTGAAGCCCAGCTGGTTATGCACAAACCCCGGCAGCACCGCCAGCGGCAACCCGACGGACAGGTAGCAAAAGAAGGTGAAAACGATGACGGAGAGGATGCGTTTATTTAACTGAGCATTACTCAGTACAGCGGCGTCAGACATGGAAGATGGCGTCAGAAACGTGGTGAAAGCGAAGGTTCACTATACCGGTTAGCAGACTAAGGATCGCGGCTTTTTTTGTTATAAAACATGGCGGCAGCGCACACTCTCGCGTGGTGATCGCTGGCTTGCCCGTTAACACGGCGGACCTGACGGTTCAGGTACCACCGCTCAGGTTCAGATGCAGGACACCTGGGCCATGCGTGCGGCATGGCGTTCGATGGCGCTGGCGATCTCGGCGGAGACACGCAGCGTGCGGATCTCGCTGAACAGGCCGTCGGCCTCATGGTAGGCTTTGCGCAGATAGCCCAGCCACTGCTTGATGCGCGCAACGTGGTAATTGCCGGTATCACCCTGCTTTTCCAGCTGGGTGTAGCGCAGCAGCAGCTCAACCACCTGCGACCACGGCATCGGGGCTTCGTTGTATTTCACCACGCGCCCCAGGTTAGGCACATTGAGCGCGCCGCGCCCGAGCATGACCGCGTCGCAGCCGGTAATGCGCAGGCAATCCTGCGCATCCTGCCAGTTCCAGATTTCGCCGTTGGCGATCACCGGAATTGTCAGACGCTGGCGAATCTCACCAATCGCCTGCCAGTTGATGCTCTCTGCACGATAGCCGTCCTCTTTGGTCCGGCCATGCACCACCAGCTCGCTGGCACCGGCCTGCTGCACCGCATCGGCGATCTCGAAACGCCGCGCGCCCGAGTCCCAGCCGAGCCGCACTTTCACCGTGACCGGCAGATGAGCGGGCACCGCCTCGCGCATCGCTCTGGCACCGCGATAGATCAGCTCCGGATCTTTCAGCAGCGTCGCACCGCCGCCGCTGCCGTTCACCAGCTTCGACGGGCAGCCGCAGTTGAGGTCAACGCCCCACGAGCCCAGCTCCACCGCGCGTGCGGCGTTTTCTGCCAGCCACTCAGGATACTGGCCCAGCAGCTGCATGCGCACGCGTGTGCCGGAGGGCGTCCGGCTGTGATGGTGCAGTTCCGGACACAAACGGTAGAAGGATTTTACCGGCAGCAGCTGATCAACCACGCGTAAAAACTCAGTGACGCACAGGTCATAGTCATTCACACCGGAGAGCAGTTCACGTACCAGCGAATCCAGTACGCCTTCCATAGGCGCCAGTAAAACCCGCATACCGTTACGCGTTCCCGTTGCTCTTCGCTGCCGGACGACGTGAGCGCGCCGGTTTACCCGCGTTGCCTGCCGCCGGGCCGTTGTTGCCCGGACGACGCGGTGCACGCGCCTCGCCCTGTGGACGCGCGCCGCCGTTACCGGCGCTGGCACGCTGACCATTGCCGCCGCTGCGGCTGCGCGGTGCGTCAGTACCCTGCCCCGGCGCGCGGCCCTGGCCACGTCCGCGTGGCTGCTGCTGACGGCCATTCTGAATCGGCTCCGCCTTGATGCTCGGATCCGGCTCAAAGCCCGGCAGCGCAATGCGCGGAATTTCCCGCTTCAGCAGGCGCTCGATATCACGCAGCAGCTTGTGCTCGTCCACGCACACCAGCGACAGCGCAGCACCGGTGGCCGCGGCACGACCGGTACGGCCGATGCGGTGCACGTAATCTTCCGCCACGTTCGGCAGCTCGTAGTTGACCACGTGCGGCAGCTCTTCGATATCCAGACCGCGCGCGGCAATATCCGTCGCCACCAGCACGCGAATGCCGCCGGTTTTGAAGTCGGCCAGCGCACGGGTACGCGCGCCCTGACTTTTATTGCCGTGAATGGCGGCGGCAGTGATGCCATCTTTGTTGAGCTGCTCAGCGAGGTGGTTAGCACCGTGCTTGGTGCGGGTGAACACCAGCACCTGCTGCCAGTTGTCGCGACCAATCATCAGCGACAGCAGTTCCCGTTTGCGCTTCTTATCGACAAAATGCACCTGCTGCGACACCTGCTCGGAAGCGGTGTTGCGGCGTGCCACTTCCACCTGTTCCGGGTTAGTGAGCAGTTTTTCCGCCAGCGCTTTGATCTCGTCCGAGAAGGTGGCAGAGAACAGCAGGTTCTGCCGTTTGGCCGGCAGTTTTGCCAGCACGCGGCGAATGTCGTGGATGAAGCCCATGTCGAGCATGCGATCCGCTTCGTCCAGCACCAGGATTTCCACCTGCGACAGATCGACCGCGTTCTGATGCGCCAGATCGAGCAAACGCCCCGGCGTGGCGATCAGTACATCGACGCCGCCGCGCAGTTTCATCATCTGCGGATTAATGCTGACGCCGCCGAACACCACCAGCGAACGCATATTGAGGTACTGGCTGTATTCACGTACGTTTTCGCCAACCTGCGCTGCCAGTTCACGGGTTGGAGTGAGGATCAGCGCACGTACCGGACGGCGACCGCGCGCCGCTGCCGGTTTTTCTGACAGACGCTGCAGCAGAGGCAGCGTGAAACCGGCGGTTTTACCCGTGCCGGTCTGGGCGCTCGCCAGCAGGTCACGACCGGCCAGCACCACGGGAATCGCCTGACGCTGGATTGGCGTCGGTTCACGGTAGCCCTGTTCTGCTACCGCACGCAAAATATCGGCATTCAAGCCGAGAGAGTCAAAAGACATGCAGGTGTATTACTCCGAACCGCCCTGATCGCGCTGCGCGATGTAGTTTTCAGGAGGGATATGACGCAGCCTCAAGGCCTGCGTGTGAAAAGGGCACAAACTACCATGCGTAAGAGCGGCAGTGTAGCAGCTTTCCGCAAGAACCGCGACCAGCAAAACGTGAGGGTGATGGGCCGCTACGCGGTAGCGCATAAAAAAGGAGCCGCAGTGGGCTCCTCTTTTCTTGCTGGCACGTCCGCTTAGCTGCGTTTTTTCTGTACGCGTTGCGGTGGCTCTTTGGCCAGCAGCGACACCAGCGCCGGGCCCACCAGCATTACCACGCCCAGACAACCAATCAGCAGATTGTTGTGGATGAAGCGTGAAATCAGGAACAGCGTCAGCATCGCCGCGCCGAAGTAGTATGTCGTCGTCACTTCTTCCAGAGAGTCACCAAAGCGGCGCAAACGGGCACTACGCTGCAGGGCCAGCATGGTGATGAACACCAGCGCATAAGCTGCCACCAGGGTACTGCTCACTTCGACCAGTGCCTTATGTTTCCAGCCCCACACCAGTGCCGCGATCACCAGCAGGTGGGTCGCAATATGCAGGCAGGTTTGACCGGTAACAATCTGAACACGATTAGACCATTTCATTCTCTTCTCCTGGCAGACCCAACAGGTCGCCCAAGTGTATCTGACCACAGCCAGACGGATTTCCTCAATGTAAAGCAAATTTCGGATAACACCCTAATTTTCTGTCTCCAGCACCACCCATTTGTGACAAAGACTACACTTTGTTCTGTTGATGATGAAAAGGAGCGCGTCGCAGTATGCCACAAAACACGCAAGGATCTTCATTTAAAGTCCTGACGATCAATACCCATAAGGGGTTCACCAGCTTTAACCGTCGCTTTATCCTGCCGGAACTGCGCGACGCAGTGCGCGCGACTTCGGCGGATATCGTCTTTTTACAGGAGGTGATGGGCACGCACGCCATCCACTCCGCACACATTGAAAACTGGCCGGAAAATTCGCACTACGAATACCTTGCCGACACCATGTGGCACGATTTCGCTTACGGCCGCAACGCGGTCTATCCCGAGGGCCATCATGGCAACGCGATACTGTCACGCTTTCCGATCACCGAATACCAAAACCGCGATATTTCTGTCGCCGGCAGTGAGAAACGCGGCATGTTGCATTGCCAGATCAGCCTGCCGGATCGGCCGGAACCGATTCACACGTTGTGCGTGCACCTCGGCCTGAAAGAGAAGCACCGTCTGGCGCAGATGCGCATGATGTGTGAACTGATTGAGTCGCTACCACCGGATGCGCCCCTGGTGGTGGCCGGCGATTTTAATGACTGGCAGGTACGCGCTAATCGATTTTTACAGCGCGGAGCCGGTCTGCAGGAGGTGTTTAGCATGAAAAACGGTCGCCCGGCGCGCACCTTCCCGGCGCGCTTTCCGCTGCTGCGTCTCGATCGCATCTATATCCGTAATGCATCGGTGAGCCAGCCGTGGGCGCTGCCGGTGAAACCCTGGTCACATCTGTCCGATCACGCCCCGCTGGCCGTGGAGATCTTTCTATGAATTTCAGCTGGCGCGAAGGTAACCAGCTGCGGCTGCTGGAGAATGGCGATCAATTCTTTCCACGCGTCTCCGGCGCGATTCAGCGCGCCCAGCGTACGCTGCTGCTGGAGACGTTTATCCTGTTTGAAGATGAGGTTGGTAAGGCGCTGCACCGCGATCTGCTGGCCGCCGCGCAGCGCGGTGTTAAGGTGGAAGTGATGGTGGATGGCTACGGCTCACCGGATCTTTCCACTCAGTACATCAACAGCCTGACCGAAGCAGGCGTGCGCTTTATCTATTACGATCCGCGCCCGCTGGTGATGGGCATGCGCACCAACGTGTTCCGCCGTCTGCATCGCAAAATTGTGGTGATTGATGAGGAGATTGCGTTTGTCGGCGGTATCAATTTCTCCGCCGAGCACAACACCGATTACGGGCCGGAAGCCAAGCAGGATTACGCCGTGGAGGTGAAAGGACCGGTGGTGCTGGACATCGCACGCTATGTACAGCAGGCGATCGGCAGCGAACAGGTAACGCGCCGCTGGTGGGGCGCGCGCTCCCAGCGCCTGGCGGTGAACGCCCTGCCCGGTGATGCGCAGGTGCTGTTTGTCTACCGCGATAACGATGAGCACCGCGACGACATCGAACAGCACTATCTTGATATGCTGCGCAAGGCGAAGCAGGATGTGATTATCGCCAACGCCTACTTTTTCCCCGGCTATCGCCTGTTGCGGGAAATGCGCAGCGCGGCCCAGCGCGGTGTGCGCGTGCGGCTGATTGTGCAGGGTGAACCGGACATGCCGATTGTCAAAGTCGGTGCCGAGCTGCTGTACAACTATCTGGTGGATGCTGGCGTTGAAGTTTACGAATACTGCCGTCGCCCGCTGCATGGCAAAGTGGCGGTGCAGGATCAGCAGTGGTCAACGGTCGGTTCCAGCAATCTCGACCCGCTCAGCCTGTCGCTGAATCTCGAAGCCAACCTGATCATTCACGACCACGCCTTCAACCAGACGCTGCGCGATAACCTTGAGCAGCTGCTGGCTGCGGACTGCGTGCGCGTCGATGAAGACAAGCTGCCGCCGCGCACCTGGTGGCAGCTGACCAAGAGCGTCATCGTGTTCCATTTCCTGCGCCATTTCCCGGCCATCGCCGGCTGGCTGCCTGCCCATACGCCCCATTTGTCTCAGGTCGATCCGCCGGTGCAGCCGGAAATGGAAACCCAGGACCGGGTTGAAGCCGATAACGAAGGAGCGAAACCCTGATGAGCAAAAAGAACCCGCGCTGGCAGTTAGCGAAAAAAATCCTTACCTGGCTGTTCTTCATTGCGGTGATCGTGCTGCTGGTGGTTTACGCACGCAAGGTGAACTGGGAGGACGTGTACAAGGTCATCGTCGGTTATAACCGCTACGTGGTGCTGAGCGCCGCCGCGTTAGTGGTGGTGAGCTACCTCACCTACGGTCTGTACGATTTGATTGGCCGCGCCTACTGCGGGCATAAACTGGCGAAACGTCAGGTGATGCTGGTGTCATTCATCTGTTACGCCTTTAACCTGACGCTGAGCACCTGGGTGGGCGGTGTGGCGATGCGCTATCGTCTCTATTCGCGCCTCGGCCTGCCCGGCGGCACCATCACGCGCATCTTTTCACTGAGTATTGCCACCAACTGGCTGGGCTACATTTTGCTGGGCGGCGTAGTGTTTGTCGCCGGTATGGTGCCGATTCCGCCCGGCTGGTTCATCGGCGAAGGCACGCTACGGGTGATTGGTGCGGTCCTGCTGGCGATGGTGGCGGTTTATCTGTGGGCCTGTGCTTTCGCGAAGAAGCGCCGCTGGACGGTGAAGGGCCAGCATCTGCAACTGCCCTCGCTGCGCATGGCGCTGTTTCAGTTTGCCGTTTCCTGCGCCAACTGGATGGTGATGGGCACCATTATCTGGCTGCTGCTGGCGCGTGAAGTGGATTATCCCATCGTGCTGGGGGTGCTGTTAATCAGCAGTATTGCCGGGGTGATTATTCATATTCCGGCGGGCATTGGCGTGCTGGAAGCGGTGTTCCTTGCGCTGCTCAGCGGCCAGCATGCTTCGCACGGTGAGATTATCGCCGCGCTGCTGGCCTATCGCGTGCTCTATTTTATTCTGCCGCTGCTGCTGGCACTGGTGCTGTATCTGTGGCTGGAGAGCCGCGCGAAGCATTTACGGCAGAAGAATGAGCGCAAGATGGCGGCGCGATAAGGCGTGCCAGGTGGAGGATGAAGAACGTGTAATACATTGCGCCGCTACGGAAAAGGTTAAACGGGCTGATAAGTACAAACCGTTCACCTGGCCGTAGCGGCGCGATTATTTTCACAGCCTTAATGGCTGGTTACTCTTAACGACGGTTACCGAATATCCGCAGCAGCATCAGGAACAGGTTGATGAAATCGAGATACAGCGTCAGCGCGCCCATGATGGAGAAGCGGCGCAGATTCTCTTTATCGTTAACATCAATGCCCTCACCGATGGCTTTCAGCTTCTGCGTGTCATAAGCCGTCAGGCCCACAAACACCACCACGCCGATATAGGTAATCGCCCACATCAGCGCCGGGCTTTTCAGCCAGAAGTTCACCAGCGACGCCAGCAGAATGCCGATCAGCGCCATAAACAGTAGACTGCCGAAGCGGCTCAGGTCGCGTTTAGTGGTGTAGCCGTAAAAGCTCATGGCACCAAACATGCCCGCGGTAACGAAGAAGGTACTGGCGATCGACGAGTAGGTATAAACAAGGAAAATACTCGCCATTGTCAGCCCGGTCAGCGCGGAATAGAGCATAAACAGCCCGGTCGCCACGGCGCCGCTCATGCGCTGCACCATGCCGGAAAGCACGAACACCAGCGCCAGCTGCGCGATAATCAGGCCGAAGAAGGTGATGCGATTGGCAAACACCAGCTCCATGACGGCAGGCGTGCGCGCGGCAAACCACGACACAAACGCCGTCAGCAGTAAGCCGCAGGTCATCCAGCCATACACCTGCGCCATATAGGTTTGCAGCCCGGTCGACGCCTGCTGCACGATTGAACCATTACGTGGATATCGATCCATGATGCACCTCTTTAAAAGTTACTGATAACGTCAGTGTGAAGTGTACACCACCGATCGTCAACGGCGCGTCATACACTGCTGATATCGCCCGTCAACCCGCTGGGCAAACCACGCGGTGGTGAGATTACGGGTAATTTTCGGGCTCTCCAGCTTAATGCCCGGCAGCACTTCGCGCGGCAGACGTTTTCCCGCCATCTTATCGGCGAGGATAAAGGTCTGTTTCCACAGCGTGCTGTCGCTGAAGCTTTCGCTGTCGCCCTTCTCCAGATCGCGGCGAATCTCACGTGTGCTCATGTCCAGCTGCTTCGCCAGCGTGCGCACCGCCAGTTCGGTGGCGCTCGCCTGTTCGCTGCCGTAGCGGATCAGGTCGCCGTCCAGCGCCAGTTTGATGCCGCTGGCACGCGCCACCGCAGCCTGGAACGCGGCGTTGCGGCTGGCGTACCAGCCGGCGTTGAAGTCAGCGAAGCGATACAGCGGCTGGCTGTAGTCCACCGGATAGCCCAGCAGGTGCAGCGTGCCGAAGTAGATACCGCCGCGCCGGCTAAACACTTCGCGCCGGATCGAACCGTCAATTGGGTACGGATAGCCCTGTGCATGCGCTTCGGCGAAGGCAATGCTGACCTGCATCGGCCCGCCGGTGTGGATTGGGTTGAGATTGCCGAACAGCTTCTGCCCCATCGGCACCATATCGATAAAGTCATCGAAAATGGCGCTCAGCTCTTTCTCGCTGTGCACCTTATCGAGACGCGCCGCGTAGCTCTCGCCGTTAGAGGATTTGATCAGTAACGCGGTGCGCACCAGAAACGCCGGCACGTGCACGCTGGCGGCGCGGCGGTCAATCTCCGCCCAGGCGATTTTTGGCAGACCCGGCACGGTGGCATCGGCGCTGAAGTTAGATTCCTGATCGGTCACGGCGATCACCGCGCAAATGTTGCTGGCGCTGGCGTCGATGTGCTGCACGCGCAGCGCGGTATAGATGTCGTCGGCCCAGGCCGATTTTTGCGTCACATGGGCGGGCAGCAATTGCTGAATTTGCGCTTTCACGTCAGCGGGCTGGCGGGCCGGCAGCTGCGGCTCCTTTTTGGTGCTGCATCCGGCCAGCACCAGCGCAGCCAGCAGCGCAGCGCCTGGTAATATCGTGGTGGTGTTCATCCTGCTCCCTGATAAGCCAGCAAAAACCGTACCTTACCGTTTTCGTGGTCTGGCGGCTATCAGCGCGGGCGGATTTTGCGCGCTAGTTCCAGCGTTCAGCGGCCTGATGATCGCTGTCGCGGGCATCGACCCAGCGATCGCCCTGCGCAGTGGCTTCGCGCTTCCAGAACGGCGCGCGGGTTTTCAGGTAATCCATGATGAATTCACTGGCGGCAAAGGCGCTGCCGCGATGGGCGCTGCTGACGCCAACAAACACGATCTCATCACCAGGGAACAGTTCGCCTACGCGATGAATCACCGTCACCTGCTGCAGCGCCCAGCGCTGACGCGCATCCGCCACAATCTCCGCCAGCGCTTTTTCCGTCATACCCGGATAATGCTCCAGCGTCAGCGCGGCCACGCTGTCGCCGAGATTGTGATTGCGGACTTTGCCGGTGAAGGTGACGACCGCGCCGTCGCTGTCATGCGCCGCCAGCAGCGCATACTCGTCGCCAACATTAAACGGCGCGCTGCCGACGCGAATTCGGGTTGTCATGCTCAGCCTCCGGTAACCGGCGGGAAGAACGCCACTTCATCGCCGGCGCGCAGCGGATGGTTCATCGGCACCAGCGTCTGATTCACCGCCGCAAGCAGCTTGCCGGACTCCAGCGCCAGCGCCCAGCGATCGCTTTTCTGCGCCAGCGCAGCGCGCAATGTGGCGACGTCAGCATACTCTGCCGCCAGATCCAGCGCGGCGGTGCCGGTCAGTTCGCGCACCTGGGCAAAAAACAGCACCTTAATCATGGCGCACCGCCTGGAAATCACCGGATTTACCGCCGCTTTTGCTCAGCAGTCGCAGCTGGTCGATGACGATATCTTTCTGCACCGCTTTGCACATGTCGTAGATGGTCAGCGCCGCGACCGACGCGGCGGTCAGCGCTTCCATTTCCACGCCGGTTTTGCCGCTCAGGCGACAGCGCGAGGTAATGCGTACGCGGCTGTGCTCCGGCTCAGCCACCAGCGTCACCTCGACTTTGCTCAGCATCAGCGGATGGCACAGCGGAATCAGTTCCCAGGTACGCTTCGCCGCCTGGATGCCAGCAATGCGTGCGGTGGCGAACACATCGCCTTTGTCATGGCTGCCGTCGAGGATCATTTGCAGCGTGGCCGGCTGCATCAGCACCAGCGCTTCCGCCTGCGCTTCTCGCACGGTGTCAGTTTTGCCGGAGACGTCCACCATGTGGGCTTCGCCGGCCGCGTTGATATGGGTTAACGAGGACATGCTTATAACTTCTTCAAATGTGAGACAAAATTACACGGACGCGTACGCGCATCCAGCTGGGCTTCAATGATCCGCTCCCATGCGCTGCGGCAGGCACCGGTTGAGCCCGGCACGGCAAACAGCAGCGTCTGGTTGGCCAGACCGGCCACCGCGCGTGATTGCAGCGTCGCGCTGCCGATCTCCTCGTAGGAGATCATGCGAAACAGTTCGCCAAAGCCGTCAATTTCGCGATCCAGCAGCGGCAACAGCGCTTCCGGCGTACTGTTTTTACTGTTAAAGCCGGTGCCGCCGTTAATCAGCACCACCTGCACATCTTCACTGGCAATCCAGCGCGACAGCGTGGCGCGGATGCGATAACGGTTGTCCGGGACGATGGCGTGATCGACCACCTGATGCCCGGCTTCGGTCAGCGCCTCACGCAGATAGTCGCCAGAGCTGTCACTGCTGGCGTCGCGGCTGTCAGAGACGGTCATCACCGCCGCATTTAAGGCGACAAAATCGCCGGAAGGTTTACCCATGGCCGTAACTCCTGTGTTTAGCCACCAATGAAGGAGAGGTTCTGCGTGATGCCGGTATTGCCCTGATGCAGGAAATGCGTCTGCTTCTTCTGCCCGAGGCTGTGGGCGATGCGCGCCTGCAACTCGGCCTGCTGATCGTCGGAGGCCAGCAGGTCGCGCAGCGGCACGCCGCCGTCGCCAAACAGGCACAGATGCAGGTTACCGATCGCCGATACGCGCAGGCGATTACAGCTGGCGCAGAAATCTTTTTCATACGGCATGATCAGGCCAACTTCACCCTGATAATCCGGATGGCGGAACACCTGGGCCGGGCCATCGCTGCGGCCGCGCGGCTGGCGCTGCCAGCCCTGCATGATCAGCTGATCGCGGATCACCTCGCCGGACACATGATGACGGCGGAACAGATCGCCGCCCTCGCCGGTTTCCATCAGCTCGATAAAGCGCAGCTGAATCGGCCGGGTGCGGATCCACGCCAGAAAGGTCTCCAGATTGTGGCTGTTGACGTCGCGCATCAGCACGCTGTTGACTTTGACGGTGCTGAAACCGGCATCAAAGGCCGCATCAATCCCCGCCATGACTTCGTGAAACTTGTTCTGCCCGGTAATGGCGTGAAACTGCCGTGCGTCGAGGCTGTCGACGCTGACATTGATATGGGTGAGGCCTGCCGCACGCCAGGCGCCGACGTCGCGCGCCATGCGGTAGCCATTGGTGGTCATGGCGATCTGGCGGATTGCCGCGTTGTCGCGCACGGCGGCAATGATATCGGTGAAGTCGCGCCGCATCGAGGGTTCGCCGCCGGTCAGGCGCACTTTTTCGGTGCCCGCCGCCGCAAAGGCACGCGTCACGCGACGAATCTCATCCAGCGAGAGAAAACTTTTGTTGTGCACGCCGTTCGGCCGGTAGCCGTCGGGCAGGCAGTAGGTACAACGGAAGTTACACACATCCGTGACCGACAGGCGCAGATAATAAAAGCTGCGCGCATAGGCATCTGTAAATTGTGGCACCTGAACACCTTTCCAAAGTACGGGAGATGCAGTCATTTCTTTCTGCACCCTGGCAGCTCGCGGCTGCGGCCAGGCATCCATATCACACGACTTAGGAACGCAAGGCTTGGGAGTCTGTTGTCATTGTGGACAACACGGTTAAAGCAAATGGTAGCGCGATTTGACGCTCGCATCCATCGGCATTTATCGCTATATATATTGATACATAACGTTATTTCACCGCATTTTCGCGACAGGATACGGTAAAATGCGCGACAGATATTGATACACATCAGTTGAACGCCGTCTGCACCTCACGTGCGGCGTTTTAAGGAGCAGCATGAATCGTACCCTGGCAGATTTGGATCGCGTGGTGGCACTCGGCGGCGGCCACGGCCTTGGCCGCGTGATGTCGGCGCTGGCGCCACTGGGCTCACGCCTGACCGGCATCGTCACCACCACCGACAACGGCGGATCCACCGGCCGCATACGCCGTTCAGAAGGCGGCATTGCCTGGGGCGACATGCGCAACTGCATTAATCAGCTGATCACCGAACCCAGCGTGGCCTCTGCCATGTTCGAGTATCGCTTTACCGGCAACGGCGAACTGGCCGGGCATAATCTGGGCAATCTGATCCTGAAAGCGCTCGATCATCTCAGCGTGCGTCCGCTGGAAGCCATCAACATTATCCGCAACCTGCTGAAGGTGGATGCGTTTCTGATTCCGATGTCTGAGCAGCCGGTGGACCTGGTCGCGCAGGATAGCGAAGGTAATATGGTGTACGGCGAAACGGCGATTGACGAAATGAAGCAGGCGCCGGAAGAGCTGATGCTGCACCCCAATGTGGTGCCGACGCGTGAAGCGCTGGACGCCGTCGCCGAGGCCGATTTGATCCTGATTGGTCCCGGCAGTTTTTACACCAGCCTGATGCCGATTCTGCTGATGGAGGAGATGGCACGCGCGCTGCGCCGGACGCCCGCCACCATGGTGTTCATCGGAAATCTCGGGCGCGAACTGAGTCCGGCGGCGGCCAGCCTGACGGTCGCAGACAAGCTGGCGATGATGGAAAAAGCCATTGGCAAACGGGTGATTGACGCCGTGGTGGTTGGCCCGTCAGCAGACACGCGCGGCGTCACTGAGCGGTTGATCGTGCGCGAACCGCTGGAAGCCGCCGATATCCGCTATCGTCACGACCGCCAGCTGCTGCGCCGCGCGCTGGAACATGCCATTCAGGCGGTTTAGCCGGAGCGCAACGCGACAGCCGGCTTCACATTAAGAGGCGGCGATAAACAGTTCACGCAGCTCGTGCAGCTGGTCGCGCACCCGCGCGGCCTCTTCGAACTCCAGGTTCTGCGCGTGCTGCTGCATCTGCCCTTCCAGCTCGTGAATCTTCTTCTGCATTGCCTGTGGCGTGAGCGCCAGATAGCTGGCCTCAGCCTCGGCGGCAGTGCGTGAAGCCGTTTTACCTTTGCCGCGCGTTTTCACCACGTTTTTGCCCAGCTCAAGAATATCGGTGATTTTCTTGTTCAGGCCCTGCGGCACAATGCCCCGCTCTTCGTTATAACGCTGCTGCTTCTCGCGGCGGCGCTCGGTCTCTTCCATCGCCCGCGCCATCGACGGCGTGATCTTATCTGCGTAGAGAATCGCTCTGCCGTTGACGTTACGCGCCGCGCGTCCGATGGTCTGAATCAGCGAGCGCTCGGAGCGCAGGAAGCCCTCTTTATCGGCGTCAAGAATCGCCACCAGCGACACTTCCGGCATATCCAGCCCTTCGCGCAGCAGGTTGATCCCCACCAGCACGTCAAACTCCCCGAGACGCAGATCGCGAATGATCTCCATACGCTCAACGGTATCAATGTCGGAGTGCAGATAACGCACCTTCTCACCGTGCTCCTCAAGATACTCGGTGAGGTCTTCGGCCATGCGCTTGGTCAGCGTAGTGACCAGCACGCGCTCGTTGATTTCGACGCGCTTGCGGATCTCCGACAGCAGATCGTCGACCTGGGTCGCCACCGGACGCACCTCAAGGATCGGATCGAGCAGACCGGTAGGCCGCACCACCTGATCGATGACGTCGCCGCCCGATTTCTCCAGCTCGTAGTTACCTGGCGTGGCCGAGACGTAAATGGTCTGCGGTGCCAGCGCTTCAAACTCTTCAAAGCGCAGCGGACGGTTGTCCAGCGCCGACGGCAGGCGGAAACCGTACTCCACCAGCGTCTCTTTACGCGCGCGGTCACCGCGATACATGCCGCCAATCTGCGGAATAGTCACGTGGGATTCATCGACCACCAGCAGGCCATCCGCCGGCAGGTAATCAAACAGCGTCGGCGGCGGCTCGCCCGGTCCGCGCCCGGAGAGATAGCGCGAATAGTTTTCAATGCCCGAGCAGTAGCCGAGTTCGTTCATCATTTCGAGGTCAAACTGGGTGCGCTGGGTGATGCGCTGCTCTTCCAGCAGTTTGTTGTTCTCCAGCAGCACCTTGCGCCGCACCGCCAGCTCATCCTTGATCTCTTCCATCGCCTGCAGAATACGCTCGCGTGGCGTCACGTAGTGCGTTTTCGGGTAGATGGTGAAACGCGGAATCACCGAGATCACCTGGCCGGTCAGCGGGTCGAACAGCGACAGGCGCTCAACCTCTTCATCAAACAGCTCTACACGCAGACCAATGTCATCGGATTCCGCCGGGAAGATATCGATCACTTCGCCACGCACGCGGAAGGTGCCGCGCTGGAAAACCTGATCGTTGCGGGTGTACTGCAGTTCGGCGAGGCGGCGCAGGATGCTGCGCTGGTCGATGATCATGCCGCGCGTCAGATGCAGCATCATTTTCAGGTAGAGATCGGGATCGCCCAGGCCGTAGATAGCAGAAACCGACGCCACCACAATCACGTCGCGGCGCTCCAGCATCGCTTTAGTGGCAGAGAGACGCATCTGCTCGATGTGCTCGTTTACCGCTGCATCTTTCTCGATGAAGGTATCCGAACTGGGCACGTAGGCTTCCGGCTGATAGTAGTCGTAGTAGGAGACGAAGAACTCGACCGCGTTATCCGGGAAGAACTCTTTCATCTCGCCATACAGCTGTGCCGCCAGCGTTTTATTCGGTGCCATTACCATGGTCGGCCGGTTGAGATCGGCAATGACGTTGGCGATGGTAAAAGTTTTTCCTGAACCGGTAACCCCCAGCAGCGTCTGGTGCGCCAGTCCATCCTCCAGCCCTTCTTCAAGGCGACGAATCGCCTCAGGCTGATCGCCTGAAGGTTTGAAAGCGGAGTTGAGTTTAAAGGCTTTACTCATGGTATTACGGTTCCTGCTGAAGAAGTCGGCGGGCAGGCTGGTAATTCTACTCTGCTATGGCGATTTTGCCAGAAAAAAATACTGGATATAATTACAGATATGCTGCACGATGATGGGGAGATGTCGCGATTCGCTTCAGCGTAATTTATGCGGTAATCCGGAAGCGTTTGTTGCGCAAGGTTATCCCCAGACGAGCAACGCTTTTAACAATTGTCAATAGAGCGTCATTAAATTGCAGTCTGATGACAAGCCAGACAATTCTCAGGCTTGCTTTTAAATAACCTGCTGATTTAAAAGAGATTGACTCATAAGCCCAGTTTCGCAGCATTATGTATGCAACCCGCGTATTTCCTCGCTTGCGCCCGGTTTTCAGTCGCTAATGCACAAGGTTATCCACAGGAATAGTGGATAACTGAATCCAGCCCCACGTCCATCGGCTGTGTATAATTTTCCCCTCGCTTATCCTGCCGTGCGAAAAATTTTTTTTTGCGATTATTTTTCCACCATCCCGTGCGGCTTTAACTATTCTTTTGGCGTACCCCATCGTGCCGTAACGGGAAAAAGCCAAGCGTTAAGGCCACTTATTTCTTCAGTCCCTGCCTTATGACAGCACAGATGCACCAGAAACGTTAAGCAGTCAGCACCGTCAAAGTGCACGCGAGTTATTACTGTGGGCAATTGTTAAGCTTTTCTCATCAATTATGGCGAGTTTCGCTGCCTTTTACCCCGGTTGAGGCTGCTTTGGCGGATCTGGCCTGAGAATTGCAGTGAATTAACGGTAGAGTGACGAGTCCATGCCGGCAGGATGAACAAGCGCCGCCGGCGACAGCAGTGTCCCAATAGCCATTGTGCATGACTGTATGCCAGACGACACAGAGCGGGAGCATTCAGGCGAATAATCTGGAAGGAGAATGTCAGATGCTGAGTTTACGTTCGGTGAATCAATTTTACGGTCAGAACCATATTTTATGGGATGTGGATCTCGATCTGCCGCCAGGCACCTGCACCGGCGTGCTGGGCAGCCCGGGGATGGGCAAAACCACGCTGGTGAACTGTATTATGGGTCGCCTGCCCATTAATAGTGGATCGATGACCTGGCAGGAAGACGGCGCGCCGCCGGAAAACCTGCTGCTGCAGCCTGCTGAGCAACGCGCGCGCATGGGCATCGGCTACGTACCACAGGGACGCCACATCTTTTCCCAGATGAGCGTGGAAGATAACCTGCTGATTGCGCTGATGGCGGCACAGGACGATCGCAGCCGCGCCATTCCCGAGATGGTGTTTGATCTGTTTCCGGCGCTCTACTCGCTGCGTCATCAGCGCAGCGGCGAACTGCCGATGGATCAGCAGCAGCAGCTGGCCCTGGCGCGCGCGCTGGTGCTGCAGCCGAAACTGCTGATCCTGGATGAACCCACCGAAGGCATGTCGCCGTGGCTGGAGGAGGAGATGGGGAATCTGATTCGCCGCCTGAACCGCGACTATGGCCTGACGATTCTGCTGCTCGAACAGCATGTGTCGTTCATTCGCCGCGTGGCGGACTATTTTCTGCTGCTGCATCGTGGCCGCAACGTGGCGCAGGGCAGCGTGGCGCAGCTGGATGATGTAACGGTGAGTAAGTGGTTAACGGCCACCTAGCGTCGGTAGCCTGCGGCGCAGAGTGCTGCGCCGCCGCGCCATTTACTCTGGCAGGGTAAGGTAACGGCCACAGTCGGCCTGCTGCGCCGCGCTGCTCAGCCACGGAATCTCACCGAGGAACGGGGCCGCAATGCGCTGTTGTAGCGTCGCCAGATATTCCGCATGTCGCTTACCCGGCGGCTGGATGTCATTGGCAATCCAGCCGGCAAGGCGCAACCCGCGCGCCTTCACCGCTTCCGCCGTCAGCATGGCGTGGTTGATGCAGCCGAGCTTCACGCCGACCACCAGAATCACCGGCAGCTGCTCGGCGGCGACCCAGTCGGCGTAGGTTTGCGTTGCGGACAGCGGCGTGAACCAGCCGCCCGCGCCTTCCACCAGCACCCATTCAGCCTGCTGCTCCAGCGCGCGTAAGCCAGCGGAGAGCTGCGCAAATTCAATCGGTCTGCCCTCTTCTGCGCTGACGATATGCGGCGACGTCGGTTCGATGAACGCCAGCGGGTTTACCTGCTCATAGCTCAGCGCCAGGCTGCTGTAGCGCTGCAGCGCCAGCGCGTCGCTGTTGCGCACGCCGTCGGGCGTGACCTCGCAGCCGGAGGCCACCGGTTTGTAGCCGGCAGTGCGTAATCCCGCAGCGCTGGCCGCCTGCAACAGGGCGCCGCTGGCGACTGTTTTGCCCACTTCGGTGTCAGTTCCGGTAATAAACCAGAGTGTCATTTTTGTAAAACTCCATACATCAGGTGATAACTCAGACGATAGCCGTGCGCATCCTGCGGCCAGTGCTGCTCCAGCTGCGCCAGCTGGGGGCGCGTCAGCAGAGCCGCGTGTCGCCCATCGTGCAGATGCGTTGCGCCGATGCCTTTCAGCGAGCGCATGGCACTGAGCGCGCTGGGGAAGTGCAGCGTGACAATCTGCGTCTGGCTGCGCAGCGGCAGGCCCGCGGTCACCAGGGCAAAGGCATCGCCGCTGAGGAAGCGATTGGCGTGACGCCGACCATCGATCTGCGCCCACGCCTGGTGCACCTCCTGCAGCGAGCCGTCGAGCAGCGTCGAGAACAGCACGCTGCCGCCCGGGCGCGTCACGCGCAGAAACTGCTGCAGCGCGGTGCGCAGATCGCTGCTCCACTGCACCGCCAGGTTGCTCCAGACGCCGTCGACGCTGTTATCCGCCAGCGGTAACTGGTCGATATCGCCCTGTAAATAGTCGTGCGCCGAGTGCTGTTCGCGTGCCGCCTGCAGCATCGCCGGTGACAGATCCAGCGCGCAGACCTGGCGACCGCGATCGCGCCAGTAGCGGCTGAACCAGCCGGTGCCGCAGCCGGCGTCCAGCAGCTGCGGGCCAAATCCGGCCGGCGCCAGCGCCAGCAGCGCCTCGCCGCTCTGGCGCTGCAGCTGAGCATGCTGTTCGTAGTGCGCGGCCGCCCGGCCAAACGCCTGCGCCACCGCCTGTTTATTCACCTGCAGCGTCATACAGTGCCTCCAGCAACGCGTCGATATCTTCGGGATGATGCGCCGCGGTGAGCGTAATGCGCAGCCGCGCGGTACCCGGCGGCACCGTCGGTGGCCGGATCGCGCTCACCCAGCAACCGGCCTGCGTCAGCCGCTGCGCCAGCGCCAGCGCGGCACGGTTTTCGCCAACGATCAGCGGCTGAATGGCGCTGTCAGAGGCCATTAGCTGCCACGGCAACTGCGCCGCTCCCGCGCGAAAGCGGGCAATATTTTGCTGCAACCGCGCGCGCAGCGCGTCGCCCTGCTGGATCTGCGCCAGTGCCGCCAGCAGCGCACAGCACTGCGCCGGCGGCATGGCGGTGGAATAGATTAAATGGCGCGAGAACTGCTCGACGTAATCTGCGGTGGCGTCATCACACAGCAGCGCGGCGCCGCTGACGCCAAAGCCTTTACCAAAGGTCACCACCAGCAGTTCCGGTTTCACCTGCTGCTGCCAGCAGCTGCCGCGCCCCTGCTCACCGGTGACGCCAATGCCGTGCGCATCGTCCACCAGCAGCCAGCCGCCCGCGCGCCGGGTTTCGGCGGCAAGTTCAGCCAGCGGCGCACTGTCGCCATCCATGCTGAATACGCCCTCGGTCACCACCAGCGTGCCGCCTTCCGCGCGCGTCGCCAGCAGCTTCGCCAGGCTGGCCGGCTGGTTGTGGGCAAAACGGCGCAGCGTTGCCGGACTGTGGCTGGCGGCATCCAGCAGCGAGGCGTGCGCCAGTTTGTCAGCGATAATGCGATCCGACTTTTGCGCCAGCAGATGGATCACTGCCTGGTTGGCGGCAAAGCCGGAGATAAACAGCAGCGCGCGCGGATAGCCGAGCCAGGACGCCAGCTGCTGCTCCAGCTGCGCATGGTGACGGCTGTAGCCGGTGACGTGGCCGGAAGCGCCGGCACCGACGCCCGCCTCGCGTACGCCCTGCTGCCAGGCGGCCATCACCGCCGGATGCTGGCTCAGGCCGAGGTAATCATTGCTGGAGAAGTGGCGATAGCGCTGCCCGTCGAGGGTAATTTCACGCACGCTGTTGTGCTCAATGCGCCGCCGCTGCCGCCAGCCGTCGGCGGCACGCTGCGCCGTCAGCGCCTGCGCAATACGTTCAGACCACATTTACACGGCCGCGTTATAGAACTGCGCGCTGTCGGCGTGCAGCAACTGCTCGCTGAGCTGATGCTGCTGTTCGTTATCGCCTGCAGTCGTGGCGGTGTGCTCCGGATTCAGGCCCAGCTTGCGGAACAGGATCAGATCTTTGTCCTCTTCCGGGTTTGGCGTGGTCAGCAGCTTGCAGCCGTAGAAAATCGAGTTGGCACCCGCCATGAAGCACATCGCCTGGGTCTGTTCGCTCATCTGCTCGCGACCGGCCGACAGGCGCACGTGCGAGGTTGGCATCATGATGCGCGCCACGGCAATGGTGCGGATAAAGTCGAACGGCTCGACGTCATCGTTATCCGCCAGCGGCGTGCCTTTGACTTTCACCAGCATGTTAATCGGCACGCTCTCCGGCGGCGTGGGCAGGTTGGCCAGCTGCACCAGCAATCCGGCGCGGTCGTTGACCGTTTCGCCCAGCCCGACAATGCCGCCCGAGCACACTTTGATGCCGGCGTTGCGCACTTTATCCAGCGTATCAAGACGCTCCTGATAGGTACGGGTGGTGATGATGCTGCCGTAAAACTCCGGCGAGGTGTCGAGGTTATGGTTGTAAAAATCGAGCCCGGCGCTGGCCAGCCGCTGCGCCTGATCGTGGTCGAGCGTGCCCAGCGTCATGCAGGTTTCCATGCCCATGGCTTTCACGCCCTGCACCATCTGCTCAAGGTACGGCATGTCGCGCTCGTGCGGGTTTTTCCACGCCGCGCCCATGCAGAAGCGGCTGGAGCCGGCTGCTTTGGCCTTGCGCGCCGATTCCAGCACCGCTTCCACCTCCATCAGGCGCTCGGTTTCCAGCCCGGTTTTGTAACGCGCGCTCTGCGGACAGTATTTACAGTCTTCCGGACAGGCGCCGGTTTTGATCGACAGCAGCGTGCTGACCTGCACCTGACGCGGGTCGAAGTGCTGGCGGTGCACCTGCTGTGCTTCAAACATCAGCTCGAGAAAAGGTTTATCAAATAGCGCCTGAGCCTGAGCCAGTGTCCAGCGATTAGCCATTGCTTACTCCAAAAAAGGGGGTTCATCCTGACGATTAACGTGGTTATACTTGTAAACTAAATCTTTTCAAAATGGTTTACAAGACAGATGTTCACACAGGACGACCTCCGCTTTGACCGCCAGCATATCTGGCATCCTTACACCTCAATGCGCGATCCGCTGCCGTGCTACCCGGTGGTGGCCGCGCACGGCTGCACGCTGCAGCTTGCCGATGGACGTGAGCTGGTCGACGGCATGTCGTCGTGGTGGGCAGCGATCCACGGCTATAACCATCCGCGCCTCAATCAGGCGTTGCAGCAACAGATGGCGCAGATGTCACACGTGATGTTTGGCGGCATCACCCATCCGCCAGCCGTAGAGCTGAGCCGCCAGCTGATCGCCATGACGCCCGAGGCGCTGGAGTGCGTGTTCCTCGCCGATTCCGGCTCGATCGCCGTCGAAGTGTCGATGAAAATGGCGCTGCAGTACTGGCTGGGACGCGGAGAGACGCGGCAGAAATTCCTCACGCTGCAGCGCGGTTATCACGGCGATACGTTTGCCGCCATGTCGGTCTGCGATCCGGAAAACTCCATGCACAGCCTGTGGCGCGGCTACCTGCCCGAGCATCTGTTTGCCCGTGCGCCGCAGTGTGGCTTTGACGATGACTGGGATGACAACGATATTGCCGATTTCGCCCGGCTAATCGAGCAGCACCATCGCAGTATCGCCGCGGTGATCCTCGAACCTATCGTGCAGGGTGCCGGCGGCATGCGCTTTTACCATCCACGCTATCTGCAACAGGTGCGGGCGCTGTGCGATCGCTACGGTTTATTGCTGATCGCCGATGAGATCGCCACCGGCTTCGGCCGCAGCGGCAAGCTGTTTGCCTGCGAGCACGCCGGCATCACGCCGGACATTTTGTGCCTCGGCAAGGCGCTGACCGGCGGCACCCTGACACTTTCCGCCACCCTGACCACGCGCGACGTCGCCGATACCATCAGCCGCAGCGCGGCGGGCTGCTTTATGCATGGTCCGACCTTTATGGGCAATCCGCTGGCCTGTGCGGTGGCGGTTGAAAGCCTGAAGCTGATCAACGAAGGGCACTGGCCGGCGCAGGTAGCGGCGATTGAACAGCAGCTGCGTGCGGAACTGCTGCCGCTGCGCGACCATCCGATGGTGGCGGATGCGCGCGTGCTGGGGGCGATTGGCGTGATTGAAACCCATCAGCCGGTGAACATGGCGGCGCTGCAGCAGTTCTTCGTGGAACGCGGCGTGTGGATTCGCCCGTTCGGTAAGCTGATTTACCTGATGCCACCTTATCTGATTTCTGCCGCACAGCTGACGCAGCTGACGGCGGCGCTAAGCGCTGCACTGGCGGTGGACGGCCACTTTCAGCCCTGACACCGCTGGCACTCGCCGCCATTTTCCACCATCATGGAGAGCAGTACACAACAGGAAAGGAGAGATCATGCGCGTAGTGAGCCAGGATTTTAACGATGGCGATAAAATGCCCGAGCGCCACGTGTTTAACGGCATGGGTTACCAGGGCGATAATCTGTCGCCGCACCTGGCATGGGATGAAGTGCCGGCCGGCACCAAAAGCTTTGTGGTGACCTGCTACGATCCGGATGCCCCGACCGGCTCCGGCTGGTGGCACTGGGTGGTCGCCAATATTCCGGCTGAGGTGACCGTGCTGTCACAGGGCGCCGGTTCCGGCGTGGCGGAACTGCCGGAGGGTGCCATTCAGACGCGCACCGATTTCGGTCAGAGCGGTTACGGTGGTGCAGCACCGCCGCAGGGCGAATCGCATCGCTACATCTTTACGGTGCATGCGCTGGACGTGGAGAAAATTGAGGTGGACGAAGGTGCCAGCGGCGCGATGGTCGGCTTCAACGTGCACTTCCATGCGCTGGCCAGCGCGTCGATCACGGTGAAATACGCCTGATTGCATAAGGTGCGCATCGCTGCGCACCCCGGCAGAGGTCGCCGTAGATGGCGACCCTGCATGACCGAAGCGCGTTCCTCAGTCCAGCGCGTGAATCACTACCCACATCGGCCCCTGACCCACGGCGTAACGCGCCAGCGGTTGCAGCAGGCCACGATCGCCAATGCGATAGACTTCAATGTGATGCGATTTCTGCCCCGCCGCTACCAGATACTGACCGCTGCCATCAATGTTAAAGCCACGCGGCTGAGTTTCGGTCGGCTGATAACCTTCAATCGTCAGCACCGAGCCGTCCTCACTGATACTGAACACGGTCAGCGTGCTGCTGGTGCGGTCACAGGCATACAGGAAGCGACCGTCCGGGGTGATATGGATATCCGCTGCCCAGCGTGTGTCGCTGAAGCCCGGTGGCATGATATCAAGACTCTGCACGCGCTCGACCTGGCCGTTAACATTATTCAGCGCCCAGACGTCGACGGTGCTGTCCAGTTCGTTAACCACATAGCCATAGGCGCCGTTCGGGTGGAACGCCATATGACGCGGGCCGGCGCCTTCTACGGTGGTCACCTGCGGCTGCGCGCGCGGTGCCAGCGTGCCGTCCGCCTGCAGCTGATACAGGCAGATGCGATCCTGTTTCAGCGCCGGCACAAACAGGGTCTGGTTGCTGAGGTCGATATTCGCCGAATGGCAGCCCTCCAGCCCGTTAATCACCTGCAGCGGCGCCTGCGGCAGGCCGTCGCTGCCAATCGGGCTGATGCTGACGCAGGCATCGTTATAGGAGCCGCAGAACAGATAGTTGCCCTGGCGGTCGGTAGAAATGTGAGTCGGGCTGCCCGGCAGCGGCGCTTCACCGGCCAGGCTCAACGTACCGTCGGCCGCAATGCGGTACGCCAGTACGCGAAAATTCGGACGCACGCCGACATAGAGAAAATCTTTCTTCGGGCTCACCACCATCGGCTGCACCTGGCCGGCCACATCCGTGACCTGCAATAACGTCAGTGCGCCATCTTCCTGCATCTGCCAGGCGTGGATCTGCTGGCTCTCGGGACTGGCGGTATACACGACTTGTTTCATGCGTTTTCCTTATTCGCTGCCTGATGAAAAACAGTAACTGTAGCGCGTTTCACCGCCGCGCGCTGGGCTGATTTGTGCCCTGCTTTTTGTCTCAGGGCCGCTGGCGGGTGTAGACTTAATGCTTTGCTAACTCCGGACGGAAAGTGTAATGAGCTACCGCGTAATCGCCCTTGACCTTGACGGCACCCTCCTGACCCCAAACAAAACCATCCTGCCAGAATCCCTTGAAGCCTTAGCCCGCGCGCAACAGGCTGGCGTTCAGGTGCTGATCGTCACCGGTCGCCATCACTGCGCGATTCACCCGTTTTATCAGGCGCTGCAGCTGACAACGCCCGCCATCTGCTGTAACGGCACGTACCTGTACGATTACCAGGCGCAACGGGTACTGGCTGCCGATCCGCTGGAGAAACGTCAGGCGGCGCGGGTGATTGAGATGCTCGATCAGGAGAATATTCACGGTCTGCTGTATGTCGATGATGCGATGCTGTACCAGGAAGCGACCGGCCATGTGACGCGCACCCTTAACTGGGCGCAGTCGCTGCCGGAAGCGCAGCGCCCGCTGTTTGTGCAGGTGCCGAGTCTGGCGCAGGCGGCGCACGACGCGCAGTCGATCTGGAAATTTGCCCTGTCGCATCCGGATACCCGCGCGCTGCAGCAGTTTGCCGAACGCACCGAACGCGAGCTGGGTCTGGCGTGTGAATGGTCGTGGCACGATCAGGTCGACATCGCCCAGGCCGGCAACAGCAAAGGCAAACGCCTGGCGCAGTGGGTGGCGAGTCAGGGTCTGAGCATGCAGGACGTGCTGGCGTTTGGCGACAATTACAACGATCTCAGCATGCTGGAGCAGGCCGGACTGGGCGTGGCGATGGGCAATGCCGATGACGCCATCAAAGCGCGCGCGCGCAAAGTAATCGGCACCAACCTTGAGCCGGGCATTGCGCAGGTGATCTACCAGGAAGTGCTGTAACGCCAGGCTGATCGCGGCACAAGGCATCAGTCAGGTTAACCCGAAAAAAGCGCGAAAAATCGCGCTGATCCGCAGACCGGACGTACCGCACTGTCGTCCGGTTTATGTTACGCGGTAATCGACACGCTCTTGATCTGCGCATACAGCCACTGATCGGGCCGGATATTCAGTTCGTCGCGCGCCCACGGTGAAATGCGCGCCCACAGCTCGCTGACGCCGATGCGCAGCTTCACTTCGACCTGGTCGTCCAGCTCCAGCAGCTCCACCACCTGCGCCGGTAAAATATTGCGGATCGAGGTATTTTGCGGCGGCTGCAGCGCCAGCGACACGTCCGCCGAGGCGATACGGATGCGCAGTACGCTTTTCACCGGCTGATTCACCCGGCTGACCCAGATGTGCTGATCGCCAAGCGACAGCGCGGTCATCGGGTAATCCGGATGCTGCTCCAGCACCTGCACGCGCAGCACGCTGCTGCGCTCGGCCGCCGGCAGCCAGGGCCGCATCGCGCTGCTGCCCCACACTTTTTCCAGCGCGCCGAAGGCTTTGACGTTACCGTTATCCAGCACCAGCACCTGATTCGCCAGCTGGACAATCTCCTCCAGGCTGTGGCTCACGTACAGCAGCGGAATCTCCACCTGCTTCGCCAGCTTCTGCAAATAGGGCATCAGCTCGCGCTTGCGTGGCAGATCGAGCGACGCCAGCGGTTCGTCCATCAGCAGGATATCCGGCGCGCTCAGCAGCGCCCGGCCCATCGCCACACGCTGCTTTTCGCCACCCGACAGCGAGGCCGGATAGCGATCCAGCAGCGCATCCAGTCCCAGCAGCGTCACCAGCGGCCCGAACTGCGCCTTCATTTTAGGCGCCATGCCATACTGCAGATTGCCGCGCACGCGATAGTGAGGAAACAGGCGCGCATCCTGAAACACGTAGCCGATGCGGCGTTTTTCCGGCGGCAGATTGATGCCGCTGTCGCGGTCAAACAACAGACGATCGTTAAGCGCAATCTGGCCACTCTGCGGCTGCGTCAGACCGCTTATGGCATTGATTAATGAGGTTTTTCCTGCACCGGACACGCCAAAGATCGCGGTGATGCCGCTGGCCGGAATCTCCACATCGACGTTGAGCTGATGCTCACCGAGCTGTTGCGCAATGTTGATTTTCAGCATCAGGCCGCTCCCAGCCGCTTGCGGCCCCAGCGCGCCAGCAGCTCCGAGGCCACCAGCGACAGCAGCGCCAGCGCAATCGCCACCGCGCACAGCCGCGCCGCGGTGCCTTCCGCGCCGGGCGTTTCAATCAGGGTAAACATGGCTGACGGGATGGTGCGGGTTTCGCCGGGAATGTTGGAGACAAAGGTAATGGTGGCACCAAACTCACCGAGCGAGCGGGCAAACGCCAGCACGGTGCCCACGATGATGCCCGGAAAAGTCAGCGGCAGCGTGATGGTGAAAAACACCCGCCAGCGGCCCGCGCCTAAGGTCCGCGCCGCCTGCTCCAGCCGGCTGTCTACCGCTTCCAGTGCCAGACGAATGGCGCGCACCATCAGCGGAAACGCCATCACCGCCGAGGCCAGCACCGCACCGCGCCAGCTGAAGGCGAAGGTGATACCGAACCAGTCATACAGCCAGCTGCCAATCAGGCCGCGCCGGCCCAGCGTCAGCAGCAACAAATAGCCCACCACCACCGGCGGCAGCACCAGCGGCAGGTGAATCAGGCTATCGAGCAGGGTTTTGCCGGGAAAGCGACAGCGCGCCAGAATCCAGGCCATCAGGATGCCAAACGGCAGGCTGCACAGCACCGCCACGCAGGAAACTTTCAGGCTGAGGAACACGGCCTGCCATTCGGGATCGCTCAGTATCATCTCTTCGGCGTAAATCCATACTGTTTAAACACGGCAGCGGCATCCGGCCCCTGCAGATAGTCATAGAAGGCCTGCACCGCTGCGTTCTGGTGATCGCTGACCACCGCCATCGGGTACTCTACGGGTTTGTGACTCGCTTCGGGGAAGCGTCCGACCACCTGCACTTTATCACTGGCTACCGCGTCGGAACCGTACACGATGCCATACGGCGTTTCGCGTCGCTCCACCAGCGCCAGCGCGGCACGCACGTTGTTAGCCGGTGCGAGCCGTGAAGCCAGCGTGTCCCACGCGCCCAGCTTTTGCAGCGCTTCTTTGGCATAAATGCCTGCCGGCACGTGATCCGGATCGCCCACCGCCAGGCGCTCGCCCTTAAGCAGGTTCTGCCAGTGGGTCTGCGCATTGATGGTCACCGGCTGCGCGTTAGCGCTTTTTGCCGCCACCAGCACCAGATCGTTGCCCAGCAGCGTGTAGCGCGTACTGCCGATCACGCTGTTTTTTGCCACCGCATCGTCCATCCACTGCTGATCGGCAGAGATAAACAGATCTGCCGGGGCGCCCTGCTCGATTTGCCGCGCCAGCGTCGACGAGGAAGCGAACGAGGATACCACTTCAACGCCGCTTTTTTGCTGATATTGCGTGGCAATCTGCTGCATAGCATTGGTCAGCGACGCCGCAGCGAACACAGTAATTTTCTCCGCCGCCAGCGCCTGACCCGACAGCGACACGGTGACCACGGCCGCCGCCGCCCAGTGATAAAGCGTATTTTGCATAGAGAGCTCCAGGTTACGTTATATAGTTGATAATACAACGCGAGCCTGAAAGCTGTCATGAGCTTTATATCGGCAAAAACGGCGGGAAGTTAAGGGCAAAACGCCCGCAGCGTGCGGGCGTTAAAAATCAGTGGTGTGAGCTATTGGCGGGACGGTCGTCGCGGCGGCCAAATTTAGAGATGACGTTAAAGACTTCACCCAGGCCGTAAATCAGACCCAGCATAATCGCCATCACGATGGGCACCATGATGATGGCGACCGCCAGGCTTTTTAACAGTTCCAGCATGGAAACCTCGCGCAAAGAGTAAAAAAGTGATTGTAACGGCTGGAGAAAAAAAGGCACTGCCCTTTTCGTGCTTTTACTTTAGGCCTTACAATTGGCGCATTCACCTAAGGAGCTGACATGCAGGCAGAACTCTCTCTTCACATTCGTCTTCAGCAGAAGCTGTTTGCCGATCCGCGCCGTATCGAGCTGCTCAGGCGCGTGCAGGAAACCGGCTCCATCAGCCAGGGCGCCAGACTGGCGGGCATCAGCTATAAAAGCGCCTGGGACGCCATCAATGAGATGAATCAGCTGGCGGATCAGACGCTGGTCGAACGCGCGACCGGCGGCAAAGGCGGCGGTGGTGCCCGGCTGACGCGCTACGGCGAGCGATTAATTCAGCTGTTTCAGCTGATGGAACAGATCCAGCAAAAAGCCTTTGACGTGCTGCAAAACGACAGCCTGCCGCTCGACAGCCTGCTGGCGGCGATCGCCCGCTTTTCCCTGCAAACCAGCGCGCGCAACCAGCTGTTTGGTACGGTGCAGGCGCGCGATCGTCAGCAGGTACAACAGCATGTTGAGGTACTGCTGAACGACGGCGTGACGCGCCTGCAGGTGGCCCTGACCGAACGCAGCGCGGAGCGGCTGCAGCTCGACAGCGGTAAAGAGGTGCTGGTGCTGATCAAAGCGCCGTGGATCCGCCTGACGCCTGACGCCGCAGAGGGCAATAATCAGCTGCCGGGCGTTGTCCACACCATTGAACCTGGCGAAACGCAGAGTGAAGTGCTGATTGCGCTGACGGGCGGTGAAATGCTGTGCGCCACCGTCCCCAGCCAGGTGCTTCGCCAGCATAATCTGCAGCCCGGCAGCGCCGTGACCGCCTGTTTTAATGCCGAACACGCCATCATCGCCACACTGCTCTGATCTGGCCGCCATGATTTGACTTCATTTCGCTGGCTCGCTACAACTGAGCGACTTGATGCAGAAAACGGAACAAATCATGGCCTCATTGCAAATTTCGCAAGGCATATTTCACCTGAGCGATAGCCGTACCCTGACCCTGCCGGACTTAACCCTGCACAGCGGCGAAAGTTGGGCCTTTGTCGGTGCCAACGGCAGCGGTAAATCTTCGCTGGCGCGCGCGCTGTCCGGCGAGCTGACGGCGGCAAAGGGCGAGCTGCGGCAGGATTTTCAGCGCCGCACCCGTCTGTCGCTGGAGCAGCTGCAACAGCTGGTGACGCAGGAGTGGGAGCGCAACAACACCGATCTGCTGAGTGAAGGCGAAGATGACACCGGCCGCACCGCGCTGGAGATCATTCAGGATGAAGTAAAGGATGAGGCGCGGGCGCAGGCGCTGGCCCAGCAGTTTGGCATCAGCGCTTTACTGACTCGCCGCTTCAAATACCTTTCTACCGGCGAAACGCGCAAAACGCTGCTGTGTCAGGCGCTGATGGCGCAGCCGGATTTGCTGATCCTCGACGAACCTTTTGATGGTCTGGATGTGGCATCGCGCGCCAGCCTCGCCGATACGCTGCATCAGCTGAATCGCGACGGCTACACCGTGGTACTGGTGCTGAACCGCTTTGACGATATTCCGGATTTTGTCCAGCAGGTCGGCGTGCTGGCGGAGTGCACGCTGACGCACGTGGGCGCGCGCCAGGCGATTCTCGCCGAAGCGCTGGTGGCGCAGCTGGCGCACAGCGAACGCCTGCAGGGCATGGCGCTGCCGGAGCCGGACCAGCCGGATCAGCTGCCGCAGCTGGCGGCAGATGCGCCGCGCGTTATCCTGCGCAACGGCGTGGTGTCGTATAACGATCATGCGGTGATCGACGGCCTGAACTGGCAGGTCAATCCCGGCGAGCACTGGCAGATCATCGGCCCCAACGGCGCGGGTAAATCGACCCTGCTCAGCCTGGTCACCGGCGATCATCCGCAGGGCTACAGCAATGATTTAACGCTGTTTGGTATTCGGCGCGGCAGCGGTGAAACCATCTGGGACATCAAGCAGCATATCGGTTACGTCAGCAGCAGCCTGCATCTGGATTACCGCGTCAGCTGTAACGTGCGTACGGTGATCCTCTCAGGCTTTTTTGATTCGATCGGTCTGTATCAGGCGGTATCGGATCGGCAGAAAGCGCTGGCGCGCCAGTGGCTGGCGCTGCTTGGCATGGACAATGCGCTGGCCGATGCGCCGTTTCATAGCCTGTCGTGGGGCCAGCAGCGGCTGGTGCTGATTGCGCGCGCGCTGGTGAAGCACCCGACGCTGTTAATCCTGGATGAACCGCTGCAGGGGCTCGATCCCATTAACCGCCAGCTGGTGCGCCGCTTTGTTGATGTGCTGATCGGCGAAGGCCGTACCCAGCTGATGTTTGTGTCCCACCACGCCGAGGACGCGCCGCAGTGCATCACCCACCGCCTGAGTTTTGTAAAACAGGGCGCGGGCTATGTCTATCAGCAGGAGGCGTTGCGTTAGTTTTCATTGATGAGCGGGTCGCCATCCATGGCGGCCCGGCGATAACAGTACGCACCTGACAGATTTCCTTCCCTAAAAATGTAACCGCTACCACTAGCCTGCCGCATTATTCAGCAAACGCTGCGCATAAACCCACAAAATGAGAATCGTCACCTTGTGTAAACGATACCATTTATCCAGACTGGATCACGCTTTCAGCGCCACCGTTATGCTACGTTGAAGGCAGTGATTTTCTTCTGTTTGCCGATTACCAGGACTTGTTATGCAAAAATTTAACCCGGTCGATCATCCGCATCGCCGCTATAACCCGTTGATCGATCAATGGGTGCTGGTGTCACCGCATCGCGCCAAACGTCCGTGGCAGGGTGCGCAGGAGACGCCGGCGCTGGAGCAACTGCCCGCACACGATCCGGACTGCTTCCTGTGCGCCGGTAATACCCGTATCACCGGCGACAAAAATCCCGATTACAAAAGCACTTACGTATTCACTAATGACTTTGCCGCGCTGATGACCGATACGCCGGACGCGCCGCAGAGCGATGATGTGCTGATGCGCTGTGAAGGCGCGCGCGGTACCAGCCGGGTGATCTGCTTCTCACCGGATCACAGCAAAACCCTGCCCGAACTGCCGTTGCACAACTTGCAGGACATCGTGCGTACCTGGCAGGAGCAGACCGCTGAACTCGGTCAGCACTATCCGTGGGTGCAGGTATTTGAAAACAAAGGCGCAGCCATGGGCTGCTCGAATCCGCATCCGCACGGTCAGGTGTGGGCCAACAGTTTTCTGCCGAATGAAGCGCAAAAAGAGGATGACAACCAGCGCCGCTACTTTGCTGAGAAAGGTACGCCGCTGCTGGTGGATTACGTAACGCGCGAACTGCAGGACGGCAGTCGTACCGTGGTTGAAACCGAACACTGGCTGGCGGTAGTGCCGTGGTGGGCGGCCTGGCCGTTTGAAACCCTGCTGCTGCCTAAAACGCACGTGAAACGTATTACCGATCTCAGCGAGGCGCAGCGCACCGATCTGGCGCTGGCGCTCAAGCAGCTCACCAGCCGTTACGACAATCTGTTCCAGTGCTCGTTCCCCTATTCGATGGGCTGGCACGGCGCGCCGTTTAACGGCGAAGCCAACGATCACTGGCAGCTGCACGCGCACTTCTATCCCCCGCTGCTGCGCTCCGCGACGGTACGAAAATTTATGGTTGGCTACGAGATGCTGGCCGAGACCCAACGTGATTTAACGGCGGAACAGGCAGCAGAACGTCTGCGCTCTGTCAGCGCTATCCATTTCCGCGAGGAACAATAAATGTCTTTAAAATCGATCACTCAACAGGTTTTCGCTGACACCTTCGGCTACGCGCCGAGCCACAGCATTCAGGCACCGGGCCGGGTGAACCTGATCGGCGAGCATACCGATTACAACGACGGCTTCGTGCTGCCCTGCGCCATTGACTATCAGACCGTGATTGCCTGCGCCCGCCGCGACGATCGCCAGGTGCGCGTGGTGGCGGTGGATTACGACAATCAGCAGGATAGCTTCTCGCTGGATGCGCCGATTGAGCCGCTCAGCGAACCGATGTGGGCCAATTACGTGCGCGGCGTGGTGAAACATCTGCAGCAGCGCGACGCCAGCTTTGGCGGCGTGGATATGGTGATCAGCGGCAACGTGCCGCAGGGTGCCGGTCTCAGCTCGTCCGCCTCGCTGGAAGTGGCGGTGGGCACCGTGTTCCAGCAGCTGTATCAGCTGAAGCTCGACGGCGCAGCGATTGCCGTTAACGGGCAGGAAGCGGAGAACCAGTTTGTTGGCTGCAACTGCGGCATCATGGATCAGCTGATTTCAGCGCTCGGCCAGCAGGATCACGCCATGCTGCTGGACTGCCGCACGCTGGGCACGCGCGCCGTATCCATGCCGGAGGATGTCGCGGTGGTGATCATCAACTCGAACTTCCGCCGTAATCTGGTGGGCAGCGAATACAATACCCGCCGCGAGCAGTGCGAAACCGGTGCGCGCTTCTTTAACAAAAAGGCGCTGCGCGACGTGACGCTGGAGGAGTTTGCGGCGGCAGAACAGCAGCTCGATCCGCTGGTGGCCAAACGCGTGCGTCACGTGATCACCGAAAATGCGCGTACGCTGGAAGCGGCGGACGCGCTGAGCAGCGGCGATCTGCAACGCATGGGTGAGCTGATGGCGGCCTCGCACGCCTCAATGCGCGACGATTTTGAGATCACCGTACCGCCCATCGATCAGCTGGTGGAGATTGTTAAAGCGGAAATCGGCCCGCGCGGCGGCGTGCGCATGACCGGCGGCGGCTTCGGTGGCTGTATTGTCGCCCTGATGCCAACCGATCTGGTCGATCGGGTGAAAGCGGCGGTGGCGCAGCAGTACGAAGCGCAGACCGGCATCAAAGAGACCTTTTACGTGTGTAAAGCCTCAGCAGGAGCCGGCCAATGGTAAGCGACGTCAACTCTCATGCGCCGGACGGCCAGCCGTGGCGCATCACCGTGTTGCGCAACCGCAACGGCATGGTCGCCACCTTTATGGACTGGGGCGCCACCTGGCTGTCGGCGCGCGTGCCGATGCAGGACGGCAGCGTGCGCGAAGCGCTGCTCGGCTGCGCCACGCCGTCCGACTATCTGCATCAGGATGCTTATCTCGGTGCCACCATCGGGCGTTACGCGAACCGCATCGCCTTCGCTGAGCTGAAGCCGCTTAACCGGCTGCTGGCGGCCAATCAGGGTCCGCACCAGCTGCATGGCGGGCCGCAGGGTTTCGACAAGCGCCGCTGGCAGATTCTCAGCCAGAGTGACAGCGAAGTGCACTATCGTCTTGATTCGCCGGACGGCGACCAGGGCTACCCCGGCAATCTGATTGCCGATGTGATTTATCAGCTCGATGACGATAACTGCCTGTCGATTCGCTATGAAGCGCAGACCGATCAGGCCTGTCCGGTCAACCTGACCAACCATGCTTACTTCAACCTTGATGCGCATCATGGCGACGCGCGCCAGCATCGCTTACAACTGCAGGCCGATCGTTATCTGCCGGTGGACAGCGCAGGCATTCCCAATGCGCCGCTGAAAGCGGTAGACGGTACCAGCTTTGATTTCCGCCAGCCGAAACGCGTGGCGGATGAGTTCCTGGCCGACGACGATCAGCGCGCGGTGAAAGGTTACGATCACGCGTTTCTGCTCACCACCGCCGGTGACAGCAGCCAGCCTGCTGCGCAGCTGTGGTCAGCGGACGACAAACTTAGCGTGAGCGTGTTCACCGCCGCGCCGGCGCTGCAGTTCTACTCCGGCAACTATCTGGAGGGAACGCGCGCCCGTGAACAGGGCAGCTATACTGCTTTCCAGGGCATCGCTCTGGAGAGTGAGTTTTTACCGGATTCGCCCAACCATAGCGAGTGGCCGCAGCCTGATTGCTGGCTGCAGCCCGGCGACACATGGCACTCCGTGACGCGTTATCGCTTCACCCCGCACTAAGCGCCGGTTGAAAAACGCGCACTGCGGTGCCGACAGGCTTACGCCGTGCGCTGTTTTCCGCTATGGTATGGCGCTATCAGTGTGCCGCTGAAATCAGCGGCCGCAGCCGGTTTCTATCATCATCGAAACATTAAGCATTAAGGAGTAAAGCTATGGCCGTAACTAAGCTGGTTCTGGTGCGCCACGGCGAAAGCCAGTGGAATCAGGAAAACCGCTTCACCGGATGGTACGACGTGGATCTGTCCGACAAGGGTCGCACCGAAGCCAAAGCAGCCGGTCAGCTGCTGAAAAAAGAAGGTTTCGTGTTTGATTTTGCCTACACCTCCGTGCTGAAGCGTGCCATCCACACTCTGTGGAACGTGCTGGATGAGCTGGATCAGGCCTGGCTGCCGGTCGAAAAAACCTGGCGTCTGAACGAGCGTCACTACGGTGCGCTGCAGGGTCTGGACAAAGCGGAAACCGCCGCCAAATATGGCGACGATCAGGTGAAACAGTGGCGCCGCGGCTTTGCCGTTACGCCGCCAGAGCTGGATCGTAACGACGAGCGTTTCCCGGGCCACGACCCGCGTTACAAATCCCTGACCGACGCGCAGCTGCCAACCACCGAAAGCCTGGCACTGACCATCGATCGCGTGATCCCATTCTGGAACGAGAGCATTCTGCCGCGCATCAAGAGCGGTGAGAAAGTGATCGTTGCCGCGCACGGTAACTCACTGCGCGCGCTGGTGAAATACCTCGATAACATGAGCGAAGATGAGATCCTCGAACTGAACATCCCAACCGGCGTACCGCTGGTGTATGAGTTCGACGAGAACTTCAAGCCAATCAAACATTACTATCTGGGTGATGCCGACGAGATCGCAGCGAAAGCCGCCGCCGTTGCTAACCAGGGTAAAGCGAAGTAAGTTCACGCTGAAACGCAAAAGGCCAGACGCGAGTCTGGCCTTTTTTTATGCCGTGCGCTGCCGTTAGCCGCGACGGGTTTTGATCGCCTGCGCCAGCTGACGCAGCGCTTTTTCCGTGTCGTCCCAGCCAATACAGGCGTCGGTGACGCTCTGGCCGTACACCAGCGGTTTGCCGCTGTCGAGGCTCTGGTTGCCTTCCACCAGGTGGCTCTCAATCATCACGCCGGTAATCGCCTGCTCGCCGCCGGCAATCTGCTGCGCCACGTCTGCGGCCACCACCATCTGACGCTGGAACTGCTTGCTGCTGTTGGCGTGGCTGAAGTCGATCATCACCTGTGGACGCAGGCCCGCTTTTTCCAGCCCGGTTTTCACCGCCGCAACGTGTTCCGCACTGTAGTTTGGCTCTTTGCCGCCGCGCAGAATGATGTGGCAATCTTCATTACCGCTGGTTTCGACAATCGCCGAATGACCATATTTGGTGACCGACAGGAAGCAGTGCGGCGCGCTGGCAGCACCGATGGCATCGATCGCCACTTTGATGGTGCCGTCAGTGCCGTTTTTGAAGCCAACCGGACAGGAGAGCCCGGACGAGAGCTCGCGGTGCACCTGCGATTCGGTAGTACGCGCACCAATGGCGCCCCAGCTCATCAAATCCGCCATGTATTGCGGCGTGATCATGTCGAGGAACTCACCGGCAGCCGGCAGTCCGGTGTCGTTGATATCCACCAGCAGCTTACGCGCCAGGCGCAGGCCGTCGTTAATCTGGAAGCTACCGTCCATGTAAGGATCGTTGATCAGCCCTTTCCAGCCCACCGTGGTACGCGGTTTTTCAAAGTACACGCGCATCACTACTTCCAGTTCACCCTTCAGCTCCTCGCGCAACGTCAGCAAGCGAGCGGCATACTCTTTGGCCGCCTGCGTATCGTGGATGGAGCATGGCCCAATCACTACCAGCAGGCGGTCATCTTCACCGTGCAGAATGCGGTGAATGGCCTGGCGGGCCTGGGCAACGGTTTGAGCAGCGTTATCGGTGGCGGGGAATTTTTCCAGCAGCGCAACAGGGGGCAGTAACTCTTTGATCTCTCTGATGCGTAAATCGTCGTTCTGGTAATCCATACTTATTCCATTCAAATTTCTGGCCCTGCGTACGCCGGGCGCAACCCGTCCAATGTATCCCTTCAGGCACCAGGTGTAAATTATGTCCTGTGCGCAAATGGCTCGCTCAGATTTGCATTTATTCGTTTCTGAACTAAGCTTTTTAAACGTAAGCACTGAGGAATGAGGTGCTTTCGCTATTTATATTCATGCCGAACACTCATGACGGAATTAAATTCCGTCGCGGCACGCTTTTTTCGTCAAACAGCACCAGCGGGTGTCACGCGGCAACTATCCATTTATTACAGGAGCATAATGATGAATAAGTTTGCATTGATTTTTCTGACGGCAGCGATGACTTTGGGCAGCGGCGCAGCACTGGCTGCGGATAACAACAACGGCCAGGCGAATGCGTCAGCAGAAGCCGGCGCAGCCGCGGGCGGCGCGAAAGAGAATTTGCCGCCAAATAATGTTGATAATAGCAACATTAATAACGGCAGCATGAACACCAACGGTGCCGCGACTTCTGGTACCACCTCTGGCAATATGTCGGCCAGCCAGGAACACAAAAATACCATGTGTAAAGATGGTCGCTGCCCGGATATGAACAAGAAAGTTGAAACCAAGGAAGGCGGTGGTCACGTTAAACACAAAACTGACGGCACCACGCAGTAATCCACGCGGAGCGTGATGCAGGGCGAGCTTCGGCTCGCCCTGTTGTTTTTCCCCTGCCCTATTTCCGCTATGCTAACGCTATGAAATTCACAGGAACTGTTTCATGGCCGCGCTGCTGCTTATCGATGATCACCCTTTAGTTGAAGTCGCGCTGGAAGCGGCCTGCCTCAACGCCCCTATTCCATTACAGCTGTACGCCGCCGGTGACGAAGCCCAGGCGCGCCAGCTGCTGCAACAGCATCATATTGACCTGATTGTGCTGGATATCGGCCTGCCGGATAGCGATGGTCTGGAGCTGCTGCGCCGTCTGCGCGCGCGCCATCCGCAGTGTCCGGTGCTGATTTACTCGGCCCAGCAGAGCCGTCACACGCTGCTCAGCGCCGCCTCGCTCGGCGCGGCCGGCTATGTGGTGAAGAGTCAAAGCATGGCGCAGTTGCTGAGCGCGATTCTGGCGGTGCTGGGCGGCCAGCAGGCGTTTCCGCCGCTGCCGGAGCGCATTGCGCTACCGCTCACGGAGAAAGAGCAGCAGATTGTCGCGCTGCTGGTGCGCGGGCTGTCGAATATTCAGATTGGCGAACAGCTGCACATCAGCAATAAAACCGTCAGCACCCACAAAAAAAATATCCTTGAGAAGACCGGTGTGCAGTCGGTAGTCGAGCTGGCAGAACTGTGGAAAGCGCAGCAGTGACACGCTGGCTGCTGCTGTTCGCGCTGTTTTTCAGTCTGCTGGCGCGCGCCGGATTGCAGCCCGCCAGCAGCGTGATGCTGCCCGCCATGATGCCCGCGCCGCACGCCGAGCCGTGGCCAGGACCGGTGCTGCGCGTGGCGGTGCCGGCGCAAAACAGCGCGCCCTGGGCGATGCGCATTGGCGATCGCATCTGGGGCATTGATGCCGATTATCTCAGCGCCCTCAGCCAGCTGAGCGGCAGCACATTCAGCCTGCACGGCTATCCTGACTTTGCCGCCCAGCTGGCGGCGCTGCAGCGTGGCGACGTGGATATGGTGCTGAGCACCCGCCAGCGCGATCTGCCCGCCGACGTACTGACCAGCGATAGCTGGTTCACCAGCCCGATGCGCATCTACCGCAATCGCGACAACCAGCGCGCGGTGATGTTCAACAGTGACAACGCTCAGCTGACCATCGCCGCCGACACGCTGGCGCAGCTGCCGGAAAACTTTGCACATCGTCACCGCTGGCAGACGCTGCCCGGCAATTTACAGGCGCTGTATGCGCTGCTGAACCAGCAGAGTGACTATCTGGTGGCCGATGAAGCCAGTGCCGGTTTCCTGCTCGGCCAGCTGCAGCAGGGACAGATTTATCAAATCACCGCCGATCCCGGTGCCGGCGAGCTGTCGCTGCGCGCACTGACGCGCGATCCGGCGCTGATTGCCTGGCTCAACCGCCAGCTGCGTTTGCTGCCAGCGGAGTTCAGCAATCGCGTGCAGCAGCGCTGGAGTCCGCCGCTGTTGCGCTATCAGGATACGCAAACCCTGATGCTGACGGGCGAAGAGAAACAGTGGCTGGCGCAGCAGGATGCCATCCCTTATGCCGCCGAGAGCGATAACGCGCCATGGAGCTATCGCGATGCCAGCGGCAACGCGCGCGGCTTCGGTATTGACCTGCTTAACGCCCTGAGCCAGAGCACCGGCCTGCGTTTCACGCCGCGCTGGGTCAATAATCCGCAGCAGGCCGCCAGTCTGTTGCAGCAGCAGCAGGTGATGCTCAACCTGTTACAGCCGCTGTACGGGGACGATGCTAACCGCACCGCGCTGCCGGTGTGGCGCGCCATCTGGGGCATTTACACGCTGTCCGACAGGCAGCCGATGGACTGGTCCGCGCTGCACGCTCAGCGCGTCGGCGTGCTGCGTGGCGATCTGGCGCAGCGTCTGCTTCCGGCTGAGATCGCGCCTCAGCTGTTCGACGATCGCGCCCAGCTGTGGCAGGCCCTCAACACTGGCCAGATTGATGCAGTGGTGGATAACGTGCTGTCGGCGCGCTGGCGCATGGCCAGCCATGAGGGCAACCGCGTGCATCTCGCGTTTGTGGCCAGCGATATCGCCTGGCCGCTGGCGCCGCAGGTGAGCGCTCAGCAGCCGCAGCTGAGCGCCCTGCTCGACCATGCGCTGCAGCAGATTCCGGCGGATACGCTGAACCAGATGCGCGTCAGCTGGTCGCAGCCGCCGCAGCCCGGCACCACCATGACGATGCGCAATGTGCCGCTGCTGATTTTAATTGCGGCCGCCGTGATCATCCTGCTGTTGCTGGTATTGCTGCTGCGCCGTTATCTGCAGCAGCGGCGTGAGCGGTTACAGCGCGAGCAGGCAGAGCGCGCCAATGCCGCTAAAAGCCAGTTTCTCGCCACCGCCAGCCACGAGCTGCGCACGCCGATGCAGGCGATTCTGGGTCTGCTGGAGCTGGAACAGCAGCAGCATCCGAGCGCGCGGCTCGATCTGATGCACAGCAGCGCACGGTCGCTGATGACGCTGCTGAACGACCTGCAGGATCATGCGCGCATCGAGAATCACAGCTTCCGCCTCACGCCGCGCCCGCTCGATCTCACGCTATGGCTACAGCAGCAACAACAGTTTTACCACCCGCTGATGCGCGATGGCGGGCCACAGCTGCACGTAGCGGCGCTGACGCCGCTGCCGGCCAGCGTGATGCTCGACAGCGATCGCCTGCAGCAGGTGGTGAACAACCTGGTGGCCAATGCACTGAAATTTACCCGCCACGGCGAAATTCGCCTGACGCTGGCGGTCGCCGGGGATATCGCGCTGACGGTGAGCGACAGCGGCAGCGGCATTCCGCTCAGCGAGCAGGCGCAGCTGTTTGAACCGTGGTATCAGGCGCCGTCGGGCAAGCGCCATGCGGTGCAGGGCAGCGGCCTCGGGCTGTTTATCTGTCGCGAGATTGTACAGCGCATGGGCGGCACGCTGTCGCTGCACTCCGCACCGCAGCAGGGCACCACGGTGAGCGTGCGCCTGCCGCTGGAACCCTGTGCGGCGACGGCGGCGGATGACGCCACGCACTGGCCGCACTATCCGCAGCTGCGCGTGGCGATTGTCGACGATCACCCGACCAATCTGCTGGTGATGCAGCAGCAGCTGGCGAGCTTTGGCATTACTGCGGCGGTGTTTGAGGATGGCCGCGAACTGCTGCGGGCCGATGCGCAGCAGCCGTTTGATGTGCTGTTTATCGACCAGATGATGCCACGCCCGGATGGCCTGACGCTGCTACGCATCCTGCGCCGCCGTCAGCGCCAGCGCGAGCAGCCTGCGCTGCGCATACTGTGCTCCGCCGACGTACAGCTGCTGAAACTGCCACTGCAGGCGCACGAAGCGCAGCTGGTCAAGCCGGTGACGCTGCGGGATATTGCACCGCTGCTGGCGCAGGCAGTGCGCGATCCGCTGCAGGTGCTGCCGGACAGCCTGCAGATTCTGGCGCAGCACAATCCGGCTTTCATCCCGCGTATTTGCCACACCCTGCAGCGTACGCTGCAGCAGGATCGTGATGCGCTGCTGCAGGCGAGCGCGGCCGCAGACTGGCCCCAGCTGGCGCGCGCGGCGCACCGCCTGAAAGGCAGCTGGCTGATGCTCGGCATTGACGACGTGGCCGCCCACTGCCAGCAGCTGGCCGACGCGGCAAAACAGCATCAGCCTGACCGTGATAATCTCAATTTACTGATATCATTAACGAACAGGCTACTTAACCAACTGGAACGTTATGGCACACACTCATTCTCACAGTGAGCACGGCGGCAACCGCACGCGTCTCGCCGCCGCGTTTGGCGTCACCGCGCTGTTTATGGTTGCCGAGGTTATCGGTGGACTGGTGTCCGGCTCGCTGGCGCTGCTGGCCGATGCCGGACATATGCTCACCGACGCCGCCGCGCTGCTGATGGCGCTGCTGGCCGTGCAGTTCGCCCGGCGCAAACCGAATGCGCGTCACACCTTTGGCTTGCTGCGTCTTACCACGCTGGCCGCGTTTGTTAACGCCATCGCGCTGCTGGTGATTACCGTCCTGATCGTCTGGGAAGCACTGCGCCGTTTTTACCAGCCCGAGCCGATTGAAGGCGGCCTGATGCTCGGCATCGCCATTGCCGGCCTGCTGGCGAATCTGCTGTCATTCTGGCTGCTGCACCGCGGCAGCGAAGAGAAGAATCTCAACGTGCGTGCTGCCGCGCTGCACGTGCTGGGCGATCTGCTCGGTTCGGTGGGCGCAATCGTGGCGGCAGTGATCATCATGCTGACCGGCTGGACGCCAATCGATCCGATTCTGTCACTGCTGGTGGCGCTGCTGGTGGTGCGCAGTGGCTGGGCGCTGCTGCGCGAGAGCCTGCACGAGCTGCTGGAAGGCGCACCGACGCATATCGACGTGGATAAGCTGGCGCGGGCGCTGACGCGTCACATTGATGAAGTGCGTAATGTGCATCATGTGCATGTGTGGCAGGTGGGCGAAAAGCCGGTACTGACGCTGCACGTGCAGGTGATTCCGCCGTACGATCACGACGGCCTGCTGCGACGTATTCATCAGTATCTGCACCAGCATTATCAGATTGCCCATGCCACGGTGCAGATGGAGTATCAGCCCTGCGTCGGCCCGGACTGCGAGTTATGCGAGGAGAGCGGCACGCAGCACGAGCACGCAGCGCTGGAAGGCCACGCGCATCACCACCACTAATGGGACAGCGCGCGCGAACCCTGTTCCCGTGCGCTCTGCATCCACAGGCGCGTGCCGTTCAGCGCGATCAGCGTCAGAATGGCGTACTCCAGCGCCATAGCATACACGCCCTGACGCGCAAAGATCATCACGCTGATAACGTTGATTACCACCCACAGCAGCCAGTTCTCGACGTATTTGCGCGTCATCAGGATCATCGCCACAATCGACAGCACCATCATGCAGGAATCCCAGAACGGGAAGGCATCTGGCTGCAGCTGCGGCATCACCACGTTAAGGCCGAGCGACTGCATCAGACCCACCGCGGTGCGCGTGAGGAAAGCGAATACCGGGTCGATATAGTGCGTCATCAGCGCAATGGCGATCACGCAGGCGGCGCCCCAGCCGATGGCTTTCGGCAGCGGCAGCCAGCGGATTTTCAGCGCCGCTTCATGGCTGCTGGTCTGCCGGCTCCACGCGTACCAGCCGTACACATTAGCAACAAAGAAGAACAGCTGCAGCAGCAGGCTGGCATACAGCTGAATCTGAAAGAAAATCACCGCAAACAGCGTGACGTTAATCAGACCAAACAGGTAGTTGATGATTTTTTCCTGGCTGGCGAGCCAGATACACAGCAGGCCGGCCAGCGTACCGATCGCTTCAATCCATGACAGATCGTAGCCGCCGACACCAATAGGAATATGTACCAGGATATTGTGTGTGCTAAAGAAGTCCATCATCTTCACCTGTCTGCAAGCCGCCTCAGGCGTTCCCTTTCAGCGTAAGTTTGAGTTGTGCTGCAAAGTCTAGCATGCGGTTGAGCGGCAGTAACGCCGCCTGACGCAGCGCGGCATCAACGTGGATCTCATGCTGTGCGCCGCCGTGCGCCAGCCCTTCAGCGATGGCCTGCAGGCCATTCATCGCCATCCACGGACAGTGCGCACAGCTGCGGCAGGTCGCGCCTTCGCCGGCGGTTGGCGCTTCCAGTAACTCTTTATCCGGTACCGCCTGCTGCATTTTGTAAAAGATGCCGCGATCGGTCGCCACAATCATCTGTGGATGCGGCAGCGTTTTGGCGGCCTGAATCAGCTGGCTGGTGGAACCGACCGCATCGGCCAGGTCGACGATCGCCTGCGGTGACTCCGGGTGCACCAGCACCGCCGCGTCAGGATAGAGCGCTTTCATGCGCTGCAGCGCCTGGGTTTTGAACTCATCATGCACGATGCAGGCGCCCTGCCAGCACAGCACATCAGCGCCGGTTTGCTGCGTGACGTAACGGCCCAGATGGCGGTCCGGTGCCCAGATAATTTTCTCACCGCGACTGTCGAGGTGTTCAATCAGCTCAACCGCAATGCTGGACGTCACCACCCAATCGGCGCGTGCTTTTACCGCCGCCGACGTGTTGGCATACACCACCACGGTCCGATCCGGATGCGCATCGCAGAAGCGGTTAAATTCGTCAATCGGGCAACCAAGGTCAAGCGAGCACTCCGCCTGCAGCGTGGGCATCAGCACGGTTTTTTCCGGGCTAAGGATTTTGGCGGTTTCGCCCATGAAACGGACGCCGGCCACCAGCAGCGTTTGCGCCGGATGCTGGCTGCCAAAGCGCGCCATCTCGAGAGAATCCGCCACGCAGCCGCCGGTCTCTTCGGCCAGCGCCTGGATTTCCGGATCGGTGTAGTAATGCGCCACCATCACCGCATCGCGTGCTTTGAGCAGACGTTTAATTTCTTCGATGTAACCGGCTTTTTCCTGTGAGCTGAGGCGCGCCGGTTTCGGCGGGAAGGGATAAATGGCGCTTTCAGCATCTAACGTTGCACTCATGACACGGCTCTCGTTTTATCGATTTAACAAAATCGCCCAGCAGGACGATGATGCGGCATTAAATCCGCCATCGTGTTTTATATGCTAAACACAATAGCGGATTACACCGAGCCTGTCGTGTGATTTTTATGCGGGAAGTACCAGCTGCGCGCCAGCCTGCGCCTGTTGTGGGCTTTCCAGCTCAAGCAGAAAAGCTTTTACCGCCAGGCCGCCTGCAAAGCCGGTGAGCTTACCGTTGCTGCCGATAACGCGATGACAGGGCGCCATGATCGACAACGGATTTTTACCGTTGGCAGCCCCGACGGCGCGTACCGCTTTCGGGTTGCCGATCTGCTCCGCGATTTGCAGATAGCTGCGGGTTTCACCAAACGGAATGGTGAGCAGCGCCTGCCAGACCTTTTTCTGAAACGCAGTGCCAACGGTGTCGTAAGGCATGTCAAACTGCTGGCGCTCGCCGGCAAAGTACTGGCGCAGCTGGCGCTCAGCCTCACAGAGAATCGGATGCTGGTCGTTACGCGCGATCGGTTTCAGCGGCACGCGCTGCGCGCCTTCGTTTTCCCATAAAATGGCTGACAGACCGCGATCCGTGGCAATGAGCGTCAGTTCTCCGACGGGCGTGGTAATGATTTTAGCGTGATACATGTTGCACCTCCGGCGTGGGCTATGCGGATGATTATCGCACTTTTGCGCGGCGAAACTGGCTGTTTTCGGCCATGAGCATAAACTGGTTAGCTGTCCGAAAGCAGCCAGTTTTCCATCCGCACCTGCGCGACGATGGTGTTTATTTGCCGGAGACGATGATGTTTGATCCTGAAATTGCCTATCAGGCGCTGACGGCGCGCGACAGCCGTTTCGACGGGGTGTTTTTTGTCGGCGTGACCTCCACCGGTATTTACTGCCGTCCGATCTGTCCGGTGAAAGCGCCGATGCAGAAGAACTGCCTGTTTTTCACCAGTGCCGAAGCGGCTGAAAAGGCGCACTTTCGCCCCTGCCTGCGCTGTCGTCCCGAGCTGGCACCTGGTTCGGCACCGGTCGATAGCCATCATCGCATCGCCGACCGGCTGATTCGCCGTATCGAAGAAGGCTTACTGGAAGAACAGGAGACGCTGGCTGAGATCGCCAGCGAGTTTGACCTGAGTGAACGCCAGCTAAGACGGGTGATTCAGCAGGAGCTGGGCGTGTCGCCACTTGAACTGCGGCAAACCCGGCGCATGCTGCTGGCGAAGCAGCTACTGACTGAAACCGCATTGCCGGTGACCGAAATTGCCTATGCCAGCGGTTTTCGCAGTCTGCGCCGTTTTAACGACGTGTTTCAGGCTCGCTATCGCATGACGCCATCGCGTCTGCGTAAGCAGATTCAGACGGAAGCCCTGAATGGTGAGCAGGAGAGCGCCGAACTGCGCCTCAGCTACCGGCCTCCTTATGACTGGGACGCCATCCTCGATTTCCTGCAACAGCGCGTGATGAAGCAAGTCGAGTGGGTCAGCGAGGGCGTTTATCATCGTACTGTGGCGCTCGGTCAGTGTCGTGGCTGGGTACGCATTAGCCATTTGCCGGAGAAGCAGGCGCTGAAGGTGCAATTTACCACCACGCTGACGCCGGTGCTGCCTGCCCTGCTGCGCCGCTTGCGCGATCTGTTTGATCTGGATGCCCAGCCACAGCGCATCAGCGAGCAGCTCAGCCAGGATCCGCTATTAGCTGCGAGTCTGGCACGCTATCCCGGCTTACGCGTTCCTGGTGCGTTTGACGGCTTCGAGCTGGCGGTCCGCGCCATCCTCGGCCAGCAGGTGACGGTGAAAGCCGCGACGACGCTGAGCAGTCGCGTGGCGGAGCGTTTTGGCGCGCCCCTCACCACGCCGTGGCCTGCACTCTCCCGCTTACCGCCAGAGGCCGAATCACTGGCTACTGCCACCCTGGATGATATCGCCAGCCTCGGCATTGTGAGCGCCCGCGCGCAGGCGATCAAGGCACTGGCCGAGTCCTGCGCCTCAGGAGCGCTGCGCTTCAATGGCGCGGTAAATCCGGACGTGGTGCAGCAGCAGTTGCTGGCGCTGAAGGGGGTCGGGCCATGGACAGCGAGTTATATCGCCATGCGCGCCCTGCGCTGGCCGGATGCCTTTCCGAAAGAGGACATAGCGATCCGCAATAATCTCGGCGGCGTGAGCGCAAAAGTCGCAGAGCAGATGTCGCAGGTGTGGCGCCCGTGGCGCAGTTACGCGGTGCTGCATATCTGGAAGAGCCTGACGCCGGATAAGGTAAAAAAGTAGATCAGCTTGAAACCTTGCAGCCAGCCGAAAGAACCGGGCGGTTCCGTAAAGTCGCCGTGAATACGTCCCTGTAGGCTCTGCCGGCGGTTTACTCGCCTCATCCCTGAGGCTCGCCCACTCGTGGGCCAACGCTACGCGTTGTTCAAAAATGCTCCCGGCATTTTTGTCCATGCGCCGGAAGCTTTACTCCACCGCCCGGCCCTTCCGTCTTCTTTGAGCATGGGTGCGATTATCTAAAGCAATGACAAGGCTTGATGGCCAGTTAAGGCGGGGGCGGAGGAGCGAAGCGTCCGAGCCATGGATGGCGAGGCCGATCCACAGGGATGTGAGGTTCCTTTGCGATCCGCCCCGCCTTATCTGGCCGGTGCACAATCTCAAAGCAACCCATCTAACACTGTAAAAAACGTAAAAAAGCAAAAAGGCGCCTTTAGGGCGCCTTTCTACATAACTGGTGGGTCGTGCAGGATTCGAACCTGCGACCAATTGATTAAAAGTCAACTGCTCTACCAACTGAGCTAACGACCCGCTCGGGAAGTGGCTTACAACTTTCGACTTGATGGTGGGTCGTGCAGGATTCGAACCTGCGACCAATTGATTAAAAGTCAACTGCTCTACCAACTGAGCTAACGACCCATCAAGGTTGTGAAGCAAACTGAAGTGACATCAAAACTGAACGGTTGAGATGGTGGGTCGTGCAGGATTCGAACCTGCGACCAATTGATTAAAAGTCAACTGCTCTACCAACTGAGCTAACGACCCATCTTCAGTGCTGCCGATACTTGTTAAGATATGTCCCGGCAACGGCGGCATATATTACTGATTTAGCGGGAGGGCGCAACCCTTATTTTCCGCTAAATGTCTCAACTGCTTACCTTTCATGCGGCAAGACCAGAAATCAGACGAAATCCGGTCTTAACTGCAGCAATTACATCGCAGCGAGCCGTTTTTGTGCCTGCTTAGCAGACTCAGAGTTAGGGAACTGTTTGATCACCTGCTGGTAGACCGCTTTCGCTTTTGCTGTATCGTTCTTCTCCTGCATGATCACCCCAACCTTAAACAGCGCTTCCGCCGCTTTTGGCGATTTCGGGTAGTTTTTAACTACAGTGGCAAAATAGTAGGCCGCATCGTCCTTTTTGCCTTTGTTGTAAAACAACTGACCCAGCCAGTAATTAGCATTCGGCTGATAGGTGGAGTCCGGATACTTCTTCACCCACGCCTGCAGCGCAGTAATCGCCTGGTCGTACTGTTTCTTCTCAAGAATCAGCGCAACGGCAGCATTGTAATCGGTGTTGGCATCGCCGGTTTGTGCGGGTGCAGCGGCAGCCGTATTGCTGCTCCCCGCATCAGCGTTTCCCGCTGCGGCACCGGCTGCTGCATCCGCACCACCGCTGGCCTGTGCACCATTACTGCTGCTCAGACTGTCGATCTGCTGATAAAGCTGCTTCTGCCGCTCAATCACCTGATTAAGCTGATAACTGTTCTGCTGGATCTGCCCGCGCAGCGAATCGATATCGCTTTGGTTATCACTCATCTGCTGCTGCAACTGCTGCAGAAGCTGAGCCTGGGCATTGGAGATACGTTCAAGAGTGGTGACACGGTCTTCGACCGAGCCTGAGCCAACGCTACTGATTGACGCCTGGGCATTAGCGGCCCAGGGGGCCGCTACGCCAACCAGTAACGACAGACTCAACAGATGAAGTCTGAAGTTACTAATCATGTGATTCTCTTAGTAAACCAGTACGGCACGACGGTTTTTAGCGTAAGCCGCTTCGTCGTGGCCCAGTACAGCAGGTTTCTCTTTACCGTAAGATACGATAGACATCTGGTCAGCAGACACGCCTTTACCCTGCAGGTACATTTTAACGGCGTTAGCACGACGCTCGCCCAGGGCGATGTTGTACTCTGGGGTGCCGCGCTCATCCGCGTGACCTTCGATGGTCACTTTGTAAGATGGGTTGCTGCGCAGGAAAGCAGCGTGCTGATCCAGCATCTGAGCGTATTCAGACTGCACGTCATACTTGTCCAGACCGAAGTAAACGATGTTGTTCTGCTGCAGCTGCTGCATCTGCAGACGCGCCTGCTCGTCAGAAGACATGTTGCCGTTCTGGCCAGCGCCAGCGCCGTATGCACCGTCAGCACCCATACCGGTCTGATCGTTGTTGTTGTTTTTGTGAGAGCTACATGCAGCTACCGCGATAACCGGCAGAGCCAGCATCAAACCCTTCAGCACTTTGTTCAGTTGCATTTCTTTATCCTATTATTTTGTTTGCCATACATTTTACTCCCCCGCCAGGCGAGGGAGCGATGCATCACAGATACGGCGACCAGGCAGGGAATTTGACCTGTCCATCAGTTGCCGGAAGACGCGCTTTGAAACGCCCATCGGTTGAAACCAACTGCAACACGGAACCCATCCCCTGAGTAGAGCTATAGATTACCATCGTGCCGTTAGGAGCCAGACTTGGCGTCTCATCCAGGAACGTGTCCGTTATTGTCTGAACGGCTCCCGTTTCCAGATCCTGTTTGGCGACGTGCTGCGCGCCACCGGCGCTGCTGATCATCACCATCGTTTTACCGTCAGATGACACATCCGCATCCTGGTTCTGAGCCCCTTCCCAGGTAATGCGCTGTGGCGTTCCGCCGTTAACGTTAACTTTGTAAATCTGTGGCGCACCGGCCTGATCCGAAGTGTAAGCCAGCGTCTGGCTGTCCGGGAACCAGGTAGGTTCGGTGCTGTTGTAGCGGCCATCGGTCACCTGACGCGTCTGACCGGAGGCCAGATCCATCACGTACAGGTTCAGGCTACCGGTTTTCGACAGGGCGAAGGCCAGCTTAGAGCCGTCCGGCGAGAAGGCCGGCGCACCGTTGTGACGTGGATAAGAAGCCACCTGACGGATAGCGCCGTTGGCCAGCGTTTGCACCACCAGCGCCGATTTACCGCTTTCAAAGGTCACGTAAGCCACTTTGCTGCCATCTGGCGACCAGGCCGGTGACATCAGCGGCTGTGGCGAACGGTGTACCACAAACTGGTTGTAACCATCGTAGTCAGACACGCGCAGCTCGTACGGGAACTGACCGCCGTTGGTCTGCACCACATAGGCGATACGGGTACGGAACGCGCCTTTGATACCGGTCAGCTTCTCAAACACTTCATCGCTGGCGGTATGCGCTGCATAGCGCAGCCACTGTTTGGTGACTTTATAGGAGTTCTGCGCCAGCACAGTACCCGGTGCGCCACCGGTATCCACCAGCTGATAAGCCACCTGGTAGCTGCCATCGGCGTTCGGCGTAACCTGCCCGACGACCACGGCATCAATACCCAGTGCGCTCCACGCGGCAGGCTGAACTTCCTGTGCGCTGGTCGGCTGCTGTGGCAGACGAGAGCGATCCAGCGGGTTGAATTTACCGCTGTTACGTAAGTCTGCTGCGACGATGCCACCAATATCTTCAGGTGCAGCGCCCGGACCGGCCCACTGGAACGGCACCACACCAATTGGGCGCGCGGTATTCACGCCCTGCGTAATTTCAATGCGTACTTCCGCGTGCAGCATCGCTGCCCACAGCAGTACAAAAAAACCTAAGGTTACACGAAGTGCCTGCTTCATCTTATCTCCCTTATCTGAACCTGAGTTCATGATAATTCGCACAGTTCCTGAAAAAACACGAGTACTCATAGAGTACGGCAAGCTAACCTTAGTTCAACCTGCCGTACGTTACTGCATTATTCTGGTTTGAAACGCATCGGTGCGTTCTTAAACACTTCATATACGGCCTGCGAAGGCGGCTTTGGAATGCGTGCCTGCTTCGCTGCGGTAATCGCCGCCTGACACAGCGCCGGATCGCCGCCTTCAGCTTTCACGTCAATCAGCAAACCATCCGGTGCCAGTTTAATCCGCAGATCGCAGCTTTTACCGCGATACAGATCGGCATCGTAGAAGCGGCTCTGAATCGCACTGGTGATCTGACCCAGATACGCATTCACCTCAGCACCTGAGGCACCCGCCTTCTTCTGATTGCCCTGACCTGCCGCCGCGCCACCACCGGAAGCGGCACCGCTTTTCGGCGCATTCTTACCGGAAGAGAGACCGCCTAACAGATCATCCACATCGCTCTCGTTCTTCGCCGCTTCGGCAGCCGCTTTCTTCTTCGCATCGGCGGCCGCTTTAGCTTTGGCCGCCGCATCCGCTTTGGCTTTGGCTGCTGCCTCAGCTTTCGCTTTGGCTTCGGCGGCCGCTTTCTCTTTCGCGGCTTCCGCAGCTTTCTCTTTGGCTTCCTGTGCAGCTTTGGCTTTTGCATCTGCCGCGGCCTGAGCTTTGGCTTCTGCCTCCGCTTTGGCTTTTGCTTCAGCTGCGGCTTTCGCCTGCTGCGCGGCTTTCTCTTTCGCCGCTTCGGCTGCGGCGGCTTTCGCCTGCTCTTCCGCTTTCTTCTTCGCGTCGGCAGCGGCCTGCTTCGCCTGCTCTTCCGCTTTGGCTTTCGCGTCCGCTGCGGCCTTCGCCTGAGCATCGGCCTGCGCTTTGGCATCGGCTTTGGCTTTCGCTGCGGCCGCTTCTGCAGCTTTCTGCTGCTCCTGCGCCTGCTTCGCTGCTGCTTCAGCCGCCTTCTGCTGCTCTGCCTGCTGCTTCGCCTGCTCTTTGGCTTCCTGCTGCGCCTGCAGACGCTCTTTTTCCAGCTCTTTCAGCCGCTGCTGTTCAGCGGCCTGCTTCTGCTGCAACTCTTCCGCCTGCTGCTGTGCCTGCTTCTGGCGCTGCTGCTCGGCGCGCTGACTATCACTCTGCTGATTCTGCTGACGGTTATACTGCTCAACCACCGCGCCAGGATCGACCATCACCGCGTCGATATCACTGCCGCCACCGCCGCCGCTGGCTTCGATATGTTCGTTAAACGAGCTCCAAATCAGCAGGGCGATCAGCACGATGTGCAGAATCACCGAAATGATTATCGCGCGTTTTAACTTCTCGTTCTGCTCGGTTGCCTTCGACACTCTCGGTTCCCAAAAACGGTTCGCGTTAAATCGGCTGCGTCATCAAACCGACGGATTTCACGCCAGCCTGATGCAACAGGTTCAGCGCCTTGATGATTTCGTCGTAAGGCACATCTTTCGCCCCACCAATCAGGAAGACCGTCTTCGGATTGGCTTCAATACGGCGCTGCGCTTCGCTCACCACCTGCTCCGGCGGCAGCTGCGTCATACGATCGTGATCCACCACCAGGCTGTACTGCCCTACCCCGGCCACTTCCACGATCACCGGCGGATTATCGTCGCTGGAAACGGTTTTCGAATCGGTTGCGTCCGGCAGGTCCACTTCCACGCTCTGTGTAATAATCGGCGCGGTTGCCATAAAGATGAGCAGCAACACCAGCAGCACGTCCAGCAGCGGAACAATGTTAATTTCCGACTTAAGGTCGCGACGCCCGCGACCACGGGTTCTGGCCATCGTTAACCTCGACTTACTTGCTGTTGTCGGTAGAGAAAGCCTGACGATGCAGGATAGCCGTGAACTCTTCCATAAAGTTGTCGTAGCCCTGCTCCAGCTTGTTCACGCGCTGGTTCAGACGGTTGTACGCCATAACGGCAGGAATAGCCGCGAACAGACCGATTGCGGTGGCGATCAGCGCTTCGGCGATACCGGGCGCAACCATTTGCAGCGTGGCCTGTTTCACCGCACCCAGTGCGATAAAGGCATGCATGATCCCCCACACCGTACCAAACAGACCGATATACGGGCTGATGGAACCGACGGTGCCAAGGAATGGGATGTGATTTTCCAGCGCTTCCAGTTCACGGTTCATCGAGATGCGCATGGCGCGACCAGCCCCTTCGACCACCGCTTCCGGCGCATGGCTGTTGGCGCGGTGCAGGCGGGCAAACTCTTTGAAGCCAGAATAGAAAATCTGTTCGGACCCGCTCAGCTCGTCACGGCGCGCCTGGCTCTCCTGATAGAGACGCGACAGCTCGATACCGGACCAGAACTTGTCCTCGAACGCCTCGGCCTCACGCCCCGCCGCGTTAAGAATGCGGGTGCGCTGAATGATGATTGCCCAGGAGGCAATAGAAAAGCCGATCAAAATCAACATGATAAGTTTGACCAGAAGGCTTGCCTTCAGGAACAAATCAAGAACGTTCATGTCAGTCACTGCTTGAACTCCGCGACAATAGACTTGGGAAGCGCAATCGGCTTCATTAGATGTGGGTTGATGCAGGCAATCAGGACGTCTGCTTCATTGAGCACTTTGCCTTCAGCATTCACGATACGCTGCGAGAACGTCATGGTTGCGCGCGTCATTGCTGTCACTTCGCTCTGGATCTCCAGAAGGTCGTCGAGACGTGCCGCGGCAATAAAGTCCACCGTCATGCGCCGTACCACAAAAGCCACCTGCTCTTCCAACAGGGCCTGTTGATTGAAATGGTGCTGGCGCAACATCTCGGTACGTGCTCGTTCATAAAAAGCAAGATAGCTGGCGTGGTAAACCACACCACCGGCGTCAGTGTCTTCGTAATAGACCCGAACCGGCCAGCGAAACAGCGTTGTACTCACTCTACATCCCGGTCTCATTTTAAACGTTGCTACTATACGCAAGTGAGATCGGCTTGGGAATGGTCCGCCAGAGCCAGGAGAAAATAATTATCAGACGTTAACAACTGGAAGGATTTTTGGGAGATTTCCTGACCAACCGCTGACAAAAACTCACGTCAGCAGCGGTAAAACAGCCCTTGCGGGCTGAGACAGAACTTAATGGTAGAACCAGTAAATTCCCAGCGCCAGCACGATCAGCGCCGGCAGCGGGGCAAACAGCGCCTGCCAGCGGGCACGCTGTGGCCGGAAACCGGTGCCGTGAATCACGCCGCTGCACACCGCCCAGATTAACAATAATCCGTGCCAGATGGCGAGCTCACTGGTGCGTGCGGCAAAGCGCGCCGGCTGCCAGATGACGCATCCGGCCAGCCACAGCGCCAGAATCAGTGAAAGGGCCCGCAGCGGGCCCTTATCCATCAAACGATACAGCGTCTGTATCAGGCTGCGCATCAGAGCTTGTCGTCCTGCGCGCCGCCCTCTTCCACATGCTCGATCGCCAGTGCCGTGACCACGCCAAACGCACAGGCCAGCAAGGTGCCAAGAATCCAGGCAAAATACCACATGCTTAATCTCCTCAATCAGTACAGGGAGTGCGTATTGCGCTCAATGTGTTCTTTGGTGATGCGGCCATACATCTTGTAGTAACACCAGCTGGTGTAAGCCAGAATAATCGGCACAAAGATGATGGCGGCCACGGTCATGATCTGCAGCGTCAGCAGGCTGGAGGTCGCGTCCCACATGGTCAGACTGGTGCCTGGCACGGTACTGGATGGCATGATGAACGGGAACAGCGCAATGCCCGCCGTCATAATGACGCACGCCAGCGTCAGCGAAGAGAAGATAAACGCCCATGCGCCCTTCTCCATGCGCGAACACAGGATCGTCAGCAGCGGCAGCAGCGCGCCGAGCAGCGGGAACAGCCACAGCACCGGCATCTGTTCAAAATTGACCAGCCAGGCCCCGGCTTCACGCACCACGTCTTTACCCAGCGGGTTAGACGCCGCGTGATGATCGATTGCGCTTTTCAGCACATAGCCATCAATGCCGTACTTCACCCACACGCCGGCCAGTACAAAGCCTACCAGCATCACCAGCGCGCTGATTTGCGCCGCGGTGCGGGAACGCAGGTGCAGTTCGCCGCTGGTGCGCATCTGCAGGTAAGTCGCGCCCTGGGCCAGAATCATCGCGACGCTGATCACCCCAGCCAGCAGGCCAAACGGATTAAGCAGCTGGAAGAAATTACCGGTGTAGAACAGGCGCAGGTACTCATCAGCATGGAACGGCACGCCCTGCAGCAGGTTACCGAACGCCACGCCAATCACCAGCGGCGGCACAAAACTGCCAATGAAGATGCCCCAGTCCCAGGCACCGCGCCAGCGCATATCTTCAATCTTCGACCGGTAATCAAAGCCGACCGGACGGAAGAACAGCGAGGCCAGCACCAGAATCATCGCCACGTAAAAACCGGAGAACGCGGCGGCATAGACCATTGGCCAGGCGGCGAACAGCGCCCCGCCGGCAGTGATCAGCCAGACCTGGTTACCGTCCCAGTGCGGCGCGATGCTGTTAATCATGATGCGACGCTCGGTATCGGTGCGACCGAGGATGCGGGTCAGCATTCCCACGCCCATATCGAAGCCGTCGGTGACGGCAAAACCGATCAGCAGAATGCCAATCAGCAGCCACCAGACAAAACGCAACACTTCATAGTCAAACATGGTCGCTCTCCTTATCCGCGCGCCGGTTGAGTCACAGCCTGCACTGTTTCATGGTGATAGCGGCCGGTTTTCAGGCTGCTTGGACCAAGGCGGGCAAATTTGAACATCAGATACATCTCCGCCACCAGGAACACGGTATACAGGCCGCAGATCAGGATCATCGAGAACAGCAGATCGCCGACGGTCAGCGACGAGTTGGCCACGGCGGTTGGCAGCACCTCACCAATCGCCCACGGCTGACGGCCATATTCAGCGACAAACCAGCCAGCTTCGACGGCAATCCACGGCAGTGGAATACCGTACAGCGCCGCTTTCAGCAGCCAGCGATTCTTACCGATGCGGTTACGAATCACGCTCCAGAACGACAGCGCAATGATGCCCAGCAACAGCACGCCACACAGCACCATGATGCGGAAGGCGAAATAGAGCGGCGCCACGCGCGGAATCGAATCCTGCGTTGCCTGCTGGATTTGCGCTTCCGTAGCGTTCGCCGCGTCCGGGGTATAACGCTTGAGCAGCAGACCGTAGCCAAGATCCTGTTTATGCGTCTCAAACTCACTGCGCACCGCCGGATCTTTACTGCCGGCACGCAGCTCGTTCAGCAGCGCATAGGCTTTCATACCGTTGCGGATGCGCACTTCATGCTGCGCCAGCAGATCTTTCAGGCCGGTGACCGGCGTATCGACGGAACGCGTAGCAATCAAACCGAGCAGATACGGGATCTGGATGGCGTACTTGTTCTCCTGCGTCGCCTGATCCGGCACGCCAAACAGCGTAAAGGCCGCCGGCGCCGGCTGGGTTTCCCATTCGGCTTCGATGGCGGCCAGCTTGGTTTTCTGCACGTCGCCCATTTCATAGCCGGATTCGTCACCCAGCACGATGACCGACAGCACAGCAGCCATACCGAAGCTGGCAGCGATCGCAAAGGAGCGTTTGGCAAACGCGATGTCGCGCCCTTTCAGCAGATACCAGGCGCTGATGCCCAGAATGAACATCGCACCGGTGGTGTAACCCGCGGCCACGGTATGCACAAATTTCACCTGCGCCACCGGGTTCAGCACCAGCTCGGAGAAGCTCACCATCTCCATACGCATGGTTTCGAAATTGAATTCGGAGGCGATCGGGTTCTGCATCCAGCCGTTCGCCACCAGGATCCACAGCGCGGACATGTTCGAGCCGAGTGCCACCAGCCAGGTCACCGCCAGGTGCTGCACTTTACCGAGGCGATCCCAGCCGAAGAAGAACAGGCCGACAAAGGTGGATTCAAGGAAGAACGCCATCAGGCCTTCGATGGCCAGCGGCGCACCGAAGATATCGCCGACGTAGTGGGAGTAATAAGACCAGTTGGTACCGAACTGAAATTCCATGGTCAGGCCGGTGGCCACACCCAGCGCAAAGTTGATACCAAACAACTTGCCCCAGAATTTGGTCATATCTTTATAAATCTGTTTTCCCGACAGGACATAGACCGTTTCCATGATCGCCAGTAAAAACGCCATACCGAGCGTTAAGGGCACGAACAGGAAATGGTACATCGCCGTCAGGGCAAACTGTAAACGCGACAGCTCGACAATATCTAACATGATGACTCCTTGCTCCTCGCATGAACTCATCCTGCGAATAACAACCACAAATAGCGGGCAGTGCGATGCAGAATAAGGTCAGGAACGACTGATTATTGATTCCAGTTTTGTTACCGACAGCACAATGCGTACTGCGGCCCGAAGTGAGCGAGTAACAGTGGTGAAAATTCCCCGAAAAACCGATCGCTTCAGCCTGTTTCGAGCAGGAGTAAGATGAGGAGGCGACAGAATTGATATGAAAACGCCTGGCACAAACTCCTGAAAAATGATGAAAAAGACTGAATTGATGCAGCGCAATTTATACCGGTTGGGTTGCTTTTAGCCAGCGGTAAAGTTTGCTATATATCGCCTTTTATTGATCTGGATTAAGACAATAATTTTCCAGATATGTAGTGTTAGAGTTGTTGTTAATTAGTTGTCATAAATCGATAGCGCAATTAAGAAAACAATTACCTTTCCCGTAATTATTTAACCTCTGTGCCAGCCAGACGCCTGGACGCTGACGGGAAAAAGCACGCCTCTTTGCCCTTCTTTACTCAACGACAAAGTAAGCATAGCCGCAGAAAATGTTGCCGTTACGTTTTTACTGCAAATGTGTGAGGACGGCTAATGGCCGTGCATGACAGCCATAAAAAAAGCCACCCGCAGGTGGCTTTTTTCTTTCAGCAGCAAAATGTTATTTCGCTGGCAGTACCGCTTTCACCGCGTCGCCGATATCGGCCAGGCTGCGAACGGTTTTCACACCGGCCGCTTCCAGCGCAGCAAATTTCTCATCGGCGGTGCCTTTACCACCGGCAATGATGGCGCCGGCGTGACCCATACGCTTGCCTTTCGGCGCCGTTACGCCGGCGATATAGCCGACGACAGGCTTGGTCACATGCTCTTTGATGAACGCCGCGGCCTCTTCTTCAGCGCTGCCGCCGATCTCACCGATCATCACGATCGCTTCGGTCTGCGGATCGTCCTGGAACATTTTCAGGATGTCGATGAAGTTGGAGCCTGGGATCGGGTCACCGCCGATGCCCACACAGGTGGACTGGCCGTAGCCGATGTCGGTGGTCTGCTTAACCGCTTCATAGGTCAGCGTACCGGAACGTGACACGATACCGACGCGACCTGGCTGGTGAATGTGGCCCGGCATAATACCGATCTTACATTCGCCTGGGGTGATCACACCCGGGCAGTTCGGGCCAATCATGCGCACGCCTGCTTCGTCCAGCTTCACTTTCACCGTCAGCATATCCAGCGTCGGGATACCTTCGGTGATGGTGATGATCAGTTTGATGCCCGCGTCGATCGCTTCCAGGATACCGTCTTTGCAGAACGGTGCCGGCACGTAGATCACGGTAGCGGTGGCGCCTGTGGCTTCTACTGCTTCGCGCACGGTGTTAAACACCGGCAGACCGAGATGGGTGGTGCCGCCTTTACCTGGCGTCACACCGCCAACCAGCTGCGTACCATAGGCCAGCGCCTGCTCAGAGTGGAACGTTCCCTGGCCACCGGTGAAACCCTGGCAAATGACTTTGGTGTTTTTGTCGATCAGAATGGACATTATTTACCCTCCGCAGCAGCGACAACACGCTGTGCTGCGTCTGTCAGGCTGGTTGCTGCAATGATGTTAAGACCGCTGTCCGCCAGTTTCTTCGCGCCCAGCTCGGCGTTGTTACCTTCCAGACGTACCACGACCGGTACGTTGACACCCACTTCAGCCACAGCACCGATGATGCCGTCTGCGATCAGATCGCAGCGCACGATGCCGCCGAAGATGTTAACGAATACCGCTTTCACAGCATCGTCAGACAGGATGATTTTGAAGGCTTCGGTAACGCGCTCTTTGGTTGCGCCGCCGCCAACATCAAGGAAGTTTGCAGGCTGACCACCGTGGTGTTTCACGATGTCCATGGTGCCCATCGCCAGACCAGCGCCGTTGACCATACAGCCAATGTTGCCTTCCAGCGCGACGTAGTTCAGTTCCCACTGCGTCGCGTGGGCTTCACGTGGGTCTTCCTGGCTTGGGTCGCGCATTTCACGCAGCTCTGGCTGACGGAACAGGGCATTGCCATCGGCACCCAGTTTGCCATCCAGACAGATCAGGTCGCCCTGTTTGGTGATCACCAGCGGGTTGATCTCAACCATCGCCAGGTCGCGCTCCAGGAACATGGTCGCCAGACCCATGAAGATTTTGGTGAACTGGCTGACCTGCTTGCCGGTCAGGCCCAGTTTGAATGCCAGCTCGCGGCCCTGGTATGGCTGCGGGCCGGTCAGCGGATCCAGCGCCATTTTATGGATCAGGTGCGGGGTTTCTTCCGCCACTTTCTCGATTTCCACGCCGCCTTCGGTTGACGCCATGAAGATCACGCGACGGGTAGCACGGTCAACCACCGCACCCAGATACAGCTCCTGATCGATGTCGGTCGCCGCTTCAACCAGGATCTGGTTTACCGGCTGGCCATTGGCGTCAGTCTGGTAGGTCACCAGACGTTTGCCCAGCCAGTTTTCAGCGAAAGCACGAATGTCTTCTTTACTGTTAACCACCTTCACACCGCCCGCTTTACCGCGGCCACCGGCATGAACCTGACATTTCACCACCCACGGACCCGCGCCAATTTTCGAGGCGGCTTCTTCGGCTTCACGTGGCGTAGTGCAGGCGTAGCCAGTCGGTGCTGGCATACCATACCGTGCAAACAGCTGCTTCGCCTGGTATTCGTGTAAGTTCATGATGTTCTATCCATTCAGATCTAAACAGGGTTAATTTGGGCGCGCCTCGTGCCAGCGCGCCCGGCGAAAATCAGACATCCAGCAGCAGACGCGCCGGATCTTCCAGCAGCTCTTTCACCGCGACCAGATAGCCGACAGATTCACGACCATCGATCAGACGGTGATCGTAGGAGAGCGCCAGATACATCATTGGCAGCACCACCACCTGACCATTCACCGCCATTGGGCGATCTTTGATGGCGTGCATCCCCAGGATCGCGCTCTGCGGCGGGTTGATGATCGGCGTAGACATCAGCGAACCGAACACACCACCGTTGGTGATGGTGAAGTTACCGCCGGTCAGTTCTTCCACCGTCAGCTTGCCGTCACGGCCTTTCACCGCCAGCTCTTTAATTTTCTTCTCGATGTCGGCCATGCTCAGCGCATCAACATCTTTCAGCACTGGCGTCACCAGACCACGCGGCGTCGAGACCGCGATGCTGACATCGAAATAGTTGTGGTACACCACATCATCGCCATCGATCGACGCGTTAACTTCCGGGAAGCGTTTCAGCGCTTCGACCACCGCTTTGATGTAGAAGGACATAAAGCCCAGACGCACGCCGTGACGCTTCTCGAAGGCATCGCCGTACTGCTTGCGCAGATCCATGATCGGCTTCATGTTGACTTCGTTGAAGGTGGTCAGCATTGCGGTGCTGTTTTTCGCTTCCAGCAGACGCTCGGCCACGCGCTTGCGCAGACGGGTCATTGGCACGCGCTTCTCGCTGCGGTTGGCAACGGCCTGCGGAGCCGCATCGGCTGCCGGTGCCGCTTTCGCGCCGTCGGCTTTCTTCGCCAGATGTTTTTCCACATCTTCGCGCGTCAGACGGCCGCCAACACCGGTGCCTTTAATCTGGCTGGCGTCGAGGTTGTTTTCCGCAATCAGGCGGCGCACGGCCGGGCTGAGCGCGTCATTGCTCTCTTCTTCCAGAGATGCAGTCTGACGCTGTGCAGGCGTAGACTCCTTGCTTTCCACTTTCGCCGTGGTCTCTTTCCCGCCGCTGTTGCCTTCCTTCAGACGGCCCAGGATCTGGCGCGATGTTACGGTGGCGCCTTCGTCTTCCAGCACCGCTTCCAGCACACCGTCAGCGGCGGCAGGCACTTCCAGTACCACTTTGTCAGTTTCGATCTCGACCAGCACTTCGTCGCGGGTCACAGAGTCGCCGGGTTTTTTATGCCAGGTGGCTACCGTGGCGTCCGCTACGGATTCAGGCAAATCGGGAACGAGAATTTCTACGCTACTCATTTTCTTTCCTTTTAATTAACCAAGGTTCAGCGCGTCATTGACCAGGTCTTGCTGCTGTTGTTGATGTACGGACATATAGCCCACGGCCGGTGAAGCAGAAGCCGGACGGCCTGCGTAACGCAGTGACGCACCAAATGGAACCACTTCGCGGAAATGATGCTGACTGCAATACCATGCGCCCTGGTTCAGTGGCTCTTCCTGACACCAGACGAAATCCTGAACATGGGCGTAATTCTTCAGCGCTTCCTGCACCGCTTTGTGCGGGAACGGATAGAGCTGTTCGATACGCACGATGGCGACATCGGTCTGCTCGTTCTTACGACGCTGTTCCAGCAGATCGTAATAAACTTTACCGGAGCACAGCACCACGCGTTTCACCTGCTGCGGATCGAGGTCGTCGATCTCACCAATCGCCGGCTGGAAGCTGCCGTTGGCCAGCTCATCAAGGCTGGATACCGCCAGCGGATGACGCAGCAGCGACTTCGGTGACATCACGATCAGCGGACGGCGCATACCGCGCAGCGCCTGACGACGCAGCATGTGGTACACCTGTGCTGGCGTTGATGGCACGCAGACCTGCATGTTCTGCTCAGCACACAGCTGCAGATAGCGCTCAAGGCGCGCGGAGGAGTGCTCCGGACCCTGCCCTTCATAGCCGTGTGGCAGCAGCATCACCAGACCACACATGCGGCCCCATTTCTGCTCGCCGGAGCTGATGAACTGATCGATCACCACCTGAGCGCCGTTGGCGAAGTCACCGAACTGCGCTTCCCAGATGGTCAGCACGCGCGGCTCGGCGGTGGCGTAACCGTATTCGAACGCCAGAACCGCTTCTTCCGACAGCACCGAATCCCACACCTTGAACTGACCCTGACCGTTATGGATGTGGTGCAGCGGAGTGTAAGTCGAACCGTTCTGCTGGTTGTGAATCACCGCGTGACGGTGGAAGAAGGTGCCGCGGCCGGAGTCTTCACCCGACAGGCGCACCGGAATGCCTTCGTCCACCAGCGTGGCGTAAGCGAGGTTTTCCGCCCCGCCCCAGTCGAACAGCTTGTTGCCTTCCGCCATCTCTTTGCGGTCGTTGTAAATCTTGGCAACGCGCGACTGCACTTCCACCGCTTCCGGAATGCTGCTGATGCGGCGCGCCAGCTCCTGCAGACGTTTCATGTCCACGGTTTCCGGGTAGCTCTCATCCCACTCGTGGTTGAGGTACGGAGACCAGGTGAACGAGTGCAGGCTCATCGGACGCCATTCCGGCACCACGCACTCGCCTTCATCCAGCGCATCGCGGTACAGGTTTACCAGCTCGGTGGCATCTTCCTGCGTGGCCACGCCTTCGCTTTCCAGCTGATCGGCGTAGATTTTGCGCGGCGTCGGATGCTTTTTGATTTTCTGATACATCAGCGGCTGGGTTGCGCTTGGCTCGTCGGCTTCGTTATGGCCGTGACGGCGGTAGCACACCAGGTCGATGAACACATCGCGTTTGAAGGTGTTGCGATAATCCAGCGCCAGGCGGGTAACAAACGCCACCGCCTCCGGATCGTCCGCGTTGACGTGGAAGATCGGTGCCAGCACCATTTTGCCGATGTCGGTGCAGTACGGGGTAGAACGCGCATCTTTTGGATTCGAGGTGGTGAAGCCCACCTGGTTGTTAATCACGATGCGTACGGTGCCACCCACTTCGTAACCGCGAGCCTGCGACATGTTCAGGGTTTCCTGCACCACGCCCTGGCCAATAACCGCGGCATCACCGTGAATGGTGATCGGCAGGACTTTGTTGCTGCCCGGCTCCGCCAGACGATCCAGACGCGCACGCACCGAGCCCATGACTACCGGGCTTACAATTTCCAGATGCGACGGGTTGAACGCCAGCGCCAGGTGCACCAGGCCGCCTTCGGTTTCCACGTCTGACGAGAAGCCCATGTGGTACTTCACGTCACCGGTACCGAGGTGCTCTTTGTGCTTGCCGGAGAACTCGTCGAACAAATCCTGCGGTTTTTTACCCAGCACATTGATCAGCACGTTGAGACGACCGCGGTGCGCCATGCCCAGCACCACTTCACGCGTGCCGCTCTTGCCGGCGTGGCGAATCATTTCGCGCAGCATGGGTACCAGCGCATCACCGCCTTCCAGCGAGAAGCGTTTGGCACCCGGGAATTTCGCGCCGAGGTATTTTTCCAGGCCCTCTGCCGCCGTCAGCTCTTTCAGGAAACCTTTTTTCTCGTCCGCGCTGAATGACGCATGGCCCACCACCGATTCCAGACGCTGCTGAATCCAGCGCTTCTCTTCGGTGTTGTTGATGTGCATGTACTCTGCACCAATCGAACCACAGTAGGTCTGCTGCAGTGCGGCATAAAGATCGGCCAGCTTCATGGTCTCTTTGCCAATGGCGAAAGAGCCTACGTTAAAGCTTTCCTGAAAATCGGCGTCGGTCAGATCGTGGAAGGCCGGATCGAGATCCGCCACGCGCTCCTGCTTCCACAGGCCGAGCGGATCGAGGTTAGCGTGCTGATGGCCGCGGAAGCGGAACGCATTAATCAGCTGCAGCACTTTAACCTGTTTGGAATTAGCGGCCGGATCGGTGACTGTGGAGGTGTAGCGGGTGGCGTCTTTCGCCAGGCGGCGGAAGTATTCACGCGTCGTGGAGTGAAACTGCTCAGGTTTCACACCGGTGCCCGGCAGCTGCTGGAACATCGAGCGCCACACTTCATCAACAGAGTCAGGATCGGTCAGGAAATCCTCATAGAGTTGCTCTATGTAGGACTGGTTCGCGCCGGCCAGCCAGGAGGAGTCCAGCCAGGGTTTCATCGCGCTGTTCTGCATTGTGATCCCTTAAGCATTAATCTGCTTTTTTGAGGTTTCATTTGTTGCCGCTTACGCGGCTTGCCGTAGTGAGTTCAGCGATACGAACCTGTGCGCAACCGGCGCCTGGCCCGTAAGGGAACCTTTATAAGCGTGGTCAGTACCGCGCTTATAGAGGCTTCCGTAAACGATCGGGAACCTGAGTTCCCGACCGTGACTTCCGTTTGTTACGCCCCGCGCTGCAGCAGCATCGACTTAATGTGGCCGATGGCGCGCGTTGGGTTTAAGCCTTTCGGGCACACGCTCACACAGTTCATGATGCTGTGACAGCGGAAAACACTGAAAGCATCATTCAGATTGTCGAGGCGCGCATCGGTTTCGGTGTCGCGGCTGTCAATCAGGAAGCGGTACGCCGCCAGCAGGCCGGCCGGACCGATGAACTTGTCCGGATTCCACCAGAACGATGGGCACGACGTGGAGCAGCAGGCACAGAGAATACACTCGTACAGGCCGTCCAGGTGCTCGCGCTGCGCAGGCGTTTGCAGATGCTCGCGCGCTGGCGGATTTTCCCCATTATTCAACAGGAAAGGCTTAATCTTCTCATACTGAGCATAGAATTGTCCCATGTCCACCACGAGGTCGCGGATTACCGGCAAACCGGGCAGCGGACGGATAACAATCTTCTTGCTGCCATTGCCCAGTGCGGAGACCGGCGTGATACACGCCAGGCCATTTTTACCGTTCATGTTGAGGCCATCGGAGCCGCACACGCCTTCACGGCAGGAGCGACGGAAGGCCAGCGTAGGATCCTTCTCTTTCAGACGGATCAGCGCGTCCAGCAGCATCATGTCGCGACCATCTTCCGCTTCGAGGGTGTAATCCTGCATGCGCGGTTTGTCATCGACTTCCGGGTTGTAACGATAGATAGAAAATTCGAGTCTCATGATGATCTCCGCAATTAGTAAGTACGCGCTTTCGGCGGGAAGGCCGCACGCAGTTTCGGTTGCATGTTCACCTCACGGCGCGTCATGCTTTCCGTTTGCGGAACATAGAGGCTGTGGCACAGCCAGTTGGCATCATCACGCTCCGGATAGTCGAAGCGGCTGTGAGCGCCACGGCTTTCGGTGCGGAAGTTAGCCGCTACCGCGGTGGCGTAAGCGGTTTCCATCAGGTTATCCAGCTCAAGGCATTCGATACGCTGGGTGTTGAAGTCCGGTGAACGGTCATCGAGACGCGCGTTTTTCAGGCGCTCACGAATCTCTTTCAGCTCGGCCAGGCCTTCACGCATCGCATCCCCTTCACGGAATACCGAGAAGTTGTTCTGCATGCAGCGCTGCAGCGCCTTGCGGATTTCAACCGGGTCTTCACCGGTGGTGTTGTTTTCCCAGCGGTTGAAGCGGGCCATCGCCGCGTCGATTTCATCTTCGGTGGCGTCGCGCAGTTCGCCCTGCTCAGCGATGCACTCCATCAGGTGAACACCGGCCGCGCGGCCAAATACCACCAGGTCGAGCAGCGAGTTGCCGCCAAGACGGTTTGCGCCGTGTACCGATACGCAGGCAATTTCGCCTACCGCGAACAGGCCCGGAATCACTTCATCTTCGCCCTGCTCGTTGACGCGCAGCGCCTGACCGGTCACGCGGGTCGGCACGCCGCCCATCATGTAGTGGCAGGTCGGGATAACCGGAATCGGTTCTTTAATCGGGTCGACGTGAGCAAAGGTGCGCGACAGTTCGAGGATGCCCGGCAGACGGGATTCCAGCACTTCAGCGCCCAGATGGTCGAGTTTCAGTTTGATGTGTGGACCCCACGGGCCGTCGCAGCCGCGACCTTCACGAATTTCCACCATCATTGAACGCGCCACCACATCACGGCCCGCCAGATCTTTAGCGTTCGGCGCGTAGCGCTCCATGAAACGCTCGCCATGCTTGTTCAGCAGATAGCCACCTTCACCACGGCAGCCTTCGGTCACCAGCACACCGGCACCCGCAATGCCGGTTGGGTGGAACTGCCACATCTCCATATCCTGCATTGGCACGCCGGCACGCAGCGCCATGCCGACGCCATCGCCGGTGTTGATGTGGGCGTTGGTGGTGGACTGATAGATACGGCCAGCACCGCCGGTCGCGAGGATAGTGGCTTTGGCTTTGAAGTAGACCGTTTCACCGGTTTCGATGCAGATGGCGGTACAGCCGACGATCGCGCCGTCAGCGTTTTTCACCAGATCCAGTGCATACCACTCGGAGAAGATGGTGGTTTTGTTTTTCAGGTTCTGCTGATACAGCGTATGCAGCAGGGCGTGGCCGGTACGGTCGGCAGCAGCAGCGGTACGCGCCGCCTGCTCACCACCGAAGTTTTTCGACTGACCACCAAACGGACGCTGATAAACGCGGCCGTCATCAAGACGGGAGAATGGCAGGCCCATGTGCTCCAGCTCCAGAATCGCTTCCGGACCGGTTTTACACATATATTCGATCGCGTCCTGGTCACCGATGTAATCGGAGCCTTTGACGGTATCGTACATGTGCCATTCCCAGTTATCTTCGTGGGAGTTACCCAGCGCCACGGTAATCCCGCCCTGCGCCGATACGGTGTGGGAACGGGTTGGGAACACTTTGGATAACAGAGCACAGCTCTGGCCCGATTGGGAGATTTGCAGCGCGGCGCGCATACCCGCACCACCTGCGCCGATCACCACGGCATCAAATTCTCTGACTGGCAAACTCATTTACACACCCCACACCACAACAGTTCCATAAATTGCATACGACAACAGCGCGACCACAATCACCAGTTGCAACACCAGACGCGTTGCCAGCGGTTTCACGTAGTCGGTCAGGACCTGCCACATGCCAATCCAGCCGTGGACCAGAATCGAGAACAGCGTCAGCAACGTGAACACTTTGGTAAAGGAGGAAGCGAAAAAGCCGCGCCAGACGTCATACGTCAGCGTGCCGGTCATCACGACAAAACCGAGGATGTAGAGAATGTAGAGCGTAATTAAGATTGCAGCAGCACGCAGTAACAGCCAGTCATGGATACCGTTGCGTCCTAATGCAGAAGCATTGCTTACCATACGAGGACTCCAGCCAGAATTGAGAGCACGACAGTGATAACAAAAACCGCTTGCGCGGTACGGGTTCCCACCTGCAGGGTTTCTGCCGTAAAACCGAAGTCGGCCAGCATGTGACGAATGCCGCTTGCTGCGTGATATGCCAGCGCGGTCAGAATGCCCCACATGATGAATTTGGCGAAGAAGCTATCCATGATGGATGCCGCTTGCTGGAAACCTTCCGGAGAAGAGAGGGAGAGACCCAGTAACCAGAGCAGAATTCCGAGAGCGACAAAGGTAATCACGCCGGAGACGCGGTGGAGAATGGACGATATTGCAGTAACGGGAAACCGGATCGTCGAGAGATCCAAGTTAACAGGTCTTTGTTTTTTCACGGTTTTGCCCACACAGCTCTTTTTTATTTTGCTTCCTCCGGTCCTGAGTTACAGAAGAGCACAGTGCGTGTTCGGACTGCAACCGCCACCAAAATAGCAACATCCAGTGTTAAATGAAGCGGGTAAAACGCTGGGTGGCTCCTGGTGTCAGGGTATTCCGGAGACCTGGCGGCAGTATAGGAGGATCACATTCTGATTACAATTCCCCTACAATCTCTTTGGTCACATTTAAGCTGAACAGTGATCCGCCTCACGTATTTCACAATTTATACATTTTTAATTATCTGATTTGACAATAGATCAACATTTCAGTTACAAACGAACGCACTAAAACCCTATGATGCATAAAAGTTATGGGGATACACTTTCCCCTAAGCTCAAGTTATGTAACATTGCCTTTACGAGCAACACAAACCGTCAGGTTATTGGTTACCAAGAAGTTATGTCGTGACAGGATCTTTAACATCCACGATGTGCAGCGCGTCATGCCCGGACACCACCGATTGGCTTTACACATTTCGCTCCGTAACCTTGCAGCATGAACGTTACCGCTGAGTGATGCTGTGAAGATTCTGTTTTAGCCTAAGTCGTGCGGGTTGCAACAAGGCAGTAAGCGTGCAAATGATGGGCGTTTACGCAAGTAAATGACCGCACTGCGCGCGCGCAGCCAGTGTAGCGGCGGCCCGAAAATACGGCGGGTAAACGCAACATGATGACTGTTCTGGTGTCTAAGATCCTTACCTACTAAGGCGCTATGGAGACGAAAAATGACAGATAAAAAAGTGACGCTAACCCTACAAGATAACAACTCCGTGGAACTGGATGTGATGCAAGGCACGCTGGGACAGGATGTTGTTGATGTCCGCGCCCTTGGCTCAAAAGGCCTGTTCACCTTCGACCCCGGTTTTACCTCTACGGCGTCCTGCGAATCAAAAATTACCTTTATTGATGGTGATGAAGGGATTTTGTTACATCGCGGTTTCCCTATCGATCAGCTGGCTACCCACTCCAACTATCTGGAAGTGTGCTACATCCTGCTGAACGGCGAAGCCCCTACTCAGGCGCAGTACGACGAGTTCCGCACTACCGTAACCCGTCACACCATGATTCACGAGCAGATCACCCGCCTGTTCCACGGCTTCCGTCGTGATTCACACCCGATGGCGGTGATGTGCGGCGTGACCGGCGCGCTGGCTGCCTTCTATCACGATTCATTAGACGTGAATATTGAACGTCACCGTGAAATCGCCGCCTTCCGCCTGCTGTCAAAAATGCCGACCATGGCCGCGATGTGTTACAAATACTCCATCGGCCAGCCGTTTGTGTATCCGCGTAACGATCTCTCCTATGCCGGTAACTTCCTGCACATGATGTTTGCTACGCCGTGTGAAGAGTACAAAGTGAACCCGGTGCTGGAACGCGCCATGGACCGTATCCTGATCCTGCACGCTGACCACGAACAGAACGCATCAACTTCTACCGTGCGTACCGCCGGTTCTTCCGGTGCCAACCCGTTTGCCTGTATCGCCGCCGGTATCGCCTCGCTGTGGGGACCTGCGCACGGTGGTGCCAACGAAGCCACGCTGCGTATGCTGGAAGAGATCAGCACCGTGGATCACATCCCGGAATTCGTGCGTCGCGCCAAAGATAAGAACGATTCGTTCCGTCTGATGGGCTTCGGTCACCGTGTGTATAAGAACTATGACCCGCGCGCGACCGTGATGCGTGAAACCTGTCATGAAGTGCTGAACGAGCTGGGCATGAAGGACGACCTGCTGGAAGTGGCGATGGAGCTGGAGCACATCGCGCTGAACGACCCGTACTTCATTGAGCGTAAACTCTATCCGAACGTCGATTTCTATTCCGGCATCATCCTGAAAGCGATGGGCATTCCGTCATCAATGTTTACCGTGATCTTCGCGATGGCGCGTACCGTTGGCTGGATTGCGCACTGGAAAGAGATGCACGACGAAGGTATGAAGATTGCCCGCCCACGTCAGCTCTACACCGGTTACACCGAGCGCGAATTCAGCTCGGCGCTGAAAAAATAACAATCAGGGCGGGTTATCCCGCCCTTTTCTTTTTTAGTATACGGCGAAAGTTTGGGGCGCATCGTGCCGAGCCCTGCCTGGCTGAGCCCCGTTTCAGGCGTCCTCGCGCCGCTGACGCGGTACCTTCACACCCTTCGTCAGTCTGACGGACCGCCGTCGACGGGACATCCTGTCCCGGCTCCGGCTTTCGCCCGCATCCATGCGGTCTCATCCTGACTTCCTCATGCTGTTCAGCGCTGCGGATTGCCTGCCCCGGGGCTCAGCCAGTCAGTGCATTAGCTCTGGTGCAGTTTGCCGCAAGACGATGATGGCCTGTCTCATGCCTCGTCTAATAGTGACCAAAACTCAATGCTGACAGCCCGGACACCAGTAAAACGGTCGTGAGGACAGTACACCCTTCTCAATGACGGTACCGCAGCGCCGGCACTTTTTGCCCTGACGGTGAAACACCTCGAAACGAAACGCTGCCTCTTCGTGATACTTCTTCATGCTGCCACGCATCTGATAAGACAAACGCGGCACCGCCAGCATGGCGTGGCTCAACGCATCCAGCTGCTGGTCGCTCAAATCCTGTGCACGATGCTGCGCCAGCAAACCGGCGTGCCATAAAATCTCGACGCGCAGATAGTTGCCGAGCCCGGCGAGAAATGCCTGATCCAGCAACAAACCGCTGAACTGGCGGCGACGAAAACGCGGCGACAGCAGCCGCTCGCGCACCTCTTCCACCGTCAGCGTAGCGTCCAGCACGTCCGGTCCGACGCGTTGCAAAAACGGATGCGCGCCGAGCGTATCTGCGTTCAGCAGCTCAATATCCGAAGCGCTATACAGCAAAATTGCCCGGTCGGCATTACCCAGCCGCACGCGCAGCTGGCGCGAAGTATTGGGCTCAGTCCCGCTCGGCACCACACGCCACACACCGTACAGCTGATTATGGCTGTACAGCGTCAGCCCGTTGGAGAAGTGCGTCAGCAGTGCCTTGCCGCGCGTTTCAAAGGCGTCGATGGTTTCCCCCATCAGCGCCGGTTCGTAGGTCTTCAGCGCCGGAAAAGCAAACCACACCTCGGTCAGAGGCTTGCCCACCATTGCCGCTGCAAGTTGATCCGCCGCGCGGCGGATCTCCGGTCCCTCTGGCATAACCGCTCCTGATTAATGGGTTGCGCCGCCCACTTCGCGAATGTCTTTCTCTGTGCTGAGAATCACCTGCAGCGACGTTTCCAGCGCCTGAATCACACTGGCGGTCGACATACTCGGTGCACCAGGATGCTGCGCCGCCTGCTGCGGCATATAAGGAATATGCACGAAACCGCCGCGAGCTACGCTGCCTGTGGTCTGCAGCCAGTGCAGCAGGTGATACATGACGTTATTGCAGGTAAATGTCCCGGCGGTTTGCGACACCGAAGCCGGAATCCCCACTTCGCGCAGTGCCGCGACCATCGCTTTGATCGGCAGCGTGGAAAAATAGGCCGCCGGTCCCCCGGCGACAATCGGCTGATCGACCGGCTGCTGCTGGTCGTTATCCGGAATGCGCGCATCGTTCACATTAATCGCCACGCGCTCTATGCTGATATCGCTGCGCCCGCCAGCCTGGCCGACGCACAGCACGCGGTGCGGCTGCAGCTCTTCCAGCGCAGCGGTCAGCACCTGGCCGCAGCGGGCGAATACCACCGGCAGCTGGCGCACCACAATCCGCGCGCCGCCGAACTCCCGACCATCAAAGCTGCGCACCGCTTCCCACGACGGATTAATGCGCTCGCCGCCAAACGGCTCGAACGCCGTCATTAACACCGTTTTCATCGCAACCTCACAGGAACATCAGGAAATAAAGCAGGAAAATATTTACCAGTAACAGTAGCACACCGGTTGGCACCTGAGCCTTGATTACCGCGTTACGATCCGGCAGCTCCAGTAAACGCGCCGGAACAATATTGAAGTTGGCAGCCATCGGCGTCATCAGCGTGCCGCAGTACCCGCAGAACATGCCGATCGCCGCCATCACCGCCGGATTGCCACCGTGCTGCAGCACCAGAATCGGAATACCGATGCCGGCGGTGACAATCGGGAACGCCGCAAACGCGTTGCCCATCACCATGGTCAGCAGCGCCATGCCCAGTGCATACACCGCCACCGCAATCAGCCGGTTATCCACCGCCAGATAGTGTTCGGTCAGATGTGAAATCGCCGTGCCGACGCCAGCGCTGGTAAACAGCAGGCCAAGCGTGGCGAGAATCTGCGGCAAAATAAACGCCCAGCCCACCGCATCCAGCAAACGCCGCGTCTCCTGCATCGACTGCAGCGGCTTCTCGTGGGTAAACTTCAGCGCGATCAGCCAGCCCAGCACGCAGCCAATCATCATCGAAAACAGCGTGACCAGCGTCGAATGATTGCCCGGGCCAAACACCCGTTCCTGCAGACCGGGAATATGATTGAACGCCAGCACGCCAATCACCGTCACCAGCGGGATCGCCAGCGCCGGCAGAAACAGCTTATTGCCGAGACGCTGCGCACTCTGCTGCTTCTGTTCATCGCTGCGCTGATGGTAGCGACCGAGGCGCACGCCGCCGAACCCGGCAATCAGCGCCATGACCACCACCGCCGCGCCCACGGCAATATGCAACCAGCGACGTCCCAGCTCCGCATCACCGGCCCACTGCCCCATCAGTTGATAAGCACCGTCGCCAATCAGGAAAATCAGACCGTACAGCGCCCAGAATAAACCGGTGGTAAAACGGCGCGGATTAGCGCTATCGCGCCATGACAGCAGCGCGACAATCAGCAGGATCGCCCCGGCCAGCCACATCAGATACTGTTGCTGAAACATCACTCACCTCCTTTTGCGCGCAGCGCCTGCTGGTTGAGCGCGCCCAGCTCACGCGACAGCTGACGGTCGAGCCGCACCAGTCGCGCAGCATGAATCAGGAACGCACACAGCGCCGTCGGAATGCCCCACAACGCGATGTGCAACGGCTCGGTGCTGATGCCCGCCGACTCCTGCATAAAGTTGTGCATAAATATGATCGCGCCGAAGGCCACGAAAATGTCTTCACCGAAGAACAGCCCGACGTTATCGGTAGCCGCCGACATGGCGCGCAGCCGCTGACGAATCTCCGGTGATACGCTGCCGTAACGGTTTTCAGTGGCACCTTCGGCCATCGGCGCCAGCAGCGGACGCACCATCTGCGGATGCCCGCCCAGGCTGGTCAGCCCCAGCGCCGCAGTCAGTTCACGCACGAACAGATAGACGATCAGTAAACGGCCGGCGGTGGCGGTTTTGATCCGGGCGATCCACGTCTGCGCACGCTCTTTCAAACCGTGGCGCTCCAGCAATCCAATAACCGCCAGCGGTAACAGCAGGATCAGCGGCAGATTACGGGTATTGAGAAAGCCGGAACCGAGCTTCTCCAGAATATCGCCGAGCGGCATATGCGCCGCCAGCCCGGTGACAAAACCGGCAACAATCACCACCAGCACCGGGTTGAAGCGCAGCACAAAGCCGAGCACAATCGCGGCAATGCCGAGTAACGGCCAGAGATTGACCACGTTATCCATGTTTTCCCCTCGTCAGAAATAAAAAGCCCGGCAACAGGCCGGGCTAACAGTCAATGATCAGGCGCTGGTGACAGCAATCTGATTTGTCGCAAAAGCGGCGCGCAGCGTGCGGGCGAATTCCAGCGCATGGGCGCCATCGCCGTGCAGACAGACCGTCTGCGCATTCACCGCCACCCATTCGCCGCTGACGCTGCGCACCTGACGCTGCTGCACCATGGTGAGCGTCTGCGCCAGCGCCTGCTCAGCCTCTTCGATTAACGCCCCCGGCTGGCTGCGCGGCACCAGCGCGCCACTGGCCAGATAGCCGCGGTCAGCAAACACTTCTTCGCGCGTGCGCAGACCATGATGCGCGGCGGCGGCAATTGAGGCGCTGCCCGCCAGGCCAACCAGAATCAGCGCCGGATCGACGGCTTTCACCGCGCGCGCAATCGCATCCGCCAGCGCTGCATCGGCCGCCGCCTGGTTATACAGCATGCCGTGCGGCTTCACGTGCACCAGCTTCGCCCCCTCACTTTCGGCGAGGCTTTTCAGGGCACCAATCTGGTAGATCACCTGCGCGTAGACGGTTTCCGGTGGCAGCTGCATGGCGGTCCGGCCAAAATTTTCCCGGTCGGGAAAGCTCGGATGCGCACCAATCGCCACGCCGTTGGCGCTGGCCCAGCGCACCGACTGCAGCATGGTTTCGGCATCGCCGGCATGGAAACCGCAGGCGATGTTGGCCGAGCTCACCAGCTCCAGCAGGGCCCGATCGCTGGCACTGCCTTCACCGAGGTCGGCGTTAAGATCGATCTTCATGAGCAAGCCCCCAGGCTATCTGATCAAGCGAACGTTGCTGCTGCTGTTTGGCCAGCAGCGCCTCCTCCAGCGTGCAGCGGATGAAGTGAATCGGTTCTCCCAGACGAATCTGCGCCAGCTGATAGAGATCGGCCTCGATGACGCAGGCAATACGCGGATAGCCGCCGGTGGTTTGCGCATCGGCCATCAGCACAATCGGCTGACCGTTCGGCGGCACCTGCACCACACCCGGCACCAGGCCATGCGACAGCAGTTCACGTGCGACACTGCGCTGCAGCGGACTGCCCTGCAGCCGGTAGCCCATGCGGTTACTTTGCGGGCTGAGCTGCCACGGGTTACGCCAGAATGCGTCCTGCGCGTCGTGGGTAAATTCGTTGTACTCCGGCCCCGGCAGCGCGCGGATGCGGTTGCCCCACAGCAGCTGCCGGACGCCAGCCTGATGGCTGAAGCGGCGCGTCGGCTTGCCCAGCGGCAGCTGATCGCCATCCTGCAGTTTACGCCCCTGCCAGCCGCCAAAGGCTGCTTTGAGATCGGTGCTGTGTGAGCCCAGCATCGCATCGATGGCGAAACCGCCGTTCACCGCCAGATAGCTGCGCATACCGCGCGTGGGCATGGACAGACTCAGCACCTGGCCTTTTTTCACCGGCAGACGCCAGCCGGTCCACACCGGCTGGCCATCCAGTTCGGCGCTGCAGCTGGCACCGGTCAGCGCAAACCAGCCGTCGCGACGAAACTCCGCTTTGAACTGGCCGAGCACAATTTCCAGCACCGCGCTGTTTTCCGCGTTGCCGACCAGCATATTGGCCGTGCGCATTGAAGGCTCATCCAGTGCGCCGCTTAGGCTGATACCGTATTGCCGCCAGCCGTGGCGGCCGCGATCCTGCACCGAGGTCATTAATCCGGCACGCAAAATGTTTAACATACGCCCTCCCGTTGTGGCACGAAGCGGACGCTGTCGCCGGGACGCAACAGCGTCGGCGGCTGCTGTTGTGGATCGAACAGGTTGAGCGGCGTGTGGCCAATCAGCTGCCAGCCACCGGGCGCGGCCAGCGGATAGATGCCGGTCTGGCTGCCGCCAATGCCCACCGAACCGCCAGGCACTACCAGCCGGGGCTCGGCGCGACGCGGCGTGTGCAGCCGCTCATCCAGCCCACCGAGATAAGGGAAACCCGGCTGAAAGCCAATGAAATAGACCACGTAATCCGCGCTGCTGTGCAGCTCCACCACCTGTTGCGAGGTCAGCTCCGCCGCACGGGCGACCTCCGCCAGATCCGGACCGCCCGCGCCGCCATACACCACCGGAATCTCAACCTGACGCGGCCCGGCCAGCAGCACCTCGCTCTCTTCCCACCAGCGCTGCAAACGCTCGATGGCATCCAGCGCTTTCAGCTGCGGATCGCGCAGCAGCAGCGTCAGGTTATTCATGCCCGGAATCACTTCCGCGATCTGCTCATTCTGCTGCAGCCGCTGGCACAATCCCCAGATGCGCTGCTGGCTGACGAGCGAAACCGGCGGTTCCAGCTCCAGTACCACCGCCCGCTCACCCAGCAGATAACAACGTGCTCGTTGCAAAACCCACCTCCCGGTCATTAATAAAACGCGCCGTGACCGCAGTGACGGCGCGCCTGAGGGCATTCGCTTATGCGAAAAGTCAATAAGTTATGCGAAAGTGAAGGAGATGTGTCAACTGATTTGCGCCCGGCACGTGTTTTCCGGGCGCATAAGCGAGGCGGTCAGGCGGGATTGTCGATATCGATAAAAGTCACATCCAGACCATGCTGGCTGGCGAGCCACTCACCGAGCGCTTTAATGCCGCCGCGTTCAGTGGCGTGATGGCCGGCAGCAAAGAAATGCAGTCCCTGTTCCCGGGCGCTGTGAATGGTCTGCTCAGAGACTTCACCGCTGATAAAGGCGTCAACGCCAAAGGCGGCGGCCGCATCGATAAAGCCCTGGCCGCCACCGCTGCACCATGCCACCCGGCGAATCAGCGCCGGAGCATTATCACCGCAGTGCAGCGGCTGGCGGCCGAGGCGCGCCGCGATCTTTTCCGCCAGCGCCGGACCGCTTAGCGGCTCAGCCAGCTCGCCCCAGGGCACCAGCGGCTGAATTTCACCTTTGACGTCGATATCAAACAGCGTGGCCAGCTGGGCGTTGTTGCCGAGCTGTGGGTGAGCATCGAGCGGCAGGTGCCAGCCGTACAGGTTGATGTCATTGGCCAGCAGCGTGCGCAGACGCTGGCGTTTCATTCCTTTAATCACCGGCGCTTCGCTCTTCCAGAAGTAGCCATGATGCACCAGTATCGCATCGGCCTGGCGTTTTACCGCCTCATCCAGCAGCGCCTGACAGGCCGTCACGCCGGTTATTACGCGGCGCACCTGCTCACGCCCCTCAACCTGCAAACCGTTGGGCGCATAGTCGCTGAAGGCACTGGTGTTGAGTTGCTGATTGACGATCTGTTCTAACTCGAAATTGTTCATAACGGCTCCGTGACCGCCTCAGGCTGCGCTGCGCGCGCGCTCGAAGGCGTCTAATGTCTTTTTACGTGCCGCCTTATGTTCCACGATTGGCGCCGGATAATCGAGTTTCTTGTTATTTTTCTCTGCCCAGGCGTGCGGTTGATGGATGGCGCTGTCCGGCACGTCTTGCAGCTCCGGCAGCCACCGGCGGATAAACTCGCCCTGTTTATCAAAGCGCTCGCCCTGGGTCGTCGGGTTGAAGATGCGGAAGTAAGGTGCGGCGTCGGTGCCGGTCGACGCGGCCCACTGCCAGCCACCGTTATTGGCCGCCAGATCGCCGTCAATCAGCTGCTGCATGAAATAGCGTTCACCCTCGCGCCAGTCAATCAGCAGATCTTTCACCAGAAAGCTGGCGGTGATCATGCGTAACCGGTTGTGCATCCAGCCCAGCGTATTGAGCTGGCGCATCGCTGCGTCAACAATCGGATAACCGGTTTTGCCCTGCTGCCAGGCGGTAAGGTGTTGCTCATTCTGTTGCCAGCTGACGTTGCGCGTCCAGTCGACAAACGGCTGATGCTTACACAGCGCCGGAAAGGCCACCATCAGGTGACGATAAAATTCGCGCCAGACCAGTTCATTCAGCCACACCAGCGCGCTGCCGTTGTTCAGCGCCTGCGGATGCTCCTTCAGAATGCGATGCAAACACTGACGCGGCGACAGTACACCAATCGCCAGATACGGCGACAGGCGGCTGGTGCCGTCAATCGCCGGTATGTCGCGCTGCTGGTCATATTTTTCCACCCGCTGCTGGGCAAACTGGCGCAGCTGCTTCAGCGCCGCCTCTTCTCCGGCGGGGAACCAGGTTTCGTCGAATTCTTCCACAGGGTAATCGAATGCTGCTATTTTTTTGCCGGCGGCCACGGGTGCCCCGGCGCGCGCTTTCGGTGCGTGATGGCACTCTGGCAGCCCCTGTTGCAGACGCCGGATAAACGCTTTGCTGAACGGCGTGAACACTTTGAACATGCTGTTGCTGCCGGTCTGTACGCTGCCCGGCGGTAACAGCAGGCTGTCATCGAACCCCTGGCACACCACGCCCTGCTGATCGAGCTGCTTCTCAACCGCAGCATCGCGCTGACGCTCATTGATTTCATACTGATAGTTGTAAAACAGCGCATCCACCTTGTGCTGCTGGCAGAAGGTCGCCAGATAGTCGACCGACGCGGCGAAGTCATCGCACTGATGAAAGTGCAGCTTAATACCGCGTTCTGCCAGCGACTGCTGCAGCAGGCACAGGTTTTGATGGATAAAAGCCGCCTGTTTGGGGGCCATACTGTGTTGCTGCCACTGGCCGGGCGTGGCGATGAACAGCGCCAGCACCTCGGCCTGACTGTCGCGGCAGGCCGCGGCCAGTGCGCTGTTATCATTCATGCGCAAATCGTTACGCAGCCAGACTAAGTGAGTGCTCATAACGCTCCGTGTTTACTGGCCGTAGCGCAGACGCAGCGCTTCCGGGTAGGGATCGAAATAACGCTGCTGCGCCAGCCACGGGTGCGGGAACTCTGCCATGTAATGTTTCAGCATGGTGATGGGGGCCAGCAACGGCTGCACACCGCGACGGTAGCGGTCGATCAGCAGCGCCAGCTCCTGACGCTGCGGTGAACTCAGCTTCGGCCGGAAATAGCCCTGTACGTGCATCAGCACATTGGTGTGATTACGACGCGACGCCTGGTGCGACATCAGGTGCATCAGACGGTTACGGTATTCAAAGGCGTACGCATCCAGTGACTCCCACTGTTCCATCGCTGCGACAAACCGCCCCATTTCGCGGTACTCATCCTGCGCATGCGACAGCAGCAGTAATTTGTAGCGACTATGGAAGGCAATCAGCTTGTGGCGCGTCAGCCCGCTGCGCCACATTTCGTTGAACTCATGCAGCGCATAGACGCGCCCCATGAAGTTTTCGCGGATCGCATCATCGTGCAGGCGTCCATCCTCTTCCAGCGGCAGCCACGGCAGCTCTTTTTGCAGGAATGAGGTGAACACGCCGGTGCCGGCTTTGCGATTGTTGTTAGTGTCAGGCTCGTAGACGCGCACGCGCTCCAGTCCGCAGCTCGGCGATTTGGCACACAGGATGTAGCCGCACAGATGGTGCAGCGATTTGACACGCTCCGCAGACCAGCGGGCCATGTCGTCGGTCAGCTCTTCCCCGCCGTCTTTACTGAAACACAGGTGGATCTGATCGTCGCTCTGTTTGACCAGCCGCAGCGCCGGGCGCGGCGTCGGCAGACCGATGGCCATTTCCGGGCAGACCGGTTCGAAGCGCACAAATGGCGCGAGCTCGTCAGTTGCAAAGGCAAAACGCTTGTGGCCGCCATCGAATCGGACGCTATCCCCGAGCAGGCAGGCACTGATACCTACAGGAATTTTCTCGCTCATACTTGTACAACCTCCAAAATCTTGTAGAGGTTTAAGTGTAGCTGAAATGCCGCGAGATAACAGCGGGACAATGCGTTTGTCGCACCACTTTAAGATAAAAAAACCCGGTGCCTCGAGCGAGGTCACCGGGTTATCACCGCGAAGCCGGGGGTTACCAGTAGATACCGCCTGCCGCTTCCGATTGCGCCAGCCAGACCGGTTTGGTGCTGGTTTTGCACCACATGCGGTGCAGATAACTGTAGAAGCGCGCGCGATCCTGGCGGAACAGCATCACTGGCAGCGCCAGTACGCCAATCAATACCACCAGCACACGGCGCAGCACAATTTTGGCGAGTGGATATGCCTGATACATCAATGCCTCCTCGTGGTAAATTTTGCTTTGAAATGTGATCTGCATCAGATATTACGCCTGGTTGTGTAATTTTACTACTCATCCGACCACTATTTTGATCTTTTTTCAGTCATTTCCTGGCCGGAATGAAAGGAAGTTACATTTTTGTAAAATTTCGGATCACGGCGAGTTACTGAGATCGTGACGGACGCCGTCGCGGTTTATTGTTAAAGTAATGCGTTAACCTTATTTGCCGCAGGAGTCAGCGTGACGACCATCTTGATTGTCGAAGATGAAAAGGAGATTCGCCGTTTCGTGCGCCTGGCGCTGGAGAGCGAAGGCCTGAAGATTGTGGAAGCGGAGCAGCTGCAGCGCGGCCTGATTGAAGCGGCTACGCGCAAACCGGATTTGGTGATTCTCGATCTCGGTTTACCGGACGGCGATGGCAATGCCTTCATCCGCGAAGTGCGGCAGTGGAGCAGCATGCCGGTGATTGTGCTGTCGGCGCGCAGCGATGAGCAGGATAAAATCGAGGCGCTGGATGCCGGCGCTGACGACTATCTCACCAAGCCGTTTGGTATCGGCGAACTGCTGGCGCGCGTGCGCGTGGCGCTGCGTCGTCATCAGCGCAGCCAGCCGGAACCGCTGGTGCAGTTTGGCGAAGTGAGCGTTGATCTCGCCGCGCGGCGCGTGCTGCGCAGCGGTGAAGAGGTACATCTGACACCGACCGAATTTCGCCTGCTCAGCCTGCTGCTGAATAACGCCGGCAAAGTGCTGACCCAGCGCCAGTTGCTTAACCAGGTGTGGGGGCCTAACGCCGTTGAACACAGCCATTATCTGCGCATCTATATGGGACACCTGCGGCAAAAGCTGGAAGCCAACCCCACCCAGCCGACGCACCTGCTGACAGAAACCGGCATCGGCTATCGCTTCATGCCATAAAAAAAGGCCGCAAACGCGGCCTTCTTCACGCAGGATGCCCTGTCAGGCGTTTTTCAGCACTTCACTGACAATTTCTACCGCTTCTTTCTCGATCTGCTGGCGATGCTCAGCGCCGAGGAAGCTCTCACAATAGATTTTGTAGGCGTCTTCCGTGCCGGACGGACGTGCCGCGAACCAGCCGTTTTCAGTCATCACTTTCAGACCACCAATCGAGGCGCCGTTGCCCGGTGCCGCGGTCAGACGTGCGGTGATCGGGTCGCCCGCCAGCGTATCGGCGCTGACCATTTCAGGTGACAGCTTCGACAGTGCCGCTTTCTGCGCGGAAGTGGCAGGTGCCTGCAGACGGTTGTAGCTTGGCGCACCAAAACGCGCGGCCAGCTCATCATAGTGCTGCTGCGGGTTCTTACCGGTAACCGCAGTGATTTCCGCCGCCAGCAGACACAGGATAATGCCGTCTTTGTCTGTTGACCAGGCGGAGCCGTCAAAACGCAGGAACGAGGCGCCGGCGCTCTCTTCGCCGCCAAAGCCAAAGCTGCCGTCGAACAGACCATCCACGAACCATTTGAAGCCGACCGGGACTTCCACCAGCTTGCGACTAATGTCGTTCACCACGCGGTCAATCATCGCGCTGGAAACCAGCGTTTTACCGACGGCCACCTCTTTGCCCCACTGCGGACGGTGCTGGAACAGGTAGTTGATCGCTACCGCCAGATAGTGGTTCGGGTTCATCAGACCGGCGGGCGTGACGATGCCGTGACGGTCGTAATCCGGATCGTTACCGAAGGCCAGATCGAACTTGTCTTTGTACGCCAGCAGACCGGCCATCGCGCACTCGGACGAACAGTCCATGCGCACCACGCCATCTTTATCCAGATGCATGAAGCGGAACGTCTGATCGATGGCATCATTGACGATGGTCAGATCCAGCTGGTAGTGCTCAGCAATGCGCTGCCAGTAGGCCATGCCGGAACCGCCGAGCGGATCGACACCGATTTTCAGGCCGGCTTTCTGGATCGCCGGGAAGTCAATCACCTGCGCCAGACCTTCAACGTATGGCTGGATCAGATCCTGCTCAACGATGTGGCCACTGGCCCACGCCTGATCCAGCGCCAGACGCTTAACCTCTTTCAGCTCACCTTTGATCAACTGATTCGCGCGATCTTCCACCACTTTGGTGACGTTGGTGTCAGCCGGTCCACCGTTCGGCGGATTGTACTTGATGCCACCGTCTTCTGGCGGGTTATGCGACGGGGTAATCACGATACCGTCCGCCTGCGCGCCGCCGCGCTTGTTGTGCTCCAGAATGGCGTTGGAGATCGCCGGCGTCGGCGTATAGCCGTTGTCCTGCTGCACAATCACATCAACGCCGTTGGCGGCCAGCACTTCCAGCACTGACAGGATCGCCGGCTCAGACAGCGCATGGGTGTCTTTACCTACGTAGCACGGGCCGGTGATGCCGTTCTTTTTACGCTCTTCAGCGATCGCCTGCGCAATCGCCAGAATGTGTACTTCGTTGAAGCTATGACGTCCCGCGCTGCCGCGGTGGCCGGAGGTGCCAAATTTCACCGCATGGTCCGGGTTCGCCGCATCCGGCTTCAGGACGTAGTACTGCGAGGTTAATTGTGCAACGTTAATCAAATCGCTCTGCTGGGCAGGTTGCCCGGCACGGGGGTGATTGGCCATTGGCGCTTCTCCCTGACGCTTCGGTTTAAATGGTGCCGCAAACTTTCTCTGCCAGTTCCTGCGGGAACTGCATGGCAAGCATGATGTGTTCCACCATGCTGCATTTACGACCTGTATTGGTATTGGTGATCACCCAGTACGGCGTGCCGGGGACGTGCTTCGGCTTAGTATGGGTGCCATTTTGCAGCAGCGTGTGCTCGTCACCCGCAAAGTAGACGCGGGTGCGGCCCTGCAGCGAGGCAGTGGCATCAGCAAAGGCTGCCGGATCAAGACGATAAAGCGTTGACAGGATCAGCATGAAGCGATTAACCGCCTTCTTCTGCTCCGCATACTCGTCAGACAGCAGCAGCTCACGCACGGCGCGCACGCGATCCTGAGGTCGCGCTTCGCTGCGTGCAGCCGGTGCTTCTTTTACCGCCGCATTCGCCGCTGGCGCAGCGGATGCGCTCTGGCCGGCAGTGAATTTCAGCATACGGCGCAAAATGTCCGAGGCGCTTTCACCAATGTGCTGCGTGTGGCTGGCAATATAACGGTAGAGTTCTTCGTCAACTTCAATCGTTTTCATCTTTTTCCGTGCGATTCTGGCAAATGGCAGAACCACGCTACTTTGCAAAGGCCTTAACAAAATCCGGTCGTGCAAAATGTGAGCGGGCTCTAACATAAGGATTATAAAGTTAAATCCGCGACAGCCGATAGCGCTGGCATCGTTTACGGGCAAAAGTCGGAATATGCCCTAATGCCTGACCGCCTGGCGCCGGGACAGGTGAATCCATGATACCCTAAGCCCAGGTCTCAACCGAAAGAACTTTAGCCATGATTTTGAACGCCCGTCTGCAAACTGAACAATCTGCCCCTGATGCCCAGCCCATTCTGTTAATTCATGGCCTGTTTGGTAGCCTGGATAACCTCGGCGTACTGGCGCGCGGCGTGCGCGATGCACGACCCACGCTGCAGGTGGATGTCCGTAACCACGGCCTGTCACCGCGCAGCGAAGAGATGCACTACGCTGCGCTGGCGCAGGATATGGTCGATACGCTGGATGCGCACCACATCGAACGGGTTGATGTTATCGGCCACTCAATGGGCGGCAAAATTGCCATGGCGCTGAGCGCCGTTGCGCCCGAACGAATTGGCAAAATGGTGCTGATCGATATCGCGCCGGTGGATTACCAGACGCGACGCCACGATGAGATCTTCGCGGCAATCCGCGCGGTCAGTGCAGCTGGCGTCACGCGCCGCAGCGCTGCGGCCGACGTGATGCGTGAACACGTGCGCGAAGAAGGCGTGATTCAGTTCATTCTGAAATCTTTCCATGAAGGCGAATGGCGCTTTAACGTGCCGGTGTTATGGGACAATTATCCGGTACTCTCCGGCTGGCAGGAGGTGCCCGCGTGGCCTCATCCGGCGCTGTTTATTCGCGGCGGTGATTCACCCTATCTGGACAATCAGCACCGTGATGCGCTGCTGCGCCAGTTCCCGCAGGCGCAGGCGCACATTATCAGCGGTGCCGGCCACTGGGTGCATGCCGAAAAACCCGATGCCGTACTGCGCGCGGTGCGCCGCTTTTTTAACCTGTAAAAGCAAAAGCTTGCTACGGGCGGTTTAGGGTTGGCGTCGCGCCGGGCGCTGGAGTATGATGTCGCGCTAAAAATTTGCCGCGGATGCTTTTTTCGCCGCGGTCGGGCCGATAAATGTTTAAATCGCGCAGCGCCTTTCCGCCGTTCGCGCCCACGCAGTTTCACAAACCATGGCAAAAGAACAGACAGATCGTACCACGCTCGATCTCTTCGCAGACGAGCGGCGTCCCGGTCGCCCTAAAACCAGTCCGCTGTCGCGTGATGAGCAGCTGCGCATTAATAAGCGCAACCAGCTGAAGCGCGACCGGGTGCGCGGCCTGCGCCGCGTTGAGCTGAAAATGTCCAGCGAAGCGGTCGACGCGCTTAATACGCTGGCCGAGCAGCAGAACATCAGCCGCAGTGAACTGATTGAACAAATGCTGCTGGCGCAGCTCAAACTGGCGTAACGTGCGCAGACCGCACGCTGGAACACAAACTCAGCGCTTTACACATTCCGCGCTTTTCGCCGGTCTGCTATCATTCGCATAACTGTGTCGTCTTCTGACTTACTTTCACAATCAGGATTTAAGAGGTTACTCACTCCATGGCAATCGTAGGCATTTTCTTCGGCAGCGATACCGGCAACACTGAAAACATTGCAAAAATGATCCAGAAACAACTGGGTAAAGATGTCGCCGAAGTGCATGACATTGCTAAGAGCACCAAAGAAGATCTCGAAGCATTCGATATTCTGCTGCTGGGTATTCCGACCTGGTACTACGGTGAAGCCCAGTGCGACTGGGATGACTTCTTCCCGACGCTGGAAGAGATTGATTTCAACGGTAAGCTGGTAGCGCTGTTTGGCTGCGGCGATCAGGAAGATTATGCCGAGTACTTCTGTGACGCGATGGGCACCATTCGCGACATCATTGAGCCAAACGGCGCAGTGATTGTGGGCCACTGGCCAACCGAAGGTTACCACTTCGAAGCCTCTAAAGGACTGGCAGACGACAAACACTTCCTCGGCCTCGCCATCGATGAAGATCGTCAGCCTGAACTGACTAACGAGCGCGTCGACAAATGGGTTAAGCAGATCTTTGACGAGCTGCAGCTGCAGGCGATCATCGAAGCCTGATGCTTTCCTGTCCGATGTGGGCGCTGGCTCACATCGGGCAATGGAATTACCTATAAAAATAATAGCTACGGTTTTTTAACTTTTTCCCTCAATTCTGTAGAATACCCGCAACGGTCATCTGCTTATTCCTCGGGCATCAGACTGAGACTGCGCGAAAAGGAACATCGATCTGCACGATCCCGCTGAGGCTCACGACATTTCTCCTTACAGCATCCGGGGAATTGTCCGCCGCAGCCGGTTTTCATTTCGCAGGCTGAGCTCTATAATGAGACGCAAATGAGAATGCGCGTTGACCACACATTCAAGGCCTTTGCGCCGTAAGTGACTAGCAAAGTAACAGGACAATATCCGCATGACTGACAACAACTCCGCATTGAAAAAGGCTGGCCTGAAAGTCACGCTGCCCAGACTGAAGATTCTGGAAGTGCTTCAGGGACCCGGACCCGAGTCCCATCATGTCAGTGCGGAAGATTTGTACAAACGCCTGATCGACATGGGCGAAGAGATTGGTCTGGCGACGGTATACCGTGTTCTGAACCAGTTTGACGACGCCGGCATCGTGACGCGTCATAACTTCGAAGGCGGGAAATCCGTGTTCGAACTGACCCAGCAGCATCACCACGATCACCTGATTTGCCTCGACTGCGGCAAAGTGATCGAGTTCAGCGATGAATCTATCGAAACGCGTCAGCGTGAGATTGCGACACGCCACGGTATTAAACTCAGCAACCACAGCCTGTATCTATACGGCCACTGTGCGCTGGGAGACTGCCGCGAAGACGAGACGCTCCACGATCAGTAATTGAATATGCTATGCAGTATAAAAAAACCGGTGCCAGGCACCGGTTTTTTTATGGCTGCGTTCAGGCGACCAGCGTTTCCTGCAAATAGCGCCAGCGCGGAACCGGCGTGCTGCAGTCCAGCACCGCCAGCGAAATGCGGGTCTGGTTGTTGCCGTTAAGCATTTGCAGTTCGTGATACTGAATGGTCACTTCCTGCTGCTGCTGGGAAATGATGGCATGCTCACTGGTGGCGATTCGCATCCCTTCCCGCTGCCCGTGCAGTTTGCGAAACAGGGTTTCAGTGTCATTGAGATCGAGCTGTTTGCCTTGCGGCGTCACCATTTTGAAGTCGGGATGAAAGTGCGACAGCAGCAGATCCATACTGTCATCGCTGCCTTCGGCCTGATTAAAAATACGTTCGATAAGCTGATGTAAAACCACCACGCTATGTTTGGCTTCCAGAGCGAGACTTGTCATTTTTCTTCCTTCGCTAACCCGCACAGCAACATTTAAGAGCGCATAGCCTACCTGAAAATAACGATTTCACACGGGTAAATTAGTTAATTTTATTAAAGTCAGATTAGTCGTAATCGCGCGCAATTACTGTTTTTTGTCTGGTTCAGCATAATCGATTCCCGTTTGCAGATAACGGGCAATAAAAAAGGGCGATTGCTCGCCCTTTGCTGATCATATCGTGCTATCAAGCAGTAAAATTATTCGCCGATTTTTGCCCAGGTATCACGCAGACCCACGGTGCGGTTGAACACCAGTTTCGACGGCTGCGAGTACACGCTATCAGCGCAGAAGTAACCTTCGCGCTCAAACTGATACGGTGCCAGCGCGCTGGCGGCACGCAGACCCGGCTCAACGAAGCCCTGTTTGATCTCCAGCGAGTTCGGATTGATGGTGGTGAGGAAATCCTCGGCCGCGCCCGGGTTTGGCACGCTGAACAGACGATCGTACAGGCGGAATTCGGCAGGCAGCGCGTGAATCGCCGATACCCAATGGATAACGCCTTTCACCTTACGGCCATCGGCCGGATCTTTGCTCAGGGTGTCGACATCGCAGGTAGCGTAGATGCAGGTGATGTTGCCGGCTTCATCTTTCGCCACGCGCTCGGCACGAATGACATAAGCGTTGCGCAGACGAACTTCTTTACCCAGCACCAGACGTTTGTACTGCTTGTTGGCCTCTTCACGGAAGTCGGCGCGATCGATCCACACCTCACGGCTGAACGGCACCTCACGCGTGCCCATCTCCGGTTTGTTCGGGTGGTTCGGCATGCTGATGATTTCTTCATGCCCGGCCGGCAGGTTCTCGATCACCACTTTCAGCGGATCCAGCACCGCCATAGCGCGCGGCGCGTTCTCGTTGAGGTCGTCACGAATGCACGACTCCAGCGACGCCATCTCAACAATGTTGTCCTGCTTGGTCACACCGATACGGCGGCAGAATTCGCGGATTGACGCCGCGCTATAGCCACGACGGCGCAGACCGGATACGGTCAGCATGCGCGGATCGTCCCAGCCTTCAACAATCTTCTCGCTCACCAGCTGCGTCAGCTTACGCTTCGACATCACCGCATATTCCAGATTCAGGCGCGAAAACTCGTACTGACGCGGATGCACCGGAATAGTGATGTTATCCAGCACCCAGTCGTAGAGACGACGGTTATCCTGGAACTCCAGCGTACACAGGGAATGGGTGATGCCTTCCAGCGCATCAGAGATGCAATGGGTAAAGTCGTACATCGGATAGATGCACCACTTGTTGCCAGTCTGGTGGTGTTCGGCAAATTTAATGCGGTACAGCACCGGATCGCGCATCACAATAAAGCTGGATGCCATGTCGATTTTGGCACGCAGGCAGGCTTTGCCCTCTTCGAAGCCGCCATCACGCATCTTCTGGAACAGCGCCAGGTTCTCTTCCACGCTGCGATCGCGATACGGGCTGTTTTTGCCCGGCGCGGTTAGCGTGCCGCGGTATTCACGGATCTGCTCTGGCGACAGCTCGTCAACGTAGGCCAGGCCTTTGTTGATCAGCTCAACCGCGTAGTTGAACAGTTGGTCAAAGTAGTCAGAGGAGTAACGAATGTTGCCGCTCCACTCAAAGCCCAGCCATTGCACATCATTCTTGATCGATTCAACGAACTCCATATCCTCTTTGACCGGATTGGTGTCGTCGAAACGCAGGTTGCACTGCCCCTGATAATCTTGTGCGATACCAAAGTTCAGGCAGATCGATTTTGCATGGCCAATATGCAGGTAACCATTGGGCTCAGGCGGGAAACGGGTATGCACACTGTTGTGCTTACCGCTCGCCAAATCTTCGTCGATGATCTGACGAATAAAGTTCGTTGGGCGGGCTTCAGCCTCACTCATCTCAAAATCCTCAAAACAATAGCGGGTGATTTGTACCACGAAGTAACGGAGTATGATCCACAAAGCGCTGAAGGGAAACAACCGTTTGTTGGTCGTTTTAAAACAAAAAAGGCAGGAATTGCTTCCTGCCTTCAGTGACGCTCAAAACGTGTTAATTTTTCACTTCATACAGCGGCGTAACGCCTGCCACCACGGTACCGCCTGCCAGCAGATTCAGACCAGCAAAATCATCGCTGTTGCTGACCACCACCGGGCTGATCATCGAACGCGCATTGGCGTTGAGGAAGTCCAGATCCATTTCGAGGATCGGCTGGCCCGCTGTGACGGTTGCGCCCTCTTCCACCAGACGGGTAAACCCTTTACCTTCCAGCGCGACGGTATCGAGACCCATGTGCACGACAATCTCGACGCCATTTTCGGCTTCAAGGCAGAATGCATGGTTGGTGTTGAAGATTTTCACCACGGTACCCGCCACCGGCGCGACGACAGTTTTATCGCTCGGTTTGATCGCCAGACCATCGCCTACCGCTTTGCTGGCGAAGGCTTCATCCGGCACGTTTTCCAGCGCTACCACTTCGCCACTGACCGGTGCCAGCAGCGTTGCAATCACCTTTTTCTCGCTGTTGCGCACGGCCTGGGGCTGAGCAGCCGCAGGCGCGGCGGTGGTTGCCGCAGCAGGTGCCGCTGCGCCGGCCACCGGGCCTTTGCTCAGTACGGTTTTCATGGCGGTCGCAATGCTTTCGGCCTGCGTACCAACAATGATCTGCACGCTCTGCTTGTTAAGGCGGATCACGCCAGAAGCACCGAGGCGTTTAGCCACACTCTCATTCACCTGCGCCGAGTCTTTCACATTCAGGCGCAGACGGGTAATGCAGGCGTCGATGTTGGTCAGGTTGTCAGAACCGCCCACCGCGCCGATATAGCGACGCGCCAGAGATTCGGTTTCGCTCTCACCGTTGCTGCTGTGATCAACGTTGACGTCGTAGCCGTCTGTCTCATCACCGGCAGCCAGCTCGCGGCCCGGCGTCAGCAGGTTGAATTTCTGAATGGTGAAGCGGAACACCACATAGTAGATGACGAAGAACACCAGACCCTGCGGGATCAGCATCCACCAGTGCACCGCCAGCGGGTTACGCGTCGACAGCACCATGTCCACCAGACCGGCACTGAAACCGAAACCGGCAATCCAGTGCATGCTGGCAGCGATGAAGACCGAAATACCGGTCAGCACGGCGTGGATGACATACAGCACCGGTGCCACAAACATGAAGGAGAATTCCAGTGGCTCGGTGATGCCGGTGAAGAAGGCTGCAAAAGCCGCTGCCAGCATGATACCACCGACTTTGGCGCGGTTTTCCGGGCGTGAGCAGTGATAGATTGCCAGCGCCGCACCCGGCAGACCGAACATCATGATCGGGAAGAAGCCCGCCTGATAGCGACCGGTGATACCCGGTATGCCAGTACCGTTGGCAATTGACTGCGCGCCACCCAGGAATTTCGGAATGTCGTTGATGCCCGCCACGTCGAACCAGAACACCGAGTTCAGCGCGTGGTGCAGGCCAACCGGAATCAGCAGACGGTTAAAGAAGGCGTACACGCCCGCACCGACCGAGCCCAGTTTCTGGATGTGCTCACCAAAGCTCACCAGACCGCCGAAAATGATCGGCCAGACGTACATCAGGATAAAGGCGACCACGATCATCAGGAAGGAGACCAGGATCGGCACCAGACGGCGACCGCTGAAGAACGACAGCGCCTTAGGCAGCTCAACGTGGCTGAAGCGGTTATAAACTTCCGCCGAGAGAATGCCCACCAGGATGCCGACAAACTGGTTATTGATTTTACCGAAGGCGGCAGGCACCTGCTCCACTGGCATTTTCTGAATCATGGCCACCGCGGCGGGTGAACACAGGGTAGTAACCACGAGGAAACCTACAAAGCCGGTTAATGCCGCTGCACCGTCTTTATCTTTTGACATGCCGTAAGCCACACCGATGGCGAACAGCACGGACATGTTGTCGATGATGGCAGAACCCGATTTGATCAGCAGTGCTGCCAGCGCATTGCCTGCGCCCCAGCTGTCCGGATCGATCCAGTAACCTACCCCCATCAGGATTGCCGCTGCCGGCAGGGTCGCTACCGGCACCATAAGCGCGCGGCCGACCTTTTGCAGATATCCTAAAATACTCACCTTATTCTCCCCCTATGAGACTGGCGTTTTGCCGTGATGCGGGTTGATTTTATTATCCCGGCACCCGGTACCTTGATGACACACTTCACCACGAGGCGCAGTGTAAAGATAAATTAATTCGCCTCGCAAATTAAAACCAGTGTAACTGTGACTTTAATCACCAAAATGGACGTTTTTCACTGCGAAATGCTAGCCACCACCACAAACTTATTTTATGATGAAAAATATCAGGTCGCACTTTTCCAACGCCGCGAGCGCGCAAACGGGTTACCCTATAAGCAGCCAGCTGCAGCAGTAAACGCGACCCTAACTTTCCAATCTTAACTGAGGTGAAGACATGAGACTGATCCCTTTGGCCACACCGACCCAGGTGGGTAAATGGGCTGCACGCCATATCGTTAATCGCATCAATGCCTTTAAACCCAGCGCAGACCGTCCCTTTGTGCTGGGACTGCCAACCGGCGGTACGCCGCTGGAAGCCTACAAGCACCTGATCGAGATGCATAAAGCGGGCCAGGTTAGTTTCAAACACGTGATCACCTTCAATATGGATGAGTATGTCGGTCTGCCGAAAGAGCATCCGGAAAGCTATCACAGCTTTATGTACCGTAACTTTTTCGATCACGTTGATATTCAACCAGAAAATATCAATCTTCTGAATGGCAATGCCGAAGATATTGACGCAGAATGTCGCCAATACGAAGAGAAGATCCGCGCGCTGGGTAAAATCCACCTGTTTATGGGCGGCGTCGGCAACGATGGCCACATTGCGTTCAACGAGCCGGCTTCTTCGCTCTCTTCCCGCACCCGCATTAAAACCCTGACGCACGACACCCGTGTGGCGAACTCGCGTTTCTTCAACGGCGATGTTGATCAGGTGCCTAAATATGCCCTGACCGTGGGCGTCGGCACGCTACTGGATGCGGAAGAAGTGATGATTCTGGTGACCGGCCACGTCAAAGCCCAGGCGCTGCAGGCGGCGGTAGAAGGTAACGTCAACCACATGTGGACCATCAGCTGCCTGCAGCTGCACCCGAAAGCGGTGGTGGTGTGTGATGAGCCAGCCACCATGGAACTGAAAGTGAAAACCGTGAAATATTTCCGCGAAATGGAAGCGGAAAATATGAAGGGTGTGTAACAACACGTTGTAGAAAGCCTGCTGTTAAGCGCAGCAGGTTCAGCCGGGAGAAGAGATGATGTACGCATTAGTTAACGGCCGGATTTTTACCGGTCATGAAGTTCTGGACAATCACGCCGTGGTGATTGCCAATGGCCTGATTGAGCGTGTCTGCCCGCGCGATGCGCTGGACGCCGCGATTCCACAACAAGATGTGGCTGGTGCGTTCATCGCTCCCGGATTTATCGACCTGCAGCTCAACGGCTGCGGCGGCGTGCAGTTCAACGATGACATCAATGCCCTGAGCGTGGAAACGCTGGAGATCATGCAGCGCGCCAATGAAAAATCCGGCTGCACCAGCTATTTACCGACGCTGATTACCAGCAGTGATGAACTGATGAAGCGCGCAATTGAAACCATGCGTGCTTACCTGGCGAAGCATCAGAATCAGGCGCTGGGCCTGCATCTGGAAGGTCCGTGGCTGAATAAAGAGAAGAAAGGCACCCACAATCCGCAGCTGATTCGTCTGCCGGATGCGGATCTGGTGGATTTCCTGTGCGCCAACGCTGACGTCATCACCAAAGTTACGCTGGCGCCGGAAAATGCGGGCAGCGCGGTGATTCGCCAGCTGCGTGACGCCGGGATTATTGTGTCGTCCGGTCACTCCAATGCCACCTATGCCGAAGCCAAAGCGGGCATCAGCGCGGGCGTCACTTTTGCCACCCACCTGTATAACGCCATGAGCGCCTTTAGCGGTCGTGAGCCAGGTCTTATCGGTGCGCTGTTTGATTCGCCTGATGTATACTGCGGCATTATTGCAGACGGTTTACATGTCAATTACGCTAACGTGCGCAATGCAAAACGAATCAAAGGCGACAAACTGGTGCTGGTGACCGATGCCACCGCGCCAGCCGGTGCGTCGATTGATCAATTCATTTTTGCAGGTAAAACAATATACTATCGCGACGGCCTGTGCGTAGATGAGAACGGTACCCTGAGCGGATCTGCGCTGACGATGATTGAAGCGGTGCAGAATAGCGTGGAACATTGTGGTATCGCGCTGGACGAAGCGCTGCGCATGGCGACCCTGTATCCGGCAAGGGCAATGGGTGTGGAAAAGCAGTTTGGTACGGTGGAAGCAGGAAAAGTCGCCAACCTCACTGTCTTTACCCGCGATTATCAAATCACTAAGACGTTCGTCAACGGAGACAACGTCCTCAGCGAGTAAGTACTGAATGACCACTGGCGGCCAGACTCAAATAGGAAATGTCGATCTTGTCAAACAACTTAACAGTGCAGCTGTTTACCGGCTGATTGATCAACAGGGGCCGATTTCGCGTATTCAGATTGCCGAACTCAGCCAGCTTGCGCCCGCCAGCGTCACCAAAATTACCCGTCAGCTTATCGAACGCGGCCTCATCAAAGAGGTGGAGCAACAGGCCTCCACCGGTGGGCGCCGCGCCATCTCCATCATCACCGAAACCCGCCATTTTCATACCATCGGCGTGCGCCTGGGGCGCAACGATGCCACGCTGACGCTGTTCGATCTCAGCGGAAAATCGCTGGCGCAGGAAGATTATCCGTTGCCGGAGCGCACCCAGGAGACGCTGGAGAACGCGCTGTTCAACGCCATCAGTGCCTTTATGAGCGCGCACCAGCGTAAAATTCATGAGCTGATCGCTATCGCGGTGATCCTGCCGGGGCTGGTCGACCCGATTAACGGCATCATTCGCTACATGCCGCACATTGCCGTCAGCCACTGGCCGCTGGTGGCGAGCCTGAAAAAACGCTTTAACGTCACCAGTTTTGTCGGCCACGATATCCGCAGCCTGGCGCTGGCTGAGCACTATTTCGGTGCAAGTCGCGACTGTGCAGACTCCATTCTGGTGCGTTTACACCGCGGAACCGGCGCCGGCATCATCGCTAACGGCCACATTTTTCTCGGCAGCAATGGCAACGTAGGTGAGATTGGCCACATTCAGGTCGATCCGCTCGGCGAACGCTGCCACTGTGGCAACTTTGGCTGCCTCGAAACCATCGCCGCCAACGGCGCGATTGAGAACCGCGTGCGCCACCTGCTCAATCAGGGTTATCCCAGCAGCCTGACGCTGGATGATTGCCAGATGCCGCAAATCTGTCGCGCCGCCAATCAGGGCGACGCGCTGGCCTGCGAAGTGATCGAGTACGTTGGCCGCTATCTCGGCAAAGCGATCGCTATCGCCATTAACCTGTTTAACCCGCAAAAAGTGGTGCTGGCCGGCGAAATTACCGATGCCGATAAAGTGCTGTTCCCGGCGATTGAGGGCTGCATTAACACCCAGGCGTTGAACGCGTTTCGCAAAAATCTGCCCGTGGTGCGGTCAGAGCTGGACCATCGTTCGGCAATTGGCGCTTTCGCGCTGGCAAAACGCGCTATGCTGAATGGCATTCTGCTGCAGCACCTGCTGGAAGAATAATAGAAAGCCTGCCGGCTGGCAGGCCCGACCGGAAGCCACCTATGACCATCAAAAGCGTAATCTGTGACATCGACGGCGTGTTGATGCACGACAATACCGCCGTGAAAGGCGCAAACGAATTCCTGCAGCGCATTCTGGAAAAAGAGATGCCGCTGGTGGTACTGACCAACTATCCGTCACAAACTGCGCAGGATCTGGCCAACCGCTTTGCCAACGCCGGCGTCGACATCCCGGATTCGGTGTTTTACACCTCCGCCATGGCCACCGCGGATTTCCTGCGTCGTCAGGAGGGCAAAAAAGCCTACGTGATTGGTGAAGGCGCGCTGATTCATGAACTGTATAAGGCCGGTTTTACCATAACTGACGTCAACCCGGATTTCGTCATCGTCGGCGAGACGCGATCGTTTAACTGGGAGATGATGCATAAAGCCGCCTTCTTTGTGGCTAACGGTGCGCGTTTTATCGCGACCAATCCCGATACCCACGCACGCGGCTTTGTGCCGGCCTGTGGCGCGCTCTGTGCCGGTATCGAAACCATCTCCGGCCGCAAACCGTTTTATGTCGGTAAGCCCAGCCCTTACATCATGCGCGCCGCACTGAATAAAATGCATGCGCATTCAGAAGAGACGGTGATTGTGGGCGATAACCTGCGCACCGATATTCTGGCTGGCTTCCAGGCCGGTCTGGAAACCATTCTGGTGCTGTCCGGCGTCTCTACGCTGAGCGATATCGACGCCATGCCGTTCCGTCCGGACTGGATCTACCCTTCCGTGGCTGATATCGACCTGTTCTGATTCGCGTCATGCTGTCTGCTTATGGCCCTGCTCGCCGTTACGGTGTGCAGGGCTTTTTTATGTGTCTGGCATAGCGCTGTGATTCAGCCGCTGACGCGGCCTCATCGGTTGCGCACAAAACCATCACTTCTGACAATTCATTAGACACCATCTAATTTAATCGTTAATTTTTTGAATAAAATTCAACATTACTTCACGCCAACAATCTTTTTATCAGTATTTGGTGATTTCGCTTGCGTTACCACTATCAATTAGCGCATTTTCTTATACATCACGCAGCGCAGTCTGCCGGACAAACAAGTCAATAACATCGCCACAGGGTGAGATCAGGAGTCAGTTATGTGTTCGATTTTTGGTGTGCTGGATCTGAAGACCGATCCTGTTGAACTGCGCAAGAAAGCGCTGGAATGTTCCCGTCTGATGCGTCACCGCGGCCCGGACTGGTCAGGCGTCTTCGCTGATGAGAAAGCCATTCTGGTGCACGAGCGCCTGTCCATCGTTGACGTGAACAACGGCGCCCAGCCGCTGTACAACGCGGATCACACCCACGTACTGGCTGTTAACGGCGAAATTTATAACCACCAGGCGCTGCGCGCGGAACTGAGCGATCGCTACGCGTTCCAGACGGGTTCAGACTGCGAAGTCATCCTCGCGCTGTATCAGGAAAAAGGCCTCGACTTCCTCGACGACCTGCAGGGCATGTTCGCCTTCATTCTGTGGGACAGCGTCAAACAGCAGTATCTGATTGGCCGCGATCACATCGGTATTATTCCGCTCTATATGGGCAACGATGAGCACGGCAACCTGTATGTTGCTTCTGAAATGAAAGCGCTGGTGCCGGTGTGCCGCAGCATCAAAGAATTCCCGCCGGGAAGCTACCTCTCCAGCACCGATGGCGAAATCCGTCGTTACTGGCAGCGTGACTGGATGGATTTTGCCGCCGTGGCGCAAAACACCACCGATGCCGCTGGCCTGAAGCACGCGCTGGAAGAGTCAGTGAAGAGTCACCTGATGTCAGACGTACCGTACGGCGTGCTGCTGTCCGGCGGACTCGACTCTTCCATCATCTCTGCGGTGACCAAGCGCTATGCCGCCAAACGAGTGGAAGATCAGGACAAGAGCGATGCATGGTGGCCGCAGCTGCACTCGTTTGCCGTCGGTCTGGAAGGATCGCCGGATCTGAAAGCGGCGCAGGCGGTGGCCGATCACCTCGGTACCGTGCACCATGAAATTCACTTCACCGTGCAGGAAGGTCTGGATGCGATCCGCGATGTGATTTACCACATCGAAACCTACGATGTGACCACCATTCGCGCGTCGACACCGATGTATCTGATGTCGCGTAAAATCAAAGCGATGGGCATCAAAATGGTGCTGTCCGGTGAAGGCGCGGATGAAGTGTTTGGTGGTTACCTCTACTTCCATAAAGCACCGAACGCCCAGGAGTTCCACGAAGAAAACGTGCGTAAGCTGCTGGCGCTGCACATGTTTGACTGCGCGCGCGCTAACAAAGCGATGTCGGCATGGGGCGTGGAAGCGCGTGTGCCGTTCCTCGACAAGAAATTCCTTGATGTGGCGATGCGCATCAACCCGGAAGACAAAATGTGCGGCAGCAACGGTAAGATGGAAAAACACATTCTGCGTGAATGTTTCTCCTCTTACCTGCCGGAGAGCGTGGCGTGGCGTCAGAAAGAGCAGTTCTCTGATGGCGTAGGCTACAGCTGGATTGACACGCTGAAAGAAGTGGCGGCGAAGCAGATTAGCGAGCAGCAGCTGGCGACCGCGCATTTCCGCTTCCCGCACAACACGCCAACCTCGAAAGAAGCGTATCTGTACCGCGAAATCTTTGAGGAGCTGTTCCCGCTGCCAAGCGCGGCAGAGTGCGTTCCGGGCGGTCCATCCGTGGCCTGTTCGTCGGCGAAAGCCATTGAGTGGGATGAAGCGTTTAAATCGATGGACGATCCGTCCGGACGTGCGGTAGGCGTGCATCAGTCAGCGTACAAATAAGCATTTTCTTTATGCGTATAAGGGGCCCATTGTGGCCCCTTTTTCTTGCATCTGACGCGGATACGATCGAAAATTGCCGAATAAATCATCAGCCTGGTTACAAGCCAGACAAACAGGCGCGTTAAGGCAAAAAACGGCAAAAAATTTGTTGACGCTACAAAGCTCAATACGCATAATGCGCCCCGCAACGCCGATGAAGGTAACGCGAAAAAAGATGGCTACGTAGCTCAGTTGGTTAGAGCACATCACTCATAATGATGGGGTCACAGGTTCGATTCCCGTCGTAGCCACCATCTTTTTGCGGGAGTGGCGAAATTGGTAGACGCACCAGATTTAGGTTCTGGCGCCGCAAGGTGTGCGAGTTCAAGTCTCGCCTCCCGCACCATTTCAGTCTTCGGCAGCCGGATGGGGTATCGCCAAGCGGTAAGGCACCGGTTTTTGATACCGGCATTCCCTGGTTCGAATCCAGGTACCCCAGCCAATCCGATGCACTCTCGTGGATACGAGTCGACGAATGGGATATCGCCAAGCGGTAAGGCACCGGTTTTTGATACCGGCATTCCCTGGTTCGAATCCAGGTATCCCAGCCATCATCGGGCGCAGTAAAGCAGTACAATCTGGCTACGTAGCTCAGTCGGTTAGAGCACATCACTCATAATGATGGGGTCACAGGTTCGATTCCCGTCGTAGCCACCAAACAAATTGGGGTGTCGCCAAGCGGTAAGGCAGTGGATTCTGATTCCACCATTCCGGGGTTCGAATCCCTGCACCCCAGCCATACAAAGACAATTTGACCAAACACCTATTGGGGTGTCGCCAAGCGGTAAGGCACCGGATTCTGATTCCGGCATTCCGGGGTTCGAATCCCTGCACCCCAGCCAAATTGCACAACAGGCCCGCTTTTGCGGGCTTTGTTGTTTTTGTCGTTCCTGAATTTCACGCCTTATACAACAGATGGCGCCGCCACGATTGCGGCGCCCGGTGAGTTTACAACCCCAGCGCGTAACGCAGCACCTGACGCTTGAGCACGCCAGCATTCTCTGCCGCAATCAGTCCAAGGTTACGCACCACACGCAGCGGCGGCAGCGCGTTGCTAAAGGCGAAGTAGAACAGATCCATACCGCCCTGCATCAGCAAATTATCTTTGTAGCGCTGACGGTGATAACGCTGCAGAACCGGCAGCGATGACCAGCGCTGCGCCTGGCTGCGCGCGTCCACCAGCGTATCAATCAGCGCATCCACATCGCGGTAGCCGAGATTAACCCCCTGCCCGGCCAGCGGATTGATGGTGTGTGCAGCATCACCGACCAGCGCCAGGCCCGGCAGCACGTAGCGTGTGGCATGGCGGCGCACCAGCGGAAACGACGCCGCGTTCTTCACCTGGAAGCGGCCGACACGCGCCGGGAAGTTGGCCTGTACTTCTTTGGCCAGCTGGCTGAGCGGCAGATTTTGCAGCTGACGGATCCGCGCCGGCGCGTCGTACCACACCAGCGAAGCGTGGCGATCGAACAGCGGCAGAAACGCGCGCGGTCCGTCCGGCGTAAATTGCTGCCAGGTGGCATCGCCGGCCTCGTGTTCACACTCAACGCTGATTAGCATGCAGGATTGCGCATAGTTCCAGCCGCGCACGCCGATACCCGCCAGCTGGCGCACGCGCGAATTAGCACCATCGGCCCCCACCACCAACTGGCTATCCAGCGTGCTCCCGTCATCCAGCTGCAGCTGCCAGCCGCCGCTGTGCGCTTGCAGCGCCTGCAGTGAGGCCGGACACAGTAGCGTTACGCCATCCTGCTGCATCTGCTCCCACAGCGCGCGCTGCAGCACGCTGTTTTCCACCATATAGCCCAGCTCGGGAATGCCCAGTGCAGCCGCGTCAAAGGTGACGTGCGCGCTTTGCCACTCCCAGGTTTCCAGCTTGCGGTAGGGCGCGCTGCGCATCGCCTGGACACGCGGCCAGACATTGAGCTGGCGCAGCAGCGCCACCGATGACGCACCAATGGCGGAGATGCGTATATCCGGCGCCAGGCTGGCGTCAAACGCGGCCGGCTCGGCACGTTCAATCACCGCCATGCGAAACTGCTGCTGCGCCAGACCACAGGCCAGCGCGGCACCGACCATGCCGCCGCCCACTACCACCACATCAAACTGTGAATCCTGCATCGACTCTTATCCTTCTGATTGCCGTGACGCCTTGCGGCAGCACTCTATGTGGCAAAGTGTACCGGAAATTTACCGCACCAGCAGAAAAGCCCTGCTAATCTTGTGCTTCAGCCGTGCATGTTTAACGCACCTGTCGCGTGAAATATAACCGGGCATCATGCCCAAAATAATTCGTGCGCCGGGAAGGCGGCAAGCAAGGATCATCCCGGGAGCTTACATCAGTAAGTGACCGGGAGAGCCGCGCGCAGCCAACGCACCTGGCGTGTGAAATATAACCGGGCATCATGCCCTAAATAATTCGTATGCCGGGAAGGCGGCAAGCAAGGATCATCCCGGGAGCTTACATCAGTAAGTGACCGGGGGAGCCGCGCGCAGCCAACGCACCTGGCGTGCGAAGTATGACGGGCATGCTGGTCACACCCGCGCCAAAGCATTACAATACGCGCCCTGCACTTCTCTGCTCAGAATCAATGGCTAGTTCAATGACCAAAAAACTGCATATCAAAACCTGGGGCTGTCAGATGAACGAATATGATTCATCGAAGATGGCTGACCTACTGAACAGCACGCACGGCTATACCCTGACGGAGGAAGCCGAAGACGCAGACGTACTGCTGCTGAATACCTGCTCCATCCGTGAGAAGGCGCAGGAAAAAGTGTTTCACTTGCTGGGACGCTGGAAGAAGCTGAAGGCGAAGAATCCTGAGCTGATTATTGGCGTGGGCGGCTGTGTGGCTTCGCAGGAGGGCGATAAAATTCGCCAGCGCGCGCAGTGCGTGGACATCGTTTTTGGCCCGCAGACGCTGCATCGTCTGCCGGAGATGATTAATCAGGTACGCGGCAGCAAAAGCCCGATTGTTGACGTCTCGTTCCCGGAAATCGAAAAGTTTGATCGCCTGCCGGAGCCGCGCGCTGAAGGGCCTACGGCTTTTGTCTCGATCATGGAAGGCTGCAATAAATATTGCACTTTCTGCGTGGTGCCTTATACGCGCGGCGAGGAAGTGAGCCGTCCCTGCGATGACATCCTGCTGGAAGTTGCCCAGCTGGCGGCGCAGGGCGTGCGTGAAGTGAATCTGCTGGGGCAGAACGTCAACGCCTATCGCGGCGCGACCTTTGACGACCAGATTTGTACCTTTGCCGAGCTGCTGCGTCTGGTAGCCGCGATTGACGGGATTGACCGGATTCGTTTCACCACCAGCCATCCGATTGAGTTCACCGACGACATCATTGACGTTTATCGTGATACGCCGGAGCTGGTGAGCTTCCTGCACCTGCCAGTGCAGAGCGGTGCCGATCGTATTCTGACGCTGATGAAGCGAGCGCACACTGCGCTGGAGTACAAAGCGATTATCCGTAAGCTGGTGGCCGCGCGCCCGGATATCCAGATCAGTTCAGATTTCATCATTGGCTTCCCGGGCGAAACCCAGCAGGATTTCGAGCAGACCATGAAGCTGATCGGCGAAGTTAATTTCGACACCAGCTTCAGCTTTATCTATTCGGCGCGTCCGGGTACGCCAGCGGCCGATCTGCCGGACGACGTGCCGGAAGAGGAGAAGAAGCAGCGTTTGTACATTTTGCAGGATCGCATCAATCAGCAGGCGATGGCATGGAGCCGCCGCATGCTTGGTACCGTTCAGCGTATTCTGGTGGAAGGTACCTCACGTAAGAATGTGATGGAGCTGACCGGCCGTACCGAAAACAACCGCGTGGTCAACTTTGAAGGCGACGTGCGCATGATCGGTAAATTTGTTGATGTCGAAATCGTCGATGTTTATACCAATTCGCTGCGTGGCGTCGTGGTTCGCACCGAAGAGGAGATGGGCCTGCGCGTCGCGGAGAGTCCGGCATCGGTGATTGCGCGTACGCGTAAAGAGGATGAGATCGGCGTGGGCCTGTATCAACCTTGAGACCGCGATTACTGAGCGACAGCGCACAACGCGCTGTCGCCTGTTTCATCCCGCAGCCCTTGCTTTCCGCAGCTGCCGCCCAAATATCTCCCCTGAAGCTTGCGCCCAGGCGCGACCCCATAAATAATTCCGTAAAGATGCTGACGCCTGGCGTGCGGTATCTGCTATTTCTTTCAACTGGCCCTGAGTGACCCAAAGGATTCATTTGAATATCGAAACTCGTGAAATCGCCCTTGAACCGGCAGACAATCGTCGACTGATGAGCCTGTGCGGTCCGTTTGATGACAACGTTAAACAGCTGGAGCGCCGTCTGGGCATTGAGATTAATCGCCGCGACAACCTGTTTAAGCTGGTCGGCCGCGCGCTGAGTGTCGAGGCGGCCGCCAATATTCTGCGTTCGCTGTACGTTGATACCGCGCCGGTGCGCGGCCAGATCCCGGACATTGAACCGGATCAGATCCATCTGGCGATCAAAGAGAGTCGCGTGCTGGAACAGACGGCCGATAGCGTGCCGGAGTACGGTAAAGCGGTAAACATCAAGACCAAGCGCGGCGTGATTAAACCGCGTACGCCAAACCAGGCGCAGTACATCGCCAATATTCTCGATCACGACATCACCTTCGGCATTGGGCCGGCCGGGACCGGGAAAACCTATCTGGCGGTCGCCGCCGCGGTGGATGCGCTGGAGCGGCAGGAGATTCGCCGTATTCTGCTGACGCGTCCGGCGGTCGAAGCCGGCGAAAAGCTCGGCTTCCTGCCCGGCGATCTCAGTCAGAAAGTCGATCCTTACCTGCGTCCGCTGTATGACGCCCTGTTTGAAATGCTGGGCTTCGAGCGCGTCGAGAAGCTGATGGAGCGCAACGTGATTGAAGTCGCGCCGCTGGCCTACATGCGCGGCCGTACGCTGAACGACGCATTCGTGATTCTCGATGAGAGCCAGAACACCACCATCGAACAGATGAAGATGTTCCTGACGCGTATCGGCTTCAACTCCAAAGCGGTGATTACCGGTGACGTGACGCAGATTGACCTGCCGCGCAGCACCAAATCCGGTCTGCGCCACGCCATCGAAGTGCTGGCCAATGTGGAAGAGATCAGCTTCAACTTTTTCCACAGCGAAGACGTGGTGCGTCATCCGGTGGTCGCACGCATTGTTAATGCTTATGAAGCCTGGGAAGAAGCGGACCAGAAACGCCGTGATAAACTGGCGGAAGAGCGTAAGCGTGAAGCACAGGCGGCACAACCTGCCAGCCAGCCGACGCCGCAGGAGCCTTCATGAGCACGGTGATTTTAGATTTGCAGTTGGCGTGTGCCGATGAAAACGGCCTGCCCGCAGAAGCGGCGTTTCAGCGCTGGCTGGAGGCGGCGGTCACGCCGTTTCAGCCTGAGAGCGAAGTCACGATACGGCTGGTCGATGAAGCGGAGAGTCATGAGCTTAATCTGACTTATCGCGGCAAAGATAAGCCGACTAACGTGCTGTCGTTCCCGTTTGAAGCTCCGCCGGGCATTGAGCTGCCGCTGCTGGGCGACCTGATTATTTGTCGTCAGGTTGTTGAGCAGGAAGCGGCCGAGCAGGGCAAAAGCCCTGAAGCGCACTGGGCACACATGGTGGTTCACGGCACGCTGCATCTGCTGGGTTATGACCATATTGAAGACGAGGAAGCTGAAGAGATGGAAGCGCTCGAGACCGAGATAATGCTTGCTCTTGGCTATCCCGATCCGTACATTTCGGAAAAAGAAGACGCCTGAACCGCCGGTTCAGGACATTGCGCTGCTGGCGAGGATGCCGGCAGTTCCTTTCCCTCATTCGAGAGAACTAAATAAAAACGCCATGAGCGACGACCATTCTCAAAACAACGACGCACCCAGTAGTAAAAAGGGTTTTTTCTCCCTGTTAATCAATCAGCTTTTCCACGGCGAACCCAAAAACCGTGACGAACTGCTGGGGCTGATCCGCGATTCTGAGCAAAAAGAGCTGATCGACCAGGACACCCGCGACATGCTGGAAGGGGTGCTGGATATTGCCGAACAGCGCGTGCGCGACATTATGATCCCGCGCTCGCAGATGATTACCCTGAAGCGCAACCAGAGCCTTGAAGAGTGCCTGGCAGTGATTATTGAATCTGCCCACTCGCGCTTCCCGGTAATCAGCGAAGATAAAGACCATGTTGAAGGCATTCTGATGGCGAAAGATCTGCTGCCGTTTATGAGCAGCAGCGCCGAGCCATTCAGCATGGAAAAAGTGCTGCGCCCGGTCGTGGTGGTGCCTGAGAGCAAGCGCGTCGATCGCATGCTCAAAGAGTTCCGCTCGCAGCGCTATCATATGGCGATCGTCATTGATGAGTTCGGTGGTGTCTCCGGACTGGTGACCATCGAAGATATCCTGGAGCTGATCGTCGGCGAAATTGAAGACGAATATGACGACGAAGAAGATCGCGATATCCGCCAGCTCAATCGCCACACCTATACGGTGCGTGCGCTGACGCCGATTGAGGATTTCAATGAGGTATTTGGTAGCGATTTCAGCGATGACGAAGTCGATACCATTGGCGGTCTGGTGATGCAGGGATTCGGCCATCTGCCGGCGCGCGGTGAAAGCATCGACATTGAGGGTTACCAATTCAAAGTTGCGATGGCTGACAGCCGCCGTATCATCCAGGTGCATGTGAAAATTCCGGAAGACTCTCCGCAACCGCAACTGGAAGACGAATAATTTTATGGCATTAGCCTCTCTCTACTCGCAGCAGCGGGTTCGCCTGCTGCTGGCATTAATTCTGGGTGCCGCGGGCACCCTTTCCTTTTCCCCGTATGATTTCTGGCCCGCCGCCCTGCTCTCTCTGGCCGGTTTGCAGCTGCTGTTGCTGGATCGCCGCAGCGCGCAGGCGGCAGGCATCGGTTTTGCCTGGGGCTTTGGCCTGTTCGGTAGCGGCATCAACTGGGTGTACGTCAGCATTGCCACGTTTGGCGGCATGCCCGGCCCGGTCAATGTGTTCCTCGTGGTGCTGCTCGCCGCCTATCTGGCGCTTTACCCGCTGCTGTTTGCCCTGCTGCTGAACCGCTTCTGGCCACGGGCCACGCTGTGGCGCATGGCGCTGGCGGCACCGGCGCTGTGGCAGATCACCGAGTTTCTGCGCGGCTGGGTGCTGACCGGCTTTCCGTGGCTGCAGTTTGGCTACAGCCAGATCGATGGGCCGCTGAAAGGCCTGGCGCCGCTGGCTGGCGTGGAAACCATCACCTTCCTGCTGATGGTGATTGCCGGCATGCTGGCCTCAGCCTGCTATCACCGCAGCGTGAAAAACCTGATTATCGCCGTCGCGCTGCTGCTGCTGCCGTGGCCACTGCGGATGCTGCAGTGGTATCAGCCGCTGCCGCAGCGCAGCGTCAATGTGGCGATGGTGCAGGGCAATATTCCGCAGTCAATGAAGTGGGATCCGCAGCAGCTGCTGACCACGCTGCGCGTCTATACCGCATACAGCAAGCCGTTTATCGGCAAAGCGCCAATCATCATCTGGCCGGAGTCGGCAATTACCGATCTGGAGAGTAATCAGCAGCCGTTTCTGCATGCGCTGGATGACGAACTGCGCGCGCGTGGCAGCACGCTGATCACCGGCATTGTTGATTCGCGCGTTGAGAGCGACAACCGCTATCACGATTACAACTCGGTAATTGTGCTGGGTGGCGCGCAGCCTTACAGCTATCAGAGCCGCAACCGTTACCAGAAAAACCATCTGGTGCCGTTTGGCGAGTTTGTACCGCTGGAAGGTCTGCTGCGTCCGCTGGCTCCGTTCTTCGACCTGCCGATGTCCTCGTTCAGCCGTGGCGCCTACCTGCAGCCGCAGCTGAAAGTGGCGGGCTACAACCTCACCAGCGCAATTTGCTATGAGATCGTGCTGGGCGAACAGGTGCGCGCCAACTTCCGTCCGGACACCAACTTCCTGCTGACGGTGTCGAACGATGCCTGGTTCGGTCATTCGATTGGTCCGTGGCAGCATTTCCAGATGGCGCGCATGCGTGCGCTGGAGCTGGGTCGTCCGCTGCTGCGCTCAACGAATAACGGTGTTACCGCAGTGGTGAATGCGCAGGGAGACGTGGAGAACATCATCCCGCAGTTCACCCGCGAAGTGTTGAGCGCAACAGTCACGCCTGCCAGCGGTGAAACGCCGTATGCACGCGTCGGTATCTGGCCGGTATGGCTGCTGACGCTGGCGGGCATCGTGCTGGCGATTTTACGCCGCCGCACCTGATATCCCGCCCTCTCTCACCAGGCGAAGCGCAGGCTTCGCCTTTTTTCTGCGCAGTTTTCCGCTCCCTTTATCCTCAGTCACCGCCACTTTCTGCTGCCTTTTTATCCGCTCTCCGCGTACTGGCACGATCATTGCTAATTATTTCAGTGGTTTTAGCAACATCGGTGATTTGTCAGCGTAATGCCATGTTTGCGCACTATTATCTGGCACCGAAGCGCACTTAATTGGCGCAGAGGCTGTTTTTTGCCTCTTATTGGTGCGGAGCGGCTCGCAAAAAACAAACTTTTTTGTTTCATTACGTTAACAATTCGCTATGTTAATCACTATCCTGCGCGCAGTTGCGCTAAGGGATAATTAAAAAAGCAGCAGGAAATACACACAACATCACAATCTGCGCAGTTTATGTTCTGCGCAACATTCACACGAAGGAGTAGGAACATGCAGATTCGCAAAGTGGCATTATCGCTTCTGCTGTTAGGCGCAGCAGCGGGCGCGGCCCAGGCGGAAGATCTCACCGGTACCCTGAAAAAGATTAACGATAGCGGCGTGATTGTCGTTGGGCATCGCGAGTCATCCGTTCCGTTTTCTTACTACGACAACCAGCAGAAAGTGGTGGGCTACTCACAGGACTACTCCAACGCCATCGTTGCCGCCATCAAAGCGAAACTGAATAAGCCGGATCTGCAGGTCAAAATGCTGCCGATCACCTCGCAAAACCGTATCCCGCTGCTGCAGAACGGCACCTACGATTTCGAGTGTGGCTCGACCACCAACAACGTAGAGCGTCAGCAGCAGGCGGCGTTCTCTGACACCATCTTCATCATCGGTACGCGTCTGCTGGTGAAGAAAGGTGGCGACATCAAAGATTTCGCCGATCTGAAAGGCAAAACCGTGGTCGTCACCTCGGGCACCACCTCTGAGATTCTGCTGCGCAAGCTGAATGACGAGAAGAAAATGGATATGCGCATCATCAGCGCGAAAGATCACGGTGACTCGTTCCGCACGCTGGAAACCGGTCGCGCAGTGGCCTTCATGATGGATGACGCCCTGCTGGCCGGTGAACGAGCCAAGGCGAAGAAACCGGATAACTGGGAAATCACTGGCACGCCGCAGTCCAAAGAAGCCTACGGCTGCATGCTGCGTAAAGACGATGCGCCGTTTAAACAGCTGATGGATGACACCATCGCCAAAGCGCAGACGTCGGGTGAAGCCACCAAATGGTTCGATACCTGGTTCAAACAGCCAATTCCGCCGAAGAACCTGAACCTGAACTTCGAGCTGTCTTCTGACATGCAGGCGCTGTTTAAAGCACCGAACGACAAAGCACTCTGAATTAACAATGAAAACAAGGGCGGCACTGCTGCCCTCTCGATTGCTGAACACGCGGTGCGGACAGACAGACTGTAACAGGCCGTTCCCCTGAAGCAGGACACAAGACACCGCTCAACAATCTTATGGGTAGCCTCGCTACCCTTTTTTTACCGGAGCTCGTTATGGGTATCGATTGGAACTGGGGCATCTTTTTACAGCAGGCTCCGTTCGGCAATACGACTTACCTCGGCTGGCTGTGGTCCGGATTTCAGGTGACCGTCGCGGTCTCCTGCTGCGCCTGGATTATCGCCTTCCTGGTAGGTTCCTTCTTTGGCATTCTGCGTACCGTGCCTAATCGCTGGCTGTCCACGATTGGCACCTGCTACGTGGAGCTGTTTCGTAATATCCCGCTGATCGTGCAGTTCTTCTTCTGGTATCTGGTGGCGCCAGAACTGGTCGGGGAGAAGCTCGGCATGTGGTTTAAGGCTGAACTGGACCCGAACATCCAGTTTTTCCTCTCTTCAACCATCTGTCTCGGTCTGTTCACCGCCGCACGCGTGTGTGAGCAGGTGCGCGCCGCGATTCAGTCGTTGCCGCGCGGCCAGAAAAACGCCGGTCTGGCGATGGGCCTGACGCTGCCGCAGACCTACCGCTACGTGCTGCTGCCTAACGCCTACCGCGTGATTGTGCCGCCGATGACCTCGGAAATGCTTAACCTGGTGAAGAACTCCGCCATCGCCTCTACCATCGGTCTGGTCGACCTGGCGGCGCAGGCGGGCAAGCTGCTGGATTACTCGGCGCATGCCTATGAATCTTTCACCGCTATCACCCTGGCCTACGTCGGTATTAACCTGGTGATCATGCTGATTATGAGTCTGGTAGAACGCAAAATCCGCCTGCCCGGCAACCTGGGAGGCAAATAATGTACGATTTTGACTGGAGTTCGATTCCGCCCAGCCTGCCCTATCTGCTGAACGGCATGATCATTACGCTGAAAATCACGGCGGTGGCGGTAGTGTTTGGCATTATCTGGGGCACCATTCTGGCGGTGATGCGCTTGTCCGCGTTCGCCCCGATCCGCTGGTTCGCCAAACTGTACGTGAACCTGTTCCGCTCGGTGCCGCTGGTGATGGTGCTGCTGTGGTTCTATCTGGTGGTTCCCAGCTTCCTGCAGCAGGTGCTTGGGCTGTCGCCAAAAACCGATATCCGCCTGATCTCCGCCATGGTGGCGTTTGCGCTGTTTGAAGCCGCTTACTACTCGGAGATTATCCGCGCCGGTATCCAGAGCATCTCGCGCGGCCAGTCCAACGCGGCGCTGGCGCTGGGTATGACGCAGTGGCAGTCGATGAAGCTGATCATCCTGCCACAGGCGTTCCGCGCCATGGTGCCGCTGCTGCTGACGCAGGGCATCGTGCTGTTCCAGGACACCTCGCTGGTGTATGTGTTAAGCCTGGCGGACTTCTTCCGCACCGCGTCCACCATCGGTGAACGTGACGGTACCCAGGTAGAAATGGTTCTGTTTGCCGGTCTGGTCTACTTCGTGATCAGCCTGAGCGCTTCGCTGTTGGTAAGTTATCTGAAAAGAAAAAGGACGGTTTAAATGATTAGCCTGAAAAATGTTTCTAAGTGGTATGGGCACTTTCAGGTGCTGACCGACTGCTCCACCGAAGTGAAGAAAGGTGAGGTAGTGGTGGTCTGCGGACCGTCCGGCTCCGGTAAATCGACGCTGATTAAAACGGTGAACGGGCTGGAGCCCGTGCAGCAGGGCAGCATTCAGGTGAACGGTACCGAGGTGAACAACAAAAAAACCAATCTCGCCCAACTGCGCAGCAAAGTGGGCATGGTGTTCCAGCACTTCGAACTGTTCCCGCATCTCAGCATCATTGATAACCTGGTGCTGGCGCAGGTGAAAGTGCTGAAGCGCGACAAAACTGCCGCACGCGACAAGGGCCTTGCCCTGCTGAAGCGCGTGGGTCTGGCGGCGCATGCGGAGAAATTCCCTGGTCAGCTGTCTGGCGGTCAGCAGCAGCGCGTCGCCATCGCCCGTGCGCTGTGCATGGATCCTATCGCCATGCTGTTCGATGAACCGACTTCCGCACTGGATCCGGAGATGATCAACGAAGTGCTGGATGTGATGGTGGAGTTAGCCAACGAAGGCATGACGATGATGGTGGTGACGCACGAGATGGGCTTTGCACGCAAAGTGGCGAATCGCGTCATTTTCATGGATGAAGGGAAGATCGTTGAAGATACCAACAAGGATGACTTCTTCAGCAATCCACAGTCCGACCGTGCCAAAGACTTCCTGGCGAAAATCCTGCACTAATACTCACAATTCTGGCGGTCCACGGACCGCCAGCATCAGGGCTTATCTTGCCCCTCCTGCACTTCACCAAAATCGATATATTGCTGCTGTGATGCGGTACCCGACTGCGCAAGGCATAGCGTCTTGCCGCACCGGCATGAATCCTCCTGGAGCCTGCCGCCGCGCCTTCCCTGGCGCGGAGGCTGCCGCAAGGCGCTATGCCTTGCGCATCATTAAGCTTCATCATCGCGGTGACAAATGCACTCATACCGCCGCACCTGCTTTTTTACGGCAGAAGGGATCCTGAACTAAGCCGGACGTCACGCGGCAGGGATGCCGCGTGTCGAGGCACGCAGGGATGCGGGTTTTGCCGATCCGGGCGTGTTCAGGTTCCCTTCTGACAGTCCGCACGCCTTCATCAGCAATACTTTTTTTGCTACAGAGCACGGTGATAATTCAGGGCTCAAACGGCTGACGCTGGAACTGATCGTGGCCGCACTCCGGGCAGCGCGTCAGGCTCTCCGGAGTGTAAATCGCCCGGGTAAAGCCGCACTTTTCACACACCAGGTTACCCAGACCCACCACTTCGCCGCTCTGATACACGCCGTGATGCCGCAGATCCTGAAACACTTCGCGCCACTCCAGCTGGCTCTTATCGGTGATATCGGCCAGCTCTTTCCACAGGCTTTCACGGATCACCCGCAGAAACACTGAATCGCCGAGCGCTTCGCTGGATTCCTGATAGCTGAGCGCGAACTCGTGCAAATCGCGCCGCACCGCGCGCATGACCTCGTCGACTTCGGCGGTGGTCAGCGTCTGTTTCTGCAGCAGCGCGCTGCGCGCCTCGGCGACCAGTGCGTCGACATCACGCTCGCCACGCTCCAGCCGCTGGGTTAATGCTGCTACGGTTGCACGATACTCCTGCGCCACATTATTCATTTTGTTCTCCTTTCCGCTGCGGATGCTGAGTTAAGTTTAGCCGCTTTGCCATATTTGCTGCGCTTAGCGCAGAGGAAATCGCAAAAGGGTGAAAGCGCTGGCGCATTCCGCACAAATCACGCCGCCGGAGGGCGTCAATTGTTGTTGAGGGGCGGCCTTATGGGTATGCTATGCGGATCAAAAGTGTTTAAAAAACGATTTCACAAGGACCACAGGCAGCCATGCAAGAGCAATACCGCCCGGAAGAGATAGAATCCCGCGTCCAGCAGCACTGGGACGAAAACGAAACCTTCAAAGTGACCGAGCAGGAAGGCAAAGAGAAATACTATTGCCTGTCTATGCTGCCCTATCCTTCTGGCCGCCTGCACATGGGCCACGTGCGTAACTACACCATTGGCGATGTGATTGCGCGCTACCAGCGCATGCTGGGCAAAAACGTCCTGCAGCCGATTGGCTGGGATGCCTTTGGCCTGCCCGCCGAAGGGGCGGCGGTGAAAAACAACACTGCGCCAGCACCCTGGACCTACGACAACATCGAATACATGAAAAACCAGCTGAAACTGCTGGGCTTCGGCTATGACTGGAGTCGCGAACTGGCGACCTGTCAGCCTGAGTATTACCGCTGGGAACAGTGGTTCTTCACCAAACTGTACGAAAAAGGTCTGGTCTACAAAAAAACCTCCGCAGTCAACTGGTGCCCGAACGACCAGACCGTACTGGCGAACGAACAGGTGATCGATGGCTGCTGCTGGCGCTGCGACACCAAAGTCGAACGCAAAGAGATCCCGCAGTGGTTCGTGAAAATCACCGATTACGCCGAAGAGCTGCTCAACGACCTCGATAAGCTGGAAGACTGGCCGGAGCAGGTCAAGACCATGCAGCGCAACTGGATTGGCCGTTCTGAAGGTGTGGAGATCACCTTTGACGTGGCCAACAGCGCGGAAAAAGTCACGGTTTACACCACCCGTCCGGACACCTTCATGGGGGCAACTTATGTCGCCGTGGCAGCCGGTCATCCTCTGGCGCGTCAGGCTGCCGTCAACAACCCGGCGCTGGCTGACTTCATTGCTGAATGCAGCAACACCAAAGTCGCCGAAGCGGACATGGCCACGATGGAGAAGAAAGGCATGGCCACCGGCCTGCACGCTATCCATCCGCTGACGGGCGAAGAGATTCCGGTCTGGGTCGCTAACTTCGTGCTGATGGAGTACGGCACCGGTGCCGTAATGGCCGTACCGGGTCATGACCAGCGCGACTGGGAATTCGCCACCAAATACGATCTCAACATCAAACCGGTGGTGCTCAACCTCGACGGTACCGTGCCGGATATCAGCGCCGCGGCGATGACCGAAAAAGGCACGCTGTTCAACTCGGGCGAGTTTGACGGTCTGGACCACGACGCTGGCTTCAACGCCATCGCCGATGCGCTGGCGGCCAAAGGCGTCGGCGTGCGTAAAGTAAACTATCGCCTGCGCGACTGGGGTGTGTCACGTCAGCGCTACTGGGGTGCGCCAATTCCGATGGTGACGCTGGAAGATGGCACCGTGATGCCAACGCCAGAAGATCAGCTGCCGGTAATTCTGCCGGAAGACGTGGTCATGGACGGTATCACCAGCCCAATCAAAGCCGATCCGGAGTGGGCGAAAACCACCGTCAACGGTCAGCCGGCGCTGCGTGAAACCGACACCTTCGACACCTTTATGGAATCATCGTGGTACTACGCGCGTTACACCTGTGCGAACTACAACGAAGGCATGCTGGATCCGGCGGCAGCGAACTACTGGCTGCCGGTCGATCAGTATGTGGGCGGTATCGAACACGCTATCATGCACCTGATGTATTTCCGCTTCTACCACAAGCTGCTGCGCGACGCGGGCCTGGTCAACTCTGACGAGCCGGCCAAACGCCTGCTGTGCCAGGGCATGGTACTGGCAGACGCCTTCTACTACGTCGGTGCCAACGGCGAGCGCAACTGGGTTTCTCCGGTTGACGTTAACGTCGAGCGCGACGAAAAAGGCCGCATCACCAAAGCCATCGACAATCAGGGCCGCGAAGTGATCTACGCGGGCATGAGCAAAATGTCGAAGTCCAAAAACAACGGCATCGACCCGCAGCTGATGGTTGAGCGCTACGGCGCAGATACCGTGCGTCTGTTCATGATGTTTGCCTCCCCGGCGGAAATGACGCTGGAGTGGCAGGAGTCAGGCGTGGAAGGCGCTAACCGCTTCCTGAAACGCGTGTGGAAGCTGGCGTACGATCACGTGGCCAAAGGCGCGACCGTGGCGCTGGATGTCAACGCGCTCAACGATGAGCAGAAAGCGCTGCGTCGCGATCTGCACAAAACCATCGCCAAAGTGGCGGATGACATCGGCCGTCGTCAGACCTTCAACACCGCGATTGCGGCGATCATGGAGCTGATGAACAAACTGCTGCGCGCGCCGCAGGAGAGCGAACAGGATCGCGCCCTGATGCAGGAAGCGCTGGTCGCCGTAACGCGCCTGCTCTACCCATTCACCCCGCACGCCAGCTACGTGCTGTGGCAGGCACTGGGTGGCGAAGGTAGCATCGACGACGCCAGCTGGCCGGTTGCCGATGAAGCGGCAATGGTTGAGGATTCGCTGCTGGTGGTGGTGCAGGTCAACGGTAAAGTGCGTGGTAAAATTACCGTGGCGCCGGATGCGACGCAGGAACAGGTGCAGGCGCGTGCGGCACAGGAGCATCTGGTGGCGAAATATCTGGATGGCGTCACCCTTCGTAAAGTGATTTATGTCCCTGGCAAACTGCTTAACCTGGTCGTAGGTTAAGTTCAGGAGGAACTGTGCGACAACTCGTTATCAGGCTGTTTGTCCTGCTTGCAGTGCTGGTCACTGCCGGCTGTGGTTTTCATCCGCGCGGCACCACGCAGGTGCCACCGGAAATGAAAACGCTGATCGTCCAGAGCGGCGATCCGTATGGCCCGCTGGCGCGCACCGTGCGTCAGCAACTGCGCATCAACGATGTCAAAATCGTTGAAGACAGCAAAGCGGCCAGTGCGCAATACCCGACGCTGCGTCTCGGCGCGGAGAGTCAGGGACGCGACACCGCGTCGGTATTCATCAGCGGCACCACCGCGGAATACTCGCTGGTGATGACCGTCAGCGCGCAGGTGTTGCTGCCGGGTAAAGGCATTTATCCGATCAGCACCACGGTGTACCGTTCGTTCTTCGACAACCCGAACGCCGCGCTGGCGAAGGATGCCGAGCAGGATATGATTGTGCAGGAGATGCGTCAGCGTGCCGCCGAGCAGCTGGTACGTAAGCTGCTGACGGTACACGCCGCGCAGGAGAGCAACAAAGAGACGCTGCCGCAACCTGAAGTGATTGCGCCAGGCGCGGACTCACCGGAAGTGCCCTCCTCGTCAGCCACCAGTCTGCAATGATCAGGATCTATCCTGAGCAACTGCGCGCGCAGCTTCGAGAGGGGCTGCGCGCCTGTTATTTTCTCACCGGTAATGAACCCCTGCTGATTCAGGAGAGCGCAGATGCCATCCGCGCTGCCGCCGCTCAGCAGGGCTTCGACGAGCATTTTTCCGTCAGCGTTGATGCGCAGACTGACTGGGAGGCGATTTTCGCCAGCTGTCAGTCGCTGAGCCTGTTCACACAGCGCCAGACGCTGACGCTGCAACTGCCGGAAAACGGCCCCAACGCCGCCATCGCCGAACAGCTGGTGAAACTGGCGGCGCTGCTGCACAGCGACATTATGCTGGTGCTGCGGATGGCGAAGCTGACCAAAGCGCAGGAAAACAGCGCGTGGTTCAAAGCGCTCAGCGCCAGTGCGGTGCTGGTGCCGTGCCAGACGCCGGAACAGGCGCAGCTGCCGCGCTGGGTGGCCGCCCGCGCGAAAGCCCTGCAGCTGAGTATTGATGACGCGGCAATTCAGCTGCTCTGCTACTGTTATGAAGGTAATCTGCTGGCGCTGGCCCAGGCGCTGGAGCGGCTGTCGCTGCTGTGGCCGGACGGCAAACTGACGCTGCCCCGCGTGGAAGAAGCGGTGAACGATGCCGCGCATTTCACGCCGTTTCACTGGGTTGATGCTCTGCTGGCCGGCAAGAGCAAACGCGCGCTGCACATTTTGCGTCAGCTGCAAAAAGAGGACAGCGAAGTGGTGATTCTGCTGCGCACGCTGCAGCGCGATCTGCTGACGCTACTGCAGCTGCAACGCCAGCAGGCGAAGCAGCCGCTGCGCACGCTGATGGATCAACAACGTATCTGGCAGAACCGCCGTGCCCTGTTCACTGAAGCGCTGCAGCGACTGGATGCGCAACGGCTGCAGCAAGCGGTGCATCTGCTGGCTCAACTCGAACTGACCATGAAGCAGGACTACGGTCAGAATCTGTGGCCGCAGCTGGAGACGCTGTCGTTGCTGCTGTGCCATCGTGATTTTCCGCTGGGTTTAACTGATGTCTGACCTTTACGCGCTGTTTGGCGGCACCTTCGATCCCATTCATTACGGCCATCTGCGTCCGGTCACCGCGCTGGCGCAGCAGGTTGGCCTGCAAAAAGTGACGCTGCTGCCAAACAACGTGCCGCCGCACCGGCCACAGCCGGAAGCCAGCGCACAACAGCGCGTGGCGATGCTGCGCTGCGCCATTGCCGATCGTCCGCTGTTTGATATCGACACGCGCGAGCTGACGCGCACCACGCCGTCATGGACGGTGGACACGCTGGAAACCCTGCGCGCCGAGCGCGGCGCACAACAGCCCCTCGGGTTTATCATCGGTCAGGATTCTCTGCTAACGTTAGGAAAATGGCATCGCTGGCAGGAGTTGCTGTCGCTGTGTCACCTGCTGGTCTGTCAGCGTCCAGGCTACGCCGCGCAGATGGCTACGCCAGAGATGCAGCAGTGGCTGGATGCGCACCGCGCGCATGAGGTGCAGCAGCTGCATCGCGCGCCGGCAGGCCACATCTGGCTGGCCGATACGCCGCTGTTCGACATTTCTGCCACTGAGATTCGCCAGCGCCGCCATCATGGCCAGGACTGCGCCGATCTGCTGCCAGCGGCGGTGATCGACTACATCGATCGCGCGGGCTTATATCGCGATTGATCGCCGCGTGCTATACTGCGCCGCTTCATTTTTGGCTGCGTTTTCCGGGGCATTCAGCCTGCCCATAATCACCTGTTTTTAAGGGGAACCTTTTGCAAGGCAAAGCACTCCAAGAGTTCGTTATTGATAAGATTGATGATCTCAAAGGCCAGGACATCGTTGCGATTGATGTGCAGGGCAAATCCAGTATCACCGATTGCATGATTATCTGTACCGGGACCTCCAACCGTCACGTCTCCTCCATCGCTGACCATGTGATGCAGGAATCGCGCGCGGCTGGCCTGAAACCGCTCGGCGTCGACGGCAAAGCGGCTGCTGACTGGGTTGTGGTCGATCTCGGTGAAGTGATCGTGCACGTGATGCAGGAAGAGAGCCGCCAGCTGTATGAGCTGGAAAAGCTCTGGAGCTAAACGTTGAAACTGCAGCTTGTCGCCGTCGGCACCAAAATGCCCGACTGGGTTCAGACCGGTTTCATGGAGTACCTGCGTCGCTTTCCCAAAGATATGCCGTTTGAGCTGACTGAAGTGCCGGCCGGTAAACGCGGCAAAAACGCCGACATCAAACGCATTCTGGAAAAAGAGGGTGAAGCGATGCTGGCGGCGGTGGGCAAAGGCAACCGCATTGTGACGCTGGATATTCCCGGACAGCCGTGGGAAACGCCGCAGCTGGCGCAGCAGTTAGAGCGCTGGAAGCTGGACGGGCGTGATGTCAGCCTGCTGATTGGCGGGCCGGAAGGCCTGGCGCCGGCGTGTAAAGCGGCAGCCGAGCAAAGCTGGTCACTGTCCGCGTTAACGCTGCCGCACCCGCTGGTGCGTGTGCTGGTGGCGGAAAGCCTGTATCGCGCCTGGAGTATTACCACTAATCACCCTTATCACCGTGAATAAACGCCTGACAACCTCCAGACAATAAACGCAGCGGATGAAATTACAGAGCAACGCTTTTCGCGATTACACTGCCGAACAGAAACTGTTTGTCCGCCGCGCCCTGGTGGCCTTTGTCGGCATCCTGCTGCTCTCCAGCGTGCTGGTGGTCAATCTGTATCATCTGCAGATCCTGCGCTTCGACGACTACAGCACCCGTTCAAACGAAAACCGCATCAAACTGGTGCCGGTTGCCCCCAGCCGCGGCATCATCTATGACCGCAACGGTGTGCCGCTGGCGCTCAATCGCACCATTTACCAGGCCGAGCTGGTGCCGGAAAAAGTCGATGATCTGAAGCAGACGCTGCAGGATCTGCGGCCGGTGCTGGATTTGACCGACGACGATATCGATGCGTTTGAAAAAGAGCGCAAGCGCTCGCGCCGCTTTACCTCCATTCCGGTCAAAACCGGCCTGAATGAAGTGCAGGTCGCGCGCTTTGCAGTGAACCAGTACCGTTTCCCGGGCGTGGAAGTGAAAGGCTACCAGCGCCGCTACTACCCTTACGGCCAGACGCTGACGCACGTGGTGGGCTACGTCTCGAAAATCAACGATCGTGACGTCAAGCGCCTTGATGAAGAAGGCAAATGGCCGAATTACGCAGCCACCCACGACATCGGTAAGCTCGGCATCGAAAACTATTACGAAGATGTGCTGCACGGCAAAACCGGTTACGAAGAGGTGGAAGTTAACAACCGCGGTCGCGTGATCCGTCAGTTGCATGAGCAGTCACCGCAGGCCGGACGCGATATCTGGCTGACCATCGATCTCAAGCTACAGCAGTACATCGAAACCCTGCTGACCGGCAGCCGCGCCGCCGTGGTGGTGAGCGATCCGCGCACCGGTGAGATTCTCGCGCTGGTCTCCACACCCAGTTACGATCCGAATCTGTTTGTCGATGGTATTTCGAGTAAAGATTATAAGGCGCTGCTCGGCGATGAGAACCGCCCGCTGTATAACCGTGCGCTGCAGGCATCGTATCCGCCAGCCTCCACGGTTAAACCTTATGTGGCGGTTTCTGCGCTCAGCGCCGGCGTGATCAACCGCAATACCAGCCTGTTCGATCCGGGCTGGTGGCAGCTGCCGGGCTCGGAAAAACGCTACCGCGACTGGAAAAAGTGGGGCCACGGTCGCCTCAACGTTACCAAATCGCTGGAAGAGTCGGCGGATACCTTCTTCTATCAGGTGGCCTATGACATGGGCATCGACCGCCTGTCGGAGTGGATGACCAAATTCGGCTACGGCCACCGTACCGGTATCGACCTGCCGCAGGAGAGCCCCGGTAACATGCCGACGCGCGAATGGAAGATGAAACGCTTCAAAAAGCCGTGGTATCAGGGCGATACCATTCCGGTCGGTATCGGCCAGGGCTACTGGACAGCGACGCCGGTGCAGATGAACAAAGCGCTGATGATCCTGATTAACGACGGCGTGATTAAAGTGCCGCACCTGCTGCGTGCCACCCGTGAAGGCAACAGCATGGTGCCGTATCGCCAGCCGCCGGATGCGCCGATTGGCGACATTCATTCCGGCTACTGGGAGATCGCCAAAGACGGGATGTATGGCGTGGCCAACCGCGCCAACGGTACCGCGCACAAAAGCTTTGCCGACGCACCATACAAGATTGCGGCGAAATCCGGTACCGCACAGGTGTTTGGCCTGAAAGAGAATGAGACGTACAACGCGCACAAGATTGCCGAACGGCTGCGTGACCATAAGCTGATGACCGCCTTCGCGCCGTACGACAAGCCGCGCGTCGCCGTCACCATGATTCTGGAAAACGGCGGTGCCGGCCCGGCGGTAGGCACCGTGATGCGCCAGATTCTCGACCACATAATGCTGGGCGACAACAATACCGTGCTGCCAGAAGCCGCACCCATGCCGCCCGGCTACGAAGGTGAATAACGATGTCGATGAACGATAGTCCCCAGAAAAGAACGATCTGGACGCGTATCCATATCGACCCGCTGTTTATGCTGATCATCATCAGCCTGCTGGCCTACAGCGCCATTGTTATCTGGAGCGCCAGCGGCCAGGATCCGGGCATGATGGAGCGCAAGCTCGGGCAGATTGCCATGGGCACCATCATCATGCTGGTGATGGCGCAGGTGCCGCCGCGCGTGTATGAAAGCTGGGCGCCCTACCTCTATATTGTCTGCGTGATTTTGCTGGTGGCGGTCGATGCCTTCGGCCACATCAGTAAAGGGGCACAGCGCTGGCTGGATCTCGGTTTTGTGCGCTTCCAGCCGTCGGAAATCGCTAAAATCGCCGTGCCGCTGATGGTGGCTCGCTTCATCAACCGCGATGTCTGCCCGCCAACGCTGAAAAACACCGGCATCGCGCTGGTGCTGATTTTCATGCCGACGCTGCTGGTAGCGGCGCAGCCGGACCTCGGTACCTCCATTCTGATCGCCGCCTCCGGCCTGTTCGTGCTGTTCCTCTCGGGCATGAGCTGGAAGCTGATTGGCGTGGCCGTGCTGCTGGTGGCGGCGTTCATCCCGATTCTGTGGTTCTTCCTGATGCACGATTATCAGCGCGACCGTGTGATGATGCTGCTCGATCCGGAGAGCGATCCGCTCGGTGCCGGCTACCACATTATTCAGTCCAAGATTGCTATCGGCTCCGGCGGCCTGCGCGGCAAAGGCTGGCTGCATGGCACCCAGTCGCAGCTGGAGTTTCTGCCCGAACGTCACACCGACTTTATCTTCGCGGTGCTGGCGGAAGAGCTCGGCCTGGTGGGCGTCCTGCTGCTGCTGGTACTTTATCTGCTGCTGATCATGCGCGGGCTGGTGATTGCCGCACGCGCGCAAACCACCTTTGGTCGCGTAATGTCCGGCGGCCTGATGCTGATTCTGTTTGTGTATGTTTTCGTTAACATTGGCATGGTTAGTGGTATCTTACCGGTGGTTGGCGTGCCGCTGCCGCTGGTGAGCTACGGCGGATCGGCGCTGATTGTGTTAATGGCCGGATTTGGCATCGTGATGTCGATCCACACTCATCGAAAAATGTTATCTAAAAGCGTTTAAGAGGCTGCACATGCGTAAGGACTGGCTTGGGGTTGCTCTGGCATCACTGGTACTGGCTGCCTGTTCCACACCGGAACAGCAGACGAACACGGCCCCGCCGCAGCCGGCCTACAATGGCCCGGTGGTGGAGATTCCCGGCGTGGAGCCGCGCTATGAGCCGATCAATCCTTCTACCAGCCAGGACTACAGCGTCAACGGCAAAACCTACCGGGTGATTAAAGATCCGTCTAACTACAGTGAAGTTGGTCTGGCAACCTGGTACGGCGAAGAGGCGCAGGGCAACCGCACCGCGCTGGGTGAAACCTACGATCCGGACGCGTTAAGCGCCGCACACCCTACCCTGCCGCTGCCAAGCTACGTGCGCGTCACCAACCTGGCCAACGGCCGGCAGATTGTGGTGCGCGTCAACGATCGCGGCCCTTATACGCCGGGCCGGATTATCGACCTGTCGCGCGCCGCGGGCGATCGCCTGAATATTTCCAATAACACCCGCGTGCGGGTGGATTACATCAAGGTAGCGCCGGACGGTTCAGTATCCGGCCCGGGCACCATCGGCACCACCGTGGCTAAACAGAGCTATGCGCTGCCGGCGCGCCCTGACCTGAGCGGCGGCATGGTGATGACCGGCGCCAGCAGCGCGCCAGCGCCTGCCGCACAGGACGTCCGCGCGGTGGATAACAGTTCACTGCAGAGCAACGGCAACATCGGTGCACCGGTGCAGAGCAGCGGCTTTCTCGGCGCACCGCAGCCGTTAGCCAGCGGCGTACTGGAAGGCAGCGCGCCGGCCACAGCGGTTGCCGCCAGCCCTGCCGCACCGGCTGCGGCTGCGGCAGCGAGTCCGGCTCCGGCCAGCCATAACGCCAGCGCCCATGCCGGCAGCGGTTTTGTGGTACAGGTTGGCGCCCTGAATGATGCCGCTCGCGCCCGGCAGATGGCGGACAGCCTTGGCCAGCGCTTTGGTGTACCCGGCGCGGTTGAAGCCAATGGCAACGTCTACCGCGTGCAGCTTGGCGGTTTCAGCAGCCGGGCTCAGGCCGCGGCGCTGCAGCAGCGTCTGAGCACTGAAGCGCAGATCAGCTCCTTTATTACCACGGCCCGCCCGTCAATGTGACGGGCCGTGCCCTTGCCTGCTGACACTGAGGCATAAAGCCAGATGTCGCACGATGGCAGCTTTGCTATAGTAAGGCACTTTTTTCACTCTTAACCCCACGGATGCTGTAGTCCTGAACATGAATACGCTGAAACCTTCTCGTTTTCTGAAACGCCTGACAGTGGGATCACTGGTCGCTCTCTCCCTCAGCCACGTTGCCTTTGCAGATGATGTTAATCTGAAAACCATGATTCCGGGCGTGCCGGACATCGATGCCGAAGCTTACGTGCTGATTGACTATAACTCCGGCAAAGTGCTGGCGGAAAAGAACGCGGACGCGCGCCGCGACCCGGCCAGTCTGACCAAAATGATGACCAGCTACGTCATCGGCCAGGCAGTCAAAGCGGGCAAAATCCATCAGGATGACATTGTTACCGTCGGTAAAGATGCCTGGGCAACCGGCAATCCGGTGTTCAAAGGCTCCTCGCTGATGTTCCTCAAGCCGGGCGATCGCGTACCGGTCTCTCAGCTGACGCGCGGCATCGTGCTGCAGTCCGGTAACGACGCCTGCGTGGCGATGGCCGATTACGTCGCCGGCAGCCAGGACGCGTTCGTTAACCTGATGAACAACTACGTGGGCGCGCTGGGCCTGAAAAATACCCATTTCCAGACCGTGCACGGTCTTGATGCTGACGGTCAGTACAGTACGGCGCGTGACATGGCGCTGATTGGTCAGGCGCTGATTCGCGATGTGCCGGATGAGTACGCGGTCTACAGAGAGAAAGAGTTCACCTTTAATAACATCCGCCAGATGAACCGTAACGGCCTGCTGTGGGATACCAGCCTGAACGTCGACGGCATCAAAACCGGCCACACCGAAGCCGCCGGCTACAACCTGGTGGCGTCAGCGACCGAAGGCCAGATGCGTCTGATCTCGGCGGTGATGGGCGGTCACACCTTCAAAGGCCGTGAAACCGAAAGTAAAAAGCTGCTGACCTGGGGCTTCCGCTTTTTCGAAACCGTGGCACCGCTGAAGGCGGGCAAAGAGTTTGCGTCTGAGCCGGTATGGTTTGGCAACAGCGATCGCGTGCAGCTCGGCGTGGAAAAAGATGCCTACCTGACCATCCCGCGCGGCCGCATGAAAGACCTCAAGGCCAGTTACGTGCTGAACAACACCGAACTGCACGCGCCGCTGCAGAAAAACCAGGTCGTGGGCAGCATCAACTTCCAGCTGGATGGTAAAACCATCGAACAGCGTCCGCTGGTGGTGCTGAACGAAGTGCAGGAAGGCGGTTTCTTCAGCCGCATCATCGATTACATCAAACTGATGTTCCATCACTGGTTCGGCTAAGGCGCGCTTGAAAAATCGCCAATCCGTCCCCAGATAAGCTACTATATTGCTCCCGCTTCGGCGGGAGCCTGTTTTTTATGCACCGGAGTTAATATGAAAACCAAACTGAATGAACTGCTCGAATTCCCGACGCCTTTTACCTACAAAGTGATGGGCCTGGCGCAACCGGAGCTGGTTGATCAAGTGGTTGAAGTGGTGCAGCGTCATGCGCCCGGCGACTACAGCCCTGACGTGAAGCCCAGCAGCAAAGGCAATTATCACTCGGTCTCGATCACCATTAACGCCACCCACATCGAACAGGTGGAAACCCTGTACGAAGAGCTGGGCAACATCGAAATCGTGCGCATGGTGCTGTAATGCTGACGCTGGTAAAGGCCGCTTTGCCAGCGTTATACTCTGCCCTCCACTCGCTACCGGACTTCTGCTTTGTCTGCTAATACGCTTCTTGTTCGTCAGCTTGGCCAGCGCGACTGGCAGCCCGTCTCCGATGCCATGCATCACTTTACCGATCGGCGCGACAGCGCCACCGCCGATGAACTCTGGCTGGTGGAACACCCCGCGGTGTTTACTCAGGGCCAGGCGGGCAAAGCCGAACATGTGCTGGTGCCGGGCGATATTCCGGTGGTACAGAGCGATCGTGGCGGCCAGGTAACCTATCACGGCCCGGGCCAGCAGGTGATGTATGTACTGATTGACGTTAAACGCCGCAAGCTGGGCGTGCGCGATCTGGTCACCGCACTGGAAGAGACGGTCATCGCTACGCTGGCTGATTACGACATCAGTGCGCGTGCACGTGCGGATGCGCCCGGCGTATACGTTGACGATGCGAAAATCTGTTCGCTCGGCCTGCGCATCCGTAAAGGCTGCTCGTTTCACGGTCTGGCGCTCAATGTTGCGATGGATCTGGCGCCCTTCCTGCGCATCAATCCCTGTGGCTATGCCGGCATGCAGATGACGCAGATCAGCGCCTTCCGGCCCGGCATCACGCCGGCGGACGTGCAGCCGCGCCTGGTGCAGCATTTCGCGCGCCTGACCGGCTTTAGCGATACGGAATGGCATGATGAGGTCGCGTGCTGACCTTGACCGTACGTGCGCATTTACAAAATTGTAACTTTCGCCACGGCTTATCGGCTGCTTCTGCCCCGGCGAGATGATATAATTTTTGCAATTTTTTCAAATAAAGTTGAAAGCCTGGTTCTCAGTTTGAGTGAGGAAGCTTTCAAATCGCAATCCCGACCGGAACCTGCAGATTTATGAGTAAACCAATTCAGATGGAACGTGGCGTCAAGTATCGCGATGCCGACAAAATGGCGCTGATTCCGGTAAAAACCGTGGTCACCGAACGCCAGGAAATCCTGCGTAAGCCGGAGTGGATGAAGATCAAGCTGCCTGCGGATTCCAGCCGCATTCAGGGCATCAAAGCGGCGATGCGTAAAAACGGCCTGCACTCGGTGTGTGAAGAGGCTTCCTGCCCTAACCTCGCCGAATGCTTTAACCACGGCACCGCCACCTTTATGATCCTCGGTGCCATCTGTACCCGCCGCTGTCCATTCTGCGATGTGGCACACGGTCGGCCAAACGCGCCGGACGCCAACGAGCCGCTGAAGCTGGCACAAACCATCGCCGATATGGCGCTGCGCTATGTGGTGATCACCTCGGTGGACCGCGACGATCTGCGTGACGGCGGTGCACAGCACTTTGCTGACTGCATCAGCGCCATCCGCGAGAAAAGCCCGACCATTAAAATTGAAACGCTGGTGCCGGACTTCCGCGGGCGTATGGATCGCGCGCTGGAGATCCTCACGGCTACGCCGCCGGATGTGTTCAACCATAACCTGGAAAACGTACCGCGCGTCTATCGTCAGGTGCGTCCGGGCGCTAACTATGAGTGGTCGCTGAAGCTGCTGGAGCGTTTCAAAGAGGCGCATCCGGACGTGCCAACCAAATCCGGTCTGATGGTCGGTCTCGGGGAAACCAATGCGGAAATCATCGAGGTGATGCGCGATCTGCGTCGCCACGGTGTCACCATGCTGACTCTCGGCCAGTATCTGCAGCCAAGCCGTCACCATCTGCCGGTGCAGCGTTACGTCAGCCCGGCTGAATTTGATGAGATGAAAGAGGAAGCGCTGGCGATGGGCTTTACCCACGCCGCCTGCGGTCCGTTCGTCCGCTCGTCTTATCACGCTGATATGCAGGCCAAAGGCCTGGAAGTGAAGTAATCTCCTGCCGCGATTGCGCCCTGCTGCGGCGCAATCGCAAAAATTCTGCTTAAACCGCTTAATTCCTGTCGCAAATCTGTCGCTTTAACCGCTGAGGCCATAAGAGCCTGTTTATTATTTTTTATTTTCTCAGTGTTTTTTTCATAAAGGTCAGATTATGCAATCATCCTTTCATATCGATGAGCTCGATTTTATGCGGGCGGCGGATGTGTCAGGTCCATCCTCTGGTAGACCGCGAAGCGGCGCGTCGGGCGAAAGCCTGGATGCGCTAAAAGCGCGCACCACGCCCATGGATATCACCAATCCGTTCGTAACGCCCCATGCGTCGTGCGAACTGGCGTTTCTTGCAACCGCCATCAGCATCGACCACCGCTACGACGAAATTCATCTGCACCTGCCGCAAAGCGCGCAGCCTGCGTCTGCGCCCGCGCCCGCGCCCGCACTGCCGTTCACCGAACTGCGCAGCGTAACGCCGGATGAAACGCCGTTGCTGCCAGCGCTGCTGCCGCTGGAGTCAGCCCAGCAGGCCGCCGGCGAGAGCGTCTGGCATAGCCTGCCTGAGGTTCCGGCGCTCAGCCCGGCGCTGTCGCTGGTCAGCGCGCTGCCTGCGGCATGGTATGCAGCAGAACACCAGACGCCCCACCCGTCGCCTGTCCCCACGCTCCCAGTCCGGCAGCCGCTGAGTCTGCCAGAGGTGGCTGTGCTGCGCGACATACGGCAACACGACTATGCGGTGGATTACGACGACAGCGGTGAGCCGAAAATGTTTAGCGGCACGCTGGCGGCGGGCGCTCAGGTGCATATTTATATCGATAATGTGCTGATTGAAGTGGTAACGGGCGACGCACAGGGTCACTGGCAGTTCGCTCAGCCCGCCGATTTAAGCGCGGCACAGCATGTATTCAGTGCAGAGTTCGTCGATGAACAGGGGCATGTCAGCAGCCGTTACAATAAGTTGATTACCGTACTGCCGCAGCCTGCCGCTATTATCACGCCAATTGATGACAGCGATCTCAGCGCGATTGATTGTGCACTGATGGAACTGGCGATGCAGCAGGATGATATTGCGCCCGCTCTTCTGCCGCTGACCTTCAGCGAAGCATGGCTGGATGAGTGGCACAGCGCTGACAGCACGCTAACCGCCAGCGGCGATCACGGTGGCAACCTGCCAGGCTGGGATGAACCGCTGGAACATCACATTGTCTGGCACTAAAAAACGAAAACCAGACTGTGGCAGTCTGGTTTTTTAACGTAATAAATATTTACACTTATTGACGTTCAGCGCAGAGATTACTCTTTGTGGCCGACGCGTTCTGCAGGCGTTTCTTCGGCACTGCTTTTGGTTGCGGTGGATTCATCATCTTTCATGGCTTTTTTAAAGCCCTTGATTGCGGAACCCAGATCGCCACCCAGTGAACGTAACTTGTTGGTGCCAAAAAGCAGTACGATAAGCGCACCGATGATCAGCAGTTTGGCAATACTGATACCTTCCATATTTTACCTTTCAACCTTCGCGAAAAACGGACAGCACTATTAACGCGCAGTTATTCACCACGCTCAACTGCAATCTGTAACAGAGTGAGATCTCAGCGTCAGATAAAGCGGCTGAGAAACGCCTGGGTACGCGGATGCTGCGGATTGCCAATCACCTGCTCTGGCGGTCCCTGTTCCACCACCACGCCACCATCCATGAACACCACGCGATCGGCGGCTTCACGCGCAAAGCCAATCTCATGCGTTACCACAATCATGGTCAGGCCGCGATTGGCTAAGGTACGCATGGTAGCCAGCACTTCCCCCACCAGCTCCGGATCCAGCGCTGAGGTCGGTTCATCGAACAGCATCAGCAGCGGTTTGATCGCCAGCGCACGGGCGATCGCCACGCGCTGCTGTTGTCCCCCCGACAGATGCCGCGGCCAGGCGTCGGCTTTATCGCTCAATCCGACCGTTGCCAGCAGCTCACGCGCGTGTTGCAGCACCTCATCACGTGGGAACTTGTGCACGCCAATCGGCGCTTCCATGATGTTTTGCAGTACCGTCATATGGGGATAGAGATTGAACTGCTGAAACACCATGCCGATTTTCTGCCGCTGATGGGCAATTTTCCGCGCCGACAGGCGATGCAGCAGACCGCGCTTTAGCGCGTAACCAATCTGCTCGTCGCCCACCATAATCGAGCCGGCATTCATCTCTTCCAGATGATTAATGCAGCGCAGAAAGGTCGACTTGCCTGAGCCCGAAGGCCCGAGAATCACCACCACTTCGCCCGGAAACACATCGAGATCGATGCCTTTCAGCACCGCGTTATCACCGAAGCTCTTTTGCACATTACGCGCACGCACCAGCGGCTGAATCTCGCTCATACGTCCTCCTTTAAACGCGGGGCCGCGGCCAGCGCCGTGTCACTGCTGGCGCGTCGTTTGTTCATCACCACGGTACGTTTGCTGCCGCGCGCGTAGTAGCGCTCAATGGCTGACTGGCCGACGTTGAGGATCGAGGTAATCAGCAGATACCAGATCACCGCCACCATCAGCATCGGAATGATTTCAAAGGTACGGTTATAAACGGCCTGCACCGAATAGAGCAGATCGCCCATCGCGATGACGCTCACCAGCGACGTGGCTTTGATCATGCTAATCAGCTGGTTGCCGGTCGGGGGAATAATGGCGCGCATCGCCTGTGGAATGATGATACGCCGCAGCGCGCGGCTGCGGCTCATGCCAAACGCCTGAGTGGTTTCAACCTGACCGTGATCGACCGACAGCAGGCCGGCACGGATAATCTCCGCCATATAGGCAGCCTCGTTGAGCGCCAGACCGGCGATGGCGGCAGTCAGCGGCGTGATCAGATCGTTAGTATTCCAGCTGGCAAAGGTGATGTCCGTCCACGGCACGGTGATCGAAAGCGTGGGAAACAGTGTCGACAGGTTGTACCAGAATATCAGCTGCACCAGCAGCGGCGTACCGCGAAAGAACCAGATGTAGAGCGCCGACACGCCGCTCAGCAGTTTATTCTCTGACAGCCGCCAGACCGCCAGCAGCAGCCCCAGCAGGGTGCCCAGCACCATCGACACCACCGTCAGCCCGAGCGTCACCTGCAGCCCTTTCAGCACCGAGCCTTCGGTAAACCACTGCAGCACCACGTGCCACTCAAAATTGGGATTGGTCGCCACCAGCCACAGACCATTCGCTGCCAGCGTCAGGACCACGATCCAGCTAACCCAGCGTCCATACGCGGGCGCGCTACGGGCAAAAGCGACGTCGCGCTGCGGCACGTCCCCCTGATCCGTGGGGCGCGCGTTGGGGCCGACGGCACTCATTTTGCCGTCTCCTGCGCCAGGTTACGTCCCGGCTGCGGCAGCATGTTGCCGTCCAGCTGCCACTTTTTCATGATGGCCGCGTAGGTGCCGTTGGCAAACAGTTCTTTGTAGGCATCCAGCACCACCTCGCCCAGCGGCGAGCCTTTGGGAACGACCGTGCCCTGAAAGATATCGCCAAAGCCGTTTTTCTGCCCCTGACCAGACAGTTCAAGTTGCCCCTGCGCCTGCTCAATGAAATAGGTCAGCGGCGCCTGCGAGGAGAAGAAGGCATCCGAACGCTTCGAGCGCACCGCCAGTATCGACGAAGGCTGATCGGTGAAGGACTGCACCACGACTGCAGGTTTGCCCGCAGCCTCACAGGCGGCTGACTGTTTGCGGATCACCTGCTCCGCCGAACCGGCCGCCATTACCGCGATGCGCTTGCCGCAGGTATCTGCCAGACCGTTGATGTGCGCCGGATTGCCCTTCTGCACGCCAAACACCACGAACTCCTGCACGTAGTCGATGAAGTCCACCTTTTGCTGGCGATCCGGATAATCACCTATCGGCCCGATGGCCATCTGATAGCGTCCGGAATTAATGCCGGCCAGTACGCCGGACAGACCGCTCACCGTCGCGTGTTCAATTTTCACGCCCAACAGCTGGCCGAGCGCCACGGTAAGATCGGCCGAGGCGCCATCCATTGAGTGCGGCCCGTTAACGATCTCATACGGCGGAAAGGAGCCGTTGTTTACCGAGATCATTTTGCCAGCCTGCTTGATCTGCGCGGGCAGTCGATCGTGCAGCGCCTGATCCATTTTTTGCGTCGGAATGGCGTCCGCTGCCTGGGCGACGCTCGCCGTCAGGCCGGTCGCCAGCGCGATGGCGGTTAAAAGCATTTTCATCAGTCAGTTTCCCCCAGGCAGGTCAAAGTGATTGCAATTCCGGACGGGCAAAGCGGCGATTTTCCAGTACCGGCAGCACGCTGCGGGCGTAGGCGATGCGGGCCGGATCCAGTTCGGCAAACACCAGTGCAGCGCACTCCGGTGCCTTAGCAATCACCACGCCAAGCGGATCGATCACCAGACTGTTACCAATGTTGCGCGGCCCGCACTCGCCTACCGCCACCATGTAGCAGGTGTTTTCCAGCGCGCGCGCACTGGTCAGCAGTTCCCAGTGCATCTCCTTTAACGGTCCTTTTACCCAGGCGGAAGGCAGCACCAGCACGTCGGCACCGTCCAGCACCAGCCGGCGCGCCAGTTCGGGAAAACGCACGTCGTAGCAGGTCATCAGCCCGACTTTCATGCCGGCCACCTCAACCAGCGGCGGCACGGCATCACCCGGATTAACCCGCTGCGACTCCTGCATGGCGAAGGCATCGTACAGATGCAGCTTGACGTACTGCGCGATGATTTCGCCATTACGCAGGGCAATCAGCACGTTGTGCGCTTTGTTATCCTGCGTCGGCACGTGCACGCTCATCATGGTGGTCAGCGCGTTACCTTTGCTGGTTTCCAGCAGCTGACTGACAAACGGCCCATCCAGCGGCTGTGCGGCTTTTAACACCAGATCGGGATCGGCGATATCGCGCGCCAGCACGCCTTCCGGCAGCACCAGCAGATCGGCGCCCGCCGCCAGCGCATCCTGCATCAGACCGCGACAAATGGCGGTGTTCTCCTGCCATTCGCGGCTAACGGCGAACTGCCCCATGGCTACTTTCATCTTCACTCCCCTCTGGCCGCCGCCGGGAAAATCTCCTCCGGCGAGAGCAACGTTGTGGTTAAGCCCTGCTGAAACAGCTCACGGGCGAAGTCGGCAATCATCCTTTTGTTAGCGGTAAATCCGTTTTGATTCCAGTCGGCAGGCAAATCCTGCGCGGTGCGTCGCAAATCATCCAGCAGCCACGGCGTGGTATCCGCGTACTTCTCGCGTTTGCGCATCCACAGCTGATACGCGCGATCGATCACCTCGCTCAGCGCCTGCGGCAACCACGGATGCGCCGCCGCCAGCGCCGGCTTCAGCGCCAGCAGATGAATACCGGGCACATAGCCGACGCGGTTGAAGTAGTCGCGCTCAGCACTGACGAAATCCGCCTGCAGCTGGCGCAGACCGGAATCTTTCAGGAAAAAACCCTCAGGCATAAACGGTGTGAACACCGCATCCAGCTCGCCGGCTTTCAACAGTTCAATCAGCGGACGCTCGTCGGGCGCCGGTTCGATGCGGCCCGGGCGACCAAATCCCGCCAGCCGGTCAACAATCGGATGATCAGCGGTCAGGCGTCCGGCAAACCAGAAGGCGTCGTTGATATCGACGCCCGCTTCGCGCAGCACGGTGCGCGTCCAGGTATTGCCGGAGTCCTGCCAGCCGGTAACGCCGATTCTTTTGCCTTTCAGCTGGGCTGGCGTGGTGAGCGGGCTGGCGGTGGTGGTGATGATGCAGCGCTGGCGAAAGCCACGCATCAGAAAGTGCGGCAGGCCGAGCAGTGAGCTGTCGCCGCGCGCCCGTGCCTGCGCATAGCGGCTGAACGACACCTCACCGCCTTCGTAGTGTTCACTGCTGGCCAGGTTATCCACCAGCGTGCCTACGCGGTCAATGACCAGCCTGAAGCCCTGTGGCTGAATATCGCCCAGCGCCAGCGGCGTGAAGTAATCCCAGTCGCGCACCGCCAGTCTGATAGTGATCATCGTTGTGCTTCTCCATTTGTTCAGCCGCCACGCTGGCGCTGTGCATTTTTTCTGCAAATTGTGCTTGAATTTGAGTCTAAAACGCGAATACTAATCTGAACAATCATTTCTTTGTTACTGAACAAAGCTTTTTCTTATGACGCAAATTGTGGATGCAGAGTGGCTCAGCCAGCAGATTAACGACGCCTCGGTAAAAGGCATTACCCTCGCCGCGTCAACATTGATTCGCGACGGACAGATTGCCGTGGGCATGCAGATGCCAGCGGTGCGCGATTTGGCGGAACGGCTGGGCGTGAGTCCGGCCACGGTATCCGCGGCCTGGGCCCAGCTGAAAAAGCAGAAAGTGCTGGCGGGTAAAGGGCGAAGCGGAATCTGGGTGTGCGGCAACAGTGTGATGCCGCGACCGGTCCGCTTTGAGAAAATTGGCAACTATGGTGAAAACGTCAAAGCCGCGCTGGCGATGGCTGCGCCCGATCCGGCACTGCTGCCGGACCTGCGCCCGGCGATGCTGGCCGGGCTGGCTTCACCGCAGCTGAATAGCTATCAGCGTGAGGCGATTTCGCCACAGCTGCAGGCGGCCATTGCGCCGCGCTGGCCCTGTCCGGCGGAGGCGTGGCTGGCGACCGATGGCGGCTTCGATGCCATGAACCTGATAGTGCAGACGCTGCTGTCACCCGGCGATCGGGTAGTGATTGAAGATCCGACGGCGACGCGTCTGCTGGATATGCTCGACAACATCGGTGCCGAGATCCTGCCGCTGCCCGGTGATGAGCAGGGACCGCTGCCTGAGGTGCTGGCGACACACTTACAGAAAGCGCCAGCGATGTTCATTTATCAGCCACGCACCCACTCGGCAACCGGCTACAGCGTCAGCCAGCAGCGAAGCGAAGCGCTGGCGCAGGTGCTGGCGCAGAGTGCCACCCTGATTGTCGAGGATGATGGCATCGGCGATTTGTCGCGCTGGCCGGTGTGGAGTCTCGGCCGCCACTATCCGCAGCGCACGCTGCACGTGCACTCCTTTTCCAAAGCCTACGGCCCGGATTTGCGGCTGGCGGTAGTATCCGGCACGGCAGAACTGGTGAAACGGCTGCAGTCGTGGCGTAACTTCGGGGTCAGCTGGACCAGCCGTATTCTGCAGGATGCGGTGGCCTGGATGCTGAGCGATGCGCCCACCCAGCAGCGCATACAGCAGGCCAAAGGCACGTATGCCGCGCGCCGTCAGCAGTTGCTGGCCGCACTGGCGCGGCGCGGGCTGGTACAGGAAGATCGCGACGGCCTGAGCGTGATGCTGCCGGTGGCATCAGAGCAGTATGCCATGATCACCCTCGCCGCCAGAGGCATCACCGTGCTGCCAGGCGAACGCTGCAGCATCAACAGCGGGCAGTTCATTCGCGTCAGCATTGCGCGGCTGCCGGCCGATCAGCTCGACAGCATCGCCGATGCGTTAGTGATTGCCTGCGGACGCGAGCTTAATATCAGCCCAGATCTTTGATGTGATAGCGTGGCGATTCAACGTAGCCTTCTCGCGCATAAAACTGGTTGGCTTTCAGTCGCGAGGCGTGACAATGCACTTCCATGCGGTCGCAGCCGCGCGCGCGCGCCAGTTGCTCGGCGTGGTTCAGCAGTTGCTGGCCGCTGCCTTTACTGCGCTCGCCCTCGGCGATACAGAAATAGCTGATGCGCGCGAAATCGCCCGCTAATGCCAGCTGCGGAATAAAGTGCAGCGAAAGAAATCCCAGCACCTGGTTACCGTGTTCCGCCACCAGCAGCGTCTCGTCGGGATGGGCGCACAATTGCGCCAGCCGCTCGCTGATAAATTTTTCCGTGCCGCGATAACCCAGCTCGGTTAACAGTGCACTCAGGGCAAAGCTGTCTTTGGCCTGTGCTTCACGTATGTTCATCCTGCCTCCTCCGTTCCCTGACTGCTGTTATATAGCGTTGCCGCTAAAAAATCTGCAAGTAAGCTTTGTTATGAGTATGTTACGGGAATTATCTGTGAGCGACGCCGCAGAATGTGCCTTGTCATGCCGCTGTCATGCTGGCTTAAGGCTGGCTTAATCTTGCTTTGCCATGCTGGCATAAATGAAGTTGCGAGGCATGACACATGAAGAATCTGGTACCGCACTGTTTAAATGAATGGCTGGCGCTGTCGCTCAGTACGCTGGTGATTATCGCCTGGGCCATTAGCTGGTGGCAGGGCTGAAAAAAGCACAAAAAAAACCCGCCATCAGGCGGGTTTTTAAAATTCTGACTGTTAACTTACAGAGCGGTAACGTTAGCAGCAGATGGGCCTTTAGCGCCGTCGGTGATTTCAAACTCTACACGCTGACCTTCAGCCAGAGTTTTGAAGCCGTTGCTCTGGATAGCAGAGAAGTGTACGAATACATCTTTGCTGCCATCTTCTGGAGTAATGAAACCGAATCCTTTGGACTCATTAAACCACTTAACGTTACCTTTGATCTTGGACATCTATATTACCTTTACATGAAAAATGGACACTAAACTGTGTCGGCATCTAGTACAGCAATTGCAGTGACATTTGTCCAGCGCGAATTGATGAAAAAGTGATAAATATTGATTTTTTCCATGCCCTTCACACTTTCTGCGCATCTTCAGCGATTAAAACTGAAATCTTAACCAGGCAAAATAGACGTTGCCGTTGTTATAAGTGCCTGGAATGTAAGTCATTTGGAAGGTTGCCGGGCCATACCCTATCGAAGCCAGCGGCAATACCAGCGGAACCGGGATATATCGCCAGTTATCCCTGGCCGTCACGCCTGCGGTGTAACCGGCGCCCAGATGGAAATTCTGATCGTTTAGCGGTCGCCAGGTCGCTTCCCAGCCGTAGCCGGCGATGGGCTCCCACTTGTTAAACGAGTCTTTGAACGCCATGGCATACAGGCCGTGCCAGTTGCCCTTTTCATCCCAGCGCGAAACGCCACCGCCCGCGCCCCACGGCCGCTCGTTGTACTTTTTGATGTGTTCATCATCGTAAGTAAAGCGGTTGTGCCAGGTGATAGCCGGGACGTAAAGATCGTAATTTTGCGGTTGTGTCCAGGTTTGCGCCACGTTATCGGAGAAGGTATTCCAGCCCGATTTAATCGCTTCGCCTGTGGTTGCCGCTGGTGTCGAAAAAGAGACCGATGAAGTCAAAATACAGCCGCAAAAGGCTGCAGAAATACGCCAGTTCACAACAATGCTTCCTGTTAAATCATCCTGTATCCGGCAGTCACCGCGTAGCGCCACATCGCGCCGCACCGTGCTGCCGTGGGTTAATGGCTGATGCCACGAGCGCGTACAGCGCGCGCGCCACGATGGCGCCAGTCGCACCCGGCTCTGCTGGCAATCAGCTGGTTAATTTTACCTCACTGCGCGAACGGAGTCGAAACGGCAAATAAACAAAACGCAGAGGGTAAAAGGTGCAGAAAATGCACCGCTCAGTTGATGATTACTTAGGGTGATTACTTAATATTCAGCAACTTATCCGTAGAAATTGATTTCATGAATAAATTAATAAAATTTATCAATTGAACTCACCCGATGATTGAGATAAATCTCATCACTCCAGGACGGAGAGAGGAGGAACTGAGATGACAATTCGTTGCAGCCGCTGCGGTTGCGCCAAATTTTTTTATACAGTACCCGGCAAGGAAAAGGTCGACGATCCCGATCATCACGGCGCCTGTTGCGCCGCGTGCGGCAAGCCGATCAGCCTGCGCGATGTGATCCCGCTGTCATCCCTGCAACCGGCTTCTGCCGCCCGTCACGTTGAATAATGTTTTCAGGCACCCGCCGGGTGCCTGAACGCGTCAGAAAATCAGTTTAAACACGCCAGTTATCGTCAGTAACCCGACAATAAAGATGATGGCAATAATCCACAGTATTATTTTCATAGTTCGCTCCTTCAGGATGAAAAATAACGCATCGTGCATTCAGTATAGATGATTATTCCGGCTTCGCTGGACGCTGCGAGCGCGATCCCAGTCACTTGCCTCAGAGACTGTTGCCTGCTCTTTTTTTCTGCGAGCCCGGTCGCAGCTTATCGCTTAAGTTGCTATCCCGCCGCACGCGTAGCGCGCTGATTGTCTAAAATTACAGCGCCTGTAGCAGGCCTCAATTGTTCGCTATGTCTACGTAACAAGGAGATAATATGAGCACGATTAATACCAGCATGGGTCGTTACAGCCTCAAGGCAAAGGATTATGGCAGTCACATTCGTGGCAGCATTGCGATTAATGACGAAGGCGGTACGCAGCTCACCCTGCAAGAGTTTGATGAGCATTATCTTGACGATGTCGTCAACAACGTTATTTATCCAATCACGGGTGGGAACCGTGAAATTGCACGCGCACTGCGTGAACAGATGGTTAAAGCCGGCTTCGAACAGCCGCACTGAGTTTGTTGGGCCACGTGTTGTGGCCCTTTATCAGCCCTTACTTGCGGTTATTATCCATTTCAGCGCAGGATGCTCTCTCCCCCCATAAGGAGATTAACCGCGTGACTGAACTGCATCGTGTTTCCCCTTCCCGCTTACATCAGTTTGTTCAGGCTATCTGGCTGCATGCCGGTAGCAGTGCCGAAGAAGCGCGCCTGGTGGCTGACCATCTTGTTGCTGCTAACCTCGCGGGCCATGATTCCCACGGCGTCGGTATGATACCGAGCTACATGGCCTCGCTGACGCAGGGCTTTCTCCAGCTCAATCAGCACGTCAGCATCGAAAAAGACGCTGGCGCGGTCCTCACCCTTAATGGCCAGAAAGGCTTTGGCCAGGTGGCCGCGTACGAGGCCATGCAGCACGGCATTGAGCGGGCGAACAGGTTTGGCCTCGCGGCGGTCGGCCTGCATCATTCGCACCACATTGGCCGTATCGGACACTGGGCGGAGCAGTGTGCCGCAGCGGGCTTTATCTCCTTTCACTTCGTTAATGTGATGGGCGATCCGATGGTGGCGCCGTTTAACGGCAGCGATCGCCGCTTCGGCACCAATCCGTTCTGCGCGGTGTTTCCGCGTCGCGACGGCGAACCGCTGCTGCTGGACTTTGCCACCAGCGGCATCGCCTTTGGTAAAACGCGTGTGGCGTATAACAAAGGTCAGCTGGTCGCGCCGGGCTATTTGCTTGATGCGCAGGGCCAGCCGACCACCGATCCGGGCGTGATGCATCAGTCGCCGTATGGCGCGCTGACCGCCTTCGGCCTGCATAAAGGCTATGCGCTGGCGACGATGTGCGAAATCCTTGGCGGCGCGCTGTCCGGCGGTCGCACTACGCATGACGCCACGCTGCTTTCCGGCACTGACGCCATCTTCAACGGCATGACCACCATTATCCTGAACCCTGACGCGTTTGACGCACCGGCGATGCAGCAGGAAGCCGAAGAGTTTCTCGCGTGGGTCAGGCGTTCACCGCAAAGTGGTGAGGCAGAGATTCTGGTGCCAGGCGAATGGGAAACGCGCAACCGGGCAGCACGTGAACGCGAGGGCATTCCGCTGGACAGCAACAGCTGGCAGCAGATTTGCGCAGCGGCACGCCAGGCTGGCATGCCGGAGGACGAACTGGCGGCCTTCCGCGCCTTAGCGCAGTAAGCCGCCGGGGCTGAGGCGCGGTGCCTCAGCCGGTTACAGCGCAGCGGACAGCAGCAAACAGCCCAGCAGACCGCACACCGAGATGATGGTTTCCAGCGCCGACCACGAGCGAATAGTTTCACCGATGGTCAGGTTGAAGTACTCCTTGAACAGCCAGAAACCCGGATCGTTGACGTGCGAGAAGATGACACTGCCGGAACCGACGGCAATGACCATCAGCTCGGGGCTGGCGCCGCTGGTGGCAATCAGCGGTGCCACAATGCCGCCGGCGGTAATCGCCGCGACGGTGGCTGACCCCAGCGCAATACGTAGCACCGCTGCAATTGACCACGCCATAAAGATTGGCGAGACGTTGGTTTCGTGCATCATGCCAGCGATGTATTTATCCACGCCGCTGTCCACCAGCACCTGTTTGAAGGCGCCACCGCCGCCGATGATCAACAGCATCATGGCGATGATTTTGATCGAGTCAGTGATGGTGCCCATCACCTCATCCATGCTGCGGCCACGGTTAAGGCCAAAGGTGAAGATGGCAATCAGCACCGCAATCAGCGTCGCCATGATTGGATCGCCAAAAAATTCCGCGTACGGCAGCAGCACATGACCTTTCGGCAGCAGCATTTCTGCCACGGCACGCAGCGCCATCAGGATCACTGGCACCAGCGCCGTCCACACGCTAACACCAAAGCCTGGCATCTCCGCTTCACTGAAAGTTTTCGGGTTCCACAGCCCTTCCGGAATCGGCTTATCAATGCCTTTCAGAAAACGCGCATACACCGGCCCGGCCAGAATCACCGTCGGAATACCCAGCAGCGTACCGTACAGCAGGGTTTTCCCCATGTCGGCATTAAATAACGTGGCGATCGCGGTCGGGCCCGGATGCGGTGGCAGAAAGCCGTGCGTGACGGATAAGGCGGCCGCCATCGGCACGCCGACATACAGCAGCGGCACGCGCGCCGATGCGGCAATGCTGAACACCAGTGGCAGCATCAGCACGAACCCGACTTCATAAAACAGCGCAAAGCCCACGGTGAAGCCGGTGAGCACCAGCGCCCACTGAATGTGCTTCTGGCCGAATTTTTCGATCAGCGTGGTGGCGATACGCTGCGCACCGCCGCAGTCGGCCAGCAGTTTCCCCAGCATCGCGCCAAAGCCCATGATCAGCGCCAGGCTGCCCAGGGTACCGCCGACGCCGGTTTTGATCGATCCAATCACTTTATTGACCGGCATGCCCTGCATCATGCCCACCGCCAGTGCCACCAGAATCAGCGCGATGAAGCCGTTAAGTTTGAAGCGAATCATCAGCAGCAGCAGTAACGCCACGCCAATTGCCACATAGAGTAATGGCATAATTTTTCTCCACTTTTGCGCTCGGCGTATTACCGGCAGCGGTTTGTTGTAATGGGACAAAGGGGTTATCAGTGCCAGATGTTTCAGAATGCGACATCCTGTTACCGGTATCATGTTAAGGGTAACATTGACGGGAAAGCACCTGGTGCAGCGGGTGAATTTCTGTTTTGCGAAGGTGATCAACTTTTTGTCGGAGGGTTATCAGAATGTTTGCCCCGGCAGCGGCGTGGCTTTTGGTTACACTAGCTGTTTTATGCCAACCGATAAGGATCTGCAGGTGAGTGAGAATCTGATTGAGCTGTACAGTAATCAACAAACCCTGTTTGGCCGTGGCAGCATCGACCGCCTGGTCCCGCTGCTGGCGGCGAATCCGCAGCCCACGCTGCTGTTCTGCGGCCGCTCATTTCTCAACAGTCCGGCGTGGGCACGCCTGGGCGCGACGCTGAACGATCACATTCTGGGCTATGAAATTGTCAGCCATGAAGCCTCGCCAGACGAGATCGATGGCTGGGTGACGCGCTGGCGTGGCCACGTCGATCGCGTTGTCACCATCGGCGGCGGCAGCGTGCTGGATGCGGCCAAAGCCTTTGGCGCCATGATGCAGCATCCGCTGAATATCGCGCGCTACCTCGAGAAAGTGGGCGATACGCCGGTACAGGCGGTCACGCTGCCGCTGATCGCCATTCCTACCACCGCCGGCACCGGCAGCGAGGTCACGCAAAATGCGGTGGTAACCGATCAGCAGCACATTAAGGTGAAGGCCTCACTGCGCCATCCGGTGTTTGTGCCGCAGGTGGCGATTCTCGATCCCGATCTGCTCAAAGGGGCGCCGGATCGCGTGCTGGCCACCTGCGCCATTGATGCCTTTACCCACCTGTTCGAGGCTTATCTGTCACGCAAGGGCAACCTGTTCAGTCAGCAAAACGCGCTCAACGGCCTGCAACTGTTCATGCAGGCGTGGCCGTACCTCAATCAGGACGACAGCCGCGGCGATGCGGCACGTGAAGCGATGATGATGGCATCATGGCTCGGCGGCGTCAGCCTGAGCAGCGCCGGTTTGGGGGTGATCCACGGTATTGCCGGCGAGCTGGGGGCGATTAAACCGTTCCATCACGGCGAAGTCTGCGGTCGTCTGCTGTTCCCGTTCCTGGATGTACTGGCGGAGAGCGCGCACCCCGAACAGCAGCGGCTGATGGCGGCGCTGGCTGAACGCCTGCTGCCCGATGAAACGGCACCGCCGGCGCTGGCGCTGAAAGCCTGGCTGCAGCAGCAGGCTATCGTGCCGTTCTGGCTGGAAGGACCAACCCTCGCTGCGGAAGAGGTCGACTGGATTGTGGCGCGCGCCAACAGCAAAAACGGCTGGGTCAATTATGATCCCGCCACGCTCACGGAGATGATTACCGCCGCGTGGCGCGTCGCCTGAGCCTTTCGGGCAGCGCAGGCTGCCCGTTGCTTATTCAGCCAGCAAACGGCCCTTCCCCCGCCAGCATCTGCTCAATCACCTGCAGCACGCCTTCCTGGTTATTGGACGGTGCGCCGTAGCGCGCAGCGTCTTTGACCCGCTGCGGCGCATTCTGCATGGCAAAGCTGAAGCGCGACTGCACCAGCATCTCCAGATCGTTGCCGCCGTCGCCAAACGCCAGCACCTCATCGCTGCTGATGTCCCAGCGCTGCTGCAGCAGGCGCAGACCGTTGGCTTTGTGCAAGCCGGGCACAATCAAATCCACCGAGCCGTGCCCGCTGGAAGTCGCCGCTGCTGCGCCCTGATGCAGACGCTCAATGTCAGCCATCAGAATATCGACATAATCATCGGACAGATTCAGCGCAAACTTGAACAGCCGGTCATCGCCCACGTCCGCGAGGCTATCGATCGCCTTGAGGCGATGGCAGTAGTGACGCATTTTGACCAGCCACTGCTCATCCATGGTGTTGAAGTGATAAGCGCTGTTACGGCCGCAGAGGATGTATTTCAGGTTGGGATAGTTACCGCGCTGCAGGGTATCGAGCACGGCATTAACGTCCTCACGCGAGAACGCGCCGCAGAACAGCTCCTCATCCCTATCGAGGATCCACGCGCCATTTTCGGCGACAAAGGCGATCTCACTGGCGATGTCGGGAAAGAAGGATTTGAGCTGGTAATACTGATTACCGCTGGCGACCACAAATTTGATGCCGCGCCGCGTCATCTCCTGATAGCAGGCCTGAAAACGTGCCCGGTTGTACTGTTTTTTATCGTCGAGAAAGGTGCCGTCCATATCCACCGCCACCATTTTTACCATGGTCATCATGACTCCTTAACGCGTTGAAAGGAAAAACGGGTTGTCCAGAGAATAACCTGGTGAGCGGTGAAAGCGGAGAGAAACACGGATGGCCGTCGCCATCCGTGCGGCAGGATTAGTTAAATGCGTTATTCAGCAAAATGGCGGTGATAATGCCGGTCGCGGCCGCCACTAACACATAATTTCCGTCGATAAAGGCCCAGTGCTCGCCGCGCGGCGGCTCATACAGACCGCGAGCCCGCCAGTCGTCGACGCGATAGTGTGGACCGCGAAACTCCGGCGGTGCCGGATAACCACGGCGAAAATCATGACCGCGCCAGGCAAAGCGATCGCCGCCGCGATGTCCCTCCGGCATACGGTGGTCAGCATAGTGGTCGTGACGATCCGGGCCCGGTCCGCGATCGTGGCCAAAGTCACGACGATCATGATGATCGGGACCCGGGCCGCGATCCTGATGGCGGTCGCCGCCGTGCGGGTCCCAGCGATGGTCACCGGGACCGTCGGCCCAGGAGACGCTGGAAAACAGTGTGCTGCATGCAATAAATGACGCAATAATCGTAAGTGTTGTTTTTTTCATGGTGTTACCTCCAGGGATAACGGCAGTCTGCGCGCCGTTGAGGCTTACTATTGCCTAAACAAAGCTAAAACAGCATTTCCAAAAGTCTTAAAAATCGGATACTTACAATACATTACGCCAGGTTAGCGCTTTCTTAACGATTGTGGAGACTTTATGGTGGCGTGGCACGATAAGGCTGGCAGGGAAATAAGCAGTTAATTCAGCGGGAATAAAGAAAACCCGATCGCGGGGATCGGGCGGACAATGCTATTTCCATAAAAAGCATAAAGCGGGGAAACCCTGCTAAAAAGAGGGTAAAACTGAAGCACACAACGCCACATCACTAGCATTGCCCGGAAAGAATAACATTCATCAGGGCAAAATACTTTCAGAAAACTTCTATTTTCAGAAAAAACCGTAAAAATGTTCACGGCAGCGAAAATAACCACCAAAGGTACATAACGTGAAAGGAAATAAGGTCCGTGCTCTGACCAGCTGTCGTCAGAAAATATAGTCAGCCCGTATAAGATATCGACACAAAATCACAATGCATTGAATTTAAGAGATAAAAATTAAGCCATACCATTTTTTAGTTATGCCGCCATTTAAGCCGACCGGCAAACTAGCTGGCCGACACATTTCATTGATAATGCGAGCCCTATTGCTGCCCTGGCAATTAATCGATGTGCGTGATTAATATAACGCTAATTTTTCACTGCGCTGAAGCGTAAGGTTAAATAACCAGCAAGCGGGCGCACAATAATTATGCGCCGGCTATTAATCCAATTGCGCTGGCGAATTTAGCGGGGTGGCGCAGAAACAGGATATCGCTGAGTTGCAGCCGGATGGCGCAGCAGCGCCTGCGCCGGACGTATCGGCCGCCGTACCAGCTCACCCGCACAGTTCGGGCAGTGCTGCGCCAGCACGCCTTCCGCACAGTCAACGCAAAACGTGCACTCAAACGAGCAGATGCGCGCATCAGGCGAGGCCGGCGGCAGATCTTTATCGCAGCATTCACAGTTAGGACGTAATTCCAGCATGGCACTCTCCTGTCAGGGTTCAGGGCTATCATCGCCGCCGCCGCCCTGGCGCGCCAGCCTGTGAGCGGACATCGCGCGGACAGTTCGGGACAGCTTTTCATCCTGCATGCCTTGCCTTGCGCGCTAAAAACATTACATTCCGCAAAAGCCGTTCTATAGTTCATTCGCTACGTTTATCTGCGAGGCTTTTGCATGCGTGTTAAAGGGTTAAATATCGGTTTCTTTATAGTAATTCTGGCGATTGTCACGATCGCCTTTTTTGATGTGCTGGCGCCCTATTTCTCCGCCATTTTGTGGGCGGCGATTCTGGCGGTGATCTTTGCGCCGCTGAAGTCACTGCTGCGGCGCAAAATGGGCGACCGCAACGGGCTGGCCTCTTTTGTGACCTTACTGATTATCTGCCTGATCGTGTTCACGCCGCTGGCGATCATCACTTCGTCGCTGGTGGTCGAGATCAATACGGTGTACACCAAGCTGCAAACCAATTCCGCGCAGTTCCCGACGGTGTTTGCCTCGCTGCTGCAGCATCTGCCGGAGTGGGCACAAACCTGGCTGGCGGATCACGATCTGAACAATGCCGCACAGATTCAGCAAAAACTCTCCGGCTTTGCGCTGAAGGGCGGACAATACATGGCGGGCAGCGTGTTCCTGATCGGTAAAGGGACTTTCACCTTCACCGTGGGCTTTGGCGTGATGCTTTATCTGCTGTTTTTCCTGTTGAAAGACGGCGCCTGGCTGGTCGGGCTGATTCTCGAAGCGCTGCCGCTCTCCACCTATGTTAAGCACCATCTGCTGATGAAATTCGCCGCCGTATCGCGCGCGACGGTCAAGGGCACGGTGGTGGTGGCCGTGGTTCAGGGGGTGCTTGGTGGCTTCGCCTTCTGGATCACCGACATCGACGGCAGCCTGCTGTGGGGCGCGCTGATGGCGTTCCTGTCGCTGATTCCGGCAGTCGGCTCGGCCATCGTCTGGGTGCCAGCGGCCATCTTCTTCTTCGCCACCGGTGCGCTGTGGAAAGGCCTGTTCCTGGTGGGCTTCTTCGTTATCGTGGTCGGGCTGGTGGACAACATCCTGCGTCCGCTGCTGGTTGGCAAAGATACCAAAATGCCGGATTACCTGATCCTGATTGCCACGCTGGGCGGCATGGAAGTGTACGGCATCAACGGCTTCGTGATTGGTCCCTTGATCGCTGCCCTGTTCATCGCCTGCTGGAATCTGCTCTCCGGCCGCGACAACCGGGAAAATGTCGAAGAGATCGACGAAGAGTTTATCGAAGAGGGTAAAACCCGCGAGTAGCAGCGGTATAACAACTAAAGACCTGCTGACGGGCCACTATCGCTCACTGGCAGGCTCATCCAAAGCGGCGCTTTAAAGCGCCGCTTGTCTTTTCAGCGCGGCCGCCAGGCTGTCTCGCACGCAACGCTGTCTGCGCCTTTATTGACCTTTCCCTCCTGCCTTCACCCTTTTACCGGGCTCAGTCAGCACTCAGCCCGGACGTTTCACAATTAAACCCATGCTGCTAAGGTGTCAGAGGACAATCGCGACAATCTGGAGCGTATAATGCTTACAACAATAATTTATCGCAGCCACATCTCTAAAGATGTTCCCGTCAATATCCTGCCGGAGATGGTGGCAAAAGCGAGTCTGCTCAATGCTGAGCATCATGTTACCGGCATCCTGCTGTTTAACGGCACGCACTTTTTTCAAATCCTGGAAGGGCCGGAGCAAGGCGTTCTGGCAATCTACGCCCGCATCTGTGCCGACCGGCGTCATCACAATGTGGTCGAGCTGATGCGCGACTACTCCCCTTCGCGGCGTTTCGGTAATGCTGGCATGGAGCTGTTCGATTTGCGTAATCACCACAGCAGCAGTGTGCTGCAGGCGGTGCTTGATCGCGGCACGTCGAAATATCAGCTGACCTATGACGATCGCGGGCTACAGTTCCTCAGAACCTTTGTCGAAGCGCGTGAAAAAGAGAACTACTTTGAAGTGCCGCCGGCTGATTGCTGGGAGTTCATCCCCGCGGAAGGGCAATCTCCCGCGCCGGCCAGTGGCGTCACTTTCCGCCCAGTGGTTGATCCCCTCGGCCGTGAAGTGACGGCCATTGAGGCGATTCCGCACGCGCAACCCGCCGGATTAGAGGAACATGAGCGTTACACTCATGACCTCAACGTGGTGACAGACGCACTGCATAAAGCCGGCCAGGCCTGTCCCGATGGCATGACGCTGTATATCAGTATCCTGCCGATGACGCTGGTTTGTCTTCCCGATGCGGTAAGTCAACTGGTCACCGCCATCGCGCAGGCGGAGCTGGTGCCGCAGCAAATCATTCTTGGCGTGAGCGAAACGGAAGTCATCTCCCGGCTCGAAGACTTTTCCACGGCGGTCAGACAGCTGAAAGAGGCGGGCATCAGCCTTTCAATTGATAACTTCGGCGACGGCTCGGCCGGTCTCTCTTTACTGGCGCACGTCCAGCCTGACCGGGTACGTATCGGCGCAAATATTGTACGTGATATTCATCGTAGCGGCCCGAAGCAGGCGGTGATGCAGGCGGTCATCCGCTGTTGTTCGGCGCTGGAAATCAACGTCATTGCGGCCGGTATTGAGCGTCCCGAAGAGTGGATGTGGCTGGAGGCGGCCGGGATCATCGATTTCCAGGGCAGCCTGTTTACGCCTGAGGGCGGCGCCGTGGCATGGCCTGAGAGCCGCGAGGCGATCTGAAAGCGGTTAAACCTGACGACGCAGAACCTCTGAAGAGATAAAACGTCAGGCTCACAGGAGAAGACAATGCTGAGCGATGCCCGACTGCAGTTTATATCCAGCCATCCGGAGGAGAACGAACCGGAGGCGGTTTCCATGGCGCGCGAGTTACTTCGGTACCGCAGTGCGCTGGCGCAGCCATGGGCTGTGGTGGAGGCACTGGGTGTGAAGTACGTGGAGGACGGTAACGGGGCGATGATCTGGCCGGCGCGTTACTGCGAACGCGGCGACACCTTACTTTATCGTCTGGATCAGGCGGCTTCAGAGGTCAGCGGGCGCGCTGAAGCCGCGGAACCCGTCAGAAAGTAGCGCCGTGATGGCCGGCGCAAACGCAAATGTCATCCTCTTTGCAACGCCGGCAACTCAATATGCTGATCATTGCGCCGATAACCCGCGTCCGGCATCTTTTAGCGGAGTTTGATGTGCTCAATGTGTCCGGGTGAGATTCCTGTGGTAAGCTCATTGCCCTAACCGCAGCCGGACAGACTGATGAAAAACAATTTTGACGATAAAATGGCGGATATCATCATCGGAGAAGCCGTAACGGCGTTACTCGATGATAACGTCGCCATAAGCTGGGCGGCCCTCAACGACAGGCTGCAGGCGATGCTTGACCGCGAAACAGACAGTGACCGCATTCGTGCTGTGCTGCGTGTCATTGAGGACGTCAGACGGGAAATGGAGATGAGCGCGGTGAAGAAAGAGGCGTTCACTGCCGGGCATTTTTCTTTTTCCGGCAAGCTGCACTGATCGCTGCCTGACAATCTGCCGCGCCTGACGCTGTGGTTTCTGCTATACTGTATGCTTATCCACCAACGGATGGAGGTCATTTGAGCGATGACACTACCGCCGAAGATATCTACGCCGTTATTGGAACGGTTGTGGCGCGCCTTCTTAAGCCGGACCAGCACCTGACACTTCAGGACATTACCCATGCACTGCATCATCTTGGCGAAACGGCAAGTGAAGATGAACTGCGGCAGGCCTGTTTAAACGCCATCAGTATGCTTGTGAAGCAGATGCACTAAGCTTAATCTACTGCTCCGGCTTACTAACCTTTTCAGAACCCTTCATCATCCGGCGTTCTGCCGACCACGATTTCAAGCACGTTGCGCAGTACATCCAGTTTGACAATATCGGTAGTCATCTCAAGCTCTGCGATGAGATACAGGATGATGGTTTTGCTCGTCACTTTTTGGCCATGGATGACGATATCGCGAATTACGGCATCCAGGGCCGCGGCTTCGGCTGCATAGCGCTCACCGCCGCTGCGAAAATGGTGAATAAGGGTCGCTTCCGCGCTGAATGGGTGTTCGTTGGTTTGCATGTGTCGTTATCCGTAAACCGGGCACTGCTGACAGCCCGGTGGTCGCCAAAAAAATAGGCCATCCTGAGATGGCCGTGTTATGCCGGGCGTCCTGCCACACTCCGGTTAATCACGAGATCGTACCGTCCCTGTCATTAATGCTTTTTACCAGCCCTGGGTTGTGACATCCCGCCCAGAGCAGCCATCGGCTTTTCACGATTTTCCCGGGCTGCTGACTGCTTCTGCAGCTCACTGATGGCGATCCTGATCGCCTCCAGACGGTCGGGATTAAATTCCTCTGCGGCCATTGACCGGAGCCGCGCTGAAACGGTCGCCACATTGATTCGTTCATTATTATCGAGCAGCCTGACCACCGCCTCGCCCAGAACGATTTCGGTTAAACGTTCAATTTGACTTCTCTGCATGCCCACCCCCTGCGGGACTGTGCCCTTTCGGACAAGTGGCTGACCCTTCCCGGGTCATAAAGCGCATGCTGCAGGTACCACCGATTATCCCTTTTCGTATCAGCGTTCAAACAGCATGCCAATCAGCGTCTGGTAATGACGCTCTTCTTCATAATTCGCCGCGACCTCAAGGCGTCTCAGCAGTTTGGTGCAGATCGCCTTACGGTTGAGGTTTTTTCCTGCGCGCAGGATCTCAACGACAATCTGCCCCAGCGTTTCCTGCTGAGTAGGTGCTGTCGCTCTGCTGAAATAGCGGGCAATCTCACTGGCGCTATCTGGAAATTTTGCAACATTCTGACGCATGATGATCCCCTCGAATGGTTAAAATACCGCCGCTTTTCTCTGTGCGTAAACTTATACAAAGAAATAAAACTTGTACAGCAATACTGTTTCTTTATTAGCTACGTTCTTGTGCAAAAAATGCTAACACCTTAATCTCAGGGGTTTACGTGCTGAAATAACCGGCATGATGGATGGGTTCAGCGGCAGGAAAAACGGTATAGGTCTGAACAACCCGCTGATTTCCTGACACGGGGAGAGGATTGTTGCTGTACAGACGATATCGTATCGGTTACTTTGCGCCCTACAAGATGATCGTGAGCTGCAGGTGGACAAATGAGAAACAACGGGCTGCCGCCTTGTCACAATACCGGACTAGCCGGTTACTTCAGTCAGGTCACCGATCCCCGCCAGATTGCGCTACTGGGACGCATCACCGTTGAAATTTTGCGTCAGGAACGTCGGCTGACGCGCACCGCGATCTGCCTCAAGCTTATCGGGCACATCAATGACACGGACGATGACGTCGAAGCGGAACAGGCACGGTCCCTGCTGGCGATGCTGTTTGGTCGCTGATCGTTTGATTCATCCGCTCACCTTCTGCGCGTTGCACATCCGTCGCTAAAGCCCGCATCCATTGTCACATGCCGCGTTGCCGAAAATCGTTTATACGAGGTTTGATGGTGGTGAAGACGTCATCCCTGACAGTTTTCTCCGGCCGGTACACGCTAACGCGCGTCCGATGAGGTCATCTACGTTGTCGTCTTCCGGCCAGAGCCGGACTACGTCTTATGGCGTCAGTTCTTCTCGTCGTTCAGGCCTGCAAGCGTCTGCAGGTACGGCACATGGATCGCGGCCTGCTCAGGCTCATCAAAGCTTCTGAGCCAGCCGATCGCCTCTGAAATCGCGGACAAACGTGTGTCGCTGCCGCCAGCGCGTTTCATGTGTCTGAGCTCGTCGATAAGCGTATTAACGCTGATCTTCTTTTTGCCCAAAGCCAGGCTTAGTGCCGCTTCGCCAATAATGACGTGCCCTTTCCCGTCGTGTTGAATAGACAAATTTACTTCCTCCATTTCACGTTGATGAGAACCTCACGTCACACTGTAGACCCTATTGAGCGAACCGGTGCAGGCAAGTTCTGAAATGAAGCCTGTAACAGGATTTATTTTAGCGAGCATGAAAAAATGCCGCGGCGGGTGTCGCGACAAAGGTTTTTGTCGGCAGGCGCTGACGCAACCTGCCGCAGCATGACGACGATTCAGCCTGATGACGCGGCTTGATCCGCAGGTTCACCAAAATGCTCGCGCATGTGGGATTCAATTTCTTCCAGTGATTTCCCCCGGGTTTCCGGTAACATCACGGCAATAAACACCAGAGAAGCCACATTGATTGCGGCAAAGATAAAGAACGCCTTATTACCCACCAGCGACAGCAAAGGCGGAAACGCCAGCGCCACCACGGCGTTGCATATCCACTGAAATGCTACCGCTGAACCGGTTAATACCCCGCGAACTTTCATCGGAAACAACTCCGACATCAGCAGCCAGTAAACCGGGGAAATGCACATCTGCATAAAGAACAGGAACACCAGAATACACGCCAGCGCCAGCAGGCTTTGCGTCAGGCTTTGTGGCATGAGAACCAGCACCGCGCCCAGCGCCAGCTGCATCGCAATCACCACCGACAGCCCGGTCATCAGCATCGGGCGCCGGCCGAAATGACTGATGGCTTTAATGCCGGCAAAGGTGGCCAGTACCGATACCACCCCGTTGCCGATGGTAGCCGCAATCGAAGCACTGGTGCCCAGCCCGGTACTTTTCAGAATGACTGGCGTGTAATACATGAAGGCGTTGACGCCGGTAAACTGCGCGACAATGCCCATGCCGCAGCCCAGCAGCAGCAGACGCACAATCCATTTCTCTTTTAACAGTTCGCGCGCGGGTGGCCCCTGACGGGCTTCGCGGGCATTCTGCCGCATCTCTGCCATCTCTTTTTTAATCTCGCGCGGATTTTCCCGCAGTTTGCGCAGGATACGCAGCGCCTCATTAAAGCGTCCTTCCGCCACCATCCAGTGCGGTGAGGCCGGGACAAAAAAGGTGCCAATAAACAGCAGAATGCCGGGGATCATCGCCAGCGACAGCATATAGCGCCACATGCCCGGATCGTGCAGCAGCAAACTCATGGCGGCGCTGACGACGTAAGCCAGCAGTTGCCCTGACACAATCATCAGTTCGTTGCGGCTGACCAGCGGTGCCCGGCGCTTAGGACCGGCAATTTCAGCGATAAAGACCGGAACCGTTGACGATCCGCCGCCCACCGCGAAACCCAGAATAAAGCGCATCACCACCATGATTTCCAGATTCGGCGCAACCGTGGTGCCTAACGCTCCGGCAATGAACAACAGGGCAAGGCTGCGTAACGTGATACGGCGACCAAAGCGGTCCGAGACATAACCGCTGATGAACGCGCCGAGCGCGGAGCCAAAGGTGAGCGCAGAGGTCACCAGCCCTTCGGTAAATGGCGTGAGATCGAGACCGCCCTGCGCGACGGGCAGCGTCATGTAGGGCAGCGCGCCGGAAATAATGCCGGTGTCGTAGCCAAACGCCAGCGCGCCCATCGTGGCGACTAACACCACAAAAAACAGGCGCTGCTGAACAGTAAACGTCAGGCTGCCGCCATCATCTGATTGAGACTGCAAAGGATTTTGCTTGCTATCGTCCATGGGTGATTCAAGACCTGGTCAATGACGGGATAAAAAGGAGGTTTGAGTATAGTCAGAAACGAGAAAGTGTGAGGCCGGTCACGATTTTTACCGGATGGCGACTGATTAAAATTCCGCACCGCCCTGACTGCACAGCACATGTTTGCGCCGCAGCCGCGCGCTCGCACTGCGCTCAAATCCTGGCTGGCCTGCTGCGATCCCGCCCCCGACAGGGGGAAAATTTTCTGCTAAGGTACGCTGGCTGGTTAAAGAGAAACACGCTGAGGCGTAACGCAGAAAGGCAGGTCCGTCGACAGGTTGCTGAATTAACGTTCAGGAAAACGGTGTCTTTTAAGGTTGAACGTGAAAAAAGAAACGGTTAAGAAAAATATCATTCTCGCGGCGCTGCAGCTGTTTCGGGAGCGCGGCTTCAACAATGTTTCAACCCGCGATCTGACCAACACGCTGGGCATATCCCGCAGCCACATCTACCACTATTTCAAAAACTGGGATGCGCTGAGGCTGGACTCGATTGCTTTCATGCTGGATGAGGACGTTGCCGCTTTCTCTGTAGAGAGCGAAAAGAGGGATGATTCACAGCATGACGCCTTTTTTCGTGCGCTGGTGGATTATCTCCTGCCAGACGGGCCGGCTTCTCACTGGTTGATCTACCTCGAGTTGTGGCCGCTGGCGGCAAGGGATACGCAATTTGAGCAGCTGCTGCTCTCCAGCACGCAGACGTGGACGGCGATCATCCGTCAGGGCTTATCAGGCCAGGCATTTGGCCACCTCAGCGAAGCAGGTAAAGACGAGGTGGCGCGTAATCTTCACGCCCTGATTGACGGTTACTCAAGCGCGCTTATTCTTAACTACTCTGCGGATAAGCGGACACATTTTTTTCTTGAGATAATGGCCGCCTTGCAGAAACTTTGTCGCTAGCAGGGATTTTTCCACATAGCCGCTTACCTCCCGGGCTTTAAATCATTAATCAGTCTGGCCATCTTGCTGCCGGCTGAGGTGTAGGCCGGATTGTTTTTCTCCGGCGCCATCCAGCTTTCATCCGCTTCCGGATGCGGTCCGCTCAGGAGCACCGTGCCTTTACCGTAAGTATATTTCGCCAGCGCGATATCACCGTTGGCATAGCGCGCCAGAGCGACGAAGCCGTGCGCGTCTTCGGCATTCAGGTAAGGACCATCCTGATAATAAAATTTTTCGGTTTTCCCCTGCCAGACAACATCGACAACGTAATCGCCTTCGTCGGGTATGTTAGTCCCCTTGCGCATGACTTCAGAGTCCAGCGATGAGGGGATCAGCCCCAGCCAGTTTTCATCAGCCAGATACGCGCCCATACACAATCCGAGAAAGCTTTTTCCATTGCGGACAAATTTGCGTATGGCCTCAGCCCCTTCGTCGCCCAGCGCAGCAAAGGCGCCGGGGATGTCCTGTCCGCCTCCGGGCTGGATGTACACATCAAAAGTGGCGAGATTATCCTCCGTGACCTTTATTTTTTCCTGCTCTCCGACATACGCGATGTCCAGCGGCAGACCGCTCTGTTCCAGCGATTTACGGACCATTTCGGAGCAGCCCGGACAGCCCGCACCGCCGCGATAGATAGCGACATGGGTGACGGCAGCACTGGCCATATTCGCGGTGGCTAATCCGCCGGCAAGCAGAATGGCAGCATACGTCAGAAGGTTCTTCATCAGATAACGCCAGAAACGGGAGGTGGCTCTCAGTAACATTGTTTTCACCATCAGCGGCAGGACCAGGCTCAAAATTAGAGCGACCGCTCAATTTAGGGCCAGCACGAAGAGGCTGTCAACAGCCTGACAGCGCGAAAAATACAAACCCCTGTTTTAATTATTCTTTCACATGATCCCGTCAACGGCTTCCGTGATTGTGCAGGTTGCAGAAGGAGTGTCTGAAGCTGACCGGCCGGGAATTATTCGATAAAACCGCTGGCAGACTGCCGTAACCGCCCGGTGATAGCGATCAACCCTTCGATGTCTTCCGGCGTCAGCAAATCGAGGAAATTTCGCCGCACGCCCGCGGCATGTATCGGCCGCGCTGTAGCAAGCAGCTGGCTCCCTGCCTCTGTCATGCGGACTGAAATCCCTGCGCGAGTCGTGCGGCTGCGCTGTACCAGATCCCGGGCGGCCATACGTGAAAGCTGGTGCGATAGCCGCGACTTGTCCCATTCAAGGTATTCCAGCAGCTCACGCTGCAGCAGTACGCCCTGCGGACTGCGGTTGATTTCCATCAGGATCATGAAATCCGGACCGGACAACCCGGTCGCCTCATTGATCTCTCTGACAATGCGTCCGGTGATGATTTCAGCAAGCCGGCGATATCCGCGCCATGCCTGCCACTCTGCGTCTGAAATCTCTGTGCTGCCCATTATTTATCCCGTGGCGTAGTTGATATGTCAACTTTGTGATTATACAGTATCCACTTTCACATTGGGGAAGAAAAGACATGTCGGACAAACTGACTATCGCTATCGTGGGCGGCGGCCCGGCAGGCCTCACGGCGGCCGTGATTCTTCAGCGCCACGGTTTTAACGTAACGGTGTTTGAGGATGAGCCGGCGGATGCTGCACAGAGTCAGGGCGGCTCGCTTGATTTGCATGCTGACAGCGGCCAGGCGGCGCTGCGCAGAGCGGGCCTGCTCGAACAGTTCATCAACATCGCCAGGCACGAGGATCAGGAAAGCCGGATGCTGAATTACCTTACCGGAGACATTGAGGTCGACAGATTCACACCGGAAGGTGAAATGGATAAACCGGAAATCGATCGCGGTGAGTTGAAAAACCTGCTGCTGAGCGCCCTGTTACCGCAGACCCTGCAGTGGGATCACAAACTGCATTACGTTGACTATGGCCAGCAAAAAGCGCACGGGCTGGTATTCAGAAACGGCAGGCGCTACGAAGCCGATATCGTGATTGGTGCTGACGGTGCCTGGTCGCGGGTCCGCCGTTATCTGACACCGGTACGTCCGGTTTATACCGGCATTACCTTTTTCGAAGGCTGGATAGATCACCCGTCCGACCAAATCAACAGCATTGCCGGCAACGGGACCGCGTTCAGCTTTGGCGGAGCGCAGGCGCTGGTCACGCAACGCAACGGTGGCGGAAGAATATGCGTGTATGCGGCGATGAAGCGAGACATTGATGTCATCGATCAGCATATAGCGTCTCACGGCATCAACGCCTGGGTACGCGACAGCTACCGCGACTGGGCTGCTTCCCTGCAGTCGGTAGTGAACGCCACCGGTGACTATATCAGGCGTCCGATTTACAGCCTGCCCGCCGATTTTGGCTGGGTACCGCGTCCGGGCATCACCCTGATTGGCGATGCCGCTCACCTGATGCCGCCGGTTGGCGTAGGGGTCAACCTGGCGATGCTTGATGCTGCCGATCTGGCTCAGGCACTGTGCGAAGCCCCGCACCCGCAGAACGGACTACGCTCTGCGGAGACCCTGATAATGGAACGCGCCCGCGACATGATGCCTGATGCAATAGCGGGGTTTCAGAACTGGTTCGATGAGAAAGCCTGACGCCAGTTTTACGTGACCCGCCACCCGCGGTTTACTGTTGCTTTTGTTCCGCCTCTTTCTGTTTTTTGGCGGCCATGTGGTGGCCCACCGCGCAGCCCGCTGCCGCTCCGGCAACGCCATGATGAACCAGATGACCTGCCACGCCGCCAGCGACGGCGCCTTTCAGACACCCTTTTGCCTCTGCCTGGGCGCTAACGACTAAAAGAAGGCCTGCCGCTGCCAGGGCCGCAATCCACTGTTTTTTCATTGCCTTGAATCTCCATAAAGATACGTGTTATGTCAGTAATGCTGAGCATAGCCTGGCAGAACTGACGGCGTGATATACAGGGGTTAAACGGCGAACTTTGTTACCTATGGTTACGCTTATGCAGCAACGGTCTGCTCAGGACAAAGTCAGTCAGGGCGCAAAACGCACCGGTATCTTTTCTTTCAGATACGCAGGCCGCATGGGAAAGGTGTTGGCATCTATCGCCTGCTTTACCGCGTCGATAGCGACGGCGCACAGATCAGCATCTCCGCCCTGCGCAGTGACGTTTGTCGGTGGCTGACCTAAGGGCTGCGTAATGACCAAATCACAGGTCTTACCGTGATATAAATTCGCGTCAAAAAACCGATACTGTATTGCGGTAACGGCCTGACAAAGCCACAGATGAGTATCTTTATTTGCTATTTGCGAGGAGGTTTGCGATTCGCACTCGCTTCTTATCTCGGAAGCGGTTGGAAACCTGAATGACTGCCTTGCTGTTTGTTTAGTATGGGACTGGCAGCCGACTAATAACATGACGGCGATAAGTGAGAGTGTTTTTTTCATCATGGCTTCCATGCAGATCATTTATGCATTTATATCATCCCGGACAGATTGCGGAAACCGCGCCTGCTATCGGGTTGCTTTCGCATTGGCAGCGAATACTCACAACCCAGCAACCGACCGCATTACAGATGTGGGAATAAACAGCGTAAGGTATTAAGCCAGTTTGCAGGCCCATTTGAGGCTGTGGAATAAGGCCGGCGCGTTTCGGCCAGCCTGACATGCAGGGATAAGTTTCTGTTGAAAGGTCGGGACGGCTGCAGAATAAATTCAGCAAAGATCTTTCCGCCCCACCCGACTCAATCCCCAATATGCAAGTGATTTATTGGGCGTCCTTAGTCTGATTTCTACTCAGGAACGCTGAGCCCTTTTACGTCAGACACGAAATGTGTCCACCATCCCCCGCAGAGCGTGCGCCTGCTCAGAGAGAGACTGAGACGCCGAAGAGGACTCTTCAACCAGCGCAGCGTTATTCTGCGTGACACCATCCATCTGACTTACCGCAATGCTAACCTGAGAAATGCCCTGCATCTGTTCTGAAGAAGCCAGTGAAATATTATCCATGGCCTCTGCCAGTTCGCCCACCATGCTGACAATCTTCAATATGCTCTGCCCTGTACCTGCTGCCACCTCAACGCCGCTTTCGACTTGCTCAACGGCCTGTTCAATCAGCTGTTTGATGTCGCGAGCAGCATTTGCACTGCGCTGTGCAAGCGTTCTGACTTCACCGGCAACCACGGCAAAACCGCGTCCTTCTTCACCTGCCCGTGCGGCCTCCACCGCTGCGTTGAGCGCCAGAATGTTGGTCTGGAAGGCAATGCTTTCGATCACGGAGGTGATGTCCCGTACCTTTGTCGCGCTCAATGAGATCTCATTCATGGTTTCAGACATACGCTGTACGTCGGCCTCTCCTGCGCGTGCCAGCGTTGCCGCATCCCGGGCAGACCCAGCGGTCTGCTGCGCGCCGGCCGTATTACTTTTCACGGTGGCGGTAAGCTGCTCCATACTGGCCGCAGTTTCCTGCAGCGCTGCAGCCTGCTCCTCGGTGCGGGATGACAATTCTGTATTGCCCTGTGATATCTCATCCGCCGCCAGCGCCACTGAAGCAGCAGAGTCTTTTATCTTTGACACCAGACCACGCAGGTTTGCCTGCATGCCATCCAGAGAAGCCATCAGGCTGGTACTGTCATTGTTTCGCAGCGTTACAGGCGTCGTCAAATCGCCAGAAGCAATGGTTGCCGCAAGAGTCTGCGCCTGTACAGGCTCGCCGCCCAGCTGACGCATCAGTACGCGAATGGTCATAACGCACGTTCCCACTGCCAGCAGTGCTGATGCGGCCGCGAGCAACATCAGGATCAGCGATGCCCGGCGTGTCGCCTGACTGTTGGTTTCAACAGCGGACTGCGTATTTTTCATCTGAACCAGCGTCATGTCATTAAGCGCTTTGAGCAAGGTACTCTGCACCGGGCGCGTGACATTCAGCAGATAGGCAGTGGCTTCCTCGGCACGATTTTCAAGCCCGAGCCGGCCAGCCTGCTTCAGCGACGCAAGTGCAGGCTCCTCAGCTTCAGTAATGCGGCTCATGACTTCCCGCCCCTGCGGTGTTGAATCCTCCTGCATCACCTCAGCCAGAGCCTTACGGCTGGCTATATACTGCGCTTCTTGTTTTTGTACGCGCTCCCATTCAGGCTTCATTGCCTCAATATCTGTTAAGAGCGCCAGGTTACGAACCGCAATGCCCATATCCCTGATGCTGCCACGCATATCCAGCACCAGCTGATACTTTTTCATTTTGACGTTAACCGCATCGTCCATACCTTTGCTCGCATTACTCAGGGCGTTGAGCGCAATGCCGGTACAGATAATAAAAAGTACAACAAGCAGGCCAAAGCCCGTTGCAAGTCGGGTGGATATTTTCATATTAATTCTCGCTGTAAGTAGATGAGAGTGTCAGATATGAATGTGTTATCGGCATTGTGTGACGCAGATTCATCACCCGGAATAGTTAATTTTAAAATTAATTTCGGACCCGTTATTCAGATTTACGCGGGTTACATATCGCTATATTAGTGACACTCTCAATATAAAATTAATCCGCGGCTTTTTGAGAAAAATAATTCTTGCATGCAGGTAATCAATACCTGGCTTAAAACCCTCCGCACCAGGAAATTTTTCACCGATATGCTACCGCTGACACCCTCTTCTTTTCCTGACGCAATAATTCTGGCAACGTTCAAGAGCAATAACCAATCAATTGATTTTAATGAAAAAAATAATGAATGAATTTTCTTCAACTGACCTGCAATCCTGCCAACGCTAAACACCTGTTATCATCCAGCCGTAACGCCACTAAACCAGAAAAAGAAAAATAGCCCGCAAAGTTTTTATAAAAGGTTAATTATTATTTACTATCCCCACTTAAAAGGTGACAGGTTGATATTAACGGCCGTAAGTATTTAGCAGGAATGGCCTGACGCGCTCCCGAATCAGGCGCCATAATTATTTCTCAAACATTTTCAATGAATATCGTCATCCGCGCCTGACTGACAGAGATTCAGAAAATTCACCTGGCAGGAAACCTCGTATCTATCCTGAATGATCAGGTTAACGTATATAATTCCGGCCTGAAAAGGCATCGCGTGTTGACTGTCAGCGGGAGTATTTCATCAGGGCGCATAGGCCACAATGAGCTGGCGTTTTGTCGCTTCACGCCGTGCTGTAGCCTCAGCACAGAGATGGGCGGATGGAAGCGCATCGAAATGGTTCGCAGGTATGCATATCTGTCACCTAACCATCTGACAGAGCACGCGAGGCAAATTGACGCGATTTTTGGCGTCGTGTCCCAAATCTGTCCCACGGTGAAATTTTGAAGGCTGAAGGAGGTTGTTAAGTAATTGATTTTGCTTGGCCCCTACAGGATTCGAACCTGTGACCTACGGCTTAGAAGATAGTAGACCTTAATATAAACCATTGAAACAAGACCATTAATCCATGCTCGCAACACGTATTATGTCGTAAGCGTCATTCAATGTAATTCACCTTCGTCGGCATGCATTCTGTGGCGACACAAATACGACACAGAGTGCAAAGGTCTGGATTACGCAAATACTTTTGCATTCCCATTCAGATTATCGGCCGATTAGCCTCAATCATCTGCCGTTCGGAAACCATTTTTTCGCTGGAAACCTGCCTGGAAACCTCACGTTTGGAAACCAGTGATTCAGCCTTGGCTTTTATCTTCGCCTTTAGGTCGCGCTCCCATCCCTATTTCTTCGCCCGCTTGTTAATCGCGGTATGGGTAATGCCTTGCTGCGATGCAATCTCGCGGATAGACATCAACCCAGCCCGGTAAGCCGACTCGATGGCCTCCCAATCTGGTGATGCCATTTTCAATATTTCCCATCAAGTTTTTATAGATAAGGCCGATATACTCTTAAAACCCTTTTCACTCATGGTGACTATGAACATACGAACTAACGCCAATGCATTTGCGCTCATCCTTTTAGGTCTATCTTACCCCGCTCTGGCTAACAGCGATTTATGTTCAACCGTTACTTTTGAAGCCTTCGGGGAACCTAAGCAGACTGTCAGAGATTGTGCTGACCCCTATGAATCCTTTTGGGTATCGGTAACGATTGATGGTGTGCGCTTTATGACACAAGGGTTAGGCCTGATCGTGCCGCAAACGTCATCTCACCAAGAGAGTGACGAGATGCAATTCTTAACAGTTCAGGTCACTAAGAAAAATAATAAATATACTGTTCGCTTCCTGCGGGCGCTCAATGGTCAATCAATTTACTGGGCTGGTATAATTTTGCCCGGTCAGCAACAAGATGTAACCATCAAAGGGCATAAGGTTAATATCCGCTTTGAGCGTCAAAAAAACTGACATTCAACATTATCACTCGCGACAGAACATCTCTTGTTTGTCGGTGAGTGCCATTTTAATTTCAGGAATTTAATATGTCAGAAGTTACTAAACGTACCGCAAAGAATGCCGGTGATGCAGGAGAATATTATATTTCCTATATGCTTTCTCGCCTTGGCATAAGCGCAGCTTTAACAACGAGCGGTTCAAGCAGGGTCGATATCATTGCGACAGTTGACGGTTCTAAAAGCATAAGTATTCAGATAAAAGGTTCTTGGGCCAGATCTGCTCCAAGGCAATCGACCGTTGGCAATCATAGGCCAATCGTGTCGCCAGACTTGTTTTATGTCTTCTGTAATATGTCTGAAGATATAAAAAACACTTCAGTTCCTACGGTGTATATTGTCCCAAGCAACGACGTTGATGCTCAGTCAACGTGGCATCATCAGGTGCCACTTTTCAAAATATCTAAAGCAGACGATGAAAAGTATCTAGCTCGCTGGGATCGTATTCAGCTTGCATTGGCACATATTCCATCTTAAGCACGTCATTAGGAGCCAGATATAACCAACCGCCACCGTAGATCAATTCCAATGAAGCCGTTGACTACTTCTGGCTGAGAGCTGTTCATCAGGCCTTCAAGCGTTTCACCGGATTTGGTGGTTACTGTAATGCGGTAGGTGTCGGACATTGAGAACCTCTTTATCCCCCCAGATATATTGACATCAAAATGAGACAGTCCATGGTGATGGCAATAATATGTTAACTTTGGCAAAACCAAGGAGGCGGTATGTTTTCTTTTCTCACCACATTCAAGCGACTAATCACTAACCAGCAAAAACAACAAAACTCCAAGCTAGGACATTCAACAGAAGAGCTTCTTCAATGGGCAACAGGCTGTATGCTTGATGGCCTACCTGATAATTTTTTTCAGGCTAGGCTTTTGTGTGTCCGGGAGCCTAATCCCACTAATCCAGATGGTTGGATAGTCAGTGTGAATCACGATGTGATGCTTAGTGCTGACTCAGATTATCAACGGTTTCAACCTGCTGATGACCTTTATCCTACGCAGTGCGTAGAAATGCTACTTAATGGCAAGGTGAATCGCCACGGCTTTAACAGACACCTCGGAGTCATTTAAGATGGCTTAAAGAGAGGTGCCCATGAGCGGTAAGCGTTATCCCGAAGAGTTTAAAATCGAAGCAGTCAAACAGGTTGTTGATCGCGGTCATTCTGTTTCCAGCGTTGCAACACGTCTCGATATCACCACCCACAGTCTTTACGCCTGGATAAAGAAGTACGGCCCGGACTCATCCACTAATAAAGAACAGTCAGATGCTCAGGCCGAGATCCGCCGACTCCAGAAAGAGCTGAAGCGGGTTACCGACGAGAGAGACATACTAAAAAAAGCCGCGGCGTACTTCGCAAAACTGTCCGACTGAGGTACGCCTTTATCCGCGACAACCGCCGTTGCTGGCCTGTTCGTTTGCTCTGTCGGGTTCTGGACGTCCATCCGAGTGGATTTTATGTCTGGCTTCAGCAGCCACATTCACAGCGTCACCAGGCAGACCAGATGCTGACCGGGCAGATCAAACAGTTCTGGCTTGCGTCTGGCTGCGTCTATGGTTATCGCAAGATCCATCTGGACCTGCGGGATAGCGGGCAGCAGTGCGGAGTGAACCGGGTCTGGCGGCTGATGAAGCGTGCCGGTATAAAAGCTCAGGTTGGGTACCGTAGCCCACGGGCACGTAAAGGCGAAGCCAGCATCGTGGTACCGAACAGGCTCCAGCGGCAGTTCAATCCGGACTCACCAGATGAGCGTTGGGTGACGGACATAACCTACATCCGAACTCACGAAGGCTGGCTGTATCTGGCCGTGGTGGTTGACCTGTTCTCCCGGAAAGTTGTCGGCTGGTCAATGCAACCCCGCATGACAAAAGAGATTGTCCTGAACGCATTATTAATGGCGGTGTGGAGGCGTAATCCTCAAAAACAGGTACTGGTTCATTCTGATCAGGGCAGTCAATACACGAGCCATGAGTGGCAATCGTTCCTGAAATCACACGGTCTGGAAGGCAGCATGAGTCGTCGCGGTAACTGTCACGACAACGCGGTTGCGGAAAGCTTTTTCCAGCTACTGAAACGCGAACGGATTAAGAAAAAGATCTACGGAACACGGGAAGAAGCCCGCAGTGATATTTTTGATTACATCGAAATGTTTTATAACAGTAAGCGTCGGCATGGCTCGAGCGATCAGATGCCACCAACTGAATACGAAAACAAATATTATCAACGGCTCGAAAGTGTCTAGATTATCCGTGGCGATTCAATCTGAAACTCCATCATTGTCAGTCTCTCAGCCTCTTCCCTGCTCATACCGAGGTGCGTTCGCGCTGCGTTGATGTACTCGAAAGCATTGAATTCAGATGATGACTGACTGCCCTCATGGCGCTGCAGTTTCCTTACCTTTGCCTTGCCGATGATTCCATGTTGAATGAGTGACTGTGCGATCAGCAACATGTCACTGACCGGCATTAAGCCTTTCCGGTAGACGAATAGCCACTTACCGGACTTTCCCGGTTTTAACTCGCCAATCAGGATGCTGATATCTTCATCACAGCATGCCGCCATCACATTCATCGCCGCGTACACAGCCGCTTACTGGACTGCGGGCGGCTCAGATAACTCGCCAGCCAAGCTGGAATACCGCCAAAAGCCGCGACAGCGCTCCTTACCAGTGATGATTGCTCATCATCATACAGGTCGAAGAAGGCCTGAACTATCTCCTGCGGGTCGCCGATTCGCATCATGTTTGCGAATGATGGCCTGAAGAAATAGTCATCCTCACCCACTGTAAACAGGCATTCGCCTATCTCTTTTGCCGGGGCCATAGTTTCTCCAGAATCATTATCAAGGGCAGTCAGTCGCAACCGCCCTTGTAATGGTTACGAGCCCGTAACTTTAACTGCGCAGGTAACGCCATTCATCATCGCCTGGTACGCTTTCACCGCTGTCATCAGAGCAAATGTGCGCGTCTTGGCGCTACCACGACCACCGTGTGAACAGCGGTAGCGTTTATTGATGGCAGTAAAAAGTGGCGCAAGTTTGGCGGGTATTGGAAGTTGAACGGCATCACTCATTCTTTTGGTTCAACGGGAAGAAGCTGAATGGTCGTCGGCTTGGTTGCCATGCTGCCATCAGATGACTTGTGATCTATTTCCTGGCTGACTTTATCGCCGTACTTCTTCGGGTTCATTCGCGCTAGTGCCCATTTGCGGGCGTCGATGCGGAGTCGTGCTTTACCTACAGCTGCGGCCTCTTCGGCAACACTGTCTGCTATGTCGAACATCTCTTCTAAAATTGCATCGGCGCGGGTCTCGGTGGCTTTCGCGTATTGGTCGCGAAACTCTTCATGCTGAGCAAGCCAGCGGAATACAGTTGCCTTATTCGGCATCCCCGGGCGCTCACAAACTTTGCGCAGGCTTTCACCATCGGCAAGCAGTGAGCAGATATCAGCAGCCACCTCTGGTAGATAATCAGAAGGGCGGCCAGTTTTTGTTTTGGTCGCCATAGAAACTCCATAAGATATTTTTATTAAAGAAAAGTGTCTCCGTGCCGAATGATCATCCAAATAACAAAGGAGAGTGCTATGCCGGTTATAGTCACATTTGATTTAAGTGGTTATGGAGCGAATGACCACGGACGTATTAAGACGATGTTTGAACGGTACGGATGGGAAGACTTAGGTGGCACCTCATACCGTTACCCAAAGCTTGACACCACTGATCAACCTGTCGAAGATTGGCTCAATCATATTGTTCCAGCACTGATGCTTTTCAGGTCTTATTTTGCTAACAATCCTCAAGTGACATTAGACAGAATGTCGATTGATGCCCATTCATCCTCTGGCTATAACCCTGATACTCAATTTGGTCGTGGTGTATTAGACGGCGCGGAAGCTGCCAGTTATGAACCAGGAGATCCAGGTAAGTTTGGAAAGAAGAACATTGTAGATTGGCTCGACAACATTCCCTTCCCTTACTAAAAAGTTAGGCTCAGCATGAGGCTGGCAGTGATCAACTTTACTGATTACTGTCCCCATCCACCGGCACGTACTCCATCTTAAGCACGTCATCCGGCACGAGGTCTACCCAAGCGCCATATGAACAACAAAAAACCGCCCGTAGGCGGTTATCTAAAGAACTTTCCGGATGATTTAAAACCTTTGCCATCTGTTTTAGGCAGGCCTTCTAATTCGATTTTATTTGTACGCCGGATGTAAGTATCAACAAGCCCTTCGTTTTTTTCTCCCTGCAGATGTTTACTCGTTTTTCTTTCGAGCCATCCACTCACCATTGCTCCAATGAATTTTGGATAATGCTGGGATTTTGCTAAGGGCCTACTTGTCTGGAATCTTTCCTTTGATGAACCCGCTTTATTTGCCTGCGGGTGATTTTCGTGATCATAGTCCCACCATACTGAGATCTTAATTTCTTCGCAGCTTATCCCCTGCCAGATTATCACTGATTTTTTTCCTGATATCTCGGTAAACGCATGCCCAGATGGATCATCTATATCCTTGCTGCTATCTAAATTTATAAGTTTATTATCAACCAGATAGTTTGTGCCTATTACAAGCAAGTTGCGGAGCGATGTCATGGTTCCTCCTTAGCAAATGGAATCCATACATTAGCGCCAGGATTAATCCTAGTGAAGAGATTTTATCTCACAGTGTCGCAACGCTTCACAGCGTGGCTATCCAGCAGCGGCAGGTTCAGCGCTTTGCCGCACGTTTCGTAATTTGCGCGGAAAGTTACCTGTTCAAGCCCGCAATCACGATACTTCCAGCCGTCACCGTTGAGGTTATTCCTGTATCTGCCGCCGTAAACAAGATTGGCGATCGCTGCCTGACGCTCTGCAGATAATGAAGCGGCGCCGGGCTGACGTCCAAGTTGCTCTCGCTGTGCAGGATTTAAACGCTCGCCAAAAATCTTCAGGCCTTCCACGCTGTAATTGAGATTCTCAGACACTCGCGTGAATCCAGCGGATTCTGTGCCGACCTGAGCGATGAAGTGCGCCTGGCGCTTTGCCGTATCAATGCCGAACTCTTTCATGGTCGCCATTACATGCGGAAACCACTTATCGGCCAGCGCATCACTGATGTCTGCGGCCTTCTTAAACTGCTCACGATTCATCATTGCGGCACCCCTGCATCTCCTGAAGCTTTTTGCAGGAAACGCTTTTCCAGTGCTTTGATAAGCGATGAGCCGGACCAGCCAGCCATACCACATATTGCGCCGGTGACTTCCTGAGGCCAGTCCAGTATGTCGCCAGCAGCATCATCAGAAAGCCAGCGAACACGGATACGATTAACTGAAGACAGAGCGTGCGCCAGCTGAATGAGTCGCCGCTCAGAACCTTATAGGCATAGGCCGCAACCGAGCCGAGCACTGTCATGCCCAGCGCGATCAGCGCGGCAATTAAGCCAGGATCGGATTTGTAAGGCATACGTTTCATTTCCACCCCCGCATAGGGGACTTGTCCAAATAGGAATTATCTAAATATTGAACAGAACAAGCCCGGTTAAGCTTCATCTTGTCGAGAGAGAAGCCCCGCCTTGCGCCGTTGGGTAGCCGAAGAAATAATCCGCCTGAGTGCGGATTTTTTGTGCAGAAAAGTCGCCCGCTGCCACACAGGATCACGAGTGAGGTTTAAAATGATTGGCAGGGGCGATAATAAAAGGACTCAAATACTTAGAGTCTATATTTAAATCAAATTCCAGCTTTAACCCTTTCCCACTCCCTCTTAAAAATAGATTGAGCATATATCAGAAGATTGTTCGTTATGTCTAAGACTTCCGCATATTCACGTCCAAATTTATCATTATCAAAATCAGGCTTCACCACAACTGAATTGATTACTCGAACACGCCCAAATAAACTTTTAATCTTTTGATATTCATCTTCAGCAGGGTTTAACATCATTAAAATCTTAGAAGAAAGGAGAGAAACCTTTTCATTTTTCTCATCCATTTTTTTAGAGGAAGAACTAAGCTCTTGCAAAGCTTTATCGTGCTCAACTCTAAAGTAATCGCTTTGATCCTCTAATTTTTTTTGCTCTAAAATTTTATGAAACTTTCTCACATGCTCAGTTTGCAACCTGTAACTATTAGTAGCATCAACCAGAGCAGGCGCTTCAACCATATAATCGGCAACTATGTCTCTCAAGGCATTTATCCAGCTTTGCCTATTACCTGAAAGAACCTGCATATTGAAATTTCTTTCTGCGATTATAATTTGAGTTTTTCTATCTTCCTCAAATGACATTTGCTGATTTCTTCGCTCTTCACGCAAAAACTCTTGTTGAATCTCTCGCTCAGTTCTCACATTATCGGCGTTACGCTTAAATGTCCAAACTGCTATAAGAGCTGGAAAAAGACCAGCAACCAAACTTACAAGCGCCGTGACAACAAGATTTGTATAATCAGGAGGCGAATCCACAATAATTTTAGGCATGCGGCTTAAAGCTATTACTAAATCACTTGTCGAAAGACCTTGATCAAACAGAAACGGTGTACCCTGCCAAGCCATGATGATTTCCTTGTCAAAAGGAAACAACATACATGATCTTGGGCATAACAAAAAAGCCCTCGCAGCTGGTGAGGCCGCAGGGCTTTTTGATTATCACAGAGTGATGGAATTTGTTACCTGCTCAGTTCGCTTTTACGCCCCGAGCTTATGTGAAATATGCTAGGTAACATGCCCTTTGTTTTTAGCTATTTGTGCTTTATTTCTATTCAAGCAGCTAAATTAGGAATCTCCTTCTCCATACCTCGCTTAATTGCGTAAAACTTTTCTCCTTCGAGGATATTCAGTTCCCATTCCGTTCTGTTTCGCCCCTCTTTGGTGCTCAGGCCGGTGTGGTAAATCAGGGAGGAAGAAATATTTTGCGCGCTCTTGCGTTTGCAGTAGCGTAATCTGGCCATGTTGCGGATCGGGTTATCCCGGCCAAACGTTTTCACCATGACAGACTCAACGAAAGCAGCATCATCAGATTCTTTGGCGAGAGCGATGATGTTGCTGGTTGAGGTTTGCGGCATCAGCAGGTCACGGGCTTTACGGAATAACTCTTCCCCGCGCAGACCTTCACAGTGAAGCTCTGACACGATTTTCTCGATCTGCTTACCCTTCTGTTCGCTCCATTCGCAGCGCATCATCAGGCGGCCAAAGACATTCACCTCGCCGCGGTCATAATCTTCGCCACCGAGGTGCTGCCCCCTCAAGGTGAGCAGGTGACGAACCCATGCCTGTTGCGATCGGTTAATTGTTTTCCATCCTGTGCCGAAAAGCCGGCGCATATCCGCAGCGCTACGAACACCGGCAAGCCTGACGATTTGCTGAAAGTCTCGCTCAATGCGCATGTTTCATCCCCATGATTTTTGCTGTGAGCTTGATGATTCGGTAATCGACCGGGAAGGTATTGCGCGTTCTATACATGCGTAGCCTGAGCCACTTCTCTCTGAGGTAGTCGGTCATGCAACCCCCATATCTGTGATGATGATTTCCAGCCTGCCGCCTTTGACCACTTTGCAGCGAACCATACGCACGTCATCAATCAGGCTGTCGTCTGCTATGACGCCGGCGTGGGTGAGTGAGTCGAGGGGTGCTTTGAAAAGGTTGTCGAGGTCACGACGGGCGCGTATAGGTGGATATGCGAGAATTTTTACTTTCAGCCGGCCGGCCAGTTGGTATTGCTGATTTGCTTCGGTTACTTGCTGAGTTACTGCTGCTATGTATTCTCTTCCCTTTTTGCTTTTAATCTTTCGCCCGCGGAACACTGAGAATAGGTGGTTGTTCCCGGGTGGCCACGGTAACGTTACCGAAGCGGAACGCAAGCATGATGAGTTCGCTAAGTCACTCTGTAATTATTTGGACGACTTAGATGACTGGGATTCCCCTGTCGGTAAGGTTCATGCCATGGTTATCTACGACGCTATCGCCTCCGGCAAAATCCCCCACGTCATCCTGAAGTAATTCCCCACCCCATTAACCTTTACGCGCTCTGCGTGAGGAGTTGTTATGTCAAAAAATCTGGTTGTCACCATGCCTGACGAAAGCGTTTGGGCAGTGCCGGTTGAAATTATCGCAAGCAACCGCGCTACGTACTATGCGCATGAATTCGGTAGTGATGTTGAGGAAAGCCTAGCAAAAGACACGCTGCCACTGTTCGACGGTGACGCGTTCGAGATTGAAGATTGGGCGGCTAACAACATGAACTGGGAGGATGTCGTTAACCATGCGCGTCTGATTAAAGAGGGTGAAACGGACTATCAGGAAGGATGGGTGAATGGCGAAAAAGAAGTGAAAGAGCTGTGAACACCCTCCCCACCCTGTCACCAAGCGATATCACACTGTGGATAGCCTTTCTTAGTGCCCTGATTATTGCGTGGCGATGGCCGCCAAAGGAGTAGAGATGGAAAACGACGAGCCGTTAACTCTCGCCGAAGCCGCCACCTACCTGAAGGTATCGGCAAGGACCGTGAGCAATCTCATCAGGCGGGGTGATTTAAACGCCCGCAGAACTGCCGGCAGCAGCGGTAAGTATCTGGTGCTTAGGTCAGCCTGTATTGATTATCTATCCAATCCAACACAGAATCGCCCGGCGAGCATGGGTGATGGCAGAACAGGAGTTACATCATGTCAATCACCCTCAGGGGCGGAGTATGGCACTGTCATTTCTTTACCCCGAATGGAAAAAGAGTTAAGCGATCGCTTGGCACAGCGGACAAAAAGCAAGCTCAGGAGCTGTACGACAAGCTAAAGGCTGAGGCGTGGAGAGTTGAAGAGCTGGGTGATTTACCGCAGCGATCATTTGAAGAGGCCTGCATGCGCTGGCTGGATGAAAAAGACCAGAAGCGCAGTCTGGATGACGACAAGGTTAAGATTGGCTTCTTTCTTCAGCACTTCTCAGGAAGGGATATCGCCACTATCACAGGCGAAGAGGTGCAGAAGATTGTTAGCAAAATGGTAGACCGTAATCATCGCCGCAAATGGGAAATCCGCAGGGACGCGGCAATCAGGGATGATAAGCCAGTGCCGGTGTATAAGGATAAGCCGGTGAGTGCCGGCACTAAGAGTCATTACCTGGCATTCATGCGCTCGCTTCTCCGTGCGGCAGCCATCGAGTGGGGATGGATCAAAAATGCCCCTGTAATAAAAACCAAGAAGCCAGTCAGTAAGCGCATCAGGTGGTTAACTAGGGAAGAAGCGAACAGGCTTGTTGAATGCATGCCTGAAACCATAAAGCCGGTTGTAATTTTCGCTCTGGCAACCGGTCTGCGCCGCTCAAACATTCTCGATCTGGAATGGGCTCAGGTAGATATGCAAAGGAAAGTGGCATGGATAAATCCAGAGAACGCCAAAGCGGGCAAGGCTATTGGCGTGGCTCTGAATGATACCGCATGCAAAGTGCTTAAAGGGCAGATTGGAAAGCATTCGCGCTGGGTGTTCGTACACACCAAGCCGAAGCATCGCAGTGACGGCACTATTGCGCCGGCTGGAAGGAAGATGCGCAGTGATGATAACAAGGCGTGGAAGATCGGGCTACAGCGCGCCGATATTGATAACTTTAAATTTCACGACCTGAGACATACCTGGGAAAGCTGGCTTATTCAGGCAGGAGTTCCGTTATCGGCTTTGCAGGAAATGGGCGGATGGGAGAGCATCGAAATGGTTCAGCGGTATGCTCACCTGGCACCTAATCATCTTACCGAGCATGCGAGGCAAATTGACGCGATTTTTGGCAGTCGTGTCCCAAATCTGTCCCACGGTGAAATTTAGGTGGCTGAAGGAGGTTGTTAACTGATTGATTTTATTTGGCACGCCCTACAGGATTCGAACCTGTGACCTACGGCTTAGAAGGCCGGTGCTCTATCCAGCTGAGCTAAGGGCGCATAGAAGATGCGTCGGATTATACGTCGGCACGCTGGCGCGTCAACGTTTTTGCCGCCAACGGACGGCAGAGTGTCGAGGGAATGAACAATTCGCCTTAATGACGCTGACGCCACTCGCTCAGTGAGACCAGATTACTCACCTCCGCGGATTCCCCTTCCAGTTCAATCCCCTGCGGCGTGAAGCGCGCATTATACTGCTCGCGTAACGCATTCAGCTCCTGGCTGTCCGGCTCCAGCTGGCGCAGGAATCCCAGCGCCAGCAACAGCTGCTGACGTGAAATCAGAGCGGAGAACCCCGCCTTCGTCAGAATGTGATGCCAGCGCTGTGCGTTCTCATCGCTGCCATCGACAATCAGCACCTGCCAGATCAGCAGCACTGCCGCGCCATTATTGAGGTGCACTTCGTTGTCGCCGCGAATGTAATCGGTGAACTCGTTTGCCGCCTCTTTGCCCATCTGCGCAAGCAGCGATTCAACATGCACCGGCGGCAGCTGCAGCCGCTTGCTGAGCGCCTGCGCGGCGTGGCGCGAACCGGCAGTCAGCAGCTGAAATCCCACAACAAACACTATCGCCAGCGTGGCGAGCATCAACCAAATCATCACGTGTTCCACATCATTGCCTGGCGGGCATAATACGCGCTAAGCCTGGTGCGCGCCACGGCGAAAAATCGGGAAACCGGTCGCGTAAACGAATCTGTGACTGACAGCCGCACGCGCTTCTGACAGAATAGACGCCATCCCCGATTTAACTCTCTACAGATGGATTTCCTCTCTGATGGCAGCAAAAATTATTGACGGTAAAACGATTGCGCAGCAGGTGCGCCTTGAGGTTGCCGAAAAAGTGCAGCAGCGTCTCGCTGCCGGTAAACGCGCCCCTGGCCTGGCCGTGGTGCTGGTCGGTGAAAACCCGGCATCGCAGATCTATGTCGCTAACAAACGCCGCGCCTGCGAAGAGGTCGGTTTTGTCTCGCGCGCTTACAACCTGCCCGCCAGCACCAGCGAAGCTGAACTGCTGGATGTGATCGATGAGCTGAACTATGACGACGCTATCGATGGCATTCTGGTGCAGCTGCCGCTGCCGGCCGGGATCGATAATGTCAAAGTGCTGGAGCGCATCACGCCGGACAAAGACGTTGATGGCTTCCATCCTTATAACGTCGGTCGTCTGTGCCAGCGCGCCCCTAAGCTGCGTCCGTGTACGCCACGCGGCATCGTCACGCTGCTGGAGCGCTATAACATCGATACCTACGGCCTGAACGCCGTGGTGGTTGGCGCATCGAATATCGTCGGTCGCCCGATGAGCATGGAGCTGCTGCTGGCCGGCTGCACCACCACCGTCACGCACCGTTTTACCAAAGATCTGCGCCATCACGTTGAGCATGCCGACCTGCTGGTAGTGGCAGTCGGTAAGCCGGGCTTTATCCCGGGCGACTGGATTAAACCAGGTGCGATTGTGATTGATGTCGGCATTAACCGGCTGGAAAGCGGCAAAGTGGTCGGCGATGTAGATTTTGCGTCAGCCTCTGAGCGCGCGGCTTACATCACGCCTGTACCGGGTGGCGTTGGCCCGATGACGGTCGCCACGCTGATTGAGAACACGCTGCTGGCGTGCGAGCAATATCACGATGTGGAGCAGGCATAATGGCGAGTTTTTCACTGGGTAAACATGCGCACGTTGATTTGTGCGATCTGCTGAAGCTGGAAGGCTGGGTGGAGAGCGGCGCGCAGGCCAAAGCGGTGATCGACGAAGGCGAAGTGCGCGTTGATGGTGCCATCGAGACGCGTAAGCGCTGCAAGATTTTTCCCGGTCAGACGGTTGAGTTTGCCGGTCAGCGCGTAACGGTTGTGGCCTGATTTTTAACAGGCAAATCCGGACCTGTAGCGGCGCAATTGATTGCGCAATGAATTGCGCCGCTACGATAAGTGCATCAGGTTAATTACCCATAACCAGTGGGTTAAAGTTAGCCGTAAAAAAAGGGCGAACCGCAGTTCGCCCTTTTTGTTATTTACGGCGCCAGCTTGACCCCTGCGGGCCATCTTCCACGATAACGCCCAGCTCGTTCAGCTTGTCACGTGCGATGTCCGCCTGCGCCCAGTCTTTCGCGGCGCGCGCATCGGCGCGGGTTTTCACCCAGTGTTCAATCTCTGCCACTTCGTCGGCATTCACCTGTGCGCCACTCTGCAGGAATTGCTCCGGATCCTGCTGCAGAATACCCAGCACATCGGCCAGCTGACGCAGTTTCGCGGCCAGCGCATCGGCGGCGGCTTTATCTTCACCCTTCAGGCGGTTGACTTCACGCGCCATATCAAACAACACCGAGTAAGCTTCCGGCGTGTTGAAATCATCGTCCATGGCGGTGCGGAAGCGGGCTTCAAACGCCTCACCGCCAGCCGGCGTCGCGCTGGCATCGGTATGGCGCAGCGCGGTGTAAAGGCGCTCCAGCGCCGCGCGTGCCTGATTCAGGTTATCTTCGCCATAGTTAAGCTGGCTGCGATAGTGGCCGGACATCAGGAAGTAGCGCACGGTTTCCGCATCGTAGTGCTGCAGCACATCGCGCACAGTAAAGAAGTTGCCGAGCGATTTCGACATCTTTTCCCGGTCAACCATCACCATGCCGGAGTGCATCCAGTAGTTCACGTACGGGCCATCGTGTGCGCAGGTCGACTGCGCCACTTCGTTTTCATGGTGCGGGAACATCAGGTCTGAACCGCCGCCGTGGATGTCGAAATGGGTGCCAAGCTGTTTGCAGTTCATCGCCGAGCACTCAATATGCCAGCCCGGGCGGCCGTTGCCCCACGGTGAGTTCCACGCCGGCTCATCGGCTTTGGACATTTTCCACAGCACAAAGTCCATCGGGTTGCGCTTCACTTCCGCCACTTCCACGCGCGCGCCGGCCTGCAGCTGTTCGAGATCCTGACGCGACAGCGCGCCGTAATCTTTATCGCTCAGCACATCAAACATCACGTCGCCGTTATCCGCCACGTAGGCATGACCGCGATCGATCAGTTTGCCGACCAGTTCGATGATCTCCGCGATGTGGCGCGTGGCGCGCGGCTCGAGATCCGGCGGCAGAATACCCAGCGCGGCAAAATCTTTGTGCATTTCGGCGATCATCCGGTTGGTCAGCGTTTCAATGCTTTCCCCGTTTTCGTTGGCACGTTTAATGATCTTGTCATCGATATCGGTGATATTACGCACGTATTTCAGCTTATAGCCCACGTAACGCAGGTAACGCGCGACCACGTCGAATGCCACAAAGGTACGCCCATGGCCGATATGACAGAGGTCGTAAACCGTGATTCCACACACGTACATACCGATTTCACCGGCATGAATGGGTTTAAATTCCTCTTTCTGGCGACTCAGGGTGTTATAGATCTTTAGCATTGAACGATTCCGTTGTTTACGTGTGCGGGATACGCCTTCTTGATGTAGCCGGTTATTGTGCCGTATTTTTCCGACTTGTGCATCGCTCGCTTCGCAACTGCCGTTGCCTTACTGACGCGTTATTGGAAATTGTGATATAAGAGGCGTCTACAAAAATGCCCCGCCGCCTTGCCGGTGCGGCAGTTGATACTGACGACAACCTCCACAGGACGAATATAATGGTCACTTTCCAGACGAACCATGGCGATATCGTAATCAAAACCTTCGATGACAAAGCGCCGGCTACCGTACAGAACTTCCTGGACTACTGCCGTGAAGGTTTCTACGACAACACCATTTTTCACCGCGTGATCAACGGTTTCATGATTCAGGGCGGCGGTTTCGAGCCTGGCATGAAGCAGAAAGCCACCAAAGCAGACATCCGCAACGAAGCCAACAACGGCCTGAAAAACACCAAAGGCACGCTGGCGATGGCGCGTACTCAGGCACCTCACTCGGCTACCGCACAGTTCTTCATCAACGTTGCCGATAACGACTTCCTGAACTTCCGTGACGAAAGCCTGCAGGGCTGGGGTTACTGCGTGTTTGCCGAAGTGGTTGAAGGCATGGACGTGGTCGAAAAAATCAAAGCAGTGAAAACCGGCCGCAGCGGCATGCACCAGGACGTGCCGGTTGATGACGTGATCATCCAGAAAGTGACCGTCAGCGAGTAATGTCGCGCACGCTGTTTATCGCAGATTTACATCTGTGTCAGGAAGAACCGGCAATCACTGCCGGTTTTCTGCATTTTTTGCAGCGGGAAGCGCAGCAGTGTGATGCGCTTTACATCCTTGGCGATCTGTTTGAAGCCTGGATTGGCGATGACGATCCTAATCCGCTGCATCAGCAGATCGCCGACGCCCTGCGTGCCCTGCCGGTACCCAAATTCTTCATTCACGGCAATCGCGACTTCCTGTTAGGTCAACAGTTTGCCCGCGCCAGCGGCATGACGCTGCTGCCCGAAGAGCAGGTGCTGGAGCGCTATGGTCAGCGCGTGCTGATGATGCACGGCGACACGCTGTGTACTGACGATCACGGTTATCAGCGTTTTCGCGCCAAAGTGCATCAGCGCTGGCTGCAGCGGCTGTTTCTCGCGCTGCCGTTGCGTCTGCGCATGCGTATTGCCGCGCGGATGCGGGCCGACAGCCAGCAGGCCAACCAGCACAAGTCACTGAGCATCATGGACGTCAACCCGCAGGCAGTAGCCGCGGCGATGACGCGCCAGCAGGTGTCGATCCTGATTCACGGCCACACCCATCGCCCGGCGATTCATCAGTTCGAGCTCGCCGGCACGCCAGCGCAACGCGCGGTGCTGGGCGCGTGGCATGAGCGCGGATCAATGATTCAGCTGGACGCACAGGGCGTGCAGTTGATCGAATTTCCTTTCTGATTGTTTGCGGCGGAAATGCCGGTTTTCCGCCCACGCAACCGTTTTCCTTGCCGCTGTCTCGTGCTATTCTCTGTGCCCTTCTTTACCTGCCCGCCCGGCCAGGTTCGTTTGATTATTCACAGGAGTTGACCGCATGTCATCCAACGCCGCCCCGGCCCGTATCGCCATCGTCATGGGTTCCAAAAGTGACTGGGCTACCATGCAGTTCGCCGAGGAAATCCTTTACAGCCTGGATGTCCCGTTCCACGTTGAAGTGGTCTCTGCGCACCGTACGCCAGATAAGCTGTTCAGCTTTGCAGAGCGCGCAGCCGACAACGGTTTTCAGGTGATCATCGCCGGTGCCGGCGGTGCGGCGCACCTGCCAGGCATGCTGGCGGCGAAAACCCTGCTGCCGGTGCTGGGCGTACCGGTACAGAGTGCAGCGCTGAGCGGCGTGGACAGCCTCTACTCCATCGTGCAGATGCCGCGCGGTATTCCGGTCGGTACGCTGGCCATCGGTAAAGCCGGTGCCGCCAACGCCGCACTGCTGGCGGCGCAGATCCTGGCGATTCACGATCGCGAGCTGGCTGCACGCCTGGCCGCCTGGCGTCAGAGCCAGACCGATGAAGTGCTGAATAATCCGGATCCGCGGGAGGACGCATGAAGCCAGTTTGCGTACTCGGCAACGGTCAGCTGGGCCGCATGCTGCGCCAGGCCGGCGAGCCGCTGGGCATCGCCGTGTATCCGGTCGGGCTGGACGCGGAGCCGTCGGCACTGCCGATCGCGCAAAGCGTGATTACTGCGGAAATCGAGCGCTGGCCGGAAACCGCGCTGACGCGCGAGCTGGCTAACCATCCGGCGTTCGTCAACCGCGATATTTTTCCGCGCCTCGCCGATCGCCTGACGCAAAAGCAGCTGCTCGACCAACTCAACCTGGCAACCGCACCGTGGCAGTTGCTGGCTGATAAAAGCGAGTGGCCGGCGGTATTTAGCACGCTGGGCGAGCTGGCGATCGTCAAGCGCCGCACCGGCGGCTACGACGGCCGCGGCCAGTGGCGCCTGCGCGCCGACGAAACCGCAACGCTGCCGGATGAGTGCTATGGCGAGTGCATCGTTGAGCAGGGCATTAACTTCAGCGGTGAAGTCTCGCTGGTGGGCGCACGCGGCCACGACGGCCGCACGGTGTTTTATCCGCTGACGCACAACCTGCATCAGGACGGCATTCTGCGCACCAGCGTTGCCTTCCCGCAGGCTGATGCCGCGCAACAGCAGCAGGCAGAAGCGATGCTGAGCGCGATCATGCATGAGCTGAAGTACGTGGGCGTGATGGCGATGGAGTGTTTCGTCACACCGCAGGGCTTGCTGATCAATGAGCTGGCACCGCGCGTGCACAACAGCGGCCACTGGACGCAGAATGGCGCCTCTATCAGCCAGTTTGAACTGCACCTGCGTGCCGCGCTCGGTCTGCCGCTGCCGCAGCCGGTGGTGTTTGCGCCGTCGGTGATGGTCAACCTGATTGGCACCGACCTCAATACCGACTGGCTGCAGCAGCCGCTGGTGCATCTGCACTGGTACGACAAAGAAGTCCGCGCCGGACGTAAGGTCGGGCACCTGAATCTTACCGACAGCGATCCGGCACGCCTCACCGCCGCACTCAATGCGCTGGTACCGCTGCTGCCTGACGCCTATGCGAGCGGCATCGCGTGGGCCGTGGCGAAACTGTAGTTCTGCGGTATTCCCCTCACCCTGCCCTCTCCCACAGGGAGAGGGGATTATACGGTGCGATTTTTCCGTTTGACGCTCACCTTAACATCCTAAAGTTACAGGCTCAATCGGCTCCCTCTCCCGTGGGAGAGGGCTGGGGTGAGGGCATCAGGCAGCATCAAATCGCCTGAACAGCGCTTTCCCCTTCAGTAAGCGAACACCCAGCCAGCCGCCGCACAGCGACAGTAGCGCCGCGCCGCACAGCGGCAGCGCCAGCCACAGCGTCCAGTCCGGCTGCCACGGGAAATCAAAAATCTTGCGCTGAAGCCCCCACAGTGCCGCTTCCGCCCCCAGCGCCGCCGCGATACCCGCGACCACGCCAAGCAGCGCAAACTCACACCACAGCGTGCCGCGCAGCAGGCGCTGGCTGGCACCGAGCGTGCGATACACCACCAGCTCCTGCCGGCGCTGGCGCATGCCGACCTGGATCTGCGCCAGCAGCAGCAACACACCGCAAACCGTCACCAGGATCACCATGATCTCCAGCGCCTGGCTCACCTGCGCCAGCACCTGTCCAATCTGCTTCAGCATGCTGCCGACATCCAGCAGGCTCAGCGTCGGGAACGCGCGGTTGAGCTGCGCCAGCAGCGCGGGATCGTTCGCCATGCGGAAGCTGGTCAGCCAGGTTTGTGGCTGCTGATCGAGCGCGCCCGGCGGGAAGATAAAGAAGAAGTTTGGCCGCAGGCTCTCCCAGTCGACCTTGCGCAGACTGGTGATGGTCGCGCTGAACTGCTGCGTATCGCCGCTAAATGTCAGCCTGTCGCCGAGCCTGACGCCCAGACGGTCGGCCAGCTCGACCTCCATCGAGACTTCACCGGCTTTCGGCGGCCAGCTGCCGGCCACCAGCGGATTGTGATCCGGACGCTCCGCCTGCCACGTCAGATTAAGCTCGCGATTCAGCGCGTTATCCAGGTTGGGATCGGCCGGCTTGCCGTTCAGCTCAGTGAGCCTTGCCCGCACGATCGGATAGAAGGTACCGGCGTTAACCTGATGCTGCCGCAGAAACTCGTCTACCTGCGGCACCTGCTGCTGGGTCAGATTGAGCAGAAAATAGTTGGGCGCATCCGCCGGTAATTGCTGCTGCCAGCGATCGAGCAGATCGCCGCGCATCACCAGCAATAATGCCAGCAGCATAAAGGAGAGCGAAAATGCCGCCAGCTGGCTGAGCGTCATGGCTGGCTGACGCAGCAGACGGTTGATCGCCAGGCGCAGCGCCAGATTACGCACCACCAGTCTGCGCAGCAGCAGGAGCGTGCCCCAGCCGAGCAGCGCCAGCAGCAGTGCCAGCATCACCACGCCAGCCAGCAGCGCCCACAGCATTTTGCTGCCGCCCATCAGCAGCGCAAGGAGCGCTACCACCACCAGCGCCATCACCGGCAGATAAATACGCAGCGGCCACAGTGTGGCAACCGCATCACGACGCAGCACGCGCAGCGGCTGTGTGGCCATCAGCAGACGGTACGGACGCAACCCGACCAGCAGCGAGATCACCACCAGCGCACCAATCGCCCACAGCCACGGCCAGACGCTGGCAGCCGGTAAAGCGGCGGGCAGCACCGGTTTGAGCATCAGCAGCAGCGCGACTTCAATGCCCTGCCCCAGCGCACTGCCAGCGATGGCCGCCAGCAGCAGCACGGCCAGCCACTGACCGATAATCAGCCGCTGCAGCGATTTACGCGTGGCGCCCAGCGTTTTCAGCACCGCCACCAGATCGTAACGGCTGCGGCAGTAATGACTCATGGCGACCGCCACTGCGGCAATCGCCAGCAGCAGGGTTAACAGCGCCGAGAGCAGCAGGAACTGCTGCGCACGCTGCATTGAGCGGCCCAGCGCATCCTCGGAATTCTCCACACTGATCCAGCGCTCGCCGGCCTGCAACTGCGGCTGAATCCAGCGATCATAGCGCGCCAGCGGCACCGCCTCGCCGGAGAACTTATAGCGCCAGCTCAGACGGCTACCAGGCTGGATCGCGCCGGTTTTCTCCACGTCAGCAAGGTTCATCAGCAAACGCGGCGCCGTCTGAAACGGATTAAATCCGCCGTCCGGCTCCTGAATCACTTCGCCGGCAATGCGCAGCGTGGTATCGCCCACGTCAATGCGGTCACCGACCTTAAGGTTAAGCAGCGCCAGCAGACGCGGTGCGGCCAGCACCGTTCCGGCCACCGGACGCAGGCCGGGCGGATCCGTCTGCAGGGTGCCGAACATCGGGTACGCATCATCGACCGCTTTGACATCGGCCAGCTGCGGCGTCTCCTGCGCAAAGGTCATGGTCATAAAGCTGAGCTGCCGGCTGACCGCCAGCCCCTCTTCGCGCGCTTTGTCCAGCCACGCATCCGGTGCCGGTTTACTGCTGCGCAGCGTGCGGTCGCCGGCCATAAAGTCACGGCTCTGCTGGCTCAGCCCTTTCTCCATGCGATCGCTGATGGAGCCCAGCGCCAGCACGCAGGCCACCGCCAGCGTCAGCGCCAGCCAGACAATCAGCAGCGAGGGTGAACGCCACTCGCGCCAGAACCAGCGCCAGATCATGCTTCCTCCCACAGCTTGCCGTCGCGCAGCCGCAGGCGACGATCGCAGCGTGCCGCCAGCTGCTCATCGTGCGTCACCAGAATCAGCGTGGTGGCGAAATCGCGGTTGAGCGAAAACAGCAGATCGGCGATGCGATCGCCGGTTTTGCGATCGAGGTTACCGGTCGGCTCATCGGCAAACAGCAGGCCGGGACGGCCGCTGAAGGCGCGTGCCAGCGCCACGCGCTGCTGTTCGCCGCCGGAGAGCTGGGCCGGCAGATGGTGCAGACGATCTTTTAGTCCGAGCTGCGTCAGTAATTCAGTGGCCTGCGCGCGACTGTCGCGATCGCTGTCTCCGCGCAGCAGTGCAGGAAGCTGCACGTTCTCCAGCGCGTTGAGCGTGGGCACCAGCATAAAGGACTGAAACACAAAGCCGACCTCACGCGCGCGCAGCGCGGCGCGCTGCTCTTCGTTCATCTGATGAAGCGGCTGGCCCAGCAGATGCACTTCGCCGCTGCTGCCATCATCCAGTCCGGCGAGAATCCCCAGCAGGGTGGATTTCCCGGATCCCGACTCGCCGATCAGCGCCAGCGTCTCGGCTGGTTTGACAACCAGCTCAACTCCGGTAAGGATGGTCAGCTGATGCTCTCCCTGACCGACGGACTTAGTAAGATGATGAACTGCAACAATGTTTTCCGCTGGCATTATTCCTTCCTGTTGTTATTGCTGCTGCTGGTGTCGCGCATCGCCGCCGCCGATACCCTGCTGATTCTCGGCGATAGCCTGAGTGCCGGCTATCGTATGTCCGCCACCGCCGCCTGGCCGAGCCTGCTCGACAAAACCTGGCAACAGCAGCCCAAAGTGGTTAACGCCAGCATCAGCGGTGATACCGCCGGTCAGGGGCTGGCGCGGTTGCCGGGCCTATTAAAACAGCATCAGCCGCAGTGGGTGTTAATCGAATTGGGCGGTAACGATGGGCTGCGCGGCTTCCCGCCGCAAAACATCGCGCAGGATCTGAGTAAAATTATCGATCAGGTCAAAGCCGCTAACGCTCAGCCGCTGCTGATGCAAATTCGTCTGCCGGCTAATTATGGCCGACGCTACACCGACGCGTTCAGCGCGCTCTATCCGCGCCTCGCGCAGCAGTATCATATTCCGCTGGTACCGTTCTTTATGGAGCAGGTTTATCTGAAGCCGGAGTGGATGCAGCAGGACGGTATTCACCCCAATCCGGATGCACAGCCGTTCATCGCCAACCTGATGGCTGAGCAACTGGCTCCGCTAGTTAAGCATGATTAACGCCGCGATGAGCCCAATGACAGGTAAAGATATGCAAAAGTCCGTATTAATTACCGGCTGCTCCAGCGGCATCGGTCTGGTGGCGGCCAACGATCTGCTGGCGCGCGGCTATCGCGTGCTGGCCGCCTGTCGCCGCGCCGACGATGTGGCGCGCATGGATGAGCTCGGCTTCACCGGCATCCTGCTGGATCTTGACGATCCGGCCAGCGTGGATGCCGCCGCGGATCGCGTGCTGGCCCTCACCGACCACTGCCTGCACGGGCTGTTCAATAACGGCGGCTTCGGCCAGTACGGTCCGCTGACCAGCTTGTCGCGTCAGCAGCTCGAGCAGCAATTCTCCACCAACTTTTTCGGCACCCACCAGCTGACGCTGCGCCTGTTGCCGGCGCTGCAAAATAGCGGCGACGGGCGGATTATCAACACCAGCTCGGTGCTCGGCCTGATTTCCACGCCGGGCCGCGGCGCTTATGCCGCCAGTAAATGGGCGCTGGAGGCGTGGAGCGATGCGCTGCGCATGGAAGTGCGCCACAGCGGCGTGCGCGTCAGCCTGATTGAGCCGGGCCCGATTACCACCCGGTTTACCGAAAACGTGCAGCAGGGCGAACGCGACAAGCCCGTGCGCAACCCCGGTATCGCCGCGCGCTTTAGCCTGCCGCCGGAGGCGATTCTGCCGAAACTGCGGCATGCGCTGGAGAGTAAACATCCGCGCCTGCGCTATCCGGTGACGCTGGTCGCCTGGGCGATGAGTCTGCTCAAACGACTGCTGCCGGGCTGGATGCTGGATCGCATTTTACGCAGTAACTAAACTGCAAGCCGGAATTGAACTTGAAGCCGGGGCGTTTGCCCCCATATCCTCAACACACTTTCTGCCAAGAGACGTATTCATGTCACACGCTTTGATTATCGACATCAACGAATCCAACCTGCAGCAGACGCTGGAGCAATCGATGCAGCTGCCGGTACTGTTCTACTTCTGGTCGGAGCGCAGCCAGCACTGCCAGCAGCTGACGCCGGTGCTGGAGCGTCTGGCACAGGAGTACGCCGGCCAGTTTATTCTGGCGAAGCTGGATTGCGATAAAGAGCAGCTGGTGGCATCGCAGTTTGGTCTGCGCTCTCTGCCGACCGTCTACCTGTTCCAGAACGGCCAGCCGGTCGATGGCTTCCAGGGCCCGCAGCCGGAAGAGGCAATTCGCGCGCTGCTGGAGAAAGTCCTGCCGCGTGAAGAGGAGTTAAAGGCGCAGCAGGCGATGCAGCTGATGCAGGAAGGCAAGCCGCTGGATGCGCTACCGCTGCTGAAAGACGCCTGGCAGCTGAGCAATCAGAACAGTGAAATCGGTTTTCTGCTGGCAGAAGTCCTGATCACCCTGAACCGCAGCGAAGAAGCCGAAGCGGTGCTGGCTGTGGTGCCGTTGCAGGATCAGGATACGCGCTATCAGAGCCTGATTTCGCAAATCGACCTGCTGAAACAGGCCGCCGACACGCCGGAGATCCAGCAGCTGCAGGAGCAGATGGCAAGCGAACCGGACAACGCCGGTCTGGCTGCTAAACTTGCGTTACAGCTGCATCAGGTGGGCCGCAATGAAGAAGCGCTCGAGCTGTTGTTAGGTTTTCTGAAGCGCGATCTCAGCGCCGGTGACGGCGAAGTGCGCAAAATGTTCCAGGAGATTCTGGCGGCCCTCGGCACCGGCGATGCCCTCGCCTCGCGCTATCGTCGCCAGCTCTACTCGCTGCTGTACTGACCGGTACCGCGCGGTAAACGGGCCGAAGCGACTCGGCCCGACAATCTGACAGCGAGGAGGTTATATGTTAACAGTGATTCCCGTCATCATCGTGCTCGCGCTGGTTACCGTGTGGGCTGGTGTCAAAATTGTGCCACAGGGCTACCAGTGGACGGTGGAGCGCTTTGGCCGCTACACCAAAACGTTGCCGCCCGGTCTGAATCTAGTCGTGCCGTTCATGGATCGTATTGGTCGCCGGATCAATATGATGGAGCAGGTCCTCGATATTCCGTCGCAGGAGATCATCTCCAAAGATAACGCCAACGTCACCATTGATGCAGTGTGCTTTATTCAGGTGGTGGATTCGGCGCGCGCCGCTTATGAAGTCAGCAATCTTGAGCTGGCCATCATCAACCTCACCATGACCAATATCCGCACCGTGCTCGGCGGCATGGAGCTGGATGAGATGCTGTCGCAGCGCGATAATATTAATACCCGCCTGCTGCACATTGTTGATGAAGCGACCAATCCGTGGGGGGTAAAAATCACCCGAATTGAAATCCGCGACGTACGCCCGCCGCAGGAACTGATAGCGGCCATGAACGCGCAGATGAAAGCTGAGCGTACCAAACGCGCCGATATCCTCGCCGCCGAAGGCGTACGCCAGGCGGCCATCCTGCGCGCCGAGGGCGATAAGCAGTCGCAAATCCTTAAAGCGGAAGGCGAACGTACCTCCGCCTTTTTGCAGGCGGAAGCGCGCGAGCGTCAGGCCGAAGCCGAGGCCAACGCCACGCGGATGGTGTCAGAAGCCATCTCTGCCGGGGATATCCAGGCGATTAACTACTTTGTGGCGCAGAAATACACCGATGCCCTGCAAAAAATTGGCGAAGCGAATAACAGCAAAGTGGTGATGATGCCGCTCGACGCCAGCAGCCTGCTCGGCTCGGTGGCCGGTATCAGCGAGCTACTGAAAGAGAGTCGTCAGGAGCGCAAACCGTGATGCTGATGGAGCTGATTGCGCATCCGCACTGGTTCTGGCTCACGCTGGGCGGTTTACTGCTGGCAGCGGAGATGCTCGGCACCAGCGGTTACCTGCTGTGGAGCGGCGTGGCGGCGGTGCTGGTCGGGATCATTGAGTGGCTGTTTCCGTTCTCGTGGACCAGCCAGGGCATGTTGTTCGCCGCCCTGACGCTGCTGTGCGTGTTTTTCTGGTATCGCTGGATGCGCTTTCGCGAAAGTGCGCAGCAGCCCAATACACTCAATCAGCGCGGCAGCCAGCTGATTGGCCAGCACCTGACGTTAGACAGTGCGCTAAAAGACGGCGTCGGTCATGTGCGCATTGGTGACAGCAGCTGGCGCGTGCAGGCGCAGGAAGATTTGCCAGCGGGCACGCCGGTGATCGTGACCGGCGTGTCAGGCATCACGCTGCTGATTCAGCCGCGTTTGCCGCCCTCCTGATGACCGCAGCCCGCCAGGTGATTGATGATGGGACATTCGGCACCGTCATCGCCCGGGCAGGCTGCAGCCAGTTCCACCAGACGCGCGCGCATCGCGTGCAGCTCTTCAATATGCGCCGCGATCTCATCCGCCTTCTGCAGAGTGCGCGCTTTAACATCAGCACTGTGGCGCGCCGGGTTATTAAACAGCGCGACCAGTTCGCGACACTCCTCGAGTGTGAAGCCCACCTGCCGCGCCTGGCGCAGAAAATTGAGCTCATCCAGGTGGTGCGCGCCATAACTGCGATAGCCGTTGTCACTGCGTAACGGCGGCGTAACCACCCCTTTCTGTTCGTAAAAACGAATCGCTTTGCTGGTCAGCCCGGTTTTTTTTGCTACATCGCTGATGTTCATCTCTGCCCCTTGACCTTCCCCTGAATGGAAGGTTTAGGCTTTATAACTAATGCAAACCTTGCAGCGAGTCAAACCTGATAAACGAGGAGTTGATGATGTCACACACACAATTACTGGCTCTGGACGGCTTGTCCTGTGGCCACTGTGTTAAACGCGTTAAAGAGGCGCTGGAGCAGCGCAGCGATGTGGAACAGGCCGAGGTAACGCAGCAGGAAGCGCGCGTCACCGGCGCAGCCAGCGCCAGCGATCTGATTGCCACCGTTGAGCAGGCTGGTTATCACGCCACGCTGAAAAATGAGGCGTCCAGCCCAAAGCCTGATCCGTTGCCAGCTCAGGAGCCGCAGCCGGAGGCGCTGACAACGGAGTCGCAGCCGGCAGAAGAGAATCTTGCGGTGCACCATCTGCTGATAGACGGGATGAGCTGCGCCAGCTGTGTCAGCCGCGTCGAGCAGGCGTTACAGAAAGTGCCCGGCGTGAGCCAGGCGCGCGTCAATCTGGGTGAGCGCAGCGCGCTGGTGCTGGGCGATGCCGTACCCTCAGCGCTGGTCAGCGCCGTAGACGAGGCGGGTTATTCTGCGGAAGTGATCGAAGATGAACAAACCCGGCGCGAGCGCCAGCAGGTCAGCGCACAGCAGGCGATGCGCCGCTTTAGCTGGCAGGCGGCGCTGGCGCTGATCGTCGGCGTGCCGATGATGGTCTGGGGCATGCTCGGTGATCACATGATGCTAAACGACAGCAATCAGACGCTCTGGCGCGTGCTCGGTGCCGTCACGCTGGCGGTGATGGCGCTTGCCGGCGGCCACTTCTATCGCAGCGCGTGGCGCAGCCTGCGTCATGCTACCGCCACCATGGACACGCTGGTGGCGCTCGGTACTGGTGCGGCCTGGATCTACTCGATGAGCGTCGCACTGTGGCCGGCATTTTTCCCGCCGCAGGCGCGCCATCTTTATTTTGAAGCCAGCGTGATGATCATCGGCCTGATTAACCTCGGCCATGCGCTGGAACAGCGCGCGCGCCAGCGCGCCTCACAGGCGCTGGAGCGGCTACTGGATTTAACCCCGGCGCAGGCCTGCGTGATCACCGCTGAAGGGGAAAAGCCGCTGCCGCTGAGCGAAATCGCACCGGGCATGACGCTGAAGCTGGTGACCGGCGATCGCGTACCGGTGGACGGCGAAGTCAGCCGCGGCGAAGCCTGGCTTGATGAAGCGATGCTCACCGGCGAAGCGCTGCCGCAGTCGCGCCGTCCTGGCGATAAGATTTATGCCGGGACGCTGGTGCAGGACGGATCGCTACAGTTCACCGCCCGCGCCACCGGCAGCCATACCACGCTGGCCCGTATTATCAATCTGGTGCGTCAGGCGCAGAGCAGCAAGCCGGAAATGGGCCGGCTGGCCGATCGCATCTCGGCGGTGTTTGTGCCGGTGGTGGTGGCGATTGCCCTGCTCAGCGGAGCGGTCTGGTATGTTGTCGGGCCGCAGCCGCAGCTGGCCTATACGCTGGTGATTGTCACTACGGTGCTGATTATCGCCTGCCCATGTGCGCTGGGCTTAGCCACGCCGATGTCGGTGATCGCGGGCGTCGGCCGCGCCGCCGAGCTGGGCGTGCTGGTGCGCGATGCCGATGCGCTGCAGCGGGCCAGTGAAGTCGACACCATTGTGTTTGATAAAACCGGCACCCTGACCCAGGGCACGCCGCAGGTCAGCGAGGTGCTGCTGTACAGCGACTGGGATCGTCAGCAGGTAATGCAGGCCGCCGCCCAGCTGGAGCTGGGATCGGGGCATCCGCTGGCGAAGGCCATCGTCGCCGCCGCACCTACCGTCAGTGACGCCCGCGTTGCGCAATTTCGTACAATACGCGGCAAAGGCGTGAGTGCTACTGTCGCTGACAGAACGCTGCTGCTGGGCAATGCGGCGCTGCTGGAAGAGCAGCACATTGACCTGCGCGCCGCACAGCAGGATATCGCGCGACTCGCTGCGCAGGGCGCCACGCCGGTGCTGCTGGCGGATCAACAGCAACTGCTGGGCCTGATCGCCCTGCGTGACCAGCTGCGTCCGGAGAGCCGTGCGGCGCTACAGCGGCTGCATCAGCTGGGCTATCGTCTGATCATGCTGACCGGTGACCATCAGACCACTGCCGAAGCCATCGCTGCCGAAGCGGGTATCGATGAGGTGATCGCTGGCGTGCTGCCGGACGGTAAAGCGCAGGCGATTGCGCAGCTGCAACAGCAGGGGCGCAGCGTGGTGATGGTGGGCGACGGCATCAACGACGCCCCGGCGCTGGCGCAGGCGGATGTGGGGATCGCCATGGGCGGCGGCAGCGATGTGGCAGTTGAAACCGCGGCGATGGCGCTGATGCGCAACGATCTGCACTGCGTGGCCGACGCGCTGGCGATGGCCAACGCCACGCTGCGCAATATGCGGCAGAATCTGCTGGGTGCCTTTGTCTATAACAGCCTGGGCATTCCGATTGCTGCCGGCGTACTCTATCCGTTTACCGGTGTGCTGCTCAGCCCCATCGTCGCCGGTGCCGCCATGGCGCTGTCGTCGATCACCGTGGTGAGCAATGCTAACCGTTTGCTGCGCTTTAAACCGGCGCAGCGGCAATAGCAACCTCTGCCCTGTCTTTCGCTGAGCGAAATCGCTAGCATGGATTTTTGACTTAAAAAGGACAAGGCATGAGACGCAGTGTGTGGCACCGCCTGCAACAGCTGGCCAGCAGCCTGTTCCCCGCCAGCTACAGCTGGCCCGCCATGGATATCAGACTCGGAGACCGCCGTCTGCATCTGGCTGGCAGTATTCATATGGGCACGCGCGATATGCAACCGCTGCCGGCCGGCTTGCTGCGCCAGCTGCAGAAAGCCGATGCGCTGGTGGTGGAAGCGGATATTACCCGCGGCAGTTCACCATTCAGTGAGGGTGAAGCATATCCGCCGCTGGCAACGCGGCTGACGCCAGAGACGCTGCAACAGCTGACGGCGCTGTGCGATGAGCTGTCACTGAACATCGCGCTGTTTGATAGCCTGCCGTTCTGGCAAATTGCGCTGATGCTGCAGGCGCAGCAGGCGCAGCGGCTGGGGCTACGACCGCAGTACGGTATTGACTATCAGCTGCTGCAGGCAGCGCAGGCGGCAGGCAAACGCATTATTGAGCTGGAAGGGCCGGAAACGCAGATCGCGTTGCTGAAATCACTACCGCAGGATGGCCTGGCGCTGCTGCTGGATACGCTGGAACACTGGCACACCAACGCGCGACTGCTGCAAACCATGATCAGCTGGTGGCTGGATGCGCCGCCCGCCAGCCAGCCGGTGGCGCTGCCGACTACGTTCAGCAGTGAACTGAACGATACCCTGATGCGCAACCGTAATCAGCACTGGCGCGAGCTGCTGCTGGCGCTGCCGCGCGGGCGCTATGTGGTGGCGGTCGGTGCATTGCATCTCTACGGCGAAGACAATTTGCCGCAGCTGCTGAAGGCATAAAAAAAGAAGGCCAATATTGCTATCGGCCCGTCAAAGAGGAATTTGTTTATGATTTTGGTTATCGCCAGGGTGACTGGCGCCGGCCAATTTTCGCGCAAAGTTCAGATTTTCGCCAGTACTTTCACGCAAACCGAGATAAGAATTTTCGTAGCAAGGATTGAATATGACACCCGCCGTAAAACTGCTGGAAAAACAACAAGTCGCTTTTACCCTGCATCCCTACGAGCATGACAGCCATGAAACCCACTTCGGTGACGAGGCGGTGCGCAAGCTCAACCTGGATGCCCGCCAGGTGTTTAAAACCCTGCTGGTGGCGCTTAACGGCGATGGCAAAGCGCTGGCAGTGGCGGTGACGCCGGTCTCTTCACAGCTGGATTTGAAAAAAGTTGCCAAAGCGCTGGGGGCAAAAAAAGCTGACATGGCCGATCCGCAACTCGCGCAGCGCGTCACCGGCTATCTGGTGGGTGGCATCAGTCCGCTGGGGCAGAAAAAGCGGCTGCCGACGGTGATCGATCAGCAGGCCAGCGAATTCCCGACCATCTTTATTTCCGGCGGCAAGCGCGGGCTGGATATCGAACTGGCCGCGCAGGATCTGGCACGTCTGCTGGATGCCACGCTGGCTGACGTGGCGCGCCGCGATTAATCAGGCTGCTGCGCGCACAGTTGGTCGATCATCCAGCGCCCGGCCGGGCCCGGCGGATTGCGCCGCGACCAGATGACATCCACCGCAATATGCTGCGGCCAGCCCGGCACCGGCAGCTCGCGCAAGACCTGATGACCAAACTGCTGCACCAGCCAGCGCGGCAGTACGCTCCAGCCAAACCCCTGCTCCGCCATCTCCAGCAATAAAAGATAGGTTGGGGCCGACCAGGTGCGGCCCGCCGGCAGCGGCTGGCGGGTTTCCACCCAGGTATTGAGCCGCAGCTGACGCAATTCGCCCAGCTGCGCCTCGCTCACCTGCGAACGGGCTGCCAGCGGGTGATCCTGATGCAGGAAAATCGCCATTTGCGCTTCAACCTGCAGTCGCGCCACCGCCAGATCCGGCGGCAAACGCGGCTGGGCGCGCACCACGCCAAGATGTACGCGCCCGGCCTGCAGTAAATCCAGCACATCCTCATCTTCCGCAATCATGCATTCAAACTCGATATCCGGATAGCGTGCCTCAAAGCGCGTCAGCAGATTTTCATGGTGATCGGCCTGCCAGAAGTCGGAAATGGCCAGGCTGAGGCGCGGCTCAACGCCCTGCGACAGCCGCACCGCCAGTTCATCCAGCCGCTGGCTGGCAGCAAGAATTTGCTGCACCTGCGCCAGCGCGCGCTGGCCCTGAGCGGTCAGCACCGGCTGGCGACCGCTGCGATCAAACAGCGCAAAGCCTAAGTCATCTTCGAGATTGGCCACCGCGCTACTGATGGTGGACTGACTTTTTGCCAGCGCACGCGCCGCTGCAGAAAACGAGCCGCTGGCGACGGTCTGGACAAATGCCTCAAGGGATTCTGGTGAGTACTTCATGCTGAACCATCGCTTTTATCGATAGGTAATCATTTTATCTTAGCATTGTGCAGTGAGAAAATGCGTGGCGTTACTCAAAAGGAGGTTTATATGCGTACCCGTTCACTGAAAGAACGTTTTTGTCATGCCGCAGGCTTTGAAGGGTTAGCGATCGTCACGGTTGCGCCGCTGGCCGCCTGGGTCATGGATAAACCGCTGTTTCAGATGGGCGCGCTGGCGATTATGCTGTCGACCGTCGCCATGCTGTGGAACATCATTTATAACAGCGGTTTTGACCGTCTCTGTCCGCCGCAGCGCCAGCGCGGTCTCGGCCTGCGCGCGCTGCATGCGCTCGGCTTTGAGGGCGGCTTTATCCTTATTGGCCTGCCGATTGCCGCGTGGATGTTGCACATTTCGCTGCTGGAGGCTTTCCTGCTGGAAGTGGCGTTCTTTCTGTTCTTTCTGCCCTACACCATGGCTTACAACTGGGCATGGGATAAGCTGCGCCAGCGCTGGGTGAGCCAGAAATCCTGCCGCGCCTGAAAAACCACGGGCGGCTGAAGTGCCGCCCGTTTTGTCACTCGTGCGCCGCGCGCGGCCAGATCCACGCCAGGATCATCTGCGGATAGCTGCGCTTCTTTTGCTTCTCCAGCGCTTTGTCGCGCTCCTCAACCTGCTGCGGTGTCAGATGCACAATCTGCGGTGGTGCATAATCGGCGACGCGCAGCGGTGAGTGCTGACTGACATAGCTGCGCAGCACCTCCGCATCACGCAGGCCGCTGTTGCGGAAACCGGCATGGCCATCAATCACCGGGTAGCCGTCGCCGCCGCTGGCGTTAAAGCTGTTAGTGGCCATGCGATAGGTTTTATCCAGCTGCAGCGACTCGCCATTGATTTTCACTGCGCTAACACTTTTGCCATCGGCCACCAGGCTGATGTTGCTGAACTGCGCGAAACCGCCGGAATCGGCTTTGATATTCGCCACCGTCGCCAGGTAGTTCAGCAGCTCTTTGCCCGTCAGCGTCACGGACACCACCTGATTGCCAAACGGCTGGATCTGCAACAGATCGCGCCAGCTGATCTCGCCTTGCGCCAGCGAGGTGCGAATACCGCCGCCGCTGATAACGGCAAAGTCGGCCTGAGTAGCCGCCATCTGCGCGCGCAGGATCAGCTGAGCCAGTGGCATTTGTTCAAAGCGCACCTTGCTGCGGTCGCCATCAAACACGCTGTCGCTGCGACCCACGTTGACCGCCAGCTGTTTGCCGGCGCGCAGCTGATACGGCGTCAGCAGCTTCATCATTGCGCCGTTCTGCGCTATCGCTTCCTGATACGGCAGCCACGTTTCGCTGCCATCAAGGTTCTTTACCTTGTGCTTAAGGTTGACCGGAATCAGCTGATAGTTATCCAGCGTCAGCTCACCGTTGCGGAAGGTGAAATCGCCGCGACCGACAAATTTCCCCCACTCTTTTGCCTGCACGATCCACACGCCGTTCTGGCGATCCGGCTGGCACGGCTGTCCGGGCTGATAATCCGCCACGCTGACGTTCTCTTTTGCCATGCACACTGCATCGTGCGAATGGCCGCCGACGATCACGTTAACCGTGCCCGGCGGCAGGCTGCGCGCCAGCTCCACATCGCCCGGTGCGTTGCTGCCATGCTGCCCGTCGTCGTAGTGGCCCATGTGCGTCAGCGCGATAATTACATCCGGCTTGTCGCTGGCGCGCAGTTCCGCCACCGCTTTTTCCGTCTCTTTCACCGGATCGCGAATCTCTATCTGCGCCACGTTCTGCGGATTGGCGATGCGCAGCGTATCAGTGGTGGTCAGGCCGATCACCGCAATTTTCAGTCCCATACGATTGAATATCGCCCACGGCTTAAACAGGCGCTTATCGCTGCCTTTGGCATAAATGTTGGCGGCAAGAAACGGAAACTTCGCCCATTTCTGCTGCTTTTGCAGCACGCTGAGCGGTTTGTCGAATTCGTGGTTACCGAGCGCCATCGCGTCATAGCCGATAAGGTTCATGCCGCGAATGTCCGGCTCGGCGTTCAGCACATCCGATTCCGGCACGCCGGTGTTGACGTCGCCCGCCGACAGAATTAGCGCGCCGCCGCCCTTCGCCTGCACATCGTACCGCTGCTGATCCATCAGCGTTTTCTGCGCGGCCAGACCATATTCACCCTGCGCGTTGGCCCAGAAGTGGCCGTGATGATCGTTGGTGTGCAAAATGCTGAAACGGTAGCTGCGGTCCGGCTGCCACGCCTGCGCCAGCAGCGGCAACAGCAGCATAAACAGCGCCAGCCAGCGCCCTCTGTGCGGTGATAACAACAAAGCCGATCTCCTTATTCTGCGTTTTTTACCGGGCGGTGCGCCGGATGTGCTTTTTCGCCCTTCTGTGTCGCACAGTTCGCCCTTTAACTCAAGGCCAAAGGCGAATACAGTCATGCATGACGTAACAATCTGATAACGAAATTCCCACCCCTTCAGGATCTTTATGGCAAGTGAACAGACGTTAACCCCGACGCGGCGCACCGGGCGTACCGCTTTTGGCATTCTTGGTGCCATCAGTCTCGCGCATCTGCTGAACGATATGCTGCAATCGCTGTTACTGGCGATCTATCCGCTGCTGCAGAAAGATTTCAGCCTCAGCTTTGTGCAAATTGGTTTGATTACGCTGACGTATCAGGTTACGGCCTCATTATTACAGCCGCTGATTGGCTATTACACCGATAAATATCCGAAACCCTGGTCACTGCCGGTCGGGATGGGGTTTACCCTGTTCGGTCTGGTGCTGCTGACCTTCGCCAGCACTTATCCGCAGGTGCTGCTGGCCGCAGCGCTGGTTGGCTGCGGCTCATCGGTGTTCCATCCGGAATCGTCGCGTGTGGCGCGCATGGCCTCCGGCGGCCGCCACGGGCTGGCACAGTCGCTGTTTCAGGTCGGTGGTAACTTTGGCAGCGCGCTCGGGCCGCTGCTGGCCGCCATCATCGTCGCGCCCTATGGCAAAGGCCATCTCAGCTGGTTCATGCTGGCCGCGCTGCTCGGCATCATTGTGCTGCTGCAGGTGAGCCGCTGGTACAGCCACCAGCAGCGCGCCACGCAGGCCAGCGCTGCCAGCAGGCCGCGCAATCCCCTGCCGCGCAATAAAGTAGCGCTGGCCATCGGCATTCTGCTGCTGCTGATTTTCTCCAAGTACTTTTACCTCACCAGCCTGAGCAGTTATTACACCTTCTATCTGATGCACAAATTCGGGCTGTCCGTGCAGGATTCACAGTTCCATCTGTTTGCCTTTCTCGGCGCGGTCGCCGCCGGCACCATTATCGGTGGACCGATAGGCGATAAAATCGGGCGGAAGTATGTCATCTGGGGATCGATTCTCGGCGTGGCGCCGTTTACCCTGCTGTTACCGCACGCCAGCCTGATGTGGACCAGCGTGCTGAGCGTAATTATTGGCCTGATCCTGGCCTCGGCGTTTTCCGCCATTCTGGTCTATGCCCAGGAGCTGCTGCCCGGGCGTATCGGCATGGTTTCCGGGCTGTTTTTCGGTTTTGCTTTTGGCATGGGTGGCCTCGGCGCGGCGGTCCTGGGCGTGGTCGCCGATCACACCAGTATCGAATGGGTGTATCAAATCTGCGCCTGGCTGCCACTTATTGGCCTGTTGACCGCTTTCTTACCTGATCAGCAGCAGCGCTGAGCCCTTTCGGGGGGCAACTATTTTTCTCTGCCCCCCTCCATTCTGCATAAATCCTGCCGATATGCTGAGATAACTGAGGAAAATAGCGCTTCGGCTGCGTTTTTGTCTCATTTTTTCAATTTTTTCGTCTTTCACCGCTCAAATGTTTAAACGCGGCGAACGATTGTGCATTACACTAGGTTGTTACAAGCGGATACATTTGCACACAAGGAGACAGGCATGCATCACACTACCCCGTTGATCACCACCATTGTCGGAGGTCTGGTCCTCGCATTTCTCCTTGGTATGCTGGCGAATCGCCTGCGCATCTCGCCGCTGGTCGGCTATCTGCTGGCCGGCGTGCTGGCGGGTCCTTTTACCCCGGGCTTCGTCGCGGATACCAATCTGGCCCCCGAACTGGCTGAACTCGGCGTCATTCTGCTGATGTTCGGCGTCGGTCTGCACTTCTCGCTTAAGGATTTGATGTCGGTAAAGTCGATCGCCATTCCCGGTGCCATCGCGCAGATCGCGGTCGCCACGCTGCTGGGAATGGGTCTGTCATGGGCGATGGGCTGGTCATGGATGACCGGCCTGGTGTTTGGCCTGTGTCTCTCTACCGCCAGTACCGTGGTGCTGCTGCGCGCGCTGGAAGAGCGTCAACTGATTGATAGCCAGCGCGGGCAAATCGCCATCGGCTGGCTGATCGTCGAAGACCTGGTAATGGTGCTGACGCTGGTGCTGCTGCCGGCCATTGCCGGCATGCTGGAGCAGGGAAATGCCAGCCCGACGCTGCTGGCGTGGGACCTGTTACTGACCATCGGCAAAGTCGCTGCCTTTATGGTGCTGATGATGGTGGTTGGCCGCCGCGTGGTGCCGTGGATTCTGGCCAAAAGCGCCGCCACCGGTTCACGCGAGCTGTTTACGCTGTCGGTACTGGCGCTGGCGCTGGGTATCGCGTTTGGCGCGGTGGAATTCTTTGATGTTTCCTTTGCCCTCGGCGCCTTTTTTGCCGGCATGGTGCTGAATGAATCAGAGCTCAGCCACCGGGCGGCACACGACACACTGCCGCTGCGCGATGCGTTTGCCGTGCTGTTTTTTGTCTCGGTCGGCATGCTGTTCGACCCGATGATCCTGCTGGAGCAGCCGCTGGCGGTGCTCGGTGCGCTGGCCATTATCGTGCTGGGCAAATCGATTGCCGCCTGGCTGCTGGTCACGCTGCTCGGCCACTCGCGGCGCACCGCGCTGACCATCTCCGTCAGCCTGGCGCAGATTGGCGAATTCGCTTTTATCCTCGCCGGACTGGGGATTTCGCTCGGCATGCTGAGCGACGAAGGCCGCAACCTGGTGCTGGCGGCGGCGATTCTCTCCATCATGCTTAACCCGATTCTTTTTACCGTGCTGGAGCGTTATCTCGACAAAACCGAGACCATGGAAGAGCAGACACTGGAAGAGGCAATTGAAGAAGAGAAGCAGATTCCAGTGGATATCTGCAATCATGCGGTGATTGTGGGTTATGGCCGCGTCGGCAGCCTGCTGGGACAGCAGCTGATGGAAGCTGATGTGCCGCTGGTGGTGGTGGAGAATTCGCGCCCGCGCGTCGAAGCGCTGCGCGAACAGGGCATCAAAGCCGTGCTGGGCAACGCGGCGCGAGTCGATACCATGGATTTAGCGCGTCTTGACTGCGCGCGCTGGCTGCTGCTGACCATCCCCAACGGCTATGAAGCCGGGGAAATTGTTACCGCCGCGCGCGAAAAGCGGGCAGATATTGAGATTATCGCCCGGGCGCATTACGACGACGAAGTGGCCTATATCATGGAGCGTGGCGCCAATCGCGTGGTAATGGGCGAGCGGGAGATTGCCAACAGTATGTTGCATGTATTGCAGGAAGAGATCGCGCAAAACCCGATTGTGCGCGAGTGCCCGATTTAAGACGTTATTAATTTGCCAGGTCGCCATGAATGGCGACCCTACCATAGGATGCGCCGCCATGGAGACCCATGTAGGGTGCGCATTCATGCGCACCGTTTCGCAAAGCGCAGATATCCATCACGCATTCATGCGCATCGTTTCGCACAGCGCAGATATCCATCACACATTCATGCGCACCGCTTTACACAGCGCAGTCATCCATGACGGATCGCTGGTCAACCCGCCGTTATTACCTGTCCCAGTAAGACTCTTCTAAACTGTCTTCCCGCTCCGGCAGTCCGCGCGTCAGACGCGGTGAGTGCTGGTTCAGCACCTGATAACTGACGCGGTTGGCATATTTGCACACCTGCGCCAGCGACGAGTAGGTCAGGTATTCGCGGGCGTGTTTGCTGGAGTTTGGCACTTTCTGACGGTGGAAATTGTTGGCGGTAATATCGTGCAGCAGCGCCGCCAGCGCGCCATCACCGGCACCGTTGGTGTTCATGATCTTCTCCGGACCACCCATGTAAGGCGCAATGTGCGAGAAGATACGCAGCGGCTGCTGACAATCCTGATGACGCATGGCGCGGCTGAACTCAAACTGGTTGAACTCGGCAATCGCCCCTGGCAACAGCGGATGATTGGTTTTGCGCTTAAACGCCTCTTCGGTGAACCCGGCCATATACAGCCCGGTCGGTCCGGCGGTGCACAGCACCAGATCGACCCAGTCCAGCGCCATGTTGGAGGCCAGCAGCGGATCCGCTTCGCCGGTCAGCGCGAACGCTTCCTCTTCATTCATCGCCACAATTGAGACATGTTCGCGCAGGAAATCGCGCCAGAACTGCGGGTTATCCTGAATCACATATTTGGTACCCAGCGTCAGCACCACCGGTACATTGTGCTTTTTGGCGAACTCAATGGCCCGCAACGTCGCTTCCGGCATCGGTTCGCCCGGCTGACAGCGCACCAGGTAGGATGTCAGCACCAGCGCCGACGCACCGGCAATCACCTCTTCCGGAATACTGGCGGCCTGCAGCTGGTTCATCAGGCCAGGGCTGATAGCAAAGGTGCGCTCGCCCTGCTCGCCGATCAGGGTAAAGCAGCGGCCAATGGCGCCATCGACGCCCTGCAGGAAGTTAAGGTCCATGCGGCTGGAGGTATTGCACAGGTAGCGATAGGCGTAACCGCCAATCTGGATGTTGTTACACATCACGCCGAGCAGCACCGAACGGTCATCAGCCAGCACCGAGTAGTTGTGCAGCGTATTACCGATGGTGCCGCCGGCAAACTGGTGGCTGATCAGCTGCTCGCGCATCAGCTCGTTATACAGCGCTTCGGCGGTCGCATCGTCGATGACCAGCGAATGACCGGCGCTCAGACCATAGCGCTGCAGGAAGTCGTCATCGACTTTGGCTTCGATATCCACCAGCGTCTGGTCGATACCCACCACCCAGCTGCCCTCCTCCTGCTCCTGCTGGGAAGCCTGCAGCAGCGGATCGCGCGCGTTGACGGGGAAATAGTGTTTGGATTTGCGTTTGCCGGGAAATTTCATGAAAGCTGCCGTCAGGGAAAATCAGGCAGAGAATGATATCACATTCTCTGCCGCACCCTTAGCGCCGCGCTTGTACCAGCTGCACCATCATCTCGATGTGCTCATCATCCGCATTAAGCGCCGGAATGTATTCAAATTTCTCGCCGCCAGCGTGCAGGAAGATTTCGCAGTTTTCGCCGCTGATCTCCTCCAGCGTCTCGAGGCAGTCCGCCGCAAAGCCTGGACTCATCACCTGCACATGTTTGATCCCTTTGGCCGGCAGGCTTTTCATGGTCTCATCCGTGTACGGCATCAGCCACGGCTCGCGGCCAAAGCGCGACTGGAAGGTCATCATGATTTTATGCGGCGCAATGCCGAGCGCGGCGGCCAGGGCATCGGTGGTGTCTTTACAGCGCAGCGGATAATCGTCGCCTTCATTGGCGAAGCGCTGCGGAATGCCGTGGTAAGAGAGCACCAGCAGATCCGGCTCGCCGTGTTGGGCAAACGAGCGCTCTACCGAGGCCTTCAGCGCGGCGATATAGGCCGGATGTTCGGCGTAATCGCGGATAAACGCCACTTCCGGCAGGGAACGCAGCGGTTTAAAGCTGGCCGCCAGGCCATCCCACACTGCCGCCACCGTGGAGCAGGAGAACTGCGGATAGAGCGGCAGCACGATGAATTTGGTGACGCCCTGCGCCAGCAGACGCTCAACCGCACCGTTGAGGCTCGGCTGGCCGTAACTCATGCCCAGCTCTACCGGCATATCCAGCCGCTGCGCCAGCGCGGCACGCTGCCGCTTGCTGAACACCATCAGCGGGGAACCTTCGTCCATCCACACCGATGCGTACAGCTTCGAAACACGCGGCGAGCGGAACGGCAGAATGATGAAATTGAGAATCGGCCACCACAGCCAGCGCGGCGTATCCACCACGCGCGGATCGCCGAGGAACTGTTTCAGATAGCGTTTCACCGCCGCGGTGGTCGGTGCGTCTGGTGTACCTAAGTTAACCAGTAAAACCCCTGGCTTATCTTGCCTCATTGTATTTCCTTGATGTCGCAGACAATGGTTCTGAATCGGGGGAAATTGTAGCGGAAAAAGCGGAGGGGGAAAGCAATTGCTGCAAAAGGGCCGGACAACCGGCCCTGGTCACCACTTAGCCGAGGATATCAGCCAGCTGTGCACTCACTTCGGTCACCTGGCGGGTGCCGTCGATTTTGTGGTATTCGGTGTTACCGGCTTCGGCTTCTTTGCTGTAGTAAGCAATCAGCGGCGCGGTCAGCTGATGGTATTCCACCAGACGCTTACGCACGGTCTCTTCCTGGTCATCTTTACGCGTGGTCAGCTCTTCGCCGGTCACGTCATCTTTACCTTCCACTTTTGGCGGATTGTATTTGATGTGGTAAACGCGGCCTGACGGCGCATGCACGCGGCGGCCGACAATGCGATCGACAATCAGTTCGTCCGGAACGGCGAACTCGAGCACGTAATCCACCTTGATGCCCGCCTCTTTCATGGCGTCAGCCTGCGGAATGGTGCGTGGGAAACCATCGAGCAGGAAGCCGTTTTTGCAGTCTTCCTGCGCGATACGCTCTTTAACCAGCGCAATCACCAGCTCGTCCGTTACCAGTTTACCGGCATCCATGATGGCTTTCGCCTGCTGGCCCAATTCGGTGCCGGCTTTGACAGCCGCACGCAACATGTCGCCCGTGGAGATCTGCGGAATACCGTATTTCTCCATGATGAATTGAGCCTGAGTGCCCTTACCTGCGCCCGGTGCCCCGAGCAGAATAATACGCATTGCGTAATTCCCCTTGCGAATCGCATTGATCAATCTGAGAAGGCCAAGAACATACCATTATGACCCGCACACCACAAGGCAACGGGCCCCCGGGCGCTGAAAGGCCTACTTTGACCTGCTTTAGCGCTGTGCGCCAGTAGCACGCACGTTTTTAAGAATTTCGGCTGTCTCTGAGCACCTCGCGCAGCCGTTTTTTTAGCGCAGCGGTGACGTTCTGCGGCTTATTGCCGTTGCCGCGTACGCTGACCGGCAAAAACAGGCGATGCGGCGCGAACAGCAGCTGCATATCCGCGGGCAACGCTGGCAGCGCACTGCCGGGCGGCAAGGGCAGCAGCGCAAACGGCAGGCCGGGCTGGTGAATCGACTGCAGCGTGAACGGCGTATCCAGCGTCAGGCTGTCGACAGTGGCAACGTTGAAGGGCTGCCAGTCGTCCTGCGCCATGCACTCCAGCGCGCGTTCCGGCGCGTCACCCAGCGCCAGTCCCTGTTCGAACAGCCGCAGTTCGCTGCGCACCAGCGTACTAAAATCATGAGTACGCAGCGCAATCAGCACCAGATCGTCGCTCAGCATCGCATGCTGATTCAGCTGGGTGACAAACAGTCGTGCCTCGCTGATGAGTCGTTTATGCAACACGCTGGCGAAGGAGCCGGACGCGTGCGTCACGCCCTGGCTCTGGCAGGCACTGAGATTGCGCACCCGGCCCTGCTGCATATCGACGTGATCGACCAGCGCGATATTGCCCGCCATCATCGGCAGGGCCGGCAACACGCTGAGTTCGCTGACCGGATATTGCGCGGCGTAGCGCGTCTGATTGCGCGCCTGCTCCTGGCGCAGAAACAGTTGCGAGAGCAGTACGCGCGCGATGTGCAGTGAGGGGGCAAAAAACAGATCGTAATTTTCCAGCCGATAGTGACGGGACAGCAAGCCGCGCAGCCGATCGCGCGCCGCCGCCCTGGCAGTAGCCTGTTGTGAAGTCATCACGTGACATTTCTCTTGGTTATTCTGCTGTGTGAAGCTGGCGCTGGCAGCGGACATCGCCGCTGCTTTACACAGCGAAGCCGGTCCGTCAACCCGCCAGATTAAGCAGGAAAGGTTAGGTTAATGCGGCTGGACATTAAAATGATATAAACTGACAATCCCTGTTAGGTTTTTACACAGGGGATGAGTATGACCGCGCTTCCGTCGTTACGTGCACTGCACTATTTTCATCAGGCGGCGCTGCATTGCAGCTTTAGCGTCGCGGCCGAATGTCTCCATGTCACCCACAGCGCCATCAGCCATCAGATTCGCCAGCTGGAGAGCTGGATGGGCAAACCCCTGTTCATCCGCACCAACGGGCGCGTGCGCTTAACCTCTCACGGCGAACGCCTGCTGGTGAGCTGCCAGAAAGCCTTTAGCGAACTCTCTACCACCTGCGTAAGTATTCGCACCGGGATGCGCAACCATCTGAGCGTCGCCTGTACCCCAAGTTTTTTATCCCAGTGGCTGATTCCGCGCATCAGCAGCTTTTACCAGCGCTATCCCGATATTGAAGTGCAATTTCAGCCGCAGGGCGATATTGCTCAGCTGCGCAGCGAACACACCGATGTGCTGATCCTCAGTTATGAACAGGCGCCGGACGACGACATTGATGCCTCGCTCATCAGCGATGATTACGTCGGCCCGCTGTGCGCCCCACAATACGCGGCGCGTTTTCACAGCGAGCAGGATCTGGCGTCGCTGCCGCTTTTGCACGCCGATACCCGCCTGCAGGCCTGGGCCGAATGGGCGAAGATCAGCGGCGTGCGCGGTAATTTTTGGCTGGGCAAACATTTCGATAATCTGACGCTGGCGATTCAGGCCGCGAGAAACGGGCTGGGCGTGATTGTGGCGCCGCGCCTGCTGGTGCGTCAGGAGCTGAACGACGGCACGCTGATTGCGCCGCTGGGGTTTGTGCGCGCCGACCGTGCCACCTGGATGATGACCAAACGGTCACGACAGCACGATGCGGAGATTACGTTGTTCCGGGATTGGCTGCGGGATGAAGCGCTGAAGTAAGCAAGGGCGGCATAAATAAAAAAAGGTCGTCATTAATGACGACCCTACGAATATGTGATTTTTTTAGGTCGTCATTAATGACGACCCTACAGAGAGTGGACAGTTGTCGAATCGGTGCCAGGTAACCTGTAGGGTCGGCATTCATGCCGACCGTTCCGATTACCGCACCGCGTTAAGCCGTCAGCAACTGATTCATGCGGCGGATAAACTGGTTAGGATCGTCCAGCGTGCCGCGCTCGGCCAGCAGCGCCTGATCCAGCAGCAGTTCAACCCACTCCGCAAAGCGCGCTTCATCCTGGGTATCAGCCACGCGTTTCACCAGCGTATGCTCCGGGTTGATCTCAAAGATGTACTTCACTTCCGGCACATCCTGACCGGCCGCGGCGAACAGCTTCGCCATCTGCGTGGTCATTTCGTTGGCGTCGGTGGTGACAATCGCCGGCGTGTCGGTAAGGCGATGGGTCAGGCGCACCTCTTTGACGCGCTCGCCCAGCAGGGTTTTCACGCGATCAACAAACGGCTCCAGCGCTTTTTCCGCTTCCTTCTGTGCTTCCGTCTCTTCGTCCGCCAGCTTGCTCAGCGACTCATCCGCTTTGCTCACCGACTGGAACGCTTTGCCATCGAACTCCGTCAGGTAGCTCATCATCCACTCGTCGATACGATCGGACAGCAGCAGGACCTCGATGCCTTTCTTACGGAACAGCTCCAGATGCGGGCTGCTTTTCGCGGCGGCATAGCTGTCGGCAGTGATGTAGTAAATCTTCTCCTGCCCTTCAACCATGCGGCTGACGTAATCTTCCAGCGAAACGGTCTGCGCCGCGACTTCGCTCTGGGTGGTGGCGAAACGCAGCAGTTTAGCAATCGCCTCCTGGTTGGCATGATCTTCCGCCGGGCCCTCTTTCAGCACCAGACCGAACTCTTTCCAGAACTGCTGATATTTCTCTGCGTCGTCTTTGGCCAGTTTTTCCAGCATCTGCAGGCTGCGTTTGGTCAGCGCGGCGCGCAGGCTCTGCGTGACGCGGCTGTCCTGCAGGATCTCACGGGAAACGTTGAGCGGCAGATCGCTGGAATCTATCAGGCCACGCACAAAGCGCAGGTAGTTCGGCATGAACTGTTCCGCGTCATCCATGATAAAGACGCGCTGCACGTACAGTTTCAGACCGTGCTTGCTGTCGCGGTTCCACATGTCGAACGGCGCACGCGACGGGATGTACAGCAGGCTGGTGTACTCCTGCTTACCTTCGACGCGGTTGTGGCTCCAGATGGCCGGATCGCTGAAATCATGGGCGATGTGTTTGTAGAACTCGTTGTACTCTTCGTCGCTGATTTCGCCTTTGTTGCGCGTCCACAGCGCCTGGGCTTTGTTGATCTTCTCCCAGGTGACGGTGTCGTTCTCTTCGTCTTTGGTCTCGATCTCCACCGGCAACGCGATGTGATCGGAATATTTGCTGATCACGTTGCGCACGCGCCACGCGTCGAGGAAGTCATCTTCGCCTTCACGGAAGTGCAGCGTAATTTCGGTGCCGCGATCGGCTTTCTCAATCTCCGCCAGCGTATATTCGCCTTCACCGGCGGATTCCCAGAACACGCCTTCGTCAGCTTTGGCGCCCGCGGCACGGGTGCGTACCGTCACTTTGTCAGCCACGATAAACGCCGAGTAGAAACCGACACCGAACTGGCCGATCAGCTGGCTGTCTTTTGCCTGATCGGAACCCATCGATTCCAGAAACGCTTTGGTACCGGATTTCGCGATGGTGCCGAGGTTTTCAATCACCTCATCACGGCGCATACCGATGCCGTTATCGCTCAGCGTCAGCGTGCGTTTTTCCTTGTCGACCGAGATACGCACGCGCAGGTCGCCATCGCCTTCATACAGATCCGGCGTCGACAGTGCGCGGAAGCGCAGCTTGTCAGCCGCATCGGAGGCGTTGGAGATCAGTTCACGCAGGAAAATCTCTTTGTTTGAATAGAGGGAATGGATCATCAGGTGCAGAAGTTGTTTTACCTCTGACTGGAAGCCACGCGTCTCTTGTCCTTTCATGGTCATTGCTACCTCAACAGAATCGGGGTTGATCAATTGTTGAGAGTGAAATGGGGATGGTGGGAAGAATTTCAAGCCGGTATCGCAGCAGGATACCGGCAAGTGGTCAGAATTTAATCTTGTGCCGTCCGGCAAGCGAGTGCGACAGCGTTGTGCCGTCGACCATTTCCAGTTCACCGCCGACCGGAACCCCGTGCGCAATGCGGCTGGCGTCGACGCCATACTGGCCGCACAGCTCGGCGATATAGTTAGCCGTGGCTTCGCCTTCCACCGTGGGATTGGTGGCGAGGATCACCTCCTGCAGCGTCTCACGTTCAAGGCGCTGCTCCAGCCGATCCAGGCCAATATCCTGCGGGCCGATGCCGTCCAGCGGCGACAGATGGCCCATCAGCACAAAATAGCGACCGCCAAACTGGCCGGTCTGCTCGATGGCGTGGATATCCGCCGGGCTCTCCACCACGCAAATCTGGCCGTTTTGCTGACGGCGGGGATTGGCGCAGATGGTGCAGATCTCCTGCTCGGTGAAGGTGCGGCAGTCGGAACAGTGGCCGATCTCTGCCATGGCGCGGGTCAGCGCCTGCGCCAGACGCATGCCACCGCTGCGATCGCGCTGCAACAGATGAAACGCCATGCGCTGCGCCGATTTCGGGCCAACGCCCGGCAAACAGCGCAGCGACTCCATCAAAGCTTCAAGCAGTGGACTGGTTTGCATCAGAACGGCATCTTGAAGCCAGGCGGCAGCTGCATACCGGCAGAGACGGACGCCATCTTCTCTTTCTGCGTTTCATCAATACGGCGCGCCGCATCGTTGAACGCCGCAGCGATCAGATCTTCCAGCATCTCTTTGTCATCTTCCAGCAGGCTGGGATCGACTTCCACGCGGCGGCAATTGTGCGCACCGTTGATGGTCACTTTGACCAGGCCAGCCCCTGATTCGCCGGTGACTTCCAGTGCGGCGATCTCTTCCTGAACTTTGGCCATTTTATCCTGCATCTGCTGGGCCTGTTTCATCAGGTTGCCCAATCCGCCTTTACCAAACATAGTTTTCTCTCTCTGCTGGGGCTGCGCGCAACGCTGCGCGACAGCGTGATCATACGGGTCGGATACTCTCTTCATCCAGGTCCGCATCAAAGAAGCGACGCAGCGTCTGAATGTGGGTATCGCTTTTGATCGACTGACGCGCCTGCGCCAGTTTCTCTTCATAAATGGCCTGACGCCACTCCAGCGGCGTCAATACCGCCGGATTATCGTCTTCCACGATGGTCAGTTCAACCGTCTGGCCGGCCGCCTGGCTCAGCGCGTCCTGAATCGCCTGGCGCGCCGGGGCAGAGTTGAGATGACGCTGGCTGCTGCGCAAATGCAGCGTCACGCCCTGCTCATTCACCTCTTTCCACGCGTTCAGCGCGACCTGCTGGACCAGCTTCGGCAGCGTCAGCGTGGCGATTTCCGCCGCCCAGGCATCGCGCTGCAGCGCCTCTTCCGCCAGTTTGAGCGCCAGCTCTGGCGTTTTCTCATGCTCCAGCGCAGAACGCAAGGCTTTTGGCGTCGCCACTGGCTCCGGCTTGATCTCCTCCTGCTGCTGGGCTTTCCAGCGATACGCTTCCGGTTTCGCCGGCGCTTTTACCGCCGGCTCAGACGCTCGCTGTTGCACGCGCTCGGTGACGCTTGCCAGACGTTCCAGCGCCGGGTTTGCCGGCCGCGCGGAACGCGCTGCCGGCTCACTCTTTTTTGCTTTGCTGGCTCCCTGACGCAGCAGCTGCGTCCGCGCCTGTAACAGCTGACTGGTGGCGTCGGGCAAGTTATCCGGGGCCGGTGCCATATCGGGATAATTATCGGCTGGCGGCGGCGACTCATCCATCGGCGGTGCCATCTGCGGCTGCGCGGCCACAGCGGGGGCGGCTTTGGTCTGAGGCGCTGGCGCGGCAACGGCCGGCGCGGCCTGCGGCGTCAGCGACGGGCGCGCTACCGGTTCAGCGATGGTGGCCTGCGGATGAAACGCCAGCGCACGCAGCAGCGTCATTTCCACGCCCAGCCGACGATCCGGCGCCAGCGGCAAATCTTTGCGCCCCATCAGCAGCGTCTGATAATAGAGCTGAACGTCAGCAGGCGGCAGCACGCGCGCCAGTTCGCGCAGGCGCTGCGCCTGGCTGGCATCATCTTCGCCAAGCGAGCTGGGCAGCAGCTGGACCATCGCGATACGGTGCAGCAGACGCAGCATCTCCACCAGCAGCGCCTCCCACTCCACACCGCGCGATGCGGCCTGATTCAGCAGCGCCATCACCTGTTCACCGTTGCCTTCCACCAGCGCTTCAATCAGCGCCAGCGGCTGTTCATCATCCAGCGTGCCCAGCATTTGCGCCACGCTGTCGCGCGTGACGCTGCCCTGCCCCATAGCAATCGCCTGATCGGTGAGGCTGAGCGCATCGCGCATACTGCCGTCGGCGGCGCGCGCCAGCAGATGCAACGCGCGCGGCTCGGCGTCAATCTGCTCCTGCTGCAGCACGTGCGCCAGCTGCTGCTGAATTTGTTCGACGTCGAGGGCTTTCAGGTGGAACTGCAGGCAGCGCGACAGAATGGTTACCGGCAGCTTCTGCGGATCGGTGGTCGCCAGCAGGAATTTCACATGCGACGGCGGCTCTTCCAGCGTTTTCAACAGCGCATTAAAGCTGTGGCGCGACAGCATGTGCACTTCATCGATCAGATAGACCTTAAAGCGCCCGCGCGCGGGTGCATACTGCACGTTATCCAGCAGGTCGCGCGTGTCTTCCACTTTGGTGCGCGAGGCGGCATCGATTTCGATCAGATCGACAAAGCGCCCCTGTTCAATCTCGCGACAGTTATCGCACTGTCCACAGGGCGTGGCCGTGATACCGGTTTCGCAGTTGAGGCCTTTAGCCAGCAGACGCGCAATCGAGGTTTTCCCCACGCCGCGCGTGCCGGAAAACAGATAGGCATGATGGATGCGTCCCAGTGACAACCCGTTGGCCAGCGCCGTCAGCACATGTTCCTGACCGACTACGTCGGCGAAAGCCTGGGGACGCCATTTTCGCGCAAGTACCTGATAGCTCATGTGGATTCAATCACTGGAGTTGTTTAACCTGGCACAGCAGCACGCTCAGTTGCGCCGATTCTGCCGTGGGACTTAGGGGAAAAATGCGGTGACGCAAACCCTGTTTATTTTGACAGGAGTGTAACAGCCACAGCCGGATATGCCTATACCCGTGATACGTTGCGCGCTGCGCTTCAGGGCGGAATACGCCTGTCAGGGAGTGCGAAGAGAGGCGCCGCCGGGCATCAAGGCTGGCGGCGCGATGGCCTTAGTGGCCGGGGAAGTTGACCAGGCTGTAGCAGTCGATACCCAGCGCGTTCAGGCGCGCTTCGCCGCTTAAATCAAACAGGTTGATCACGAACGCGGCATCTTTAACTTCACCGCCCGCACGACGAATCAGTTTCACCGTGGCTTCAAGGGTGCCGCCGGTAGCCAGCAGATCGTCCACTACCAGCACCACATCGCCGGGTTTGATGGCGTCTTTGTGCAGTTCCAGCGCGTCTGAACCGTACTCCAGTTCATAGCTTTCGCTGAAAGTTTCACGCGGCAGTTTGCCCGGTTTACGCACCGGCACAAATCCCACGCCCAGACCCAGCGCAACCGGCGCCCCGAACAGGAAGCCACGCGCTTCGGTGCCCACCACTTTGGTGATGCCTTTATTACGATAACGCTCCACCAGAATGGCGATCGCTGCGGCATACGCCTGCGGATCTTCCATCAGACTGGTGACGTCACGGAACAGGATGCCCGGCTTCGGATAGTCAGGAATGCTTTTGATGCTGTTTTTGATCAGTTCAAGCTGCTGCGCAGTTGCGGTCATAAAGGTTACGCCTGGAAAAATATCTAAAACGCGCAGCTTCCACAGCGCCAATACCCGGAAACCGGGTTAAGCGAAGTCGTTTCTCAAAGGGAAGCCACGCACGAAGATGCCCAAATCTAAGCAAACAGCCGGCTAAATGCAACCCTGATGCTACGGTTCGTGCGGGTTCGCACTTTCTGCTACAACCGGGATGCGCCACAGCATGAGCAACAATAGCGCCAGCATCACACCGAGCAGAATGCGCAGCCACAGCAGCTTCACCAGCCAGATTGAAACCGCAAAGGTGATGACAATCAGCAACATGGCGCGGCTTTTGGCACCGGGCGGCATGGCGCGATGCTGCTGCCAGTGGCGCAGATAGCGGCCAAACGGCGAGCGCCACAGCAGCCAGTGGTGAAAGCGTGGCGACGAGCGGGCAAAACACCAGGCGGCCAGCAACACGAATGGCGTGGTCGGTAGTAAAGGTAATACAATGCCCAGCGTGCCCAGCACAATCGCCAGCCAGCCAAGGCTTAACAGTAAAATGCGCTGCATGCCAGATGCCTGAAAAATGTCACAACAGCGCTACGTTAACACAGACGGAATCGAAGTGATGCCTCAACTGCCCGCCCAACAGCGTCTGCACGCAATGATTGACACGCTGCGCCAGCAGATTGCGCAGCAGCCGGACGGTAGCTGCCGTCAGCCGCGCTTTGACGCGCAGCTGTTTCGCTGTAAAGGCACGCGGCTGGCTGACTATCTGCAAGAGCTGCAGCACAATGCGGCGCAGCTCGCGGCGTCCGACAGTGATGCGTCGCGCCGCCAGTGGCTGGCGCAGAAGGTGCTGGACCAGATTGCCGCGCTGCAGCGCGAGTGCAGTAGCCAGCAACTGCGCGTGGTGCGTGAACGGCCGCGGCGCGATCCGCTGCAGCCGAAGCGTGATGAGTACCGCGGCTACGAAACGCGATTGCTGGCCATGCTGCAGCAACGCGAAAAGCACCTGGCGCGCGCTGAAACGCTGAGCGTGCAGCAGCAGCTGATGCGCGAGGTGGAGATTCTGCAGGAGCGGCTGGCGCGCTGCCGCGCCGCGCTGCATAAACTGGAGATCGCGGCGCAGCCGTAAGCCGTTCGCTTTCCTCTATACTGGAAACAGCGCTGACGGGAGGAGAAGCATGACCCTTATCATCTGGATTATTATTGGCCTGGCTGCCGGCTGGCTGAAGCGGAGGGTGTTTCCCGGCCGTCCCGGCGGACTGGTGCCGACACTGGTGCTGGCGGTGATCGGCGCGCTGATTGGCGGCTACATCGCCACGTATTTCACCACGGGCGACCTCGGTACGCTGCATCCGATGGGCTTTGCCTTGGCGCTGGCCGGTGCACTGCTGATGCTGCTGGTCGCCGCTAAACTACGTATTTAGGAGACACTATGACGCTGGATACCGCGCCGGACGACATCAAGCTGGCGGTCGATTTAATTCAGCTGCTGGAGGAAAACCAGGTACCCACGGCCACGGTGCTGGCTGCGCTGGCGATTGTCCAGCGCGATTACGAGCAGAAGCTGGCGGCCGAACGCAGCGCTTAGCGCGTGCCGGCGAGCGTCGGGCTCAGGCGCAGCATATCTATAAAGGCCTCTACCACCTGCGGCGCTTCACTCACCAGATCAAAACTTTGCGGATTGAATAACCAGCTCTCCATCATGCCGCTGATGTAGCCGCGCATCAGCAGCGCAGCCTGGCGGGTGTTGAGGCTGGCCGGAAGCTGCCCGGCCTCGATACAGCTGCGCAGCACCTCTTCGATGCGGTCATAACACGCCTGCAGCAGCCCCTGCTGCATCGCCATTAACGTCGACATTTCCCCAACGAACTCACATTTATGGAAGATAATCTCCATTAATGCGCGTCTTTGTGGATCCTTTGCTGTGGCTTCAAGGATATAGATCAGCATCGAACGCATTACAGAAAGTGGATCGCCAGGGTATTTTGTCTGATACTCAAGTTCCACATCGTCGAGCCCGGCGTCGCAGCGCAGCCAGATCTCCTGTAACAGATCGGCTTTATTTTTAAAATGCCAGTAGATAGCGCCGCGCGTGACGCCAGCGGCCGCGGCGATATCCGCCAGTGAAGTGGCGGCCACACCGTGTTCAGAAAAGTGAGCTAAAGCGGCATCCAGAATTTGATGTCGCGTTTCAAGTGCTTGCGCTTTGGTTTTTCGTGCCATAGAGGACTGTTTTTACAAACTGGCAAGTTTACATACATTTGTGAATGTATGTACCATAGCACGACCCGTGTTTTAACGCAGCAATGGGTTTAACGGTTTGTGATCCATTGATCATTTGATATCGGACACTAGAGGTTTATTTATGAATAAAAACAGAGGATTAGCGCCTCTGGCGGCCGCCGTGATGCTTACAGGCAGCTTTTTGTTAACAGGATGTGATGATAATAAATCCCAGCAAGCCGCCCAGCAGCAGCCCCCGGAAGTGGGTGTTGTCACGTTAAAAAACGAGCCCCTGAAAATCACCACCGAACTGCCAGGCCGTACTTCGGCGTTCCGCGTGGCTGAAGTGCGTCCGCAGGTGTCAGGTATCATTCTCAAGCGTAATTTTGTTGAAGGCAGTGATGTTAAAGCCGGCGATTCGCTGTACCAGATCGATCCCGCCACCTATCAGGCCGCGTACGACAGCGCAAAAGGCGATTTAGCCCAGGCGCAGGCCAACGCGCGCGTTGCCCAGCTGACGGTGAATCGTTACAAGCCACTGCTGGGTACCAAATATATCAGCCAGCAGGACTACGATAACGCCGCGGCCACCGCCGCGCAGACCGCCGCAGCCGTACAGGCGGCGCAGGCCAATGTGGAAACCGCCCGCATTAACCTGGCGTACACCAAAGTGACCTCGCCAATCAGCGGCCGCATTGGTAAATCCTCGGTGACGGAAGGTGCGCTGGTGTCGAACGGCCAGACCACCGCGCTGGCGACCGTGCAGCAACTCGACCCGATGTACGTCGATGTGACCCAATCCAGCGATGATTTCCTGCGCCTGCGCGGCGAGCTGGAGTCTGGTCAGCTGAAACAGAACGACGGCAAAGCTAACGTTACCCTGCTGATGCAGAACGGTAGCGCATACAGCCAGCCGGGCACACTGGAATTCTCTGATGTTACCGTGGATGAAACCACTGGCTCGATTACCCTGCGCGCGATTTTCCCGAATCCGGATCATCGTTTGCTGCCGGGCATGTTCGTGCGTGCACGTCTGGATGAGGGCACTAACCCGACGGCGCTGCTGGTACCGCAGACCGGCGTAACCCGCACGCCAACCGGTGAAGCCACCGCGATGGTAGTGGGCGCGGATAATAAAGTCGAAGTGCGTAAGATTACCGCGAACCAGGCGTTTGGCGACAAATGGCTGGTGACCGATGGCCTGAAAGAGGGCGATCGCGTGATTACCGTCGGTATTCAGCGTGCTAAACCGGGTGCTCAGGTGACGCCGCAAGAAGTCAAAGATGATGCCAAAGCCGCACCGGAATCTCAGTCTGCTAAATCATCGTCATAAACAGGAGCCGTTGATACATGGCTAAGTTCTTTATCGATCGCCCCATTTTTGCCTGGGTGCTTGCCATCATTATTATGCTGGCGGGTGCGCTATCGATTATCAAACTGCCGATCGAGCAATATCCCAACGTTGCGCCGCCGGCAGTTGAAATCCAGGCATCTTATCCGGGTGCAGATGCGAAAACGCTACAGGATTCGGTAACGCAGGTTATCGAACAGAATATGAACGGCATCGACGGGCTGATGTATATGTCCTCGAGCAGTGACTCTTCTGGTACGCTGACGCTGACGCTGACCTTCCAGTCTGGTACTGACGCCGACATTGCTCAGGTGCAGGTGCAGAACAAACTGCAGCTGGCGATGCCACTGCTGCCGCAGGAAGTACAGCAGCAGGGGATTCAGGTGAAAAAATCCTCCAGCAGCTTCCTGATGGTCGCCGGTTTCGTCAGCGAAGATGGCAGCATGACGCAGAACGACATCTCAGACTACGTAGCGTCGAACATCAAAGATCCGATCAGCCGTACGCCTGGCGTCGGCGATACTCAGGTGTTTGGTGCGCAGTATGCGATGCGTATCTGGCTCGATCCGCACAAGCTTAACAACTACCAGCTGACGCCGGTGGATGTGATCAGCGCGCTGCAAACCCAGAACACCCAGGTGGCTGCCGGTCAGCTGGGCGGTACCCCACCGGTGCCAGGTCAGCAGCTTAACGCCTCGATCATTGCCCAGACGCGTCTGACCTCGACCGAAGAGTTCGGTAACATCATGCTGAAGGTCAATCAGGACGGCTCACAGGTGCGCCTGCGCGATGTCGCGAAGATTGAACTCGGCGGTGAAAACTACGAGATCATTGCCCGCTACAACGGCAAACCAGCGTCCGGTATCGGTGTCAAACTGGCGACCGGCGCCAACGCGCTGGATACCGCCGACGCGGTGAAAGCGGAACTGGCCAAGCTGGAACCGTTCTTCCCGGCCGGCATGAAAACCGTTTACCCGTACGACACCACACCATTCGTTAAGATCTCCATTTTCGAAGTGGTGAAAACGCTGTTCGAAGCCATCGTGCTGGTGTTCCTGGTAATGTATCTGTTCCTGCAGAACTTCCGCGCGACGCTGATTCCTACCATCGCCGTGCCGGTAGTACTGCTGGGCACCTTTGCCATCATCAGTGCCTTTGGCTACTCGATAAACACCCTGACGATGTTCGGCATGGTGCTCGCCATCGGCCTGCTGGTGGATGACGCCATCGTGGTGGTGGAAAACGTTGAGCGCGTCATGGCGGAAGAAGGATTACCGCCGAAAGAAGCCACCAAACGCTCGATGGAACAGATCCAGGGCGCGCTGGTTGGCATCGCGCTGGTGCTGTCAGCGGTATTTATCCCGATGGCGTTCTTCGGTGGCTCAACCGGGGTGATTTATCGTCAGTTCTCGATCACCATCGTTTCGGCGATGGCGCTGTCGGTGCTGGTGGCGTTGATTCTGACGCCAGCGCTGTGTGCCACCATGCTGAAGCCCATCAAAAAAGGTGAACACGGCAAAACCACCGGTTTCTTCGGCTGGTTTAACCGCCTGTTTGATAAGAGCACCAACCATTACGTCGACAGCGTCGGCCACATTGTGCGCAGCACCGGCCGCTATCTGCTGATTTATCTGTTGATTGTGGTCGGCATGGCTTACCTGTTCCTGAAACTGCCTACCTCGTTCCTGCCGGAAGAGGATCAGGGGCTGTTACTGGCGCAGGCGCAGCTGCCTGCCGGTGCGACCCAGGAACGTACGCAGAAAGTGCTGGATCAGGTTACGGATTACTTCCTGACCAAAGAGAAAGACAGCGTGAATTCGGTGTTTACCGTTAACGGCTTTGGCTTCGCCGGTCGTGGACAGAACACCGGTATCGCCTTCGTCAGCCTGAAGCCATGGGATGAGCGTGGTGATGCCAGCCTGAAAGTGCCGGCGATTGCCGGACGTGCGATGCAGGCGCTGGGTCAGATCAAAGATGCCATGGTGTTCCCGTTCAACCTGCCGGCCATTATCGAACTGGGTAACGCCACCGGTTTCGACTTCCAGCTGATCGATCAGGGTAACCTCGGCCATGAGAAGCTGACCGCCGCGCGTAACCAGCTGTTTGGCATGATTGCCCAGCATCCGGATACGCTGGTGGGCGTGCGTCCGAACGGGCTGGAAGATACGCCGCAGTACAAACTGATTATCGATCAGGAAAAAGCGCAGGCGCTTGGTGTGTCGCTGTCCGACATCAACACCACGCTGGGTGCGGCCTGGGGCGGTTCTTACGTCAACGACTTCATCGACCGTGGTCGCGTGAAGAAAGTGTACGTGATGGGTCAGGCCGACTCGCGCATGCTGCCGGATGACATCAGCAAATGGTACGTGCGCAATAGCGCCGGGACCATGGTGCCATTCTCAGCCTTCTCTTCGGCGAAGTGGCAGTATGGTTCACCGCGTCTGGAGCGTTACAACGGTCTGCCATCAATGGAGATCCTGGGTCAGGCGGCGCCGGGCAAGAGCTCGGGTGATGCCATGAACCTGATGGAGAGCCTCGCCTCGAAGCTGCCTGCGGGTATCGGCTACGACTGGACCGGCATGTCCTATCAGGAACGCCTGTCCGGCAACCAGGCGCCTGCACTGTACGCCATTTCGCTGATTGTGGTGTTCCTGTGTCTGGCCGCGCTGTATGAGAGCTGGTCGATTCCGTTCGCGGTCATGCTGGTGGTGCCGCTGGGTGTGATTGGCGCCCTGCTCTTCACCACGCTGCGCGGTCTGAGTAACGACGTGTACTTTGTGGTGGGTCTGTTGACCACCATTGGTCTCTCGGCGAAGAACGCCATCCTGATCGTCGAATTCGCCAAGGATTTGATGGAGAAGGAAGGCAAAGGGCTGGTCGAGTCGACGCTGGAAGCCTCACGTATGCGTCTGCGTCCGATTCTAATGACGTCGCTGGCGTTCATCCTCGGCGTACTGCCGCTGGCGATCAGCAGCGGTGCCGGCTCCGGCGCACAGAACGCCGTCGGTACCGGCGTAATGGGCGGGATGGTGACGGCCACCGCGCTGGCGATCTTCTTCGTGCCGGTGTTCTTCGTGGTGGTGCGCCGCCGTTTCAGCAAGAACAAGTCTGAGCTGGAACAGGGCCATCCGGTCAATCACCCTCACTGATAGTTTCTCTCTGCTAAAAGGCCGCGCAAGCGGCCTTTTTTATTGCGCACTCCCCTGCTCCGCACGTTCCATGACAAATCCGCACCGGACGCGTGGTTGCAATCCTGCGGCGTGAGGTTCATAATATTGTTATATTATAACATTACACGAGAGCGCTATTATGAAACCAAACATTCATCCGCACTACCGTCCTGTGGTGTTCCACGACACCACCGTCGACGAATACTTCAAAGTCGGTTCAACGATTCAGACCGATCGTACCATCCAGTTTGAGGGCGAAGAGCTGCCGTACGTCACGCTTGATGTGTCGTCGAAGTCGCACGTTTACTACACCGGTAAACAGAAAGAGTTTGCCAAAGAGGGCAGCGCCGCACGCTTCAACAAGCGTTTTGGCAGCTTCCTGACGCGCAGCAAATAACCGGAGTTCAGCCACATGCAAGTTGTCAGTTCATTGCGGTCTGCCAAGACCCGTCACAAAGATTGCAAAGTCGTGCGGCGTAAAGGTCGTATTTATGTGATTTGCAAAACCAACCCGCGCTTTAAGGCGGTGCAGGGAAGAAAGAAAAAACGTTAGGAAAGTGTCGTGATAATTGGCCGGGATGCTCCCCGGCCTTTTTTTACTTCATGCTGTGCAGCAGAGTTTCCACGTTGTGCTTAAACGCCGCCTCATAGGTGGGCGACGGCCCGCTGGCCGCTGACAGCGCTTCCGGATAGAGCTCGCCACCGGGTTGCGCACCGGTTTCACTGGCGATCTGTTTCACCAAACGCGGATCGGTCTGATTCTCCATAAAGTAGGTGGTGATGTGCTCGGCCCGGAGCTGTTTGATGATAGCGGCGACATCGCTGGCGCTGGCTTCCGCTTCGGTTGAGAAGCCCACCGGCGCGAGGAACGTCACGCCGTAGCGCTGACCGAAGTAGCCAAAGGCATCATGGCTGGTGAGCACCTTGCGTTTACTTTGCGCCACGCCGGCAAATTCACTTTTAGCCCAGCTATCCAGCTTCTGCAACTGCTGAATATAGCGTTCACCGCTGTGACGGATGTCGGCGGCATCGTCCGGATCGGCTTTGATCAGCGCGTTCATCACGTTGGTGGCGTAGATCACGCCGTTGTGCATGCTGTTCCACGCGTGTGGATCGGTGATGGTTTTGCCATCCTCCTCCATTTTGCGCGTATTGACGCCGTTCGAGGCGACCACCACCGTGCCCTTGTAGCCGGACGCGCTAATCAGCCGGTCCATCCAGCCTTCCATGCCCAGCCCGCTGACGAACACCACATCGGCCTGCGCCAGCGCCTGGCTATCCTGCGGCGTCGGCTCAAAGGTGTGCGGATCGCCATCCGGACCCACCAGCGATTTCACCTTAACGTGATCGCCGCCGACCTGTTTAACGATGTCAGCCAGCACGGTAAAACTGGCTACGGCATCAACAGTTTTTGCCAGCGTCAGCGGGCTAATCAGCATCGCGCCAATCGCCAGACTCAACGGTAACTTCTTCATACCTATCCCCTTGTCATCTTATTATCGACGGCGCAGCAGGCCGCCACATGGTCCAGTCAACACAGACAGCAAAAACAGTACGGCCGCACTCAGTACCACCGCCGGTCCGGCAGGTAGGTCATAGTGCCAGGAGAGCAACAGGCCGATAAAGGCGGCGATCAGCGCCAGCAGCATGGCAATCGCCAGCATGCGCGTAAGGTGACGGCTCCAGAAGCGCGCGCTGGTGGCGGGCAGCATCATCAGCCCAACAGACATCAGCGTGCCGAGTACCTGAAAACCCGCCACCAGATTCAGCACCACCAGCGTGAGGAAAATGCCGTGCACCAGCGGTGCGCTCCATTTCCCCTGCGCACGCAGAAAATCAGGATCAAAGGCATCAATGACCAGCGGCCTGAAGATCACGGCCAGCATCAGCAGGGTGAACGCGGCGATGCTGCCAACCAGCACAATCGCGCCGTTATCCACCGCCAGCAGCGAGCCGAACAACACGTGCAGCAGATCGACACTGGAACCGCGCAGTGATACCAGCGTGACGCCGAGCGCCAGCGAACCCAGATAGAAGCCGGAAAAGCTGGCATCCTCCTTCAGGGGGGTGTAACGGCTGACCGCACCGGACAGCAGCGCCACCGCCAGCCCGGCAATCAGGCCGCCAATGCCCATCGCCACCAGCGACAGGCCGGACACCAGATAGCCGATGGCGGCGCCCGGCAATACCGCATGGGACAGCGCATCGCCCACCAGGCTCATACGGCGCAGCGAGAGAAAGACGCCGAGCGGCGTTGCACTGATCGCCAGCGCCATGCAGGCCACCAGCGCCCGGCGCATAAAACCAAACTCAATAAACGGCTGGAGTAACGTCATGACGCCACCCGACACAGCCGCGGTTGCTGCGCACTGTCACGCTCATCCAGCGACAGCACGTCACGAAAATGGCGCGCCACCAGCAGCTTGTCGTGCAGCACCACCAGCAGCGTGGTGCCCGCCCGCTGCTGCTGTTCGAGAATCGACATCAGTAACGTTATCGTCGGCGTATCAATGCCGTTGAAGGGTTCGTCCAGCAGCCAGAGCTGGCTGCGCTGGAGCATCAGGCGCGCAAACAGCACGCGTTGCAACTGCCCGCCGGAAAGCATCGCGGGCTGCGCAGTGGCGAAGTCGCGCATCTGCACCGCCTCCAGCGCGGCATCAATCTCCTGCCTCAGCGCACGCGTGATGCCACCGAACCAGCCGCAGCGCGGCCAGCAGCCCATTGCTACCAGCTCATAGACGGTGAGCGGGAAGCGGGTGTCCAGCTCGCTGCGCTGCGGCAACCAGCCCAGCGCTTTTCGCGGCAGCTGCAGTTCACAGCGTCCCGCCACTGGCGGCAGCAGTCCGGCGATAGTTTTGAGCAAGGTTGATTTGCCCGTTCCGTTGGCCCCGACCAGTGCCGTCATACTGCCGGCCGCCAGTTCGCCATTCACCACCGGCGTCACCGCCCTGCCCTGATAGCCGCCCTGCAGACGATGAAAACGCATCATTGGTGCAGGCCCCAGACGATGGCTAGAGCCAGCAGGCTACTCAGCAGTAGCGCTACCAGCAGGCGCCCGCCGAGCGAGAGAAGTAATCCACTGTGATTCATGATAGGCAACCAAAATGTTATAACATAACAATATACTACCTGATGGCATCATCGCGACGCGCGGACGAAAGTGTTTCAAAAATTGATCAGCGGCGATACGCCTGGGCGATTTGTGCCATCAAGCCAGCGCCCATCGCAGCAATCGCCCTTTCTGTTTACCAATGGCTTGCAATGTCCGGGCTGAAAGCCAATGATAGAACTCTCCTTGCTTTTTACGGGATGCAGAATGCAGTCTATTATTCATAGTGATATTGATGTGAATGAGGATGATTGCGGCAAGTTACGCCAGATTATCCAGGGGAATATTCTCAAAATAGCCCAGGACCTTGCCGGCGATTTACAGTGGTATTCTCAAAACGCGCAATTAGTTCCGGACAGTTTTACCATTATTTCCATTCAGCCCGTCGGTCACAAACGATTTAAAATGCTTTACGATTTCACGTGGGATTTATTTAATCCCTGCCTTGATTTAAATGAAACCTTTACCCAACGTGAAGAAGTTTTGTTCCAGACAACGCCCGGCGCACTGGTGTTTGAGGTGATAGACAATACCCGCCCGTCACCGTGCGACGAATTGTAATATTTAGTAATTGGGTGAGCAAAACTAATGATTGTGGATTATATTTAAAAGGTCGCTGAATTCTTTTTATTCGTGATCGCTCCCTGGTAGCTTTTCCAAATCTCGCCGCGTCGCGGTAACTGTGCTCGCTATGGAGGGGAAAAAGATGGACGAATACTCACCGAAACGGCATGATATTGCCCAGCTTAAATTTCTGTGTGAGAACCTGTTTGACGAAAGTATGGCGACGCTAACCGACAGCCATCACGGCTGGGTTAATGATCCCACTTCGCCAGGCAATTTACAGCTCAACGATTTGATTGAGCATATCGCCTCTTTCACGATGAATTACAAAATTAAGCATGTTGAAGATGAAGCGCTGATTACGCAAATCGATGAATATCTTGATGATACCTTTATGCTGTTTAGCAGCTATGGAATCAATACCCAGGATCTTCAACGGTGGCAACGTTCAGCAAAACGCTTATTTAATCTGTTTGCCGAAGAGTGCGCTTATCTCCAGCAACCCAGCCATTCCTTTTAGCATCAGAGTGAGACCGGTTTATTTATGAGCAACCCAGCCTTAACCAAAACAGACTATTTGATGCGACTGCGTCGTTGTCGCTCAATTGACACCCTTGAACGGGTGATTGAAAAGAACAAGTATGAATTACCCGATGATGAGTTAGCGGTATTCTACTCCGCAGCCGATCACCGTCTGGCCGAGCTGACCATGAACAAGCTCTATGACAAAGTGCCCGGATCTGTCTGGAAGTACGTCCGCTAAGTTTTCTCCCCGCAGGTCGTTTCGTTACTCACCTTTATTTCCACGGATGACAGGCAGGCAAAGGAGTGCCGATACGGTGCTGTGCCGCATTGCGCGCAGGGATTTTGCATGGGCAGAAATGGTGGAGGCCCTGCCAGCTACATCCCGGCACACGCGTCGCCTGCTGCGGCTGCTTCCTTCCGGACCTGACCGAGTTCACAAGTTAGCGTTGCGGGAGAACCAACAGGGCCCCCATTGACGAGCTCTCATGTTGAGAGCGCTGGCATTATCGGGGAAGCCCCTGGCAATTGCAAGCGCAGGCCGGGCAACCGTTGGTTTCTTGAACAGGCCGGCGGCAAAACCCTGCAGATAGCCGCAATCGCATGCTAAAGTGGCGCTTTTCCCGCAGACGAGGTGCGTCAGTGAGTGAACAGAGCAATTTTTCCGAGCGCGTCTGGCAAATTGTTGCCGCTATTCCTGCCGGTAAAGTGACGACTTACGGCGATGTCGCGCTGCTGGCCGGTTCACCGCGTGCCGCACGTCAGGTGGGCGGCGTGCTGCGGCGCCTGCCGCCAGGCAGTAAACTGCCGTGGTTCCGCGTGATTAATCGTCATGGTCGTATTTCGCTGCAGGGCGATGATCTTTTTCGTCAGCGCGATGCGCTGGAAGCCGAAGGTATTGAAGTGAGTGATGCGGGAGAAATTGAACTGGCGAAGTATCGCTGGGAGTATTAATGCTGACAGGCCGCACTCCCTTTAAGGCGCGGGAATGGCACTGCAGAAAGTAAAGCGTCACACGCCAGGGATGGCGTGTGCCGAGCGATCAGGGACGAGACAGCGCCTTTACTTTCTGCAGTGCCATTCTGGCGCAGCTTCCGTAACGCGCTGTCTCCCGTTTCAACTTACAGACTGGTTGGTGCCGGCACGGAGGCTGACGGCGTAACCTGGGTTGGCGACGTCGAAGGCACAGTGGTAGCAGCGCCCGGCTGGGTTGGCATCGCCATATTGGTCACCGGTACCAGCAGCAGTTCCGCTTTCGTTCCACCCTGATTAATCACCGGTTTCACCGTATCGGTGATAAACGCCAGCTTGCCGTCGATGGTGATCGCTGCGCTCAGCAAAATGCGCGCGTTCGGCTGGATATCGGCCGGGTTAAAGGGCAGCACAAACTGGAACGGTGCCTGTTTGCCCTCGGTGCGAACCACACGCTGTGACAGCACTTTGGACGGCGCATCCGCCAGTGACGCATCGGCCAGCGTCACGGTCAGCACCGCATCCGGCGGCAGCGCAATACGCTGGCGAATATAGACGGAACCGCTTACGTTTGGCTGGGCAATCGCCGACGGCTGCCCGGCCACGCTGGCGCCTAAAGTTGGCGTCGGCACGGGTTTACTGTGATCGGCACAGCCTGTGATTGCCACCGCCAGTGTCATACCGCTAATTACATGCCAGAGTTTCATCGATGTCGTCTCCTTATGAACACTATGATTGTCGGCGGTAAATTTATTGGCTGGGTTTTCCACCGCCGATTGCTGTTAATTCTGGCACAAAAATCCCCTTTGCGCCTGAAGCCCCGCCATGCTGCTGAAAACCGGGTAAAAGCGTTGCGCAAACTGGTCGGATCTTTCACACTGACGCCATTGGCATCACTGAGGAATCCGTTATGAGCCAGGCACTGCACAACCTGCTTAATTTATTGAATCTGGAAAAACTGGAAGAAGGCCTGTTTCGCGGCCAGAGTGAAGATCTCGGCCTGCGCCAGGTGTTTGGCGGCCAGGTGGTGGGACAGGCGCTGTATGCGGCAAAACAAACCGTGCCGGAAGCCCGTATCATTCACTCCTTCCACAGCTACTTTCTGCGCCCGGGCGACAGCCAGAAAGCCATTATTTACGATGTGGAAACCCTGCGCGACGGCAAAAGCTTCAGCGCCCGCCGCGTCAGCGCCGTACAAAACGGTCAGCCGATCTTCTACATGACCGCCTCCTTTCAGTCACCGGAAGATGGCTTCGAGCATCAGAACAGCATGCCGCAGGTGCCAGGACCCGATAACCTGCCCTCCGAGCAGGATCTCGCCCACCGGCTGGCTGCGCACCTGCCGCTCAAGCTGAAAGAAAAATTCCTCGCCGAGCGCCCGCTGGATATCCGTCCGGTGCAGATCCACAATCCGCTGAAAGGCCACGTTGATGAGCCGCTGCGCCAGGTCTGGGTGCGTGCCAATGGCCAGCTGCCGGACGATCGCCGCATTCACCAATATCTGCTGGGCTACGCTTCCGATCTCAACTTTCTGCCGGTCGCGCTGCAGCCGCATGGCAAAGGCTTCCTTGAGCCGGATATGCAGGTGGCGACGATTGACCACTCCATGTGGTTCCACCGTCCATTTGATCTCTCGGAGTGGCTCCTGTACAGCGTGGTAAGCACCTCAGCGTCCGGCGCGCGCGGCTTCGTGCGCGGTGAGTTCTTCAGCCAGGACGGCACGCTGGTGGCGACGACGGTGCAGGAAGGGGTGATGCGTCAGCGCGAAGCATAAAAAAAGGGGCGATTATCTCGCCCCTTTCTCATCATTATAGTTATAGCGCACTGCTCTTCTGCCAGCCGGCACTTACTGGTTGTAAGCGTTCTCGCCGTGGCTGTTCACATCCAGACCTTCACGTTCCTGTTCTTCCGGTACGCGCAGGCCAACAATCATATCTGCCAGCTTGAAGCCGATGAAGGCAACCACGCCAGACCAGACGATGGTCAGGCCACAGCTGAACAGCTGAACCCAAACCTGATGGCCCATAGTCACGCCTTCTGCGTAGCCCACGCCGCCCAGTGACGAGGAGGCAAACACGCCGGTCAGGACACAACCGAGGATGCCGCACACGCCGTGCACACCAAATACATCGCACGGGTCATCCACGCGCAGCCATTTCTTCAGCGTGGTCACACCCCAGATACCCGCCAGGCCACCGGCCAGACCGATAATCAGTGCGCCGCCGACGCCGACATAACCACAGGCTGGCGTGATGGCAACCAGACCGGCGATGAAGCCAGAAGACGCACCCAGCAGTGAAGGCTTACCGCGCAGCGCCCACTCACCGAACACCCACGACAGCACGGCACCCGCAGTGGCTACCACGGTATTCAGGAAGGCCAGCGCCGCGATTTCGTTCGCGGAAGACGCAGAGCCGGCGTTGAAACCGAACCAGCCAACGTACAGAATCGCGGTACCGGTAAACACCATCGGCAGGTTATGCGGTTTGAACGCTTCTTTACCGAAGCCAGCACGCTTGCCTACCAGGTAAGCACCAACCAGACCGGCAACGGCGGCGTTGATGTGCACCACGGTACCGCCAGCGAAGTCCAGCGCGCCATCCTGTGCCAGGAAGCCGCCAGCCCACACCATATGTGCGATAGGCAGATAGGCCAGCGTCAGCCACACCAGTACGAAAATCAGTACCGCAGAGAAGCGAATACGCTCAGCCAGCGAACCAACAATCAGCCCCACGGTGATACAGGCAAAGGAAGCCTGGAACGCCACGTGAATGTACTGATAGAAGCTGCCCATCACCGCTTTCAGCTCGATATTTTTCAGCATCGCCCACTGGAAGTTACCGAAGAAGGCGTTGCCTTCACTGAACGCCAGCGAGTAGCCGTAGACGATCCACAGTACGCACACTAACGCGAACGTCACCGCGACCTGCGTCAGCATCGACAGCACGTTTTTGCCGCGAATCAGGCCGCCGTAAAACAGGGCAATGCCGGGAATTGTCATGAACAGTACCAGCGCGGTACAAATCATCATAAACGCGTTATCGGCTTTATCCGCTACGGCAGGCGCAGCTGCCATCGCAAGAGACGGTAACAGCGCCAGGCTGGTGAGGCCCAACTTAGTCATTACTTTATTCATTTCTTTCCATCCCATCACAATTCAGAGCCCCAGTTACAGTGCTGCTTCGTCGGTCTCGCCGGTACGAATACGAATCACGCGCTGCAGTTCCGCGACGAAAATTTTGCCGTCGCCAATTTTGCCGGTGTACGCGGCTTTGCTGATCACATCCACCACTTCATCCAGCTGATCGTCCGCAATCGCAATATCGATTTTTACTTTTGGCAGGAAGTTAACGCTGTACTCGGCACCGCGGTACAGTTCTGCATGGCCTTTCTGACGACCGAAGCCTTTTACTTCGGTCACGGTCAGGCCCTGAATGCCAATGGAGGATAAGGCTTCACGCACGTCCTCCAGCTTAAATGGTTTGATTACCACGGTAACCAGCTTCATACGTTCCCCTCCGGATATAAAAATAGGTGAGTCTTCGCGGACACGCAGAGAGTTAAGCAAAGGCTGTGCCACAAATGGCAAAAGTGGGCGCTAAGGCTGCCGGGCGCAGAGTATCGCGCTCCGGTATGGCGTAACGGGCAAGGTTTTCATGCGGAAAAACAGAAAGGTGGGACTTTACTGCACTCCTTTGGTGCTTGCGGCCTCAAAGGAGTGCATCAATACAGAACATTCCGATAAATCTGCGCAAAAAAGGTGCAAATCACCCCTCTGCCGTTGCGGGTATGCCCGCCGCGAGTTCATCGCCGGCCTGCTGCAGCTGGTACATCTGCCAGTAACGGCCCTGCTGCGCCAGCAGTTCGGTGTGCGTACCGCGTTCGACCACCTGACCACGGTGCAGCACCAGAATCTGATCCGCTTCGGTGATGGTGGAAAGACGGTGAGCAATCACCACCAGCGTGCTGTGCTGGCGCAGCGTGCGCAGCGCCTGCTGAATCGCCTGCTCGGTGCCTGAGTCGATATTGGCAGTGGCCTCATCGAGGATCAGAATCTGCGGCAGCGACACCAGCACGCGCGCCAGCGCCAGCAGCTGCTTCTGCCCGACCGACAGCGTGTTCCCCTGCTCACCGAGCCGGGTATGAATGCCGTCGCGCATCGCGCGGGCCAGCGGTGCCAGCTGCACCTTCTCCAGCGCGCGCCACACGTCCTCTTCGCTGATATCGCGTCCCAGGCGCACGTTGGCCAATAGCGTATCGGCCAGTACTACCGGATCCTGTTGCACCATCGCCACGCTGCCGCGCAGCGCATCGTGCGTCAGCTGGCGCAGCGGGCGGCCATCCAGCTCAATGCCACCGCGCGTCACCGGATAGTAGCCCATCAGCAGATTGGCTAAGGTGCTTTTGCCGCTGCCGGTATGGCCGACCAGTGCCACGAAGCCGCGCGCCGGCACTTCGAGGTTGATATGGCTGAGCACGTCGCGGTTGTCGCGGTAGGCAAAGCTGACATCGCGCAGGGTGATACGCCCGGAAGTCAGCGGCTGAGCGTCACTGCCGTAGCCCTGCTGCGCCGCATCCATCAGTTCAAAAATACGCTCGCCCGACACCACCGCCTGCTGCAGCATTGACTGCTGCGTGGTGAGCTCGATCAGTGGCTCGTTAAGGCGGCCAAGATAAGTGATAAAGGCGTAGAGCACGCCAACCTCAAACACGCCCGGCGTGGCAAAGCTGAACAGCATTAGCAGACCGCACAAAATCAGTGCAGAAAACAGGCTGAGCAGCGGACGCAGCAGAAAGCCGTCCAGCCGCAGCGTCTCCATCCGCGCCAGATAGTGTGAACGGCTGGCTTCGCCCATGCGCTCGCCAAAGCGCGCCTGCTGGCGAAACTGCTGGATCACACTCATGCCGTTAATCACTTCGTTGAAGCCATTATTGATCTCGGCCAGATAGCTACGTACGCGGCGCGCAATCGGCGTGCTGTAGCGCTGATAGATCAGCATCACCGTTAACACCAGCGGGAAAATCACCAGCGCCACCAGCGCCATACGCCAGTCGAGTGCAAACATCGCCACCAGCATCGCGCCAATCAGCGCAGCGCTGCGCAGCACAGTGGCCACCACCGTGACGTAAAGATCTTTGATCACTTCGGTGTCGTTGGTGACGCGCGAAATAATCTGCCCTACCGGCTGGGTATCGAAGGCACTGAGCGGCTGGCGCAGCGCCGCATTCATCACGTCGACACGCAGCTGCTGCACAACGCCAATCGCCGCGCGGTTAAACAGCAGCGCCTGGAAATAGTGCAGACCCGCTGCCAGCAGCTGTAGCAGCACAAAGCCCACCAGCAGCCCGGCCACGATGCCCCACGGCATCTGGTGTTTAGCCACCAGGTTATCGATAAAATAGCTCACCAGCACCGGGCCGGTGACTTCGGCAGCGGCAGCGATCCACAGCATGCCGACGGCCAGCCACAGCGATTTGCGCCACGGTTTACCGTAAGCCAGCAGGCGTTTCAGCGTTGGCCATAAGCGTTGCGATTTAGCCATGGTCGGCTCCCTGTTCTGACTCGTCCTCATCCAGCGCGGCCTCCAGCTGCTGATAGCGATACATATCGCGATACCAGCCCGGCTGCGCCGCCAGCGTATCGTGATCGCCGCGCTGTGCCACTGCGCCCTGCTGCAATACCAGAATCTCGCTGGCTTCGGTCAGCGCCGACAGCCGATGCGCGCTGATGATCAGCGTGCGCCCTTTGCCCCACAGGCGCAGGTTATGCAGGATTTCATGTTCGGTACGGCCATCAACCGCCGACAGCGCATCGTCGAGGATCAGAATCTCCGCGTTGAGCAACAGCGCACGCGCAATGGCGATGCGCTGTTTCTGCCCGCCAGAGAGCATGACACCGCGCTCGCCCACTTCGGTAGCGTACCCCTGCGGCAGACGCAGAATGTCATCGTGCACGCAGGCCATCTGCGCCACGCGCTCAATCTCTTCCTGCGTTGCCTCCGGGCGGCCCAGCGCCAGGTTATTCGCAACGGTATCGGAAAACAGGAACGGCGTCTGACTGACCACCGCCAGCCGGCTGCGCCAGCTGTCCAGCCGCAGCTGCGGTAGTGGAATGGCGTGATAGCAAATCTCGCCCTGATCGATATCAAAATGGCGCTGAATCAGACTCAGCAGTGTGCTTTTGCCGCAGCCGGTAGGCCCGCACAGCCCAAGCATCTGCCCGGGCTGTAACTGGAAATGCACGTCGCTCAGCACCGGCGCGCTACTCGCCGGATAGTGGAAGGCGCGGATCGCCACCTGCAGCACGCCCGCATCCGCCGGCAGTGGCTGCTGACCATCCTCAACCGCAGGCGCTTCCGCCAGCAGCGCACCAATACGGCTCCACGCCGCGCTGCCGCGCTCGACGATGTTAATCATCCACGCCAGCGCCAGCATCGGCCAAATCATCAGCCCTAAGTACATGACGAAGCTGGTGAGCTGCCCGAGCGTCAGTGAACCGTGCCACACCATCCAGCCGCCACCGGCAATCGCCAGCAGATTCGAAAAGCCCACGGCGATATAAATGATGGGATCGAAGCGCGCATCGACGCGCGCCACGTGCAGATTTTTGCGGCCGGTGTCGCTGGCGATATCGGCAAACTGGCTCGACTGATGATCTTCCAGGCCAAAGGCTTTGATCATGCGGATGCTGGTCAGACTCTCCTGCGTTTGATCGTTCAGGCTGGAGAACGCCGCCTGCGCTACTTTGAAGCGCTGATGCAGGCGCGCGCCGTCTTTCTGGATCACCAGCGCCATAATCGGCATAGGAATCAGCGCCAGCAGCGTCAGCTCCCAGCTGATCTGCACGCTCATTACCGCCAGCACGACCAGCCCCATCACCAGCGAATCCACCAGCGTCAGCACCCCTTCACCCGCGGCAAACACCACGCGATCGACATCGTTGGTCGCGCGCGCGATCAGATCGCCGGTACGGTGGCGCAGGTAAAACGCCGGATGCTGGCGGCTAAGCTGGCGGTAAAAGTCTTCGCGCAGCTCCACCGCCAGCTGGTAAGAGGCGCCGAACAGCAGCACGCGCCAGACGTAGCGCAGCAAATAGACAATCACTGCGGTCACCAGCATCACGCCGATCCACAGAAAAATTTCGCCGCGCGTCAGGCTGTGCTGGGTCACGCCGTCGACAATCACGCCGACCAGATGCGGAGGCAGCAGCTGCAGCAGCGCAATGATAATCAGCAAGCTGATGGCGCCCAGATAGCGCCGCCACTCGCGCAAAAAATACCAACTTAACTGGCTGAATAATCGCACAAAACAATCTCTTGTGATGCCCGTTCAGGGCGCTACCGGCAAGGCGGTGGTGTATTTAATCTCTTCCATAGCGAAGCTGGAGGTGACATCAATCAGACCCGGCACGCCGTTAACCAGACGCTTGTAAAACGCGTCGTAGCTCTTCATATCGGCCACCTGAATGCGCAGCAGGTAGTCGTACTCGCCCGCCATGCGGTAAAAGGCCATCACTTCCGGCATCTGCTGTACCACCGCGACAAACTGCTGAAACCAGTCGCTGCTGTGCTGCTGGGTTTTGATCAGCATAAAGGCGGTGAGCGACAGGCCGAGCTTTTCACCATCCAGCAACGCGACGCGCGCCCGAATAATGCCATCATCTTCCAGCTTTTTCAGGCGTTTCCAGCACGGCGTGGTGGTGAGATTCACCGCATCGGCCAGCACCTGCAGCGACAGCGTGCAGTCTTTTTGCAGCAGCGCCAGCAGTGTGCGGTCAGTTTTATCTAGCATTCGCCACCTCAGGAGAAAAATTTTCTCTTATTTGCCAATTATAACCAAATTTTAGCAACCTCTTTTTCCTGCCAGTGCCTTACACTGAGCGCAATCTCGCTGCCGGAATCGCACCATGCAAACGCCCTGGGTTCGCCACGCTATCAATGAAATTAACGCCGACTTTCAGCGCTCCGCTGATACGCACCTGATCCGTTTTACGCTGGATGATTTCCCCGGCATTCGCTTTTATCTTAAGGATGAAAGCACCCATCCAAGCGGCAGCCTGAAACATCGCCTGGCGCGTTCGCTGTTTCTCTATGGTCTGGCCAATGGCTGGATTGGAGAAAACACGCCGATCATCGAAGCCTCCTCCGGCAGCACCGCGGTGTCGGAAGCCTATTTTGCCCGTCTGCTCGGCCTGCCGTTTATCGCCGTGATGCCAGCCAGTACCGCACGGCGCAAAATCGAGCTGATCCGCTTTTACGGCGGGGAGTGCCACTTCGTCGCCGATCCGTGCCAGCTGTACAGCGAATCCGAGCGTCTGGCGCGTGAACTCAACGGCCATTTTATGGACCAGTTTACCTATGCCGAACGCGCTACCGACTGGCGCGGCAACAACAATATTGCCGAAAGCATTTTCCGCCAGATGGCGCATGAACCCTTCCCGGTGCCGCACACCCTGATCATGAGCGCCGGCACCGGCGGCACCTCGGCTACGCTGGGGCGCTACATCCGTTATCAGGGCCACGACACGCGCCTGCTGGTGGTCGATCCGCAGCACTCGGTGTTTTTCGATTACTGGCACAGCCGCGATCGCACGCTGCGCAGCGAGCGTGGCAGCCTTATTGAGGGGATTGGTCGCCCGCGCGTTGAGCCGTCGTTTTTACCGGACGTGATTGACGAAATGATGAAAGTGCCGGATGGCGCCACCGTGGCGGCCATGTTAAGGCTGGAGCAGATTCTCGGCCGGCGTCCGGGCGCCTCTACCGGCACTAATTTCTGGGGCATGCTGCAGGTGGCAAAACGGCTGCGCGCGCAGGGGCAATCCGCCGCGCTGGTAACGCTGCTGTGTGACAGCGGCGAGCGCTATCCGGATACCTATTACAATCCGCAGTGGGTCGCTGAGCAGATCGGCGATATTCAGGCGTGGCAGCGCGAGCTGCAATAAAAAACCGGACATCCTGTCCGGTTCACTGTAAGCCTCAGCATTCGGGGGAATAATCGAGGTGTGGTGTGGTCATCCAGTGATTTAAGTAGTGAGACACCGCCTGTGTCTCGCAATGGCCAATAATCGGTAAATGGGGCAGCGAGGTTTTCAGCTGGTGCATGGCGTTGCCCACGATAAAACCACGTCCGACGCGCTCCAGCATTTCGCGGTCGTTCATCGCATCGCCAAATGCCATGCAATCCGCCAGCGACAGCGACAGATGCTGGCACAGCCGCGCCAGCGCGGCGCCTTTGTGGCAATCCACCGGTAAAACTTCCAGACACTCCCTGGCGGAGAAGCACAGGCTGGCGCGATCGCCGAGCGCCTGTTGCAGTTCAATCTTCAGCGCCAGCAGCATCTCATACGGCGCGATAAAGCAGATCTTGGTGACTTCATGTGCCGGCATGCGGCGCAAATCACGCAGCTGATAGTGAAACCCGCTCATCGCATGCGCTTCCAGCAATCCCGGGAGCGGTTTATCGGTAAACCAGCCTTCGTCATTAAAGATGTGGATCGACGCGGGGGTTTGCCAGTGACTGTGCAACACCTCTTCCGCCACCGACGGCGCCAGATCACAGCCGTACAGTTGCCTGCCCTCGACATCGTGAATGCGCGTGCCGTTGCCGGTGATCAGCCAGGCGGGCAAGGTGATCTGCTGACGTACTGCCTGCATATCCAGCAGGTGACGCCCCGTGGCAAACGCCAGTGTAACGCCACGCTGGTGTAGGGCGTTGAGGCTCTGCAGCGTCTCCGCACCTAAACGGTGGGTAGGCAGCAGCAGTGTACCGTCCATATCAAATGCCGCGAGGCGGGCCATAGGAACTCTCCGGTCTGAATGAGGGGTTTACTATCGCCTGGTAATTACGGAACTAATAGTGAATACTTTCAAAAAACTGTTCCGGGTTTAATCATGCGACAGCTTCATCGGGTTAATCAGTTTCAGCGCCTGTGGCAGCTTAGCCAGGGCGAAGCGCAGCGCATCAGCGTTGCGGCCATGGCGCAGCACTGCTTTTGCAGCGAGCGCCACGTGCGCACCCTGCTGCGGCAGTGGCAGCAGGCGGGCTGGCTGCAGTGGCACGGTGCGGCGGGACGCGGTAAACAAGGCGAACTGCGCTTTCTGCTCTCTCCCGAACAGCTGCGTCAGCAATTGCTCAGCCAGCAGCTGGCAGCCGGTGAAGCGGTACAGGCACTGCAGGTACTGGATGTCGCGCCTGAACGGCTGGTGAAAATGCTGCGCCCACTGATGGGCGGCCAGTGGCAGAATCAGGCGCCGGTGCTGCGCATTCCCTATTATCGCGCGATGGAGGCGCTGGATCCGCTGCAGCTCACCGGACGCGCCGAGCAGCATCTGGTACGCCAGATTTTTTCCGGCCTGACGCGCTTTAACGCGGATGATGTCGAGGGCGATCTGGCACATCACTGGCAGCACGATGCGCAGGGCCGCGAATGGTATTTCTGGCTGCGGCCACTCCTCAGCTGGCACAACGACGAACCAGTGCAGGCGGCACAGCTGGTCCAGCAGCTGCAACGTATCATGCAGACGCCGCAGGGCGGCCGCCTGCTGGCGGCGGTGGAACACATCGATGCGCCACATCCGCTGGCACTGCGTATCCGGCTGCGCACCAGCGATTACTGGCTGCCGCAGCGGCTGGCGCATCAGTTTTGCCTGCTGCCGCATCCGGAACATGCCGATACCGGCAGCGGACCGTGGCGCCTGACGCACTTTACCCGCGAGCTGGTGCGGCTGGAGAGCCATGCACGCTGGCACCATCAGCGTCCGCTAATTCAGGTGGTGGAATACTGGATTACACCGCAGCTGTTCGATCGCGGACTGGGCACCAGCTGCCGCCATCCGGTGCAGATCGCCATTGGCGATCCCGACGAGCTGGACACGCTGCGGCCGGTGGATCGCAGCATCAGTCTCGGTTTCTGTTACCTGGCGCCGCGTTTCTCGGCTCGCTTCAGCCAGGCGCAGGCCAAAACGCTGCTCGCGCTGATTCAGCACAGCGGCGTCATTCAGCAGCTGCCGCTGGATGAAGGCTTAATTACGCCAACCGCAGAGTTGCTGCCCGGCTGGCCGCTGCCCGCCCCGCACCGCCCGGAAGGCACATTGCCCGCAACGCTGACGCTGCATTATCACCTGCCCATCGAACTGCACGTCATGGCGCAGGCGCTGGTGCCGCTGCTGGCGGCACAGGGCTGTACCCTCACCTGCGTATTTCACGACGTCAAAAGCTGGCGCGACGACATCGATCTGAGTGACGCCGACATCATCATGGGCGACCGTCTGATTGGTGATGCGCCGCAGTTTACCCTGGTGAACTGGCTGGAAAATGATGCGGTCTGGCAACCGCTGCGTCCGGCGGTACTGCAGGCACCGCTGCACGCTATCGCCCGTCAGGCCAGTCCGGCACTGCGCAGCGCCGCGATTCATCAGCTGTTTCAGCAGCTGATGCGCGACGGCCATTTGCTGCCGCTGTTTAACTATCGCTACCAGGTGTTTGCTCCACCAGGCGTCGAAGGTATTCAGCTTAACAGCATGGGCTGGTTCGATTTCACCCGCGCCTGGATCCCGCCGCCTGCCGCAGGCGGTGCTGTTCAGCCCGCGCCGGAGCCAGTACCATAGGCGCACTGATTTATGGGGAAGAAAACATGAAACGAGCCGTTGTCGTATTCAGTGGCGGACAAGACTCCACCACCTGTCTGATTCAGGCGCTGCAGCAGTATGATGAAGTGCACTGCGTGACCTTTGATTATGGTCAGCGCCATCGCGAAGAGATCAGCGTCGCCGCAGAGCTGGCGCAACAGCTGGGCGCGCGGGCGCATAAAGTGCTGGACGTAACGCTGCTCAATGAACTGGCGGTCAGCAGCCTGACGCGCGATAACATTCCGGTGCCGGCCTACAATCCACAGGCCAGCGACCTGCCCAGCACCTTCGTGCCGGGACGTAACATCCTGTTTCTGACGCTGGCCTCAATTTATGCCTATCAGGTGGAAGCCGAAGCGGTGATCACCGGCGTATGTGAAACCGATTTTTCCGGCTACCCGGATTGCCGCGACGAGTTTGTCAAAGCGCTGAACAACGCTGTCAGCCTGGGCATGGCGCGCGACGTGCGTTTTGAAACGCCGCTGATGTGGCTGAATAAAGCAGAAACCTGGGCGCTGGCGGACTACTGGCAGCAGCTGCCGCTGGTTCGCTCGGAGACGCTAACCTGCTACAACGGCGTTAAAGGCGACGGCTGTGGCGAGTGCGCGGCCTGCCACCTGCGCGCACGCGGCCTGGCCGATTACCAGGCCAATGCGGCCAGCGTGATGGCGGCGATGAAACAGAAAAGCGGCCTGCGCTGATTGCGGCCGCGCTGCGGGCTGGCGTGCTTTCTGGGCATGCCAGCTCAGCAAGGCGCGGTCATCAATGCCGCCAGGCGTTCACGTAACTCACCTTCCAGCGGCACGGTTTTTTGCGTGCGCAAATCGATGCAGACGAAGGTCAGCGCCGCATCCGCCACCAGCGTGTTATCACCCGCCAGCATCACCCGCTGTAAAATAATGCCACTTTTGCCGTTGAGCTGCGAGACCTCGCTCTCAATGTGCAGCACGTCGCCCAGCACCGCCGGACGACGATAGTTAATGTTGATATTCACCACCACAAACGCCAGCTGCTGCTCCAGCAGCCAGTGAAAGGCATCGGCATCTTCCAGCCACTGCCAGCGCGCCTCTTCCAGAAATTCCAGGTAGCGCGCATTGTTCACATGCTGATAGACGTCAAGATGATAGCCGCGCACTTTGATGGTAGTTTGCATGATTGCTCCTGTTCAGGCTGTGAATGACAACTGGTTGGACCTGTTGAGCATAGCACAGCCTGATGGGCCGCTTTAGCAATCCTTCAGAGTCGCGAGCCGCTTCACAATTTCAGCCGCGCGCTGTTCCGCTCCACCAGCGCACTGCCAATACCCGGCACTTCTTTCAGCTGCTCGATGGCGCTGAAGGGCCCGTACTGCTCACGATAGCTGACAATCGCCTGCGCTTTTTTCAGTCCAATACCGTTCATGGCGGCGGCCAGCTGCTCGGCCGTGGCCTGATTGATGCTGACCTGTTCCGGCTGCGGCGTGGACACCTGCGTCGCCTGCGTTTCACTGGGGCTTTCCGCCGCCGCCAGTCCGCTGGTCCAGAGCGCGCCGCCCAGCGCCAGCGTGATGCAAAAGGCACGAAATGTTGATTTAACCATGCTGTGTTTCTCCTTGTGTTTGACAGCCATTGCAGGGTGGCACAAGCGAGAAACCCACTCAAAAGGCGATGATCAGAAATGGAAAAGGCCGCAGAAGCGGCCTTTCGGTATTGCAGCAGTTTACCTTTTTTTGTGAGGCTTACTGGTTTTGTGCGGCGGCGCCGTACTTAATCTTCGCCTCTTTACGCAGGTTTTCCAGCAGCGCTTCAAAGGCAATTTGCGCGTTGTTTTGCGTCACGCCTTTCACCATTTCGTCGATCTGCGCCTGCGGCATGTTGCCCGCGCTGACCTTATCCAGCGCGACCAGCACCACGTTGCCCTGCATATCTTCGCTGACACCCCACGACGGCTGGTTATCCGCTGGCTGTGGCAGGTTGAATGCGGCCTGTGCCACCGGATCCTGCGCGTTGCGATCGACGGTTTTGCTGGCGCTCAGCGTCAGGCCAGCCGCCTGCAGCGCGTCCTGTTTGCCCGCTTTCAGCTCGGTCAGCAGTTTGTCTGCCTGCGCTTTGGCCTGCTGCGTCGCTTTGTCATGCTTCAGGCTGTCGGCAATCTGCGCTTTGACCTGATCCAGCGGTTTAACCGCTTCCGGTTTGTGCTCGCTGATGCGCAACACAAATGCCCGATCGCCATCGACGCTGATGATGTCAGAGTTGTTGCCCGGCGCGCCGTTCTGACCGGTCAGGCCACCGTTGAAGATCGCCTGTTTAACCGCATCGAAATCGAGATCGGCCGGCACGTTATCGCGGGTGATCCAGCCCGTTTCCACCACTTTCAGGCCAGATGCCTGTGCGGCGCCCGCCAGGGATTCGTTGTCGTTGCTGGCGGCTTCGCTCACCTTCTGCTGCATCTTATAGAAGGCGTCGACGGCTTTTTCCTGCTTCACTTTATCCGCCACCGCATCGTGCACGTCCGCCAGCGGTTTAACCTGCTCTGGCTGGATATCGTCCAGACGCACCACCAGGAAACCTACTGAGGACTTGATCACGCCAGACAGCTGGCCTTTCTGCGTCAGGTTGGCGTTTTTCAGCTCATCCGGCGTGGTGTTCGGCTCCAGCCAGCCCATGTCGCCGCCTTTACGCGCAGAGATTGGGTCGATGGATTTGCTCTTCGCCAGCGTGGCGAAATCCTCGCCCTTTTTCAGCGCATCCAGCACTGCGTTGGCATCGGCTTCGGTTTTGGTCTGAATGATGCTGTAACGGTTGCGCTGCGGCTGTGAATAATCGGCTTTGTGCTGATCGTACCAGCTCTGAATATCCGCTTCGCTGGCGTTCTCCTGCAGGCTGGCCGCATCCATTTTGATGTAGCTGACGCGGAACTGCTCAGGTGCCATAAAGCTGCTCTGATGCTGCTGGTAGTACTGATTGATTTCGTCGTCGCTGGCGGTTTGTTTCGTGGCCAGCGCGTTAACGTCAATCACCGCCTGACGAATCTCGCGCTGCTGCGAGACCAGATCCACCAGCTTGCTGGTTTCACCCTTCAGCATGAAGTCGGTATTGGCGATGGCGTTAATCAGCTGCTGCGTCGCCAGCTGCTTGCGCAGCGCTTCGGCGTACTGATCGGCACTGAAGCCCATGCTGGCGATCAGGCCGTTGTATTTCGCGTTGTCGAACTTACCGTTGGTCTGGAAAGCCTGCTGATTGAAAATAGCCTGCTTCACCTGATCGTCGCTGATGCCAATGTGCAGATCTTTGATGTACTGATCGAGCAGCGCCTGATCGATCAACTGTGACAGCGCCTGCTGGCGCATCTGCTGCATGTAGCCGTCGTTGCTGGCCAGCTGCGAGAACTGGTCGCCCAGCATCTGCTGCTGACGGTTGCGCTCGTTGTTAAACGCCTGTTCCAGCTCACCGCGGCTAATTTCATGGCCGTTCACTTTGGCAGCGTAATCGCTGTTACCGCCAATCAGGTAGTTGCCCACCCCGGTCAGTACGAATGACAGGATGATCAATCCCAGAATGATCTTGAGCACGACATGGTTCGACGCCGCGCGTAAATTGTCCATCATGGTATGACAACACTCCGCTGTAGTGTGGATGTAAAGCTCTGACACGATGTCATCATCGTGCAGCTGCGGTTCAGGCTGGCAGCTGGCAACCATGCGGAGACTGAAGCCAGCGGCTAAAGTCGCGCATCAAGATAAAAAAAGGCACATCAAAAATGATGTGCCCGTATGTTACATGAGAACGCCTTTTTCGTCCTCAATCCATGGAAGAAAATGCTTCGATGGACAGGTCAGCGGTCATTAATTGACGGCGTCTTTCAGTGCTTTACCTGCACGGAAGCCCGGTACTTTACCAGCCGGGATGGTGATTTCTTTACCGGTTTGTGGGTTACGGCCGGTGCGGGCAGCACGCTCGCGTACAGAGAAGGTACCGAAACCGACCAGTGCCACTTCGTCACCGCCTTTCAGCGCGTCAGAAACGGAGCCCATGAATGCATCTAACACACGTCCCGCTGCCGCTTTAGAAATGTCAGCGTCTGCAGCAATTTTGTCGATCAACTGTGACTTATTCACTCTCTTCATCCCCTCTTTTATTATTCACTCGCACCCGCGCTTCCCGCCCGGTGCGAACGCGCAGCCAGTTATATCAAGCCTGTGGAGCTGAAACAACGGTATTCATCTTAATCGTTGATCCAGCAGCCCCCTAAATTAGCGGCACAAAAAAAAGCTGGCAAGCCCGATTTGGCCTGCCAGCTTCGCTTTTTAGCGCTTTTTGTCGCTAATCACTATTTTGCCGTGGCAACCTGCATCCCGTACGGGGCATTTTCCAGCGCCAGGCTCAGCACTTCTTCAATACGCTTCACCGGATGGATCGACAGATCGGCAATCACGTTCTGTGGAATCTCTTCCAGATCGCGCTTGTTTTCGTCCGGGATCAGCACGGTTTTGATGCCGCCGCGATGCGCCGCCAGCAGTTTCTCTTTGAGGCCACCAATCGGCAGTACCTGACCGCGCAGTGTGATCTCGCCGGTCATCGCCACGTCCGAACGCACCGGGTTACCGGTCAGACAGGAGACCAGCGCGGTACACATCGCGATACCGGCGCTTGGACCATCTTTCGGCGTCGCCCCTTCCGGTACGTGTACGTGGATATCACGCTTCTCGTAGAAGTCGCCGTTGATGCCGAGTTTCTCCGCACGGGCGCGTACTACCGTCAGCGCCGCCTGGATGGACTCCTGCATCACCTCACCGAGTGAACCGGTGTAGGTCAGCTTGCCTTTGCCCGGCACGCAGGCGGTTTCGATGGTGAGCAGATCGCCGCCCACTTCGGTCCACGCCAGGCCGGTGACCTGACCAACACGGTTTTCGCTGTCAGCGCGGCCGTAATCAAAGCGCTGCACGCCCAGGAAATCCTTGAGGTTTTCGCCGTTGATTTTGATGCTCTTTTTCGCTTTGTCCATCAGCAGCGCTTTCACCGCTTTACGGCACAGCTTGGAGAGTTCGCGCTCCAGGCTACGCACGCCCGCTTCACGGGTGTAATAGCGGATGATGCCGATAATGGCGCTGTCGTCAACGCTGATCTCTTTCTCTTTCAGCGCATTACGCTCGATCTGCTTCGGCAGCAGGTGCTGTTTAGCGATGTTGAGCTTCTCATCTTCGGTGTAGCCGGAGAGACGAATCACTTCCATACGATCCAGCAGCGGAGCCGGAATGTTCATGGAGTTAGAGGTAGCCACAAACATCACATCTGACAGATCGTAATCCACTTCCAGATAGTGATCGTTGAACGCAATGTTCTGCTCCGGATCCAGTACCTCCAGCAGCGCTGAAGCCGGATCGCCGCGCATGTCGGATGACATTTTGTCGATCTCATCCAGCAGGAACAGCGGGTTTTTCACGCCGACTTTAGCCATTTTCTGGATCAGTTTGCCCGGCATCGACCCGATATAGGTACGACGGTGGCCGCGGATTTCCGCTTCGTCACGCACGCCGCCCAGCGCCATACGCACATATTTACGGCCGGTGGCTTTGGCGATTGACTGTCCCAGCGAGGTTTTACCCACGCCCGGCGGTCCGACCAGGCACAGAATCGGCCCTTTAATTTTGCTGACGCGACTCTGCACCGCAAGATACTCAAGGATGCGGTCTTTCACGCGCTCCAGACCATAATGGTCGGTATCCAGCGTCTCCTGCGCTTTCCGCAGGTCTTTTTTCACCTTGCTGCGCGCGTTCCACGGTACCTGCACCATCCAGTCGATGTAGCCACGCACCACGGTGGCTTCCGCTGACATCGGTGACATCATCTTCAGCTTCTGCAGTTCGGCTTCGGCCTTCTCGCGCGCCTCGACCGGCATTTTCGCCGCGTCGATTTTGCGTTTCAGCGCTTCGTATTCATCCGGCGCATCATCCATCTCGCCCAGCTCTTTCTGAATCGCTTTCATTTGCTCATTCAGATAGTACTCGCGCTGGCTTTTCTCCATCTGCTTTTTAACGCGGTTGCGAATACGCTTCTCAACCTGCAGCAGATCGATTTCCGATTCCATCATCGCCATGAGATATTCCAGACGCTCATTGATGTCGGACATCTCCAGCACTGACTGTTTGTCAGCCAGCTTAAGCGGCATGTGCGCCGCTACGGTGTCGGCGAGACGCGCCGCGTCGTCGATGCTGTTGAGTGAAGTCAGCACCTCCGGCGGGATTTTTTTGTTCAGCTTGATGTAGCCTTCAAACTGATTGATGGCGGTACGCACCAGCACTTCCTGCTCGCGCTCTTCAATTTCCGGCGAGATCAGGTATTCGGCCTGGGCAACAAAGTGGTCGCCATTGTCCGCTAAAGTGGTGATGTGTGCGCGCTGAAGACCTTCCACCAGCACCTTAACGGTGCCGTCTGGCAGTTTCAGCATCTGCAGTACGGAAGCAACGGTCCCTACCGCGAAGAGATCGTTAATACCAGGTTCATCCGTTGAAGCCTCTTTCTGGGCAACCAGCATGATCTTCTTGTCATGATCCATCGCCGCTTCGAGGCAACGAATCGATTTTTCCCGACCAACAAACAACGGAATTACCATGTGCGGATAAACCACCACGTCGCGCAACGGCAACACGGGGATTTCAATGCGTTCAGAACGCTCAGGATTCATAGAGCTCTCTCTTAGTTTAATGTCCGCCAGGTGATGGGAACCGCGTGATACAGGCTGTATGCAGTTAGACCCACAGGATTATGAGTATATGGGGATGCTTGCACGACATTCAATGTCACAGAGGTGAGAAAAATAAAAGGGGAAACATTTTCCCCTTTTTTAAGATAACAACGTGGTGTAATTGATTATTTATTCGCCAGAAGCCTGGGCTTCATGCTTACCGTAAATCAGCATCGGGTCAGATTGCCCCTCGATCACTGACTCATCGATCACCACTTTCTCTACGCCTTCCATTGATGGCAGGTCGTACATGGTTTCGAGCAGCGCCGCTTCTACGATCGAACGCAGACCACGTGCCCCGGTTTTACGCGAGTTCGCTTTCTTCGCAATCGCCGTCAGCGCTTCGTCACGGAACTCCAGCTCCACGCCTTCCAGATTAAACAGCGCCTGATACTGCTTGGTCAGCGCGTTTTTCGGTTCACGCAGGATCTGGATCAGCGCTTCTTCGCTCAGCTCGTTGAGCGTCGCCACCACCGGCAGACGACCAATGAACTCCGGAATCAGACCAAATTTGATCAGATCTTCCGGCTCAACCTGTGACAGCAACTCACCTTCGCTGGCTTTCTGCGATTTACCTTTTACGGTCGCGCCAAAGCCAATACCGGAGCCGGTTTCAACACGCTGTGAAATCACTTTATCGAGGCCGGCAAACGCACCGCCACAGATAAACAGGATTTTCGAGGTGTCGACCTGCAGAAACTCCTGCTGCGGATGCTTACGTCCACCCTGCGGCGGCACGGCAGCCACTGTGCCTTCAATCAGTTTCAGCAGCGCCTGCTGCACGCCTTCACCTGACACATCACGGGTGATAGACGGGTTGTCTGATTTACGGGAAATCTTATCGATTTCATCGATGTACACGATGCCGCGCTGCGCTTTCTGTACGTCGTAGTCGCACTTCTGCAGCAGTTTCTGGATGATGTTTTCCACATCCTCGCCCACATAACCGGCTTCAGTCAGCGTGGTGGCATCCGCCATGGTGAAAGGCACATCCAGCAGGCGCGCCAGCGTTTCCGCCAGCAGGGTCTTACCGCTACCGGTTGGACCGATCAGCAGAATGTTACTTTTGCCCAGTTCAATCCCGTTGCTGGTGTCACCGTTACGCAGACGTTTGTAGTGGTTGTACACCGCCACCGCCAGCACTTTTTTCGCCTTCTCCTGACCGATAACATAATCGTCAAGGTGATGGCGGATCTCATGCGGCGTCGGGAGCGCGCTGCGCTCGCGGTGCGGGGCCACTTCTTTAATCTCTTCGCGAATGATGTCGTTACACAGATCGACACACTCGTCGCAAATATACACTGACGGCCCGGCAATCAGCTTACGGACTTCATGCTGGCTTTTGCCGCAGAAAGAGCAGTACAGCAACTTACCTGAACCGTCTTTGCGCTTATCTGTCATCAGCTAACCTCTTTTCGTTCTCAGACCTAATTGGTGTACGGCAATGGCCGTACAGCAACGGCCGATATGCATGCAACTCACCTGTCTGCACCCGTTAACTATAGCGTAAGGGGCAGACAGATGTGTCTTATTGGCGATGCGTCAGGATGGAGTCGACCAGGCCATACTCTACCGCTTCGCTGGCAGAGAGGAAACGATCGCGCTCGGTGTCGCGTTCAATCTGCTCCAGCGATTTGCCGGTATGTTCCGCCATCAGCTCATTCATACGCTGCTTCACTTTCAGGATTTCACGCGCGTGGATCTCAATGTCCGTCGCCTGGCCCTGATAGCCGCCCAGCGGCTGGTGAATCATCACGCGTGAGTTTGGCAGACAAAAGCGCTTGCCTTTGGTCCCCGCCGTCAGCAGGAATGCGCCCATCGAACAGGCCTGGCCCATACAGATGGTGCTCACGTCCGGCTTGATGAACTTCATTGTGTCATAAATCGACATACCGGCGGTAATCACACCACCTGGCGAGTTAATGTAGAGGTAAATGTCTTTTTCAGGATTCTCAGCTTCCAGAAACAGCATCTGCGCCACAATCAGGTTCGCCATGTGATCCTCAACCTGACCGGTCAGGAAGATCACGCGCTCTTTAAGCAGGCGGGAGTAGATGTCGTAAGAACGCTCGCCGCGCGAGGTTTGTTCGACCACCATTGGCACCAGCGCATTGGTTGGTGCAGTAAATTCACGATCGCCACTGTATGACATTACCGTCTCCTGATAAATTTCATTGGCAACATTCTGTACCGATTTTACGCGAGGCGCGCGGCGAAAACTATGCGCAGCGGTCTCGTTCCGACATAACAGGACGGTTAATCAGCCAGTCTTACTGTTTTCACGCATTCTCCCTGTATCTGGGGATGCAGCCCAGTTGTTTCAAGCATAACAACCTTTTCCCCATTCGCTAACACGGAAAAACAGCTTAGCGAAGAATTTGCCGATTAATTAGTCAAATAGCGCACAAATGTAGTTGGTTTCCGCCAGAAACGAAAAAGCCCGCGACACAGCGGTCGCGGGCTTTAGCACTCAGGGTTAACTCACGAATCAGGCCGCAGAGGTCTGGTTCATCAGCTCCTGGAAGTTAGTGGCTTTGTCAGTCACTTTGGCTTTCGCCAGTACCGCTTCAACCGCCTGCTCTTCCAGCGCAACGTTGCGCATGTTGTTCATCAGCTCGCTGTTTTTGCTGTAGAACTCGATCACTTCCTGCGGATCTTCGTACGCAGAAGCCATCTCTTCGATCAGCGCTTTAACGCGATCTTCATCGGCTTTCAGCTCGTTGATGCGAATCACTTCGCCCAGCAGCAGACCGACCACAACGCGACGTTTTGCCTGCTCTTCGAACAGTTCACGTGGCAGTTCCAGCGCCTGCTTCTCGTTGCCGCCGAAACGCTGTGCAGCCTGACGACGCAGAACGTCGATTTCGCTGTCGATCAGTGCCACTGGCACGTCGATTTCGTTCGCGTTAACCAGACCGTCAATCGCCTGCGTCTTCACGCGGTTACGGATAGCGCCTTTCAGTTCGCGCTCCATGTTCTTACGCACTTCAGCGCGCAGACCTTCAATGGAGCCATCTTCCACGCCGAAACGCTTGATGAATTCAGCGGTCAGCTCCGGCAGTTCGCGGGTTTCCACTTTCTTCAGCACGATGTCGAACTTCGCATCTTTGCCTTTCAGGTTATCCGCGTGGTAGTCATCCGGGAATTTCACGTCGATGGTGAAGGTGTCGCCGGCTTTCTTGCCAGTGATGCCTTCTTCGAAGCCTGGGATCATACGACCCTGACCCATCGCCAGCACGAAGTCAGACGCTTTGCCGCCTTCGAACTCTTCGCCGTCTACAGAGCCGGTGAAATCGATGGTCGCGCGATCTTCTGCTGACGCCGCTGCATCGGTCTCTTTCCAGGTCGCCTGCTGCTTCTGCAGGGTTTCCAGCATGGTGTCGACGTCAGCGTCGGTCACTTCAACCACCGGTTTTTCGACTTCGATTGCATCCAGGCCTTTCAGCTCAACTTCCGGATACACTTCGAACTCAACCGCGTAGGTGAAATCTTCACCTTCTTTATACTCACCCGGCACGTAGTTCGGTGCGCCAGCTGGGTTGATCTTCTCTTTGATGATGGCGTCAACGAAGTTACGCGTCATCAGCTCGCTCAGGACGTCCTGACGAACAGAGGCACCGTAGCGCTGATTAATGATGGTAGCCGGCACTTTGCCTTTACGGAAACCGTCGATACGGACTTTCTTAGCCACTTCCACCAGTTCTTTCTTCACTGCGCTTTCGATGCTGTCCTTAGGAACAGTAATCGAAATGCGACGGCCCAGACCCTGAGTGGTTTCTACTGAAACTGTCATCTTGTTACCTCAAAAAATCACGTGCTCGGTCAACTTCAGACACCACACAATTAATGCGCCGTATCCAACAACCGGGACGGCCTCTGCAGGCAGAACCTAATCCCTGTCACCAGAAGCGTCCCGAAGACATTCCGGAAAAATAGACGCCGCATTATAGCGGCATCCCCGGAATGAGTCGAGGCTGCAAACTCACCACTTTTTAACGGTTTTGCTGCTTTTTTGCGCCGCAGATCGCGTTTGTGCATCATTGAGGTAAGAAAAAACGGCCCGCAGGCCGTTTTGGAGGAAGCTGGAGAGGAAAACTCAGGCCAGCGTACCGGCACCGCGACAGTTCGGTGAGGCGAGTACGGTATCCTGCAGTCCATCCCACTCTTTGCGCGTGTAGGTATGCAGCGCCAGCGCATGGACGCTGCCTGCCAGCTCGGTCGCCAGCTCGCCATAAATGGCGCGGTGACGCTGCAGGAAGCGCTGTCCGGTGAAAAGGTCGCTGACGATCACCACTTTGAAGTGACTTTCAGAACCGGCAGGCACGTTATGACGATAGCTTTCGTCATGCACTTCGAGATGTGCAGGCTCAAAAGCGTTACGCAGCTTTTCTTCTATTTGTTCGCGAATCATTGTTAACACTCCTCTACGGCGAGCGCTGTGCCCCATCTGTTTAAATATTAGTAGGTTTTTTACCTTTCCCGCACTCGGTCAGGAAAAAAATCCTGCCGCGCTGCGCATCTTAGCCTGCTGAGGCTGCCGGTCAATCGGTTACCGCGTCCGGCTGTCCGAAAAAATCCTTTACAATCAATTTCCCCTGGTGCGGGGCTTTTTTCGCCGTGCCGCAATGCTATGATGACCGCAGTTTTGCAAACCAACCCATATGCTAACGAGAATGAGTATGTTGAAAAAACTGTTATTCCCTCTGCTGGCTGCCTTTATTTTGGCCGGCTGCGCCAGCAATAACACCACGCTGAACATCCAGCCAAAAATCCAGCTGCCACAGCAGGATCCGAGCCTGATGGGCGTTACCGTCAGCGTTAACGGTGCCGATCAGCGCAGCGATCAGGCGCTGGCCAAAGTGAACCGCGACGGCCAGCTGATCACCCTGACCCCATCACGCGACCTGCGTTTCCTGCTGCAGGAAGTGCTGGAGAAGCAGATGACCTCGCGCGGCTACATGATTGGCCCGAACGGCGCGGTGGATCTGCAGATCGTGGTTAATGGTCTGTACGCCGATGTCACGCAGGGTAACGTGCGTTACAGCATCACCACCAAAGCGGATATCTCTATTATTGCTACCGCGAAAAACGGCAACAAGCAGGTGAAAAACTACCGTCAGACTTACAGCGTAGAGGGTGCCTTCAGCGCCACTAACGATAAGATCACCAACGCGGTTAACTCTACCCTGAGCGACGTGATTGCCGATATGGCGCAGGACACCAGCGTCAATAACTTCATCAAGCAAAACGCGCGTTAATTTTCCGCAGTAACCTGCCCGGTCCCCGCTGACCGGGCTTCATTTCAGGCTGGCTATGACATCTCACTATCTGCGTATTTTTACCCAACGTAACGCTGCGGTCCTGCTGCTGCTCGGTTTCGCTTCCGGTCTGCCGCTGGCGCTGACCGCCGGTACGCTCCAGGCGTGGATGACGGTAGAGAATGTCGACCTGAAAACCATTGGTTTCTTCTCCCTCGTCGGTCAGGCTTACGTGTTTAAGTTCCTGTGGTCGCCGATGATGGATCGCTATACCCCGCCCTTTCTTGGCCGGCGGCGCGGCTGGCTGCTGGTCACGCAGTTAGCGCTGATTGCCGGTATTGTGGCGATGGGCTTTATGCAGCCATCACGCGACCTTACCCTGCTGGCGGCGCTGGCGGTGCTGGTGGCGTTCTGCTCAGCCTCGCAGGATATTGTGTTTGATGCGTGGAAAACCGATGTGCTGCCGCCGGAAGAGCGCGGCAGCGGCGCGGCGATTACCGTGCTCGGTTACCGGCTGGCGATGCTGATTTCCGGCGGCCTGGCGTTGTGGCTGGCGGATCGCTATCTCGGCTGGCAGGCCACCTACTGGCTGATGGCGCTGCTGATGGTGCCCGGACTGATCGCCACGCTGCTGGCGCGTGAACCTGAGGCGCCGGTGCGCGAGCCGCACTCGCTGCGTCAGGCCGTCGCGTTTCCGCTGAAGGATTTCTTTCAGCGCAACAACGCCTGGCTGCTGATCACCTTAATCATTCTCTACAAGCTGGGCGACGCGTTCGCCGCTTCGCTCACCACCACCTTTCTGATTCGCGGCGTGGGCTTCAGCGCCGGTGATGTCGGTCTGGTGAATAAAACGCTTGGCCTGCTGGCGACCATTATTGGTGCGCTGTACGGCGGCGTGCTGATGCAGCACCTGAGCCTGTTCCGCGCGCTGATGATCTTCGGCGTGCTGCAGGCAGTATCTAATTTCGCTTACTGGCTGCTGGCGGTAACGCCACCGCATCTGTGGAGCATGGCCAGCGCGGTATTTATCGAAAACCTGTGCGGCGGCATGGGCACCGCCGCCTTTGTGGCATTGCTGATGACGTTGTGCAACAAATCGTTCTCGGCCACGCAGTTCGCGCTGCTGTCAGCGCTGTCAGCGGTTGGACGCGTGTATGTCGGTCCGGCGGCTGGCTGGCTGGTCGAACTATGGGGCTGGCCGGTATTTTATGCCTTTACCGTGGTGGCCGCCGTACCGGGCCTGCTGCTGCTGTGGGCGTGTCGCGGCACGCTACAGGCAATGCAGCACAGCGGTAAATTCATGAAGCGCAGCCTGTGGCCACAGGGTTATCGCTGGACGGTACGCCTGTTCGCGGCGGGCTGTACGCTGCTGGCGCTCTGGCTGCTGACGCTGGCACTGCGTGCGGCGGATATCTGGCACAGCGCGACGCTGCCGACCCATCTGTTTGAGGCAGGGATGGCGCTGGCGCTACTGGCGGTGCTGCTCGGCGTGATGCTGGACTGGCTGGCATTAAGAAAAACAGCGTCAAATCGTGCACATTAACGCTGCGCTATTTGCCAGACGGGGATAAATCGCTTAAAAATAGCCCCCGGCGAATTTTAAGCGATAGCATTTTTTTTAACGCGAAATAGAAACATCAAATTAACAAACCCGCGTAATATTTAAATCCGGTGAGCAATTAATTTGTAGAAATTTCATCGCTAAAATGATGCAGAATTGTTAAATAAATGAGTATTAAAACTCCGGTTTATGCTTTCCCTGTTTTCTCTGCGGTTAATGTCATTGGTTTTTGTTATATTGCCGCCAACTGCTTGTCGCAGTTAATAATTTGTCACCCTGCGCAACATCTGTGACACCCTTAGCAAAAGGTGTCAACAGCCTTCTGACACATCCTTAAGCTGGTTTACACTGCATAAACCTTCCCGTAAAATGCGCGCACACTTAAACGACAATAGAGCCCTTTGTCATTGAGGTCGTTAAATGAGACTCAGGAAATACAATAAAAGTTTGGGGATTTTGTCATTAATTGCAGGCGCTGTATTACTCAGCGGCTGCGATAGTGCGTTGTTAAATCCCAAGGGACAGATTGCACTGGAGCAACGTTCACTGATTCTGACAGCTTTCGGCTTGATGATGATCGTCGTTATTCCGGCAGTCTTAATGGCTGTTGTGTTCGCCTGGAAATATCGGGCAACCAATACCAACGCGAAGTATAGCCCTAACTGGTCACACTCTAACAAAGTGGAAGCCGTGGTCTGGACCATTCCGATCCTGATCATTCTCTTCCTCGGCGTGCTGACCTGGAAATCAACCCACGCGCTGGAGCCGAGCAAACCGCTGGCCTCTGACGTGAAACCGGTTGAGATCGACGTAGTGGCACTGGACTGGAAATGGCTGTTCATCTACCCGGAACAGGGTATTGCAACCGTCAACCAGATTGCCTTCCCGGCAAATACTCCGGTGAACTTCAAGATCACTTCGAACTCCGTCATGAACTCCTTCTTTATTCCTACGCTCGGCAGCCAGATTTACGCCATGGCGGGTATGCAGACCAAACTGCACCTGATCGCCAACGAGCCAGGTACGTTCGACGGTATCTCTGCTAACTTCAGCGGTCGCGGTTTCTCTGGCATGAAGTTCAAAGCCATTGCCACCAAAGACGATGCGGAATTCCAGCAGTGGGTTGCCAAAGTTAAAGCGGCACCTAACACGCTGACCACCATGGATGATTTCGAAAAACTGGCTGCGCCAAGCGAAAATCACCCGGTGGAATATTTCTCAACTGCGAATCCGGAACTGTTCAAGCAGGTTATTGATAAGTTCATGATGAGCCACGGGAAAATGGACATGTCGCACGAAGGCATGGACATGAATCACGCCGCAGCTGCGGGAGCCGAGGAATAATACGATGTTCGGAAAATTAACACTGGATGCAGTGCCCTACCATGAACCCATTATCATGGTTACGGTCGCCGGTATCATCATTGGTGGTCTGGCGCTGATCGCTGCTATTACCTATTTCGGTAAATGGCAGTATCTGTGGTCTGAATGGTTAACCTCCATCGACCACAAAAAACTGGGTATCATGTACATCATCATGGCCTTTGTCATGCTGCTGCGCGGCTTTGCCGATGCGGTAATGATGCGTACCCAACAGGTGATGGCTTCCGCCGGGGAAGCAGGCATACTGCCACCGCACCACTACGACCAGATCTTCACCGCTCACGGCGTGATCATGATCTTCTTCGTGGCGATGCCTTTCGTGGTGGGTCTGATGAACATCGCGGTTCCGCTGCAAATCGGTGCCCGTGACGTTGCCTTCCCGTTCCTGAACAACCTGAGCTTCTGGTTCACCGCTATCGGTGTGATCCTGGTTAACCTGTCACTGGGTGTGGGCGAATTCGCACAGACCGGCTGGCTGGCTTATCCACCGCTCTCGGGGGCAGAATACAGTCCTGGCGTCGGGGTCGATTACTGGATCTGGAGTCTCCAGCTCTCCGGTATTGGTACTACGCTGACCGGTATCAACTTCTTCGTGACCATTCTGAAGATGCGTGCTCCGGGCATGGACCTGTTCAAGATGCCGGTATTCACCTGGGCAGCACTGTGTACTAACGTCCTGATTATCGCTGCGTTCCCGGTTCTGACCGTGACGCTGGCACTGTTGACGCTTGATCGTTACCTCGACTTCCATTTCTTTACCAATGATATGGGCGGTAACATGATGATGTACGTAAACCTGATCTGGGTCTGGGGTCACCCGGAGGTGTACATCCTCGTTCTGCCAGTGTTTGGTGTCTTCTCTGAAGTCACGGCCACCTTCTCGAAAAAGCGTCTGTTTGGTTACACCTCGCTGGTGTGGGCAACCATCGCCATTACCGTTCTGTCGTTCATCGTTTGGCTGCACCACTTCTTCACCATGGGTGCCGGTGCGAACGTTAACGCCTTCTTCGGTATCATGACGATGATCATCGCGATTCCGACCGGGGTGAAAATCTTTAACTGGCTGTTCACCATGTATCAGGGGCGTATCGAGTTCAACTCGGCGATGCTGTGGACCATCGGCTTCCTGGTCACCTTCTCCGTTGGTGGGATGACCGGCGTACTGCTGGCGGTACCAGGCGCAGACTTCGTGCTGCACAACAGCCTGTTCCTGATTGCACACTTCCACAACGTTATCATCGGTGGTGTGGTGTTCGGTTGTATGGCTGGCGTGACCTACTGGTTCCCGAAAGCCTTCGGCTTCACCCTGAACGAAACCTGGGGCAAACGTGCTTTCTGGTTCTGGATCATCGGCTTCTTCGTTGCCTTTATGCCGCTGTACGCGCTGGGCTTCATGGGGATGACCCGTCGTCTGAGCCAGGACATCGATCCGCAGTTCCACTCTCTGCTGGTGGTTGCAGCAGGCGGTGCGGCGCTGATCGCCTGCGGTATCCTGTGCCAGCTTATCCAGTTCTGGGTATCGGTACGTGACCGTGAGCAGAACCGCGATCTGACCGGTGACCCGTGGGGCGGCCGTACGCTGGAGTGGGCAACCTCTTCACCTCCGCCGTTCTACAACTTTGCTGTGATCCCACATATCCACGAGCGTGATGCGTTCTGGGAAATGAAAGAGAAAGGCGAAGCGTACAAGCAGCCAGAAAAATATGAAGAAATTCATATGCCGAAAAACAGCGGCGCGGCCATTGTTATCGCTGCCTTCATGACAGTCTTCGGTTTTGCCCTGATCTGGCACATCTGGTGGCTGGCAGGTCTTACTTTCCTTGGCACCATCGTGACCTGGATTGTGAAGAGCTTCGATGAAGACGTGGATTACTACGTACCGGTTGCTGAAATCGAGCAGATCGAGAAGAAGCACTTTGATGACATCAGCAAAGCAGGTCTGAAATAATGTCAACTGAAACCGTTAAACACCACCACGACGCCCATGCGGAGCATGGGCATCACGATGCGGGAGCCAATAAAGTCTTTGGCTTCTGGATCTACCTGATGAGTGACTGCATTATCTTCGCAACCCTGTTTGCGACCTATGCGGTCATGGTTAACAACACTGCCGGTGGCCCGGCAGGTAAAGATATCTTCGAACTGCCGTTTGTGCTGGTTGAAACCGCGCTGCTGCTGCTGAGCTCCATCACGTATGGTATGGCAGTGATTGCGATGAACAACCAGAACAAAGGTTCGGTCATCAGCTGGCTGGCGTTGACCTTCCTGTTCGGTGCCGGATTTATCGGGATGGAAATCTATGAATTCCATCACCTGATCAAGGAAGGTTTCGGTCCTGACCGCAGCGGCTTCCTGTCTGGCTTCTTTACTCTGGTCGGTACGCACGGTCTGCACGTGACCTCTGGTCTGATCTGGATGGCCGTGCTGATGTTCCAGATCGCTAAACGCGGTCTGAGCGCCACCAACCGCACCCGTATCATGTGTCTGAGCCTGTTCTGGCACTTCCTGGATGTGGTGTGGATCTGCGTATTCACCGTTGTCTATCTGATGGGGGCCATGTAATGAGTCATTCTGTAAACGAACATGGTGCATCTCACGGTAGCGTGAAGTCTTACATGATCGGCTTCATCCTCTCGATCATCCTGACGGCGATCCCGTTCTGGATGGTGATGGATGGCAGTGCTTCTCACGGCACCATTCTGGGTGTGGTTCTGGTGTGTGCAGTGGTTCAGGTGCTGGTGCACCTGGTCTACTTCCTGCATCTGGACAGCAAATCCGAGGGTGGCTGGAACATGGTGGCCATTGTCTTCTCCGCAGTCATTATCCTGATTGTGGTGATTGGCTCACTGTGGATTATGTGGAACCTCAACTACAACATGATGGCCCACTAAAGAGTCACGCGTAATGATTAAGCAATACCTGCAAGTAACAAAACCAGGAATTATTTTCGGCAATTTAATTTCTGTGATCGGTGGATTCCTGCTGGCTTCAAAAGGCAGCATTGATTACCCCCTGTTTCTCGTCGCTTTGGTGGGCGTTTCGCTGGTGGTCGCATCCGGTTGTGTATTCAACAATGTGATTGACCGCGACATCGACATCAAAATGGAGAGAACGCGGAACCGTGTTCTGGTCAAAGGCCTGATCTCGGCGAAAGTAAGCCTGGTTTATGCAACCGCATTGGGTATTGCTGGCTTTGCGTTGCTGTATTTTGGCGCTAACCCGCTGGCCATGTGGCTGGCGGTGATGGGCTTCGTCGTCTATGTCGGCATTTACAGCCTCTACATGAAGCGTCATTCGGTCTATGGCACGCTGATTGGCAGCCTCTCTGGCGCTGCGCCGCCAGTGATTGGCTACTGCGCGGTGACCAACCAGTTTGATGCTGGCGCGTTAATCTTACTGGCTATCTTTAGCCTGTGGCAGATGCCGCACTCCTACGCGATTGCCATCTTCCGCTTCAAAGATTATCAGGCCGCCAATATTCCGGTTCTGCCGGTGGTGAAAGGCATCTCCGTGGCGAAAAATCATATTACGCTGTACATCCTGGCGTTCATGATTGCCACGCTGATGCTGTCGCTGGGCGGTTATGCTGGCTACAAATATCTGGTGGTGGCTGCCGCCGTCAGCGTGTGGTGGCTGGGTATGGCACTGTCAGGTTACAAAACCTCAAACGACAAAGTTTGGGCGCGTAAACTGTTCGTGTTCTCCATTGTCGCCATCACTGCGCTGAGCGTGATGATGTCGGTGGACTTTATGGCCCCGGCCTCTAAGGACCTGCTGACTTACGTCTGGTAAGTCAGACCGTTACTCCGGACAAGGGCGCGAATTTCGCGCCCTTTCTTTTTGTTACCACTGCTTAAAAACAATTGTTTTACCCGCCCTGCCCTGCTTTCTAAAATAAGCGCTGCATGTCCCGGTGAGCCGGGTCGCAGATAAGGGCGCGCAACCTGTGCCGCTGCAACCTGAAGTCCCAGGGGCATAAACTTACAGAGGTTGGAATGAACGATAATAGAATGACACCAGTTGAGCTTCGGGCAACATGGGGTTTAGGCACAGTTTTTTCCCTGCGCATGCTGGGAATGTTTATGGTCCTGCCGGTACTGACCACTTACGGTATGGCTTTACAGGGCGCCAGCGAAACGTTGATCGGTCTGGCAATTGGTATTTATGGTCTGGCGCAGGCCGTGTTTCAGATCCCCTTTGGTCTGCTGTCCGACCGTATCGGCCGCAAGCCGCTGATTGTCGGTGGCCTGCTGCTGTTTGTGCTTGGTAGCCTTATTGCCGCCACCAGCACCTCCATCTGGGGCATTATCCTTGGTCGCGCGCTGCAGGGCTCCGGTGCCATTGCCGCAGCGGTGATGGCGCTGCTGTCAGACCTGACCCGTGAACAGAACCGCACCAAAGCGATGGCGTTTATCGGCATCAGCTTCGGCGTTACCTTTGCGATTGCCATGGTGGTCGGCCCGATTGTCACGCACGCGCTGGGTCTGCACGCGCTGTTCTGGATGATTGCCCTGCTCGCCAGCCTGGGTATTGTGATCACCCTGCTGATAGTGCCCAATGCGCCGGGCCACGTGCTGAACCGCGAATCCGGCATGGTCAAAGGCAGCATTCGCGCGGTGCTGGCCAATCCCAAATTGCTGAAGCTGAATATCGGCATTCTCTGTCTGCACATTTTACTGATGTCGAGCTTCGTCGCGCTGCCGGGCCAGTTTGAACAGGCGGGCTTCCCGGCGGCTGAACACTGGAAAGTGTATCTGGTGACCATGCTGGTGGCGTTTGTCGCCGTGGTGCCGTTTATTATCTATGCCGAGGTAAAACGCCGCATGAAGCGGGTGTTTGTCGGCTGCGTGGCGCTGATCATCATCGCGGAGATTGTGCTGTGGGGCGCCGCAGGCCACTTCTGGACGCTGGTGATTGGCGTGCAGCTGTTTTTCCTTGCCTTTAACCTGATGGAAGCGATTCTGCCGTCGCTGATCAGCAAAGAGTCGCCGGCGGGCTACAAAGGTACGGCCATGGGGATTTATTCCACCAGCCAGTTTATTGGCGTCGCGATTGGCGGCAGCCTGGGCGGCTGGATTTTTGGCCACTTCGATGCGCAAACGGTGTTTCTGGTCGGCGCAATAGTGGCTGCGGCATGGCTGTTTGTCGCCATGTCGATGCAGGAGCCGCCGTACGTCAGCAGCCTGCGCCTGGTGCTGAGTGATGCAGTGCTGGCGGTACCGAATCTGGAGAAGCGACTGCGCGCGCAGCCCGGCGTGGCGTCAGTGTTTATCGTGCCGGAAGAGAAAAGTGCCTACATTAAAATTGACAGCAAAGTGACGAGCCGCGTGGAGCTGGAGGCGCTGCTCGCCAGCAGTTAATGATTTAGCCTCAGCGGACCGCGATAATCTGGCTCCACGCGGTCCGCTCAGCGTCACTACAGCGACATATCCACCACAATACGCCCTTCAATTTTGCCGGCGTGCATGCGCGCAAAGATATCGTTGATGTTAGTCAGCGGCTCAACCGCGACATTCGCTTTCACCTTATGGCGACCGGCAAAATCCAGCGCCTCCTGCAGATCTTTACGCGTGCCGACAATTGAGCCGCGCACCGTGATGCCATCCAGCACCATGTCGAAGATCGAGAGATCGAATTTCCCCGGCGGCAGGCCGTTAAGCACCATGGTGCCGCCGCGACGCAGCGTGCCAATCGCCTGTTCAAACGCTTTTGGCGATACCGCCGTCACCAGCACGCCGTGCGCGCCGCCAAAGCTCTCCTGAAACACTTTCGCCGGATCGACCTGCTTCGCATTGGCAACCACACTGGCACCGAGCCGTTTGGCAAACGCCAGCTTATCGTCGTCGATATCGACCGCCGCCACGTTGAGCCCCATCGCCACCGCATACTGAATAGCCATGTGCCCCAGCCCGCCGATGCCGGAAACCACCACCCAGTCACCCGGTTTGGTATCGGTCATCTTCAGGCCTTTGTAAACCGTTACGCCAGCACATAAAATCGGTGCCACTTCATTAAACTCAACGTTATCCGGAATGATGCCGACGTAGTTGGCATCCGCCAGGCAGTACTCGGCAAAGCTGCCGTTGACCGAATAGCCGGCATTCTGCTGCGACAGACACAGCGTCTCCCAGCTGTCGAGGCAGTGCTCGCAGTGGCCACACGCCGAATAGAGCCAAGGTACCCCGACGCGATCACCCAGTTTGAGATGCTTCACCCCTTCGCCAATGGCCACCACCTGACCGACGCCTTCATGGCCGGGAATAAACGGCGGATTGGGCTTGATCGGCCAGTCGCCTTCGGCGGCGTGCAGGTCGGTGTGGCACACGCCGGTGGCGGCGATTTTCACCAGAATCTGCCCCGGCCCAACGGACGGCACCGGCACCTGCTCAATCACCAGCGGTTCACCAAACGCCTTCACAATCGCGGCTTTCATGGTGGTTTTGATTTGCATATTCATCTTTCACTCTCCATTTGAACGGATGCGGACTCAGAACAGCCCCAGTGGCGCTGTGCCATAGCTGACCAGCAGATTTTTGGTTTGCTGATAGGCGCTGAGCGCCATTTTGTGGGTTTCACGCCCGACGCCCGACTGCTTGTAGCCACCGAATGCCGCATGGGCGGGATAGATGTGATAGCAGTTGGTCCAGACGCGACCGGCTTTAATGCCGCGACCCATGCGATACGCCAGATTGGTATCGCGCGTCCACACGCCCGCGCCCAGACCAAACTGGGTTTCATTGGCGATCGCGAGCGCCTCTGCCTCATCGTGGAATGTGGTGACGCCAATCACTGGCCCAAAAATCTCCTCCTGGAAACAGCGCATCTGGTTGCTGCCCTTGATCAGGGTGGGCTGGATGTAGAATCCGTTATCCAGCTCCGCGGCGATATGCGCACGCTCGCCCCCTGTCAGAATCTGACCGCCTTCTTCACGGGCGATGTTGATATAGGACAGGATTTTGTCGAATTGCTGGCGGGAAGCCTGAGCCCCGATCATGGTGTCGGTATCGAGCGGATCGCCACGGCGAATGGTGGCAACCTTGGCCAGCACCCGCTCCATAAAGGGCTGGTAGATCGATTCATGAATCAACGCGCGCGAAGGACAGGTACAGACTTCACCCTGATTAAAGAAGCCCAGCACCAGCCCCTCGACCGCTTTCTTGATGAACGCCTCTTCGCCCGACATCACATCCGCGAAGTAGATGTTCGGTGATTTGCCGCCCAGCTCGACGGTGCAGGGAATGATGTTCTCCGCCGCACAGGCCATGATATGCCGCCCGACCGGCGTGGATCCGGTAAAGGCAATTTTAGCGATGCGCTTGCTGGTGGCCAGCGCTTCGCCGGCTTCGCGGCCAAAGCCCTGCACTACATTCAGCACGCCCGGAGGGAACAGATCGCCAATCAGCTCCATCAGCAGCGTAATACCAAGCGGCGTCTGCTCAGCCGGTTTCAGCACCACGCAGTTACCGGCGGCCAGCGCCGGTGCCAGCTTCCACGCCGCCATGAGCAGCGGGAAGTTCCACGGGATGATCTGTCCGACTACGCCGAGCGGCTCGTGGAAGTGATAGGCCACCGTGGTTTCGTCGATCTCAGCGGTGCTGCCCTCCTGCGCGCGCAGGCAGCCGGCAAAATAGCGAAAATGGTCGACCGCCAGCGGCAGATCGGCGTTGAGCGTCTCGCGAATCGGTTTACCGTTATCCCAGCTCTCCGCTACCGCCAGCTTCTCAAGACTGGCTTCCATACGATCGGCCACCTGCAGCAGCAGGTTGGCGCGCTGCTGTACGCTGGTTTTGCCCCACGCATCCGCAGCCTGATGCGCGGCATCCAGCGCCAGATCGATGTCGCGCGCGTCGGAGCGCGGGAACTGAGCGATATCGCTGCCGTCTACCGGTGAGGTGTTCATAAAGTACTGGCCGCTCAGCGGCTCGGTGAAGTTGCCGGCGATATAGTTGCCGTAGGTCGCCTGGAAAGAGACCAGCGCGCCGGGCGTGCCGGGATGTGCATAACGCATCGCAAACTCCTTATTATCAGGTCAGAGGGTCTGAACAGGCAGCGCAACTGCCTGTGTCGGTATTGCAGCGCGCGTGCCAGTTTTTTCTCATCAGGCGCAAAAGCGATAAATGCATTATTTATCAATCAAATAAATTCATGCCCCGCCAGCAAACCTGTCAGTCCTCCAGGACAAACGCGGTATCTGTGTTGCGTATCGCAACAGTGCAGAAACCCGAACGCTACAATGTTGCAACACTTACACGCCGTTCTGAGGTCATTCATGCAGGGAAATTCAGCCGCGTCTGCCGTGCACGCCAACCCGCTGTTAAGCGACTCCTGGTTCCGCAGCCAGCTGTATGGATTAGAGCGCAGCGCCGACGATTTCCCGCGCGTGCGTCAGGGCGAGCTGGCCGATGTGCTGGCCAGCAACGCCGGGCTGCAGCAGTTTGCGCAGCCGGTCATCCGCCAGCTGGCGCAGCAGATGGCGGAGACGCAGTCGGTGGTGATCCTGTCCGATGCCAGCGGGCTGGTGCTGAACACCTTTGGCGATATGCAGGCGCTGGAGAAAGCCCAGCGCTTTGCCCTGGCTCCCGGTAATCTGTGGAGTGAATGCGGACGCGGCACCAATGCGATTGGCACCGCGCTGGCGATTGATGACGGCTGTGAAATTGATGGCCAGCAGCATTTCCTGACGCGCAATCAGGGTCTGTACTGCGCCGCGATGCCGTTGCAGATGCCCAACGGCCAGATAGCCGGCGTGCTGGATATCTCGGGTCCGGCACACTTTCCGCATCCGCATACCCTGAACCGGGTGAAAGCAGCGGCAAAGCAGATCGAGTACCTGTGGGTGAAGCAGAGCCTGCATCCGCAGCAGTGGCTGCTCAGTCTGCATCCGCAGCCGCAGGGCATCGACACCAGTGATGAACTGCTGCTGGTATTCTCTGACAATGTGCTGACCGCAGCCAACCGGCTGGCGATGCGCGAACTGGCTCTCAGCGCCGACCGCTTTGCCAGCCTGACGTTTCAGCAGCTGTTTCCGCAACTGCAGCAGCAGGCCAACAGCGTTCCCGCCGCGGTCGACATTGGCACGCAGCGCTACTGGTTCCGCCTGCGCGCGCCGCAGCGCAGCCACGTCAGCGTACCGGACAGTTGCACGCAAGATCTGCCGCGCGTGCTGGGAGCTGACGGCGCAAAAATGCTGCGGTTGCTGGATGCCGGCGTTTCGCTGTGCATTTATGGTGAAACCGGCAGCGGCAAGGAGTATGTCAGCCGCGCGCTGCACCAGCAAAGCCGGTGGCGCACGGGCAAGTTTGTCGCCATCAACTGTGCCGCCATCCCCGAAGCGCTGATTGAATCCGAACTGTTTGGCTACCAGCCCGGCGCATTTACCGGCGCCAGTAAAAATGGCTACATCGGCAAAATTCGCGAAGCAGATGGCGGCGTGCTGTTTCTGGATGAAATCGGTGATATGCCGCTGACGCTGCAGACCCGTTTGCTGCGCGTGCTGCAGGAAAAAGAGGTGGCGCCACTCGGCTCCAGTCGCAGCTGGCCGGTGAATTTTGCCGTGATTTGCGCCACGCATCGCGATCTGGCCCAGCGCGTGACCGCCGGCGAATTTCGTGAAGATTTGCTCTATCGTCTGCAGGAGTTCGCCCTGACCCTTCCGCCACTGCGCGCCTGGCCGAACGTCGCCGGGTTTATCCGCGATTTATGGCAGGAGCTGGGGGCCGCGCAGCGTGGCGTACAGCTGTCTCCGGCACTGCTGACGGCGCTGGCGCAGCAGCCGTGGCCGGGCAATGTGCGCCAGCTACGCAGTCTGCTGCGCGTGCTGCTGGCGCTCGCCGATGAGGGCGAAACGCTGACGGAAAGTCACTTGCCGGCAGAGTATCGCCGCCCGCCGGCACCGCCGCTGCGCGAACGCCACGATGAACAGCTGATCAGTGAAACGCTGCAGCGCTATGACGGCAATATCAGTAAAGCGGCGCAGGCCCTGGGGGTCGCGCGCAGCACGCTGTATCGTCGTGCGGCGCGCGACAGAGGGGATTAATCGCGGAAGTTTTTGAACTGGAACGGCTGACCCAGGTTGCCACCGCGCACCAGCGCCATCGCACCCTGCAGATCGTCGCGGGATTTACCGGTGACGCGCAGCTCTTCACCCTGAATCTGCGTCTGCACTTTCAGTTTGCTGTCTTTGATCAGCTTAACGATTTTCTTCGCGACATCGCTTTCGATGCCTTTTTTCAGCTTCGCTTCAACGCTCCAGCTTTTACCGCTGTGCACAATCTCTTCCGGTACTTCAATCGCCGCGCCTTCAATGCCGCGCTTCAGCAGCTTTTCACGCAGAATATCCACCAGCTGCTTCACCTGAAAATCCGATTCGCTGGTGACTTTGATGGTCTCATTCTTTTCGTTGAGCTCAAAGCTGGCGCTCACGTTGCGGAAATCGAAACGGGTTGAGATCTCACGGTTGGCATTCTCCACCGCATTACGCACTTCCGGCAGTTCGACTTCGGAAACGATATCGAAAGATGGCATCTTTTCTTCTCCTGATACTAAAGTGACATGCATAATACGCGTCTTGTCGCGCTAATAAAACACGCGACGCGGAAAGCTATAATTAAGGGTGTGACACCCATTCACCCACCCGCCAGCGGGAGGCATAATGAAAATTACCGTGTTGGGTTGCGGCGCCCTGGGGCAAATCTGGCTCGCGGCCCTTGCACGCCAGGGACATGACGTTCAGGGCTGGCTGCGCGTACCGCAGCCGTACTGTTCGGTCAACGTGGTCGATCCGCAGGGCCACGTCAGCAATCACACCTTCATCGCTAACGATCCGCTGTTTCTGGCTGAAAGCCAGCTGCTACTGGTGACCCTAAAAGCGCCACAGGTTTCACCTGCGGTGAAAAACCTGCAAAGCGTACTGCCGCGCCACGCGCCGATCCTGCTGCTGCACAACGGCATGGGTACGATCGAAGAGCTCAAAGAAGTGCAGCAGCCGCTGCTGCGCGGCATCACCACGCACGCGGCGATGCGCGACGGCACGGTAATTAAACATGTCGCGCAGGGCATCACCCACATCGGGCCTGCCAGCCGCGAAAGCGCGGCGCTGAGCGATATCGCCGATATTCTGCATCAGGCGCTGCCGGACGTGGCGTGGCACGATAACATCGCGTCCGCCAGCTGGCGCAAGCTGGCAGTTAACTGCGTGATCAACACGCTGACGGTTGAGCACGACTGCCAGAACGGCGCGCTGCGCGCCTGGCCGGAGCAGATTAACCGGTTGTGCGAGGAGCTGGCCTGGGTGATGGAGCGCGAGGGCCAGCACATTGCGCTGGATAACCTGCGCGACATTATTTACGACGTCATCGACAGCACCGCCGCCAACGTCTCCTCAATGCTGCAGGATGTGCGTGCGCAGCGTCAGACTGAAATTGATTACATTACCGGCTACCTGCTGCGCCGCGCCCGCGCGCAGGGGATTGCACTGCCGGAAAACACCCGCCTGTACGACCTGATTAAACGCAAGGAGTCCCAATATGAGCGCGAACGCATCAGTGCTGGTTTGCCTGGCCCATGGCAGTGAAGAGACCGAAGCGGTCACCACTATCGACCTGCTGGTCCGCGCCGGCCTGAAGGTGACCACCGCCAGCGTGGAGAGCGACGGCACGCGCGAGATTGTCTGCTCCCGCGGCGTACGCCTGCTGGCTGACGCACCGCTGGTTGAAGTGGCGGATAACGATTTTGCCGCCATCGTCCTGCCGGGCGGCCTCAAAGGCGCTGAAACCTTCCGCGACAGCCCGCTGCTGGTGGAGACGGTACGCCAGTGTCATCTGTCAGGCAAAATTGTGGCGGCGATCTGTGCCGCGCCGGGCACGGTACTGGTACCGCATGACCTGTTTCCGGTGGGCAATATGACCGGATTTCCCGGCCTGAAGCACACCATTCCGGAGGAGAAATGGATGGAGCGCCGCGTGGTGTGGGATCCGCGCGTTAATCTGCTGACCAGCCAGGGGCCGGGCACGGCGATCGATTTTGCCCTGAAGCTGATTGATCTGCTGGTGGATAAAGAGCAAGCGCGTGAAGTCGCATCACAGCTGGTGCTGGCGGCAGGGATTTATAATTATCAGGAATTTGAAGAGCGCGCATAAAAAAAGGTCGCCATCATTGGCGACCCCACGAGATCAGCGCACAGTTTTATTCGTCGCGGTGATTACAGGGTGCGCATTCCTGCGCACCGGGTTTTGCCCATGCACCCGAAATCAGGCGCGCCAGGCTTAACTCCCCCGCGGTTACGGACGGTACACCTTCACGTTCTTAAAGCCCTGCTCATGCAGATACAACGCCTGCAACCGGCTCATCACGCCGCGATCGCAGTACAGCAACCAGGTTCTGCTCTGATCGAGATCGCCGAACTGGGTGCTCAGCTTATAGAACGGCAGCGATTTCACTTCCACACCGGTCAGCGCCAGCGGCTTGTCGTCCTGTTCATCAATTGAACGGATATCCAGCACCACATCGTTGCCGCTGAAGGACGCCACGGTTTCCACTTCCACCACTTCTTCTTCCGTCTGCTCCGCAATTTCACGGATATCGACGTTGCTGGCTTCCTGCACCACGCGCTGCAGAATGTCGAAATCGAAGTTCTGCTCTTCGGCTTCGATCTTCGCTTTCACGGCCTTCACCGTGGGGCTTTTCGAAATCACGCCGCAGTACTCCGGCATGGTGCGGGCAAAGTCTTCGGTGCCGATCTGACGTGCAATATTGATGATGTGCTCTTTATCGTGCGAGATCAGCGGGCGCAGAATCAGCGTGTCGGACGCATTATCAATCAAACGCAGGTTAGTCAGCGTCTGGCTGGAGACCTGGCCCAGCGCCTCACCGGTCACCAGCGCCTGCACGCCGTAACGCTCAGCCACCATTGACGCCGCACGCACCATCATGCGCTTCAGCACCACGCCCATCTGGCCGTCATCAACTTTTTCCAGAATCTCGCCCACCACCGGCTCAAAATTGATGGCGACAAAACGCACGCGATGTGAACGGCCAAAACGCTGCCACAGATAGTGCGCCACCTGACGCACGCCGATTTCATGCGCCGCACCGCCAAGGTTAAAGAAGCAGTAGTGCACACGACAGCCGCGGCGCATCAGCATATAGCTGGAGACGCCGGAGTCAAAGCCGCCGGAAATCAGCGACAGCACATCTTCCTGGGTGCCGATCGGGAAGCCGCCCAGGCCCTCATAGCGGCCGGTAATCAGCAGCAGGCGATCGTCTTCAATCTCCAGATTCACTGTTACATCCGGGTGATTAAGCTGCACGCGCGCGCTTTCAATGTGCTGATTGAGACCGCCGCCGACGTAGCGCTCCACATCCTGCGAGCTAAAGCTATGCTTGCCGCGACGCTTTACGCGCACGCAGAAGCTCTTGCCTTCCAGCCGCTCGCGGTTGAGCGCCAGCGTCTGCTCGAAGATATCGTGCATGTCGGTATAGGCGCGGTCTTCGACCGCCAGCACATGGTGGATACCGGGAATGCGCGTCAGCTCTTCCGTGACGGTGGCACGCAGCGCTTCCTTCTTCGCGCGCACTTCGATGTGATCCCAGTGGCGCACCACGGCGATCTCTTCGTCGAGGGTGCGCAGGGTATTACGGATGTTACCGGTCAGAATTTTGATAAAGCGCAGGCGCACCGACTGACTTTTGATGGTGATTTCAGGGAAGAGCTTGATGATAAACTTCATGGCGACACAGCTTCGTTGGGCAAATAAGTGCTAAAATCATCAACACTTAGCTGGTAAAATCATATAATTGCGGGTTGGCATCAGCCACCGCATCCGAGGCGCGCAAGTATATCACCTTTGTCGGGTGACTGCTGTAAGCAACCTTCGCCGCATTGATTATTTTGCTAATCAATGCCCGTCGGCTACCATGACCGATTGCAACATAATGTCCCAACCTGTGAGTCGACACTGATTATGCCGAAAAAAGCCGAAGCGCCCGTGAGTTTTGAAAACGCACTGCAGCAGCTGGAACAAATTGTCAGCCGTCTGGAGAGTGGCGAACTGCCGCTGGAAGAGGCGCTGAATGAATTCGAGCGCGGCGTACAGCTGGCACGCAGCGGCCAGCAAACCCTGCAGGCGGCGGAACAGCGCGTGCAGATTCTGCTGAGCGACGACAAAGACGCCCCGCTCACCCCTTTCACGCCGGAAAATGAGTAATGGATTTCGTGCAACTGCAGCGCGCCTACCATGAGCGCGTGAACCAGGCGTTGACGCGCTTAATAGATCCACTTCCTTTTCAGAGTTCTCCTCTGGTGAACGCCATGCAATATGGGGCACTATTAGGCGGTAAGCGCCTGCGCCCGTTTCTGGTGTATGCCACTGGCGAGATGCTGCGCGCCGAGGCGGCCAGCCTGGATGCCCCCGCCGCAGCGGTGGAGTGCATTCACGCTTACTCATTGATTCATGATGACCTGCCGGCGATGGACGACGATGCGTTACGTCGCGGGCAGCCAACCTGCCATATCAAATATGGCGAAGACACGGCGATTCTGGCCGGCGATGCCCTGCAAACCCTGGCGTTTACCATTCTTGCGGACCAGCCGATGCCCGGCGTAAGCCCGCAGGATCGCATTGCCATGATTTCCGAACTGGCGCAGGCCAGCGGCGTGGCCGGCATGTGCGGTGGCCAGGCGCTGGATTTAGCCGCCGAAGGCCAATCCGTGGACCTGAACCAGCTGGAGCAGATCCATCGCCATAAAACCGGCGCGCTGATCCGCGCCGCCGTGCGTCTCGGCGCCCTCACTGCGGGTGCCGCGGGCCGCGATGCGCTGCCGCAGCTGGATATCTACGCCAACGCCATCGGACTGGCGTTTCAGGTGCAGGATGACATCCTTGATGTGGTCGGCGATACCGCCGTTCTGGGCAAAACCCAGGGAGCCGATCAGGCGCTGGGGAAAAGTACTTACCCGGCGCTGCTGGGACTGGATAACGCGCGGGCCAAAGCGCAGGATCTCTATCGCGAAGCACTGGGCGCGCTGGAGGTGCTGGCGGCACAGTCGTATGACACGTCCGCTCTGCAGGCGCTGGCCAGCTTTATAATTGAACGCGATAAATAACTTATATAATGAGTCTCTGATGAGTTTTGATATTGCAAAATACCCGACACTGGCGTTAGCAGGCACGGTTCAGGAATTACGTTTACTGCCTAAAGAAAAACTTCCGGACCTGTGCGACGAGCTGCGTCAGTATCTGCTGGACAGCGTGAGCCGCTCGTCCGGCCACTTTGCTTCGGGTCTGGGCGTCGTCGAGCTGACCGTCGCGTTGCATTATGTGTATAACACCCCGTTTGATCATCTGGTGTGGGACGTCGGCCATCAGGCCTATCCGCACAAGATTCTGACCGGCCGCCGCGACCGTATCGGCACTATCCGTCAGAAAAATGGCCTGCACCCGTTCCCGTGGCGCGGCGAAAGCGAATATGACGTGCTGAGCGTGGGCCACTCGTCGACGTCCATCAGCGCCGGTCTCGGCATGGCCGTGGCCGCCGAACGCGAAGGCAAAGGTCGCCGCACCGCCTGTATTATTGGCGACGGCGCGATTACCGCGGGCATGGCGTTTGAAGCCATGAACCACGCCGGTGATATCAAGCCGGACATGCTGGTGATCCTCAACGACAACGAGATGTCGATCTCTGAGAACGTGGGCGCGCTGAACAATCGCCTGGCGCAGATTCTCTCGGGGAAAACCTATTCACGCCTGCGCGAAGGCGGCAAGCGCGTGCTGGGCGGGCTGCCGCCGATCAAAGAGCTGGTGAAGCGCACCGAAGAGCACCTGAAAGGCATGGTGGTGCCGGGCACGCTGTTTGAGGAGCTGGGCTTTAACTATATCGGTCCGGTCGACGGTCACGATGTGCTGACGCTGGTCAGTACGCTGAAGAATATGCGCGATCTGAAAGGGCCGCAGTTCCTGCACATCATGACCAAAAAGGGCAAGGGCTACGCGCCGGCGGAAGAAGATCCGATTACCTGGCACGCGGTGCCAAAATTCGATCCGGCCAGCGGCTCGCTGCCGAAAAGCGCGCCGGGCCTGCCGAGCTACTCGAAAATCTTTGGTAACTGGCTGAGCGAGATGGCCGCCGACGATGCGCGGCTGATGGCCGTGACGCCGGCCATGCGCGAAGGCTCCGGCATGGTGAGCTACTCGCGTGATTATCCGCAGCAGTATTTTGACGTGGCGATCGCCGAGCAGCATGCGGTGACGTTCGCCGCAGGCATGGCCATCGGCGGTTACAAACCGGTGGTGGCGATTTACTCTACCTTCCTGCAGCGCGCCTACGATCAGGTGATTCACGACGTGGCAATTCAGCAATTGCCGGTCCTGTTTGCTATCGATCGCGGCGGTATCGTGGGTGCCGACGGCCAGACGCACCAGGGGGCGTTTGATATCGCCTATCTGCGCTGCGTGCCGGGCATGGTGATCATGACGCCAAGCGATGAAAACGAGTGTCGTCAGATGCTTTACACCGGCTACCACTATCAGGATGGCCCGAGCGCGGTGCGCTATCCGCGCGGCACCGGCACCGGCGCCACGCTGGAACCGCTGGCCAGCCTGCCGCTTGGCAAAGGGGTCATCCGGCGTCGCGGCGAGCAGCTGGCCATCCTCAACTTTGGTACTCTGCTGCCGGAAGCGCAGGCCGCCGCCGACGCGCTCAACGCCACGCTGGTCGACATGCGCTTTGTTAAGCCGCTGGATGAAGCCCTGATTAGCGAACTGGCGGCCAGCCACGACGCGCTGATTACGCTGGAAGAAGGCGCGATCAAAGGCGGTGCCGGCAGCGGCGTCAATGAATACGTGATGGCGAAACGCCTGCGCGTGCCGGTGCTTAACCTCGGCCTGCCGGATGAGTTCATTCCGCAGGGGACGCAGGAAGAAGTGCGTCAGGATTATCAGCTGGACGCCGCAGGCATCCAGCAGCAAATCGCCGCCTGGCTGGCGCAGTAACCGCCCTTCCCCGCTCCTGCTGCTATGCTTGAGGGTAAAACCCCACGCATAAGAGCAGGAGCCCTTCATGAAAACCGTTCGTTTAGGCCAGACCGATCTGCAGGTTTCACGTCTCTGTTTAGGCTGTATGACCTATGGCGATCCGCTGCGCGGTAACCACGCCTGGACGCTGCCGGAAGAGAGCAGCCGACCGCTGATTAAGCAGGCGCTGGACGCGGGCATCAACTTCTTCGACACCGCTAACAGCTACTCCGACGGCAGCAGTGAGGAGATCCTCGGCCGCGCGCTCAAAGATTATGCGCAGCGCGATCGGGTGGTGGTGGCGACCAAAGTCTACTTTCCGCTGAGCAACCTGTCGCAGGGGCTGTCGCGCACCAATATTCTGCAGTCGATTGATGACAGCCTGACGCGGCTTGGCATGGAGTATGTCGATCTGCTGCAGATTCATCGCTGGGATTACGCCACGCCGATTGAAGAGACGCTGGAAGCGCTCGATCAGGTAGTGCGGTCAGGCAAAGCGCGTTACATCGGGGCTTCCTCGATGCATGCCACACAGTTTGCGCAGGCGCTGCAGTTACAGCAGCAGCATGGCTGGGCGCGTTTTGTCAGTATGCAGGATCAGTACAATCTGATTCAGCGCGAAGAAGAGAAGGAGATGCATCCGCTGTGCCAGCGCGAAGGCATCGCGGTGCTGCCGTGGAGCCCGCTGGCGCGCGGTAAGCTGACGCGTCCGTGGGGAGAAACCACTGCGCGTTCAGTGTCGGATAACGTAATGGAAAAACTCTATACCGGCACCGAAGAGAATGACGCGGCCATTGCGCAACGGCTGGCAACGGTGGCTGCGGACAAAGGCGTGACGCGCGCGCAGGTGGCGCTGGCGTGGCTGCTGCATAAGCCGGTGGTTACCGCGCCGATTATTGGTGCCTCGCGCGAGCAGCAGTTTGCCGAGCTGGTGAAAGCCGTCGACGTGGAGCTGAGTTCAACCGATATCGCCGAGCTGGAGAGCGTCTACCAACCGCATCCGGTGGTGGGATTCGAGTAACGGTCCAGTCAGGTCGCCTTCAGGGCGACCTGATGTCACAGGCAGCGCATGCATGGCGACCTGCCTGTGGTCTACGCATTCCTGGCGATCTGCCTGCGGCAACGCATTCATGGCAACGCTTTCTGTAGGGTGCGCATTCATGCGCACCTGGCACATTAAAGCACCAGCCCCAACCCATACAAAATCGCCGCTGAAATGACCCCGGCGATAATGTCATCGACCATAATGCCCATGCCGCCGTGCACGTTACGGTCGAACCAGCGAATCGGCCACGGCTTCCACATGTCAAAAATACGGAAAATCACAAAGCCGGCCAGCACCCATTGCCAGCTCATCGCCGGTATCGCCATCAGCGTAATCCACATGCCGATGAACTCATCCCACACGATGCTGCCATGGTCGTGCACGCCCATATCACGCGCGGTGCGGTGACACAGGTAGACACCCACGCTGATGCCAATCAGCACCAGCAGCGAATACAGCTGCAGCGGCAGCAGCGTCATCAGCCACCAGAAGGGAATGGCGGCAATTGAACCGGCGGTGCCGGGCATAATCGGGCTCAGGCCGCTGCCAAAACCGGTCGCCAGCAGGTGCCACGGATTGGCCATGCGCAGACGGCTTTTAGCCACATCTTTATTTAGCGTCAAAGTGATCAAATCCCTTGTGATGGAAACTGCGCGGCTTGCCGTTCTCCAGCAGCGTCAGCCCTTCTGCTTCCGGCGCGATCTGGCCGATGCAGGTATACGCCACGCCAAGATGGCCCAGCGCCACATCCAGTGCACCACGATTGACTTCCGGCACGGTAAAGCACAGCTCATAATCTTCACCCCCGCTCAGCGCCCAGCGCAGCACCTGCTCAGGCTCAAAGTGATCGCGCAACGCAGCCGACAGCGGCAGCGCATCCAGATTGATGCGGGCACCGACGCGGCTGGCGGTGAGAATGTGGCCGAGATCGGAGATCAGGCCATCGGACAGATCGATGGCTGATGTCGCCAGATTGCGCAGCGCCTGGCCCTGCAGCACGCGCGGCATCGGGCGCAGATGGCGCTTGATTAGCACTTCATGCACCGCCGGATCGTTCAGGCGATGATGGTGCTGCAGCAGCGACAGACCAGCAGCGCTGTCGCCCAGCGTGCCGGTGACAAAAATCCAGTCACCCGGTTTAGCCCCGGCGCGCTTCAGCGCACGGCCGGCCGGCACCAGGCCATGAATGCCCAGCGTCAGGCTGAGCGGCCCGCGCGTGGTATCGCCGCCGATCAGCTGCATATCGTAATAATCCAGCAGCTCAAACAGGCTGTCGCTGAACGCCGCCAGCCAGGGCTCATCCACTTCGGGCAGGGTTAACGCCAGCGTTAACCATGCCGGATCGGCGCCCATCGCTGCCAGGTCGCTCAGGTTAACCGCCAGCGCTTTGTAGCCGAGATCGGCCGGATGGATATCACGTAAGAAATGCACGCCCGCCACCAGCGTATCGGTGCTGATGGCCAGCGTCTGTTTTTCCGGCACGTTAAGTAACGCGCAGTCGTCACCAATTCCCTTCTCCACATCGCGGCGGGAGCTGGTGACGCGGTTAAAATAACGTGCGATCAGTTCGAATTCACCACAGGACATAAGTCAGGTCTCAATGAAAAAAGGCCGGTGAGCCGGCCTTTTGCACTTATTTTTTGTTCGGTCGAATTTGCGGAGCGGCTTTATCCAGCACGCCGTTAACAAATTTATGGCTGTCTTCAGCACCAAACACTTTAGCCAGTTCGATACCTTCGTTGATCGCCACTTTGTACGGCACATCGTCACGCTTGCTCAGTTCATAGAGCGAAATGCGCAGTATGGCTTTTTCTACCTGGCCCAGCTCTTCCAGCTGGCGCGACAGGTAAGGCTTCATCAGGCCGTCCAGGAACGCGCTGTTGGTCGCCACACCGGCCAGCAGTTCGCGGAAATAGCTAATATCGACGTCTTTGACGTCTTGTTCCGCCAGAAACTGGTATTCCACATCGGCAATGTCGTTGTTAGACAACTGCCAGGAGTAAAGCGCCTGGACAGCGCACTCACGGGCGCGACGACGAGCAGCAGGTTTCACAAAATTCCCCTTACAAAAATCAGGCTTTGATGGCTTTCAATACGTTAATCATTTCAAGTGCGGTCAGGGCCGCTTCGGCGCCTTTGTTACCCGCTTTGGTGCCGGCGCGTTCAATCGCCTGCTCGATGTTTTCGGTGGTCAGGACGCCGAAGGTCACCGGAATTTCGCTGTTCATCGCTACGTGAGCGATGCCGGAGCTGGCTTCACCCGCCACGTATTCGAAGTGTGCGGTACCGCCACGGATCACCGTGCCCAGTGCAACGATCGCGTCGTGCTTGCCGGTTTTCGCCAGGGCGCGTGCCGCCAGCGGCAGCTCGTAAGCGCCCGGTACCCAGACCACGGTGATGTTTTCCGCTTTGACCTGGCCAATACGCTTCAGCGCGTCAACTGCACCGTCCAGCAGGCTGTCATTGATGAAATTGTTAAAACGCGCAATTACGATGGCAATATTGGCATCAGGCGTGGCAACAGCAGCTTCGATAACTTTCATACATATCCTTTGGGTGTTTGTTTTATGGCCCCGCAGAAGGGGGCGGATTCTATCATACTCTTCGGCAACGCGCTCAGGCTTTTCCGTGCATGCTCAGCGTGGTGTCAGGGTCAGCCGTAAATCGTCGCCAACCTGACGCACGTCGCTAAAATTCAGCGCTGGCGCATCGGCCAGCGTTTCCAGTCCCGGCAGCGCACACAGGCCGCGCGCGGCATTACCCAGCAGTTTCGGCGCCAGATAAACGATCAGTTCATCCACCAGGCCGGCCTGCAGCAGCGCACCGGCCAGACCGGCACCGGCCTCAACCCACACGCTGTTGATCTGACGCTGACCGAGCAGCATCATCATCGCCACCAGATCGAGCTGCTCACCGCGCGGCGGCACCTCAATCTGACTCACGCCCGGCGGCCAGCTTTGTGCATCAGCCTCCGTGCGCATCAGCCAGGTTTCGCCGGGCTGGGCGATCAAACGGTGCTGGGGCGTCACGCGCTGCTGGCTGTCGATCACCACCCGCACCGGCTGACGCAGCTGGCTCTCATCCAGCTGCTGGCGCACGGTCTCGCTCAGTTCATCCCAGCGCACCGTCAGCGACGGATTGTCCGCCAGCACGGTGGCACTGGTGGTAAGAATAGCTGAACTGCGGGCACGTAAACGTTGCACATCGCGCCTTGCCGCTGCGGAAGTGATCCACTGGCTTTCGCCGCTGGCCATGGCGGTACGGCCATCCAGCGAGGCACCCAGTTTGAGCTGAATCCACGGAAAACCGGTACGCATGCGTTTGAGAAAACCGCGATTGAGCGCTTCCGCTTCGTTCATCATCAGGCCGTGACTCACGTCGATGCCGGCCTGCTGTAAACGATACAAGCCGCGCCCGGCCACCTGCGGATTAGGATCCTGCATCGCCGCGACCACCCGGCTGACGCCGGCGGCAATCAGCGCATCGCAGCACGGCGGCGTCCGACCGTGATGGCTGCAGGGTTCCAGCGTGACATAGGCGGTCGCACCGCGTGCGTGGTCACCGGCCATGCGCAGCGCGTGCACTTCCGCGTGCGGTTCACCGGCGCGCTGATGCCAGCCTTCGCCCACGATCTCGCCTTCGCGCACGATAACGCAGCCGACGTTAGGATTCGGGGTGGTGGTATATTGTCCGCGCCGCGCCAGTTCCAGCGCGCGCGCCATGTAGTGCGCATCGGTCATGGATTAATCCTGTAAGCGGGCGATCTCTTCGCCAAAGTCACGAATATCTTCAAAACTGCGGTACACCGATGCGAAGCGAATATAAGCAACTTTATCCAGCTTCTTCAGCTCTTCCATCACCAGGTTACCAATCAGCTTGCTGGGAATTTCACGTTCGCCGGTGGCGCGCAGCTGGGTTTTGATGTGATTGACCGCGTTGTCGACGGCATCCGCGCTCACCGGACGCTTCTCCAGCGCCTTCATCATGCCGCTGGCCAGCTTATCTTCGTTAAAGGGTTCGCGCACGTCGTTGCTTTTCACCACGCGCGGCATTACCAGCTCGGCCACTTCAAAGGTGGTAAAACGCTCATGGCACACCAGGCACTGGCGGCGGCGGCGCACTGAGGAGCCCTCACTAACCAGACGTGAATCAATCACTTTGGTGTCCACAGCGGAGCAGAATGGGCAATGCATGACGTTTCCTGTCGCGAGAATTGGGGGCAGATAGTGTAGCGCGTTCCCGGTTGCAACAAAATACAGGGCGGAGAATCGCCACCTGGCTCACAGCGACGCCTGACGGTTACAGCAAACCGTGAAAAGTTACTAAGCTTAGAGAGCCAATCCGGCTTAATGACAGGAGGATGTATGGGTTTATTCAATTTCGTCAAAGAAGCGGGTGAAAAACTGTGGGATGCGGTGTCAGGCGGCGATGACCAGAGCAAAAAGCTGCAGGAGCACATTAATCAACTCGGCCTGCCCGACAGCGATAAAGTGAAAGTCGACGTGCAGGGCGATACCGTGAAGGTCAGCGGTGACGGTATCTCGCAGGAGTTGAAAGAGAAGATTCTGGTGGCGGCGGGTAACGTGGCCGGCATCACCAAAGTGGAAGATAACGTCACCACCAGTGACAGCGCCGCGCAGGCCGAATTCTACACGGTGAAAAAAGGCGATACCCTGAGCGCTATCTCGAAGCAGGTGTACGGCACGCCGAACGAATACAACAAGATCTTTGAGGCGAACAAGCCAATGTTGACGCATCCTGATAAGATCTATCCCGGCCAGGTTTTACGTATCCCTAAATAACCGGAAGGACATTGCATGACGTTCAGGATGATTTGGGTGCCAGCAGCGCTTGCTGCGCTGGTGCTCAGTGGTTGCAGCTCCACCCCCGCTTCACCTCAGGTCAAAGCGCTGCATCAGGAAGTGAGCCAGCTCAACCAGCAGATGCGCAAACTGACCAGTCAGGCCAGCGCGCTGGAGATTCAGGGGCAGCTCAACAGCCAGTCGACGCAGGGCGCATGGTTACTCCCGCAGGCGAATACGCCGGTAGAGCTGCAGACGCAGCTGGGTAAACTGCGCCTGTCGCTGTCGCACGTTGAGGGGGAAGCCAGCGGCAGCCGCGCTAACCTGAATATCCGTTCAACCGATGATAAGCCGGTGCCGGCGCTCAGCGCCCGCGTGGTATGGGGCGAAATGGATCCCGCCAGCGGCAAGCCGCTGAACGCCGACAGCCTGAGCCAGACCATTACCGTGCCCGCCAGTCTGATGCCGCGCAGTTCGGTTAGCGTACCGCTGCGCCTCAGCGGGCTGGCACCGGGTCAGCCCGGCTACGTGCGCGTGCATGATGTGCAGGCGGTGACGGACGCCAGCGGCGCGATTGTCGCAGGCCAGTAATTCTGGCGTCAGGCATAAAAAAAACGGGCTGCACTCAGGCAGCCCGTTTCATTTCTCCGGCACAATTACGGCAGAATCGAAGGCTGATCGGCGCCCTCTTTCTCCACTTTCTGCACCAGCATGTGTTCACGCTTCATGCCCAGCTTCAGCGCCAGCGCGGACGACACGTAGATCGACGAAATGGTACCGATGGTGACACCGATCAGCATGGTCAGCGAGAAGCCTTTCAGCAGTGCGCCACCAAAGATGAACAGGATCAGGATCATCGCCAGCGTGGTGATCGAGGTGATCAACGTACGGCTCAGCGTCTGGGTCAGCGACACGTTAGTGATGTCGTAAGAAGAACCGCGACGGATTTTGCGGAAGTTCTCACGAATACGGTCGGAAACCACGATCTTATCGTTGAGCGAGTAACCAATCACCGACATCAGCGACGCCACAATCGTCAGATCGATCTCGATGTGGAACAGCGACAGAATGCCGCAGGTGATGATCACGTCGTGCGCCAGCGCCAGCACGGTGCCCAGCGCCAGACGCCACTCAAAGCGAAAGCCGATGTAGATCAGAATCGCAATCAGCGCCGACAGCAGCGCCATCGCCCCGGCCTGCGCCAGATCGCTGCCCACGCTCGGGCCCACGAACTCAATTCGCTTCACGGTCGCGTTCTGCTGCGTCGTCTGGTTGATCGAGGCGACCACTTTGTTGCCCAGCTCCTGGCCTGCATTGCCGGTGGTCGGTGGCATACGCACCATCACATCACGGCTGCTGCCAAAGTTCTGTATCAGCGGCTCCTCAAAGCCTGCCTTCACCAGCCCGTCACGTAGCGCATCCAGATCCGCCGGCTTCTCGAGGTTGATCTCAATCACCGTCCCGCCGGTGAAATCGAGCCCCCAGTTAAAGCCGCGCACACCGATAATGGCGATGGACGCCACAATCAGCAGGCCGGAGATGATAAAGGCCAGCGTGTCCCAGCGCATAAAGTCGACGACTTTACGCCCATGGTTCAGCTGTTCAATACTATATTCCTGTGCCACAACGCACTCCTCAGATAGACAGCTTATTGATGCGTTTGCCGCCGTACACCAGGTTAACGATGGCACGGGTGCCGACGATAGCGGTGAACATGGAAGTCGCGATACCGATAGCCGTGGTGATCGCAAACCCTTTGATCGAGCCGGTACCGACCGCATAAAGAATGATTACTTTAATCAGCGTGGTGACGTTGGCGTCGACGATACTGGAGAAGGCGCCTTTATAGCCTTCATGAATCGCCTGCTGTACCGAGCGTCCGTTACGCAGTTCTTCTTTAATACGTTCGTTAATCAACACGTTAGCATCCACCGCCACCGCCAGCGTCAGCACGATACCGGCAATGCCCGGCATGGTGAGCGTGGCGCCCGGTAACAGTGACATGATGCCGACAATCAGCACCAGGTTGCACAGCAGTGCGCTGGTCGCAATCAGACCAAACTTCTTGTAGAACACCACCATAAAGATGATGGAGGCGATCAGACCCCACAGACAGGCTTCGAGACCCTGCGTGATGTTCTGCTGGCCCATGGTTGGACCGATGGTCCGCTCTTCCACAATCTGGATTGGCGCAATCAGCGCACCGGCACGCAGCAGCAGCGACAGCTGACGCGCTTCGTTCGGATTGCTGATACCGGTAATTCGGAAGCTGTTGCCGAGGCGCGACTGAATGTTCGCCACGTTAATCACTTCTTCCTGCTTCACCAGAATCGCACGACCGTTCGCATCTTTCTTACCGCTGTCCTTGTACTCCACAAACAGGGTCGCCATCGGCTTGCCGATGTTGTCCTTGGTGAAGTTGGACATGATGTTACCGCCGGCGCCATCAAGCGAGATATTCACCTGCGGCTGGTTGTACTCATCCATGCTGGACGTCGAGTCGGTGATGTGGTCACCGGTGAGAATCACGCGCTTGTACAGCACCACCGGCTGACCTTCACGCGTCTTTTTCACTTCCGAGTCACCCGGCACGCGGCCGCTGGCGGCAGCGCTCGGATCCACCGAGGTGTTGACCAGGCGGAACTCCAGCGTTGCGGTAGCACCCAGAATCTCTTTAGCACGCGCGGTATCCTGGATACCCGGCAGCTCAACCACGATGCGGTCAGCGCCCTGACGCTGTACCAGCGGCTCAGCTACACCCAGCTGGTTCACACGGTTACGCAGGATGTTGATGTTCTGCTGCACCGCATATTCGCGCGCTTCACTCAGACGCGCATCGGTCATCACCGCACGCAGCGTGTCGCTGCCAGCGCTGGTGATCACCAGGTCGCGATGGCGCGGCGTCAGATAGCTGATGGCCGCATCACGGCTGGCGCCGTCGCGGAAGCGTATTTCGGTGCCATAGTTAGCGATTTTGCTAACGTTGGTGTAAGGGATATTTTTTTCGCGCAGATCGCTGCGCAGGCCATCAGCATTCTGCTCCTGCAGCTTGCCGAGGGCAGTATCCATGTCGACTTCCATCAGGAAGTGCACGCCGCCGCGCAGATCGAGGCCGAGTTTCATCGGTTCAGCGGCCAGCATGGTCAGCCAGCGCGGTGTGGCAGGGGCCAGGTTGAGCGCCACGACGAAATCTTCGCCCAGCGCATTGGTGATGGCTTCACGCGCGCGCAGCTGAATATCCGTGTTAGCGAAACGGGCCAGAATGGCACCATTTTCCAGCGCGAGGGATTTGCTCTGGATATTGTCTTGTTTTAATACGGTCTGGATCTGATCCAACGTTTGCTCACTGGCGGCGCCACCGCGCGCACCAGTGATCTGAACGGCCGGATCCTCACCATAAAGGTTAGGAAGCGCATACAGCAGGCCGACGAGAATCACGACGACCAGCATGATGTACTTCCACAAAGGATAACGGTTTAACACGGCAGTTCCCTTCGGGAAGAATAAATTACAGCGCCTTCATTGTACCTTTCGGCAGAACGGCGGCCACGAAATCACGTTTAATCACTACTTCAGTGGTGTCGTTCAGGGCGATAGCGATGTAGCCGGTTTCAGCCACTTTCGTTACGCGGCCCACCAGGCCACCGTTGGTCAGCACTTCATCACCTTTGGAGATGGAATCCATCAGCTTTTTGTGATCTTTGGCGCGCTTCTGCTGTGGACGCAGGATCATGAAGTAGAAAATCAGACCAAAAACCACCAGCATGATCACCAGAGAATACGGACTTCCCTGAGACGGAGCGCCAGCTGCGGCCACGGCGTCAGAAATGAAAAAGCTCATTAAATTTCCCTCATTGATAGAATTATCAGACGTTTAACGGTGGAACCGCTTTGCCCGTCCGTTGGTAGAACTCGCTAACAAAGTGCTCTAATTTACCCTCTTCGATGGCCTGGCGTAAACCCGCCATCAGACGCTGGTAATAGCGCAGATTGTGGATGGTGTTCAGACGTGCGCCCAGTATTTCGTTACAGCGATCAAGATGATGCAAGTAGGCACGCGTGTAATTGCGACAGGTGTAACAATCACACTCCGCATCCAGCGGCGCGGTATCATCTTTGTATTTCGCATTGCGGATTTTCACCACGCCATCGGTGACGAACAGATGGCCATTGCGCGCGTTACGCGTTGGCATAACGCAGTCAAACATATCGATACCGCGGCGAACGCCTTCCACCAGATCTTCCGGTTTGCCGACGCCCATCAAATAACGCGGTTTGTCTTGCGGAATTTGCGGACAGACGTGTTCCAGGATGCGGTGCATGTCCTCTTTCGGTTCACCCACCGCCAGGCCGCCCACAGCGTACCCATCAAAGCCAATCTCTACCAGACCTTTAACCGAGACATCACGTAAATCTTCGTAAACCCCGCCCTGAATAATGCCAAACAGCGCATTTTTGTTACCGAGCGCGTCAAAGCGGTCGCGGCTGCGCTGCGCCCAGCGCAGTGACATCTCCATCGAGCGTTTAGCGTAATCCCAGTCCGCCGGATACGGCGTACATTCGTCGAAAATCATCACAATATCGGAGCCGAGATCGTACTGAATCTCCATCGATTTTTCCGGGTCGAGGAAAATCGGGTCGCCGTTGATGGGGTTGCGGAAATGCACGCCGGCTTCAGTGATCTTACGGATATCACCGAGGCTGAACACCTGGAAGCCGCCGGAGTCGGTCAGGATCGGTCCCTGCCAGTGCATGAAATCGTGCAGGTCGCCGTGCAGTTTCATGATCTCCTGCCCCGGGCGTAGCCACAGGTGGAAAGTGTTGCCCAGCAGGATCTGCGCGCCGGTCTCTTTCACTTCTTCCGGCGTCATGCCTTTGACCGTGCCGTAGGTGCCGACCGGCATAAACGCCGGGGTTTCCACGACGCCGCGATCAAAGACCAGACGGCCACGGCGCGCGCGCCCGTCGGTGGTATCTAATTCAAATTTCACATTGACCTCTTTCGATAATCAGAGAAACAGTCTGATTACTCAGCCACCAACGATTTCGTCGGGAGCCTGTGGATTACGGGTGATGTACATCGCATCCCCGTAGCTAAAGAAACGGTACTGCTCCGCCACCGCGCTCTGATAAGCCGCCATGGTGTGTTGATAACCGGCAAACGCCGAAACCAGCATAATCAGCGTCGATTCTGGCAGGTGGAAGTTGGTGATTAGCGCATCAATCACCTGATAGTGATAGCCCGGATAGATAAAGATCTGCGTGTCATCGAAAAACGGCGCGATCAGCCCATCCTGGCAGGCCTGCGCTGCGCTCTCCAGCGATCGCACCGAGGTGGTGCCCACAGCCACCACTTTGTTACCGCGCGCTTTGCACGCCAGCACCGCGTCCACCACGTCCTGCGGCACTTCGGCATATTCAGAGTGCATGATGTGATCGTTGATGTTCTCTACGCGCACCGGCTGGAAGGTGCCAGCGCCGACGTGCAGCGTTACAAACGCCATCTCCACGCCTTTTGCCTTCAGCGCCGCCAGCAGCGGCTCATCGAAGTGCAGACCGGCGGTCGGGGCTGCCACCGCGCCGGGGCGCGCGCTGTACACCGTCTGGTACAGCTCGCGGTCAGCTTCCTCATCCGGACGATCGATGTAAGGCGGCAGCGGCATATGGCCGACGCTGTTCAGGATATCCAGCACCGCGCGATCGTCCGCAAACTCGATTTCGAACAGCGCATCGTGGCGCGCCACCATGGTGGCTTTGACGCTTTCGTCGTCGCCCAGCAGTAATTCGGCACCCGGCTTCGGCGCTTTGGAGGCGCGCACGTGCGCCAGCACGCGTTTGTCATCCAGCATGCGCTCAACCAGCATCTCAATTTTGCCGCCGCTGGCTTTACGGCCATAGACGCGCGCCGGAATCACCCGGGTATTATTGAACACCAGCAGATCGCCCGGATTGAGCTTATCCAGCACATCAGTAAACACGCCATGGTTCAGCGCCCCGCTCGGGCCATCCAGCGACAGCAGGCGGCAACCGCTGCGCTGCGCCTGCGGATAGTGGGCGATCAAAGATTCCGGTAATTCAAAGGCAAAATCGGCTACACGCATGCATCACTTCTTCAGGACTCAAAAAACAGGCGGCATAGTTTAGCGGAAAAGTGGGCAATTCTGAACAACTGGCTGCGCCGGTGTGATTCTGCCTATAATGCGCCATGAACTTTCTTGCTCACCTTCACCTCGCAACCCTGGCCGACAGCTCACTGCTGGGTAATCTGCTGGCCGACTTTGTGCGCGGCAACGTTGAGGCGCAGTGGCCGCAGCCAGTGGTGGCCGGTATTGCCCTGCACCGGCGCATTGATGTGCTGACCGATAACCTGCCGGAAGTGCGCAGCGCGCGTCAGCTGTTCCGCGCCGAAACGCGCCGCGTAGCGCCAATCACCCTCGACGTGATCTGGGACCACTTCCTGGCGCGCCACTGGGATCAGCTGCATCCGGCGCAGTCGCTGTCCGCCTTTAGCGCCGCCGCCGAGCGCGACATTGTGCCGCAGCTGCCCGGCACGCCGGGCGATTTTATCGAGCTCAACGCGGTAATGTGGCGCGAACGCTGGTTTGAACACTATGCTGACCCGGCGCGGCTGGCGCGCGTGCTAAGCGGCATGGCGCATCGCCGGCCGCGGCTGGCGGCGCTGCGCGACTCCTATCAGGATTTTGTCGACCACTACACCCAGCTCGAACCGCTGTTTTTCCAGTTCTATCCACGCCTGATGGCCGCCGCGCGCGCCCGGCAGCTGTGAAGCACAATTTGCCGCTGCCCCGCATTGCCTCCCCTTGCCAGCCGCAGCCATCTGCGGCTTAATGAAGCCTTGCTTAACTTTTGTTAAGCCAGTCACACAGCCATGGCGCTTTATCCGGCGTGGTTCGCCACGTCGATTGCCAGTGAATGATAAGAGGGAAAAATGTCATCAGCTACGCTAACCGAATTAGATGCCCGTTATCACTATGCCTGTGAGGTGGCGAAAACCGCTGCCAGCCGCGCGCTGGCGTGGTATCAGCAGCGCCATCAGCTGGTGGTGGAGCATAAGAAGGATTTGCAGGATGTGGTCAGCGAGGCGGATCGCAACGTTGAGCTGCTGGTAAAACACCTGATTCATGAGCGTTTTCCTGACGATGCGGTGCTGGGTGAAGAGAGCGGCGGTGACGTCAGCGGCGCGCGCTTTATCTGGGTCATCGATCCGATTGACGGCACCAGCAGCTTTCTTAACGGCCTGCACAACTGGTGCGTCTCGCTGGCGATTGTCTGTGACAATCAGCCGGTGATTGGCGTAGTCAGCGATCCTAATCATCAGGAAACCTTCCACGCCTGCCGCGGCAAAGGTGCCTGGGTGAATGACAAGCGCATTCAGGCACACAGCGCGCAGCGGCTCGATCAGGGGCTGCTGGGCCTCAGCAGCTCCAACAGCCAGCCGATTGAACCGCTGACCACCTTTATCAGCCAGTTGCTGGCGCAGGGCGGCATGTTTATCCGCAACGGTTCCGGTGCGCTGATGAGCGCCTGGGCGGCCGCCGGCCGGCTGATTGGCTATTACGAAGCGCATATGAATCCGTGGGATGGCCTGCCTGGCATTGTGCTGATGCGCGAAGCGGGCGGCGTCACCAACGATTATCTCAGCCACCATGGCCTGCAACAGGGTAATCCGGTACTGCTGGCCAACGCGGTGCTCTATCCGCAGCTCAAAGCGCTGCTGCCGGCACAGCCAACGCTATGACACGTCTGCTGCTGAGCGCGCTGCTGGCTTTGCTGGCGCTCACCGCGCAGGCGCAGCCGCGCTACCAGCTGGAAAAAGTGGTAGAGATCAGCCGTCACGGCGTGCGTCCTCCCATCGCAGGTAACCGCACGGAAATCGAAGCCGCCACTCAGCGCGCCTGGCCGCGCTGGCGCAGCGCCGACGGCGAACTCACCGCACACGGTTATGCAGCGGTCGTGAATAAAGGTCGCTGGCAGGGCGAACACTATCGCCAGCTCGGCCTGCTGCGCGCCGGCTGTCCCGATGCCGGGCAAATCTACGTGCGCGCCAGTCCGCTGCAGCGCACCCGCGCCACGGCGCAGGCGCTGCTGCAGGGTGCCTTTCCTGGCTGCGATGTGGCAGTTCATCACGTCGCGGGGGCGGTCGATCCGCTATTTCAGAGCGAAAAACTGCCGTTCGGCCAAACGGATGCTGCCACGGAGCGGGCAGCGGTCGCGGCGCGCGCCGGCGATCTCACCGCACTGCAACAGCGTTTACAGCCCGCCGTGCAGCAGCTCAGGCAGGCGGTGTGTGCGGCAGATTGCCCGTTCTTCGATCGCCCCTGGCAGCTGAAGCAGAGTAAAAGCGGCCATACCTACGTGCAGGGTCTCAGCGTGCTGGCCAGCATGGCCGAAACCTTACGGCTCGGCTGGAGCGAAAATCTGCCGTTCAGCCAGCTGGCGTGGGGCAACATCACCCGGGCGCAGCAGATCAGCGCCCTGCTGCCGCTGCTGACCGCCAATTACGATCTGAGTAATGATGTGCCATATATCGCGCAAAAGCGTGCGTCGATTCTGCTGGACGCGGTGGTGCGCAACCTGCAGGACGATGCGGCGACGTCCTCCACCCGCTGGCTGCTGCTAGTGGCACACGACACCAATATCGCCATGTTACGCACGCTGATCGGCTTCAGCTGGCAACTGCCCGGCTATGCGCGCGGTAATATTCCGCCCGGCAGCAGTCTGGTGTTTGAGCGCTGGCGCGATAACCAGACGCAGACGCTGCTGCTGCGCGTCTATTTTCAGGCGCAAAGTCTGGATGCGCTGCGCCAGCTAACGCCGATCGATCGGCAGCACCCGCTGCTGCGCCAGGAGTGGCATCAGCAAAACTGTCGCCAGACGGCGGTGGGTACGCTGTGTCCTTATCAATCGACGCTTGAGCACTGGCGCACCGCCATTGATCAGCGCGCGGTAATCCCCGTGGACTATCCCTGACGCCAGCCACCGGGTTAAGCCAGACAGATTACGCCGGCTTATTCCTGCAGCGAAATTACAGCAATAAACTGCAAGCTGATGGGCACGGTTATCTGAGACTTTTCTTTTTTTTCCCTTAAAAGCGTTAGCGCTGTAAAACTGCGATATGCTGCACGGGTCAATCATCCCTTAGTAATACCTTTCTCTTTTTACATTTTTCGGCGACAGGATGCGCCGAGCTATTTTTACCCGCAGTAATAAAATCGCAAATTAACATTGAATAACTGGGATCCTGTTATGTCTGTACCTGTCTCGCTGCGCTATCGTCCGGATATCGATGGTCTGCGCGCTGTCGCCATTATATTGGTTGTGCTGTTTCACTGCGGCGTCAGCGCCGTGCCGGGCGGCTTTATTGGCGTCGATATTTTTTTCGTTATTTCCGGCTTTTTAATTGGCGGTATTATCAGTAAAGAAATTACCGCCGGCACCTTCTCGTTTTATCAGTTTTATTTACGCCGCATCCGGCGTATTGCGCCCGCCCTGTTTTTTATGCTGATGGTATTGCTGCTGCTCGGTTATCTGCTGTTATCACCGCTGGAATTAAGCCAGCTGGCAAAATACAGCATGGCGGTGTTTCTCTCGGTGCCCAATATGCTGTTACTGAAGAGTGGCGACTATTTCAGTGCGGATGCCGATCTCAATCCGCTGCTGATGACCTGGTCGCTGGGCATTGAGGAGCAGTTCTATATCGTGCTGCCGTTTGTTCTGCTGCTGGCCGTGCGGCTGCGGCGCACAATGACCGGCGTGGTGCTACTGCTCAGCCTGCTGTCGCTGGCCGGCTGCCTGTGGTTAACGCCCCTCTCCAGCACTCAGGCGTTTTATCTGCTGCCAACCCGCGCCTGGGAGCTGGGTGCCGGCGTGCTGCTGGCGCTGTGGCAACCCCGCCCCGTCACCGGCCGGCTGGCCAGCCTCTGTCATCTCGCTGGCTGGCTGCTGATCATCGGTGCCACGCTGTTACTCAGCCATAGCGATCGCTTTCCCGGCTGGCTGGCACTGCTGCCGGTGCTGGCGGCCTGTCTGATGATCGGTGCACGCAGCCCGCTCAATCAGCGGCTGCTGGAGAACGCGCCGATGCGCTTCATCGGTAAAATTTCCTACTCGTGGTATCTGTGGCACTGGCCGCTGCTCAGTCTGGCGCGCATCTGCAGCGATCGGCCGCTCAGCATCTGGCAGGCGTTGAGCATCTGTGCCGTGGCGCTGGTCATCGCCTGGCTCTCCTGGCGCTTCATCGAACAGCCATTCCGCCGGACGCGCAGCGGTACGCGCTGGCTGATCCCCGGCTACTGCGCTTCGTCGCTGCTGGCAGCCGGTGCCATGGTGCTGCTGTGGCAGAGCGGTGGCCTGAAATCGCGCGTCAGTGAAGCGGTGATGCTCGGCGACGAATGGAAAGTCGCCGCCCAGCGCGATCCCTGCCTGCTGGATTACGGCGCCACGCGGCCCGCCCGCGATGCGCAGTGCCAGCCGCAGAGTGACACACCGGCGATAGCGCTGATTGGCGACAGCCATGCCGCCGCGCTGGCGTCTAACGTCGCCGATTACGCCCGGCGGCAGCAGAAACCGCTGTTTCAGCTGACCAAAGCCTCCTGCCCTTTCCTGCTTGACGCCACGCGCGCGATGCCGCAAAAACCGCAGCATGCACAGCAGTGCCTCGATTTTAATCAGCGGGTTTTGCCGATCATTCTGAGCGATAAAATAGACGAAGTGGTGATCAGCGCGTTCTGGGCTGCGGGCCTCAGTACGCAGCCGGGCAGCGGATTCCGCAGTCTCCGCGATCCGGCGCAGGACAATCTGCAGGCGCTGAAAAGCGGGCTGGATACCGTGGTGGCGCAGCTGCTGGCGGCGGGGAAAAAGATCACCCTGATTGACGATGTGCCGACCATCACGCTCGATCCGCTGCGCTACAGCCATAACCGCAATATGCCGCTGCGCCGCAGCCTGAATAGCTGGCTCAGCGCGCAGGATGGCGCGGCGCTGGCGGCGGAACGCACGCAGCAGATGCAGATGCCAAACGCATCGGTGGCAAATCTGTTAAAGGATTATCAGCAGCGCGACGTGCGCGTGTTGTCACTGCAGGAGACGTTGTGTAATGCGCAGGGTTGTCTGGTCACTCATCAGGGCATGCCGCTCTGGTACGACAATAATCACCTGAATCCGTACGGCGGAGAGATGGCGCTGGGGAAAAACTGGTAATGCACAGCGGGCGAAGTCTCGCTTCGCCCGCTGTAAAGTTACTTACGCTTTACGTTTCTTCGCCAGCGGCCACGCCAGCAGCAGCAGAACAATCCACGCAAACCCGACGTACAGCGAGATACGCGTATCCGGGAAGTAGCCAATCAGCGCGATGATAAAGGCAAGGAACAGCACCCCCACCCACGCCGTAGCACTGCCGCCCGGCAGAGCAAACTGCAGCTTACCGGCCTGTTCTTTGCCGATTTTGTGGCGGAACGCGATCTGCGACAGCAGAATCATAATCCACACCCACACGGTGGCAAACGTCGCCAGCGAGGCAATCACCAGGAACACTTTTTCCGGCATCAGATAGTTGAGGTACACCGCCACCAGCATGGCAAGCATCATCACCAGCACCGTGACCCACGGAATGCCGCGATTCGACACCTTCATAAACATCTTCGGCGCATGACCCTGCTGCGCCATACCGTGCAGCATGCGACCGACGCCAAACACATCGCTGTTAATCGCCGACAGCGAGGCAGTCAGTACCACAAAGTTCAGAATGGAGGCGGCGGCGGCGATACCGAGGTGCTGGAAAGTCAGCACGAACGGGCTGCCTGCGGTACCGACCTGGTTCCAGGGATAGATCGACATGATCACAAACAGCGTGCCGACATAGAACACCAGAATGCGCAGCGGTACGGAGTTGATGGCGCGCGGGATCGATTTCGCCGGATCTTTAGCTTCGCCGGCGGTGATGCCAATGATCTCAATGCCGCCGTAGGCGAACATCACCATCTGCAGCGACAGCAGCATGCCGACGATACCGTGGGCAAAGAAGCCGCCGTTGGTCCACAGGTTATGGATGCCGGTCGGCTGACCGCCGTTGCCGATGCCCCAGAAAATCATGCCGAAACCGGCCACGATCATGATGATGATGGTGGCAACTTTGAAGAAGGAGAACCAGAACTCCACTTCGCCAAACACCTTCACGCTCATCAGGTTGATGGCGCCGATGATCAGCACCACCGACAGCACCCAAATCCAGTGCGGCACCTCCGGGAACCACACGCCCATGTAGATACCAAAAGCCGTGACGTCGGCGATCGCCACAATCAGGATTTCAAAGCAGTACGTCCAGCCGGTGATATAGCCCGCCAGCGGTCCGAGGTAATCCTGCGCGTAGCGTGAAAACGAGCTGGCCTGCGGATTGTTAACCGACATCTCGCCCAGCGCGCGCATGATGATATACGCCACGGCGCCGCCGATGATGTAGGCCAGCAGTACGCTGGGGCCTGCCATTTTGATGGCATCTGCCGAGCCGTAAAACAGCCCGGTGCCGATCGCCGATCCCAGCGCCATAAAACGGATGTGGCGCGTGCTCAGTCCGCGTTTGAGCTTATTGGTTTCTTGCATAACAAACAGTACCTGTGGAAATGAAAAAACCACGGGCAAGCCCGTGGTCGGAATTAACAGCAATGTCGCTTACTGGTGAACGGCAACCTGCTCACGCCCTTTCACCCGGTCAACCACCGCAGCAATCACCAGCATTGCCAGCGACGGCGGCAGCCAGGAGAGACCCTGATCGGCCAGCGGCAGATGCTGGCTAAACAGCGGCAGCGCATCTTTAAAGCTGGTGGTTTTGATGGCATCGACGATACCAAACAGCAGGCTGATCAGCATGGTTGGCGCAATGATGCGCGTGCTGCGATTCCACCAGCTCAGGGTAAAGCTCAGTACCACCAGTACGATGCACGGCGGATAGATAGCCGTCAGCACCGGAATCGAAATCTGAATCAGGTGGCTGAGACCGAGGTTCGACACCAGCATGGCGAACAGGCCGAGAATAAACACCAGCGCTTTATACGACAACGGCAGGTATTGCGCAAAGAATTCTGCGCAGGCGCAGGTCAGGCCCACCGCCGTAACCATACAGGCGACGAAAATCAGTGCGGCGAGGAAGACACTGCCCATGCCGCCGAAGGTCTGCTGCACGTAAGCATGCAGAATCGCCGCGCCGTTAGCGTTCTGATCGACAATCGCGCCGCTGCCGGAGCCCAGCTTGAACAGGCTGAGGTACACCAGCGTCAGGCCAACACCGGCGATCACGCCGGCCAGCATGGTATAGCGGGTCAGCAGTTTGCTGTCTTCCACGCCACGCGAACGCGCCGCATTAACGATGACGATACCGAACACCAGCGCGCCGAGCGTATCCATGGTCAGATAGCCGTTCACGAAACCGCTGGAGAAGGCCGCACGCTGGTAGTCGGCGGTGGCCGGCGAAATGCCGCCAGCCGGCCACAGCAGCGCCGCAACGCCCAGAATGGTCAGCGCGACAATTTTCAGCGGCGCGAGGAAGTGGCCGACGGTGTCCAGCAGCTTGCCCGGATAGAGCGAAATGCCGATCACCAGCGCGAAGTACACCAGGCTATAGATAAACAGCGGCAGCGGGCCGTCGCCGGTCAGTGGCGCAATCCCCACTTCAAATGAAACGGTCGCGGTGCGCGGCGTGGCAAACAGCGGGCCAACGGCGAGATAGCACACGGTGGCGAGCAGCAGACCGGCCGCTTTACCAATCGGTGAGCTGAGCGCATCAATACCGCCGCCAACGCGCGCCAGCGCGATCACGGTCATCACCGGTAAACCAACCGCGGTGATCAGGAAGCCGAAGGCGGCAATCCAGACATGTTCACCAGACTGAATACCGACCATAGGCGGGAAAATGATGTTTCCTGCGCCAACGAACAGGGCAAAGGTCATGAAGCCCAGCGCCAGGATGTCCCTGGAGGTTAAACGATGTGTCATAAACTTCTGTACTGCCTGTAGCTGATGTTGCGGTGGAAGTTGGGTTTGTGTTGTCCCCTGGATGCGCGAAAACAATGGCTTAACTGGCTTGACCAGTGCGTTATGCGGGCCGAATCGGTACAGCGCAGGTGATTTAAACTGCTTTTCTTCTGTTCACAGAGGGATGAATCGACAACGGCGCAAATTAAAACGTTTATAGCGAAGAAAGGCAATACAGGATCGGAAAACCAGAAGGATATAACAGGAAAGCGTCAGAACGCAGTGGATAAGCAGGAAATAGTCGGAAAACACCTGAGATGATTTGCTTAAAGTTTCTGCAAAGCGGGCGATCTCCTTGCAGAAACCGCCGCAGGGATGCACAAAAGGCGCGCTTTACGCGCCTGTTTGCACAACTTTACAGCATCACCACACCTGTTGTGCGATGTCGACAACCAGACGAATCTTCTGCCACTGCTGCGCTTCGGTCAGGCTGTTGCCCTCTTCCGTTGACGCAAAGCCACACTGCGGACTGAGGCAAATCTGGTCGAGGCTGACAAACTGCGCCGCTTCCTGCAGGCGCGCCTTCACCTGTGCAGCGTCTTCCAGCTCGCCGGTTTTGGTGGTGATCAGCCCTAATACCACCTGCTGATGACCCGGTTTGATGAAACGCAGCGGCTCAAAGCCACCGGAGCGCTCATTATCGTACTCGAGGAAAAACGCGTCGATGTTCACGCTGCCAAACAGAATTTCCGCCACCGGCTCGTAGCCGCCTTCCGAGATCCAGGTCGAGCGGAAGTTACCACGGCACACGTGCAGGCCGACGGTGAGATCCGCCGGTTTATCTTCCAGCGCGCGATTCAGCACCTGCGCATAAATGTGCGCCAGCTGTTGCGGATCTTCACCGCGCTCGCGAATTTGCTGCTGCTGATCGCCTGAACACAGGTACGCCCACACGGTGTCATCCAGCTGCAGATAGCGGCAGCCAGCGTCGTAAAACGCCTTGATCGCCTCTTTGTAAGTCTGTGCCAGATCGGCGAAGTAATGCTCCAGATCCGGATACACCGTGGCATCAATCACTTTACGGCCGCCGCGGAAGTGCAGCACGCTCGGGCTGGGAATGGTCATTTTCGCCACCGCATCGCCAGCCACGCTTTGCAGGAAGCGGAAATGGTCCAGCATCGGATGCTGCGGGTTAAAAGCGACTTTGCCGGTGACCTTCACGCCGTGCGCTTTGGTCTGCACGCCGTTGAACTGAATGCCCTGATCGGCCTCAAACAGCTCAACGCCGTGCAGATGGCCAAAGAAATCAAAGTGCCACCAGGCGCGGCGGAATTCACCGTCGGTCACCACCTGCAGACCGCTGGCGCGCTGCTGCTCCACCACCTGGCGAATCGCATCGTCTTCTACCTGACGCAGCTGGTCGGCGCTGAGGGTGCCACTGGCGAACTGCTCGCGTGCCTGCTTAATGGCAGCGGGACGCAGAAAACTGCCGACGGTATCGGCGCGGAACGGGGCGGTGTTGCGTTGCATATTCACTCCTGCACTGGCGCATAATTGCGTCAGGGTATAATTGCGTATGGTTATTTTTGGCCATCTGGATGGCTATATGTCCATAAGAGTGACATGCCGCCCTGCCGGCGGCAATAGAAGAAAATTCAGGGGACGTGAAAAAAATTCATGATCGGTCAGCGTGAATTAGTTTTGCGCAATCGCCGCGCGCGCCTGCGCGATCTGGCTGTCGGACAGCGGCAGGTAGCCAGCCTCCGTTACGCGGCGCTGGCCCTGCGCAGAGAGCACCTGTTGCAGAAAGGCGGCGACCAGCGGCGGCAGCGGTTTGCCGGGCGCCTTGTTAACGTAGATATACAGCGGGCGCGACCACGGATAGCGGCCGCTGCGGATCGATTCGGCATCCGGCATAACGCTGTCGCCGCTGGCGGTGACGATTGGCAGGGTTTTCACGCCGCTCAGGTGAAAGCCAAAACTGGCGTAGCCGATGCTGTTCGGCGTGCTGGCGACCGCCTGCACCACCGCCGCCGAGCCGGGAAACTCCGCGACGTCAGCGCGGAAATCGCCGCGACACAGCGCCTGCTGCTTGAAGAAGCCCCAGGTGCCGGAAGCGGAGTTACGGCCAAAGCGCTGAATACTGCGCGTTGCCCAGTTCGCCGTATGCAGACCAACATCGCCCCAGCGCTGTGGCACCTGCTGTGCGCCGCATAGCCGCGTCACGGAGAACAGCGCATCCAGCTGCGGCTGACTGATGGACGACAGCGGATTGTCCTGATTAACCACCACCACCAGCGCATCCATCGCCACCGGCACCGCCAGCGGTGCATAGCCATAGCGCGCGATAAACAGCTGACGCTCATCCACCTGCATCGGACGGCTCATGGCGCCAAGCTGAGCGGCCCCGGCGGCCAGCGCGGTCGGCGCCGTCGACGATCCCGCCGCCTGCACCTGCACATTAACGCCCGGAGACTGACGGCTGAAATCTTCGCCCCACAGCGTCATCAGATAGCCCAGCGTGTCCGAGCCGACGCTGCTCAGGTTGCCGGTCAGCATGCTTTGCTGAGCCGTCGCCAGCAGCGGGCACAGTAATAAAAGAGAGAGCAGCAGCGATTTCATCACAGAGTCCGGTGGCGTTTACTGCGCCACATTCTCGCGGATTCCGTTCGCCACAATCAAGCGCGGTGGCAGCACAAAGCGGAAGCAGGTTTCCTGATGCGGCACGCTGCTGATCTCCAGCCGCGTGGTGTGGTGGCCGAGCGCGTGCTTAACAATGGCCAGCCCCAGCCCGCTGCCGCCGGTGGCGCGCGAGCGCGCTTTATCCACGCGGTAGAAGCGTTCGGTCAGGCGCGGCAGATGCTCCTCGCTGATGCCGGGCCCGTTGTCGCACACTTTAAATTCGGCGCCCTGTTTGGTGCGCAGCCAGCTGATGTCGATGCGCGTGCCATCCGGCGTGTGGTTCACTGCGTTATACACCAGATTGGAAATCGCGCTGCGCAGTTGTTCATCATTGCCGAACACCTTCAGGTGCGGATCGGTGTGGAAATGGATGCTGTGCCGGCCCTGGCTGAGGGTTTCCGCCTCGCGCTGTAACAGCAGCAGCATGGTCGGCACATCCACCGTCTCTTTCAGATCAATGGCGGGGGCCGCTTCGATGCGTGACAGCGTCAGCAGCTGCTTCACCAGGCTGTCCATGCGTCGCGTCTGCTCCTGCATGGTACTGAGGGCCTTGCTGCGGGTGCGCTCGTTCATCCCGGCATCGTCCATCATCTCCAGATAGCCCTGCAGCACCGTCAGCGGGGTACGCAGTTCATGGCTGACGTTGGCGAAGAAGTTACGCCGCGCCCCTTCCAGCTGGTGCATCTGGGTGACATCACGCGCCACCATCAGCCACTGCCCTTCGCTGTAAGGCATGACGCGGAACTCCATGTGATGCTGATTATTCAGCACCAGCGTCAGCGGCTTGTTGAAGTCGCGCTGGCGGATATAGCGGGAGAATTCAGGGTAGCGCAGCAGGTTAAGGATATTCTGGCCATTATCTTCCGGCCAGCGCAGCCCGAGATGCTGCTGAGCCAGACCGTTACACCAGAAAATGGTGCCCTCTTCGGTGGTGAGCACCACTGCGTCCGGCAGCGACTCGGCCCCGCTGCGAAAGCGTTTGATCAGATTGCCCAGCTCGCGCCGGCGGCGGCGATTGCGCAACTGCATTTGATACAGGCCGTAAAACAGCGGTTCCCAGCTGCCGCGCCCGGTGGGCGGCGTCATTGAACGATCAATCCACAGCCAGTGCGACAGCCGCATCAGATTTTTAAAGTGCCAGAACAGCACGCCGCACACGGCCAGTAACAGCCACCACGGCAGATAGCCAACCAGCAGACCCAGCACCAGCGCAGGCAGACACACCAGCGCCAGCTCGGTCAGTAATCTCTTCCAGGAGAGTCGTTCCAGCACGGTAAAAGACTCCGTTTAGTAGCGGGCAGAGAAACGATACCCTGTTCCGCGAACGGTTTGTACCATGCGATCGTGGCCGGAAACTTCCAGTGCTTTACGTAAACGACGGATATGCACATCCACGGTGCGGTCTTCCACATACACGTTAGTGCCCCACACGTGATTCAGCAGCTGTTCGCGGCTGTATACGCGCTCCGGATGCGTCATAAAGAAGTGCAGCAGTTTGTATTCGGTCGGTCCCATTTCCAGCGGCGTGGTTTCGGACATCACGCGATGCGAGGAGGGATCGAGGCTCAGCCCCTGCATCTCAATCACCTCTTCCACCGCCATCGGTGAGATACGGCGCATCACGGCTTTAATGCGCGCCATCAGCTCTTTGGGCGAGAACGGCTTGGTGATGTAATCATCGGCGCCCACTTCCAGCCCGCGCACGCGATCTTCCTCTTCGCCGCGCGCCGTCAGCATCATCACCGGAATATCACGCGTCATGGCTTCACGCTTTAAATGTTTGATGAACTGAATGCCGCTGCCGCCGGGTAACATCCAGTCCAGCAGAATCAGATCGGGCCAGGGTTCGATCAGCTTGCCAATCGCGCTGTCATAGTCCTCAGCCTCAATCGGCTGGTAATCGTTTTGTTCCAGCACGAAACATAACATTTCACGGATGGGAGCTTCGTCTTCCACAACCAAAATGCGCTTAGCCATTATTACTCCTGCGATTGTGACAGCATGTCACGGGGGTTTGCGGCGCCATTATGCGTCAGTTTTGTGACACTTTTATGAAAAACCCACCTCATGATAATCAGATAAAAAGCGCAATTGTGACAACCGGTTTCGCTTTTTTTTCATTGCGTTGTTAAGCGGTTATACTGCCGCTTTGCGATAGCAGGCACGGAGCATTCATGCGCATTATTCACACCGCTGACTGGCATCTCGGTCAGTTCTTTTACAGCAAAAGCCGCGCCGCCGAGCACCAGCAATTCCTCGACTGGCTGCTGGCCGCGATTGTGCAGCATCAGGTGGATGCGCTGATCGTCGCTGGCGACCTGTTTGATACCGGTTCGCCGCCCAGCTACGCGCGCGAACTGTTTAACCGTTTCGTGGTGGCGCTGCAGCCCAGCGGCTGCCAGCTGATTGTGCTGGCCGGCAACCATGATTCGGTCGCCACGCTGAATGAATCGCGCGAGCTGCTGGCCTGCCTCAATACCCGCGTCATTACCAGCGCCACGCCCGGCGGCGAGCAGCAGGTGCTGACGCTGCAACAGCGCGACGGCACGCCGGGCGCGCTGCTGTGCGCCATTCCCTATCTGCGTCCGCGCGACATCCTGCGCAGCCAGGCGGGTCAGTCCGGACGCGATAAGCAGCTGTCGCTGCTGCAGGCGATTGAGCAGCACTATCAGCACTGTTATGCCGCCGCCGTGGCGCAGCGCGAAGCCATGGGCAGTGCGCTGCCGATCATCGCTACCGGGCATCTCACTACCGTGGGCGTCAGCAAGAGCGATTCGGTGCGTGATATCTACATCGGCACGCTGGACGCCTTTCCGGCGCAGGCCTTCCCGCCAGCCGACTACATTGCGCTGGGCCACATCCATCGTGCGCAGCGCATCGCCGACAGCGATCACATCCGCTACAGCGGTTCGCCGATTGCGCTCAGTTTTGATGAGCTGGGGCGTGAGAAAAGCGTATTCCTGCTGGAATTTAGCACCCGGCTGGAGTCCATCACACCGCTGGTTATTCCGTCATTCCAGCCGATGCAGATGTTAAAAGGCGCCATGGCGGAGATCGAACAGCAGCTGACCGCGTTTCACACCTATGAAGGCGATCTGCCGGTGTGGCTGGATATTGAAATCACTACCCAGGAGTACCTGAGCGACCTGCAGCGCCGCATCGAACAGCTTACCGAGTCGCTGCCGGTTGAGGTGCTGCTGGTGCGCCGCAGCCGCGATCAGCGTCAGCGCAGCCTGGCGCGGCTGGAGAACGAAACCCTGAGCGAACTGAAAGTTGAAGAGGTATTTGCCCGCCGGCTGGCGCTGGAGGATCAGCTGGAGGATGAACAGCGCGCGCAGTTAACGCAGCTGTTTCGCAGCACGCTGGCGACGCTGGAGGATCCGGGCGCATGAAAATTCTGACGCTGCGTTTTAAAAACCTCAACGCGCTGCGCGGCGAGTGGTTTATCGATTTCCGCCGCGAGCCGTTTGCCAGCAACGGGCTGTTCGCCATCACCGGCGCCACCGGCGCGGGTAAAACCACGCTGCTGGATGCCATCTGTCTGGCGCTCTATCACCAGACGCCGCGCCTTGGTGGCCTGTCGCAGAGCGAAAATCAGCTGATGACGCGTGACACCGCTGAGTGCCTCGCCGAAGTGGAGTTTGAGATCAAAGGTGAAGCCTGGCGCGCCTTCTGGAGCCAGAACCGCGCGCGCGGCCTGGCGGAAGGTAAACTGCAGGCGCCGCGTGTCGAACTGGCGCGCGTGGCGGACAACCAGATCGTCGCCGATAAAGTCGGTGACAAGCTCAAAGCCATCGAAACCTTGTCCGGTCTCGATTTTGCCCGCTTCACCCGTTCTATGATGCTGTCGCAGGGGCAGTTTGCCGCCTTCCTCAATGCCAAACCCGGCGAGCGCGCCGAGCTGCTGGAGGAGCTGACCGGCACCGAAATCTACGGCCACATCTCGATGCAGATCTACGAGCGCTGGCGCACGGCGCGCGCGGCACTCGACACGCTGCGCGCCCGCGCCGGTGCGGTGCAGTTGCTCGACGACGCCCGCCGCGCCGAACTGGCGCAGCAGCTGGAGCAGCTGACCCGCACCGAACAGGATCTGAGCGAGCAGCTGGCGCAGGCCCAGCAGCAGCAGCAGTGGCTGACGCAGCAGCAGCAGCTCAACGCGGAGCAACAGCAGGCGCAGCAGGCGTTGCAGGCTGCCGCCACGGCCTGGCAGCAGGCGGAAGGCGATCGCCAGCGGCTGGCGCGTGCTGAACCGGCGGAGAAGCTGCGCGACAAACTGCAGCAGCGCGAACAGCTGCAGCGCGACCAGCAGACACTGAACCAGCAGGCGCAGCAGTTACAGCAGCAACAGCAACAGGCGCAAGCGGCGCTGCAGCAGGGTGAAAGCCACTATCAGGCCGCACAGCAGGCACGTGAACGCGCGCTGGCCGAACAGCAACAGCTGGAGACGCTGCTGAGCGAACAGGTGATCCCGCTCGATCAGCAGATCGCCAGCCGTGCACAGCAGCTTGAGCAGCAGCAGGCGCTGCTGAGCGAACAGCAAAAAACCCTGTTACTCAGCCAGCAGGCGCTGGATCAGCATCAGCAGGCAAGTGAACGCTTACAACAGCAGCTGGCGCAGCAGCAGGCGTTTCGCCTGAGTGAAGCCGCTGTTGCCCGCTGGGGCGGCGAACTGGCGCGCTGGCAGGCCGAACTCGCCCGGCTTGAAGAGCGTGAGCAAACGCTGACGCAGCTCAGCGCGCAGCAGCAACAACTGCAAAGCCAGCTGGAACAGCAGCAGCAGGCGCTGCAGGCGCGCGAACAGGCGGCACAGCCGCTGCAACAGGCTGAAGCCGCGGCACAGCAGCAGCGCCAGCAGGCGGAGCAGGTGCTTACTTCGCTGGAAGCGGAGATCGCCAGCCCGGCGCTGCGGACGGCGCTGGCGCAGCATCAGCAGCAACGCGGCGTACGTCAGCAGCTCAGCCTGCTGGCGGCACAGTGGCAAACGCTCCAGCCGCAGCGCCAGCAGCGTCAGCTTAAACTGCAGCAGTTACAGCAGCATGCTGAGCAGGAAGCGCTGGCGTTGCAGCAGTTGCGCGAGGAGTACAAGCGCGAGCATCAGACGCTGCTGGATGTGCGTCGCCTGTGCGAGCTGGAGCGCACGATTATTCAGCTGGCCGACGAGCGGGCCAGGCTGCAGCCGGAACAGCCCTGCCCGCTGTGCGGCTCCTGCCAGCATCCGGCCATCGACCGCTACCAGCAGTTGCAGCCGGACGAAAATCAGCAGCGGCAGGCGGCGCTGGAAACGCACGTGGCGCAGCTCAGGGAAGCCGGCACCGCGCGGGGCGAGCAGCTCAAACTGTCGCAGCAGCAACAGCAGGCGCTGCAACAGGAAATCGCCGATCTCGACCAGCAGATCGCCGCCACCCGCGAGCGCTGGCAGGCGCTGTGCGGTGAGCTGGCGCTTACCTTCAGCGCTGAACAGCACGCAGAATTCAGCGCCTGGCTGCAGCAGCAGGACGCGCTCGAAGCCCGCCAGCAGCAGCAGTTGCAGGCGCGTGAACAGGCGGCCGTCACGTTGCAGCAGGCCAAAGACGCGCATCTGCACCAGCAGCAGCGCTGGCAGCAACACCAGCAGCAGCAACAGCTGGCACAGCAGCAGCTTGCCAGCGCCCGGCAGCAGCGGGATGAGCTCGATCAGCGCGTCAGCGTTGAACGTCAGGCATGGCAGCAGCAATTGCAGCAGCTGGAACAGCAGTTGGCTGCCCATCAGCTAAGCCTGCCTGCAGCGCCCGAGCGCGCCGGCTGGCTGCAAACGCTGCAGCAGCGCTGGCAGCAGTGGCAGGAAAGTGAGCGGTTACTTGCTGAGCTACAGCCGCAGCTGGCGAAAAGCGAAACGGAAGGCAGCAGCCTGCAGCAAACTCTGGCGCGTGAACAGCAGCAGGTCGCCAGCCTGGAGCAAGCCCTTAACCACCTGCAACAGCAGCAGCAGGCCCAGCAGCAGCAGCGCCAGCAGCTGTTTGGCGACCGGCGCGTGGCGGACGCGCGTCAGCAGCAGCACGCCGCGCTGCAACAGCATGACCAGGAGCTGGCGCAACAGCTGCAGCGCTGGCAGCAGGCGCAAAGCGAGCTGCACGGCCTGAAAGGTCAGTATGAACAGATTGTCAGCCAGCAGCAGACGCTGGCGCAGCGCACAGCGGACGCCGAAAGCGCCTTCCGGCAGGCATTGCTGCTCAGTGATTTCGCTGACGAAAGCGCCCTGCGCGCCGCGCTGCTGGCGGAAGATGAGGTGCAGACGCTGCGCCAGCGGCTGCAAACGCTGGAGCAGCAGCATCAGCAGCACGCCGCGCTGCATGCCAGACTGGCGCAGCGGCTGAGCGATCACCAGCAGCAGCGCCCGGCCGCGCTCAGCGATGCCGATGCTGGTACCATCGCCGCCCGGCTGGAGCAGCTGCGCGTGGCGCTGCGTGACAATGCACGCCAGCAGGGCGAAGCGCAGCAGCAGTTGCACAGCGATGCGCAGCAGCGTCAGCAGCAGCAAACGCTGCTGGCGCAGATCGCCGCTGACGAAGCGGAACTGGCACAGCTGAGCCGCCTCAACGATCTGATCGGGTCGGCCAAAGGCGACAAGTTCCGCCGCTTTGCTCAGGGCTTAACCCTCGATCATCTGGTGTGGCTGGCAAACCGCCAGCTCGATCGCCTGCACGGCCGCTATTTATTGCAGCGCCGCGTCAGCGATGAGCTGGAGCTGGAAGTGGTGGATACCTGGCAGGCCGATGCCACGCGCGACACGCGTACGCTGTCCGGCGGCGAGAGCTTCCTCGTCAGCCTCGCGCTGGCGCTGGCGCTGTCCGATTTGGTCAGCCATAAAACGCGCATTGAATCACTGTTTCTCGACGAAGGCTTCGGCACGCTGGATGCCGAAACGCTGGACACCGCGCTGGATGCGCTCGATGCGCTCAACGCCAGCGGGAAAACCATCGGCGTGATCAGTCATGTGGAAGCGATGAAAGAGCGTATCCCGGTGCAGATCCGGGTGCGTAAAATGAACGGGCTCGGCTACAGTAAACTGGAGCTGCCGGGCGAGTGATGCGTGAAGTGGCGCGGCGATCAGCTGATCGCCGCGCCAGCGAGATTAACGCGTAACCGGCGCTTTGTAGCGCGGACCGGCCAGCAGACCACCCTGCTCGTTCTGCGCTAACAGACGCGCGCTGGTGACACCAGCAATGGTGTGCGCTTTGTCGCCCGCGTTGCTGGCAATCTGTTTGATCGCCGCCGACACCAGCATGCCAATGATGCCGCCGTTGCTGTTGTTGCTGTTCTCAGAATCATTGGCGGTGGCCATGCCCTGCCACAGCTCTTTACCGCTGCGCAGATCGACCAGACGGGCAGTGGCCGAGACCGTGGTCACCGAATCAACCACCAGATAGCTGCTGCCATAATCGGTAATCGAAATGTACAGTGCGCTGTCTGCGTTGAAGATGTCATGCAAACGCTTCGTGCTCACCGCCTGAATTTCATGCCCGTTGCTCAGGCCGTTCTGCTGGAAGGTCTCTTCCACCACCGCCACCGGGAACACGTAGTAACCCGCTTCCGCCAGCGGCTGGGTCACCAGCGAGGTGAAGCTATGCGACGCGTTGATATCCGGCGCACGGTTATCGGCAGGCAGCACCAGAATAGACGCAGGCTTACTGGCACGGAAGGCGCTGTAATCATACGGTTTCTTATTCTGGGCACAGCCGGTCAGCAGCAGCGCCGCGAATACGCCGCACACGGCAATCAGTTTTTTCATTGGTTCACTCCTTTTTTCTTCATCAGAAAGTCCATGTACGGGGCCGATTCCGGAAACAGCTGCTTCTCAAGGGCGAACTGGCTGAAAGCTTTATCCGTATTGCCGTTTTTGGCGTACAGCAGGCCCAGCTGGGCGTGCAGACCCGGTGCTACCGGCTTGTTCACCGCTTTGGCCTTTTCGATATCCAGATTCAGCGCATCAATCTGCTTCTGCGGATCGCTGTCTTTCTGGTAATAGCTGTATACCTGCTGCTGGTAATCACCCCAGTAGTAGATCGGCTCCGGTCCTTTTGGCGCACAGCCGGCCAGCACGCCTGCCGCGATCAGCGCGGCGCTCAGTTGCAGTAATTTCATCGTCAATATCCTTATTTCACCGGGCGCCATGCGCCGTTATTGATGCCATCCACCAGGTGGTCGACCGCTTCACGGATCGCCAGATCCATCACTTTGCCGTTCAGGGTAGAGTCATAGCTGGCGGTACCGCCAAAGCCGATCACCTCACGCGCTGACAGCTGGTATTCACCCGCGCCCTGCACGCTGTACACCACTTCTGAAGTGGTCACATCCACCACATTCAGGTTCACTTTGGCGTAAGCGATCTGGCTTTTACCGCGTCCGAGGATGCCCCACAGCTGCTGGTCGCCCACTTCTTTGCGCCCGAACTCGGTGATGTCACCGGTGATGATGTAGTTAGCGCCCTTGATGTTCTGCTGGCTGTGTTTGAAGTCGGCTTCCTGCTGCAACTCTTTCAGGTTGCTGCGATCCAGCACGTTGAAGCGATTGGTCTGCTGCAGATGCGTAATCAGAATGGTTTTGGATTGGTTGCCCAGACGATCAACGCCGTCGGAGAAAATCCCATTCATGTATGACGAACGGTTATCAAACTGTCCCACCGCGATTGGGCTGCGCACGCCCTGATAAGCCGGCTGGCTTGCGGCGCGAACCTGAGGTGCGTCGATGGCGCGCGACGACTCGGTGGCACAGCCACTCAGTAGCGCGGCGCTTAACAAGGAGAGTGCCGCAAAGGCATATTTCTTCTGCATTTCTGGTCCATGAATAAAGGAAGGGATAACACCGCCACCAGGCGGCAAATTCTGGTTATGCCGACAGTCAGAGTAATGCCATAGCATTCCCTGCTGCGGTCTGTAGACTGTCGGCAGCAGCGCCAGGAATCTTTAGCGAAAATGCAGGCTTATTAATGAATTTAATTAATCGATTAGCGAGACTATCAGGTAGGTTAGTAATGATGGTGGCGCTCGGCGCCTGCCAGCAGGTGTCCGCGCCGGCCCCCAGCCTGGCCAATCAGTGCCAGCCGCAGGACAATGCTGACAGCGCCGCCTGCCACTGGAGTGAAGCACTGCAGCAGCAGCTCAATAAGCAGTTTCACGATGCGGCGCGCTATGCCGGACAGCAGTGCTGGGTGCGCCTGGAGTGGCAGAACAGTGGGCGCTACGCGGTGACGCAAACCCAGGGCGACGAAGCGCTGTGTTTGCGTGCGTGGCAACTTATCGGTCAGTCGCGCGGCTTACCGCCTCCGCCGCAGCGCGACCAGCCAGCGTGGTTTGGCTTTGCGCCGCACCGGCCTGACTTACCAGCCCATCCTGGCGCCACTGGCGCGGGCTGATGCCGAACCAGCGGCGGAAGGCGCGGGAAAACGCGCTGACCTCGGAATAGCCAAGCAGCAGCGCCATCTCCGAAATGGGCAGCTGTCTTTGCTGCAGATAGTGCGTGGCCATTTCGCAGCGCACCTTATCCACCAGCGCGCTAAAGCTGATGCCCTCTTCGCGCAGGCGTCGCTGCAACGACCAGCTCGACAACCCCATTTTGCCGGCGATCTCCTCCAGTACCGGTTCGCCCTGAATGAGCGTCAGGCTGACCTGTGAACGCGCCTGTTCGACCACGCTCTGCACGCTGGCGCTGCTGTTGAGGCGGCGAATGGCATCCTGCATCACCATCAGCAGCATCGCATCCTGCTCCGGCATGGCGCGCTGCAGGTCGCGTTTCGCGATCAGCAGTGAGTTAAACGGCTGATCGAACCAGACCGGCGCATCAAACACTTTGCAGTGCTCGTGCCACTGCTCCGGACGCGGATGTTCAAAGTGCACCTCGCGCGGTGCCCAGTTTTTGCCCGCCACGTGGCGAATCAGGTTGAGGAACATGCCGAGCGTCAGCTCCGCATCCTGACGGCGTGCCAGGATCGCCCCGTGGCGCACCTGATAATCGAGCCGCCAGCAGTCGCCCTTGTCCACCAGCCGCGTCAGCGTATCGTGCTGGTGCCAGGGAAACGCGTTCACCACATTGTGCAGCGCCTGCTCCAGCGTCGGCGAGCACAGTCCGATGTAGCCAATTAACCCTAATGACTGCGGTTTGAACTGCCTGCCGTAATGCAAACCGAAGTTATCAAAGCCGGAGTGGCGCGCCGCTTCTTCCATCACGCGGCAATAGTTCACCAGCCCGAGGCTCAGTGTCGGGCTGGCCAGCAGTTCAGAATCGATACCGCTGATGCCAAAGATGCGATCGACATCGCCGCCTTTATCCGTAATGAAGGCGCTCAGACCGGTCGCCGCCGCGGCCAGAACGCCACGGTTGCTGGCGGGTGTGGCAAACGCGCTGAAGGCATCAGCAGCAGAGATGAGTGATTGCATGGGAACCTCTCAGGGATCGCGCGGATAACAGAATGAAGGGATCCAGCAATTTTCATACCAGCGTCACCCGGCGGCGCGCGGTGCAAGGCAATGCACCGCCTGGCCGCCACTGGCGCGCTCCCGGTGGCGATCCGCGTGCCTGGCAGCGCGCCTGTGACGACTGGCGCGCTTGATGCGCAGGCACCAGATTACGCCATCAGCGCACGCCGCTGCCCTCTGCTGGTGCAGGTCACGCGCCTACCGGCAGCTGACTGCTCTCAATATAGCGACGGCACAGCCGCACCGAATGGCTGGCCCAGTGCGGCCCGAGGCTGAGCGCCATCTCGGTATCGGCGTGCGTGCCCATCCACGCCGTCATCTGGATACGACGCTGGATCAGCAGCGTCGGCACCAGCGCCATCTCAGCATCGCTGATGTGCGCCACGCGTTCATAGCCGAGGATCCAGTTATCCACCCACTCCGCCGCACGCGGATGGTGCTCGACGAAACTGATCGCGGCCGCCAGATCGTGCAGATACCAGCCCATGCCGCAGTCGTCAAAGTCGATCACCCGGGTCTCGCCTTTGTGCAGCAGCAGATTGGTCAGACGCAGATCGGCGTGGATCAGGCCGTAGCGATCGCGCTCTTTACCAAATTCCGCCAGCGCCTGCCCGGCGCGCTCCACCGCCGCTGCGATAATGCCGTGATCGGCCGGATCGAGATGCGGCGCATCCTGCCAGCGCCCCCAGTGGCTGTGCTCGCTGACCATGGTGTGATGATCCCAGATAATGCGCTGAAAACCTTCGGGTTTCTGCCAGCTGCGGCTGTGCTGATGCAGGCGCGCGGTGATGGTACCGAGCTGCTGAAAGGCTTTGGGATCGACGTCGGTGGTCGGCATCTCGCCGTCAATCCAGTGGAACAGCACCGCATGACGCGTGCTGCCGTCCGCCAGCGTCAGCGTCAGCACGCTTTCACCGTCGCGCGCCGGAATCGCCTGCGGCACCATGATGCCGGTCTCGCGCAGCGCATCAAGCCACATCAGTTCACTGAGAATATCCGCTTTGCTGTGGTAATCCGGCCGGTGCAGGCGCAGCGCGTAGCGTTTGCCGCCGGCACGCAGCAAAAAGGTGGCGTTCTCCGAACGGCACAGTAATTGCAGCTCACCGTGCAGCGCGGCGGGATAGCAGGCCAGCGCACGTTGCGCCAGCAGGGTGATCTCGGCATCGGTCAGGGATTCGGCTTGTTTGGCGCTCATTCATCACTCTCCAGCATCAGTCTCTATAAACCAGTGTTATCAGCATGGGATGAGGTCGTCCTGACTGCCTGACCGCAGAACAGCAAAAGTTGACCGCAGCGTACAGCCCGCGCTTTTTCTGGCAGCGAGTTGACCGCAGAGGACAAAACTCACTGCGCCGGCGTCAAGTTTTCCCGTCCCGGGCAGCGGCATTATCCCTTCACTGTAGCGCAAACCCACAATAGCGCGGTGCCAACGCCGCACAACAAGCATGACGGGGAGATGAAGATGACAGGCAAACTAAAACCCACGCTGGGCACCCTGCATTTATGGGGTATTGCGGTTGGACTGGTGATTTCCGGTGAGTATTTCGGCTGGAGCTATGGCTGGGGCGTGGCCGGGACGCTGGGATTCCTGATCACCACCGCGCTGATCGCCACGCTTTATACCTGCTTTATTTTTAGCTTTACCGAACTGACCACGGCGATTCCGCACGCTGGCGGGCCGTTCGCTTACAGCCGTCGGGCATTTGGCGAAACCGGTGGTCTGATTGCCGGTCTGGCGACGCTGATTGAGTTTGTGTTCGCCCCGCCGGCCATCGCCATGGCGATTGGCGCCTACCTCAACGTGCAGTATCCCGATCTCAACCCCAAAACGGCGGCAGTCGGGGCTTATTTATTGTTTATGGCACTGAATATTCTCGGCGTGAAGCTGGCCGCGATGTTCGAACTGGTGGTGACGGTGCTGGCAGTGCTGGAGCTGCTGGTGTTCATGGGCGTGGTATCGCCGGGTTTCAGCGTCGCTAACTTCGCCGCCAACGGCTGGGCTGGCAGCGATCATTTTGGCATGCCAGCGCTGTCCGGCATCTTTGCCGCCATCCCGTTCGCTATCTGGTTTTTCCTCGCCATTGAAGGCGCGGCCATGGCGGCCGAAGAAGCCAAAGATCCGAAGCGCACCATCCCGAAAGCCTATATCAGCGGCATTCTTACCCTGGTGGTGCTGGCGATTGGCGTGATGCTGCTGGCCGGCGGCGCGGGCGACTGGCGCAAGCTATCGGACATTAACGATCCGCTGCCGCAGGCGATGAAGATGATCGTCGGGGAGCACTCTAACTGGATGCATATGCTGGTGTGGATCGGCCTGTTTGGCCTGGTCGCCAGCTTCCACGGCATCATCCTTGGCTACTCACGTCAGTTCTTTGCCCTGGCGCGCGCGGGCTATCTGCCGCCCAGCCTGGCGAAGCTGTCGCGCTTCCAGACGCCGCACCGCGCCATCATCGCCGGCGGTGTCATCGGTATCGCCGCCATTTACAGCGACGGACTGATCAATTTGCAGGGCATGACGCTGACGGCGGCGATGATCACCATGGCAGTGTTCGGCGCGATCGTGATGTACCTGATGAGTATGCTGAGCCTGTTTAAGCTGCGCCGCAGCGCACCGGATCTGGAGCGCAGCTTCCGTGCGCCGGGCTATCCGCTGGTACCGGGCATCGCACTGGTGCTGTCGCTGGTGTGTCTGGTGGCGATGCTGTGGTTCAACCCGGTAATCGGCGGATTGTTTGTGGCGATCATGGTGCTCGGCTACCTTTACTTCCTCGCCACCAAAGCCCAGCGCGAGCGCGCACCGCAGGATTCCATGCTGGTCGGCGAGTAAGAAACGCATTGCCCCTGTCCTTCAGGCAACGGAGGCGGGTACACCGAGCCCTTTGTGTACCCGTCTCTTTCTGCCCCACGCGATAAATCCATCCCACCACAGCACCGCTCCGGTCTTGCTGCTGTGATACCTTTTTTGCATGACGAAAATGACAATTCATTACGCGTAATCGGGGTGCAACAATCAAAAAAACCACAAAAGGAGCCACTATGCACACCCGACATTTATCGCAAACCCTGGCTGTCAGTTCGATCGGCTATGGTGCCATGGGACTGAGCGAATTTTATGGCCAGACAGACGACACCGCTTCACTGCAGCTGTTACACGCGCTTATCGACCTGAATATTACGTTTATCGACACCGCGGATATGTACGGGCGGGGCCATAATGAGCGGCTGATTGGCCACTTTCTTGCCGGTCTGGATAACACCACGCGTGAGCAGTTTAACATTGCCACCAAGTGCGGAATCGATCGCCCTGCGGACCAGGCTTATGCCCGGACGATTAACAACCAACCTGACTACATCACCCGCTGCTGTAATGAATCGCTTAAAAGGCTTGGCGTTGAGCGCATCGATCTGTTCTATCTTCACCGCGTGAGCCAGGTTACGCCGATTGAAGAGAGCATGGAATGCCTGAGCCGCCTCGTTAAAGCGGGTAAGATCAACCACATTGGCCTGTGTGAAGTTTCTGCTTCAACTCTGCGCCGGGCCCATGCCATTCACCCGCTCACTGCCCTGCAAACCGAATATTCACTGTGGACGCGCGATATCGAAGCTGAGATTCTGCCTGTGGTGAAAGAGCTGGGTATAGGTTTAGTTCCCTACTCTCCGCTGGGCAGAGGGTTTCTGACCGGAAAGTATCGTCATAACAGCGACTTCGCTGAGGGTGATTTCCGCAAAAATAATGCGCGCTTTAGTCAATCCAGCCTCGACCATAACGCCCAGCTTCTTGACGCGGTGCACCCGCTCGCTGAAAAGTACAGCTGCACGCCAGGGCAGATTGCGCTGGCCTGGCTGCTGGCGCAGTACGACAAGCTGATCCCCATTCCGGGGACGAAACAGACCCGTTATCTGGCGGAAAATGCGCAGGCCGCCGATATCGTGCTGGAGCAGGCAGATATCGCCTTACTGAACGCTATTCATCAGCACATTGAGATCAGGGGCGAGCGCTATTCTCAGGAAGGGATGAAAAGCATTAATGCCTGAAGCCATAACCGGGTAACGCCCGGTTATTTTTTCTGACGTCGCGCCGCCAGCCTGCTGCGCGACCAGACCGATTAACCCCATATCCTGCTGATCTTTCGCGGGGTAGAATAACGTCTTTGATTACCCGGATGGACTCTATGGCGACGGCAGAGCACCTTATCAGCAACCATCTCCCCAGCGTGAAACAGCTTCAATGCTTTCTTGCGGTTGCGCACGAGCTGAACTTTCGCCGGGCCGCCGAACGGCTCAGAATGACTCAGCCTCCGCTAACCCGACAGATTAAGCGCCTTGAAGCCGTGCTGGAGCAGCCGTTGTTTAGCCGCAGCACCCATGACGTCAGTCTGACGGACGCTGGCCGGGCGCTGGTAATCAAAGCGGAGAAGATCCTTCAGGCGCTGAATGAACTCAAGCCAGGCTCGCTTTCTTCAGAAAAGCGCCTGCGTATCGGCCTCACCCGCACGCTGAATTTTGCACTGATTGCGCCCATTCACCAGCAACTGCTGAAACTGGACGCCGCCGACGATGTGGAAACGCCCGATCTTACGTCTGCGCAGTTGCTGCAGTGTCTGGCAAAAAACCGCTTGGACCTGGTACTGACGGGCGAAAGGGCAACCGGCCACGAAGATACCGTTCAGTACCAGTGGATCGGTCGTGAGCCTTTGCTGGTAGCAATGCCGGCCAGACATCCGGCCAGCCTGAAAGAAAAAGTCTCGCTGGAAGCGATCGGTGATTTACCGCTGTTCTGGTTTGCCAGAAGCGCCAATCCGTCGTTCTACGATAAATGTGAACGCTTGTTTTCACAGCTCCACACCCCGCTTAAAAGAGTTAAAGAGCCGGATGATTCACTGGTTATGCTGACACACATTGCCAGAGGAAAAGGCTTTGCCCTGATGCCGCAGTCGAAATGTACCTTTCATCAGGAAGGGTTGTGTTATCGCGCACTGGCTGACGATGAAGCGCAAAATCTGCATATCGATATTTATGCCGCCATCCGACTGAATGAAAACCGGCCAGCCGTGCTGCATGCGCACGATATCGTGTGTCACGCCGGTCAGTTAAGCCAAAACTGACCCGCTTCGGCCCCCTCTTCCGCTGGAAGAGGGGTTAAGCACGCATAAAGCGTCGTTACGCTACCCTTTCACCGGCCACAGCCAGGCGGCACCACGCACGCCGCTGGAGTCACCGTGCACCGCTTTCAGCACCGGCGTTTCGCACTCGCGGCCAAACACCCACTGTTTCATCAGCGTCGGCACCGTCTGGTACAGCCGATCGTTGTTGCTCATGCCGCCGCCGAGCACGATCACATCCGGATCGAGCAGGTTAACCACCTGCGCCAGCGATTTGGCCAGCCGCGTTTCATAACGGCTCATCGCCAGCTCGGCCACCGGATCCTGCTGTTCGATCAGCCGGATGATCTCCGCGCCCTTCAGCGCCTGTCCGCTGAGACGCTGATAATCAATGGCGAAGCCGGTGCCGGAGACAAACGTCTCAATACAGCCCTGCAGCCCGCAGTAGCACGGCACTTCCGCGCGATAGCGCAGTTCGTCTTCATCCATCCACGGCAGCGGATTGTGCCCCCACTCACCTGCGTTACCGTTACCGCCAATGCGTGATTCGCCGTTGATGGCCACGCCTGCGCCCGAACCGGTGCCAATGATCACCGCAAACACCAGCGGCTGGCCTGCGCCTGCGCCATCCACCGCTTCGGAAACTGCCAGGCAATTCGCGTCGTTGGCGATGCGCACGTCACGATTCAGCGCACGCGCCAAATCTTTGTCCAGCGGCTGGCCGTTGAGCCACGTCGAGTTAGCATTTTTTACCCGCTGGGTATAAGGAGAAATCGTGCCGGGAATGCCGATGCCGACGGTTCCCTGCTGCCCGGTCTGCGCTTCCGCCAGCAGGACTAAATCGACAATCGCCTGCACCGTGGCGGTGTAGTCGTCACGCGGGGTATTCACGCGGTGGCGAAACAGCTCCTCGCCCTGGTCAGACAGCGCAATCACTTCAATCTTGGTGCCGCCTAAATCAATACCAATACGCACGATTTATTCCTCATTATTCGTTCAGGTGACAGATACAGTAGAAGGCTGAATCGGGAAAGGCAATGAAACCACTCCGATGTTTCGCTATCATGCGCGCTGACTGTTTTAGACTTGTGCGCCCGATCGCACCCACGGTAAGGAATCCTGATGTTGTGGTTTAAAAATATGATGGTTTATCGTCTGAATCGGGACATCCCGCTGTCCGCAGACGATCTGGAAAAACAGCTCGACGCCTTCACCTTCACGCCGTGCGGCAGCCAGGACATGGCCAAAACCGGCTGGGTCTCGCCGATGGGCAACCGCAGCGAAGCGCTGACGCATGTGATTAACGGTCAGATAGTGATCTGCGCCCGCACCGAGCAGAAAATTCTGCCGTCGCCGGTGGTGAAGCAGGCGCTGGAAGCCAAAATTGAGAAGCTGGAAGCGGAACAAAGCCGCAAGCTGAAAAAGACCGAAAAGGATTCGCTGAAAGATGAAGTGCTGCACAGCCTGCTGCCGCGCGCCTTCAGCCGTTTCAGTCAGACCTTTATGTGGATCGACACCGTCAATAATCTGATCATCGTCGACTGCGCCAGCGCGAAGAAAGCGGAAGATACGCTGGCGTTACTGCGTAAGAGCCTCGGCTCGCTACCGGTGGTGCCACTGACGCTGGAAAATCCGATCGAGCTGACGCTGACCGAATGGGTGCGCTCCGGTGAATTGCCGGCGGGTTTCACCCTGATGGACGAGGCTGAGCTGAAGGCGATACTGGAAGATGGCGGCGTGATCCGCTGTAAAAAGCAGGATCTGGTTTCCGACGAGATCGCCACCCACATCGAAGCCGGTAAAGTGGTCACCAAACTGGCGCTCGACTGGCAGGAGCGTATTCAGCTGGTGATCGCCGATGATGCGTCGGTGAAGCGTCTGAAGTTCAGCGACACGCTGCGCGAGCAGAATGACGATATCGATCGCGATGATTTCGCCCAGCGTTTTGATGCCGATTTCATTCTGATGACCAGCGAGCTGGCGGCATTGATCAGCAATCTGGTGGAAGCGTTAGGCGGCGAAGCGCAGCGTTAAGCGGACATCGCAAGCTGGAAGGATAGTACGGGTGTGTTTAACGGTCGCCATGAATGGCGCCCCTGCAAATATTCTGATTCATACCTGTAGGGTCAGCATTTATGCTGACCGCAGGCCACACACCTCATGCTGGCGCATAAAAAAACCGGTAACGCCGCACAGGCATTACCGGTTGATAATGGATGCTGCTTTAACGCTTAAAGATAGCGGCACAGGTAAGACGTTGGCTCTGCCACCTGCAGATGGAATTCGCTGTGGCCCGGCACGTTAAATACCGATCCGGCTTCGTACCATTTCCACTCGGCTTCGCCCGGGAGCAGCACTTTCAGCGCGCCGCTCACTACCGTCATCTCTTCCGGCTGGCCGGTACCAAAGGTGTATTCGCCTTCCGCCATCACGCCAACGCTGGCCCGGCCAATGGTCACGCTGTCGAAACCAATGGATTTCACTTTTCCGTCGAAATACTCACTTACGTTGAGCATGTTACTTCCTCACAGCACATTAGGGTTACCGGCAGATTACAAGGGAACTCGCTGATCTGTCACGCGAATTAGCGCCGCCCGTCGCAAGTTGTGATCGGCCTCGATCAGACGATCAGTTCAGCCGCCAGTTTCGCCACCAGCACATTCGACAGCAGCACCGGAATGCCCAGCATGTTCTGCAGGAAATCGCGGTGTTTCTGGTGATAACCGATACAGTCGAGCACCACCACATCAGCGCCCTGCTCCTGCAGGGTCAGTCCGGCTTCCATCAGTTCGCTCTGCTGCGCCAGGTACGGGCTGGCGACGGCAAAACAGGGCGAGCTTTGCAGGTTACGCCATTTGCTGGCCTGCTCAGCGATCTGCTCCTCAACCGGCACCACGATGCCGATTTTGTGCGCCTGTACGATGGCGCTGACCAGCGGCGGAATGATGCGATCCGGCTCCAGCAGCAGCGCCGACGTGGTTTTTAGCGTGCCGAACTCACCGGTACACAGCAGCAGAATGGTGTCGTAACCCTGCTGCTCCAGCGCGGTAATTTTACGCTGCAGTCCCTGTTCGACGGTGGCCGCCGCCAGCCGTACCTGTTCGCCGCTGCTCATGCGCGAAACCAGCACTTTATCGCCCGGCGCGGGAGCGTATAACTGCTCCACTTCGGCCAGCGTCAGGCCATCCAGCAGACCGGCATGCGCGACGGCGTCGGCGGGCAAATGCTCCTGCAGCAGCGGCAAAATATCGCTACGCGGTGACTGGCCAATGGTTAAGGTTACAAGCGACGGTTTCATCATCAGGCTTTCCGGCTGCGCAGGTGGCTGAGGCTACCATACAAAGATAGCAGCAGCGCGTACTCCTGCGGGTCATAAAACTGGCAGGTCTCACGGCCAAACTCTTTGGCCACTTCCACCGCAAAGCGCACGGTCGCCGCGATGTCCACTTCATGGCTGGCGCCGGTGCCGCAGCCAGGCACCACGGATTGCGCACAAATCGCGACGCCCACCACTGGCACATCGGTGGCGGTGGACGGTTGCAGGATGCTGTTGAGGTGATACACGCCGTTGCCGTAAGGGGTGATGTCCTGTGTAGTGATCGGGAACGTCACCGCAGGCTGACCGCTGGTCATCTCCATGATGCGCAGCAAATCTTCCGACACGCGCAGGATGTAGCCCTCTTTCACCGTGGGAGACAGCGCATAGCCCTTATGGTTGAGGATGCGGTTTCCTTTAGTGGTATCGATAGAGAGAATCGCGTCGACGCCCGCAACCACTTCGTTGTCATTCATGATGATGTCGTCGCAGGGCGAATCCATGAAGTCCACCGGCTCGTGCGGCCGGGTCGGCGCATCCGGACAAATATGGGTGGTCACGATCACGTCGCCGGCCAGCACGTCGCCTTTGGTCTGCATCTGTGCCAGCTTCAGCGCGCTGCTCACTGCAGCGACCGCACCGTCGGCGTCGGACACCATGCCGATGCGCGTCGGGCGCGCACCGATGCCGCCGAGACGGCCAATGATCCCCAGCGTCGGCGCACTGCCGCCCCGGCTTTTGCCCTGGGCGCCAGGAATGTCGATGCGCACAAAATCGGTGCGCCCTTTTGGCCCACTGACGCGCTTAAAGCTGGCTTGCACGCCAGGATAGGCGGCAAACAGATCGACCACCTGCTGGCCATCTACGCAGGCGCTGTCGAGTAACTCAAAAACCTGTAGTGTCTGCTGTAAACTCATCGCTAAATCCCTGGATTATTTCTTACTGCTACTGGCAAAAAGTGAGTGGAAGAAGCTGTACAGCGCGTCGCCCGCAATGAATCCAGCGGCCATAACCTCCATCGGTGAACGTCCACGCTCGCCCCACACGCGCAGGATCAGGACACGCAACGCAATCCCGACCAGCACCGCCCAGCCTGCGGCGGCGTTGTTGATTAACAGACCGGTGGCTAACAGCACGCCGAGCTGGCGCTTAGGCCCGCCGATCAGCTGAATAATCGCTCCCGGAATCGCCCACATCAGCAGGCTGCCGGCAATGCCCGGCTCCGCGCCGGCCTGAATGGTTTTGGCGTAAACGCGCGCCACCGGCGGCAGCAGGTTGTCGACAAAGAATAGATTATGCGCATACCACACCACCGGGATTGCGATGACGAAAGCGATCATCGCGGCGATCAGCTGGATGCGGCGGCCCCACAGCTCCTGCTGCACATCGGCCCCGTTACCGCGCAGAATAAAGCCGGCCTTCAGGTCATAGCCCATATCGGCGAAGGCCGGACCGGTGGCCGCGGTGAAGCCGCACAGCAGGCACAGCGCCAGCGGCGGAAAGCCGAGCAGAATGCCGAGGATCAGGGTGATCAGCGCTACCGCGAAGGCCGGGAACCAGCCCGAGTGCATGGCGGCGATGCCGACAATCAGCTCATGCACGAAGGCCGCAAAGGCCGCGTAGATAATGAACAGCAGCAGCATCGGCAGGCCCATTTCGCTCCACAGGCCGCCGCCCAGCGCCAGCAGTGCCGAGATTACGATATAGCCGACAGTCCCCAGGCCGAGCGCGCGTTTAACTTCGGTGTCGCTGCGGCTAACGTTGAGGTTGTCGTGACGGCGACTGCGAATCACCTGCACCACCTGAATCAGCGCCACCAGACCGGCTCCGACCATGACGCCGTGCGGAATGTACAGCGCGTTAATATCGATACCGGCAACCGGTTGCGCATAGGCACGCAGCAGGAAGCCGATGCCGAGCATGGTCAGCGCCCAGATATTGCCAATGAATGCCGTACCAAAGGCGGACATCGGGATTTTCAGCATTGAGCCCGCGACGCCACCCACGATTCCAGCCACCAGCAGCCACGCCTGGCGACCGCCCTTATCACCGGCTTTAATCGCTTCTGCCGCTGCCACGCCCGGTGGCCATGCATTGCTGGCCGGGAACACGCGCGTATCAAACAGACGATACAACAGCCACGCATCCAGCAGCATGGCCGCGCTGACGCCGACAAACAGCGGCAGCACCAGCTGCGGCTCACCCAGCGCCCACGGCACGGCAATCGGCATCAGCAGGCTGTTGGCAGCGCCGAAGGTGGCGGAAGAGATGGCGGTCTGTGCAAGGTTTTGCACTTCAACCGAACGGTAGCGGCGAAACCACTGCAGTGGAATGCGCGCCAGCAGCATGGCAAATAGCGCGCCGATAATAGAAGTATTGGGCGTTACCCCAATAGTTGTGATCAGCTGTACCCCAATGATGGCTCCTGCAACCGACAGCAGAACCAGCATCAGGCCCACGCCAATATTTTTTATTGGATTATCCAGACGCATATTATCCCCGTATTTTCACCCTGTAGAAAACGCGCAATGACATTGTGCCCGACACGCGGAACCTCAACGTTTTATTCATCGTTCCCTGATTATTGAAATAAGCAGGTCCGAAGACCTGCTATTTCCCCGGTGTGGCGCGAAGTATTACGCCTTGAAATCAAATTAGGGTTGTCCTGTTTTATTCAGGACGCTGCGCCGTATTTTTCGGCCATCAGTGCAGCCGTTGCGCGCAATTCGCTGAGCAGCGCTTCCGGATAACCCGGGGCCGCTTCCTGCGAAAGAAATGAGAGACACAATGCGGCACTTTCACCGCGGTGTTTATTGGTTACCGCTACGGCAAGCGAGCTAATGCCAGGCAGCGTTTCATTGCGTGCCAGTGCCCAGCCCTGCTGACGAATCAATGCCAGCTCTTTGCACAGTGCATCGATGTTCAGCGGTGAATTGATCGACGCGGTTTGCCAGTTATCGCTGAAGCGCGCGCGCACCTCGTCATCGCTCAGCTGCGCTAACAGCACGCGGCCGGTCGACGTGCCGGTAACCGACACCCGTGTACCCGGCGGCGTCACCAGCTGGGTAAAGAAGCGACCGTGGTACATGCGCATCACCAGCACATCGTCACCGTCCAGCACTGAGATATAGCCCATGCAGCCGCTGCTGGCCGCCAGGCGCGCCATCGGCGCCGATGCGCTGTCAATCAGCGGTGTCGAAAGATAGTGCCCGGCAACGGACAACAGCACGCGGCCAATCTGAAAACAGCGGCTGTCGGGATCGCGCTCCAGTAAGCCTTCACTTTCCATGGTCGCCAGCAGGCGCGACACGGTACTTTTCGGCAGCCCCAGCGCCTCCACCACCTCGGTAAAGGTCAGGCCGGGATGGCCCTGCGCCACGCCAAAGCGCTGAAACAGCTTAAGCACGGCGGCGGCATTTTCGAGTGTGGTCATGGCGCTGGTTTCACTATATGGAACTGAGTTCCTGTATCGATAACCCGAAAGTAAAACGCGACGGTTTATCGGTCAAGCGCAAATTTTGCACCGGACAAAACGCAGGCTATTTAAGGCAGCAGAAAATAAGGGCTAAAGGCAAAATAAAAAGACGTTATCAGGCAGGAAAGCGATTAAACAGAAAAGACGGCAGATTTTATCGCCGTAATTAGCGCATCAGGGAAAATAAAAAATCTATTTAGCGACCGGACGTAATTACGCTAAAGCGGGCATCCCTGCCCACCGGGATTATTCTTTTTCCACATCTTCATAGCGGTCTTTGGCATCCTGCGCTTCCGCTTCCGATTTATGTTCGCTAATTAAGGTATCCGGACGTGGATGGTCAGCCCGTAATTCATACCAGGTGACGGTATTGCCCGCCTGCCCTTTTTCAACGGCAACAATGCGCGCTTCTCGCGGATAGGGTGGTCTGGTTGGCATCGTTTTCCCTCTTATGTCAGGTTTCCACACAGACAGCGGTGATCCTCTGCCTGCTATTGAGTATAGACAATCGAGGATCGCTGTAAAAAAGAGGGAGAATTCTTAGGCAGTTAGCTGGCGCGGGCGAGAGACAGCGATTGCAGAATATGTTCCACCACCTGCTCCGGTGCCTGCATCGCGTTGACTTCATGGTGCGCAGCCTGACGATAGAGCTGCGCGCGTTCACGCAGGATATCTTCCATCTCTTCCGCGATAGGCCGGCCGGTCAGGGTCGGACGCTGTGCCGCTTCTGGCTGGCGCTCCAGCCGATCGGCCAGCACGCCCGAGGGCGCGTTGAGCCAGATGACCTGGCCGTGCTCACGCATGAAGTGGCGATTGACATCAGCCAGCACCATGCCGCCGCCGGTGGCGATTACGCTGGCAGGTGCGGTAACCGCCCGCAGCGATTCACTTTCACGCGCGCGAAAGCTGTCCCAGCCTTCCGTCGCCACAATCTCTGCCACGCTGCGCTGTGTGGTGAGCTGCAGGTGGTGGTCGGTGTCACGAAAGGCATAGCCCAGCGCTTGCGACAGCGCCTGGCCAATGGTGGTTTTACCGCAACCGCGTGCGCCGATCAGATAGATGGGTAATGACATCCGGGCTCATCCTCCGCCGTAGTCTGCCGCGCGGGCAACGTCATCAGGTCAATAATGCGTCGCATGATACCTGGATTTTATTTTATCAGCCAGCCGCGAAGCACGAATTACGCGTATTTCAGCGATAGCCAGCGACAATATTTTGATTTTTAACGGGAAAACGATGCGCATTTCGTGCATCAGGCGATTTGTAAGCGCGGGGCAACATTTGCTTACCAGGCCGCTGATTTACTTTCTGTCACGCAGCCCGCATATACGCTTTATAGTTCAGGCAACGGACGTCCTGTTGGTCGCCTGAAGAACAACACGCTATACCTAACCGGAGGTTCACCATGCAGAACCAGGAACAACAACTTATTGAAAGCCTGTTCAGCCGTCTGAAACAGGCAGAAAGCCAGAGCGGCCCGCGTGATGCCGGTGCCGAACAGTTAATCAATCAGCATTTACAGAGCCAGCCCGGTGCGCCCTACTACATGGCGCAGGCGATCCTGATTCAGGAAGCGGCGATGAAAAAGCTCAACGCGCAGGTATCGGAGCTGGAGAGCCGTCTGGCGCAGGCGCAGCAGCAGGCCCCGCAGCAAAGCAGCGGCGGCTTCCTGTCGAGCCTGTTTGGCGGCGGTTCACGCCCGGCGCAGCCGCAACAGCCGGCATGGAACAGCGCACCGCAACAGCCACAATATGCCGCACCGCCTCAGCAGCAGTATGCTGCACCGGCGCGCGGTACCGGTTTCCTGGGTGGCGCACTGCAAACGGCTGTCGGCGTGGCCGGCGGTGTGGTGATGGCGGACATGCTCACCAGCCTGTTCCACCATTCGCAGCCGGAAGAGATCGTCAATATCATCAACGAACCGGCGCTGCCGCAGGTGGATGATAATCTGGACACCTTCAACGGCAATGACAGCAACAATGCCTTCCTGAATGACAATTCAGGCTGGGACAACAACAGCTTTGCCGATAACAATGATTTCAACGATTTCGGCAGCGGCGGTGATTTTGACGACGACGACAGCTTCGTCTGATCAACGCTGACGTAACCATTTATCCAGTTCGTTGGCAAACTGCTGGCGGTCACGTGGGCTTAATGCCGACGGGCCGCCGCTCTGAATGCCGCTGGCGCGCATCGTTTCCATAAAATCGCGCATGGTCAGGCGCTGGCGAATGGTATCGCTGCTGTAACGCTCCCCGCGCGGATTCAGCGCTGCCGCCCCTTTCTCCAGTACTTCTGCTGCCAGCGGAATATCGCCGGTAATTACCAGCTCGGCCGGCTGCACGCGTTTCACAATCTCGTTATCGGCCACATCAAAGCCGGCAGCTACCTGCAGCGTTTTCAGAAACGGCGACGGCGGTACGCGCAGCGGCTGGTTAGCAACGAAGGTCACGGTGACTTTGGTGCGCTCAGCGGCGCGATACAGCACCTCTTTGATGACATTGGGACACGCATCGGCATCCACCCAAATCGACATGTTTAATCCTTATTAACGGGCAATGCCTGCGATCTTGCCGCGCTGATCGCGAATGGCAAATGTTATTTGTGCGCGACTTGTTATTCACTGCCGCTGACGTAAGCTAACCCACTGAGAAAACCGAACCACGTAAAGGATAAAGCGATGCTGGAGAAGAAAATCGGGTTTGTCGGCTGCGGCAATATGGCGAAAGCCATCATCAGCGGCCTGGTGAACAGCGGGCAGATCGCCCCGGCCAATATCTGGGTGCACGATCGAAAACCCGACACCAACCAGGCGATGGCGCAGCAGTATGGCGTGACGGCGGCGGAAAGCGTCGAGAGTCTGGCACGTGAAGTGGACATTCTGTTTGGCGCGGTGAAACCCAACGTGATTCTCAAAGTGCTCAAGGATCTGGCCGGCCAGCTGAAGAAAGATGCGCTGGTGGTGTCGATTGCCGCAGGTGTGACGCTGGATTCGCTGGCGGCGGTACTCGGTCACGATCGTAAAATCATCCGCGTGATGCCGAATACGCCGTCGCTGGTCAATGAAGGCATGACCTCTATTACGCCGAACGTGCTGGTGGAACCGCAGGAAGTGGACGAGGTGGTGACCATTTTTGAGAGCTTCGGCAAAGCGGCGGTGGTGAACGAGTATCTGATTCATGCCGTGGTGGGTGTCAGCGGCTCGGCACCAGCTTACGTGTTTATGTTTATCGAAGCGATGGCTGATGCCGCCGTGCTGGGCGGCATGCCGCGGGCGCAGGCTTATCAGTTTGCGGCGCAGGCGGTGAAAGGTTCTGCCCAGATGGTGCTGGAGACCGGCAAACACCCTGGCGAACTGAAAGATATGGTGTGCTCACCGGGCGGCACCACCATTGAAGCGGTAAAAGTGCTGGAAGAGAAAGGCTTCCGCGCTGCGGTGATGGGCGCGATGCAGCAGTGCATGGCGAAGTCCGAGGCGCTGAGTAAGCAGTGATGGTGCGGGGTTTCCCTCACCCTAACCCTCTCCCGCAAGCGGGAGAGGGGACTGTTGGGTGCTCGTTTGTCTCTTCCGCAGGCGGGAGAGGGGACTGTTGGGTGCTGGCTTCAGGATCAGCCCTGATACGCTTCAAACAGCGCCAGGCCTTGTTCCAGCGTCATTGGCTGCTGCATCTCATGCACCAGCGCGGCGGTGAGCGTATACATGCCGGCTGAACACACTGCCGCAATCATGCCCTGCTGGCAGTAAAAAGCGATGAAGCGTTTGTCCTGCAGCGATCCCAGCAGGCGATAATCATCCCACTCCTCTGCATGCCCCAGATACTCATAGCGGGTGCCGTAATGCGCAGTCCAGAAGAACGGCACGCGATCGTACATGATGCGTTTGCCCAGCATATTCAGCGCGGCAATGCGCCCCTGCTGATGCGCCACGCGATAGTGCTCAATGCGCTGCACGCCACGCGGCGTGAGATAGCTGGCAATATCCCCCGCCACCCAGATGTTTTCACTGACCCGCAGCTGACTGTCGGCCAGCAGGCTGCCATCCTTCTGTAAGGGCAGGTCGTGAATAAAATGGGTGGCCGGCACAATGCCGGTGGCAAACAGCACCTGGCTGGCTGGCACGGTTTTGCCACCTTTGAGCCGCACGCCACTCACTGCGCCTTCGCCGCTCAGCGCTTCCGGTTCACCCTCGACAAACTTCACGCCGTTGCTGCGGTGCAGCTCATAAAAATGACGGCCAATCTCTTCGCCGAACTGGCTGGCAAACGGCAGCGGATGACGCGCCACCACCGTGACATCAATGTCGCGGTTTCGCAGCGCACCGGCCACTTCCATACCGATAAAACTGTTGCCGATAATCACCAGCTGCTGCGCCTCATCCACCTGAGAAATCAGCGCGTCGGCCTGGCGCAGTGAACGCAGCAGGTGCACGCCATCCAGATCCTTGCCCGGGATATCAAGCGGCTGCGGCACGCCGCCGGTCGCGATCAGCAGCTGGTCAAACTTCACCTGCTGCCCGTCTTTCAGCACCAGCGTCTGCTCCTGCGCCTTCAGCTGCACCACCTCCCCCTGCAGCCACACCACCGGGCCCAGCACATCCTGTTTCAGCAGCTTTGGTACCTCGTCGATGGCCATCTTGCCGGAGGGGACAAATTTACTCAGCGTGGTGCGATCGTAAGGTGCGTCGCTTTCACGCTCGATACGCACAATACGACCGCTAAAGCCTTCATCGCGCAGCGTCCAGATCGCAGCACTGCCCGCCGCGCCAGAGCCGAGAATCACGCACACCGGCGCTTCACCCTGAGCTACCGGCGCACTGGCCGGCGACATCGCCTGCGGATTGATCAGCACCTGCCCCTGTTCAATGCGCACCGGATAGCGTTTGAGATTGGCCAGCGCCAGCGGCTCGCACATTTTGCCATCGCGCAGTTCAAACACCGCCTTATGCCACGGACACACCAGTTTGTCGCCGCACACTGCGCCCTGCTCCAGCGGCGCGCCCGCGTGCGGACATTTTGCCTGCAGCGCCTGCACGCGGTCGCCGTCGCGAATCAGCACCATATCCGTTTCGCCGACGGTCACTTTAGTGGGTTTACGCTGCGCCAGCGCCTTGAGTTCCACGACAGATTGATAGCTCACGGTTCGCCTCCTTCGGGGTTATTCGTCTGATACGACAATTCCTTACAAAGAGTAAGTGTGGCAAAGCGTGAGGATTTAGCAGGAGAAACAAAGCGAAACGGCGGTTAACTGACTGTTAAACCGCCGTTTTAAGCGGCACGAAAGGATCAGAAGAACACGCTGGGCACGATGATTAGCGCGAAAATCGCCACAATCAGTCCATGTTTGACCCAGTAATACAACCGGCGATTGCGTTTCTTCAGGTTCTGACCGGCATCGCGCAGCGCATAAACGTATTTGAAGATGCGGTTGAGGAAGCCGGTACGATCGTTTTCGTCGTTGGGCGATGCCGCTGCTGACATTAACGTCGAGCCCACCCAGTGATTGACCGCCTGTGCCCAGCGCCATTTCATTGGCCGCTCGATATCGCAAAACAGAATGATACGCGTCTGCTCGCTTTCATTCTGCGCCCAGTGCACGTAAGTTTCGTCGAAAATCACCGCCTGACCGTCGCGCCAGCTGTGGCGCTGACGATCCACTTCAATAAAGCAGCGATCGTCGTTCGGCGTTTGCAGCCCGAGGTGATAGCGCACCGAACCGGCATAAGGATCGCGGTGTTTGCCCAGATGGCTGCCCGGCGGCAGTTCAGCAAACATGGCCGCTTTAACGCCGGGAATGTTGCTCACCAGTTCGGTGGTTACCGGACAGAGTTCGCGCGCTGACGGATGTGCATCGCTATACCATTTTAAATAGAAACGCTTCCAGCCACGCTTGAAGAAGGTATTAAATCCGGCATCGTTATGCGTCTGCGCCGCTTTAATGTGATCCTGCAGGCGAATGGCTTCATCGCGAATCACCTGCCAGTTATCGGTCAGCTGACGCAGCTCAGGAAAATCCTCAACCGGAAAATAGGGCTGTTTAGCCGGCAGTCGCGACAGCCCGGTCATAAACATATTGATCGGCGCCATAAAAGTGGAGTGATCAAATAACTGACGGGAAAACTTTTGCTTTTCCACGCCGCGTGAGTGGGCGTAAAGCACACTAATAATAAATACACCAATAATGATCGCAGCGACCATACAACAGGTTCCTTATGTTGCACGTAAAGCCGCTCTGTCCACGGTTAAGCGTCAGAGAGACTGGATGGGGAGAAATGGAATTTTATGTAAGGATTTTGTAAAGTTTTGGCAACGCGTGCCGTTTATGACAGAAAAAATACGTCGCGCATTAACCCTGCGAGTGCGGACACAAAAAAGCGGCCCGCAGGCCGCCAGAGGTTTAAGCACTCTTCTTCAGACAGCTGCTCATAAAGGTTTTACGCGCATCGCCGCTGAGTTTTTTCTCTCCTGCTTCGCTATTACAGCTTTTCATTTTCATCTGCTGCGGCGTCATATTGCCCATTTTGCTGTCTTTCTTCAGGCATTCGCTCATAAAGCTTTTACGCGCATCGCCTTTCAGATTTTGCGCGCCTGCATGCTGATTACACAGCGTCATTTTTTCCTGCTGCGCGGTTTTCTCCGCCGCGCCCGCACCGCCAGCCAGCAGCAGGCCTGCTGCCATTATTGCCACAAGACACGATTTCATTGCCGGTTTCTCCGTGTGATTATTGCCTGTTAAGCATGGCACGGAATAAGCAAAGCGGAAAAAAATCTATGCGCATACGGCGGGATTATTCGCGCGGGTGGTTGAGCAACTTTTCGACGTAATTACGCAGCATCAGCGCGTCCGGATTTTCCTGCACGGAAGCGGCGGGCGGCATCGCGCGATCAATACCCGCCGCGATGTCGCTAACCTGGGCGGCATCCAGTCTGCGCAGCATGGCGGTGAGCACGATTTCCAGCGCCTCAACCTGGACCACTAATTCTTTAGACTCTTCTTCTTTTTCTGCCAGCTTGAGCAGGAGTTCCGCAATCAGGTTTTTCATGCGATGGACTCAGTCAGAATGGGAAAACAAAAATTAGCATTGGCAGGATTAAAACAACAAGAATTTTTGCCGGCCAGAGGAAAAATAATGGTTAGCCGAAGCGTAAAAAAAGTGGCTGAAATTCAATATATAACGGCGAAACGTTTCACTGACAAAATACGCCGCAGATAAAACGTTTCGCATCGCTACATTAATTATGCACTGGCGCTAAATTAACGCGGACCCTGATACCCATGGCCGGGACCGCCACCGCCAGGACCACCCCAACCTCCGCCGCCGCCGCCCGGCGGCGGAAAAAGACAACCGCTTAACGCGGACACCAGCGCTACAACAGCAGCGAGCTTAACGATACGGATCATATTGACCTCAGGTTGCTGAAATTGCGCTGAGTGTATGAAGCGGCGGTTAACACGACAATACAGAATGCTCCGCAACCCGGCGCTATTCATGCCTGCTCACCACGCTTAACGTTTTAGTGGCAAGAAACCGCTAAAAAAGCCTCACAGACCGCTCAATACGCCAGCTTAAGTTACAGCGAACGCTGTGCCGCAAACGTCAGTGCTGCTCGCTGTGCGCGCAGTAACAAAATTGCGCGCTGCGTCTTTACAGCTATCGCTATTTCACGCAATGTGAGCGCAATACAATTAATGAGATCTCACTATGACCTTAGCGGCTGTTTGTCTGAGTGAAGTGCTGGCGCGCCGTGACTGGGAAAACCCGGTTATCACCAGCCTGCATCGCCTGGACGCGCATCCACCGTTTGCCAGCTGGCGCGATGAAGTCAGCGCGCGCGATGGCCATCCCTCACCTGCGCAGCAGCGGCTGAGTGGTCAGTGGGCCTTCAGCTATTTTAGCGCGCCGGAAGCGGTGCCGCACAGCTGGCTGCTACAGGACTTACCGGACGCCGCAACGCTGCCGGTGCCTGCCAACTGGCAGTTGCACGGCTACGACGCGCCCATTTATACCAACGTGCAGTATCCCATTCCGGTCAATCCCCCTTTGGTGCCACGCGAGAACCCCACCGGATGTTACTCGCTCACATTTAAAGTTGATGACGGCTGGTTAAGCCAGGGGCAGACGCGCATCATCTTCGATGGTGTCAGCTCGGCCTTTTATTTGTGGTGCAACGGACAGTGGATGGGCTATTCGCAGGATAGCCGCTTACCCGCCGAGTTTGATCTCAGCCACGCGCTGCAGCCGGGAAACAACCGTCTGGCGGTCATGGTGCTGCGCTGGAGCGACGGCAGCTATCTGGAAGATCAGGATATGTGGCGCATGAGCGGCATTTTCCGCGACGTGACGCTGCTACACAAACCGGACACCCGCCTGAGCGATGTGCAGATCGAAACCGCGCTCAGCCCGGAATATCTGCGCGGCGATTTACGGGTGAGTGTCAAAATCCATGCCGGCACGCGCCCGCTCAGTCAGTGTCGGGTACGCGTCACGCTATGGCGCAACGGCGACTGTATTGCGCAGCACGAACAGCCGCCGGGCAGCGCCATCATTGATGAACGTGGACACTATCCGGAACGTACCCTGCTGGTGTTGCCGGTGCGGCAACCGCTGTTGTGGAGCGCCGAAACGCCTCATCTCTACCGCGCGGTCGTCACGCTGCTTGATGATGCCGGCGAGGTGATTGAAGCCGAAGCTTATGATGTGGGTTTCCGTCGCGTCAGCATTGAGCACGGCCAGCTGTGCCTCAACGGTAAGCCGCTGCTGATACGCGGCGTTAATCGTCATGAGCACCATCCCGAACGCGGTCAGGTGGTGGATGAAGCCAGCATGCGTCAGGACATTGAACTGATGAAGCGCCACAACTTTAACGCGGTGCGCTGCGCTCACTATCCTAATCATCCGCTGTGGTATCGGCTGTGCGATGAGTACGGCCTGTACGTGGTTGACGAAGCCAATATCGAAACGCACGGCATGCAGCCGATGAACCGCCTCTCCGACGACCCGCGCTGGTTTGCCGCCTATAGCGAACGCGTAACGCGCATGGTGCAGCGCGATCGTAATCATGCCTGCATCATCATCTGGTCGCTGGGCAATGAGTCCGGCCACGGCAGCACGCACGATGCGCTGTACCGCTGGGTGAAAAGCAGCGATAGCACGCGCCCGGTACAGTATGAGGGCGGCGGTGCCAACACGGCGGCCACCGATATTCTGTGCCCGATGTATGCGCGCGTCGATCAGGACCAGCCCTTCCCGGCGGTGCCGAAGTGGTCACTGAAAAAATGGATCAGCCTGCCGGATGAAGCGCGTCCGCTGATCCTGTGTGAATACGCTCATGCGATGGGAAACAGCTTTGGTGGCTTTGCCAAATACTGGCAGGCATTTCGCCAGTTTCCGCGGCTGCAGGGTGGCTTCGTCTGGGACTGGGTCGATCAAAGCCTGACGCGCTATGACGAACACGGCCAGCCGTGGCAGGCGTACGGCGGCGATTTCGGTGACACGCCCAACGATCGCCAGTTCTGCATGAACGGGCTGGTGTTTGCCGATCGCACGCCGCATCCGGCGCTGTTTGAAGCACAGCGCGCCCAGCAGTTTTTCCGGTTTACGCGCGATCCCGGCGATGCGTATCGCGTGACCGTCACCAGCGAATATTTATTCCGCCGCAGCGACAACGAACGGCTGCGCTGGTGGATTGAGCAGGACGGTGTAACCCTCGCGCGCGGTGAATGGGTGCTGGATCTCGATGCCGAAGGCAGCCACACCTTTACCGTGCCCGCGCCTGAAGCGCTGCAGGGTGAAGCGTGGCTCAACCTCGCGGTGCATCAGATCGCCGCCACGCCCTGGTCTGAGGCGGATCATCGCGTGGCCTGGGATCAGTGGGCGCTGCCGGCCGCACTGCCGGTTACGTTGCCGCCGCTCAGCGCCTGCGCGCCCCAGCTGGAAACCAATCACAATCTGGTGGCGGTGGTGCTGCCCACGCAGCGCTGGCACTTCTGTCGCCGCAGCGGCGCGCTGCTGCAGTGGTGGGTGAACGATCGTGAAACCATGCTGACACCGCTGGAGGAGTGCTTTATTCGCGCACCGATCGATAATGATATCGGCACCAGCGAAGCTGCCAATATCGACCCTAACGCCTGGGTCGAGCGCTGGAAACGCGCGGGCTATGATCGGCTGCAAACAGAGCTGCTGGCGATGCAGGTCGACAGCCTGCAGCACGGCGTGCAGATTGAAACCTGGCATCGCGTACTGGGTGAGGGTCAGCATCTGTTTACCAGCCATAAGCGTTATGGCATCAGTGGCGATGGCGAACTGACTATCAGCGTCGATGTACAACAGGCCGCCGGTCTGCCGCCGCCCGCGCGCATCGGCCTGCGCTGCCAGCTGGCTCAGGTCCCGCACCAGGTGAGCTGGCTGGGACTGGGGCCTCATGAAAACTATCCGGATCGCCAGCTGGCGGCGCAGTTTTCACGCTGGCAGCTGCCGCTGGCAGCGCTCAGCACCGGCTACGTCTTTCCGGGTGAGAATGGCTTGCGCTGCGGCACGCGCCAGCTGGATAGCGGCAGCTGGCAGATCAGCGGCGACTTTGCCTTCTCGCTCAGCCGCCACAGCCTTGAGCAGCTGCGCGCCACCTCGCACCGCCATTTGCTGCAGGACGAACCCGGCTGCTGGCTGCATCTCGACGGCTTCCATATGGGCGTCGGCGGCGACGATTCGTGGAGCCCGAGCGTCAGCCCGGAGTTTTTGCTTTCTCAGCGGCGCTGGCACTATGCGCTGACGCTGCGTCAGCCGGCTTAGTGGCGGCCGCCGCGCTAAGGGGTTTCAGCTCGGTTTTTGGCCGGCGATAGAAGCGCCGCAGCAACAGCACGTTGAGCAGGACGACGACCGCGGTAGCGAAGAATACCCAGCGGTAACCGGTAGCGGCTGAGACCGCTGCACCCAGCAGCGGTCCGGCGACGTTACCGAGGTACATGAACGACTGGTTATAACCAAAAATACGGCCGGTGACATTATCGCGTGAGTGACGCACCAGCAGGGTTTGCACCGCCGGCATCATCGCGCCATCGGCAAAGCCGAGCAGAAAGCGCAGGACGCCCAGCTGCGTGGCGCTGGTGACAAACGACATGGCAATCAGCAGCAGCAGCGAGGCGATCATGGTCGCCAGCAAAATGCGCTGGGTACCGATGCGATCGCCGAGTTTGCCGAGACGCGGTGCGGCGATGAGTGCCGACACGCCGGGCAGCGCGGCAATCACACCACTGAGAAACGCGATATTCTGCGCATCCGGCGCCAGCTCACGCACGAACAGCGTCAGGATAGGATTCACCGAGCCGTTACACATCTGAATCACCATGGTGGTGACGAACAGGCAGAACATCAGGCGTGGATTATCGAGGCTGCGCATCACCTCGCGTCCGCTCAGTTTGTCCTGCTTGCTCACCGGCGTGTAGCCGGTCTCCTTAATCAGAAACAGCGTCACCAGAAAGCTGACCATCAGCAGTACCGCGGTAACGATAAACACCATGCGCAGGCCCAGCCAGTCGGCCAGCAGACCGCCAATCATCGGCCCGAGGATCACGCCGCCAATTTGTCCGGTCGACACGCAGCTCAGCGCCCAGCCGCTGCGCTCACGCGGCACCTGCGCGGCCACCAACGCCATGGCGTTGGGAATATAACCGGACGTCAGTCCCATCAGCGCGCGCAGCAGCAACAGCTGCCACGCCTGAGTGACAAACGCCTGCAGCAGAATCACCGCGCCCATGCCAAACGAAGCGCGCAGCAGCATCAGCTTGCGTCCTTTGCGATCGGCAAGGCTGCCCCACAGCGGCGCCACGGCGGCAGAAACAATAAAAGTGACACTGAAGGTCAGGCCTGACCAGATACTGAGCGCGTTGCCGCCACGGATACCCAGCTCTTCCACGTAAAGCGGCAGGAAAGGAATGATCTGACTGATGGCCAGGCCGGTAAAAAAGCAGCCAAACCAGACGGATATCAGATTGATCTTCCAGGATTCGATGGAGCGTAGCATGAGCGCAGATGTCAGAAAAAATGAAACGAGGGTTCAGTCTAACAACCTCGTAACATTACCGGACGGCAAAACATGGCATGAGGATGAAAACGCAGTTTTTCGCTGCCGGGCGTGATTCTGCTCACAGCAAATAGGGCGATGCCTCACTTTTGTAGTGTCTTTATGTGCGGTTACCTGGCATAAGGCCCGATAAGCGCATCGCGAGAGACGGCAAACGTGAAAAAATATGACGATTCGTTACTGACAATATTCCACACCGCATCTATGTTTAAAAAATCACCAGTCATCACTGGCGAGGCGCTGCCCGTCCTGGACAGTCCGCATGCTTAATTCAGGTTTTCAGTTGCTGCCCGTCGTGGGTGGCAGGCTTCGTTGTCTCTGCGGAGGTCGGCTATGAGAACGCACCATGACAGCGCCAGTCGGGCGATTACCGACTATTTCAACAGCCCCGCCTGGCACGCGCCGCACGAGAGCGATTTGCTGGCCGCCATCATGCGCGAGCTGATGGATGATGGCCAGCCCGCCACCAATAAAGCGGTGATTGCCCGCGTGATTACCCGGCTGGAAGTGGAAGGCGATGAACAGCGCCTGCAGAGTTACCGCAACCTGCTGGCGCAGCTGTTAGAAGCAGGGCCGCAAAAATAGCGGCCCCGGAGATTATTTCACCACCCGCAGCTGGTCGGCTTCGCTGACCACTGCTTTACCGCTCTGACGCTGATACAGGCACAGTTCCCGCCCCAGCTGATTTTTCATGTGCTTTTGCGGATAGCGGCCTTCGAGCAACAGCGCATCGTAGCCAACGCTGTCGTCGTACATGATCGGCTTGCCTACCACTTTCACCGCTTTCAGACCGCTGGCCTGCACACACGCCTGCTGCAGGTTTTTATCGTGTTGCTGCCATGCTGCCTCGCTTGAGGCCTGCGCCAGCGGGCTGAGCAGCAGCGTCAGACACAGCGTTCGGGTCAGGTATTTCATCGTCACTCCTGTAAGGTCAGTCTGTTATTGCTGCCTGTACGCCTGGCGTCGCAGAGCCGCGATTCATCGCGCGCTATGGCGGGGGCAATATGGCGCAGCAGGCAGGTTATAGCGAAAAAAATTCCCGCCGTAGCGGGAAGAAACAAGACGAGCATTGCATATTCGAGAGTGACGAGGAAATCTCCGTAATGCGCATTTATCCTCGCCCGCCGCCGTGACAGCCCGATGACAATGCCGTGTCCGTTTGGTGTTACCCGCAGTAAACCCGGGAAATTTTCCCGTTCTGATCGCCGAGGAAATTCAGGCGGCGCAGATTGAAGTCCATGGTGGCGGCACCGTTCCACGGAATCGCGCGCACCGGTACGGCAAAGCGCTGGGTATCAAGCGCGCTCAGCGGCTGACCGAGGTAGTTCTGATACTGCGAGGCACCGCACTGGTCGGTTTCCGGATCGTGGCTGACGGCGTGACTGCTGTCAGTTTTACTGGCTGACTGACAGGCCGTTAAGGCGAGCATCGCCGTCAGCAGCAGCGCTTTTCCATAATGATTCACAATTTTCTCCTCCTGGATAATGAACAAGCGGGTTCCTGAGAGTAACAAAGCGTGCCGCCGATGCGAAAATTTTTCCAGCAGACTGGTCGCATTGCGTGACAAAAGGCGCGATTTTCTGCTCACATTTTCGGATTAATCGCACGCTGTGTCTAAAAATCACCCGGCCAGACGCTACAATTATCTAAGACTTTTCTGAGGAGATAATGATGGAACTGGCTATTTTTATCGGCTTCGCCATCGTGATGACCTTCGTGGCCGTCCGGGTGCGTTAAGCCTCGTTAATTTTCTCTCTGCCGTTGTGCACCAGACGGTGCCAGCGGCATCCTCCGCGCCAGATAAGTGATTCGGTTCCCTCTCCGCCTGCTCGCCAGATGAAAGCGCAAGCCATCATGCCGCGCATCGCCTGCGATGAGGCGGTCGGTTAGCGCCGCGATTGTGGCGTATCTGAACCGGCGAAAATCTCCGCAAACGCACCTCGACAGCACCGATCGCCGTTGCTACTATGCGTCTTCCTCTGCCCGCTGAGTCGCCTATGGACACCCAATCCGACAAAGTTACGTTGACCCTGTTTTACGTCGGTAGCTTTGTGGTTTATTACCTCGTGACCATGCTGATTACGCTGTTTCCCAATTACGGGACGCTGCGCAATAACGGCTTGCTGGTGCCAGTGCTGTGCCTGTTTGAATTTGCCGTGATCTATCCCCTGTACCGTTTTTACTGCCAGCGCCGCAGCGACATTCCTCTGGGCTTTCTGCGTCCCGGCCAGGCACTGCTGTTCATCGGCGCGCTGTTTGTGCTGATGGTGGCGCAGACGCAGTTCCTGCAGCCGGAAGGCTGGCTGATTGAACAGAGCCAGCAGGGACGCAGCTCAATGCTGATTCTGCTGCTCACCGCCGTGCTGCTGGCGCCGGTGTTTGAAGAGGTGCTGTTCCGCGGCTTCCTGCTGCAGGCGTTTTTGCTGTGGGCGCCCAAAAGCCGTTTTGCCTGCATGTTGCTTACTTCGCTGCTGTTCGCCGCGTTGCACACGCAATACGTGCACTGGGAAACCATCGTTGCGCTGACGCTGTTCTCGCTGCTGCTGTGCTACGCGCGTCTGCGCAGCAACAGCCTGGCGTTGCCGATTTTTCTGCATACGCTGAATAACCTGATAGCCATCCTGCCCGCCTGGTTCTACGCCTGATCCCCCTCACTGTTTGCTAACGATGCCATTAATTTCCCTGCATTTTCAGGTACTATCGCTTTTTAGCCTGCAGGAATGATGGTCGAAGCGCTGATGATTACTATGCTGGATGTGGCCCGCAAAGCGGGCGTTTCTAAAGCCACCGTGTCGCGCGTGCTGGCGGGCAACCGCTATGTCAGCAAATCCACGCAGCAGAAAGTGTTTCAGGCGATAGAGGAAACCGGCTACCGCCCGAATCTGCTGGCGCGCAGTCTGGCGACGCAAAAATCGCAGAATATCGGCCTGATCGTCACTCATTCGCTGTTTAACGGCCCCTATTTCAGCGAGCTGCTGTACCAGACGGCCACGCTGACCAATAACTATGGCCGCCAGCTGATCCTCGCCGATGGCAAAACCAGCGCTGACGATGAGCGCGCGGCAATCGAGTTTCTGCTCGATCTGCGCTGCGACGCCATCATTATCTACCCGCGTTTTCTCGACACCGCCGCGCTGGAAGCGATCATCGACCAGCACGATATCCCGATCATGGTGGTTAACCGCCGTCTGACGCAGCACGCGGCGAACTGCGTCTGGGCTTCGCATCAGCAAAATACCCGTGATGCGGTGAACTACCTGATTGCGCGCGGTCACCATGATATCGCGTTTATCACCGGACTGGCGGGATCGCCCACCGCCGCCGCGCGTCTGGCTGGCTATCAGCAGGCGCTGGCCGATCATCAGCTGCCGTATGAAGCGGCGCGCGTACTGCCGGGCGCGTGGACGCCGGAGAGTGGTCAGGCAGCGGCACGCCAGCTGCTGAGTGCCGGCGTACCGTTCAGCGCGCTGATGGCCAGCAATGACGATATGGCGATTGGTGCCGCGCTGGCGCTGAATGCGGCGGGCAAACGGCTGCCGCAGGATGTATCGCTGATGGGCTTTGATGATATTCGCATGGCCGAATTTTTCCTGCCGCCGCTCACGACGGTTCACGTGCCGGTGGCGGAGATGATTCAGCACACGCTGGCGCAGCTGGTGGCGATGCTGGAGGGCGAAGCGATTGCGCCCCTGCCGCCGTTCAGCGGACGGCTGATTGAGCGCGCCTCCGTGGCAGATGGACCATTTCGCCGCTCATAACGCCTCGCCGGTATCCTGCGTGACCAGCCACTGCTCCAGCTGCTGTAGCGTAGCAGCCTTAACGCTCTCCTGTGGGCGCACCAGATAATAGGTGTGCCGGCCACAGTCCAGCTGGTAATCCTCCATGGCGATCAGCGTGCCCGCCTTCAGCTCCGCTTCCACCAGCACGCGCTGCGCCAGCGCAATCCCCTGCCCTTCAATGGCGGCCTGATAGGCCAGCGCCGAACTTTCCATCTGCCGCCGGTGCGGCAGCGCGTCCATTTCCACGCCAAATGCTTCGCACCAGCGCTGCCAGTCATCAGGACGTCCGCGCACCAGCAGCAGGGTATGCTGCGCCAGCCCGGCCAGATGCATGCTGGCGCGTCGGTCAGCCGTCGGACGGCAGACCGGCACCAGCACGTTTTTTACCAGCGGCGTGGCGTGCTGCTGCGGCCACGTACCGTCACCAAGCCGAATCGCCGCGTCGCAATCCACCGTATCGTCCCATTCCGACGCGGTCGTCAGGCGCACGTCAATCGCCGGATGCGCCAGCTGAAACTGTGCCAGCCGCGGAATCAGCCAGCGGGTGGCGAACGTGGTGAACGAGTGCAGCCGGATGACCGTGCGGCCGGCATTGCGCTGCAGCGTGGCGCTCGCCTGGCGAATACCGTCGAGGTGCTGGTTGATTTGCAGAAAATAGGCATTGCCGGGCAGCGTCAGTACCAGCCCGCGCCCCTGACGCTGAAACAGCGCCGTGCCAAAGTACTCTTCCAGCAAACGAATCTGACGACTCACCGCGCCTGGCGTCACCGACAGGCCATCAGCCGCTGCCCGCACGCTGCCGCTACGGGCGACATATTCAAACGCCAGCAAGGCATTCAGGGGTGGCAAATCACGCATCAGTTAACCGTTCAGTTTTTCTCAATGATGGAGCAATTTTAATCGATTGTGGCGAAAAGGCCAGACGCGCATCATTTCTGCACAGCGGCAGCCAGCCCGATAGCGCTGACTGCCAGGTTGTCACATTGATTCTGACACTGGAGCACACTGGAATGATTAAAGTCACCAATCCTGCCGACGGCAGCCTCGTCGGCGAAGCACCGTTCATGCGCCACGACGAGGTCGCGGCCGCTATTGATCGCACCTGTGCCGCGTTTCCGGCATGGGCGGCAAAAAGCGCGAAACAGCGCAGCGACCTGCTGCGTGGCTGGTACGATCTGGTACGCGCCGATAAGCACCTGTTTGCTGAACTGATGGTCAGGGAGAACGGCAAATGCCTGAGCGAAGCGCTGGGCGAAATCGAGTACGGTCTCGGCTTTATTGAGTGGTATGCGGAAGAGGCCAAACGCGTCAACGGTGATACCCTGCCGTCGCACGATGCTAACGCCTCCGTGCTGGTGGTAAAAGAGCCGGTCGGCCCGACCGCGGCCATCACGCCGTGGAACTTCCCGTTTATGATGATCACCCGCAAAATTGCTACCGCGCTGGCCGCGGGCTGCACCATGATCATCAAACCGGCAGAAGAGACGCCGCTTACCGCGTATAAACTGCTGGAGTATGCCCGTCAGGCCGGTATTCCCGCTGGCGTGTTTGAGATGGTGACCGGCGATCCGCAAGCCATCGGCGAAGCGTTTACCAGCGATACGCGCATCCACAAAATCTCCTTCACCGGATCAACCCGCGTCGGCAAACTGCTGGCGCAGCAGTGCGGGGCCACGCTGAAAAAGATGACCATGGAGCTGGGCGGCAACGCGCCGTTTATCGTGTTCGCCGACAGCCCGCTGGAAGAGAGCGTGGCCGGGCTGGTCAGCGCCAAACTGCGTAACTCCGGCCAGGTGTGTATTTCGCCTAACCGCATCTTTGTGCATGACGCGATTTACGATGCCTTTGTGCAGCAACTGGTGAAAACAGTCAGTGAGATCCGTGTCGATCAGGGTATGCAGCAGGAATTTGTGGTTGGCCCGCTGATTAACCGCATGGCGCTCGATAAAGTCACCGCGCTGGTGGATGATGCGGTAGCACAGGGGGCGACGCTGCGCCTCGGCGGCAAGCCACACGCGAAGGGCGGGCTGTTCTATGAGCCCACCATCCTGTGCGATCTGGACGCCTCTTTTGCCGTGCACAACACCGAGATTTTCGGACCGGTGTTTGCCCTGTACCGTTTCAGTGATGAAGAGCAGGTGATTCGCTGCGCTAACGACACCGAATACGGTCTGGTGTCCTATGCGTGGACGCGTGACGTTGGCCGCGCTTTCCGCCTGTCGAAAAAACTGGAAGCCGGCATGGTGATCCTCAATTCCGGCTCAGTCGGTACGGCGTCAGTGCCGTTTGGCGGTATCAAGCACTCCGGCTACGGCCGCGAGGGCGGCCATTACGGTATTGAAGAGTATGTGCAGGTAAAATATGTGCTGATGGCGGGACAACACCGCTAATCACGCGGCTGGCGCGGCGGCGATCCAGCCGGGATGCCGCCGCGCCGCGCCGCGCGTTAGTATTCCACCTCCGCATCAGGCTGTGCACCGTTATTGCGGATCAACTGCTGATACCAGAAAAAGCTCTTCTTGCGATAGCGCGCCAGATCGCGCAGATCGTGTTCATCGCGGTTAACGTAGATAAAGCCGTAGCGTTTGCTGATGCCCTGATGGGTGCTGACCAGATCGATGGCCGACCACGGACAGTAGCCAAACAGCTCGACGCCATCGGCAATTGCCAGTCGTAGCTGAGCGATATGCTCGCGCAGATAGGCAATGCGGTAGTCGTCATACACCTTATTGCCCGCCTCCAGCGTGTCGAACGCGCCGAGACCGTTTTCTGTCACAATCAGCGGCAGCCGATAGCGCGCATAGATCTCCCGCGCGGTAATGCGGAAACCGACCGGATCGATATACCAGCCAAACTGATTCTGCTGCAGATGCGGATTGTTACAGCCGACGTACACCGATTTGTCGATGCCGGCCATCTGCTGGTCGGCCTGCTGCTTGCTGTTCAGCTCACCGCGCGCGACCTCAGGCATGTCAGCACTGACGGTGGCCGATGCATAATAGTTGAAGGCGATAAAGTCCGGCTGACCGGCGGCGATGGTCGCCATATCCTCCGGCTCAATGTGCGGCAGCCAGCCGCGCTGCTGCAGAAACGCCCACACTACGTTGTTGTAATGGCCGTGCACCGCCAGGTCGAGGTAGAGCCAGTTGCGGATCGCTGAAAAGTTATCGGCGGCCAGCACATCTTCCGGTCTGGCGCTGGCGGCATAGATACAGGAGATGTTCGGTGCCGGACCAATTTTGGCCTGCGGCAAGCGCTGGTGACAGGCAATCATCGCTTTGGCCTGCGCCAGCATCATATGGTGGTTCTGCTGATACAGCGTCTTCTGCGCATCCACCGTGCCGGCCGGCAGCGTGCCAATCACCTCGCCTTTGAGGATCATCATGTTCTGTTCATTGATGGTCAGCCAGTATTTCACCCGGTCGCCATAGTGCTCGAAACAGGTGATGGCGAAGCGCTCAAAGGCGGCCACGGTGCGCCGGTTTGACCAGCCGCCATCCTGCTGCAGCGCCCACGGCAGGTCGAAGTGATAGAGCGTGACCAGCGGCTCAATGCCGTGGCGGCAAATTTCATCAATCAGCTGCTGATAAAACTGAATGCCCGCCGGATTCAGCTCGCCGTCACCCTGCGGATAGATGCGGCTCCAGGCGATGGAGAATCGATAGGTTTTCAGGCCCAGCTCCGCCAGCAGCGCGATATCTTCCCGGAAGCGATGATAGTGATCGCTGGTGACGGTGAAATCCGTCATCCCCTCAGGAAAATGGCCTTTATCGATCACCGACGGCCCTTTGCCGTCTTCGTTCCAGGCACCCTCAACCTGATACGCCGAGGTTGAAGCGCCCCACAGAAAGCCGTGCGGAAACGCACCGGGGTTGGGATGTTGCATACTGCCTCCTTGTTAGTCCGCAGCCAGCTCGCGCCGCAGCTGGATGATCTCTTCCGCCAGTTCACGGCACAGCATGGCGTTCATCAGGTGATCCTGCGCATGCACCATGATCAGATTGACCGGAATTTTGCCGCAGCCTTCGTCGGCACCGATCAATTCGGTCTGGATACGGTGCGCGGCTCTGGCCGCCTCGCTGGCTTCGCTCAGCAACGCATCGGCGCGTGGCCACTCTTTGCGCCGCGCCGCGCGCAGCGCCTCCATCGAGCAGGAGCGCGCTTCTCCCGCCTGAATAATCAGTTCCATGACCGTGCTCTCATCAATTTCCATCATGCCTCCTTAACCGGTTGCGCTGCGGCGGCCTGCTCAAGCTCCTGCTGCAGCAGTTGCCGCTCATAAATTTTGAAAAACGGGTAGTAAATCAGCGTGGCGATGGTTACCAGCACGGCAATCAGCACGATGACGCGCCAGTCCCAGCCGGTCGACCAGGCCGCCCCGATCGGTGCCGGCGTGGTCCAGGGGGCCAGCGACACCACGTGGTTAATCAGGTGGGTTTTGGTGGCTGTCCAGGCGAGCGTGGCATTGACTAACGGCGCGCAGATAAACGGAATGAACAGAATCGGATTCATCACCACCGGTGAACCGAAGATGACCGGCTCGTTGATGTTGAACATGCTGGGCACAATGCTCAGCTTGCCAATCGAGCGCAGATGCGCCGAGCGGCTGCGCAGGTAGAGCAGCACCAGCCCCATGGTGGAACCGGAGCCGCCAATAACGATGAAAAACTGCCAGAACGGCTCGATAAACACGTGCGTGATCGGCTCACCGGCGTTGAGCGCCTGCTGGTTGAGGCCGAGATTAGTCAGCCAGAACGCCTGCAGAATGCCGCCGACAATCACCGCACCGTGAATGCCGGCGAACCACAGCATGTGGCACAGCAGCACCGCCACCAGCACCGCCGGTAACGAATCCGAGGCGGAGATAATCGGTGCGAACAGCGCCATGATCGCCTGCGGCAGCAGCAGGCCAAACTGCGCCTGCACCCACAGGCTGAGCGGAAACAGCGTGATGAAGATGGCGATGATCGGGATCAACAGATCGAACGACTGACGAATTTTGGGCGGCACCTGCTCCGGCAGCTTAAAGCCGATGTTGTGCTTTTGCAGGAAGTGCATCAGCTCAGTGGCGAACAGCGCCACCAGAATCGCGGTGAAAATGCCCTCGCCGCCGAGTGAGCCAACCGGCAGCGTGCCGTTGCTCTGCGGCGCGGCCACCACCAGAAACGCCATAAGCGCCAGGCTGGCCGCCATAAAGCCGTTCATCTTGTAGCTGTTCGCCAGGTTATAGGCGATGGCGCTGGCGATATACAGCGCCATGATGCCCATGGTCATGTTATACGGCATCATAATTTGCGCTTCATGCGCGCGCACCATACCGAGCCACCACTGGGCAAACGCCCATGAGCTGTCAGCTGAGAACGGCGGATGGGCAAACAGCAGCATAAACGAGCCCACAATCAGAAACGGCATCGAGGCGATGAATCCATCACGGATGGCAATCACATGGCGCTGGCTGGAGAGGCGTCCGGCCAGCGGGCTGATGCGGTTTTCAATCACACCAAATAACGATTCGCTTATGCTGCTCATCGGCGAGCTCCTTGCATCAGGCAACAACAGAATAAGCCTGTGCATTGGCGCACAGGCGTAAACAATTATTTTATTTTCGGAACAATCGTCAGGCGTGAATCAGCTTTAGCGAATCATCTAATATTTTCGCGCCATTCATCATGCCGTAATCCATGCTATTAATCACAGTGATAGGCTTATTTAGCTGCTGCGCCAGCGGCTGGAAGTCCGCCAGTTTGTATTTGATCTGTGGCCCGAGCAGGCAACAGTCAAAGTTCGCGATCTGATCGTTAAACTCTTCAATGCCAACGGCTTTTATCTCAACCTCGACGCCCTTCTCTTTGGCGGCCTTCTCCATTTTCTGCACCACCATGCTGGTGGACATCCCGGCGGCGCAGCAGAGTAGAATCTTTGGCATCATTCATTCCTCAGTGTGGGGTTTAATTAACGAATACCCGCGCTAAAGATTTTCTGCAACCGGTTTCAGATTTGCGTTACGGATCTGTGAGAAATATCAAAAAGCGCGCTGCAAATTTAATCGGGATGCAATAATAAACGGAAGAGATTATGTGAAAGTCGGGAAACAGTGGCGCGGCCAGACACAGCGCGCCACCGGGGCAGAACGTCAGGAGATGGCGGAATCTTTTTGCTTGTCGGCTTCGAAGTGTGCCTTGAACTGTTCGTAGATGGAGATCATATTGGAGGCATCGCCGTGCAGCGGGCTCAGTTTACCGGCGCGTACCAGTTCGATGACCAGTTGCAGGGCGGCCTGTTTTGGGCTGCTGGCCGGATGGGCAATTTCATGAGACATCAGATATCACTCCTTATTGTTGTCAGTGCCGCACAGTTTAGCCCAGATTGTGCTGCTAATGGGCGCGGCGCTGGTTATCATCACTCTGTTCGGACAAAAAAGCCGCTCAGGCTGTTCATTGACGCCTGAGGCGTTTAGCTATACTGGATCAAAAAAAGGAACACACAGCCACGCATTCCGTACCACGGGAATGGTGCAGAAGGAGTCGGTTATGTTGATTGGTTTTGTCTTGTTAGTGAGCGCCTGCGGCCACGATGCCTGTGATGCCCTGCCGGTGTCGGAGCGGATTTATCCCACAAAAGTGGCCTGCGAACAGATGGCCGATCGCATCCATAAAGTCCGGCCGAACGTGGTGCTGCTTTGTGGGGAAGTGCACCGTTAATTCGGTGCCAGTGCGTCATCAATTGCATAAAAAACAGCCAGACGGCATTGCAGCCTGGGCCCGCAGCGTTCAAAATATAAGCTGCTTTACACTATTACAGTTGTGAATCCCATGAAAAAAACTCGCCCCCGTCGTCCCAACGGACGCTGGGTTTATTACATTTTGTATGACGGCATTCTCTGGCCCTGTCCGGTGCGCTGGGAGTGGGAGAGCGGCTTCGGCGGCTGGCTGCCGTTTTACTATTCGCCCACCTTTGAATTTGTTGCGGGCGATCCGCGCAAAGCCTACCGCATTGCGCGCAGCAGCGTGCGCAATCTGCGCCAGCATGAGCATGACGGCGAATATGCCTGAGGCGTCAGAACTGCCACGGCAGCCACGAGGCCGTCAGCAGGTAGTGCACCAGTTCCAGCACCAGAATAATCATCACCAGCACCCCGAGCTTGTGGCGGCATACCCAATCCTTTAGCCCCATATCATCGCCGCCCAGCGAATCAGCATCAGCGCGCCGCAGATGCACAGCAACACCACAATCATCTTCCAGTGTTTTGTCGCAGCCAGTTTTTTTGCCACGTCTCCTCCAGACAGCAGAAAGCAACGATGCGCCCGCAGGCGCATCGCATAGTCTACCGCTGGTCACCCGTGAGGGCGATTAATTATTCAGCGTATAGTCGAGGGTGATTTCGGCATTCAGCACCTGAGACACCGGGCAGCCGGCTTTGGCTTTCTGAATGATTTCATCAAATTTGGCATCATCGATGCCCGGCAGCGCAATGGTGCTGTTGAGGGCAATTTTGGTGATGGCGAAGCCGTCGCCCTTTTTGTCCAGTGAAACATCGGCGGTGGTGTCGATGCTTTTCGGTGGATGACCGGCCTGGCCCAGCATCAGCGACAGCGCCATGGAGAAGCAGGCGGCGTGTGCCGCGCCAATCAGCTCTTCCGGATTGGTGCCATTCTCGCCTTCAAAACGGGTATTAAAACCGTATGGCTGGTTGCTGAGCACGCCGCTTTCAGTGCTAACCGTACCTTTGCCTTTGATGTCGCCTTCCCAATGGGCCGATCCTTTCTTATGAATGGTCATGTCATTCCTCCTGTTAGTCAGACAGCTATTCAGTATAGACAAGAGCCGGCGCTTTGCCTGGCTTAGCGCACCGCGTGCGGGCGCGCCGGGCTGAGTCCGGCTTCGCTCAGCAGCGCATTCGCCTGCACCAGCGAATCCTGCGTGATGTCCGCAATGGTTTTCGCGCCGGTCAGCGTCATCGCCACCCTCATCTCTTTCTCAACCAGGCTCAGCAGATTCTCCACGCCGCGCTGGCCGTGCGTCGCCAGCGCATAGATAAACGCGCGTCCCAGCAGCACGCTGTCAGCCCCCAGCGCAATCATGCGCACCACATCCAGCCCGTTACGAATGCCGCTGTCGGCCAGAATGGTGATGTCGCCCTTTACCGCGTCGGCGATGGCCGGCAGCGCGCGCGCCGACGACAGCACGCCATCCAGCTGACGTCCGCCGTGGTTGGAGACCACGATGCCATCGGCGCCAAAACGCACCGCATCGCGCGCATCTTCCGGGTCGAGAATGCCTTTGAGCACCATCGGCCCTTCCCAGAATTCGCGAATCCACTCCAGATCCTGCCACGAGATCGACGGGTCGAAATTTTTCGCCAGCCAGCCGATATAATCTTCCAGTCCGGTAGGGTTACCGAGGTACGTGGAGATATTGCCGAGATCGTGCGGACGCCCGTGCAGCCCGACGTCCCACGCCCACTGCGGATGGGTGACCGCCTGCCAGTAACGGCGCAGCGCGGCATGCGGGCCGCTCATGCCGGAGTGCGCATCGCGGTAGCGCGCGCCCGGCGTCGGCATATCGACGGTGAACACCAGCGTCGAGCAGCCTGCCGCTTTGGCCCGCTCCAGCGCGTTGCGCATAAAGCCGCGATCGCGCAGCACATACAACTGAAACCACATCGGGCGGTTAATCGCCGGTGCCACCTCTTCTATCGGGCACAGCGACACGGTCGACAGGGTAAACGGAATGCCGCGATTCGCTGCCGCACGTGCCGCCTGCACTTCACCGCGTCGCGCGTACATGCCGCACAGGCCGACCGGCGCCAGCGCCACCGGCATCGACAGCGTTTCGTTGAACAGCCGCGTTTCCAGGCTCAGCTCAGCCATGTTTTTCAGCACGCGCTGGCGCAGCGCCACGTCAGAGAGATCGGCCACGTTGCGCTTCAGGGTATGTTCTGCATAGGCCCCGCCGTCCAGATAGTGAAACAGGAATGGCGGCAGGATACGTTGCGCCGCGGCGCGATAGTCACTGGCAGCAGAAATAATCATCAGTTGTCTTCCTTACGGGTAACCTGCGTGGCGCCCGGTAACCGCGTGATGCGGGCCTGGCGCGCTTCGTCTTCATGCAGCGTTTTCATGGTGGTGTGGACAAAGCCGAGGTGATCCATCGCCGCCTGGCGCGCCGCGTCGGCGTCGCCCGCCATCACCGCATCGAACATCGCCTGATGCTGGGCGTTGAGCTGGTTGAAAATCACCGGCTGGGTGTACATACGCTGGCGGCTGTGCAGCACGGAGGATTGCAGCAGATCGAAAAATCCGCGCATGGTCTGCAGCAGCACCAGATTATGCGAGGCTTCGGCAATGGCGAGGTGGAAGCGCAGATCCGCCTGCGCGGCCAGTTCGGGATCGTCGCAGTCGTTCATTTGTATCAGCGCGTCAAAGGCATAGCGCAGCCGCTCTTTATCCGCCTCGGTGGCGCGCTGCGCGGCGTGCCAGGCGGTGCTGGCCTCAATCGCGTGGCGCGCCTCAAGAATATCCCAGCGGTAGTCAGGGTCGGCGGCCAGCAGCTGGCGAATAGGCTCAACGATGCGCTGTTCTGACCACGGCTCCTGCGGCTCGCACAGCCAGGTGCCGCCGCCGCGTTTACTGATCAGCACGCCACTGCTGATCAGCTGCTGGATGGCCTCACGTACCGACGAGCGCGACGCGCCGAAGCGGGCGGCCAGCGCACGCTCCGAAGGTAAACGCATGCCGGGTTTCAGCTGATGCTCTTCAATCCAGGCGCTAAGACGCGCGCGCAGCGTATCCGCCAGCCGCGGAGTGGGTTCAGTCATGGAATCATCCAGGTAAAGACATACGCCTGCAGCGTGGTGATCACGCCGACCATACAGGTAAAAATCAGGCTGTGTTTAACGGTAAACCGGAACAGATCGGACTCGCGCCCCACCAGCCCCACGGCGGCGCAGGCGATGGCGATCGACTGCGGCGAAATCATTTTACCGGTGACGCCACCGGTGGTATTGGCGGCCACCAGCAGCACATCCGACACACCAATCTGCTGCGCGGTGGTCGCCTGCAGCGCGGCGAACAGCGCGTTGGAAGAGGTATCGGAGCCGGTCAGAAAGACGCCCAGCCAGCCGAGGAACGGCGAGAAGAAGGTGAAGGCCTGGCCGGTGTGCGCCAGCGCCAGGGCCAGCGTGGCCGACAGCCCGGAGTAGTTTGAGATGAACGCAAAGGCCAGCACCATGCCGATGGAATAGATCGGCAGCGCCAGCTCCTTCAGGGTTTCGCCAAAGGTGCGCAGCGCCGCCGCCGGCTTCATACGCAGGAAAATCACCGAAATCACCGCCGCCAGCAGAATCGCAGTGCCGGTGGCGGAGACCACGTCAAATTTGAACAGCGCTGCATACGGCGTTGCTGCGCTCACTACCGGCGGCATGCGTGCCACCAGCTCGTGCAGCAGCGGCACCGGCACGCTAAACACCCAGTCATACAGCGCGCCGCCTTTGGCGAACAGCGCTTTAAACGGCGGAATACTCCACAGCGTAACGGTCGCGGTCAGGAACAGGAACGGCATCCAGGCACGCACAATCTGCGCCAGCGTGTAGCGTTGTGTCCCTGAGGGCGCAACCTCTGGCGCGGGCTCTTTAAAGCGGAAGATGCGTACCGGCTGCCAGCGGCGCAGAAACAGCGTCAGGCAGATCAGCGAAGCCAGCGACGAAATGATATCCGGCAGCTCCGGGCCAAGGAAGTTAGAGCTGAGGTACTGGGCGATGGCAAACGAGCCGCCGGCCACCATCACCGCCGGCCAGGTCTCTTTGATGCCGCGCCAGCCATCCATGATCGCCATGATCCAGAACAGCACGATGAGGGTGAGAAACGGCAGCTGGCGTCCCGCCATCTGGCCAATCTGGAAGCTGTCCAGCCCGGTGACCTGACCGGCGACGATGATCGGAATCCCCATCGCGCCGAACGCCACCGGCGCCGTATTGACGATCAGGCACAGGCCGGCGGCATAGAGCGGATTAAAGCCCAGCCCGACCAGCAGTGCGGCGGTGATCGCCACCGGTGCCCCAAAGCCTGCCGCGCCCTCTAAAAACGCGCCAAACGAGAAGCCGACGATCAGCATCTGCAAACGCTGGTCTGGCGTGATGGAGAGAATCGAGGCGCGAATGATATCGAACTGGCCGGTTTTCACCGAGATCTTGTAGACAAATACCGCCGCCACGATGATCCAGGCAATCGGCCACAGGCCGTATAAAAAACCATACGCCACCGACGCCAGCGCCTGAGGCACCGGCATGCCGTACAGCAACAGCGCCACCAGCAGCGCCAGCACCACGGTGATCGTACCGGCCTGATAGCCCTTCAGCTTGAGCTTAATCAGCGCGAAGAAGAAAAAAACAATCGGGATCACCGCCACCAGGCTGGATAGCCACAAATTGTTGAGCGGATCGTAGTTTTGTTGCCACACCTGCATGCCGTTTCTCCAGAGGTCACCAGAGGGATGCGGCGCATCGGCAAAAGCAGGCGTGCGCCGCAGATTGTTGCCCGGTTCCGCACCACAATTGGTAGGACCACATTGCGGCTGACGGGCTTTCTGGCTCCAGATAGTTAATGCATTGTTAACCCAAAGCAACGCGGCAGGCGTGATTTTTCGTGTTATGTGACCATGTGGCTACATTTTTATAACATTGGTAGGACCAATCAGCGCACTGCCGCACCAAAGGCGCGCGCATAGCTGCGCGGATGAAAACGCAGATTGAGCCCGATCAGCCCCAGCGTCACGACGCCCTGCATCAGCCATACGCTGGCAAAGCTGTGGGTGAGCACCTGCAACTGACCGGCAATAAACGGCATGCAGCCGGCGATGATGAATCCGGCGCCCTGCATGAAGGCCACCAGCCGCGCGCCTGCTTGCGGCTGCGGCAGATGATCGAGCGCCAGCACCATCGCCAGCGGGAACGCGGCACCGAGACCGAAGCCAGCGATGGCGGCCCACAGCCACGGCGCCAGCAGTGGCGCAAAAAGAAACCCGCTCATCCCGGCCAGCTGACACAGCAGACTGACAATCAGCTGCGGACGACGATCGGCACCGCGCGCCAGCAGTGGCATCAGCAGCGCGCCGGCAACCTGGCTCAGAATCATCACGCCCAGCAGCGAGCCGCCGGCCTGCGCCGACCAGCCCAGCCGGTGATACGCATCCGGCAGCCAGGCCACGCAGGTGGCATAGCCGCCGTTGACCAGGCCAAAGCTCAGCGCCAGCGACCAGGTGCGCGGCTTACGCCACAGCGGCGGCAGCGTTACCTGCGCGGCATCCGGCGCGGCAGGCACGCGCACCAGTAGCCACAGCAGGATAGCCAGCAGCACCGGCAGCGCCCAGCCGCTGAGCGCCAGCGGTACGCCAAGCTGCGCGCTGAGCCACGGCGACAGCGCCGCGCCCAGTCCGCCGCCGCCCATCAGCGCGCCCGCCCACAGCCCGGTGACCGCCGCGCTACGCCGGCTAAAACGCTGACGAATCAGACCCGGCATCGCCATCTGCACCACGCCGACGCCGATGCCGGCAAACAGCGCGCTGAGCACCAGCCCGCTGCCGCTGTCGATTATGCCGCGCGCCGCCAGCGCCAGCAGCAGCAGCGTCAGCCCGGCCAGCAGTAAGGGCTTTAAGGCCACGCGCTGCATCAGCCTGGCGCTGAACAGCGCCACCGCGCCCATCATCACCATCGGCACCGCCGGCAGCAGCGAGGCGGCCAGCCCTGACAGATGCAGGCTGTGGCGCAGCTGGCCCAGCAGCGGACTGACCGAGGTCAGCAGTGGGCGCATGTTCAGCCCGGCCAGTACCAGCGCAGCCAGCGTTAACGTATTGGCATGTCGGTTCATAACCCATCCTGCAGTGAAAAGGTTGTCAGCATCGCAGCAGACAGTACTATTTGGAAATGAAATAACACCATGATGGGCAGTGGATAAATGAATCGTCAGCCAATGTTTACGCCGCAGCAGCTATTAAGCTTTGTGGCGGTGTGCGAGACCGCCAGCTTTACCCGCGCCGCCGAGCGTGTGCACTTGTCGCAGTCGACGGTCAGTCAGCAGGTGCGGCGGCTGGAAGAGATGGTGGGTAAAGCGCTGTTACAGCGCACCTCACATCAGGTGGCGCTGACCGAAGAGGGAGAAAAATTGCTCGGCTACGCGCGTCGCATCATCGCCCTTAACGGCGAAGCGCACGATGTGCTGAGCGATAAGTGGCGCGACGGCATTGTGCGCATTGGCGTGCCGGAGGATTTTGCCGCCCCGACCGCCAGCCTGCTGGCCGGATTCAGCCGACAGCATCCGCAGCTGCGTCTTGACGTGATGAGCGGCATGTACGTCGATTTGCATCGTGCATGGCAGCGCGAAGAGCTGGATCTGATGCTGATCAAGCAGCCGGGCGGCGATCGCCCGCTGGCCGCCCGGCCCGAGCCACTGCTATGGCTGGACAGTGCTGAACATCCCTGCTTTGACCAGACGCCGCTGCCGCTGGTGGTGTTTCCGCAGCAGGGGCTGTATCGCGAAGAGATGTGTCAGACGCTGGATGCGCTCGGCCGCAGCTGGCGCATCAGCTACAGCAGCGCCAGTCTGGTGGCCCTCGCCAGCGCCAGCGCCGCTGGTCTCGGCCTGACGCTGCTGCCCGCCAGCTGCCGCCTGCCCGGTCACCGCGTGCTGGGCAGCGCTGAGGGTTTACCGGTGATCAGCCATTTCGAGCTGGCGCTGTTCTGCCGTAAGCCGCAGGATGCGCTGCAGCAGGCACTGGCCGCTGCGCTGGTGCAATTCTGCCAGCTACAGTGGCAGTGATTTTTCCACTGCCAGGCAGTGGGAAATATCGCAGCGCGGCGGCGTCGGTTTTGCCAGATTAGGTTTTTTCCTTTTGCCTGGAGTTTCCGATGCCTCTGACCGCTTCCAGCCGACGTGATTTTCTCAGCCACGGCGTGCGCCTTACTGCCGCAGGCAGCCTGATGATGGCTGGCATGAGCAGCGCCGCCCGCCCCGACACACCACCGGTCTCGTCCACCCCGCCGCCTGCCGTGGCGCACTATCAGCTGCTGAATGTGCGCCTCGAAGAGGGATTTGAGCGCGACGGCGCGGAGATAGTCGCCACCCGCACTGCGCTGTACGACATCACCATTAAAGAAGGCAAGTTCAGCGCCATTAGCGCCGCCGGCCAGGCGCGCCAGCCTGCCCTGCCGCAGTGGGATGCCGGCGGTGCGCTGCTGTTACCGCGCACGCGGGACATGCACATCCATCTGGATAAAACCTTTTACGGCGGACCGTGGCAGGCACCGCGTCCGCGGCAGGGCAAGACCATTATGGATATGATTGCGCGCGAGCAGGTGCTGATTCCCCAGCTGCTGCCAACCTCGCAGGCGCGCGCTGAAGCGCTGATTGGCCTGCTGCAAAGTAAAGGCAGCACCGAAGCGCGCAGCCACTGCAACATCGATCCAGTCAGTGGCCTGAAAAGTCTCGAACATCTGCAGCTGGCGCTGGCCAACCATCCGGCGTTTCGCTGTGAGATCGTCGCCTTTCCGCAGCATGGTTTGCTGCATTCGCAGGTCGATGGTCTGATGCGTGAGGCGATGCAGCTCGGCGTGCAGTATGTTGGTGGGCTGGATCCCACCAACGTGGATGGTGCCATGCAGGCTTCGCTTGATGCGATGTTCCGCATCGCGCTCGATTACGATCGCGGCGTGGACATTCATCTGCATGAGACCAGCGCCGCCGGCGTGGCAGCCATTCAGTACATGGTCGCCACCATCGCCCGTAACCCGCAGCTGAAAGGCAAAGTGACACTGAGCCACGGTTTCGCGCTCGCCACGCTGGAAGGTAAGGCGCTGGATGAGATTATCGCCGGCATGGCCGAACAGCAGATGAGCGTGGCATCAACGATTCCGATTGGCAAGCTGACGATGCCATTGCCGCAGCTGCAGGCAGCGGGCGTGGCGGTGATGACCGGCACCGACAGCGTGATCGATCACTGGTCGCCGTTCGGCACCGGCAGCATGCTGGAGAAAGCCAATCTGTATGCCCAGCTGTATCGCGGATCGGATGAGTTTGGCCTGAGCCGCGCGCTGCATATCGCCACCGGCGGCATTCTGCCGCTCGCCAATAGCGGTGAGCGCCAGTGGCCGCAGCTGCAGGATGAAGCCAGTATGATGCTGGTCGACGCCAGCTGCTCGGCGGAAGCCGTGGCGCGCATTGCGCCGGTGCGCGCTACGTTCCAGCGCGGCACGCCGGTATTCAGCGCCTGAAGGCGCATCGCAGCCAGCACCAGCAGGCCAGGCCCGGCCACAAAAAAGCCTCCCGCAGGAGGCTTTGGAAGGTGACACCGGCGCGGCAAGCCCGATGATAATGCTGGATTTAAGACAACATCTGAATCGCCAGCGCATACAGGCGCTGGTGCTCATCGTCATTAACAGGCTCTTCTTCCGCATAACAGGCAATCATGGAGCTGACTTTATCGGAGGATAACGTCTCTCCATGCAGATGCAGCGTTAACACGGCGCGGCCGACGATTTTCAGAACGTCTTCGTTTTGTCCCTGGACATAGTGACTCAATGAGGTGACCTCTGAAGTAATTATTAATTGCCAAATGGCGCGCTAAATATAAAGCAAAGCGGTTAGGATTTTTACTCAGATTTTCCGCATAACAGGTAACATATAAGCGAAATCTTACTGAAAATAGCCGTAACATGCCGCGATATTGCCGCTTACCTGCCGCTAATATCATTTTTTCCCTCGAAAAAGCGTTTTTATAGTTCGTGCTGCCTCGTGTGAAATTCGGAACATTCATTAAAACTTTGCGATAGTTGCACCTCATCATTGAACTGACAAAGCGCAACGGCTGACTAATTTCACCGCGTGATTATTACCGCAATTGCCGTTGCCGATAGCCCGCCTTTCTGCCAGACTGGCCGCCGCTATTCCTGCTACTACCTGAGATGCTCCTGTGACTGCTTTTTCTACCCTGACGCAACTGCCTGCCAGCCAGCTCGACAACCTGCGCGAGATGGGCTTCGACGCCATGACGCCGATTCAGGCCGCATCCCTGCCGGCCATCCTTAGCGGACGCGATGTGCGGGCGCAGGCGCAAACCGGCAGCGGCAAAACCGCCGCCTTCGGTATTGGCGTGCTGAACCGCATCGACAGCGGGCGTTTTCATACCCAGGCGCTGGTGCTGTGCCCGACGCGTGAACTGGCCGACCAGGTCAGCAACGTGCTGCGTCAGCTGGCGCGCTTCACCCGCAACATCAAGATCCTGACGCTGTGCGGCGGCCAGCCAATGAGCGCGCAGCGCGACTCGCTGGTGCACGCGCCGCATATTGTGGTCGGCACGCCGGGGCGCATCCTCGATCACCTCAAGCGTGACAATCTCGATTTAAGTCAGTTGCAGAGCCTGGTGCTGGACGAAGCCGATCGCATGCTGGAGATGGGTTTCCGCGACGATATGGAAGCTATCATTGGCTTTACGCCGGATTCGCGTCAGACGCTGCTGTTCTCCGCCACGTGGCCGGATACCATTGCCAGCCTGAGTCAGCGCTTTCAGCGCGATGCGCTGGCAGTAGCGACCGAAGCGCAGTCGGAACTGCCAGCGATTGAGCAGCAGTTTATTGAAGCCAGCGCCAGCGAGCGTATCAACCTGCTCAGCGCCCTGCTCAGCCAGCAGCAACCGGCTTCCTGCGTGGTGTTCTGTAACACCAAACGGGAATGCGATGAAATTGCAGCCGCGCTCAACGATCGCCAGATCAGCGCGCTGGCGCTGCACGGCGATCTGGAACAGCGCGATCGCGAACGCGTGCTGATTCGCTTTGCCAACGGCAGCATCCGCGTGCTGCTCGCCACCGACGTCGCCGCGCGCGGCCTCGACATTAAATCGCTGGCGCTGGTGGTTAACTTCCAGCTGGCTTGGGATCCGGAAGTACACATTCACCGCATTGGCCGTACCGGCCGCGCCGGCGAACAGGGGCTGGCGGTCAGCTTTGTGGCGGCCGACGAAATGGTGCGCGCCCATGCGCTGGAAGATTACCTGCAGCAGAAGCTCAACTGGCAGCCGGCCAGCACGCTGAAAGGCAAAGGCGCACAGCCGCTGCCGGCGGCGATGATGACGCTGTGCATTGACGGTGGGCGCAAAGCCAAGATGCGTCCCGGCGATATTCTGGGTGCCCTGACCGGTGAAGCCGGTTTCAGCGGCGATCAGATCGGTAAAATCGATCTCACCCCGACCCATGCGTATGTCGCCATCGACGCCGCGCAGGCGAAAAAAGCGCTGATCAAGCTGAAAGAGGGCAAGATCAAAGGCAAAAGCGTGCGCGCGATTCTGCTGAAGTAACTGTTGTGAGCGTGAGGGCGATCGCCCTTACGCTAAATTTTCATCGCCCTTCCCTTCATTTTTTTCCTCCGCTGCCGATAAGTTAATCATGGCGCTATTGCCCTGCCCTTTACTCCGCCCAGATTCTGCCCCGAGGCCACAATGGATAATTTTCAGAAAGAGATCGATGAACGCGCCAACCTTGCGCTTTCTAACAAATTCGAACTGCTGCTGTTCCGGCTGGGTTCCGATCGGCTGAAAGGCAAGTCTGAGCTGTACGGCATCAACGTATTTAAACTGCGTGAAATTGTGCCGATGCCGACGATTACCCGCGCCGCCGGCATGAATTCACCGCTGCTCGGCATGGCCAGCATTCGCGGCCAGTTTATTCCGGTGATCGACCTGCCGGCCGTAACCGGTTGTAAACCGGAAACCGGCCTCAACCTGCTGCTGGTGACCGAATACGCGCGCAGCACCCAGGCATTTGCCGTGGAATCGGTGGAGAACATTGTGCGTCTCGACTGGAATCAGGTGCACACGGCGGAAGCAGGCATCGGCAGCCGTAACATCACCAGCATCGCCTGTCTGGACACCGACGGTCAGAGCAACAATCTGGCACTGGTGCTCGACGTCGAGCAGATTCTGTATGACATCATTCCGTCGGTGCGTGGTGTTGAGCCGAGCGAAGAGACGGCGAAGAATTTCAACCTTAAACCCGGCCAGGTAGCAATTGTTGCTGAAGACTCCAAAGTGGCGCGTCAGCTGCTGGAACAGGGGCTGAAAAGCATGGGCATTCCGGCCATCATGCACAATACCGGGCTTGAAGCGTGGATTAAAATCAGCGAGATGCAGAAAGAAGCGCAGGCTAACGGCGAGTCGATTCACGACAAAATCGCGCTGGTGCTGACCGACCTCGAAATGCCGGAGATGGACGGCTTTACCCTGACGCGCAACATCAAGCGCGACGACGCGCTGCGGCAGATTCCGGTGGTGATTCACTCCTCGCTGTCCGGCAGCGCCAACGAAGATCACGTGCGCAAAGTGGGCGCTGACGGTTACGTCGCTAAGTTTGAAATCAACGAGCTTTCCAGCGTGATTTATCGCGTGCTGGAGAAGAAGCGCTAAGCGCTTGCCCCGATTTTCCCCTCAGGCGCGATGTTCGCGCCTTTTTTGTGCCCGCTCGCCTGCCTTCAGCAGCATTACCGTAACGGCGTATTTATCCTGTACTGCTGGTCAGTTAATCGTCCCAGGTCACCATGAATGGTGACCCTACAGGGTCTCTGCGTGTTTTTTGCAGAGGGCATAATTTATTGCGCATTCCGCCACGGTGCGGGAAATGAAATGCGCGATGAATCGCGCCGCTACGGTTTGTGCGACGGGATAATGCAGATATCCCATCCGCAATGAATCATGATGGTGCGACGTGTCATGGAGATATTCCTTTCATAGGATGTCGCTGATAACCGCACGGGTGACTGATATTCCTTTCATGTGATGCCGCTGATAACCGCACGGGTGGTAGCGGCGCAATTTATTGCGCATTCCGCCGCGGTGCGGGAAATGAAATGCGCGATGAATCGCGCCGCTACGGTTTGTGCGACGGGATAATGCAGATATCCCATCCGCAATGAATCATGATGGCGCGACGTATCGCGCAGAAATTCCTTTCATAAGATGCCGCTGATAACCGCACGGGTGACTAATATTCCTTTCATGTGATGCCGCTGATGACCGCACGGGTGGTAGCGGCGCAATTTATTGCGCATTCCGCCGCGGTGCGGGAAATAAAATGCGCGATGAATCGCGCCGCTACGGTTTGTGCGACGGGATAATGCAGATATCGCATCCGCCTCTGCGCGTTTTTGTAGGGTGCGCAATTTTGCGCACCGGCATAGGCCGTGACGCCAGCTAATTACGACCAGTGATTAATCAATCTTAAGCCCTCTTAACCGTTTTGTGACAAACCCCTAAAAAATTAAAGTTAAAACATTAGCAACCGATAACTTTAGCGCCTGCGCTGGTGGCGCCAGACCCGTCTCGTCGCAACGGCAAAAAATCTTTCCTTTACACATCATCGACATATTGCAGACTCGTCGTCTGCGTTTCCGTTTTAATACAACAGCATTCTGGCATTGCGGGGAGATCCAATGTTGAGCTTAAAGAATATGAAGGTCGGCGTCCGCCTGGGCATCGCCTTTGGTTTAGTGGTGGCACTACTGGTGGTGATTGGTATTACCTCAATCATGAAGATTAACAACATCAAGAGCGGCATTACCTCGATTGTGGAAGATCGCTATGTAAAAGTGCGGCTCGGCTTTGACGTGCGCGATGGCGTCAATGATCAGATCAAGTACCTGCGTGGCATCGTCATCGATACCACCCGACCGCAGTTCAACGTGCAGCGCTTTCAGCAGCTGGCAGACGCCACCGCCCGTACCAACGCGGCGATGAAGAAGATCGAAGCGATTCAGATTACCGCCGTGGGCAAGAAGAAAATTGCCAGCCTGCTGGCTGCCAGTCAGCAATTTGAACAGCAGAAAAATGAGGTGCTGGATCTGGTGCGGGCCGGTAAAGCCGATGACGCCAGCTACTACGTACTGAAAAAAATTACCGCCGTGCAGAATGCCTACCTCGACCTGGCGGTGGCGTTTGCGGATTCCCAGTCCTCGCAGCTCCAGCAGGAAGGCGCCGGCATTATTGATGATGGCACCACGGCGATTGAAGTCACGCTGGTGTTCTCCGCGCTCGCCATTCTCGCTGCCGTGGTGATGGGCTGGCTGCTGACCCGTTCGATTGTGCATCCGCTGAATGAAGCGGTGACCATCGCCAGCAAGGTGGCCGCCGGCGATCTCAGCTCGCGCATTGAAATACGCAGCAAAGATGAAACGGGTGCGCTGATGCAGGCGCTGCAGGCGATGAACGATAACCTGCTGACCATTGTTTCCGACGTACGCGCCGGATCCGACACCATCGCCGTGGCGTCCAGCCAGATCTCCAGCGGCAACATCGATCTCTCTTCACGCACTGAACAGCAGGCCAGCTCGCTGGAAGAGACGGCGTCCGCGATGGAGCAAATGACCGCTACCGTGAAGCACAACGCCGACAATGCGCGCGAAGCCAACTCGCTGGTGGCGAAAACCTCCGGCGTCGCCAAAGAAGGCGGTGAAGTGATGGAGCAGGTGATTGTGAAGATGGAGGCGATTGCCCTCTCCTCGAAGAAGATTGTCGACATCATCAGCGTGATTGACTCTATCGCCTTCCAGACCAACATCCTGTCGCTCAACGCGGCGGTCGAAGCGGCGCGCGCCGGTGAACAGGGTCGCGGATTTGCCGTCGTCGCCACAGAAGTGCGTAACCTGGCGCAGCGTTCTGCCTCTGCGGCGAAAGAGATCAAAGTGCTGATTGAAGACTCGGTGGCGAAGGTGGATGAAGGCAGCCGTCTGGTGACGCACGCCGGTTCGACCATTGGTGAGGTCGTCAATAGCGTAAGCAGCGTGGCGGAGATCATGAGCGAAATCACCATCGCCAGCAGCGAACAGAGCAGCGGCATCAGTGAAATCAATCAGGCCATTACGCAGATGGAAGCGGTGACGCAGCAGAACGCCGCGCTGGTACAGGAAGCGTCCGCTGCGTCTCAGGCGCTGCAGGAGCAGGCCGATCGTCTGGCGCAGTCGATGAGCGTGTTTAAAACCGCTGCGGTTTAAAACAGACAGCCCCGTTCTGCATGCGTCAGACGGGGCCGTTCAGTGTCGCTGGCGTTGTCATGGCGGTGCGCATCGGGTCCGGCGCACCGCGTCCTGCTGTTAATTCATCAGCGAATAAGCGATGGAAGAAATCGCCAGAATCCCCACTAGCACCACAAACAGGTTGCTGATTTTACCGCTGTACTGGCGCATCGCCGGGACTTTATGAATAGCGTACATCGGCATCAGGAACAGAATCATCGCAATCACCGGCCCGCCCAGCGTCTCAATCATGCCGAGAATGCTTGGGTTCAGAGTGGCAACCAGCCAGGTAGTCAGCAGCATAAACAGCGTGGTCAGGCGATTCATTTTCTGCGGCGTGATGGTTTTGCCGCGGCTGCGCAGCGACTTCGCTACCATGCCGTTAAAGCCTTCACGCGCGCCCAGATAGTGGCCGAGGAACGATTTAGTGATGGCCACGATGGCGACAATCGGCCCCATCCAGGCAATCATCGGCACGTTAAAGTGGTTCGCCAGATAGGAGAGAATGGTGATGTTCTGCGCCTTTGCTGCCTGTAAATCGGCGGGCGACAGGCTCAGCACGCAGCTGAACACAAAGAACATCACGGTCACCACCATCATCAGATGGGCGCTGGCGAGAATGCGTGAACACTTCTTCTCCGCGCCGGCACCGTACTCGGCGCGTTTCGCCACGGCAAAAGACGAGATAATCGGCGAATGGTTGAAGGAGAACACCATCACCGGAATCGCCAGCCACAGCGTCATCCAGATACTGCTGTCGCTACCGCTTTGCGCAAACGATAAGGTCTCCAGCGCCGCACCGTGCCAGTGCGGCACCAGATACGCAGCCAGCAACATCAGCACTGCCACAAACGGAAACACCAGCACGCTCATCGCTTTGACAATCATCTGCTCGCCGAAGCGCACCACCGTCATCATGCCAGCGATCAAAATCAGCGACAGCAGCGCACGCGGCGGCGATACCAGCCCGAGCTGGTGCACAATAAAGCTGTCCACGGTATTGGTGATCGCTACGCTGTACATCAGCAGGATCGGGTAGATGGCAAAGAAGTAGAGCAGCGTGATGATCTTACCGGCGCCGACACCGAAATGCTCTTCCACTACGTCCGTGATATCCGCACCGGGATTTTTGCCGGAGAGCACAAAGCGCGTCAGCGCACGGTGCGCAAAGAAGGTCATCGGGAAGGCGAGAATCGCCATGATGAGTAATGGAATCAACCCGCCCGCGCCGGCGTTAATCGGCAGAAACAGTACCCCTGCGCCAATCGCGGTGCCGTACAGGCCCAGCATCCACACCGTATCACTCTTGCGCCAGCCGGTTGCTGCCGCCTCCACCGTACCAAGGGTACCGGTTTGTGAGTTATCCATCTGTCTCTCCAAAATTGTCTCAAATGCAGCCGGAACGACGGCTAAAAATTCGCGGCGGCCTGCAGCGTGCGGTCGCTTCACAAAACGCGCCTATGCTACCCGTTTTTGCCCGGCGTGGATTGCCGCAACGCAAGACATGCATCACAAAGGCGGTAAAAATGCGCGAGATGGCGATAAAAGCAACAATAACGCACAAAACACGCACGCAATCGATTGCCTGGGGCGCTATTTGACCTGAGAAGCGTCAGGAGTGCAAGACACAGCGCGAAGTGGACGTGAGCGGGAGAATGAAGTGCGGGGGTGTTGCCTGCAGCAGAGCGCTGTGGAGGAAACTCCCCCGGCAGCTAGCCTCGGGCAATGCAGCACGTCGCCAGAGGATAACGCCGGGAGAATTGAAAATCAGAATGCCCGCATTCTATAGAGGGCATAAAGGAAATAGTACGCTGTGATAGTATTCAAATTCATAATCATGTACTTCAGTTTTTCATTTTTATTCAGCAGCGTAAAAATACCTTTAGAATATTTTCCGCGCTTGATTTGATTAATTTCCTGCGCAATATCAGCAGGTGAAAACGAGGCGTGATACATAGCGGTGACAATCTGCATATCCAGTGCCAGCACGCGTTTCGAGATCGCTTTTAAAAAATGGTCGAGATTACCCGACGCGTACTTTTCCACAATCGAATCGTACAAATCGGTAAGCGACTGTTTACGCACTTTCAGTTCGCTGTACTGCACTTTACGTTTCGACAGCGATCCCGCCACATCCTCATAGTGATAAGCCGCGCCTGGAGTGATCAAAAAATTACTGACGCAGCTGAAAAACTTCAGGTTAAACAGCAGGTCCTCACTCATCGAGACGCCTTCCATGAAGCGCAGATGAAGATCGTCAATAATCTGGCGGCGATAACATTTATTATGCAGATAGCCAATGTTGTCGCTCATCTCCAGCTCGCCCAGCACGTAAGGAATATCCTGCTGGCTGAAGAATCCCGCCTGCGAGACTTTGCCGATACGGTTGTCGTTGAGATTGCCGACCATTAAGTCCACCGATTCGGCCGGCCAGGCATTAAGATTGAGTTTGAAACTCATCAGGAAGTTATCGTCAACCCAGTCATCCGCATCGAGAAACAGGACATATTCTCCGCTGGCCTGCTGCAGCCCGCTATTACGAGCCGCACTGACGCCCGCGTTAATTTGATTAAGCACCGTAACCTGCGGATAGTGCGCAAATTCCTGCAAAATCCGGGCACTGTTATCGCGACTGCCATCGTTGACAACAATTATTTCATAGCTACTGAAGGTTTGATTTAATACGCTTTGCAGCGTACGCCGGATAGTGTTTTGCGCGTTATAGACGGGAATGATAATACTAAATAGCGTTTTTTCATTCATGATAAACTCTCTTTACTGTCTGAGGTTTTGATAGTGCTAAAGAGCTGCCATAGTTTCCTGGGGTTGAAAAAGATCAGATGAATACGCATGACCGGCTGTGCCGGGAAAAAGTAATTCAGCAGGGAGAACGATAAAAACTCGGTTAATACCACGCTCATGGCGGCACCGGTTAAACCGAAATGCGGCACCAGCAGCAGCGACGACAGCAGACAAATCACTAATACCGCGAAGGTTTTCTTCACCAGATAGCGATAGCCGTTATATTTAATGATGAAGCGATCCATAACGCTGCTGAGCACCGCGCACATCGCACCGAGGCTGAGTAATAACGTTGGCGCGACCGCATCAAGATATTGCTCACCGTAGAAGTCACGAATAAACCAGCCCGACAGCAGCCAGATCGCCACAATTACCGCAGCGGAAACGCCAATCACCAGCAGATGCAGTTTCTGCGCTTTGACGATCGCCTGCTGGTCATTCCGCTCGGCAAAAAACGCCGGATAAAACGACGCCAGCAGCGCGCTGGGTAAAAATACCCAGGCGGTCGACAACGTCAGCGCCACGGAAAAAATGCCCGCCTCTTTCACGCCGAGAAAATAAGAGACGCTGATTTGATTCACGCGGGTATACAGCGCAACGGCAATCGCAGAGAAGATCAGCGACATGCCGGACACCAGCATGTAGCGCGAATACTTTTTCACGTGGCGCAGCGCCGGAAGCGGTGCACGCCGCTCATACAGCAGAAAAAGCGTTAACTTGATGGTGAAAGGAATAAAGGTGGCGAGCACAATCGGAATCGCCAGCCAGGCCGGTTCCAGCTGGTAATAGGAGATCAGAAAGCGCACCGTCAGGCTGATCGCCAGACCGATGACGTTGGCAATCACATTGAGACGCGCGTTGAGCCTCGCTTCGTTGTAAATATTGACCAGGTCAATGGATGAGAACAGGCAGGCAATGGCTGCCGCGCAGATAAAGACCAGCGCGTCGGCGCTCCACTCCTCTTCCATAATCGCCATGCCGACAATCGACAGCACGCAATACAGCACCAGTACCAGCAGGAAGGTCGCCATCATCAGGCGCAGGCCGGAATGATGATTCTGCGCGATGCGTTTCAGCAAAATCACATCGCTGCCCATCAGTGCGATGGTCTGAATAAACTGAAATACCAGCATGGCGATGGAGATAATGCCAAAGGTGGTGGGCCCGACGTATTTCGCCACGTAGGAGGTGACAAAGATCAGGCCGAATACCGCAATCAGCTTTTCGGCAATCATCCACATGGAGTTTTTTAATTTGTCTTTCACAACGCCTCCGGTGCGATTATTTCTCTGCCAGCCGGCGCAGCCGTGAAACCAGGCGCGGGCTAATGAAAAACAGCGCAAAGTACAGGCTCCACGGATTAAGTAGCGGTCCGGCGGTGCACCAGCTGCGGAAACTGCGGCGATAGAGCGTGATGTATTCATCAATGAAGGCGCGGCTCAGGCTGTCGCTGTGCAGCCCTTTGTGGATGTAAGACGCCGTGACTTTTAAATAAAGGTGGTAATAACAGCGATAATGCTGGCTCGATAAAAATGCTTTCATGCCGCTGAACGAGCGGGCAAAAGAGAAATGTTTTTCCCGCAGCGCCGAACGCGTGGCGGAGTGCGTGGATTTGACATAGTGATAAACCACCCGCTGCGTCATCACTACCTGGCGATCCTGCTGCAGATGCAGGTAATTCATGACAAACAGCAGGTCTTCGAAATTGGCAATCTCTTCGTTGAACCGCAGCCGGTGCTCACGAATGACATCACCGCGAAACACCTTGTCGCAGATACCGTGGCGCGGATGGTAATAGAGCAGATCGTTAATCGCCGCCGATACCGACAGCGTGTGCGCCTGTTCACGGTTGGCGGGAAAATCCAGCGGGGCACCGTCCGGGTTGAAATGTTGTGACTCGCCTACCACCATCGCCGTTTCATCACTCATCAGCCGCACATACGTCGAGAAGGCCTGGGGCGGCAGAAAGTCATCGGCGTCTAAAAAGCACAGCAGCCGGCCGCGCGAGGCGCGAATGCCCCGGTTGCGCGCCGCCGAGACACCCGCGTTGGCCTGGCTGATAAGGTGGAACTGCGGATAACCGGCGTAACGCTGCAGGATCGCCAGCGAGTCATCGCTGGAGCCGTCATTAATAAAAATGGCCTCAAAGCGAACCTCATCCTGCTGCAGCAGGCTGTCGATGCATCTTTCCAGATAAGCTGCGGCGTTATACACCGGCACAATGACGCTAATCAGCACGTCGTTAACGGGAGTTTGCATATGACCTCAAAACATAATTTATTGGGGGTTAAACCCGCCGTGACAAAATAAAAATCGATACTGAACCGTTAATACTTAACGTTTAACGGCCCATGCTTTCATCCGGCTTAACATTAATACACCGCTGTTTTCAGAGTTTCCTCAGCAAAATATGACCGCCGGAACACGTCTATTTTTCGCTGGCGCCAGATAAGAATTTCGCTATATATTCAGGTCAGGTTTATCTGGCGATTTAAAGGATAAAAACCGCAGGCTACCGCCCCTGGCTTACAGCGACCAGCGTGCTGGAATTCTCTTTGGTGCATTTTCAGGCGTAAAGAAGGGGCGCTGCACTCCGCAGAGTTCAGTGATTTATCAGCCAGTTAGCCCCAACACTTCCTGCACAGCAACGTATTTATTGCGTTGCTGTCGGGTAAAACATTTATCAGATAGAGGTTTATTCGTTATCCTGATCGGCGCTACCTCTCCAGCTATTTTTTGCCGCATCAGGAGAACGGGAACTGCCGACCGCGGTTGAAAAGGTGCATCTTTCGACGGGCCTTCGCAACGAGCGTCACGACATTAACGATATTTGCTGTATGCCCTGCACTTTTATTACGCCGCGATGTGTGTTGCGCGGCGCGGGGTGCAAGTGGCGTTAATTCAGTCCGGCTATCGCAGCCGGACTGCAAATGGCACAAGGCCAAAAATTGCGATCTGATTCAAAACTTTTACCGCATTCTTACCAGGCGCAGTTATAAGGTCAATGCCTTCCAGACCAAAACGGAATTTACTCACCCGCCCCGCCACAATATTTCGCGCTGACTGATTAGCATGGATAAAGCGCAACCGCGGCGATTGATAAGGGCGGCGCGCGCTGCTGACCAGGAATAAGAGCAGGGAAACCGGCGGATAAGTCCAGTAGCGTCCTAAGCGGTTGTTATCGCAATGGGTTACGCCCTCGCCGTCCCGCTTAAGCAGTAATAATCTTTATTCATTCTGCTGACCTGCTATTTTTAGTAGTCGTCAAGCCCTGCCTCTATAAATTAGCGCCGTGCGAAAAAATACAGATCCTTACCGCATCACAAACTCAACTTAGCGCGATTTCATGCTGCTTATTTTAACAATCAGCGCTTCGCTGACGTGACTTAGGCCAAATATTTTTTTAAAGAAAGCCGGTAAATGCCGATAACGCTATCAGTGTATTTATCAGTGAGCCCGGAAATGATCAGCCTGCAAACCAATCTGTCTGCCCTCAACGCCAGCAAGCAATCTGCCAGAAGTGGCGCGGCGCTGGGCGATGCGATCCGCCATTTATCGTCGGGTATGCGCATCACCAGCGCGCGTGACGATGCGGCAGGTCAGGCGATTGGTAACCGTTTTAGCAGCCAGCAGAACGGCCTGGCGGTGGCGCAGCGTAATACCGGTGACGGCCTGTCACTGGTCGAAACCGCGGAAAGCGCGCTGGATGAGATCAATAACCGCTTGCAGCGGATTCGCCAGCTGGCGGTTCAGGGATTAAACAGTACCAATTCGCAGAGCGACTCAGACGCCATTCAGGCGGAGATTAACCTCAATCTGAAAGAGATTGACCGGCTTAATACCAGCAGCAGCTTTAACGGCATCAGGCTGCTGGATGGCAGCGCCGGTAAGCTGGGATTCCAGGTGGGCGCTAATGACAACGAGAAAATCAGTCTCGACCTGTCGGCGCCCGGCTTCAGCGTGGAGGCACTGGGACTTAAGGATTTGGTGATCAGCGGCATCAGCGGCAAAGTGACCAATGTCACCACCCTTACCGGCATCGCCACCAATATGGCGTTCAGCAACCCGGCAATTACCGTGAACTATCTGCCCGCCAGCGGTTCACCGCAGCTGGTACGCAGCAGTGGTGATAACCGCCAGTACGTGCAGAGCAGCGACGCCGACGGCAAGCCGGTCTATTATCTGGCCGCCGTCAGTGCGCGCTGGGACACCGCCACGGCTGCCGGTAACGTCTCGATCAGCCGCAGTAATCCGGCGCCGCTGTACAGCAACGTCAGCAGCATTGCGTCGCGCACCATCCCGGCGGTTAATTATCAGGACAGCAGTGGCAGCGCGCTGAGCACCACGCCCGCAGCCACGTTAACGCAGGATAATGGCCAGTATTATATTGAGCAGAACAACAGCTGGTATCCAGCCACGCTTAGCTTTGGCAGCAGCGGCGCAGTAACGGCACGCATGACCGGCGGTGCCGCCAAATCCGACAGCGATTTCGCCACCCTGCCGACCACGGTGACCGACACGCCGGCGATCGACACCAGCACCGCCAGCCTTAGCTTCAGCGATGCCAGCGGCAACGCGGTGAGCAATGGCCGTCTGCTGCGCACCAGCGGCGGGCTGTATGTAATGGAAGTGGATAACGGCGGCGGTAGCTACCAGTATTACAACGCCGCCGTCAGCGCGACCTCGGATGGCACCAGTAACGCCCTGAGCATCGTCGCGACCAGCGCCAGCAGCATTAACAGCTTCAGTGCGGTAAACAGCGTGACCGGCACCTCTTACATCACCCTCGATCCGGCCAATGTGGATGTGCGCTATACCGATGTCGATGGCAACAGCAGTAATGATGTGCTGAAACTCGACGCCGAAGGCAATTACTACATGGATGTGCCGAACGGCAATCTGGATAAAACCGCCACTTTCGTCCGCAGTGACAGCAGCGGCAACCTGATGCTGAAAACCCTGCAGGGCGTGGGTGACGTGCAGATTTACTTCCAGGCGGCTTTGTCGTCAGTTACCGATGCCTCCACCAACTTTACGACGCTGCGCGTGGCCGAGACCGGTTCAGAGATCCGCCTGAAACATCCGGACGATCCGCTTGCCACGCTGGATCGCGCCATCGGGCAAATCGACAGTCAGCGCACCCGTCTGGGCGCCGTTGCTAACCGGCTGCTCTCGGCGCAAACGCTGCAGGGTAACGCGACCGCCGCCATTGCGGCATCGCGCTCCCGTATTGAGGATGCGGATTACGCTACGGAAGTCTCCAGCCTGTCGCGTCAGCAAATTCTGCAGCAGGCCAGCAGCGCCCTGCTGGCGCAGGCTAATCAGCTGCCGCAGCAGGTGCTGAAGTTACTGAACGCCTGATAAAGGGTGTCATCCGGCTTCAGATGAGGCAGAAGCATCACGCTGCGCACGCACAAATTCGCTGAGCGCCCGCAGCGCCGGCGGCACCAGCCGGTGTCCCGGATAGTAGAGGCACAGCGCACCGAGAGGCACCTGCCAGCCGGGCAGCAGGTGCACCAGTCGGCCCGCCTGCACATCCGCCGCGACCTGCTGTTCCGTCATGCAGGCAATGCCCAGACCCGCCAGCGCCGCCTGGTGGATAGCGCTCATGTCGCTGGCCGCCATACGCGGCTCGCCCTGCAGCCGATAACGCTGCTGCTGCTGGCTCAGCTCCCAGCGGTAAACGCTGCCGTCCGCCATGCGCATACACAGGGTTTGATGCTGATCGAGCGCCTCTGGCGTCTGCGGTGTGCCCGCGTGTGCGAGGTAGGCTGGCGCGGCCACCACAATCATGCGCATTTCCGGCGTCAGCCTGACGGCAATCATATCGCCCGGCACGTCCTCTGCCAGCCGAATGCCGGCATCGAAGCCGTCGGCCACGATATCCACCCGCTCTTTCTGGCTGTAAATATCGACGCGAATGCGCGGATAGCGCTGCAGGAACGGCAGCAATATCGATGCGTACCACAGCGCACTGCTCTCCGGCGGCACGTTGAGACGCAGCATGCCGGCCGGATCGCCCGGATCGCTGCCGGCTTCCTCAGCCGCGCTGCGGATCATCGCCAGCGCTGGCACAATTTTCTCGCTGAAACGCCGTCCGGCCTCGGTCAGCGCGACGCTGCGCGTGGTGCGGTTGAAGAGCCGCACGCCCAGCCGTTTCTCCAGCGCGGCAACCGCATTGGTCACCGCCGAAGGCGACATCTCCAGCTCGCTGGCCGCCGCTTTAAAGGTGCCGCGCCGCGCGACCGCCAGCACAATTTCCAGTTCAGTCAGACCTGTCCGGTTCATCAATTATTCCGTTTCGCGCAATACCCTTTGCAGGCGGAGACGGATTATCGCCGCCGGTGGTGCGTGCTACTTTGCCGCCACGCAACATGCAAAGGAGCATAGCCATGCACATGATTGAACACATCTATATCAACGGCCAGTTTGTCACTCCTGACGGCGATGAATGGCTGGATATTATCAAACCTGCCGATGGCAGCGTAATCGGTAAAGCGCGTCTGGCCGATGCGCAGGATGCTGAACGCGCGATTGCGGCGGCAGCGGCGGCGTTTCCCGCCCTGGCCGCGACCACGGTGGCGCAGCGCATCACCCTACTGGAACAGATGTACCATGCGGTTAACCGCGCCGAAAGCGAGCTGCGCGCGGCGATCCTTGAGGAGTACGGCGCGCCCACCGCACGCTCCGAGTGGATGAGCCGCTATCCGGCTGACGTGATTCTGCAGGTAATAGAAGATCTGAAACGCTACCCGTTTGTACAACAGGCAGGCCGCGCGCAGGTGCAGATGCTGCCGCTCGGCGTTGCCGGCCTGATCACGCCATGGAACAGCAACGCGGGCTTTATCTGCCACAAACTGGCGACCGCAATTGCCGCAGGCTGTACCGCCGTGATCAAACCCAGCGAGTTCAGCCTGTTGCAGACCCAGGTGATCACCAGGGCGCTGCACACCGCCGGTTTGCCTGCGGGGGTGTTTAATATCGTCACCGGGCGCGGTGCCAGCGTCGGTGAAGCCCTGAGCCGCAGTCCGCAGGTGGCGAAAATCTCCTTCACCGGCTCGACCGCCACCGGCAAAGCGATTTTGCGCAGCGCCGCCGACACCTTTAAACGCGTCACGCTGGAGCTGGGCGGTAAATCACCGACGCTGATTTTGCCGGATGCCGATGCCGCCCAGGCAGCCCAGCTGGCGGTTCAGGCTGGCTTTATCAACAGCGGCCAGGCCTGTATTGCCGGCACGCGCATTCTGGTGCCGGAGCAGCGCAAGGCCGAGTTCGAACAGGCGCTGACGGCGGCAGTCGCTGCGGAGGTCTCCGGCGATCCGGCTGACGCGCGCACCACCATCGGGCCGATGGTCAACGAGAAACAGTGGCAGCGCGTGCAGCACTATATTGCGCTTGGCGAACAACAGGGCGTGCGCCTGCTGACCGGCGGCAGCGGCCGCCCGGACGGACTGCACCACGGCTGGTATATCCGCCCGACGCTGTTCAGCGATGTCACCAATGAAATGCCGCTGGCGCGCGAAGAGATTTTTGGCCCGGTGCTGAGCATCCTGACCTACCGCGATGAAGCCGAAGCCATCGCCATGGCCAACGACAGCGATTACGGCCTGTCGGCACTGGTGATCGGGGCGGATGAACAGCATGCGCGCAACGTGGGAGAACAGCTGATCGCTGGCCGCGTGATGATCAACACGCTGGCTCACGAACCGCGCGCGCCGTTCGGCGGTTTCCGCCACTCCGGCATCGGCCGGGAAATGGGTCAGGCGGGTATCAGCGCGTTTCTGGAACCAAGGGCGCTGATTGCTGGTGAATCACGCTTAACAACGAACTTTGAACCAACAACAGCAAAAGCTTAGTTGCTGGCTCACCTTACACGTCAAATCAATTTTTGAAATAACCAAGCCTCACCTTGAAAAATATAAGTAAAACTAATTAGAGTGAAAATTATAACTCGCGGCCATTTGCGGAAAACATTACTAACCATAGTATCAGTATGGTCATGGTGCAAACTAAGAGATATGCAGTATATATCAAAGATAAAGTAAGGATTTGACTTTAAGCTATTTGCAGGCTTGCCTGATGAATATATGAAAGTGATGCAGCCATGGATATGAAAAATTAAAAAAAGTACTTTTATGGAAGATAGCAGCCAGAAAAGATAAAAAGAGTTCAGGCCCCTGAAATATTCAGGGGCTATAAATCACATACCCAAAGAAACCTTAAGTTCATCGATATTTTTCTGAGCAAAGTCATAATATATCTTCATAATATACTTCCCTCTTGCATGGATTAACGCTTCTTTGTCTGCTGATTTAAACTTTGACTCATAGTTCACTAAAAAATCGTCAATAATCTCATATGCAACACCATTAGCGTCTTTATCATTGTTACTCTTGTAAAAAACTTTATTACCAACATGATCGCTAAAGTTAGCACCAAACATGTTTGCAGGTGGATATATAGAAAAATCCCTGATATTAAAACTCAGCTCTTTATCTTTGAATCTTTCATTAATTAAAAAATTCATAGTTAATGCTAATGTTTTTGCAAAAGCTGATCCTGCGCTGAATTTTTCAGGAATAAAGGGCTTATCATTTTCCTCAAATATTTTCACAAGTTGGTTATCAACTTTATCATGAGGCATTCCCTCACGAAAGAAATTTATAATCCTCTCACGTTTAGACGGACTATCATTGCCAATCCCGAACATTGAGAAGACAAATAACCATCTTGTCATATCTTCAACTGTACTATTCTGAATCCCAGAATGAAAGAAATGAAAAATCATGAACAAGTGATTAACATACGGTAATCTAGATATAGAATTTATACCCAAATGATTAACCATGAATTTTAATGTTTCTTCAAGAGCCTCAATTATATCGCCAAGTCTATATGACTCATTTTTATCAATTTCATTAAGCCTTTCAACGAGCTTCTCTCTATTTTTATCATAAATTTCAAAGCCAATCGCAGACTTAATCAGCTGTAAATACACATCGTTATTCATCTGATCGACATCAATATATTCAGCAAAACAACCTCTGACTTTATTGATGAAATGGTTAACCCTGTTTTGATCAGAATCAGTGTAAGCGAGTGCATAAACGAGATCATGTTCTTTTATACTTTTACCCAGGGAGTTTAATCTCGAAAAAACCTGAACCACCTGACTAACAGTGCCACCATCTAATTTAATAATGGCCATTTTATATTTTCTTATTTTATCAGCCAAATACTCTGCTTTTTCTACAAAGCTATTGTTGTCTGTTTCTTCAGAAAGTCTTCGTGCTTCACGTAAAAAAGATGTTGTTTTACGAATCGAACGAACATTTATATAATGTCCTAATGGTACATTTCTGTTAATGGTATGAGTAAAAACTTCATCTTTTAAGTTAAAATAAAGATCCCATTTACCATCCTCATCACTAACATCATCAGAAAGACAGCAAAACAAAGTAGTCAATCGCTGTTGACCATCAACAATGTAATATTTCTCTTTAGTAGCATCAATTGCTCTCCCTCCGATATTATTCTGGAAAGGAATCTTTTTACCGCCCCCATCCCACAATAAAACAGAGCCAATAGGATACCCTTTATAAATACTATCAAAGAGGTTTTTAATATCTTCCTTTTTCCAAACATAAGGCCGCTGGAATTCAGGTAAAACTATCTTACCACCTTCTATATTAGAAACAAGGTCATCAATAAAAGTAACCTCAGGACTCACTGATGGCATTTCACTTTTAAAGCTATTCATAATATCTTCTCAATGACCTCGCAAATATCATTAAATTCTTTATCTATATTAGCACATCTTTTACTAAAAACATCCAAGTTAATCTGACAGCCATCAAAAAATATTTTTTCCGCTATATCCTTACCAAAACCGTCCTTTAAAGATTCATAAACATCATCATCGATACTTTCAAACAAACCATTATATAAAGCATCATCTTTTTTTCTATAACCACCTTTCTTTTTAAAACCAATCTTGTAATCGAAGTAATCCTTCTGGATTGAAGATAACTTATCAAGATTTCTAACCATTCTGGCACGAGTGACGTCAATATTAGATATCATTATATCGGGAATGTAATTCTCAATTTCTCGTTTCAGTAACGTATGGCAATACACATTGTTATTACGAGCAGTTTGTATGATTGCTTTCTGTGCAACAGAGTAATCTGACCCAGGGAATAATTTATCCGAATCATGTATGACAAATAATCTCAGGATTCCGTGAGATTTTTTCACCTCACTAACTATCGCTCTAGGTATTTGCCCACAACCCCCAGTACCTTTAATCTCCCATGAAATATCCTTAAGATTGAATAGCCATTCTTTGCCTTTTGCTTTAAGAACTGCGCCTAAAAAACCCGCATCACTAAACTCATTTTCGAGTATTATTACTGCTTTTCTACTCAAAATTTCATTTAAATTACTAATTGAATGTGTGTTGCTACAGCCATTTTGAGTAATTGTAATTGACAGATGAAAATCTTGATTGGCAGAAATGACAGCCAACCTTTTTAGCTTTTCCGTTACTACGCTGTCCTCATCAAACTCGTCAAGTAAATTTGATATATTACTTGAATCGATGCTGTGATTTATCCTATGCGCTGACATACAATCGAAAAAGAACTCTTTAGAGGGTGAATGCTTCAAAACTGAACCATCAATTTTTACTTTCATTTTTTCTTGTTAGCCTCCTGAAGAGCCATCACCTCATCAAAGTCTTCTTCAAAAATTCCTGCAGGCCAGTTTTTGACGGCGCCATTTTTATTAATTATAATTTTTTCAATAACTGCTGATTTTTTATTGAAATCAGTATCAACGTAAAAAATATTAATATCCTTCTCATTAATACCTTCAGCAATTCTTCTTCTTAACCTTAAAATAAACTCCTTTGAATGCGTTTCAACGAAGACCATATTACTACTTATAGCAGTCAAATACAGATCTGCTATTGAGCCACATGCAGCAGGATGCATATGTAGTTCCGGCTGTTCAATTAACTCAATACCTTTCACCTTATCAAGGTCTCTGGCAAATCGATTAACAACAGAAGGGAATATTTGCCCAAACCCCACCCCTTCATCGATAATATTGGACTCACCTAACCCACTACTACAAAAAATAGCAAAAGCCTTTTCATAGCTTTTTAAAATAAAATACTTGCCATTAAATCGTGATAACATCCATTCTTTGATTTTATTACCTAAAACCCCATTTGATTGTTCATCTTTATATTTAAAAATATAAGGGGCGAATTGGCCTTTTTCACCAACATTTAAACTTCGCATCGTCTTGTTAGTGAAAGTACGGCTTAGTTCGCTTCTTGTTGGTCCCAGGTAACTAAGATTGAAATCATGATTTTTTATAACTCTCACTAATTCAAAAAGTTCTTTGTTGTCATTTTTTATAATTGAAGGTAATGAGGAAAAATCAGGCAAAAGACCATTAAATTTAAGATTGAGACGATCCTTACCAAACAAGTACAAAAGTTCTTTCTTTTTCTCTAAAGATTCGAGGTCCAAATTCACCTCAAACACCACTTGATCATTAGTAGCCAAATAAAAATTTAGCACTACCGTTTTCTTAAGCTCTGTAGAATATGTCAACTCCGTAACAAAAGCCAACTCTATGTTGTTTAACTTAAAGTTAGCTCCGAGAGAAATTTGACTAAACTCAGCATGACCATGCACAACATCCGAATATTCTGCACCAATATCTATATTCAGAGGGGAAAAGTCGATAACTTCATCGCCATCTAGATTTAAAGAATTTATGACAAAAGGAATTAGCCTTACTAAAGCACTCTTACCTGCGCTGTTTTTCCCAATAAACACATTAAATTTAGAAACATCTATAACAACTTCTTTATAAGCTTTATAGTTTTTAGCATAGACCGAATCGAGCACTATCATTGTTGAAACCATCCTTAGAATAACAAAAATATTAAATCATGACGATAAATTAATAAACTCAAAAGCCAGTTTGATAATTACTTATGAAAACATAATAGAAATAATAAATTAAAAAAACAATACGTCTAATTAGTTTATGTGTTTTTGGACTAAAAACGGTAACTGATGGTGCCGGAAACAGGAGTCGAACCTGCGACCTTCGCATTACGAATGCGCTGCTCTACCAACTGAGCTATACCGGCATTGAGGCGGGAACTACGGGGAGTAAACATAGAAAAATCGGGGGGATGAGTCAAGATGGTGCCGGTTAAGTGCTGCGTTTTTCAGCATCACCCGGGCTGGCCTTACGATTTTGACGCGGAAAAAACGCCGCGAACAGCGCCCTCTCGCGCCAGACACAAAAAAAGGCGAGGCCGCAGCCTCGCCAAAAGGTGCTGGCCTCAATCGTAATAAGGAAGCTTACGATCGACACCGTTGATATTGACCAGCACAAAGCCCGTCGGCGTGGTTTTATTGGTCGGCGTACCTGCTGCCGTCGCGACGGTAAGCACGCCTTTCTCGTTAGCCCCAATACCCGCGACGCCATTGTGCAGACCAAAGCGCGCCGCCGGTTTGAGGGTGCCCATTTTGGTGGTATCCGTCACCACCGAGAAGTCAGGCTGGAACAGCGAGCAGGAGCCAGCTTCAAAACGCGTCGGCCCGGTGGTCTTCAGGTTAATCAGCGTGTCGCCGCTGTTGGCGCGCAGCTTCACCCATACCACGGCATACGTGGTGCCGACGCGGCTGTAGCGAATATCCAGCACCGCCGGCTGCCCCATATGGCAGGCGTCAGCCCATACCGTTTCCAGCCGCTGCAGGTTAATCCACGTTTTCCCGGTGCCTGCCAGATTGACCGGTGAGGCGGCCGTTCCGGTTGGCTGGGTAGCGTCGGCTTTACCAATCAGCTCCATCACCCACTGCTGATTCGCCGTCGGAAAGAACAGCTGGCCGAGGCGATACCAGTTATCGGTGTCGGTATTGTTGGTGACTTTGTGGCCGCTGTAGTAGCCCGCGCGGAATGAGCCGGTGATCAGCGTGCCGTGATGCTCTTCACGGCGATAGCCGTAGTCAAAAGTCGACAGCCAGCGCGTGCCAGCCATATCGTTTGAGATCTTCGCTCCGGACTGCAGGCCAATCTGGCGCATGATGACGCGCGCATTATTGAGATTGAACGGCGTGCCGCAATCCTCAATGTTCAGCGTATCAATGCTCCAGGCACCGTCCGACAGATCGCCCGGATTACGCGTGTGCTCAATCCACACGTTACGCATGATGCCCTGCGTCACGCGCGGCATGTACAGCGTGGCGTCGCCGTAGCCGGTCTGGAAGTTACAGTTGCAGATCTCGATAGCCGTTGAGTGGTCCCACTTGCCGTTTGGCGAGTTCGACCAGCCAATGTCAAACACCCGGCCATAGGTCCACAGCGTGTAGATCTGGTCGAATTTACTGTCGAGCGTATCCAGCGCTTTAATCACCGTGCCGCCGCTGTTTTGCGCGCGGAAACAGTAAATATTTAATGTGGTGCCTTCGATGCAGGTGTTTTCGAAGAACGGCTGCACGTTGGTACACATCTCGGCGGTAATGGTACCTTTGTTGGTGGTGACGTCGGCCGATGCCTGACCGTGCCAGGTAATGCCTTTGATCGCGGTCCGCCGTGCCTTCACTTTGAACACCGTGTTGGCACTTTTGTCGGAGATGATGGTGGTGCGCGGCAGCGAACCCAGCTCCACGTCATCCCCCTGCAGACCAAAAAAGGCGATCTCGGTAGCGCTGATGTCGATCGGGTTAATCAGGAATTTACCGCCCGGGAAACGCACCGGCAGGTCACGGATATTACCGCTGTAACCCTGCGTCCACGCCAGCATGCGGTTAAAGGCGTCGGTATCGTTAGCGTAACCGTCCCCTTTCGCGCCGAAGTGGTAAACGTTGACGTCTGCCGGATCGTTGATCACGCGTTTCCAGTAAAAGCCATTACCGACCGCCAGCGTACCGCCGTCATCGGCGGCCGTGGTGGTACCGATAAAGCCGGTGAAATCCCCACCGCCACGGAAGGTGGAGTCAGGATTATAGCGGCGCAGGAACGCCAGATCGCCGTTTTTGGCCGGCACAGTGGTACGCAGTTCAGCAAAAGAGTTAACTTCGATCATCTTAGCCTCCTCGGCATTTCAGGTTTGCAATACAAAGCGAGAGAACAGCGTCAGTGCGCCGCCGGGCGGCAGTGCTGGTCCCAAAGATCGTTGTGATTGTTGATGGCGCGCACGGTGCGAATGTCCATGCGTTCGGCGTCATTGCCGTGGGTGTAAATCGGGGAAAATAACGAACAGGCGGAGTCGATAACGACGGGTGCCTCAGGGTTGGTGGTATTTCGACTGCTGCAGCTTGTCACGAGCAGCAGCGTCATCAAGATTACCGTTACGGGTTTCCACACGTCTGGCCTCCTCACGCAGCTGTTGCTGCTGCTGATTAACTTCAACCGCCTGCGCGGCGGTCTTTTCGGCCTGCGCAACATCAGCTTTCGCCTGCTGCTGCACCTTGCCGATTTTTTTACCGCCGGCGTAGCTGGCAATCAGCGCGGCAATCACGCCGCCAATCGCCGCCAGCCAGTGCCAGCTGCCGACAAGCTGAGAAAGAAGAAAGCTCATGGTTTGTCCTCCAGCGTTTTTCTCTGCTCCACCAGGTTCTTCTGACGCACGAACTGCGCCAGTACGCCCATCGCCACCATGAAGGCGCCGATCAGGCCGAGATAGTTGTGCGGCAGGATCTCTTTGATATCCGCCGGCAGCGCGTTCCACGCATCCAGCGCTGACGAGGGAAAAGACTGCACCCAGGCGCTGAGCATCGAACCCAGCGACGCCAGCCACACCGACCAGGTTTTAAACAGCAGGCGCGCGTGTTTAACAAACTCCAGCGTGGTGAAGCGCTGCAGCAACAGCAGCAGGATGATGGCCGCCAGTACGGCGATAACGAACAACAGCCAGCGCATATTCATAACAGCCCCCGATAAATGTCGTAGGTGCCCGTGCGCATCACTTCGGCATGACGCCGGGCGCGCCCCGCAGTTTGCCGTGCCCACAGGCTGTCGAGCATGGCGTTCGCCGCCGCGTCGAAATCGCGTTGCGTCACCGCGGTGAGCATGCCGCGAAACAGCGCCAGACCGTCGACGCCCATCTGATAGGCCATGCTGATCAGCACATCGCTGCGCGCCTCGTTGCATTGGCTCAGTGCCTGCTGCACCAGCGCGCGCTGTTGCATCTCCTGCACCTTGCCCTCAACGATGCACTGCTTCCACACGTCACCAACGCGGCGCGGCACGCGGAAGATATAGTGGCTGAGCGACGCGCCTTTCGGCCCGATGCGAATACCGCCCGCAACGGTGGGAAACCCCTGCGTGTCGAGGTAAGGCGCTTCGCGGTATCCCTCTTCGAAATTCAAAATGGCAATGATTTGGCTCATAACGGTTCCTCTTTGACGGGCGCAACGGCATGAAAAGCTGCGCAAATAACCACAACACATAAACCTCGCTGATCGGTTGCGCCGGGCGACAGGCAGCCGTTAAGCGCAACGCTCAAGCGCAACTAAACAGTGAGGAAAGGTGAAACGTTCCGTTCAGAACTGGAAAAACAGCAGAGAATTAACGCACGGCGTACAGATGAACGTGGGGCAAACAGCAGTTATCAAAGCTGGGGTTGTCGTTGCAGGGCCGCGTGGGCGCCAGTACTGCGCGGTCTACCCGGGAGCGGATTTCCCGCTGGCAGATGCGCTCGGCGGTGCGCAGGGTGATCTCATCACACTCCAGGCCCAGGGCACTGTCGATGCTGCGCTTCAGGCGGCTGAGCGGCTGACGCCGCCGGTGGCGACGGGTGCGCGCGTTTCCGCTAAAGACTGATTTGCCATATTGAATAATCGCCATAACTCCTCCTGTGAATGAGTCTTTGGCGATGGGGTGGTGAGCACGGCGATTCGGCACAGACCGGGACGTCCGTGGCCCCTCTGCAATCACCCGCAACTGGCTTGCCCGGCCGTAAAAAACGGCCAGGTATAAGCAGAGGAGAGTGAAAGCAGAGGACAACTGACGACGCTGCTAAGTGCGTATCCACCCCATCCCAAAATTCACTGACTTTGGGTGGGTTGTCTCGCGCTTGTGCAGCGCCTCAATTGTTTAAGAGCGGGCTCATCCGGGAGCAGAGATGTCGTCCATCTATGGTCAAATTATTAACAGGTTCTAATGCATTGGCAAACACTGACAGTTAATTTTTTATTTACCGACAGTTAAATTTTTGATTTCAGCCGGATTATTTTTTTGCCGGTTAACGCACTGATGCTCAGCCCAGAATCTGATAGTCACGCGCCTGGCTCATGATGACGCGGGCAATCACCTGCAGCGACGCCGCTTCGTCCAGCGTCAGATACCAGGTCTCGTAGCGTTTGTTGTCGGAGATCACCGCCACCTTCTTGTGCTGTAACTGCAGCCGCTTGAGGTAGAGCTGGTTGTCGAGATTGAACAGATAGATGCCGTCGCCGTCGAAGCGGTGCACGCTGATATCGACGAACAGCTGATCGCGCGGTGCAAAAGTACCGGCCATGGAGTCACTGTTCAGGGCAATCAGCCGGATGTTTTCGGCCGGGCGGCCGTTAAACAGCACGCGCGCCTCATCCAGACCGTATTCAATCGCCTGAATGGTCTCGACCAGTTCGTCGCGCGCGACAATACCCTGTGCGCTGCGTTGCCCGATGTCCAGGCTTTCGACGCGGAACATGTGCTGCGGATCGATCAGGCGCTGACGGGCAAGCGCCACATCCGGTTTTTCCATGCCGAACTGCAGCCACTCCACGCGCACGCCTAACAGCTGGCTGAGCGCCAGCAGATTACTGTCATCCGGAATGGATTGCGCGTTAAACCATTTCCAGACCCCTGGAGTTGAGATCCTGCATCCCCGTTGTTGCAGTGCCTGAGCGACCTGTTTGTTCCGTCCATGTCCGACAATTCCCGCGCTCTCGCATGCGGCAATCAGCCTGGCAGTAAAAGCTTGTCTCGTACTCTCTTTTTTAACCATCAGTTAATAGTCTGCCATCAGTAAAAGACTGAATGTTATTTTCATTTTTGCTACCAGTTCATTTTATATTACCGCTAGTTTACTACCCAACCGCTTTTATCAATAAAGCTGGACGATCATTATCCTCTTCGCCCTGGTGGAAACCAGTAATGAATCTCTGACAGCTTGTTCTGACAGGGGTTTTCAGGATTGTTCTGTAACGCTGAGACCAGCACCCACAGCAAAAAATGGGCGAAAAGCCGCAGGCGCGCCACAGATGACAGGAATAAAACGAAAAGCTCTGGAAATAACTGGATCGAAAGCGATCAAAAAGGGCACCGCGTCAGGTGCCCATTGTGATGCCGGAGAGAAAACTAACGGCGCAGGGTATCGTCGCCCCAGCCAATCCATTTGTAGGTGGTGAGCGCTTCGAGGCCCATCGGACCGCGCGCATGGAGTTTCTGCGTACTGACCGCCACTTCAGCGCCAAGACCGAACTGGCCGCCGTCGGTAAAGCGGGTGCTGGCGTTGACGTACACCGCCGATGAGTCGACCTGATTCACGAAGCGATTGGCATTGCCAATGCTGCGCGTCAGAATGCCGTCGGAGTGCTGGGTGCCGTGCGCGCGGATGTGTGCGACCGCTTCATCGAGGTCCGCCACCAGCTTGACGTTCAGATCGTTCGACAGCCACTCATCGTCGTATTGGTGCATCTGCACCGCCACCACGCTGGCCGGCCCCTGCTGCAGCAGCGCCAGCGCGTTTTCGTCGGCGTGCAGCGCAATGTTCTCCTGCGCCATACGCTGCAGAAACGCCGGAATGAAACGCTCAGCCTGACCGCGATGAATCAGCAGGGTTTCCAGCGAGTTACAGGCGCTGGGACGCTGCTTCTTGGCGTTAACAATCACCTCCAGCGCGGCGTCCGTCTCCATGGTTTCGTCAAGATAGAGATGGCACACGCCGATACCGCCGGTGATCACCGGAATGGTGGAATTTTCGCGACACAGCTTGTGCAGCCCGGCGCCGCCGCGCGGGATCAGCATGTCAACGTAGCGATCCAGCTTAAGCAGCTGATTCACCAGTTCGCGATCCGGGTTCTCAATCGCCTGCACCGCTGCTGCCGGTAAACCATGCTCGATGAGCGCGTTCTGGATCACCCGCACCGTGGCGGCGTTTGTACGCCAGGTCTCTTTGCCGCCGCGCAGAATCGCCGCGTTGCCGGTTTTCAGACACAGTGACGCCACGTCGACCGTGACGTTCGGGCGCGCTTCGTAGATCACCCCGATCACGCCGAGCGGCACGCGACGTCGTTCAATGCGCAGGCCGCTGTCGAGCCGCCCGCCGTCGATCAGCTGGCCAACCGGATCGGCCAGACGGCACACCTGGCGAACGTCATCCGCGATGCCTTTCAGGCGCTGCGGGTTGAGCGTCAGACGATCGAGCAGCGCCGCACTCATGCCGTTAGTGTGCGCATCGGCCAGATCCTGCTGGTTAGCCGCCAGAATGTCGGCGCTTTCCGCTTCCAGCCGATCGGCGATAGTCAGCAGTACCTGATTTTTTTGTTCGGTGGAGAGCTCCGCCAGTTTGTACGACGCCTCACGCGCCGCTTTACCCATCTGTTCTAACATTATCCGCTCCTTAACTGACGATCATATCGTCGCGGTGCACCGCAACCGGGCCATATTCGTAACCGAGGATCTCACCAATCTCCTGACTGTGATGACCGGCGATCATGCGCATCGCATCGCTGTTATAGCGCGTGACGCCGTGGGCGATATCGCGCCCCTGCAGGTTACGAATGCGGATCACTTCGCCGCGCGAGAAATTGCCCTGCACGTCACGGACGCCTTTCGGCAGCAGCGAACTGCCGCGCTCCAGCACCGCCGCCAGCGCGCCGTCGTCTATGGTGATCTCGCCCGCCGGTGGTGCGCCAAAGATCCAGCGCTTGCGGTTTTCCAGCGGTGACTGCTGCGCGTGGAAGCGCGTCCCCACCGGTTTGCCGTGCAGCACATCCCCGATCACATCCGGGCGGCTGCCGGCCGCAATGATCACGTCAATGCCGGCGCGGCAGGCAACATCCGCCGCCTGCAGTTTGGTGGCCATGCCGCCGGTGCCGAGACCGGAGACGCTGCCGCCAGCCAGCGTGCGCAGCGCATCATCAATCTGATGCACATCGCTGATCAGTTCTGCCTCGGGGTTGGTGCGCGGATCGGCGGTAAACAGGCCTGGCTGATCGGTCAGCAGCAGCAGTTTATCGGCACCGCCAAGCATCGCCGCCAGCGCGGACAGGTTGTCATTGTCGCCAACCTTGATTTCCGCGGTTGCCACCGCGTCGTTCTCGTTAATCACCGGCACGATATGGTTGTCGAGCAGCGCGCGCAGCATATCGCGCGCGTAGAGGAAGCGTTCACGATCTTCCATGTCGGCGCGCGTCAGCAGCATCTGCCCGATATGGATACCGTAGATGGAGAACAGCTGCTCCCACAGCTGGATTAAACGGCTCTGCCCCACCGCAGCCAGCAGCTGCTTTGAGGCGATGGTCGGTGGCAGTTCCGGGTAACCAAGGTGTTCGCGACCGGCGGCAATCGCGCCTGAGGTGACGATGATAATGCGATGACCGGCGGCGTGCAGTTGTGCACACTGCCGAACCAGCTCCACCATATGCGCCCGGTTCAGCCGGCGCGATCCGCCGGTGAGGACGCTGGTACCCAATTTGACCACCAGGGTCTGACTGCCACTCATGTTTTTCCTGCCATGTAAGAAAAAAATCTGCGAAGGGACGTTTTAACAGGAGTCAGCAAGGAAGCCAACAGCGGCAAGGGGAAAAGCACAAAAAACGCCTGACAAGCGGGTAGACCAAAAGTTCGCGATTAACAAGAAATCAGAAAAAATGTCATAAAACCTTCATTGCCAGTCGGTAAAACGTCCCGTGTTTTACAAACCTTTTCACGGGTACAACAAATTTTACTCATTGGGATTGATAGCAAAATGAAGAAAAGCACACTGGCACTCATCGTTTCCGCGCTGGCTCTGGCCTCAACCGCACAAGCCGCAGAAGTTTATAACAAAGACGGTAACAAACTGGATCTGTACGGTCGTGTGAAAGGCATGCACTACTTCAGCGACAACGCAGCCGCTGACGGCGACAAAACTTACATCCGTCTGGGCTTCAAAGGGCAGACGCAGATTAACGACCTGATGACCGGCTACGGTCAGTGGGAATATCAGTTCCAGGGTAACCGCGCAGAAACCAACACCGACGCTAACATCGGTAACAAAACCCGTCTGGGCTTTGCCGGTCTGAAGTTTGGTAACTACGGCTCTGTTGATTACGGTCGTAACTACGGCGTGGTTTACGATGTGCTGGCATGGACCGACGTGCTGCCAGAGTTCGGTGGCGACAGCGCCTACACCGACACCTACATGCTGGGCCGTACTTCTGGCGTCGCCACTTACCGCAACAGCAATTTCTTCGGTCTGGTGGATGGCCTGCGTTTCGCGGTGCAGTATCAGGGCAAGAACGATTCCACCAGCGCCAACGGCCGTTCAGAGATTCCTAAGCAGAACGGCGACGGTTACGGTGCGTCACTGGGTTACACCCTCGGCGATAGCGGTGTCAGCCTGATGAGTGCGATCTCCTCTGCTGACCGTACCAACTCGCAGGACGTGGCGACCCGTCTGGGCCGTGGTGACAAAGCGGAAGCCTGGGGCGCGGGCATCAAATATGATGCGAACAGCATTTACCTGGCATCGACCTACTCTGAAACCCGTAACATGACGCCAATCACGGGCGGCGTGGCGAATAAAACGCAGAACTTTGAAGTGGTTGCACAGTATCAGTTCGACTTCGGTCTGCGTCCATCGCTGGGCTACGTGCAGAGCAAAGGCAAAGACATTGAAGGCATTGGCGATGCGGACATCGTGAAATATGTCGACGTGGCGATGACGTACTACTTCAACAAAAACATGTCGGCCATGGTTGACTACAAAATCAACCAGCTGGATGACAACAACCCGCTGGGCATCAACAGCGATGACGTGGTGGCGGTCGGTCTGACCTACCAGTTCTAAGCGTCAGCATTACCCTGTCTGTGTCTGTAAAAAAAGAGCCGGCTCATCACCGGCTCTTTCTTATTCTGGTCTGACTCAGGTTCAGGCGCTGAGTTTAACCGGCTCTTCTTTGAACCCCGCCGCGGGCCTGAGATCAAGCTTAAACTCATGCAGCGTGGCTTTCAGGCGCTCGTGGAAATTACGCAGCGTGCTCTCCACTTTCTCATTGTTCTCTTTGCCCTTGATGGCGGCCACGCTCCAGTCGCCGTCTTTATCAAACAGGCCGAAGTGGTATTCGTAGGTGAAGTGATCTTCATAGGCGTTCAGCGTCATCCACCAGCCCCAGAACTCGCGGCTTTCCGGCGCCGGTTTGACGTTGACGCACGCCGCCAGGCAATCAAAGAAGAAACGCGTCTCTTCACACTGTCCTTCACGGATGTACGGCCCCAATTCGGTGAAGCGCTTAAGCAGGCGACTACGGGGGTGACCACTCGGTAACGTCATGCTAACTCTCTCCCTCAAATAAACCGTATAAAACGCAGCGCGGCGGCAAAACGCCACCGCACGTATTTTCCCGAAGATAAGTTGTAGCAGAGTCTGCGTATTTCGCCAGTTAGCGCTGCAACTGTTTTGCCAGCCAGTCGCAAATTTGATTAAGCGCCTTGTCAAAGCTGGCAAACACTGGCGTGGCGGGAATCGCCAGCGCCTTGCCCTGCGCCGAGGAGTTGACGATCAGCTGCGCCTCCTCTTCCGGGCTGAACAGATCGTTGGGCCAGTAAGCGGCCAGCATCGGCACCGGCGTCCGGCGGCCCAGCAGGCCCTGCACTTTGAGCGAATAGCGGTTGAGCTCGATGCGCAGATTGCTGTCGGAGGTCGACGACATGCCCAGCCGGCTGGCCAGCATGTCCATATACATATCCGGCAGCTGCTGCTGGCGCTGCGCATCGACAAACACGTGATGCACCATCGGCCCGAGCGACGCCACCGCGCGCAGACGCGGCACCTCAAGGTAAGCCAGCCGCGTCGCCACGTTGGCGCCAAAGCGGTAACCGAACAGCGCCACGCGCGTGTGGTCAATCCACGGCACGTTGCTCAGCTCGCGCAGCACCTGCTGATGCAGCTGGCTGGTGTCCTGATTAAGCGTCCATTTGCTGCTGAAACCCACCGACGGCATATCCAGCGTCAGCATGGCGATGCCGCGCGGTGCCAGATAATCATGAAATAGCCGGTAATGGTCGCTCTGCAGCGAGTCGAGGCCACCGCACAGCAGCACGGTCGGATACGGCGCGCTGGCCTGCGCCGGCATATGCAGGAAGCCGGTGACCGGACTGCCGCCGCTGATGGGAAAGGTCAGGGATTTAAGCTCGCCGGGCAGGCGCTGGGTGGCTTCTTCATAAGCGCGATTCGCCAGCACCTGCGCCTGATCCGCCAGCTCATCGCCTTTAATGTAGGGATACGCGGCCAGGCTGTAGAGACTGGCGGCATGCAGCCACTGCTGGCCGGCCTCATCGTGATCGGCGTTCTGCATCGCGCGCTGCTGCCACAGCGCCGCCTGCTTCGACCACTCATAGTTCCAGTTGCCGCCGCGATAGCCAATTACCGTGTCCAGCAGCGTTTCGTCGGTGTGTTCAAATTTACTGACGGCAATGCGCGCCAGCACTTCGCTGATCTCCTGCGGCGCCAGGCCGCGCCACGTCCACAGCAGCTTATTCAGCATGCGATACCAGCCGCGCTGGGTATCGCCTTCCAGGGCATTGTGCACCTGCGCCGTCGGGTGGTGCTGGCGATGCACCAGCGAGGAGGTTTCCGGGTGTTTGAAGCGGGGTTTGAACAGTTCTTCGCTGAGATTTTTCTCGGCCATCTTAAGCTTCTCCTGCGGCAGTCGCATAGATGGCTAAGAGTGTACTGCACCCGCCGCACGGGCGCGAGGCGCAGAAAACACAACGCCCGGCATAACCGGGCGTTGTTTGCGTTGCATCAATCAGCTTTTTACAATCGGCGGAATGTACACCACGCCCATGTCCCACGGCTGCTCGATCCAGGTGTTCTGCGGAATATCGACAATGTAGTCGTCCACCAGCGCGCGGCCAGCCGGCTTGGCGAAGATGGTGCAGAAACGCGCTTTTGGATACATATCACGAATCGCCTGCGCGGTACCGCCGGTATCCACCAGATCGTCGATGACCACAAAACCTTCACCGTCGCCTTCTGCGCGCTTCAGCACTTTCATTTCACGCTGGTGATCGTGATCGTAGCTGGAGATGCACACGGTATCGACGTAGCGAATCCCCAGTTCACGCGCCAGCAGCGATGCCGGAACCAGACCACCGCGGCTGACCGCGATGATGCCTTTCCACTGTTCCACAGGAAGCAGGCGCTGGGCCAGTTTACGGGCATGAATCTGCAGCATGTCCCAGGTAACGACGTATTTTTCGCTCATAAAAGGAATCCCGGCCAATGAGATTGGCTTAAAAATATGCAAGGGGGAAAAGGTTGCGCGAGATTATAAGGATCTGACGCGTTAAAAACCAGCACCCGTCACATCGGTTGCAGGTTTTTAGCGCGCCCGATGGCGCACCCGGCAGGAAACAGTGATATTCTCTGGCCCATCACGTCAGATGTGCTGACGGCGATCTTTCACTGGAAACCCGCGTGCGAGCGGTATGTCCGCCGCGCTGACACAGGAGACGCGTTGTGTCTGAATTGTCTCAACTTTCCCCGCAGCCGCTGTGGGATATCTTCGCAAAAATCTGCTCGATTCCGCACCCTTCTTACCATGAAGAAGCGCTGGCCGAATACGTTGTTGGCTGGGCTAAAGAGCAAGGTTTCTGGGTTGAACGCGATCAGGTCGGCAATATCCTGATTCGTAAACCTGCTACCGCAGGCATGGAAAACCGTACTCCGGTGGCGCTGCAGGCGCACCTCGATATGGTGCCGCAGAAGAACAATGACACGGTACACGACTTCACCAAAGACCCGATTCAGCCGTACGTTGATGGCGAGTGGGTGAAAGCGCGCGGCACCACGCTGGGTGCGGATAACGGTATCGGTATGGCCTCTGCGCTGGCGGTGCTGGCTGACAACAGCCTGACCCACGGTCCGCTGGAAGTGCTGCTGACCATGACCGAAGAGTCGGGCATGGACGGCGCCTTTGGTCTGCAACCAAACTGGCTGCAGGCGGACATCCTGATCAACACCGACTCGGAAGAGGAAGGTGAGATCTACATGGGCTGCGCCGGTGGTATCGACTTTATCACTACCCTACCGCTGAGCCGCGAGGCCGTGCCTGCCGGTTTCGAAACCCTGAAGCTGACGCTGAAAGGTTTGAAAGGTGGTCACTCCGGCGCGGACATTCATCTTGGTCTCGGCAACGCCAACAAGCTGCTGGCGCGCTTCCTTGCCGTGCACGCGGCTGAGCTGGATATCCGTCTGATTGAGTTCACCGGCGGTACGCTGCGCAATGCGATTCCGCGCGAGGCGTTCGCTACGCTGGCCATCGACAGCCATAAAGTGGATGCGCTGAAGTCTGCTGCCGCCCATTTCCAGGCCACGCTGCAGAATGAGCTGGGCAGTAAAGAGAAGAACGTCGCCGTGCTGAGTGAGCCGCTGGCGCATCAGGGCCAGGCGCTGACCGCAGACAGCCGCGATCGCTTCATCAACCTGCTGAACAGCACGCCAAACGGTGTGATTCGCAACTCGGACGTGGCGAAAGGCGTGGTGGAAACCTCGCTTAACGTCGGCGTGGTCACCATGGAGCAGGACAGCGCCGAGATCATCTGCCTGATTCGCTCGCTGATCGACACCGGTAAAGATTGGGTGGTCGAAACCCTGACTTCGCTGGGTGCGCTGGCCGGGGCGAAAACCGCGCCGAAAGGCGGTTACCCGGGCTGGCAGCCGGATGCCGACTCGCCCATCATGGCGCTGACGCGTAAGACCTATGAAGCGCTGTTTGGTAAGACGCCAAACATTCAGGTTATTCACGCCGGTCTGGAGTGCGGTCTGTTCAAAAAACCGTATCCAGACATGGACATGGTGTCGATTGGGCCAACCATCACCGGTCCGCATTCGCCGGACGAGCAGGTGCACATCGATAGCGTTGGTCTGTACTGGAAACTGCTGACCGCGCTGCTGAACGTGGTGCCGGAAAAAGCGTAAGGCTGTTGCGATAAAAAAAATCCTGCCCCCGGGCAGGATTTTTTATTTACGGTAACGGTGCCGCGTCAGGCGACCGCGCTGTAGCGCTCTTCCAGCGGCAGCTCAGCCATTACAACCCCAGCACCAGCTGGCGTTCCAGCTGCGGATTTACCAGCGTGACGTGCAGCCCCACCAGCCGCACACCGCGTCCGGCGCGGCGCTCGTCCCAGGCCTGACGCGCCACGGCGATCATGTCGTCTTTATTCAGCACCGGCCAGACATGCTCCTGGGTGGTGAGCTGGAAATCGTTGAATTTCAGCTTTACGCCCTGGCGCGCAATCTGCTTATCCGGGCGGATCGCGCTGAGACGGCGATCGAGTTCGGCATAGAGAAAATCAATAATCTCCAGACACTGCTCCCAGTGATGGATGTCCTCGCCCAGCGTACGCTCGACACCCAGCGATTTACGCTCGCGCTCCACCACCACGTCGCGATCGTCGATGCCGTTGCTGCGCTCCCACAGCACGCGGCCAAATTTTCCAAAGCGCTTCAGCAACTGCGCCAGATCGGCCTGTTGTACGTCAGCGCAGGTGCGCAGCCCCATCTCTTCGAGCTTTTTGGTGGCCACTTTGCCGACGCCGGGAATCTTGCTCAGCGGCAGCGTCAGCAGAAAGTCCGGCATCGCCTGCGGCGTGATCACATACTGGCCGTCTGGCTTGTTCATGTCTGAGGCGATTTTGGCGAGGAACTTGATCGGCGCAATGCCGGCGGACGCGGTCAGGCCGGTTTCACGCAGGATATCGGCGCGAATCGCCTGCGCCATCAGCGTGGCCGATCCCTGGCAGTGTTCACTGTCGGTGACGTCCAGGTAGGCTTCATCCAGCGACAATGGCTCAATCAGTGGCGTATAGCGGGTAAAGATGGCGCGAATCTGCTGCGAGGCTTCTTTATAGGCGTCAAAGCGGCCGGGCAGCAGTTTCAGATGGGGACAGAGGCGCAGCGCCGTGGCGGTCGGCATCGCGCTGCGCACACCGTATTTCCGCGCCGGATAGTTGGCGGTGCTGATTACGCCGCGCTGCACGCGGCTGCCGCCGATGGCAATCGGGATATCACGTAATGAAGGATCGTCGCGCATTTCCACTGCCGCGAAAAAGCAGTCCATATCGACATGAATGATTTTGCGCATACGCCCCTCCGGATACTGGATAAGTATACAGCAGAGAAAAACAACGGCAATATTTGTGGCGCGTGCGATTAAAGTTTACAAATTTGTGGTCGTATTCCCTTTAGGATTGCACCATTTTCTCGGACTCCGGCTTGATTAAACGCCAGACAATGATAATGTTGCGCTGCGGTAGCGGATATTTCCGATAATGCAATACAGTGACGCACTGCGTCAGCGTTCCTCTTCACTTCAAGGTACACACAGAATGGGCAGAATCGCATTATTGTTTGCGATGATTCTTATGCCGCTCCTGAGCTGGGCAATGACGCCTGAGCCAATGCAGCCGCTGGCTCCGGTGAGCAAAGAGTTAAAGAAACAATTACTGGGTACACCGGTATTTATTCAGATCTTCAAGGAAGAGCGTACGCTGGAACTGTACGGCAAAATCGGTAATGAATATCGTCTGCTGGACAGCTATCGCATCTGTAACTTCTCCGGCGGCCTCGGGCCGAAACGTCGTCAGGGCGATTTTAAAAGTCCGGAAGGCTTTTATAACGTGAAGATGAATCAGCTCAAGCCGGACAGCCGTTTTTATCGCGCCATCAATACCGGATTCCCGAATCAGTACGATCGCGCCAAAGGCTATAACGGTAACTATTTGATGATTCACGGCGATTGCGTGTCGGTGGGCTGCTATGCCATGACCAACGCATCGATGGATGAGATCTTCAATTACGTGAACGCCGCGCTGCGTAACGGTCAGCAGGATGTGCAGGTCAACATCTTCCCGTTCCGCATGACCGACAGCAACATGCAGCGTCATCGTTACTCGACTTACATCAGCTTCTGGCGTGAACTGCAGCCGGGCTATGCTTACTTCGCCAAATACCACGTGCCGCCAACGGTCAACGTGACGGCAACCGGTCAGTATGCGGTGAACAACACGCCGGTCATGACCACGCCGGAAGCGGCGTCGAAATCATTCCTGGCGCTCACCCAGGTAAAATAATGCCCACTCGCCTGGCACGATGCGGTGCCAGGTTTCATTACCGGTCAGCGGCTGCGTCGCAATCACCGTCACCACGTCTTTCGGCGTGGTCTGCTGCAGAAAATCAATCTCCACATCCTGATCGAGCAGCTTCGCTTTGCCAAACGGCGCGCGGCGCGTAATCCAGTACAGATTGGTTGAGCAGAAGGCCATTAAATAGCGTCCGTCAGACAGCAGCATATTGAACACGCCCTTCTGGCGCAGCTCCGTCGCCAGTTCCGCCACATAGCGAAACACCGCCGGCCAGTTGCCCGGCGTGCGCGGATAGCGCTCAGCCAGCTTATGCAGAATCCAGCAAAACGCTTTTTCGCTGTCGGTTTCGCCTACCGGACGGAAATGCCCGGTCTCCAGCTGGCGATAGCCCTTTAGCTGGCCGTTATGCGCGTAAGTCCAGTTGCGGCCCCACAGTTCGCGGGTAAACGGATGGGTATTTTCCAGTGATACCTGGCCACGATTGGCCTGACGAATATGCGCCACCACCGAGTGCGACTTAATCGGATACTCCTGCACCAGGCGGGCAATCGGCGAGTTGTAGCTCGGCAGCGGATCTTTAAAGGTGCGGCAGCCTTTATCTTCGTAAAAGGTGATGCCCCAGCCATCTTTGTGCGGCCCGGTTCCACCGCCACGCTGCACCAGACCGGTAAAACTGAAACAGATATCCGTGGGGACATTGGCGCTCATCCCGAGCAATTCGCACATAGCAACCGCCTTATCAGAACCTCCCGCGGGCACGGGAGGAGCACGTCATCACTTAACCATCTCTTTTTCGATTAACAGCATCAGGATATGGATCACTTTGATGTGAATCTCCTGAATGCGATCGGCATATCCAAAGTGCGGCACGCGAATTTCGATATCGGCCGTACCGGCCATTTTGCCACCGTCTTTGCCGGTCAGGGTAATCACTTTCATGCCTTTGGCGCGCGCGGCTTCTACGGCTTTGATGATGTTGGCCGAGTTACCCGAAGTGGACAGCCCCAGCAGCACATCGCCCTCGCGCCCGACCGCCTCGATGTAGCGGGAGAACACATAGTCGTAGCCAAAATCGTTGCTGACGCAGGAGAGATGGCTGACATCCGAAATGGCGATGGCCGGATAGCCAGGACGATTTTCGCGGTAGCGCCCGGTCAGCTCCTCAGCGAAGTGCATGGCATCGCAGTGCGAGCCGCCGTTGCCGCAGGAGAGCACTTTGCCACCGGCTTTGAAGCTGTCGGCCAGCAGCACGGCTGCGCGCTGAATGGCGTGAATGTTGGCTTCATCACTCAGGAACTTATTGAGCGTATCGGCGGCTTCATTGAGTTCTGAGCGAATAATGTCCTGATACATAGGGATGTCCTTTAGAGGAAAATTGACCCAGCAAGTTTAACGGAATGGGCCAGAGCCGCAAAGCGCCCGCAGCAGGGAAAAGCGCGACGCCGCGCTGACGTCTAATTGCCGGCGCGATTTTGTGAGTTCGGTTGTAATTGCGATGTAAACAGATTGATAAATTTCGTGCACTGCTCTAAACCTTATCATTAACAGGTCAGACCTCTTACAACTTACGGAGCGGTTCATTATGTTGCTTGCCTCGATCATCGCGACGCTGGTGTTAATTAGCGCCCTCTTCTACCATCAGGTTTCACTGCGGCTCAGCAGTGCGATTGTGCTGCTGTGGACCGCGGCACTGGCCGCCACCGGCCTGTGGACGCCGTGGCTGCTGCTGCCGCTGGCCATTATTCTGCTGCCTTTCAACCTGCCGGCGATGCGCCGCAGCATGTTCTCTAAGCCGGCTCTGTACAGCTTCCAGAAGGTGATGCCGCCGATGTCGCGCACCGAAAAAGAGGCGATCGACGCCGGTACCACCTGGTGGGAAGGCGATCTGTTTCGCGGCAAACCGGACTGGCAGAAACTGCACAACTATCCGCAGCCGCGCCTGACCGAAGAGGAACAGGCGTTCCTGGATGGCCCGGTGGAAGAAGCCTGCCGCATGGCTAACGACTTCGAAATCACCCATGAAATGGCCGATCTGCCGCCGGAGCTGTGGGCTTACCTCAAGCAGCACCGCTTCTTTGCCATGATCATCAAAAAAGAGTACGGCGGTCTGGAGTTTTCCGCTTACGCGCAGGCGCGTGTGCTGCAAAAACTGGCAGGCGTGTCCGGGATCCTGGCGATCACCGTCGGCGTGCCGAACTCGCTGGGCCCGGGTGAACTGCTGCAGCATTACGGTACCGATGAGCAGAAAGATCACTACCTGCCACGCCTCGCGCGCGGCGATGAAATCCCCTGCTTTGCGCTGACCAGCCCGGAAGCGGGCTCCGACGCCGGTGCCATTCCGGATACCGGCGTGGTGTGCATGGGTGACTGGCAGGGCCAGCAGGTGCTGGGCATGCGCCTGACCTGGAACAAGCGCTACATTACCCTGGCGCCGATTGCCACCGTGCTCGGCCTCGCCTTTAAGCTCTCCGATCCCGATCATCTGCTGGGCGAAACCGAAGAGCTGGGTATTACCTGTGCGCTGATCCCGACCCATACGCCAGGCGTTGAGATTGGCAGACGTCACTTCCCGCTGAACGTGCCGTTCCAGAACGGGCCGACGCGCGGCAAAGATATCTTTGTGCCGATCGATTACATCATCGGCGGTCCGGCGATGGCCGGTCAGGGCTGGCGCATGCTGGTTGAGTGCCTGTCGGTAGGACGCGGCATTACCCTGCCGTCTAACGCCACCGGCAGCCTGAAAAGCCTGGCGCTGGCGACCGGTGCCTACGCGCACATTCGCCGCCAGTTCAAAGTCTCTATCGGTAAAATGGAAGGGATTGAGGAGCCGCTGGCGCGCATCGCCGGTAACGCTTACGTGATGGACGCGGCGGCGACGCTGATCACCAGCGGCATTATGCTGGGCGAAAAACCGGCGGTGCTGTCAGCGATTGTTAAATACCACTGCACCCATCGCGGCCAGCGCGCCATCATTGATGCAATGGATATCGCCGGCGGTAAAGGCATCATGCTTGGCGAGAATAATTTCCTGGCGCGTGCCTATCAGGGCGCCCCGATCGCCATCACCGTTGAGGGCGCGAACATCCTGACGCGCAGCATGATTATCTTTGGCCAGGGCGCAATCCGCTGCCACCCGTGGGTGCTGGAAGAGATGAACGCCGCCGCGAAGAACGATCTCGTCACCTTTGACCGCGCGCTGTTCAGCCATATCGGCCACGTCGGCAGCAACAAAGTGCGCAGCCTGTGGCTTGGCCTGACCGGCGGCCGCACCAGCGCTACGCCAACCCGTGACGCGACCCGTCGCTACTATCAGCAGCTGAATCGCCTGAGCGCCAACCTTGCGCTGCTGTCAGATGTGTCGATGGCGGTGCTGGGCGGTAGCCTGAAACGTCGCGAACGTATTTCGGCACGCCTCGGCGATGTGCTGAGCCAGATGTATCTGGCATCCGCCACGCTGAAACGCTATGACGATGAAGGCCGCAACGAGGCGGATCTGCCGCTGGTGCACTGGGGCGTGCAGGATGCGCTGCATCAGGCGGAAGTGGCGATGGACGATCTGCTGCGCAACTTCCCGAATCGCCTGGTTGCGGGTGCGCTGCGGCTGGTGATTTTCGCCGGCGGCAAACACTGCCCGGCACCGTCCGATAAACTGGATCATAAGCTGGCCAAAATGCTGCAGCTGCCGTCCGCAACCCGCACCCGTTTGGGCCGCGGCCAGTATCTGACGCCGAGTGAGCACAACCCGGCCGGTCAGCTGGAGCAGGCGCTGCAGGATGTGATGGCGGCGGAAGTGATTCACGATCGTCTGTGTCAGCAGCAGAAAAAACACTTCTCCTTCACCCGGCTGGATGCGCTGGCCCAGCGCGCGCTGAAAGAAGGCTGGATTGACGAGAGTGAAGCGAAGGTGCTGACGCGGGCCGAAGCCAGCCGGCTGAAGGCCATTAACGTGGATGATTTTGCGCCCGAGGCGCTGGCGGTGGCGAAACCGGACAGCAAACCCAAACCGAGCGCCCGCCCCAGCGAAGCGGCGTAACCGTAAAAAGCCTCCAGCCGGAGGCTTTTTTTATGGCCTGCGGCAGCGGATAAGCGCACTCAGCGTGTGTGCCAGCTACGTTTAGACGTCTAAGCGTCTCGATTGCCAAGTGTTAACATCCTGTTTATAGTGGCTGCAGCACAAGGTTACTCCGCAACGACATTCGCGCTTAAGGCACCCGATAATGACGCAGCCCAACCTGATCCCCGAGAGCAAACTACCGGCGCTCGGCACCACCATTTTTACCCAAATGAGCGCCCTCGCCGCCCAGCACAACGCCATCAACCTGTCACAGGGCTTTCCCGATTTTGACGGCCCGCGCTATTTGCAGCAGCGCCTGGCACATCACGTCAGCGAAGGCGCTAACCAGTACGCGCCGATGATTGGCACCCTGCCGCTGCGCGAGGCAATCGCCGATAAAACCGCAGACATGTACGGTCATCGGCCGGATATCAACAGCGACATCACCGTGACGGCGGGCGCAACCGAAGCGCTGTATGCCGCGATCACCGCGCTGGTGCGGCCGGGCGACGAGGTGATCTGCTTCGATCCCAGCTACGACAGCTATGCGCCGGCAGTTCAGCTGGCTGGCGGCGTGCTGAAACGCATCGCGCTGCAGCCGCCCGCTTTTCAGGTCGACTGGCAGGCCTTCAGCAGCCTGCTCAGCGCGCGCACCCGGCTGGTGATCGTCAACACGCCGCATAATCCGTCCGCCACCGTGTGGCACGCCAGCGACTACGCCGCGCTGTGGCAGGCGATCGCCGGACAGGAAATTTATGTGCTCAGCGATGAAGTCTATGAGCACATCTGTTTTGATGAGCAGGGCCATGCCAGCGTGCTGGCACATGCCGACCTGCGTCAGCGCGCCATCGCAGTCTCATCCTTCGGCAAAACCTTTCATATGACCGGCTGGAAAGTGGGTTACTGCATCGCTCCGGCGGCGATCAGCGCCGAAATCCGCAAAGTGCATCAGTATCTCACCTTTTCAGTGAATACCCCGGCGCAGCTGGCGATTGCCGATATGCTGCGCCAGCAGCCGGAACATATTGATGAGCTGCCGGCCTTCTACCGCGCCCGGCGTGACCGTCTGATGCAGGCGCTGGCCGCCAGCCGGTTTAAGGTACTGCCGTGCGCCGGCACCTATTTCCTGCTGGTGGATTACAGCGCCATTTCCGATTTGGATGATGTCAGTTTCTGCCAGTGGTTAACCCGCGAAGTAGGCGTGGCGGCGATTCCGCTGTCGGTGTTCTGCGCGGACCCTTTCCCGCACAAGCTCATTCGCCTGTGCTTTGCTAAACAGGAAGCGACGCTCGACGCCGCTGCGGAGCGTTTATGTCAGCTTTAAAACTTACCGTATTACAGGAAACCCTGAGCTGGATGGATGGCGCGGCCAACCTGCGCCATTTTGATGAGGTATTGCAGGGCATGACGGGCCGCGATGTCATCCTGCTGCCGGAGATGTTTACCACCGGCTTCGCCATGGAGGCGGCGGCCAGTTCGCTGCCGCAGGAACAGGTAGTGGCGTGGCTGCACGGTCATGCCAAAGCCCTGAATGCCCTGGTCGGCGGCAGCGCGGCGATTCAGAGCGACCAGGGCGCGGTAAACCGTTTCCTGCTGGTGGAGCCCGACGGCACGCTGCACCAGTACGACAAACGCCATCTGTTCCGCATGGCCAGTGAGCACCAGCACTATGTGCCCGGTGAAACGCGCGAGGTGTTCAACTGGCGCGGCTGGCGTATTCTGCCGCAGATTTGCTACGACCTGCGCTTCCCGGTGTTTTCGCGCAACCAGAATGATTACGATCTGGCGCTGTACGTCGCCAACTGGCCGGCACCGCGCGCGCTGCACTGGCAGGCGCTGCTGCTGGCGCGCGCCATTGAGAATCAGGCCTATGTAGCCGGGTGTAACCGCGTCGGCAGTGACGGCAATCAGCATCAATACAGCGGCGACAGCCGGATCATCTCGCCGCAGGGTGAGATCCTCGCGGCCGCTGAACCCTTCGCCCGCGCGCGCCTCGACGCCGAGTTATCACTGGAAGCGTTGCAGGACTATCGCGAACGCTTCCCGGCCTGGCGCGACGCCGATGAATATACGCTGAAGTAATCTTTTAGCCGCATCCCTGCGATGCGGCTTCCATATCTCCTCCTGCCCTGTTGTTTCCTGTGTGGAAACATTCTATGTTGTGCGTTACAATGTTTCCACCCTGGAACAGTTCGAGGGAATGATGCACATTATCTCAAGGAAAGTGTTTAGCGAAGCGATTCAGGCCTCCAACAATCTGATTAAAGCCGTGCCGCTGCTGGGCGGGAGTCAGTCCAGAGCCGATTATGAACAGGCGCTTGAACTGGTGGAATACCTGGTTGAGCATCAGCCGGGGCATCCGCTGATCGAGATGCTGGCCGTTAAAGTCGCGAAGTATGAAGAAACCGCAGCGGAATTCGCCGCGTTTAATGCACGCACTCAGGCGCTGCCGGGCGGCGTGGCGCTGCTGCGGGTACTGATGGACCAGCACGGTCTGAATCAATCCTCTTTCGTGGCAGAAATCGGTCAGCGTTCGTATGTGAATCGCATTCTGAAAGGCGAGCGCAGATTAACGGATAAGCATAAGGCGGCGCTGGCGCGACGCTTTAATCTGCCGTTTGAGGCATTTCGTGAGGCATAAGCAGGAATGAGCCGCAGCGCATGACGCTGCGGCTCAGGGGATTACAGATCGAACCGGTCGAGGTTCATCACTTTGGTCCAGGCGGCCACGAAGTCGTTAACGAACTTCTGCTTCGCATCGCTGCTGGCGTAAACTTCCGCCAGCGCGCGCAGGATGGCGTTAGAACCAAACACCAGATCGGCGCGGGTGGCGCTGTACTTCACTTCTCCGCTCTGACGATCGCGGCCTTCGAACAGCTCAGCGCTCTCATCGGTGGCGCGCCATGCGGTGCGAATATCCAGCAGATTGATGAAGAAGTCGTTGCTCAGCACGCCCACGCGATCGGTAAACACGCCGTGCGCGCTGCCGTCGAAGTTGGTGCCCAGCACGCGCAGACCACCCAGCAGTACCGTCAGCTCTGGCGCGCTCAGCGTCAGCTGTTGCGCTTTGTCCAGCAGCAGGGTTTCGGTGGAAGAACCGCCCTGTACGCGGCGATAGTTACGGAAACCATCGGCCAGCGGCTGCAGTACGTTGAATGACTCGACATCCGTCTGGTCCTGACGCGCATCTACGCGGCCCGGCGTGAACGGCACCTGCACTGCGACACCTGCCGCTGCTGCCGCCTGCTCAATCCCGACGCTGCCCGCCAGCACAATCACATCCGCCAGCGACGCTTTACCTGACTCCTGCTGAATCTTCTGCAGCACCGGCAGCACATCGCGGGTGACGCTGGCGTTGACCGCCCAGCCGTTCTGCGGTGCCAGCGCCAGACGGGCACCGTTCGCGCCGCCGCGTTTGTCGCCGCCACGGAAGGTGGAAGCGGACGCCCAGGCCGCAGAGACCAGCTGGCTGACGCTCAGACCCGAAGCGGCAATTTTCGCTTTCAGATCGGTGATGTCATCCGGCGTCGGCTGATGCGTGGCCTGCGGTAACGGATCCTGCCACAGCAGATCTTCCTTCGGCACTTCCGGACCGAGGTAACGCGCTTTTGGTCCCATATCGCGGTGCGTCAGTTTAAACCAGGCACGGGCGAAGGCTTCGTTGAACGCCTGCGGATCGTTGAGGAAACGACGCGAAATCTTCCCGAACTCCGGATCGAAGCGCAGCGTCAGGTCGGTGACCAGCATGGTCGGCTTGCGTTTTTTCTCTGGATCGAACGGATCCGGGATAATCGCTTCGGCATCAACCGCTTCGAACTGAATCGCGCCCGCCGGGCTGTGCGTTTGTACCCACTCATATTTGAACAGGTTCTCGAAGAAGTAGTTGCTCCACTGCGTTGGGGTTTGCGTCCATACCACTTCCAGACCGGAAGTGATGGCATCAGCACCAGCACCGCTGCCGTAGCTGCTGTGCCAGCCCAGACCCTGCGCTTCCAGCGGCGAAGCTTCCGGATCGACGCCCACGTGGCTGGCCGCAGCGGCACCGTGCGTTTTACCCAGCGTGTGACCGCCGGCAATCAGCGCGACGATCTCTTCATCGTTCATGCCCATGTTGCCGAAGGTAGCGCGAATCGCCGGGGCCGCCGAGCGCGGATCGCCGCTGGCTTCCGGACCTTCCGGGTTCACGTAGATCAGGCCCATTTCCGTCGCACCGAGCGGCGCGTTTGCCAGGCTTTCCGGATGGCGGTGCGCCAGCCATTCGGTCTCATGTCCCCAGTCCACGTCCATGTCCGGTTCCCAGACATCTTCACGACCGGCACCAAAGCCAAAGGTACGGAAGCCGGCGTTTTCCAGCGACACGTTACCGGCAAGAATGTAGAGATCCGCCCAGGAGATTTTCTGGCCATACTTCTGTTTCACCGGCCACAGCAGACGACGCGCTTTGTCGAGGCTGACGTTATCCGGCCAGGAGTTGAGCGGCGCAAAGCGCTGCTGACCACGCCCGGAACCGCCGCGACCGTCGATGGTGCGGTAGGTGCCGGCGCTGTGCCATGCCATACGGATAAACAAGCCGATGTAGCTGCCCCAGTCGGCAGGCCACCAGGATTGCGAATCGGTCAGCAGCGCACGAATATCGGCTTTCAGCGCGGCGTAATCCAGTTTGCTGAACTCTTCACGGTAGTTGAAATTGTCACTGAGGGGGTTAGAACGGCTGGAATGCTGGTTTAACAGATCGACGCGCAGCATGTTTGGCCACCAGTCGCGGTTAGTGGTCCCGCTTCCGGCGCCACGCGCTAAAACGCTTTTCTCTTCCGATGCTCCATGATGAAAGGGGCATTTTCCTGAGGCGGCTGCATTATCATTATTTTCGGGCGTGCTCATTTCTCGGCTCCATTGGCTTCACGTTGTCCGGTTAAGATAACCGCACCGTGTTGCAGAATATATTTGGATGGACCGAAGGTTTTGATAGTTACTGGCTTTCAAGCGCGAGGTTTGTGATAGAGAGCACGAATTTCAGGGCGCAGATGTCCACCTCATGATGGATCGGGTTATACCGGTGCGCATGAATGCGCACCCTACGGAACCGCATAACGATTTTTACAGGGGCGCCATTGATGGCGACCTGGATTAACTTCCGCGGTAAGTCGACCACGACCACGGGGAAATGAGGAACGGCAGGTGATAATGGCTGCCGGCGGAGCCAATCACAAAATCAATCTGCGCGCTCACATACAGCGCATCACGCCCGTCGGCGGCGAAATAGTCACCGATCTCCGCGGTTAAGCGATAGTGGCCCGGCGCCAGCGGTTCAGGCGTGAGATCTTTGATGCGCCCGTCGCTGTCGGTTTCGCCCTCGGCCACTGGCAGCCAGCCCTCAGGGCTGTTCTGCTCCAGCGACATCGCGACGCCAATCGCCGGTTTGCCCAGCGCGGTGTCGAGAATATGGGTGGTGATGGTGCTCATGTAATGCTCTCCTTAAGCCGTAACAGGGTAATTTCCCGCAGCTGCGCCAGCGCTTCCTGCTGCTCGGTCTCTTCATCATTGTTGAGCCTGCGCTGCAATTCCGCCAGCATCTGTTCACCGCTGCGCCCTTTGGCGCGAATCAGAAACACCCGGCCGAAGCGCTGCTCATAGCGCTCATTACCGGCCAGCATCGCCAGCTGCAGCGCACCGTTAGCCTGCTGCATCGCTGCCTGTTCCTGCTGCGACAGCGCGGCCTCTTTACCCGCGCCCTGCGCTTTTTCGCCGATGCGCGGATGGGCGCTCAGCGCCTGTTGCAAGGCGTCGCCCTGCCACGCCAGCGCCAGCTGTTGCGCCGTGGTGTACAGCGCCGTCAGGCTGGCGAATGGCCGCGCCGCCACCAGCGCCTGCTGCCAGGCGGGAATCGCCACGCAGTGGGCAATCGCCGCCTGCGCCTGCGCGACGCTCGCCTGATTAAAATCGTTCAGATCCATTTCGCGGCTCCTTTAGCTGCGCGCCAGATCGCATACCGCCTGCAGATAGGCCTGCACGCCGAGCGCCACATCGGCCACCTGCACCGATTCCGCCGGATGATGGCTGATACCGCGATGGTTGCGCACAAACAGCATGCCCACCGGCCAGCGCTCAGCCATCGCGATCGCGTCGTGACCGGCTCCGCTCGGCAGCGCCAGACTGCGCCCCTGCACGGTTTCTACCGCATGGCTCAGCGCCTGCTGCAGCCGCGTATCACAGGCGGTGGCCGCGATGCGATAGTACTCGTTAGCGCTGAAGCTGAGCCCGCGCCGCAGCGCGATGGCTTCCGCCTGGGTCAGCAGGCTGGAGAGCAGACGTTCCAGCGGTTCATCCTGCGGTCCGCGCACGTCCAGCGACAGCTGCACCTCGCCGGGGATAACGTTAACGGCGCCCGGCAGACAACTCAGCGTGCCCACTGTGGCCACCAGCTGCGCATCCTGATCCTGCGTGGCCTGTTCCACAAACACCATCCACTCTGCCGCTGCTGCCAGCGCGTCTTTGCGGTGCGTCATCGGCACCGTGCCGGCATGACCGGCCTCCCCGACAAAGCGGCAGTTAAGACGGCGCGCGCCATTAATCGCTGCCACCACGCCAAGCGCCAGATCGTCCTGTTCGAGGCACGGTCCCTGCTCAATGTGCAGTTCGAGATAAGCCACAATGTCGCTTACCTCACGTGCCGCCTGCGGGATCAGCGCCGCGTCCAGGCCGAGGTCCTGCATCGCCTGCGCCACCGTAATGCCGTTGCCGTCCGGATGCGACACCCAGCTTTCCGGCCAGCTGCCGGTGAGGCCACGGCTGCCGAGCAGCGTGATGCCAAAGCGCGTGCCCTCTTCATCGCCGAAGCCGACAATTTCAATCGCCAGCGGCAGGCGTTGCTGATGGTCGTGCAGCCACTGTACGGTTTCGATGGCGCTGAGCACGCCCAGCATACCGTCGTAGCGTCCGGCGTTGCGCACGGTATCGAGGTGCGAGCCGAGCAGCAGCGCCGGTGCGCCCGGCTCCGCCGCTTCATAGCGACCGCAGATATTGCCGACCGCATCCTGCCAGGTATGCATACCTGCCGCCTGCATCCACTCAGCAACGCGCGCGTTGGCGCGCACCTGCTCCGGCGACAGATAGACGCGGGTCAGCCCCTCTTCGCTCTCACTGATTGCTGCCAGCGCGTCACAGCGCGCCATCACCCGCGCCGCCGCTGACTGCGCCTCACCGGCGCTCATCAGGCTATGACTCATGCGTGGCTCCCGTAGTGGTCCCAGGCAGCCTGCAGCGCCGCGCCCTGAGTGGTGCGGAAACCGACGTGATTCAGCACGGACTCCAGCGCGCTCAGCGTCAGCATCACGCAATCTTTGCGCGCGTTGTAGCCCATGGTGCCGATGCGCCACACTTTGCCGTGCAGCGGACCGAACGAGGTGCCAATCTCAATGCCGAAATCGTCCAGCATCAATTTGCGTACCAGGTCGCCGTTGATGCCCTGCGGGATCACCACGCCAAGCACGTTATTCATCTTGTGTCTGAGATCGCCAAAGGTTTCCAGCCCCATGCCCTGAATGCCTTTCAGCAGCGCATCACCGTGCAGCTTGTGGCGCGCGATGCCGTTATCCAGCCCTTCCTGCAGGATCAGACGGGCACATTCGCGTGCGCCAAACAGCGCCGAGGTGGCTTCGGTATGATGGTTGAGCCGCTCCGGTCCCCAGTAATCCATGATCATGCCGAGATCGAAGTAGTTGGAGTAGATCATCTCGTCGTCGCCATCCTGATGTGCGTCGGTACGTATGCCCTGCTCCACGCACTTACGCTGACGGATCACCGCTTCCATTTGCGGGCTCAGGGTGATCGGCGAGGTGCCGGACGGACCACCGAGGCATTTCTGCATGCCGGCAGAGACCGCATCCAGCCCCCAGGCATCGGTTTCCAGCGGGTTGCCGCCCAGCGATGCGGTGGCATCGGTGTACAACAGCACGCCGTACTGGCGACAAATCGCACCGAGCTGCTCCAGCGGTTGCAGCATGGTGGTTGAGGTATCGCCCTGCACCGTCAGCAGCAGGCGCGGTTTGACTTTTTTGATCGCATCTTCGATCTGATCCGGGGTAAATACCTCGCCCCACGGCACCTCGATGGTATGGACTTCCGCGCGGCAGCGACGGGCAATTTCGCACAGCAGATGGCCGAAGCGGCCGAACACCGGCACCAGCACTTTATCGCCCGGACGAATCGCCGACAGCAGGATGGATTCGATACCGGCGCGTGAGGTGCCATCAATCAGCAGGGTCCAGCGGTTTTCAGTGCGGAATACGCCACGGTACAGCGCCATCACCTCGTTCATATAGTGCGTCATCGCCGGATCGTACTGCCCAAGCAGCTGGCTCGACATGGCGCGCAGCACGCGCGGGTCGGCGTTGATTGGGCCCGGTCCCATCAGCAGACGCTGTGGCGGATTGATTTGCGAGAACTGGCTGATATCCATGAGGGGTTCCTTATTGTTCGGTTACAGACGCACGGTCGAAATAAACTGCTTCAGCTCGGCGGTTTGTGGATGTGCAAACAGCGTTTTGCTGTCGCCCTGCTCCCACACGCGTCCCTGATGCATAAACACCACGCGGTCGCCCACGTCGCGGGCGAAGTTCATTTCATGGGTGACGAGAATCAGCGTCATGCCTTCGGCGGCCAGCTGCTCCAGCACTTTCAGTACTTCACCCACCAGCTCCGGATCGAGCGCCGAGGTGATTTCGTCACAGAGTAAAACTTTTGGCTGCATCGCCAGCGCGCGGGCAATTGCCACGCGCTGCTGCTGACCGCCCGACAGGTTGGCCGGGTAGTAATTGAGGCGTTCGCCGAGCCCGACTTTTTCCAGCATCTGCGTGGCCAGCGTGCGGCACTCCGCCTCGCTCTTTTTCAGCACGCGGCGCGGTGCCAGCATCACGTTTTCCAGCGCGGTCATGTGCGGAAACAGGTTAAAGTTCTGAAACACCATGCCCACCGAGCGGCTGATTTCACGCGCCTGCGATTCACGATCGGTAATCGTCATGCCGCCCAGTTTAATGCTGCCTTCCTGATAACCTTCCAGCCCGTTCATGCAGCGCAGCAGGGTACTTTTACCGGAGCCGCTGCGGCCAATGATGGAGATCACTTCGCCGTTGTCGATATCCAGATCGACCCCTTTCAGTACGTGGTTATCACCGTAGTACTTCTGGACCTGATTAATGGTGATGAGCGGCATTGAATTTTTTCTCCAGGTACTGGCTGTAACGCGACAGCGGATAACACATCAGGAAGTAACCGAGCGCCACCAGGCCAAACACCTTGAAGGGCTGATACGTCACATTGTTGAGAATGGTGCCGGCTTTGGTCAGCTCGACAAAGCCGATAATCGATGCCAGCGCGGTGCCCTTGATCACCTGTACGGCAAAGCCAACGGTCGGCGCGATGGCGATGCGGATCGCCTGCGGTGCCACCACGCGATACAGCGTCTGGCCAAAGTTCAGGCCGAGGCAGCGCGACGCTTCCCACTGCCCTTTTGGCAGCGCGCGAATGCTGCCGTACCAGATATCCAGTAAAAACGCGCTGGTATACAGCGTCAGCGCCAGTGACGCCGCCGTCCAGGGCGCCACGTCGATGCCGAACAGGCCGACGCCGAAGAAGGCGAGAAACAGCTGCATCAGCAGTGGCGTGCCCTGAAACAGCTCGGTATAACAGCGAATCAGGCGGGTGAGCCAGCGCCGCTGCAGCAGACGCAGAAACAGCAGCGGCAGTGTCACCAGCGTGCCGCCGAAAAAGGCCACCAGCGACAGCAAAATCGTCCAGCGCGCCGCCAGCAGCAGGTTGCGCAGGATGTCCCAGTCAGTAAACGTTGTCATGCCGGCTGCGCTCCAAACCATTTGCGACCCAGCGCCAGCAGCAGCTGACGCATGGCAATCGACAACGCCAGATAGATCAGCGTGGTCACCAGATAGACTTCAAAACTCAAAAAGGTGCGCGACTGAATCAGGTTGGCGGCAAACGTCAGCTCTTCATAAGAGACCTGCGACACCACCGACGAGCCGAGCATCACAATGATGCACTGGCTGACCAGCGCCGGATAAATGCGCTGCAGCGAGGGCGGCAGCACCACGCGGATGAAGGTTTGCGTGCGGCTCAGCCCGAGCACGCGCCCCGCTTCCCACTGCCCGCGCGGCGTGACCTGGATACCGGCACGGATGATTTCAGTGCTGTAAGCGCCAAGGTTAATCAGCATCGCCAGCAGCGCCGCTTCACCGGCCGTCAGTTTCAGCCCGAGATTAGGCAGACCAAACACGATAAAAAACAGCTGTACCACGAACGGCGTGTTGCGAATCAGCTCGACGTAGATGCCCCACAGGCGGCTGGCCCAGCCCGGTTTGCCGCTGCGCAGCGCCGCGCCGAGAATACCCAGTCCGACACCGCCCACCGTCGCCAGCACCGTAAGCTGCACCGTGACCCACAGTCCGGCCAGCAGCTCTGGCCAGTGCGGCCAGAGATCTGCAAAGTTAAGTTGCCCAATCATTGGCCGTTCCTGTTATGCGCCGAGGTTGGCAGGCAGCGGCGCTTTCAGCCACTCTTCCGACAGCTTGTTCAGCGTGCCGTCTTTAATACCCTGCTCAATCAGTGCGTTCACTTTCTCTTTCAGCGCTGGCTCATTCTTTTTCAGGCCGATAAAGCACGGTGAATCTTTCAGCATAAACTGCGGCACCGGGGCTTTTTCCGCGTTCTGCCGCGCAATCGCCGCGACCACCAGGTTTCCGGTGGCCACATACTGCACCTGACCGGAGAGATAGGCGGACAGCGTAGTGTTGTTATCTTCGTAGCGCTTCACCTGAGCATCTTTCGGGGCGACATCGCTCAGCACCATGTCCTCTACCGCACCGCGCGTCACGCCAATCGATTTACCGCTCAGCGCCGCCGCATCTTTCAGCGTCTCGCCTTTCGGGCCGAACACGCCGAGGAAGAACGGTGCGTAGGCGCGGCTGAAGTCGATCACTTTTTCGCGCTCGGCGTTTTTGCCCATGCTGGAGATCACCAGGTCGACCTTGTCGGTCTGCAGATACGGTACGCGGTTGGCGCTGGTCACCGGCACCAGCTGCAACTTCAGTTTCATCTGCTTCGCGAGGTATTTCGCCATGTCGATGTCATAGCCCTGCGGCTGGAGATCGGTACCGACCGAGCCAAACGGCGGGAAGTCCTGCGGCACCGCCACGCGAATCACGCCACGCTTCTGGATATCCTGCAGCTGATCGGCCATGGCGCTGCCTGCCTGCGCCAGCAGCAATGCTGCCCCTGCTACTGCCAGTAATACTTTGTTCATTATGCACCCCGGTGAGTTAATTGTGAAACAAAAGATTCTTGATAAATTGATTTGCAACTAATGTGCCAACCACAACGGGCAGCAAACGCAGCGGCTAAGCGGAGGATTTAAGGCGGTTAAGGGCGCATCATAACGGGGATCACCCCGTTAGCAGGCGCGATCAAAAAAGGTGCAAAGCACCAAAACGGTGCCCTTTAGCGGTGTTCCAGCTCATCGAGCTGCTGGTAAAGATCGGCAATCTGGTGGATGCGCTGACGCCCCTGCGACAGCATTTCGTGCAGCAGCGCGTTGGCCAGCAGGTTGATCAGGCTCATTGCCGAGGCGTAGCTGTCAAAGGCGGAAACGCTGTCGAGCGGTGCGCACAGCTGCCAGCGCGCCAGGGTGAGAATGCCCTGCGCCTGCGGTTCGCACAGCACCAGTACCGGGATGCCGCTCTGCTGCAGCTGCTGCATCAGTGGACGGATGATGCGTGGCCGACGGCGAAACGCCATCACCACCACCACATCTTCCGGCGTCATGTCCACCAGCTCTTCGCCCAACGTCTGGCCTGGCTGCGGCAACACCTGCACCTGAGCGCGCGCCTGCAGCAGCTGCTGACGCAGGTGCAGCGCCACCGGATACGCGTTGCGCATCCCAATGATGAACACCCGCCGTGCGGCGCCCAGCGCGGCAATCACCTCGCTAAACTGCCGGGCGTCAATGCTGTTGACCCACTGCGTCAGGTTCGCCATCTCCTGCTTGTAATGACGTGACAGCAGCGTATTGCCCTGCACCGCATCGCGGTTATCGGTCAGCGGCATTCCGCTCTGGCGCAGGGTGCGCAGCTCATCACGCATGTCTTTGTATTTTTCATAGCCGAGGCGTTTGAACAGCCGGCTTACCGTGGCCTTTGATACGCCGCTAAGCCGCGCCAGCTCAGCGCTGTTATAGCTAATCAGATCATCAAAATGGTCAAACACAAAGTCAGCAATGCGCTGCTCCTGCGGCGACAGTTGCGGATAGTGACTGCGAAGGCGTTCATCGAGCTGTTTCATCATCGGTCCTGTAACTTTCGTTTCATCACAAGCTAGCATAAATCGATCCAGGCTGGCGTAACACCAAAACTGGAACGGCTCTTGCTTTACCATTGGTACAGACTGGTAGCGGCGCAATTTGTTGCGCTTGTTTTCCCTATCCAGCGCGCCAAATCGCGCCGCTACCAAAGAATAATCCGGGAACAGTTCATTATGATTCAAAGCAATATGGCCCCGATGGGCATGGCGGTGACGCCACATCACCTTGCCAGCGAAAGCGCACTGGCGGTTCTGCGTGAAGGCGGCAACGCGCTGGAAGCCATGGTGGCCGCCGCGGCGACCATTGCGGTGGTCTATCCGCACATGAATGGCCTCGGCGGCGACGGCTTCTGGCTGGTGGTGCCGCCCGGTGGCGATCCGATTGCTATCGATGCCAGCGGCGCCGCCGGTTCGCTGGCGCACCCCGACTTCTATCACGGTGAAAGCCATATTCCGCATCGCGGCCCTAAAGCGGCACTGACGGTTGCCGGCACCGTCAGCGGCTGGCAGGAAGCGCTGACGCTGGCGCACGAACTGGGCGCGACGCCGCTGCCGCTGAGCCGTTTGCTGCGCGATGCGATTCGCTATGCGGCCGATGGCATTCCGGTCACCGCCTCGCAGGCAGCAGCGACGGCGGCAAAACAGCATGAGCTGCAACATCAGCCCGGTTTTGCTGCCACCTTTCTGCCTGATGGCGCACCGCCCGCCGCCGGCAGTCGTTTTACCCAGCCGGCGCTGGCGCAGACGCTGAGCGTGCTGAGCGAGCGAGGGCTGGAGAGCTTTTATCGCGGTGAGCTGGCGCACCATCTGGCGCGCGAAATGGGCGCGCTCGGCATGCCGATTACGCTGGACGATTTACACCGGCAGCGCGCCCGGCGCTGCACGCCGCTGCACCTCGCGCACAGCGAAGGCGATATCTGGAACATGACGCCGCCAACGCAGGGGCTGGTATCGCTGGCGATCCTCGGGATCACCGATCGTCTGGCGATGACCGACGCCACTGAAGCGCAGACAGTGCACCGCATCGTTGAAGCCACCAAACAGGCCTTTGCCCTGCGCGATCAACACATCACCGATCCGCGTCACATGGCGATTGATGTGCAGTCGCTGCTGAATGCCGATCATCTTGGCACGCTGGCCGCGCAGGTGCAGGACGATCGCGCCGCGCCCTGGGGCACCGGACGCGGACCGGGCGATACCGTGTGGATGGGGGTGATGGACAGCAGCGGCCTGGCGGTCTCCTTTATCCAGAGCATTTACCACGAATTTGGCAGCGGCGTCGTGCTGCCCGGCACCGGTATTACCTGGCAAAACCGTGGCGCGGCGTTCAGCCTGCAGCCGGATCACCTGCTGACGCTGGCACCGGGCAAACAGCCGTTCCATACGCTCAATCCAGCGGCGGCGCGCCTGAAGGATGGCCGCACGCTGGTGTACGGCTCGATGGGCGGTGATGGCCAGCCGCAAACCCAGGCGGCGATCTTTACCCGCTATGTCATTCAGGGCCAGCCGCTGCAGCAGGCGGTCAGCGCACCGCGCTGGCTGCTTGGCCGCACCTGGGGCCAATCCTCAGACTCCCTCAAGCTGGAGGCGCGCATCGCGCCTGAAACCGTGCAGCAACTGCGCGCGCTCGGTCATGAAGTCGAACTGCTGGCTGAATACAGTGAAGTGGTGGGCCACGCCGGCGCCATCGTCAGACACAACAATGGCATGCTGGAAGGCGCGTTTGATCCGCGCAGCAACGGCAGCGCTGCCGGTTTTTAACGGAGACAATCATGAGTGTACAACCGGACTGGGCAACCTATATCGCCCAAATGGAACAGATTCTGGCGCTGGAGCTGGACGACACGCGCCGCGCCGAACTGCTGACGCAGTTTAACCGTATCGCCGCGATGGCGCAGCCGCTGATGGCGCTGCCGCTGGACGATCGCCTGGAAGTGGCGGGAGTGTTTCATCCATGACGCTGGCAGCCTTATCGATTAGCCAGCTGCAGCAGGCACTGGCGCAGGGCGATCTCAGCGCGCGCGACATCGCACAACAGACGCTGGCCGCCATAGAACAGCATAACCCGGCCATCAACGCCTGGACCGCCGTCACCGCGCAGCGCATGCTGCGGGAAGCCGACCGGCTGGATCAGCAGCGTCAGCGCGGCGAGCCGCTGCCGGCGCTGGCTGGCATTCCCTATGCGGTAAAAAACCTGTTTGACGTCGCCGGTCACAGCACGCTTGCCGGTGCCAGCCTGTTCAGCGAGCGGCCGGTGGCACAGCAGGATGCGTGGGCGGTCTCTAAGCTGCAGCAGAGCGGCGCGCTGCTCTCCGGCATGCTGAATATGGACGCCTACGCTTACGGCTTTACCACCGAGAACACCCATTATGGTGCGACGCGCAACCCGCGCGATCTGTCACGCGTGGCCGGCGGCTCATCTGGCGGTTCCGCGGCAGCCGTCGCTGCCGGGCTGGTGCACTTTTCACTCGGCACTGACACCAACGGCTCGATTCGCGTGCCTGCTTCGCTGTGCGGCATTTTCGGCCTGAAACCCACCTTTGGTCGTCTATCGCGCAGCGGCAGCCATCCGTTTGTCGCCAGCCTCGATCACATCGGTCCGTTTGCCCGTTCGGTGGAAGATTTGAGTCTGGTTTACGATGCACTGCAGGGCGGCGACGCCAGCGATGCGTTTCAGGCGGCGCGGCCTGCGGAACCGGTCAGTGACAGGCTCTCTGCTGGCAGCGAAAAGCTGCGCAGCGCGGTGCTGGGCGGCTTTTTTGCTGACTGGTGCAGCGATGAGGCGCGCGCGGCGGTGGCGGTAGCGGCCCGCGCGCTCGGCGCGACAGAAGAAGTGATGCTGCCCCAGGCCGAACTGGCGCGCTCGGCCGCGTTTATCATGACCGCGGCGGAAGGCGGCAATCACTATCTGCCGGCTCTGCGCACCCAGCCAGAACGCTTTGAGCCGAATTCACGCGAACGCCTGCTGGCTGGCGCGATGCTGCCCGCCGCGTGGTATGTGCAGGCCCAGCGTTTCCGCCGTCACTTCCAGCAGCAGGTGCTGCCGCTGTTCGACCATTACGACGTGCTGATCGCCCCGGCCACGCCCTGTACCGCCACCACCATCGGCCAGGAAACCATTCACATCAACGGTCAGGATTTGCCGACACGCGCCAGCATGGGCATGCTGACGCAGCCGATTTCGTTCCTCGGCCTACCGGTGTGTAGCGTGCCGCTGCTCACTGCCAGCGGTTTACCGATTGGCCTGCAACTGATTGCTGCGCCGTTTAACGAACAGCTGGCGCTGCGCGCCGCCTGGGCACTGCAGCAGCAGGGTGTGACGCTGCCACAAACCTCTTTTATGGATGCCTGAAGATGACACCTGAACATATCGATCGTCCGGCGATACTGGCTGAAGTCACCGCCGCGTTTTACCGCTACGAGCAGGCGCTGGTGAGCAATGATGTCGCCGTGCTGGACGAGTTGTTCTGGCACGATGCGCGTACGGTGCGACTCGGTGCGGGAGAGAATCTGTACGGGATTGACGAGATTCGCGCCTTTCGCGCGGCGCGTCCGTCAAAGGGGCTCGATCGCACGCTGCGCAATACGGTCATCACCACTTTTGGCGATGACTATGCGGTGTGCAGCACCGAGTTCACCCGCGAGGGCGTAGAGAAGATCGGCCGTCAGCAGCAGACCTGGGTACGGCTGCCGTGCGGCTGGCGCATCGTGGCAGCGCAGGTGAGTTTGATGAGCTGACGCAGGCGCGAGCGTTGCCCTCTCCTGGCAAGAGAGGGCAAAAACGACCTGATATCCGTGAAAGGTAAGGCCGCTTACGCAGCCGGATGCGTCTTCATCCAGTGATCGGCAATCTGCTGACGCGTGCACACCCACACCTTGTCGTGCTGCTGAATATGGTCGAGGAAACGCTGCAGCGCGCGGAATTTCCCCGGACGCCCCAGCAGACGGCAGTGCATGCCAATCGACATCATCTTCGGCGCCGTCGCGCCCTCTTCATACAGTACATCAAAGGTATCGCGCAGATAGGTATAGAACTGCTCGGCGGTGTTGAATCCCTGCGGCGTGGCGAAGCGCATGTCGTTGCACTCCAGCGTATAGGGAATGATCAGATGCGGCTTCACCGTGCCGTCCTGACAGGTGACCTGCGTCCAGAAGGGCAGATCGTCACCGTAGTAATCGCTGTCGTAGCTGAAGCCGCCCTGCTCGACCACCAGCCGCCGCGTATTGGGGCTGTCGCGCCCGGTATACCAGCCGGTGGGCGCTTTACCGAATAACTCGGTGAGCACGTCCACTGCCTGCTGCATGTGCTGACGCTCGGTTTTGGCATCCATCCCCTGATAGTGAATCCAGCGCCAGCCGTGGCTGACCACATCGTAATCGGCGGCTTTGATGGCCTCGACAATCTGCGGATGCCGCGCCAGCGCCATCGCGACGCCAAAGATGGTCAGCGGCAGGCCGCGCTGCTGAAACTCCTGATGGATGCGCCAGAAACCGGCACGCGAACCGTACTCATACAGGGAATCCATCGACATGTGGCGATCGGCATAGCTGGCGGCTCCGATGATGTCGGAGAGAAACTGCTCAGAGCCCGCGTCACCGTGCAGCACATTGTTTTCAGCTCCCTCTTCATAATTGAGCACGAACTGCACCGCCACCCGCGCCTCACCCGGCCACTGCGCGTGCGGCGGCTGGCCCGCATAGCCAATCAGATCGCGCGGATAATTTTTGTTGAAGCTGTACTCTTTCTTTTCAGATACATCACTCATTCTGCAAGTTCCTGTCATCAGTCCTCAACCAGCCCTTAGTTTAGGTGCTGAAATGCCGCGCTGAGCGGTTTTTTAATCGGGTAAGCCAGATCGCCGTGTTTGCTGGTACCAAAGCCCAGCGCCAGTAATGACTCGACCATTTTCACCGCCGCGCTGACGCCATCAATCACCGGCAGGCCCAGTTCTTTAGTCAGATCCTGCGCCAGCGACGCCATGCCGCCGCAGCCCAGCACAATCGCCCCGCTGCCATCTTCACGTTTCGCCTGCAGGCAGCGCTCGCGCACTTTCTCCTGCGCGACGCCGCTGCCGTCCTCAAGCGCCAGCACCGGCAGATCAATAGCGTGCAGCGCGGCACAGTGATGGCTGAATCCGTACTGCTGCAGCAGATGGCGGGCGATCACCAGCGTGCGCGGCAGCGTGGTGACAATCGAAAAGCGCGTCGCCACCAGCGTCGCGGTGTGCATCGCCGCTTCGGCAATGCCAATCACCGGCCCGTTCGCCAGTTCGCGTGCCGCCAGCAGTCCCGGATCGCCAAAGCAGGCGATGATGTGGCCGCTGACGCCCTGCTCTTTGCCGCGTTTTACCTGTTCCAGCACGCCCACCGCGGCAATCGCTTCATCAAAGTGTCCTTCAATGGAGGGCACGCCCTCGCTCGGGCACACCGCCACAATCTCCGTGCCAGGTGCGGCCACGGCGCGCGCCGCTGCACCGATGGTCGCCGTCATGGCGGCGCTGGTATTCGGGTTGATCACCTGGATCAGGCTCATGATGCCGCTCCTTTATGACCGGCAAATAACCGGGTGAAATCAGGCAGGGTTTCGCCGCTGCGCTCAAAGTGCAGGCTGGCGATGATATGTTCGAAGTGATGCTGCAGCGCCGTGGTTAACGCCGGCAGATCGTTTTGCCGCAGCAGATCCACCAGCCGATCGTGATGATCGCAACGACAGCCGCGCTGCCACGGTGCACCGTAAGCGGCGATCACCAGTGAGGAGCGCTGCGTCAGGCGCGTCACCATGTCAGTCAGCACCTGGTTGCCGGAAATCGCCTGCAGCTGGATATGAAAAGCCGCAGACAGACGGATGGCGGCGGCCCCGTCGTGCTGCTGGTGCGCCTGCTGCTCGTCGGCAATTAAGCCACTGAGCGCGGCGAGATGCGGCGGCTGCAGATGCGCCAGCACCGCCGGCAGGTTGGCGCACTCCAGCAGGCTGCGCGTGGCGAAGATGTCGCGCGCTTCCTCCACGCCCGGCGTCGCCACCTGTGCACCACGTCTGGGCGACAAAGTGATCATTTGCACCGCCGCGAGGCGCTGCAGCACCTTACGAATGCCGGTACGGCTGACGCCAAACACCTCCGACAGCGCCTCTTCCGGCAATTTGCTGCCCGGCGGCAGCTGGTGCTCCACGATGGCGTTCAGCAACGCCTGATAGATAGGTTCGTCTCTGTCATTCAGATCGGCAGCCGTTTTCTGGCCTGTTTCACTCTTCATTACCCGCTCCGGCAAGTGACTGTATGCAGACATCGTATACGTGAAATTCATTTTTTGTATACAAGAAATCAATTCTGGCCTGGATCCTGCAATACCGTTTCACGGTGTCATTATTTTTCCATGAAGTTAAGAGGAGCAGGTTTCATGCCAAATCATTCTGAAGTGACCTCTGCGGTGGCCTCTGAAGCCAACGCCCATTACAGCCCGCGTCTGTGTAACGACGACCTGGCGCCGACCCGTAACCAGAACTGGTCGTGGTACAACATTTTTTCGTTCTGGATGTCGGACGTGCACAGCATGGGCGGCTATGTGGTGGCGGCCAGCTTCTTCACCCTCGGTCTGGCCAGCTGGCAGGTGCTGCTGTGTCTGCTGGTGGGAATTTGTATCGTGCAGCTGTGCGCTAACCTGGTGGCGAAGCCGAGCCAGATGGCCGGCGTGCCTTATGCGGTGATTTCGCGTCAGGCATTTGGCGTGTTCGGGGCCAACATCCCGGCGGTGATCCGCGGGTTGATCGCCTTCGCCTGGTACGGTATTCAGACCTATCTGGCGGCGAATGCGCTGATGCTGGTGCTGCTGAAGTTCTATCCGTCGTTAAGCAGCATGACGCAGAGCAGCTGGCTCGGCCTGTCGCAGCTTGGCTGGTGCTGTTTCGGCGTCATGTGGCTGCTGCAGGCGATGGTGTTCTGGCACGGCATGAGCGCGATTAAACGCTTTATCGATATCGCCGGTCCGGCGGTCTACGTGGTGATGGTGGCGCTGGCGGGCTGGATTGTATACAAAACCGGTTTTGACGGTATCTCCTTCACCCTCGCCAGTAAATCACTGAGCGCGGGCGAGCAGACCTGGCAGATGATTACCGCGACCGCGCTGGTGGTCTCTTATTTCTCCGGTCCGCTGCTCAACTTTGGTGACTTCTCGCGCTACGGCAAAAGCATGGGTGAGATTCGCCGCGGCAACCGCTGGGGCCTGCCGTTCAACTTCCTGCTGTTTTCGATTGTGACCGTGGTCATCGTCTCGGGTACTCAGTCGCTGTTTGGCAAAATGATCACCGATCCGATTGAAACCGTGAGCATGGTAGGCAACGATGTAGCGGTCGCTATCGGGCTGCTGACCATGATTACCGCCACCATCGGCATCAATATCGTGGCGAACTTCGTTTCGCCAGCGTTTGATTTCTCTAACTGCTCACCGCAGAAGATCAGCTTCCGCGCCGGTGGCATGATTGCCGCCGTGGGTTCAGTGCTGCTGACGCCGTGGAATCTGTTCCAGTCGCCAGAGCTGATTCACTACACGCTGGATGTGCTGGGATCATTTATCGGACCGCTGTTTGGCATTCTGATCGCCGATTTCTACCTGATCAAACGCAGCAAGGTATACGTTGATGACCTGTTCAACGATACGCCAAAAGGCCGCTACTGGTACCGCGGCGGTTTCAATCCAAAAGCGATTGCTGCGCTGCTACCTTCCGTGGGTATTTGCCTGGTGATTAGCTTTATTCCTTCCCTGCACGCGGTGGCAAACTTCAGCTGGTTCATCGGCGTGGCGCTGGGCGCTGGCTGCTACCGCTGGCTGGCGCGCGCTGAACGTGAGGTGCCGCAAGCCACCTATCGTGCGGAAGTGGCGGTACAGAAGGATTAATGCGCTGGCGGTCGCCATGAATGGCGACCGTACGCCAGATGGGTATGATTTAGAAAAGCAAAAAGCCGATGCATTGCTGCATCGGCTTCTTTAAAGAGATTGGCGGAACGGACGGGGCTCGAACCCGCGACCCCCTGCGTGACAGGCAGGTATTCTAACCAACTGAACTACCGCTCCGCGCTTTGTTCCCCGTCGGGAACGAGGCGCATATTAATGGCAGCCTCATCCCTCGTCAACGCTTTTTGCAGGGGAATCTCTCGTTTGGCGGTTTTTTCAGCTTAACGACGCTTTTCCACGCAAAATCAGCGGCTTCAGGCGCGCCACAGGCAGCTGCCGCCCTTCTTTTGCACCAGATCGAGCCGGCTCTCATGCGCCATTATTTCTTCATCGCTGGCGCTAACCACGCGCAGGCCGGCGCCCGGACGAACGATGCGCTGTATATGCTCGCCTGCCACCTGATTGCTCTGCTCGCCTTCCATTGAAAACGCCAGCGAGGTCTGGCCGCCGGTCATGGTGAGGAACACTTCGGCCAGAATCTCGGCATCAAGCAAAGCGCCGTGCAGCGTACGTTTGCTGTTGTCGATCTCGAAACGGTTACACAGCGCATCCAGGCTGTTGCGCTTGCCCGGGAACATTTTACGCGCCATCGCCAGGCTATCGGTGATCTGACAGAAGGTTTCTGTCTTACCGATGTCGCGCTGCAGCATGGCAAATTCGTAATCCATAAAGCCGATGTCGAACGAAGCGTTATGGATCACCAGCTCCGCGCCGCGAATGTAATCGAGGAATTCGTCGGCGATTTGCGCAAAGGTCGGTTTATCGGCGAGGAATTCATCGGCAATACCGTGTACGCCGAACGCTTCCGGATCCACCAGCCGATCGGGCTTGAGATACATATGGAAGTTGTTGCCGGTCAGGCGACGGTTGATCACCTCAACCGCACCGATTTCAATGATGCGATGTCCTTCGTAATGCACCCCGATCATGTTCATGCCGGTGGTTTCGGTATCGAGGACGATCTGGCGGTTATTTGCAGTGCTCATAGGACTCGTTTTATGTCAGACTTGGCGTTTTGTCAGAAGGAAGTCTACCAGAGATGCGCAAACAGGTAGAAATATTCACCGATGGATCCTGCCTGGGCAATCCCGGTCCCGGCGGCTACGGCGCCATTCTTCGCTACCGCCAGCACGAGAAATTATTCAGCGCCGGCTATCGCCTTACTACCAATAATCGCATGGAGCTGATGGCGGCCATTGTGGCACTGGAAGCGCTGACCCAGCCGTGTGACGTGGTGCTTAGTACCGACAGCCAGTATGTGCGCCAGGGCATCACCAGCTGGATTCACAACTGGAAAAAGCGCGGCTGGAAAACCGCAGAAAAGAAGCCGGTGAAGAACGTTGATCTGTGGCAGCGACTCGACGCGGCGCTCAGTACCCATCAGATTCAGTGGGAGTGGGTAAAAGGCCATGCCGGTCATCCGGAGAACGAACGCTGCGATGAACTGGCACGCAGCGCTGCCGGCAATCCTTCCCTCGACGATATTGGCTATCAGGTTGAGTCCTGATCGCTGGCTTCCCGAAACTGCCGCGTGGCATTGACTGCTGGCCGTAACTGGGTTTTGCCGGGCATCATCTTTACTTTGCCCGGCGTCAGCGGGAAGGTGCGCTTACGCGCAACCACGATATTCAGACAGCCCAGCGCCGGCAGGTGCGTGCTGATCATCTTGCCGCCCTGGCGGTGCCACGGCACCACCTGAAAGCGCGTACGATACACCACTTCATAGTTGAGTAAGCTCAGCCAGTCGAGCAGGCGCACCTGGCTGAACATCCGTCCGCTCCACGGTGCGCGGCGCTGTAATCCGGGCAGGCCTTTACTGATGCCCAGCAGGCTGAACGGATTGAAGCCGCTGATAATCATCCAGCCGTCATCAATCAGTACACGATCCACTTCGCGCAGGACGCGGTGCGGATCCTGGCTCCAGGCTAGCGTGTGTGCCAGCAGACAGGCATCAATCGATTTGGCTTCAAACGGCAACTGCGTTGCGCTGGCGATGACGTGCAGCCCATCGCCCTCATCGCCCACATTAACCTGATGCGATATGGCACACTGGCGGGTATTGATTTCTGCGCTGAGGCTGCCAATTTTAAGCATATGAAAGCCGTACAGCTTGCCGAGATACGGTTGCAGTTGCTGGGTTAACGCGTCGCGGAAATAGTCGCCCCAGGGCATATCCTGCCAGGAGCGCGGCGCAGTCAGGATTTGGCGTGTTTTCGCTGGCTTCATGCTCTACCATTTTCCTTTTTCTACGACCTGAGAGGTGTTTATGAATCTTACCAGTATTCCCGCGTTGCAGGATAACTACATCTGGACACTGAACGATGAACAGGGACGCTGTCTGATTGTCGATCCGGGTGAAGCCCGACCGGTGCTGGAAAAAATTCACGCCAATCACTGGCAGCCGCAGGCCATTCTGCTGACCCATCATCATCACGATCACGTGGGCGGCGTTAGCGAACTGCTGGAGCACTATCCACAACTTGAGGTTTATGGTCCGCAGGAGACCGCCGATAAAGGCGCGCGCACTATTCCCAGTGACGGTGATGAATTTACGCTGCTCGGGCTAAATTTCCGCGTCATCGCAACGCCTGGACACACTTTAGGACATATCTCATATTTCAGCTCACCTTATCTTTTCTGTGGCGATACGATGTTTTCGGGTGGCTGCGGACGATTGTTCGAAGGCACTGCGCAGCAAATGTTTGAGTCTTTTCAAGCGCTTAATCAACTCCCTGCCGATACGCTTATCTGCTGTGCGCATGAATACACTTTATCCAATATGAAGTTTGCTGCGGCTATTCTGCCTCAGGACCCGAAAATTTTGGCAAGGTATCAGCAAATTAAGGACTTACGCGCAGAAAATCGCATTACTTTGCCAACAAAACTGGCGCTGGAGCGTGAAATAAATTTATTCCTGCGTACGCAAGATCCTGATTTGCAAAAGGCTTTAGGCATTAATGTGTCGTCGGCTCCGTTATGGCAGACTTTTGCCGATCTACGCGAGAAGAAAGACCGTTTTTGATATTTCTGGTTGTGTTGTGCCGGTCGCTAACGTATAGTTGCTCGTCTTTTAAGCGAACTATTGACACACACATGAAGGCTAAAGCGATATTACTCGCCTCGGTCTTGCTGGTTGGATGTCAGGCATCAAGGAATGACGCCAGTATCCCGGTACAGCATGCACAGAGTCTGTCTTCAGCTGGTCAAGGTGAAAATGGAAAGTACGGAGATCGCTTGTTGTCGCCGCGCTGGCAAGATGATGGAACCAGCCTCGCAGAAGACACTGATCTCTGGAATCACATTAGTGACGAGTTGAAGATGGGGATTCCGGAAAACCCGCGAATCCGCGAACAAAAAACAAAGTACTTAAAAAATAAGAGCTATCTCCACGATGTAACATTACGGGCAGAGCCGTACATGTACTGGATTGTCGAGCAGATACAGAAACGTAAAATGCCGATGGAACTGGTACTGCTACCCATAGTGGAGAGCGCTTTTGACCCACACGCAACCTCTTCTGCGAATGCCGCTGGCATCTGGCAGATCGTTGCGCAAACGGGCAAAAACTATGGTTTGAAACAGAACCAATGGTACGACGGACGCCGCGATGTGGTGGCCTCAACCAAAGTTGCGCTGGATATGATGCAGCGTCTGAACGGCATGTTTGACGGTGACTGGTTACTGACCATCGCCGCCTATAACAGCGGTGAAGGGCGTGTGCTGAAGGCGATGAAACAGAACAAGGCGCGCGGTAAGCCGACCGACTTCTGGCATTTGTCGCTGCCACGCGAGACCACGGTTTACGTACCTAAAATGCTGGCCCTGAGTGATATTCTCAAGAACAGCAAGCGTTACGGTATTAAGCTGCCAACCGCGAATGAGAGCCGTGCACTGGCTCGCGTTGAAGTGGGACAGCAGATTGAACTGACGCAGGCCGCAGATATGGCCGGTATGTCGCTCAGCAAGCTGAAGACATTCAATGCCGGGTATAAAAACGGCACCACCGCGCCAAACGGACCGCACTATATTATGGTGCCAAAGTCCAACGTGGCTCAGCTGCGCAATTCACTGGCTTCCGGTGATATTGCTGCGGTACAGCCCGGCGAGCTGGCGAAAGTCAGCGCTGCAGGCAATAGCTATAAGGTCCGCAAAGGCGACACCTTATCGGGCATTGCCAGTAAGCTTGGTGTGAGCGTTAGTGCACTGAAGCAGCAGAATAACCTGCGCAGTGCGTCAGTACGCATCGGTCAGACACTGACCGTTGGCAGCAAAGCTGGCGCGTCGCAGCTGGCGGATAACGGCAACAGCATCACCTACCGTGTACGTAAGGGTGATTCTTTTGCCAGTATCGCCAAACGTCACGGTGTTAACACCAAAGACGTGATGCGCTGGAACAGTGACGCTAAAGACATTCAGCCCGGCGACAAGCTGACGCTGTTTGTGAAGAATAGCGCAACACCTGATACCTGATGCACCGAAAAGGCTGACTTTTGTCAGCCTTTTTCATTATTTACCTTTTCCCGTTCCCGCAGTCCGACACACTCACGCGTAAACCTCGTTATTATCGCCGTTGCGCCATGCCTTTAGCAGTCTGAAGTGGCTTATTGAGCAGGGTGCGGCATCAGCGCAGTGAATCATTCGCCTTTGGCGCGCCGCGCCTGGCTTAACGTTTAGCCGCGCCGGGACTGAATTCAACCAGCAGAGGATTGTGGTCAGAGGCACGCGTCACCAGCACCGATGCTTCGCTGACTTTCATGTCGCGGTAAAAGACAAAATCCAGCGGGCGGCCGAAGGCTTTGCGTCGATGATCATCAGTAAAGTTTACTTCGCGCAGCGCCATCTCACGGGCAAAGCGGTAGAGCGCGTTCATACGCTGACGGCTCCAGGCATTGAAGTCGCCGGCCATGATCACCGGCCCGCGATGATGCTGGATTTGCTCGCCAATCGGCCCCAGCTGTTTGCTGTACACATCAACGCCGAGGCTGAAATTGACCGCATGAATGTTGACCACCATCAGCATTTCGCCGGTGGGAAGCGGATAGGCAGTGACCAGAGCGGATTTAGACAGCCTCAGTAGCGGCTCACGCTCACGCAGCGGACAACAGTAGACCGGATGGGCAGAAGCCAGCGTCATAACGCCAGAGGGGTGTTGCGGCAGCACAAAGGCCGGTACCTGATCGGCCGCCAGATAATTACTGGTGGCGAACTGCACCAGTTCCGGTGTGGTCTGCGCTTCCTGCAGCAGCACCAGATGGGCATCTTTACCGAAGCCCTGCAGTACTGACATCCAGTCTGCCCGCTGCTGTTTGAAGATATTCCATACCAGCACGCGCAGGGTTGGGTCGGCTGGCAGCGGTGCACCGGGCGGTAACGCCTGCCCAAGATGCAGCATCGCCCCTGGCGGAAAAATCCGCTCAGCAGGCTGACCTGCTACATACCGCATTGCATAAGTTTTTTTTCGCACTGTCCCGCCTGGCTGATTTACGACTACAACTTCACCTGACTGTTATAGGGATTTTAGCGCGGGGTTTCAATTGCTGTTATTGATTGTCGGAATTCGCCTCACAGCCAGCAACGGCAACAGCCCGCCATGCGGCAGGCTGTTGTGTGGCTTATTCAATGATGGCTGCCGCGCGTGGCTTATCCAGCTGGCCGCTGAGGCGGACCAGCAGCAGAGCCGCAAACACGATGACGGCACCCACCCATGGCGTCTGCGCCAGACCGTAATGTTCCACGATGTGACCGCCGACGGTTGAACCCAGTGCGATGCCAATATTAAAGGCCGCGATATTCAGCCCTGACGCGACATCAACTGCGCCTGGCGCATAGTGTTCAGCCTTTTGCACCACGTAAACCTGCAGGCCAGGTACGTTAGCAAAGGCAAAGACGCCCATCACCAGCACCGTGAGCAGCGCGAGGTAATGCATGCTGGCGGTGAACTGGAATACCACTAACAGTATGGCCAGCGCGATAAAAATCAGCGTCAGCGCCGGTACCGCCCCGCGGCGATCGGCCAGCCTGCCGCCCCAGATATTCCCGATCGCCACTGCAATACCGTACCCCAGCAGCACGCCGCTGACGGCGGTCGGCGAGAAACCGGCCAGTGACTGCATCATCGGTGCCAGGAAGGTAAAGGTGGTAAAGATGCCACCGTAGCCCAGCGCAGTAATCGCGTAAATCAGCAGCAAACGCGGATTAATCATCACCGCGGCCTGTTGTGCCAGGGAGGTGGCAGGCGGCTGTGCGATGTTACGCGGTACCAGTATCATACTGCTGACCAGTGCAATCACACCCAGCAGAGAGACCGCCAGAAAACTTTCACGCCAGCCAAAATGCTGACCAATCAGTGTGCCAAGTGGTACGCCGGTGACCAGCGCCACGGTTAAGCCGCCAAACATGATGGCTATCGCACTGGCAGCCTTTTCTTTGCTTACCAGGCTGGTCGCAATGGTTGAGCCGACGGAGAAGAAAACGCCGTGCGCCAGTCCGGTCAGCAGACGCGCCATCACCAGCGTTTCATAGTTGGGTGCCAGCCAGGCCACCAGATTACCGACGGTAAACAGCGCCATCAGACCCATCAGCAACTGCTTGCGCGGCAGCTTGCCGGTTAAGGCGGTCAGCACTGGCGCGCCGACGGCCACGCCAAGCGCGTAGATGGATACCAGCATCCCGGCAGAAGGTAACGTAATGCTGAGCTGTTCAGCGATGGTCGGAATCAGCCCGACGATAACAAACTCGGTGGTTCCGATAGCGAAGGCGCTGATGGTCAGCGCCCAGAGTGCAAGTGGCATGGTTGACTCCCAATAATGTTTTGATGGGCGCCATTATCGACTCGTGCTTTAATAACAAAAAGAAGCAAAGTAACAATAAACTTTTGCCTGAGGAGGCATAATGAAGGCATCTTCAGAGGAGTTAAAAGTCTTTATCGCTGTGGTAGAAAGCGGCAGTTTTAGCCGTGCAGCGGAGCAGTTACAGATGGCCAATTCAGCGGTGAGCCGCACGGTGAAGAAGCTGGAGAACAAGCTTGGCGTGTCGCTGCTGACGCGTACCACCCGTCAGCTGGCGCTGACTTATGAAGGCGAACTCTATTTCCGGCGCGTGCAGAAGCTGATCCTTGAGATGGCGACGGCAGAGAATGAGCTGATTGAGCGCCAGCAGGCGCCACAGGGCGTGCTGCGCATCGACGCGGCAACACCAGTGATCCTTAACCTGCTGATGCCGATGATTAAACCCTTTCGCGAGCGCTATCCGGCGGTCACGCTATCGCTAATCTCCTCTGAAAGCTTTATCAACCTGATCGATCGTAAAGTGGATGTCGCTATTCGTGCCGGGGATTTAACCGACTCCACGCTGCGTGCCCGGCTGCTGTTCACCAGCTATCGTAAAATGGTCGCTACGCCAGCTTATCTGGCGAAATATGGTACGCCGGCGTCGGTGGAGGCGCTGGCACATCATCAGTGCCTCGGTTTTGTCGAGACGCCTCGTCTTAATCGCTGGCCCGTGTCGGCCAATGGCAGCGATCTGTATGAAATTGACGCGGCGATGTCATCAAACAGCGGAGAGACGATCAAGCAGCTGTGCCTGAACGATCAGGGTATCGCCTGCCTGTCGGACTTTATGGTGAATGCGGAAATTGCGGCGGGCACTTTTGTTGAGGTGCTGGCGCACCAGTCGGTACCGGTTGAGATGCCTTTTAATGCGGTGTATTACAGCGATTTAGGGGTGAGCCAGCGCGTGCGGGCCTTTATTGATTTTCTCAGCGAGTGGGTCAGAGATCAGCCCTGGCGCGTGCAGGGCTGATACATGGGAGAATTAATCCCAGTCTGGTGCCAGGCCTTCCGGGCTGACCAGACGCTGCTGACGATCCAGCGCGGCGATCTGCGCCATGTCGTCCGCATCCAGTGTCAGATCCTGCGCCGCCATATTGCTGGCCAGGTTCTCACGTTTGGTTGAGGAGGGGATCACGGCATAACCCAGTGCCAGTGCCCACGCCAGGACGACCTGCGCGGGTGTGGCCTGATGTTTCTGCGCAATCTGCTTTATCACCTGTTCTTTTAACGCTTCGCCATATGCCAGCGTCATGTATGAAGTGATGTGAATGCCCTGCTGTTTCGCGAAGTCCACGACCTGGCGATTTTGCAGGAACGGGTGCAGCTCAATCTGGTTGGTTGCAATGTTCTCTGCGCCCACAGCGGCAATGGCCTCTTTCATCAGGGCAATCGGGAAGTTGGAGATACCAATCTGACGCGTCAGTCCCGCCTCTTTCGCTGCCATCAATGCCTGCATGCTCTCTTTGACCGATACCGCTGCACCCGGCGATGGCCAGTGAATCAGCGTCAAATCGACATAGTCGGTACGCAGTTTCGCCAGGCTCTGCTGCAGGCTGGGGATCAGTTTGTCGGCGGCGAGATTCTCAGTCCAGATTTTAGTGGTGATAAACAGCTCATCACGTGCCACGCCGCTTTCAGCAATAGCCTGACCTACGGCAGCTTCGTTTTCATAAATTTGAGCTGTATCGATAGTGCGATAACCGAGTTCCAGTGCGGTTTTCACTGAATGAATAACGACATCGTCCTGCAGACGAAATGTTCCTAAACCAAAAGCGGGGATTGTCATGTTTTCCTCATCATTGCGTTGAATGTTGCGATGAGGCGTATTGTGGCAGGATTATTGTTGCTGAAAAATCCGCTTATGAGCAGAGGAATTTTGCGTTTTACTCAACAATGGCAGGTTTTTAGCGGACATGAAAAAGCCCTGACTTCGCAGTCAGGGCTTCTCAATTTAAGTGGCGGAACGGACGGGGCTCGAACCCGCGACCCCCTGCGTGACAGGCAGGTATTCTAACCAACTGAACTACCGCTCCACCGATTCTGTACTGATATCAGACCGTCGCTGATTTCAGGTGTTTCGCCCTTTCCGCGTCACCGGGAAGGTCACGACCCGATTAGGGGTCTTAAATTGATGCCTGGCAGTTCCCTACTCTCGCATGGGGAGGCCCCACACTACCATCGGCGCTACGGCGTTTCACTTCTGAGTTCGGCATGGGGTCAGGTGGGACCACCGCGCTGTTGCCGCCAGGCAAATTCTTTGTGCCCTGTCCCGCGTCTTTCGCACTGATGCCGCGTTGGCCGCGCTCGCAAAGTCAGTCACATACTCGTGTATGCTCCTTCCTTTCCTTCGCTTGCCGCCTCGCCTCAGCGCGAAATCCTCCGGACTCGCGTCCGCAGAACAAAGCTGATTCTTTATCCGTCACAGGCTGAAAATTCTTTCGGTCTCTCAAACCAAAACGCCTCTGGCGTTGTAAGGTTAAGCCTCACGGGTCATTAGTACCGGTTAGCTCAACGCATCGCTGCGCTTACACACCCGGCCTATCAACGTCGTCGTCTTCAACGTCCCTTCAGGACCCTTAAAGGGTCAGGGAGAACTCATCTCGGGGCAAGTTTCGTGCTTAGATGCTTTCAGCACTTATCTCTTCCGCACTTAGCTACCGGGCAGTGCCATTGGCATGACAACCCGAACACCAGCGGTGCGTTCACTCCGGTCCTCTCGTACTAGGAGCAACCCCCCTCAATTCTCCAGCGCCCACGGCAGATAGGGACCGAACTGTCTCACGACGTTCTAAACCCAGCTCGCGTACCACTTTAAACGGCGAACAGCCGTACCCTTGGGACCTACTTCAGCCCCAGGATGTGATGAGCCGACATCGAGGTGCCAAACACCGCCGTCGATATGAACTCTTGGGCGGTATCAGCCTGTTATCCCCGGAGTACCTTTTATCCGTTGAGCGATGGCCCTTCCATTCAGAACCACCGGATCACTATGACCTGCTTTCGCACCTGCTCGAGCCGTCACTCTCGCAGTCAAGCTGGCTTATGCCATTGCACTAACCTCCTGATGTCCGACCAGGATTAGCCAACCTTCGTGCTCCTCCGTTACGCTTTGGGAGGAGACCGCCCCAGTCAAACTACCCACCAGACACTGTCCGCAGCCCGGATCACGGGCCTACGTTAGAACATCAAACATTAAAGGGTGGTATTTCAAGGATGGCTCCACGCAGACTGGCGTCCGCGCTTCAAAGCCTCCCACCTATCCTACACATCAAGGCTCAATGTTCAGTGTCAAGCTATAGTAAAGGTTCACGGGGTCTTTCCGTCTTGCCGCGGGTACACTGCATCTTCACAGCGATTTCAATTTCACTGAGTCTCGGGTGGAGACAGCCTGGCCATCATTACGCCATTCGTGCAGGTCGGAACTTACCCGACAAGGAATTTCGCTACCTTAGGACCGTTATAGTTACGGCCGCCGTTTACCGGGGCTTCGATCAAGAGCTTCTCCTTGCGGATAACCCCATCAATTAACCTTCCGGCACCGGGCAGGCGTCACACCGTATACGTCCACTTTCGTGTTTGCACAGTGCTGTGTTTTTAATAAACAGTTGCAGCCAGCTGGTATCTTCGACTGGCCTCGGCTCCGGGAGCAAGTCCCTTCACCTACGCGCCAGCGTGCCTTCTCCCGAAGTTACGGCACCATTTTGCCTAGTTCCTTCACCCGAGTTCTCTCAAGCGCCTTGGTATTCTCTACCTGACCACCTGTGTCGGTTTGGGGTACGATTTCGTGTTACCTGGAGCTTAGAGGCTTTTCCTGGAAGCAGGGCATCAGTTACTTCACCGCCGTGGCGGCTCGTCATCACGCCTCAGTGTTAAAGAAGACCGGATTTGCCTGGTCTTCACACCTGCACGCTTAAACCGGGACAACCGTCGCCCGGATAACCTAGCCTTCTCCGTCCCCCCTTCGCAGTAACACCAAGTACAGGAATATTAACCTGTTTCCCATCGACTACGCTTTTCAGCCTCGCCTTAGGGGTCGACTCACCCTGCCCCGATTAACGTTGGACAGGAACCCTTGGTCTTCCGGCGAGCGGGCTTTTCACCCGCTTTATCGTTACTTATGTCAGCATTCGCACTTCTGATACCTCCAGCATGCCTCACAGCACACCTTCAGCGGCTTACAGAACGCTCCCCTACCCAACAACACATAGTGTCGCTGCCGCAGCTTCGGTGCATGGTTTAGCCCCGTTACATCTTCCGCGCAGGCCGACTCGACCAGTGAGCTATTACGCTTTCTTTAAATGATGGCTGCTTCTAAGCCAACATCCTGGCTGTCTGTGCCTTCCCACATCGTTTCCCACTTAACCATGACTTTGGGACCTTAGCTGGCGGTCTGGGTTGTTTCCCTCTTCACGACGGACGTTAGCACCCGCCGTGTGTCTCCCGTGATAACATTCTCCGGTATTCGCAGTTTGCATCGGGTTGGTAAGCCGGGATGGCCCCCTAGCCGAAACAGTGCTCTACCCCCGGAGATGAGTTCACGAGGCGCTACCTAAATAGCTTTCGGGGAGAACCAGCTATCTCCCGGTTTGATTGGCCTTTCACCCCCAGCCACAAGTCATCCGCTAATTTTTCAACATTAGTCGGTTCGGTCCTCCAGTTAGTGTTACCCAACCTTCAACCTGCCCATGGCTAGATCACCGGGTTTCGGGTCTATACCCTGCAACTTAACGCCCCGTTAAGACTCGGTTTCCCTTCGGCTCCCCTATGCGGTTAACCTTGCTACAGAATATAAGTCGCTGACCCATTATACAAAAGGTACGCAGTCACCTAACAGGTAGGCTCCCACTGCTTGTACGTACACGGTTTCAGGTTCTGTTTCACTCCCCTCGCCGGGGTTCTTTTCGCCTTTCCCTCACGGTACTGGTTCACTATCGGTCAGTCAGGAGTATTTAGCCTTGGAGGATGGTCCCCCCATGTTCAGACAGGATACCACGTGTCCCGCCCTACTCGTCGGACTCACAACCTGTGCATCTTCGTGTACGGGGCTGTCACCCGGTATCGCGCGACTTTCCAGACGCTTCCACTGATGCACAAGCTGATTCAGGTCCTGGGCTACTCCCCGTTCGCTCGCCGCTACTGGGGGAATCTCGGTTGATTTCTTTTCCTCGGGGTACTTAGATGTTTCAGTTCCCCCGGTTCGCCTCGTTAACCTATGTATTCAGTTAACGATAATGCACAAGTGCATTGGGTTTCCCCATTCGGACATCGACGGCTGTAGCGGTTCATATCACCTTACCGTCGCTTTTCGCAGATTAGCACGTCCTTCATCGCCTCTGACTGCCAGGGCATCCACCGTGTACGCTTAGTCGCTTAACCTCACAACCCACAGGCGTTTTGCAACGCTGCGGACTGCAAGCATTTGAGAGACCCGAACGCATCGTAAATTTCATTCTTATTACGGAGAATGAACGCGACGCGTCGTTTCAAATTTTCAGCTTGTTCCGGATTGTTAAAGAGCAATATCTCAAACACGACGTTACCGTCAGTTTTGAGATATTCTGTGGAGACACCTTTCACCTGTCACCAAGCAGTGGCGTCCCCTAGGGGATTCGAACCCCTGTTGCCGCCGTGAAAGGGCGGAGTCCTAACCGCTAGACGAAGGGGACACAAAGTGTCACGACTTCGCAGCCGTCCTGCTCGTTACTTTTCTATCAGACAATCTGTGTGAGCACTTCGCGGGAAAGTATCTTCAGGTAAGGAGGTGATCCAACCGCAGGTTCCCCTACGGTTACCTTGTTACGACTTCACCCCAGTCATGAATCACAAAGTGGTAAGCGCCCTCCCGAAGGTTAAGCTACCTACTTCTTTTGCAACCCACTCCCATGGTGTGACGGGCGGTGTGTACAAGGCCCGGGAACGTATTCACCGTAGCATTCTGATCTACGATTACTAGCGATTCCGACTTCATGGAGTCGAGTTGCAGACTCCAATCCGGACTACGACGCACTTTATGAGGTCCGCTTGCTCTCGCGAGGTCGCTTCTCTTTGTATGCGCCATTGTAGCACGTGTGTAGCCCTGGCCGTAAGGGCCATGATGACTTGACGTCATCCCCACCTTCCTCCGGTTTATCACCGGCAGTCTCCTTTGAGTTCCCGGCCGAGCCGCTGGCAACAAAGGATAAGGGTTGCGCTCGTTGCGGGACTTAACCCAACATTTCACAACACGAGCTGACGACAGCCATGCAGCACCTGTCTCAGAGTTCCCGAAGGCACCAAAGCATCTCTGCTAAGTTCTCTGGATGTCAAGGCCAGGTAAGGTTCTTCGCGTTGCATCGAATTAAACCACATGCTCCACCGCTTGTGCGGGCCCCCGTCAATTCATTTGAGTTTTAACCTTGCGGCCGTACTCCCCAGGCGGTCGACTTAACGCGTTAGCTCCGGAAGCCACGCCTCAAGGGCACAACCTCCAAGTCGACATCGTTTACGGCGTGGACTACCAGGGTATCTAATCCTGTTTGCTCCCCACGCTTTCGCACCTGAGCGTCAGTCTTCGTCCAGGGGGCCGCCTTCGCCACCGGTATTCCTCCAGATCTCTACGCATTTCACCGCTACACCTGGAATTCTACCCCCCTCTACGAGACTCAAGCCTGCCAGTTTCAAATGCAGTTCCCAGGTTAAGCCCGGGGATTTCACATCTGACTTAACAGACCGCCTGCGTGCGCTTTACGCCCAGTAATTCCGATTAACGCTTGCACCCTCCGTATTACCGCGGCTGCTGGCACGGAGTTAGCCGGTGCTTCTTCTGCGGGTAACGTCAATCGGCGAGGTTATTAACCTCACCGCCTTCCTCCCCGCTGAAAGTACTTTACAACCCGAAGGCCTTCTTCATACACGCGGCATGGCTGCATCAGGCTTGCGCCCATTGTGCAATATTCCCCACTGCTGCCTCCCGTAGGAGTCTGGACCGTGTCTCAGTTCCAGTGTGGCTGGTCATCCTCTCAGACCAGCTAGGGATCGTCGCCTAGGTGAGCCATTACCCCACCTACTAGCTAATCCCATCTGGGCACATCCGATGGTGTGAGGCCCGAAGGTCCCCCACTTTGGTCTTGCGACGTTATGCGGTATTAGCTACCGTTTCCAGTAGTTATCCCCCTCCATCGGGCAGTTTCCCAGACATTACTCACCCGTCCGCCACTCGCCACCCAAAGAGCAAGCTCTTCTGTGCTGCCGTTCGACTTGCATGTGTTAGGCCTGCCGCCAGCGTTCAATCTGAGCCATGATCAAACTCTTCAATTTAAGTTTGATTTGCTGCAACGAGTGCAGCGATGCTCTGTGAATTAAACTTCGTAATGAATTACGTGTTCACTCAGCAAAGACTTGATATTTTTTACGTCCGGAGACGCTGATATCAATCCTGCGAGTGCCCACACAGATTGTCTGATAAATTGTTAAAGAGCGGTGCGACGCGGCGTTCGGCCTGCTGTCGCGAGGTGGCGTATATTACGCTTTCCTCCTTCAGAGTCAAACACTTTTTTCAGCGTTTTTCTCCGGCGGGGTGAATCGCTTCACGCCCTGCTGAGCCGTCTGCGTTGCCGCTTTGCCGTCTCAGTGGTGGCGCATTATAGGGCGAACTTATGGAAGCGCAAGTGCAAATTTCAACTTTTTTACTGTTCGCTTAAGATTTGTGCAGAAGGCCTGATTTCAGGCCTTTTTCATGCGCGCCGGCAGGTCTGCGAGACTATCAATCACCCAGTCCGCGGCCGCTTCGCCTTCGGCGGTGACCGGCTTACCACTGCGCACCAGCACTTTGGTTCCCACGCCTGCCGCCTTTGCTGCCAGCATATCTTCCAGCTTATCGCCCACCATATAAGAAGCTGCCATATCGATGTTCAGGTGTTTCTGCGCCGAAAGCAGCATGCCCGGTTGCGGCTTGCGGCAATCGCAAGTCTGGCGGTACTCCACGACCGTTGCATCAGGCAGATGCGGACAGAAATAGATGCCGTCGAGATCGACATCGCGATCGGCCAGTGACCAGTCCATCCACTCGGTGAGTTGCATAAACTGATCTTCGGTAAACATGCCGCGCGCGATGCCAGACTGGTTGGTCACCAGCACCAGCGCGTAGCCCATCTTCTTTAACGCCTGCAGCGCTTCAATGGTGCCATCAATAAACTGAAAATTATCGATCTCATGAACATAGCCGTGATCGACATTCAGGGTGCCATCACGATCGAGAAAAATAGCCGGGACTGGGTTCGCCACGTAGAAACTCCTGCTGCAAATAGTGCCGCGCAGTATCGCATGATTGCGCGTACCGTGAGAATGGCAGATTGAATGACTTTGATTGATTTAGCCGTCTGGATGCCTTACCATCCATCCAGATTTCGCCTGCCCCGGCGGCGCGAAGACCGATACACCACGGACAACGCAACACGATAACAATTAAACTAATGATTAAAATCGAAAATATCACCAAAGTGTTCCAGCAGGGTTCACGCACTATTCAGGCGTTGTCAAACGTTAGCCTGCACGTGCCTGCCGGACAAATTTATGGCGTCATCGGTTCATCCGGTGCCGGTAAAAGTACGCTCATCCGCTGCGTCAATCTGCTGGAGCGCCCGACATCCGGTCGCGTGCTGGTTGACGGTCAGGAGCTCACCGCGTTCTCTTCCGGGCAGTTAACGCTGGCGCGCCGCCAGATTGGCATGATCTTTCAGCACTTCAACCTGATGAACTCCCGCACCGTGTCGGGCAACGTTGCGCTGCCGCTTGAGCTGGGTAACCTGTCACGCGAGGCGATCAAAAAGCGCGTCAGTGAACTGCTGGAGCTGGTCGGTCTGGCGGACAAACACGACAGCTGGCCGGCGAATCTGTCCGGCGGTCAGAAACAGCGCGTCGCAATTGCCCGTGCGCTGGCCAGCAATCCGAAGGTCCTGCTGTGTGATGAAGCCACCAGCGCGCTGGACCCGGCCACCACCCGCTCGATTCTGGAGCTGCTGAAAGACATCAACCGTCGGCTCGGCATCACTATTCTGCTGATCACCCACGAGATGGATGTGGTGAAACGCATCTGCGATCAGGTGGCGGTGATCAGCAATGGCGAACTGATTGAAAAAGACAGCGTCAGCGAAGTGTTCTCGCACCCGAAAACGCCCCTGGCCCAGCAGTTTATTCAGTCAACGCTGCATCTGGATATTCCGGATGATTACCAGCAGCGCATGCAGGCGAGCGCGGGCAGCGAGAGCGTGCCGCTGCTGCGGCTGGAGTTCACCGGTAAATCGGTGGATGCGCCGCTGCTGTCAGAAGCCGCGCGCCGTTTTAACGTCAATAACAACATTATCAGTGCCCAGATGGATTACGCCGGTGGCGTGAAGTTCGGCATCATGCTGGCCGAAATGGACGGCAGTGAAACAGATACACAAGCCGCTATTGCCTGGCTGAAAGAAAATCATGTGAAAGTAGAGGTGCTGGGTTATGTCTGAAGCGATGCTGTGGTTACTGACGCGTGGCGTCTGGGAAACGCTGATGATGACCTTCGTTTCTGGTTTCTTTGGCTTTGTGCTTGGCCTGCCGGTTGGCGTACTGCTGTACGTCACGCGTCCGGGGCAGATTCTGGCCAACACTGCGCTGTATCGCGTGCTGTCAGCCATCGTCAATATTTTCCGTTCTATTCCTTTCATTATCCTGCTGGTGTGGATGATTCCGTTTACCCGCGCCATCGTCGGCACCTCCATTGGTCTGCAGGCGGCCATCGTTCCGCTGACCGTGGGCGCGGCGCCGTTTATCGCCCGTATGGTGGAAAACGCGCTGCTTGAGTTGCCGACCGGACTGATTGAAGCCTCGCGCGCCATGGGTGCCACACCGCTGCAGATCGTGCGTAAGGTGCTGCTGCCGGAAGCGCTGCCAGGGCTGGTGAATGCCGCTACAATTACCCTGATTACGCTGGTGGGCTACTCCGCCATGGGTGGTGCTGTGGGCGCGGGCGGTCTGGGCCAGATTGGCTATCAGTATGGTTACATCGGCTATAACGCCACCGTGATGAATACCGTGCTGATTTTGCTGGTGGTGCTGGTGTATTTAATTCAGTTCTGTGGTGACCGCATCGTGCGTGCGGTATCACATAAATAAGCAAACAACATCAATAGTCCTCTATTAAGGAAAGGATATGTCTTTCACATTTAAAAAGATTGCCGCTGTGGGTGCTCTGATTGGCGCGATTGCGCTGGCAGGATGCGATCAGAAAGAGAAAGATCCCAACCACATTAAAGTGGGTGTGATTGTCGGGGCTGAGCAGCAGGTTGCGGAAACTGCCGTGAAAGTCGCGAAAGAGAAATACGGTCTCGATGTTGAACTGGTTACCTTTAACGATTACGTGCTGCCTAACGAAGCGCTGAGCAAAGGCGATATTGACGTTAACGCCTTCCAGCACAAGCCGTACCTCGATCAGCAGATCAAAGACCGCGGTTACAAACTGGTGCCGGTCGGCAACACCTTCGTTTATCCGATTGCCGGCTACTCGAAAAAAATCAAATCGCTGGATGAGCTGCAGAACGGTGCGCAGATCGCTATCCCGAACGATCCAACCAACCTCGGTCGTTCTCTGCTGCTGCTGCAGAAAGTGGGCCTGATCAAACTGAAAGATGGCGTGGGCCTGCTGCCAACCTCACTGGATATCACTGAGAATCCAAAGAACCTGAAGATTGTTGAGCTGGAAGCGCCACAGCTGCCACGTTCACTCGACGATCAGCAGATTGCGCTGGCGGTGATCAACACCACTTACGCCAGCCAGATTGGCCTGACCCCGGCGAAGGACGGCATCTTCGTAGAAGATAAAGACTCGCCGTACGTGAACCTGATCGTTAGCCGCGAAGACAACAAAGACGCGGAGAACGTGAAGAAGTTTGTTGAGGCTTATCAGTCAGACGAAGTGTCTGAAGCCGCCAACAAAATCTTCAACGGCGGCGCAGTGAAAGGCTGGTAATTATCCCTTTCATGCGGTGCAGGGCGGCTTCGGCCGCCCTTTCTATTTCAGCATGTGGCAGCTGACTTGTTATTTCTGGTCGTCCTTGTTTCAATAACGCCACTTTTTATTACATGAGGATGTTGCCATGCGTTTTTTACCGCTCTGCTTGTTGGCATTGATGCTGACCGGGTGCGTGCGTGAATATCACCCAATAAGCAGTGCTCCGTCTCGCCCGCAGCAATCAACCAGCGAACCTCAGCGCAAACCGGCTGCGCGTCCGGCCCCGGTGAAGATCTATACCGATGCGACCGATCTGGTCAGCAATCCGTTCCGCGATCTGGGCGAAGTGTCGGGTGATGATTGCCAGAGCAGCACCCAGGACTCGCCGCCGAACCTCAATACCGCGCGTAAACGCCTGCAGATTAAAGCGGCCGGCATGAAAGCCAACGCCGTGCTGCTGCACAAGTGCGAAATTGTCTCCAGCACGCCAGGCTGCTATCGCCAGGCCGTATGCCAGGGCTCCGCGCTGAAAGTCTCGAATCAATGAGTGAATTTGCCTTTGCGCAAATCGGTGTGATCCGTTCGCCGTGGAAAGAGAAATTTGCCGTACCGCGCCAGCCGGGTCTGGTGCAGGACGGCGGTGGCGAACTACATCTGCTGGCGCCGTACAATCAGCCTGAAGCGGTGCGTGGACTGGAGGCATTCAGCCATTTGTGGGTGCTGTTCGTCTTTCACCAGACCATGGCCGGCGGCTGGCGCCCAACTGTACGCCCGCCGCGCCTCGGCGGTAATGCCCGCATGGGCGTATTTGCCACCCGCTCGACCTTTCGCCCCAATCCTATCGGCATGTCGCTGGTTGAGCTCAAAGGCATCCGCTGCGAGCAGCAACAGGTGATTCTGCAATTAGGCAGCCTCGATTTGGTGGACGGCACCCCTGTGGTGGATATCAAGCCTTACCTGCCCTTCGCCGAAGCGCTGCCTGAGGCGCGCGCGGGGTTCGCTCAGAGCGCGCCCGACGCCAGCATGCCGGTGCGTTTCTCCGCGCAGGCGCAGCAGCAGCTGCAACAGCAGCAACGCCACTACCCGCAGCTGGCGCGCTTTATCACTGAAGTGCTGGCGCAGGATCCGCGTCCGGCTTATCGCAAAGGCGAAAGCCCTGGCCGTGAATATGCCGCGTGGCTGCTCGACTTTAATGTGCGCTGGCGCATTGACGCGGCGGGAACCGAGGTGATCGCGCTCGATCCGCGCTAAAACAAGCTTTTGAGTGACGGATCTCGCTGGTACACTAGCCGCCAGCAAATTTTTTGTTCGTATCCTTCCGTACAACTGGAATCGTAAATTAATGCGTACTACTCAATATCTGCTCTCCACCCTGAAGGAGACGCCTTCCGATGCTGAAGTGATCAGCCACCAGCTGATGCTGCGCGCCGGTATGATCCGCAAACTGGCTTCCGGTCTCTATACCTGGCTGCCGACCGGTATTCGCGTGCTGCGAAAAGTTGAAAACATCGTGCGCGAAGAGATGAACAACGCCGGTGCGATTGAGATCTCCATGCCGGTGGTTCAGCCAGCCGATCTGTGGGAAGAGAGCGGACGCTGGGAGCAGTACGGCCCGGAGCTGCTGCGCATTAAAGACCGCCACGAGCGCCCGTTCGTGCTGGGTCCGACCCATGAAGAAGTGGTCACCGACCTGATCCGCAACGAGCTGAGCTCCTATAAGCAGCTGCCGCTCAACGTCTATCAGATCCAGACCAAATTCCGTGATGAAGTACGCCCGCGTTTTGGCGTGATGCGTTCGCGCGAATTCATCATGAAGGATGCGTATTCGTTCCACACCTCGCAGGAGTCGCTGCAGGAAACTTACGATGCGATGTACCGCGCCTACAGCCAGAGCTTCAGCCGCATGGGGCTGGATTTCCGCGCCGTGCAGGCCGATACCGGTTCGATTGGCGGCAGCGGCTCGCATGAGTTCCAGGTGCTGGCGCAGAGTGGTGAAGATGATGTGATCTTCTCCAGCGAGTCCGATTACGCGGCCAACATTGAGAAAGCCGAAGCGCTGGCACCTGCCGGTGAGCGCCCGGCGGCAACGCAGGCGCTGACGCAGTTCGCCACGCCAGACGCGAAAACCATCGCCGAGCTGGTCGAACAGCACCAGATCCCGGTAGAAAAAACGGTGAAAACGCTGATCGTGAAAGCCAGCGAAGAGAGCGGCCATTCGCTGGTTGCGCTGCTGTTACGCGGCGACCACGAGCTCAACGAAATCAAAGCCGAGCATCTGGACATCGTGGCCGCGCCACTGGAAATGGGCAGCGAGGAAGAGATTCGCGCCGCCATCGGTGCCGGTTTTGGTTCTCTCGGTCCGGTCGGTCTGACCATCCCGGTGATTGCTGACCGCACTGTGGCAAAAATGAGTGACTTCGCGGCAGGCGCCAACATTGATGGCCAGCACTATGCCGGCATCAACTGGGGCCGCGATCTGCCAGAAGCACGCGTAGAAGATATTCGTAACGTGGTAGAAGGCGATCCGAGCCCGGATGGCAAAGGCGTGCTGATGATTAAGCGCGGCATTGAAGTTGGCCACATCTTCCAGCTCGGCACCAAATATTCGGACGCGATGAAGGCAGCGGTACAGGGTGAAGATGGTCGCAATCAAATCATGACCATGGGCTGCTACGGTATCGGTATCACCCGCGTCGTGGCGGCGGCTATCGAACAGAACCACGACGAGCGCGGGATTATCTGGCCAGCGGCGCTGGCACCGTTCGAAGTGGCGATTCTGCCGATGAACATGCACAAATCCTTCCGCGTGAAAGAGCTGGCGGAACAGCTGTACAACGAGCTGCGTGCCAAAGGCATCGATGTCATTCTTGACGATCGTAAGGAGCGTCCGGGCGTGATGTTCGCCGATATGGAACTGATCGGCGTACCGCACACGATTGTAATTGGCGATCGCAACCTGGATAACCAGGAGATCGAGTACAAAGCCCGCGCCGCCAGCGAGAAGCAGATGATCAAGCAGCACGACATCGTCGACTTCCTCAGCCGCGCACTCAACAAGTAATCCCCTGACGCCTCCTGCCGGAGGCGTTTTTTTTAGCGTAGCTTGCCGCGCAGCGCCTTCACATTGCTGCGTCGTGATTTACCTTCCAGCCGCCGCTCTCTGGACGCCCGCGTCGGGCGCGTCGCGCGGCGCACTTTCTCCACCGTCGTCAGCTCGCGTATCAGGTTGATTAGCCGCTGCAGCGCCGCTTCGCGGTTCATCTCCTGGCTGCGATACTCCTGCGCTTTGATAATCTCCACGCCATCGGCGCTGATCAAATGGTGGTTCGCCTCCAGCAGCCGCTGTTTATAAAACGGCGGTAGCGACGAGGCGTGAATATCGAAACGCAGATGGATAGCGGTCGACGTCTTATTGACGTGCTGGCCGCCCGCGCCCTGAGCGCGAATGGCACTGAGCTCCACTTCATTGTCCGCAATTGAAACACTACGTGACAGCACAATCATCTGCCACCTGCCGTTATCAGCGCGGTTGTATCCGGAAATAACCTGTTCATCAACTTAACCTTTTGTGCGCCGCCAGGCTGGCTGAGACCAGTGCTGGCTGTCACTTTTTGCCCTTTCTTTGCCACCTTCCCTGCGCCCCCTGGCTGATTTCCAGCGAACCCCTGTGATATAGTCGCATATCAACCAGAGTATTGATGCTCTGCTGAGGAGGTGTATGTGCAAAAGTATTGTGAGTTAGTTCGCCAGAAGTATGCCGGGATTGGCAGCGGCGACCTGGGGTATGTGCCAGACGCGATCGGATGCGCACTGAAAGCACTCAATGATATTGCCGCTAATTCTGCGCTAAACTCTTCTGTCAGGGAACAGGCAGCGTATGCCGCTGCAAACTTATTGGTGAGCGACTATGTTGACGAATGAAGCCTACAAACCCATCAACTGTGATGACTACGACAACCTCGAGCTCGCCTGTACCAAACACTGGACGCTGTCGCTGGAGCTCAAAAACGGCGACCAGCTGAAAGCGAAAGCCGTGGACATGGTCTCACGTAAAAACGTCGAGTATCTTGCGGTCGACCTCTCCGGTGAAACGCGCGAGCTGCGTCTCGACCACATCGCCAGCTTCAGCCATCCTGAGCTGGGCACCGTTATCGTCAGCGAAGACGAATAATCTCTCCCCGGGCGGGAATGCTATTCCCGCCCACCTCGCTTAAGGCTGCAGCGAAGCGTAGTACGCCGCTAAATCATCCATATCCTGATCGCTCAACCCGGCCACAAAGGCCTTCATCACCTCTGCCTGACCGCCACTGCGCTCGCCTTTTTTGTAGGCCTGCAGCGAGTGCAGCAGGTAAGGTGCATGCTGCCCGGCCAGATTAGGGTAAAGCGGCACCGCGCTCTTACCTTCAGCGCCATGGCACGCCATACAGCTGGCGGCTTTCTGCGCGCCGGCCTTGACGTCGCCCTGCGCAAACGCCGGCAGCGCAGCAGCCAGTAGCGCCGCGACAATCCACTGTTTCATCATTGCTGTTCCTTTTTAGGGTGTTGACCAGATCGCCTGCCAGCCTTGCGTCTCGCCCGCCGCGCCTGCGCGGGTGATAAACAGCCCCGGCGCAGCAATCAGCGTCTGGTTGTAGTAAATCAACGGAATGCGTTCGCGCTGCCACGGCGGGACGCCCAGCTCCTGCCACAGTTTTTTCATTTCGCGACCACCAGCCCGGCCAACAACATGGTGATAGCCGTGGGCCTGAAAGCGCACAATAACCTGTTCATCCGCCGCCGGCTGGCGCAGTTCCGCCTGCGCCAGGCTGGCGCGCAGTTCACCCAGCCCATCAGGCAAAATTAATGGCTGCGTCAGCGGCTGCCAGGTTAGCGAGTGCTGACTCAGTGAGTGCTGTCGCGGCAGCCAGTAAAGCCGTTCCCGGTAGCGCCGCAGTTCGTGCGCGCCAAAGCGCAGACACGGCTGCGCATCTTCACGGCTGTGCATCACCTCGTCGGTAATGCGCTGCAGCGCGTCGCGCGCGGGCATTGCACCACCGCGTTCGCTAATCCAGCGCCGCAGCAGCGCGTGCCGCCGTGCCTCGCTACAGGCCAGCAGCGGCGGGAAATGCAGTGCGCCCTGGGCATCGGTCAGTTGCGCCAGCTGCTCGCTGAGCAGCTCATCCAGCAGTTGCTCCTGCTCACCGCATAGCGCTGCGCTGCGGGCACTGGCCGCGCTGAAGTGCGGCCAGCGCGCCTGCAGCAGCGGCAGCACCTCCTGGCGCAGGAAATTGCGATCGTAGCGACGGTCAGCGTTGCTCTCATCGTCAATCCAGTCCAGCTGGTGCCCGACAGCGTAAGCTTCCAGCTGCTGACGGCTGAGGTTGAGCAACGGGCGCAGATGCCAGTGGCCGTTAATCTGCCGCTGCTGCGGCATCGCCGCCAGACCAGCCGGACCACTGCCGCGTTTCAGCGCCAGCAGCAGCGTTTCAGCCTGGTCATCGAGGTGCTGAGCAGTAAGTAAGTACTCACCGGGTTGCAGGTGTGTGAATAACGCCTGATAGCGCGCCGTGCGGGCTGCGGCTTCGATCCCACCGGCGCGAGCGTCCACCTGCACGCGCAGCACCTCGCAGGGAATGTGCCACTGCTGACACTGCTGCTGGCAGTGCGCCGCCCAGCGATCGGCGTTGGGGCTTAAACCATGATGCACGTGTAATGCGCGCACGCGCAGCTGCGGCTGCTGGCGTTGCCAGCTCACTAACTGATGCAGCAGAACGCTGGAATCGAGCCCGCCGCTGAATGCCAGCACGCAGCGGGCATCGGCTGGCAGCAGCGCAGCAAGATGAGAAAAGGACATGCACGCATTCCGTTGAGGTGAACCGCCGGATTGCGGCTCACTGCGCGCGCTATTTTACGCCTGATACAGCTCCAGCGGCAAACCATCCGGATCGGGGAAGAAGGTGCAGGCTTTACCGGTGAGAGCATCGATGCGGATCGGCTCGCACACCACGCCCTTTTCTGCCAGCGCGGCAACCGACTGTTCGACATCATCCACACAAAACGCCAGATGGCGCAGCCCGCACGCTTCCGGCCCGCTGACGCGCGGCGGCGGCGCAGGAAACGAGAACAGCTCAATGGTATAGACGCCATTAAGGCCAAGGTCGCCTTTCCATGAGTCGCGCTCAGCGCGATAGTATTCACCCAGTAGCTCAAAGCCCAGCACGTCGCAGTAAAACGCCTTACTGCGCTGATAATCGGTGGCAATAATGGCGATGTGGTGGATCTGTTTTATCTGCAGCATAGCGGCTCCGAAAGTATTCTGAGCCGCTTAGCCTACGTGCCCGGCGCGACGCTGAAAAGAGGCAATTATCTGAAGTTAGCGCGCAGGCTCGTCGCGCAGCACGCGCACCAGATAGCGACCGTCGTCGGTGAGCGTGGCACCGTGAATATCCGTTTCAAAGCCGGGATAGTGCCGCCCGATGGTACAGAGCATCAGCAGGAAATCCAGCACCGCCCGGCTCTGTTCGGTAATCATCTCGCCCGGCATCACCAGTGGCACGCCTGGCGGATAAGGCAGGATCATGTTGGCTGAAATCCGCCCGACCAGCTCGCGAATGTCCACGGTTTCCACCTGTCCCTGCACCTGCCGCTGAAACGCCTGGTGCGGCGTCATCTTCATCTCCGGCAGAACGTCAAATGCCCGCAGCATCAGACGCGGCAGATCGTGCTGCAGGATCAGCTGATGAATGCCCTGCGCCAGCGTCTGGATGCGCATGTTACGGTAGAAGTCAGGATCTTCAGCATAGAGATCCGGCAGCATATTTTTTACCCGCAGGTTGAGATCGTAGGCGCGTTTGAACTCCGTCAGTCCGCGCAGCACGCTCATCGCTTTGGTTTTATCGATGCCAATGCTGAACAGGAACAGCAGATTGTACGGCCCGGTCTTCTCCACCACGATGCCACGCTGGTCGAGGAATTTCGCTACCAGCGCGGCCGGAATGCCCTCTTCCGCCATCTGGCCCAGTTCGCTCATGCCCGGCGTAAGTATGGTGACTTTGATGGGATCAAGGTACATATGATCGCGATCGGCGTGGGTAAAGCCGTGCCACGCCTCGTCGCCCGGCTGAATCGGCCAGCATTCGGCTTCATCCACCTGCTCCGGCTGCCAGATATCAAAGAACCAGCCGTCAGACTCTTCGCGCAGCCGCTGGATCTCGCGGCGAAAATGCAGCGCGCGCTCCACCGAGCGATTAATCAGCCGCCGGCCCGGATTACCGCGCAGCATCGCCGCCGCGGTCTCAATCGAAGAGACGATCGCGTAGCTCGGCGAGGTGGTGGTGTGCATCATGTAGGCTTCGTTGAAGGTGTCGTGATCGTAATCGCCCTTGATGTGAATCAGCGACGCCTGTGAGAACGCCGCCAGCAGTTTGTGGGTCGACTGGGTTTCATAGATCACTTTGCCGGGAATGCGCTCGCCGCTCATGCCACTTTTGCCGCTGTAGATAGGGTGAAAATTGGTGTATGGCACCCAGGCGGAATCGAAATGAATGGACGGCACGTCCAGCGTCTGTTTGATGTATTGCGTGTTATACAGCAGACCGTCGTAGGTTGAGTTGGTGATCACCGCATGCACCGGCCAGCTGGCACGCGGGGTCGCGTTAACTTTCTGCTGGATGCTGTCGCGGGTGAATTCGCGCTTAGGGATGCCACCCAGGATGCCCAGCGCGTTACGCGTCGGTTTGAGCCAGATGGGGATGATGTCGCTCATCATCAGCAGATGGGTCAGCGATTTGTGGCAGTTGCGGTCAATCAGCACCGTGCTGCCGGCCGGTGCGGCGTACATTCCGACGATTTTATTCGAGGTCGACGTGCCGTTGGTGACCATATAGCTCTGTTCAGCGCCAAAGGTACGCGCCACATACTCTTCTGCTTCGAGGTGCGGACCGGTGTGATCGAGCAGCGAGCCCAGTTCGGTGACCGAGATCGATACATCCGCTTTCAGCGTGTTGGCGCCGAAGAAATCATAGAACAGGCTGCCGACCGGGCTTTTCTGAAACGCCGTGCCGCCCATGTGGCCCGGCGTGCAGAAGGTGTATTTCCCCTCTTTGACGTAGGTGAACAGCGCTTTGGTCAGCGGCGGCATAATTTTGTCGATGTACTCATCGGTGTACTGCCGGATATGCAGTGCAATATCGTCAGCGGCGTTGAGCGCGTACTCGAAGAAGTGCAGCGCCATGCGCATTTCATTAATGCTGACATCCATCTGCGAATGGGTGTTGATGAAGGCATACAGCGGCAGTGATTCGTTAAGCTGATTGATGTCGCTGCACAGCGCCAGGCTGTAGTCGTCCCAGTCAAATATCACCCCGCAGACGCGCGGGTTGTGTTCGATCAGTTTCAGCAGGTCGCTGGCATTGTTGGGGTAAACGGTCTGGAAACCCTGCAGCTTCAGCGCCGCGTCCAGTTCACGAATCGGTTCATCTTTGTAGAACGCGCCGTGCGGTCCCATGATCGCAATAATATTCAATGCTCACCTCCTGTGGTGTTGTCGCACGGAATAAGGATAGCGAAAAGTGGCGGGTGAATGTTCCGGAATCGCGCCATTGTTGGCCTGATGTTTGCCAGCGATGCATCTCAGGTCGCCATGAATGGCGACCCTGCGGGGTAACTGCCGGTTTTTCCCAGGGTGCGCATTAATGCGCACCGGTATAAATGCCGCACCTGCGGGGTAACTGCACGGTTTTATCAGGTCGCCATGAATGGCGCCCCTACAGGATCACTGCCCGGTTTTTCCCAGGGTGCGCATTAATGCGCACCGGTATAAATGCCGCACCTGCGGGGTAACTACACGGTTTTTATCAGGTCGCCATGAATGGCGCCCCTACAGGATTACTGCCCGGTTTTTCCCAGGGTGCGCATTGATGCGCACCGCCATAAATGGCAACCCAGCGGGGAACTCAAGCCTGATCGTGGAAAACAGGCATAAAAAAAGCGGACCGGGGTCCGCTTCTGTGAAGGCTTTTCGGCGCTTACGCGTAGCCGTAGCTCATCAGGCGCTGATAGCGGCGGTTGAGCAGCTCTTCCGTGCTCAGCACATCGAGATCGGCCAGATCGGCCAGCAGCTGCTGCTTGAGCGCTGCCGCCATGTCCACCGGATGACGGTGCGCGCCGCCCAGCGGTTCCGGGATGATCGAATCGATCAGCTTCAGCTCTTTCAGACGCCCGGCGGTGATGCCCATCGCTTCTGCGGCCAGTGGCGCTTTGTCGGCGCTCTTCCACAGAATTGACGCACAGCCTTCCGGTGAGATCACCGAATAGGTGCTGTACTGCAGCATATTCACTTTATCGCCAACGCCAATCGCCAGCGCGCCGCCGGAGCCGCCTTCGCCGATCACGGTACAGATCACCGGGATCTTCAGGCCTGACATCTCGCGCAGGTTGCGGGCAATCGCTTCAGACTGACCGCGCTCTTCCGCGCCCACGCCCGGATAGGCACCCGGCGTGTCGATGAAGGTGATCAGTGGCATCTTAAAGCGCTCGGCCATCTCCATCAGACGCAGTGCTTTACGGTAGCCCTCGGGTGCTGGCATACCGAAGTTACGCCGGATTTTCTCTTTGGTTTCGCGGCCTTTCTGATGGCCAATGACCATCACCGGACGCCCATCCAGACGAGCGATGCCGCCGACAATGGCTTTATCATCGGCATAGGCGCGGTCACCGGCCAGCTCGTCAAAATCGTCAAACGCATTGCGGACATAGTCCAGCGTATAAGGACGCAGCGGATGGCGCGCCAGCTGCGCAACCTGCCATGCACCCAAATCGGAGAAGATTTTACGGGTCAGCTCGACGCTTTTCTCGCGCAGACGCTGCACTTCTTCATCCAGATTAATATCGTGTTTCTCATCCGAACGACCAATCGATTTCAGCGAGTCGATTTTCGCTTCCAGTTCAGCGATTGGCTGTTCAAAATCCAGGTAATTAAGACTCATAATGTTCCTGTTTTAGTCAAACTCCAGTTCCACCTGCTCCGACCCTACTAACGACCGCAAATCGTTGAGTAAACGATCGCTGGGCGAAATACGCCACGCTGCACCAAAGCGCAGCTTCGCCCGCGCATCTGCTCTCTGATAATAGAGATGCACCGGAATGGTCCCGGAGCGATGAGGCTCCAGAGACTGGCGGAGACGGTTTAAAAGCTGGTCATCAATTTGCCTGTCCGTCAGCGAGATAGCAAGTCCGCGCGCGTATTTTTCCCGCGCTTCGTCGATGTCCATGACTTCCCGGGCGGTCATTTTAAGCCCACCGCTAAAGTCATCAAAGCTGACCTGTCCACTGACGATCAGGATACGGTCCTTCTCCAGCAGCTGCTGGTATTTATCTAACGCATCGGTAAATAACATCACCTCGAGACGGCCAGAGCGGTCGTCAAGAGTACAGATACCAATTCGGTTGCCGCGCTTGGTGACCATGACGCGGGCGGCAATCACCAGCCCGGCCGCAACGGTCACTTTACCACGTTCTGTTGGATGCATGTCTTTCAGGCGCATGCCGCCAACGTAGCGCTCAATTTCTTTCAGATACTGATTGATCGGATGGCCGGTGAGATACAGACCGAGCGTCTCACGCTCGCCGTCCAGCTGCACCTGCTCCGGCCACGGCGTAATGGCCGCATAAGATTGCTCAACCTGCTCGGGCTCTTCCGCCAGCACGCCGAACATATCAGCCTGTCCCGTCGCTTCGGCTTTGGCATGCTGATCCGCCGCCTTCAGGGCGTCACCCAGCGCGCTCATCAGCGCCGCGCGGTGCGGGCCAAGACGATCGAACGCGCCGGATATGATCAGTTTTTCCATCACGCGACGGTTGATCTTTTTGGTGTCGGTGCGGGCGCAGAGATCAAACAGCTCTTTAAAGTAGCCGCCCTGATTACGCGCTTCGAGGATCGCTTCGATCGGCCCCTCACCCACGCCTTTGATGGCGCCGATGCCGTACACGATCTCCCCGTCATCATTGACGTGGAACGGATAGAGCCCGGAGTTAATGTCTGGCGGCAGCACTTTAAGTCCCATGCGCCAGCACTCATCCACCAGTCCAACCACCTTCTCGGTGTTATCCATATCGGCAGTCATCACCGCCGCCATGAACTCGGCCGGATAGTGTGCTTTCAGCCACAGCGTCTGATAGGAGACCAGCGCATAAGCAGCAGAGTGCGACTTGTTAAAGCCGTAGCCTGCGAACTTCTCCACCAGATCGAAGATTTTCATCGACAGTTCGCCGTTGATGCCCATCTTCTCAGCACCGTCCTGGAACACCGAACGCTGCTTGGCCATCTCCTCCGGCTTCTTTTTACCCATGGCACGACGCAGCATATCCGCGCCGCCCAGCGTATAGCCGGACAGCACCTGGGCAATCTGCATCACCTGTTCCTGATAGAGGATGATGCCGTAGGTCGGCTCCAGCACCGGCTTCAGGCTCTCATGCTGCCACTGAATATCCGGGTAAGAGATGGCTTCACGGCCGTGCTTACGGTCAATAAAGTTATCGACCATGCCCGACTGCAGCGGCCCCGGACGGAACAGCGCCACCAGTGCGATCATATCTTCGAAACAGTCCGGCTTCAGGCGCTTGATCAGATCTTTCATGCCGCGCGATTCAAGCTGGAACACCGCAGTGGTTTCCGAGCGCTGCAGCATGTCGAAGCTTTTTTTGTCATCCAGCGGGATGGCGGCGATATCGATTGGCGGTAAACCCTGCTTTTCGCGCCGCGGGTTGATCATCTTCAGCGCCCAGTCGATGATGGTCAGCGTGCGCAGGCCGAGGAAGTCAAACTTCACCAGTCCAGCGTATTCCACGTCGTTTTTATCGAACTGGGTGACCGGGAACTGGCCGTTCTCATCGCAGTACAGCGGCGCAAAATCGGTGATTTTGGTCGGCGCAATAACCACGCCACCGGCGTGCTTGCCGGCGTTACGCGTGACCCCTTCCAGCTTGCGCGCCATGTCGATCAGCGCTTTGACCTCTTCGTCAGCTTCGTAGATCTCCGGCAGCTGCGGTTCCGCCTGGAACGCTTTTTCCAGCGTCATGCCGGGATCCGGCGGGATCAGTTTTGAGATGCGATCAACAAAGCCATACGGATGGCCCAGCACGCGACCGACGTCGCGGATGACCGCTTTCGCCGCCATGGTCCCGAAGGTGATGATCTGCGATACCGCATCGCGGCCGTACATCTCGGCCACGTGATCGATCACCTGGTCACGTTTTTCCATGCAGAAGTCGACGTCAAAGTCGGGCATCGAGACACGTTCCGGGTTAAGGAAACGTTCGAACAGCAGGTCAAATTCCAGCGGATCGAGATCGGTAATTTTCAGCGCATAGGCCACCAGTGAACCGGCACCGGAACCACGCCCCGGCCCGACCGGAATGCCGTTGTCCTTCGACCACTGGATAAACTCCATCACGATCAGGAAGTAGCCGGGGAAGCCCATCTGGTTAATGACGTTGAGCTCGATGTCGAGACGCTCGTCATACTCCGGCCGGCGTTCGGCACGCACCTGCTCATCCGGGAAGAGAAACGCCAGGCGCTCCTCCAGCCCTTCGCGCGACTTCATCACCAGAAAATCTTCGGTCGACATGTCGCCGGTCGGGAATTGCGGCAGGAAATATTCGCCGAGGCGCACCGTGACGTTACAACGCTTAGCAATCTCTACGCTGTTTTCCAGCGCTTCCGGGATGTCCGAGAACAGCTCGCACATCTCCTCTTCGCTGCGCATATATTGCTGAGGACTGTAGTTGCGCGGACGTTTAGGATCGTCCAGCGTGTAGCCGTCGTGAATTGCCACGCGGATTTCATGGGCATCAAAATCTTCTTCGTTGAGGAAGCAGACTTCATTGGTGGCCACCACCGGCACCGATTCAGCAATCGCCAGCTCAACCGCGGCGTGCAGATAGGCCTCTTCGTCTGGCCGGCCGGTACGCGTCAGTTCCAGATAGTAGCGGTTAGGGAAATGCTGCTGATAGAAACTCAGGCACTGCGCCACCAGCGCGCTATTGCCGCGCAGCAGGCTGCGACCGACGTCGCCGCGCCGTCCGCCCGACAGCAGAATCAACCCTTCGCCCAGCTCCAGTAGCCAGTCGCGATCAATAATCGGTCCGGCGATACCGTAACCGCGCTGGTAAGCGCGCGAAATCAGCAGCGTCAGATTCTGGTAACCGGTGTTATTAGCGGCCAGCACGGTGAGCTGCGTCAGCTCATCGCCCATCAAATCGCTGGCCACCTGGAAGTCAGCCCCGACGATCGGTTTGATACCGGCGCTGTGCGCGCTGCCATAAAAGCGCACCAGCCCGCACAGGTTGGTGTAGTCGGTGATGGCAATGGCTGGCATGCCGAGCGCGGCCGCCTTTTTTACCAGCGGCCCGGTCTTGGCCAGACCATCGACCATGGAGTAATCGCTGTGTACGCGCAGATGTATAAAACGAGGTTCAGCCATATCAGTTTCCGGTTAAAACAGCGTCAGGCTATTAAAGCGTAGTCGGCTGGCGCGCGGCCAGCACATCAGCATCAATCAGGGCGTTACGCACCGGCGCAAAGCTGCGGCGGTGGTGAGGTGTGGCACCAAACTGCGTCAGTTTTTCCATGTGCAGCGCGGTCGGGTAGCCTTTGTGCTGGGCGAAACCGTACTGCGGAAACAGCAGGTCCAGCTCGGCCATTTCACGGTCGCGCGTGACTTTGGCGATGATCGAGGCAGCGCTGATTTCCCGCACCAGGCTATCGCCCTTCACCACCGCCTGCGACGGCATCGGCAGCGCCGGACAGCGGTTGCCATCAATCAGGACAAAATCCGGTGCAATATGCAGACCGGCAACCGCGCGCTGCATCGCCAGCATGGTGGCGTGCAGGATGTTCAGCTGATCAATCTCTTCCGGTTCAGCGCGGCCCAGGCTCCACGCCAGCGCTTTCTCTTTGATTTCATCAAACAGCGCAAGGCGGCGTTTTTCAGACAGCTTTTTGGAATCCGCCAGGCCGGCAATCGGCTGCGCCGGATCGAGGATCACGGCGGCAGTCACCACGGCACCGACCAGCGGGCCACGTCCGACTTCATCAACGCCGGCAATCAGCCGGGCATCAGGATAGATAAATTCAGCCATTGGCAATCTCCAGTACCGCATCCGCCGCCTGTTCGTCGGCGTTCCAGCGAATCTGCTGATGCAATTGGGTGAAAGTGGCCAGCAGCGCGTCACGCTCCGGACCGGCATGCAGCAGCGGCTCCAGCGCCGCGGCTAACGCTGCAGGCTGGCACTCCTCCTGCAGTAGCTCCTGCACCAGCTCACGGCCGGCCAGCAGGTTAGGCAGCGAAACGTACGGGGTTTTCACCAGCCGCTTCGCCAGCCAGAAGGTGAACGGCTTCATACGATAGCCCACCACCATCGGACATTTCGCCAGCATGCACTCCAGCGCGGCAGTGCCGGAAGCCAGAATCGCCGCGTCGCTGGCGATCATCGCCTGACGCCCTTTGCCATCCAGCAGGTGCATCGGCAATTCCGGCGCGACGCTGGCTTTAATCTGCTCGAATTGCGCGCGCCGCTTCGCGTTAACCAGCGGCACCACGATCTCCAGCGCCGGATAGCGCTGGCGCAGCAGCTGTGCAGCGCGCAGGAAATCGGCGCTGAGCATCTCCACTTCCGCGCCGCGGCTGCCCGGCAGCAGGCCAAGGCACAGCGCATCGTCAGCGATACCTAATTCACGCCGCGCGGCCAGTTTGTCCGGCTGCAGCGGCATCGCATCGGCCATGGTGTGCCCGATGAAGCGGCACGGCACGTTGTAGCGATCGTAAAACGCTTTTTCAAAAGGCAGAAACGCCAGCACCAGATCGGTGTTGCGGCCAATTTTGAACACACGCTTTTGTCGCCAGGCCCACACGGAGGGACTGACGTAATGAATGGTGCGAATGCCGGCACGCTTGAGGTTGCCTTCCAGCGTGATGTTGAAATCCGGGGCATCGATGCCGACGAAGACATCCGGCCGCAGTTCGGTAAAGCGCTGGGTTAAATCCTTGCGGATGTGCAGCAAACGGCGCAGGCGGCCAAGCACCTCAACGATGCCCATTACCGCCAGCTCTTCCATCTCGTACCAGGCTTCGCAGCCTTCGGCCTGCATCAGCGGACCGGCAACGCCAACAAAGCGCGCGTCAGGATGGCGCGCTTTCAGCGCACGAATCAATCCGGCACCAAGAATATCGCCGGAGGTTTCTCCGGCGACCAGGGCAATCGTTAAGGGACGCACTGACATGAATTAACGAATCAATCCACGGGTAGAACGGGCAAAGAAGTCGTAGAAAGGCTGCACTTCGCTATGAAGTTTAGCCAGTTCTTCAATCTCCGGCTTCACTTCATCCAGCGTTTTACCGCTGCGGTACAGCAGCTTGTACGCGTTACGAATGGCGTGCAGTGCCTCTTTGCTGAAGCCACGACGCTTCAGGCCTTCGATATTGACACCGAACGGCGTGGCATGGTTGCCCTGCGCAATCACGTACGGCGGCACGTCCTGCGCGACGCCGGAACAACCGCCTACCATCACGTGGGCACCAATGGTGCACCACTGGTGCACCGCCGTCACGCCGCCGATGATGGCAAAATCATCCACGGTAACGTGGCCGCCCAGCGTTACGTTGTTGGCCAGAATACAGCGATTGCCGATCACGCAGTCATGGGCAATGTGCGCGTTGACCATCAGCAGGTTGTCGCTGCCGACTTTGGTCAGGCCGCCACCCTGCGTGGTGCCACGATGAATGGTGACGCTCTCGCGGATGCGGTTGCGATCGCCGACTTCAACGCGGGTCGGTTCACCGGCATATTTCAGATCCTGATTCACTTCGCCAATCGAAACGAACTGGTAGATCTGGTTATCTTTACCGATACGCGTGTGGCCATTCACCACCACGTGCGATTTCAGCACCGTGCCTTCGCCAATTTCCACGTTCGCTCCGACAACACAAAACGGACCGATTTGGACGTTGGCGCCGATCACCGCACCTTCTTCAATGATGGACGTTGGATGGATGCTGGCGGTTGAATCAATCACTAATTATGCCTCCCGGCTACGGGCACACATCATGGTCGCTTCACAGACAATCTTACCGTCTACGGTTGCCACGCCTTTGAAGCGCGTCAGGCCACGGCGGGTCTTCTCGAAGGTGACTTCCATGATCATCTGGTCGCCCGGCACTACCGGACGCTTGAAACGGGCTTCGTCGATACCGGCGAAATAGTACAGCTCGCCCGGTTCCAGTTTTCCAACGCTTTTAAACGCCAGAATACCGGTCGCCTGCGCCATCGCTTCCAGGATCAGAACGCCTGGGAAAATCGGTTTACCAGGGAAGTGTCCCTGGAAAAACGGTTCATTAACAGAAACGTTCTTTACCGCACGCAGATATTTATGCTCTTCAAATTCCAGCACGCGGTCAACCAGCAAAAACGGGTAGCGGTGCGGCAGCAGTTCTAAAATCTCTTCAATTTTCAGAGTATGCGTTTCAGTTGTCAAAATACTCTTCCTGTCCTAAAAAATCTGATGGCAACAATAACACGGCCTGCACCGATCAAAATGATCTTTCGCAGGCCGCAAATCAGTTCAGTGGCGTTTCGCTTACCATGATACCTGCTGCCGCACTCTGGTTAACCCCGAGGTGAAAGAAGGTACGCTGCTTTATTATGAAAGCGGGTAGAGCCGGGATGTGCTCAGTCGTCTTTGCCGACCTTGCGTTCGATGGCTTTTAAGCGTTTGCTCATGTCATCGATGTTCATCACCAGCGCTGCCGTTTTACGCCAGGTTTTGTTGGGTTGCAGCGGGATACCCGATGAGTATACCCCAGGCTCTGTGATGGGACGCATGACCATGCCCATGCCGGTTACCGTCACTTTGTCACAGATTTCCATATGGCCGTTAATGACGCTGGCTCCGCCAATCATACAGTAACGCCCAATCTTCAGACTACCCGCCATGATCACACCACCGGCAACCGCGGTGTTATCACCAATCACGACGTTATGCGCAATCTGGCACTGGTTGTCTATGATAACACCATTGCCGATCAGAGTGTTATCCAGCGCACCGCGATCGATCGTGGTACAGGCGCCAATTTCTACCCGATCGCCAATCACCACGGTGCCCAGCTGAGGAATTTTCACCCAGTTGCCGCGGTCGTTAGCATAACCGAAACCATCGGCACCAATCACGGTGCCAGACTGAATCAGACAATCCTGACCAATCTGAATCTCATGATAAACCGTAACGTTGGCCCACAGACGGGAACCACGGCCAATGCGCGTGCGCTTGCCGACAAAGCAGCCGGCGCCAATCACCACGTCATCACCCAGCTCAACGCCGGACTCGATGACCGCGTTAGCGCCCACCGAGACATTGTTCCCCAGCTTCGCGCTCGGATCGATCACGGCGCTGGGCGCGATATTTTGCGCGGGCTGCGGCGTGGTGTCCAGCAGTTGTGCCATGCGGGCATAAGTCAGGTAAGGGTTTTTCACCACCAGCGCGGCGGTTTTACACCACTCCAGATCCGCTTCCGTCAGCACCACGGCTGAGGCCTGAACCTGTGCGAGCTGCTCGCGGTAGCGGCTGTTGGCAAGAAAAGTGATTTGACCAGGGGTGGCGGATTGCATAGAAGCAATGCCGGAGATGGCGATATCGCCATCTCCGTGCAATTCTGCATCCAACTGCTGGGCTAAATCAGCCAGTCGAATTGATGACATCGATTATTTAACCTGTTTCAGCACGTCAGCAGTAATGTCTTTCGCGTTAGAAGCATAGGCAACGGCATTGGCGTCGATTACCACGTCATACCCTTCGCTGTCCGCCACTTTCTTCACTGCGTCCTGAATACGGCTCAGCAGTTTGTTACGCTCTTCCATCTGACGACGGCGGTTATCCTGATCGAAAGCCTGCGCTTTCGTCGAGAATGCTTCGCGCTGTGACATGATGTCTTTTTCCATGCGGCTGCGGTCGCTGGCCTTCATGGTTGAACCATCACGCTGCAGTTTCTGCATTTTAGTCTGCAGATCGCGCTCCTGGCTCTGCAGCTCAGTAGCACGGCCCTTGAATTCGTTTTCCAGCTGTTTAGCAACGGTCGCACGTTGCGGTAACTGTTGGAAAATGCTGGACACGTTTACCACTGCAATTTTGTCAGCAGCCTGAACGCCCGCGGAAACCGCTAAAGCAAGACCCAGACCTGCGGCACACAACAACTTTTTCACTATAAACTCCTTACCATCAACGTTTGTGTCAGCGACACAGTGTTGGCATCGTCCGGCTCCCGTCTGGCGCCGGCGCGATGCCGTACTACGACTCTGCTTCCGTGCTCAGAACCTTACCAGGTTTTACCGATGTTAAACTGGAACTGTTCTGCTTTGTCTCCCTCGACTTTCTTCACTGGCTGTGCGTAGGAGAACACCAGTGGTCCAAGTGGCGACATCCACTGCAGCGCAAGACCGGCAGAGACGCGAATGTTGTTCGGGTCGCTGTAGTCCGGAATGCCTGCCGCGCGGGTTTCCGCGGTGTTCTGCCACTTGGTATCCCAGACGGTACCGGCATCCATAAATACCGAGGTACGTACTGAGTTCGCATATTTCTCGCTCAGGAACGGCGTTGGCGTAATCAGCTCAAGGCTGGCGATCGCCATGGCGTTACCGCCCACCGCATCGTCAGACTTACAGATGCCGTCCGGATCGGTCAGATTACAGCTCGACGAACGATCGTTCAGGTAAGCGGCTTTCGGACCAATGGTGTTGGACTGGAAGCCACGCACGGTGCTGGAACCGCCGGCGTAGAAGTTCTCATAGAACGGCATCTCTTTGCCACCGAGTCCGTCACCGTAGCCAACACGGCCACGACCCAGCACCACCCAGGTGCCATCACGGTTCAGCGGCACGTACTGCTGGGTGTCCAGCGTCGCTTTGTAGAACGAGTTATCAGAGCCCGGGATGGTCACTTTACCGTTCAGGTTGGTACGGTTACCGCGCGTCGGGAAGAAACCACGATCGAGCGTGTTGTACGTCCAGCCGTAGTTGAAGGTGAAGTCATCCGCAGAGAAATCACCGTCATCATTCAGCCCCTGATGACGACCCACCGAGTCAAGGTAACGCCACATCGCCACCTGCGGACGCATGTTGGACAGGTCGTTGTGCACATAACCTAAGCCGACGCGCAGCGTGTTATTTTCGTTAACCGGGAAGCCGAGCGTACCGTCCACACCGTAACTTTTGTTGGTGTAGTCGGAGAGATCAGCATCATCCGCTTTAAAGTCGTTGTAGAAGAGGCGGCCGCCGAGGCTCACACCGTCCACCGTGAAGTACGGATCGGTGAGTGAGAATTCTGCGTAAGTCTGGTAGTCGTTCTTGGTACCGCTGATGCCGACGGTATTACCGGTGCCGAGCCAGTTCTCCTGGGTCACGCCGACCTGGAAGCTGACGCCACTCTCCGTACCGTAACCCACACCAAAGTTGAAGGTACCGGTGTTACGCTCTTTAACTTTGTAAACCACGTCAACCTGGTCTGGCGAGCCCGGAACGCGCTGGGTATCAACGTCCACGGTTTCGAAGTAACCGGTACGGTTCAGGCGCTCTTTGCCCTGATCGACGAGGTCGCTGCCCAGCCATGCGCCTTCCATCTGACGCATTTCGCGGCGCAGTACGGCATCTTTCGAGGTGTCGTTACCTTCAAAACGCACTTTACGCACGTAGTAACGGTTACCGGCATCAACGTTGATGTGCAGCTTAACGGTTTTATCCGCATCGTTGATTTCCGGCTGCGTCACCACGCGAGGATAGGCGTAGCCATAACGGCCCAGCAGCTTCTTGATGTCATCTTCCATCTGGGTGACTTTGGTGCCGTTATACAGCTCACCGTTAGGAATCTGCGTCAGGTGCTCAATTTCCGCCGAGTGGCCCGCCATGCTGCCGTTGACGATCACGCCGGCAATCTTGTACTGATCGCCTTCGGTGATATTGACGGTGATGTAGATGCCTTTCTTGTCCGGCGTCAGGCTCACCTGCGTGGAATCAATATTGAAACGCGCATAACCGCGATCCAGATAGAAGCTGCGCAGGGTTTCGAGATCGCCCGCCAGTTTCTGCTTCTGGTATTTACGATCGCCCACCACGTTCCACCACGGCACTTCATCGCGCAGCTGGAAGCGGGAGATCAGTTCGTCTGAGCTGAACGCTTTGTTGCCGACAATGTTGATCTGCTGGATCTTGGCCGATACGCCTTCCTGGAAGACGAATTTCAGATCGACACGGTTACGCGGCAGCGGCGTCGCGATGGCTTTGACGCTGGCGGTATATTTACCGACGCTGTAGTAAAAGTCCTCCAGCCCCTTCTCGATGGAAGAGAGCGTGGTGCGGTCAAGCGCTTCGCCGACGCGCACACCGGAGGCCTCAAGGTTCTCCTTCAGCTGATCCTCTTTCACCGCTTTGTTACCGGAGAAGGTGATGCTGGCAATGGTCGGACGTTCCTTCACCTGAACAATCAGGGTGGTGCCGTCACGCAGAACCTGGACATCTTCAAAGTTACCGGTAGCGAACAGTGAGCGAATGGTGTTTCTGATGTCATCATCATTCACCGTATCACCGACGCGTACCGGCATGCTGAGCAGAGCCGCGCCGACGGCGACTCGCTGTAGACCTTCGAAATGAATGTCCTTCACTACGAAATCGTCTGCACCGTAAACGGTGGCGCTGCTAAACAGCAGCGACGCTATGAGCAACTTTTTCATCGCCATCGTTGTTATGCGTTTTCCTAACACATCCCGCGCCTGTCTGCGTTCCAGCGATTACAGGCGAGAGAAATCATTGAAAAGTGCAAGCCCCATTAAAAGCACCAGCAAAATTGAGCCGATGCGATAACTGAAGTCCTGAACTCGCTCGGACACCGGTCCACCTTTGATCTTTTCGATCGCCAGAAAGAGCAGATGTCCACCATCTAAAACCGGCAGAGGGAACAGATTGATGATCCCTAAGTTGACGCTAATCAGCGCGAGGAACATCAGGTAATAAATCACCCCATATTCAGCTGATAATCCGGCACCCTGCGCAATCGAAATTGGCCCGCTCAGGTTATTCAGCTTGACGTCCCCGGTTATCAACTTGCCCAGCATCGAAACCGTCAGCTTCATCAGTTGCCAGGTTTTGACACCGGCTTCACCAATCGCGGCGAAAGGTCCGTACTGTTTTACCGTTTTGTACTCATCCGGCAGCGGGATAACACGCGGGATCACCCCGGCAAAACCTTCCGCTGCGTTGCCCGGTTTCGCTTCCGGCGTTAGCGTCAGCGTTAACGGTTCACCGTTACGCTCAACCTCCAGCGCCATGTTTTTGCCGGGATTATCCCGAACCTGAGCCGCAAAAACCTGCCATTGCGTTAATGGCTGACCATCGACTTTAACGATCCTGTCGCCGGCTTGCAAACCGGCAGCACTTGCCGGTGAACGCGCCTGCACTTCTGCCAGCGTGGTTTCGATTTGCGGCCCGCGCGGTCGAATACCTAAAGCGACCACCGGGTCCTGTTTGTCCGGTTCAAATTGCCAGTCACGCAGATTGAGCTGTTTCTGCTGCGTCGCCTGCTGACCAAACTGTGACACGGTCAGCGTGGCGCTGCTGTCGCCGATTTTACCGATCAGCGCCAGGCGCACAGCATCCCAGTCAGGCGTTTCGATACCGTCAACCGCTTTAAGTTCCATGCCGGAGGTAATTTGCGCTTCTGCCGCGACGGAACCGCTCATAATTTCGCCGACCACCGGGCGAACACCCGGCACACCATGGATGAACACCACCCAGTAGGCAAACACGGCAAAGATGAAATTGGCGATGGGACCGGCGGCAATGATTGAGGCACGCTGCAGCACGGTTTTATTGTTGAAGGCCTGATGACGCAGCTCAGCGGGCACGCTCTCTACGCGCTCGTCGAGCATTTTGACGTAGCCACCGAGCGGAATCAGCGCGATCACGTATTCCGTGCCCTGGCGATCAGTGCGACGCCACAGGGCTTTGCCGAAACCGATCGAGAAGCGTTCTACTTTGACACCGCAGCGACGCGCCACCCAGAAGTGGCCGAACTCGTGCACCGTAATCAGCACGCCGAGCGCCACGATAAAGGCGACAAAACTCCAGAGTATGCTCAACATCGTCGCTTATCCTCAGAGGGTGCGGAACACCAGCAGCAGCAGGCAGGCAAATACCGGCACCGCGGCTGTCAGGCTATCAATGCGATCGAGGATACCACCGTGCCCCGGAATCAGGTTACCGCTGTCTTTGATACCGGCTTCACGTTTGAACATACTTTCCGTGAGATCGCCCAGCACGGAGGCCAGCGTGGCAATCACGGCGCAGATAATCAGCGTGCCCGGCGCCACCGATAGCGGGGCCAGCAGCGCAAACAGCCAGGCGATAATCGCCGATGACAGCAGTCCGCCAAAGAAGCCTTCCCAGGTTTTGCCCGGCGAGACTTTCGGCGCCAGCTTATGCTTGCCGAACAGACGACCAAACATGTAAGCACCGGAATCCGCGCCCCAGACGAGGAACATCACGAACAGCAGCCACCAGGCGCCGGCGAAATGGTCGGTGTCATAGTGATACTGGCGCAGCGCCATCATGCCCCAGAAGAACGGCACCACGGTCAGCACGCCAAACAGCAGGCGCAGCGGACGCGATGCGCGCCACAGCGCAGCGGAGGCCGGATAAAACAGCACGAGAAACAGCGCGACAATCCACCAGCCCAGCGAGGCCCAGAGCGAGCTCTCCATCTGGAACTGGTGCAGATTACGTTGATAGGGTTGCAGGGTGAACAGCATCACCGCCAGCAGCAGGCCGCATAGCACCGCCAGCCAGATACGCTGCTGACGCGTTGCCATCCCCGCCAGCTGCCCCCACTCCCAGGCGGCAAGCATGCAGATGATGATGGTGGTAATCGCAAAACCGGACAGCGGCAACCAAAACAGAGCAGCGATCACCAGCGGAATCAGAATAAACGCGGTGATCAGACGAGACTTCAGCAAAGGTTACCCCCAGGTTGCTCAGGCGCCGCCTGGTGCAGCGCCGCCATAGCGTCGCTCCCGCAGAGAGAATGCATTCAGTGCACCTTCAAAAACGTGTTCATCAAAATCAGGCCAGAGAACATCGGTAAACCAAAACTCAGCATAGGCGATCTGCCACAGCAGGAAGTTGCTGATCCGATGCTCTCCCCCGGTCCTTATCACTAAATCCACCGGCGCCAGCTCCTGCATACACAAATGCGGAGCCAGACTTTCTTCAGTTATCTGGTCAGGACGTAGCAGTCCTTCCTGAACCTGTTCAGCCAGTTTTTTTACACCCTGGATAATATCCCAACGGCCGCCATAGTTGGCAGCAATGTTGAGGGTGAGTCCATCATTTTGCTGAGTCAGTTCCTCGGCGCGGCGAATGCGTTCCTGAATGCGGTTATTGAAACGGCTGATATCACCAATAATGCGCAGACGCACATTGTGCTTGTGCAGGCTTTTGACTTCGCTGTCGAGCGCCCAGACAAACAATTCCATTAAGGCCGTCACTTCCTGTACCGGTCGGCTCCAGTTTTCACTGCTGAACGCATAGAGCGTGAGCGCTTCCAGCTTGTTGCTGACCGCAAAGCTGACGGCCCGGCGTACTGATTTTACCCCGGCTTTGTGGCCTGAAATACGCAGTTTGCCCTGATTTTTTGCCCAGCGACCATTACCATCCATAATGATGGCCACGTGACGTGGCGTGCAGTACGACCCGTCATCGATTGTATTGTGATTGTTGGACGACATAACGCGTAATAATTCCTTTCATCAGAAATGCTGTGGTTTCTGAATACATTGCGCCTGCGGCAAACGCCGGAAACTTCACCGGATGACATCGAAACAATGTCGGGCCGTAAAACGCGAGCGAGCGACTATACCATTTTCACCCTGAGCGAACAAATAGCGCCACCATCAACCGGCTAAACGAAAGCGCGGCAGCAACGCCGTGGCCCGCACGCGTGCAATCCGATCAATCTCCATCACGTCATCCACGCTGCCCGGCTCCTGACACTGCAGGGTTGCCAGCACTTCACTGTTGATGGCCGCGATATCGGTAAAGCGAATCTGATGCTGCAGAAATGCCGCTACCGCGACTTCATTGGCTGCGTTCAGCGTGGTGGTGGCCGCCTGTCCGGTTGCGCATGCATCGATTGCCAGCTTCAGGCAGGGATAGCGTGCGTAGTCCGGCTCAGCAAACGTCAGCGCCTTCATTCGGGTGAAATCAAGCGGCGTTACGCCTGCGGTAATACGTGCCGGCCAGGCCATGCTGTGGGCGATTGGCGTGCGCATATCGGGTGAACCCAGCTGTGCCAGCACGCTACCGTCGCAGTATCGCACCATGGAGTGAATCACCGACTGCGGATGCAGGATGACCTCCATTTGTGCGTCGGTGGCGTTAAACAGCCAGCGGGCTTCAATGTATTCAAGACCTTTATTCATCATGGTGGCCGAATCAACGGAGATTTTACGCCCCATTGACCAGTTCGGATGCGCACAGGCCTGATCTGGCGACATAGCGGCCAGCTCGGCTAATGGCGTGTCACGAAAAGGACCACCCGATCCCGTAAGGAGAATCGACTCGATGCCATTCTCCCGCAGATCAGCGTACCCCAACTGATGCTGTATGGAAGCGGGCAAACTCTGAAAAATGGCGTTGTGCTCGCTGTCAACCGGCAGCAACTGCGCCTGATGCTGGCGCACCGCCTCCATAAACAAACGGCCGCATGTGACAAGCGATTCTTTATTGGCAAGCAGGACGGTTTTGCCGGCGCGAATGGCGGCCAGCGTCGGTTGTAAACCGGAAGCGCCCACAATGGCGGCCATCACCTGATCGACCTCATCCAGCGCGGCCAGTTCGCAGGCGGCCTGAACGCCGGAGAGCACTTCCGTATCTATGTTGAGTGCTTTCAGTCGTTCACGCAGCGCCGCAGCGGAAGCGTCATCGGACATCGCCGCGTAGCGCGGTTTAAATTGCTGACACTGTTCGGCCATCAGCGCCACATTCTGACCTGCCACCAGCGCAGTCACCTGATAGCGCTCAGGATGCGCCGCCACTACCGCCAGCGTGCTGGTGCCAATTGAGCCGGTCGAACCCAGCAGAGTTAATCGCTTCATGGTGCTGTCCCTGTGAAGTCGTGGTGCGCGCCCGCGCGTACGCCGGGCACAATGTAAAACGCCGCCAGAGTCGTACTACGTCTCTGAACGGCGTTTTGTCAGGCAAATGACGGAATCAGAATTCCATCAGTTCCTTCTCTTTCTCGGCCAGCGCCGCATCAACGTACTTGATGCGAACGTCGGTCATTTTCTGGATCTCGTCCTGCGAGCGACGTTCGTCGTCTTCGCTGATCTCTTTGTCTTTCAGCAGCGCCTTGATCTTGTCGTTCGCGTCACGGCGCACGTTGCGCACGGAAACACGGCCCTGCTCGGCTTCGCCACGCACAACCTTGATCAGATCTTTACGACGCTCTTCGGTCAGCGCAGGCAGTGGAACACGAATGTCGCTACCGGCTGAGCTTGGGTTGAGGCCGAGGTCAGAAGCCATGATAGCTTTCTCGACTGCCGGACCCATTGAGCGATCGAACACGTTGATTTTCAGCGTGCGTGAATCTTCAACGGTGACGCTGGCCAGCTGACGCAGCGGCGTTGGCGTACCGTAATATTCCACAACGATGCCGTCGAGCAGTGAAGGCGAAGCACGACCGGTGCGCACTTTGCTGATGGTGTTTTTGAATGCTTCCACGCATTTGTCCATGCGCGTTTCAGCATCTTTTTTAATATCGTTAATCACGTTGAAACCCTTGGATTCGGTTTGACCTGGCCACTTCCGGACGCAGCGGAACGGAAACGGTATCGATAAACATCGATCATCCTGAATGCTGCGCGACAGCAGTGCAGCGCGCCAACAGAATATACCTTATTTTATCCTGCGTCGGGTATTAATGCGTAATCAGGGTGCCTTCTTTTTCACCCATCACCACGCGACGCAGCGCGCCAGGCTTGTTCATATTGAAGACGCGGATCGGCAGTTGATGGTCGCGCGCCAGCGTAAAGGCGGCCAGATCCATCACTTTCAGCTCTTTTTCCAGCACTTCACCGTAGGTCAGCTGTTCGTACAGCGTGGCATCCGGATTTTTCACCGGGTCGGCTGAGTAGACGCCGTCGACCTTGGTGGCTTTCAGTACCACGTCCGCTTCGATTTCGATGCCGCGCAGGCAGGCCGCTGAGTCGGTGGTAAAGAACGGGTTGCCGGTACCGGCAGAGAAGATCACCACGCGGTTATTGCGCAGCAGGCTGATGGCTTCTGCCCAGCTGTAGTTATCACACACGCCGTTCAGCGGAATCGCCGACATCAGGCGCGCGTTAACGTACGCACGATGCAGTGCGTCACGCATTGCCAGGCCGTTCATCACGGTCGCCAGCATCCCCATGTGGTCGCCGACCACGCGGTTCATACCTGCCTGCGCCAGACCCGCGCCACGGAACAGGTTACCGCCACCAATTACCACACCCACCTGAATGCCCAGCTCAACCAGCTCTTTCACCTCTTGCGCCATACGGTCAAGTACGCTCGCGTCGATACCAAAACCTTCGGCACCCTGCAGTGCTTCGCCGCTCAGTTTCAGTAAGATACGTTGATATACAGGTTTTGCGTTGGTCGCCATGGTCAATTCTTCCTGGAAGATAAGATGAATGAGAAGTTAAATCTGATCGATCATCCGCTTAGCGCGTGAGAAAAGCTATTGGGATGAGACTGAAAATTGCTGCGCCAAAACGCAGACAAAAAAGAACCGCCTCTCGGCGGTTCCTGCAAACCATTAAGACTGTTTGGACATGGCAGCAACTTCGGCTGCAAAGTCAGATTCGACTTTCTCAATGCCTTCGCCCACTTCGAAGCGGATGAAGTTGATCACGTCAGCGCCTTTCTCTTTCAGCGCCTGGCCAACAGTTTTGCTCGGATCGATAACGAAAGCCTGACCGGTCAGAGAGACTTCGCCGGTGAATTTCTTCATACGGCCTTCAACCATCTTCTCTGCGATCTCTTTTGGCTTGCCAGACTGCATCGCGATGTCCAGCTGAACCTGGTACTCTTTCTCAACCACGTCAGCAGAAACGTCTTCTGGCTTCACGAACTCTGGCTTGCTGGCAGCAACGTGCATCGCAATCTGCTTGCTCAGCTCTTCATCAGCGCCGGTGGTAGAAACCAGTACGCCGATGCGCGCGCCGTGCAGATAGCCGTTCAGCTCAGCACCTTCGAGGACAGCAACACGACGGATGTTGATGTTCTCACCGATTTTCGCAACCAGTGCCACGCGCTCTTCTTCGAACTGCGCTTTCAGAACTTCCACATCAGTCACTTTACCGGCAGCAGCAGCGTCCAGCACTTTGTCAGCAAAGGCCTGGAAACCGGCATCTTTTGCCACGAAGTCAGTCTGGCAGTTCACTTCCAGAATCACGCCATAGTCGCCAGCGATTTTGGTTTTGATCACGCCGTCAGCAGCCACGTTGCCTGCTTTCTTAGCAGCTTTGATCGCACCAGACTTGCGCATGTTCTCGATCGCCAGCTCAATGTCGCCGTTCGCTTCGGTCAGCGCTTTTTTGCAGTCCATCATGCCTGCGCCAGTACGCTCGCGCAGTTCTTTTACCAGTGCAGCGGTAATTTCAGCCATTCCAGAATCCTCGATTCGTCTCGCAGTGCTTTCACACTGTCAGAAACTTGTTGCGGAAAATTTACTTGCCCCGCCAGCCCGAACAGGGTGCGTGACTAAGTGAGATAAATAAAGGGGCCTTCACGGCCCCTTAACAGATCACATCTGATGTCTAAGGGCTCTCAGAAAGAGCGAACCTTATTAAGCTTCAGCAGCTTCTTCAGCCTGCTCAGCCAGGTCCTGTGAACGGCCTTCGCGCACGGTAGTGGCAACGGCAGTCAGGTACAGGCTTACAGCACGGATCGCATCGTCGTTACCTGGGATAACGAAATCAACGCCGTCTGGATCAGAGTTAGTATCAACGATAGCAAATACCGGGATACCCAGGTTGTTTGCTTCTTTGATTGCGATGTGTTCGTGGTCAGCGTCAACAACGAACAGTGCATCCGGCAGACCGCCCATATCTTTGATACCGCCCAGGCTGTTTTCCAGCTTGGCCAGCTCACGAGCACGCATCAGTGCTTCTTTCTTGGTCAGTTTGTCGAAAGTACCGTCCTGAGACTGAGTTTCCAGATCTTTCAGGCGTTTGATTGACTGACGAACGGTTTTCCAGTTGGTCAGCATACCACCCAGCCAGCGGTGGTTAACGAAGAACTGGTCGCAGCTCAGCGCAGACTCTTTTACCGCTTCGGCAGCAGCGCGCTTGGTACCAACAAACAGAATCTTACCTTTACGGGAAGAGATCTTGTTCAGCTCAGCCAGGGCTTCGTTGAACATTGGTACGGTTTTCTCAAGGTTGATGATGTGAACTTTGTTACGCGCACCAAAAATGAATGGCTTCATTTTTGGGTTCCAGTAACGGGTCTGGTGACCGAAGTGAACACCAGCCTTGAGCATGTCGCGCATGGAAACAGTTGCCATGATTACCTCTAAAAGTTTGTTTGGGGTTGGGCCTCCATGTATCCCATACAACCGACCTCTTACGAGGCACCCCGGCGTACGTGTCGATACATGTGTGTTTTAGTACACATAATGAGATTTATGCGTTTCCTGCCCTCTCATACGAGGTGACAGAGAATCGTCGGCGCGCTTTATACCACAATGCGCAGGAATACGCCAACAGTTGTTAGCATGAGCGGCAGGGTATAATCCCGATTTGGCAGCCCATTTGCTGACTGCTAACATGACTGCCACAGAACTCATTATTGTCGAAAATTGCGGCGATTGCGGATTATTTAATGGCCATTTCAATCAAAACCCCAGAAGAAATCGAAAAAATGCGCGTGGCGGGCCGTCTGGCTGCCGAAGTGCTGGAGATGATTGCTCCACACGTCGTGCCAGGCGTCACCACCGGCGAGCTTGACCGTCTGTGCCACCAGCACATCACCGAAAAGCAGCAGGCCATTTCAGCCTGTCTCGGCTACCACGGTTTCCCGAAATCAGTGTGTATTTCGGTCAACGAAGTGGTATGTCACGGTATTCCCAGCGACGATCGCGTGCTGAAAGACGGGGATATCGTTAACGTCGACGTCACGGTGATCAAAGATGAGTACCATGGCGATACGTCAAAGATGTTCATCGTCGGCAAACCGACGATTCAGGGCGAGCGCCTGTGCCGGGTTACGCAGGAGAGCCTGTACATTGCGCTGCGTCTGGTGAAGCCGGGCATTCGCCTGCGTGAACTGGGCCGGGCGATTCAGAAATACGTGGAAGCACAGGATTTTTCCGTGGTCCGCGAGTATTGCGGACACGGCATCGGTAAAGGCTTCCATGAAGAGCCGCAGGTGCTGCATTACGATGCCGACGACAGCGGCGTGGTGCTGCAGGCTGGCATGACGTTTACCGTCGAACCGATGGTAAACGCCGGTGATTATCGCATCCGCACCATGAAAGATGGCTGGACGGTGAAAACCAAAGATCGCAGCTTGTCCGCACAGTATGAGCATACTATTGTGGTGACGGAAAACGGCTGTGAGATCCTGACGCTGCGCGCCGACGACACTATTCCAGCGGTGCTGGAAAACAACGCGTAACGCTCGTCATCAGGATAACAGGCCGGCTCAAAACGAACGCCTGTCAGTTTAGGTTCACCCATCCCTGCACCTCCCGTAGCGGCGCCATCAGTTGCGCGTTAACCCGCGCCGCTACTGCGGTGATGTCACGGACGGTGGCTAACTGAACGGCATCACGGCGTTAAGCCCGCTTTTTATGGCGCAGAAGAGGCATGTTGATGAGTGGTAGCGTGACCGAAGCAGTACACAAAGGCCTGACCGATTCCCCCGCCAGCTGGCCAGACGACGCGCTGACGCGCGACAAACTCAAACAGTATCTTGAACAGTTCCAGCAGCATCTGGGCAGCGCTTTTGACGCCGGCAGCGATATTGAATCGCTGATTGATGCGCGCACGCTGTTTATCGATCGCCTGCTGCGCCGGCTGTGGCGGCTGTTTGGCTTTGACCAGATGAAAGAGATCGCGCTGGTGGCGGTGGGCGGCTATGGCCGCGGCGAGCTGCATCCGCTGTCGGACATCGACGTGCTGATCCTGAGCCGTCAGCCACTGGACGAAGCTGCCGCGCAGCGCACCTCAGAACTGCTGACGCTGATGTGGGATCTCAAGCTGGAGGTCGGCCACAGCGTACGCACGCTGGAAGAGTGTCTGCTGGAGGGCTTGTCGGATCTCACCGTCGCCACCAACCTGATTGAGTCGCGCATGCTGACCGGCGACGTGGCGCTGTTTCTCGAACTGCAAAAGAATATCTTCAGCGACGGTTTCTGGCCGTCGTCACGCTTCTTCGCCGCCAAAATTGAGGAGCAGCTGGAACGCCATCAGCGTTATCACGGCACCAGCTACAACCTCGAACCGGATATCAAAAGCAGCCCGGGCGGGCTGCGCGACATTCATACTCTGCAGTGGGTCGCGCGCCGCCACTTTGGCGCCACCACCATGGATGAGATGGTCGGCTTTGGCTTTCTCACTGAAGCCGAACGCAATGAGATCAATGAGTGCCAGGAATTTCTCTGGCGCATCCGTTTCGCGCTGCACCTGACGCTGCCGCGCTACGATAACCGCTTACTGTTCGATCGCCAGCTCAACGTGGCACAGCGCCTCAACTATGGCGGCGAAGGCAATGAGCCGGTTGAGCGCATGATGAAAGATTTCTATCGCGTCACGCGCCGTATCGGCGAGCTGAACCAGATGCTGCTGCAGCTGTTTGACGAAGCCATTCTGGCGCTGTCGACCACCGAGAAGCCGCGCAGCATCGATGAGGATTTTCAGCTGCGCGGTAATCTGATCGACCTGCGCGATCCCACGCTGTTTGAGCGCGAGCCGCAGGCGATTCTGCGCATGTTTTACGTGATGGTGCGTAACGAAACCATCACCGGCATCTATTCCACCACGCTACGCCAGCTGCGCTACGCCCGCCGTCATCTGCAACAGCCGCTGTGTCAGATCCCCGAAGCGCGCCGCACCTTTATGGCGATTCTGCGCCATCCAGGCGCGGTAAAGCGCGCGCTGCTGCCGATGCATCGCCACAGCGTACTGTGGGCTTATACGCCGCTGTGGGGCAATATTGTCGGCCAGATGCAGTTCGACCTGTTTCACGCCTACACCGTGGATGAGCACACCATCCGCGTGTTGCAGAAGCTGGAAAGTTTTGCCGACGAAGCCACGCGCCCGATGCACCCGCTGTGCGTCGAGCTGTGGCCGCGCCTGCCACAGCCGGAGCTGCTGCTGATGGCCGCGCTGCTGCACGATATCGCCAAAGGGCGCGGCGGCGACCACTCGATTCTTGGCGCGCAGGACGCGCTGGACTTTGCTGAGCTGCACGGCCTCAATTCGCGCGAAATGCAGCTGGTGGCGTGGCTGGTGCGTCATCACCTGCTGATGTCGGTGACTGCTCAGCGTCGCGACATTCAGGACCCCACGGTGATTCAGCAGTTTGCTGAAGTGATGCAAAATGAAAACCGGCTGCGCTATCTGGCCTGCCTGACGGTTGCCGACATCTGTGCCACCAATGAAAGCCTGTGGAACAGCTGGAAACAGAGCCTGCTACGTGAGCTGTTCTTCGCCACCGAAAAACAGCTGCGCCGCGGTATGGAGAACAGCCCGGATCTGCGCGAGCGCGTGCGTCATCACCGGCTGCAGGCGCTGGCGCTACTGCGCATGGAAAATCTCAACGAAGAGCGCCTGCACCATATCTGGAGCCGCTGCCGCGCCGACTACTTCCTGCGCCATACGCCCAACCAGCTGGCGTGGCACGCGCGGCATCTGATCAATCATGACCTCAGCAAACCGCTGGTGCTGGTGAGCCCGCAGGCCACGCGCGGCGGCACCGAGATCTTCATCTGGAGCCCGGATCGCCCTTACCTGTTTGCCGCCGTAGCCGGAGAACTCGATCGCCGTAATCTGAGCGTGCACGATGCGCAGATCTTTACCAGCCGCGACGGCATGGCCATGGACACCTTTATTGTGCTGGAGCCGGACGGCAGTCCGCTGGCAGCGGATCGCCATCCGCTGATTATTCAGGCGCTGGAGCAGGCGATCACGCAAACGCAGTGGGTGCCACCGCGTACGCGCCGGCCGTCGTCACGTCTGAAACACTTCAGCGTCGATACCGAAGTCAACTTTTTGCCCACCCATACCGACCGCCGCAGCTATCTGGAGCTGGTGGCGCTGGACCAGCCAGGTTTGCTGGCGCGCGTCGGCGAAGTGTTTGCTGACCTCGGTGTTTCGCTGCACGGCGCCCGCATCAGTACCATCGGCGAACGGGTGGAGGATTTGTTCATCCTTGCCAACAGCGAACGACGTGCGCTGGATGCCGAAATGCGCTCCGTGCTGCAACAACGGTTGACAGAGGTACTTAATCCAAACGATAAAATGTGACCCGGCTTACATTCTTCACGTTGCCGATGCATTGGCCTGGTGACCCGGCCCATCCGTGGATCTCGCTCCGATAGGCGCGCCACCGTTCTGCAGCATGAAGGATGTTTGCCCGATAATTTTACTCTGCACGCCAGCTGGCGTGCATCCGCAATGACAGACTCAGGAATTAAATATGCAACAGTTACAGAGCGTTATCGAATCTGCCTTTGAACGCCGCGCCGACATTACGCCGACCAGCGTAGACAGCGCCACCCGTGAAGCGATCAACCAGGTGATTGGCCTGCTGGACAGCGGTGAACTGCGCGTGTCAGAAAAGATCAACGGCGAATGGGTAACGCATCAGTGGCTGAAAAAAGCGGTACTGCTGTCGTTCCGTATCAACGACAATCAGGTGATCGACGGGGCAGAAACCCGCTTCTACGACAAAGTGCCGATGAAATTTGCCGGCTGGGATGAAGCGCGCTTTAAAAGCGCCGGCTTCCGTGTGGTGCCACCGGCCGCAGTGCGTCAGGGTGCATTCATTGCGCGCAATACCGTGCTGATGCCGTCCTATGTCAACATCGGTGCGTATGTCGATGAAGGCACCATGGTAGACACCTGGGCCACCGTCGGCTCCTGTGCGCAGATTGGTAAAAACGTGCACCTGTCCGGCGGCGTCGGCATCGGCGGCGTACTGGAACCACTGCAGGCTAATCCAACCATCATCGAAGATAACTGCTTTATCGGTGCCCGTTCCGAGATCGTTGAAGGCGTGATCGTCGAAGAAGGCTCAGTGATCTCTATGGGCGTTTACATCGGCCAGAGCACCAAAATTTATGACCGTGAGACCGGTGAAGTGCACTACGGTCGCGTACCGGCAGGTTCGGTGGTGGTTTCCGGTAATCTGCCGTCTAAAGATGGCAGCTACAGCCTGTACTGTGCGGTAATCGTGAAGAAAGTCGACGCGAAAACGCTGGCAAAAACCGGCATCAACGAACTGCTGCGTACCATCGATTAAGTTTTTTCTTCCCGCCTATTTTTATGCCCACGGGCCTGTATTCAGGCCCGTCATTTTTTCTTTACACTCCTGCCGCTATTACCTGTTTCGCGCCGCGAATTAACAGGTGCGTTTGTTTTTCAAACAGGTCATAATCCGCGCCAGTTAACTCCGGTCGCGCACTGTTCATCCCGGTTTTTGTGTCTACAGTTGATTAAGTATGCCGTAAGCGTTCGGTTCGTTGCGCTTATTACGCAGCCGAATGATGATGATAATCCTGCGCGCTCACTCACTCTCAGATGGAATATAAACGCTATGTACGACAACCTGAAAAGCTTAGGTATCAGCAATCCTGAAGACATTGACCGCTACAGCCTGCGTCAGGAAGCCAACAACGACATCCTGAAAATCTACTTCCGCAAAGACAAGGGCGAGTTCTTCGCCAAAAGCGTGAAGTTTAAATACCCGCGTCAGCGCAAAACCGTGGTGGCCGATCACACCACCCAGGGTTATAAAGAGATTCAGGAAATCAGCCCTAATCTGCGTTACGTGATCGACGAACTGGATCAGATCTGCCAGCGCGATCAGGTAGAAGTGGATCTGAAGCGCAAAATCCTCGCCGATCTGCGCCATCTGGAGAACGTGGTGTCGAACAAAATCGCGGAAATCGAATCCGATCTCGATCAGCTGACCCGCAACGGTCGCTAATTCCCGCCACTTCTCAGGCCAGCCATTGCTGGCCTTTTTTATGCCTGCTCATCAAGCTGCAGCGCCACATACAGCAGCAGCCGATCGTCAAAGTTCGCCAGGTTGAGGCCGGTCAGTTCCGAGATGCGGTTCAGGCGGTACTCCAGCGTATTACGATGAATAAACAGCGCACGCGCTGTGGCGCTCGGCTGCACGTTATGACTGAACCACGCAACCAGCGTGCGCCGCAGCAAACCGTTATTGTCCATACTTTTCAGCTTTGCCAGCGGACGTGCCAGCTCGCTGGCCTGCCAGCCGCCGCGCAGGCTATCCAGGAGTACAGGCAGCACCAGATCCTGATAGAAGAAGCTCCGCTGCTGCGGCATGCGCTGTTTGCCCACCATCATGGTGGTGCGGGCGGTGCGATAAGAGCGCGCAATGCTGCCGGGCCCGGTAAAGAAATTGCCGAGCGCGATGCGCATCCGCACCTGACCGCTCTCTTTCATGCGCTGCAGCAATTGATCGACGCGGCGGCGATGATCGTCCTGATCGTAACGGCCATGGGCATTCAGCGCTGGCTTCAGCACCACCATTTCGGTGAGCGAAACAATGGCGATCAGGTTGTCGCGATCGGGCGTGGTCAGCAGCGTCTGTAATTGCTGCAGCTCCGACATCGCGCTATCGACCCCCAGCTGTCCGCTGTCCACTTCCACCACCGCCACCACGCGCGGCTGATTGAGATCGATGCCCAGTCGCTGCGCCCATTCGTTCAGCGCTGGCGACAGCGTATCGCTGCGGATCAGGTTCAGCACCAGCTCCTCACGCAGGCGGCTGTCCTGCGCCAGCATATGCAGCAGGCGCGCCTGTTCCAGCATCATCTCTGCCGTCATGCACACCAGCTCGCCGTAATGGCGTAACGTGCTGGGCTGGCCGGTGAGGCCAATCACGCCGACGATGTCGCCGTCAATGCGCAGCGGTAAATTGATGCCCGGCCGCACGCCGTGCAGGTGTTTAGCCACCGCTTCGTCAATATCAACCACCCTGCCCTGTGACAGCACCAGCAGCGCGCCCTCGTGCAATTCGCCAATACGCTCGCGATCGCCACTGCCAATAATGCGGCCGCGCGCATCCATCACATTGACATTGCTATCGATAATTTTCATGGTGCGGGCAACGATATCCTGAGCCAGTCGCGCATCAAGATGATAGGTGGCCATCAAACACTCCAGAATTCGGGACGAACCGACAGAATACGCATCCCGATTGCCCCTGGCATTGTGCAACTGCACATAGCCGCAGGGCGATTACCGGAATTGCGGCAGCGGTCACACTGGGAAGGCACAGATGACTGGGGCGCAGCAGCATACAGGCAATAAAAAAGGCGAGCCGAAGCTCGCCTGAGAGACCAATACAAGGATTACTGCATCAGCAGATAGAGGCTGCTGTCGCCGCGCTTGACGTTGAGCGCCAGCACCGACGGTTTGGTGTCGAGGATTTTACGCAGCTCGCCAAGGTTGCTTACCGCCTGCTGGTTCACACCGAGGATCACATCGCCTTTCTTCAGGCCGATACGTGCCGCTGCGCTGCCGGCTTTCACGCTGTCAACGCGCACGCCCTTCTGGCCGTTGCTGTCGACGTTGCTGAGATCGGCGCCTTCAATGCCGGTGTAAATCGTCGCGGACTGCACTTTATCCTGTGAGCTCTGCTGCAGCTCAACCGTCACGTTGAGCGGTTTGCCGTCGCGCAGCAGGCCCAGCTGCAGTTTGGTGCCGACCGGCAGCGAGCCGACTTCCGCACGCAGCGCCGCAAAGCTGGTCAGCGCTTTACCGTTCATAGAGACCACCACATCGCCCGCTTTCACGCCGGCTTTCGCCGCCGCGGAGTTTGGCAGCACCTGGCTGACAAAGGCGCCGCGCTGCGCATCCACTTTCATCGCTTTAGCCAGCTCGGAGTTGAGCTCGGTGCCCATAATGCCCAGCTCGCCGCGTTTCACCTGGCCATACTCCACCATCTGCGCGGTCAGGTTTTTCACCATGGAACTCGGGATGGCAAAGCCGATACCGATGTTGCCACCGTCCGGTGCGAGGATCGCGGTGTTAATACCGATCAGCTCGCCGTTCAGGTTAACCAGCGCACCGCCGGAGTTGCCGCGGTTGATGGCGGCATCGGTCTGGATAAAGTTTTCGTAATTTTCGACGTTAAGGCCGCTGCGCCCCAGCGCCGAGACGATGCCGGACGTGACCGTTTCGCCCAGGCCGTACGGGTTACCGATGGCCACGGTGTAATCACCGACGCGCAGATTGTCGGAGTCTGCGATCTTAATTGCCGTCAGGTTTTTCGCATCCTGCAGCTGGATCAGCGCGATGTCAGACTGCGGATCTTTGCCGATGACCTTAGCATCGTAGCGACGGCCATCGCTCAGCTGTACCTGAATTTTGGTGGCGTTATCTACCACGTGGTTGTTGGTAACCACATAGCCTTTGTCGGCGTTGATGATTACCCCAGAACCCAGCGCGCGGAACTGCTGCTTCTGCGCGTTGGCGCCATCGTCGCTACCGTCACCGCCGCCGCCCTGGCACATGGGTGAACCCTGGAACGGCGATCCGTCCTGACAGAACGGGGAATTATCGCCAAAGAATTGCTGGAACTGCTGCGGCATGCGCGGGGTTTTCACCGTGGTGCTGCCTTCCACGCTGATACTGACCACGGAAGGCATCACTTTTTCCAGCATGGGTGCCAGGCTGGGCAATTGCTGACTGGAGGAAGACGCTGTCTCCGCCGCGAAAACACTGACAGGGCTTAACGCCATGCCCAGACTAAGCGCCAGCGCACTTAACATTAATGTGCTTTTTTTCATTCGTCTGTGTCTCTCTGAAATTAACGTGCAGACCATTGCTGTGGTCGTGATGATGAGATTAAGTTTTTAGCGCGAAGTTCCTGATAAAGTATTGGGCAAAGGTAAAAATTTATTCTTCGTCTTTACAAAACTGCGCTTATTCCACCGCCATCAACCGACGATACTCATCCCAGGCGTAATTGTCCGTCATCCCGCTGATATAGTCCTGAATCAGCCGCGAGCGATAATAACGTTCCCATAACAATCGCTGATATTTATGCTGCACCACCAGGTTACGCATCTGTTGCTGATAAGCTTTACGATGTTTACCGGAAAGTTTATGAAACAGTCGGGTTTCGATCGGATGTTTCGCGAGAAAATCCTCATTCATTAACGTGGTAAACTGTTCATAATCGAGCTGCATCAGCGACTGATAAATTTCCAGTAATCCTTTAATGACCCGATAACCCTGTAATTCCAGCTGCTCAACTTCAGGGTGATTAAACACCTGCTGGCGCGCCACAGTTTTAAATAATTTTAACAGACGCCCTTCATCACCGTCATCTTCCAGCAGCGCATGGTTAAAGCTGCCGGCAAAAATGGCAGGTAAATTATCAACAAAGCGGCGCACCGCATGGCTGACCAGTACACTCTGGACGTTAACCCGCAGCGACATGAAAAATTGATCGCTAATACTGCGACGCTTTTTCTGATTGGCCTCTTTCCACGCTTCATTAATGGTGCGGCTGAACGCGTCGCCGGGTTTCACCGGACCCCAGGCGTTGAGCAAAGAATGATAGAGCGTATCGACGGTGAAGATGTCTTTTTCAACGGCGTCATCAAGGTCGGCAATACAATAGGAGATATCGTCAGCCGCTTCCATTATCCAGGTCAGCGGATAACGGTGGTGCTCAGGTATATCCGTTGCCGCGCGGAGATCGGCCACATATTCACGCTCGGATAAATAGAAACCCGGCTTTTTCATTAACACGCTGAACTCCGCCGGCTTATCGCCCTGCCACCACGCCGGCGCGGTGTATTTTAAAATACACGCCACCTGCGCATAGCTAAGATTTAGCTGCAGCAGGGTATGTACCAGACGAATGGCCTGCGCATTCCCTTCGAAATGGCACAAATCCTGACGAATCATTGCATTTAACCGGTCGAAATCGGCACGCTGCGCGTCATCCGCCACGCCCGCCACCAGCGGATCCACCAGTTCGGCCGGCAGGTTGTCATCAAACCAGTCATTGATCGCCGCTTCACCAAAATGGCCAAACGGCGGGTTGCCGACGTCGTGCAGCAGGCAGGCCATCTCCACCAGGCTCTCGACCGCGCCTTCAAAGCCATCGAGGCCGTAAGCCGCCAGCCCGCCGCCCTGGGTTTTCAGCGTATGCAGAATCTCTTTGGTGATGTAACGCCCGGTTTGCTGCACCTCAAGCGAATGGGTCAGGCGCGAGCGCACGGCCGCATTCCGCTCCAGCGGAAACACCTGGGTTTTTTGTTGCAGACGGCGAATCGCGGCAGAATTAATAATGCGTCCACGATCGCTTTCAAAGTGGCGGGTAATAAAGTATTCGCCTTCGGGATCTTTGCGACTGGTATAAGGGCGGGTGAAACTGATCTTCTTCCTGAAATTGATCGTCGCCATTGTTACCCCTTATTTTTTCCTGAATTGATCCCCATTGAGCCATGTTAGACTATGCCTCACTTTAGCCTTATACATCCATAACTACAGCGAGATTCTTTATGAAAGCAGGCATTATTGGCGCGATGGAGCAGGAAGTCACACTGCTGCGTGACAAAATTGAAAACCGTCAGACGCTGACGCTGGCCGGCTGCGAAATTTACACCGGTACGCTCAACGGCGTTGAGGTGGCTCTGCTGAAATCGGGCATCGGCAAAACCGCGGCGGCGCTCGGTACCACGCTGCTGCTGGAGCTGTGCAAACCGGATCTGGTGATCAACACCGGTTCCGCAGGGGGTCTGGCGCCAACCCTGCAGGTGGGCGATATCGTGGTGTCCGATGAAGTGCGTTATCACGATGCCGATGTCACCGCTTTTGGCTATGAGCCTGGTCAGATGGCGGGCTGCCCGGCGGCGTTTGTCGCGGACAGTGCGCTGATTGCCGCCGCAGAGCAGGTGATCAAACAGCTGGATCTCAACGCGGTGCGCGGTCTGGTGGTCAGCGGTGACGCCTTTATCAATGGCGCCGCGCCGCTGGAGCGTATCCGCAGCACCTTCCCGCAGGCGATTGCGGTAGAGATGGAAGCCACGGCGATTGGTCACGTTTGCCATCAGTTTAAGGTGCCGTTCGTGGTGGTACGCGCTATTTCTGACGTGGCCGATAAAGCGTCGCATCTGAGTTTCGAAGAGTTCCTCAGCGTGGCGGCTAAACAGTCGTCGCTGATGGTGGAAAACCTGCTGGCTCAGCTGGCGCGTGGCTAAATATCTGCTGCTCGGGCTGTGGCTGCTGTGCCACAGTCTGCTGGCCGCACCGCGCGTCATTACCCTGTCGCCGCATCTCACCGAACTGGCGTTTGCCGCCGGCATCACGCCGGTGGCGGTGAGCGCCTGGTCAGACTATCCCGCCGCTGCTCGCCAGCTGGAGCAGGTGGCGAACTGGCAGGGCATTCGCGTTGAACGCATTGTGCAGCTCAGACCGGATGTGGTGCTGGCCTGGCGCGGCGGCAATCCGCTGCGCCAGGTGGAGCAGCTGCAGCGTCTGGGCATCCATGTGGAATGGATCGATCCGCAATCACTCGATCAGATGATTAACGCGCTGGCGGCGCTGCAGCGCTGGAGCCCACAGCCCCAGCGGGCCACAGCGGCCGCACAGGCGTTACACCAGCAGCTGCAGACGCTGCGTCAGCGCTATCAGCAGCAAACGCCGGTGCCGCTGTTTTTGCAGTTTGGCCAGCAGCCGCTGTTTACCGCCGCGCGCAGCACGCTGCAGAATGAGGTTATCACCCTGTGCGGCGGTCGCAATATCTTTGCTGACAGCAGCGTAAGCTGGCCTCAGGTGAGCCGGGAACAGGTGCTGACGCGGCACCCGCAGGCGATTGTCACTGGCGGTGATGCCAGCCGCGCCGCCAGCGTCGCGCGCTTCTGGCAGCCGCAGCTTAACGTACCGGTGATTGCGCTTAACGATGACTGGCTGAGCCGGCCGGGTCCGCGCCTGCTGCTGGCAGCAAAACAATTATGCGAAGCTTTACATCCGACGAAAAATAAAGCATTACCAGACTAAAGATTCGACGATTCATGTCGAAAATCAAATAACAAGGCACAGCGGCCACGTATGCTCTGTGCCCTTTTAGCGCGTAGCGCACTTTTGACATCACCAGGATTTCACCATGACCAGAGCGCTGCTGCTGGCCATAGGGCTGATCGTGGCTGCACCGATCGGTGCGGCAACCACCACGGGCTCTATCGCCGTCTCGCTGACGATCTTCTCCCGCTGCGATATCTCACGCCCGAGTGAGCAGACGCTGCCGTCTGTTGACTGCGGCCGGCATTTCAGCGCGCAGCCGCGCGTGACACAAAGCGTACTGAACCGCGATGCGTTGCGCCGTGAAACGGCTCGCTTAGTGACAATTGAGTGGTAAATCATGGCTGCCAGAACGGCAGCCAGCCCAGCATCAGATGCTGAAAGAGGAGCCGCAGCCGCAGGTGGTTTTGGCGTTGGGATTGGTCACGATAAAGCGGGAACCTTCCAGACCTTCGGTGTAGTCAACCGATCCACCCACCAGATACTGCAGGCTCATCGGGTCAACTACCAGCGCCACACCCTGCTTCTCGATGGTCATGTCGCCGTCATTCATTTGATCGTCAAAAGTAAAACCATACTGGAAGCCACTGCAGCCCCCGCCGGTGATATATACGCGCAGTTTCAGCGCCGGATTCTCTTCATCCGCAATCAGGTTTTTTACTTTTTTCGCTGCTGCATCGGTGAACTGCAGAGGCAGCGCGGCTACGTCGTCACTCATCTTTTACTCCGGGTAAACGTCCAGGTCAGAAAACGACCTCAATTTCGCTATTATCTGCCAGCCGTCCAGTGCAATCAAGTAGCGCCCTTGACACTGTGTGCCGCCAGTTATGGCATAAAGTATAGCAATGTCGCAGGCGCAAGCGGCCGCGCGCCTTTCTTCACCGGCCGCTCTTCCGTAGAATGGCGCCAGATTTTTTCCAGAACAGCAGGAGCCGAACCATGAGTAAGTCAGAAAACCTGTATGCCGAAGCACAACGCCTGATCCCGGGCGGCGTGAACTCCCCGGTGCGTGCCTTTACCGGTGTGGGCGGCGTGCCGCTGTTCATCGAACGCGCCGACGGTGCCTATCTGTATGATGCCGATGGCAAAGCCTATATTGATTACGTCGGCTCCTGGGGACCGATGGTGCTGGGCCACAATAACGCCACCATACGCAATGCGGTGATCGAAGCCGCCGCGCGCGGCCTGAGTTTTGGCGCGCCGACCGAGATGGAAGTGAAGATGGCCGAGCTGGTGTGCGAGCTGGTGCCGAGCATGGACATGGTGCGTATGGTTAACTCCGGCACCGAAGCCACCATGAGCGCCATCCGCCTGGCGCGCGGTTTCACCCAGCGTGACAAAATCATCAAATTTGAGGGCTGCTACCACGGCCACGCTGACTGCCTGCTGGTGAAAGCCGGTTCCGGTGCGCTGACCCTCGGCCAGCCCAACTCGCCGGGCGTGCCGGCGGATTTCGCCCGTCACACCCTGACCTGCACCTATAACGATCTCGACTCGGTGCGCGCGGCGTTTGAGCAGTATCCGCAAGAGATCGCCTGTATCATCGTCGAACCGGTGGCAGGCAACATGAACTGCATCCCGCCGCAGCCGGAATTCCTGCCGGGCCTGCGTGCGCTGTGTGATGAGTTTGGCGCGCTGCTGATTATTGATGAAGTGATGACCGGCTTCCGCGTGGCGCTGGGCGGTGCCCAGGCTTATTACGACGTTACGCCAGACCTGACCTGCCTCGGCAAGATCATCGGCGGCGGTATGCCGGTTGGTGCCTTTGGCGGCCGCCGCGAAGTGATGGCCGCGCTGGCCCCCACCGGCCCGGTTTATCAGGCGGGCACGCTGTCCGGCAACCCGATTGCCATGGCCGCCGGTTTTGCCTGCCTGTCGCAGATTGCGCAGCCTGGCACCCATGCGACCTTAACCGCACTCACCGACCAGCTGTGTGCTGGCCTGCTGGCGGCGGCAGAGGCGGAAAATATCCCGCTGGTGGTGAACCACGTCGGTGGCATGTTCGGTATTTTCTTCACCGACGCCGACAGCGTGACCTGCTACGCCGACGTGACAAAGTGCGATGTGGAGCGCTTTAAGCGTTTCTTCCATCTGATGCTGCAGGAAGGTGTTTACCTCGCGCCATCGGCCTATGAGGCCGGCTTTATGTCACTGGCGCACAGCCAGGAAGATATTCAGCGCACCGTCGATGCCGCCCGCCGCTGCTTCGCGCAGCTGTAAACCTGCCGGGGCGCCATTCATAGCGCCCCGCTTCACTAAGCGCGCCTTAGCAGCCAGATAAAATACGGCGCGCCGAAGAAGGTCGCCATCAGGCCTGCCGGGATTTGATCCGGGAAGGCCAGCATGCGGCCGCACCAGTCGGCGAACACCAGCAGGCCCCCGCCGAGCAGGCCAGCCATCAGCAATTGCGGCAGCGCGCGACGGAAGCCGAGCATGCGCACAATATGCGGCGCCATCAGGCCAATAAAACTCAGCGGACCGATAGTGAGCGTCGCGGTGGCGGTCAGCGCGGCCGCCAGCAACAGCAGGCCGAAGCGCGATCGGTTCAGCGCCATGCCGGCTGAGCGCGCCGTGGCACTGCCGAGCGGCAGCAGCGTCAGCCAGCGGCTGGCCAGCGGTGCCAGCGCCACCAGTATCATGCCCACGACAGCACTCTGCAGCGCCTGCGTCATTGAGATGTTGTACGTCGAGCCGGAAATCCAGCTCAGCAGCCCGGCCATGCGCGGATCGCCGCTCGCCAGCAACACCATCAGTAACGTGACGAACGCACTGTTCAGCGCCATTCCGGCCAGCAGCATGCGTTCCGGTGCAAAACCGCCGCGGCTGGCCACCAGCATAATCACCAGCAGCGTCAGCGCGGCGCCCAGCACGCCGGCAGGCAGCAGCCAGGCGACCGCGTTGCCGGGCACAAAGAACAGCATAACCACCACCCCGCAGGCCGCTCCGGAGCTGATGCCCAGCACTTCCGGACTGGCCATTGGATTACCGGTCAGGCGCTGAATCAGCACCCCGGCGACGCCCAGCATCGTGCCGACCACCAACGCCGCCAGCACGCGCGGCACGCGCCACGGCAGCAGCTGTTGCAGCATATCGCCGCTGACCCACGTCCAGCCGTGTGCGTCGCGTCCAAACGCAATGCCTGCCAGACTGCACAGCGCCAGAATCATCACGCCCGCCAGGCACCAGCGCAGCACGGCCTGCCGCTCCTGCGGCACTGTGTCGCCGGCATTCATCGCCGGCGGCAGCGAGCCCGTGCGCAGACGCGGCAGCAGCCACAGCAGAATCGGCACGCCAATCAGCGCGGTAGCCGTTCCGGTTGACACTTCACGCCAGTGCGCGGTCAGCCACAGCACGCACTGATCGGCCAGCCACAGCAGCAGTGCGCCAATCAGCGGCGCCAGCAGCAAGCGGCTAAGCAGACGACGCGCCCCCAGCATCTTCGCCAGCAGCGGCGCGAACAGCCCGATAAAGCCGATGATGCCGGCGACGTTAACCAGCTGCGCACTGAGCAGGATCGCCAGCGCCAGCGCGGCAATGCGCGCCGCCGACAGCGCCAGACCGAGGTTTTTTGCCACGCCATCATCCAGCCCCATCAACGTCAGCGGACGCAACAGCGCCAGCGCCAGTGCGAACGCCAGCAGCAGGCGCGGCCACAGCAGCGCCACGTTGCGGCCGTCGAGCTGGTTCAGCGCGCCGGTGCTCCACAGAAACATGTTTTGCAGCTGATCGTGATTGAAGATGGCAAAGATTTGATTAACCGCGCCGGCATACAGGCTCAGTACCAGACCGGCCAGGATCAGCGTCACCGGCGACAGACGCTTGCCCCAGGCGATGCCAAACACCAGCACGCCGACCAGCACCGCCCCGCCCATTGCGGCAAACTGCTGCGTCAGCTCCCCGCCCGGCAGCTGCCACAGGGTGGCGACGGTCAGGCCAAGCTGCGCGCCGGAAGAGATGCCCAGCGTGGTCGGCTCCGCCAGCGGATTGCGCAGCACCTGCTGGAACAGCAGGCCCGCGAGGCCAAGTCCGGCCCCGACCAGCAGCGCCAGCGCCAGCCGCGACAGCAGGCTGTAGTGGAACACCACCTGACGGATGTTATCGATATCCGGCGCAAACATCGCCTGCTGCCACTGCGCCAGCGGCAGCGCCTGGCGCAGGTTGATAAACGTGAGCGCCAGCGCCAGTAAACTGAGCACGCTGAGCAGCGCGACGGGAAACAGACGGTTGCGCATCAGTGCGACTCCAGCGCGCGTTCCAGCACGCGAATAAATTTGATGGCTGAGTAAGTGGCGCCGTAGTACCACACCGCCGGCACCCGCCGGAAACGGCCGGAACGGACAAACGGCAGCGCCTGCCACAGTGCGCTTTGCGTCACCTGCTGCATATCGCGTTCGTTATCGTGATCGAAGCAGATCACCTCAACGTCACCGACCTCCGCCAGCCGCTCCAGCCCGACCACCGCACTGCCCCAGAAGTTGGTTTCGCCCTGCCAGGCATTGCGCAGGCCAAGCTGCTCCATCACTTCGAGGAACAGGCTGCCTTTACCGAAGGTAATGGCGTGACGCGGATCCATCAGCGACATCAGCAGCAGCGGACGCTGCGCCCACGGACGTAACCGCTCACGCGCGGCAGCCACTTCACCATCCACCCAGTGCAAATGGGCCTGTGCCTGCGCTTCAAGGCCAAGCCGGGCACCCAGCGCATGCAGCGATGTGCGCGCAGTGGTGAACGGTTTGCCATCGCCGCTGTTGAGGTCAAAGCCCATTGTCGGCGCAATGCGCTCCAGCTTATCGACCGCCGGGCCGTAACCGTTGGAGTGCAGGATCAGCGACGGTGCCAGCTGGGTCATCAGTTCCAGATTGGGTTCGGTGCGTAAGCCGAGATCGAGAGTGCCGGCCGGCAAGACCGGGTCACCCACCCAGATGGCGTAGTTGTGCAGATCGGCCACGCCGAGCGGGGCGACGCCGAGCGCCATCAGCAACTCCACCGGCAGCCACTCCAGCGCCAGGATGCGCTGGCTGTCCGGCGGCGCGGCGCGCAGCGGTGCAAGGTTCATCAGCGGTGAGAGCGCCAGCGCGGTCAGCAGACGGCGACGGGAAATGTCGAACATCACAAGGCCTCAGTAGACAAAACTGACGGGCGCGCCGCCCTGCGGATGCGGCAGAATGCCCATCGGAATGCCATAAATATCACCCAGCACCCCGGCCTGCATAATCGCTTCCGGTCCGCCTTCGGCGATCACTTCGCCCGCGCGCAGCGCCACCAGCTGGTCACAGTAGCGAGCCGCCATGTTGAGATCGTGCAGTACCGCTATCACCGTCAGGCCGCGTTCGTGGCTGAGGCGCTGAATCAGCGCCAGCACATCAACCTGATGGGCGATATCCAGCGCCGAGGTGGGTTCATCCAGCAGCAGACAGCGGCTGTTCTGCGCCACCAGCATCGCCAGCCACGCACGCTGCCGCTCGCCGCCGGACAGGCTGTCCACCAGCCGCCCGGCGAAGGGTTTCAGTCCAACCAGCGCAATCGCCTCGTCTACCCGATCGCGATCTTCCTGGCCGTAGCGCCCCAGCGCACCGTGCCACGGATAGCGCCCAATCGCCACCAGCTCGCGCACCGTCATGCCCTCCGCCGCAGGCAGCTGCTGCGGCAGATAGGCCACCTGTCGTGCAAAAGCTTTACTGCTCCAGGTATCAACCGCCTCACCGTTGAGCATCACGCGCCCTTCGCTGGCGGCATGGTGACGGCCGAGCATCTTCAGCAGCGTGGATTTACCGGAACCGTTATGCCCGATCAGCGCGGTGACTTTGCCCGGAGCGAAAGTCAGCGACAGCGGATGCAGCAGCGTGCGGCCGGGCACACGGAAGCTGACGTTTTCCAGTGAAAAGGTGGTTTCTGCGTGGTGCGGATGCTGCATGATAATCCCTGGTTAACGGGCGCCACAGCGCCCTGTGTTCAGTATCAGAAGCGGAAGGTGGCGGTACCGACGATCTGGCGCTCTGCGCCCCAGTAGCAGGCGTAGTCGCGGTAGCAGCTGGCAACGTATTCGCGATCGAACAGGTTGTTGATGTTGACGCCGACGGTTGAGCCCGGCAAGCCGAAGCGGCCCAGATCATATTTCAGTGCGGCATCTACAGTGGTGTAGGCGGCGACGTCAAAGTTCTGGTTGGATTTCGCTCCGTTCTGGATTGACTCTTCATACAATCCTTTGCTTTCACCGGTATAGCGAACACCAGCACCGATGGTAAATCCAGACAGCGCCGTTTCATGGAAGGTATAATCTGTCCAAAGCGATGCCATATGCTTCGGCACCTGAACCGGTGTTCTGCCTTTTAAAGTCGTATCATGCGTATATTCTGCATCTGTGTACGCATATGCAGCTGTCACATTAACATTCGCGTTGACCGCCGCTTTCGCTTCGAATTCAATACCACGCGATCGAATTTCACCGCTCTGCACGCTAAATGACGAATTAGACGGATCGACAGTTAAATTCTTATCCTTGGTGATTTGATAAACCGAAGCAGTAATGACAATTGGCCGATCTTTAGGTACGTATTTTACGCCAGCTTCATACTGCTTAGCGCGGGAAGGATCGAAAGCCTTACCGGTTGAGGTCGTTCCGGACGTTGGAATAAAGGACTCGCTGTAACTGAAATAAGGTGCAATACCATTATCAAACACATAGTTCAGACCACCACGCCAGGTAAATGCCTGATCGTGATTCTTATCCTCGACATCACCGTTACGATTTAACGCTGATGTCATTGCGTAGTCATAGCGGCCTCCCAGCGTCAGGACCCACCTATTCCACTCCATTTGATCCTGCGTGTATAAGCCAGTCTGTTCCTGTTTATTCAGATATTGATATAAGTAAGGTGCACCAACCAGACTATCGTTACCGTACTGTGGATTGACTATGCTTATTGGCGTTGCGCCCGTAAATATTGCATCAATATCATTTCGGGTACGCTGGTAATCAACACCTACTAAAACAGTATGTTCAACAGCGCCAGTGGCAAATTTTGCCTGCGCCTGAGTATCAACAGCAAACTGGTTAAGTTTCTCTTTCGAACCAGCATACATCCTATTGATTTCCAGCGTTGCTGGATTAAAAGTTCGGCCATAAATACTGCGATAATCGGTCTGCATTTCGGCATAGCGCAGATTCTGGCGCACCGTCCAGGTATCGTTAAAGCTGTGCTCAAAGTTGTAGCCAACCATTTTGGTGTTGCGCGAGATCTTATTGCTGTCTTCGCCTTCATCAAAATTGGTGGGCAGCTTATAGCTGCTGCCGTCCGGCCGGGTGATGCCCACCACAGTGCCTTCGCGCGGCAGCCAGCCGTAATAGCCGGTTTCCGGTTCGTTCTGGAAGTAGGTCAGCAGGTCAAAGCGGGTATTGGCATCGGGACGCCAGCTGAACGAAGGCGCAAGGGTATAGCGCTTCTCTTTGTTCATCTCCTGTTGCGCATCGGCGCTGCGCGCCAGGCCGGTCAGGCGATAGCTGTAAACACCGTCATCATCCAGTGAGCCGCCAAAATCGAAGCCGGTGGAGAACAGGTTGTCGGTGCCCATCTGGAACTGGACTTCACGCAGCGTCTCCTGGGTCGGCCGCTTGCTCACCAGTGACACCACACCGCCCGGGTTGCTCTTACCGTACAGCACCGACACCGGGCCGCGCAGCAGCTCCGCGCGCTCAAGGAAGTAAGGATCGATAGCGAATTCGGAGTAGTTGTCACCCTGTAGCTTCAGGCCATCGAGATACTGATTGGTGTTGGTTTCGCTGAAGCCGCGAATCGACAGCGCGTCGATAACGTCCGAGCTGCCGCGGTTACCGGTCAGCACGCCTGGCGTGTAATTGAACGCACCTTTGACGCTGGTCACCGCATGCATTGACATCTCTTCCTGCGTCACCACCGACACCGACTGCGGATTCTTCTCGATTGGCGTATCGGTTTTGGTGCCGGTCGCGCTGTGTTTAGCGGCGATGGTCGGCGACGGTCCCCATGCGCTCTCCTGCGCGACGCCGCTGCCGCCATCAGCCGTCACCACCACGGTATCTTCGGCCAGCGCCTGCATGCTGAGGGTGCCCAGAGTCAGGGAAATCAATAACGCGAGCGGTCGACGGGTGGTCACCGCGCGCAGAGAACAAGGAAAAGTGTTTCGCGCATTCATAGTGGGATCTCATGAAAATAGAACAATGCAGGCGAATGGAAACGAGAATGATTATTAGACGCACGGATTTTAGGCGAAACCCGGCAAGCACCGCAAGATGTAATGCCTGATGGCGGTGAGTTTGCCAGCGGATCGCACATATCCATGATCGCGGCTAAAAAAATGGCGGGCAAAGAAAAAGGCGCCGCAGCGCCAGAGGGAGTTAAATTCAGCTTTTATGCAAGACTCAGGCTGGAGCGCCGCCATGTATCTGGCACCGCCACGTGGTGGTAAAACGCCGGCACTGCACAGGCTCTGAAGGTATAAAGCCGGTGCAGTGCCGGATGGCTTATTTACTGCCAAACATATCTTTAATCCAGCCCGCGACGCCGTCAGAGTCTTTCTGCTCGCCCTGCGGCTGTTGCTGTTGCTGCTGTTGCTGTTGCTGTTGCTGCTCTTGCTGTTGCTGCTGCTGAATCTGCTGCTGTTGCTGCTGGCACAGCGCGTTCGGATCCAGCGCCCACACCGGCAGCGAACGCCAGGTGCTGCTGCCGCTGCCGCAGACAAAGTTACCGGCCGAATCGATATTCATCTGAGTGATATCTTCCGGTGGCGTCAGGACCAGTGGCATCGGCGCCTGGTTGTCGAGGTAGCGACGATAGATCTGCATCGCACCGCTGGCACCGTACAGCTTCGAGGTCTGGTTGTTGTCGCGGCCAACCCAGGTGATCGCCACTTCTTTGCCATCAATACCGGCAAACCAGCTGTCGATCAGGTCATTGGTGGTACCGGTTTTCGCCGCCAGATGCGCGCCTGGGAAGCGTGCGCCCAGCGCCCGCGCGGTACCGTGATCGGCCACCTGCTGCATGGTATACAGCGTCAGATACGCCGCCTGCGCCGGCTCAACGCGCTGCGCCTGCGGGAAGCTCTGATACAGCACCGTACCATCTTCCGCGATCACCGAGCGCACCGCCGACAGCGCAGCGCGGTTACCGCCGCTGGCAATTGACTGGAACGCCTGCGCCACTTCAATCGGCGTCAGGTTAAGCGCCCCCAGCAGCATGGCCGGTACCGGATGCAGCTGATCTTTTGGCACGCCCAGTTTGGTCCAGGTATCCACTACCGCGTCGAGTCCCAGCGTCATACCGAGGTTAACGGTTGGCACGTTCATCGAGTTAGTCAGTGCATCCACCAGCATCACTTTACCGCTGAAGCGACGATCGTCGTTCATCGGCTTCCACACCGAACCGTTTGGCTGTTTCAGCGCAATCGGCTCGTCGGCGATCCAGCTGTTCAGGCGATAGCTGTTTGGCTGGCTGAGGGCGGTCAGATAGGTCGCCGGTTTTGCCAGTGAGCCAATCGAGCGACGCGCCTGCAGCGCGCGGTTATAGCCGGCAAACTGCGGATCGGCACCGCCGACCATGGCGCGCACTTCACCACTGAAGCGGTCGACCACCACCATCGCGGTTTCCAGATCTTTCAGCCCGCGCTGTTTCTTCAGCGTGGGAATGCCGTCTTCAACCGCTTTTTCCGCGGCATCCTGCGAAATCGGATCGAGCGTGGTGAAGATCTTCACGCCGGAGAGGTCTTTGACCTTATCGCCCAGCTTCGCCTGCAGCTCATTACGCACCATCTGCATAAATGCCGGCTGCGGCGTGATCACCCCACCTTTCGGCTGAACGCCAAGCGGCCGCGCCGACAGCATGTCGTACAGCTCCTGATCGATCACTTTCTGCTGTTGCAGCAGACGCAGCACCAGGTTACGACGCTCCAGCGCCAGCTGCGGATTACGCCACGGATTGTACAGCGACGCACCTTTGACCATGCCGACCAGCATCGCCTGCTGATCAAGGCTCAGTTCGTCCACCGGGCGGCCAAAGTAGTACAGGCTGGCCAGCGGGAAACCGCGGATTTGGTCGTTGCCCGCCTGGCCGAGATACACCTCATTCAGGTAGAGCTCAAGAATGCGATCTTTGCTGTAGCGCGCATCCATGATCACCGCCATATAGGCTTCACGCGCTTTACGCCACAGCGAGCGTTCGTTGGTGAGGAACAGGTTTTTCACCAGCTGCTGCGTCAGCGTACTGCCGCCCTGCACCGCTTTACCGGCGGTGATATTGGCGAGGAAGGCGCGACCAATCGAGTACGGGCTGATGCCGTCATGCTCATAGAAGTGGCGGTCTTCGGTGGCGATCAGCGTATCGACCAGCAGATCCGGGAACCCGGCGCGCGGTACAAACAGACGCTGCTCGCCGTTTGGCGACTGCAACATGGTGATCAGCCGCGGATCGAGGCGGAAGAAGCCAAAGTCGCGTCCGGTATCGAGGTTTTTAATCTCGCTCAGCTCGTTGTTGCTGAAGGTGAGGCGCGCGTTAATCTGGCCCTCTTTGCTGTCCGGAAAATCAAACGGACGGCGCAGCAGGTCGATGGTGTTGCCTTTCACGCTGAACTCACCCGGACGGGTAATGCGCGACACTTCGCGATACTGCGTGCCTTCCAGCAGCGCAATCATCTCTTTCTTGTCGTAAGCCATGCCCGGTTCGAGGCTGACCATGCGCCCGTACACGGCCGCTGGCAGCTGCCACACTTTACCGTCAATGCGGCTGCGGATTTCCGAATCGAGATAGACGCCCCAGGCGGCCATCACCACGACAAACACCAGGAAGAGTTTAATCAACCAGCCTAACCAGCGGCGTTTGCCACGCGCGGGTCGTTTTCCTTTACCTTTGGGTGGCACCGGCGCACTCTCCTCATCATCTTCGTCAAAATCGTCCTGATCGATATCATCTTCAGGCTCCCTGCGGCGACCCCGGCGCGTAACGTTACGCGGCGGCTTTGGCGCTTTTCCTTTGCGCCCAATAGGTTCGCGATCGTTCCCAGACATGCTTTGTTTTCTCCAGGCATAGCTACGGCAGCGCCGCTACTCTAACTGCTTTCTCGTGCCGCGCATGGCAGAACCCTCTGAATTCGATCCACTGCGGGCTACGAGGAATATTTTTTGGTACGCCTCGTCGGCAAGGCGCTGGCCGGATCGTCCGGCCACGGATGTTTGGGATAGCGCCCTTTCATCTCTTTCTGCACTTCAGGATACGCACCGCGCCAGAACGCCGCGAGGTCACGGGTGATCTGCAGCGGACGGTGCGCCGGCGAAAGCAGCTCCAGCACCAGCGGAACGCGCCCATCGGCAACCGCCGGGTTCTGCGCCTCGCCAAACATCTCCTGCATACGCACCGCCAGCGCGGGCGGCTTTTCCGCGTCGTAGCGAATCGGCAGGCGACTTCCGGTCGGCACAGTGTAATGAGTTGGCAGCACAGTATCCAGCCGCTGCCGCTGTGACCATGTCAGCAAATGTAATAAAGCGCTGACAAGATTAACGCTCTGCAGCCCTTTCAAATCGCGTACTGCGCCCATCTCCGGCAGCAGCCAGTGCTCCAGCGAGGCCAGCAGCGTGTCATCATCCAGCGTCGGCCACGCCTCTTCCGGCAGCCACTGCGCGGCGCACTGCAGGCGCACACGCAACTGCTCTGCCTCTGGCGTCCAGCCGAGCACCGCCAGCCCTTTTTCGCGGATCCAGCGCAGCATCGCCGCATGCAGGATCTCCGGCTCGGGCCGCGCCTGCGGCTGGGCCCGCAGGATCAGCGCGCCAATCGCTTCCCGCTTCCACGCGCGCAGCGTGCCTTTGTCGTCATCCCAGTCCACATCGGTGCGCTGCTCCACCAGTTGCGGGCACTGCTGGCGCAGCGCATCCATCTCTACCGGCAGCGCCAGCAGCATGCGCGCATCGGCGCTGCTGGCCCCCTGCAGCAGGCTCGGTGCAATCAGCCACTCATAGCGGCTCAGGCCGTCGTGCTCATCCAGCATTGCGCCGATACCATTGGCGAGCTGATAGCGCGCGCTGTGACCGCGACGCTGCGCCAGCCGGTCAGCAAATCCGGCGGCCAGCAGCGCCGGGAAGCGATCGGCGTCAACGCGCCCCTGACCTGCATTCAGGCGCTGCTGCCAGTGCCGCGCGCGCCGCAGCCACTGCGGCTGTGGCTGGTTGAGCGCATCACGCAGATCGACACTGCCGCTGCGCGGCGGATCCTCCAGAATCGCCACCAGCAGCGCCGCGCTGGCGATGGCGTGCACATCATCGCCGGCGGCGCACAGCATCGCCGTGAGACGCGGATCGCTGCCGAGCTGCGCCATTTTACGGCCGCGCGCGCTGAGCCGCCCTTCGCTATCCAGCGCGCCGAGCCGCTGCAGCTGTTGACGTGCCGCCTGCAGGCTGCGCGCCGGTGGACTATCCAGCCATTGCAGCTGAGCCGCGTCCTGACAGCCCCACTGCAGTAAATCCAGCTGCAGCGAGGCCAGATCGCTGGTGAGTATCTCCGGCTCACTCTGTGCCGCCGCACGCAGCGCCTGCTCCTGCGGCAGCAGATGCAGACAGATCCCCGGCGCCAGGCGACCGGCGCGGCCAGCGCGCTGCGTCATTGATGCCTGGCTGATGCGCTGGGTCAGCAAACGCGTCACGCCGCTGCGCACGTCAAACTGCGCCGCGCGCTCCAGCGCGCTGTCCACCACCAGGCGAATGCCTTCAATCGTCAGGCTGGTCTCGGCGATATTGGTGGCGAGCACCACTTTACGCCGGCCCGGCGCGGCCGGCAGGATGGCTCGCCGCTGTGCCTCCAGCGACAGCGCACCATATAAAGGAGATAAATCCACCTCATCACTGACGCGCGACGCCAGTTCACGCTTCACCCGTTCAATCTCCGCCACGCCGGGCAGAAACAGCAGCAGCGAACCGGGCTCATCCCGCAGCAACTGTGCCACCTCGCGCGCCACTGCCTCTTCAAACCGCTGCTGCGGATTGAGCGAGGCGTAACGTCGAATCACCGGAAAGCTGCGCCCCTGTGACGCAATAAACGGCGCGTCGGGCAGCAGCGTGCGTAGCTGCTGATTATCCAGCGTTGCCGACATCAGCAGAATTTTCAGGTCGTCGCGCAATCCCTGCTGCACATCAAGCAGCAGCGCCAGCGCCAGGTCAGCCTGCAAGCTGCGCTCATGGAATTCGTCGAGGATCACCAGCGATACGCCCTCCAGCAGCGGATCGCGCTGCAGCATACGCGTCAGAATGCCTTCGGTGACCACCAGCAGACGCGTCGCTGCGCTGCTGCAGTTTTCCCCGCGCAGCCGATAACCTACCGTCCCGCCCGGCTGTTCGCCCAGCTGTTCCGCCAGCCGCTGTGCCACGTTGCGTGCCGCCAGCCGGCGCGGCTCCAGCATGATGATTTGCCCCGGCAGCTGCGCCTGTTGCAGCAGCTGTAGCGGCAGCCAGGTGGATTTCCCGGCGCCGGTCGGGGCCGCCAGCAGCACCTGTGGCGACTGCGCCAGCGCGGCCAGCAATGCAGGCAGCACCTCGCTTACCGGTAACTCACTCACACTCAACTCCCACTCTGCCTGTGCTAAGATGGCGCGCATTGTACACCACCCGGCGCCAATTACCGGAGTTCAGCATGGCCACGCAACGACTGTTTTTTGCCCTCGAATTGCCTGATGCCCTCCAGCAACAGCTGGTGCAATGGCGGGCCGATTGCTTCGCCGCAGACGCGGGTAAACCGGTGGCGGCGGCGAATCTGCACCTGACGCTGGCGTTTCTTGGTGAGGTCAGCACGGAAACGGCGGGCCAGCTGCAGCAGCTGGCGGCACGCATCCGCCAGCCGGGCTTTACGCTGGATCTCGATGACGCCGGTCACTGGCCGCGTCCCGGCGTGGTGTGGCTTGGCTGCCAGCGCGCGCCGCGCGGTTTACTGCAGCTGGCCAACCTGCTGCGCGCCCAGGCCGCGCGCCATGGTTGTGCGCAGAGTACGCAGCCGTTCCATCCCCACATTACCCTGCTGCGCCACGCTGCGCAGGCCGTGGCGCTGCCGCCGCGCGGTTTTCACTGGCGCGTTGAGGTGAGCCATTTTGCGCTGTTTGCGTCCAGCTTCACGCAGGGACGCACGCGCTATCGCCGGCTGGCGCGCTGGCCACTGTTATCTGCCGCAGGAGCATAAATGCAGTTCGATCCGCCGTTACAATCAGCCCGCTTAATCACCCGCTATAAACGTTTTTTAGCCGATGTCATTACGCCGGAAGGTGACACCTTTACCCTGCACTGCGCCAATACCGGCGCGATGACCGGCTGCGCCACGCCAGGCGACACCGTGTGGTACTCCACCTCGGCCAGCGCGACGCGCAAATATCCGCACAGCTGGGAAATAACGCAAACCGCGCAGGGTCACTGGATTTGCGTCAATACTCTGCGCGCCAACCAACTGGTGCGCGAGGCGCTGCTGCGCGACGCAATTCCGGAATTATCCGCTTATAGCCACTGCCAGGCTGAGGTGAAATACGGCACGGAAAAAAGCCGAATTGACTTCCTGTTGCAAGCGGAGGGCAAAGCCAACTGCTATATTGAAGTCAAGTCCGTCACCCTTTTACAAAATGGTAAAGGCTATTTTCCGGATGCGGTGACGGCTCGTGGACAGAAACATCTGCGCGAATTAAGCACTATCGCGGCAGAAGGCCACCGGGCCGTTTTGTTGTTTGCTGTTCTGCACACGGGGATTGAGGACGTTTCCCCGGCGCACCATATCGATGCGCAATACGCAGAACTACTGGTACAGGCGCAGCGCTGCGGTGTGGAAGTGTTGGCGTATCAGGCTCAGATTTCACCGGCAGAAATGTTACTTACCCGGCCGTTAACGGTAACGATTAACGCACAGTTGTAATATTTAACGTTATTTGCTGTGATAAGAATGTTCTGAGCGGTGCGCTAAATACGCTGTTCCTCACAGGCTTGTCAAGGTGCGTTCATGAATAATTGCCAACCTTGATTGCTTCTGCTATTTATAGCGGCCTGTTTTTTTCCCTGATGGGAATCGATATGCCCCGCATGCGTCGGGTTGCAGGCAAAGGCTTTCGCAATCTGAAACAGAACGGGTAGTGCGTGTTATCCAGGAGAAACAACATGCAAGAAGGGCAAAACCGTAAAACATCGTCCCTGAGTATCCTCGCCATCGCTGGGGTGGAGCCGTATCAGGAGAAACCGGGCGAAGAGTATATGAATGACGCCCAGCTGAGCCATTTCCGCAAGATTCTGGAAGCCTGGCGCAACCAACTCAGGGATGAAGTAGACCGTACTGTGTCGCATATGCAGGACGAAGCTGCCAACTTCCCGGATCCGGTTGACCGTGCCGCCCAGGAAGAGGAGTTCAGCCTGGAGCTGCGTAACCGCGATCGTGAGCGCAAACTCATTAAAAAGATTGAGAAAACGCTCAAGAAAGTGGAAGACGACGACTTTGGCTACTGCGAATCCTGTGGGGTCGAAATTGGTATCCGCCGTCTCGAAGCGCGTCCGACCGCCGATCTCTGCATTGACTGCAAAACGCTGGCAGAAATCCGCGAGAAGCAGATGGCAGGCTAATGGCCGTTAACAGACTGTCGCCGCACAGCCGGGAAAACCACTGTTTTCCCGCCGTGCGGTGTACCACAGCATGATGCCCGCCACGCTTCCCTGCATCGGGCGTTTCGCCCCCTCTCCTTCCGGTGATCTTCATTTCGGTTCGCTGATAGCCGCATTAGGCAGCTACCTGAGCGCGCGCGCGCAGCAGGGCCGCTGGCTGGTGCGCATTGAAGATATTGATCCGCCGCGTGAAGTCGCCGGTGCCGCAACGCGCATCCTGCGTCAGCTGACCCATTATGGGCTGCACTGGGACGGCGACGTGCTGTGGCAGTCGCAGCGCCACGAGGCCTATCGCGCGGCGCTTAGCTGGCTGCGCGAACATCGTCAAAGCTACTTCTGTACCTGCCCGCGCAGCCGCATTCAGCAGCTGGGCGGCTTTTACGACGGTCACTGCCGCGATTTACATCTGCCGCCGGCCGGCGCCGCGCTGCGGCTGCGTCAGCATGTGCCGGTGTACGGTTTTGACGATCGCCTGCGCGGCCATCTGCAGGCGGAGCCGCGTCTGGCGCAGGAAGACTTTATTATTCACCGTCGTGATGGGCTGTTCGCCTATAACCTTGCGGTGGTGGTCGATGACCATTTTCAGGGCGTGACGGAGATTGTGCGCGGTGCGGATTTGATTGAGCCAACGGTGCGTCAGATTGCGCTGTATCAGCAGTTTGGCTGGCCGGTGCCGGCTTATCTGCATCTGCCGCTGGCAATTAACCCGGACGGTAATAAATTGTCGAAGCAGAACCACGCGCCAGCCTTACCGGACGGCGATCCGCGACCGGTGCTGGTGCAGGCGCTGAGCTTCCTGGGGCAGTGGGTTTTGCCAGGCTGGCAGGACCATGGGCTGGAGGCGCTGCTGGACCATGCCGTTACACACTGGGATAGCGCATCGATTCCGCGGCATGATGCGCAACAACCGGATGAGGCGACAACGCCATTCCTAAATGGTTCGCAACAGGCTATGATTAGCCGCTGATTTTATTCACACCCATTTTCTCACTGTCGAGGTGTCCCATTTTTACCCGAGTCGCTAATTTTTGCCGGAGAGTCCTCAAGCGTGATGAGGAGGCCCCTGAAGAGGTGGAAACCGTAAGTCTGATGACCGTTATCCCCCGGGAAAGCCACAATATCTCACGCAAAGATATCAGCGAAAACGCTCTCAAAGTGCTGTATCGCCTGAACAAAGCCGGATACGAAGCCTATCTGGTTGGCGGCGGCGTGCGCGATTTGCTGCTGGGTAAAAAGCCGAAGGACTTTGACGTGACCACCAACGCCACGCCGGAGCAGATGCGTAAGCTATTCCGCAACTGTCGCCTGGTCGGGCGTCGCTTCCGTCTGGCGCATGTGATGTTCGGTCCGGAAGTGATCGAAGTCGCTACGTTCCGCGGCCACCATCAGGAAGAGAGCATCGACGATCGCAACGGTTCGCAGCGCGGTCAGAACGGCATGCTGCTGCGCGACAACATTTTTGGCAACATCGAAGATGATGCGCAGCGCCGCGATTTAACCATCAACAGCCTCTATTACAGCGTGGCTGATTTCACCGTGCGCGATTACGTCGGTGGCCTGCAGGATCTGCAGGAAGGCATCATCCGCATGATTGGCGATCCGGAAACGCGCTACCGCGAAGATCCGGTGCGTATGCTGCGCGTGGTGCGCTTCGCCGCCAAGCTGGATATGAGCATTGCGGCGGAAACCGCCGAGCCGATTCCCCGCCTTGCCACGCTGCTGAATGACATTCCGCCGGCGCGCCTGTTTGAGGAGTCGCTGAAGCTGCTGCAGGCCGGTTACGGTTATCGCACCTATCTGATGATGCGCGAATACCAGCTGTTCCAGCCACTGTTCCCGACGCTGGCGCGCAACTTTACCGAACAGGGCGACAGCCCGATGGAGCGCATGCTGGCCCAGGTGCTGAAAAACACCGATACCCGCCTGCACAACGACATGCGCGTGAATCCGGCGTTTCTGTTTGCGGCGATGTTCTGGTATCCGCAGCTGGAGTCAGCCGAGCAGATTGCGCAGGAGAGCGGCCTGACCTATTTCGACGCCTTTGCGCTGTCCATGAACGAAACGCTGGATGAAGCCTGCCGTGCGCTGGCGATTCCGAAACGTATCACCACGCTGATTCGCGATATCTGGCAGTTGCAGCTGCGCATGTCGCGCCGTCACGGTAAGCGCGCTTGGAAGCTGATGGAGCATCCTAAATTCCGCGCTGCCTACGACCTGCTGGCGCTGCGCGCAGAAGTCGAGAACAACGCCGAGCTGCTGCGCCTCAGCCAGTGGTGGGGCGAGTTCCAGTCAGCGGTGCCGACACAGCAGAAAACCATGCTCAACACCCTGGGTGACGATCCGGCCCCGCGCCGTAAACCGCGCCGTCCGCGCCGTCGTCCAGCTGGCCCGCGCCGCGACAGCAACCACAGCGCATCATGACGCGGGTCTATCTCGCCTTAGGCAGTAATCTCGCCGATCCGCTGCATCAGGTTGATGCAGCGCTGGCCGCGCTGGATGCCATTCCCGATACCCACCGCGTAGCCACCTCCGCGTTTTATCGCACGCCACCGTACGGCCCGCCGGATCAGCCGGATTACCTTAACGCCGTGGTGGCGCTGGAGACCACACTGGCCGCGGAAACGCTGCTCGATCACACCCAGCGCATTGAGCTGGAGCATGGCCGGGTGCGCAAAGCCGAACGCTGGGGACCGCGCACGCTGGACCTCGATATTATGCTGTTCGGCAATGCAGTGATCCACACGCCGCGCCTGACGGTGCCGCACTACGATATGCACAACCGCGCCTTCATGCTGGTGCCGCTGCTGGAGATTGCGCCAGCGCTGCGCCTGCCGAACGGTCAGCCGCTGGCCGGCATTCTGGCGACGCTGGACCGCAGCAGCATCCGCTTGTGGTCTGCCTGACGCGGCAGAATCGCACGCCCGTCGTATCGCCTTTGCAATCAATCCAGTACACTGCGCGCATCAGAAAATGCTGGAGATTGCGATGAAACCCACCACCCTCTCTCACTTACGCCAGCTGAAAGCCAGCGGCCGCAAGTTCGCCACGCTGACCGCCTACGACTTCAGCTTCGCGCGCCTGTTTGCCGACCAGGGCATTCCGCTGCTGCTGATTGGCGATTCGCTCGGCATGACCGTTCAGGGCCATGATTCCACGCTGCCGGTGACGGTCGACGATATTGCTTATCACACCGCCGCGGTGCGGCGCGGTGCGCCCAACGCGCTGGTGATGGCCGACCTGCCGTTTATGAGTTACGCCACGCCGCAGCAAACCTTTGACAGTGCCGCGCAGCTGATGCGCGCCGGTGCCAACCTGGTAAAACTGGAAGGCGGCGCCTGGCTGGCAGAGACCGTGCGCATGCTGACCGAGCGCGCCGTGCCGGTGTGTGGTCATCTGGGATTGACGCCGCAGTCGGTTAATATCTTCGGTGGCTACAAGGTGCAGGGGCGCGATGAAGCGGCAGCCGAGCGCCTGCTGGAGGATGCGCTGGCGCTGGAAGCGGCCGGTATGCAGCTGCTGGTGCTGGAGTGCGTGCCGGTCGCGCTGGCTGAGCGCGTCACAAAAGCGTTGTCGGTACCGGTGATTGGCATCGGTGCCGGTAACGTCACCGACGGCCAGATTCTGGTGATGCACGACGCGTTTGGTATTACCGGCGGCCACATTCCAAAATTTGCCAAAAATTTCCTTGCGGAAACCGGCGACATTCGTGCGGCAATTCGCCAGTATATGGCCGACGTTGAGGCAGGCACCTACCCTGCTGCCGAACACAGTTTCCAGTAAATCAGGAGATTTGCAGTGCTGATCATTGAAACGCTGCCGCTGCTGCGCCGTGAGATTCGACGCTGGCGCCAGGCAGGTAAACGCATCGCGCTGGTGCCCACTATGGGTAACCTGCATGAGGGGCATCTGACGCTGGTGGATGAAGCACGCCAGCGCGCAGATATCGTGGTGGTATCGATCTTCGTTAACCCGATGCAGTTTGATCGCGCCGACGACCTGGCGCGTTATCCGCGCACGCTGCAGGACGATTGTGAAAAACTCAATCGCCACAGCGTCGACCTGGTCTTTGCCCCGGCGCCGGCCGATGTCTATCCGCAGGGTCTCGACAGCCAGACGTTTGTTGAAGTCCCGGGTCTCTCTTCGCTGCTGGAAGGTGCCAGCCGTCCCGGTCATTTCCGCGGCGTGGCCACCATCGTCAGCAAGCTGTTTAATCTGGTGCAGCCGGATATCGCCTGTTTTGGCGAGAAGGATTTTCAGCAGCTGGCGATCATCCGCAAGATGGTGGCGGACATGGGCTTTGACATTGACATCGTTGGCGTGCCGACGGTGCGCGCCAAAGACGGTCTCGCGCTCAGCTCACGTAACGGCTATCTTACTGCCGATGAACGCAAGCTGGCGCCGGTGCTCAGCCAGGTGATGAACAGCATGGCGCAGCGCCTCAGCAACGGCGAGCGGCACGTGGATGAGATTATTGAACACGCCGAACAGACGCTGCGCGATCAGGGCCTGCGCCCGGACGGCCTGGCCATCTGCGATGCCGATACGCTGCAGCCGCTGACGGTCGACAGTCAGCGCGCAGTGATTCTGATGGCCGCCTGGCTTGGCAATGCGCGTTTGATTGATAATCAGCAAGTGGATCTGACGGTTTAACGCCGTCGTTTATGGGCAGCATGTACCCGCTACAGACTGCGCGGTAGAAACCGGCCGCGCACGGGTATAACAAAGGTATCACGCTATGATTCGTACCGTATTACAAGGCAAACTGCACCGCGTAAAAGTGACGCAGGCGGATTTGCATTATGAAGGCTCCTGCGCCATCGATCAGGATTTTCTTGATGCCTCCGGCATTCTGCAATACGAAGCCATCGACATCTATAACGTCACCAACGGCCAGCGCTTCTCTACCTATGCCATTGCCGCCGAGCGTGGCTCGAAAATCATTTCGGTCAACGGTGCCGCCGCGCGCTGTGCCTGTCAGGGCGATCTGCTGATCATCTGCTCCTACGTGCAGGTGGAAGATGAAGTGGCACGCAGCTGGCAGCCGAAAGTGGCCTATTTCGACGGCGATAACGAGATGAAACGTATCGCCAAAGCGCTGCCGGTGCAGGTCGCCTGATCATCCCGCGCGCTGTACGGACAGCGCGCCTTTCCCTTATACGCCCGCCAGCTGCGGCTGCCCTTTGCGCTTCAGCGTAAACAACCAGTCAAACCATCCTTTTGCCCGCAGTACGCACAGCGCCGTTGGCAACGCCAGCGCGACGCTGAACGCCAGCACAAAATGCAGGTCAGCCAGCCACGCAGAGTGGCCGTCGTGGCGCAGCAATTTACTGCACACCTGAATCGCCAGATAGTGCGACAGATAAAACACAATCGAATGGCGGCCAACGTAGTTAACCGCCCGCAGATTGATACGGCAGGCCAGCGCAACGAACAGCGGGATTGAGGGCAGCGCCAGCGGCAGCAGCCACGGCGAATGCTGACGCAGCCCGCCCCACAGGCTGAACGCCGCGAGCAGCATAAAGGCGATCAGCGACAGCAGCAGCGGCGTACGACGCTGCGCGAACGCGGCAATATCAATATCCTGGCGCACCAGCCAGTCGGCGCTGTAGAAGAAGGCAAACAGCACCAGCGACTTGTTCAGATGCAGGTTGTCGAAACTGGCAAACAGCGAGTCAGGCGGCACCGGCGGCAGCAGCACCGCACCGGCAACGCACAATGTCAGCACCAGCGCCGCGGGCAGGCGGCGCGCCGGGATAATCAGCACAAAGAACAGAAACAGCGAGTGCAGAAACCAGGTGATATCGCCGCCGCTCAGATGGCCGAGCGCGATGGCCAGCGGCGACTGTGGGTGATTGGCCATCGCGCTGAAGGTCCACTTCAGCCCGCCGTAGATCAGCGCCCAGACGGCAAACGGATAGAGAATGCTGCTGACTTTGTTTCGCAGATAGCGCGCCTGCCCGTGGCGTAAACCGCTGGCGACGAACAGTCCGGAGACAAAGCACATCAGCCCCATACGCACCGGCGCCAGCAGCTGATTCACCAGCTCGTTAAAGGCAGTGAAGTGCCCGGCCTGCTGGTTCACTGCAATCATGCAGTGCAAAAAAATCACCGCCAGAATGCTCATGCCGCGTAAATTATCAATCCATGATACCCGATTCACTCTTCGCTTCCCCGCTGCTTTTTTGGTCAGCGGCCACTATGGGGAAAGCCACGGGCTGAAAGCACAAGACGCGTCTGGAATTGCGAAGAGTGGGTAAAAAAAAGCCGCCGCCGGACGACGCCGGCAGCGGCTTCTTATTCGGAGCTGCGCCTCAGGTGCGCAAGCCGCGTCCGCGCTGAATCAGCGCATACACCAGCACGTAAAACACCACGATAAACGCCACCAGCACTGACAGCGTCAACACCAGCGGAACATCGTTGATGCCAAGGAAGCCATAGCGGAACCCGCTGATCATGTACACCACCGGATTGAGCTTCGACACCGCCTGCCAGAACGGCGGCAGCAGCGCCAGCGAGTAGAATACGCCACCGAGGTAAGTTAACGGCGTCAGCACGAAGGTCGGGATCAGGCTGATATCGTCAAAGGTGCGCGCAAACACCGCATTCAGCAGGCCCGCCAGCGAGAACAGAATCGCCGTCAGCAGCAGCGTGATCGCCACCATCGGCCACGAGAATACGTGGAACGGCACGAAAAACAGCGACACCGCCGTCACCAGCACGCCCACGCACACGCCGCGCGCTACGCCGCCGCCGACATAACCGGCGATAATGATGTGCGTCGGCACCGGCGCCACCAGCAGCTCTTCAATGTTGCGCTGGAACTTGGCGCTGAAGAATGACGAGGCGACGTTGGCGTAAGCGTTGGTGATTACCGCCATCATAATCAGGCCCGGCACGATAAACTGCATGTAGCTGAAGCCGTGCATATCGCCGATGCGTGAGCCGATCAGATTGCCAAAGATAATGAAGTACAGCGTCATGGTGATCACCGGCGGCACCAGCGTCTGAATCCAGATGCGGGCAAAACGGTTGATCTCTTTGCTCCAGATACTCTTGAGCGCCACCCAGTACAGATGCGTCATGCGGTTACTCCTGTTTTTCCCTGCGTCAGGCTGACGAACAGCTCTTCCAGACGATTCGCTTTATTGCGCATGCTGAGCACCTGCACGCCCTGCGCGCTCAGCTGGCTGAATACGCTATTCAGCCCCTGTTCACGCATCACTTCCACTTCCAGCGTTGAGGTATCAACCAGACGATACTGGAAGCCCTCCAGCTGCGGCAGCGGGCTGCGCGGCGCCAGGTCGAGGATAAAGGTTTCCGACTGCAGCTTGGACAGCAGCCCTTTCATTGAGGTGTTCTCCACCAGCTCGCCGCTCTGGATGATGCCGATGTTACGGCACAGCATTTCCGCCTCTTCCAGATAGTGGGTGGTCAGGATGATGGTGGTGCCTTTGGCGTTCAGCTCTTTCAGGAACACCCACATTGAGCGGCGCAGTTCGATATCCACGCCAGCCGTCGGCTCATCAAGAATCAGCAGTTTCGGTTCATGCATCAGCGCCCGGGCTATCATCAGCCGGCGCTTCATGCCGCCAGACAACATGCGCGCCCGTTCGTTACGCTTGCCCCACAGGTCGAGCTGATTGAGGTATTTTTCCGCGCGCTTGTTCGCTTCGGCGCGTTCCACGCCGTAATAACCGGCCTGGTTAACCACAATCTGCATTACGGTTTCAAACGGGTTAAAGTTGAATTCCTGTGGCACCAGCCCAAGCTGCCGCTTGGCGTTGACCACATCTTTCTGCAGGTCGTAGCCAAACACGCGCACGCTGCCGCTGGATTTGTTCACCAGCGAGCTGATAATGCCAATGGTGGTGGACTTACCGGCACCGTTAGGGCCCAGTAAGGCATAAAAGTCGCCTGCTTCCACGTTGAGATCGAGGCCTTTCAGCGCCTGTACGCCGCCGGGATAGGTCTTGGTCAGCCCGGAAAGTTCCAGTGCATAAGTCATTGCGAGTCCGTACCCTGTTGTAGTGACATCATAGCCATATGAAATGATAGTGCGCTCGCGTCGAGCGTGCGGGGTTATTCAGCGATAACGGTTGTGAAATCAAAGGAATTGCGCAGAGTGATAACCCACCACACTCTACCACTCTGCGTGCCGCAGGAAAACGCGTGCCGAGCCCGTAAGTCATTGAGTTACGGGCTGCGCATCTTATCGCAGGCGGAGGGAATCAGCCTTGGAAGATTGTGCGGTTATTCGTCCAGCAGCGTAACTTTGCCGATATACGGCAAATGACGGTAGCGCTGTGCGTAGTCGATACCGAAGCCGACCACGAACTCATCCGGAATGGTAAAGCCGACAAACTCGACCGGCACCTCAACTTCGCGACGCTCCGGCTTATCCAGCAGCGTGCAGATCGCCAGCGATTTTGGCTCACGCAGCTGCAGAATTTCACGCACTTTGCTTAGGGTGTTACCGGAGTCGATGATGTCTTCGACGATCAGCACGTCTTTGCCGCGAATGTCTTCATCGAGATCTTTAAGGATTTTCACGTCGCGCGTAGAGGACATGCCGCTGCCGTAGCTGGAGGCGGTCATGAAGTCGACTTCGTGCGCGACATCAATGGCGCGGCACAGGTCAGCCATAAACATGAAGGAGCCGCGCAGCAGGCCGACCAGCACCATTTCGCTGCCGCTGTTGCGGTAGTGCTCGCTGATCTGCTTGCCCAGTTCGGCAATACGGGTTGCGATCTCCTGCTCAGAGATCATCACGTCGACGGTGTGTTTCATTGCATTCGCCTAAGAAGGTTTTCAGAAAGCCGCGCATTCTATCATAGTCGACGCACAGGCTAACGCCGCGCACAGAACGCAAACGTTACCGTGGCGAAATTTATTGCGCTGGCGTTAACTGTAAGCATCCTGCCCGCTCTCTCTGGAGATCCCTATGGCCGCTTCATCGAGTAAAAAAACGCACATCGGCACGCGCGAACTGCATCCGGAAACCCAGATGCTTAATTACGGTTACGATCCGCGCCTGTCAGAAGGTGCGGTGAAGCCACCGGTATTTCTTACATCCACCTTTGTGTTTAACAGCGCCGAAGAGGGTAAAGAATTTTTTGATTTCGTTGCCGGCCGCCAGCAGCCGCCGGCGGGCAAAAGCGGCGGGCTGGTCTATTCCCGCTTCAACCACCCTAACAGCGAGATCGTCGAAGACCGGCTGGCGATCTACGAAGGTGCCGAAAGCGCCGCGCTGTTCTCTTCCGGTATGTCGGCCATCGCCACCACGCTGCTGACCTTTGCCCGTCCCGGCGAAGTGATCCTGCACTCGCAGCCGCTGTACGGCGGCACCGAAACGCTGCTGAGCAAAACGCTGCACGATCTGGAGATCAAAGCGGTGGGATTCAGCGACGGCACCGACGAAGATAAAGTGTATGAAGCCGCGAAGCTGGCGTGGCAGCGCGGGCGCGTCGCGATGATTCTGATTGAAACGCCGGCCAACCCCACCAACAGTCTGGTAGATATCCAACTGATGCGTCAGGTGGCGGAGGTCATCACCCAGCAGCAGGGCTCCCGGCCGATTCTCGCCTGCGACAACACCCTGCTCGGCCCGCTGTTTCAGCGTCCGCTGCAGCACGGCGCGGATATCTCCCTCTACTCGCTGACCAAATATGTCGGCGGTCATTCCGATTTGATTGCCGGCGCCGCGCTGGGCAGCCGGGTGTTAATTAACAAGGTGCGTTCGCTGCGCAGCGCGATTGGCACCCAGCTCGATCCGCACTCCAGCTGGATGATTGGCCGCTCGCTGGAAACGCTGTCGCTGCGCATGGAGAAAGCCGCCAGCAATGCGGAAAAGGTCGCGGCATTTTTACGCGATCACGCGCAGGTGGCGAAACTGCACTGGTTGCCCTATCTCGACGCCAGCAGTCCGGCAGGAGAAACCTGGCAGCGCCAGTGCAGCGGCGCCGGTTCCACCTTCTCCTTTGATATCGAGGGCGGCCAGGCTGCGGCATTCCGCTTTCTCAACGCGCTGGCGCTGTTCAAACTGGCGGTGAGCCTCGGCGGCACCGAGTCGCTCGCCAGCCATCCCGCCAGCACCACCCATTCCGGCGTGCCGCAGGAGGTGCGGGAGCGCATCGGCATCACCGACGCGACGGTGCGCCTGTCGATCGGCATCGAACATGCCGATGATTTGATTGAGGATATCCGCCTGGCGCTGGAAGCGGCCGTCAGCTCACCGTAAAGCCCAGCATCATGCCGGTATCTTCATGCTCCAGCAGATGGCAGTGCGCCATATAGGCATTTTCAGTATCGGCGACGTAGTTGAAGCGCACCAGCACTTCACTGCGCCAGCCGTTGACGCTGACCATATCTTTCCAGCCGGCACGATGCGCCGCAGGCGGCTTGCCGTTCTCTGACAGAATGCGGAACTGCGTGCCGTGAATGTGGAACGGATGCAGCATGGCGTCGCCTTCGCCGGAGATGGTCCATTTTTCATACTTGCCCAGCGGCACGGCAAACATGGGCTTTTCCATGTTAAAGGCCTGGCCGTTGATTTTGTTGCCGTTGTGGAAATCATATGCGGCGCTGCTGGCAGGGTTGCCCTGATCCATCGCCATATCGCCGTGCTCCATGTTGCCATGCTCCATCGCGCCATGGTCCATGTTCATGCTGCCGTGATCCATCGCTTTGCCCGCGCCGTGCTGGCTGCCCATCGCTTTGGCACCGTAGCGCTGCTGTAACGCCTGCATGCCCTGCTGATCCAGCTGCGGATCCATCATCAGCTGTAGCCAGCGGCTCTGCAGCCCTTCCGTTGCCGGCAGCGGCGGCACATCCACCAGCTGGTCCGGCAGCGTACCGCTGGCCATTACGCGCAGCGGCAGAATCTGCACCAGCGGCAGCGGCTGATCGAACGGCGCCAGCGTCATGCCCATCTGCGTGACCGGCAGCGTTACGATATCGAAGGTTTTGCCGTCTGAGGTATCCACCAGCACTTCAAAGCGCTCGCCCGGCAGCAGCGGCAGACTCTCCACCTTCACCGGTTCAGCCAGCAGGCCACCGTCGCTCGCCACCACGTACAGCGGACGTTTATCGCTGGCGGCGATGTGCAGTGAGCGCGCATTGCAGCCGTTGAGCAGGCGCAGCCGCAGCCAGCCACGCGGCACCGCGTGCTGCGGATACGGCACGCCGTTGGTCAGCATCAAATCGCCAAACCAGCCCACGGCGGCGCGCATGATATCCAGCTGATAATCGATACGCGTGCCGTCCTGAGTGAGCTGCTTATCCTGGAAAATCAGCGGCACATCATCTTCGCCCCACTGCATCGGCAGCCGCAGCTTGCCGGACGCCTCATCTTCCAGCAGTACCAGCCCTGCCAGCCCCTGCGCCACCTGATAGCCGGTCTTGCCGTGCTGATGCGGATGGAACCAGCAGGTCGCTGCCGGTTGATCGGGGGTAAAACTCACCTGACGCGTGGCGCCGGGCGCAATCAGCGCCTGCGGACCGCCATCCACCGCGCCGGGAATTTCCAGCCCGTGCCAGTGCAGCGTGGTGGCTTCCGGCAGGCGATTATGAATATTGACGGTGACGCTTTTCTCACGCTGCAGGCGCAGCGCCGGGCCGAGCAGGCTACCGTTGTAACCCCAGGTTGGGACGGATTTGCCGTTCCACTGGCTGCTGCCGGTCATGGCGGTCAGCGTGTACTGGCCGTGTGCATCGGGCTCCAGCAGCGACGGGATGGGCAACAGCGGGCGCGTAGCGGCCATCAGCGAGCGGCTCCACAAGGGCAGCGCGCCGGCTGCACTGAGGGCGGCGGTCAGCTTGAGAAAATGACGACGTTGCATATTCATATCCTTATCGTGAATAGGGGCACAGCGTAAACCTTTCCCCTGCGGGAGGGTCAAGCGATGAAAGCGCCCGCCGGGATAAAAAACGCGCCAGTGGCCCATTTAGCCAAATTTAGCGGAATCCCGGCAATAACTGTGCTAACGTCATTAAATTGTCCCTTGTTGAGAACGATTATGACGAAAAGCATCAAGATCCTGCTGCTGGCGGGACTCCTTGGCTTCTCCTCCACCAGTTTTGCCCTGAGCGAATCCGAAGCAGAAGATCTGGCTGACCTCACCGCCGTGTTTGTCTATCTGAAAAATGATTGCGGCTATCAGGATCTGCCCGACGCGCAGATTCGTAAAGCACTGGTGTTTTTTGCCCAGCAAAACCGCTGGGATCTGAGCAATTACAGCGCTTACAACATGAAATCCCTCGGTGAAGAGAGCTACAAAGATTTGAGCGGTATCGCCATCACCAACGACAAAAAGTGTAAGTCGCTGGCGCGCGATTCCCTCAGCCTGCTTGCCTACGTGAAATAATCCTCCGCCCTGCGCTGCTGTTAACGCCCTGACCGTGCAAGCACGGTCATAATTCGTTATGCTTTTTTCTGGCATTATTGCGCGTTAACAGCATAAGGAGCGCTCCGGCATGGCCGACAAAGAGACCTGGCATGAGACGCTGCATAGCGGCTTTGGCCAATATTTCAGCGTAGACAATCTGCTATACCACGATAAAACCGCGCATCAGGATCTGGTGATCTTTGAGAACGCCGCGTTTGGCCGCGTGATGGCGCTGGACGGCGTGGTGCAAACCACCGAGCGCGATGAGTTTATCTATCACGAAATGATGACGCACGTGCCGATTCTGGCGCACGGCAATGCCCGGCGCGTATTGATTATCGGCGGCGGTGACGGCGCGATGCTGCGCGAGGTCGCCCGGCATCAGCGCGTTGAGCACATCACCATGGTGGAAATTGATGCCGGCGTGGTGAATTTCTGCCAAACCTATCTGCCTAATCACAGCGCCGGCGCCTTTGACGATCCGCGTCTGCAGCTGGTGATCGACGATGGCGTTAACTTCGTCAGCCAGACGCAGGAACGGTTTGATGTGATCATCTCCGACTGTACCGATCCAATCGGTCCCGGCGAGAGTCTGTTCACCTCGGCGTTTTATGCCGGCTGCAAACAGGCGCTCAATCACGGTGGCGTGTTTGTCGCGCAGAACGGCGTCTGCTTCCTGCAGCAGGATGAAGCGGTCAACAGCCACCGCAAACTCAGCCACTATTTCGCTGACGTCAGCTTTTACCAGGCGGCGATTCCGACTTACTACGGCGGCATCATGACCTTCGCCTGGGCGAGCGACGATCCGGCGCTGCGCCAGCCGGACCTTACGACGCTGCAGTCACGTTTTGCCGCAGCCGGACTGCCCTGCCGTTACTACACGCCAGAGCTGCACATCGGCAGCTTTGCCCTGCCGCAATACCTTTTAAACGCGCTCAGCTGACCTCAGGAGGTGAACCCAATTGCAAAAGCTAAAACTACATGGCTTCAATAATCTGACCAAAAGCCTGAGTTTTTGTATCTACGACATTTGCTATGCCAATAGCGAAGCCGAACGTGATGGCTATATCGCCTATATTGATGAGCAATATAACGCCAACCGCCTGACGGAAATCCTCACCGAGACCTGCTCAATCATCGGTGCTAACGTGCTGAATATCGCGCGCCAGGATTATGAGCCGCAGGGTGCCAGCGTGACGATTCTGGTCAGCGAAGAGCCGATCAATCCGCAGGATATCGATAATTCCGAGCATCCCGGCCCGCTGCCCAATTCGGTGGTGGCGCACCTCGACAAGAGTCACATCTGCGTGCACACCTATCCGGAGAGTCACCCGGAAGGCGGTTTATGTACCTTCCGCGCCGACATTGAAGTCTCGACCTGCGGCGTGATTTCGCCCCTGAAGGCGCTGAATTATCTCATCCACCAGCTGGAGTCGGATATCGTAACCGTGGATTACCGCGTGCGCGGCTTCACCCGCGACGTCAATGGCGTGAAGCATTTCATCGACCATGAGATCAATTCCATTCAGAACTTCATGTCCGAGGATATGAAAGCGATGTACGACATGGTGGACGTTAACGTTTATCAGGAAAACATCTTTCATACCAAGATGTTGCTGAAGGAATTTGATCTGAAGTATTACCTGTTCAACACCAAACCTGAAGAGCTGAGCCCGCAGGAGCACAAGCGCATTACCAATCTGTTGTGGAAGGAGATGCGTGAGATTTATTACGGGCGCAATATCCCGGCGACGGGATTGAAGTTGTTGTAACTCAGCGCCAGCAGTGGGTGAAGGCTGCGCCGCGGTAGCGCAGCGCACGTCATTCACCCGCTGATGCGGGCGGCACATTTACGCGGTCAGCTGCAGGCCAATGCCGCGCTCGCGCAAATCACGGCATACCGCTTCATCAAGGCGGGAATCGGTCACCACATCGGTCAGGCTATCAATCGGTGCCGCGCAGTACAGCGACCATGAGCCATATTTACTGCTGTCGGCCAGCAGAATGCGCCGGCGCGCGTTGGCCAGCAGATCCATCTTCAGCCCGGCTTTGTCTTCCGTCGGCGTGGTAATACCGCGCTCAATACTCCATGAGTTACAGCTGACAAACGCAATGTCCGGATTGATGCTGCGCAGCAGGCGCCGGCCGTGCTCACCAATGCACGACTGGCTGGAGTCGTCGATGCGGCCGCCGATGATGGTGGTCTCAATCTGTTTAAACTCCGACAAAAACAGCGCAATGTGCAGATCGGCGGTAATCACCCGCAGCTGCAAATGGGTCAGCTGTCGTGCCAGTTCCAGCATGGTGGTGCCGGCATCCAGCACCACCGCATCGCCGGACTGCACATAGCTGGCGGCGAACTGCGCGATGGCCTGCTTCTCCGCCAGGTTACGCTGCATCTTCTCCAGCGTGGTCGGCTGCGTCGGGATAAAGCGGTTCAGCGTGACACCGCCGTGGCTGCGGCTAATCACCCCTTCCTTGTCCAGCTTAATCAGATCGCGGCGAATGGTGGCTGGCGAAGCAGAAATGGCGCTCACCAGCTGTTCAACAGTGACCAGATTATGACTTTTGAGATAGTCCATAATCTGGTCGAGACGGCTTTGTCCCTTCATATTTCCCTATGCAAGCTGCATCGCGAGTTTAATCGAGATCGCCATGCTCGCAGAGTTCGCTTTACCTGTCCAGGCGATATCAAATGCCGTGCCGTGGTCGGCGGAAGTGCGGATAAACGGCAGTCCCGCCGTGATGTTGACGCCATCGTAAAAGCCAAGCAGTTTCAACGGGATATGTCCCTGATCGTGGTACATCGCCACCACCATATCGTACTGCCCCTGCTGGCACTGTAAAAACACCGTATCCGGCGGGCACGGGCCATGGACATCAATGCCCTGCTGCTTCATTGCCTGGATCGCTGGCGTCACCGTGGTGATCTCTTCATCACCAAACAGGCCATTCTCGCCCGCGTGCGGATTGACCCCGGCGACTGCGATGCGCGGTTGGTCATAGCCCACGCGGCGCAGGAAGCTGTCAGCCATGTCGATCACCGTCTGAATACGTTCGCCGTTTAATGTGTCGAGGAACTTACGCAGCGCGATGTGCGTGGTCACGTGGATCACTTTCAGATGGTCGGTATACAGCACCATGGCGTAATTTTTGGTTTGGGTCAGCTGTGCCAGCAGTTCAGTGTGACCGGGATAAAGGTGGCCCGCCGCGTGCAGCGCCTCTTTGTTCAGCGGGGCGGTGGCAATCGCCTGCACGTCGCCCGCCAGCGCCAGTTCGGTGGCGCGCTTCACGCAGCGCCAGGCCAGATCGCCGGCCTGCTTCTGTACCTTGCCCGGCTGCAGCGCGTCAGGATCGGCCAGCGGCTCATCGATGACGTTAATGATGCCCGGTGCGAAATGCGCATCCTGCACGCTGTCCAGCACGCGCAGCTCGGCCTGCGGCGTAATGTTCAGCGCCAGCACCCGACGCAGCGTCGCGGCACAGCCGACCACCACCGCCGGAATGCCCGCCAGCTCCCCTTCCGCCAGCGCTTTAATGATGATTTCCGGGCTGATGCCCGCCGGATCGCCCATGGTCACCGCAATAGTGTTATTCACTCGACTTCTCCTCAATAAAACGAATGGCTTCTGCCAGGGTGTTTTCATCACCAAAGCCACCCGCTTTGGTCATCACCGGCAGGTGTAATTCACTGTTAAGCAGAACCCCGTGCGGCACACAGCCCGCTACCAGGCCCTGAATCTGAAAGCCGCTGGCCCCGAATACCTGCGCCACTGCGATGGCCACGTCACCCCCGGAAAGAAACAGGCCGGCAGGCTGAATGTGTGCGCAGACGGCGCGCGTCAGCTGCGCCAGAAACTGGCAGATGCGCTCGCCGAGCTGCTGGCGCGTAATCTGCTGCTGCTGACACAGCTGCGCAATCGCGTGGCGCTGCTCAGCCTGTTGCGTAGTGCGCACCACACAGTGCACGCCCTCGCGCAGCGCCTGGACCATCGCCTGCTGCCAGGCCGCCGCCTGCGGCCATGCCGGTGTGGCAAACAGCTGGCAAATATCAATATCAATCAAGCGGATGTCACGCTGGCTGGCGAGCCGGGCGATTTGCTGCTGCGCCATGGCGCTCATCGAACCGACTATCGCCAGCACCGGGCGAGAGGGCCGCGCAGCAAGATGCGCAGCCAGCGCATCGCTTAACCCGGACGCGCCGACCAGCAGCGGACGTTCCGGCAGCGTCGCGGCAGCCGCGATAATGGCGTCGATATCCGCCTGGTGTTCCGCGTCCAGTACCAGCAGGCCCTGACTTGTCGCCAGCCGTGCGGCCAGCGTGCCGCTGCGTACCGTGGCAAGATCGATCTGCTCGCCCGGCAGGTCGCATTGCATCTGCAGCCGCGTCAGCACGTTACTGCTGGTCACCGGGGTTTTAGGGTCGCTGGCAAATTCGGTGTCGATCAGGCGCTGTTGATGGATCCACACTTCCCCGCCGCGCGTGATGCGGCCCAGCTTAGGCACCGCCGGCACCACCAGCGCCAGCCGTTTCGCGCTGACCTGCAGCGCGGCCGCCACCTCAGCGCCTGGATTGCCGCGCAGCGTTGAGTCAATTTTCTTAAACAGCCAGCCGTGTTGCGCTATCTGCTGATGCGGCTGTATGGCGGCATGCGTACGGCTGGCGGCTTCCGCTGCGCTCACCGCACGGCTATCGGTGCTGATCACCAGCACATCCGCTGCGCCGGCCTCCGGGGGTGTCAGGTTATTGAACAGCACGTGGACGCGTGCGCCGGCCAGCGCGAAGCCGCTGCCTGCGTCATTGGCGCCGGTAAAATCGTCGGCAATCACCAGAACGGGCGTTTTCCATGGCGATGAAGTCATTCTCTCTCCTGTCACGGCCCCTTGCCGTGCTGCATTTGATTATATTCAATCATGATTGATTATATGTGAGCAAGATCAAATTAATTGAAATCGATATCGCCTATAAATTTAGCCTCAGAAAGGGATACACCCCGCACAGCATTGAGCAAACCTAATCATAATGTGCAAAACCGTTATAAGGGCATGACATGAATATCAACAGCACCGTGATCAGTGGCTATCAGGCTCTGAACGATCTCAGCTATTTACTGCAGGATAAGCAGAAGGCGTTGCTGGTCACGGATAAAAACATTCTGGGTATTCCGGCGGTGCAGGCGCTTATCGCCCGGCTGCAGCAGCAGATCGCCAGCCTGAGCCTGATTGATACGGTGCCGCCCGAGCCGAGCCAGCATGATGTGGCGGCGATTGTTGCGGCGCTGCCGCACGGCGACGTCGATCTGGTGATAGGCATTGGCGGCGGCAGCGTGCTGGATGTGGCGAAGCTGCTGTCCGTGTTGTGCGTGGCCGATGCGCCAACCCTGACGGCGCTGCTGGCCGGTGAGAAGCCGCACACGCGTACCGCTTCTTTACTGATCCCGACCACGGCCGGCACCGGCTCGGAAGCCACGCCCAACGCCATCCTTGCCATTCCGGAGAAAGAGACCAAGGTCGGTATTATTTCGCCGGTGATGCTGCCGGACTACGTGGCGCTGATTCCGGAACTGACCACCAGCATGCCGGCGCACATCGCCTCGTCGACCGGGATTGATGCGCTGTGCCACCTGATTGAGTGCTTCACCGCCACCGTGGCCAATCCGGTGAGTGATAACTATGCGCTGATCGGCATGAAAAAGCTGTTCGCCAGCCTCGAAAAGACCCTTGCCGAACCGGACAACCTGGAAGCACGGCTGAATATGTTGTGGGCGTCCTACTACGGCGGAGCGGCGATCGCCCATGCCGGGACGCACCTAGTGCACGCCATGTCGTATCCGCTGGGCGGCAAGTATCATCTGCCGCACGGCGTGGCCAACGCCATTCTGCTGGCGCCGTGCATGCAGTTTGTGCGTCCGGCGGCGGTGAGCAAGTTCGCGCAGGCCTACGATCTGCTGCCGGATGCCGATAGCGCACTGGATGAAGAGGCCAAATCGCACGCGCTGGTGGCCTATTTCGCCGCGCTGGTGCAGCGCCTTAAACTGCCGGCCAGCCTGGAAGCGCTGGGCATCGGGCCGGATCATCTGCCGTATCTGGTCGAAGCCGCGCTGGACGTGCAGCGCCTGATGAAGAATGTACCGATGAAAGTCAGCGCCGACGATGTGCGCAACGTCTACCTGACGCTGTTTCCGGCGTTAAATCACTCAGCATGAGCGGGGAAATCATGAGCAACACCATTCAGGGCGTACTGACCGCCATCGTCACCACTTTTGATCGCGACGGAGCCTACAATCCTGCCGCGCAGCGTGAACAGATTCAGCGTCAGCTGAGCGCCGGTAACGGTATTTTCTGCGGCGGCACCAACGGGGAATTTTTCGTGCTGAACGAGCAGGAGAAGCTGGCGGTGACCGAGACCTGCGTCGACGAAGTAAACGGCACTGCATCGGTGGTGGCGCACATTGGCGAGATCTCGACGCGTGAGACTATCCGGCTGGGCAGGCAGGTGGCAAAGCTGGGCGTGGATGCCGTCTCGGTGATCACCCCTTACTTTGTGCCGCTCAAACAGGAAGAGCTGATTGATCACTACCGTGCCGTGGCCGACGCCCTCGACGTCCCGCTGTTTCTCTACAACATTCCGGCGCGCACCGGTAATACGCTGCTGCCGGAAACCGTGCGCACGCTGGCAGCGCATCCCAACATCATTGGCATCAAAGACAGCGCCGGCAGCTACGAAAGCCTGAGCGGCTTTCTGCAGGCAGCGGCAGGTATTGCGCATTTCAACGTGCTGAACGGGCCGGATTCACTGATTCATCAGGGCTTCGTCGATGGCTGTTCCGCCTGTATTTCCGGGCTGGCTAACGTGGCGCCGAAAGAGATTAACGCCATCTGGGCGCGCTTCCATGCCGGCGACATCGCCGGGTCGCGCGCCGCTCAGGAGAACGTCACCGGCCTGCGTACCGATCTCTACAGCATTGGTTTTTCCCCGGCGGCGGTGAAAAAAGCCGTGGCGCTGCTCGGCTATGAGGTCGGCGACAGCCGCTATGCGGTGCGCTTCTCTGCGGAGGAAGAGCAGAAGATCCGCCAGATCGTGAATCAGTATTTGCAGTAAAGCCAGTAAATTCAAAGCACTTACCGCACGCAGCTGTGGTAGCGGCGCGATTCATCTCGCAATACAGGCGCCGCTCCCCCTGCCGCCATAAGGCTGGCGGGGCGGATTCAGGCAGCGATGGCTGCTGTAATTAACACCGGGACGCATTTGCTATGAAAGTCATCTGTACTTCACCTTCGTTCGCCCGCTATGACGCCGCGCCGATCGACACACTGCGCCAGCAGGGCTTTGAGCTGATTACGCTGCCCGCCGACGCGCCGCTCAGCGCGCTGGCGCCGCATCTCGCCGACACCGTCGCCCTGATCGTGGCCTTCACCGAGGTCAACGATGCGCTGCTGTCGCTGGCACCGCAGCTGAAAATTGTCTGCAAGCACGGCGTAGGCGTCGATAACATCGACCTCGACGCAACGCGTGCGCGCGGTATTTACGTGACGAACGTGCCGGACGCGAACAAACACGCGGTTGCCGATTTCGCCTTTGCGCTGATTCTCAATAGCGCGCGCCAGATCACCACCGCCGCAATAGAGACCCGCGCCGGCCACTGGCCACGCATTTTTGCCACCGACGTCTACGGCAAAACGCTCGGCATCATCGGCCTGGGCAATATCGGTAAGCAGGTGGCACTGCGCGCTAAAGGCTTCAATATGCGCATCCTCGCCTTCGATTTTTACCCCGATGACGCCTTCGCCGCCGAACACGGCGTGTCGTTTGTCAGCCTCGATCAGCTGACGGAGCACAGCGACTTCATCACCTTACATATGCCGCTCACGGACCAGACACAAAACCTGTTCGACGCTGCGCGCCTGAAGCGCATGAAGAAGAGCGCGTTTCTCATCAACGCGTCACGCGGTGGCGTAGTGAATGAGCAGGATCTCTACCAGGCATTGCAGGATAACGTGATTGCCGGTGCGGCGGCGGATGTCTTTGTGCAGGAGCCGCTGGCGCAGCATCCGCTGTTCACCCTGAGCAACTTTATCCCCACGGCGCACCTTGCCGGTTATACCGACGGTGCTATCAGCGCCATCGGCGAACGCTGCGTGACGCAGATTGTGCAGTGTATAAAACAGGGCGAACGCCCGATGAATGTCATGAACGGGCTGGCCTGACGCCGCCCTCCTCTGTCACCCTTTTCGCGTGGATAATGATTATGACCAACACCGCACGCTCAACACGCATCAGATGGTGGATCGCCGGCCTGATGTGGCTGGCCATTGCCATTAACTATATTGATCGTACCGTACTCTCTGCCGCCGCACCGCACCTGATCACCGAGCTCGACATCAATCCGGAGATGATGGGCTTTATCATGGCGGCATTTTTCTGGTCCTACGCGCTGTTGCAGATCCCGGCAGGCTGGTTTGCCGACCGCTTCGGCCAGAAAAAAGGCCTCGGTATCGCTGTCGGCTGGTGGTCGATTGCCACCATGGCGATGGGGCTCGCCACCGGCTTTAAATCGCTGCTGGCGCTGCGTCTGGCGCTCGGCGTCGGTGAAGCGGCGGCTTATCCCAGCAACGCCGGTATTACCGCGCGCTGGTTCCCGGATCGCGAGCGCGCCACCGTCTCCGGCCTGTTTGACAGCGCATCAAAATTTGGCGGGGCCGTCGCCATGCCGCTGATCGTCTTTATGATCGCGCTGTTCGACTGGCGTCTGACCTTTCTGGCGATTGGTGCCGTCGGGCTGATTTGGGTCATCGCCTGGTACTTCATTTATGCCGAGAACCCGGAAGACCACAAAGCGATCAGCGCCGATGAAGTGCGCCTGATCCGCGATGGCCAGGCGCAGAAGCACGGCGATAAGAACGTGCGGCCGATGAGGTGGTACAAGCTGCTGCGCTACCGCAACATCTGGGCGATGTGTATTGGCTTCTTCACCATCAATTACACTTCCTACTTCTTTATCACCTGGCTGCCAACCTACCTGGTGAAAGACAAAGGGATGGATTTCCTGAAAATGGGCATGGTGGCGGCGCTGCCGCTGATCTGCGGTATGGTGATTGAGGTGCTGGCGGGCTGGGCGTCGGACCGTATGGTGCATAAAAAAGTGCTGTCGCTGACCGCCACACGCAAGCTGTTTCTGACGATTGGCCTGCTGATGGCGCTGTGCATCGGGTTCGCGCCGTTCACCGATTCCGTGTTCATGACGGTACTGCTGCTGTGTATTGCTAAGTCCGGCACCACCGTCGCGGCCTCTCAGGTGTGGGCGCTGCCGGGCGATGTTGCGCCCACCAACAGCGTGTCAATTGTTGCCGGGCTGCAGAATACCGTCTCCAATATGGGCGGCGCGGTCGGACCAATCATTACCGGCGCTATCGTCGGTGCCACTGGCCACTTTACCTGGGCGCTGGTGTTCTCGGCGGTGCTGGTGGTGATCGGAATCCTTAACTACCTGTTCCTGCTCGGCAAGGTCGAACCGATTGTGGATGAGGAACCTTTATCCCACGCCCGTTCCGCCATTAACGGCGTGTAACCTGCGCAACGGCAGTGGCGCCCCGGCTGCGGGCGCCCGTTAACGGCCGGCCATAAACCGGCGATAAGCAGCAATCACCGCAAGAAAATCCTCCACGCCGCAGAACGACAGGCTCTCCTCATCGTAATAAGTCATGCCCTCTTCCAGGCCGTCATCCTCTAACGCCAGCTGATTGGCGCGGATCATCACCTCTTCCTCATCCAGCCACAGCGTATATTCGTGCCCGACGCGCTGCCACTGCTGCAGCGTGCCTTTGACTGCACGCACCGCGGCTTCGACTTCATCCAGCAGCGCAAAGTTCTCTTTCACCTCTTCATTGAACCAGTGCCCCACCGCTTCGTGGTCCATCGACATGCGCACCCGGACCTGACCGGTCACGTCACGCAGAAATTCATATTCCATGTTGGCCTCATACCAGTGGCGCGCCAGACGGCACGCTTTCGTGCATTTTGTGCGCAGCGCGCGCAAGAAAGTGGGATCGCGCTCGCATTATGCCTGGAGACGGCGAGGGAAAAAAGCGCATAAAAAAAGGGACGATGCGCTCGTCCCTTTTTCACTGGCAGGCGTATTTTACACCGCGGTCTGGAAAATCACTCCGTCCGCTTTTTCGGTGTACTGGCCCAGCTGATCGAAGTTCAGGTAGCGGTAGGTGTCGGCAGCGGTTTTATCCACCTGCACCATAAACTGCTGATACTCGTCCGGCGTAGGCAGTTTACCCAGCAGGGAAGCGACCGCGGCCAGCTCGGCTGATGCCAGGAACACATTGGCACCGGTACCCAGACGGTTCGGGAAGTTACGGGTCGAGGTGGAAACCACCGTCGCGCCGTCTTTCACGCGCGCCTGGTTACCCATGCACAGTGAACAGCCCGGAATCTCGATACGCGCACCGCTCTTACCAAAGACGCTGTAGTAGCCCTCTTCTGTCAGCTGCGCGGCATCCATCTTGGTTGGCGGCGCTACCCACAGGCGGGTTGGCAGCTGGCCTTTGTGTGCGTCCAGCAGTTTACCTGCCGCACGGAAGTGACCGATGTTGGTCATGCACGAACCGATAAACACTTCGTCGATCTTCTCGCCCTGCACGTCAGACAGCCAGCGCGCGTCGTCCGGATCGTTCGGCGCACACAGGATTGGCTCTTTGATTTCCGCCAGATCGATTTCGATTACCGCTGCGTATTCCGCATCGGCATCGGCTTCCAGCAGTTGCGGATCGGCCAGCCATTTTTCCATGCCCTGAATACGGCGCTCCAGCGTACGACGGTCGCCGTAGCCTTCGGAGATCATCCACTTCAGCAGTACGATGTTGGAGTTCAGATACTCGATGATCGGCTCTTTATCCAGCTTGATGGTACAACCCGCCGCAGAACGCTCGGCCGAGGCATCGGTCAGCTCAAATGCCTGCTCAACTTTCAGCTTCGGCAGACCTTCGATTTCCAGCACGCGACCGGAGAAGATGTTTTTCTTACCTTTCTTCTCAACGGTCAGCAGGCCCTGCTTGATGGCGTACAGCGGAATCGCGTGCACCAGATCGCGCAGCGTGATGCCCGGCTGCATTTCGCCTTTGAAGCGCACCAGCACTGACTCCGGCATATCCAGAGGCATTACGCCCGTCGCCGCGGCAAACGCCACCAGACCAGAACCGGCCGGGAACGAGATGCCAATCGGGAAGCGGGTGTGTGAGTCACCGCCAGTGCCGACGGTATCCGGCAGCAGCATACGGTTCAGCCAGCTGTGAATCACGCCATCGCCAGGACGCAGCGAAACACCGCCACGGTTCATGATGAAGTCCGGCAGCGTGTGGTGTGTGGTGACATCGACCGGCTTCGGATAAGCGGCGGTGTGACAGAAGGACTGCATCACCAGATCGGAGGAGAAGCCCAGACACGCCAGATCTTTCAGTTCATCACGGGTCATTGGACCGGTGGTGTCCTGAGAGCCGACCGAGGTCATTTTCGGTTCACAGTAGGCGCCAGGACGAATCCCTGCCACGCCGCAGGCGCGGCCCACCATTTTCTGCGCCAGCGAGTAACCACGGTTGCTTTCGGCCACATCTTTGGCTTTGGTGAACACATCGCTGTGCGGCAGACCCAGCGACTCACGCGCTTTGGTGGTCAGGCCGCGACCGATAATCAGCGGAATACGGCCACCGGCGCGCACTTCATCCAGCAGCACGTCGGTTTTCAGCGCAAAGGTCGCCAGCAGTTCATTGGTCTCGTGATTGCGTACTTCACCCTTGTATGGGTAAACGTCAATCACATCGCCCATGTTCAGGCGCTCAACGTCGAGTTCGATCGGCAGCGCGCCGGCATCTTCCATGGTGTTGAAGAAGATCGGCGCGATTTTACCGCCGAGGCACAGACCGCCGCCTTTTTTGTTCGGCACATACGGAATGTCGTCACCCATGAACCACAGCACTGAGTTGGTCGCGGACTTGCGTGAAGAACCGGTACCAACCACGTCACCGACGTAGGTCAGCGGGAAGCCTTTCTGCTGCAGAGCTTCAATCTGTTTGATCGGGCCAACGTTGCCAACATCGTCGGGTTCGATGCCGTCACGTGGGTTTTTCAGCATCGCCAGCGCGTGCAGTGGAATATCCGGACGTGACCATGCATCCGGCGCCGGAGAGAGGTCGTCGGTGTTGGTTTCGCCGGTCACTTTGAACACGGTGGTGGTGATTTTTTCTGCCAGCTTAGGACGCTTGAGGAACCATTCTGCATCAGCCCAGGACTGGAGGATTTTCTTCGCGTGGGGATTACCCGCTTTGGCTTTCTCTTCGACGTCGTAGAAGTTATCGAACATCAGCAGCGTGTGGGACAGTGCTTCAGCGGCAATCGGTGCCAGAGCCTCATCGTCAAGCGCCTCGATCAGCGCATGGATGTTGTAGCCGCCCTGCATGGTGCCCAGCAGTTCGACTGCTTTTTCACGAGTGACCAGAGGAGAGTGGGCTTCGCCCTTTGCGATAGCTGCCAGGAATCCGGCTTTTACATACGCCGCTTCATCAACACCCGGCGGGACACGGTTGACCAGCAGGTCAGTCAGGAATTCTTCTTCACCCGCTGGCGGGTTTTTCAGCAGTTCAACCAGCGCGGCCATCTGGGAAGCATCTAACGGCTTAGGTACGATTCCCTGGGCAGCACGCTCGGCAACGTGCTTACGGTATTCTTCTAGCACGACGTTCTCCTCGCTCTCATTGTATAGCTTTCCGGTGCACCTGTTGATGCTGTCAAACAGTAGGGTGAGGTGCCCGGTTCTGCGTCGGCCAGCATAGCAGGATTTCGGCTGATTGTTAATCCGTTTACAAAAAAGCAACATCCGCGCGTTATTTAGCAGATCTGTCTGCGCTTTGCGCCAGAAGAGAAGCCAGAGCGGCTCTGGTAGTGCCTGTTCGCGCCTGTGCCGGTAGCCAGTGGAGCCAGGTTTTAGCGCGTAATTTGTTGCATCCGGCCCTCACACAGCGAATCCATAACCTGCAATCCCCTTTCAGGCCGGTTCATTCACTTTTGGTTATGTGCTAATGCACTTGCACTAAACGGCTACCCTTCAGCTTCCCGCACACGTTTTCCTGAGGAAAAATTAATACCACATCACCTGATAAATATTGAACGTGATGCCTTGCGCGTATTTAATTAATTATCAACGCAGTGCCGGTTTAAATTAACCTTTAAACTTAGTCACTCAATTAAAATACACCCTTAAAAAATAACTGCGATTTAAAAAAGAGATAAAAAAATAAAAGAGGAAATGATAAATAAATAGCGTAGACTGCCTGCGGGCGCTTGAGGCTATCTGCCTTAAGATCTGCAAAAGAAATTGAGGTGGATGGTGGAAGGTGAACCGTGCGATTAATTTTCATTAACCGCACGGGTGAGCCACTACCCTACACCCAGACAGTGTCAGGGTAATGGCTTGCTCGTGCTAATGCAAGGAGTAAGTGATTATGAAGGTGAAATTCAGCACGCTGATTATCAGCGGGCTCATCCTGTTAGGTTTATGCCTGGCAAATCGCAGTTCACTGTGTGAATTACGATTGCGGATATTCGCGGCTGAATTATCGGCTGTCATGGCTTACGAAGCACAACAGTAAACTTCAATAGCGGAGGGTTTCCTCCGCTATTCCGGCATCGTTTAACGTGTTGCTCCTGCGCCCGCTTTTATCTATTCAACTTACTTTTTCAATTAATAAAAAAACGGCTCCTTACAGGAGCCGTTAATAAACCTAAGCCTCAGGCGAAATTATTTCTTTTTCGCTTTTGGATTTGGCAGGTCAGTAATGCTACCTTCAAACACTTCCGCCGCCAGGCCAACCGATTCGTGCAGGGTTGGGTGCGCGTGGATGGTCAGCGCGATATCTTCGGCATCACAACCCATCTCGATAGCCAGACCGATTTCACCCAGCAGCTCGCCGCCGTTGGTACCGACAATCGCGCCACCAATAACACGGTGCGTCTCTTTGTCGAAGATCAGTTTGGTCATACCGTCTGCACAGTCAGACGCGATAGCACGGCCCGATGCCGCCCACGGGAAGGTGGACACTTCGTAGCTGATGCCTTTCTCTTTGGCTTCTTTCTCGGTCAGACCCACCCAGGCCACTTCTGGCTCGGTATAAGCGATAGAAGGGATCACTTTCGGGTCGAAGTAGTGCTTCAGACCGGAAATCACTTCTGCCGCCACGTGACCTTCGTGCACGCCTTTGTGCGCCAGCATTGGCTGACCGACGATGTCACCGATAGCATAGATGTGTGGCACGTTGGTGCGCATCTGTTTGTCGACGCGGATAAAGCCGCGATCGTCCACTTCCACGCCTGCTTTGCCAGCATCCAGACCTTTACCGTTCGGTACACGGCCAATCGCCACCAGCACTGCGTCGTAACGCTGTGGTTCAGCCGGCGCTTTTTTACCTTCCATTGATACGTAGATACCGTCGTCTTTCGCTTCTACCGCGGTGACTTTGGTTTCCAGCATCAGGTTGAATTTCTTGCTGATACGCTTGGTGAACACTTTCACCACGTCTTTATCGGCGGCCGGGATCACCTGGTCAAACATCTCGACCACGTCGATCTCTGAACCCAGCGCATGGTAGACGGTACCCATCTCCAGACCGATGATGCCACCGCCCATAACCAGCAGACGCTTCGGAACTTCTTTCAGCTCCAGCGCATCGGTAGAGTCCCACACGCGCGGATCGTCATGCGGAATGAAGGGCAGTTCGATAGGACGCGAGCCGGCAGCGATAATGGCGTTGTCGAAGTTGATGGTGGTTGCGCCGCCCTCTCCTTCCACTACCAGCGTATTGGCACCGGTGAATTTACCCAGACCGTTGACCACTTTCACTTTGCGGCCTTTTGCCATGCCAGCCAGACCACCGGTCAGCTGAGTGATGACTTTCTCTTTCCAGGTACGGATTTTGTTGATGTCAGTCTGCGGCTGGCCAAACACGATACCGTGCTCTTCCAGAGCTTTAGCTTCTTCGATGACTTTCGCCACGTGCAGCAGCGCTTTTGACGGGATACAGCCGACGTTCAGACAGACACCGCCGAGGGTGCTGTAGCGCTCTACCAGTACGGTTTCCAGACCTAAATCAGCGCAACGGAAGGCTGCAGAGTAACCTGCAGGACCTGCCCCAAGTACCACGACTTGAGTTTTAATCTCTGTACTCATCATGACCTCTTGTTAGATTGCCGGCGGTCAAAAGCGACCCTTTCCCAGGCTCTTGATGCCCTATCTCCACCGGGACATTTCACCGCGAGAGTTTACAGAATTGTTAACAAACTGCCAACCGCGGCAACTCCGAATGCTTACAACAAGGCCGGCATTTGCCGGCCTTGATTAACGTCACATCACCAGACGGCGAATATCAGACAGCATATTGTTAATGATGGTGATGAAGCGCGCACCATCCGCACCGTCGATGACGCGGTGGTCGAACGACAGTGAAATCGGCATCATCAGGCGCGGAGCGAACTCTTTGCCGTTCCACACCGGCTCCATCGCCGACTTAGACACCCCGAGGATAGCCACTTCCGGCGCGTTAACAATTGGCGCGAAGTGCGTGGTGCCGAGGCCGCCAAGGCTGGAGATGGTGAAGCAGCCGCCCTGCATATCGCTGGCGGTCAGTTTGCCATCACGCGCTTTCTTCGACGTCGCCATCAGCTCACGCGACAGCTCAGTGATGCCTTTCTTGTTCACGTCTTTGAACACCGGAACCACCAGACCGTTTGGCGTATCCACCGCCACACCGATGTTGATGTACTTTTTCAGCGTCAGCTTCTGGCCATCTTCCGACAGCGAGCTGTTGAAGCGTGGCATCTGCTCCAGTGCCGCGGCGACCGCTTTCATGATGAACACCACCGGGGTGAACTTCACGTCCAGCTTGCGCTTCTCGGCTTCCGCATTCTGCTGCTTACGGAACGCTTCCAGATCGGTGATATCGGTTTTGTCGAAGTGGGTCACATGCGGAATCATTACCCAGTTACGGCTCAGGTTAGCGCCCGAGATTTTCTGGATACGACCCAGTTCCACTTCTTCGATTTCACCGAACTTGCTGAAGTCCACTTTCGGCCATGGCAGCATGCCCGGAATACCGCCGCCTGCGGCCGCAGCCGGTGCCGCTTCAGCGCGTTTCACCGCGTCTTTCACGTAAGCCTGCACGTCCTCTTTGAGGATGCGACCTTTACGGCCGGTGCCTTTGACTTTCGCCAGGTTAACACCGAACTCGCGCGCCAGGCGACGAATCACCGGCGTGGCGTGCACGTAAGCATCGTTTTCAGCAAATTCGCTCTTCGCATCGGCTTTCGCAGCTGCTGGCGCAGGTGCAGCAGCCGGTTTGGCTTCTGCAGCTGGTGCGGCTTCCTGTTTCGCTGCCGGTGCCGCAGCAGCCGGCGCAGCGCCTTCTACTTCGAACACCATGATAAGCGAACCGGTGCTGACTTTATCGCCGGTAGCCACTTTCAGCGCTTTAACCGTACCGGCAAACGGCGCCGGAACTTCCATTGACGCTTTATCGCCTTCCACCACGATCAGTGACTGCTCAGCCTCAACTTTATCGCCTACTTTGACCAGCACTTCGGTGACTTCCACTTCGTCGCCGCCGATATCCGGGACGTTAACGTCTTTGGCACCCGCAGCCGCGGCTGGCGCGGAGGCCGCCGCTTCTTTCACGGCAGGTTTGGCAGCTGCTGCTGGCGCCGCGCCTTCGGCTTCAAAGATCATGATCAGTGAACCGGTGTTCACCTTGTCGCCCGTGGCGATTTTGATCTCTTTCACCACACCGGCAAACGGTGCAGGCACTTCCATGGAGGCTTTGTCGCCTTCGACGGTGATCAGCGATTGCTCTGCCGCCACTTTGTCGCCCACTTTAACCAGAATTTCGGTGACTTCTACTTCGTCGCCGCCGATATCCGGTACGTTAACGTCTTTCGCTTCGCTGGCGGCGGCCGCAGCAGGTGCGGCTTCCGCTGGTTTCTCTTCGGCGGCCGGTGCCGCAGCAGCTGCACCTTCGGCGTCGAAAATCATGATCAGTGAACCGGTATTCACTTTGTCACCGGTCGCGATTTTGATCTCTTTGACCACGCCAGCCTGCGGCGAAGGTACTTCCATCGAGGCTTTATCGCCTTCCACGGTGATCAGCGACTGTTCGGCTTCAACCTTGTCGCCCACCTTGACCAGAATCTCGGTGACTTCAACTTCGTCTGACCCGATATCCGGTACGTTAATTTCGATAGCCATTACTCTCTTACCTCTTAAGCCAGACGCGGGTTAACTTTATCGGCATCGATGTTGAATTTCGCGATCGCATCTGCCACCACTTTCTTCTCGATTTCGCCGCGCTTAGCCAGTTCACCCAGGGCTGCAACCACTACGTATGACGCATCCACTTCGAAGTGGTGACGCAGGTTTTCGCGGCTGTCTGAACGGCCGAAACCATCGGTACCCAGCACGCGATAATCGCTGGCTGGCACGTAGCTGCGAACCTGCTCTGCGAACAGCTTCATGTAGTCGGTCGATGCCACCGCCGGCGCGTCGTTCATCACCTGAGCGATGTACGGTACGCGTGGCGTTTCCGTTGGGTGCAGCATGTTCCAGCGCTCACAATCCTGACCGTCGCGTGCCAGCTCGGTGAACGAGGTCACGCTGTAGACGTCAGAACCGATGCCGTAATCCTTCGCCAGGATCTGTGCCGCTTCGCGCACGTGACGCAGGATAGAACCTGAGCCCAGCAGCTGCACTTTGCCTTTGCTGCCTTCTACCGTCTCCAGCTTGTAGATACCCTTACGGATACCCTCTTCCGCACCCTGCGGCATCGCAGGCATGTGGTAGTTTTCGTTCAGCGTGGTGATGTAGTAGTAAATATTTTCCTGCGCTTCGCCGTACATACGTACCAGACCGTCATGCATGATGACTGCCACTTCGTACGCGTAAGACGGATCGTAAGAGATACAGTTCGGGATAGTCAGCGACTGAATGTGGCTGTGACCATCTTCGTGCTGCAGACCTTCGCCGTTCAGCGTGGTACGACCGGACGTGCCGCCCACCAGGAAGCCGCGCGCCTGCTGGTCGCCTGCCAGCCACATCAGATCGCCGATGCGCTGGAAACCAAACATCGAGTAATAGATGTAGAACGGAATCATCGGCAGGTTGTTGGTGCTGTAAGAGGTCGCCGCCGCCAGCCAGGAAGACCCTGCGCCCAGCTCGTTGATCCCTTCCTGCAGAATCTGGCCTTTCTCGTCTTCTTTATAGTAAGCAACCTGCTCACGGTCCTGCGGCGTATACTGCTGGCCGTTCGGGCTGTAAATACCAATCTGACGGAACAGACCTTCCATACCAAAGGTACGCGCTTCGTCCGCGAGGATCGGCACCAGACGATCTTTGATCGACTTGTTCTTCAGCATCACATTCAGCGCACGCACGAAGGCGATGGTGGTAGAGATCTCTTTGCTCTGCTCTTCCAGCAGCGCACTGAACTCTTCCAGCGCTGGCATTTCCAGCTTTTCGCTGAACTCAGCCTGACGGGTTGGCAGGTAGCCACCCAGCTTCTCGCGCTGGCCGTGCAGGTAGTTGTACTCTTCTGAGCCTTTTTCGAAGGTCACATACGGCAGCTGTTCGATCTTGTCGTCAGCCACTGGCACGTTGAAGCGATCGCGGATGTAGCGAACGCCATCCATGTTCATCTTCTTAACCTGGTGCGCGATGTTCTTACCTTCCGCGGTGTCACCCATACCATAGCCTTTGATGGTATGCGCCAGGATCAACGTAGGCTGACCTTTGGTCTCCTGCGCTTTCTTCAGTGCCGCGTAGATTTTCTTCGGATCGTGACCACCACGGTTCAGGGCGAAGATCTCTTCGTCTGACCAGTCTTTCACCAGCGCTGCGGTCTCCGGGTATTTACCGAAGAAGTGCTCGCGCACGTACGCACCGTCGCGTGATTTGAAGGTCTGATAGTCGCCGTCAACGGTTTCGTTCATCAGCTGAATCAGCTTGCCGCTGGTGTCTTTCTTCAGCAGCTCGTCCCAGCGTCCGCCCCAGATCACTTTGATCACGTTCCAGCCAGCACCGGCAAAGATGCCTTCCAGCTCGTTGATGATCTTACCGTTACCGGTGACCGGACCGTCGAGACGCTGCAGGTTACAGTTGATGATGAACACCAGGTTATCCAGCTTCTCACGGGTAGCGATGGTGATCGCCCCTTTGGATTCTGGTTCGTCCATCTCGCCATCGCCAAGGAAGGCGTAAACGGTTTGCTTAGAGGTATCTTTCAGGCCGCGGTGTTCCAGATATTTCAGGAACTTCGCCTGATAGATGGCGTTCAGTGGGCCGAGACCCATCGACACGGTCGGGAACTGCCAGAAGTCCGGCATCAGTTTTGGATGCGGATAGGAAGAGAGACCGTTGCCGTGGACTTCCTGACGGAAGTTGTTCATCTGCTCTTCAGTCAGGCGTCCTTCAAGGAACGCACGCGAGTAGATGCCCGGAGAAATGTGGCCCTGGAAATAGACCAGATCGCCGCCATCCTGCTCGCTACGCGCGCGGAAGAAGTGGTTGAAGCACACTTCATAAATGGTGGCAGAAGACTGGAAAGACGACAGGTGACCACCCAGCTCCAGATCTTTCTTCGACGCACGCAGAACCGACATAATGGCGTTCCAGCGGATTGCGGAACGGATACGACGTTCAAGAGAGGTGTTCCCCGGATATTCCGGCTCATCTTCGACCGCAATGGAGTTGATGTAGTTGCTGACGGCGTTGCCGCCCGCTGCCACTTTCACACCGCCTTTGCGTGCAGCACTCAATACCTGATCAATCAGATACTGCGCGCGCTCAACACCTTCTTCACGGATGACCGATTCGATCGCCTGTAGCCAGTCACGAGTTTCGATCGGATCCACGTCATTCTGTAAACGTTCTGACATGGGGTGTATTCCTTATCTGTGTCTAATACGTTGAATTATCAGGAGCCTGTCTGCTTGTGCTTTGCTTCTGATTCACAGCACAAGAAGACAGGCCCGTCGTTTATGTCGCACGTTCATTGCCGTGCGTTATTCCTTACGTTGCTGTAAACGACGCAGGGAGCGTTCACGACGGCTCTGCTCCCGACTTCTGTCCAGCAAGATTTCCTCAATGAACGCCAGGTGACGATGGGATGCCTCGCGTGCTTGTTCTGGCTCACGAGCCACAATCGCCTCAAAGATACTGGCGCGGTGACCGCTCACTTTCGCCAGCATTTCGCGGCGAGCGTAGAGCAATTCGAAATTCTGACGGACGTTCTGTTCCAGCATAGGGCCCATCGAACGCAGCAAATGCAGCAGCACCACATTATGGGCGGCTTCTGTGACAGCGATCTGATACTTCATGACCGCATCGGCCTCAGCATCTAAATCGCCGCTGTCCTGCGCCTGCTGGATGTTGACGTGACAGTCGCGAATCCGCTGCAGGTCTTCATCGGTGCCGCGCAGCGCAGCGTAGTAGGCCGCAACGCCTTCCAGCGCATGGCGGGTTTCCAGCAGGTCAAACTGGGATTCAGGATGTTCAGCAAGCAGGCCGACCAGCGGGTCGCTCAGGCTTTGCCAGAGATTCTGCTGTACGAAGGTGCCACCACCCTGACGGCGCAGCAGCAGGCCTTTGGCTTCCAGACTCTGGATCGCTTCGCGCAGCGATGGACGTGAGACATCAAACTGTTTGGCCAGTTCACGCTCGGGAAGCAGTTTTTCACCCGGCTGGAGCGTCCCTTCCATAATCAGGGATTCCAGCTGCTGCTCGATTGCATCGGAGAGCTTGGGTTGGCGAATTTTACTATAGGCCATCATCCCTTCTTATGAGCCAAACGTCCGGAGTAAATTGGTAATACCAATTGAAAAATGGTGCCCGTAAAGTAACAAAGTATTCACCTTGTGTCTATATGGCCCCCCGCACACTTTCACCGCAGACACCGGTTACCGTGCGCTAACTTACCGGGATCTGGCAGAAAAGCGTCTCAGCGCGGCAAATGTTAACAGATTTCACTTTTACCAAACCTTACACTGCATTAGCGCGCACCAGGCTGCGTAGCCATAAGCGAATGCTATTCGTGTTTAAGCCTTATTCATGGCAGAAATAGCGCAAGGGAAGCGCAGAGGATGCTGCTGCTTTTTCAGCCATCTCTCAGCACAAAAAGCAAAAGCAGGTGCAAAGCGGCGCGCTTATCACTATTCTGGTCGCCAGGGTAGCTCAGGCTTGCACACAGCCCGCCGGATACCGTAAAGAAAAACGTACACAGATAGAACAGCCTTACAGTGCGCGCACTGCAGGTGCACAATAACAACATCATGAGGTTTGTATGGAACAACAGCATGGCGAAACGCTGCATCGCGGCCTGAAAAATCGCCATATTCAGCTGATTGCGCTGGGCGGTGCCGTCGGTACCGGTCTGTTTCTGGGTAGCGCATCAGTGATTAAATCGGCCGGTCCGGCCGTGATTCTCGGCTATGCCATCGCCGGTTTTATTGCCTTCCTGATCATGCGCCAGCTCGGCGAAATGGTGGTGGAAGAGCCGGTGGCCGGCAGCTTTAGCCACTTCGCCTATAAATACTGGGGCAACTTTGCCGGCTTTGCTTCCGGCTGGAACTACTGGGTGCTGTATGTGCTGGTGGCGATGGCTGAACTCACCGCCGTCGGCAAATATATTCAGTTCTGGTGGCCGGAATTCCCTACCTGGGCCACTGCGGCTATCTTCTTTGTGGTGATCAACGCCATCAACCTGACCAACGTCAAAGTGTTCGGTGAGATGGAGTTCTGGTTCGCGATTATCAAAGTGGTGGCGGTCATCGGTATGATCCTGTTTGGCGGCTGGCTGCTGTTTAGCGGCAACGGCGGCCCTCAGGCCAGCGTCAGCAACCTGTGGAACCAGGGCGGTTTCCTGCCGCACGGCGTCAGCGGGCTGGTGATGATGATGGCGATCATCATGTTCTCCTTCGGCGGCCTTGAACTGGTGGGTATCACCGCCGCAGAAGCCGACAATCCACAAGAGAGCATCCCTAAAGCCACCAACCAGGTGCTGTGGCGTATCCTGATTTTCTACATCGGCTCACTGGCGGTGCTGCTCTCGCTGCTGCCATGGACGCGCGTCACCGAAGAGACCAGCCCGTTTGTGCTGATCTTCCACGAACTGGGCGATGCGCTGGTGGCGAATGCGCTCAACGTGGTGATCCTGACCGCCGCGCTGTCGGTGTATAACAGCTGTGTTTACTGTAACAGCCGCATGCTGTTCGGCCTCGCGCAGCAGGGCAACGCGCCAAAAGCGCTGCTGAAAGTGGATCGTCGTGGTGTGCCGGTGGCGACCATTCTGGTCTCGGCGGTAGCCACTGCGCTGTGCGTGTTGATTAACTATCTGATGCCGGGCGAAGCCTTCGGCCTGCTGATGTCGCTGGTGGTCTCCGCGCTGGTCATCAACTGGGCGATGATCAGCCTCGCGCACCTGAAATTCCGCAAGAAAAAAGACCAGCAGGGCGTGACCACCCGTTTCAGGGCGGTGCTGTATCCGCTGGGTAACTGGATCTGCCTGCTGTTCCTGGCGGCCATTCTGGTGATCATGCTAATGACGCCGGGCATGGCGATTTCAGTGTGGCTGATTCCGGTGTGGCTGCTGGTGCTGGCCGTGGGTTATACCGTTAAAAATCGGGTACAGAAAGCCTGATGCTTCACCGGGCCCGGCACGCTGCTGCCGGGCCGATCCGCTTCACACTTTTCCCCGCCCGCGTATTTTGTCCATCATCCTGACCGATTGTTCCCCACCAGGTTACTGATTTAACGCTGATAATTTTTGCTCCACTTGTCGCAGGAGACGACTAATGAAAGGAGCAGCCCTCTCGTTCAGAGAAAAACTGGGATACGGCATGGGTGACGCCGGATGCAACATGATCGGCGGTGCCATCATGCTGTTCCTCAACTACTTCTACACCGACGTATTTGGCCTTGCTCCGGCGCTGGTCGGCACGCTGTTGCTGTCGGTACGGGTGCTGGATGCGGTGACCGACCCGATAATGGGCGCGATTGCCGACCGCACGCAGAGCCGCTGGGGACGCTTTCGCCCGTGGCTGCTGTGGATATCGCTGCCCTACGTGCTGTTCAGCGTGCTGATGTTTACCACCCCGGACTGGAGCTACGACAACAAGGTGATCTGGGCATTTGTCACCTATTTCCTGATGTCGCTGACCTACACCGCCATCAATATTCCTTACTGCTCGCTGGGCGGCGTCATCACTAACGATCCCGGTGAACGCGTCTCCTGCCAGTCATACCGCTTTGTCATGGTGGGCATCGCCACGCTGATCCTCTCGCTGTCGCTGCTGCCGATGGCCGAGTGGTTTGGCGGCGACAACAAAGCGCGCGGCTATCAGCTGGCGATGAGCGTGCTGGCGCTGATTGGCCTGGTGATGTTTCTGTTCTGTTTTGCCACGGTGCGCGAGCGTATTCGCCCGGCGGTACCGAGCAACGATGATCTGAAGAAAGATTTGCGCGATGTATGGAAGAACGATCAGTGGGTGCGCATTCTGCTGCTGACGTTCTGTAATGTCTGTCCCGGTTTTATTCGCATGGCCGCCACCATGTATTACGTCACCTGGGTGATGGGCCAGTCGACGCACTTTGCCACGCTGTTTATCAGCCTGGGCGTCATCGGCATGATGCTGGGCAGCACACTGGCGAAAGTCCTCACCGATCGCTGGTGCAAGCTGAAGGTGTTTTTCTGGACCAACATTGCGCTGGCGCTGTTCTCCAGCGGCTTTTACTGGATCGATCCGCACGCCACCGTCACCGTGGTGATCGCTTATTTCCTGCTGAACATCCTGCACCAAATCCCGTCGCCGCTGCACTGGTCACTAATGGCTGATGTCGATGACTACGGCGAATGGAAAACCGGTAAACGCATCACCGGGATCAGCTTCTCCGGCAACCTGTTTTTCCTTAAGGTCGGACTGGCAGTAGCGGGTGCCATGGTCGGTTTTTTATTGTCGATGTATGGCTATGACGCAGCGGCGAAGCAGCAGTCTGCCAGCGCGCTTAACGGCATTGTGCTGCTGTTTACCCTGATCCCCGGCGTCGGCTATCTGATCACCGCCGGCGTGGTGCGCCTGCTGAAAGTGGACCGCGCGCTGATGCGCACCATCCAGCAGGATCTCGCGCTGCGTCGCGCCAACTTCCATGACCTGTCCGCCCCTGTTCGCCGCGCAACCTCACAACCAGGAGAAATTAAATGAGCTGGCCTAACCCGTTTATTACGCAACGTGCCGATCCGTTTATATTGCGCCACGGCGATGGCTACTATTTTATCGCTTCGGTGCCCGAGTACGATCGGCTGGAGCTGCGCTATGCCAGCACGCTTAACGGCCTGATTACCGCCCCGGCCACAACCGTGTGGCATAAACCGGACAGTGGTCCCTGCAGCGCCCTGATCTGGGCACCGGAACTGCACCTGATTAATGGCCAGTGGGTGATTTACTTTGCCGCCGCGCCGTCCCGCGAAATCAAAGAGGGGCTGTTTCAGCACCGTATGTACGCGCTGGTATGTGACGATGCCGATCCGCTCAGCGGTCACTGGCAGCCGTGCCGCCGCGTGCAAACCCACCTCGATACCTTCGCCCTTGACGCCACCCACTTCGTGCATCAGGGTAAAAACTGGTATCTGTGGGCGCAAAAAGACCCGGCCATTCCCGGTAACTCCAACCTTTATCTGGCGGAATTACTGAATCCGTGGACGCTGAAAACCCAGCCGCTGATGCTCAGCCGGCCGGAGTATGAGTGGGAGTGTGCCGGCTTTAGCGTTAATGAGGGACCGGCGGTAATTCGCCATGGCGAGCGGCTGTTTGTCACCTACTCAGCCAGCGCCACGGATGAAAATTACTGCCTCGGCATACTGAGTATTGACGCGCAGGCCGATCCGCTCGACATCAGCGCATGGCACAAATCGGCGCGGCCGGTATTTGCCACCAGCTGGGATAATCACCAGTACGGTCCGGGGCATAACAGTTTTACCGTGGATGAAGCAGGACGGGATGTGCTGGTGTATCACGCACGGAATTACACCGAAATTGAGGGCGATCCGCTGTGGGATCCCAACCGCCATACGCGGCTTAAATATTTTGTCTGGCGCGAAGACGGCACACCGGATTTCGGCGTGCCGCCTGCCGATCACACTAACGTGCCGTAGATAGTCAGCAGCGCCACTACCACGACCAGCACCAGCGAAACGCGTTTGGCCAGCGCCACGGCAACCCGTGGCGTTTCCACTTTATCCAGATGCGGATCGCGCGCCAGCGAGAACTGCGCCAGGCTGGTCAGCACCTGATACTGTGGACGATGCACATCGCTGAGCGCGGCAAACCATGCCGGCAGCGCACGCTCGCCATGGCCGAGCAGCGCATAAGCCACACCGGCCAGCCGCACCGGAATCCAGTCCAGCACGTGCAGAATGCGATCGATGCCGGACTGTGCGCGTTCCAGCGGGGAACGGTGTTTTGCCAGCCAGCTCTGCCAGGCGCGCAGAAACGCATACCCCACCAGCAACACCGGCCCGTAAGGGCCACCCACCACAAACCAGAACAGCGGCGCAAGATAGAAGCGGAAATTAATCCAGATCAGCGCGTTTTGCAGCGCCTGCAGAAATTCGCGCTCGCTACAGTCAACCGGCACGCCGTGAATCAGCGTCAGCTCTGCCGCCATCGCCTGATGGGCCGCTTCATCATCGTGGCTCGCCGCTTTAAGGTACTGATGGTAATGCAGCCGCACCGAGCCGGCACCAATACACAGCAAACCGACCACAATCCAGAACAGCAGCTGCGCCACGCCAAACAGAATGCCCTTCAGGCTCCACACCACCAGCCAGACCAGCAGCATGGCGATCACGGTCATCAGCAGCGTACGCAGCAACGAGAAGCGCTGGCGACCGCGAAACAGCGGCTCAAGCCGATGATCCAGCTGCCAGTGTTCACCTAATTTAAAAAGGCGTTCCCAACCCAAAACTAACAACAAACTAAACAACGTCATACCTGCTCCTGCGGTGTCAGGGGTGCTCCTGCCCGATAGCCTGTTTATAGCGTATCCAGTCAAATGCCGGACCGGGATCGGTCTTGCGTTCCGGCGCAACATCGCTGTGACCGGTGATACGCTGCGGCGTCAGCGGATAATGCTGCATCAGCAGGCGGGTAACCTGCTGCAGCGTAGCGTACTGGGCATCGGTGTAGGGCAGCGTGTCAGTGCCTTCCAGCTCAATGCCCATGGAAAAATCGTTGCAGTTTTCCCGTCCGGCAAACTGCGAAATGCCGGCATGCCAGGCGCGCTGGTCAAAGGAAACATACTGTACCAGCTCACCGTCACGGCGAATCAGACAGTGCGCCGCCACGCGTAACTGGGCGATATCCGCAAAATAGGGATGCGCATCAGCCGGTAGCGTACCGGTGAACAGCCGGTCAATCCACGGACCGCCAAATTCGCCCGGCGGCAGACTGATGTTATGAATGATCAGCAGCGACGGCGCTTCGTTATCCGGCCGCGCATTGAAGTGCGGCGACGGCACCTTGCGTGCGCTCGTGATCCAGCCGTGTTCCAGTTTCATGCCTGTTATCCTGAACAAAATCTGGCTGAGAATACCATGATTCCACCTCGCTGCTTGTGACTTAATGCGTTATGGTATCAGCAAGTTAAGGATACTAAACATTTCACCTGACGCGTCTGGCAATAGCTGCAAAATCAGGCTAAGGTGAGCGCACGTAATCCGCAGGGTGGAGCCGCAAAATCATGGTGTCGCGTCGTTATAATCCTGAACATCGTCGTCAGGAATTGCTTAAACGTATTCAGCTGGATATCCCGGAAACCGTGGCGCGCGCGCTTCAGGAGGATTTAGGCGGTGACGTTGACGCTGACCGCGACATCACCGCCCAGCTGTTGCCGCAGGCGGCGCAGGCTGAAGCGCGCATTATCACCCGCGAAGCCGGTGTTTTCTGTGGTAAACGCTGGGTGGAAGAAGTGTTTATCCAGCTGGGCAATAACGTTTCCATTACCTGGCACGTCGAAGACGGCCAACCGCTGGTGGCCGATCAGCTGCTGTTTGAATTACAGGGGCCGGCGCGTTTGCTGCTGACCGCAGAACGCACCGCGTTAAACTTTGTGCAGACGCTCTCCGGCGTGGCGACGGCCGTGAACCGCTATGTGGCGCTTTTGTCTGGCAGCAATACCCAGCTGCTGGATACGCGCAAAACCCTGCCCGGGCTGCGCACCGCGCTCAAGTATGCGGTGCTGTGCGGCGGCGGGCAGAATCATCGCCTGGGATTGTCCGACGCTTTCCTGATCAAAGAAAACCACATCATTGCCAGCGGTTCGGTCAGTAAAGCGGTGGAGGAAGCCCTGTGGCTGCACCCGGATGTGCCGGTCGAGGTGGAAGTGGAAAGTCTCAGCGAACTGCAGCTGGCGCTGGCGGCCGGCGCCGACATCATCATGCTGGATAACTTCACGCTGGCAATGATGCAGCAGGCGGTTACGCTGACGGCGAAGCGCGCACTGCTGGAGGTGTCCGGCAACGTGACGGAGACGACGCTGCCGCAGATCGCCGCCACCGGAGTGGATTATGTCTCGGTAGGCGCGCTGACTAAGCATGTGCAGGCGCTGGATCTGTCGATGCGTTTTCGCGAAGTCTGACGTAAGGCCATGCCGCCGGCGCTGGCGGCAAATTGCGAGCCGGCTTCCATCATCATGTGGCTTCGCCTGTAACGCGCTACATTGTCTGCGCGCCCCTTTCCGGGATTGAAACGCGCCCCCTTCCGCTTTTCCCTGCCCTTTCTTACCGTTGCGGCTCCACAACAAGGAGCCTCATTATGGATAAACAACGCGGTTTTACCCTGATCGAGCTGATGATTGTCATCGGTATCGTCGCCATCCTCAGCGCTATTGGCCTGCCCGCTTACCAAAATTATCTGCAACGTGCCGCGCTGACCGACATGCTGCAAACCATGGTGCCCTATAAGACTGCCGTGGAGCTGTGCGCCATCGAGCGCGGCGGACCGGCGCAGTGTCAGGCCGGCGAGCGCGGTATTCCCGCCGCCAAAGGCTCGCGCTATGTGGCGAACCTGAGCGTGGTCAATGGTGCCATTACGCTGACCGGCCAGGAGAGCCTGACGGGGTTAACCGTTGCAATGTTGCCGATATGGAATGCGGCGGAAGGCGCACTTAGCTGGCAACGCAGCTGCACCAGCGACAACACCAGCCTGCGCGACAGCTGTCTCGAGCAGTTCCGCTTTGCCGACAAGGAAGAAAACAATGGATAAGCCGGATAGCACCCTGCAGGCGCTGTGTGCCCGCTATCAGGCCGTGATACTGCACCATGACGCCACGCACTTGCGCGTGGCGGTCGCGGACGCGCCAGACCCGCTGTTGTTAGAGGCGCTGCAGTTTGCCAGCCAGTGCGCAGTCGAGGTCGAATGCTGGCCCGCCGCACGGCTGGAGCAGCTGCTGCACCAGCCAGAAAGCAGTGCGGCACCGCGCGAACAGGCCAGCGCCGAGTCCGCTATTCACGCGGTGGATCAGATTCTGCGCCAGGCCATACAGCGACGCGCCTCCGATGTGCACTTTGAACCGCAGCGTCACGGGCTGCGCGTGCGGCTGCGGATTGACGGCGTGCTGCATCCGCTGCCGCAGTTACCGGATGCCCCACCCGCCGCCGTGCTGGCACGGTTGAAAATCCTCGGCGGTCTGGATATCGCGGAGCGTCGGCTGCCGCAGGATGGCCAGTTCAGTCTGGAGATGGATGACAAACCGGCGGCGTTCCGCCTGTCGACCCTGCCGGTCAGCCAGGGTGAAAAAGCGGTGGTACGCCTGCTGCAAAGCGAAAACAGCGCCATTGCGCTCGATAAACTGGGCATGCCGGTACCACAGCTGCGTCTGCTGAAAAACGCGCTGGCCAAACCGCAGGGGCTGATTCTGGTCACCGGCCCAACCGGCAGCGGCAAAACCTTTACGCTGTACAGCAGCCTGAGCGCCCTCAACGTGCCGGAGAAAAACGTCTGCAGCGTGGAGGACCCGCTGGAAATTCCGCTGCAGGGGATTAACCAGACGCAGGTACAGCCACGGAGCGGTCTCGACTTTAACCGCGTCCTGCGCGCGCTGCTGCGGCAGGATCCGGACGTCATAATGATCGGTGAAATCCGTGATGCTGAAACCGCCAGCATCGCCGTAAAAGCGGCGCAGACCGGACATCTGGTGCTCTCAACCTTGCACACCAACTCGACGGCCGAAACACTGACCCGCTTACGGCAGATGGACATTCCCGGCTATCTGCTTGGCCCGGCGCTACAGCTGGTGGTGGCACAGCGGCTGGTGCGCCGTTTGTGCGTGCACTGCCGTCAGCCGGGCCAGGCGATTGCCCATCTGCCCGGCGATATGTGGCCCGGCACGCTGCAAACCTGGCGTGCTCCCGGCTGCGATCACTGCTTCTCGGGTTCTTACGGCCGCCTGGCGCTGTTTGAAATCCTGCCGATGAGCAGCAGGTTGCAGAACGCCATCTCGGCTGATATGCCGCTGGAGCACCTGCTGACGCTGGCCGCGGAGCAGGGAATGAAAACGCTGCTGACCGCCGGGCTGGAGGCGGTGAGCCGCGGCGACACCTCTTTCGAGGAGATGCAGCGCGTGGTGGGCCTTGGCAATGGCTAATCGCTACCAGTTTCACTGGCAGGCACTGGACAGCATGGGCCTGCTGCAGGAGGGCGAGTCGCTGCAGCCCACGCAGGATGCCCTGCTCGGCCAGCTGGGCGATCGCGGCATGCTGGTGGTGAGCTGGCAGCGCGGGAAATGCTGGCGCGCGCGCGACTGGAAGTGGCAGCAGAAAATTGACCTGATGCGCCAGCTGGCGACGTTGCTGAAAGCCGGGCTGCCGCTGGCGGAGAGTCTGACATTGCTGGCCAGCGGCCATCCTCATGCAGGCTGGCGCGTGCTGCTGAGCCTTCTGCAACAGCGGGTCATGGCCGGTGAGCCGTTTTCACAGGCGCTGCGCGCCTGGCCGGATATCTTCCCGCCGCTGTTTCCGGCACTGATGCAGGTAGGTGAGCTGACCGGGCAACTGGACGAATGTTGCCGCCAGCTGGCACTACAGCAGAGCAGGCAACAGTTTCTGCGCCAGAAGGTAGTGAAAGCGTTGCGCTATCCGCTGTTCATCCTGCTGGTGGCGCTGGCGGTCAGCGCCGGGATGCTGCTGTTTGTGCTGCCGGAATTTGTTGCGGTGTACGCCAGCTTTGACGCACCGCTGCCAGCCTTTACCGCCGGCGTGATGGCGCTGTCGGCACTGTTGCAGCAGGCGGCGCTGCCGCTGCTGTTGTGCGGTGTGGCGTCCGGGTGGCTGGCGCGTCTGACCTACCGACGATCCGTTGCGTGGCAAAAGCGCTGCCAGCAGTGGCTGTGGCTGCTGCGGCTTCCGCTGCTGGCCCCGTTGTGGCGCGGCGGTCAGCTCAGCCAGATATATGCGATTCTGCAACTGACGCAGCAGGCCGGACTGACGCTGCTGCAAAGCCTGCAGGCGGTGGAAGTGACGCTGGCCGCGCGACTGTGGCGCGATGCCATCGTGGCATTACAGCAGCATATTGCCGCTGGCGCACCGCTGCATCAGGCGCTACAGGGACATCCGCTGTTTACGCCGCTGTGCGCTCAGCTGATCCGCGTCGGTGAAGAGGCCGGTGCGCTGGATGTGATGCTGGCGCGGCTGGCGGAGTGGCACGAAGCGCAAACGCTGACGCGCGCAGACAGCCTCGCCGCTTCGCTGGAGCCATTAATGATGGTGGTGATTGGCGGCATTGTCGGCACGCTGGTGATTGCCATGTATCTGCCGGTATTTGGTCTGGGAGACGCCATACGTTAAACGGGCGCACGCGGCGCCCGTTGCGGCACATCAGCGGTTAAAGACGCGGTTTTCCTGCTCTGCCACACGAATAAAGGTGGTGCGTTTGGTCAGCTCTTTCAGGCGCTCTGCGCCGACGTAAGTACAGGCCGAACGCAGCCCGCCGAGGATATCCTTCACCGTCTCCGCGACCGGTCCACGCAGCGGCAGACGAACGGTTTTACCTTCTGCGGCGCGGTAGCCCGCCACACCGCCTACATGACGTTTCATCGCGGATTCGGAGCTCATGCCGTAGAACAGCATGAACTGCTCGCCCTGCTCTTCAACAAGAGTGCCTTCGCACTCATCGTGTGCCGCCAGCATGCCGCCGAGCATCACGAAGTCAGCGCCGCCGCCGAACGCCTTGGCGATATCGCCCGGCACGGCGCAACCGCCGTCACTGACAATCTGCCCACCGAGGCCGTGCGCCGCATCAGCACACTCAATCACCGCAGAGAGTTGCGGATAGCCAACGCCGGTTTTGACGCGCGTGGTGCAGACCGATCCCGGGCCGATTCCCACCTTCACAATGTCGGCACCGGACAGAATCAGCTCTTCGACCATTTCACCGGTCACCACATTCCCGGCACAAATGGTTTTCCCCGGAAAGCTTTCCCGCGCGCGCTGCAGGAAGGCAACAAAGTGCTCGGAGTAGCCGTTTGCCACATCAATACAGATAAAATTGAGCTGGGGCGACAGCGCGAGGATCGCGCTTAACTTTGTGAAATCTGCTTCTGAGGTCCCGGTGGAGACCATCACGTGGCTGAGCACTGTAGCCGGTACGCGCTGGATAAAGGTCTGCCACGCTTCAACACTGTAGTGCTTGTGAACGGCGGTCAGCACGTTAAAGCCTGCCAGCGCTTCGGCCATGGTAAAGGTGCCGACGGTATCCATGTTGGCGGCAATCACCGGAACGCCGGACCAGGCGAGGCCTGAATGTTTGAAGGTGAACGTGCGTTCCAGCTCAACCTCGGAACGGCTTTTCAGCGTGGAGCGTTTCGGGCGGATCAATACATCTTTAAAGCCCAGTTTTACATCTTCTTCGATACGCATAGCAGAGTGTCCTGGTTAGTGACGACGAACCGCAGTTCGGGTAGCGCTCACGGCTCCAGTGTCGTTATCATACGCGCCATTCGTTCCGCGACAAGACTGCGAATTTCACTTTATTTAAGCTACAATCCGTTAAATTTAGCTGAGAAAACCGATTGTGATCGGGCTCTCATCACGCTGCGGCAGATGAGAAAAATGTTGAGAGAACGCTATGCCTTTTACCGTTGCACTGACCGGCGGCATTGGTAGTGGTAAAAGCACCATTGCTGATGCTTTTGCCGCGCTGAACGTCGACATCATAGATGCCGATGTGATTGCCCGCGAGGTGGTTGAACCGGGCACACCTGCGCTCAGTGCGATTGTGAAACGCCACGGAGAATCGATTCTGACCGCAGAAGGCACGCTTTATCGCGCGCGTTTGCGGGAAATTATTTTCCAGCAGCCGCAAGAGAAAAACTGGCTCAATCAACTGTTGCATCCGCTGATTAACGCCCGTACCCAGCAGCTGAAGGCGCAGGCAGCTTCGCCTTACGTCATGTGGGTAGTGCCGCTGCTGGTAGAAAATGGTCTGCAGCATCAGGCTGACCGGGTATTAGTCGTGGATGTCGATGAGGCCACGCAGCTGCAGCGCACCCGCCAGCGTGATGGTATCTCTCTCAGCCAGGCGCAACGGATTCTTGCCGCGCAGGCCAGCCGTCAGCAGCGTTTAGCCTGCGCGGATGACATCATTGATAACAGCGGCACGCCGGAACAGGCTTTGCCGCGCGTTGCTGAACTTCACCAGCGCTATTTACGCCTGGCAGCAACCGGACGGGATTAATATCATGAGCACAGTGGTTCTGTTTGAACACCCATTGAATGAGAAAATGCGCACCTGGCTGCGCGTGGAGTTTTTGATTAACCAGCTGGACGAAACGCTGCCGGTCAACAGCTCGGTTGCCGCACTGGGTGTATTTCGTATTATTGGCGACTTGCTGGATATCTTCGAACGCGGCGATATGCGCACCGAGCTGTTAAAAGAGCTGGAGCGTCAGCAGCAAAAACTGCGTGCCTGGCTGGATGTGCCGGGTGTCGATGAACACACCGTCAGCCAGCTGCGCGAACAGCTAAAGCAGCAGTCCAGCGAGCTGATGGCCGCGCCGCGCATGGGTCAGCAGCTGCGCGAAGACCGGCTGATTGCCTCCGTACGTCAGCGCCTGAGCATTCCCGGCGGCTGCTGCAGTTTTGATCTGCCGGGTTTACACATCTGGCTGCACCAGCCACAGGCGCTGCGCGATACCCTGGTGAATAGCTGGCTGGCCTCGCTCGATCCGCTGCGCAACAGCCTGACGATGATCCTCAACCTGATTCGTCAGTCAGGCGTGTTTCGCCATCAGACCAGCCTCAACGGCTTTTATCAGGATAACGCCGAAGGGTCCGACCTGCTGCGCCTGCAGCTGACGCTGGAAGATGCGCTCTATCCGCAGGTCTCTGGTCATAAAAGCCGCTATGCCATCCGCTTTTTACCGCTCGATAGCGAACGCGGCGAAGTACCGGCGCGACTGAATTTTGAATTAGCCTGTTGTTAGAGGATGTTATGCAGGAAGAGATGATTACCGTACCTTGCCCCAACTGCGGTAAAGCCGTGATGTGGGATGAACTCAGCCCGTGGCGCCCGTTTTGCAGCAAACGCTGTCAGTTGATCGATCTGGGTGAGTGGGCCGCTGAAGAGAAACGCATTCCCAGCAGCGGAGACATGACGGAGAGTGACGACTGGAGTGAAGAGCAGCCGTAATCGGCAGGGGCACGCAGCCCCTGAGTTTAAATCTCGCCCGCCACTAAGCGGGCAATCAGGGCGTGGTTGGCAGGTGGAAATTCATCGGCCAGCAAATCACGCTGCTCGACCCAACGCTGCGGCTGACCTTCGCGTCCCCACGGCTCACCCTGCCAGCCCTCCACCAGGAAGAAATGCAGCGTAACACGCAGGTCATCGTAACTGTGGTCGGCCTGACCAATCGCTTTCGCCGCCGTCACTTCAATACCGGTTTCTTCCATCAGCTCACGTTTTAACGCCTGTTCTGCGCTTTCGTGCTGTTCAATTTTTCCGCCCGGGAACTCCCATTTGTTGGCCATGTGGGAGCTTGCTGCGCGCTGGGCAAGAAAGATCTGACGACTGGCATTGCGAATGATGCCCACCGCAACCTGCAGGTGTTTCATAAGCTGGATTCCGCTTGTAGTGAGTGAGCGCTGATTTTAAAGCAGACGCCGGACGATGTTAACTGCTGTCGGCTTCACCGCGATCCTGTCGCACAGATTCCAGTTATTAAGACAGGTCGTAATGATCGCACGGCGCCATGTTGGGAATACTCGCAGCCACTTTACTCTAGCCAGGCCGACTACACATGGAACGCAAACTAACAACGTTTCTGGCGCAAGACGCACAGAAACAGATGAATACCTTACGCCATTTGGTTTTTCACGACATCCTGACGCTCGACAGCGCGCAAAACACTTTAACCTGGTGGCCAGAACAGAAGACCATCCCGCTTAATGAAGCGCAGAAGCGCTTCTTCTCCTGCCTGCTGCTGCGCATCACCTCGAAACGGCAGATCATCGCCACAGTATGGAATGAGAGCTATCCGGGGATCAGCGATAACAACTATCACCAGCTGCTGTTTCAGAGCCGGGCGTTGCTGAAACGCTATGGTTTGCCGGATGGGCTGCTGGTTACGCTGCCCTACCATGGCGTGCGGCTGAATGAGGAGAAGCTGATGGCGATTACCCGCTAATCAGCCAAAGAAAAAGGAGCCCGCGGGCTCCTTTTTGTTATCAGGCCAGACGACCGTGACACTGTTTGTATTTTTTACCTGAGCCGCATGGGCACGGATCGTTACGTCCCACTTTTCGCTCACCGCCCTGTGCCGCCAGTGCAGCGGCCGCTGCGGTGTCGTCATCGACGTGACTGAGCTGCTGCTGCTGTGCCAGGCGCTCTGCTTCTTCACGACGCTGCTGCTCCATCGCTTCCACTTCTTCCGGCATCCGCACCTGCACTTTGCTCAGGGTGCTGATCACTTCGTACTTCAGCGACTCCAGCATCGCGGCAAACATGGCGAAAGATTCACGTTTGTACTCCTGCTTCGGATCCTTCTGCGCATAGCCACGCAGATGGATACCCTGACGCAGATAGTCCATCGCCGCCAGATGCTCTTTCCACAGCGAGTCGAGCGTTTGCAGCATCACGCCTTTTTCGAAGTTGCGCATCATTTCTGCGCCGACCACTTCTTCTTTCGCCGCATAGTTTTCGCTGGCGCGGCTCATGATGCGCTCACGCAGCGTCTCTTCATGCAGATCCGGCTCTTTATCCAGCCACTCAGCAATCGGCAGATCCAGATCGAAATCATTGCGCAGACGCTCTTCCAGCCCCGGAACATCCCACATCTCTTCCAGCGACTGCGGCGGAATGTAAGTGTCGATAGTGGCTTTGAACACATCTTCGCGGATGCTGTTGATGGTGTCCGAAACGTCAGAGACATCCAGCAGTTCGTTACGCTGGCTGTAAATGGCGCGGCGCTGATCGTTAGCGACGTCATCGTATTCCAGCAGCTGTTTACGGATATCGAAGTTGCGGCTTTCCACTTTGCGCTGCGCATTAGCAATTGCTTTGGTTACCCACGGATGCTCAATCGCTTCACCCGGCTTCATACCCAGCTTACGCATCATGTTGGACACACGATCGGAGGCAAAAATACGCATCAGCGCATCTTCCATCGACAGATAGAAGCGCGAAGAACCGGCGTCACCCTGACGGCCCGCACGGCCGCGCAGCTGGTTATCGATACGGCGTGATTCGTGGCGTTCGGTACCGATAATGTGCAGACCGCCTGCCGCCAGCACCGCATCATGGCGCAGTTTCCACGCCGCCTTGATGACTTCAATCTGCTCTTCCGTCGGGTTTTCCAGCGCGGCCACTTCCGCCTGCCAGCTACCGCCGAGCATGATGTCCGTACCACGACCGGCCATGTTGGTCGCGATGGTTACCGCGGCTGGCTGACCTGCCTGCGCCACGATATCCGCTTCGCTGGCGTGGAATTTGGCGTTCAGTACGCTGTGCTTGATACCCGCGCGCGTCAGCTCCTGGGATACCACTTCCGATTTTTCAATCGAGATGGTGCCCACCAGTACCGGCTGCCCGTTAGCCGTACAGGTACGAATATCTTCAATAATGGCGTCAATCTTCTCTTTCTCGGTCATGTAGACCAGATCGGCCATATCTTTACGCACCATCGGACGGTTGGTCGGCACCACGATGGTATCGAGCTTGTAGATGGAGCTGAATTCAAACGCTTCAGTATCAGCGGTACCGGTCATACCGGCCAGTTTCTCGTAGATACGGAAGTAGTTCTGGAAGGTGATGGAAGCCAGCGTCTGGTTTTCATTCTGGATCTCCACACCCTCTTTGGCTTCGACCGCCTGGTGCAGGCCATCAGACCAGCGACGTCCCTGCATGGTACGACCGGTGTGTTCATCAACGATGATCACCTCGCCGTCCTTCACGATGTAGTCAACGTCGCGGGTGAACAGTGCATGGGCGCGCAGTGCTGCCGTCACGTGGTGCATCAGCATGATGTTGGTCGGCGAGTAGAGTGATTCGCCCTCATCCATGATGCCCTGACTGACCAGCAGCTCTTCCACTTTCACCAGACCGCGTTCGGTCATGTGCGCCTGACGGGCTTTTTCATCTACCCAGAAGTCACCTTCGCCCTGGAAGTTATCCGAGTCTTCTTTTTCCTGGCGCACCAGGTGTGGGATGATTTTGTTAACCTTGATGTAGAGATCGGAGCTGTCTTCGGCCGGACCCGAGATAATCAGCGGCGTACGCGCTTCATCGATCAGGATCGAGTCCACCTCATCCACCAGCGCATAGTGCAGTTTACGCTGTACGCGCTCTTCCGGACTGAAGGCCATGTTGTCGCGCAGATAATCGAAGCCGTATTCGTTGTTGGTGCCGTAGGTGATATCGGCTGCATAGGCAGCGCGCTTAGCCACTGCCGGCATGCCCGGCAGGTTGATACCGACTGTCAGACCAAGGAACTCAAACAGCGGGCGGTTGTTTTCGGCGTCACGCTGCGCCAGATAGTCGTTGACGGTCACAACGTGCACGCCCTTGCCGCTCAGCGCGTTCAGGTAAGCCGGCAGCGTCGCAGTCAGGGTTTTACCCTCACCGGTGCGCATCTCCGCGATGCAGCGTTCGTTGAGCACCATGCCGCCGATCAGCTGCACGTCAAAGTGGCGCATGCCAAACACGCGCTTACTGGCTTCACGCACGGTGGCGAAGGCTTCGGGAATCAGGCTCTCCAGCGTTTCATCTTTTTTCAGGCGCTCGCGGAATTGATCGGTTTTCGCTTTCAGTTCGTCGTCAGACAGTTTGACGAACTCCGGCTCCATCTTGTTGATGACATCGACCACTTTACGCATGCGGCGCAGAGTACGATCATTGCTGCTACCAAAAACTTTCGTTAACAATTTGATTAACATAATAAATTTATCTCAATTCAGCCGTAACAATACGGGCTGCAAAGGCAAAAAACAGAAACAGGAAAATAACGTTAGCTTTGAGCAATGAAAGGTCCGGCGCGGATGCCATGAATAGCAGCCTGCCAGTCAGCAGAAGAGTGAACGTTGGGCGAAACATGATGCGCTCGCGACGGCGGTGCCATCGTGGCTAAAGGTTGCGCGGGTGAAGTCAGCAGCGCCTGCAGCGAGTCAATCAGAGCCAGCTTTTGCGCCGCCAGCGGCAATGCATGTTCCGCTTCCGCTGTTGCGGGCGGCGTCATGCTGAATGAGAGATGGCGAATGACGGTGCGGATGGCGTGCTGATGCCAGTAATCAACGTTGAAACTGGGACGGCGCGCGCTTTCCTGCAGGCGAATCAGGTGATCAAACCGCACCACCTTGCCGGTAAACAGGCTGCTGACCGGCGAATCGCTGCTGGTGGGCTCTGCGCTTTGTGCACAGGCAGGCAGGCCGAGACTGGCCGCCACCATTCCCAACAGGAGATGAGGCCAGAAATAGCGTCTGCCGAGTTGTCGCCAGCGTGAAAAAATCCCGATCACCTTTCGTCCATCATGCCAGTCATTAAGCGCTAAGCCAGAGTTGCGTTACGCACCCTGCTTACATGAGCGCCAGATAATAGCACTTATGTGGGGCTTCGACATCAGGGATTAAAGGGCTTACGGCGGATTTCACGTTTTTTTGCGCAGGGTTTGGTCGCTGACAACAGGGTTTTGCGAGCGGGATTACAGCCTCAGCGGCGGGCAATAAAAAACGGCGGGTTCCACTGACCGGAGAGGGTGTCAGGGAAGCCCGCCGTTTGATGGCTGACTAATTAAGCCAGCACTAAATTTGGCGCTTTGAAGGCCAGTGGCAGTTCAGCTTCGTCTTCGAAGGTCGCCCATTCCCAGGCTTCCTGCTTCGCCAGTACCGCCTGCAACAGTTTGTTGTTCAGCGCATGGCCGGACTTGAACGCAGAGAATGCGCCAATCACGTTATGACCACACATGAACAGGTCGCCGATGGCGTCCAGCATTTTGTGACGCACGAACTCATCTTCAAAGCGCAGGCCATCTTCATTCAATACGCGGAAGTCATCGAGGCCAATCGCACAATCTAAACTACCGCCCAGGCACAGGCCTTTAGACTGCAGATATTCGATTTCACGCATAAAGCCGAAGGTGCGCGCACGGCTAATCTGACGCACAAAGGATTCAGCCGAGAAATTGAGCTGGTAACGCTGCGAGCTTGAGTCGATCGCCGGATGTTTGAAGTCGATGGTGAAGTCGAGTGAAAAACCGTTGTACGGTTTAATCTCGGCCCACTTATCGCCATCTTCTACCCGTACCGTTTGCTTCACGCGCACGAATTTCTTCGCACTGTTCAGCTCTTCGACACCGGCATCCATCAGCAAATAAACAAAAGGCGCGGCACTGCCATCCATGATCGGAATTTCTGGCGCATCAACTTCAACAATAATGTTGTCGATACCCAGACCTGCCAATGCAGCATTCAGGTGTTCAACCGTCGAAATACGCACGCCTTCATCGTTCACCAGGCAGGTACTCAGCATGGTGTCGCGCACGTATTTTGCATCAGCCGGGAAATCAACCGGTGGATTCAAGTCAGTGCGACGATAGATGACCCCGGTATTAGCCGACGCAGGGCGTAAAGTCAGCGTGACTTTTTTGCCGGTATGCAAACCGACGCCAGTCGCCTGAACAATACGTTTTAATGTCCTTTGTTTGATCATCGCATTATCTCGCAATATTACCCATCCGACCGCCAGTATAAATTACCGGCGGGCGAATACTTTAGCACAAAGAGCGGAGAATCCCAATTCTCAGGATATTCTTAGTCTGCCTGTTTACGCAGGAAGGCTGGAATATCAAGATAGTCAGGCTCTTTGCTGGATGACGCTGGCTGGTCATTCACCACTTTCGCGGCCGGTTTCTGCTCCTGCGGCAGCGGCGCCATGCCGTGCTGCTGGTAGCGATGATCCATGACCGGCTGAGTCGCAGGCTTGTTAGTCACCAGAGTGATTTCCGGACGCTTGTCCATGCCGATACCGGTCGCCACCACGGTGACGCGCAGCTCGTCGTTCATCTCTGGATCCAGCGAGGTACCGATAACCACGGTCGCGTTGTCCGAGGCGAAGGCGCGGATGGTGTTACCCACGGTTTCGAACTCATCCAGGCGCAGGTCGAAGCCCGCCGTGATGTTGACCAGCACGCCACGCGCACCCGACAGATCGATATCTTCCAGCAGCGGGCTGGAGATCGCCATTTCGGCCGCTTCTTCAGCACGGTCTTCACCACAGGCAACGCCTGAACCCATCATCGCGTAACCCATTTCTGACATCACGGTACGCACGTCGGCGAAGTCGACGTTCATCAGACCCGGACGGGTAATCAGTTCTGCGATACCCTGCACCGCACCTTTCAGCACGTCGTTAGCCGCACCGAAGGCATCCAGCAGAGAGATACCACGGCCCAGCACTTTCAGCAGCTTGTCGTTAGGAATGGTGATCAGTGAATCAACATGCTTGGACAGCTCAGCGATACCCTGCTCAGCAAACGCCATGCGTTTTTTCCCTTCGAAGTTGAAGGGCTTCGTCACCACCGCAACCGTCAGGATACCTAAATCTTTGGCTACTTCAGCCACCACAGGAGCTGCACCGGTACCGGTACCGCCACCCATGCCCGCGGCGATAAACACCATGTCTGCCCCTTCCAGCGCAGAACGCAGTGCTTCGCGATCCTCTTCCGCCGAGGTACGACCGACTTCCGGGTTAGCACCCGCACCGAGACCTTTGGTGATATTGGTCCCGATCTGAATCGTCTGGCCGACCGCCGTTTTACGCAACGCCTGTGCGTCGGTATTCACAGCGAAGAATTCCACACCTTCGATACGCTCGCGTACCATGTGCTCTACGGCGTTGCCACCGCCACCGCCGACGCCGATGACTTTAATCACCGCGTCATTGGTTAATTCCATAGGTTCAAACATGATTTCTCTCCGTTATGTGCCTGTCGCCTGGAGATCATAAACATTGCCTGATGATCTCCTTTTTCAAAAAATTAAAACTCTTTCTTCAGCCAGCTGTTGATGCGTTTAAACCAATTGCCCACTGAAGCACGTTTTTCCGTTTCTGCATCACCGTTCATGTGTGACTCTTTGCCGTAATGCAGCAGGCCAACCGCCGTCGAGTAGTACGGCTCCTGCGCATAATCCGTCAGGCCGGTGATGTTAAGCGGCTGACCGATGCGCACCTGGGTGTGGAACACCCGCTGTGCACAGGCCGCCAGACCTTCAATCTGCGCCGCACCGCCGGTCAGCACAATACCGGCTGCCAGATGATGCTTCACGCCCTGCTGGCGCAGTTGCTCCTGCAGTTGCAGAATCTCGTCGTTCACCAGATTCAGCAGTTCGGTGTAACGCGGCTCAATCACTTCTGCCAGCGTCTGGCGCTGCAGGCTGCGCGGCGGACGTCCACCCACGCTCGGCACCTCGACGTTTTCGTCTTTGCCGACAATCGAACCCAGCGCACAACCATGACGCACTTTAATCGCTTCGGCGTCGGTTGGCGGTGTGCCAAAGGCATAGGCGATGTCGCTGGTCACCACGTTCCCGGCATAGGGAATCACTTTGGTATGACGCAGCGCGCCGCCGGTGTACACCGCGATATCCATTGTACCGCCACCGATGTCAACAACACAGACTCCCAGCTCACGTTCATCTTCGGTCAGCACCGAAAAACTGGATGCCAGTCCGGCAAAAATCAGTTGGTCAACTTTCAGGCCACAACGTTCAACGGCTTTCACGATATTTTTTGCCATATCGTTGTGGCAGGTGATGAGATGCACCTTGGCCTGCATGCGCACGCCGGAAAGGCCAACCGGATTTTTGATGCCTTCCTGATAATCGATGGCGTATTCCTGTGGAATCACATGCAGAATACGATGTTCGTCGCGCACGCGAACGGATTTCGCCGTATGCACCACGTTTTCCACATCATCCTGAGTGACTTCCTCTTCGGAAATCGGAACCATCCCGATTTCGTTCTGACAACTAATATGTTTGCCCGATAAAGCAAGGTATACCGACGAAATCTGGCAGTCTGCCATCAATTCCGCCTGGTCGATGGCGCGCTGAACGCACTTCACCACCGACTCCAGATCGTTCACGCCGCCTTTGTCCATACCGCGGGACGGGCAGCTGCCGACGCCAATAATGTTGACCATACCATCGGGCAGAATTTCCCCAACCAGGGCGGCGACCTTCGCAGTGCCGATTTCAAGTCCTACTACCAGTTTTCTGTCCGTTGCCTTGATCATTGTGGTTTAGCCTGTGCCTGGTTTTGTTGCTGATTACTGTCCTGTGGCTCAATCGGTGCCGGTGCCCAGCCTACTGCGGCGCCGGAGTCATAGCGTAGATCAACATAGCTGATGCGCTGGTTCTGACTCTGGCCCTGCTGCTGCAACTCCGGATAGAGCTCAATAAAACGGTTCAGACGCTTCATGGTGTCGCTGCGCCCCAGTTCGATGCGCACATCGTCGCTGGTCACCAGCTGCCACGAGCGCCGCGCCGTCATCGACGCGACCTTCAGGGTAAACTTACTGGCCCGCAGCACATCACTCATGGTGTGATAGCCGGCCAATACCTCTTTCTCACTGCCTTCCGGACCATACAGCATCGGCAACGTCTCTTTGCCGATGTGGCTGGCCGGGACGCTGAAGGAGACGCCATCGGCGTCCACCATGTGCGAGTCATTCCAGCGTGCCACCGGGACATACTCCACCAGGTTTATCTTCAGCTCATCAGGCCACTGCTTGCGCACGCTAACCTGTTTAATCCACGGTAAACGCTCGATCTGCTGCTGGATAATATCCACGTTCTGCGACATGAACGTTCCCGGCGCGCCGAGCGATAAAATCGCCTGACGAATATCATCGTGCGTGGTGTAGTGGGTTTCGCCCGTCACCACCAGCTTCGACAGCGGCAGACGCGACGCATCATTCATCCACTTCAGCACCACGAGGCCGCCAGCCACCATGATGCCCATCACCAGCAGCAGGAACACGATGCCAAACAGCCGTGCTCCGTTGCTCCGTCCGGAGCGCGCACGCTCCTGAGGTTCGCGATTTCTAACGCGCAGTGCCGCCTGAGACATATCAGTCAGCCAGCTCCAGAATGCGCGCCACCAGTTGCGGGAAGCTGTATCCCGCCTGCTTCGCCGCCATCGGCACCAGGCTGTGGCTGGTCATGCCAGGCGAGGTGTTAACTTCCAGCAGCTGGAAATTGCCGTCACCGTCGACCATCACATCAACCCGTCCCCAGCCGCTGCAGCCTAACGCGCGCCATGCGGCGAGCACTAATGTCTGCAGTTCCGCCTCTTTCTCCGCACTCAGGCCGCTCGGGCAGAAGTATTGAGTATCGTCAGAAATGTATTTTGCTTCATAGTCATAGAACTCGCTGGCGGTCTGAATTCTGATTGACGGCAGAATTTCGTCGCCGACGATGCCCACGGTGTATTCGGCACCGCTGAGAAAAGCTTCCACCAGCACGTCATCATCATGGCGAAACGCCTCCTGCAGCGCGGCTGGCAGCGCCTCCGCCTGGTTCACGCGGCTGATGCCAACGCTGGAACCTTCACAGCTTGGCTTCACAAACAGCGGCAGTCCGAGCGCGGCAATCGACGCCTGCGCTGCAGCATCCAGCCCCTGCTCATACTGCTGGCGCGTCAGCCAGACAAATTTGCCCGCCGGCAATCCCCTGCCCTGCCACAGCAGTTTGCTGCGCAGTTTATCCATGGTGATGGCCGACGCCATGACGCCGCTGCCGGTGTAGGGCAGTTGCAGAAACTCCAGCAGCGCCTGCAGCGTGCCGTCTTCGCCACCGCGACCGTGCAGCGCGATAAACGCTTTGGCAAAGCCCTGTTGCGGGAGGTCCAGCACTGAGACGTCACGGGTGTCGACACCGTGCGCATCAATGCCCATCTCACGCAGTCCCGCCAGCACCGCGCTGCCGGACATCAGTGACACCTCGCGTTCGGCGGAGGTACCGCCCATCAATACCGCGACTTTCTCAGCCATGGCGCGCCTCCGTGTTCAGAGCCGGCTGCAGCTGAATCTCAGCCAGCTTGCGTGCAATTTTGCCGATGTTGCCGGCGCCCTGCACAATCACCAGATCGTCGCCGGACAGCAGCGGTGCCAGCGCATCCGGCAGCGCTTCGTGCTCGGAGACCAGAATCGGATCGACCTTGCCGCGATTGCGGATGGCACGGCACAGTGAACGGCTGTCCGCGCCCGGAATAGCAGCTTCGCCCGCCGGGTAGACATCCAGCATCAGTAACACATCCACCTGAGACAGCACATTGGCGAAATCATCGAACAGGTCGCGGGTGCGCGTGTAGCGATGCGGCTGAAACACCATCACCAGATTTTTCTCTGGCCAGCCGGCGCGCGCCGCTTTAATGGTGACATCCACTTCGGTCGGATGATGGCCATAATCGTCGACCAGCATCGCGCTGCCTGGCTTACCGTTAACGGCAGCGGTGTCAAACTCGCCCAGCACGTCGAAACGTCGACCGGTGCCCTGGAAACTCTCCAGCGCCGCCAGAATGGCGTTGTCGTCAATGCCCTCTTCGCTGGCAACCGCTACGGCTGCCGCGGCGTTCAGCGCGTTATGGCGGCCCGGCGCATTCAGCGTCACGTGCAGCACCGGCTTATCCTGACGAATCAGGGTGAAGTGGCCCTGCGCGCCGCGCTGTTCGTAGTTTTCGACCCGCACATCCGCATCGTCACTGAAACCATAGGTGGTGACCTGACGGCCCACGCGCGGAATCAGATCGCGAATCACCACATCGTCCACGCACATCACCGCGCGCCCGTAAAACGGCAGGTTGTGCAGGAAGTTAATAAACGTCTGCTTCAGGTTCTCAAAATCGCCCTGATAGGTATCCATGTGATCCGCTTCGATGTTAGTGACAATCGCCACCATCGGTTGCAGATGCAGGAAAGAGGCGTCGCTTTCGTCCGCTTCCGCAATCAGATAACGGCTGCTGCCGAGGCGCGCGTGCGTACCCGCCGCTTTGACCAGACCGCCATTGACGAACGTCGGATCGAGGCCGCCTTCCGCATAAATACTGGTCACCATCGCGGTGGTGGTAGTTTTACCGTGCGTGCCGGCAATCGCGATGCCGTGACGGAAACGCATCAGCTCAGCCAGCATCTCCGCCCGGCGGATCACCGGGATACGCTGCTCACGCGCCGCCACCAGCTCCGGGTTGTCCTGCGCCACGGCGGTAGAAACCACGACGACGCTGGCGTCGGTAACATTTTCCGGGCGATGGTTGAAGTAAATGGTCGCGCCCAGCGAGGCCAGATGCTGCGTAACCGGATTGGGCGCCAGATCGGAGCCGCTAATGTGATAGCCTTCGTTCGCCAACACCTCGGCAATACCGCCCATGCCGGCACCGCCGATGCCGACAAAGTGGATGTGCCGGACGCGACGCATCTCGGGCACAATAGAACGCAGTTTTGCCAATTGTTGTGTATTCATCTGTCTCTGTTACCTGTTTTCCCGTTTGCACCTGCTTTCAGATGCGGGCCAGTCAAACTGACCGGTTAACTTACTTCGCGACGCGCGCAACCTCTTGTGCTACCCGTTCGGTCGCATCAGGAATCGCGACATGGCGGGCTTTTTCCGCCATCGCCAGCAGCGTGGCGCGATCCCAGTGGCGCAGCGTGTCTGCGACGGCCGCAGCAGTAAACTGCGGCTGCTCGAAAATTTTGGCCGCGCCGGCTTTTTCCAGCGGCAGCGCATTCCAGTACTGCTGACGATCTTTGTGCTGGAACGGCACGAAAATCGCCGGTAAACCTGCCGCCGCCACTTCACTGACGGTCAGCGCGCCGGAGCGGCACACCACCACATCGGCCCACGCATAGGCTTGCGCCATGTCATCGATAAACTCGGTGACCTTATGCTGCGGCTGGCCAGCGGCCTGATACGCCTGCTGCACGGTTTCCCGTGCGCCTTTGCCGGTTTGATGCCACAACGTGATGGCGTCACCCAGTTCGGCGGCGACCTGCGGCACGATCTGATTGAGGATGCGCGCGCCCTGACTACCGCCAATCACCAGCACGCGAATCGGCCCGCTGCGGTGTGCCAGACGCTGCGCCGGCAGCGGCAGCGCCAGCACATCATTACGCACCGGGTTGCCCACCACCTCAGCAGTGGGGAACGCGCCCGGAAAGGCCTGCATCACTGTGGTAGCGATTTTCGCCAGCCACTTATTGGTCAGCCCGGCAATACCGTTCTGCTCGTGCAGCACCACCGGGATGCCGCAACTCCACGCCGCAAGGCCGCCCGGACCGGAAACATAACCGCCCATGCCCAGCACCACATCCGGCTGCCAGTTTTTCATGATGCGGCGCGCCTGGCGCCACGCATTGAAAATGCGCACCGGTGCCAGCAGCAGGGCCTTTACGCCTTTACCGCGCAGTCCGCTGATGCGGATGAAGTCGATATCGATGCCATGCTTTGGCACCAGTTCGGCTTCCATCCGGTCTGCCGTTCCCAGCCAGCGCACCTGCCAGCCTTGTTCGATCAGATGATGCGCCACGGCCAGTCCGGGGAACACATGTCCGCCGGTACCCCCTGCCATGACCATCAGCCGTTTACCACTCATCGGGCACCTCGGGTAAACGCCTGGGCTTTTGCCAGACGCGTTTCATAATCAATGCGCAATAAAAACACGATGGCGGTCGACATAATGATCAGACTCGATCCACCGTAACTGATCAGCGGCAGCGTCAGGCCCTTGGTCGGCAGCATACCCGCCGCCGCACCAACGTTAACCAGCGCCTGGAAGCTAAACCACACGCCAATGGAACAGGCGAGGAAGCCGGAAAAACGCTGGTCGATCTCCAGCGCGCGACGGCCAATCGACATTGCGCGAAAAGCGACGAAGAATACCATCAACAGCGCCAAAACCACACCGACATAACCCAACTCTTCACCGATAATTGAGAAGATAAAGTCGGTATGCGCTTCCGGCAGATACTCCAGTTTCTGCACCGAGTTGCCCAGGCCCTGCCCCCAGAACTCACCGCGGCCAAACGCCATCAGCGACTGGGTCAGCTGGTAGCCGCTGCCGAACGGATCTTCCCACGGGTTCCAGAAGGAGGTCACGCGGCGCATACGGTAAGGTTCCGCGATAATCAGCAGCACCACGGCGAAAATGCCGGAGCCGATAATCGCCAGGAACTGCCACAGTTTGGCGCCCGCGAGGAACAGCATCGCCAGCGTGGTAACAAACAGCACCACCACGGTGCCGAGGTCCGGCTGGGCCAGCAGCAGCACCGCCAGCACCACCATCACGCCCATCGGCTTACAGAAGCCCCAGAAGTTGTTCCGCACCTCTTCCACTTTGCGCACCAGATAACTGGCGAGATAGCAGAACAGCGACAGCTTGGATAACTCCGCCGGCTGAATACGCAGCGGCCCGAGCGCGATCCAGCGCGATGCGCCGTTAACCGAGCTACCGACCACCAGTACGATCAGCAGCATCGCCACCGAAGCCATCAGCATCGCGTTACTGTAGCGCTGCCAGAAATCCATCGGTACGCGCAGCGTCACTAACGCCATCCCCAGCGCCAGTGCGATATAAAAGGCATCTCGCTTGGCAAAGTAGAACGGATCGTCGTTAAGACGCTGTCCAACCGGCATCGACGCCGAGGTGACCATGACAAAACCGATAATCGCCAGGCCAAATGTCAGCCATAGTAGCGTGCGGTCATACAGCACCACCGGCGCGTCGTTGTTGTCGCGCGCGCCCATCACCCAATCACGCAGGCGCAGCGAAATAAAACTGGCGATACTGGCTCCGGGAATACGCATCAGCTCAGCTCCTTCGCCAGTTGCGCGAAGCGATCGCCGCGCTGTTCAAAATTACGGAACTGGTCGAGGCTGGCGCACGCCGGTGACAGTAGTACCATGTCGCCCGCCTGCACCTGCGCGGCAATCTGCGTCATCGCCTGTTCGAGCGTGTCGGTGCGCGTCGCCACTGCCGGACGCAGCGCGGCCAGCGCGTCGCCGTCGCGGCCAAAGCAGAACAGGCGCACGTTGTCACCCTGCAGATAGCGCGCCAGCGGTGTAAAGTCTGCCCCTTTGCCATCGCCACCCAGCAGCAGCCACAGCGTACCTTTCACCTGCAGGCCGTTAAGCGCGGCTTCGGTGCTGCCCACGTTGGTGGCTTTCGAATCATTAATCCAGCGCACGCCATGCGCTTCGTGCACCAGCTGGAAGCGGTGCGGCAGGCCACTGTAGGTGGTTAACGCTTTCAGGCTGGAGGCGCGCGGGATATTCACCGCATCGGCCAGCGCCAGCGCGGCCAGCGCATTGGTGTAGTTGTGCTGCCCGACCAGCTTCATCTCGTCGGTATTAAGGACTTTCTCGCCCTTCACCCGCAGCCAGGTACTGCCCTGCTGCTGGTTGAGGTGATAATCGCCAACGTCGATGCCAAAGCTGACGCAGCGGCGATCGGCGCCGCGCACCGGCATGGTCATGCCATCGTCGGCATTCACCACGCAGATATCCGCGTTTTCATAGATGCGTAATTTAGCGGCGCGGTATTGCTGCATGCCGAGCGGATAGCGATCCATATGATCCTCAGTGACGTTGAGGATGGTTGCCGCCGCCGCTTTCAGGCTGTAGGTGGTTTCCAGCTGGAAGCTGGAGAGCTCCAGCACATACAGCTGCGCCGGCGATTTGAGCAGTGTCAGCGCCGGCAGCCCAATGTTGCCGCCTACGCCCACCTGCCAGCCCGCGGCGCGCGCCATTTCGCCCACCAGCGTGGTGACGGTACTTTTGCCATTGGAACCGGTGATCGCCACAATCGGCGCCTGCGCTTCACGGCAGAACAGTTCGATATCGCCGACAATTTCAATGCCGGCGTCGGCCGCTTCGCTCAGCGCCGGGTGCGCCAGCGCGATGCCCGGGCTGGCGATGATCAAATCGCACGCCAGCAACCAGTCGCTGTTGATACCGCCAACGTGGCGCTCCACCTGCTCTGGCAGTTTGTCCAGCCCCGGCGGTGACACACGGGTATCCATCACGCGGGGCGTCACGCCCTGCGCGAGGAAGAAATCAACACAGGAGAGGCCGGTAATGCCTAATCCAATGATGACGACTTTTCTGCCCCGATAGTCAGCCATGATTAACGTACCTTGAGCGTTGCCAGGCCAATCAGCACCAGCATCAGCGAAATAATCCAAAAGCGCACGATCACGCGCGGCTCCGGCCAGCCTTTCAGTTCATAGTGGTGGTGAATCGGTGCCATGCGGAAAATACGCTGACCGCGCAGCTTGAACGAACCCACCTGCAGGATCACCGACAGCGTCTCAACCACAAATACGCCGCCCATAATCACCAGCAAAAATTCCTGACGCAGCAGCACTGCCAGCGTGCCCAGTGCGCCGCCCAGCGCCAGCGAACCCACGTCGCCCATAAAGACCTGCGCCGGATAGGTGTTGAACCACAGGAAGCCCAGACCGGCCCCGACAATCGCGGTACAGACAATCACCAGCTCACCGGCGTGGCGCAGATACGGGATGTGCAGATACTCGGCAAATTTCACGTTACCGGTCGCCCAGGCCACCAGCGCAAATCCCGCCGCGACAAACACCGTTGGCATGATGGCCAGGCCATCCAGACCGTCTGTCAGGTTGACCGCATTACCGGTTCCGACAATTACAAAGTAGGCCAGCACCACGTAGAACAGGCCGAGCTGCGGCATAACATCTTTGAAGAATGGCACCACCAGCTGTGTGGCAGGCGTATCTTTACCGGCGATGAACAGCGCGAACGCCACACCAAGCGAAATCACCGACATCCAGAAATATTTCCAGCGCGCGATCAGGCCTTTAGTGTCTTTACGCACCACTTTGCGGTAGTCATCAACGAAGCCAATCACGCCAAAACCGACCAGCACCACCAGCACGCACCAGACGTAAGGATTGGACGGATAAGCCCACATCAGCACCGAAACCGTGATGGAGGTCAGAATCATTATGCCGCCCATGGTCGGCGTGCCGCGCTTGCTGAAGTGCGACTCCGGACCATCGTTACGTACCACCTGGCCAATCTGCAGTTTCTGCAGCCAGGCGATCAGGCGCGGGCCCATCCATAAAGAGATGAACAGAGCGGTCAGCAGGCTGACAATGGCGCGAAACGTCAGATAGGAAAAGACGTTAAAGCCGGAATAAAATGCGACCAGATGTTCGGCCAGCCAGACTAGCATGTTCCTTTCTCCTGTAAGCTCTGTACTACCTGCTCCATGGCGGCACTACGTGAACCTTTAACCAAAATAGTGATGTCCGCATGTTGGGACAGCAGCGTGCGTAAACGTTCAGTCAGTTCAGCTTTACTGGCGAAATGTTCGCCCCGGCCGCTGCTTTCACTAATCAAATGGCTGAACCTGCCGGTGCTCAGCACACAATCAATACCGGCGGCTTTCGCCGCTTCGCCCACCTGACGATGACAGGCTTCGGCTTCGTCGCCCAGCTCGCCCATGTCACCGACCACCATGACGCGGAAGCCCGGCATATCGCCCAGTACCTGTGCAGCGGCGGTCATCGAGCCAACGTTAGCGTTGTAGCTGTCATCCAGCAGCAACTGATTACCGGCGAGGCGAATCGGGAACAGGCGCCCAAGAACGGGCTGTAAGGTTTTAAGGCCAGACTGGATAGCGGTTAACGGCGCGTCAACCGACAGCGCCAGCGCGGCAGCAGCCAGCGCATTAGCGATATTGTGCCGACCCGGCAGCGGCAGCTCGACGGCGATGTCGCCGCGCGGCGTGTGCAGGGTAAACAGCGTGGCGTCAGCGCGCAGTACGATATCGCTGGCGCGGAACTCCGCGTCTGCCATCGGCTGCGGCGAAAAGCGCCACAGGGTTTTGTCAGCAAACTGCGGCTGCCAGTTGGGCAGATCGTTGCTGTCAGCGTTGATGATTGCGGTGCCGTGTACCGGTAAGCCGCCAAAGATTTCGCCTTTGGCTTTTGCCACGCCCGCCAGTGAACCGAAGCCTTCCAGATGCGCCGCCGCCAGATTGTTGACCAGCGCGGTTTCCGGACGCACCAGATTGGTGGTGTAGGCGATTTCACCCTGATGGTTCGCGCCCATTTCAATCACGGCATACGCGTGTTGCGGGGTAAGACGCAGTAGCGTCATCGGCACGCCGTAATCGTTGTTGAGATTGCCGGCGGTATACAGCGTTTCACCGCACTGGCGCAGAATCGCCGCGGTCATCTCTTTTACGGAGGTTTTACCGGAGGAGCCGGTCAGCCCCACCACGCGCGCTTTCGCCTGCTGACGCACCCAGGCGCCGAGCTGACCAAAGGCGATACGCGTGTCGGCGACCACCACCTGCGGCACGTCGACCGCTAAACGACGATTCACCAGCAGCGCCTGTGCGCCACTGGCGATAGCGTCGGCGGCAAAATCGTGCGCATCAAAACGTTCGCCCACCAGCGCGACAAACAGGCTGCCTGGGGTAACTTTACGGGTATCCGTGGTGACATCCGCAATAGTGAGATCGCTGCCGTGCAGCTGCCCACCGCTAATCTCTGCCAGGGTTTTCAGCGTAACCGGAATCATGCCATTACCCCCAGCAAACGGGCGACGGTGTCGCGGTCAGAGTAGTCAAGGCGGCGATTGCCGATGATTTGATAATCTTCATGGCCTTTACCGGCCACCAGCACGATGTCGTCGGCGCTGGCCTGCATCACCGCATGGGTAACCGCCTGCGCTCGTCCTGCAATGACGCGGGCCCGGCCCGGATCGAGCAGGCCGGTGAGAATGTCGTTAACAATCGCCGTCGGCTCTTCGCTACGCGGATTGTCATCGGTGATCACCACGATATCGGCAAACTGTTCGGCAATCGCGCCCATCAGCGGGCGTTTGCCTTTGTCACGGTCGCCACCGCAGCCAAACACGCACCACAGCTGGCCCTTGCAGTGCAGCCGGGCCGCTTCCAGCGCTTTTTCCAGCGCGTCAGGCGTATGTGCGTAATCCACCACTACCGTCGGCTTGTGCGCGGCGGTGAACACTTCCATACGCCCGCACACCGGCTGCAGCTGGCTGGCACTGGCCACCAGCGTGTCGAGCGGATAATCCAGCGTCAGCAGTGTGGCCAGCGCCAGCAGCAGATTGCTGACGTTAAAGGCGCCCATCAGGCGGCTGTCAAACTCGCCGTTGCCCCAGCTCGAACTGAACTGCACGTGTGCGCCGCCGTCGTGATAATCGATCGCCGTCGCCTGCAGCCAGCGGCCACGACAGCCGGGCTGCAGGTTGTTGCCCAGCGTGACAGCCACGGCATCCGGTAATTTTTCCAGCCAGCGGCGGCCCACTTCATCATCAGCGTTGATGATGGCCTCGCCTACCTGATGCTCAGAGAACAGCAGCCACTTGGCCGATTCGTAGCCCTGCATGTCACCGTGATAATCAAGGTGATCGCGGCTCAGATTGGTAAACACCGCGGCGGCAAACGGCAGCGCGGCCACGCGATGCTGCACCAGACCGTGCGAAGAGACTTCCATCGCCGCGACGGTAGCCCCCTGCCCGACCAGGTCGTGCAGAATATGCTGTACATCCACCGCCGAACCGGTGGTGTTTTCACTCGGCACCAGCTGACCGTACAGGCCATTGCCCACCGTGCCCATCACCGCACCGGTTTCGCCCAGCAGGTTGGCCCACTGCGCAATCAGCTGCGTGGTGGTGGTTTTGCCGTTAGTGCCGGTCACACTAATCAGCTTTAATTTTTCAGCCGGCTGCTGGTAGAAACGCCCGGCCAGCGCGGAAAGGCGCTGCGGCAGCTGGGCCAGATAGATAACCGGGACGCCGTGCATCTCGCGGATATCCCCATCGCTGGCTTCACCTTCAGCCTCGGCAATGACCGCCGCCACACCCTGGGCGATGGCCTGTGGAATAAATCGACGTCCATCAGCATGATGGCCCGCCACGGCGATAAACAGATCGCCAGCAGCCGCAGCGCGGCTGTCCAGTGTCATGTCACGGAGTGGACGCGCCGGCGCGCCAGGCACCCACGGGGCCAGCAAGTCGCGCAGGTTACGATCTGTCACTTGATTCCTCACTTCTCTTATTCTTCACCAACTCGTTTTTATCCACCGTTGGCAGCGCATCCGGTTCAATGTTCATGGTGCGCAGCACACCGCCCATGATGGCGCCAAATACCGGTGCAGAAACCGCACCACCATAATATTTACCGGCCTGGGGATCGTTGATCACCACCACCAGCGCAAAACGCGGGCGACTGGCAGGCGCAACGCCCGCGGTGTAAGCAATGTATTTATTGACGTAGCGTCCGTCCGGACCGACTTTTTTCGCGGTACCGGTTTTGATCGCGATGCGATAGCCCTTGATGGCGGCTTTAACACCACCGCCACCCGGCAGCGCCACGCTTTCCATCATGTGCATCACGGTTTTCACCAGGTCTTCCGGGAAAACGCGCTCGCCCGCCACCGGCGGGTCAACTTTGGTAATCGACAGCGGGCGGTTGATGCCGTAGCTGCCAATGGTTGCGTAGACTCGCGCTAACTGTAACGGCGTTACCATTAGCCCATAGCCGAAAGAGAAGGTGGCCCTCTCTATGTCAGACCACCGTTGTTTTTGAGGGTATAAGCCACTACTTTCCCCGACCAGCCCCAAATTGGTCGGTTTACCCAGGCCAAAGCGCGCGTAAGTTTCTACCAGCGCTGAGGAGGGCATCGCTAACGCGAGGCGCGAAACCCCGACGTTACTCGACTTCTGCAGAACCCCGGTAAGGGTCAATTCGTTATAGCGCGCCACGTCTTTGATCTCATGACCATTGACGCGATACGGCACGGTGTTCAGAACGCTGTTCTCTTTCACCACGCCGCGCTGCAGTGCGGTCATCACCACCATTGGCTTCACGGTGGAACCTGGCTCGAAGATGTCGGTAATAGCGCGGTTACGCATCACGTCTTTCGGCGTGTTGCTGAGATTATTGGGGTTGTAAGCCGGGCTGTTGGCCATCGCCAGCACTTCGCCGGTGTTCACGTCCACCAGCACCGCAGTGCCCGATTCGGCTTTGTTGAAGGCAACAGCATTGTTCAGTTCGCGGTACACCAGCGCCTGCAGGCGCTCGTCGATGCTCAGCGTCAGGTTGTGCGCGGCGCGGCTATCGACCGAGGAGATATCCTCAATCACCCGCCCGTAGCGGTCTTTGCGCACGGTACGTTCGCCCGGCTCACCGGTCAGCCATTTATCGAAGCTCTTCTCGATGCCTTCAATGCCCTGGCCGTCAATGTTGGTGAAGCCAATCAGGTGGGCAGTGACCTGGCCGGCCGGATAGTAGCGGCGCGACTCCTGGCGCAGGTAAATACCGGGCAGCTTGAGCTTTTTCACATATTCGCCAATCGCCGGGTTAACCTGACGGGCGAGGTAAATAAAGCGCCCTTTTGGATTGGCGTTGACGCGCGCCGCCAGCTGATCAAGCGGGATCGACAGCGCATCCGACAGCGCTTTCCAGCGGCTATCAACGGTGACGCCGCCGTGCTCGGTCAGCTCTTTGGGATCGACCCAGATGGCGTTAACCGGCACGCTTACCGCCAGCGGGCGTCCGGCGCGATCGCTGATCATGCCGCGCGCGGTAGGCACTTCCTGCACGCGCAGCGAACGTAAATCGCCTTCCTTCACCAGCTTATCCGGGCTGATGACCTGCAGCCACGCCACGCGCGACAGCAATCCACCCAGCGCCAGAAGAATACAGCCGCACAGCAACGCAAAACGCCAGCTTACAAAGCTGGCCTTATCTTCCTGTTTTCTTAACTTCAGCGTTTTGCCTGCGCCGCTCATTGAGGTCTGCGATTCCTTATTTCTGCACCACAATATTTTCCTGTGAAGGATCAACATGCTGCAACTGCAGCTTATCGGTTGCTATCCGTTCTACCCGGCTGTGATCGCCCAGCGCATTCTCTTCGAGGATCAGGTTGCGCCATTCGATATCCAGCGCATCACGCTCCAGCACCAGCTGCTCACGCTGCGCCGTCAGCAGACGGGTCTTATGCGTGGTGGTCACCACCAGCACCGAAGAAACCAGCACGGCGATCAGCAGCAGCAGCGGGATCTTGCCAAAACGCAGCAGATCGCCACCAATGACGCCGGGCAGGCTGTGACGCTCATTGCCAATCACGATGCGGTTCTCTCAGCGATACGCAGGACCGAACTGCGCGCGCGCGGATTGTCTTTGACTTCGGCTTCGCCAGGAATCAGCTTGCCGAGGGTTTTCAGTTCACGTCCGCCCAGCGCTTTCAGCTGGCTCTCGGTCATCGGAATCCCGGCCGGCACCTGCGGTCCGCGGCTCTGGTCACGCATAAAGCGCTTCACCAGCCGATCCTCCAGCGAGTGGAAGCTGATGATGGATAAACGCCCGCCCGGTGCCAGCACCGTTAATGCCCCTTTCAGCGCGATATCGATCTCTTCCAGCTCACTGTTGATCCAGATGCGTATCGCCTGGAAGCTGCGCGTCGCCGGATGCTTAAACTTATCTTTTACCGGCGTTGCCGCCGCAATCAGATCGGCCAGCTCTTTGGTGCGCGTCATCGGCTGTTCCCGGTTGCGCTCGACAATGGCGCGGGCGATGCGTTTTGCGAAGCGCTCTTCACCGTAGGTTTTCAGCACAAACGCAATGTCTGCCTCTTCCGCGCTCTGCAACCACTCGGCTGCCGACTGACCGCGCGTCGGATCCATACGCATATCCAGCGGCCCGTCGCGCATAAAGGAGAAACCGCGCTCGGCGTCATCCAGCTGAGGCGAAGAGACGCCCAAATCCAGCAGTACGCCGTCGATTTTTCCGGTCAGCCCGCGCTCTTCGACATACTCAGCCAGCGCTGAAAACGGCCCGTGCACAATCGAGAAACGTGGATCTTTTATCTCAGCGGCTGCGGCTATGGCTTGCGGATCGCGGTCGATCGCCAGTAACTGTCCGTGCGCGCCAAGCTGCGACAGGATCAGGCGTGAGTGACCGCCGCGACCAAAGGTGCCGTCAATATAAATGCCGTCTTCCCTGATATTAAGGCCGTTAACCGCCTCATCCAGCAGCACCGTGGTGTGTTTAAAATTTTCCTGCATAGCTATAGCGACAAGTCCTGCAACCGCTCAGATAAAGGCTCCTGAGCTGACTGTTCTGCGTCAATATCGTCCTTAACTTGTTGATACCAGGTCTGTTCATCCCACAGCTCAAACTTGTTGAACTGTCCAACCAGCATCACTTCTTTGGTCAGGCTCGCATGCTGGCGCAACGTGTTCGCTAGCAGTAAACGGCCTGCGTTATCCATCTGGCACTCGCTGGCATGTCCTAACAGCAGACGCTGCACGCGACGCTCGTTCGGATTCATACTGGATAACCGGGCCAGTTTTTTCTCAATAATTTCCCATTCGGGCAGGGTATAAAGCAGCAGGCAGGGCTGATGGAGGTCAATGGTGCAAACCATTTGACCCTGAGACTCTGCGAGCAGCAATTCGCGATAACGCGTCGGCACCGCCAGGCGCCCTTTGCTGTCGAGATTGACTAACGTTGCTCCACGGAACATGCCAGCCCTACCCCTCAGTTACCCGTTTTCACCACTTTATCCCACTTTTTACCACGAAACGAGTTTACGGAGCCGATGAAATCCTTGTCAAGCCGCAACGGCAAGTGAATATCACTCTTTACACCGAATGAAATTAACCGGAGAGAAGAATAAGAGGAGAATGAATGGTCAATTTAAAATTAACCTGATGAATAACAGTATAAAAAAAATTTGCGTCAGATTTATCGGTGAAAATTAGCGCAATTTTACCGCTGCGATTATTCTGCCCCAATCTGCGACGGCGGCGGCATTTTAGGGGATTTCTGAAAGGAAGCCCAGCACCATCGCGTCAGCTCTGCTATGCGCGATTGCTGAAGATGTAAACAAATAAGAAAATCCAGCGCCGATAATTCGTTAGCCGGGGCGATGATAATTTACGCTTTTTTACGCCCGTGTGCGTCTGGTTAAATATGGATGAGAGAAATTAGCGCGGGCGACGTCTCGCCCGACGCTTCATTTAGCGCGACGACTTAATTGTCCGCGGCGGAATAAATTACGGCGAATACGGGTTAAACCTGGCTTCGGTTTGCGTGGCTCATCCAGCGAAGCCAGCACCAGCTCGAGCACACGCTCAGCGACATCGCGATGGCGCTGCCCTACCGCCAGCACCGGGCACTCCAGAAAGTCTAATAATTCGTGGTCGCCGAAAGTTGCAATAGCCAGGTCAGTTGGCAAGCGGCCGTCACGCTTCAGCGTCACGTCCATCACCCCCTGCAGCAGGCCAAATGAGGTGGTAAACAGCGCTTCGGGCATCGCGTGGTCTTCAAGGTATTTTTCAAACAGCGTCGCCGCAGCGGCGCGGTCAAAGCTATTGCAATAGATGAAATCGATCGGGCGTTCATCGCCCTGCCACGCCTCGCGGAACCCCATTTCACGCAGGAAGCTGACCGACAGCTCCGGCAGCGCGCCGAGAAACAGCACATTTTTCACCGGCAGCTGACGCAATTCAGCCGCCAGCGCCTGCGCGTCATCCTGATCGGCACCGACCACGCTGGTAAAGTGTTCACGATCCAGCGCGCGGTCCAGCGCGATAATCGGCAGCGGATCGTTGACCCAGCGCTGATAGAACGGATGTTCCGGCGGCAGCGACGTGGAGACAATGATCGCATCCACCTGACGCTGCAGCAGGTGCTCAATGCAGCGCATTTCGTTATCCGGCTGATCTTCGGAACAGGCAATCAGCAGCTGATAGCCGCGCTGACGCGCCTGGCGTTCGAGATAGTTGGCGATGCGGGTATAACTGGTGTTTTCCAGATCGGGGATCACCAGACCAATCGAACGGGTGCGTCCGGCGCGCAGGCCCGCAGCCACCGCGTTGGGGTGATAGTTGTACTCACGCACCACCGCCATGACTTTCTCAACGGTTTTGTCGCTGACACGATACTGCCGCGCTTTGCCATTGATGACATAGCTCGCCGTGGTGCGCGACACGCCCGCCAGGCGCGCAATTTCATCCAGTTTCACGATGACACCTTAATTCTGATAAGCCAGGGCTGGCGAAAATGTCCGCAGAGTAGCTAAGGGTAAAACATTTGTAACATCTAACCGCAGAACAGTACGCTGAGCAACCGCTTTTCATGCACAAGCGGCCGAAGCGCATAAAATAAAAAAACCCGGCATTCCGCCGGGTTAGCTTGAAAACCGATGATAACTTTGCGGTATTAACGCATTACGCGATCGCCACGTGATACCCCGACGATGCCGGAACGCGCCACTTCAACGATTTCCGCCACTTCGCGCACGGTGTTGAGGAACGCATCGAGTTTATCGCTGGTGCCGGCCAGCTGAACCGTGTACAGCGTCGGCGTCACATCGATGATCTGCCCACGGAAAATTTCCGCGCTGCGTTTTACCTCTTCGCGACCGTACCCGCTGGCCTGAATCTTCACCAGCATGATTTCACGCTCGACGTAAGCGCCCTGCCCCAGTTCGCTGACGCGTAACACGTCCACCAGCTTGTGCAGCTGCTTTTCGATCTGCTCCAGCACTTTCTGGTCGCCCACGGTCTGAATGGTCATGCGCGACAGGGTAGGATCGTCGGTCGGCGCGACGGTCAGGCTCTCAATGTTATAGCCGCGCTGGGAAAACAGCCCCACCACGCGCGACAATGCGCCGGATTCGTTCTCCAGCAGAACTGATAAAATACGACGCATAATTAAGTCCTCTCCGTTTTGCTCAACCACATCTCATCCATCGCGCCACCGCGAATCTGCATCGGGTAGACGTGCTCGCTGCCGTCCACCGTGACATCCACAAACACCAGACGCCCTTTCGCCAGCGTATCGAGCGCCAGCTGCAGCTTCTCTTCCAGCTCAGCCGGATGCTGAATCGCGATGCCCACGTGGCCATAGGCTTCCGCCAGGCGCACGAAGTCCGGCAGCGATTCCATATAGGATTGTGAATGGCGGCCGGAGTAAATCATGTCCTGCCACTGTTTCACCATGCCGAGGAAGCGGTTGTTGAGGTTCAGCACCAGCACCGGCAGGTCATACTGCAGCGCGGTCGACAGCTCCTGAATGTTCATCTGGATACTGCCGTCGCCGGTCACGCAAATTACGGTTTCCTGCGGCAGCGCCATCTTCACGCCGAGTGCCGCCGGCAGGCCAAAGCCCATGGTGCCGAGGCCGCCGGAGTTGATCCAGCGACGCGGTTTATCGAACTGATAGTAAAGCGCGGCGAACATCTGGTGCTGGCCGACGTCCGAGGTCACATACGCCTCACCGTGCGTCAGACGACAAATGGTTTCGATCACCGCCTGCGGTTTGATTTTGTCGCTGGTACGGTCAAATTCGAGGCACTTGCGGCTGCGCCAGCCTTCAATGCTCTGCCACCAGTCACGCAGGCTGTCGAGCTCCTGCTTCGCCTCGCTCTGTGCCAGCAGCTCCAGCATCTGCGTCAGCGTCTGTCTGGCATCGCCGACAATCGGAATATCGGCGCTGACGGTCTTGGAAATCGAAGTCGGGTCGACGTCAATGTGCATCACGGTGGCATTCGGGCAATACTTCGCCAGATTGTTGGTGGTGCGGTCGTCAAAGCGTACGCCGATACCAAAGATCAGATCGGCATTGTGCATGGTCATGTTGGCTTCATAGGTGCCGTGCATACCGAGCATGCCCACACACTGGCGATGCGTGCCCGGGAACGCGCCCAGCCCCATCAGCGAAGTGGTGACCGGAATATTCAGCTGCTCTGCCAGCTGCAGCAGTTCCGCCTCGCAGCCTGAAGTAATGGCCCCGCCGCCGACGTAAATTACCGGCTTGTGCGCCGCCAGCAGCGTCTGCAGCGCGCGCTTGATCTGGCCTTTGTGGCCCTGCAGCGTCGGATTGTAAGAGCGCATGCTGACAGTTTCCGGCCACACGTACGGCAGCTTGTTGGCCGGATTCAGAATATCTTTTGGCAGATCGATCACCACCGGCCCCGGACGACCGCTGGCCGCCAGCCAGAAGGCTTTTTTCAGCACTGTCGGAATCTCTTCGGTGCTTTTCACCAGGAAGCTGTGCTTCACCACCGGACGCGAAATCCCCACCATGTCGCACTCCTGGAAGGCGTCATAGCCAATCAGCGAGGACGGCACCTGACCGGAGAGGATCACCAGCGGAATGGAATCCATATAAGCGGTCGCAATACCGGTGATAGCGTTGGTGGCGCCAGGACCTGAGGTGACCAGCACCACGCCGACTTCGCCGGTCGCGCGCGCCAGGCCATCCGCCATATGTACGGCGCCCTGCTCGTGGCGCACCAGCACGTGGTCAATACCACCGACCGTTTGCAGCGCATCATAAATATCGAGCACCGCACCGCCCGGATAACCGAATACCTGCTTAACGCCCTGATCGATTAACGAACGGACGACCATTTCGGCTCCTGACAACATCTCCATTTTCTGCCTCCAGGCTTGAGAGCCAGCTGCGCCAGCAAACGCTATCCTGCATGCCGCTCGCATCTGTCCCTTTATTGCCAATTAAGATCAAAACCTTATGTTTATGCTCAGAAGACGCCATTCATTTCGTCTTCCAGGTACAGGGAATCTACCTGCGTGGATTCTTTTGAGAGTAGGTCGATTACCATAACCGCAGAAAACCCGGCCTGCAAACGTCATAAGGCGGCACGGCGCTGTCAGTGGCAAAAAAGGCACTGACGCGTGATTATCGCCCGGGAGGAATAAACTAATGCGATGGCATATGGACAGAGGAAAATGCTGGTTTGCAGATTATTTACAGCGTGTTGTAAGAAATATGATTTTCATATTGCCAGCGTGTTTAGCCCACAATTTTTTCCGTTACCGCGTTTCTGGCGTGATTAACTCTTAAATCCCTCTTCCACATCACAATCTGCTAAGCAACAAGCTTTATCTTGTTTTTCCACCTGACGAATAAACCTGACTAAAAACATATAATTCAGCAACTTAAAATTACCCGCCTTTTTTAAAAGATTTTTTAAAGTGGCATAACGCGCTAAGCCACCGTTAATTAATGGCAATGCTCTGTGATGACCGATAATCCCAGCACATCGCCCTTTTCCGGCCAGAGAAATACCCTTTCACTTAGGGTTGACATCGCCAGGCGAATCCAGTACCAATATGTGCAGCACTCATTTTACGAGGTTTTATTCATGTCACGTTCTTTTCGTCTACTCGGTCTACTACTTAACGCATCCAGTTTGCGCGGTAGACTCGTGGGCGAAATCAACAACTGATTCGAACCTGCTGAAAGTTAAAAAACCCGCGCCACTGCGCGGGTTTTTTTATGCTCGTAGCACCGGCGAAGTCAATGCAAAAGGAAGATGATCATGAGCCAGCAAGTAATAATTTTCGATACCACTCTGCGCGACGGCGAACAGGCATTACAGGCCAGCCTGAGTGTTAAAGAAAAACTGCAGATCGCCCTGGCGCTGGAAAGGATGGGCGTGGATGTAATGGAAGTCGGTTTTCCGGTCTCTTCGCCGGGTGATTTCGAATCCGTGCAGACTATTGCCCGGACCATCAAAAACAGCCGCGTGTGTGGTCTGGCGCGCTGTGTCGAGAAAGATATCGACGCGGCTTACGAATCGCTGCGCGTGGCCGACGCCTTCCGTATTCACACCTTTATCGCCACTTCGCCGATGCACATCGCCACTAAACTGCGCAGCACGCTGCCGGATGTGATTGAACGCGCGGTGCACATGATTAAGCGGGCGCGCAACTATACTGATGACGTTGAGTTTTCCTGCGAAGACGGTGGCCGTACGCCGATTGACGACCTGTGCCGCATGGTAGAAGCCGCGATCAACGCTGGCGCCACCACCATCAATATTCCGGACACCGTGGGCTACACCCTGCCGGGCGAGTACGCCAACATTATTGGTCAGCTGGTACAGCGCGTACCCAACATCGACAAAGCGATTCTGTCCGTTCACACCCATGACGATCTGGGCATGGCGACCGGTAACGCCATTGCGGCAGTGCTGGCCGGTGCGCGTCAGGTCGAAGGCACGCTGAACGGCCTGGGCGAGCGCGCCGGTAACTGTGCGCTGGAAGAGGTGATCATGGCGATCAAAACCCGCCAGCAGATCATGAACGTGCACACCAATATCAATCATCAGGAAATCTACCGCACCAGCCAGATTGTCAGCCAGATCTGCAACATGCCGATCCCCGCCAACAAAGCGGTGGTCGGTTCCAACGCCTTCGCCCACTCCTCCGGCATTCATCAGGATGGCGTGCTGAAGAACCGCGAAAACTACGAAATCCTGACGCCAGAATCGATTGGCCTGCACAAAATTCAGCTGAACCTGACGTCCCGCTCCGGCCGTGCCGCCGTGAAGCACCGTATGGAAGAGATGGGTTATAAAGAGTCCGATTACAACCTGGATACGCTGTACGACGCCTTCCTCAAGCTGGCGGACAAAAAAGGCCAGGTGTTCGATTACGACCTGGAAGCGCTGGCCTTCATTAATAAGCAGAATGAAGAGCCGGAGTACTTCCAGCTGAACGAATTCAACGTGCAGACCGGCTCCAGCGTCACCGCAACGGCGTCAGTGCAGCTGGGCTGCGGCGAAGAGGCCAAAGCCGACGCCGCTACCGGTAACGGTCCGGTTGATGCCGTCTACCAGGCCATTAATCGTATCACCGGCTTCGATGCTGAGCTGGTGAACTACAAGCTGACCGCGAAAGGCCACGGCGAAAACGCGCTGGGTCAGGTCGATATCGTAGTCAACTACAACGGGCGTAAATTCCACGGCGTGGGCCTGGCGACCGATATCGTCGAATCCTCGGCGAAAGCGATGGTGAATGCCCTGAACAACATCTGGCGGGCAAAGCAGGTCGAAAAAGAATTGCAGCGTAAATTTAAAGATCAGAAGGAAACGGTGTAACTATGACTCAGTCTTATCATATTGCGGTAATGCCAGGCGACGGAATCGGTCCGGAAGTGATGGCGCAGGCCATGAAAGTTCTCGACGCGATTCGCGCGCGCTTCGATATGCGCATCACCACCAGCGAATATGATGTCGGCGGTATCGCCATCGATCGTCACGGTGAACCTTTACCCCCCGCCACCGTGGCCGGTGCTGAGCAGGCTGATGCCATTCTGTTCGGCTCGGTCGGCGGTCCAAAATGGGAACACCTGCCGCCGGCTGGCCAGCCTGAGCGCGGTGCGCTGCTGCCGCTGCGTAAACACTTCAAACTGTTCAGCAACCTGCGCCCGGCGGCGCTGTACAAAGGTCTGGAAGCATTTTGCCCGCTGCGCAGCGACATCGCCGCCCGCGGCTTCGACATCCTGTGCGTGCGTGAGCTGACCGGTGGCATCTATTTCGGCCAGCCGAAAGGCCGCGAAGGCAGCGGCGCGCATGAACGCGCTTTTGATACCGAGGTCTATCACCGTTTTGAAATCGAACGTATTGCCCGCAACGCCTTTGAAGCCGCGCGCAAGCGTCGTAATAAAGTGACTTCCGTTGATAAAGCTAACGTGCTGGCGACCTCGGTGATGTGGCGTGAAATCGTCAACGAAGTGGCAAAAGATTATCCGGATGTGCAGCTGAGCCATATGTACATCGACAACGCCACCATGCAGCTGATTAAGGATCCGTCGCAGTTTGACGTTTTACTCTGCTCGAATCTGTTTGGTGACATTCTGTCGGACGAGTGCGCGATGATCACCGGCTCGATGGGTATGCTGCCTTCGGCCAGCCTGAATGAAGAGGGATTCGGCCTGTTCGAACCGGCGGGCGGTTCCGCACCGGATATCGCCGGCCAGAACATCGCTAACCCGATTGCGCAGATTCTGTCGCTGGCGATGCTGCTGCGTTTCAGCCTGAACGCTGACGCCGCTGCGGATAGTATTGAGCGCGCGGTAAGCCGTGCGCTGGAAGCGGGCCATCGCACCCGTGATTTGGCCGGTGACGGCCCTGCCGTGAGTACCGATGAAATGGGCAGCATCATTGCCGGTTACATCAGCGAGGAAAAATAACAAAATGAAAAGCTTATACCAGAAGTTATTTGATGCACATGTCGTTCACGAAGCGCCAGACGAAACGCCGTTACTGTATATCGATCGTCACCTGATTCACGAAGTCACCTCGCCGCAGGCGTTTGACGGTCTGCGTGCGCACGGCCGCAAAGTGCGCCAGCCGTCGAAGACCTTTGCCACCATGGATCACAACGTTTCCACCCAGACCAAAGACATCAACGCCTCGGGTGAAATGGCGCGTATCCAGATGCAGGAGCTGATGAAGAACTGTGCTGAGTTCGGCATTCAGCTGTATGACCTGAACCACCCGTTCCAGGGCATTGTGCACGTGATCGGTCCCGAGCAGGGCATGACGCTGCCGGGCATGACCATCGTTTGCGGCGACTCGCACACCGCAACGCACGGCGCCTTCGGTTCCCTGGCGTTCGGTATCGGCACCTCCGAAGTGGAGCACGTGTTCGCCACCCAGACCCTGAAACAGGGCCGGGCGAAAACCATGAAGATTGAAGTGCTGGGCGAAGCTGCGCCGGGCATCACCGCCAAAGACATCGTACTGGCGATCATCGGTAAAACCGGCAGCGCCGGCGGCACCGGTCACGTGGTTGAATTCTGTGGCCCGGCGATTGAAGCGCTGAGCATGGAAGGCCGCATGACGCTGTGCAACATGGCGATTGAGATGGGCGCCAAAGCGGGACTGGTGGCACCGGATGACACCACGTTTGCCTATCTGAAAGACAAGCAGTTTGCGCCGAAGGGCGAGCAGTGGGAACAGGCTGTGGCTTACTGGCGCACCCTGAAGTCCGACAGCGACGCGCAGTTTGACGCCGTCGTGACGCTGAATGCTGCCGATATCGCGCCGCAGGTCACCTGGGGCACCAATCCGGGCCAGGTGATGGCCGTGGATCAGGCCATCCCGAATCCTGCCTCGTTTGCCGATCCGGTTGAACGTGCTTCCGCCGAGAAAGCGCTGGCCTATATGGATCTGCAGCCGGGCATCAAACTGACTGAGGTAGCGATCGATAAAGTATTTATCGGTTCCTGCACCAACTCACGTATCGAAGATCTGCGCGCGGCTGCCGCGATCGCCAAAGGCCGCAAAGTGGCGCCGGGCGTAGTTGCGATGGTGGTGCCGGGTTCCGGTCCGGTGAAAGCGCAGGCTGAAGCCGAAGGCCTGGACAAAATCTTCCTCGAAGCCGGTTTTGAGTGGCGTCTGCCGGGCTGTTCGATGTGCCTGGCAATGAATAACGACCGTCTGAATCCGGGCGAGCGCTGTGCCTCAACCAGTAACCGTAACTTTGAAGGTCGCCAGGGTCGCGGCGGTCGCACCCATCTGGTGAGCCCGGCGATGGCTGCTGCGGCGGCGGTAACCGGTCGTTTTGCCGACATTCGTGAATTGACTCAGGGAGCTTAAGCCATGGCGAACAAATTTACCCAACACACCGGGATTGTGGCCCCGCTGGACGCCGCAAACGTCGACACCGATGCCATCATCCCGAAGCAGTTTTTGCAGAAAGTGACGCGCACCGGCTTTGGCGCGCATCTGTTCCACGACTGGCGTTTTGATGATGATGCCGGCACCCAGCCGACCGCCAGCTTCGTGCTGAATAAGCCGGAGTTCAAAGGCACCAGCATCCTGCTGGCGCGCGAGAACTTTGGCTGCGGCTCCTCACGTGAACACGCGCCGTGGGCGCTGACCGACTTCGGTTTTCACGTGGTGATTGCGCCGAGTTTCGCTGACATCTTCTACGGTAACAGCTTTAACAACCAGCTGCTGCCGGTGAAGCTGAGCGAAGAGCAGGTCGATGAGATGTTTAAGCTGGTGGCCGCGCAGCCGGGCATCCGCTTCACCGTGGATCTCGAAGCGCAGACCGTCACCGCCGGCGACAAGGTTTATAGCTTTGAAATCGACAGCTTCCGCCGTCACTGCATGATCAACGGCCTCGACAGCATTGGCCTGACGCTGCAGCATGAAGCGTCCATCGCCAGCTACGAATCCAGCCAGCCAGCGTTTCTGCGTTAAGGTTTACCCGGTGCGCAGCAAGGCGCACCCTACAGCAAACGCGTCAGTAATCTGGTCGCCATTGATGGCGACCAAAGATGCTTAAATGCACAATGCCCTGTAGGGTCGCCATTTATGGCGACCAAAAATGTGCAAAACATGCCCGAAACGCGCAATGCCCTGCAGGGTCGCCATTGATGGCGACCTTCAATCTCCACACCGCCCTCACCGCGCATCCCGTACCCGCGCCGCCAGCACCAGCGCCACCACCGCCATCACCAGCGCCAGCCAGTACACCGACTCATGGCCAAAGCGCTCACTCAGTATCCCCTGAATCAGGCCGGCGATAATCAACCCGGTTGAAATCGAGGTGGTGAACATGGTGGTCGCCGCACCGGCGCGCCCCGGCATCAAATCCTGAAACCACAGCATGCCAATACCGGCGATGATGCCGATAAACGCGGCGTTAAACAGCTGCAGCACCATCAGCGCGGTTTGAGAACGGAACAGCACCAGCCCGAGATAAAATACAATCGCCGCTACCAGCGCCAGCAGCATCAGATTGCGCTTGCCGTAGCGCTTCGCGTAATGGCCGGCCAGCAGCATGATCGGGATCTCCAGCCCGGCAGCGGTGCCCATCAGCAGCCCTGCCAGCTTCTCCGGCAGGCCAAGGGTTGCGCTGATATACAGCGGCATATCGATGATATACATGGTATTACACGCCCACATCACCACCGAGGCGATAAACAGCAGCCGCACCTGGCTGTCTTTCCACGGGCTGAGCTGCATCAGCACCTGCTCCGGCGTGGCGGCGATGCGCGGCACCGAGGGCAGCGTGCGCCAGATCAGCAGCATACTCAGCAGAAAAATCACCGCCGCCACACAGAACAGCGTGACGAAGCCGTAGTTGAGCGCCAGCGCGAACGACAGCGGCGGCCCAATCACCCACGCCAGCGACAGCTGCGCGCGCATCACCGAACTGAACATCACCACTTCCCGCGCTGACTGATCGGCATATTCACGCGCCAGCGCGAAGATCTGCGGAATCGCCACGCTGGCCAGCGCCGACAGCAGCACACCGAGGGTAATGAGCGTCAGATAGTGACGGTTAAAGGCAAACAGTAGCGCGTTGGCCACCGCCATCAGGCAGCAAAACAGGATCAGATGACGGCGATCGCCACGGTTATCCGAACGCTTCGCCATCAGCAGGCTGATCACGATCCCGGCGACGGCGTTGATGGTAAAGAACAGGCCGACCCAGAACGGCCGCACCTGCACCTCGCGCGTCAAAAACAGGCTGAGCGTCGGCGCCTGTAACGCCCCCGCCACGCCGACCATAAACGACACCGCCATAAAGGAGAGGTAAACCGGATTCAGGCGGCGCGGCCGCGGTAACAGCGATTTCATGCAGAAATCCCTTTGAGGAAAAAGACCGGGAAAAAAACAGCGTAGAAGATTCCACAGCAAAACGAAAAAAGCCAGCAGAGAAAAACTCCGCTGGCGGTGAAATTGCACCCTACTCAGAAAAGGTTCCACGTCGGCGGAACCGCTGGCAGAGCGCCATTCATTGCTGAATGCCTCCCGCTCTTCCATTGTCCGCCAGTATGCCTCTAATATGGGGCAGGAAAAACTGAGCGAAGTCGAGAAGGAGTTCCCCTTTTATGTCCTCTGCGCGTCTGCAACAGCAATTTATTCGCCTGTGGCAACACTGTCAGGGCCAGGATCAGGAAACCACGCTGAGCGAGCTGGCCGAACTGCTGCACTGCTCACGCCGCCACATGCGTAACCTGCTGAACGCCATGCAGGCGGCGGGCTGGCTGATCTGGCAGGCTGAAGCCGGTCGCGGTAAACGCTCGCTGCTGAGCTTCTGCTATACCGGACTGGCGCTACAGCAGCAGCGCGCCGAAGACCTGCTGGAGCAGGATCGCATCGACCAGTTGGTGCAGCTGGTGGGCGATAAAAACCAGGTGCGGCAGATGATTGCCGCGCACCTTGGCCGCAGCTTTCGCCAGGGCAAGCATATTCTGCGCGTGCTCTACTACCGGCCCCTGCCTAACCTGCTGCCCGGCTCGCCGCTGCGCCGTTCAGAAACCCATCTGGCGCGACAGATATTCAGCGGCCTGACGCGTATAAATGAGGAAAAGGGGGAAATCGCCGCCGACATTGCCCATCACTGGCAGCAAACCTCTCCGCTGCACTGGCGCTTCTTCCTGCGGCCGGCAATCCGCTTTCATCATGGTCGCGAGCTGGAGATGGAGGATGTCATCGCCTCGCTGGAACGGGTGCGCAGCCAGCCGCTGTTTTCGCATATCGACCAACTGCACTCGCCGGCGCCGTGGACGCTGGATATCCATCTCAGCCAGCCGGACTGCTGGCTGCCGTGGCTGCTGGCCAGCGTCAGCGCCATGATTCTGCCGCGTGAGTGGCCGACGCTGCGCCACTTCGCCCGTCAGCCCATTGGCACCGGTCCGTACAGCGTGGTGCGCAATCAGCAAACCCAGCTGAAAATCGCCGCGTTTGATGACTACTTCGGCTACCGCGCGCTGATTGATGATGTCTCGATCTGGGTGCTGCCGGAGATCAGCGATGAGCTGGTCTACGCCGGTGTAAAACTGGAAGGCGAAAACGACGACGAAAAATCGGAAGAGAGTCGTCTCGAAGAGGGCTGCTATTTTCTGCTGTTCGATCAGCGCTCTGAACGCGGGCGCGATGCCGGTTTCCGCCGCTGGGTGAGCGATCTGCTTAACCCTATCGCGCTGCTCAATCATGCCGGCGTCGGCTATCAGCGCTACTGGTTCCCGGCTTATGGTCTGCTGCCGCGCTGGCACCATCGGCGCGATATCACCCCAGCCCACAAGCCCGACGGCGTGACCCAGCTGACGCTCAGCTGGTACAGCCACCACGTCGAACACGAGGGCATCGCCAATGCGCTACGGCCGCTGCTGGCGCAGCAGGGCGTCGAGCTGATTACCCGCGAAGTGAGCTACGAAAGCTGGTTCGACGGCGCGGGCGAGAGTGACATCTGGCTGGGCAGCGTCAACTTTACCCTGCCGCTCGACTACGCCCTGTTCGCTCAGCTCTACGAGCTACCGCTGATGCATCACTGTATCCCGCTCGACTGGCAGGCCGACGCCGCGCGCTGGCGTGAGAAAGCGCTGCCGCTGGCGGAGTGGAGCAAACAGCTGGTAAACAGCGACTATCTGCATCCGCTGTTTCATCACTGGCTGCTGCTGGAGGGCCAGCGCAGCATGCGTGGCGTGCGGCTGAACACGCTCGGCTGGTTTGACTTCAAGTCCGCCTGGTTCGCCCCGCCGGAGCTGTAAAAAGGGCAGCATGAGACAACACGACCGGCAGGTGAACCTTTCGCGTTGTCCTGTAAATGTCTAGAATATGTCGTTCTCAACGGGGTGCCGGTTAACTGGCTGAGAGAGACCCGTCGAACCTGATCCGGCTCGTACCGGCGTAGGGATTTGAGATGCTCCGCCCTCAGATCCTTTGCGACGCAACCTTACCTTCTCCTTAAGGAACGCAAAGTGTTAAATAAAGTTCTGCCCCTGTTGCTGCTGATCGCTGCGCCGGCTCTGGCGGCCAAACCCGTCCTCACCGTGTATACCTACGACTCGTTCGCCGCCGACTGGGGCCCCGGTCCGGCAGTGAAAAAAGCCTTTGAGGCCCGCTGCGGCTGTGAGCTGAACTATGTGGCGCTGGAGGATGGCGTATCGCTGCTTAATCGCCTGCGTATGGAAGGAAAGAACAGCAAGGCCGACGTGGTACTGGGGCTGGACAATAACCTGATTCAGGCGGCGGAAAAAACCGGCCTGTTCAGCAAAAGCACGGTGGATACCCGCGGGCTACAACTGCCGGACGGCTGGAACAATGACACTTTTATCCCGTTTGATTACGGCTACTTCGCGTTCGTTTATGACAAAAACAAGCTGAAGAATCCGCCGCACAGCCTGAAGGAGCTGGTCGAAAGCCCGAAAAAATGGCGGGTGATTTATGAAGATCCGCGCACCAGCACGCCGGGACTCGGTCTGCTGCTGTGGATGCAGAAAGTGTACGGCGATGACGCGCCGGCGGCCTGGCAGAAGCTGGCCAGCAAAACCGTGACCGTCACCAAAGGCTGGAGCGAAGCTTATGGTCTGTTCCTCAAAGGCGAAAGCGATCTGGTACTGAGCTACACCACCTCGCCGGCTTATCACCTTATTGAAGAAAAAAAGGATAACTACGCCGCCGCGCCGTTCAGCGAAGGTCACTATCTGCAGGTAGAAGTGGGCGCGCAGCTCGCCAGCAGCAAACAGCCGCAGCTGGCGCAGCAATTCATGCAGTTTATGGTGTCGCCAGCGTTTCAGAGCACCATTCCCACCGGCAACTGGATGTATCCGGTGATCAAAAGCGATTTACCCGCCGGTTATCAGGCGTTACCGGTGCCCGCGAATGCGCTGCAATACACCCCGACAGAGGTGGCCGACCATCGCGCGGCGTGGATTAGCGCGTGGCAGCGCGCCGTCAGCCGCTGATGCCCGGCTGGCTGCTGCCCGGAGCGCTTAGCGCACTGCTATTGTGTGCGGTCGCGCTGCTGGCGCTCGGTGCCCTGCTGCTCGCCGCGCCGGCCACCGACTGGCGCGCGCTGCTCAGCGATAGCTATCTGCACCATGTGCTGGCGTTCTCCTTTGAACAGGCGCTGCTGTCAGCGCTGCTCTCGGTGCTGCCAGCCATCCTGCTGGCCCGCGCGCTCTATCGCCGCCGCTTTAGCGGCCGCACGCTGCTGTTGCGCCTGTGCGCCATGACGCTGGTGCTGCCGGTGCTGGTCGCCGTATTCGGTCTGCTGAGCGTCTATGGGCGCAGCGGCTGGCTGGCGCAGCTGTGCGCTGCCGTCGGTATCGACTATCACTTCTCGCCTTACGGCCTGCAGGGCATTTTGCTGGCGCACGTGTTCTTTAATCTGCCGCTGGCGACGCGCATGCTGCTGCAGGCGCTGGAGAGCATTCCCGGCGAGCAGCGCCAGCTGGCGGCGCAGCTCGGTCTGCGCGGCTGGTCGCTGTTTCGCCTGCTGGAGTGGCCGTGGCTGCGCCGTCCGCTGCTGCCAACGGCGGCGCTGATCTTTATGCTGTGCTTCGCCAGTTTTGCCACCGTGCTGGCACTGGGCGGCGGTCCGCAGGCTACCACGCTGGAGCTGGCCATTTATCAGGCGCTTAGCTTTGATTACGATCCCGGCCGCGCCGCGCTGCTGGCATTGTTGCAGCTCGGCTGCTGTCTGCTGCTGGTGCTGCTCAGCCAGCGCTTCAGTAAAGCGATTCCGGCCGGTAGCCAGACGGTGCGCGGCTGGCGCGATCCGCAGGATTCCTGGCACGCACGCGTCGCGGATACGCTGCTGATTACGCTGGCGCTGCTGTTACTGCTGCCACCGCTGGCGGCGGTGCTGGTCGACGGCTTACGCGGCGGCATTGCCGGCGCGCTGCAACAGCCCGCGCTGTGGCAGGCCACATGGACGTCGCTGCGCATCGCACTCGGTGCCGGTGTGCTGTGCGTGCTGCTGACCATGATGCTGTTGTGGAGCAGTCGCGAACTGCGCCAGCGTCAGCAGCGCTTCGCCGCGCAGGCCATGGAACTCAGCGGAATGCTGATTCTGGCGATGCCGGGCATCGTGCTGGCAAGCGGGTTCTTTCTGCTGTTCAACGCCACCGTTGGCCTGCCGCAGCGTGCCGATGTGCTGGTGATCTTCACCAACGCGCTGATCGCCATCCCCTACGCCATGAAAGTGCTGGAAAATCCGATGCGCGATCTCAGCGCGCGCTACGCTCAGCTGTGCGCCTCGCTGGGCATCAGTGGGTTTACTCGCCTGCGGCTGATTGAACTGCGGGCGCTGAAACGTCCGCTGGCGCAGGCGCTGGCCTTTGCCTGCGTGCTGTCGATTGGGGATTTCGGCGTGGTGGCGCTGTTCGGCAGCGCCGATTTCCGTACCCTGCCGTTTTATCTGTTCCAGCAGATTGGCGCCTATCGCGGTGCCGATGGCGCGGTGACCGCGCTGCTACTGCTGCTGTTATGCCTGCTGCTGTTTACGCTGATGGAAAAATTACCGGGTCGCCATGCTGACACTGAATAACCTTACTTATCTCTACCAGCATCTGCCGATGCGCTTCAGCTTTAGCGCACAGGCCGGTGAACGTCTCGCCATTCTCGGCCCGAGCGGCGCGGGCAAAAGTACCCTGCTGAGCCTGCTCGGCGGCTTTCTGCCGGTGAGTCAGGGCAGCCTGCTGATCGATGGCGTCGACCATACCCGCAGCGTGCCTTCCGCGCGACCGGTATCGATGCTGTTTCAGGAGAACAATCTGTTTCCGCACCTGACGGTGCAGCAAAATCTGGGGCTGGGCCTGCATCCCGGCCTGAAGCTGACGCGCGAACAGCAGCAGCAGGTACAGCAGATTGCGGAGCAAACCGGGCTGGAATCGATGCTGACGCGTCTGCCCGGCCAGCTCTCCGGCGGTCAGCGCCAGCGCGTGGCGCTGGCGCGCTGCCTGCTGCGTAATCAGCCGGTACTGCTGCTGGATGAACCGTTTTCGGCACTCGATCCGGCGCTGCGCAGCGAGATGCTGCAGCTGGTGCGCGCGGTGTGCGAGGCGCGCACTATCACACTGCTGATGGTGTCGCACAGTCTGGAGGATGCGCAGCAGATTGCGTCACGCAGCCTGGTGATTGTTGACGGCCGGGTGTACTGGGATGGCAGCACCGCCAGCCTGCTGCGCGGTGAAAGCCCGGCGGCCGCCATCCTTGGCGTATCGCCGCGTTAAGCGAAGAACACTTTCCACAGCAGCTGCAGGAAAATCGGCATCATCGGGTGGAACAGCAGCGCAATAAAGGCACCCACGCCGATGAGCGCCATCAGCGGTGCCAGCCAGCGCAGCCGCGCCAGTGGCAGATAAGGCGTGGCCCAGTCGACGCTTTTGCCGCTGCGCCACCAGCGCCACAGCAGCCAGCCGCCGATCCACAGCAGCAGCGCCACCGCCAGCAGCAGCCATTTGAAGCTGTCGCCCTGCGCCGCCTGCGGCACGTCGATCGCCACGCCCGCCAGAATGCCCGGCATCAGGTAAGCCGGCGGCCACAGGATGCAGCCGATAATGTTCGGCGGCAGGAATTTACGCACCGGCAGCTCCAGCATGCCGGCCGCCAGCGGAATCAGCGGACGCGTCGGTCCGACAAAGCGCCCCACCAGGATGGTAAACATGCTGTGCTGATGCAGCGCGTGCTCGGTTTTATCCAGCAGCCCTTTGTATTTTTGCAGGTATTTCCAGCGGTGCAACGGTCCCTGGAATTTCCAGCCAATGCCGTACGACACCCAGTCGCCAATCAGACAGCCGGCCAGCCCGGCGGCCCACGCCGGATAGAGCCCGATTTGTCCGCTGCCCACCAGCGCGCCGAGGCTGGCCATCAGGACCGTTCCCGGCAGCAGCAGGCCGACAAACGCCAGCGACTCAAGAAAGGTCACCAGCGCCACGGCAATCAGCGCGTACTCCAGCGATTGCGTAAACAGGTGTTGGATCCAGGCTTCCATAACTATCCTCTGCGGAATATAGAGGCTGGATTGTCCTGAGACAGCCCCACAGCGTCAAGCAATTCCCCGCGCTGCCGCACGCCCGCGCCGCGCGGACGACGGCACCACCGGCAGTACACTGTATAAACATCCATGATATACTGAAATGAATTCATTCTCCGGAGTTAACGTGACCGAACCGCGCGCAGGATTTTTGCTGACTCGCCACTGGCGGGATACCCCGACCGGCAGCGAGGTGGTGCTGTGGCTGGCCACCGACCAGGGCCCGCAGCGCCTGGTGCTGCCTGCGCAGGAGTCAGTGGCGTTTATTCCCCGGGAGTTCCAGGCGCAAACCGAAGCGCTGATTCGTGACGAGCGCCATACGCGCCTGCAACCGCTGAATCTGAAAGATTTCCGGCGCCGACCGGTGCTGGGACTCTATTGCCGCAGCCACCGGCAGTTGCAAAGCATCGAAAAACGCCTGCGTGAAAACGGCATTGCGGTGTATGAAGCAGATATCCGCCCGCCGGAACGCTACCTGATGGAGCGCTTTATCACGGCACCAGTGTGGTTCAGCGGCGAGCCGCGTGGCGACAGCCTCGTCAACGCGCGCCTCAAGCCGCATCCCGATTACCGTCCGCAACTGAAATGGGTGTCGCTCGACATCGAAACCACCGAGCACGGCGAGCTGTACTGTATCGGGCTGGAGGGCTGCGGCCAGCGCCAGGTGTATATGCTCGGCCCGCCGAACGGTGATGCCAGCCAGCTGGATTTTGAACTGATTTACCTCGACAGCCGGCCACAGCTGCTGGAGCAGCTTAACGCCTGGTTCGCCCGTCACGATCCCGATGTCATCATCGGCTGGAACGTGGTGCAGTTTGACCTGCGCGTGCTGCAAAAACATGCCGACCGCTACGGTATTCCGCTGCGTCTTGGCCGTCAGCAGCAGCCGCTGGAGTGGCGCGAGCACGGCTTTAAGCCCGGCGTGTTCTTCGCTCAGGCCAGCGGCCGGCTGGTGATTGACGGTATCGAGGCGCTGAAATCGGCGTTCTGGGACTTCGCCTCATTCAGCCTGGAAGCGGTGTCGCGCGAGCTGCTGGGCGAAGGCAAAGCCATCAACAATCCGTGGCAGCGCATGGAAGAGATCAACTGGCGCTTTGCCCACGACAAACCGGCGCTGGCCACCTACAACCTGAAGGATTGCGAGCTGGTTACGCGTATTTTCCAGCACACCGCCATCATGCCGTTTTTGCTGGAGCGCGCCACCGTCAATGGCCTGGCAGTGGATCGCCACGGCGGATCGGTGGCGGCGTTCAGCCACCTGTATATTCCGCGAATGCACCGCGCCGGCTTTGTCGCGCCCAATCTCGGCGAAGTGGCACCGGAAGCCAGCCCTGGCGGCTACGTGATGGATTCGCGCCCCGGACTGTATGATTCGGTGCTGGTGCTGGATTATAAAAGCCTCTATCCGTCGATCATCCGCACCTTTCTGATCGATCCGGTCGGGCTGGTCGAAGGCCTGGCGCATCCGGATGACGCCGATTCGGTTCCCGGTTTTCGCCACGCGCGCTTTTCGCGCCGCACCCACTGTTTACCGGCGATTGTCGGGCAGATCTGGCAGGGGCGCGAGGCCGCCAAACGTGACGGCAACCAGCCGCTGTCGCAGGCGCTGAAGATCATCATGAACGCTTTTTATGGCGTACTTGGCACCAGCGCCTGTCGCTTTTTCGATCCGCGCCTCGCCTCGTCGATCACCCTGCGCGGTCACGCCATCATGCAGCAAACGCGTGAGCTGATTGAAGCCGAAGGTTTTGACGTGATTTACGGTGACACCGATTCTACTTTTGTCTGGCTGAAAAGCGCCCACAGCGAAGCCGATGCCGCCGCGATCGGCCAGCGGCTGGCCGGGCACGTGAATCGCTGGTGGCAACAGCATCTGCAGCAGACTTACGGTCTCGACAGCGCGCTGGAGCTGGAGTACGAAACCCATTTCAGCCGCTTCCTGATGCCAACCATTCGCGGCGCCGAACAGGGCAGTAAAAAGCGCTACGCCGGACTGATTCGCCGCGACGGTGACGAGCGGCTGGTGTTTAAGGGGCTGGAATCGGTGCGCACCGACTGGACGCCGCTGGCGCAGCAGTTCCAGCAGACGCTGTATGGCCGCATCTTCCGCGGTGAACCCTGGCAGGATTACATTCGCGACACCGTAGCACAGCTGCTGGCCGGCGAACTGGACGAGCTGCTGGTGTATAAAAAGCGCCTGCGCCGGCCGCTGAAAGATTACGAACGCAACGTGCCGCCCCACGTGCGTGCCGCGCGCCTCGCCGATGAACATAACCGTAAACTGCAGCGTCCGCTGCAGTATCAGAACGGCGGATCGATCCGCTACGTCATGGCCACCGCCGGGCCGGAGCCGCTGGAAGCGCGCAGCACGCCGCTGGATTACGATCACTACGTCAGCAAGCAGCTGCAGCCGATCGCCGAAGGGATTTTACCGTTTGTCGGTGATGACTTTGCTACACTGATCACCGGGCAACTGGGGCTTTTTTGACAGGTGACGAATGCCCTGCCATCCAGTACCATAGCGCCCTTCCTGATTCTCACCGCGTGCACCAGCTGACCAGATAACTGTCTGGCGGTGGGGTATTGTCTGAGAGCAGGCGAACGTCTTTCTATCTTTTAGAGAATCGAGCAAAAAATATATGGTTTTTACACTGGGTCAACGCTGGATTAGTGATACGGAAAGTGAGCTGGGACTGGGGACAGTCGTGGCGCTGGATACGCGCATGGTCACACTGATGTTTCCCGCCACCGGCGAAAACCGCCTCTATGCCCGTAATGATTCTCCGGTCACCCGCGTGATTTTTAATCCGGGTGATACCGTCACCAGCCACGAAGGCTGGCAGATGCAGGTTGATGAAGTCCGCAACGAAAACGATTTAGTGACTTACATCGGCACGCGTCTTGATACCGACGAAAGCAACGTGGTGCTGCGCGAAGTGATGCTCGACAGCAAACTGGTGTTCAGCAAGCCACAGGATCGCCTGTTTGCCGGCCAGCTGGACCGTATGGATCGCTTCGCCCTGCGCTTTCGCGCACGCAAATACCAGAGCGAACAGTATCGCCTGCCGATTAGCGGCCTGCGCGGCATGCGCACCAACCTGATTCCGCATCAGCTGCACATCGCACATGACGTCGGTCGCCGCCACGCACCGCGCGTGCTGCTGGCCGATGAAGTCGGCCTCGGTAAAACCATTGAAGCCGGGATGATTATCCAGCAGCAGCTGCTGGCCGGACGCGCCGAGCGCGTGCTGATCGTGGTGCCGGAAACCCTGCAGCACCAGTGGCTGGTGGAAATGCTGCGCCGCTTCAACCTGCGCTTTGCCCTGTTCGACGACGATCGCTACACCGAAGCGCAGCACGACAGCGACAATCCGTTTGATACCGAGCAGCTGATTATCTGCTCGCTGGATTTTGTCCGCCGCAACAAACAGCGGCTGGAGCTGCTGGCCGAAGCTGACTGGGATCTGCTGGTGGTCGACGAAGCGCACCATCTGGCGTGGAGCGAAGCCGCGCCGAGCCGCGAATATCAGGTCATCGAACAGCTGGCGGAAAAGACCGCCGGCGTGCTGCTGCTGACCGCGACGCCGGAACAGCTCGGCATGGAGAGCCACTTTGCCCGTCTGCGCCTGCTGGACCCGAATCGTTTCCACGATTTCGCGCAGTTTGTGGCCGAGCAGCAGCACTACCGCCCGGTGGCTGACGCCGTCAGTACGCTGCTGGCCGATCACGCCATTAGCAAAGACGAGATGAACCTGATCAACGATCTGGTCGGTGAGCAGGATATTGAGCCGCTGCTGCAGGTGGCGAACAGCGATCGCGACGGCAAAGACGACGCGCGTAAAGAGCTGATTTCGATGCTGATGGATCGCCACGGCACCAGCCGCGTGCTGTTCCGTAACACGCGTAACGGTGTGAAGGGCTTCCCGAAACGCGAACTGCATCAGATTCGCCTGCCGCTGCCGGCGCAGTATCAGACGGCGATTAAAGTCTCCGGCATTATGGCGGCGCGCAAAACGGCGGAAGAGCGCGCGCGCGACATGCTGTATCCGGAGCAGATTTATCAGGAATTTGAAGGCGACAGCGGCACCTGGTGGAACTTCGACCCGCGCGTTGAGTGGCTGATGGGCTACCTCACCAGCAACCGTAAAGAGAAAGTGCTGGTGATTTGCGCCAAAGCCGCCACTGCGCTGCAGCTGGAGCAGGTGCTGCGCGAGCGCGAAGGCATCCGCGCCGCGGTGTTCCATGAAGGACTATCGATTATCGAACGCGACCGCGCGGCCGCCTTCTTCGCTTCGCAGGAAGATGGCGCCCAGGTGCTGCTGTGTTCGGAAATCGGCTCGGAAGGGCGTAACTTCCAGTTCGCCAGCCGGCTGGTGATGTTCGATTTACCGTTTAACCCGGATCTGCTCGAGCAGCGTATCGGCCGTCTCGATCGTATCGGCCAGCTGCATGACATCCAGATTCTGGTGCCGTGGCTGGAGAAAACCGCCCAGGCAGTGCTGCTGCGCTGGTACCACGAAGGGCTGGACGCGTTTGAGCACACCTGCCCGACCGGCCGCACCATCTACGACAGCGCCTACCCGCAGTTGATTGAGTATCTGGCCGCGCCGGACAACCCGCAGGGGCTGGACGACTTTATCGCCCAGAGCCGCAAACAGCATGACACCCTGAAGGCGCAACTGGAGCAGGGGCGCGACCGTCTGCTGGAGCTGAACTCGAACGGCGGCGAAGCCGCGCAGGCGCTGGCTGATGCCATCGGCGAGCAGGATAACGACACCGAGCTGGTGAACTTTGCGCTCAACCTGTTTGATATCGTCGGCATCAACCAGGAAGATCGCAGCGATAACCTGATCGTCCTGACGCCGTCGGACCACATGCTGGTGCCGGATTTCCCCGGCCTGCCGGAAGATGGCTGCACCGTAACCTTTAACCGTAACCAGGCGCTGTCACGCGAAGATACCCAGTTCATTACCTGGGAACATCCACTGATTCGCAACGGTCTCGACCTGATACTCTCCGGCGATACCGGCAGCTGTGCGCTGTCGCTGCTGAAGAACAAGGCGCTGCCGGTGGGCACGCTGCTGGTAGAGATGATCTATGTGGTCGAAGCACAGGCGCCGAAGCACCTGCAGCTTACCCGCTTCCTGCCGCCCACGCCGGTCCGCCTGCTAATGGATCGCGCCGGAAATAACCTCGCCGGCAAGGTGGAGTTCGAAAGCTTTAACCGTCAGCTCAACGCAGTCAACCGCCATACCGGCAGCAAGCTGGTGAACGCGGTGCAGCAGGATGTGCATCACATCCTGACGCAGGCGGAAAAAGTCATCGTGCCGGAAGCGCAGGCGCTGATTGCGGCGGCCAAAGTTGAGGCCGATGAGAAGCTGAGCGCCGAGCTGTCGCGCCTTGAAGCGCTGAAAGCGGTCAACCCCAACATCCGTGATGATGAGGTTGATGCGCTGGAGAGCAACCGCGAGCAGGTGCTGGCCAGCCTCGGTGAAGCCGGCTGGCGGCTGGATGCGCTGCGTCTGATCGTTGTGACACACCAATAATCGCTGAGGCCGCGCTGAATCATGCTGATGGAACCCTACAATCCGCCGCTCGCCCCCTGGCTGCATATTCTGTATCAGGACGAGCACATCATGGTGGTTAACAAGCCAAGCGGTTTGCTGTCGGTGCCCGGCCGCCTCGAGGAGCACAAGGACAGCGTGATGACACGCATCCAGCGTGATTTTCCGCAGGCGGAGTCGGTGCACCGGCTCGATATGGCCACCAGCGGTGTGATTGTGGTGGCGCTGACCAAGGCGGCCGAGCGCGAGCTGAAGCGGCAGTTTCGCGAGCGCGAGCCCGCGAAGCAGTACGTGGCGCGCGTCTGGGGACATCCGGCGGCGGAACAGGGCATAATCGATCTGCCGCTGATTTGCGACTGGCCTAACCGGCCGAAGCAGATGGTGAGTGTAGAGCTGGGTAAGCCGGCGCAGACGGAGTATCAGGTGCTGGCGTATGACGCCGATAACAGCGCGCGGGTGCAGTTGAAGCCGATCACCGGCCGCTCACACCAGCTGCGCGTGCATCTGCTGGCGCTGGGGCATCCGATTCTCGGCGATCGCTTCTATGCCCATCCCGAGGCGTTAGCCATGGCGCCACGCCTGCAGCTGCACGCCGAATCGCTGACCATTACCCATCCGGCGTTTGGCAACAGCATGACGTTTCGCCAGCCGGCCGATTTTTAAGGGGCCGCCGCCCCTTATTTAAAGCCCTTCTCTTTGCGAATCAGGTCGTACGCGGCCTGAATTTCCTGCGCTTTCTGCTTCGCCATCTCCATCATCTCCGGCGGCAGACCTTTCGCCACCAGCTTATCCGGATGGTGCTCGGCCATCAGCTTGCGGTAAGCGCGCTTGATGGTGGTGCTGTCGTCGCTGCTTTTCACCCCCAGCACGCTGCAGGCATCTTCCAGCGTCGGGCCACGTTTCGCCTGCTGATAAGCGCCGCCGCCGTACGACGAGCCACCACCAAACTGCTGACCGCCTTCCATCATGCGCAGGAACTGATCGAACTGCGCGCGGGAAATCCCCAGCTCTTCCGCGATGACGTACAGCACCTGACGCTCGTTGGGATGCAGCGAACCATCAGCAAACGCCGCCTGGATTTGAATTTCCAGAAACATCCGAATCAGGTCGAAACGGCCAAAGCAGGCGCTGCGCAGCTCGCGCAGTTTGTTACGTAACGGATATTCGCTCTGCTTACCTTCACGAAACGCACGCTGCGCCGCGGTACGCGCCTCGCCATGCAGCTGCATGCGATCCATAAATAAAGAGGCAATCTGGATATCCGCTTCGGTGACGCGCCCTTTCGACTTGGTCAGATGGCCCATCACCTGGAACGTGGTGCTGAAGAACAGCGTCTGACGCGCCTGATTGTTGGCGAAGTAGCCCTGTCCTTTTACGCTGCGCACTTTGTCAAACAGATGACCAATGATCAGACCCAGTACGATGCCCCAAAAGCCTGCTCCGGAAAGTAAGCCGAGAGCCAGACCAATAACTTTTCCCCAGTAGCGCATAAACTCCTCAATTCGCCATGCTTGCGGCTGAAAATTGCATTATCATACCTGTCATTTATCTCCGCGCCTAACGGCAACGCAGGCAGAGCAGGATTAACACTGGCGCAACGCCGGGCGGTACGTTAGTCTCTGTCCGGATTGTCGGCATGATGCCAGTTTTCATGGAATTATCGAAACCGCGTATGAAAAAACGTATACCTACCCTGCTGGCTACCATGATTGGTGCAGCGCTTTATAGTCAGCATGCACTGGCCGACGATCTGATGTCGCAGTGTATGCTGGGCGTGCCGAGCTACAACCGTCCGCTGGTCAGTGGCGACGCGAATTCGCTGCCGGTAACCATCAACTCTGACTCAGCAAAAGGGAACTATCCGAACGACGCGGTGTTCACCGGTAATGTTGATGTGCAGCAGGGGAACAGCCGTCTGGTTGCCGACGAGATGCAGCTGCATCAGCGTCAGCAGGACGGACAAACGACGCCGGTGCGTACCGTCGATGCGCTGGGTAATGTGCACTATGACGACAACCAGGTCATCCTGAAAGGTCCGAAAGCCTGGTCCAATCTGAACACCAAAGACACCAACGTGTGGAACGGTAATTATCAGATGGTCGGCCGTCAGGGTCGCGGTGATGCTGACCAGATGAAACTGCGCGGTAATAACCGCTATACCATTCTGGAAAACGGCAGCTTTACCTCCTGTCTGCCGGGTTCCAACAGCTGGAGCGTGGTCGGTTCGGAAGTGATTCAGGACCGTGAAGAAGAAGTGGCGGAGATCTGGAATGCGCGCTTCAAGCTCGGCAACGTGCCGGTGTTTTACAGCCCGTATCTGCAGCTGCCGATTGGCGACCGCCGCCGCTCCGGCTTCCTGATCCCCAACGCGAAATACGGCAGCAACAACGGCTTCGAATTCATGCTGCCGTACTACTGGAACATCGCGCCTCAGGCCGATGCCACTATTACGCCGCACTACATGAGCAAGCGCGGTCTGCAGCTGCAGAACGAGTTCCGCTACCTGACGCAGTTTGGTGCCGGCCTGTTAGAGCTGGACTATCTGCCGTCTGACAATCAGTACAACAAAGATAAAGCCGCGCGACCGTCGGTGCAGAACGACAGCAACGACGACCGCTGGCTGTTCTACTGGCGTCACTCCGGCGTCTACGATCAGCACTGGCGCTTCAACGCCGACTACACCAAAGTCAGCGATCCTTATTACTTCAACGACCTGGATTCGAAGTACTACAGCTCGACTGACGGCTACGCCACGCAGAAATTCAGCGTAGGCTACGCTGACACCAACTGGGATGCGACGCTGTCCAGCAAAGACTTCCAGGTGTTTGGTAATACCAGCAGCCAGAACGTGTATCGGGCGATGCCGCAGCTGGATGTCAATCTGTACCAGAACGATATCGGGCCGTTTGACGGTCGCATCTATGCGCAGGCGGTGAAGTTCACTAACGTCAGTAACCGAATGCCGGAAGCGACGCGTTTGCACATCGAGCCAACGCTCAACCTGCCGCTGTCCAACGGCTGGGCCAGTCTGGATACCGAGGCAAAGCTGCTGGCAACGCATTACCAGCAGGATAACGTTAACTACTACAACGAAAATATCGATACCACCCGCACCAATCAGCTGAAAGAGTCAGTCAACCGCACCCTGCCGCAGTTCAAGGTAGATGGTCGCCTGGTATTTGACCGCAATATGGACTGGGCCGAAGGCTACACCCAGACGCTGGAACCGCGCGTGCAGTACCTGTATATCCCGTATCGCGACCAGAGCAACATCTATCCGTACGACTCCACGCTGCTGCAGACCGACTACACCGGCCTGTTCCGCGATCGCACCTACAGCGGCCTCGATCGTATCGCTTCGTCTAACGAAGTGGCGACCGGCGTGACCACGCGTATTTATGATAACGATCTGGTTGAACGTTTTAACGTTTCCGTGGGTCAAATCTACTCGTTTACCCCGTCTCGTACCGGCGTAAACCAGACGAATAAAGAAGATGATACCGGTAGCCTGGTGTGGGCGGGTGATACTTACTGGAAAGTCAGCGATCGCTGGGGCGTGCGCGGCGGCCTGCAATACGATACGCGGCTGGACAACGTTTCCCAGGGCAATGCCATTGTGGAATACCGTCGTGATGCCGACCGTATGGTGCAGCTGAGCTATCGCTACAGTAGCCCGGAGTATGTGGCGCAGGCGTTGAATAACCCCAGCTATGTCACTAACCCGATCTACAAAAACGGTATCTCGCAGGTGGGCGCCACGGCCAGCTGGCCGATTGCCGATGCCTGGTCGCTGGTGGGGGGTTACTACTATGACACCCGCAACAGCCGTCCGGCCGAGCAGCTAGTCGGTCTGCAGTACAGCTCCTGCTGCTACGCCATTCGTCTGGGTTACGAACGCAAGATCAACGGTTGGGAAAACAACGACAGCAAGTATGACAACCAAATCTCATTCAACATTGAGCTGCGTGGTCTGAGTTCTAACTATGGCTTAGGCACCAATGAAATGCTGCGTCAGGGCATCATCCCTTATCAGCGCGCTTTCTGATGTTGTGATATTTGACAGGCTATCCCGCAGTGCGGAAACAACAATGGATAAAGTATGAAGAACTGGAGAATGCTGATTCTTGGTGTGGCGATCACCGCTAACACTGCGTTCGCAGCCCCACAGATGGTCGATAAAGTTGCCGCAGTCGTGAACAACGGCGTGGTGCTGGAAAGTGACGTAGACAACATGCTGCGCACCGTGAAGTCACAGGCGCAGCAGGCTGGTCAGCAGCTGCCGGATGACAAAACCCTGCGTCATCAGATCCTTGAACGCCAGGTCATGGACGCCATCATTCTGCAGATGGGCGAAAAAGCCGGTCTGCAGGTGAGCGATCAGCAACTGGATCAGGCGATCCAGAACATCGCCGCGCAGAACCGCATGAGCGTTGATCAGCTGCGCAGCCGTCTGGCCTATGACGGGATGAACTACAACGATTATCGCGCGCAGATCCGCAAAGAGATGCTGATCTCTGAAGTGCGTAACAATGAAGTGCGCCGTCGCGTCACCATTCTGCCGCAGGAAGTGGATACGCTGGCTAAGCAGATCGGCTCGCAGAATACCCAGGGCACCGAACTTAACATCAGTCAGATTCTGCTGCCGCTGCCGGAAAATCCAACTCAGCAGCAGGTTGATGACCAGGAAGCGCTGGCGCGTCAGCTGGTGGGTGAACTGAAAGGCGGTGCCGATTTCGGTAAACTGGCCGTGACCTACTCTGCCGATCCGCAGGCGCTGAAAGGCGGCAACATGGGCTGGGGCAAAATTGAAGAGCTGCCAACGCTGTTCTCGCAGGCGCTGAGCAGCGCGAAGAAAGGCGACATCGTCGGCCCAATCCGCTCTGGCGTTGGCTTCCATATCCTGAAAGTGAACGATCTGCGCGGCGAGAGCAAAAACATTTCGGTCACCGAAGTGCATGCCCGCCACATTCTGCTGAAGCCGTCACCGATCCTTACCGACGATCAGGCACGTCAGAAGATTGAACAGATCGCCGCAGACATCAAGAGTGGCAAAACCACCTTCGCCGCTGCCGCGAAACAGTTCTCCGACGATCCGGGTTCCGCGAACCAGGGCGGCGACCTTGGCTGGGCGTCACCGGAAATCTACGATCCGGCTTTCCGTGATGCGCTGCTGAAGCTGCAGAAAGGCCAGGTCAGTGCGCCGGTGCACTCCTCCTTCGGCTGGCACCTGATTCAGCTGCTGGATACCCGTCAGGTGGATAAAACCGATGCCGCGCAGAAAGAGCGCGCTTACCGTCTGCTGTTCAACCGTAAGTTTGCCGAAGAAGCGCAAACCTGGATGCAGGAACAGCGCGCCAGTGCTTACGTGAAGATTCTGGATGGCAATGGTCAGTAATTATCGTGTGGCGATCACGCCCGGCGAACCCGCCGGGATTGGTCCCGATCTCGCCGTTGCGCTGGCTCAGCGTGACTGGCCGGTTGAGCTGGTGGTGTGCGCAGACGGCGACGTGCTGCGCCAGCGCGCGGCTCAACTGGGTTTGCCGCTGACGCTGCGCGACTATCAGCCCGGCGTGGCACCACAGCCGCAGCAGGCCGGTACGCTGACGCTGCTGCCCATCGCGACGGCGCAGCCGGTGACCGCCGGCGAACTGACGGTCGCCAACGGTCATTACGTACTGGAGACGCTGGCCCGCGCCTGCGACGGCTGCCTCAGCGGCGAGTTTGCCGCGCTGGTAACCGGTCCGGTGCACAAAGGCGTGATCAATGACGCCGGCATCCCCTTCACCGGCCACACCGAGTTCTTTGCTGAGCGCGCCGGTGGCGATCGCGTGGTGATGATGCTGGCGACCGAAGCGTTGCGCGTGGCGCTGGCCACCACGCATCTGCCGCTGAAAGATGTCGCGGACGCCATCACCCGTGACAGCCTGCATGAAGTGATCACCATCCTGCATCAGGATTTGCAGCGTAAGTTTGGCATTCCGCAGCCGCATATCTTTGTCTGCGGGCTCAACCCGCATGCTGGCGAAAGCGGTCATATGGGCCGGGAAGAGATCGATACCATCATCCCGGCGCTCGACGAACTGCGCCAGCAGGGCCTGCAGCTCACCGGTCCGTTACCGGCCGATACGCTGTTTCAGCCGAAATATCTGCAGCATGCCGATGCGGTGCTGGCGATGTATCACGACCAGGGCCTGCCGGTGCTAAAATTCCAGGGATTTGGTCGCGCGGTGAATATCACCCTCGGCCTGCCATTTATCCGTACCTCTGTTGACCACGGCACCGCGCTGGAACTCGCCGGTCTGGGCAGCGCAGAGCCGGGCAGCTTTATTACGGCGCTTAACCTCGCCATCACTATGATCAAGAGCAGTAATGAATAATCGCGTCCATCAGGGGCACTACGCCCGTAAACGTTTCGGGCAGAACTTCCTGAACGATCAGTACATTATCGACAGCATCGTCTCCGCTATTCATCCGCAAAAGGGTGAAGCCATGGTGGAGATTGGCCCAGGGCTGGGTGCGTTAACCGAGCCGGTGGGCGAGCGTCTTGATGCGCTGACTGTCGTCGAGCTGGACCGCGACCTTGCCGCGCGTTTGCAGGCGCACCCGTTCCTCGGTCCTAAGCTGACGATTTATCAGCAGGATGCGATGACCTTCGACTTCTCCGCGCTGTCAAAGGAGCAGGGTCAGCCGCTGCGCGTGTTTGGCAACCTGCCTTACAACATCTCGACGCCGCTGATGTTCCACCTTTTCAGCTATACTGGTTCGATTAAAGATATGCACTTCATGCTGCAGAAAGAGGTGGTTAACCGTCTGGTAGCCGGCCCGGGCAGCAAAGCTTACGGGCGTCTCAGCGTGATGGCGCAATATTATTGTCAGGTGATTCCGGTGCTGGAAGTGCCACCACAATCGTTCACCCCGCCACCGAAAGTGGATTCGGCGGTAGTGCGTCTGGTGCCCTTTACCCAGCCACCGTATCCGGTCAGCGATGTGCGTTTACTGAGCCGTATCACCACCGAAGCGTTTGGTCAGCGACGCAAAACCCTGCGTAACAGCCTGGGACACCTGTTCACGGCCGGTGCGCTGGATGAACTCAACATCGACGCCTCGCTGCGGGCAGAAAATGTCACCGTGGCGCAGTATTGCCAGCTGGCAAACTGGCTGGGCAATCATCAGGCTGAATCTGCGGAGAACTGAGTGCATGAGTGAACTGGCCCGCGTTTGTGTTCAGGTACTGAGTCAGTATGTGGAATCGCAATCCTCTCCCGATGAGGATCGTTACGTGTTTGCCTACACCATCACTATTCGTAATCTCGGGCGCAACAGCGTGCAGCTGCGCAGCCGCTACTGGCTGATCACCAATGGCAACGGGCGCGAGACCGAAGTGCAGGGTGAAGGCGTGGTCGGTGAGCAGCCGCATATCACGCCCGGCAATGAGTTTCAGTACACCAGCGGTGCGGTTCTGGAAACGCCGATGGGCACCATGCAGGGACACTATGTGATGATCGACGAAGAGGGCGAAACCTTCCACGTGGAGATTCCGGTGTTCCGCCTCGCGGTGCAAACTCACATTCACTAATTCCTCCTCCGCCCGGCCAGTCCGGGCGGCGCGTTTTCATCGGACTGACTTAATGAGTACATACCTGATTGGCGATATTCATGGCTGTTATGACGAATTACGTGCGCTGCTGGCGCAGGTCAATTTCGATGCGCAGCAGGACGAGCTATGGCTGACCGGCGACCTGGTGGCGCGCGGTCCGGGTTCGCTTGAGGTACTGCGCTACGTCAAGTCGCTCGGAGACTGTGTGCGCATAGTGCTGGGCAACCATGACCTGCATTTGCTGGCAGTGTATGCCGGTATCAGCCGTAACAAGCCCAAGGATCGCCTGACGCCCCTGCTGGAAGCGGACGATGCCGACGAGCTGATTAACTGGCTGCGTCGCCAGCCGCTGCTGCAGGTGGATGAAGAGAAAAAGCTGCTGATGGCGCATGCTGGCATTACGCCGCAGTGGGATCTGGAGACGGCACAGCAGTGCGCGCGTGAAGTTGAGGCGGTCTTGTCCAGCGACAGCTATCCGCTGTTTCTCGATGCCATGTATGGCGACATGCCGAACAACTGGACACCGGAGCTGAGCGGACTGGCGCGCCTGCGTTTCAGCACCAATGCGCTGACACGCATGCGTTTCTGTTTCCCCAATGGTCAGCTCGATATGATTTGCAAAGAGGCGCCCGCCTCAGCGCCGCCGCCGCTGAAACCGTGGTTCCAGGTGCCCGGCAAAATCAGCAGCGATTATACGCAAATCTTTGGTCACTGGGCTTCGCTGGAAGGAAAAGGCACGCCAGAGCATGTGATCGGGCTCGACACCGGCTGCTGCTGGGGCGGAACGCTGACCCTGCTGCACTGGGAGAGCGGCCAGTATTACACCCAGGTCTCGAACCGTGACCAGGCCATGGCGGAAAGCGCGGTGAATGCGCCCTCCCCCTGAGCGATATGCAGTAAACAAAAAGCCCCGCGATGTTAGCGGGGCTTTTTTTTGGTCACCATAAATGGCGCCCCTACAACGACCATCTGTTCCGTGACAGCCATCCGCCTGATATTGCGCGGGTTTATCGCGTCAAAAACAGCGATTGATCCCTGCCTTTACAGGCTGCGCATTCATGCGCACCTGGCCACTCTCAACGGCGGCGATCCAGAATCTCAAAGCAGTAACTGTGCGAATTCTGCGCATCGGCATCGTGGAACTCACTGAACGTCGACTGCCACTCGTCCGGCTCGTAATCCGGGAACTGGGTGTCGCCTTCCACTTCCGCATCGATATGCGTCAGATAGAGACGATCGGCGCGCGCCAGCATCTGCGCATAAATCCGGCCACCACCAATCACCATGATCTCTTCTGCCTCACCCGCTGCGGCAATCGCTTCTTCCGGCGACGTCACCCAGGTCACGCCGTCATGGTTGCCGGGCTGGCTGCTGACCACAATATTCAGACGTCCCGGTAACGGGCGACCAATCGATTCAAAGGTCAGACGGCCCATAATCACCGGTTTGTTCAGCGTGTTGCGCTTGAACCACGCGAGGTCGGCAGGCAGGTGCCATGGCATGGCGTTTTCCATGCCAATAATACGATCTGCTGCCAGTGCCGCGATCAAACTAATCATGTTAAAAGACCTACAGGAAAAAAATTGGCGCAATGATACGTAAAGGTGAAACTTTCGTCGATAGGACGACCGTGCTATTTACGTAAAGCCCGCTTGGCTCGGCGTTTTGTCTGAGCGACAGAGTTTTACTCCGGCTTTGCGGCCGTTAGCGGAAAGAGCCGCCAGAATTCGCGGTGAAGGCGCTACAACTCAGGGTGATGCTCCACGCTGCCCGCGCGCTGTGTAAAGAAAAGCGCACTGTGTCCGCCCCAAAAAAAACGGCTCCCGCAGGAGCCGTTGATTTACGCATCAGAAATCGTAGCGCAGGCGCACCAGATTAACGTTGCCCAGTGATTTATCGGTACTGGAAGTGATCACGTACTCGTAGTCGACGCGGAAACCGTAGTCGAGCTGCGCGCTGACGCCCACGCCGTTATCGATACGCTTGTAGTTACGTCCGTTGACGAACTCCAGGCGATCGCCCATGAAGTACGGCTGGATGCTCTTCACAGCATACTGGCCGATCGGGAATTTATAACCGGCGAAGTATTCAACGCCCCACGCATCATCCGCGAAGTAGTTGTTAACGGTGTTGCGTTTGGTTGGCGAGAAGTTCTCATACCAGCCCGCACCGGCGGACAGCGTCCAGTTGTCCGGCGTCCAGCTCAGCGCGGTACCGTAGATATTCTGGTCGTAACGCTTGCTGTCGCCATTGCCCGGATTGCGGATATCCGCACGGGTGTAGTTCCACGCGGTGCCCCACGCCAGATCTTTGGTGATGTGATAGTTCACGCCCAGCGAACCGCCGCCCTTGCGCTTGTAGCGCAGGCCGTTGCCCGGCAGATAGTCGTCATCTTCAAACAGATAAGCGGCATAGACATCCGCATCGCCAAAGGTGTTTTTATACTTCAGCATCTTGCGCGAGCGGTAAGATCCGTCGTAGTCACCGTTGATGCCGTTGCCCGGTGCCTGGGCCAGCATATCGTAGTCCCAGATATCGGTTTTAGCGCCGACGACATCGTAATAAACGCTGTTCTGCTGGCCAAAATAGAGCTCGCCCAGCGATGCGCTTTTGAAACCGGTATACAGCTGGCGACGCGTGGTGTTGTGGGCACCGTCCGCATAGTGGTTATCCCAGCCCCACCAGGCCGGGAAGTTTACGCCCAGCTCGTAGTAACCCACCCAGCTGACATCGTCAAACAGGTAGTAGTTGGCGCTGAAGCGGAAACGTGAACCGCCGTCGTAGCCGTTACGCTTATACGATTTATCGTTAACCCCGTTCTGATGCAGATACTGCGGACGAATACTGCCGCCCACTTTGAAATCAAGACGGCTAAGCGGATCGCCGGCCTGCGGATCCTGCTTCAGCAGGGTGATTTCCGCCTGACTGGCGAGAGGTGCAGCAACAAGTAACGCAGCCACTGCGCTGAGAGTGAAAGCACGCATTTTCATTTTTATATCCCGTTAAGGTGAGCGCTCTATGATTGAGCAGCGGAATAGTACGGTGCGCTTAGCGGAGAGGTATTTATAATTTTGTGCGGATACGCCTGAATGTAACTGGTTTCGCATCAACTGATAAAAATTATGTCAAATCAATAGATTTGTAACGTATAACCTTATGCAGCACAGGCAAAACAGCAAAAAAAAACGGCCCGCGCGGGGCCGTTTAGTCACAGAGCAGGCGGTTTAGCTTTTGATCTGCGCGTGCATTTCCTGCACCGAAATCACTTTTTCGGTCGGATCCGCATTCAGCGCCATCGCGGTAGCAAAACCACCGTTCAGCGTGGTGTCGTAATGCACTTTGTACTGCAGTGCGCTGCGGCGAATCAGTTTCGAATCCTCAATCGCCTGACGTCCTGCGGTGGTGTTGACGATGTAAGTGTACTCACCGTTCTTCAGGCGATCCTGAATGTGCGGACGCCCTTCGTGCACCTTGTTCACCAGGCGCGGATTGATGCCGGCTTCACCCAGCACCACGGCGGTACCGTGCGTCGCATCCAGCTCGAAGCCAAACTTCTGCAGCTTCGCGGCCAGGTCAACAATACGTTTCTTGTCGCCTTCACGCACCGACAGCAGCGCACGCCCCTGCTTCTTCATATTGCTCTGCGCGCCCAGCATAGCTTTGCTGAATGCTTCCGCGAAGGTGCGGCCCACGCCCATCACCTCACCGGTCGAACGCATTTCCGGACCAAGAATCGGGTCCACGCCCGGGAATTTGTTGAACGGCAGCACCACTTCTTTTACCGAGTAGTACGGCGGAATCACCTCTTCGGTCACGCCCTGTTCAGCCAGGGTTTTGCCAGCCATCACGCGCGCAGCCACTTTCGCCAGCGGCACGCCGGTGGCTTTGGAGACAAACGGCACGGTACGCGCGGCACGTGGGTTCACCTCAATCAGGTAAACTTCGTTGTCCTTGACCGCAAACTGCACGTTCATCAGGCCACGTACGTTGAGTTCGAACGCCAGCTTTTCCACCTGCTGGCGCATCACGTTCTGAATCTCGCTGCTCAGGGTGTACGCCGGCAGCGAACAGGCCGAGTCACCGGAGTGCACGCCCGCCTGCTCGATATGTTCCATGATGCCGCCAATCAGCACGCGTTCGCCGTCGCAAATCGCATCGACGTCCACTTCCACCGCGTCATCGAGGAAGCGATCCAGCAGCACTGGCGCATCGTTGGACACGGACACCGCAGTCTGGAAGTAGCGCTTGAGATCCACTTCGTCATAGACGATTTCCATCGCCCGGCCGCCCAGCACATAAGAAGGACGCACCACCAGCGGATAGCCAATCCCTGCGGCTTTCTCTACCGCCTGTTCCAGCGTCGCCACCGTGGCGTTAGCCGGCTGTTTCAGCTTCAGGCGATCCACCGCCTGCTGGAAACGCTCACGATCTTCCGCGCGGTCAATGGCATCCGGGCTGGTACCAATCACCGGCACGCCAGCCGCTTCCAGCGCGCGCGCCAGCTTCAGCGGCGTCTGACCACCGTACTGCACGATAACGCCTTTTGGCTGCTCGATGCGCACGATCTCCAGCACGTCTTCCAGCGTTACCGGCTCGAAGTAGAGACGGTCTGAGGTGTCGTAATCGGTTGACACGGTTTCCGGGTTACAGTTGACCATAATGGTTTCGTAACCGTCTTCACGCAGCGCCAGCGCCGCATGCACGCAGCAGTAATCGAACTCAATACCCTGACCGATACGGTTTGGCCCGCCGCCCAGAATCATGATTTTGTCGCGATCCTGATTAGGATTGGCTTCGCACTCTTCTTCATAGGTGGAGTACATGTAGGCGGTATCCGTGGCGAACTCTGCCGCACAGGTATCCACGCGCTTGTAAACCGGATGCAGGTTGAACTGATGACGCAGCTTGCGGATTTCACTCTCCGCCACGCCCGCCAGCGTTGCCAGACGCACATCGGCAAAGCCTTTACGCTTCAGCGCACGCAGGAAATCTGCGCTCAGCGAGTTGACACCTTCGCGCGCCACCTGCTCTTCCAGGCGCACCAGCTCTTCAATCTGCACCAGGAACCAGCGGTCAACGTTGGTCAGGTTGAACACGCCGTCGACTGACATGCCGGCACGGAACGCATCAGCGATATACCAGATGCGGTCAGAACCGGCATCTTTCAGCTCGCGGCGGATACGGGTCAGGGCTTCGCCATCATCCAGATCCACTTTCGGGTCGAAACCGCTGGCGCCCACTTCCAGACCGCGCAGCGCTTTCTGCATCGATTCCTGGAACGTGCGGCCAATCGCCATCACTTCACCGACCGATTTCATCTGCGTGGTCAGACGGTCATTGGCACCGGCAAACTTCTCGAAGTTGAAGCGGGGAATTTTGGTGACGACGTAGTCGATGGACGGCTCGAACGAGGCCGGCGTACGGCCACCGGTGATGTCGTTCATCAGTTCATCGAGGGTAAAGCCCACCGCCAGCTTGGCCGCAACTTTGGCAATCGGGAAGCCGGTCGCTTTCGAGGCCAGCGCTGAGGAGCGCGACACGCGCGGGTTCATCTCAATGACGATCAGGCGGCCATCTTTCGGGTTCACCGAGAACTGGACGTTGGAACCGCCGGTTTCGACACCGATTTCACGCAGCACCGCCAGCGAGGCGTTACGCATGATTTGATACTCTTTATCGGTCAGCGTTTGGGCTGGCGCCACGGTGATGGAGTCACCGGTGTGAATCCCCATGGCGTCAAAGTTTTCGATCGAGCAGACGATGATGCAGTTGTCGTTTTTATCACGCACCACTTCCATCTCGTACTCTTTCCAGCCAATCAGCGACTCATCAATCAGCAGCTCATTGGTTGGCGACAGATCGAGGCCGCGCTCGCAAATCTCTTCAAACTCTTCGCGGTTGTAAGCGATACCGCCACCGGTGCCGCCCATGGTAAATGACGGACGAATGATGCACGGGAAACCGACCTCTTCCGCTACCGCCAGCGCTTCTTCCATGGTGTGCGCGATACCGGAACGTGCGGTATCCAGGCCGATGCTCTTCATCGCCACGTCGAAGCGGCGACGGTCTTCGGCTTTATCAATCGCATCGGCGGTGGCACCAATCATGGTCACGCCAAACTCGGCCAGCACGCCCTGACGCTCCAGCTCCAGTGCACAGTTCAGCGCGGTCTGGCCACCCATGGTCGGCAGCACCGCATCCGGGCGCTCTTTTTCAATGATTTTACGCACCACTTCCCAGTGGATAGGCTCGATGTAGGTCGCATCCGCCATTTCCGGGTCAGTCATGATGGTGGCCGGGTTAGAGTTCACCAGAATGACGCGGTAACCCTCTTCACGCAGCGCTTTACACGCCTGCGCACCTGAATAGTCGAATTCACATGCCTGGCCAATCACAATCGGGCCAGCGCCAAGGATCAGGATAGATTTTATGTCAGTACGTTTTGGCATCGTGGGCTCCTGATTACTTCGCGTTAGAACGGTAAGCTTCGATCAGTTCGATAAAGTGATCGAACAGCGGCGCCGCATCGTGCGGGCCTGGGCTGGCTTCCGGATGTCCCTGGAAGCTGAACGCCGGTTTGTCGGTGCGGTGAATGCCCTGTACGGTCTGGTCAAACAGGGAAACATGGGTCACGCGCAGGTTAGCCGGCAGGTTGGTTTCATCGACGGCAAAACCGTGGTTCTGCGCGGTGATCATCACGGTGTTGTTATCGAGGTCTTTCACCGGATGGTTGCCACCGTGATGGCCAAGCTTCATCTTCACGGTTTTCGCACCGCTGGCCAGCGCCAGCAGCTGATGGCCAAGGCAGATACCAAACACCGGAATGTCGGTTTTCAGGAAAGCCTGAATCGCGCTGATGGCGTAGTCGCACGGCTCCGGGTCGCCAGGGCCATTCGACAGGAAAATCCCGTCCGGATTCAGCGCCAGCACCTCATCAGCCGGCGTTTGCGCCGGGACAACCGTCAGGCGGCAGCCGCGATCCACCAGCATGCGCAGAATGTTGCGCTTGGCGCCGTAGTCATAAGCCACCACGTGGAACGGCAGCGCGTCAGCGCTTTGCTGCTCAGGCAGGCCGCCTTTCAGCGCCCAGCTCCCCTGCTGCCACGCGTAGGTTTCCGCCGTGGTCACTTCTTTCGCCAGGTCCATGCCTTTCAGGCCCGGGAACGCCTGGGCTTTCTGCAGCGCCAGCGCCGCATCCGGGCTGTCGCCGGCGATGATGCAGCCGTTCAGAGCCCCTTTCTCACGCAGCAGGCGCGTCAATTTGCGCGTATCGATATCGGCGATACCGACAATATTGTTGCGCTGCAGATAGGCTGACAGGCTCTCTTCGCTGCGGAAGTTGCTGGTAATCAGCGGCAGATCGCGGATGACGAGGCCCTGAGCATGGATTTGACTGGATTCTTCATCGGCGGCATTGGCACCAACGTTGCCGATATGAGGATAAGTGAGGGTGACGATCTGGCGGGAATAGGAAGGATCAGTGAGGATTTCTTGATAACCGGTCATTGACGTATTGAAAACGACCTCCCCCACTGCCGATCCCGTTGCCCCGATGGCCCGACCGTGGAATTGGGTTCCGTCTTCCAGAACCAAGAGCGCTGACTTAATCAAAACATCCTCCAGGGAATAAACAGTCACAATATCTGCATATTAATTCAAAATGATGCGCTGAATCAATGCAAAAACCGCCTGACCGCTCGATTTTTGGCAAATTGCGCGCATTCTAATGATCGACCTGGTAATTGTCTACCCTGAGTGGTTATTTTTTTGTATATTTCGGGCTACTGAATGTTAAAAGTGAAGCAAGGCGACAAAATAGTGAGAGATCTCCGATAAATAATCGGTTGCCTGACGCAATTAATGGCAAAACCCCGGCTGACTGCGTAAATTTTTGACCAAATGGTCAAAAAAAGCCATCCGACACGAAAAAACGCGCAGATAAATCATAAAAACAAGAATCACAAACAAAAATAACAGTAAGACTGCCATTTTACAGACAAAATAAAGGGCAATGAAAACATTGCCCCGCTCAATCAATATCTTACCGATTGAAATAACCACATCACGATGGTTCACAACACTCACAACATCGATAAATCCAGCACATCACGCATATCATAAAGGCCGGATTTTTTATCTTTCAACCATGCAGCGGCTTTAACGGCCCCATTGGCGAAGGTCATGCGGCTGGAAGCCTTGTGCGTAATCTCTACGCGCTCGCCGATATCCGCAAACATCGCGGTGTGCTCACCGACAATATCGCCCGCGCGCACGGTGGCAAAGCCGATGGTTTGCGCCTTGCGCTCGCCGGTATGGCCTTCGCGCGCGTAAACCGCGTGCTCATCCAGCTTCCAGTGCATGGCGTCGGCAATCGCCTCTCCCATCGCCAGCGCCGTACCTGATGGCGCATCCACTTTGTGGCGGTGATGTGCTTCCACAATCTCGATATCCGCATAGTCGCCCATCACTTTCGCCGCCTGCTGTAACAGGTTAAGCACCAGATTGACGCCGACGCTGAAGTTCGCGGCAAACACGATGCCAATCTCTTCAGCCGCTTCACGGATGGCTGCCTTACCGGCTTCATCAAAACCGGTGGTGCCAATCACCATCGCTTTTTGATGCTGACGGCAGAACGCCAGATATTCCAGCGTGCCTTCCGGACGGGTGAAATCGATCAGCACATCGAAATCATTCACCACCTGCCGCAGATCGTCGGTCACCCGTACGCCGGTTTTACCGATTCCCGCCAGTTCACCGACATCCGCCCCCAGCAGCGAGGAACCGCTGCGCGCCAGCGCCGCGCCTAACACCACGCCTTCCGCCTGCTGTGCGGCCTGAATCAGATTGCGTCCCATGCGACCCGGCGCACCAACAATAGCAATGCGGATTTCACTCATATTTATTCATTCCTGATACAAAACTATGCATGCAAAGCGTAAACAGGTTAACGGTCAGATAACAGTCACGCCACAATAATAACGGGATAATAAGAATTTTAGGCCAGCCACGATAGATTATCAGTAAAAGCAATCCCGCCCGCTGGAAGTCACGGCTGAGGTGATAAAGGATAAAGAAAAGGCCGAACATTGTCGGCCTGTTTCTGTCAGCAAATTGAAGTGCTTACTGCACGTTGCGTACGTCGACGCGCAGCTCTTTCGGCACTTCAAACACGATATTCTCTTCACGGCCAATCAGCTCGATCGCCGCTTCGCCGCCCAGCTCACGCAGGCGCTGAATCACCTGCTGCACCAGAATATCCGGAGCTGAAGCGCCGGCGGTAACGCCGATACACTGCACACCTTTGACCCACTCTTCCTGAATATCATCCGCAGAATCAATCAGCTTCGCCAGCTTGCCGGCACGCTGCGCCAGCTCCGCCAGACGATTCGAGTTGGAGGAGTTTTTCGAGCCGACCACCAGAACCACCTCCGCATCCTGCGCCAGCACGCGCACCGCTTCCTGGCGGTTGGTGGTGGCGTAGCAGATATCATCCTTACGCGGTCCGATGATTGCCGGGAAGCGCTGACGCAGCGCATCGATCACGTCCGAGGTATCATCCACCGACAGCGTGGTCTGCGTCATAAAGCACAGGTTGTTTTCATCTTTTACCTGCAGCTTAAACACATCCTCTGGCGACTCCACCAGATACATGCCGCCGTTCGGATTGCTGTACTGACCCATGGTGCCTTCCACTTCCGGATGGCCGGCGTGGCCGATGAGGATCGCTTCCACGCCTTTACGGCTGGCACGCGCCACTTCCATATGCACCTTGGTCACCAGCGGACAGGTGGCGTCAAACAGCATGGTGAGGCTGCGCGCTTTCGCTTCGGCCCGCACGGCCTGGGAAACGCCGTGTGCCGAGAAAATCAGGATGGCGTTGTCCGGTACTTCACTGATCTCTTCAATGAAGATCGCACCGCGCTCGCGCAGACTGCTGACCACATAGCGGTTATGCACCACTTCATGACGCACGTAGATTGGCGCGCCATACATCTCCAGCGCCCGCTCGACAATGCTGATGGCGCGGTCGACGCCTGCACAGAAACCGCGTGGGTTAGCTAACAGGATTTGCATCGCTGGCCTCCAGCACCGGATCGATCTCCAGCACTTCAATCTCGAATTTAATGCGCTGACCCGCCAGCGGATGGTTGAAATCGACGGTAATCGAGTCACCGGAAATTTCACGAATCACGCCCGGCATCTCGCTGCCGCCCATGCCGCTGAACAGCATGATGGCACCGACTTCCGGCTCGCCCGCGTCGATGAAATCACGGCGCGAGAAGTACTGGATCAGATCCGGGCTGGCAGCGCCAAAGGCGTCTTCCGGCTCGAGCGTAAAGGCGTGCTGATCGCCCACTTTACGTCCGACCAGCTCCTGCTCCAGCGCCGCCGACAGGCTGCCATCTCCCAGACGGAACAGCGCAGGCTTGCCGTTGGCGCGCGTGGATTCAGCCGTCGAGCCATCCTCCAGCTTCAGTGTAAAATGCACCAGCAGCGCGCTGTCGCGCTGAACGATGTCTGTCATCTGTTACCCTTATTTATTCGTGACCTGTTTGCCTTTCGGGCTGAGAAAGCCCTCCAGCACCACCAGCGCCGCACCGATGCAGATTCCGCAGTCGGCAATGTTAAAGGTGGCGAAGTGCCAGTCACCGACATAGAAGTCGATAAAGTCGACCACAAAGCCGTGCCAGGCACGATCAAACAGGTTACCCAGCGCCCCGCCGATAATCAGCGCGTAGGCAATGTTGGTTAATTTATTGCTGGCGCGATTGCGATACATCATCACCAGCAGCGACACCACAATGGCGATGGCGATACCGGCAAAGAACCAGCGCTGCCAGCCGCCTTTGTCTGCCAGGAAGCTGAACGCCGCGCCATAGTTGTGCGCGTAGAACAGGTTCAGGAACGGCATCAGCGGCTGGGTTTCATGCAGCATCATGTTATTCATGACCCACTGCTTGCTGGCAAAATCGACCACGATCACCACCAGCACCAGCCATACCCAGCGCAGTCCGGTTGAGCACAGTTTACTCATCAGGCAAATTTCCGCACTTCACCGTTTCCGGCTACGTTGGTGTAGCAACGTCCACACACCGCAGCATGCTCCGGATTCTGGCCGACGTCAGTAGTGTAATGCCAGCAGCGCGGGCATTTCTCGCCTTCTGCTTTATGCAGCGCGATTTTCAGACCTTTTAACAGCTCGCTCTGCTGCGCTTCGTCGCTGGCCGTTACGTAATCCGCCACGGTCGCGCCCGAGGTCAGCAGCACGAAACGCAGCTCATCGCCCAGCGCCTGCAGCTTCGCCGCCAGTTCCGGATCGGCGTACAGCGTGACGGTGGCTTCGAGTGCGCCGCCGATGCGTTTGTCGCTGCGCGCCTGCTCAATCACCTTGTTCACTTCACCGCGCACTTTCAGCAGTTCTGCCCAGTAAGCATCGTTCAGCGCTTCATCCTGCGCCAGACCAAACAGGCCCTGATACCACTCTTCGGTGAACACGTACTGTGGACGCTCGCCAGGCAGATAGCCCCAGATCTCATCCGCGGTGAACGACATGATCGGCGCCATCCAGCGCACCAGCGCTTCAGCGATATGCCACAGCGCGGTCTGACAGCTGCGACGCGCCAGGCTGTCGCCCTTCGCGGTGTACTGACGATCTTTGATCACGTCGAGGTAGAACGAGCCCATCTCGATGGAGCAGAAGTGCATCAGACGCTGCACCACTTCGTGGAAATCGTAGTTCTCGTACGACTGCACAATATCCTGCTGTGCCGCCAGCGCACGGCCGACAGCCCAGCGATCCACTACCACCATCTCTTCCGGACTGACGCAGTCGGTCGCCGGGTTGAAGCCTGCAAGGTTCGCCAGCAGGAAGCGCGCAGTGTTACGGATACGGCGATAGCTATCGGCGGCCCGTTTCAGGATTTCGTCGGATACTGCCATCTCACCGGAGTAGTCGGTTGAGGCCACCCACAGACGCAGAATATCTGCGCCCAGTTTGTCCATCACGTCCTGCGGTGCCACGGTGTTGCCGATGGATTTCGACATTTTGCGGCCCTGACCGTCGACGGTGAAGCCGTGAGTCAGTACCTGACGGTAAGGCGCTTTGCCTTTCATCGCCGTGGAGATCATCAGCGACGACATGAACCAGCCGCGATGCTGATCCGAGCCTTCCAGATACATATCCGGTGCGTGCCCGTCAAATTCCGGACGCGCATCTACCACCGAGAAGCTGGTCGATCCGGAGTCAAACCAGACGTCGAGGGTATCCGGCACTTTGACGTAGTGATCGGCGTCATCGCCCATCAGATCGCGCGGATCGAGATCCCACCACGCCTGAATACCGTCCTGCTCGACGCGCTGCGCCACTTTCTCCATCAGCTCCAGCGTATCCGGGTGCAGCTGCTCGCTCTCTTTATGGACGAACAGCGCCATCGGCACGCCCCAGGTGCGCTGACGCGAGATGCACCAGTCCGGACGGTTAGCGACCATCGCTTCGATACGCGCCTGACCCCAGTCCGGGATCCACTGCACACCTTTGATCTCTTTCAGCGACTGCGCACGCAGGCCTTTCTGATCCATGCTGATAAACCACTGCGGCGTAGCACGGAAGATGATTGGCGTTTTATGACGCCAGCAGTGCGGATAGCTGTGCAGCAGTTTTTCCACGTGCAGCAGCGCGCCTTTCTCCTGCAGCAGCGCAACGATCATGTCGTTGGCTTTAAATACGTTAACGCCATCCAGGGTTGGATAGGTGCCCGGCAGATACGCGCCGTCCGGCCCGACCGGGTTAGCGGTTTCGATGCCGTACTTCTGGCCGATCACATAGTCATCCGGACCGTGGCCTGGCGCGGTGTGCACCGCACCGGTACCGGCGTCCAGCGTGACGTGCTCGCCCAGCACCACTTTCGACTGGATCTGCTCAAGGAACGGATGCTGGAACAGCTGCAGCTCCAGCGCGGCGCCTTTGCACTCGCCCAGCACCTGCCACTCACTGATGCCTGCGCGTTTCAACACCGATTCCACCAGATCTTTCGCGAGGATCAGGCTGCGGCCGGCAATCTGCACCAGCTGGTAGTCGAATTCCGGATGCAGCGAGATGGCGCGGTTTGCCGGCATGGTCCACGGCGTGGTGGTCCAGATAACCAGTGAAACCGGGCCTTCTGACGTTGCAACGCCAAACTTCGCGCGTACCGCATCGGCATCCAGCGCGTTAAACATCACGTCGATAGAAGGTGAAGTTTTGTCGTAATACTCCACTTCCGCTTCCGCCAGCGCGGAACGGCAGTCCATGCACCAGTGCACCGGCTTGGCGCCTTTGTGCAGATGGCCATTACCAATGATTTTGCCCAGCGCGCGAATGATGTTGGCTTCGGTCTGGAAATTCATGGTCAGATAAGGACGATCCCAGTCGCCGAGCACGCCAAGGCGGATGAAGTCCTTCTTCTGGCCTTCAACCTGCTCCGCCGCGTAGTTGCGGCAGGCGGCGCGGAATTCAGCTGCGCTGACTTTCTCGCCTGGCTTGCCGATCATCTGCTCAACTTTGTGCTCAATCGGTAAGCCGTGGCAGTCCCAGCCGGGAACATACGGCGAGTCAAAGCCCGCCATGCCTTTCGACTTAACGATAATATCTTTCAGAATCTTGTTAACTGAGTGACCAATATGAATGCTGCCGTTCGCATACGGAGGGCCATCATGCAGGATAAAGGTTTTTTTCCCTTTTTTGGCTGCGCGGATGATGCCGTACAGGTTGTCATCATACCAACGTTGCAGCATTCCCGGTTCGCGTTTGGCCAGATCGCCACGCATCGGGAACCCCGTTTCCGGCAAATTCAGGGTAGATTTATAGTCACTCATCAGATTCTCGGTTCCGTATTTCGGTCATTAAACCGGTGTTTTTAGCCCAAAAAATTGGCGGGCCGTCACCACATCTTTCGCAATTTGTTCTTTCAGCGCGTCCAGCGAAGCGAAACGCTGTTCGTCGCGAATCTTCTGCTTCAGCACCACCTCAATGTGGCGCCCATAAAGATTCATATGTGTGTCGAGCAGGTGAACTTCAAGCTGCTGACGCAGACCTTTTACCGTCGGGCGCGTACCAATGTTTGCCACGCCGGGTATAGGCTGCTCGCCCAGCCCCAGCACTTCTACCGCAAAGACACCTTTTACCGGCGTCACGGTGCGACGAAGCGGGAGATTGGCGGTCGGGAAACCAATGGTGCGTCCCAGTGCATCACCGTGCACTACGCGGCCAGAAATACTGAACGGATGACCGAGCAGCTGCTGCGCCTGAGCAAAATCGTCCTGCGCCAGCGCCTGACGTACCGCCGTACTGCTGATACGTTTGCCGCCATCACAATAGGTCTGGGTGCTGATGACCTCAAAGCCATACTCCGCACCGGCTTTCTGTAATAACAGGAAATCCCCCTGGCGACCAGCGCCAAAGCGGAAATCATCCCCCACTGCGAGGAATTTCACATTGAGCTTGTCGACCAGCAGTTCGCTGATAAAGCTTTGTGCTGAGTGTGCTGCAAAACGGCGATCGAAGCGCACGCACACCACGGCATCAACGCCCGCCAGTGCGAGGTATTTGAGCTTTTCACGCAGACGCGTCAGGCGCGCCGGCGCTTTGTCGCCGGCAAACAGCTCCAGCGGCTGTGGCTCAAACAGCATCACCACCACCGGCAGGTTGCGTTTACGTCCTTCGGCAATTAACTCCGCCATCAGCGCCTGGTGGCCGCGATGCACGCCGTCAAAATTACCAATGGTCAGGACGCAGCCGCGATGCTGCTCTTTCAGATTGTAAATACCGCGGATAAACTTCATGGCTGACTCAAACCGGTGGAAATCGGCGGATTATACCCTTGAATAGCGTTCAGGTTAACCCGTCTGCGTGCCTTTCCTGCGCCTGATTCAGCGTCAGGCGCCCGCTGGCTGGCGGCTCCGGCCCCATCACAACAATTTTGTTGCGAAATACTGTATTCAGCGCGGTGTTGCTGGTAGAATCTTGCGCCATCAATTACGTAAGCGGGTGTCGTGGTTAAAACGACGCTTTATTGCACAAATCCATTGACAAAAGAAGGCGCAAAAGGCATAGTCCTCGGCCTTTGATTTGTCCATATAGAACACATTTGGGAGTTGGACCTTGGCTAATATCAAATCAGCTAAGAAACGCGCCGTAACATCTGAGAAACGTCGCAAGCATAACGCGAGCAATCGTTCTATGATGCGTACTTTCATCAAGAAAGTATACGCGGCTATCGCAACCGGCGACAAAGCTGCTGCGCAGAACGCATTCAACGAAATGCAACCAATCGTGGACCGTCAGGCTGCTAAAGGTCTGATCCACAAAAACAAAGCTGCACGTCATAAAGCAAACCTGACTGCTCAGATCAACAAACTGGCTTAATCGCCGTCTGTTTATCGCTTTGTTAAAAGAACCGGCGCTTCGCCGGTTTTTTTATGCCTGCGATCCGTGGCTGAATAGCGCGCTGAAGTCGCGATGGCAAATGCTCTGCACCGCCGGATGCTGAATCATGCGCCCGGCAAAAATAACGTGATACTCCTCCATCACCGTCTCCAGCCTGCCGATCTCGCGCACGCTATCGTCACGGTAGATATCGTCTCCGTACAGCGTCGGTGCGACAAAGATCGCATTGTTCTGCGCGCCAAACGCCTTCATCAGCGCCGCATCATCAAATTCACCGAGAATCTCAACCTGTAACCCCTGGCTGTGGATCCAGTTCAGCAGCTTGCGCCCCAGCATCGAACGCCGGCCGGGCAGCAGCAGGCGCCGCTGCTCCAGACAGGCGGGAAATGGCAGCTCAGGCAGTGGCGCATTACACCAGAAGCTAACCGGACATTCGCCGAGCTTGACCGAAAACAGCCCGGCCTGCTGGGTTGAATCAATCGGGCAGTCGGAGAGGATCATATCCAGCTTGTGCTGGCTGAGCTGCTCCAGCAGCATTTCATGCGTTGATTCAAAGCAGCGCAGCTGAATTTTCTCGCCGGCCATCACCACCGTTTCCAGCACCTTGCTCACCAGCTGTTTTGACAGCGCATCCGCCACGCCAACATCAAACAGCAGATGCGACTCCTTGCGGTAGTTAACGATATCGAGCATTTCCTGGCTGAGCATAAACATGCGATCGGCATAGCGGAACACCAGCTGCCCCAGCTCGGTGGGCACCAGGCCGCGCCCCTGACGGCGAAACAGCACGCCATTCAGCTGCTCTTCCAGCGCCTTGATCTGGCCGGTCACGGTTTGCGGCGTCAGGCACAAGACTTCAGCGGCGCGCACCACCGAACCGGTTTTGCACACCTGCCAGAAGTAATAGAGATGATTAAAATTGAGCTGATTCATACGATAAAGGAGGCTTGCGCCTCCCCTTATTAGCGCAGTTTGATGCGCAGCAGCGTGTAACCAATCACCGCCGACAGCAGCGAACCGCTAAGAATGCCCAGCTTCGAGAACGTCACCAGCTGTTCATGCGCGGCGTCAAACGCCAGCGAGCTGATGAAAATCGACATGGTAAAGCCGATGCCGCACAGCACGCCGATTGCCATGATATCGCGAATAGTGGTACTGCCTGGCAGCGCCGCCAGCCGCAGCTTCACCGCCAGCCAGCAGAACAGCGTGATCCCTAACGGTTTACCAATCAGCAGACCGAGGATAATGCCGAGCGGCTCCGGCGACAGCACATCGCCAAAGGTGATGCCGCTGAGTGAAATACCGGCATTGGCGAACGCGAACAGCGGCAGGATCAGCCAGTTCACCCACGGCATCAGGCCATGCGCCAGGTGCTCAGCCGGTGAGTGTCCCTCTTTCTCCTCCAGCGGCACAAAGAAGCCCACCACCACGCCCGCCAGCGTGGCATGCACGCCGGACTTCAGCACCGCGGTCCACAGCACCACGCCCACCAGCATATACACCGCGATGTTGCGTACGCCGCAGCGATTGAGGATTGCCAGCAGCACGATAGCACCGGCTGCTACGCTCAGCGACAGCACTGACAGATCGCTGGTATAGAACAGCGCAATAATCACGATGGCACCGAGGTCATCAATGATCGCCAGCGCCATCAGGAACACTCTCAGCGCCGCCGGTACGCGACTGCCAAGCAACGCCAGCACGCCGAGTGCAAAGGCGATGTCGGTGGCGGTCGGGATGGCCCAGCCGTTGCGGGCAATGTCGTTATCGTGGTTGAACAGAAGGAAGATGAGCGCCGGTGCGACCATCCCACCCAGCGCCGCAATCACCGGGAAGATGGCACGATCGCGGCTGGCCAGCTCACCGGTGATCAGCTCGCGCTTCACTTCGAGGCCAATCAGCAAAAAGAACAGCGCCATTAGCGCATCATTAATCCACAACAGCAGATTTTTGCTGATATCCAGCGCGCCGAAGCGAATTTGTACCGGCTCCGCCAGCAGGTTTTGATAGCCCTGCGCGGTGGCAGCATTATTGGCCAGCACCATCGCCGCCACGGCCGCCAGAATCAGCACCATGCCGTTACTGGCGTCACTTTCGATAAAGCTTTTCAGCAAGCTTCGAATACTACGGGGTTTGTTCACAACTCCTCCTGAGCAGAGACATTTGGTGGAGAAGTTTAGCGGCTGAGACACCTCGTTAAAAGCAGCTTATGTCTCGTTTATTACTCGGAATTTCCGAGCAAAGGCTTAAAACGGGAAATGAAGAGGTGCGCGGGCACGATAAATCGCGCCGCGACGGAATTGAGCGGCTGGCAGATTCTTTACTTAACCGGCGTGAAGGAAGCCAGGCGCGCCATCAGGCCTGATGGTTGGTGCAGGTCAGCAGCGTCACGTCATCGCTATGCTGCTGGGGCAGCGCATTGTCGCCGGCAATCTCGTGCTGGGCGCAATGCGGCTGATGCGGATGCAGGCCGCCTGGCGGTGAGAAAGGCTCAGCCATCTGGGCACTTGCCAGCGCGGAAAACGCCACAAGCGCTGTTGAAAGTAACAACGGTAGAAGTCGCATAATTTTTTGTCTTTTCACTATAACGGTCCGGAATGGACCAGGCATGCAGGTGATAATCCAGCCTGAGAGGTGGCAAACAGTGTTTTCCACGGTCAGTCAGGTTTCAGTGAAGGATTTTACGCCACTCAGGCGCAGGAATTTATAAAATCGTGCGGTTTATCACAGTTTACCGCACGATTTATGCATTATCCGACTTTGACCGGAATGTAAAAGGTGCCCTGCAGCAGATCCGGCGTGCTGTAGCGGAGATCGAGCTTAATCAGGTCCTTGCCCGGCCGCCGCGCCACGCCGAGCGCAGGCAGATGGTTGTAGTACACCTCTGCGGTGAACGCATTGATCTCTTCCGGCGCGCCGTGCCAGTCAATCTCCGCATACAGTCCGCTTTCACCGGTCCAGTTCTGTACATTGCCGGTCAGCACGTCGGCGTACTGGCTCTCCAGCGCCTGAAACAGGCTGATATGCTGCTGATCGCTGGAGTTAACCCCCGGGCTGAACTGAAAACCCAGCCAGCCACGCTGCACGTGCTGGCCGGCGAAGGCGATGAAATCACGCGTATGCTGCGCCACCACGTGATTGTGGTGGTCAATGTATTCGCCGAAGCGGCACTCCCACTCGATCACTTCTCCGCACAGCTTCAGCTCCGGCTTCTCTGCCAGGCGCGCACTCACCCACTGCCGCTGGGTTGAGATGCGGCTGTGGAAGTCTTTCATCTGCATCTCAGGAATGCGGCGATAAGCGCCTGGCGTCATGGCGAAGTGGCTTTTAAACACCCGGGTAAAGTTTTGCTGATTATCAAAGCCAAACCGCACGGCGATATCGATAAGCGGCATGCTGGTCAGGCGCAGCGCCATGGCAGAGAGCGTCAGACGACGTTTGCGCGTGTACGAGGCCAGCGTCTGGCCGGTCATCTCTTTAAACATGCGCTGCATGTGCCACTTGGAGTAACCGGATTTCAGGGTAATCAGATCGATGTTGAGCTCGTCGGTCAGATTGGCCTCGATCCAGTCCACCAGATCGTTGATGTACTGTTTTTTCAGATTCAGGCTGAGCATTTTTTTAATTGAATGGGTTGGGAAAGGCGGTGCTTTTGCGTAATCCGTCACATAAATATAACAAAATCGTATGGATAACGTAAGGAAGAGTAAAGACAGCGAGACACGAAAAGCATTAATTGCTTAGGTAACTAACCTTTTATCGTCTTAACGGCATCGCATCATTGAGCAGTGATTTGCCTGCGCATAGCGGTGCGCATTAATGCGCACCCTACGAAAATCGTGCCAGTACACTGTCGGGGCGCCATGAATGGCGATCAAATGCTGGCCAATCTGATGGGCCGACACATGATCGGTGCGCATCAATGCGCACCCTACGAACATCGTGCATCACCTTGCAGGGTCGCCATTAATGGCGACCGATAACACCGGGCAGGCGTGCCTGCCCTCTTCGACCACTTAGTGTGAACGCATGCCCGCTGCCGTCATCATCATACGAAACAGTGATGCCACCACGCCCAGTGCCAGCACGCTTGCGCCGTAGATGATTACTAACCACAGCACGCGCTTCCACCAGGGGGCTTTCGTTTCAGTGGGGTTGCTCATATTGCTGACCTCGGTTTGCATCTCAGTGGTATCCTTCGTCGGCTTTGATTTTTCCGCGGAACACGTAGTAACTCCAGAAGGTGTAACCCAGAATCACCGGAATAATCAGTAAGCTACCGACCAGCATAAAGGCCTGACTCTGCGGCGGTGACGCGGCGTCCCAGATGGTGATCGACGGCGGAATAATGTGCGGCCACACGCTAATACCGAGGCCGGAGAAGCCGAGAAACACCAGCGCCAGCGTCAGCAGGAACGGCGAGTAGTGCGCCTCACGCTTGATGGCGCGCACGATGCCCCACGAACACAGCAGCACCAGCACCGGCACCGGCAGGAACCAGAACAGGTTAGGACGGCTGAACCAGCGGTGTGCAATCGCATCGTGGGTGAACGGCGTCCACAGGCTGATGATGCCGACAATCAGCAGCAGCGCGATCACCAGCGGTGTCGCCAGCGCGGACATCTTACGGTGCAGCTCATGTTCGGTTTTCATGATCAGCCAGGTACAGCCCAGCAGCGCATATGCCACCACCAGACCGACGCCGCAGAACAGCGGGAACGGCGCCAGCCAGTCCAGCGCCGAGCCAGCAAACTCGCGCCCTTTCACCGGGAAGCCGTCGATAATCGCACCGACCGCAACGCCCTGGCTGAAGGTCGCCAGCAGCGAGCCGGCAATAAACGATTTATCCCAGAACGCGCGGTGCTCTTCGGTGGCCTTAAAGCGGAACTCAAACGCCACGCCACGGAAAATCAGGCCAATCAGCATCGCGGTGAGCGGAATGGCCAGCGCATCGGCAATCACCGAATAGGCCAGCGGGAACGCACCGTACAGACCGGCACCGCCCAGCACCAGCCAGGTTTCGTTACCATCCCAGACCGGCGCAACGGTATTCACCATCATGTCGCGCTCAACTGCATCTTTATTGAACGGGAACAGGATACCGATGCCAAGATCGAAGCCATCCATCACGATATACATCAGGGTGGCGAACACGATAATGGCGAACCAGATAATGGAGAAATCGATCATTTATTTACCCTCCTGCGGTTCGTTCAGACTCTCATGGGCCGCAGAAAGCGGACGCGCAGGTGTTTTATCCTGCCCCGGACCACCGTGGCGCACATCTTTACCCTCGCCGGTCAGCGGACCTTTCTTGATCAGGCGCATCATGTAAACGTAGCCGACACCAAACACCGACGAATAGACGAGGATGAAGGCCAGCAGGCTGATGCTCATATGCAAATCACCATGCGCCGACACCGCATCAATGGTGCGCTGCACGCCGTACACCACCCATGGCTGACGACCAATTTCCGTGGTAAACCAGCCGGCAAGAATCGCGATCAGGCCGGATGGGCCCATCAGCAGGGCGAACCACAGGAATGGCCGGGAGTTATACAGCCGCTTTTTGTAACGCAGCCACAGGCTCAGCACGCCGAGGGTGATCATCAGCAGGCCCATCGCCACCATGACGCGGAACGACCAGAAAATCACCAGTGAATTCGGGCGGTCCTCTTTCGGGAAGCTCTTCAGCGCCGGGACCTGTTTGTCCAGGCTGTGGGTCAAAATCAGGCTGCCAAGGTACGGCACTTCCAGCGCATATTTGGTGCGCTCTTCATCCATATCCGGAATACCGAACAGAATCAGCGGCGTCGCTTCCCCCGGCGGGTTTTCCCAGTGGCCTTCAATCGCCGCAATTTTTGCCGGCTGATGCTCAAGGGTATTCAGGCCGTGCGCATCGCCGATCATCGCCTGAATCGGCGCTACGATCAGTGCCATCCAAAGTGCCATGGAGAACATTTTGCGGATTGCCGGGTTATCGTTACCGCGCAGCAGATGCCACGCGCCAGACGCGCCAACAAAGAAGGCACTGGCGAGGAAGGCCGCCACCGACATATGGAACAGGCGGTACGGGAACGACGGGTTGAAGACAATCTTAAACCAGTCCTGCGGCACCACGATGCCATTCTCAATGATGTAGCCCTGCGGGGTATGCATCCAGCTGTTGGACGCGAGGATCCAGAAGGTTGAGATGATGGTGCCGAGCGCAACCATGCAGGTGGCAAAGAAGTGCAGGCCCGGCCCAACGCGGTTCCAGCCAAACAGCATCACGCCGAGGAAGCCGGCTTCAAGGAAGAAGGCGGTGAGTACTTCATACGTCAGCAGCGGACCGGTAATACTGCCGGCAAACTGCGAGAAGCCACTCCAGTTGGTACCAAACTGATACGCCATCACCAGTCCGGACACCACGCCCATACCGAAGTTAACGGCAAAGACTTTGGACCAGAAGTGGTAGAGATCGCGATAGGTCTCGTTACGGGTTTTCAGCCACATGCCTTCGAGCACCGCCAGGAAACTGGCGAGACCGATGGTGATGGCCGGGAAAATAATATGGAAGGAAACAGTAAAGGCGAACTGAATCCTGGCCAGGTGGAAGGCATCTAATCCAAACATTGCTTACCTCTTTGCCACAAGATTGCACCGAATTTTTACTTATAATTAACAAGTTTGACGCACAAGATTATTATTTCGTGACGTCGGAAGAGATTCACGCCAATTGTAAGGCAAGCGGCGAGAACAAAAAGAAACAGTAGGAATGGCTAAAACTATAACAGTATTTTTTGATTTCGATCATTGTTTTCACCAGAAACTACTTGTTTAAAATCACTAAGTTAAGGTTAAAGCCCGTGATTTATTGTGACAATCTTGTTATTAAGCAGAGCGAGAAGAAAAGGCGTTAATCTGGTAACTGGCTAATTTAGCTGTTAATTACTGCGCAAGACAAAACGGCAACAGGCCGCGCTGTCACGTTACGCTGTAAAATTTCCTGCACAGTCGCCAGAAAGAAACTTTGTTAATTAAAAGATAATTTTTATAGACCAAAAAGAAATTAATTTGCTGCCTTTAGGTGACATTTTGTGAGCCATCGCGCATTAACCTGCTGGGGCACGGCATTTGCCAGCGGCGTCAGGCTGTGCTTTGTTAAAGCAGCACAGTCCGGTTAATCAGCGAAGGAGAGGTTATGACCCGTCTTACCGCCCAGGATTTTCCCCAGGAACTGCTTGAGCTTTATGACTACTATGCGCACGGTCGCATCAGCAAGCGCGAGTTTCTCTCGCTGGCCGCGAAGTTCACCATCGCCGGCATGACCGGAGCCACCCTGCTCAGCGCCATGAGCCCCAATTATGCGCTGGCAGAGCAGGTGTCGTTTACCGATCCTGATATCAGCGCCGAATACATTCACTACCCGTCGCCCCAGGGACATGGCGAGGTACGCGCTTATCGGGTGCGCCCGACTCACGCCAGCGGCAAGCTGGGTGCCGTGGTGGTGGTACACGAGAATCGCGGCCTGAATCCTTACATTGAAGACGTGGCGAGACGGGTCGCCAAAGCGGGCTATGTCGCGCTGGCGCCGGATGGCTTAAGCTCACAGGGCGGCTATCCGGGCAATGATGAAGAGGGCCGTGCGATGCAGGCCAAAGTCGACCCGACCAAACTGATGAACGATTTCTTCGCGGCGGTCGATTTCCTGATGCAGCATCCCGAGGGGAACGGCAAGGTCGGCATCACCGGCTTCTGTTATGGCGGCGGCGTAGCAAATGCGGCGGCAGTGGCGTTTCCTGAGCTGGCCTGCGCCGTGCCGTTCTACGGCCGCCAGCCAAAAGCGGAAGATGTGGCGCGCATTCAGGCGCCGCTGCTGCTGCACTATGCCGCGCTGGATAAAGGCATCAACGAAGGCTGGCCAGCCTATGAAGCCGCCCTGCAAGCCAGCCACAAAACCTATGAAGCGTATATTTATCCCGGCGTGAATCACGGCTTTCACAACGACTCAACGCCACGCTATGACAAAGCTGCCGCAGAACTGGCATGGGGTCGCACACTCGGCTGGTTTGAGAAATATTTGCACGCCTGAGCCTGGCGCGCCGCGACGGCACTCACGCTGTCTGCGGCGCTTTAATGATGCGGTGGACATTGCTTTCCAGCCAGTCGGCGAGGCCGATGACCTGCCCTTCCACCTCATGGCCCAGCGCCGTCAACCGGTACTCCACGTGCGGCGGCACCACTTCATAGGCGATACGCTCAATGAAGCCATCCTCTTCCATGTAGCGCAGCGTCTGCGCCAGCATGCGTTCACTGATGCCACCAATCCGGCGGCGCAGTTCGCTGAAGCGCAGCGTTTCAGCGCGCAGCGCCAGTAACACCAGCACACTCCAGCGGCTGGTAATCCGTTTTAACACTTCACGTGACGGGCAGTTCACATTGAGCAATTCACCACGGGAAAATTTATCACTCAGGTTTTCAGCCATTTACATCACTCCGCTCAAACTAACAAATCTGTAAGTACTTACTAAAAGTTAGTTTATCTCGTAGGCTGTTTCCATACCAGTTCAACCTGAGGAAAAACACCATGATTGCGATAACCGGAGCCACTGGCCAACTGGGCCGTTTAGTGATTAATGCCTTGCTGAAGAAAGTACCGGCCAGCGAGATCATCGCGGTAGTACGTTCACCGGAAAAGGCGCAGGACCTGCAGGCGCTCGGCGTCGCGCTGCGTACCGCGGATTACAACCAGCCACAGACGCTGCAGGGCGCCTTTGCCGGCGTGCAGAAAGTGCTGCTGATCTCCTCCAGCGAAGTGGGCCAGCGCGAAGCCCAGCACCGGGCGGTGATTGATGCCGCCAAAGCGGCAGGCGTGTCATTTATCGCGTATACCAGTCTGCTGCATGCCGATACCTCGCCGCTGGGTCTGGGCGTCGAACACCGCGCCACCGAAGCGTTGCTGCAGGCTTCAGGCATCCCTTATGCCCTGCTGCGTAACGGCTGGTACAGCGAAAACTATGCGGCCAGCATCGCACCGGCGTTAGCGCATCATGCCTTTATCGGCGCGGCGGGCGACGGGCGCATCGCGTCGGCGGCGCGCGAGGATTATGCTGCCGCGGCGGCAGAGGTGATCAGCCGTGACGATCAGGCCGGCAAAGTGTACGAACTGGCCGGCGATGACAGCTATACGCTGGCAGAATTCAGTGCGGAGATCGCCCGCCAGTCCGGCGAACAGGTGGAGTACGTTAACCTGCCGCCTGCGGAATTCAGCGCGGCGCTGATTGGAGCCGGTTTACCCGCGCCGCTGGCCGAACTGCTGGCGGATTCCGACGCCGGTGCCGCTCAGGGTGCCCTGTTCGACGACAGCCACACGCTCAGCAAACTCATTGGCCGCCCGACCACACCGTTCGCCACGGTAATTAAGGCCACGCTGGCAAAGTAAGGCGCTGACGGCGCCCTCACCTGCGGTGAAATCCGGGGTGAGGGCGACGAAAAGCCCTCTTTTCCCCGTCTCGTTTGCCATCAAATGATCAACCTCTTCCCGCTTTTTTGCCGTTATCACTGACAATTTTCTTATTTACAGATAATTCTGTTCACTTATTTAAAGCTTCATCTGAAACACTGCTTTCAATTCCTGAAATATAGGACTTTGTATTTGCTGAAAAAAGCCTTAAATAGCCGATCAATCGACAAGATTTATTACGTTCATAGATATTTCGCATTGTTGTCTCATCGGGTCAGAGATCTATAATTTGTCCTTTGAGCAACCAGGCAATTTCAGGAGGCCGCTATTAATACTAACCACCAGCAACGTCAAGCTTTCGGAGAACACGAAGCCCATGCTGATCTGGGGTATCAATACGATCCTCACGAGTTTATCCGCGAAGGTATGCAGGATTCGGAGCCGGAACCCGAGCTGATTGAAGGCCTGCCTGCGCCTGATGCGCTGACGCCTGCCGATCGCTATCTGGAGCTGTTTGAGCACGTACAGACGTCACGTATTTTTGCCGACAGCAAAACGTTTCCGGACTGCGCGCCTAAATTCGATCCGCTGGATATTTTAATCCGCTACCGCCGCCGCAAACGCTCGGCGGAGTTTGACCTGGAAAAATTTGTCCATGAGCATTTTTATTTACCGCAGGTCAATGAGAGTTTTTATGTTTCCAATCCGGATAAAACCCTGACGGAACATATTGACGATCTGTGGCCAGTGTTAACCAAAATGCCGCAGCAGCATTTACCGCATTCGTCGCTGCTGCCGCTGCCGAAGCCTTACGTGGTGCCCGGCGGGCGTTTTGGTGAAACGTATTACTGGGACTCCTACTTCAGCATGCTGGGACTGGCCGAAGCGGGCCGCGACGATCTGCTGCGTCATATGGCGGACAACTTCGCCTGGCTGATTGATAACTACGGTCACGTGCCGAATGGCAACCGTACCTATTACCTCAGCCGCTCGCAGCCGCCGGTGTTCGCGCTGATGGTCGAGCTGTTTGAAGAGGACGGCATTCGCGGCGCGAAGCGCTATCTTGACCAGTTGATGAAAGAGTATCAGTTCTGGATGGACGGGGCCGGCGAGCTGATGCCGCACCAGGCCTATCGCCACGTGGTGCGCATGCCGGATGGTTCGCTGCTCAACCGCTACTGGGACGATCGCGACACGCCGCGCGATGAGTCGTGGATGGAAGATGTGGAAACCGCCAGCAAATCGCGTCGGCCGGCAAGCGAGGTCTATCGCGATCTGCGCGCCGGTGCCGCTTCCGGCTGGGATTACTCCTCGCGCTGGTTGCGCGATCCACAGCGTCTGGCCAGCATTCGCACCACCCAGTTTATTCCGGTGGATCTAAATGCGTTTCTCTACAAGCTGGAGCTGATGATCTCGACGCTGGCGCACGCTAAGGGCGAAGAACTCACCGGCCTGGCGTGGCAGAAGAAGGCGGATGCGCGCAAGCAGGCGATTCATCGCTATTTGTGGGACAACACCGCAGGCGTGTACCGCGACTACGACTGGCGACGTGAACGCTTTGGTGCCTTTACCGCAGCGGCGGTGGTACCGCTGTTCCTCGGGCTGGCTTCACCCGAGCAGGCGCATCTGCAGGCGGTGGCGCTGCGCCAGCTGCTGCTGACGCAGGGCGGGCTGGTGACGTCCATGGTGGAGAGCGGGGAGCAGTGGGATAAACCCAACGGCTGGGCACCGCTGCAGTGGATGGCGGTGGTCGGACTGAATAACTACGGTGAAGAGACGCTGGCAACCGAGATTGCGGTCAACTGGCTGACCACGGTGAAGAATTTCTATTCGCTGCACCATAAGCTGGTAGAGAAGTACGATATCAGCGGCGATCGCGCCCGCCCGGGCGGCGGCGGTGAGTATCCGCTGCAGGATGGCTTCGGCTGGACCAACGGCGTCACCCGTCGCCTGCTGGCGATGTACGGGCATTTGCTGGCGGATTGACGGCGTAGTTGGGTGGGTGGCAGGCAGGATGCGGCGGTCTGATGCGGGATGCTGCGGCCTGATGCCCTCACCCTGGCCCTCTCCCACAGGGAGAGGGAAACGCTGCCATATGCAGGACTGAGACAGCCCAGGTTAATTCAAGATCCAATGCCCCGCTCGATCGGTCCCCTCTACCACCGGGAGAGGGAAACGCTGCCACATGAAGGACTGAGACAGCCCAGGTTAATTCAAGAGCCAATCCCCCGCTCGATCGGTCCCCTCTCCCGCAAGCGGGAGAGGGTTAGGGTGAGGGGAAAAAACGCACTCCCCCCTTAATTCCCCTGCAAAAACGCCAGCAGATCCGCATTCAGCTGGTCCTGATGCGTCACCGCAAAACCGTGCGGGCCATTCTCATACACTTTCAGCTGCGAACCCGCAATCATCTCATGCACCAGCTTGCCGGTGGCTTCAAACGGCACCACCTGGTCATTACTGCCGTGGATCACCAGCGTCGGCACATCCACTTTGGCAATATCCGCACGGAAATCCGTCTCAGAGAACGCGGTCACACAATCCAGCGTACCTTTCAGCGACGCCAGCAGTGCAATGTTCAGCGTCTGCGTCAGTACGCCATCGGAAACCGTCTGGCCCGCGTTGGTGCCGTAAAACGGCGTGGCGAACTCTTTGATAAACTGCGCACGATCCTTCAGCAAACCCGCTTTAATCCCGTCAAACACCGCTGATTCCACCCCTTCCGGGTGATCGTCGGTTTTACCAAAGATCGGGGTGACGGCGCCCAGCAGCACCAGTCCTTTCACTTTCGCGGTACCATAACGACCGATGTAGCGCGACACATCCCCGCCGCCCATCGAGAAGCCCACCAGCGTCACCTCATCCAGCTGCAGGTGCTCGATCAGGCCGTGAATATCGTCGGCGAAGGTGTCGTAATCGTAGCCTTCCCACGGCTGATCGGAGCGACCAAAGCCGCGGCGGTCAAACGCGATGACGCGATAGCCGCGCTCGGCGAGGAAGTTGAGCTGGCTGTCCCACATATCGGCATCCAGCGGCCAGCCGTGGCTGAACAGCACCGGCTGGCCCTTGCCCCAGTCTTTGAAGTACAGGTTTACGCCGTCTTTAGTCTTGAATGTGCTCATGTTTTTTCTCCGTTAGTCAGTGATGTTGTGTCTGGCAATCAAACTAGCGCGGGATGATGGAAAAACCTAAAGCAGAGATTTTGACAACTTGTGCAAAGATTTTTGCTAAGCCCTGCCGTCAAAAATCCTTGTACAAGTTGGCCGATTTTTTCCGCTATCTCCTGACGGGCGAGCTTCGTATCGTGCTCTCATCGCACACTGACAGGAACAGCCTGATGAACCAGCCAAATCCACAAACAGCGCGCAGCGGCGCGTTTTCCCCTTTTGCCTACGGGCTTTTCGCCGTGATCTGGACCGCTTCGGTGCTCGGCAATACCGGTAGCTTTATCCGTGACGTCGCCAGCGCCTGGCTGATTACCGGACTGTCGGATAACCCAACCGCCGTCGCGCTGATGCAAACCGCCGCCACGCTGCCGGTATTTCTGCTGGCGCTGCCGGCCGGCGTGCTGTCAGATATTGTTGACCGCCGCCGCCTGCTGATTGTGGTGCAGCTGCTGATGGCCAGCGTCAGCGGCACGCTACTGCTGCTGTCGCACAACCACTGGCTCACCGTTGAATGGCTGATCGGCCTGACCTTTGTCGGCGGCGTCGGCGCGGCGCTGTTCGGTCCGGCATGGCAGGCCATCGTGCCGGAGCTGGTACCCCGCCATGAGCTGAAAAATGCCGTCGCGCTCAACTCGCTGGGCATCAATATCGCCCGGGCGATTGGACCGGCTACCGGCGGCCTGCTGCTGGCAAGTTTAGGTGCTATGGCCGCTTACGGTGCCGATGTCGCCAGTTATTTTTTTGTCATCGCCGCGCTGCTGTGGTGGAAACGTCCGGCGAAAGCCGCTACCGCGCTGAATGAGCACTTCTTTGGCGCTTTCCGCGCCGGGCTGCGCTATGTGAAAGCCAGCCGCGAACTGCACCGCGTACTGTTGCGCGCCGCGCTGTATTTTGCCTTCGCCAGTGCCATCTGGGCGCTGCTGCCGCTGGTGGCGCGCACCATGCTGCACGGCACCGCAGGCTTTTACGGCTTGCTGCTCGGGGCCGTCGGTGCCGGTGCCATTGCCGGCGCGCTGCTGCTGCCGCGCCTGCGTGCCCGGCTGAGCCATGATGGACTGATGCTGCTCTCCGCCGTGCTCAGCGCGCTGGTCATGGTGGCGCTGGCGCTCAGTCCGCCACAGTGGCTGGCGCTGCTGCTGATGCTGGTACTGGGCACCGGCTGGATCATCGCGCTGACGACCCTCAACGGCGTGGCGCAGGCGGTGCTGCCCGACTGGGTGCGCGGTCGCGGGCTGGCGGTCTATCTGATGGTGTTCAACGGCACGCTGGCGGGTGGCAGTCTGGCCTGGGGGCTGATCGCCCAGCACATAGGTCTGGCGCCAACGCTGATGCTGGCCGGCGCGGCGCTGCTCATCACGGCGCTGCTGGCAAAACGGCTGGCGCTGCCGGCGGGTGAAGCGGATCTGCAGCCGGCGCAGCACTGGGCTGAACCGGTGGTGAGCGATGCGGTGGATATCCGCCGTGGTGCCGTACTGATCCAGATTCGCTACCGTGTTCCCCAGGCCGATCGCGCCGCTTTCCAGCACGCCATGCACAAACTGGCGCAGGCGCGACGCCGTGACGGTGCCTATGCGTGGGGATTAATGGAGCAGACCGACGATGCCGGAGCGCTGCTGGAGTGGTTTATGGTGGAGTCATGGCAGGAGCATTTGCGTCAGCACCAGCGCGTCTCGCGCGCCGATGCTGAGTTACAGCAGGCGGTACTGCAGTTCCATCAGGGTGATGAACCCCCGCAGGTCAGCCATCATATTGCGCTGTGATCAGGCTGGCGCGTAGATGTCACTCAGGCCGGGCAGCGTCGGCAGGCGCTCGCGCCACCAGATAGCCGCGTTGCCGCAGGCGCTCTCATTCCACGCCAGATAGGCGATATCGCGCCGGCACTCGCTGTCCAGCTGGCGCGCCACCAGCGCACCGCTCGCCAGGTGCGGGCGCGCCAGGTAAAGCGGCAGATAACCACAGCCGAGCCCGGCAAGATGCGCCTGCAGTTTGGCCGGGAAATCATGCACGCTCAGCGTCTTCTGCTCATCCAGCACGCGTAAATCCATCCCGGCACCGTGGCGGGATGAATCATGCACCGTGACCGCGCGATACTGGCGAATCTGTTCGCGCAGCAGCGGTTCGGGCTCCGCCGCCAGCGGATGGTCAGGAGCGACAGCGAACACATACTCCAGCCAGCCCAGCGGCTGGCAGACAATCTCTTTGCGCGTGGCGGGTTCCTGGACCGCGCCAAAGACAATGTCCGCTTCGCCGTAGTGCAGCGCTTCCCAGCAGCCGGCCAGCACGTCCTGACGGAACTGCAGCTGGGTGTGCGGGTGCTGCTGATAAAATTCGTCAATCAGCGGCGTGAGGATGCTAAACGGCAGCGAAGCATCCACGCTGATGGTCAGCAGACTCTCCCAGCCGCTCTCCACGTAGCGCGCCTGCTGCTCCAGCTCGTTCACCGCACGCAGCAGCGTCCGCCCTTTTTCCAGCATCAGACGGCCGGTCGGCGTGAACGTGGCGCGATGGCCGGAGCGATCGAGCAGCGTGATTTTTAAATCGCTCTCCATCTTCTGCACGGTATAGCTCAACGCCGACGCAGTTTTGAACAGTCGCGCGGCCGCAGCGGCAAAGGTGCCATGACGATCGAGCGCATCCAGAATCAGCAGCGCCTCCAGATTTAAACGCATTCCCTACCCTCCGTAAAAAAAGTTGAACGACAACGTAAAAACAATCCGTTATCAATAACTGCTGTCATTTCGTATTTTTTTCCTCATCGGCGCAAGCATTTTTAACCGCGCATTAACACGGTGGCTGAGGGCCGCTACGCTTAATTTAACGGAGAGAACAGAATGACGACCGCATCCCTGATTTTTACCAACGGTAAGTTTCACACCGTCGATCGCGCAAACCCGCTGGCCACCGCCGTAGCCATCAAAGACGGCAAGTTTCTCGCCGTAGGTAGCGAAGCGGACGTCATGCGCTTTGCCGGCAGCGACACGCAAATCATCGACGCCAAAGGGCATACCGGCATTCCCGGCCTGAACGATTCCCACCTGCATCTGATTCGCGGTGGCCTCAACTACAACCTTGAACTGCGCTGGGAAGGCGTGCCGTCGCTGGCCGATGCGCTGCGTATGCTGCGCGAACAGGCCCTGCGTACGCCGTCACCGCAGTGGGTGCGCGTGGTCGGGGGCTGGAGCGAGTTCCAGTTTGCTGAGCGCCGCATGCCGACGCTGGACGAAATCAACGCCGCCGCGCCCGATACACCGGTCTTCATTCTGCATCTGTATGACCGCGCGCTGCTCAATCGCGCCGCGCTGAAAGTAGTAGGCTACACCAAAGAGACCCCCAACCCGCCGGGCGGCGAAATCCAGCGCGACAGCAATGGCAATCCGACCGGCATGCTGATCGCCCGTCCTAACGCCATGCTGCTGTACGCCACGCTGGCGAAAGGGCCAAAGCTGCCGCTGGAACAGCAGGTTAACTCGACGCGTCAGTTTATGCGTGAACTGAACCGCCTCGGTCTGACCAGCGCCATTGACGCCGGCGGCGGCTTCCAGAATTACCCGGACGATTACGACGTGATCGCCGAACTGCACGCGAAAAAGCAGCTGACGGTACGCATCGCCTATAACCTGTTCACCCAGCGTCCCGGCCACGAGCTGGAAGACTTTGAGAAGTGGACCGATATGCTGAAGCCGGGCCAGGGCACCAATTTCCTGCGCCACAACGGTGCCGGTGAAATGCTGGTGTTTTCGGCGGCGGACTTCGAAGATTTCCTTGAACCGCGCCCGGATCTGGCCCCCGGCATGGAAGATGAGCTGGAGCGCGTGGTGCGCCACCTGGTGGAGCATCGCTGGCCGTTCCGCCTGCACGCCACCTATAACGAATCGATCAGCCGCATGCTGGATGTGTTTGAGAAGGTGAACCGCGACATTCCGTTCAATGGCCTGCACTGGTTCTTTGACCATGCGGAAACCATTACTGAAGCCAATATTGAGCGGGTAAAAGCGCTCGGCGGCGGGCTGGCGGTGCAGCATCGCATGGCTTTCCAGGGGGAATACTTTGTTGATCGCTACGGTAAAGAGGCCGCGAAGCAGACGCCGCCGGTGGCGCGCATGCTGGAGGCCGGCGTGCCGGTGGGCCTCGGTACCGATGCCACCCGCGTCGCCAGCTATAACCCGTGGACCGCACTGTACTGGCTGGTTTCAGGCCGTACCGTCGGTGGGATGCAGCTGTACGATGACAACGCACGCATCGACCGTGAAACCGCGCTGATGCTGTGGACCAAAGGCAGCGCCTGGTTCTCCAGCGAGCAGAGCGCCAAAGGTGAGATCAAAGTCGGCCAGCTGGCGGATCTGGTGCTGCTGTCGAAAGATTTCTTCAGCGTACCGGAAGAGGAGATCAAAGGCATTGAATCGGTGCTGACGCTGGTGGATGGCAATGTGGTGTATGCCGCTGGCAGCTTCACGCCGCTGGCACCGCCGCCGGTGCCGGTGTTGCCGGAGTGGTCGCCGGTGGTTACCGTGCCTGGCCACTACCGCAGCGCCCCGCCGCAGACCAGCGGCCGCGCCGCGCGGATGCCGCAGGTACACCAGTGCAGCGGCCCCTGTGGCGTGCACAGCCACGCTCATGATGTCGCGCGCCAGTCATCGGTGCCGGTGTCAGACAATAACGCGTTCTGGGGTGCGCTGGGCTGTTCCTGTTTTGCGTTTTAAGTGATCAAGGGGTGCGGGCGCTGGCCCTCACCCCATCGATATATTGCCTGCCAGGCCAAAGCCCTGTTTACCGTTCTTCTTAATCTGGTACATCGCGCCATCCGCCCGGGTCAGCGCGTCATCGAAGCTGTCGCGCCGGTATACCGGGGCGATACCGATTGAGGCACCAATCCGCGCATGACCATTGTCGACATCAAACGGCGTCAGCGCCGCATCCAGCACCGCCTGCGCCAGAATGCGCACCTTCGGGTAATTAATCAAAAACGGCAGCAGCAGCACGAACTCATCGCCGCCAAGCCGCCCGACGATGGCCTCTGACGGCAGCAAATCGCGGATGCGCTGGCTGAGCTGAATCAGCACCTCGTCACCGCTGCGATGGCCGAGCGTGTCATTAACGTGCTTGAAGTTGTCGAGGTCGATAAACGCCACGCACAGCGGGCCGGCGCGTTGCAGCTGGCTAAAATGCGCCTGCAGCGCGTGGCGGTTGGGCAACGCGGTTAACGGGTCGTGATGCGCCAGCAGGGAGAGCTGGGCTTCGTAATTCTTCTCTTTGGTCATGTCGATGTGGGTGCCGGTCACTTTGAGCGGATTCCCCTGCTCGTCCCACTCGCTGACGCGTCCGCGATCCAGCACCCAGGTGATTTTGCCGTTCTTGCCGATCATACGGTGCAGCGCCTCGTAATAGGGCGCGCGTCCTTCAATATGATCGTAAAAGGCGCGCAGCACCTCATCGGCATCTTCCGGATGCAGGCACTCGCGCCAGGCATCAAAGCGCGCTTTGGTCTCTTTCGCCTGAAAGCCGAGCATCGCGCCCCAGCGCCGGTTAAAAATCACCAGCTTGCCGCTGGGAATATCCAGCTGCCACAGGCACAAGCCGGTCCCGTCCAGCGCCGCGTTCAGCTTATTACGCGCGTCGTGCGCCAGGCGCTTGAGGCGCGCATTGTGCTTTTTCAGGTTCTGAATCTGCTGGCGCAGCGCTTCTTCGGACATGGTTGATCGCTGGAGAGAAAATAATGGCTATTTTGCCTGCACGATAGATTCTGTAAATAAAACAAATGAAAAGGCGATTAGCGTCGGAAAATTGCGCCGGGTTCAGCAGGAATGGCGAAGCAACGCGGTAATTTCAGCAAACAAAACTTACACTTACTAAAAATAGCAGCGCGCTTCGCTTCGGCGCGCCGGCGAAACCCGCCTTTCACCAGGAATTTTCTCTCCTGTTTTTAAGAAATTTCTTAAGCGCGATTTAAGTCCACTTGTATTAAGTCGCTGTTGAAGGATGCCTGACGCGCAACGTGCCGTCAGAGAAGAAGTGCCGTCATGGTGGCGGCGCGCGCAACCGGTCCAGCGAGTGAAATCATCCGTGAGTAAACGCATCCTCAGCCTCCTTCTGTTACTGGGCTTTTGCCTGTCTGCCTGGGGTGCAACCACGTTAAATTTCTCACCGCGCTATGGTCTGGTAGCACCGGAAGTCACGCTGTCGCCGCAGAGCCAGCAGTGGCTGAAACAGCACTCTGTACTGCGCGTCGGCGTGTGGAACAACCCGCTGCCGCCCTATTCCGTGTCGTTTGAAGCCAATACCTACGAAGGACTCTCGGCCGATTATCTGGCCATCGTGGCGAAGGCGTTAAATCTGCCGGTGAAAATCAAGGTGTATAAAACCCGGCTGGAGCTGGTGGATGCGCTTAACGACGGTGAAGTCGATCTGATTCCTTACTACACGCTGGCCGCCAATCAGGATACGCAGCTGGCGCTGAGCCTGCCGTATTCACTGGCACGCAGCGTGTTAATCAGCAAACGTAACGCGACCTTCGACAGTGAGCTGAAAAATAGCCGCTATCGTCTGCTCTATTACGGTGATGCAGAACTCAAAGCGCTGCTGCACAAGCGCTATCCGCGCGCCACGCTGGCCCCGGCCGCGCCGCCGCTGTGGGCCTACACCGACACCGCGTTTAGCGAAAACACCCTGTTCTGGAGCAACAGCGCCACTCAGCGCTTTCTTTCGCATCGCGGCCTGCAGAATGTGATTGAAGCGCACAGCACGCCGTACACCAACGATGTCGACGCGCGCTTTGCCAGCAACAGTGCCAATCTGCCGCTGATCGCAGCCATCGATGAAATCCTGAAAAACATTCCGCTGCGCAACGCGGTACAGATCGCGGAAGCCTGGAGCCTGGATTATCAGTCGGTGGTTAAAAATCATCCGCTGGATCTCAGCGACAAAGAGGCCGCGTGGCTGGCAGAACACCGCGAGATCACCGTTAACTTCGATCCTTCGCATACGCCGTTTACCTTTACTGATAACCGCCAGCGCGTGGTCGGGCTGAGCGTGGACCTGCTGAAAATGATTTCCCAGCGCACCGGCATTCGCTTTCGCTACAACCCGATTCAGGGGTTGAGCAACATGCGCGATACGCTCAACCGCCAGCGCGATGCGATTATCGCCGTCAGCGACGCTACCGCGCAGCAGGACGACAAAATCCGCTACACCCGCTCTTACATCTACTCGTCGTGGGTAGTGGTGACGCGCAAAGACAGCCCGTGGAAAAGCTTTGATGAGATGGCGGGCAAGCGCGTCGGTATCTATGAGCGCGCCTACTATCGTTACGATTTACGTGAGCGCTGGCCGGGCATCAACTTTGTCGAAAATGGCGTATCGATTGATTCGCTCGGTCAGCTACTCGATAAGCAGCTGGATGGCTTTATCGTGCCGTACGAGTCGTCGCTGTTTTTGCTCAACAATCACTTTAATGACAGCTTCAAAGTGGCGTTTGTCGCGCCGCTGCCGATGTTCCGCATGGCGATGGCGGTCAATGGGCAGGATCAGGTGCTGCTGTCGATCCTTAACAAAGCGCTGTCCGATATTCCGCAGCCGACCATGCAGTCGCTGATGGAGCGCTGGATCAAATACACGCCGCCCGCCACCAGCACCTCGTGGCAAAGCTATCGCAGCTATATATTGCGCATCGTCGCCGTGGCCGGGCTGGGCCTGCTGTTTTTCCTGTGGCGTAACCATCTGCTGAAAGCCTCGCTGGCCAAACAGCGCGAGCACGAGCGTGAAATCAGCGAGCAGCTGGCGCATATCGAAGCGCTGATGGCCGACCTGCGCAAAGCCAACGAAGTCGCGGTGCGCGCCAGCGAAGCGAAAAGCACCTTCCTGTCGCACATGAGTCATGAAATCCGCACGCCGCTGGCGGCGCTGATTGGCCTGCTGGAAATTGAGCATCTCGGCCAGAGTAATGAACAGCAGCGGCAGAAGAACATTGATGTCGCCTGGGAGTCGTCGCGTTCGCTGCTGTCGCTGGTGGGCGATATTCTCGACCTGGCCAAAATCGAATCCGGGCATTTCAGCGTGCAGCTGCAGCCGATGTCGCTCAGTGAAGTGGTGCGTGATTGCGAAGCGCTGTTCCGCCAGGTGGCGCTCAACAAGGGGCTGGCGCTGAATATCGTGCTGGAGCTGGAGCAGGACCAGGTGCTGTTTGACCCGGTGGCGCTGAAGCAAATTCTCTCCAATCTGGTGAGCAACGCCATCAAGTTTACCTCGCACGGCGAAGTGGAAGTGGCGCTGTATCAGGCAGAGAGCACGCGGCCGGAGTATGTGCTGGAGGTGAGCGACAGCGGGGTTGGCCTGACGGCAGAGCAGCAGCAGGCGATCTTCGAGCCGTTCATTCAGGTCGATCAGGGCAGCAACCGCGCCAGCGGCACCGGGTTAGGCCTGAATATCTGCCGCCGGCTGGCGGTGATGCTCGGCACCGAGCTGCACGTCGAGAGTGAACCGGGTGACGGCAGCGTGTTTATGCTGCGCTTCCGCGCGGAAGCGGCGCGTATTGAACATGAGCAGCCCGCCCTGCCACAGCCGGTGGAGCCCGCTAAGCAGGCTGCACTGCGCATTCTGATTGTCGATGACAACGCCACCAACCGTCTGCTGCTGGCCCAGCAGCTGCGCTACGCCGGGCACCATGTGCTGGTGGCGGACGGTGGTGCAGCGGCACTGGCGCTGTGGCGCGAAAATCAGCCGGACCGCGTGATTACCGACTGCAACATGCCGGAGATGGACGGCTTCGAATTCACCCGCCAGCTGCGCGCCGAAGAGAAGCGCCTGGTGCGACGCGCGGTACCGGTTTACGGCCTGACGGCGATGGCGGAGGAGCGCGTGGCGCAGCTGGCGCAGGACGCCGGCATGAACGGTTGCCTGTTTAAACCGCTGGAGCGCGCGCAGCTGCTGCAGGTGATCACCGGCGCACCGATGAACCCGACGCGCGACGATACCCTGCTGACGCTGGAGAATCTGGCGGCAAACAACCCGCAGGCGTGGCGCGACCTGGTGACCACCGCGCGCCAGCAGAACAGTTACGATCTCGCCCAGCTGACGCAGGCGGTGGCTGCGAACAATTTTGCTTCGGCGCGTCACGCCGCGCATCAGCTACTCGGCAGTGCCCGAATGCTGCGCGCCGACGCGCTGCAACATCGCTGCCGCGCCGCCGAACAGGCGGCGGAGCATGAAGATGGTGCGCTATTACAACAGCTGCTGCCGGAGGTCGCCGGGGCGGTGGCCGAGCTGGACGCGCTGTTCCTGCGTGCCCTGGAAACGCCTATTCCTGAAGAGGTGATGTAATGAAAGAGAGCGCAATCTGGCAGATTGCCGTGCTGGACGATCATCCGCTGATTGGTAAAGCCATGCAGTACCGCTTAGCGCAGGAGCCGCAGCTCGATCTGGCCGGGGCCTTTGCCCAGCGCCAGCAGCTGATGGCCTTCCTGCAGCGCCACCCGCTCGATATCCTGGTGCTGGATTACATGCTGGGTGAAGACCAGCTCGACGGGCTGCAAATGGTGAAACAGCTGCGCCTGCACTACCCGCAGCTGAAGATTCTGGTGTCGTCCGCGGTGGAGAAACCGGCGATTGTCCAGCTGTTGCTGAAAGCCGGCGTGCAGGGATTTGTCGGTAAAAGCCACGATCAGGAGGTGCTGATCGATGCCATCCATCAAATCTGTCGCGGCAAGCGCTTCCTGACGCCGGACATGATGCTGGAGCTGGATAAATTCCAGGAGAGCGATCGCGAGATGCACGACTACCTGACGCCGCGCCAGGCGGGCGACGACATCTCGCTGCTGCTGCGCGAGCTGAGCCCGCGCGAAATCGAGGTAATTCGCTGTTATCTCGACGGGTTGAGCATTACGCAGATCGCCGGTAAATACGCGCGCAGCCGCAAAACCATCAGCGGTCAGAAGCAGACCGCGCTGCGCAAACTGGGGCTGCGCTCGGATCTCGAACTGTTTAAGTACAAGCAATATTTCAGCGAACTGGTGACCACCCAGTAAGCGACCTCTCTGCGGATAAAACTGGTTCTGTGACGCGGATCAAGGCTTAATCGCCGCACAATGCTGCCCTCATGAATTCTAGTATGGTAGTTTAGCCGTTATCATACAGATACGATGACGGTGGATGACATAATGCAGCTGACAATGCGGTGGTTTGGGCCGAAGGAAGACAAGGTTTCGCTGGAATATATTCGCCAGGTGCCGGGCGTACGCGGCGTGGTGGGCGCACTTTACGATGTGCCGGTGGGCGAAACCTGGCCGCAGGAGAAGATCCAGGCGCTGGTCGATCAGGTGCACGCAGCCGGACTGACAGTTGAAGTGATTGAGAGTGTTAATATTCACGACGACATCAAGATCGGCCTGCCGAGCCGCGATCGCTACATCGCTAATTATCAGCAAAGCATCCGCAACCTGGCGGCCGCCGGGGTAAAAGTGATCTGCTACAACTTCATGCCGGTGTTTGACTGGATGAAGACGGATATGAATTATGTGCTGCCGGATGGCTCCATCACCATGGCCTTCGAGAAACAGGGCATCGATAAAAGCCTCGACGAGGTGGTGAAAGAGGTGCTGGGCAGCGCTAACGGCTTCGCGCTGCCGGGCTGGGAGCCGGAACGGCTGGCAAAAGTTCAGGAGCTGTTTGCCAAATATCAGGACGTTGATGACGCGAAGCTGCGTGAAAACCTCGCGTATTTCCTCAAAGCGGTGATCCCGGTGTGCGAAGAGGTGGGCGTGAAGATGGCGATCCACCCGGACGATCCGCCGTATTCGATCTTCGGTCTGCCGCGCGTGGTGAAGAACCGCGACGATCTCGACTGGATCTGTAACGTCGTCGATTCTGAAGCCAACGGCATCACGCTGTGCACCGGATCGATTGCCGAGGATCCGCAGAACGATGTCTATGCCATTCTGGCCGAATTCTCGCGCCGCAAGCGCATCCCGTTTGCCCACGTGCGCAACATCAAGATCATCCGCGATAAAGATTTCTACGAGTGCGCGCATCCGACGGAATATGGCTCGCTGGATATGTATAAAGTGCTGCAGTCGATGTATGACAACGGCTTTGACGGCTATATCCGTTCGGATCACGGCCGCTTTATCTGGGGTGAAACCGGGCGCCCAGGCTACGGTTTGTACGACCGCGCGCTGGGCACCACCTATCTGCTGGGCCTGTGGGAAGCGCTGAGTAAGCGTTAATGGGCTACGATCTGGCGCTCACCCTTGCGGCTTTTTCAGTAACGGCACCAGCAGCGCCGCGACGAAAAAGCCTGTCATGATCAGCCAGAACGCGTCGGAAAAGGCCTGGGTGCGCGCTTCACGCAGCGTCAGCGCCGCCAGCGACTGCAGCGCGGCCGTATGCGCGGCATCCGGGCTCAGGCCGCTGGTCATCAGCGCCTGAGCGCGCCCCTGCAGAAAATCACCCAGCGTCAGGCTGGCGCTGTTGAGATAATCCGCCAGCCGGCTAAAGTGCAGGTTGGTGCGGTCGTTGAGCACCGTACCGCACAGGGCAATGCCAATCGCACCGCCAAGGTTGCGCATCAGATTAAACAGGCCAGACGCGAGCTTCAGGCGGGCCGGTGGCAAACTGCCCAGCGTCAGCGTTACCGTGGGCGCCACGGCAAACTGCTGCGCCATACCGCGAAACGCCTGCGGAAACAGCAACTCCTTCGCCCCCCAGTCATGGGTAATCGGCACGAAGAAATGCATCGACAGCGCAAAACAGATCAGCCCCGCCGCCAGCAAAATACGCAGATCGACGCGATTCGCCAGCCAGGCATACAGCGGGATCGACAGAATCTGAAACACCCCGGTAGAGAAGATCGCCAGTCCAGTCTCCAGTGCGCTGAAGCCGCGCACCTGGCTGAGAAACAGTGGCGTAAGGTAAATGGTGGCGAAGATCCCTACGCCCGCCATAAACGAGAAGTAGCAGCCGAGGCTAAAGTCGCGGTCCCTGAGCGCGCGTAAATCGACGATCGGTTTGGCATGCCGCAGCGTGCGGATCACAAACAACACGCCCGCCGCCAGCGCAATCCAGCCGGTGGTGGCAATGGTGTCATCATCAAACCAGCCCCAGCGCGGCCCCTCTTCCAGCGTATATTCCAGACAGCCGAGCGACAGCGCCAGCAGCACGATGCTGAGATAATCCGCGCCGCGCAGCAGTTCGCGGTTGGGCGCGTCGATGTTCACCAGCAGCGGAACCGCAATGGTGATGTAAATACCGGGAATGATGTTGATAAAAAACAGCCAGTGCCAGCTGAAGTTATCGGTGATCCAGCCGCCAACGGTCGGGCCGAGCGTCGGCGCCAGCGATGCCAGCGCGCCGACGGTCGCGGCAGCAATCACCCGCTGCCGGCCCTGGAAAAAGGCGAAGGCGGTAGTGAACACCAGCGGGATCATTGAGCCGCCCGCCAGCCCCTGCAGCGCACGGAACGCGATCATGCTCTGAATGTTCCACGCCCAGCCGCACAGCAGGCTCATCAGCGTAAAGCCACAGGCCGAGGCGGCGAACAGCCAGCGCGTAGACAGCACGCTGGCCAGCCAGCCGGAGAGCGGAATAATGATGATTTCGGCGATCAGGTAGCTGGTCTGCACCCACACGGTTTCATCATCGCCCGCCGACAGGCCACCACCAATGTCGCGCAGCGAAGCTGAGACAATCTGGATATCCAGCAGCGCGATAAACATGCCGATGCACAGGGTGGCAAAGGCGAAGACTTTCCGGCTGACCGGCATCTGCGCAGGCGCGATCGGCGCGGCGGCCACGCGGCTCATCGCGCGCTGCGCTCATCGACGGTAACGGTTACCGACAGCCCCGGACGCAACAGCCCGAGCGTGGCCGCATCGCCGTCCAGCGCAATGCGCACCGGCACGCGCTGGACGATTTTAGTGAAGTTACCGGTGGCGTTTTCCGCCGGCAGAATGCTGAAGCGCGAGCCGGTGGCCGGCGACAGGCTGGCGACGTGCCCGCTGAAGGTGCGGCCTGGCAGCACGTCCGCGACAATCGTTGCCGTCTGGCCTGGCCGCATGTGCGCCAGCTGGCTCTCTTTAAAGTTGGCGTCAATCCACAGCCCCTGCGCCGGCACCAGCGACAGGAGTTGCGTGCCGCTGCTGACATACGAACCGGCCCAGGCGCGGCGATTGCCGATCACGCCATCAAACGGCGCGCGGATAGCGGTGTATTCCAGATTGAGCTGTGCCAGTGCCAGGTCGGCCTGCGCCTGTGCCAGCGCGGCGTGCGTCTGCTGCTCGCGCGCATCAAGCACCTGCAGCTGACGTTCGGCGACCGCGCGATCGGCACGGGTTTTGCCCTCCTGCGCCAGCGCCTGATGGTAATCGGCCTGCGCATGATCGCGAATCTGCTGCGACACCGCAGCGCTGCTCACCAGCGCGTCATAGCGGCGCTGGTCGGCGGTGGTTTTCTGCGTTACCGCCTGCGCCGCCAGCAGCGCAGCACGCGCGCCGTCGATGGTGGCCAGCTGGAGCTGGCGCGTGGCGGCAATATCCTGCAGCGCCGCCTGCTGCGCGGCGACTTCGCCCGCCGCACGGTCAACCGCCGCCCGATAGTCGCGGTTATCCAGTTGCACCAGCAGGTCGCCCTTTTTAACCGCCGCATTATCCTGCACTGCAAGGGTCTGGACATAGCCGGACACTTTGGCCGAAATCGCACTGATATCCGCGCCGACGTAAGCATCATCGGTCGAAGGCATAAAGCGCGCGCTGTGCCACCAGTAATAGCCATAGCCTGCCAGCGCCACGCCGCCGCAGGCCAGCATCAGCAGCAGTGCCGCTTTTTTCCGCGTCAGGCTCATGGTTCGTTCCCGGCCACCGTCTGCGGGGCGAATTTTTGCGCCGTATCGCCTGCGCGCTTTCTCGCCAGATACTGCTGGCGATAGTGCATCATCGGGGTGGCCGCCGGGCCAGGCACCATCTGGTATTTGTCACTGGAGAGCGGCTGGCCGGTGGCGCTGTCGACCATTTGCGGCGTCACCGGGCGCTGAGTGGCGCTTTCAACCAGCTGCATCTGCCGCCCTTCCGGTGAAAAGTGGGTGCTGCCCCACTCGGCCAGCGCCAGTATTACCGTGCGAAAATCGCGGCCCGCCGCAGTGAGCTGGTACTCGTAGCGTGCCGGAGCGTCGCTGTAACACACCTTTTCCAGCAATCCATCCTCCACCAGTTCTTTCAGCCGGCGCGACAGAATATTGGGCGCCACGCCGCTGCTTTTCTGAAATTCATCAAAGCGGGTAAAGCCGGCCAGCGCATCGCGCATGATCAGCATGCTCCAGCCGTCGCCGACGCGTCCAAGGCTGCGTGCGATAGGGCACGGCATATTACACAGAGGTTGGTTTTTCATGGGCCAGTTCCCGATGTGAAGTCGATGCGGGATACTGTGGCAGGGTAACTTTCATTTTGCAAGTCACTTGCAGAATGAAAGTAATTAACAGAACGTCAGCGCGCGTTCTGGCGCAGCCTCACAGCCTGTCGATCAATTCCTGCCGGTGGTCATGCAGCAGACGCAGCATTTCACGCAACAGCGGATCTTCGTTGCCCTTCTGCCACGCAATACTCAGCGGCAAGCCTTTGATCTGCTCAGGTAACGTCAGCGCGATATAGCGCACGCTGTCGCTGTTCATGGTGCGATAAGAGGCTGGCACCACCGCCAGACCGAGGCCGGCGGACACCAGGCTGAGAATGGTTTGCTTCTCTTCGGCATATTGCGCGATATGTGGCGTCAGGCCGGCCTGCTTAAACAGGCTGATGGTGAGATCGTGGCTGTGCGGTCGGGTGCGGCGGTCGGGAATGATCATGGCTTCATGCTGAAAATCTGCCACCGTCACCTGCGCTTTATCCGCCAGCGGATGCGTCAGCGGCACTGCCAGCACGCAACTTTCGCGGGTAATAAAACGCAGCGCCAGTGACGCATCCATGCGCTGCGGCGCGCGGATAATAATCATATCCAGCCAGCCGGATTTTAATTTGGGAATCAGGTTAAGGGTTTTATCTTCGATAATATGGATATCGCTCAGCGGATTACGCGGCACAAATAAATTCAGCAGTGCCGGAACTAAACCGCGCGCGGCGCTATCGATAGCGCCAATGCGTAATGTCCGGCGTTCATCTTTTAATCCGCCTTTAAAACGCAGCGCCAGCGCATCAAACTGATCGATCAGTTTTCCCGCTTCGTCAAAAAACAAGGCTCCCTCGGCGGTTAATGAAACATTGCGCGTTGAGCGGTTTAACAGGCGCACGCCCAGATCCTCTTCCAGCAGGCGAATAAAGCGGGAAAGTGATGCAGGCATCATTTCCATACTTTGTGCCGCCCGGCCGAAATGCAGTTCTTTACCCACCGCGACAAAACAACGCAATTGATTTATATCCACATTTCCCTCACCGCACGATTATTCAAATAGTTTATATAATCCACGCCTGATGATCGCGCAATACAAACCTGCATACTGCATTCGACAACCAGAAAATAATACTACCCTACACAATCTGGAGCACTTTAATATGAACTCTCACCTCGAAAAAAGGGTGATGCGTAAAGTGACGTTGCGCATTGTGCCCTTCATCATGCTGCTCTATTTCATCGCGTTTCTCGATCGCGTCAATATTGGTTTTGCCGCGTTAACCATGAATCAGGATTTAGGTTTCTCGCCCACGGTATTTGGTTTTGGCGCCGGGATTTTTTTCCTCGGCTATTTTCTGTTTGAAGTCCCGTCGAATTTAATTTTGCACAAAGTGGGCGCACGCATCTGGATCGCCCGCGTGATGATCAGCTGGGGATTGGTCTCTGGCTGCATGGCGCTGGTGCAGGGCACCACCAGCTTCTACGTCCTGCGCTTTCTGCTCGGCGTGGCGGAAGCCGGTTTCTTCCCTGGCATCATTCTCTACCTCAGCTACTGGTTTCCGGCGGCGAAGCGCGCGCAGGTTACCGCCATCTTCATGGCCGCCGCCCCGCTCTCTACCGCGCTCGGCTCGCCGGTCTCTGCCGCGCTGCTGGAGATGCACGGTCTGCTGGGCTACGCCGGCTGGCAGTGGATGTTTGTATTAGAAGCGATTCCGGCGTTGCTGCTGGGCATCGTAGTGCTGTTTTTCCTCACCGACCGTCCGGCGCAGGCTAAATGGCTGAACGCAGAAGAGCGGCGCTGGCTGCAGGAGACCATGCAGGCTGAAGAGCAGGCACGGTCGACGCAGCACGGCCACAGCAGCGCCTGGCGCGGGCTGGCGGACAAGCGCGTACTGGCCCTGGCGCTGGTGTACTTCGGCACGTCGGCCGGGCTGTACACGCTGGGGATCTGGTCACCGCAAATCATCCGCAGCTTCGGCGCCTCCTCGCTGGAAATCGGCTTCCTCAACGCTTTCCCGGCGGTGATCGGCGTGTTCGGCATGATCCTGTGGGCACGTCACTCCGATCGTCGTGGCGAGCGCAGCTGGCACGTCATTGGCGCCTGTTTACTGGCTGCCGCCGGGCTGATTTATGCCGGTAACGTCAGCACGCTGCTGGCGGTGATTATTGCGCTGACGCTGGTCACGGTCGGCATCAGCGCTTCCAAGCCGCCGCTGTGGAGCATGCCGACGCTGTTTCTCAGCGGGCCGGCCGCAGCTGCCGGCATCGCCACCATTAATTCCATCGGCAACCTCGGCGGTTTTGTCGGCCCGATGATGATTGGCGTGATCCGCCAGCAAACCGGCAGCTACACCTGGGGACTCTATTTCGTCGCCGCACTGCTGGCGTTGTCCGCGCTCATCGTGCTGATTCTCGCCGCGCACACGCTAAAACCGCAAAGCGCCGATCTGCCTCATCCTCATACCCATTAATTGACTGGAGAACACGATGCGTAACTACAAAATTGCCGCGATTCCGGCAGACGGTATTGGCCCGGAAGTGATTTCGGCTGGCGTTGAGGTGCTGCAGGCGCTGACGCGGCACGATGAACAGCTGACGTTTGACGTGCAGACCTTTGACTGGGGCTCGGATTACTACAAACAGCACGGCGTGATGATGCCGGAAGATGGCCTGCAGACGCTGAAGCAGTTTGATGCCATCTACTTTGGTGCGGTGGGCGCGCCGGACGTGCCGGATCACATCACGCTGTGGGGGCTGCGCCTGCCGATTTGTCAGGGCTTCGATCAGTACGCCAACGTGCGGCCCACCAAAATTCTGCCGGGCGTGACCTCGCCGCTGCGCAACCGTGGACCGGGCGATCTTGACTGGGTGATCGTGCGCGAGAACTCGGAAGGGGAATACTCCGGCAACGGCGGCCGTGCGCACCGCGGCCTGCCAGAAGAGGTGGGCACTGAAGTGGCAATTTTCACCCGCGTCGGCGTGACGCGCATAATGCGCTACGCCTTTAAACTGGCGCAGTCGCGGCCGCGCAAACTGCTGACGGTGGTGACTAAATCCAATGCCCAGCGGCACGGCATGGTGATGTGGGATGAAATTGCGGCGGAAGTGGCGCAGGAGTTTCCGGATGTGCAGTGGGACAAGATGCTGGTGGATGCCATGACGCACCGCATGACGCTACACCCGCAATCGCTGGACACCATTGTCGCCACTAACCTGCATGCGGATATTCTCTCCGACCTCGCCGGCGCGCTGGCCGGCAGTCTCGGCGTCGCGCCAACCGCCAATATCGATCCGGAGCGGCGTTTTCCGTCGATGTTCGAACCGATTCACGGCTCGGCGTTCGATATCACCGGCAAAGGCATCGCTAACCCGATCGCCACCTTCTGGACCGCGGTACAGATGCTGGAACATCTGGGCGAACGCAACGCGGCCGCGCTGATAATGCAGGGCATTGAGCACGTGTGCGCGGCGGGCATTCTGACGCCGGACGTCGGCGGCAGCGCCACCACCGCTGACGTGACGCGCGCGCTGGTGCAGTTTATTGAAGCCAAATCTCAGGTGGCGGCAACCGCCTGAGTCGAAAGGCGGGGTGTTACAGCGCCGCCGCCAGCCGGTCCAGCGCCAGCAGGATGCCATAGCGCCGCGCCGGTGCTGCATCCGGCAGCGGCAGCCAGTAGTTGGCCTGGCTGGCGAGATCCAGCGCCGCCGGGCACAGCGCCATCACTGGGGTCTGCTGGATGTGAGCGTGATGCACCGCGCTGAGCACACTGCTGTTGATGGTGTCCGGCGCGAGGATCAGCAGCAGATCGTCCGGCTGCAAACGGCTGAGCGTCAGACGCAGCAGGTTGTCGTCCTGGATCCACGCCAGCGCCAGCCCGGCTTCACTCAACCGCTGCTGCACTTCCGCCACCAGCGGCGTGTGCTGGCCGGCGGCACCGATCAGCAACACGCTGCGTGCCTGACGCAGCGCCTGCGCCGCCTGCTGCCAGCGGCTGTCATCCAGCTGCTGCCACTGCTGGGTCAGCGCCTGATGCAGACTCACCAGCTGCGGCACCGCACCGTGGCTGGAAGTAGCCGGTTCGGCGCTGGCGCGTGCCAGCCGCATACGCAGATCGCGAATATCGTCGCAGCCGACCGAACGGGCAAAGCGGGTAATGGTCGCCGCACTGACTTCCGCCCGGCTGGCCAGTTGTTCAATGGTGGCCGAGGCCGCGAACGCGGCGTCACGCAGGATGGCGCGCGCCACCCGCTGCTCCTGCTGACTGAGCGAAGCCTGCCGCTGACGAATCACCGTCATAAACGCACTTTCCTGCTGGCCGGCCTGGCGCACCTGGTGCAGAAAATCATCCAGATCGCGGTAGCCCGCCGAGGCAGCAAAGCGCTGGAGTACAGCCGGGCTGACACCTGCCTGCGCCGCCAGACTCTCCATGGTGGCCTGCGCGCTGGCGTGCAGGTTATCCAGAATAAATCGCGCCAGCTTTGATTCCTGCGCATCAAAACGCGCCGACTGCTGCTGCAGTTGCCAGACAATATCCATTAGCTCATCACATCCTCAGTAACGAACCCTCATGATGCATGAAAATATTTTTCATGGTGAGATTTTTTTCAGCTGAGCGCACTGAATTTTCCTGGAATTAAAACATTCGTAACAGAAAATCATCGTGCCGATCACACCAATGAAAATTATTTTCATGGCAGTTTGATGATTAATCTATTGATAAATAATACTTTAAATAACTTTCATCACAAAATCATCTGGCTGCAGGGTATTTACAGTGCGACTGCGACAGGTCTTAAATGCCGGAGTCAATTCACAGGAGGATAAATTATGCGCATTGTTCTTTGCTGTGCCGCCGGCATGTCTACCAGCATGCTGGTGAATAAAATGCAGCACGCCGCACAAGCGCGCGGGCTGGCGATCAACATTCAGGCCGTCCCGGTGGCCGATTTCGAACGTATCCTGCCGGATGCGGATGTGGTGCTGCTTGGCCCGCAGGTGCAGTTTGAAGCTGCCCGCCTCACCGCCATCGCGGCCCCGCAGGGCAAGGCGGTCGCCGTTATCGACATGATGGATTACGGCATGATGCGCGGCGAACAGGTGCTGGATAAAGCGCTGGCACTGCGCGCTTCCTGATTCTTCGTTTCCCCTAATCCGACTGATAACACACGGCGCTGCGCTGTGGGAGATTCTGCATGCCTGAAGATGACGTAATGGTGGTTCCGGAAGAGGAGATCATGCTGCTGCTGGTGCAGGCCGGTGCTGCGCGCAGCGCCGCTCTCAGCGCCCTGCGTCTGGCGCGCGCCGGCCAGTTTGAGGCGGCACAGCAGCAGCTGGCGGCGGCGCGGGAAAACGTGAGCAGCGCGCACCAGCAGCAGACGGCGCTGATTAGCCTGGACGAAGGCAGCGGCCGGCTGCCGGTTACCCTGATTCTGGTTCATGCCCAGGATCACCTGATGAACGCCATGCTGATTCAGGATTTAGCGGGCGAAATCATTGAACTCTATCGCCGTACCACGGCAGGAGAAAAAGATGCTTAAGATAGCAATCATTGGCGGCGGCAGCAGCTATTCGCCGGAGCTGGTGGAGGGAATCATCAACCGTTATGCGCAGCTGCCGGTAACCGAACTGGCGCTGGTGGATGTGGCGGCAGGACGCGAAAAGGTGCAGATCATCGCCGATCTCACGCGCCGCATGCTGCAAAAGAACGGGCTGGAGCAGGTTAAGGTCAGCGTGCACTTCGCGCTGGATGAGGCGATTCGCGGCGCGCGCTTTGTGCTGACACAGCTGCGCGTCGGCCAGCTGGCGGCACGCGCCGCCGATGAGCGGCTGGGCCTGAAGTATGGCCGTCTCGGCCAGGAAACCACCGGCGTCGGCGGCTTCGCCAAAGCGCTGCGCACCATTCCGGTGATGCTGGAGATTGCGCGCAAAGTGGAACAGCTGGCACCCGACGCCTTCATCATCAACTTCACCAATCCGGCGGGCATCGTCACTGAAGCCGTGGCGCGCTACAGCAACGCGAAGATCATCGGCCTGTGTAACGTGCCGGTGAATATGCACCATATGATCGCCGGCATGTTACAGGCGCCGTTTGACGAGGTGGCGCTGCGCTTTGCCGGGCTGAATCATCTGGTGTGGGTGCATCAGGTGCTGTGCCGCGGCGAGGACGTGACCGCCGGGGTGATCGAACAGCTGTGCGAAGGCCAGGCGCTGACCATGAATAACATCAAAGAGATGCCGTGGTCGCCGGCGTTTCTGCGCGCGCTGCAGGCGATTCCCTGCCCTTATCACCGCTACTACTGGCAAACACCGCAGATGCTGGCCGAAGAGCAGGAGAAAGCGCAGCACGGCCAGGCCGGAACGCGCGCCGAACAGGTGATGAAAGTGGAAGCCGAGCTGTTCGCGCTGTATGCCGATCCGCAGCTGGCGCGCAAGCCGGAGCAGCTGAGTTTTCGCGGCGGCGCATATTACTCCGAAGTGGCCGTTGAGCTCATCAGCGCCATCCATAACAATAGCGGGCAAAATCTGGTGGTGAACTGCCAGAACCGTGGGGCGATTCACGGTCTGCCGGACGACGCAGTGGTGGAAGTGAACTGTGTGGTCGATGCGCAGGGCGCGCACCCGCTGGTGTTTGGCGCGCTGCCACCGCTGATGCACGGGCTGACGCAGCAGATCAAAGCCTTCGAGCGATTGACCATCGACGCGGCGGTGCACGGCGATCGCGGTGCCGCGCTGCTGGCGCTGGTCGGCAATCCGCTGGTCGGCGACGTCTCCAGCGCCGAAGCGCTGCTGGACGAAGTGCTGACGCTGAATCAACCGTGGCTGCCGCAGTTTGCGTGATATCCCTGTCGCAAACCGCACACAGGCCGTCGCGGCGCGCTTCATCGCGCAATAAATTGCGCCGCGCCGAAATGACACGCATTGACCTGTTAATTTGTTGCGCCATTGTGCCCAAGGAGGCCCTATGTCCAACCGTAATATCATCGAACGTTATGTGCTGCCCGCCGCGCTCAAGGTGGCCGGGCAGAAGCATGTGCTGTCCGTGCGGGACGGCATCATTCTCAACATGCCGTTCATGCTGATCGGCAGCTTTTTTCTGATCTTCGCCTACCTGCCGATCCCGGCGTGGGGCCATCTGATGGCCGACCTGTTCGGCGACAGCTGGCGCAATAAACTGCTCTATCCGGTACGTGCCACCTACGACATCATGGCGCTGATCTCCAGCTTCGGCATCGCTTACCGGCTGGCGGAGAAATATCGCACGCTCGACCCGCTGACCAGCGGCGCGATGGCGCTGGTGGCGTTTGTGATGACCATTCCGCAGCAGACGCTGTTCGCCCCGGTTGAAGGTGCGCCCGCGCAGCTGGTCACCGGCGTGCTGCCGATTTCGCTGATCGGCAGTCAGGGCCTGTTCGTGGCGATTGTGATTGCGCTGCTCTCCACCGAAATCTACCGCTTTGTGCACAGCCGTAACCTGGTGATTAAGATGCCGGAAGGCGTGCCGCCGGCGGTGGCGAAATCGTTCCTCGCGCTGGTTCCCGGCTTCTGCGTGCTGGCCGTGGTGCTGCTGCTGCGCCTGGCAGTTGAAGCCTCACCGTTCCACGACATCAACAACCTGATCGCCACGGTGATTGGTTTGCCGATGCACCACGTCGGCGGCACGCTGCCGGGGATGATTTTCTCGGTGCTGCTGATTGGCATTCTGTGGACGCTCGGCCTGCACGGCGATGCCATCGTGCTGGTGTTCATTCAGCCGGTATGGCTGTCGAACATGAGTGAAAACCTCGAAGCCTTTCAGCATAACCAGCCGATTCCGCACATCTTTACCCAGCAGTTTTACGATTTATGGATTGCGCCCGGCGGCACCGGCGCGCTACTTGGGCTGGTGATATTTATGCTGATCCGCGCGCGCAGCCGCCAGATGAAACAGCTGGGGAAAATCGCCGCGCCGGCGGCGCTGTTCAACATCAGCGAGCCACTGGTGTTCGGCATTCCGCTGGTGATGAACCCGTACCTGTTCCTGCCGTTTATCCTGACGCCGGTGCTGCTGGTGATTGTCTCGTGGGCGGCAATGAGCAGCGGTCTGGTGGCGCCGCCAGCTGGCATCGCCCTGCCCTTCACCACGCCGATCTTCGTCAGCGGCTATCTCGCCACCGGCGGCCATATCTCCGGCACGGTGTTGCAGGTGGTCAACCTGACGATTTCGCTGGTGGTCTACTATCCGTTTTTCCGCGTGTGGGATCGCCTGAAGCTGCGCGAAGAGCAGCAGAACGAACAGCAGGCGCAGGCCGCCAGCGGCAGTGCCGTCGTGCCTTCCTGAACCACTCCCTCTGCCGGGTGCGCCCTGCTGCGCACCCGGCCGCATTCTTCCACTTTTTGCAATAATGACTTCGCAGATCTGGCTATTCTGCCAGCAATACGGCTGTGCGAACCTTAGGCCACGGCTCGGGATCACCCCGGCCACTACCTGAGGAACCGCATGATGAAACTGTACAATTTAGCGCTCTCCGGCCACGCTCACCGCGCACTGCTGGCGCTGTCACTGTTCGGCATAGCGCATGAAACGGTCGAAGTCGACCTGCCTGGCGGCGAACATAAAACCCCGGCGTTTCTCGCCATCAACCCATTCGGTCAGGTGCCGGTGCTGGAAGACGAAGGCGTTTATATCGCGGATTCCAATGCCATTCTGGTGTACCTGGCGAAGAAATTTAACCGCAGCGACTGGCTGCCGGAAGATGCGCTGGGCGCCGCCCAGGTGCAGCGCTGGCTGTCGGTAGCGGCCGGTGAACTGGCTTACGGTCCGGCGGCGGCGCGCCTGATTACCGTGTTTGGTGCCAAATTTAATGCTGAAGAGGTGCTGGCGCGCGCGCATCTTATTCTTTCCCGGCTGGAAAGCCATCTCAGCCAGCGTGAGTGGCTGGTGGGCGACCATCCCACCATTGCTGACATCGCTTTATATAGCTACCTGGCCGGTGCCCCGGAAGGCAACGTCGAGATGTCCGGTTACCCTGCGGTGAATCAGCTGCTGCGCCGGATTGAAGCGCTGCCCGGCTTTGTGCCTTTTCCGCAGACCGCCGCCGGCCTGCGCGCCTGACAGGAGCCAGCATCATGGGCGAGAAACTGATTACGCTGCCGGTATGGCATGACGGTGAAATTGCGCTGCAGCAGCAGGCGGGGGTGGCGGAACGTATGGCCGATGTCGGGCAGCGCGTGATCCGCGATTACATGCCCGATCAGCATCGTGACTTTTACGCGCAGCTGCCGTTTATCGTTGCCGGCAGCGTTGATGCACAGGGTGATGCCTGGGCCACGCTGCTGGAAGGCCAGCCCGGTTTTATCTTCTCGCCCAACGCCACCACACTGGATATCGCGGCCCGCCCTGACGCCAGCGATCCGGCGTCCGCCGGGATGACCGATGGCGCACCGGTGGGCCTGCTCGGCATCGAGCTGCACACGCGGCGGCGCAACCGCATGAACGGCGTGCTGACGGCGATTGGCGGTGGCCTGCGCGTGCAGGTTGACCAGAGCTTCGGCAACTGTCCGCGCTATATTCAGCTGCGCGATTTCCGCTTCGACCATGCGCCCAGCAGGGCTTATCAGGGCGAGGTTGAGACGCTCAGCGCGCTGGATGACGCCGCGCGCGCCGCCATCGGGCAGGCGGACACGTTTTATGTCACCACTTATGCCGACCAGGCGCGCCGTCAGGTGGACGTTTCGCATCGCGGCGGCAAAGCCGGATTTGTGCGCATCGGTGCCGATGATGTACTGACCATTCCGGACTTCAACGGCAACCTGTTCTTCTCCACCCTCGGCAATATCGTGCTCAACGGCAAGGCCGGGCTGCTGTTTATCGACTACGCGAGCGGCGATGTATTGCAGATGAGCGGCGATGCCACGGTGATAACCGATTCCGCCGAAATCGCGGCCTTTCAGGGAGCCGAGCGGCTGTGGCGCTTTAGCGCGCGCCGCATCGTGCGCCGGCGCGCTGCCCTCGCCCTGCGCTGGGCCGATCAGCCAGACGGCATATCGCCCGCCTCGCTGATGACCGGCGACTGGCCGTCCGCCAGCGAACGCCTGCAGGCGCAGCAGCTGGCGGCGCAGTGGCGACCATTTCGCATCACGCAAATTGTCGATGAGAGCGCGCAGATTCGCTCGTTTCATCTTATGCCGGATGATGGCGCTGGCGTACTGCCGCATCTGGCGGGCCAGCATCTGCCGATCCGCCTGACGCTGCCGGGCAGCGCTAAGCCGCTGATTCGGCAATACACGCTGTCGGTTGCGCCGTCGGACGGTTATTACCGCATCAGCGTGAAGCGCGACGGCGCCGTCTCGCAGTATCTGCACGATGCCCTGCGCGTCGGCGATCGGCTGGAGGTGCGCGCACCGGCCGGTGATTTCACTATTGATGCACACGAAACGCGGCCAGCGGTGCTGCTGGCGGCGGGCGTCGGCATCACGCCGCTGCTGGCGATGCTGCGTCACCTGATTTATGAAGGCCGACGCAAACGCCGGATGCGTCCGGTGTATCTGCTGCAGTCGGCGCGTAACCTGGCCGAACGCCCGTTTGTGCGTGAGATCGATGCGCTGCTGGCAGCCAGCGAAGGCGCGTTGAAACTGGTGCGGGTGCTCAGCCAGCCGGGCGAAGCCGAAGCCGAAGCCGAAGCCGGCGTGGATTACGACGTTGCCGGACGCATCGATATGGCGCTGCTGTCGCAGGTGCTGCCGTTCAACGATTACGATTTCTATCTGTGCGGTCCGCCGTCATTTACTCAGGCGATATATGACGGACTGCGCGGCCTGAACATTGCCGACGCGCGTATTCACGCCGAAGCGTTTGGTCCGTCGTCGCTGCAGCGTCAGCAGGAGGATGCGCCAGAGCCCGCCGCGCTGCCGCCGGTGGCGACCGAAGCGGTGCCGGTGGTGTTTACAGAGTCACTGAAAGAAGCGCGCTGGACGCCGCAGTCCGGCACGCTGCTGGAGCTGGCCGAAGCACGCGGCCTGAGCCCGGCCTACAGCTGTCGCGCCGGACATTGCGGCAGCTGTAAGACCAGACTGGTGAAAGGTGCGGTGACTTACCCTTCCCGGCCAGACATCACGCTGGCGCAGGATGAGGTGCTGATCTGCTGCGCGGTGCCGGCGCAGGTTGAAGACGGGGACGCGGCGGTGCAGCTGGCGTTGTGAGGTGAGTGCCCGGCAAATCGTTTTGTCTTTCGGCCAGATCGCCATTCTGGCCGTAAGATCATCATTTACCACTGGAGTTTTTATTTTCTCATCCATGTACCGGTCCCTCTTTTGCACGCGCGGCCGCTTCCAGCACCCGTTCAGGCGCAGAGGCGAGAAGATCTTTCGGTTTTTGATTTCCCAGCCAGCTATTCGGTGAGCCAAACCAGAGCGTCAGTGACCAGGGGGTTTTTGTTGCACCAAACAGCTGAATAATTTTCTTCATCTGCGGCAGCGGTTGCCCGCCTACGTCCAGCGCGTACGCAGGATAAAGATCTTTGCCTTCAGAAGTAATGGCAAAAATTTTATCGGCCCGCTTCCAGCGGTTCGGTAGAGCGCTGGGATTTTTGATATCCACGGCAGAGCCGCTGCGACGTGAGACTTCCTGAGCAGGCAACCATTCAGCATCATCGAGAATGGTTTGCTTCAGCTTCTCAAGCCGTGTCGTATTAGAACTGCTTGCCGGCTTGCTTCTGCCTGCGCTTTTCATCTTTGCAGCAGAAAGGTTTTCGTCCCGTTTTTTACTGGTGAGATTTTCCAGCCCCGCTACCGCACGAAAGGCAGCCTCCAGCGCGACCTGAAATGCGACCTCATCGATGTAGGCTGGACGCTTCAGGACATAATAGAGCTCTTCCTGCGCGCCACTGAAATCCGGAACCGAGATGGTGATGTCGGCATGTCCGTTGCTGCTCGTTGAGTAAGAAACATTGCCAGAAGACACCGCAATCACTTCAAATTCAGTCGATTTAACCGCACTGACCATAGCTGACTCCAGATTTCGATATATATCTCATATCTACAAAATAGACAAAATACTGGATTCAGGCTATCGATTGTTGATTGGGATTTCTGGCAGCGAGGGAGGGGTTGTGATTGTGACCACTTTCTAAATTATTATATTACAGTATCTTAACTCTATTCCGCATACATGAAACAGGGTTGAATGTTTGCAAGGTATCTCTCAATCCACAGAGCATGTTAAGAAGTGCGGAGCATTATAAGCTGATAAAAGTACTCAAGATTTATGTGGGCAATTTGCTGCCTGCTGCGGGATCATTTTGCTAATGGGTTTCTTTGCACTTACCAGCCAGCGCAGCAAAGATATCCAGGCTTTCTGGCGGAATGCTTGTATCCAGTAGGGGTGAATATGTACCAGTCACAATTTACCCTTTTAGAGTAAACATCATGATTGTCAGGACACTGAGAACAATGCCATTACGACATCTGCCTAAGCTGAATACTCCAAATAGTTCTGATAGGCATAGCCGTTGGAATACGGCTGGATTCAAGAATAGTTCTGACGATTGGATCATAAACTTTGTTATTGTGGCGATGTTTATTGTGTTCTCTGCGCTGTGGTTGGCAGCATTTTCATGGGCAGGAATAAGGATTAGTGAAATAGCACGAATGGCAAATTAAGGTGCATCAAGTGTTAATAGCGTAGCTCGCAGCACAAGGAGTAGAATAACATCAAAAATAATAAGCCGATTTAAAATAATTCATATTGAGAATGAAAAGGCAAATGCAACTGCTATAAAAATACGATAGCAACTGCCTCTCCCAATAGAATAAATTTAACTTGAGGGGGGAAGGTAATTTTTCGTCTATCCATAAAACTAAATGCCTCTTCGTACTCCTCATCGCTTAATACAAGTTTTATAAACTCCTCGAAAATCTTATTTTCATTAGGAGTAGAAAATTCGCGAGAGTTGTTTATTGCCATCTGCAATGAAATTAACGTCACCCCCTCCTTTAAATTACAAACTCTTTCATTATACTTACCTTTATTTTCAGGGAATAGTTTATTCAGCATGCTTATTGCTTTAAGAACTAGCCAGATATATTCTTTATCTCCCGTATGAACAAATTTACAAGACCAGTTGTAATTTTTTTTGAGTTCTTTAAAAGGAATAGGGCAGTAAATAAAGTCACTATTAATTAGAAAATTTATCACTTTCAGAGCTGGGAATTGGCTGGATGTTTTTAATTGCCCATTACTGAGCTTTATTATTGATTGATTAAATCCGATGATATCTTTAAGTTTTTTTTAATGGTAAGTCTGATCAAGAAAGGGATGGAGTAAAGCTCAAAAACACGCTGTTGACCATTCAGGTCGATGTATTTCTCGTAAGTGTCAGGAAAAATAAGAGAGCGTGATAGTTCAAATAGAGTATAACTTGGAATCTGATTTTGCGCGAAAAACAAATTATATTCAAGTAAATTCAGTTCCTTATTCTCTGTTGAAAACTGTTTTATATCATTGACGAATATTCTTAATAGTGAAGAAAAATCAATGTTAGTTGGAGTAATCCCTAGGTGGTCATTGATTATAGTTGCGTTTTTTTTGGCTGCAGTAATCATCTCAGCCTGCTCTACGATTATATTTAGATGCTGTTGAGGCTTTTCAATTATGGTGCTTGGATTAGGGAAGTCACCCGAGTATTTTTTATTATAACTAGGGTGATTCTTTAAGATGTCACAGTAATCTTGAAGATCCATTAATTCATCCCTCACAATTAAATGTATATTATTAGGAGTGGCAAAGAGGTAGCCCGGTACAATTAATCAATATTCAACCTCAATAGAATAAAGATCATTATATATAGTGAAAGTCCTTTTTTTATTTTCCTCAACACGTTGGTACTGAGTTGACATGCGTCCAAACAATCCTAATGATTTATAATCACCATACCCTGAATCCTCCCAAAAAATATCGATTAACGCATAATTTGGGCGGCTGTTAGTTAAATGAATTTGAATTTTTTCATGATCAATTATTACCTCATCATTGACAGTAGCAGTTACAACACCGATGAAGCTAGCGAAATTAGTGTCATTGGTAATAGATTTTATGACTTTATAAATAACCTGTGTGCTTTCTGATGAATCTTTATTATACGACATTATAATCTCTGAGTATTAACAATAATGCAGAATTGGCTACAAGTGGGTTCACGTAAGAATCTACATGGAAAAATAATTTAATGCAACAGTTGCTGGCGGCATAAATTTATTGTCAGACCTAAAAATATCACTCTCAACCAATGACATATAGGTGAAATCCAACTTGAAATTAAAACTATCCCCACATTAATGTTATAAAAACCTATTTGGAACTTACCAAAGAATAAATTATAGTTCTGTTGGATCATTAGAGCCGCATTCATAATTTATTTCTTTTAATTTATCCTGCATTGGTGGGTGGGAAGGGGGCGAGAAACTGCTCACACCAAATATCGCAATCGCTATAACATCAATTATAAAAAATTAGAATCCTTAAATTACACTAATGGCTAAATACCTTTATCACTATTGTCAGTTTAATAACATCAAAATTAATATTTAATTTCTGCCTGATAGCTAACAGCATTGAATATTATATAGATGCAAAGTTGCAGTATATTAATTTTAGGTTGTTCTTCAATTTTTCCCAAGCAGTCATTCTTCTCTCATCACCCCTTCAGTTTGATTTAAATTCGACCATTCCTGACGATATTATGAGTGTTTTAGTCGTTGCTTTTTTGTTTACGCTATCAACAAAGGCCTCATTATCTTAAATGGCCGCCTTAGCAATTGACATCAGCGAAAGCTTAAGTAGCCTGTGAGAAATGCTATTTGGCGGCTGCATCCGGGATAACCGGCAAAGCTACTCAACCTTTGCAAGTAGCGGGCAAAAGCACCGCCCAAGGTTTCCACCACTCCACTACGGTTCTATCAACTTCATCTCATCGATACCAGCTACAGCGCACGGCCAGTTTGCGTGATCGTTTCCGCCATTTGGAACATTTGGCGACGAACGTACCTCGCAAATACAGGCAAAAGCTGCGCGGCGTCACTTGCGTTGGCGCGTAGCAACAACCAAGTGACGCGCGCAGCGCGTATACGTCAACACCACGTAATACGGTCTTCTGCGACGACGCTTACCGTCTGACCAACACGTAGTTCGTTATTGAAACTATCAACCGCACCAACATTCAGTGAACGTTGGCAACTTATCTGAGGAGGAAATCAACGCGATATCAAGGCGACGTCAGAGAACCTGACGGACGGAGGCGTCCTGAGAAATCAGGAACCGGCATTAGCCGCGATCAGCTCTGAGAGCTGTGGAGACCTCGCAACAACTCAACATTTCGCCGCCCCGATGCACAGATATCCGCTGAGACGCAGGAAGCGCAACCTGAAACCGTGCCGTCGGGGTAGAGATGTTTTGGAGAAAGTATGTCGCGTGGAAACAAGCAGTTCAGCAAGCAGTTGGTAACGCTGGCCAGACAATCTGGCGGCAGCTTTAAAACCGTTGCCGATCGCTCGCGCATAGCAGCACGGCTAGCCGAGCAGATGCTGAAACTCAACATCCAGATCAGGGACGTGAACCATATCAAGACTCAACACATCGAGCATTACGTGCGTAGCCGCCTGGCGAATGATATTTCAAAACGCACGCTGCAGAACGAAATGGCGGCGCTGCGCGCGATTCTGACAACTGCAGGCAGAACCAAATTGGCCGATCCAAAGCATGAGAAGTTGAGTAACGACGCACTCAACCTGTCAGGTGCCAGTCGAGCCGGATCAAAGACGGCGATTACGGACGAGCGCTTTCACGAGGCGCTCGCCCTCGTGCGGAGTAAAGACGAAGGTGTCGCGTTGGCGATGGAGATTGCGCGTTATCTCGGGCTGAGAACAGAGGAAGCAGTGCAGTCGGCTAAATCCCTAAAGACGTGGCAGCAGGCGCTGGTGCGTGGAGATGAACGATTGCGCGTGGTGTTCGGTACTAAAGGCGGCAGACCAAGAGACACAACGGTCGTCAGGCGTGAAGAGCTGGTGCGAAGCTTAAATGCTGCAGTGGCTTATTCGTTAGATCATGGCGGCAAGTTGGTTGATAAATCTGGGTTGAGGAGCGCGATCGATCGCTACCGGAATGTGGCTAAGGATGCTGGGCTAACGGGCAAAGAAGCACCGCACAGCCTGAGATATGCATATTCGCGTGAGGCTACAGAGTGGCATAGGAAAAACGGCCTCAGCAGGAAGGAAGCTGAGGCGATGGTTTCAATGGATTTGGGGCATGGTGATGGAAGAGGAGCGTATGTTTACAAGGTTTACTTAACGTAATTACACTCTCAAATTGATAACTATAGATTCTGGAAATCCAATTTGACTGTAGCACATGGTTTCAGTAATAAAATAGTCTTTGTCCAATATTTCGAGTATTTCTTCCTTGCTAAACTTAGACATCTTTATTAACCCATCAACTAAAAATTCAAACCAATCCTCGTTTAGCATATTTATATAAGCATTAACCTCAGAATTAACCTGTAAACTTTCTTCCTTATCAATTAAACCTGATGAAGCAAAACCTCTGATAACATCAGATGTATATGACATTCTCATAAACAATGAAATCAAAAGTCGGAGATTAATATGTGAGTATGAATTAGGAATAACGCTTGGAAATTGGTAAAACCTATATATTAATCTGCTAACAAAAACTGAGGAGTCAATAGACACTACAGGCAATAGTGTTCCTATTACGCTAATTGCACCACTAACCAAAAAACCATTTGCCACTGAAGCATGCGATCCACTTAGAGCAGAAGTTAAACATGCACTTAAAATCACGATTGGGGGCACTCTTGCTATATGCTTCAGTTGCCATGTGTCAACTTTTTCTCCTCCAATTATTAGCCATCCGTTTTCCATTTCACCACCGTGGTCACCGTGACAATCGAGAATCACAATATGTCCATCATATTCATTTAGCGCTTGAGTGAATTCCTCTAAATTTCTCACATCAACAATTTTAAGATCTAAGTCAGGCATGCTCTTCGCGAACACATCTAACCCTTGCTCTAAATCATGTTTAATAGGATCATCAATTTCAAAAGATCTAATGACTAAAGTCTTTTTCAATTCGGATTCATTGATTGATATCCTTGGGAAGTATGCGCAATTCTGTAATAACACATTCCCAGGAGTGGAGTTGATCCGAGATATTTCGTGGGACAGCATTATTGGTAACTTACCTAACTCTAATCGCAACCAATCTAAAGGAACATCACTAACTAATGTTATTTCATTATAGTTATTTGAAATAAATCTCCTTAATTTACTACCTAATGTTCTTTTTATATTTGTATTGAATGCCTTTGCCTTTTTAATGAAAAGTTCATTTTTAATCCCATTGTTACGAGCTAAAACCTCAAGTTTTTTTAAGTCATTACTTAGATGATTCAATGCGTTTGGCAATCTTATCGAAGGGGATTTTTTACTTGAGCTAAGAAGCGATATTGCCGCTGTGGTTAATCTCATCTCATTTTGTCTCATCCTCGTCAGGTAACCAACTTTTGGATTTTTCAATAACTCTTTTAAGCCAGAATGGCTACCTTTATGATGTAGCCTTATTCCAGAGTATTCAGGATTTAATAACACCCCTCTAATCAAAAAATCCTTTTCTATTTCACTGAGTTCACCTTCAATCTCTGACCATAATTCATCGTTATTCTTATTAAATATAGAGAACATGCCCGGAGTGTAAATAACCACCTCTGAAGGAAGATTGATGTCTTCTTTTTCAAGGCATTCATTATATGAATGTACACTGTTAATCATCAAGTTAATAAACTCTCTTTTACTGCTTCCTCCTTTTATTACTTTAGGTTTATCTAGTACATATCCAAGAGACTCAATTAACAATTCATTTGGATAGGTAGTGTTGTTAGCAGTGGAGCTTAAATTTATGGTATTAAATGAAACTTTCCTCCTACTCAATCTTGATGATATCTTTCGCTCGCCAGTTTTTTTATTATATGTTTTTCCGCATCCTTGAAGCGAGAAAACAAGAGCTTATCAAAGGAATAAATGGAGGTGACATCTTTTTGATGTATGTCAGCTTTCTTTACATTGCAGCATATTATTGGCTTAACTTTAAATCCCTTAGATATATTCCTTGCCAACTTATAATAACTTGAAGTGCAGAATATTATCATGAAAGGATATTCTTTAAATTTTTCAAGTGAGTCTAATTTGTCATGGGAAAGTAAGAATATAAGGTTATGTTCCGTTAAAGCGCTCTCATTATCGTTAGAGCGTTCAAAGATTTCAGAAATATTCCTTGGTGTTTTATTTATGAGGAAAATGGTTTCAATAATTCTAGGATCCATAAGACCCGAATCATAACCTTGGAAGAAGGTTTGTTCCCCGTTTGTGGGCATAATGACTAATTTGATAACTGCACCAAGCTTCTGAATTAACTCCATTTGAAGTCACCTCCTTAATGTTGATAATTTCAACTCTTGCTTTACAATAGATCTTGCTTAGATATGCTTCACGGGCCTGAAAGAAGCGCCAACTGGCGGTCCCAATACTCGCACACCTTTAGAGCGGGTGCCATCTGCGATGGTTAAGGTTCTCTCATCACATCGCCGCAAGGCTCGCATTACCCACCCTGACGGGGATTTACTCCCGTTAGCGGATGAATCCCCACCTAAACAATCTGGAGGATTTATTCATGGGCTATGCTCACTCGTATTACCAAGTGAAATCTGTACCTAACGATCAGTGGCTGCTGTTGACTACGCATGTTGCCAACGTTTTTTTGCTGACCCAAAACCGGCATATACCCGGTTATCTGGACCCAATGGTGCTCTGCACTGCTGATGACAAATATCCACTTCTCAAACCCAGCGATTTACTCGTAGAAGGACTCGATGGCCAACCGGCGATCGCGTTTAACGGAGAAGAACGCTCGGATATGTCATATGAGACGTTTCACCTCGGCCAGCATTCATCGGGTTGCGGTTTTTGTAAAACCACGTTCCTTTGGACACCATCCCGGCCATACGACTTCATGGTCAAAGCGACGTTGCTGATAGCGCACCGCTACTGTCCAGGCTGCTACAACATCGGTTCAGACGGCACGCTGGAGGAATGGACCAACGTTCAGGTTTGGCTATCACTCAACTTAGGCGGCAAGTGGCTAATCCCTGATTCCATCGCACTACAAGACGAATAACTTCGTTTTCATTTCACCCACCACCCTGTGGCGTATCACTTCGCCATCAGGGGGAGAGATTCGCCTTTCGAGGAGTATCTAATGCCTACCAATCGCAAATCCCGTAAGTCACAAACTGAATCGCCACGGATAATCTAGACACTTTCGAGCCGTTGATAATATTTGTTTTCGTATTCAGTTGGTGGCATCTGATCGCTCGAGCCATGCCGACGCTTACTGTTATAAAACATTTCGATGTAATCAAAAATATCACTGCGGGCTTCTTCCCGTGTTCCGTAGATCTTTTTCTTAATCCGTTCGCGTTTCAGTAGCTGGAAAAAGCTTTCCGCAACCGCGTTGTCGTGACAGTTACCGCGACGACTCATGCTGCCTTCCAGACCGTGTGATTTCAGGAACGATTGCCACTCATGGCTCGTGTATTGACTGCCCTGATCAGAATGAACCAGTACCTGTTTTTGAGGATTACGCCTCCACACCGCCATTAATAATGCGTTCAGGACAATCTCTTTTGTCATGCGGGGTTGCATTGACCAGCCGACAACTTTCCGGGAGAACAGGTCAACCACCACGGCCAGATACAGCCAGCCTTCGTGAGTTCGGATGTAGGTTATGTCCGTCACCCAACGCTCATCTGGTGAGTCCGGATTGAACTGCCGCTGGAGCCTGTTCGGTACCACGATGCTGGCTTCGCCTTTACGTGCCCGTGGGCTACGGTACCCAACCTGAGCTTTTATACCGGCACGCTTCATCAGCCGCCAGACCCGGTTCACTCCGCACTGCTGCCCGCTATCCCGCAGGTCCAGATGGATCTTGCGATAACCATAGACGCAGCCAGACGCAAGCCAGAACTGTTTGATCTGCCCGGTCAGCATCTGGTCTGCCTGGTGACGCTGTGAATGTGGCTGCTGAAGCCAGACATAAAATCCACTCGGATGGACGTCCAGAACCCGACAGAGCAAACGAACAGGCCAGCAACGGCGGTTGTCGCGGATAAAGGCGTACCTCAGTCGGACAGTTTTGCGAAGTACGCCGCGGCTTTTTTTAGTATGTCTCTCTCGTCGGTAACCCGCTTCAGCTCTTTCTGGAGTCGGCGGATCTCGGCCTGAGCATCTGACTGTTCTTTATTAGTGGATGAGTCCGGGCCGTACTTCTTTATCCAGGCGTAAAGACTGTGGGTGGTGATATCGAGACGTGTTGCAACGCTGGAAACAGAATGACCGCGATCAACAACCTGTTTGACTGCTTCGATTTTAAACTCTTCGGGATAACGCTTACCGCTCATGGGCACCTCTCTTTAAGCCATCTTAAATGACTCCGAGGTGTCTGTTAAAGCCGTGGCGATTCATACAGAGGCGGGAAAAAAAGCTCAGAAGGTTGTTACTGATAAAGCTGGCGGTGCTTTAAAAGGCGGCTTTAAATAGAAGCAACTTGAGATGAACTGCATGTTTCTCTAAAGGTGCAGTTTATCTGTTATCGTTCCATTCTCTGTCTTGGTTTTCCCAGTCCTGTCTTTGTGCATCCCAACTTTCACTCCATTCTTCCCACTCTTCATTTTGTTTTTTGCGTTCGGGGGAGGTTGTCAGAAGCTCTGCTATCCCAGCCAGCACGACCGCTCCACATGCATTGGTTGCACTGGAGAATGCAACAGGCTCTGGCGCTTTACGTTTGAGCTTTGCTTCGTCATAAACGATGTTACGACGTTTGTTGGCGAAACGGGCCAGGGTAAGGCTTAAGTCGTCAGCATCGAATCCACTTTCACTCATGATGATGGTTCCTCTGGCTTTGATTATATCGGCAGTTGAGTTTAAAGGGACCACTCAACTGCCCTGGACCAGGTTACTAAATTTCAGAGAAACTGGCAAATTATTGAACAATCCGGAACACATTTTCTCCTGGAACCCCGCTCAGGTAGTTAAAGGCGGCTGCACCCCGCCGTTTACGCAGGCCTCTGATTGTATCGGTTGACATCCTCCCCCTCCTTTAGGTCGGGAAGGATGTCAACTGTGCGCCTTGTGCGCCTCGACGTAGGCGCGCAGCACGGCGTTAATTCGCGTCTGGTAACGGCTGCCGCTGTGCTTGAAATACTCCAGAACGTCAGCATCGATCCGCAGTGTGACCTGCTGTTTGGGCTCAGGAAGTTTATCCGCTTTTGCCCACACGGCTTCAGGCATTGGCGGTGCGTCACTGTAATCGATCTGCTCGTCCGGCATGGCGGCCAGCTTCGCCAGTCGCGCTTTTTGCTCGGCCGTCACAATCGGCGGTTTGTTCAGGTCAAGCGTTAGCTTGACGGTATTTTTTGCGCTCTTGCTCATTGGCTTTCCTCGCTGAGATCAGGCGGATGGTGTCTTCGTGCCGGACGGTGTAGACAACGAACAGTAAGGCGGGGTCGGCATAGCCTATCGTTGCCCATCGGTCTTCGCCGTAGTCCTCCCGGTCGTCATAGACCTCAAGCCGCTGTGTGTCGTGGAAAACAAGCGCAGCATCCTCGAACGCCACACCGTGTTTTTTCAGATTCCGTGCCGCTTTGTCGGCACCCCTTCAAGTTCCATTACACTTCCATTGTAGTTACATTTCGTAGTTACTTCAATTTTACTATGCAGAGTGTGGTCAGACTGCCAGTTTGATTTGCTTGTCCTCACTGAACCGCAAGCGAACGCGCTAACATAGTCGTATCAACAACAGCCATTACAGCCTCAACTTCAGGTTGTGAGTGCCGGACAATCAGAGATTCTCCCAGTTGATATCAATTGCATCTTCATCCTCGCGGCTACGGACGATATTAGCCAGCTCACAATCTTCAATGGCATCCAGCATTGCCACATAAAGTTCCTCAGGCACACAGTTGAACGAAGGCTTACCGTGTTTCAGGATGACCACAGGCCGATGTCCAGCTGACATCACTGTCGCTGTCGGTTTTGCAAGAATTGCAGTTGCCATATTAAGAACCCAATTAAGACCTGTTTTTAGCGCTCATAATACCAGTACGTTTTTGAGCGAAGCCCGGTTATTACCGTCCGTGTAAAGCATGAATCCTGAACAGCATTTATATAATGTGTGATTGTATTCCACGTTGTCAGGAGTCTGGTTGAGAATATATTAAAACGGTTTTGGCCAGAATGATAACCTTCGGGATAATGTACTGACGTCACAGCTGAACATCTTTCCGACGGAATCACCCCATTCCTGCTACTTTGAAAGAGGGATTTGAATGCCTGTTTTGCTGGCATAAATAATAGTGTTACCACTGGGTACAGTGCAGTAAAGAACAGTTTTAAAAAGCGAATGTAATGTATATGAAAAAAGAGAGCCAACGTCAGGAGGGATGTGATAATTTATGACCAGCCATCCGTTGTCGTTAAGACGGTCTGCGCAGGACACTAAAAAGCTCCACTTTGATTGAGGCGGAATCATAGCATCTTCTGAATAAAGATATGAAAATATAATATCATGCCTGTCCGCACCTTTGCAGTTCATAAAATCATTCTTGGTATGTTCAGTAGGGCTGAAGCTCACCTTGGTTCTATGGCAATACTGATGTTTAACGCATTTGAACATGCCCATATAATCAGGCTATAAGTCTGGAATGCAATCTTAGGGAATGCTTATTTAATCACCGCCGGGAGAGTTAAAGCTTACGATAATCAAGAGTTAGAATAATCATAGAAAAACGCATGGAATATTACCTCCGTTTTTAATCGAAATTTTCTATCTGTTCCCAACTGAACCAAAGCAATGGTCTGTTTTTTTATGAAATCTTTGTCGTCAATCTATTAGGTGAGCCAGAATCACCTGCGTGCAATACCTAATAGCATGGCACCACCTAAGTAGCTTGGCAGTGGTTATTTCCTGAATATAATGACTGGACAGAATCCAAAATTTCGAGAGTAGGGCGAAAAAAGTCATTCCCTTCCCTTACTCCAGTACGCCATAAAACTGATCGCCTCATTGGCAACATGGCGCTCACCAGCCAGATAGCGTCTGAGGTGTTTTACCGCCGAGGACTCCGCTGCCACCCATCCATAAAAGCGATTATTTTTATCCTCTGCACCACACCATAAAACCTCCTGACCTGTTTCATCAATAAATTCCTGATGAGAACTGAGTGCATAAGAAGGGAGAAATACATGCTCCTTTACCGCATTCAGCAACGCTTCACCATGAGGCGACTGCAACTTGTCGCGCGGTAAGCAATACACTTCAGCAAACCCGAATTCATTCAGGGCAAGGCAATCAGCCCGCGCTGGAACCTCAAGAAAAACCTGAAGTTTGGGTGGCGTGTTCAGCTTTGCCATCTGTCGCATGATATTCTTTACTGCGGGCAGAGCCGTCTCATCCGCGATGATTAACGCGTGTTCAACGCCGGCATGCGGTTTCCATTCGTAGCCGCCACTGTCAGCAAGATGTGCACGGTTCGGTGCGACCATCTGCAAAACATCTCCCGGCGTGGCGCTGATTGCCCAGGCCGACGCTGGCCCTTCGGTCCCATGAACCACGAACTCAACTTCCATGCGAGCCTCCTCAGCATTGACGTTACGCAGAGTGTAGGTACGGACTATGGGGCGTTCTTCTGGTGGCAGTTGTTGCAACTGCAGCCACCATGAACTCTCAGCATTGAGCAATCGGGTCGTCCCATTTAAGGACGGGAAAAGTATTTTAATGCGCTGATCTGGCCCATCCATTTTCATCTGCCGCACCTGCTCACCGGTGAATATGCAGCTCATCAGCGATGGAGAAAGCATCTTCTTATGCAACAGCCTGACATCAAATAAGCGATAACTGGCAACCTGAGCCATCTTCCTTCCTTTTCAACGCGCGCCATGAGACGTAGATCTTAATACTTGCCATGAGGCCACCATCAGAAACAGCAGCGATGCCACAAATGCACCTGCCAGCAGGCTATGTTGCCCGCTTACTGACGTCATTAACGGAACCAGCAAAGCGCAGAGACCATAACCCAGCGTGTGGCTGGTCGCGATCAACCCCGCTCCCTTGCCGATTGAGAGTTTTTGGTTAAGCAGGAGCTGGTATGCCGGCGTAGCCATTGCAGCACCAAATGAGGTCACTGCTATTCCAGCGTAAAGCGACGGCAGATTTCCGCACACCATCATGATCAAACCTGCGGCCATAACGACCGCAGCAGCCAGCAGCAGGGGTTCCACAGCCAGTCGTTGTGGCCGCACAACCAGGAATTGCGCCAGCAGCGTGCTCATGGCAGCCAGACTCAGCAACCTGGCGATATGGTGACTGATAGCATCAGATAACGTCACAATCTTACCCACCGCCGGTGCAAGGCCGATCTGCATCATGCTTATAGCAGCAGCGAGCAACAAAGCGAGACTCAGCAAGGGCAGCAGTCCCATATGGAAACACGTGGATTGATGCTGCGTTGTCGTCAGAGGCGGATCGTTATACTGACCACTGATCAACAGTAAGGCGATTAACGGTGCCAGCGCCATAAGCCAGATGGGAGCCAATGGGTGAAAGCCCAGGACAAGCGCCGCCAGAGGGGGGCCCAGCAATCTGCCACAACTCAGCCCGGAACTGATGGTTGCCAGCGCCGCCATGCGCTTCTCAGAACCCGCGCGTTGCATCGCCCACGTTTGCGCGGCCGGAACCATGCCAGAGACAGTCAGACCATAGATCAGACGTGAGAAGATGAGTCCAACAAGTCCTGTTGCCGGGCCGATGATTTTTGCTGACAGACCTGATACTACCAGCGCCATCACGCTGAAACTCAGCAGGTAACCCACGAGAGAAGCGGTCACCACGAATTTACAGCCCTTCACCTCGGACACCCGCCCCCACCAGGAAGATGCCGGTAGAAAAAGCATGGAGCCAAACAGCAATAACCCCGCCCAAACTGAGAGTGTCAGGTTGGTCATTGCCACCAGCTGGGGCAGCATAACCAGTAAGCCATTCTGACCAATTCCAAGCAAACTGGCACATAAAGCCAGTAACCAATTGGATTTACTTATCAGTCTTGAATTAAACAGATTCGCAATAGATTCCATAAATAATGTAAAGACATCGTTAAAATCATGGGTATATGTGATTACTTAAGTATGGAAATATTACAAAAACAGTTGCCAATGTAAATGAAATACTTATCATAACGATAATCATTATCAATTGCTGATTGAGATTGTCTTATGAATGATTTGGCCCATACCTCTGCTGTAGACGTAGCAGCACAGTGTTTTCTGAATGCACTTCTCCGGGAAACACGGGACTGGCAGTATGTTGCGGGCGCAGCGCATAACCAAAAGCAACACATCCTTCTGCCGCTTGCGTCAACTGAACAGATCTGCCTGCCACTACGATATTTCTCCCTTACTCAGCATCACCAGTATCAGTTTCCCGCCCTGCTCATCAGCCCGGCGTATCCCGAAGGACAATCTGTTAGTTTTGAGACGCTGGTATCGCTGATTCTGGCAAAACCCGCGATCCGTGCAGAGCTGAGCAGCAACATTACCGGGCGATTTCAGCAACGTGTTTATGAAAGCCACGCGCATACCTGGCAGGCTATCAACCTGCGCCATCGCTGGCCTGACTTACGGCTACGCCCGCTGTCATTCTCTGAGGCCGAGCAGGCACTGCTGGTTGGCCACGCGTTCCATCCGGCACCCAAATCACACCAGCCATTCAACGAAGCTGAAGCTCGCCGCTATTTGCCCGATTTCGCTTCAAGCTTTCCGCTGCACTGGTTCTCCGTTGATAGCCAGTATGTCGCCGGTGAAAGCCTCGGATTATCGCTGCGCACGCGTCTGCTGCGCTTTGCTGCGCAGAGCGCCCCCGACTTGCTGAGCCAGTTCACCGATACGCATTGGCTGATCCCTATGCATCCCTGGCAGGCACAGCATTTGCTGTCGCAGGCGTGGTGCCAGCAACTGGTCATCTGCGGCGCAGTTATCGATTTGGGTGAAAACGGCAGGGCATGGTTACCCACCAGCTCATCCCGATCGCTTTACTGCTCTGCCAGCAATGACATGATTAAGTTTTCGCTTAGCGTTCGCCTGACCAACTCGGTACGCACGTTATCTGTCAAAGAAGTCAGGCGCGGTATGCGTCTGGCACGTCTGGCTCAGACGCCTCGCTGGCAAACACTCCAGGCGCAACATCCAACCATGCGTGTCATGCAGGAGGACGGCTGGGCAGGATTGCGGTCTGCTGATGGTGTCATCCAGGAAGAGAGTCTGATGGCGTTTCGCGTCAACCTGCTGTTCGACACCCCTCAGACTCAGACTAATGTGCTGGTCAGCCTGACCCAGGCCGCACCGGACGGCGGGGACAGCCTGCTGGCAGCAGCAGTAAAACGACTCAGCGCCAGACTGGGGTTGTCATTACGCCAGGCTGCACAGTGCTGGCTTACCGCCTACTGCGATCACGTCCTGCTTCCCCTGTTCAGCACAGAGGCCAATTTCGGACTGGTCCTGCTTGCTCACCAGCAAAACATCCTCGTGGAAATGCAGCAGGATTTACCGACAGGACTGCTGTATCGCGACTGTCAGGGTAGCGGTTTCACGGACAATGCCCGGAACTGGCTGGCGGAAATTGATGAAGCTGACGCAGAAAATTGCTTCAGCCGCGAACAGGTCTTGCGCTATTTCCCTTACTACCTGCTGGTGAACTCTACACTGGCTGTCACTGCGGCGCTGGGTGCTGCGGGTTTTGAGACCGAGCAGCAGCTGATGGAGACGGTGCGCGAGAAACTGGCCGCATTACGGCCCCGTGTTCTTGATAAGCAAAGCCTTGATTATGTGCTCGCAAGCAAACACTGGAACTGCAAGGGCAACTTCCATTGTTACCTCCACGATCACAACGAAAACACCATCGCCGACCCGGCAGTCATCTATTTCGACTTTCAAAATCCGTTCTACAGGGAGAATGCGTGATGCCGCAGGCCAATATTGTTCATGATAATCATGGTTTTCAGTGCACCCTGACCAACCAGCCTTTGCCATTAATGCTGGGGCTGGATAACAGTGCATCGTTACAGTTGATGGCAAATATGCCCGATGGCTGGCTTGCTGATGCGATTGACCAGTTGCTGGTTGCAGCACCGCATCTCAGCGGCGTCCATCTTCCCTGGGCGCAGTGGCAGCATGAACCCCAGGCACAGGCGCTGTTTGACGCCATATCGGGTGATTATCTCGCGCGTGAGGTCTTCTGGCAGTTGCCGTTGTGGCTCCGGGGTGCAATGGCGACTGCGAACGAAAAAATGCAGTTTGACCGGGAACGGCAGATTTATTATCCGGTGCGACCGGCCAGACCCGTCGGCGAGGTTTACCGCCGCTACGATCCGCAAATCAAACGGACGCTCAGTTTCCGCCTTGCGGATGTGGCTCAGGACGCGGAGCGATTCACCCACTGGATGAATACGCCGCGCGTTAATGCTTTCTGGGAGATGGCTGCCCCCCAGGCAGAGCTGGAAGCTTACCTGCACAAACAACTCGACTCGTCTTACTGCTACCCGCTGATTGGCTGTTTCGACGAGCAGCCCTTTGGCTACTTCGAAGTCTACTGGGCGGCGGAAGATCGTATCGGCCGCCATTATCGCTGGCACACCTTTGACCGCGGTCTGCATATGCTGGTTGGCGAAGAAGCATGGCGTGGTGCGCACTTTATCCGTAGCTGGTTACGTGGGCTGACGCATTATTTGTTTCTGGACGAACCACGCACCCGGCGTGTTGTTGCTGAACCTCGCTACGATAATCAGCGTCTGTTCCGTCACCTGCCCGTTGCTGGGTATCACACCAGCAAAGAATTCGATTTTCCTCATAAGCGTTCCCGTCTGGTTATCAACGAACGCCAGCGCTTCTTCACGGAGGTGGGGCTGTGATGTGGGAACGCGTTAATCGCGAAATGATCGCGAAAATCCTCGCTGAACTGGAGTATGAACAAGCGTTGCCTGCCAGCGAGATAACACCCGATCGATGGGCAATCGCGGCTGGCACAGCGCGCTGGGAATTCAGCGCACGCCGCGGCATCTGGGGATGGCTGCATATTGATCCTGAGTCGTTGCACGGCGGACCTGCCGAAGCTGATGCGCTGCTGCGCCAGCTCGCCGTGGTGCTGGAAATGACCGATGCCCAGACCGCTGAACACCTGGAAGATCTCTACGCCACACTGCGCGGGGATTTACAGCTGCTGGAAGCACGTCAGGGAATGAACGCCGAAGGCCTGATCGGCCTCCCGCCGGATGAGCTTCAATGCCTGCTGAGTGGACATCCGAAGTTCATCTTCAATAAAGGCCGACGCGGATGGGGTATCGATGCGCTACGCGCCTATGCCCCGGAATATCGCAACGCCTTCCGCCTGCACTGGATAGCCGTCCGTCGCGACCGGTTTATCTGGAGCAGTGATAATGTCGGCGATATTACCGTACTGCTTGCCAGTGCCATGCAGGATGCAGAGCTAATGCGGTTCCACCAGCGCTGGCAGTCATTACAGCTGGACGACAGTTGGCTGCCGCTGCCCGTGCATCCCTGGCAATGGCAACAAAAAATCGCCCTCCATTTCCTGCCTGATATCGCCCGCGGGGAGTTAGTGGATCTGGGTGAGTTTGGTGACCATTATCTCGCTCAGCAGTCGCTGCGCACGCTGACCAACATCAGCCACGCCTCACCGTTTGATATCAAGCTGCCATTGACGATTTACAACACCTCCTGCTATCGCGGCATTCCAGGCAAGTACATCGCCGCCGGGCCGCTGGCATCAGGCTGGTTGCAGCAACAGTTTGCCGCGGATGAAACGCTCCGCGCGACAGGCGCACAGATTCTTGCCGAACCGGCAGCCGGGTATCTGGCTCATGCAGGCTACGCGGCATTGCCCGGTGCACCTTATCGTTATCAGGAAATGCTCGGCGTCATCTGGCGGGAAAATCCCTCCTGTTATTTGCAGGAGGGCGAGCAGGCAGTGCTAATGGCCGCGCTGATGGAGACGGATAATGCGGGACACCCTCTGATTGCTGCGTGGATCAGGCGCTCAGGACTGGATGCAGAAAGCTGGCTCCGCCAGATGTTTACCGTCGTGGTCATCCCCTTCTATCACCTGATGTGCCGCTACGGCGTGGCGCTGATAGCACATGGTCAGAACGTGACCCTGGTGATGAAGGACAATATCCCACAGCGAATTTTTCTCAAGGATTTTCAGGGCGATATGCGGCTGGTCGATAAAGACTTTCCGGAAACAGCGTCTTTACCCACAGTCGTAAAGGACGTGACCGCGCGCCTGAGTGCAGACTATCTGATTCATGACTTGCAGACCGGGCATTTCGTCACCGTATTGCGCTTTATTTCACGCCTCACGTTGCAAACCGGCATCAGCGAAGCGCAGTTCTACCGGCTGCTGGCGAATGTGATCCGGCAATACATGGATGAACATCCTGAGATGGCGGATCGCTTCGATCTCTTCGATCTGTTTAAGCCGCAGATCATCCGCGTTGTCCTCAACCCGGTAAAACTCACTTTTTCTGAACATGACGTCGGCAGCCGCATGCTGCCGAATTACCTCACCGATCTTGATAACCCTCTGTATCTGGTCACCCGGGAGTCAGCAAAATGAAGACGTATGATTTCATTGGCATAGGTATTGGTCCCTTCAATCTTAGCGTCGCCGCCCTGGCTGAAGGGCTGGAAGGCTTCAGTTCCCTCTTCCTCGAACGCAAACCTCATTTCGCCTGGCATCCGGGTATGATGGTGCCCGATTGCGCCATGCAAACCAGCTTCCTCAAAGATCTGGTGAGTGCCGTCGATCCAACCAATCGCTACAGCTTCGTTAATTATCTGGTACAGCGAAAAAAATTCTACCGCTTCCTGACGACCGAGCAGCGCACGGTATCCCGTGAGGAATTTTCTGATTACCTAAGCTGGGCCGCTAATAGCCTGAGTAATCTGGCGTTCAGCCAGCAGGTGACGAAAGTCAGTTTCGATGACACAACACGGCTGTTTACCATTGAGACCACTCAGGGCAGATACCAGGCCCGCCATGTATGCCTCGGTATCGGAAAGCAGGCAAAAATGCCCGGCTGTGTCACTGAGCAGAGTGACCGTTGCTTCCACGCCAGCGAAATGATGCTGCGCAGGCCGAATCTGCAAGGTCAGCGCGTCACCATCATCGGTGGTGGACAGAGCGGAGCCGATCTTTTTCTCAATATCTTCCGTGGCGAATGGGGGCAACCGGCTGCGCTGAGTTGGGTCTCGCGCCGGAATAACTTCAATGCGCTGGATGAAGCTGCCTTCGCCAATGAGTACTTTACCCCGGAATATCTCGAAAGTTTTTCCACGCTAAACGAAAGCGCACGTCAGCAAATGCTGAATGAACAGAAAATGACGTCGGACGGTATAACCAGCGAATCGCTGCTTGCCATCTATCGCGCGATGTATCACCGGTTTGAAGTTCTGCGTGAACAACCGTGGGCGCATCTGCTGCCATCGCGTACGGTAACCCATGTTGCTGCACAACAGAACCCGCTGCAGTTGACGCTGTGTCATCAGCTCGATCACGGCGAAGAACAGCTGACAACCGACGTGGCGGTTTTCGCCACCGGTTACAGCCCGGCACGCCCTGCCTTCCTGGCACCGATAGCACACCGCTTCCAGCTGGACCGGGATGAAAGTTTTCATATCAACACCGATTTCACCCTTAACTGGGACGGCCCACAGAGTAACAACCTGTTCGCCGTTAATGCCGGGATGCAAAGTCTTGGCATTGCAGAACCCCAGCTCAGCCTGATGGCCTGGCGCGCTGCACGCATTCTCAATCGCGCACATCCAGATGCCCCCTTCGAGCTGGCTACCACCCCTGGCGTTATCCACTGGCGTACACAGCCGCCTGCGGTTCATGGTCAGGATCATCCACACACCGTTAATGCAGTTCAGTACTGAACATTTTCTCGGGAATAAAATAAAAAATGAAACAGCCGTATCTCTGGGTTTTAAAACCGTGTTTGCTCGCCATGCTCTCTTCCAGCGCCTGGGCGGAAGAGGCAAAAGAAGATCAGATGGTGGTCTCTGCCAGCCGAACGCATCGCAGCGTCGCGGAAATGGCGCAGACCACATGGATTATTGAACAGGCCGAAATTGAGCAACAGGTTCAGGGCGGTAAAGAGCTGAAGGAAGTACTGGCGCAGCTCATCCCCGGAATGGACGTCAGCAGCCAGGGACGCACCAACTATGGTATGAATACGCGTGGCCGTTCGATCATGGTGATGGTTGACGGTGTCCGCCTCAACTCGTCACGCAGCGATAGCCGCCAGCTGGATTCCATCGATCCTTTCAACATTGAGCGCATTGAGGTGATCTCTGGCGCAACGTCACTCTATGGTGGCGGCAGTACCGGTGGACTGATCAACATCGTGACCAAAAAAGGCCAGGCCGGAACAGAAGCTGAGTTCCAGACCGGGATGAAAAGTGGCTTCAACAGTCACAACGATCATGATGAGAATGTGGCAGCGGCCATCAGCGGCGGTACCGACAAAGCCTCCGGCCGTTTGTCAGTGGCTTATCAGCGCTATGGCGGCTGGTATGACGGCAACGGTGATGAGGTGATTATTGATAATACCCAGACCGGACTACAGTATTCCGACCGTCTGGATATCATGGGCACCGGTACGCTAAATATTGATGAAAACCAGCAACTGCAACTGACGACACAATATTTTAAAAGCGAGTCCGACGGCAAACACGGTCTTTATCTGGGGGAAAATTTCTCGGCGGTTACCGGCTCAGCAAACGCCTGGAATGCCGGGAACCTGAATTCAGATCGCCTGCCCGGCACTGAACGTCATCTGATTAACCTGCAATATTCAAACACGGATTTTCTCGGCCAGGATTTAGTGGCGCAGATCTTTTATCGCGATGAGGACCTGACGTTCTACCCCTTCCCGACACTCAGCGGCGGACGCGTCACCAGCATCGGTGCTTCACAGCAGAAAACCGATTTCTACGGTGGCAAGCTGACCATTAACAGCAAACCGGTTGATGCGCTGACCCTGACATATGGTGTGGATGCGGAACATGAATCCTTTGATGCGAATCAGCAATTTTTTGATCTGAACACCGCGGCCCAAAGCGGCGGGATGACACTGAAAAATGCCTATAACGTCGGGCGTTATCCGGGTTATAGCATTACCAACCTCGCGCCCTTCCTGCAATCAAGTTATGACTTTGCTGCCATCACACTGAGCGGCGGTGTTCGTTATCAGTACACCAAAAACAAAGTGGATGATTTCGTGGGTTATGCTCAGCAACAGGCAATCGCTACCGGACGGGCGACATCGGCAGACGCGGTTCCCGGAGGTTCGACCGATTACAATAACCTGCTATTCAATGCCGGCATACTGGGACGAATTACCGAGCGCCAGCAGGTGTGGTTCAACTTCTCACAAGGTTTTGAAATCCCCGATCTGGCGAAATATTACGGTTCAGGCACCTACCAGCTGGCGAACGGTCATTACAATCTGACTAACAGCGTTAATGTTAACGATTCCAAAATGGAAGGAATTAAAGTTGATGCTTACGAGCTTGGCTGGCGCTTTACCGGCGATAACCTCCTTACCCAGCTGGCGGCCTACTATTCACTGTCTGATAAAACCATCAGCATCAATAAAACCGATATGACCATCAATCTGGACGATGACAAACGCCGGATTTATGGGGTCGAAGGGCAGATCGATTATTTCTTCAGTGACAGCGACTGGAGCACCGGTTCCAACTTCAACATCATCAAATCGGAAACCCGTGTAGACGGGAAGTGGGAAAAACTCACGATAGACAGCGCCAGCCCGTCCAAGGTGAGCGCCTGGGTTAACTGGGCACCGGGGAACTGGAGCCTGCGGGTGCAGAGTACGCAAACATTCGACGTTTCTGATGCGGATGGCAAGAAAATCGATGGCTATAACACCGTCGATCTACTCGGTAGTTATGACCTGCCGGTGGGGAAACTCAGTTTCAGCGTCGAGAACTTACTTGATAAAAACTACACCACGGTATGGGGCCAGCGGGCACCGGGACTTTACAGCCCGACATACGGCGATGCAGGGCTTTACACCTACAAAGGGCGCGGCAGAACCTTTGGCCTGAATTATTCCGTACTGTTCTGACCTAAGCTTAAGGTGCCCTGTAATGCGGGCACCTGTTTTTATACTGGCAAAAATTATTTATTCTTTCTCTCGGACTGTCTACATTGCTAAATTTCCAGGCTGCATAAAAATAAGTATGGAATTTTTTATTTTTTATTAAATAATTTAAGTAAAGTCATGGTTATTTTTTGTGATTTAAAATAACTTCAGGGCTTGCTAATAAAATCCGAAATTGAATTTCGGATCGACAAATGAATCCCCGCCGATGCCCCCTTGATATTATAATAAAGACCAAGCTCTACTTTTAATCAGTAACGTAAGCTCATGCGTCATATCTGAATGGATTTAAATTTCATCTTGCGGATTGAAAATGATTCTTTAGATTATCTTGCAAGCCTTTATATTTAATTAAAGTGAATTATCTCACTATTTTCACGAGATGAAAGCGAATGAAACAATTTTTTCAATGAATTTTATTCTTGTTTAGTTTTAATTTATAATGCTGAGATGCGTTTAAGATACTGACATCGCATTGAACATTCCAGTAATGCGCATAATATTTTCATCATTTGTCAACTTCAGCCATTCACACTATTAAACCCTGAGCAATCCGAAGCGGAGAGGATTTTTTTTTGCAATTAATAAGGTGAGTGTGAGTAATGTCATTTTTGTGCAAAATCGTGTTAACTGGTGACTGCCTGAACATATTAATCACCTGATGGAGCGGTCCTGTTCATCCGTATACACGCGGAAAATACCTCGATTCTTTTCAGAGGGAATCAGGCTGCGCATATATGTTAATGACAGAAGCTACTTGAAAAAGGATCATGGTCCGATCTACTATCTGCACCGTTGTACCGTTGTGTAAAGCAACATGCCAATGTCCCGGCAATCTGAGAGGGACGCCTTCGGGTGATTGCATGCCAAAACCGTCATGACCTGAGAGACGGAGCCTTCGGGCGGTAAAACCCGTTAGCCTTTGAAAATGGGGATCGTGTTTACAGCGATAAAGGATATCCCTTCACAAACAAGCTGTCTCTGACAGCCTTTCTGCAGACGCCTCTGTCTGTTTTCTTCGTTTCGTCTCAATTTTTGACGACTGCATCCGTTGCAAACTTTGCGGCGTGGGTGTGACCATTTGGAACATTTGGGCATTTTCCACGACTGCATTGAGAGCAGAGGAGCGCGGCGTCACTTGCGTTCGAGTGAAACGAGTACCAAGTGACGCGCGCAGCGCATAACTGGCAGCGCTGACGCACTGCCGTTTAAACAACTTCTTTACCAACTGACCAACACGTACTCAAAGGTTTTAAGCGCCTTAAAGACGTACTTCATTCACCGTTTGTTCATTTATCAATCAAACGTCTTAGCCGTGAAAACGGCCCGGGACTTCATTAAAAGAGGAGAAAATCGACACGATATCGATGGCGACACCAGTCAGCATACTGGTGTGTGGAAGCAGACTGATTCATTTCAGCCCGGTGCAAACCGCGAACAGGTCAGAGACCTGGGGAGCTTCGCAATAACTCAACATTTCGCCGCCCCGATGCACAGATATCTGTCGAGACGCAGGAAGCGCAACCACAAACCGTGCCGTCGGGGTGAAATTCATCGTCTGTAGCTGTGGCGCAGCCGGTGTCAGTGCTTTTCCGTTTACGCAGACGGAAAAGCACTGACACCTGTTTAAATGGAGGGGGATTATGGCAAAACTGAATAAAAATCTTAAAACGCTTGCCAGACAGGCGGGCGGAAGTTTTAAAACTGTTTCTGACCGAATGAAAATTGCTGACAGGTTTGCCGAGCGTTTATTAAGGCTTAATGTTCAAATCAGAGATATAAGGAACATTAAAACGTCGCATATCGAACTGTATATGAAAAGTCGCCTTTCAGAAGAAATTTCCAGGCGCACACTTCAAAATGAAATGGCGGCGATCCGCGCTTTACTGCGGGTTGCAGGAAAGACATTCATGGCTAATCCTTCTCATGAAAAACTGAGCAACCAGGCCCTGGGCATTTCGGAAACGAGCCGGGACGGAACGAAGGTTGCCATTCCCGATAATTATTTTCGGCAGGTATTAACGAGTGTAGAGCAAAAGGATGAGGGCATTGCCTGCGCAATGAGGCTATCCCGATTACTCGGTTTAAGAACGGAAGAAACAGTTCAGTCTGCTAAATCATTGCGTACCTGGCAAAAAGCGTTACTGAATGGGGACGAAAAAATACGCATTGTATTCGGTACAAAAGGAGGGCGCCCAAGAGATACCACGGTATTAGATCGTGATGCGACTCTGGCTGCAATCAATGCGTCTCTTAAACATCTGAGTGAAAATAATGGCAAGTTAATCGATAAACCATCATTACACACGGCTATTGAACGCTATCGCAATGTCGTCCGTGAATCAGGATTAACCGGCAAATATGCACCCCATAGTTTACGTTATGCGTACTCTGTTGATGTTATGAATCTCCATATGAAAAATGGTTTTACTAAAGAAGAGGCGCAGGCTCTTGCATCAATGGATCTGGGACATGGCGATGGCAGGGGACATTACGTGGCGCGTGTTTATAACAAGGTTGAGCTTCATGAATAAGCATGGTTTTATTTCTGGTAAAGTTTCGATTATTTGTCGTGTGCTTTTAGGATTTAAAGTAAACGTTTCACGCATTATCGACAGGGGACATTACGAGGTGGCCTGTCTACAGGAGGCTTATGCACATTATGGTGACAGGCTCACCCGTACTGATGCCTGTCTGTATTTCACTCAGGGCGCACTGATTGAAACTTTCAGGATTGTGCTGAGTGCAAAAATTAAAGCGGTAAGATCTTTGCGTTGATACTCTTGCCTGAGGTGCGGGAATTGTGTACGCTTATTTTGCTAACGTTGTCTCTGACAACTGCCAATGTTCCGGTGATTTGAGAGGAACGCCTTCGGGTAATCACATGCCAATGCCATCACAACCTGAGAGATGGCGCTTTCGGGCGGTACAAACCTGTTAACCTTTGAAAACAGGGACCCCTGCGGTTAAGGTCCTTTTTACTTCGCTTCACTCTCCTGAACACCTGATTTACTCATCCGGCATTTCTGGCCTGATTCTCACCCTGAGGGATACTTTCCCTTTGGGACGGTTCCCTTTTTTTATAAGGAATCGTACCCATGCATTACACCAAAATGATCAATCCGCTCACGTTACTGAATTGTGATTCATCCGCTTCTGCAAGAATCATGGTGGATTACGTTAAAACTCAGCTTAACGTACGTCTTGGTTACAAACTCATGGTTGACGCCGATCCTCAGGTTCCTGCTGACGGCCTTCCAGACTACCTGACTTTTCTCAGATATGTCGCACATACCGTTGGTTTTGCAACTGAGCATTGCTTCATAAGACACACCTTTGTCGAAGAAGCCGTGAACGAGCTGACGCTCCTGGGGGCAAATGTTCACAGTCGTCACTGGAATACGGCTTTTCACCAGGGCGTTACCCTGTCTCGCCAGGAAAAAGAGCTGGACGACGCTACAGAAGAAGCGCGCAAAATGTTTTATCAGAGCGCCGGTTTTTCTGACATCGCCTGACTGCCTTATCAAACGGACAGTCTTTCACCCTCACGGGACTTCTGTCCCCGTCAGGGACAGATTTCCCCGACGCTTCAGGGAATCCTCAATGAACGATTTAACTCTCACTTCAGATTTTTATCATCGTGCCAGCGAGCGTACCGCTCACAAAGTCGCACTGGCCAAAGCAGAGGGCGAGCTGCTGAGTATCGCAGCGCTTCGCCGTTTTGGCCTGAATACTGGGACAGATGACGACGGCTTTCCGTTTTACGTCTGGGAAATGGCTGCGGTCGCCAGGGACCTGGCTGAACTGCATGTCCGGAAGCTTATACCTGAATCATGGGAGGCATTCTTTAACGGCCTTTGCCGCATGGCAGAAGGTATTGATAAAGAGGCCTGGACATATTTCTACAAAAGCGCAGTCAAAGACGAAAAATGCTTTCTGGCTATGGAAAATAGCGAAGCAGATTTCTGAGGTGATGCACTTAACCCGTATGGGGATTTTCTCCATACGGAGACAAATCCTCTTATTTTTACTGAAGAGGATTTACCTGTGAATACACTGGCATTTAATACGTTATTACTCGTTAAACATAACAGCAGCGAATGGCACCGGATGTGGAGCAGGCTGGCAAAGCACAGATCTAACCGTGCCCTGCAGGACCCGGCTGTTGCTGATAATGACGGTGAAGTCTGGCAGTACATGGAGACAGTGGAAAAACGCGTTCTGTGGTTTGGAAAACGCTACATCCATCGTTTCCGTCATCGTTATCACCCAGCCTGCGGTTGCGCCATGACAGTTCACATTCCTGCCAGCCGAACCTTTAACCCGGACGATCCGGATAACGCTTTATATCATCACTTCGGTTAGTCATTAACCAGACGCCGGCGTCATTTATGACAAAGGCTTTAACCCATGCGGGGACAACCTCCCTGCATCTGCGGTGATGGTTTTCTCCGCATTCATTAAGGAGAAAACCATGAGCAGTATAATGCTGTTACTTATCACCCGCACATCGCGCGCCCTCAGCTGCCTTGCAGAGGCAATGCGTCAGCAGCAGGCTGAATGGTTCACCAACCGCAGCGGACACAGCAGTTTCCGCGCCGAGGTCGTTCAGTCTGAAGGAGGGTTTACCGCCATCATTTCACGCAGAACGGGCTACAGTTCGCGTGACTGGCAGTATCAGCAACTTGGCAGCGCAGGTAAGTTTGCCTCCGCACGTAAGGCTTTACGGGCGGGCCGGCAGATGGCGCAGCAAATGGCCGGATTGCGTTACCGTTTCGACTGAATCTGTTTTTACTGATTAACACTTCCCGGAGGGGCCTTCCCTCCCGGGGAGGTTTCCTCCTTCTTTTATACGGAGGAAATATGATCCGTTTTACTTCTGCTGAACTTCGTCCGCTTTTCACACAGAACCTGGGTATGCAGCGCCCGCTGATACTTGAAAAGAACCTGGGGATTTATCTTCGTGTACCTGATGACAATCATCCCGGAGAGTGGCTGAAAGCCTGGGCTGCAGGGTGTAATCCGTCGGAGGATGCAGACTGGTCAGATCTTGCTGACTCACTGATACCCGAACGGGAATTCTTCTTTCAGACCTTTATTGCGCAGAGCATGTCTGATGCTGTCCTGAATGACCAGCATGATCTGCTCATCAAACCCGTGATCAGTAACCTGAACAATGCGCTGACGCTTCATGTGGAAACGCATCCACCGCTGAAGGTGTATGTACCGGTGAGCGAATATCGTGACCGGACCCGCTGGCTTTACGATCAGTCGCTGCGCCATTTTCATGCCTGTGTAGGTAATGCTGAACGTCTCAGCTGGCGTTCGCAGGCATTACATGTTCTCGACCAGGTCATTCGCCTTGATTCAAAGCGGGCGAAACCCGCCGATCGGGAGATGTTTGACAGTGCGGTCGCGAGCGTACGTGACCGTATTCGTTTGGTTATGGCCGACGGCTCCTTACGTTTTTACTGATTTTTCCACTCACCGGTGGCGCATCGTCCGCCACCGGCCGGGATGCGCCCCGTTTTCAAAGGATGCATCCCATGAAAAAGACAACAGCCCGATCCAAAGCGTCAGCAGTACAGACTACTGACCTGTATCAGCAGGTCACCGATAAAATCATTGTGGCGCTGGAAAATGGCGTGCCGCCCTGGCGGCGCCCGTGGCGTTCGGCTCAGAACGTGCACGGCAGCTGCCTGCCGGTCAATGCCGTAACCGGCCGTGCCTACAGCGGGGTTAACGTTCCCCTGCTCTGGATGGCCGCAGAAGAACACGGTTATACGTCCGATCGCTGGCTGACTTTCCTGCAGGCTAAAACTGCGGGAGGTCACGTCAGGAAGAATGAAACCAGCGCGCTGGCCATTATCTACAAACCGTTTGAGAAACAGGCTAGGGACAGCAGTGATAATCTGCTGTTCCGGGACGGAGAGCCGGTTATGGAGCAACTGACCATGCTGAAGCAACTGCAGCTGTTCAACGTTGAACAGTGTGAGGGCCTGCCTGAATTCGTTAGCGGTGAAGGTGTGGTTTCTGTTCCGGCAGAATCCCCGTCTGAACTCAGCGCGGTACAGCTGAATCAGGTACAGCAGATATTCAGCTCCACGGGAGTCGGGTGCGATCACCGCCGGCAGGACCGCGCTTATTACCGGCCGGGCGCTGACCGCATAGTCATGCCGACGGTATCGCAGTTCCGGACGGAGGCGGACTACTGGTCCACCCTGCTGCATGAACTGGTGCATGCCACCGGGCACGGCAGTCGCCTGAACCGGGAAGGCATTACCTCATCGTCACGGCAGTTTGGTGACCCGGTTTATGCGTTCGAAGAGCTGATAGCGGAAACCGGCAGCGCCTTTCTCTGTGCGGAGCTCGGTATTACCGGCGACGTGCAGCACGAAAGCTATCTTGCCGGCTGGCTGAGAGCACTTCGGGAAGACAAACGGGCAATTTTCCGTGCCTGCCGGTTCGCCCGTGAAGCCTCGGAATATTTACTTGCGCCCCTGAACCGTAATACGCAACAGGCGGCATAATCTGACCCGGCGGCTGCGGCCGCCATCATCCCCCTGAGGGCATCTTCCTCAGGGAGATGCCCTCTTTTCGTTTCAACCGACAAGAGGAGTTTCACAATGTTTTCATGGTGCCAGAACCGCCTGGAAATCACCGGTAAGTCAGTCTGCCTTGATGTTATGCAGCCCTGGATTGCCGGCACGGAAAAACCGCTATACCGCCATGCCGTCCGGCAGGCGATAAAACTGTTTCTCGCTGGCTGTGCCGGCATACTCAAGCCTATCAGGGCCATGGACTATGCGCCGTATCCGATGCTGACCGCTTCAGGTACGGGAGCGCAGACTTCACCTAACCAGGCATTCCAGCACTTTATCGAGCTGCTGGAGCAGGATGCGTGGCTGGACACGAAGACACTCTCCCGCATGGAGAAAATCACGCTGCAGTCCGGCATCGATGCGCTGAAATGGGAAGCCATTCCGTTTTCAGCCCGGCAGATAATGGCGCAGCTGATGGCCGTGCATTATGCCGACTGGTTTGGTGTAGCCGGTGCCGGTGGCCAGTTCGATCCGCAGGAGCGCTGGGAATGGCTCAGCAGTATGCCGGAGACAACCTGCCCCTGTGACATGCTGATGGTGATGCCGTCACGTCTTGCTACCGAACTCAACGGCGATACGGGTCTGTTCAGGGGGCTCAATACATCGTTAGAACTTTACATGCAGCTTTTTGGCATGGAGTTCCCGGCAGGCCATCAGGCCAGCTGGAGCCGTGATGATGTGGGTTCGCTCACGCTGCACTTTGCGTCTCCCTGGTATCCGCCGTCAGGTGAGATCATGGGAGAAATGTCACAGTTGTTTGACTGCGAGATCAGGCACTACTGGATTTCACCGGATGCCGGCACGTCAGGTTACAACTGCTTTGACCGGGGCGATCATGTTGACAGCGGTCCGTACCCGGCTGAGGAGCTACGCCAGTCTGCATCGGGTGATGGTGCCCGTATGTACCTGGTTACGCCTGAACCTGCTTTAGTGCCCGCTGTAACCACAGCGCACTACGGCAGTATCCGCGCATAGCGACAATCCAGAACCGGTAATCCGGCTCTGTCGTCCGGCCACAGCGAAACCTGTGGCCGTTTTTTCACCCCGAAGGGAACACCGTTTCCCTTCAGGAAGCGTGTTCCCTTTTCTGAGGAAGCACGCATGAAACAAGTCATTAATCACGAAAAAGCCTTTCTTAAACTCTTTAATCAGACCGCCCGTTATCACCGCCGGCATCAGGTGTTTGAGGATTTCATCAGCTGTAGCGTCATCGCACTGGAAAATCGCCTGCAGTTCTGTGAAAAGCGTGAACAGAAGTACCTGCGCATCGTGTCCCGTTATGAAAAACCTGACGTCAAAAATTTGGCGCAACTGTTTGCCCATGTGGTGAACGGGCTTGAAGAGGAGCTAGGTGATTTTCTGGGGCGGGTTTTTATGCAGCTCGAGATGGGTGATAAATACCGGGGACAGTTTTTTACCCCGTGGAGCATTGCCCGTATGATGGCTCAGCTTCAGCTTGGGAATATTGAAGAACAGCTGAAGGTTAAACCTTTCATTACCCTCTGGGAACCAGCCTGCGGTGCCGGTTGTATGGTGCTGGCGTACGCCAGCGTGATGATGGAGGCCGGTTATCCACCACACCGTCATCTGTGGTTTTCAGCAACGGACATCGATCCGCTGGCCGCAGGTATGGCTTACATTCAGCTCTCACTGTGCGGCGTAGCCGGAGAGGTCGTGATTGGAAATGCCCTGAGCGATGAGCGGCGAAGGGTTTTACGAACGCCGGTTCATTACTGGGAGCGCTGGCCGGAAAGGTTGCGGAATGTCACTAAAGGGCAAAAACAACTTTTTCACGTAGCTTAAAACTCAGCAGGCAGACCTGAATACAGGTCTGCTTTCTTTTGGAAATTTTATGCCCGCTTCTCCCTGAGAAGCCGATTGCGAACACCTTTATGCTCCTTTGTTTTTCGGTGCATATAAAGCATGACAGCTTCATCAGAAGTTAGCTTGCCAATGCTGTATCCGAAATAACAATCTTTCGCTACGTGTTCAGATTCGGCTAGCTGCTTTAATTTTTCAATCGGCGTCGTCATTTCTGCTCCTCCTTCTGATAAATCGGGTCAGTACCGCGCGGGAACTTCTGCGCTTCTTGCCGATAGAATTGCAGACGCTCCCGGAATATTCACGCATTTCTTCTGGCTGCTGCCGCTCCACTTCTGCAGGTATTACCGGCAGGTTCATGCGTTCTTTGTAGGCCGCGCCTGACGCAGCTAAATCCACGTTAACTCTGTCGCGTTCTTCCCGCGACCGGGCTGCAAGGTTATGAGACATGATGACTCCTCCGGATGACAGTATACCGCCTATGCTGAATAGCAGGAGGTAATTATGTGTGGACGGTTTGCGCAGTACAGCAGCAGGGATGAATACTTTGAGGCGCTTGGCGCCAGCCCTGAAGAATTAATCCGGGACCCGGAGCCTATCGGGCGGTACAACGTGGCGCCGGGCACAAAGGTCCTGTTACTCAGTGAACGCGATGGGGATCTGGCGTTCGATCCGGTCTACTGGGGCTATGGTCCCGAGTGGTGGGATAAGGCGCCGCTCATAAATGCCCGCAGTGAAACAGCTGCATCAGGGCGCATGTTTAAGCCGTTGTGGGTGCACGGGCGTGCCGTCGTGCCTGCAAACGGCTGGTTTGAGTGGCAAAAAAGTGGTGCCGGAAAACAACCCTACTTCATTCACCACCGTGACAGGCAGCCGCTGTTTTTTGCGGCCATCGGAAAGGCGCCCTTCAATCGGGAGCACGGGCGGGAAGGCTTCGTTATCGTCACCGCGGCCAGCAATCAGGGCATGGTAGACATACATGACCGCCGTCCACTTGTGCTGACTGCAGACGCGGTTCGGGAATGGCTGAGTCATGATACTTCTCCGGCGCGCGCTGCGGAGATCGCGCGGACCAGCGCTCTGCCTGAATCCGCCTTTTCGTGGCATCCGGGCGTACAGGCATCAGTCCGATGAGCATGCAGCATGATCTTATGCGTCAACGTGATTAAATATATTTAATTTATGACCAGGAATTTTGCCATCAAAATTCCTGTTTATTTAACACAAATATAATCAGATATTTTAAGCGGCTTTTCAGGGGTGATTTTTTTAAGCGATCATAACGAAAATAAATAACGCACCGTGAGAAAACAGAGCTATTATGACCGTGTTATTAAAATAATATGAAATCACAGTAGTTTTTCACCCGGGGGTTATATGGTTCACATTGATTTGCGCACACGTGAAGGCGTGATGAAGGCTTATGCTTTCAGGACGCCTGAACAGGCTTTAAGTATGATTGAGAAAATAAAGGACGATGATTTTCAGTGGTTTAATCTGGACTGGGAGGGCAGGAAATTCACCTGCCCGAAAAAGTTTATTAAAAGAATGACAAGCTGGTCTTATATTAAAATGATGCGGGGATTTCTGTAACCCACCTGCCGTTAACAATCTGGGAATAAATATAATCACGCAGGGATGCGTGTTTTCTTAATATCCGAATTGTTTCGGACACTGTAAAAAAACACTGAGCGGCAGACGTCACTTTCCCGCCGCGAGGTCAGCGCCCGGCCGTCCGGATATGACGGTAACGGCGCAATAAGAAAAAGACGCCCCTCAGCACATACATCGGGGACTTTACGGGTATGTGTGCCTCACCCGCCTGATGCCGGATGTCCGTGTCGCAGGTCTCACAGTGGCTGATAAAATAATAACGATCCTCCGTGGTCAGAGGTGCACAGCAGCGCCGGCAGCGTACGGGACCCATGGCGTTTGTTTCTCCGCTTAACCTGCTGTATCTCTGCAGTCGTTTAAGCAAAGACCGCCGCTGCCGTTAAGGCAACCGGGCGCGCGTGAATAAGATGATTCCTGGCAGCGCGGGTCGCGGTCACGGAAGGGCAGGGCTCAGTGGCAGCGTGCCGGCAGGGCGTCAGCCCAGTGTCGCAGGCTGGCGGCAGAAAAATTCAGGAGGCGTCCTTCCGGCAGTGCGCCGGCCAGCCGGACTCCTCGGCCTGCACGCCCGGACAGCATGTCCAGCATGGCGCCGGGCACCCGGGCGTAGAGAATGTTGCAGTGGCCACGCAGGGCCTCGCCGGCACACGTCCATCCGCCGCCGTCCTGTCCTGCGCTGTTTTGTATGTCATCGCCCGAAAGCCTGCCGTGCGGCGCCTCCAGCGAAATCAGAAGCGCTCCGTCGTCATCGCAGGTCGCGTGCAGAAACACGTTTTTATCCTCCGAAGCCGTGATGCAGGTGCCGGAGCCGGGCGTGCAGGCTGCCGGCTGCGCCCATAAGGGGGACGCCATGAGCACAAACAGCAGCAGCATCTTGTTCATAAACGGCCCGCCTGTCTGTATGAAATTTGTACGCCACCCGCCATCGGGCATGGTGCGCTCCCTGGCCGATGGTGTATGCACCCTGCCCACAGGGTTATCCACCGCACGGGTGCATAAGTTCGCCTGTACGCCGGCGGAGAAAAAAACCGCGCGGGTGCGCGGTCAGGACGTTCCGTAAATACCGGACAATACGCCACCGGTCGTCCGGACCTGAGTCAGGTGCGGAAGGGCGGAGACGCCAGCTCTCTTCGTTTACTGTGCAGACGCGTTGTGTGTGCAGCGCAGGGAGTATATCCCTTTTATCTGTATGGTACCGGCCCGCCTTCATGAAATAAAACGTCCGGCACGATAAAAAAATGCCCGCAAGCCTTCACGGGCTAATCGTTGATTTATGCCGTGGTGAGACGGCACCGCTTTATTAAGCATTTTCCATGATATTTATCCACGAAAATTGTGTGAAAGCAGAGGATTATCAGATTAAGTTGCATTAAGAAGAATGAAATGCGCTAAGCTGGCGTGGGCCGGCCCCCGCAATCCTGTCGCGCGGCGCATAAAAGGCGCGCTGTTCTGCCATTTAACCCGGTCCGTGACCGTTACACTCTGATGACACCTCAACCGGGCCCCTGACGCCATGCCGCTGAAAAAACTCCGCCTCCGTACACTGCTCCTGTCGCTCTCCGTCGGCGGGGTGATCCTCACCTCCTGCCTGCTGCTCGGGGCGCTGCTGATTTTTCAGAAGGGCAACATCGAGGACAGCCTGCTGGAGAGCAACATCGCCTACGCGAGGAAGCTCGCCGACACCACCGATCGCTATCTCGGCACGGCGCAGCGCGAGCTAGCCTGGAGCGCCACGCAGATTAAGGGCCTCACCGACCCCGCGCTGCTGAGAGGGGAGACCGACCGCCTCCGGCTGCAGTCCGGCTTTTTTAACACGGTGGTGGTGGTAAACCGCGACGCCGTTATCGCCGCCACCTCCCCGGAGAGCCTGAGCCTGGTCGGCGTGAAGCTGCACTCCGATGCGAGCCGGCAGGCCATCGCCACGCAGAAGCCGTTTATCTCGGCCCCCTTTACCTCGGCCTCCGGTAATTACGTCGTGTTCCTGTCACAGCCGCTGTTTGCGCCGGACGGTGGCTATCTGGGCTACATCGGCGGCACCATTTACCTCAGGAAGCAGAGCATGCTGAGCGATATCCTGAGTCAGCATTTCTACGCCCGCGGCTCTACCGTCAGCATCGTCAGCAATGACGGCCTCATCGTGTTCAGCCACGACCCGTCTCTCGTGGGAACCAGAATGACGCTGAGTGCCGCCCTGATGAAGCGACTCGCCACGATGGACAGCGGACGATTCAGCACGGAGGCGGGCGGACAGGCGTTTCTGACGGGGTTCGCCAGCCTGCACAAAACGGACTGGAACATTTTTATCGCGGGCACTTCTGAAACGGTCCGGCATATTCTCGTGCGCACGGCGGAAAACGCGCTGTGGTTCCTGCTGGGGATCATCGTGTTCACGGCCGCCGTCGTTGCCCTGATGGCCGGGCGCATCGCTTACCCGCTTGAAAAGCTGGCCGGCATGGTGCGGGACGACGACAGCGAGGCGTCGCTGGCCTCGGTGCCCGCCTGGTATTATGAGGCCGATCGCCTTAAGGAGGCGGTACAGGATCACCGCCTGGCGGTCGCCGGCCGCATGGCTGCGCTCAGCGATGAGGCCATGACCGATCCGCTCACCGGAATCTGCAACCGCCGCGGCTTTACCCTCATGGCGGACAGGTTCAGCGATGACGCCGCGCAGTGCGTGATTGCCATCGACATTGACCACTTCAAAAAAATCAATGACTGGTACGGCCATGATGCAGGCGATGCGGTGCTGGTCAGCCTCGCCGGTCTGCTGCGGCAGGCGTGCCGGACGGGGGACGTCGTCAGCCGCTTTGGCGGTGAGGAGTTTATTCTTCTGCTGCCGCAGACCTCCGTGGAGGATGCGGCCCGTACAGCGGAGCGCATCCGCGACGTGGTCAGCACCACAACGTTCCCGTACGTCGGCGCCATGACGGTCTCTGCCGGGGTGGCCGCGCTGTCAGACTGTGGCAGCCGCGATGCGCTTCTGCGCCGCGCCGATGAGGCCCTTTATGAGGCCAAAGGCGCCGGACGTAACGTGGTCATCGTCGCCGGACCGGAGGGGTTCAGGCGCTACAGGACGCCAGCCTGAGGGCTGTGAACCCGCGGCGGCGGGTCAGCACTGCCCGCGCAGCTTCCAGCCCAGCCACTCGTCGAGCTCCCCTTCCGGCAGCGGCCGGGAGTAGAAGAAGCCCTGCGCCTGGTCGCAGCCGTACTGGGTGAGTGCGGTCACCGTTTCTGCATCCTCGACCCCCTCGGCGAGCACCGTATAGTCCAGCTCCTTCAGCATCGCGATGATGCTGCGCGCGATGATGCGCGAGGCGGTGTCTGACGAGATTTCGCTGATGAGCGTGCGGTCCAGTTTGATGACGTCCAGCGGCATGCGCCGCAGGTAGCTGATATTGCTGTAGCCGGTGCCGAAGTCGTCCAGCGAAATGCCAAAGCCCCTGAGCTTCAGCATCTCCAGCCCCTGCATCGCCGCCGGGCTTTCAATAATGCGCTCGGTCTCCAGGCACTCTATGCCCAGCAGCGAAGTGGGCAGCTTTGCCCTGATCATTTTTGCTTCCAGCGCGTCGGCAAAACCCTCACGGGAGAAGTCCCTGCAACTGACATTGATGGTCACCGGGAGCTGGATGCAGCTGTTGCGCAGGCGGGCAAGGCGCGCGATCGCGCGGTCGGTTACCCAGGCTGTAAGCGTGCTGAGCAGCTCGGTCTGCTCAGCCAGCGGCACGAACAGGGCGGGCGAGAGTTCTCCCCGTACCGGATGGCGCCAGCGCACCAGCGCCTCCAGCCCCACCGGGCGGCCGGTGTGCAGGCAGACTTTAGGCTGGTAGGCGAGCCACAGCCCCCTGTCTTCCCGCAGCGCGGCGGCCAGGTCGTTCATCAGGGTAAAGTCCTGCGTATGGCGCGAATCGGTCGCTTCGCTGAAGCGCATGGCGGGCACGTTCCGGCCGATGGCCTCGTGCAGGGCGCTGACCGCGCGACGCAGCGCTTCCTGCGCCGGAATGTCGCCCGGGGTGAAGGTGACCTCCCCGGTATGGGTGCTGAGCGCCACGGCGATGCCGTCGCCCAGGTCGGCGCTGATCCCCTCCAGACGCCCCGCCACCCAGTCCGCGCTGAGCCGGCTGTCATTACGCGTCAGTACGGCAAAGCGGCCGGTGGCAACGGTGTAGAGCAGCTCGCCGGTGGCAGGACGCAGCCGCAGCGGCAGCAGCGTGGCCACGTCCTTCAGCAGGCTCTCTACCGGCCCCATGCCCATCGAGCGCGCGAGTTCATAGGCGCGCGGCATGTCGATGCAGTCAATCAGCACCAGCCGGCGCGGCGTACTGTCCCCCGCCGCCGCCAGATACTGCAGGTCGCGGATGAGGCGCTGGCGGTTGGGCAGGCCGGTGACCGGGTCGGCAAAGCCGGCGGAGTGCCAGGCCTCCAGAAACGACATCACCAGCGCGGCCAGCAACTTCAGGGTGGTAACCTGCCCGGCGCCAAACGGGTGTGGGGCAGTGTCCGTGACGCACAGTGTGCCGAGCACGATGCCTTCGCGGTTCTTCAGCGGTACGCCGGCATAGAAGCGGATGTAGGGCGCGCCCGTGATGAGCGGGTGCGTGACGAAGCGGGCGTCCAGCCAGGTGTCGGGCACCACCACCGGGCTGTCGTTGTCCACCGCGTGACGACAGAGTGAGTCCTGCCGCGAGGACCGCGTGAGGGCGAAGTTGTGGGCGGCCTGCACGTGCTGGTGCTCGTCGTCCAGCACGGAGATAAAGCTGCCGGGGATACCCAGCGCCTGGCTCGCCAGCCGCACAAATTTGCGCAGCACGTCGTCGCGGCTTTCGTCGGGGCTGCGCAGCGCTTTCAGCGCCCGCGCGCGGCGATCGCTGTCGCCGTTAATATTCATCAGCATGGGTTCCTCCGCACCGGCCTGGTTCCGGTGCGAAATTATAAAGAGAAAGTGGACGGTAACGGACCGGTGTAAAAGGCAATGACTGCGAAAGGGAAAAGCGATTAAAACTTTTTTATGGTGCTTACTATAGGCGCTTCCTGGTCTGATGTCATGTTTATTTTCTTTAGCAAAATATTTAGTGCAGCGCGATTCTTTTATTTTATCGTCCGTCAGTGTCCTTTTTGAATAATACCTGCCAGACTCTTGCCAAATAAATGTAGTGCGCAACTTAATCACGCGCGTAATTAAAACAAACGATAACGCCTCTTATTATTTAATAATAACAACACCGGGGAAAACCTCATGCAGTTACTCAGACATTTTACCATCCGCCGCGTCGTGCTGTGGATGATGATTGTTTCATTTAGCATGGTTGCGGTCGCCGGCGCCTGGAGCGCGCTGACGCTGCGCGAAATGTACCGCCACGCCGACCACGCCGGTGCGCTGACCCGGCAGCTGACCTTTCTGGCCCGCGCCGGCCTCGTCATGCAGGGCGGGACCGCAGCCGAGAAGACGGCCCTGCTGGCCGCCGTTCCGCCGGAGGCGGCGTGGGACGGCTACCGCGCGGCGTTGAGTGAGCCGGACCGTTATCCGGCCGCCGGCCGCGAGCGGCTCGGAAGCCTGACGCAGCAGCTCGCGGCCGACGACGCGCCGGTGATGGCCGGGCGCCACCGGCTGGAGGTGATCCTCAGCAGCGCGCTGCTGGCCGCCGCCGCGCTGCTGGCGTTCTGCGACCGCTATCTGCTGGTGCACCTCGTGCGTCCGGTGGCGAAAATCCGGGCGCACCTGAAGACCATCGCAGGGGGCGACCTCACGCGCGAGCCGGAAGACCTGGGCCGCAACTGCGTCGGTCAGCTGGTGCCGCTGGTCAGGGAGATGCAGCACAGCCTGCTGGACGCGGTGGCGGCCATCCGCGACAACGCGGTCATCCTGCACCGCGAGGCCGGGGAGATTGCGGCCGGCAACGCCGACCTGTCCGACCGGACCGCCACCCAGGCCGCCGCGCTGGAGCAGACCGCGGCGAGCATGGAGGAAATTACCGCCACCGTGGCACACAACGCGGAAAACGCCCGCGATGCTCGCGAGCTGGCAGAACGCACCGCCGGCACCACGCAGCGGGGCGCGGAGCAGGTGCAGACCGTGGTTGATGCCATGAGCGGCATCGCGGAGGGCTCAGAAAAAATCCGCCAGTTCACCGCTACCATCAACGGCATTGCCTTCCAGACCAACATCCTGGCGCTCAACGCCGCCGTTGAGGCCGCCCGCGCCGGGGAGCAGGGGCGGGGCTTTGCCGTGGTGGCGGCCGAAGTGCGGTCGCTGGCACAGCGCAGCGCGGCCGCCTCAAAAGAGATTGAGGGCCTGATTGCCGACACCGTGGCGCGCGTCAGCGACGGGCGACGGGCTGCCGGCAGCGCCGGTGCCACCATGAGCGAGGTGCTGCACGGCGTCGGTGAGGTCAACGCGCTGATCGGACAGATTGCCCTGGCTTCGGAAGAACAGAGCAAAGGGATTGCGCAGGTCACGCTGGCGGTTGCGGAGCTTGACCGCGTCACGCAGCAGAACGCCACCCTGGTGCAGGAGGTTTCTGCCACCGCGGGCAACCTGAACGGGCAGACGATCGCGCTGGGCGGCGCCATCACCCGCTTTACACTGCCTGCAGAAGAAGGCAACGTGGCTGTTGCCGCGTCCGCTTCACCGGTCAGCCCGCGCCGGGCGCCCCCGCCACCTGAAGGCGACTGGGTGGCCTTCAGGCATCATTAACGCGTCGTGCGGGGGGGCGGATTTTTCTCCAGCCACGCCCGCACGCGGTCGGCTTCCGGGCCCGCCTCGCGCACGGCCCGGGTCAGACGCTCCTGGGTCGTGCGCAGTTCCAGCGTCCAGAACGTGATCTGCCACTGCTCCCGGATGTCTATGCGGCTCAGGTCGGCGGGTACCCGCCGCTGAATATAATCGCGGTTTTTCATCAGGTTATCCTTTTCATCAGTACAGGGTGTGGCGGCACAATAAATACGGCCGCCGGCAAGCCCTGCCTATCCTGGCGAATAATAATCAGGAAAACACCGGATTAATCCCTCTGTCAGGATTTCGTAAAAAAAGGAGAGGATTCCTGGGTGTATGGATATTATGCCTGTCGCGCTGAGCGGCTGATTTGGTTTAGCGTTATAGAAATAAATCAGGTAATTGCGGTTGACTATCCCGCGATCGATTCAGGGCGCATTGCATTACGGAATAAATATTAAGATAATGTGATGTATCAGGGGCGTGTCCCGTATTTTTTATCCTGACGGCCCGTTGTGGTCCGCCTGGCCGCGAAAGGAGTGTCTTCTGGGAAATCAGCTTTTATACCGGCCCGTCGCGGTCGGTTCCGACGTCCGCGAGCTCCGGCTTGCGGCCGGCCTGTCGCAGGAGGCCGCCGCCGAGCGGTTTGAGCTCAGCCTGCGCGTCTGGCAGATGAAGGAGGCGGCGAAAAATCCCGCCCCCCTGAGCCAGGGAGAGTACGAGTTCCTGCTGCTGCTCGCCGGGCGTCACCCGCACTATGCCCTTGTGCCGCAAAAGAAAAAGTAGCAGGCTCTGTTCCCTGAGCCCCCTGAAGTTCAGGCGGGCCCGGCCGATAAAAGGATAAGGACATGAGCGGAAAGTACTACTATGCAGTTCGATGCGGGCGCCCCGCGATTGAAGAGGTGCACTGCGCGGGCTGTGGCGAGCTGGCGCAGGCCGGCGGGGGCCGCTTTCTCGGCACGTTTTACTCGCTCAGGCACGCGCTCCAGTCCGCGCGCCTGCGGCACCCCGACTGCGTAATCTGCCTGCGGTGCGCCTCCCTGCTGCGCTGAAACGCGGCCAGGAGTGGTCCTGAAGTAACGTTTTCGTGATGCCCGGACAGCCGGGCGTCACTGTTATCCCTGACTCCGCCCGCGGCGGGGTCAGCTGACGGGCCTTTCTTCCGGCGGCGGGGCGGCAGGGATTTCTGCGGCCCCGTCTGATTGAACGTGTCCCCTTTTTGCTGTGTCATGCCGGCCACAGCTCATTCGACCCGGGGGGGACAGACCCTGAAACGCCCGACATCAGACCACGAAGCGACCCGTCTTGCGGCGCTGGCACCCTATCAGCAGGCGGATGCGCTGCCGGAAAACGCGCTGGACCGGCTCACCACGCTCGCCGCGCGCCTTTTCCGCGTGCCCACCGCCTTCGTTTCGCTGATTGACGACCAGCGGCAGCTTTTTGCGTCCCGCTACGGGCTGAACATCACCGGCACCGCCCGCAGCGTCGCCTTCTGCGACCACACGCTGGCGCAGGGGGAGATCCTCTGCGTGCCGGATACCCTCGACGATCCGCGTTTTCGCGACAGCCCGCTGGTGCACGGCTACCCGCACATCCGCTTCTACGCGGGGATCCCGCTTGCTACCCCGGACGGCCACCATATCGGCACCGTGTGCCTGACCGACACGCAGCCGCGCCCGCCGCTCACGGACGCGGACCGGCAGCACCTGGCTGACATCGCCGCGCTGGTGATGGACCGGATGGAGGTCCACCGGCTCGAGGTGCTGCGCCACGCCAGCCAGCAGCGGCTGGAGTCCATCTCGGCCACCTCCCCGGACGCCATCATCTGCACCGACCTGCGCCGGGGCATCACCTTCTGGAACCCGGCTGCCACCGCGATGTTCGGTTACGGCCCGGAGGAGATGGCGGGCCAGTATGTGGCCGGGCTTATTCCCGAGCGCTGCCAGACCGACTACCGCAACGAGCTGGAGCGCCTGACGGCCGACGAGGCGGCGATTTCGCAGCCGCGCACGCTGCAGATATGGGGGCTCAGGCGCGACGGCCGGGAGTTTCCGGCCGAGGTGTCATTCTCGGGCTGGCGGGAGGGCGGCGAACGCCTGGTGGGGATGATTGTGCGCGACGTCACCGCCCGGCACGAGAGCGAGGCCCGCCTCTGCGAGCTCGCCTCGCTGGACATGCTGACGCGTCTGGCCAGCCGCGGTGCCTTTATGCAGCAGCTGGGGCAGCTGACCGAGGCCGGCGTGCCCTACACCCTGCTGATGACCGACCTGGACGGCTTCAAGGAGGTCAATGACACGCTCGGGCACGCCGCCGGCGACGCGCTGCTGTGTCACGTGGCGGAGCAGATCCGGCTGGTGTGCGCGGAGGCGGTCACTGCGGCCCGGCTCGGCGGCGACGAGTTTATCATCCTGCTGCCGGGCGGAAGTACCGGTGCCGGCCTGACGGCGGAGCGCCTGATTGCCGCCGTGCAGACGCCATTCAGCTACCACGGCTCCCCCGTGATTGTCGGGGCCAGCACTGGCATTGCCGCCTATCCCGAACACGGAGAAGACGCCTCGTCGGTGATGTCGGCGGCGGACCTGGCGCTCTACCGGGCCAAGGCGTCGGGCAAGGGCTGCAGCGTCCTGTTCCGGCCCGAATTCCTGGCGGCGGAGCAGCGGCGCCGGCGCTTTGAACGCGAGCTGGAAACCGCGGTACGCCAGCAGCAGTTCATCCTGCACTACCAGCCGCGCTATGACGCCGGCAGCGGCCGCCTGCTCGGCTGCGAGGCGCTGGTGCGCTGGCAGCATCCGGCCCGCGGCCTGCTGCTGCCAGCCGAGTTTATGGACATGCTGGTGAAAAGCCCGCTGTCTGTGACGCTCGGCGACTGGGTCATCCGCACCGCGCTGGCGCAGGTCCGGCAGTGGCAGGTCCGCTGCCCGCGGCTGCGGGTCAGCGTTAACCTGTTCCCGCGCCAGCTTTCCGGTCCCGGGCTGGAAAGCGTGCTGCGCGAGTCCGCGGGCGGCGACGCCGCCTTTGTGGACCTGGAGGTGGACGAGCCGCTGCTGACGGGACTCGTTGAGGAAATGCCGGCACAGTTTGCGGCCATCCGGCGCACGGGGGCCGCGTTCGTCATCGATCACTACGGCCGCAAGCTGGGCGCCATCAGCCTGCTTCGGCACGGCTTCGTCAGCGGCTTCAAGATTGACAAGTCGCTGACGCTTGAGCTCGGCACCAGCATGTGCGTGCGGATGATGTTCCGGGCCATCGCGGCGCTGGGGAAAAGCCTCGGGCTCAGCGTGGCGGCCGAGGGTGTGGAAGACGCGGAGCAGCGGGCGTACGTAACAGGCGCCCGGTGCGACATCATGCAGGGGAACGGGCTGTGCAGACCCCTGACGGCGGTGGCGTTTGAGGCGCTGCTCAGCGCGGAGGGTGACAGTAAGACGCTGAAGCACAGCTGATAAAACGGCGCCCTCAGCGGCCCATCAGCCGGTGCGCCAGCTTATCGAGTAGCAGGAAGGGCAGCGAGCCCGGAAACAGCAGACCCCGGCCGGTCCTGTGCAGCGGGTCAGACGCTCATAGTTCGCCAGCTCGAAGTTGGTGGCGGGCACCTCTGCCAGAAGTCCCGCAGGACCGCTTCCGGGCTTTCGACTATCAGGCTGGCGTTTCCACCGACGCTGCAGGCGCAGCCAGGCTACTTTGTAATCCAGACCGCCCTTTCCCGCAACTGCCTTACTTAACCGCATCTGCTCCACTGATGAAGTCGGTTCAGCCGGGGCAAACCCGGAAGCCTCAACACGTGTAGCCGCCGCCAGCGTGACGGCCCATGCGCAAGCTTGCTGCGCAAGCCAGGTGCCGATACCGCTTCCGCGCAGCGGCGGGGCCCAGCACCAGACCGCCGGGTGCCAGCGCCACACGTCCCGGCCGGCCGTGCGTGAAAACGGCGCTGACGGTGCCCGAAAGGTCGCCCTGCGGCAGAGCTGATAGCACGTGCCAGGCCAGTATCAGCGAACACATCGGGCTCCGTGACCTCCGGCAGGGAAAGTGCCCCTCCCGGACAGACACCAGGAAGCTGACCGGCGTGTCAGGCAGAATGTCTGTGGATAAACGGCGGACCGTCAGGAAATATTCCGTAAAGGGCCCACCCTGTGGCGGCTGACATAAAACGGCTCCTGATTGTATTCAGGGTACCGTGATGTGAGCGGAGCGCGCTTTACAGCAATGCGCGCTCAGCGGGCCATAATTCAGGATAAACTGTACCGGCTGAAACGATAGTGGCGCAGTCAGTGTAAAAAAATCAGTGAATCAGACACTTCCTGGCATCACTTTCTCGACAGCGTAATATATTCATATAATGTTTTCCCGTATCATGGATGGCGGCTTTCCGCAATATCAGTAAGCACTTTGTGGACTCTGGTCCGCCCTTTACACAGCCAGCGTAAGACCGGTTATGTGAAATCCAGCCTTGATCCCGGGTCTGAACATCCCGGGTTACTTTTTGCCATGTGTCCCGCCACATCGTTTCCGGCTGTACTCGCTGCTGCCCCACGTTGTTCTGTGACACCGTGCACGTTTATCTATTCCGCCGCCGTCACCTGCTTTACGCCTGCGTGACAGAGTCAGGTTGGGAGTGATAAAACCCAAAAGGTTGAGTTGACAGGAGGCATCCCGATGAAAAATGCTGCCACACCTTACCGCGAAGCGCTGATACGTCTTTGTGCGCTCAGGTTGCGCTACCGGCGTGCGAGCCGTAATCCGGCCGCCGGAGTGGTTGACCTTGCGGCGTTGATGTCCGAGCTCGAAGAGGCCGAACAGGACGTTGAGCGACATGAAAAGCAGTAAATGCTTCCGGCAGATCGGGCTTTAAAGTTTTACGCCAGCAGGCCTATACGAATAAGGTGATTAATCCGATGGCCACACTCCACGAGTAAGTCCGTTTATCTCATTGACGTTTTCAGGGGCTGACCGGCCCTGACCGTAACGCGCTCCACAACGTCTTCCGTAACTGCAGATGCAGGCATGACACCGCGCCTCTGCCGTGATTACTGCCACCGGTTCATGCCTGACATTTTCTGTCTGGTCAGTTTGATAAAAACCGGCTTCCGGGAGGAAGCCATCAGCACAATCAGTCGCAGTATCTGTTATTTGTCCCCTGATAAGGCACACTAAAGATGTCGGTACGCGCAGGCCAGACATATGCGCAGCGACGATGTACTTTTTCTGGCCGGCAGGCACCACACCAATAACGTAAAAACGCTGAAAGGCTGAGGAAGGGTCCCTGCCCCGTGTTTCAGTCTAAGAAACCGTAACTGCTGCCTCAGAAGCTCTTCCAGTTATCATCTCCCGCTGCCGCAACGGCAGGGGTGGGACGTAATGCAGCAGCCGTCCTTATCGGCCGTGTTGCCTGAGCGCGCACAGTGTCTGACTGTCCCGAATCGGGAACCAGCGTAAAGGCACTGACCAGCTGATTCAGCGCCGCCGCCTGCTCCATCAGCGAGCGTGACGCGGCCGAAGCCTCTTCAACCAGCGCGGCGTTCTGCTGCGTCACGTCATCCATCTGGTTTACGGCAATATGGACCTGCCCGATACCCTGAGATTGTTCACTGGCGGCAACGGATATCTCATCGACAAGGTCGGTGACCTGCCGCACGGCGTCGTTCATGCGGGACATATTCTCTCCTACACCCTCGGCCTGCGTCGCTCCGGCTTCGACAAAGCCCATGGATGACTCAATCAGCTCCTTGATTTCGCGGGCGGAAGAGGAGGAGCGCTGCGCGAGGTTGCGGACTTCGCCGGCGACCACAGCGAAACCACGGCCCTGCTCCCCGGCACGCGCGGCCTCGACGGCGGCGTTCAGGGCCAGAATGTTGGTCTGAAACGCAATCCCTTCAATGAGCCCGATAATATCCGTAATTTTTGCAGAGCTCCCCCTGATGTCACCCATTGTGCCCAACAGCGTGCGCACCCGGCCGGCGCTGTCTTCAGAAATATCGCGGGCATTTTTCGCCAGCTGACTGGCAAGCTGTGTGTTTTCTGCGGTCTGACGTACGGTCTCACTCAGCTCTGACATGCTTGCCGCCGTCTGCTCCAGCGAGGCAGCCTGCTCCTCGGTTCGTGAAGAGAGGTCCTCATTACCGGCTGCTATCTGCGCAGAGGCTGAGCTGACCGACTGTGCAGAAGCCTCGACCTTCGACAGCGAGGCTGAGACGTTTTCAATAAGATGATTAAACGCTTTTGCGGTCAGGCCGATTTCATCCCGACGCGACTCGTCCACCCTCAGAGTCAGGTCAAGCTGCTGGCTGGCGATTTCCATAGTCTGCCGCATGCCGTTGAGCTGTCCGCGGATAGCGAAAATAGTTTTCAGCGCAAAAAAGGCCAGAATGGAAATGGCCAGCATTGAGCCACCCACAAGGCTCCAGACTGTCATCTGATAAGTCCGGTCATTTTCTTTACGCAGAGTACTACCGATGTTCACATTCAGTTTGAGCTGTTTCTGGTAGCCAGCAATCAGCTGGCGGGCAGCTTCTCCAATGCCGTCATTGCTCTGAAGCGCCCCCAGTGCAACGGCGTCATTCTGTGCGCGTGAGCCAGCAAGAAATGCAGGAAGCGACGATTCAACCTGTTTGATGGTGGAAAACGCCTTCTCTGTCAGTTGCCGGTCCTCCTCGTTCGATATGTCGTTATTTAGGTAATACTGGTTCAGTGATTTGATATTACTGATAGCTTCATCGATTTTCTTTTCAACTTCAGCCTGCCGCCGCGGGTCTGTTGCGCTCTGGTGGCGGTAAAGCCAGATAATAAGGGAGTTACTGCCGTCTACCAGCTTGCCCAGGTCCAGCAGTGAGGCAACGGTATTTTCCTGCACATACTGAAAGCGGGACTGAAATCCGCCGGCAACCATGACGGCCACGATGACCATCGCGACCAGCGCGGCTGAGAGAAGTGAAAAGGTGAGCAATAATCGCTGTGTAATCGTCATCTGTAATTCCTGCCATTGTAAGTGACTGATACTTTATGAAATCTGAAAATAATAAAAACTTTCAGCATATATATCGGCAGAAAAGCAGGAAACGTTATTTCAGGAAAGGCGCACCCGGCGAAATAAATTCTGTTTGTGGCAATCCCATTGCCTGATCCTGTTCGATGAGGATATCCATACAGCATCTCTCAGCAGCACTGTGGCGGATGAGCATCAGCGCCCCCGAGCTCTGAAAGAAAAAAGCCTGTCTGGCCGCTATCGGCCTGCTGGCAGAGCGCCTTCACTGACTCAGAATCGTAATGTTCAGGAATAAACCAGCGGGTCGTTGGCTCTTCCTGAGATACAGGTGCTCATTAACCCGTCCGCTTAAGCAGATAAGGCCTGCGAAGCAGGCCTCATACAATCAGTGTTGTGGCTTCATTGCCGAACCGGACTAAGCGTCCTCTTCCTCTCGCGAATACCCCACAACCATCTCCAGCGCGCCGCGCAGTACATCGAGCCTGACGACGTCAGAGGTGCTCTCCAGCTCTGCTATCAGGCTGAGTATCACGTCCTTTCGCAGCACGCGTCCGCCCTGAGCCTTCAGGCGTGCAAATACCGCGCTGATGATTTCTGATTCAGCGGCCAGCTGATCGCCGCGCTGATTAATTACACTGAGAATTTCTTCTTCGGTTTTGTTCTGCTGCATAACCCATCATCCGGGACAGATAAAGAGAAGGGCGCCGCCGGCGCCCGGGCTGTCTTCAGACTCCGTTCTGCCTCCGCCCGTGGCGGAGATACGTTACCGGTCAGTGCCGGCGCGTGCCTGGCGGAGGCGTATCCTCTGTCATAAACAGCGACTCCGGACTCTGTACGAGCCGGGCGCCAGGAAGCGCCGCACTGACCTCATCAAGCGCCAGTTTCAGGGCCTCAGCCCTGTCGGGATGCGTTTCACGCGCGGCCATTTCGATCAGCCTGACGGCAACCGTTGCACCCGATACCGGTGCATTCTCGCTGAGCAGACCGAGGACGGCCTCACCGATAACGTGGTCCATAAGCATTTCAGTTTTGTTTCTGTACATACCACTTCCCGGGTGTCAGTAAAGGGACGCTTTCCTGTACCTGCCGCCGCTGACGCGGCTGGCTGACGTTACATCCGCATGCATGACCGGATGTGATATCCACGCCGGAGAAGGCACTGCTGTGGGCAGATACCTGATTCAGAGAGGCTCTTCCCGGCCAAACAGCAGGCCAATCAGCGTGCGGCAGAGCTGCTCCTCTTCTGCGCTGCCCGCGAGCTCCAGGCGACGTACGAGCTTTGCGCAGATGGCCGGCCGGTTGAGGGCGGCGCCGCTGCGCAGGATTTCCACCACGATCTGCCCCAGCATGGCCTGCTGCGAAGGGAGTTGGGCGTCAGTGAAATAACGGGCAATGTCTCCCGCATTATCAGGTTGCATGCTGTTCTGGCGCATAGTCATTTCTCTCGAGATAATGGTTAAAATGTCATCGGGTGATGATGCGCGGAAAGTTATACAAAAAATAAAAACCTGTACAGAAATATTTTTGACGGTGAAATGAATTTTTTAGCAAAAAATGCTAATCATTATAAATCATGAGGATAAATAACTTATCTTACGAAGGGCGGAGGGGGGGCATCCCTGACAGTTTCTCCGGCCGGCACGCGCACAGCGCGCCCGATGCGAGGCTGGCTTTTCATCGTCGTGTCCCGGCCAGAGCCGTTCTGCGTTCCAGGTCGTTCTAACCGTCGTTTTCCTGACCCGTCATCGTCATCCAGTGCAGCTCAGCCTGCTCGCGACTGCCGTACTGACGGAAACCCTGCAGCCAGCGTCTGGCATCAAAGATTTCCGCAAGCTTCTCGTCGCTGACGTCAGCTTCGGCCATCACGGCGAGCTCCTTTCTCAGGGACCCTACCGTACTCTCCTGGCCGGCGCTCGCCAGGCTGACCGCTGCCTCTCCGATAATGAGATGGCCTTTCTCATCGTCGTGATAGAACACAGCAAATCCTCCTTCTCGGGAAAATAACAACCTCAGGACTGAATGTAGACGGAGAAGGCGCCTTCACCAGAAGAAAAATCTGTCATATGGATAAGAAATAAAATATTGGTTTTGTGTGGCGGAGTCGCCGGGTGTAGAACAGAATATAAATGCGTGAGAAAAACTGATGTGTTCAGTACCAGGGGAATATGCGGTCAATACAATAACGCTTTAAAAATTAGCCGCGGCATAACAGCCGCGGCGTTTCGTTACACAGCCTGCCACTCACTTTCAACTTCATCTTTAGATTTGGAAAGAATGACTTTATTGTCATCCACTTCATTAACCCAGCTGAAGGGGATGATGTGATGCTGACCGCCGGCTTCCGGGTCGCTTTTCGCCAGCTTAATTTTGTCATCACCCTCGAAGTGGTCAACAACACCCACGTGCTCGCCGTTAACGTCCACTACCTGAGCATGGTCCAGAACTTCTGCTTTATCAACCATAATTAATCCTTAATAACGTCTGGTAAATGATAAATTAACCCAGTCATCATGCTGGGTATGCTTTTAAAGCGTGGGTTATTAATGTGTCTGGCGTCAAGAAATTAACATAATGAAACATCTTCCTCATCGCAGTGTATGGCGCATACCTCTGTCCCGCCTTTCAGCCGCGAGGCTGCAGAGGCCGGTCTGACAACTGTTTACCCGGTGCCATGATGAAAGCGCCGGCTGGATTAGATCCAGACTCAGTTAAGGAAAATCGTTGAATTATTCCCCTGGCACTTCCCGGACTCTTTATGAATACGGTTAATCTGCCCTGTGCCACTCTTCCACAGACAACCATACTTTTTCTGGCCAGAATTACTGCCGGTGGATGGATTAGGTAACCTGATTTCCAGCGTTCTGAACGCTGCAAAAATGATTAAAGGTGTCGCACTGTATTTTCGGCTCTGTTGCAAAGATCAGCGGCGCTGATAAACTTTCTTCCCATTTTCACCAGTGACGCACCCCATGAATGTATTTAAAGGCGGGCATTTTCAGCGCGACATCATCTTCTGGGTGAAATGCGCCTGGTAGCCAGAGTGTTTGAAATGCGGGCCTTTATCATCGGCCAGAAGGCATATCAACTTTAATATTTGCAACAGTGCCTAAATGCGCACCTTACGAAAACTTCGCACGATCTTCGTAGTGTTGTGACCAAAAAGCGCTTAACAGCAAGCATCAGGGCAGCTTTCGCCGCCCTTTTCATAACTGTTACTTCAACGCAATACGCGCGATGCCGTCAGCGCCTTTTGTAGAAGAGTCTTTATTAAATTCCGCTTTCAGGGTCACATACAGGGTGTTGTCGTCTGGGCCAATCAGCAGACTGTTAGGATTCTGATCAAACGACCAGCTGTTTTTCACCGCGTAAGTGGTGGCATCCAGCTGCAGCACTTTCTTCGATTCACGCTGGCTGATGTAGATTTCGTTGCGCTTCGCGTTGAATTTGATGCCCAGCGAGTCACCTTCAATACGTTTGACCACTTTGCCGGTGTGCTCGTCGAGTACCAGTGTCGCTTTTCCTTTGGAATCGTCAGTGATGAACAGACGGCCAGTGGCAGGATCTTCTGCCATGTTCAGGAACAGATACTCTTTACCGTCACCCGCCGTCCAACGCTTCTCGATTTTGTGGGTGCGCGGGTTAATCACCAAAATTTCGCCAGAACCATTGGCGGCATAAATGCGCTCAGTGACCGGGGAATAGATCAGGCCCGTTACCCATTTACCGGCATTTTTGATCTCGGTTTTTAGCTTGAAGGTTTTCGTATCAACCACCGAGATGTAACCTGGATCGGCAACGCGGCCCACGTACAATTCGTTGCCGTGCCACAGCACTTCACGGGCGCCCGCCGGATAACCTTCTTTACTGATTTTGCCTGGGAACACCAGACGTGCCAGCACTTTGCCACTCTGGGCATCAACCTTAGAGATTGCGCCATCCAATGAGTTAGTGGTGTAGAACACACTGCCTTGTTCATCGATTGCCGCACCAAAGTTTTTCAGATCGGTGTGAGTCTCGCCTTCAGTCGCCAGGGTTGCTGGGTCCAGACGATAGATAACACCGCCATTCACATCCTTAAAGCTCTGCGCGCTGGCGACAAACAGCCCTTTTGAGTCCTGTGAGTAAACCATCTCATACAGGCCATCACCCAGGACACGCTGTGTCACGGCGGTATCAACCGGTTTAGCGGTTTCAGCAACAGGGGCTTCGGCTTTTTTAGCAGGCGCCTGACAAGCAGTCAGACTAAATGCAGCAGCAACCGCCATGGCAACAGCGGCTTTGCGCGGACTAAACAACGATTTCATGCAGTACTCCATCAATGGATGAACGGCTCCGACCGTATCTAACGAGCGGAAAATATAAGAAGAATGAGAATCATACGCATTAAGATGAAGGAGGCAAATATTCACGTGGATTTCTCTGCTCTCCCGCTTTCAAACAGAAAAAATGTTCACTGCATCTGCCGCGCCATTTACCGCAAAGTTCCTGTTTATTCCCGTAACAAAAATGAAAACGCCAGCAACTAACGGGTTATGAACGCATCCATCACACTGATTTCGTTGTTATTTACACATTATTACACTTCAGGTTGAATCATTGCGAGATTCTATAAAGCAAATGATTATCATTGGCGTTCGTAAACAGGAATACGCCGCACCTGCCCCTTTTCTATGGGGGGTAAATTCAGGCGCAAACATAACAACCGAAGCCTGATGGCTTTACATAACAATCATTGACCACGGAAATAATTATGTCTTCGAAAGGCAGGGATTCAGGCATCCGAAAAACGTTTAGCGTGTCGCTTTTGGCGATGGCAGTACATACCCTTCTCAATCCAGGCATAGTACAGGCGGCAGATAACACGCAGCAGGATTTGGTGGTTAATGCCATCACCAGCGACAACAGCGGAGATAATGAGAAGCAGGATTATGCGGTGAAAACCACGCGTGCTGGCACCAAGTTGTTACTGACGCCGCGCGATGTGCCGCAATCGGTCAGTGTGGTGACTCAGCAGCGTATGCAGGACCAGCAATTACAAACCGTCACCGATGTTTTGAATAACACCACCGGCATCACCAGTAACCTGGTCGACTCAGAACGTTCAGAATATTATTCACGCGGTTTTAAAATCACCAACTTCACCTTTGACGGCATCCCCACGTCGGTGGGTGACAGCTGGAACTACGGTGATGCCGCCTCTGATACCGCGATTTATGATCGTATCGAAGTGGTACGTGGTGCGACCGGACTGATGACTGGTGCGGGCAGCCCATCAGCGTCGGTGAATATGGTGCGTAAGCACGCCGACAGCAAAGAATTCACCGGTAGCGTCAGTGCCAGTTACGGCAGTTGGAATAAGCAGCGCTATGTGGCTGACATTGCGGGCCCGCTGAACAGTAACGGCTCGTTGCGCGGACGTGTTGTGACGGGTTATCAGGACCAGGACAGCTGGTTAGACCGTTACCATAAAAACAAGAAGTTCCTGTATGGCGTCGTTGATGCCGACCTTACCGAACACACCACGCTTTCACTGGGTTATGACTATGAGAAAGCCGACACGCGTGATCCTACCTGGGGCGGCTTACCAGTGTTCTACAGCAATGGATCACTGACGCATTACAATCGCAGTCTCAACTCCGCCGCCGACTGGACTTATTACCACACTGAAGTGCAGAAGTTGTATGCCGACCTGGTGCATAACTTCAACAATGGCTGGAGCATTCATGTTAACGGCACACATGCGAAAAATACCTTTAGCGATAAACTGCTCAATATCTACAGCGCCTTCCCGGATGAAACCACGGGTGAAGGGGTGACCGGTTACGGCAGCCTCGATCGCGGTAAACGTGAACAAACTTCCGTTGATGGCTATGCCAGCGGTCCGTTTGAGTTGTTTGGACGTCAACATCAGCTCATGGCGGGTGTAAGCTACAGCCGTCAGCATAACCAAACCTACAGTCAGGATGGCGTCACCGATCTGGATGAATACGACATTACGTCAGCCGACATGGGGGCTTTTAATAACAACTGGACCGGCAATATCGCTGAACCGCAGTGGCAAGGCTGGTATCTCAACGCCAATGACGTGATCCGTCAGAAATCCGCCTACACCGCCGCGCGCTTCTCGCTGGCTGATCCACTGTCACTGATTATTGGGGCGCGCTACACCGAGTGGAGTACCAACGGCAGCAGTGGCAATATGACCAAGAGCAATACGACGCCGTATGCCGGTTTGGTGTATGACATCAACGATACCTGGTCAGCCTATGCCAGCTACACCTCGATCTTCCAGCCCCAGACTTACCGCGACGCCTCAGGTCATTACCTGTCGCCAGTTATCGGGAAAAGTTACGAAACGGGCCTGAAATCAGCGTGGTTTGATGGTCGCCTGACGGCTACTGTCGCGGTATTCCGCATCCAGCAAGAGAATGTCGGTACGGCTATTGACGGCGTTTATGTTAATAACAGTAGCGAGCAAGCGTACTACGCCACTAAGGGCGCGCGCAGTAAGGGGGCAGAGTTTGAGCTAAACGGGGCCTTGACCGATAACCTGCAACTGACCTTCGGTGCCACACGTTACGTGGCACGCGACAGTGATGGGCGATATAACCCGGATCAGCCGCAAACCGACTTCAAACTGTTTACGCGCTACCAGGTACCGAGGTTGCCAGACCTGACCATTGGCGGCGGCATCAACTGGCAGAACCGTACCTTTGAAGATGTCAGCGCACCAGAAGGCAGTACGCAGCGTGTGTATCAGGGCAGCTATCCGCTGGCCAACCTGTTTGCGCGTTATCAGGTCACCAAACAAGTTGCGGTGCAGGCCAACGTCGATAATTTATTTGACCGCGAGTACTACACCTATATGAACAACTATGTTTACGGTGAACCGCGTAACTTCTCGGTGAGTGTCTCTTATCAGTTTTGATTGAAAAATCCCCGGTGCTAAGCCGGGGATTTTTGACATCAGACCTTGTTTTTATAATTAAAACTGATCTGCGAATTCTGCTCACGCGGTGAACGCCACGCTTCTAAATAAACCGATTTCCAGTACGGATTATTCAGGGATGAGCGCATCACGCCCCGGCTAACCGAAGCGTGAAGGAATTGATGATCGGTGTCATAAAAGCCGACGTATAACTCATGTTTGATACTAAAGAACACTAAATCAGCGGGTTGCAGGTGTGACTGATCAACCGGCTGACCCATGGCGATTAATTCTTTGGTGGTGACACGATCCATCGGAATATCAAAACGATCTTTTAACGTGCGCCAGACGAATCCCGAGCAATCGCCCCCGTTAATTGCGTTCGACCCCACTGGTATTTGGTGCCTTCCCATGAGTGCATCTGATCGTGTAATGCGGCTATCATGGGGATTAAATGGCACTGTTGCAAATATTAAAGTTGATATGCCTTCTGGCCGATGATAAAGGCCCACATTTCAAACACTCTGGCTACTAGGTGCATTTCACCCAGAGGATGGCCGAAGTAGAATGACTCAGCCTGGCCTTTGCACAGCGCGCGCATCACTTCAATCCCTTTTATCGTGGCGTGAGCTGTCTTAATCGATTTAAACCCCAGCGTGGCGCTGATTATCCGTTTCAGCTTGCCATGACCGCATTCGATAACGTTGTTCCGGTATTTGATCTGCCGGTGCTCCACCTCCGGCGGGCATTTCCCTTGACGTTTCAGTAACGCCAGTGTCCGGGGGGAGTCGGTGCTTTGTCTGTACTGATGATGCGCGGGATCTTCCACTGTTTTACGTTGTTTAAAATCTTACCCAGAAACCGGTACGCGGCATTCGTATTGCGATGCGGCGAAAAGTAAAAATCGACAGTGCGGCCCCTGCTGTCAACGGCCCGGTACGGATAAGCCCACCGGCCATTCACTTTGATATAAGTTTCATCCAGATGCCATGAACAGAAGCCGGAATGCTGTCCCGTAAAGAAAGACCCAGTGGAAGTCCGCCCGCTTTCGCGTGGGGTAATGTCGCCCGGAAGCTCAACCCCTTTCTGCCCGGTTACAGGGCAGCATTTGCTTTCTCCACCTTCCTGTACCCGCACCTCCATCAGCTTCCCTTGCGGTCGGCTTGCCAGCGTGGGCAGAAGTACGGTCTTACCGTGTTTCACTTCAGTAACAGAATGGGTCAGACCCTGCCTCTTCATCGGCAATCGTGATGTCCGTGTGCTCTCACTCGACAAAAGAGCAGCCGATTGCGTACCTTTTGGTTCAAGCCTGTCAGCATCTTTGGCTTGTCAATGTTGACGGCGATTCACAGTAGTTCACTTATGTTGGTCATGCCATTCACCCTCGATAATGTCGCGGGCCAGCGACGGGTTCAGCGGGCCGTCAACGGACCACATCTGCGCCTCGGCCATGGTGTCCATCAGCACCTGCGCGGTGCGGGTGTAACACTCAAACGCAAACAGCGGGTCGTCGCTCAGGCAGCGGGAACCCCAGAAGCGGTAGCCGTCTTTGCGGATAAGCGTGGTGACATCGTTCTGGTTCAGCAGGCCCGCGTCGGTAGCCGGATCCTGTAAATCCCAGAATACGTCCTTAGAAATGCCGGTCACGCCGTTCACGCCAACGTTCGAGAGCGACTTGTGCCAGCCAGTTTGTTCATCGATTTTGGCGCGCAGGCCCAGCGCGCGGGCGGTAGCGTAAGCGGTGGCGTCCTGCTTCAGCACGGTGTCAAAGCTGATGAAGTCAGGCCAGATCAGCATCCCTTCGCGCTGGCTGAAGTTGGCGCGGTAAGCGATCGCCTCCTCCACGCTTTTGCAGCCGTAGGCGGACAGGTACGCAAACCCGCGCAGGCTCTGCGCCACACTCAGCAGCTCGGTCGCAACGGCCTGCGTATCGTGTCCCGGCGCGCCGAGGATGCGCGGCTTTACGCCGCACACCGACTGTGCGGCCAGCAACGCCTTCATGCCGGTGCGCTGGCCGTCGGTGACGCCGCCGATGATGTTCGCGGAGGTTTCCGCCTCGGTCTCACCCTGCGGCACGCGCACCACCACGGTGACGGGTTTGGACTGGTCGGCGATAGCGTCCAGCGATCGGGCCAGCGTGCCGGATTCGCCCGCCTTGCCGCTGGCGGTGAGTACGTCGGTCAGCAGCACCGGTCGGTTAAGCGGGAACGTTGCCGGGTCGGCGTCGTCGCCGGTGCAGACCAGCCCGACGATCGCGGTACTGACGGTGGTAATGGTTCGGGTGCCCTCGTTGATTTCCTCAACGCGCACGCCGTGATGATAATCCTGTGCCATGTGGCGGTTCTCCTGTTAAGGGGTTCCGCTATGGTCGTGCCTCATTGCAGATGGCGCATCTGAGTAGTGTTGTGTGAGGGCTCACACAATTATCCGCGACTCCGGAGTAACTGCCGTACCCGCTGGTACAAATTAAGAATGGACCGAATCAGGGATTATTCCCCCTGAATCCGATTGATAACCCTCTTCAATACTTTAACTATGAGGGAAATGTTAAACGGGAGAATAACGATGAAACTGGCCCCGAAACATTACCGCCTGTTGTCCCTACTGCAGGAAAGAGGCTCGGTTCCCGCGCGTATCAGGCCTGTTATACGGGAAGAACTGGTGGCAATGGGCCTCGCTGAATATTTTCACGGTGAGGAGTGGCTCAGGGAAAAGGAACGCTACCGGCTGACGAAGCAGGGCCGGGAATTACTTGTGAAACACGATAAAGAGATTGAGCAGGAAAAGCAGCGTGCCGCCGGTGAGTCACGGCCATTTCGTCCTGGAAGGCCGCGAAAGGACAGCAACCGCTTCCCTTGACGCTTCCAGTCTACAGACTAGCCTTGGTAGGCATTCTAATAAAATCGACGTTTTCGTTACCCCATATTATCCGCGCGCTGGCGCGGTTTTTTTTGCCCAGTAAATCAGTTCGACAGTGTTTAGTCTTGTCATATCAACTCGCCCGCAAATCATGCAATAGGGTATTTGTCAGCGAGACATCTCACCTGACGTAACCCGATATCCTGCGTAGTGTACCCTCTCAAAACATTGCATCACCTTGACGATGCCGTTAAACCGGTTATATTTACCTACCTGAATAAGAAATTGTGTTTTCATTTTAGTTTGCTGCCGCGCCCTCCAGCGCGGTTTTTTTTGCCCCTGATATAATCACATTGCTGACAGTTAAGTTCTTTATCTTCGCGATTCAAACAAATCATTATCCATTTGTGCAGTAATGGTATTCTCTCACAGCGATTTATCCTGTCGCGAATTTCACTTCTTTTTTTTTCCGCCCGACATACCTGGTCAGGTTGCGGCGTTTTTTTATCTGTAATGCTTTCGTCCTCAAGCTCTCTTAGTCTTGCCGCCGGAATATAGCGGTATAGTGTTTTGACTGACACTTCCAGCACCAGTGAAACCTGCAGCATTGTTGCCCCCTGAACCAGCATCCGCTCAGCCCTGGCTGTCACGTCCGCTGTCATCACCCGCCGGCGGCCCCCAACGCGCCCTTTTTCCCGCGCAGCTGCCAGCCCAGCGCGGGTTCGCTCTACGATCAGCTCGCGTTCCATTTCCGCAAGCGCCCCCATCACGTGAAAGAAAAAGCGCCCCATCGGCGTGCTGGTATCAATGCTGTCGGTCAGGCTGCGGAAATTAACGCCGCGTTCACGCAGTTCTTCCGTCAGCATTACCAGATGACGCATGCTGCGCCCGAGCCTGTCCAGCTTCCAGACAACCAGCGTGTCCCCGGCCTGCAGGCAACGCAGCGCCTTTTTCAGTCCGGGGCGAACACGGGTTTTTCCGCTGATCCTGTCCTCGAAAATCAGCTCACAATCTGCGCTCTGAAGCGCAATCCGCTGTAAATCCGTGTTCTGGTCATTTGTTGATACCCTGATGTAGCCAATCAGCACGCTGCAATCTCCGCAAATGGGCGTGAGTGTGCCAGTCCAGGCCATCACGGGCCAGGCCATTGATTCGCCTAAACCTCGGTTTGGACGATATCGCAAAAGCGGGGGTTGCGACCGGCGTAATGGCATGGCCGGGTTATGCGATACTGCCGCTTATCATCAATGGTGCAAAGGTCACCATGGTTGAGCCGCAGGCATTGCCGGTGCCGACGTTGAACGCCAGCGACACCAGCGCGTCGTAAACCTGCTGCGCGCCACGCAGCGCGCCAGTGCCGCGTCGACGCGTAACACGTTGGTGGTGAAGTTGCCCGCCGCCTGCCGCTCGGTGATCGTCTTGCCGGGAATGACGCCCAACCTGGCGTCCCACCCGTATTGATGCTCACAGGTAACGCTTCACCTCACGGTATCCGCGCGGCCTAAGTCCGGACTACCTTGTTCTGGCAGCTTCACACAGGCCCGTTGCCGATCCTGCATGTGCCAGTAGGCTACTGATGACGGAACATCAGGTTCCTCTCTGATTTCTTAGCGGAACAATTACTGAAGCGACTTTTTACGTCGCACGTCCAGAAACATTTCGTCGGTTGACTGAATTTTCGTCATCACACGCCGATATAGCGCCTGAAGCATATTTTGTGCCTCATTACGCTGACCAGGAGAAGTGATGTTCCGGAAATTATTAAAAAAAGCGCCTGCCGTAGAAAGGGCTGATACAATCACATCTGCAATACCGGCTGTTGAAACGGTCTGCGCAGATAACAGCGACACTCTGCTGCTGAAATGTCTGATGAATATCAATCAGACGTGCGTGTGGTACATTGAGGCACCTGACCTGCGGACTGATTCGCCCGCTTTCTTCTCACCTTCGGCCCGTCGTCTTTTAGGATTGTCTTCTCAGAAGGAATTTGGACTCGCCTCGCTGGTGCAGAGGGTTCATCCGGATCACAAAGACGCTTTCAGAAGTTTCATTCATTATGCTGTCAGCCACAGCGTCGTCGGTAATCCCCTACGATGCCGTATTAAAACAGATGCAAATAATTCTCAATGGTTCCTTCTCCGGGCTCAGTACAGCGCAGACTTTACGCCGCCCCGGCTGGTTGGCACTATTGAAAATATCGGGGGAGAAATCGAGCAGGCCCGCCTTTTCGATATCGTATCCACACGCTTTGACCTGTCCCGGGAAATGCTTAACGACGGACTCTGGGACCTCGATATTATCGGTGGAAATCCGCTCAACCCGGACAACGTATTCTGGTGGTCACCGCAATTCAGAAAGCTGCTTGGCTTTGAAACGACTGAAGAGTTTCCGGACGTAATGGAAAGCTGGGCATCACGCCTTCATCCGGAAGATAAACAGGCTGCGCTTGACGCGTTTGTCAGCCATCTCATGGACTTCAGCGGTAAAACCGGTTTTGATATCGAGTATCGCCTTAAACTGCGCAGCGGGGAATACCGGTGGTTTCAGGCCCGGGGCCAGACAAAGCGCGCGGCAGACGGGACGCCACTGCGTGCTGTCGGTGCGCTTATTGACATTCAGGGGCGTAAAGACCGGCTGCAGCACGAAGAAAGTGAAATCAGGCGGAATATCCAGACAGCTGAAACCGCTAAAGAAATTGCGGAACTGGTATCTGAAAACGGAAGCATTGCAGCGCAAATTAAACTCATTTCGCTCAACGCAAGTATTGAAGCCGCAAGGGCCGGAATACACGGCAGGGGATTTTCTGTTATCGCCAGCGCTATCAGGGGGCTGGCCGAAAGAACAGCTGACATCACCGGGCAGATTTCCCGCCTGCAGATGCGCATAAAAAGTTTTGCTGCGGACACTGACAAATCAGACATACGCTGATCGTCCGGCATTATGTGTGTTCATATCAGCCAGCCGCCTGCTCTGCCCTGTTAGTAGGTGCGGGATCCCATTAATGACCCGAGAGGCTGCTTTTGCAGATGCAGTGAGGTAAGTCCTACTACGAACGGGGCGGGGCTCAGGCGATGTGTTGCCGGCAGACAGGTCATGGTTACCTCTTCAGCCAGCCGGTTTCCGCAGAGCGTGCAACCGATCTGACTGCATCCGGTCCGGTTACGGTTTTCGGTGCCGGCAGCACTTTACCGGCAAGTAAGGCTGCATAGCCTTTAGCCGGGTGGGCTGAACGAGCCCTGCCGGTGCGTCACGGCACGCCCGGCTAAGCAGGGTCTATGGAACATTCACCCGGTGTCGGCCTGACCGGCTCAGGCATGCCGGGACCATCCGCTGACGGGTGTTATTACCGTGCGCAGCAGGATATTCAGGTGATGTGGTTGCCTGCCACGACAGTGAAAAACTATATTGCGTGCAATTTTGTTGCGCTCAACCCTACTGAATCAACGCTTTCTGCCGATACCCCTTCACCAAACAAATGTTTCCCGGAGAACTGATGAAAATTTCAACACGCCTCAGCGCAGGATTTGGTTTGCTTATCCTGCTTTTTATCCTGTGCACAGCTATCGCCGTTCACGCACTGTGGCAGGCCAGGGAGGGGATGAACGACACCGTCGACGTGAAGATGAAGCGCTTTGCACTGGTCGTGGACATACGGAACGGCGTGCGCGACATGGCGATTGCCGCGCGCAACCTGGCCCTGCTGTCTGACCCGGCACAGATGCAGCCCGAGTGGCAGCGCCTGACTGCTCAGCGTGATGCGTATATCCGTAATCGTGAGCAACTGCAAAGAAGCATGTCCGGCAACGTTACCGCTCAGGGGAAGGCTGCCCTGGAGAAAGTGCTTTCAGCGGAGGGAGCCGCACTTTCCACCCTGATGACGGCCGGAAAGCTGGGGCTGGATAACCGCCAGCAGGAGGCTACCGCGTTTCTGATGGCCACCGCCCGGCCGGCGCAGAAGGCTTTACTGACACCCCTTGATGACCTGACGGACATTGAGATGCAGCTGAGCCGGGATACGGTATCTGAAAATAGTGCCCGCACCGCCCGGACGGCCGCTATCCTGTCGGGCCTGGCCCTGCTGTCCGTTCTGCTGTCGGTGGCAACCTGTTATCTGCTCGTCCGCATGCTGATGCGCCAGCTGGGCGGTGAACCTGCTCAGGCCCGCGCGCTGGCCGCCGCCATCGCCGCCGGTGACCTGACCTCTCCGGTCACGCTGCGCCGCGGCGATACTTCCAGCCTGCTTGCCTCGCTGGAAGGCATGCAGGCTAACCTGCGCGGGCTGGTGTCGCAGATTAAGGATGCGTCCGCCTCGGTGGCGCTCGCCGCAGACGAAATTTCGCAGGGAAATACCGAGCTTTCCTCGCGCACTGAGCAGCAGGCTGCCGCCCTGCAAGAGACGGCAGCCAGCATGGAGCAGCTGACCGCCACGGTGAAAAGCAACGCGGCCGGTGCGCACCAGACTGCGGGCACGGCGCGCGAAACCGCCTCGCTGGCCCGCGCGGGTGAGGCTGACGTGCAACGCATGTCGGAGACCATGAACGAGATCTCGCTGAGCGCGGTCAGGGTCCGGGACATCACCTCGGTCATTGAGGGCATTGCTTTCCAGACCAACATTCTGGCGCTCAATGCGGCCGTAGAGGCCGCACGCGCCGGCGAGGAGGGCCGGGGGTTTGCCGTAGTGGCGGGGGAGGTCAGGTCACTTGCCCAGCGCAGCGCCAGCGCGGCGCGGGACATCAAGCTGCTGATTGAACAGGCCGTTTCCCAGGTCGAAGGCGGCGTGGCCGCGGCCGCCGGCACGGGAGAGAGTATCCTGAGGGTTGTCAGCATGGTGGGCGAGCTGGCAGACGCCATGGACAGCCTTTCCCTCTCCTCCGGCGAGCAGATGCAGGGTATCTCTCAGGTCAGCATCGCCGTCAGTCAGATGGACGGAGTGACGCAGAATAACGCCGCCCTGGTGGAAGAGTCCTCTTCGGCATCGCAGTCGCTGTCAGAGCAGGCCCGTGCCCTGCTCGGCATGGTGGAGACCTTCCGCGTATGACGTACGATAGCGATACTGTATTCGCCGGCCCGGACCGGATCACCTCTCTTAAGGCCGACGTGGACGCGCTGTTACGGCAGCTCAGCGAGGGGGAATACCTTAGCATAGACACGTTTGCCAACAACTGGGTGCACCTGACAGCCCTCTATGCCAGAATCCAGGCACAGATGAACGACCGGGTCCTGATGGACCGGATGGTCCGCACGGATCTGCTGCTGACCGCAGACCTGATAGCAGTAGGCCGGATGATTATGGTGATAAACAACTTTATGCGCTGTGCGGCCGCCACGCGCTGAACCGGCCAGCCGCTTCACGTTGACATCAATTTAATCTGACCCAATACTGTGCGCGCCCTGATGGGGCGCAGAATCGCTGCTGTCCGGCCGGTGAGGCAGACTGACTGACAGAAGCGTGTCCGGCGCCCTGAACCGCTGGCCGGTGCATGCTGTCACGCCGCACCCGGCCCCATCCGGAAAACGTGATGATATGAAAGATGACATTCCAGCAAACTGCGATGCGGTTCCTGCCGCAGCGGCACCTGAAACCATTGACCAGTTTCTGTGCTTTGCGCTTTACTCGGCATCCCTTGCCATGACGAAACTCTATCAGCCCCGGCTGAAGCCGCTGGGCCTGACCTATCCGCAGTACCTGGTGCTGCTGGTGCTGTGGGAAAAGGATGGCCTGACGGTCTCCGAGGTCGGCGCGCGCGTACGGCTGGACTCCGGCACGCTCAGCCAGCTCCTGAAGCGTCTGGAGAAGATCGGCGTTATCTGCCGGCAGCGCGACATGCAGCATGATGAGCGGCGCGTGCTGGTTTTCCTGACGGAGCAGGGCCGCCGGCTGAAGATAACGGCCGCCGGCGTGCCCGCGGATATGGTGTCGGTGATGGATACGGCCTGTGATGAGCTGGGTGAGCTGACCAGCCGGGTCGCCGCGCTGCGGGAAAAGCTGGCGCGTGCCCGCACATGATACCGCTTCTCGCCGGGTGCGGGAAACATCATAACCCCGCCGGGTGACCCGAATGACGTCGTTCCCGGCGATATAAGCACGACACCAGTTGTGCGTCAGGAGTATGAATTGGGTAGCGACAGTCCGGATAATACGGAAAGCATTGCGTCAGTAATAGGGCAGGCCGTCTCGGCCCTGCTGAAGTCAGGAAAAGAGGTGGGCATGCAGCAAATCCTGACCGTCCTGGAGCAGGAGGCCGCGCGGTCGGTGGACGGCCGTAAAAAGCTTTACGATCGGGCGATCCGCGTCGTCGCCGGAGACACGGATGGATGATGCGGACTCAGCAGGCCACCGGCTGACACACAGCCGGATGGCCGGTGAATCAGTGCCTGAACGCTGCACCCGGGACGGTTACGTCAGCCCGTTCCGGGTCATCTGTCCGGTTCAGGACGCGGCCGGCGGCACCGTCCTGATGCTGCCTGCGTAATGCCCCTTCGGCTTCGCGGATGGCGGAAAAGGTTGCCTTTCTGCAGCCGGCATCCTTTTCCGTCATCAGCATCTGCTGCAGCCGGAGGAGCAGCGTTATCTCATTAACCGGTTCTTTCTCTCTGAGTAAAAAAAGCACCGCCTCACCGAGCTTCGTGTCGGCCCGTTTTTCATCTTCTGTTCTGTACATTACGTTGCACCACATTCCTGGTTTCAGTCAGGGCAGATGCCTGCCTTGCCGGTATCTGCCGGAGAACTCTGCCACCAATGGTAGCCTCTGCCACGGTATGTTCAACCTGAAATTAATGCACCGTCCGGCAGGGCGTATCATCCCTCCGCATGCGCAACCGTTCCGCTGGTTGCCTCCCTGAACTGTCAGTATATAATACTAACCTTATGATGAAATTGATTTTTTTCAGATGTCAGAATGATATGAGATGTTTCCCGTAACGAATTTTCCCGCCGCCGGCGGTTTTTTTTCCTGATGTAATGTAATACCCGGCCGGCTCTGTCATTTCTGCTGGTTCGCTTGCGTAACCTTCAGGCCGGAGTGCCCGTCGTTATGCGAGCGGCACCACAGCTGCCCCCGGAGAGAGCAAACCATACGCTGATCATGCGCAGCAGGGCGTTGGCGGCAACCGCCCCCTGCCCGAACATGCTCTGGTTGACGTAGCTGATGGCTTCAAAGGAGATCAGCCAGCCTACCGGACGTGCTCCGGTCGATGATTGCGTTAAGCGGTCGCCTGCGGGCTTCCGGCACTGCGGCGTAAACGCTAGCCCCCCTTGCCTCGGCATAGAGTTGCTCCTGCCCGATGATATGACGCATGAGCAGAGCCTGTCCGCGATGTTAATTGCGGAGCCGCTGGCAGGCGCCTGAAGATACTGTTTATTCTCATGTTCAGCAGGCGTCATAGCGGGTCCATGGCACCTGCTGAATAACTGAAATTGTTGTTACGTTGTGTGACATCCACGTACTGGTCTGGCGGTCTCTCCTGTGGCATCTATACTTTTCCACCCAGGATTAATCTCAGTCACCGTAGCATTTATGCCCGGGACCCGCGATGGACTGCCTTTCACACACCAGAAAGAGGTAAGACATGTATATTCGACTGGATCTCTTTGCCGAGATGCTCGGCATCCGGCCGGGCGACCTGCTACAGGCGACGCGCACGGACGGGGTGCTGGCAGGCTTTACTCTCCCCCGACGTCGTCAGGTGCGCGGCGCTGCCGTGATGTTCCTGCAGGAGGAGGCTGTAGCCTTCTTAAAGCAGTGGCAGACGCGTTCATCTGTACCCTCTGCTCCGGATGCCGATGAGCCGCTGGTATCACTGGACGCATTCGCTCGCCAGGCCGGTATCGCGCCGCTGGCACTCTGGCAGGCTGCCAGTGCCGGAAAACCGCTCCGGGGCATTGCCCTGCCCGTGGCTATCAAATCTTACGGCAGCCATCTGATGTTTTCCGCTGCGGCCGTTGAGTTATTTACCGCCGAGTACCGATGCTGTTTATCGAAAAAGTAAGGTAAATCAGCTTATTGCCAGTTTTTATTTTTGCCGGATAGTCTCATTATCCGGCCCCTTCGCTGACTCTTAATTAACATGTGGAATATGGATGAACCGTACCGAATGGCTGCTAAAGTTCCGGCGATACCAGAATCTGGAAACGCTGGAGAGGGTTTATGAGCACCTGAGCTATACCGGCGACCCTGATGAAGAATTTGCGATGACGTCGGCTTATGACCATCGAAAGGCCGAGCTTGCCGCTGGCAAGCTGTTTGACCGGGTACCCAGGCACATCTGGCAGTACGTAAAGTAATCTCCTTCTGGCGCCTTTCTCATAGTGCGGCTCTCTCTCGGCCGTTTAGCTGGCGATGGTTGATAAGTAGCGGCAATTTCCGAAGGAGCTGGCCAGCGATATCAACAGGCTGCTGCGGGAGGGCCGTGAGAAAGGGCTGCACGCCTACCTTCCCGGCCAGCCGGACTAACCCTGGCGGGCCGGTAACGGCAACCTGAAGGCTCAGAACGACCTGTTCCGGCGGCAGCACGCGCTGCACGTGGTCAAGCTCACCTTCTGGATATATCAGGTGCTGGCAGAGAGCGAGTGGAGCGACCGCAGGCAGTTGCGCCTGAGCCTAGCCATGTCCGGCATCTACCTTAACCGTAACGGGCTTGTTTCAGGCTTTGATGAGCATGGCCAGCAGCGTATGGCCATGTCGTGGTCGATGACTATGATCGTGCAATTGAGTTCTACACCGATAAGCTGGGCTTTACCCTGATTGAGGACACGCCGCCGCCGGGTAAGCGCTGGGTCGTGGTTACGCCGGACCCTGACAGCGACTGCGCTATTCTTCTTGCCCGCGCGTCGAACGACCGGCAGGAAGGCTTTATCGGCAATCAGTGCGGCGGACGGGTTTTTCTGTTTCTGCAGACCGACGACTTCTGGCGCGATTACAATACTATGAAGGCAAAAGGCGTCCACTTCTGTCAGGAGCCGCGGGAGGAAGAATACGGAATGGTTGTCGTGTTTGAGGACCTCTATGGCAATCGCTGGGACCTTTACCAGAACAGGCAGACCTGAAACTCTGTTACGACAGTGTCCCGAGCATTACAGGCGTAACCCTGTCGGGTCAGGCCTGCAGAGAGCGCTTCTGAACAATATACTGAACTGTCTGACCTCAGTGCAGCGGTCGTTGCACTGAGGTCTCCCCTGGATTAAAGGCCGTACGGTCCGGGTTAAGCACACAGCGTCATGATATAAAATCCTGCCGCCGTCATGGCCAGCGAACCCAGCACGTGCATCAGCACCGAGGCGGCTGCCCAGGCATAGCTGCCGGACTGCAGCAGGGCAAAAACCTCAGCTGAAAATGTGGAGAAGGTCGTCATTCCGCCACACAGCCCGGTGGTAATGAGCAGCCGCCAGGCCGGATCGAGGCCGGGATGGCGCAGAAAATACGCCAGCGCCGACCCGATGATAAATCCACCCAGCAGGTTGACCAGCAGCGTCCCCGGCGGCAGGTCCGGAAAAAGCGCGTTCAGGCGCGCGCCCAGCTGCCAGCGGATAACACACCCTAAAGCACCGCCGGTGATGACGGCAAAAAGCTGATTCACGTTCACTCCTTTTTTTTAATATTCAGAACATAACGGCACACGACCTGTGCGGCCGCATCCATCTGGTATACGGCCGGCACGCCGGTCGGGATATGCAACTGTGCCACGCTGTCGTAGGGCATGCCGTCCAGAAAGACGGTCAGGGCGCGCAGCGTGTTGCCGTGCGCCACGATCAGAACGGTACTTCCGCAGCGCAACTGTGGCACCACAACGTGGTGCCAGTACGGCATGACGCGACGCAGGGTCATTTCCAGGCTTTCCGTTGCAGGCAGGTCGGCCAGCGCAACGCGGCGGTAGCGCGGGTCCCGACGCAGCTGCGCCGGAGCCTCCGCGTCCGCGGGCGGAATACCGCTGAAGCTTTTGCGCCAGAGCCGCACGGTCTCTGCGCCCATCAGCCGGGCAGCCGCGTCCTTGTTCAGCCCCTGCAGCGCACCGTAGTGGCGCTCGTTCAGCCGCCAGCTTTTTTCCACGGGCGTCCAGCTGCGGTCAAGACGGTCCAGCACCCGCCAGACCGTATGAACACAGCGCGTCATCACCGAGGTGAAGACCCGGTCGGGCATCAGGCCCGCTGCCCGCAGCGCGTCACCGGCCCGGTCGGCCTCCTGCCGCCCCCGGTCCGTCAGCGGCACGTCCGTCCATCCGGTAAAAAGGTTTTCCCGGTTCCACTGGCTTTCGCCATGACGCAAAAGGATCAGCGTTGCAGGTGCCACAGGCAGTGCTCCCGTGCCGGACGGGGACCGTCCGGCGGATGCATTACGTGCGGCGCACAAACGCATGAAGCCCCGCGTAGTGCGCATCGTCACCCAGCGCCTGCTCGATGCGCATCAGCTGGTTGTACTTTTCCACGCGTTCGCCGCGGCACGGCGCGCCGGTTTTCAGGTGTCCCGCGCGCAGTGCCACCGTCAAATCTGCAAGGAACGTGTCCGTCGTTTCCCCGCTGCGGTGGGACATGAACGCGCCCCAGCCGTGCCGCTGGCAGAGCGCCACGGCGTCCAGCGTTTCGCTGAGCGAGCCTATCTGATTGAGCTTAATCAGCGCGGCGCTGGCGAGGTTTTCGTCTATGCCGCGCTGGATGTACTTCACGTTGGTGACAAAAAGGTCGTCGCCAACCAGCTCGGCCCGGCCCGCGAGCTGCTGGTGCAGATGCTTCCAGCCCGCCCAGTCGTCCTCGGCCAGGCCGTCTTCCAGCAGGATGACCGGAAACTGGTCCATCAGCTCGCCGTAGTACGCCGTCATTTCCGCCGCGCTCAGCGCGCTGCCCTCGGTGCGCAGATGATACTGACCGTCAGCGTAAAACTCACTTGATGCGGGGTCCATGCAGATGCTGATGTCCTCTCCGGGCCGGTATCCCGCCTTCTCAATCGCCTGTACGATAAACGCCAGCGGGTCGCGGTTCGACGACACGGCGGGCGCAAAGCCGCCTTCATCGCCCACTGCCGCCGAGAGGTTTTTGTCCAGCAGGATCTGGCGCAGCGCCTGGTAGACCTCGCTGCCCTGACGTACGGCCTCGCGCAGCGTGGGCGCGCCGTGCGGGGCTATCATAAACTCCTGGAAGTCCGCGCCCTGACCGCGGGCGTGCACGCCGCCGTTGATGATGTTCATGCACGGCACGGGCAGCAGGTTCGCCTGCAGGCCCCCCAGGTAGCGCCACAGCGGCTCGTGCGAGGCCTGAGCCGCCAGCCGGGCCACCGCCAGCGACACGCCCAAAATGGCATTGGCACCCAGGCGACTCTTGTTCTCCGTGCCATCCAGCGCCAGCATGATGTTGTCCAACTGACGCTGTTCGCGCACGTCGCTGCCGCGCACGGCCTGGCAGATTTCCGTATTAACCGCCCTGACGGCATCCAGAACGCCTTTGCCGCCAAAACGGTGTGCGTCATCGTCGCGGCGCTCTGCGGCCTCGCGCGACCCGGTGCTGGCCCCGGAAGGCACCGAGGCGCGCGCCATCATCCCGTCCGCGGTCCGGGCTTCGACTTCAACCGTGGGGTTGCCGCGCGAGTCAAGAATTTCCCGGGCGGTCACGTTATCCAGTGTAAAATGCATGGTGTTTCTCCCGGTTCAGTCAGTCAGGTGAGTGATAAGCACATCCACCGTAAGGTGGTTGATGTATTCCGCCGAGCGGGAGGTGAGCATTCCCATAAAGCGGTTGCGGTGCCCGGCAAGCACGAGGTCCACGCCCAGCTCCGCGATGCACCTCTCCACGTCCTCAAAACGGTGCATGGTGACCAGTTCCCGCGTATCGACCGCCTCAGACACTGAAGCCGCCAACTCGCTCAGAAACGCTTTAGCCTTCACCACCTCCTCCGACACGACGTCGTCCAACAGGCTGTCGGACACGTAGTTCATCTCCCGGTAGTCGTCGCTGATGTGCGCCAGGGTAATTTTCATGCCGAGCGGCTGCGCCAGCGCGACCGCCCGTTTCAGCAGAAGGGTGCCGTCGTCTTTATCATTCACAAGTATCAGTGCGTGGGTGTAGCAGGTCATAATGAACTCCCGTTCTGGTTAAGGCGGGACTCAAGCCACGGCAGAAGCTGTTTTTTGCGGCTGAGCATGCCCGGTACGGAGCAGGAGGCGGCGTTAACGCTTTCCCGCCCGGCGAAGTAAAGCGTTGAAAACCCGGCGCGAATGTCGGTCAGCATCAGCACCGCCAGGCCGGCACCCGACTGGTCAGCCAGATACGCCAGGGCAGCAAGCAGGTCGTTCATCACGGGGGCAACCTGTGTCGGTGAGCTGACCTCAATCTGGGCTATGCGCACGTCGGTGCCGGCAATGACGAAGGACTTGAGGTCCCTTTCCAGCAACTGCTGTGCGCTGAGGCCGCTGACGTCTGTTTTGGCGGCGAGAAGGTCACGGGCGAAGGCTCTGCGGTTTACGCCGGACAGCACGCCCAGTTCGGTCGCCGAACGGATATCGTCTTCGGTGGTGGTCGGCGAGCGAAGATTCACGGTGTCACTCAGGAGCGCGCCCAGCAGAAGCACGGCGAGCGTCGGGGGCAGCGCGCGGCGCGTTTCTGCGTCCATCAGCAGCCAGAGCAGCGTGGCGCTGCTGCCAATCGGGCAAATATGTACCTCCGGCGGCAGTTGCGTTACCAGCCCGCCCAGCCGGTGGTGGTCAGTGATGCCCACGACGTTGCTCCGGAGTAGGTCGTCAGGCCCCTGCGCCGGCTCGGTGAAATCAACCAGCCAGACCCGTTCATCCTTCAGAGGAAATGCGAGCAGCGGCGGCAGCGCAAGACCGGCGGCGTCAAAGATAAAGCAGGTTTCGCGGTTAGCCTCGCCGAGACGCCATGCCCGGGCGTCCATGCCGCGCCCGGTCAGCCAGTGCGCGGCGACGACGGCCGTGCAGATGGCGTCACTGTCAGGATTGATGTGGCCAAAAACGTGTATCACAGATACCTCCCCGTAGAAGGGAAGCACGCAGGCCGGGAAGAAAGTAAGGGACGGCCTGACGCGCCTCCTGTAAATCAAGAGTCACATCAGGCGTCATCAGCTCCGGAACGGAGCGGTTGGAGAGGGTGGTACGCCATCACCCTGTTACCTGATTATAGAGTGCGACAGAAAACCTGTCAGCACTTTTCTGGCGTCGAACTCAGCCCGCCTAGCGCCGGCCACGACCACTACGCATAGCGCGGGCGGATACGCCAGCACGTCCCCAGCCAGGCGCTGCCTGTGCGGATTTCCAACGCTGACCGCCATTTCTGAGACCTGTCGCTGAGGCGGGGGGCCGTATTCCACAGTCTGCTGTCCTGACGTGTAATGCTGGCTTCCGCCAGTTCCCCATGGGTTCTGCTGGACCTTTCCTGGATATCTCGCGATACGAAACGCGGTGGCAAGCTTCAGCGTGACAATGGTGGAATGCCCTGCGAGAAGGCAAAGCCCATTATCCCAGGTTGACGGGATGCTTTAACAGACGTACCCCACAATTACCTGTATTTATATCATGACGCTTCTCTTCTGCTTTTCTTCCCCCCTCCACCTACAGTGTGACTTTCCGCTGTCATGGTTTTCACCCGATAGAGATGGTCGTCAAGCCTCTCAACACACACGCCAGGTTCACCCCTACCAGTTAATTCCGGATTGCCGTCGTCGCCCGCATATCTTTCCCGGGAATGCTCGTCAGGGATAACACTACCGTCCCCGGCTAGGGTTAAGAGCGTACGCCCCCCTCCTGTAATAATCTCACGACGGAGATGGGCCGCCTGCCACCGGCTGCCTGTAACGGTCGTTTCCCGGAGCCACAGCTCACGAAAGCGGAATACGCCTCTGGTCAGGCTCGCAATCTCATCCAGCGTATAGCTGTCCAGAAGTTTCAAAGTCTGCCTCCCATGTAGTCCTGACCCGGGCCGGAACGGCCTGACAAGAATATCTGTCAGCATATGCAGGGGCACTTACTAACTAACAGCAAACCGTTTCGGTTGTCGCCTGCCTCAGCGAAGTTTTTCCAGCAGTTGCTCCGCGCCTTTGTCCACCCCGGTCTCTGCCGCGCTCATTGAGCCAAACGTTGCACCCACGTTCATGGCGTTGGGGTACTGCTCCGCCACGTAGGCCAGCAGAAGCTCGCCGGTCGCTGCATCTTTTACTTCCACCGCATAGTTGACGTATCCGCTCATCAGGCCGCGGCCTCCTCGCACGGACTGGACGATATTGTACGGGCCGCCGGCCAGGTCGAACTTCGTGAAAGTCCCCACAACCTGAGGCGTCGTGTCCGCGCCGGTCAGCGTCAGCTTAAGCCGGAGAGAAGGCGCGTTCCCGGCGTGGGTGTTTGCGGTAAATTTTTCCGCCAGCACTTCGGCGAACTTTTTCTGCATGTAGTCTGCCAGATTGCGCCGGTCTTCCTGGGACAGGTCATTGAACTGCGCGTCGCTGCCGCTATAGATTTCGACGGGGTCGATGATGATACTCCGGTATTTACTCCAGTCAACGGGCGCGGCGTAGCGGAACGGGATCCGGTCGCTGTCATCAGCCGTGTTGGGGGTCATCCGGGACGTGGACTCAATGCCGGAATATTTTACCGGTGAGGTGGACGAACACCCCGCAGCGGCAATGACGGCGGTCAGGATAAGCGTACGGAACAGCTGTTTTGTCAGGCAAACCATAAAATATTCTCCGGTTACTTTTTAAAATAATGAACTGTACGGTTCAGTTAATATGGTTTATCCTGACTCTGTCAAGAGAATGTTTCATTTCGTGTCTGTAACTTTCATACGAGGAGTACAGCATGCTTTACATTTACCCGGAATTTTCGTCATCAGGCGCCACTCACCGAGCCCGTTCTCAGCAGGTGATCGTGCCGGCACTTAAGGAGGACGTGCCGGAGCCCAGGCGGGAAGAGAGCGATGGGCGCGCTGGTTTTATCTGGACTCTACCGCTTCGCTATTCCGGCCTGCCGGTGCGGCGGAGGCTGATAAGAATGATGCTGACGCTGCAGAAATGCGGCGAAACCAGGGGCCCGCCTCACTGCAGGGGACGGGACACCTTTTTTACGCCGGCAGCGGATTATGCCCGGAGCGTTATTGATACGGCAATGCTGCGCGGAGAGCTGCGCTGCCGGCCCTCCGGCGAAATGGCGCGCGCCTACCTGACGCAGACGGAGGAACTGTTGAACCTCATGGCCGGCGTTCAGCAGGTTAAGGTACTGCTCCGCAAAGAGGTCAGGCGCAGAACGGCTGATTTTCTGCTCCAGTATGCGGCACGTGTAGAAGCATGAAGTCGCTGCTTATCAGAGCCGCTCTGGCGCTTATTTTTATTGCCGGCGGCGTCCTCACCGCATTTGACGTCAGGATCGCCTAATGAATGGCTGTCTGATAGCGGAGACGCTGGAAAATACGCCGCCGCGGCAATGGTTCGTGTATGGAGCCATGCTGATAACCGTGGCATTCGCCCTGCTGAGAACCGCCGGTAACCTCAGGGAGATATACCGCCTGCGCCAGTTCGGGAAGTTGCGGGCCAGATACTATGCCGTCAGGGTATGGGGGGTCTCATCAGAACCGCTGAGGATATTCCTGGTGGCGGAATGCCTTGTCGTGGATGCGCTGTGTGCGCTGCTGGTGCTTAGCGACGTCACTCTCTGGTGAAAAACCACAGCACCGGTCTCGAACTGTACGGTTCGCCAGCTTGAGGGCACCATCAGCGATAACTTTACATGAAGGGGAATACATTTGATTGAGAAACTGACAGGGATTAATACCGATGCCTCCTGGGGGACTGGAATACGCTAAGCATTCTGATTTTATTTGGCGTCCTGGCTGCGACCGTGATGATTATGTGGTGGCGCGTCATCAGTAATATTACAGAAGTCGTCCACATACGGCGCCTGAAAGCCCGACGTGGGCGAAAATATGCTGAAGGCGCCTGGGGAGTCCGTCAGAACTCGCTTATGAAGCTGCTTGTTACTGAAACCCCAGTGGCTCTCGCCATCAGCGCCTTGATTGTACTCATGCTGACGGAGGCGTCATTCTGACCGGGTGCAAACAGCGCCAGAAAAAACCCGCCGGAAGGCGGGCCTGAAAGGTTCAGATGTGGCTGCCGACGGAAAGACACCCGGAGAGCATCAGCACGGCCATGCCGGTGATGAGGCTGTAAACAAGACGCATGTCAGTTCCTCAGAATAAAGAAACGCAGCCGCTTAGCAGAAGTGACCCCATGGTCAGACCTGCTACCATAATAAAACGATTAAGCATTAACTTACCTCCATAAATAAACTGTACGTATCAGTTTATTTATGGAGTCAAATTTGTCAATGGGTTTTATTGAATCGTCCGAGGCCGTCTCGCTTTGTCAGCGCGGTGACGTGCCCGACAGAAACACGTTTACAGCACTTCGCACCATGCCGACAATATCATCGTGCGTGTAAGCCGGCATGTGATGACGGAGAAAGAGCTCGTCAGCCTCGGCCTTCACTAGCGCAGAAAACTGTTTCGCACGTAGTTCGGGGCTGGAGGGCAGAAGGTCGCCCGCTTCAATATGCTGCTCCATCAGCGCCGCCAGGGCGTTCATGCTTTCCCGGACGCCGGACTCATAAAAGATATCACCGATGCCGGAATGGCCCGCCTCGCCGATGACCATGCGATACAACTGAAGTCCCTTCCAGTCCGACGTCATGGCACCCAGCATGCCTTCGCCAAATCGCTGCAGCCTGTCAGGCAGAGGAAGATGGCGGCTGTCCTGACTGCACAGATCATCTGCAGCGCGCGTCAGAAAGTTGGTGCCGTAGGCCCTGACGACGGCCTCAAGAAGGCTTTCCTTGGAGGCAAAGTAGTTATAAAGCGTGGCTTTGGAGCATTCTGCTGTTCTTGCCACTCCTTCCATGGAGGCGCGTTCATACCCCTGCTCAAGAAAGACGGTCGTGGCAGCGTTCAGGATGTCAGTTCGTTTTTGTTCGGTCAGCGTTCGCATATTATTTCTCCCTGTAGAAGAAATTATATTAACAGAACCACCTGGTTCATTAAAGACACGCATTCTTGATGCCCGCCCGTATAAACCGAAGGATAATCAGAAAGCAGAAAACGGCGTGCTCATCGTGGAAAGGTGGCTGCTGGCGCGCATCCGCGGTGAGACCTTCTACACGCTGAGGGCGCTAAATACGCGCCTGCACGAGCTGCTGACGGACATGAACAACCGTCCGATGAAAGCCTACGGCAACCAGAGCCGCGCTGAGCCCTTCCGCGAGCTGGACGCAGCCGCACTCTCAGCGCTACCGCTTTCGCCGTATGGATAAACCGAATATAAGTCAATTTAGGTGGGCCCTTACTACCGCGTCGAATATGTCCGTCACTGGTACTCCGTACCGCACGAGCTTGCAGAACAACGCCTGTCGCTGAAGGCGGGCCAGACAGTGGTCCAAGTGTTGTTCCTTATTAGAAGATATATAGGTTGCTGTGATAAAGCTCTCTTTGCTGTTCCCCCGAACATCGAGAGTCAGGCGGTCATTTCCTGCCAAGTTCCGACTCATGCGACAGTAGCTACCCGGCTGTGCCTGCCAACTGGTGCCTTCGGCGATCGCCGATGCTGACCAGCCTGCATTACCCTGACAGCTGTTACGTGCGCGGAGAGATCGATGTCAGATACAAACCCGTAATGCTGTTTAAGGTTCATAGCAGGCGTATCAAGAGGACCCGGGCCAGACTTTCACACCGTATTATTGCGTGTTGCCGACTCTTCGTTGCCTGTTACCGGTTGCTGACTGACAGGGTTGAGATAGCTTGTGAGGTTATTGCCGCTGCAGCCGGTTAGCGTTATTAAAAGGGTCATAATGGAGAGAATTTTTTTCATATTAACAGCCTGTGGAATGAAGGGCTGCACATGATCGTTCAATTCGAATGCATGTGTGTAGTCAGTGTGAACATTCCCTAAACGCCCTAACACCAGAAATTATTTTTCCGACCAGGAAGATTTACGCCGTAGTATCAGCACGGGCCAGTCACTACGGAATTCCGTGCGCCAGCGCCACTGCCGGAAGAGAATTTCCAGTTGCATCAGCGCTCTCATCGCCGGTGTAAAAGGGATACGGTAAGTGTGGTGATGGACGGTGAGTCCACCTTCAGCGATACAGGCCAGCATCCGGCGGGCACGAATGTCGGTCAGAAGGTGCGAGGAGATGATAACGATGTGGTGCTTTTCCAGAGCCTGTCGGGTTGACGCCTTCACGCCTTGCCAGAACTGATGGACCCGCTCTGGCGTCAGATCTGTGGTGGGCTGCCAGGGGGCGAGGTGCACCCACGCCCGACTGCGACGATGGCGGATCAGCGTCAGCGCCGGTCTTAACTGCCGCTCTGCCCATGCGAGCGGGCGAAGCAGAAAGGGAAGACAGAACAGCAGCACCCATACCAGATAAAACCCGGTGGAAGTGCCCTGGAGGGGGAAACTCAGGCTCAAAGACCCGCACAGTGCCAGCCAGATCATAAAAAAAAACAAAACAAAGAATTGTTGCATACGATGGCTCGCGATACCGGTGTAATCAGAGGTATGCAGGAAAGCATCACGGTGTTACCAGATCACCCTGAAAATCTGAAACCACTTCTGAACATTTTAACAAGCAGGATTTCTGTCAGAGACGGTTACGGGTTTCCGGTTGAAATTGTCCGTAGAGCTTTTAGCTTAGCGTCATATTCAGCAGGCATATTCCGGCGGAGGTGACGGTGATTGGACTTAACTGGTTAACAGGCAGAGGCAGACAGGAAAGCCAGCCGGGAGAGAGACTCTCTAAGGGAGACACGTCATCCCGGCCTGTTGCTGACGGTAGCTGGCACCCTGCTCAGACGGGAAGTGTGCTACTGCAGACAAACGAAAACCGTCGCCTCATCAGGGTGCTGACAGAAAACAGCCCGTTTTCAAAAGAAGTCACTGAAGCCTGGTGGCTCAGGCCTCTGGAGGAGATGGCGGCAAGGGTGCAGACCTGCCCGGCAGCCTGGTACGGCCCGTACTCTGGTCCCGGAGGATTTAATGAACTCAGCCTGAACGTAGCCGCGCGTGCGGTCAGGCTGGTCCGTGGCATGATGCTGCCACCGGGCGCCACGCCTGAAGAACAGGCTGAGCAAACTCCCGGCTGGGTCTGTGCTGCTTACTGGGCAGGGCTGTTCCATCATCTGCCCTGGCTGATGCAGATGGAAGGGGCTCTGAAAAACGGTCGGGTCTGGTATCCCGGTCTTAGCGTGCCTGGAGAGCAATGGCGGGTCAGACAGACCATAGAACCATCAGGCGAGATGAACTGCGTATTTGTGGCGCTAAGACTATTGCCTGAGGCGGCCCTGCTGTGGCTTCAGCGCTGGCCCGTTCTTACTGATACGCTCCTGCTATTTCTGTCGGGACGCCGTGCTGAAGCCGGGATATTAACCAGTATTGTTAACGATGCCCTGAGCAGCTGCGGTCTTTCAAATGAGACCGTAATGTCCGGGCAAAAACCTCAGCAGGTATCTCTGGTTAATATCACATCAGTTACAGACCATACCCCCCCGAAATTATATGAAGTAATACCTAACTCATTGTCCAGTCTCGATAATGCGGAAGGTCCTTTAGTGCCAATTAAAACTGGAGTTTCAGACTACAGTTCTGTTCAGGAAAACGAGTTGTCGCCTGAGAAGATTATCCCACCTGCGCCTTTACTGGAGCTGGAATCCGCACTCACAGCTGAGGAACCGCTGCTTTCTGCAGAAAACGCCATCAGTACGGGAGAAGAAGTGCAGATGCAGGGATCTACGGAGAATCTTCTGTCATTGCTTGATTTAATGGCTGAAGGGAAAACTGCTACGGCAATGGATAATTCTTCTGCGGATAATCGTCCAGCCACGCCAATTACAACTGATGTGTTTCATTCTGATGAAAAGAGGAAAGATAAGGGAGAAGAATCGGGTGTGCTCTTTCTTGAATGGATCAGGGACAGCATTGAGGACGGCACGCTGAGCGTAAATCAAAAGGACAGTCTGCTTCACGTTCTGGCGCAGTTTGTTTTTGTAGTCTCACCGGCCTGTTTTTACCGTTACACCACGACTGCAGGAGGCAGTGATACGGATAAGGCCAGACTACAAAAAAGTTTTGAGGCACTGAACGTACACCATTCACGAAATGGTAAGGGGTTATTCCATTACCATCAATACGATACGCCGGATAAGAGCGGTCGTTTTACAAAAGTGTCAGGCTATATGATTAATGCCGACATTTTATTTAAAAAAGGGAGCTGTCCTTCGGACAGCACATGGCTTTCAGCCAGAAAATGACTGGCTGGGGAGAATTTATAAAACTGAGGTCAAAATGAAAGATTCATGTTCATTTGATGAACTTATTGAAGGATATTTTTTTAGTAAAACTCTTCGTGTTGCAACTGAATGGAGTTACAGAAAAGTATTAAAGACTTTCCTTAATTTTGCTGGAGCAGCCATATCTCCTGCTGATGTTGATGACAGGTTGGTTTTAAACTGGCGCAGACATGTGATTAATGTGGAGGGTCTGACAAAAACCACTTGGAACAATAAGCTCACTCACATGAGAGCATTATTCAACTTTGCGATTGAAGAAGGTTATATTTCGGCAACCAAAAATCCCTTTAATGGCAAGATTGCACGGCCAGATGTAAAGCGAAAGAAAACCCTGACTGATATCCAGATTAATAAAATATATCTTTTAATGGAGGCCAGGGAGGCGGATGAACAGTATGGTAAAAACTATAACTACAGGTCGGCATTGAGGCCTGCATGGTTCTGGCTTACCGTGCTGGATGCTTTACGAAGGACAGGGATGAGGCAGAATCAGCTTCTGCATATACGATTATGTGACGTTAATTTTTTGCATAACTGGATAAGCCTTCGACCGGAAGGAGCAAAAAACCATCGCGAGCATCTTGTTCCGATCACGCGTCATCTGAGACCAAGATTAGAAATGCTTTATAACCGTTCTCTGGAAAGAGGAGCAAAGATGGAGGATCAGCTTTTCAATTTATCCCGATTTGATGGTCGCAGAAATGAGACAAGTGAAAACATGGATAATCCACCATTGCGTGCTTTTTTTCGCCGGCTTTCAAATGAATGTGGTTTTGTTGTGAGTCCTCATCGATTCCGGCACACCATAGCTACAAATCTGATGAGTATGCCTGACCGAAACCTGAAAATGGCTCAGGATCTTCTGGGCCATTCAACGCCTGCAGTCACTCTGCAATACGTTGAGAGCGACATCAACAAGGTCAGGAGCGTTCTCGAACAGCTGGAGGTGGCCTAAGAGTAATCTTAAGTCAAATCTTAACGATATGATTCTAAAAGAGGAAAAAAAGGGAGGCAAACCTTTACAAAAGATTGACAGAAAACATTTCTAAAGGTAAACACGATGCTGAAGTATTTTTTAAGGATGTGAGAAGTCCAGAGGATGCAGCAACATCCTCCGGACTTTAAGTCCCGTGTTCAACAATGGTGCGGTAAGCAAACTACCAACATCATGCTGGGGACCACTGTCATGCCCGTTAAGGATCTCAACCCCTAACGAACAGGCTCTGAAGAGTGGTGCCCGGAGGCGGAATCGAACCACCGACACGGGGATTTTCAATCCCCTGCTCTACCGACTGAGCTATCCGGGCAACGGGGCGCATTAAACCTTACTCGCGCCGTACCGTCAAACGCTTTTCGGTAAAAATCAGCTGACTGCTGCCTTTTGCAGCAACCGCCGGACCCGATGGTAAAAACCTGCGCAACCGCGTCATTTAGCGGTGAATTTTTAGCCACTCACGCCGATAACCGTGCTGACATCCCATAACCATAATAAGGTCCACCATGTTCAGCACTATTACATCGGGAATCCTGTCGCGCCTCGCGTGGCAGAAACGCAGTCACAGCAGCGCAACGCTCAGTTCGCTGCAGGAGGCCATCGCCATGGTTGAGTTTACGCCTGATGGTCACATCCTTACCGCCAACGCGCTGTTTTTGGAGCGCATGGGCTACACGCTGGCAGAAATTGTCGGCCAGCATCACAGCCTGTTCTGCACGCCAGATATGGTGCAGTCACCGCAGTATCGCGAGTTCTGGCAGCGTCTGAATCGCGGCGAAGGCTTCAGCGATAAGTTTTTGCGCGTGGCGAAGCACAGCCGTCCGATCTGGCTGGAAGCCAACTACGTACCGGTGCAGGATCGCCACGGTCGGGTGATTAAAATCGTTAAGCTGGCGAGTGATATCACCGCACGCATCATGGATGCGCAGGAGCAGCGCGCCATGACCACCGCCATTGAGCGCTCGATGGCGGTGATTGCTTTCAACCTCAAAGGTGAAGTGCTGATGGCCAACGATAACTTCTTTAATACCATGGGCTATCGCGCTGATGAGATCATCGGTCGCCATCACAGCCTGTTCTGTCCGCCCGAAATGCGCACCAGCGAGGCCTATCGCCGCTTCTGGCACAAGCTCAATCAGGGTGAATATATCTCCGGCCAGTTCGAGCGCGTCAATAAGCAGGGCAACACCGTCTGGCTGCGCGCCACCTATAATCCGGTGTTTAACAGCGCCGGCGAGCTGTACAAAGTGGTGAAGTTCGCCACCGACGTTACCGCGCAGGTGGAAAAAAACCAGCTGGAGCGCGAAGCCGCGCAGCAGGCCTGGCAAACCGCGCTGCATACCAGCGAAAGCACACAACAGGGTGCAGCCGTCATTGAGAACAGCGTGCAGAATATCAATGCGCTGGCCAGCGAACTGCACGGTATTTCTGGTAATATTAATGACCTAAGCGACTCTTCCGATCGCATCGGCGCCATCGTGGAGAGTATTCGCCGTATTGCCGACCAAACCAATCTGCTGGCGCTCAATGCGGCGGTGGAAGCCGCGCGCGCCGGTCAGCATGGCCGCAGCTTCGCCGTGGTTGCCAGTGAAGTGCGCACCCTCGCGGCGAACATCAATCGCGCCACCAGCGAAATCGAGAATCGGGTGAGGCATAACCACCTGCTGGCGGATAAGGCGCAGAAAGGCATCGCTTCGAACCTGAAACGTGCCGATCAGGGCGTAGTGCTCGCGCAGCAGGCGGGCGGTGTGATTGCCGAAATTCGCGGCAGCTCCAGTGAGGTGGTGCGCGCCATCAGCAACGTCGCCGATGCGCTAAAAGCCCCGCAGTAAGCGCAGCAGCGTGCGCTGGCCGGCGGTGACATAAAAGTGTCATCGCCGTGCCGTAACCTAAGATTATTCCTAATCAACGCCAGACTTTTTCTCATGCAGCAGCCTGATTTCCGCACCGGGCTTAGCGCCCTGACGGGTCGTGCCCGCGCGCGTTCGCTGTGTATTGCGGTGCCGTTCGTCACGCCAGCGATGGACAACACGGCGGTAATGGCGCTGTTTAGCGAACACAAAGATTTGATTGGCCTGCCGGTGGTGGAAAACGGCACGCCGTTCGGCATGATTAACCGCCACATCTTTCTGTCGCAAATGACGCGCCCGTTCTTCCGCGAGCTGTACGATCGTAAAAGCTGTATCGCCTTTATGGATAAACAACCGCTGGTGATCGATGCCGAAACCGAACTCGATCGGGTCGCGCAGCAGGTGGTCGCCAGCGGGGATAAATCAGTGACTGATGGTTTTATCGTGACTGAACAGGGCCGCTATATTGGCATCGGTCTGGGTATCGACCTGATTCGTACCGTCTCCGATTTGCAGGCGCAGCAGCATCAGCAAATTTTACAGAGCATCGATTACGCGCGGGTGATTCAGGACGCGATGCTGGACCGCTCGCGGCAGCAGATGGCGCAGCAGCTGAGCGACTGGTGCCTGCACTGGCAGCCGCGCGACGGCGTGGGCGGCGACTATTACGCCTTTCACCGCGACGAGCACGGCTGGCTGGCGCTGATTGCCGACTGCACCGGTCACGGCATTCCCGGCGCGTTTATGACGGTGATTCTGCATGCAGCGCTGGAGCGTGCGCTGCAGCACAACCATCGTACGCCGTCTGCCCTGCTGCAGGCGCTTAACCGCCATATCAAACAAACCCTGGGCCAGCTTAATGCCTCGCAGCAGACTTCGCTGTCCAACGACGGCTGCGATGCGATTGCGCTGCGGCTGGAGACGGCCAGCCATCAACTGAGCTGGGCCAGCGCGCGCATGCACGCGGTGCTGCAGCCGATTCAGGGTGAAGCAGCCGCGCTGCAGGCCGATCGCGTCGGCGTTGGCTACACCGATACGCCGCACGACTATTGCTGGCCGCAGCAGCAGCGCACACTGCAGCCCGGCGATGTGCTGCTGGTGATGAGCGACGGCGTGACCGATCAACCCGGCGGCGCGCGGCAGATTATGTTCGGTAAAAAGCGGATTCAGACGGTCATTGCACAACATAAAACCCTGCCGATGGCCGAGCTCTCCACGGCGTTTGCGCAGGCATTTCTTCACTGGCAGGGCAACCAGCCGCGACGCGATGACGTCACCTGGTTTGGCCTGCGTTATTAACGAGCCTCTTATGCCTCCAGCTTCCACCGGCACGCACCTGCCGCCCGACAGCGTTGCGCTGCACTATACCGGCTTCTTTTCGCCGCAGAACATCACCGCGATGGGTGAAGTGATCAAAGTGTTTCTGGAAAACCAGCAGGCCCCGCTGAAAGTGCGCCGCCGGCTGTTCTCCAGCTTTGTCGAGATTGTGCAGAATATCCTGCGCTATTCGCAGGACAGCCGTACCCTGAGCCACGCCGAACAGCACTTTCGCTTTGGCACCGTAACGCTGCACGTGGATGGCGATAACTACGTGCTGGAGAGCAGTAATCAGGTCGAACAGGCCGCCTGCGAGCAGCTGCGCGACTGGCTCGATCTGCTGCGTACCATGAGTAACGACGAAATTAAGCAGGCCTACCGTGTCGGTCTGCGCACCGAGAGCCCCGCCACCAGCAAAGGGGCCAATATCGGTTTGCTGACGCTTGCCCGTGATGTCAGTGAGCCGCTGGAGTATGAACTGCGTCCGCTGCCCGCCAGCGGCTACGCCACGTTTTGGCTTAAAGCCACCATTCACCAGGATTGAGGTTGTATGCAAAACCTGATTATCGCTGCCACTGAGAGCACGCCCGAAGTGAGTTTTGATTTTGCCACCCGCCAGTTTGCGCTGCGCGGCGAGTCGTGGCCGGAGAACGCGGCGGCGTTTTATCGCCCGCTGCTGGATGCCCTTGAGCAGTGGCAACCCACCGACAACGACGCGGTGGTCGTCACTATCGCGCTGCGCTACTTCAACAGCTCCAGCACTAAAATGCTGTTCAGCCTGTTCGATCTGTTCAACCAGCTGGCGCAGCGCGGTCAGCGCGTCACGCTGAACTGGCTGTTTGATGCGGAAGATGACATCGCGGAAGAGTTTGGTCAGGAACTGGCGCTGGATTTTACCGATCTGCAGGTTAATCTGCAGGCGGAACTGGCGTCATGATGGACCTCAATGAGCTGTTCCGTGAAGAGAGCGAGGTGCTGAATCGCTCACAGCATGTGGCGGCGCAAAACACGCTGAGCGCGCAGGATTACCGCGAGGCGCTGCTGCACCTGAATCGCCACTATCAGCGCCTGATGCGCGAAACCTGGCGGCTGATCTCCCGCAGCGATCGCGCGGAGCGCGAGCTGAACCGCGTAAATGAGCAGTTAAACCAGCTGGCGCAGGAGCTGGAGTACAAAGCCAGCCACGATCCGCTAACGGCGGTGTGGAATCGCGGCGCGATTATTCAGCGCATCAGCCAGACGCTGGAGAGCGGCCCGGCGGCGCTGATCATTCTGGATATCGACCACTTCAAGAAGATCAATGACGAATACGGCCATCCGATGGGCGATAAGGTGATTTGCGGGCTGGTGACGCGCATTCAGGCGCACTGCCCGGCCGGCGCCAGCATTGGCCGCATCGGCGGCGAAGAGTTTACCGTGCTGCTGCCGCACTATCGTCTGTCCGACGCGGTGATTGTCGCCGGTGCGATCCACGCCTCGCTTAACGCCTCGCCGCTGGCGGTGCTGCCGCAGCAACTGGTGACCGCCAGCCTCGGCGTGAGCTACGGCAAGCCGGGCTCCGATTTCGACACGCTGTACAGCAATGCCGATGCTGCGCTCTACGATGCCAAACACCACGGCCGCAACCGGGTATTTTTCCGCTGATCAGCGCGCCTGCGCGGTGCTGGCCGTCTGCATCGGCACGCTGCTATCCGGCGGCGGCAGGAAGATGTGGTCGAGGATATTGCGCATCACCGGCGCGGCCGTAATGCCTTCGTTACCGCCGTTTTCCAGAATCAGCGCCACCGCCACCTGCGGGTTGTTAAACGGCGCAAAGGCGGTATAGAAAATGTGGTCGCGCAGGCGCACCGGAATCATCTTCGCGTTGTAAGTCTGGTTCTGCTTCAGGCTAAACACCTGCGACGTACCGGACTTGGCGGCGATGCCGTACGGCGCGGTATGGAAATATTTATAACCGGTGCCGTTAGGCGCGTTGGCCATACCAAACATGGCGTGGCGCACCAGCGACCAGTACGGTGATTTCGCATCGCCAATCTGCGGCTGCGGCGCGGTCGGCTGGTAAACCTGCTGCCAGGTGCCGCGCTGTGCTTTGGCCAGCAGGTGCGGATTAATCACCCGGCCGTTATTGATCAGCGCCACCATGGCTTTCACCATCTGAATCGGCGTGGCGATCCAGTAGCCCTGACCGATGCCCACCGACACCGTATCGCCCTGATACCACGTATGTTTATGCACTTTCTGCTTCCATTCGCGGCTTGGCAGCAGCCCGGCGTACTCTTCATTCAAATCGATACCGGTAGGTTTGCCGTAGCCGAACTGGCTGAGCATGCTGTGGATGCGGTCGATGCCCATCATGAACGCCACCTGATAGAAGAAGGTGTCGGCGGACTCTTCAATCGCTTTGGTGACGTCGAGCATGCCGTGGCCGGACTTTTTCCAGTCGCGGTATTTGCGATCGGTGCCCGGCAGCGTCCAGGTCGGCGCGCCAAAGAAGGTGGTGCCCGGCGTAATCACTTTGCTCAGCAGCGCCGACATCGCCATGTAGGGTTTTACCGTCGATGCCGGTGGATACAGCCCCTGGGTGACGCGATTGATCAGCGGCAGGTTTTTATCCTGCAGCAGCGTTTTATAGGCTTTGTAGCTGATGCCCTTCACGAACGGGTTGGGATCGTAGCTCGGGCTGGAGACCATCGCCAGCACGCCGCCATCGTGCGGATCCTCAATCAGCACCGCCGCACGCTGCCCGGCCAGCTGGCTCTCCACATACTGCTGCAGATGCAGATCCAGCGTCAGCCAGATGTTTTTGCCTGCTACCGGCGGCACCTCTTTCAGCACGCGCACGATGCGGCCGTGGTTATCCACTTCCACTTCCTGATAGCCGGTTTTGCCGTGCAGCAGGGATTCGTAGTAGCCCTCAATACCCTGCTTGCCGATGTTATGGTCGGCGGCATAGTTTTCGCCCACGCCCTCGGCATTGAGCCGCTTGTAATCGTTATCGTTAATCTTCGACACGTAGCCGACCACGTGCGCCAGATCCGCGCCGTACGGGTATTCCCGATCCTGATAGGTATCAATGGTGACGCCGGTGAAGCGGAACTGATTGACCGAGAAGCGCGCCACCTCCTCGTCGGTGAGCTCGGCTTTTAGCTCCACCGGTTTATAGCGGCTGCTCTGCTTCAGTTCATGCTCAAAGGTTTCGATATCATCCGGTGTCAGATCGACGATAGGCGTCAGCGCCTTCAGCGTCGCCTGCATGTTGTCGATTTTGTACGGCGTGACGAGGATGTCGTACCAGGTAACGTTGCGCACCAGCGGGATGCCGTTGCGATCGAAGATCAGCCCGCGCGTCGGCGCGATGGGGATCATTTTGATGTCGTTCTCGTTGGAACGCGTCTGGTAATAGCTGTGCTGATCCACCTGTAAGCGATACAGGTTGATGCCAAGAATGGTGAAGCAGATAACAACCAGGGCAAACGCCACCAGCGCGCGGCGCACAAACAGTTTCTCTTCGGCTTCGAAATTGCGGAAATTCATCAGGGGCTTAGTCTCTTCATTATCACGCTAATGATAAGGAGAGATCGCCGCAGAGCCAGCAGGAAGATGCACAAGCCTGGGTAAAAGTGTGTCAGATGTTTACGGTGGAGCGGCTACGTCAGGAATGCGGGACAGGGCGTTGACCGTTGCTCGATCAGTCCCCTCTCCCGCGCGAGGGCGTTAACCGTTGCTCGATCAGTTCCCTCTCCCGCGGGCGGGAGAGGGTTAGGGTGAGGGCGAAGAAAAACCCAGGAAAATCAATCCCCCAGCAGCACCGACTCCAGCGCGATCTTAATCATATCGTTGAACGTCGTCTGACGCTCTGCCGCGGTAGTTTGCTCGTGCGTACGGATATGATCCGACACGGTACAGATGGTCAGCGCTTTGGCACCAAACTCTGCCGCCACACCATAGATGCCGGCCGCTTCCATCTCCACACCGAGGATGCCGTACTTCTCCATCACGTCGAACATCTGCGGGTCCGGCGTATAGAACAAATCAGCGGAGAAGATGTTACCGACGCGCGCGTCCACGCCCAGCGCTTTAGCCGCGTCAACCGCGTTACGCACCATATCGAAATCCGCGATGGCGGCAAAATCGTGATCCTTGAAACGCATGCGGTTAACTTTTGAGTCGGTGCAGGCACCCATACCAATCACCACATCACGCAGTTTCACGTCTGCACGCACTGCACCGCAGGAACCCACACGAATGATCTTCTTCACGCCGAAATCGGTGATCAGCTCTTTGGTGTAGATCGAGCAGGATGGAATACCCATACCGTGGCCCATTACGGAGATTTTGCGGCCTTTGTAAGTCCCGGTGAAGCCCAGCATGCCGCGTACGTTGTTCACTTCGACCACATCGTCGAGGAAGGTCTCGGCAATGTGTTTTGCACGCAGCGGATCGCCTGGCATCAGCACCACGTCCGCGAAATCGCCCATTTCGGCATTAATATGAGGAGTTGCCATTGTTGTTCTTCCTTATCAAAAAGTGGTGGCTGTTTTACAGCAAGCTTTTGCCGTAGTCCATGCTGGACAGGCCAAAATAGCTGGCGATGGTCTGGCCGATATCGGCGAAGGTATCGCGGTAACCCAGCGAGCCCGGTTTTACTTCTGGACCGTAGATCAGAATCGGGATGTGCTCGCGCGTGTGCTCTGTACCGTGCCAGCTCGGATCGCAGCCGTGGTCAGCGGTGAGGATCAGGATATCGCCCTCTTTCACCAGCGCCATCAGCTCCGGCAGACGACGGTCAAACAGCTCCAGCCCACCGGCATAACCGGCGATATCGCGGCGATGGCCCCAGGTCGAGTCAAAATCGACGAAGTTGGTGAACACTATCGAGTTGTCCGGCGCCTTCTTCATCTGCTCAATGGTGGCATCAAACAGCGCATCCAGACCGGTGGCTTTGACCTTTTGCGTGATGCCCTGCTCCGCGTAGATATCAGCGATTTTACCCACTGAAATCACTTCGCCGCCCTTCTCATCCACCAGCTTTTTCAGCATGGTTGGTGCCGGGGGTTCGACCGCCAGATCGTGACGGTTACCGGTGCGCTGGAAGTTACCGGCTTTATCGCCGACAAACGGACGCGCAATCACACGGCCAATGTTATAGCCGCCGTTGGTCAGCTCTTCACGCGCAATTTCACACAGCGCGTACAGGCGATCGAGGCCAAAGGTCTCTTCATGACAGGCAATCTGGAACACCGAATCTGCCGAGGTGTAGAAAATCGGCTTGCCACTTTTCATGTGCTCCTCGCCCAGCTGGTCGAGAATTACCGTGCCGGAGGAGTGGCAGTTGCCGAGGTAGCCCGGCAGATCGGCGCGTTTTACCAGCGTATCCAGCAGCTCCTGCGGGAAGCTGTTCTCTTTGTCGCTGAAGTAGCCCCAGTCAAACAGCACCGGCACCCCGGCGATTTCCCAGTGGCCGGACGGCGTATCTTTGCCTGAAGAGAGTTCGCTGGCGTAGGCGTACGCGCCGATAATTTCCGCCTGCGGATCCAGTCCCGGCGGGAAGCGGCCGGTAGAGAGTTCCGCCGCTTTGCCAAGGCCGAGCGCGGTCATGTTGGGCAGATGCAGCGGACCTTCGCGGCCTTCATTGGCGCGGCCTTCAAAGCACGCTTCGGCGATATGGCCGAGCGTATCCGATCCTTCATCACCGAATTTATCGGCGTCTTTGCTGGAACCAATCCCGAAGGAGTCGAGAACCATAATAAAAGCACGTTTCATGCAAGTCTCCTGCGCCATAGCGCGATGACAAGTCAAAAAAAAGCGATCAGATCAGTATACCCGAACGGCCGCTGCCTGGCACGCAGTTACGCCACTATTCGCTGATGCGGCGATACACCACCGGCATGGCCTCCGGAGCGTGGTCGCTGAGCGTTATCGCCGCTTTCACTGCCGCAGCGGCCTGCTGCCACTGCGCTTCCGATGCGGCATGAATCACCGCCAGCGGCTGCTGCGCATTGACCTCACTGCCCAGCGTGATCATGTCGCTGAGGCCCACGCTGTAATCAATGCTGTCGCTGGCGCGCTGACGGCCACCGCCCAGCGCCACCACCGCCAGGCCCAGCGCCCGCGTGTCCATGGCGCTGACGATGCCGGGACGATCGGCGTACACCGCTTTGCTCAGCATCGGTGCCGGCAGGTAGCGGTCCATCTGCTCGATGAAATCCGTCGGGCCGTTCTGCGCCGCCACCATGCGTGCAAACACCTCAGCCGCTTTACCGTTATCCAGCACCTGCTGCAGTTTTTGCCGCGCTTCGGCTTCGTTCGCCGCCAGTTTGCCGGAGATCAGCATCTCGGCGCACAGCGCCAGCGTGACCTCCAGCAGCCGCGGATTGCGCGCCTCGCCGGTGAGGAAATGCACCGCTTCGCGCACTTCCAGCGCATTACCGGCGCTCGATGCCAGCACCTGATTCATGTCGGTGAGCAGCGCGGTGGTTTTGCATCCCGCGCCGTTGGCGACGCCGACAATCGCCTGCGCCAGCTGCTGCGAGGCCTCAAAGGTTGGCATAAACGCCCCGGATCCGACTTTGACATCCATCACCAGCGCGTCTAATCCCTCGGCTAATTTTTTGGCGAGGATCGAGGCGGTGATCAGCGGAATAGAATCCACGGTGGCGGTGATATCGCGCGTGGCGTAGAACCGCTTATCCGCCGGCGCCAGCGAATTGGTCTGACCGATAATGGCAACGCCGACCTGTTTGATGATCTGGCGGAAGCGATCGTCGCTGGGGAAGATATCAAAGCCGGGAATGGCTTCCAGCTTATCCAGCGTGCCGCCGGTGTGACCGAGGCCGCGCCCGGAAATCATAGGCACGTAGCCGCCGCAGGCCGCCACCATCGGACCCAGCATCAGCGAAGTGACATCGCCCACGCCGCCGGTCGAGTGTTTATCAACAATCGGTCCGTTGAGATTCAGCGCCTGCCAGTTGAGTACCGTGCCGGAATCGCGCATCGCCATGGTCAGCGCCACGCGTTCTTCCAGGTTCATGTCGTGAAAATAAATCGTCATCGCCAGCGCGGCGATTTGCCCTTCAGATACGCTGTTATCACGCACGCCGTTGATGAAAAAGCGGATTTCCGCTTCGCTCAGCGGCTGGCCGTCGCGTTTTTTACGAATAATTTCTTGTGGCAGGAACAAGGTTGCCTCCCCGGAAAAGCGATCTATCGCTGAATGACAGCCGCCAGCTGCGCAGCAATACGCACCTGACGGCAGTGACACCGTGGGCCGCCATTTTAGCGACCGCGTGGATCAATAACCGGCTTTGCTGGTCGCCGTAGCGTGACCCAGGGTATTCAGCAGGCTGGCTAACAGGCTGGAAGCGCCGAAGCGGAAATGACGCGCATCCGCCCAGCCGCTGCCGAGGATGTCGTCGGCCAGCTGCAGGTAGATAGCGGCATCTTCCGCCGTGCGCACGCCGCCAGCCGGTTTGAAGCCCACCTGCTGCTGCACGCCTTTGTCACGGATTACCTGCATCATGATCGCCGCCACCTCTGGCGTGGCGTTGACCGGCACTTTACCGGTAGAGGTTTTGATGAAATCCGCGCCGGCATCGATCGCGATTTCGGACGCTGCACGAATCAGCGCTTCCTCTTTCAGCTCGCCGGTTTCGATGATCACTTTCAGCAGCACGTTCGCCGCCGCGCAGGCCTCTTTACAGGCTTTTACCAGCGCAAAGCCGACGTCACGATTACCGGCAATCAGCGCACGGTACGGGAACACCACGTCAACTTCATCCGCGCCATAGGCGATTGCCGCACGGGTTTCCGCCAGCGCGATGTCGATGTCGTCGTTACCGTGCGGGAAGTTAGTGACGGTCGCGATACGAATTTCCGGCGTGCCCTGCTCGCGCAGCGTTTTACGTGCAATCGGGATAAAGCGCGGATAGATGCAGATCGCCGCCGTGTTACCGGCCGGTGATTTCGCCTGATGGCACAGCGCGATCACTTTTTCGTCAGTGTCGTCTTCATTCAGGGTGGTCAGGTCCATCAGTTGCAGCGCGCGCTGCGCGGCGGCATTCAGATCGGTCATGGTGCTCTCCAAAGTCAGGCCGGTGAAATCTGCTCACCGGAGAATGTGATAATTATAACAACTCACGCCGCGTGGAATTGCGAGGCTTGTCACAAGGAAAAAGAAACCGCGCTCTGATATACATGAATTTAGCGATTTTAATCACATTAAATCGCTATTTTGCCGAACAGCGCGGCATGATGCGATTGTGATTATTATCACAAATGTTGCCGCAAAAAGGTATCGGATATCGTTAAAGCGTAGCTAATTTGCGGTAGAGAGGTGGGTGTACGCGCATCATCAGAAGTCGCAGAGGAGAGTTGGAGCGGTATGATTTATCGCGCAATAACTTGCGCCGCGACCAAAATTGCAACGGCCATTAAGCAGAGTTAACACTTCACTGACCGTAATGGCGCTGTTCCATGAAGTGAGATCGCGGCAGGCGCAGGATCAATACTCACTCCGGCAGGGCGAACAAACGCAGGCTGTTGTGCCACAGCGCATCGGCGATCTCATCGGGCGGTTCCGGGCGCAGCTGGCACAATACTTCGAACACATTACGCGCGCGCTCCGGGCGATTTGGCTGGCCCTGAAAACCGTGCAGCGGCATATCCGGCGCATCGGTTTCCAGCAGCAGCGCCTGCAATGGCAGGCTGGCGATGGTGTGGCGGGTTTTGCTGGCGCGCGCGTAGGTAATGGTGCCGCCGACACCAATCGCGTAGCCAAGGGCGATGAAACGCTCCGCCTGCTGCTGGCTACCGGCAAAGCCGTGCACCACGCCGCGTCGCGGCACGTCGTGACGGCGCAGATGCTGCGCCAGCTGATCGTGCGTACGTCGCGAATGCAGGATCACCGGCAAATCATAGCGCCTTGCCAGCTTCAGCTGCGCCTCCAGCAGCCGGGTTTGCCGCGCAAAATCCGGCGCTTCCATATACAGATCCAGCCCGATTTCCCCGATCGCCACGCGTTTTACATCCGGCGTTTGCAGGTACTGCTCAAGGCAATCGAGATCGTCATCCTGATGTTGCGCAATATTGATCGGGTGCAGCCCGAGCGCGCTATACAGCGCCGGATGCTGCTGCGCCAGCTGGCTCACCACGGCAAAACGGCTGGCATCCACGCACGGCACGATGATGCGTTCGATACCCGCCTGCGCCGCCTGCGCGATACTGTGTTCGGCAGCGGTAACAAATGGCGGAAAATCAAAGTGGCAGTGGGTGTCGATAAATCTCATGCCAGCGATCCTGCATCGTAGTCGGCGTCATTGCCCGCCAGCGGCGGCGTGCTGACCGGCCGGTTATCCGGCGCGTTGGCGACGGCGGCTGGCGGCGTCACGGCAATCGGTCGCGCCAGCGGTTCAGCATCGCTCAGCCACTGGCCCAGCGTCGCCAGGAAATAGCGCCCGCTGCGGCGGCCCAGATGATAATCCTGATTCAGTGACGCCAGACGACTGCCCAGCGCCATGCTGGCCAGCGGCTTGGGCGGAAAGATTTCAATGATGCGCAGATTATCCGGCGGCTGTTCAATAAACTGCTGAATCTGGCGGTAGCTCTCTTCGTGCTGATGCAGGATATTGATCATCGGCTGCAGGGCGCTGTCGCTCAGCCAGCGCTCCATGCGTTTAAACCACTTCGGCGTATACGCCATCTGTGACGGCACGGTACGGATCACCACAATGGTATCGGCGCCACGCCGCGCCGCTTCGCGCACCGGAATAGCATCACTGATGCCGCCGTCGAGATAGCTCACGCCATCCATCAGCACGCCGCTGCGGTAGAAACCGGGGATCGCGCTGGAAGCCTTAATGATGTCATGCCAGGTCAGATTGGTGGGATTGAAATACTGCGCGCTGTAATCATCGCTGCGGCAGGCGCACATGTAAAATTCGCTGCCTTTGGCAAACAGGCTTTCGGCGCTGCTCAGCGCCAGCGGGAACTCCTGTTTAGTGATATCGACCAGCCAGTCGAGATCGATCAGGTGGCCACCGCGCACAAAACGCAGCGGATCGAAAAACAGTTTACTGGTGGTGTATCGGGTAATCACGCGCCGCGCATAACCGGGCTGAGCACAGACAAAGGCTGAGAGATTTTGTGCCCCGGCTGAGGTGCCGAGCATTAACTGAAAGGGGTTAAAGCCTGCGCGCTGAAATTCATCCAGTACGCCCGCCGTGAAGATGCCGCGTTGCCCGCCGCCTTCGCAGACCAGCGCGATTTTTTTGGATTTGAATGGCGTGAGTGCCAGTGGCTCAAAGGTGTCCAGCGACACCGGGATGCGTATTCCCAATGGATGTCCCTCAGTGTTTGCTGCTCTGAGGGAGGCGCTCAATCAGCATCCCGGAGAACCAGTCATTGTCGTTCCCTGACCAACCGCATCCTGCAATCGTCGCGGCGCACCTTCAATGGTGGCAATGACTGGCCTCCGCTTTATGTGACTAGCGGGTTAACATGGTTAACGCAGTGGGTCAGGGTCGTTTGCGCCCGGTAAACAGGCTCACGAGGAACAGAATAATACCGACAATAAAGACAATTTTAGCTGCCCATGCTGCCGTACCCGCCAGACCGCCAAAACCTAATGCTGCAGCAATCAGAGCGATGACCAGAAAGATAATACCCCAACGAAACATAAGCCTCTCCTTTACCATAGTGAAAATCGAACTGCTTATTCTTCACATCACTGTTTTTAATACGGAACGGCACCGTTGGTGATGCCGTTCCGGTTGCGTTAAGATTTCACCTTGAGGTCATTCTTCACGCTTTTCACGCCTTCAATGGCTTTGGCGATCTTCTCAGCCCGATCGGACTGGGCCTGATTCGCCACTTCCCCGGACAGCTGTACCACGCCATCGGTGGTTTCCACCTTCACGTTGCGCGATGGCACAATGTCATCTGCTAAAAGTTTAGCTTTTATTTCACTGGTGGTTGCTGCATCACCTGCATAACCTTTCAATGAACTCTGTTTGCTGTCTCTGACGTGTAGTTTGTCGCTGACGGATTTAACCCCTTCCACCTTCTGCACCAGCGCCACAGCCTTCTCAGCCTGGTCCTGCGAGGTGACAAAACCGCTCAGCGTAACCACGCCCTGCTGCGTTTTGACCGAGATATCCGTACTTTTAATCGCTTCATCGTCCACCAGCGCGGCTTTGGCTTTGGCGGTGATGCCGCTGTCATCCATAAAGCCATCGACTTTTTTCATAGAACTATCGATTTTGGAACCCGCGCTGCTGCTGGTATCAGCCGCCATTGCCGCGCCGCTTAACAGCGCAGTACCGGCCAGTGCAGCAATCAGGGTTTTAGCAATCTTAGTCTTATTCATCGATATCATCCTTCTATCAGTTAACCCACTCGCAACCGCGAATGCGCCAGCAACACACCACGTTGCTGCGTGATGGACGTAATCAGACCCACAGGTCCGTTTTCTCGTCCGACAGAATAATCATAGTAGGGATTACAGCTTTTGCTGGCTTTTGTGGTTGATATCTCGCCAAAAAGCGATAACCGCAGCGCAATTAAGAGGAGTCTGTATCGGAGAAAACCGGGCGGCAGAAAGCAGCAGCCCGGTGAAGACGGCGAACTTAGTGCTCGCGCGTTTTACGGAAGGTCACGTCAGGATAGCGCTCCTGCGTGATGTTGAGGTTGACCATGGTCGGGGCGATATAGGTGAGGTTGTCACCGCCATCGAGCGCCAGGTTGATCTCGTTTTTGCGCTGGAAATCGTCGAACTTCTTCGCGTCGCTGCACTCAACCCAGCGGGCGGTCGACACGTTGATGGCCTCGTAAATCGCCTCAACGTTGTACTCGCTCTTGAGACGCGCCACGACCACATCAAACTGCAGCACGCCCACCGCACCCACGATCAGATCGTTGTTGTGCACCGGACGGAACACCTGCACGGCGCCCTCTTCCGACAGCTGGACCAGCCCTTTCAGCAGCTGTTTCTGCTTCAGCGGATCGCGCAGGCGAATGCGACGGAACAGTTCCGGGGCGAAGTTCGGAATACCGGTGAACTTCATGGTTTCGCCCTGGGTGAAGGTGTCGCCAATCTGGATGGTGCCGTGGTTATGCAGGCCGATGATATCGCCCGGATAAGCTTCCTCAACGTGCGAACGGTCGCCCGCCATGAAGGTAAGCGCGTCGGAAATCACCACATCTTTACCGGTACGCACCTGACGCAGCTTCATGCCCTTCTCATATTTGCCGGACACCACGCGCATAAAGGCCACGCGGTCACGGTGTTTCGGGTCCATGTTGGCCTGAATCTTAAACACGAAGCCGCTGAACTTCTCCTCTTTGGCTTCGACTTTGCGGGTATCGGTCTGGCGCGGCATTGGCGCCGGCGCCCAGGCAACCAGACCATCCAGCATGTGATCGACACCAAAGTTGCCCAGCGCGGTACCAAAGAACACCGGCGTAATTTCGCCGCTCAGGAACAGCTCTTTGTCGAACTCGTGCGATGCGCCCTGCACCAGCTCCAGCTCGTCGCGCAGCTGCTGCGCCAGCTCTTCGCCGACGGCCGCGTCCAGTTCCGGGTTCGCCAGCCCTTTTACCACGCGCACTTCCTGAATCGTGTGGCCTTTGCCGCTCTGATACAGGTAAGTTTCATCGTTGTAGAGGTGATACACGCCTTTGAACAGCTTGCCGCAGCCAATCGGCCAGGTGATCGGCGCACAGGCGATTTTCAGCTCGCTCTCGACCTCATCCAGCAGTTCCATCGGATCGCGAATGTCGCGGTCCAGTTTGTTCATAAAGGTGATGATCGGCGTGTCGCGCAGACGGGTCACTTCCATCAGCTTGCGGGTACGATCCTCAACCCCTTTCGCGGCGTCGATCACCATCAGGCAGCAGTCCACCGCCGTCAGCGTACGGTAGGTATCTTCCGAGAAGTCTTCGTGCCCGGGGGTATCCAGCAGGTTAACCAGGCTGTCGCGATACGGGAACTGCATCACCGAGGTGGTGATGGAGATACCGCGCTGCTTCTCCATCTCCATCCAGTCTGATTTGGCATGCTGGCTGGAGCCGCGACCTTTAACGGTACCGGCGGTCTGGATCGCCTGTCCGAACAGCAGGACTTTTTCGGTGATTGTGGTTTTACCGGCGTCCGGGTGCGAGATGATCGCAAAGGTACGGCGGCGCGCCACTTCTTCTAAAAAGGGAGCAATAGACATGAGTGAATTCTTCTTCAGGGCAACGCGCGAGCGGCGCGCTGCGAATAAATCATTCCGGAGCCAGTCCGGCGGATAACGGTACCAATGCGACGCATGCGCGTCGGGTCACAGCAGGGTGTGTGCGATCTACATTGGCGGCAGTCCGGTTATCCCATCAGCATTGAGGCGGCATAGCATACAATATTTCAGCAGGCGGGGGAATCTGCGGCAGGATGAGACGATGCTCGCGCAGTTCAGGACATGTCTTGTAAACACTAAGCGATGTCTGACTGAGAATGCCTGTCCGTAACCGTCACCCCGGCAAGGACAGCAAAATGACTCTACAGCTTAACCCACATACCTACAGCCCGTCGCACCGAAACGCCGCCCTGTCGTCGCCCGCGCAGATGTACCGCAAACCCGGCGAGATGCTGCTGATCAACGCGCCGGATAACGCCGCCGTGCCAGCCACCGGCCGCGCTGATTTTTCCCGCAGCAGCCTGCCGGCGCACCTGCATTATCTGCTCACGCCGCGCCCCGGTTTTTCTGCCGGTCAGCATTTTGTCCCGGAGTATCCGTACATGCTGGACGCCGCGCTGTCGGTCACTGCCCACCGGGGCGCGGTGTCGTTAGCACCGTATCACGCCGACAGTGACAAGTGCGCGCTGGTGATTGAGCGGCAGACGCTGGTGAAATTTGATTTGCCGCCGCTGCACGATTTGGTGCTGAGCTACATCGGTCTCAACACCTACTTTAGCGAAGTGCGCTTCTACAACCGTGCCGGACGCATCGTGGAGTTTCGTCGCCTGAACGCCAGCAAAAAGCGCCACGAAGTGTTCTGCTTCGCCGGCATGAAGCCGGTCTCACTGGTGATTGAGACCAGCCAGCACAGTTCAATTTTGCTCGATGAGATGGTGTGGAATCAGACCGTAGGCGCGGGTGCGCGCTGAGGCGCGTTACCCCAGCATGCGCACCACTGCCGCCTTGAAGATTTTCACACCGATCTCCAGCGAACTCAGCTCAAAGCGCATCTGCGGATGGTGCAGTCCCGGCACCAGATTGGTTCCCAGCCCCCAGAAACCGGCTTTCACCTGCGGATTTTTCACCGGATAGTAGAAGAAATCCTCGCTGCCCGGCGTGGTTTTCGCCGCCAGTAATCCCTGCTCGCCGAGCACATCGACAATCGCGGCGCTCAGCAGCGCGGTGGCATCGGCATCAATTTCCGCCGCCGGCATCTCTTTCAGCACCACCACTTCAGCGGTTGCGCCCAGCGCGGCCACGCTGTGCTGAATCGCCTGGCTGACTTTCTCTTTAAGCAGTTCCATCGGCGCGTTCTCCTGCGAACGCAGATCCCACACCACGCGCGCCTCGTCCGGCACCGAGTTGGTCACGCCGGCGTCGCACAGGAAGCGCGTCGCTTTTACGCTCCAGGTGAGGCCCGGTGCCAGATGAATGCTGTTCACCGCCTGCACCGCCTGGACTGCCGCATCAAGCGCGTTGACGCCGAGATGCGGTCGCGCGGCATGGGCCGGAACACCTTTAATGGTGGCCTCCAGCGTGCTGCACGCTGAATAGATCACCGCAGGCGTCGCCTGCCCGACCTGGCACTCCTCCAGCGGGCGCAAGTGGAAGCCGAGGATCATCTCCACGTCATCCAGCGCGCCGCCCTCAATCATCGCCAGCGCGCCGGCCCCCAGCTCTTCAGCCGGCTGGAACAGCAGCTTCAGCCGCCCTTTTTTAATAGCGCCTTCCTGCAGCAGCTCCTGCGCGGCGGTCAGCACCACCGACGAGTGGCCGTCATGGCCGCAGGTATGGCGGGCGCAGGCAACGCCGTCGATCACGTGCCCGAGCGCATCCATGTCGGCGCGCAATGCCAGCACCGGGCCCGGCACGCCGCTGTCGATCTCCGCCACGATACCGGTGGTCTGGTTGATGCCGCGCGTGACCTTAATGCCAGCCTGTTCCAGCTGGCCGGCGATGTAGGCCGAGGTTTTAACTTCCTGAAACCCCAGCTCGGGGATTTCATGCAGAAAATGGTAGTGATCGAGAACTCTGGACACCGTTTCGCTCCTAAACAAAAAAACGCATCACGAACATAGCGATAACCGCATTGATAATGCTGGTGAGCATCAGCAGCGGCCAGTATTTTTTCGGCACATCAGCAACGCCCAGCAGGCGGCCCATGTACTGCAACTGTGACCCCATAAGAAAAATCGCCGGCGCGAGGATGGTGATGTCGGTACCGCTCAGCAGGCCTTTCGCCATCAGGCTCACCGCCACCCCGACGCTGGCCGAGGATGACAGCCATGCGGTCAGCAGCACGGTGATCGCCTCGCCGGGCAAACCGAAAATCCCCATCAGCGGCGCAAACGCGTGGCCAAGAAACTGCATGATGCCGAGCAGATTCAGCACTTCCGCCAGTACGTAGGCCATCACCACATTGGGCATCAGATTGTGAATAGCAATATGGAAGCCTTTACGCGCGCCGACAATAAAAATATCAAACGGATTATTATTGACCCGCGTCTGTACGTTATTTGACATCAGCAAAATCCTTCTTATAAACACTGTTTAACACAAAACGGACAAATGCCGCACCGACGAATTTCAGCACAAACATCAGCAGCAGCGGAATAATGATTGGTGCACTCATGGACGCAAATAGCGCCGAGCCAATGGCAAAATAATTATTGATCAGTCCGGCACCGGAATATTGCCAGGCGCTCATCACCACCAGCTCTTTTTTACCAATTTGCTGCTGATCCGCCATCTCTTTGGTGAGCGCCGCGCCGGCATCGGTACTTTGCAGATCGGTAATCAGCGCCAGGCCGCAGCGTCCCGGCAACCCCATCAGCGGTTTCAGCAGTGGCGTCAGCAGCGTGTGGGCGGCACGAATCGCGCCGTAGTGGGTGAAAATCTCCAGCACGCCCAGCGCCAGCATCACAGTGGGTGCCAGCGACAGCGCGAACAGGAAGCCGGCTTTAGCGCTGATGCCGCCGGCGCCGAGAAAGGTGGAACCTGATTCTTTGATGGTGCCAAAGCTGCCGCCCAGCGTGGTGAAATCAAACGCGCCCAGCCAGCTAAAGCCTTCGACCTTATAAAGCAAACCGGAAAAAAAACAGTATTGCCAGTATCAGCGCGAGATAATTTCCGGCGCTTGCCGTGACCGTTTGTGGCGCGGCCATGATTTTTTCTTTAGACATCTTTTCTCCTGCTGGCCCTATTTCTGCCAGACGTGGTTGCAATATACGGAACTATTTACCAAGCAGGATTTATGCCAACGCGCACTTTCTTTAATTTCGCTATGGCTAATTTTGTTCAGTAACAAGCAGCAGCCGGAATAAGCGTTTATATCGCCGTGCCAGCTTTATTGCTGGTCGCGCCAGTGCTTATTTTATCGGCGGGTTGACTGGCGAAGAAGTGATCGGTGCAGTTGTACGCTGCACCGCCAGCAGGCAACGCAGCTGCACTAAAACAGTGCTGCGGACTGTGAATGAAAATTAGTCAAAGTTGAGAATTCTTCGCATTCAACTAGCGGAATAATTCCATTTATAATCAATAAGATAAATTCAACTTTTTTACGAAAAAACCTTCACAAAAAAGTATAGATTGATGCATAATTCGCCGTACTTCACCTGATAAATTAAAAAGGACTCAGCCATGTTAACCGCTGAAATGACCTCACGCCTGAACGACCAGCTTAACCTCGAATTCTTCTCCGCCAACCTCTATCTGCAGATGAGTGCCTGGTGCAGCGACAAAGGCTTCGAAGGTGCCGCCTCCTTCCTGAAAATGCACTCGCGCGAAGAGATGCAGCATATGCAGAAGCTGTTTGATTACGTCAGCGATGCCGGTTCACTGCCGGTGCTGGGCAGCATCGCCGCGCCGGCGGTGAGCTGGACCTCGCTGAATGACGTACTGGAAGAAGCGCTCAAGCACGAGCAGCTGATCACCAGCAAAATCAACGAGCTGGTGCACGCCGCGCTGACTTCGCAGGATTACTCCACCTTTAACTTCCTGCAGTGGTACGTTGCCGAGCAGCACGAAGAAGAGAAGCTGTTCAAAACCGTGCTGGACAAGCTGGCGCTGGTGGGCAACAAAGGCGAAGGTCTGTTCCTGGTGGACAAAGATCTGGGCCGCATGAACGTCGAAGGCCACGGCCAGTAAAAATAATAAAGATTATGCACAGCAGCATGCACAACGCCCGACCCTGTCGGGCGTTTTTTTTGTGCTTACTCCAGCGCCTTCAGTCTGAGCTCCGACGGCTGTGGCCGGCCAAACAGGTAGCCCTGAAACAGCGTACAGCCCTCTTCGCGCAGGCGGACAAACTGCTCATTACTCTCCACGCCCTCTGCGGTGATCTGAATATCCAGGCTGCGGCTCATGCCGGTAATCGCGCGGATGATCGCCAGCGCCTCGCGGCTGTCGCCCATATCATTGATAAATGACTTGTCGATTTTGATCTTATCGAACGGGAACGAACGCAGATAGCTGAGCGACGAGTAGCCGGTGCCGAAGTCGTCGAGCGCAATCTGCACGCCCAGCGTTTTCAGGCTCTGCAGCGTGCGGATATTGCCGAGCGTATCATCCAGCAGCACCGATTCGGTGATCTCCACCTCCAGCCGATGCGGCGCCAGGCCGGATTCGCGCAGCGCGCCCTCCACCACAGATACCAGCGAGCTGTTCTTAAACTGCAGCGGCGACAGGTTGACCGACACCGACTGTTCGGTTTCCCAGCTCTGCGCCTCGCGGCAGGCTTCGTACAGCGCATAGGCGCCGAGCATATGGATCAGCCCGGTCTCTTCGGCAATCGGAATGAAGTCATTCGGCATGATCAACCCTTTGATCGGATGATGCCAGCGCATCAGCGCCTCATAGCCAATGATGCCGGTCTCGTTGGTGATCGGCTGATAGTAGAGCTTGAGCTGCCGTCCGGTGATCGCCTCGCGCAGATCGTTCTCGATCACCCGGCGGCTGCGCGCCACATTATCCATCTCCAGCGTAAAGTGCTCATAGCGGTTACGGCCGTTACGCTTGGCTTCATACAGCGCCATGTCGGCGCAGCGCAGCATGTGTTCCGGCGTATTGGTGGCCTGCGAAGTCAGCGCGATGCCGACGCTCAGCCCGACCGACAGGTTGTGGCCTTCAACATTCACCGGCGGGCGGATCGCCTCGATCAGGCGCTGCGCCACAATCGCAGCCTCATCGGCATTCCGCACGTTGGGCAGCACGATGGCAAACTCATCGCCGCCGATGCGCGCCAGCGTGTCCTGATCGCGCAGTACGCTGCGCAGCCGCTTCGCCACCACCCGCAGCAGATCGTCACCGATTTGATGCCCCAGCGCATCGTTCACGTTCTTGAAGTTATCCAGATCGAGGCACAGCGTGGCGCTGGTCTGGCCCTGCTGCTGATCGACACGCAGCGCCTCGCTCAGCTTCTGGCGAAACAGGATGCGGTTCGGCAGGCTGGTAAGATTATCGTGATGCGCCATGTGACGAATGCGCGCATCGGCTTCGCGCTGATCGGTGACGTCTTCCACAATCAGCATCACGTAATTCTGCCGCATGTCTTTGCCGCTGATGGTGGTGGCGCGCGTGTGCAGCACCCGCTCACCGCCAGCGGTCAGCAAGAGCTGCTCGCGCGTGTGGATGCCTTCGCTGCGCAGCGCGATATCCGCCAGGCTGTTGAAGTAATCACTCAGTTCCGCCGACATACATTCGTGCGGCCGCTTATGCATAATCAGCGACTTACTGAAGCCAAACAGCTGCTCGGCTTTGTCATTGACCATCAGGATTTCGCGGCTGATGGCGTCTTCGACGATCACGCAGGAGGGAATGTTGCTGATGATGGTGTCGAGGAAGCCGGAAAGCTCCGACATTTTGGCGCTCTGCGCCTGCGCCAGATCGCGCGCGCGCAGCAGTTGCTGCTCGTGCTCACGCCGCTCGGTGACGTCGCGGGTGATCTTGGCGAAGCCGATCATTTTGCCCTCTTCATCATGAATCGCGTCAATCACCACATGCGCCCAGAAGGCGGAGCCGTCTTTGCGGTAGCGCCAGCCCTCGTCCTCAAAGCGACCGGTTTTCAGCGCGATGCCCAGATTGGCATCCGGCGTACGCGCCTGACGTTCCGGTGAGCCGTAGAACACGGAGAAGTGCTGGCCCACGATCTCGTCAGCCATGTAGCCTTTGGCGCGCTGCGCGCCGGCGTTCCAGTTCACCACCCGGCCCTGTAAATCCAGCATGTAGATGGCGTAATCCGTCACGCCTTCCACTAACAGGCGGAAGGTTTTCTCGTATTCACGCTGCTTGCGCAGCAGCGCCTGCTGTTCGGTGCAGTCGCGGGTAATTTTGGCATAGCCGATCAGTTTGCCGGCGTCATCGCGAATCGCGTCGATGATCACGTGCGCCCAGAAGGCGCTGCCATCTTTGCGATAGCGCCAGCCTTCGTCTTCAAAGCGACCGGTTTTAAACGCGGTGGTCAGGTTGCGTTCCGGGATATGGTTCAGGCGATCCTGTGCGCTGTAGAAGCGCGAGAAGTGCTGGCCGACAATCTCTTCGGCCACGTAGCCTTTGGCGCGCTGTGCGCCGGCGTTCCAGTTTTCGACGTTGCCGTCAAGGTCGAGCATGTAGATGGCGTAGTCCGTTACGCCTTCAACCAATAAACGGAAACGCTGCTCCTGTTCCTGTTGTTTACGCTGCTGCGCCTGCTGTTCGGTGCAGTCGCGGGTGATTTTGGCAAAGCCCAGCAATTCGCCGTACTCATCGCGGATGGCGTCGATCACCACGTGCGCCCAGAAGGCGCTGCCGTCCTTGCGATAGCGCCAGCCTTCGGTTTCATAGCGCCCGGTGGCGGTGGCGATGGCCAGACCGCGCTGCGGCGCGCCGTTGCGCCGATCCTCTTCACTGTAAAACAGCGCAAAATTCTTCCCGACAATCTCTTCGGGGGTATAGCCTTTGGCGCGTTGCGCCCCGATGTTCCAGTTAGCCACCGTGCCATCCGGCTTAATCATGTAGATGGCGTAATCCACCACGCTCTGCACCAGTAGCCGGTACATTACGTCTGAGTTATTGTTCATTGTTGTTCGCCTATGCTGGCCTGGTCTCGATGCGCAGTTAAGATAATTCTTAATCTTCAGGCAGACTTAAACGCAAAAGCGCATCGCTTACAAGCGCAAATCATCCGCAGACAAAAGTTGGTAGTGTGGTTATCGGCAGTGGCGAGAAAATGTTCAGTGGGATAGTGGATTTATTGCGCACAGTTGACAGCACGCCGCGCGGAGATTCTCCGGCGGCGTGCTGTCAGGTGGCATTAACTGACGTCATCTGGCGCGTTCAGGTTAAATGCATGCCGATATAGCGTTCATAACGCGCGGGTTTTACGCGTGACAGATCGACCAGCACCAGGCCATCAATACAGTGATTGAAATCCGGATCGCTGCCGAAATCGATAAACTGCACGCCGCCCGGCTCGCACACTTCCGAATACTGTTTGTACAGCGTCGGAATCGCGGTACCGAGATTAGCCAGCAAATGCTTGAGACGCCGCAAATCGTCGGCGTAGTTATCGCCGGTGAACTGCGCCAGCACCTCCGGCAGCGACGCCGGATAAGGGCGGCGCGACTTCGCCAGCGGCAGATCGGTCGGAAAGTAGAGACGGTAAAACGCCACCAGCAGATCGCGTGCCGCCAGCGGCATGGTGCCGGAGATTGATACCGGGCCAAACAGGTAGCGCGTCTGCGGATAGCGCGCAATGTAAGCGCCGATGCCCATCCATAAATAATCCAGCCCGCGCTTGCCCCAGTAGGCCGGCTGAATGAAGCTGCGCCCCAGTTCCAGCCCCTGCTGAATAATCGGCAGCATGCGCTCGTCATAGTGGAACAGGCTGTCGCTGTAGATACCCTGCAGCCCGCGCCGCGCCAGCTGCTCGGCGCCGGGAATAAAGCGGTAGGCCCCGACAATCTCCAGCGCCTCGTCATCCCATAAAATCAGGTGATAGTAATCATCGTCATACTTGTCGAGATCGCGCCGCCTGCCGCTGCCCTCGCCCACCGCACGGAAGGCGATTTCGCGCAGCCGGCCCAGTTCACGCAGCAGCGGCACCCAGCTGGCCCCGTTGCGCCGCCACAAATAGATCTGTTTGCCGTCCGGCAGCGTCCCGAGCCGTTCACTCTCCAGCAACGCTTTTTTCAGCTCAGCGCGATCTTCCGGGCGGGCGATGGCGGCTTCAGTAAGAAACAGACCGCGCCGTCCCTGACCGATGCGGTACAGGTGCTTGCGCAGCCGCTTCGCCAGCTCTTTGCCCGGCGTATGGCCATCGTGCCAGTTGGCGAAGGGAATCTGTTCGCCGATATGCAGTTTGATGCGCGTGCCGCGCTGGCGGAACATTTCGCGCACCAGCATCAGTAGCGCCAGCGGTGCCGCCACCTTTGCCGCGGCGTAAAACGCCAGGCTGTTACGTCCCACTACGTGCACCGGCACCAGCGGCGCACGGGCGCGGGCGGCGAGGCGCAGAAAACTGTGGTGCCAGTGGCGATCGCGCACGCCGCGGCTCGACAGGCGCGAGACTTCACCGGCCGGGAAGATAATTAGCGCGCCCTGGTTGTCGAGATGCTGCTGCATGCGCGTCAGCTGCTCGCGGCTGGTGCGGTTGCCCATGTTATCCACCGGCAGCATCAGGTTGTTGATGGGCTCCAGCATCATCAGCATGCGGTTGGCAACGATTTTCACGTCGCGCCGCACCTGCGATACCGCCGCCAGCAGCGCCAGGCCGTCCAGCGCGCCAAGCGGATGGTTGGCGACGATCACTACCGGCCCGTGCGTCGGGATCTGTTCAAGGTCGCGTTCGCTGAGCTCACAGCGCACATCCAGGTGTTCCAGCACCTGCTCCACCATATCCACCCCTTTCAGATGCGGATAGCGCTGGGCAAAGTCCTGAAACTCCTGTTCACGCACCGCCCACTTCAGCAGGCTTTTCTGCCAGTGCGCCGGCTGCTGGCCTGGCCAGTAAGTATTGAGAAGCTGATCAACGGAAAACATGGTGCACCTTTTTATACGCAGCGGTTTATTCCCCTGACGTTAAAACGGCTTGTTTTCAGATTTATGACCACGGCAGATGCGGACAGGAAAAAGTATCGGCGCGCTTTGTGCTGGCGCATAAAAAAGTCAAATTTACCTTAAATGAGAATTTTCCAGACAGGACTTAAATCTTATTCTTAAGACCCGTGAATTAATCTGGTCACACCTCTGCTAATGAATTTTCATCGGTGTTTATTCCTTGCATTCTTTTTTTTGTTTATTTTTGGACTACACATATGATTCATTCGGTATTTATAGTTGATGACCACCCATTAATCTGTGCGGGTATTCAGGCACTGCTGCACGCTTATGACTATTCGGTTGCAGGCATTGCCAACAAAGGCGATTTATTGATTAGCGAATTACATCATGCGCAGCCAGACGTGGTGCTGCTGGACCTGACCATGCCCGGCCGCGCGGGCATTCCGCTGATTGCCGACATTAAACGTATTTTGCCGCAGCAAAAAATCATTGTTTTTACCGCCTCAGAAAGCCTTTTTTATCAACGCTGTTGCCTGCAGTTAGGGGTAGAAGGCTATGTGTGTAAACGCGGCGATTTGGAAACTTTATTGACAGCAATAAAAGAAGTCGAGCGCGGAAAACGTTTTTATCCGGTCACGCACAGTGCGGCGGATGCCGCCGAGCTGATTGAAAGCGAGAAATTGATGAGTTTAACGCGCCGCGAATTGATTGTGCTGGTGAAACTGGCCTCCGGGATGAGTAATAAAGAGATCGCCTCACAATTACAGCTGAGCAGTAAAACCATCAGCACTTATAAAATTAAAATTCTGCGTAAGCTCGGCCTGAAAGGGATTAGCGGAATTAATACGGCGGCGCGCGCCAATGAGCTGGTGTGAGTCAAACCCGGCCCGGTCCGCCAGCGTGACGACCGGGCAGCAGGTCAGAGCTTGAGCGGCGGCAGCTGAGAGAACACGCTCAGCAACCCTTTACTCCACAGCTGGCGGATCTGGGAAAAGTAGGGATGCTGTTCGGTGATGTGGTACTGCTCGCTGTCGCTAAAGCTGTCGCTGTGGTAAACCATCGCGTCGAGCGGCAGGCCGACGGAGATGTTACTCGCCAGCGTCGAATCCATGGAGATCAGCGCACACTGCATCGCCTGGCTGAGCGAGGTCTCATAGCGCAGCACGCGATCAATTATTGGCTTACCGTATTTACTCTCACCAATCTGGAAGTACGGCGTGTCGACGCTGGCTTCGATAAAGTTGCCCTGCGGATAGATCTGGAACAGCCGCGGCTCTTCGCCGCGAATCTGCCCGCCCAGCAGCAGCGTGCCGCCAAACTCCTCGCCGTCGCGCGCAATCACTTCACGCAGCGTTGCGCCCACCAGCAACGCAATGTCGTACAGCGAACGCCCGTTAAGCAGATTGGGTTGTTCGCTGTCGTTACAGTTGCGCCGCAGCAGGCTCATCACGCTCTGCGTCGTCGCCAGATTGCCGGCGCTTTGCAGCACCAGCGTGCGCTCATCATCCACCTGAAACACATGCAGTTTGCGAAACGAGGAGATATGATCCACGCCCGCATTGGTGCGTGAATCCGAGACAAAAATCATCCCGGCCGATAAACGCATTGCCACACAATAAGTCATAGTTACGCCTGTTCCGATTACTGCTGCCCGTGCACCTGTTGCACCGCAGCCACCGCCAGCATATCTTCACCGCCGCCGCCCAGACGAATGCCGCGCACCGGACAGGCATCGAGATAGTCGACGCCCACCGCCAGCCGCAAATGCTGCCGCGTACTGCGCGTGTTATTGGTGATATCAAAGCTGTGCCAACTGCCATCCAGCCAGGCTTCAACCCAGGCGTGGGTAGCAACGTGTTCAACGTTGTCAGTATACAGATAGCCACTGACGTAGCGCGCCGGGATCCCCAGGCTGCGACAGCAGGCGAGAAACACGTGGCTGTGATCCTGGCAAACGCCGCTGCCGGCAGCAAACACTTTCGCCGCGCTGTCGCTCACCTGCGTGCTGCCGGGCTGGTACGGCATTTTCAGCAGCAGCTCGTCCATCAGTTTTTCCAGGCTGGCGAGCGGTTTTTCCGCCTGCCAGTAGCGCCGGGCGAAGTCGCGGATTGCCCCGTCCGGCTGGGTCAGCGGCGTAGCGCGCAGAAAAACCAGCGGCGACAGCGTCGACTGCGGATCCGGCGCCAGCTCGCTGGCATCCAGAATCTCGACCACGCCGCGCGCGGCAATCTCCAGCAGCTGATGCGGCCTGTCCAGCGTCAGCACGTGCAGCACGTTGCCGTAAGCATCCAGCGTGCGCGTCGCCTCACACGGCAGATCGAGCTGCCACGACAGCACCTGCTGGTGCACCGAATTCTGCGGCGTCAGGCGCAGATACTGGGTGCTGAGTTTTACCTGCTGCTCATAGGCGTACCAGGTTTTGTGCTCAATGTTCAGTCTCATTTCGCCTCCAGATAGGTGTGATTGATGCTCTCCGCCAGCGCGTTGATGCGGCTGAGAAAATGGTCCAGCCACGACTGCAGGCCGTCGCGCGTCAGGCTTTCCCAGGTGCTGAAGCGCATCTCCGCCAGCAGGACCGTACTGAGATAGCGCGGACGATCCTCGCCGCTGCTGCCAATCTGCTCCAGCTGGCTGGCGATCTCCTCAATGCAGGAGTGCAGCGAGCGCGGACTTTCGCTGCGCAGGATCAGCATTTCGTTGACCAGCGGCGGCATCAGCTGCTGCTTAAAGATGGCGTTGTAGGCCTCGCGCGCCGACACCGCGCGCAGCAGGCTGTCGAGGCAGTAATATTCCCGTACCGTGTCGGGATGCTGCTCCAGCAGCTGCTGGTTAACGCTCAGCAGCCGCGCGGTGCCGTCGCTGCGCTCCATCAGCGTGCCAAGCCGGATAAAACGCAGCGCATCGCCGCGCAGCAGCGTGCCGGACATCGCGCCGCGAAACAGATGCGAACGCTCTTTCACCCAGTCGAAGAAGCTGTCGGCACCGGCCGGCGAGATGCCGCGGCGGCGCGTGTTGCGCATCTCAATCCACGTCGAGTTAATGCTTTCCCACACTTCGGATGAGAGGCTGCCGCGCACCGCGTGCGCGTTGTTCCACGCCGCCTGCCAGCAGCTAAATATACTGCTCGGGTTACGCTCATCCAGCGCGAAGAAGTTGAACAGCTGCGGCATGGTGCAGCGCCCGTTGAGGGTTTCAAACAGCTGACGCGTGCCGGTCAGGTTGAGCGGCAACAGCAGTTCGTCGCCCTGGCGATTGCGCACCGGCATCAGCGACAGGCGATGGGTCACATCCAGCACCCGGGCAAGTTGTTCTGCGCGCTCCAGATAGCGCGCCATCCAGTAAAGGCCACTGGCCGTCCGGCTTAGCATGATGTGTCATCCTCCAGCACCCACGTGTCCTTGGTGCCGCCGCCCTGCGACGAGTTCACCACCAGCGAGCCTTCGGTCAGCGCCACGCGCGTCAGGCCGCCCGGCACCAGCCGGATATCCGCGCCGTACAGCGCAAAAGGCCGCAGATCGATATGGCGCGGCGCCAGACCGTTGTCGATAAAGGTCGGGCAGGTGGAGAGCGACAGCGTATCCTGCGCGATGTAATTGTCCGGCCGCGCCAGCAGCCGCTCGCGGAACTCGCTCAGCTGCTGCTGGCTGGCGACCGGGCCAATCAACATGCCGTAACCGCCGGCACCGTGCACCTCTTTCACCACCATCTGCGCCAGATTGGCCAGCACGTAGCTTAGATCCTGCGGCTTGCGGCACTGCCAGGTGGGCACATTGTTGAGGATCGGATCTTCATCAAGGTAGTAGCGGATCATCTCCGGCACGTACGGATAGATCGACTTGTCATCGGCGACGCCGGTGCCGATCGCATTCGCCAGCACCACATTGCCGGATCGGTATACCGACAATAATCCCGGCACGCCGAGCATCGAATCCGGCCGGAAGGCGAGCGGATCGAGAAAGGCGTCATCCACGCGGCGATAGATCACATCCACTTTGCACGGCCCGGCGGTGGTACGCATCAGCACCGCGCCGTCTTTGACGAACAGATCGGCGCTCTCCACCAGCTCCACGCCCATCTGCTGAGCGAGAAAGCTGTGTTCGAAGTAGGCGCTGTTGAAACGTCCCGGCGTCAGCACCACCACCACCGGATCGTTAACCGGCGAGCTTTCGCGCAGCGTCTGCAGCAGGTGCGAGGGATAGCGCTCCACCGGCGCGATATGCTGCGCGGCAAACAGCTCCGGATAGAGGCGCATCATCATTTTGCGGTTTTCCAGCATGTAGGAGACGCCGGACGGCGTGCGCAGATTATCCTCCAGCACGTAATAGTCGCCGTCGCTGTTGCGTACCATATCGACACCGGTAATGTGCGCGTAGATCTGGCGATGCAGATCGACATCCTGCATACAGGGCTGATACTGATCGTTAACCAGCACCTGCTCGGCCGGCACGATGCCGGCTTTGAGAATATATTGCTGATGGTAGATATCGTGCAGGAAGGCGTTGAGCGCCTGAACGCGCTGGCGAATACCGCGTTCCAGCATCGCCCACTCGCTGGCAGGAATGATGCGCGGCACGCTGTCGAACGGAATCAGCCGCTCGGCACCGCCATCGTCACCGTAGACGTTAAAGGTGATGCCAACGCGATGAAACAGCAGTTCTGCCTCTTCACGTTTGCGCGCCACCGCCTCTTTGTCCGCCTGTTGTAACCATTCCCAGTAATGCTGATAGTGAGCGCGGTGCTGACCGTCGCTCTGCAACATCTCATCGTAGAAGGTTGATGCTATCTGGTCGCGTGCTTTCATGATTTACCCGGCGCTTGTCAGAGGACCTGACTTCTCTCCTGCACAAAGTGTGCCAGAGGCCCGCCGCCGCAACGGCACGCGCGCCCCAAAAGCGGAGCCGCGCCGGATAATCGTTGCCTTGCACCTTACTGGTGCATCAGCTGCTGCGCCACTGGCAGCCAGATTTCGGTCATTGCTCCTTCGCCGCCGGTGAACGGGTCGCGATCCGGCAGCGGCACACGCTGGATCTGCTCTTTCGACGCGCGCAGCCGGGAGGGTTCGTCGCGCACGGTTTCCGGTGACATTCCTTCAGGATAGGCGCCAACGGTGAAAAAGTCGTCGGAAGCAAACACCTGTTTATGGCCCACGCCGGCCGGGATCAGCACCGCATCCCCCTCACGCAGCGTCACCATGCGGCCGCTGTCGCCGCCAAACAGCACCTCCGCCCAGCCCGCGCCGACGCCCAGTACCTCATGGGTATTGGGATGATAGTGGGTGTAAGGAAAAATCGGCGCGCGCCACGCCGCAGGCCAGCCGCTGGCGCTAAAGGTTTTTTCAAACCAGGCCGCGCTGTCCTCCTCCTCTTCCGGCACCACGCACGGCCAGATGATCAGCGGCAGCGGATTATTGGGTACACCGCCGGACGGCAGCGATAACATTAAATGCTGCGGGTTACCTGACGATCCCGCGGAAAAGGTACCGGCGGCGAAAGACATCAGTAACAGCAGACTGGAAGATTGGGCAGACATACTCTTTCTCCGGATAGCCACATTGCCTAATTGTGGCAAAGCCACCGGGCATTGCAATGTGCGCACACCGGCAAAATTCACATAAAAGAATGATTTAGCTTACTAAAGCCAAATTACTTATTAACATATTTAACATTTCGTGGCATGCCATGGCGCGCCTCGTTTACCCGGCGTCTGCCGCAGCAAAAAACAGGCAAAAAAAACCGGTGGATTTCGCCACCGGTAGAATCAACAGTTGATTCAAAGGCACTGACAGGTTATCGCAGGCGGTCAGCGATGGGTTTCACCACGTTCTCCCCTTCGCGACCATAAAACTGAAACAGCGTCTCGGCTGCCGCCTCAGTGAGCACCATGATTTCAATGCGGCGGTTACGTGCGCTGAGCGGATCGGCTTTGTCCAGCGGCATACGGGACGACATGGCATTCACCTGCAGCACGCGCGTGCTTTCCAGCCCGCCGCGCTCCAGCGCACGCCGCGCCGCCAGCGCACGGTCACCGGAGAGATTCCAGTTGTTGTACGCCGCGTTGCCGCTGTACTGCGCGGCGTCGGTGTGGCCGCTGATCATGATTTTGTTATCGATACGGTTAAACACCGGACCGAGTTCGGTCAGCAGGCGCTGATAAAACGGCGTCAGCACCGCGCTGCCGCGCGGAAACATCATGCGATCCTGGTCATCCTGAATCAGGATACGCAGCCCCTGCGGCAGGGTTTCCAGCGTCAGCAGGTTCTGGGCGTGATAGCTGTTAATGATGCTCTGGATCTGCTGACGCAACTGCGCCAGCTCGGCATCGGAGCGCGACAGCACGCTGTCCAGATCTTCCTTAGGCTGATTGGCGTTGTTGTCGCTGTTTTCCGCGCTGGTGTCACTGACGGTGGCGCCCTCGGTCGGCGGCGCAATCGCCAGCGTTTCACCAATGATGGCGGAGCCGCGTCCGGTTTCGACATCGAACGGATTAAAGCCGGAACCGTTAAACACCGAGGTGCCGTTGAGCTGCGCGACAATCTCCTTACGCTCGTCTTCGGTGACGGCGCCCATGATCCACAGCACCATAAACAGCGCCATCATCGCCAGCGTGAAGTCGGCAAAGGCCACCTTCCATGCGCCGCCGTGAGCCCCGTGATGCGCTTTCCTGCTGCCGCGTTTAATGATCAACTTTGTGGTGGTGACCAAAGGGGCCGAGCGTATTTCTGAGGTGTCGGCGCGCTTTACCCTCGACGCGCTGCCGGGCAAACAGATGGCGATCGACGCCGATCTCAACGCCGGGCTGATCAATCAGGAACAGGCGCGCGTGCGGCGTCAGGATGTGGCCAACGAGGCGGACTTCTACGGCGCGATGGACGGCGCCTCCAAGTTTGTGCGCGGTGACGCCGTCGCCGGCATCATGATCCTGCTGATCAACGTACTGGGCGGCATCCTGATCGGCGTATTCAAACACGGTTTACCGGCCGGCCAGGCGTTCGAACAGTATGTGCTGCTGACCATCGGTGACGGTCTGGTGGCGCAGATCCCGTCGCTGCTGCTGTCGACGGCGGCGGCGATCATCGTGACGCGCATCAGCGACGGCGCTGACATGGGCGAGGACGTGAAGTCGCAGCTGCTGGCGAAACCGGCCACGCTGTATACCGCCGCGGGCGTGATGTTTGTGCTGGCGATTGTGCCCGGCATGCCGCACATGGTGTTCCTCGCCTTCACCGCCCTGCTGCTGTTCGCCGCGTGGCGCCAGAGCCGCGTGGTGCAGAAGCCGACGCAAAGCCATGTCGACATGGAAGCGATCAATCAGGCGCTGGCGCAGCCGGACGAACAGCCGACCATCAGCTGGGACAATATTCCGCTGGTCGAGCCCATCGGCCTTAACCTGGGCTACAAGCTGGTCACGCTGGTGGACAAAGGCAAAGGCGCGCCGCTGACCTAGCGTATGCGCGGCGTGCGCCAGGTGGTGTCGGAAACCAGCGGCGTGCTGCTGCCGGAGATCGCCCTGCGTGAAGATTTTCACTTAAAGCCGTCGCAGTACGCCATCAAGATCAACGGCGTTCGTACCGCGGTAGGCGAAGTGCATGCCGACCGCCTGATGGCTCTGCCGACGCCGGATCAGTACGGCGAGATCGACGGCCTGCTGGATACCGATCCCGCGTACGGTATGGCGGTGACCTGGATCCTGCCGGAGCAGAAAGCCAAAGCGCTGAATCTGGGTTATCAGGTTGTCGACTGCGCCAGCGTGGTGGCCACGCACGTCAACAAAGTGGTGCGCGAAAACCTGCCGGAGCTGTTCAACTACGATGATATTACTCAGCTGCATCAGCGGCTGGCGAGCGTGGCGCCGAAGCTGTCAGAGGATCTCAACGCCGCGGTGAACTACAGTCTGCAGCTCAAGGTGTATCGTCTGCTGCTCAACGATCAGGTATCGCTCAAGGACATCACCACCATTGCCACCACGCTGCTGGAGAGCGTGGCGATCACTAAAGATCCGATCCTGCTGACCTCCGATGTGCGCTACGCGCTGCGCCGCGCCATGGTGGCGGCGATTGCGCCGGACAACAAACCGTTGTCGGCCTATACGCTGGATAACAGCCTGGAAAACCTGCTGCTGGCTGCGCTCAATCAGGCGCAGCAGGGCGGCAAAGTGGCGCTGGACAGTTTCCCGGTCGATCCCAACATTCTCACCCAGCTGCAGAGCACGCTGCCGGTGATGATGGAGCAGCTGAAAGCGCAGAACCTGACGCAGGTGCTGCTGGTGACGCCGCAGCTGCGGCCGCTGATTGCGCGCTATGCCCGGCTGTTCGCCAGCGGGCTGAATGTGCTGTCATATAACGAGGTGCCGGACGATGCCAATCTGCAGATTGTCGGGCAGGTAAGCTGATGCGTTACGGAAAACTGTTATAAAAAAACACCGCTGATCTGTCTCTGCCGCCCTTCACTGTTATGTGGTTTACTGGCAGGCAGTGATATTCAGAGGTGAATAATGGACGCGATTAAACAAATTCTGATCGATGAAATCGACACGCTCAACCGCGAAGAGCGGCGCGATAATCTGCCGCGTTTTAGCTTTAACTTCCTGAAAACCCATCCGGGGCTGTGGGGCGTGATGTACCTGTGCTACGGCCTGTGCGTGGCGCTGATTTTCTCGACTGAGATGCTCGGCTGGCCGGCCTTCTGGTTCGCCACAGTGTTCGTGCTGGTGATGAGTTTTCTGATGCTGCTCGACATCAACCCGAAATACCGCTTCGAGGACATCGATACGCTGGATCTGCGCGTGTGCTACAACGGCGAGTGGTATTACGTGCAGCCGGTCTCACAGCAGGCGCTGGACAAGATTCTGGAGAATCCGGGCACGCCCGAGCGCGTGCGCAGCGGCATCGATCGCCTGATGCAGCAGAAAGGAGAAGTGGATTTTTATGATGTCTACTACCTGACCTGGGGCCATCAGCGCGCCGCGAAGATCTGATCGGGCAGATTCATTCCTGCTTCCATGGTATTTATAAGTCTTTAATGACTCACTGCTTAATTACTACCCCCAGCGTCTTTACACAGAAGTTATGCAAAGATAAGGCGGTTAGTAAGACAACGCCTGAAGGCTGGGTCAGGAAGTTTCGCCGCGCGCACCAAATCAAAACGCCGGCACGCCGCTGTGAAAGCGCAGCTCAGTGTCCGGTTCGCTGATCAAGCGCGCTTCCGCTGCCCCGATCGCCCGCACGCGCGGCGCGATATCCTTCGGTGAAATCTGTGCCGCCAGCGTCAGGTAATCCTGATAGTGGCGCGCTTCGGAACGCAGCAGTGAGATGTAAAACTTCTCCAGCTGCGCATCCAGGTACGGCGCCAGGCTGGCGAAGCGCTCGCAGGAACGCGCTTCGATATACGCCCCGCAAATCAGTTTATCCACCAGCGTATCCGGTTCATGGGTAGTCACTTCACGCAGCAGCCCTTTGGCGTAGCGGCTGGCGGTGATCTTGCGATAGGGCAAACCGCGCGCCTGCATGATTTCCCACACCTGATAAAAATGGTGCAGCTCCTCTTTGATCAGCAGCACCATCTTTTCCACCATCTCATCAGCCCACGGCAGTTCATTACGCACAATGATGCTTTTGCTGAGATTCTTGTGGGCATTGATAAAATCGCTGTCGTGATTCTCGCCGAAAATAAAATCTTCGTACGGCTGCAGCCACGCCAGAATCGCGTCACCACTGGGTTTATCCGCGACGTATTTGCGGATCAGCCACACTGCGGTCTGCGCCGCTTTCAACTCGCATACCATGTGATCGGTAAGCAGCAGCGTAAGATTTTCCGGCTTGCGCGCTTCATCAATCCACGCCTGCGGCGTGCGGCACTGTAAAAACTGGTGAATGGGGTCTAATAGCGAAGCGTAATTCATCGGAAGTTCTTTGCTGGCAGGAAAATTACCGGGCGGCATATGCCGCCCGTCAGGGCTTAGTGACGTACACCGTCATCGTCTTCGTCGTCGATCTCTTCGCCGTCGTCTTCATCTTCGGCATCCGGATCTTCAAAGTAGGTGCCCCAGCCGTCGTAATCGACGTTGTATTTCCCGACCAGATTCACCAGCTGCTCGACCTGCGCGTCAATCAGCTCCGGCTTCAGCGCCGATTCGCTCAGGATGTCGACGCACATCACGGTGCTACCGTCTTCCAGCTCCAGCTCTTCCGGCTCGGTGACTTCATAGCCCAGCTTGAACGCGTCAACCGCGGCCTTCTCCAGCGAGTCGAAGTTGTTGCAGGAGAGATGATGCTCGATGGTGTAAAGCGCATCCGGATCGCTGCCGTCTTCCAGCAACTCTTCAATGATCAGGCGCGTCTCTTCGCGCTGTTCTTCCAGCAATGCTTCGTATGCCATGGGCGTGTCCTCAAAATAGTGGCAGTGAATGCAATTATTTTCCCACACTGCCTCGCGCGCCACTACACAAAACAGAAAGTTTCTTAGCGCTGGGGTTGAAAATGCATATTCATACGGTTAGATTGAATTTTAATTCATTATTGATGTAATGCGGAGCGCAGTATGAGTCAGCTGTATTCGAGACATTTCCTGAGATTGCTGGACTTCACCCCAGCCGAAATCACCGGTCTGTTATCACTCGCCAGTGAATTAAAACAGGCAAAGAAAAACGCCAGCGAAACCCAGTACCTGAAAGGCAAAAACATCGCGCTCATCTTCGAAAAAGACTCGACCCGTACCCGATGCTCTTTCGAAGTTGCCGCCTACGATCAGGGCGCTAACGTCACCTATCTCGGCCCGAGCGGCAGCCAGATCGGCCATAAAGAGTCGATGAAAGACACCGCGCGCGTACTGGGACGCATGTATGACGGCATTCAGTATCGCGGCTACGGTCAGGCGCTGGTAGAGACGCTGGCCGAACATGCCGGCGTGCCGGTGTGGAACGGCCTGACCACCGAGTTCCATCCGACGCAGCTGCTGGCTGACCTGCTGACTATGCAGGAGCATCTGCCGGGCAAAGCGCTGAGCGAGATGACGCTGGTGTACGTCGGCGATGCGCGCAACAACATGGGCAACAGCATGCTGGAAGCGGCGGCGCTGGTGGGGCTGGATCTGCGGCTGGTGGCACCGAAAGGCTGCTGGCCAGAAGAGGAGCTGGTGGCGCAGTGCCGCGCGGCAGCGCAGCACACCGGCGGCAAAATCACCCTGACAGAAGAGATTGCCGAAGGCGTGCAGGGTGCTGATTTCATCTATACCGACGTCTGGGTATCGATGGGCGAAGCGAAATCGGTGTGGGAAGAACGTATCGCCCTGCTGCGTCCCTATCAGGTGAACAGCGCGATGCTGGCGCTGACCGGCAATCCGCAGGTGAAATTCCTGCACTGCCTGCCCGCGTTTCATGATGACCAAACCACGCTCGGACGGCAGATGGCCGAACAGTATGGTCTGCACGACGGCATGGAAGTCAGCAACGAGGTGTTTGAATCTGACCATAGCGTGGTGTTTGACCAGGCGGAAAACCGCATGCACACCATCAAAGCGGTGATGGTGGCGACGCTGAGCCAGCGCTAAGCCTGCACAGCGCAAACGTTTACCTCGCGCGTGATTTCTGCTTGATGCGGCTCAGTGAATGCGTATAATGCGCCACAATTTGCCGGAGGAAACATGCAACAGCGCAGCGCACAATTTGCCGCTCCCGTACGCCTGAATGCAGGCGGCGCACCTGTTTCTTTCCGTCATTCATCGATCGCCAGAAAGCCCCTGTAAAGGGGCTTTTTTTTGTCCGCAATCCGGCAGCGCAGAGGAGAGAGCTATGGCCAACCCGCTATATCGCAAGCACATTATTTCCATCAACGACCTCAACCGCGATGAGCTGGAGCTGGTGCTGCATACCGCCGCCCAGCTGAAAGCCCATCCGCAGCCGGAGCTGCTGAAACACAACGTTATCGCCAGCTGCTTCTTTGAGGCTTCAACGCGCACTCGTTTGTCGTTTGAAACCGCGATGCACCGGCTGGGCGCCTCGGTGGTGGGATTTGCCGACGGCAGCAACACTTCGCTGGGCAAGAAAGGGGAAACCCTCGCCGATACTATCTCGGTGATTGGCACCTATGTGGATGCCATCGTGATGCGCCATCCGCAGGAAGGGGCGGCGCGGCTGGCCACGGAGTTCTCGGGCGGCGTGCCGATCCTTAACGCCGGTGACGGCGCCAACCAGCACCCGACGCAGACGCTACTCGATCTGTTCACCATCCGGGAAACCCAGAGCCGCCTCGATAACCTCAACGTGGCGATGGTTGGCGACCTGAAATATGGCCGCACCGTGCATTCGCTGACCCAGGCGCTGGCGAAGTTCAGCGGCAACCGCTTCTACTTCATCGCACCGGATGCGCTGGCGATGCCGTCCTACATCACCGATATGCTGGATGAACAGAACATTGCCTGGTCGCGCCACGACAGCATCGAAGAAGTGATGCCGGAGCTGGATATTCTCTACATGACGCGCGTACAGAAAGAGCGTCTCGATCCCTCAGAGTATGCCAACGTGAAAGCGCAGTTCATCCTGCGGGCGGCCGACCTGGCCGGTGCGCGCGATAACATGAAGGTGCTGCATCCGCTGCCGCGCATTGATGAGATCACCACCGATGTCGACAGCACGCCGCACGCCTGGTATTTCCAGCAGGCCGGCAACGGCATCTATGCCCGCCAGGCCCTGCTGGCGCTGGTACTGAATAGCGAACTGGCACTGTAAGGAGCAGAACGATGACCCACGATAACAAACTGCAGGTTGAAGCCATCAAACGCGGCACGGTGATCGACCATATTCCGGCGCAGGTCGGCTTTAAGCTACTGTCACTGTTCCGCCTCACCGAAACCGATCAGCGCATCACCATCGGCCTTAATCTGCCGTCGGGCGAGATGGGGCGTAAGGACCTGATCAAAATCGAAAATACTTTTCTGACCGATGATCAGATCAATCAGCTGGCGGTGTACGCGCCGCACGCCACGGTGAATCGCATTGATGAGTATGAAGTGGTGGCGAAGATCGCACCGACGCTGCCGGAACGCATCGAGCGCGTGCTGACCTGCCCCAACGGCAACTGCATCAGCCGCAGCGAGCCGGTGTTCTCCAGCTTTGCGGTGAAACAGCGCGACGACGATGTGCACCTGAAGTGTAAATACTGCGAGAAAGAGTTCGCGCGCCACGTGGTGCTCGGTCACTGGTAATCGCCCGTTTCCTCCCTATAATGGGGCGAACATTTTCGCGGCGGGCAAGGGTTCGCCGCGCATGCCTAAGGAGAAACAATGTCTCGCGAAATCAGTACTGAAAAAGCCCCGGCAGCGATTGGCCCGTACGTCCAGGGCGTGGATCTCGGCAGCATGATCATCACCTCCGGCCAGATCCCGGTCGATCCGGCCACCGGTGCGGTTCCGGACGATATCGCCGCGCAGGCGCGTCAGTCGCTGGAGAATGTGAAGGCGATTGTGCTGGCCGCTGGCCTGCAGGTGGGCGACATTGTGAAGACCACCGTGTTCGTCAAAGACCTGAACGATTTCGCCACGGTCAACGCCACCTATGAAGCGTTTTTCACCGAGCATCAGGCCAGCTTCCCGGCGCGCTCCTGCGTGGAAGTGGCGCGTCTGCCGAAAGACGTGAAGATTGAGATCGAAGCCATCGCGGTACGTCGCTGATTTAGCTGTCATCAATCACACAGCATGCAGGGGGCGTATCCGTGCGCACCTGGCGAGATCGCCAGGTCGTCATCAATGACGACCCTGCATAGTTCGTGACTTCCGAACTTCCCTATCTCGACGATCGCAGCAGTTTCTCCAGCGGTCGCACCAGCGCCAGCACCGTTTCATCCTGCACCTGCGCCGCCGCATCCAGCTGGGCGTGCATCTGCGCCACCTCGCCTGCGCCATAGGCCTGATTGCGCTCCAGCGCATTCACCAGATCCAGCCCCATCCGGCTCAGCTCAGCGACCTGGCGCACCTGCGGCTGCAGCGCTTTCAGCTGATAGTTGCCCAGCACCAGCGGCATCACTGCATCGCTGTTGCGCTGCCAGCGCTGCAGCTGATGGCGCAGGGCGCTGGCGGCAGCATGATCGCCGCGATTGGCGATCAGCGCATCCACCTGCTTATCCAGCAGGCGCACCGGCTCGCTCTCAGCCGGCAGCACGTCCGCCAGCCGGTTCAGCGGCTCAAAATAGTCATAATGCCCGGCCTGAAACTTCAGGTGCTGGCGGGTGTAATATTGCGCCGGTTCCAGCACTTCCGCCAGCACGCGCAGCGGAGTGATATCGCTGCTGTTGGCCAGCCGCATCATCTGCACCTCGGCCTGCTGATGCTGCTGCAGGCCGACCGACACCGTCCCCCAGCGATCAATCGCGCTGAGCCGCTGGTACATATTCTCGCTATCGGTCACATCCTGCGCCGACCACAGCCGCTCCGCCACCACAAAGGCGCGCGGCCACAGCCGCGTATCAATCACCCGGCTATTCACGTTCTCCGCCCACAGCGCCGCTTCACCGCCCAGCAAATCACGCTGCAGCTGAGCGGGCGTGGGCAGTACCGGAGCAATACCGGCCGGTATCTGCGCCAGCCTGCTGCCTGTGGTCGGATAGCGCACGTTGCCCACCAGCACGTAGCCGGTCAGGCTGTCACGCGTCAGCGTCACCACCGGCTGAAACGGCCCCATCCAGCTGTCGACGCTGAAGGTCAGCTGCGTCGGTGATAGCCAGCGAATGTCGCTGACCTGGCGTCGCGCCTTGCCGCTGAAATCGATAAAACCGCGCCAGCCGTTTTTGCTCTCAATCAGGGTGAAACTGCCCTGCACCGCGCTGCCTTTCAGACGCGGCATAGTGAACTGCCAGCTTTGCGCCTGATCGTCGGCGCGCAGTTGATCGACGCCGTTCAGCCCCTGCGGCCAGAGCTCGTTGCGATAGTGATACGCGGCGCTCTGCGGCTGGTCGAGATAAAAACCGGTGGAAAGAATGCCGCGATATCCCTGCTTTATCACTTCGCTCAGCGCGTCCTGCCCCTGCCACGACTGAATCACAATACTTTTCGGCAGGTCGGGATGGTACACCTCATCCCAGCCAAGCATGCGCCGCTGATGCGCGGCGAGAATCTTCTCAACCCGCTGGTTGAACCACGCCTGCAGCGCATGGGCATCCTGCAGGCCGTGGTCGCGCATAAACTGCTGAATCTTCGGTGAGGCGTTCCACTGACTGGGATCGACTTCATCCCCGCCGATGTGAATGTAGGGATCGGGAAAGATCGCCGCGACTTCGCCAATCAGCGTATCAATAAAGCGAAACACCGCTTCATTGCTGGGATCGAGCAAGGGTTTAAACACCCCCCAGCCGCGCTCCATGGCATACGGCCCCGGCGCGCTCATCAGCTCCGGCATCGCTACGGCCAGCGCGGAAGCATGGCCGGGCAGATCGATTTCCGGCACCACGCGCACGCCGCGCTGGGTGGCATAGTGCACCAGCTCGCGCATTTGCTGCTGGCTGTAGAACAGGCCATCACTGGCCTGCTGCTGCAGCTGCGGATAGTGACTGGAAGCAAAGCGCCAGCCCTGATCGTCGGTCAGGTGCCAGTGGAACACGTTCATGCGCGCCGCGGCGATACCATCAATCTGCCGCTTGAGGGTTTCCAGCGGCAGGAAGTGGCGCACCGGGTCGATCAGCACGCCGCGCCACGGGAAGCGCGGCCGATCGTCAATGGTGACAAAGGGAATTTGCGTGCCGCTGGCGGTGTTGGCGATCAGCTGCAGCAGGGTTTCCATGCCGCGCATCGCGCCAAAACGGGTAGGTGCCTGCAGCAGTACGCCACTGCTGCTGACCTCCAGATGGTAGCTTTCGTCGCTGTCCGGTTGCGGTAGCGGATCGACCGCGTCGGCAATCCGGACCTGAATGGCGGGACGATCGCTGGCCGGGCTGGCGGGCAGCAGCGCCCAGCCGGTTTGCCGCGCAATGCGGGCGCGCCAGCGCGCTTCGGCCCCTTCCAGGTGATCGCCGGTGATGTGCAGCGAAAATTGCGGCGTCAGGGTAAACGCACCACCGCCTGCGGGCTGCGTCACCTGCTGTGGCCACGGCATCAGCGGCAGATCGCCTGCCGGTGCGGCCTGCGTGGAAAACGTCAGGGAACACAAAACGGCCAGCAGCGTACGGGGCAGAAGCATGGTGGGCATCCTTGTAAGGCAAAAAGATGGGCCGGAAATGGCGCAAAACGCTCATTAAACCTGTTTCGCAACGCAAAGCAAGTTGCAGCCGGCTGAAGTTTGTGCGGCTTAAAACTTTTCAGTGTAGCGGCTGTTGACCACTGCACGGCTTTCAGGCGCTGGCCGCGCTTCTTTGCGACAGGTCAAAAACAGTGCGATTAATTCCCTCTGAAACACCACATGTTGCGATTACACTCCTTAAAATTATCTACATGTAGTTTTCAGCGGAGAAGGGAAGATGGCAACGGTAGTGATTAAGCGTGACGGCTGCAGGGTGCCGTTTGATGCCCGGCGCATTGAAGCTGCAGTGCGGGCCGCCGCGCAGGCCGCCCAGGTTGACGACCTGGCCTGGTGCACGACGGTCGCTCAGCAGGTCAGCGCGCAGCTGGCAACCCAGGCTGAAGTCGATATTCGTGACATCCAGTGTGCCGTGGAAGAGGCGCTGATGAGCGGACGCTGGCCACAGCTGGCGCGCGCCTATATTGAATACCGTCACGACCGCGATCTGGCGCGCGAGCAGCGCGGCAAGCTGCATCATGCCATTCGCGGCCTGGTGGAACAGACCAACGCGGCGCTGCTCAACGAAAACGCCAATAAAGACAGCAAAGTGATCCCGACGCAGCGCGACCTGCTGGCCGGCATCGTGGCCAAACATTATGCCCAGCAGCAGTTGCTGCCGCGCGATGTGGTGCTGGCGCACGAGCGTGGGGAAATCCACTATCACGACCTCGACTACTCTCCCTTCTTCCCGATGTTTAACTGCATGCTGATCGATCTGCACGGCATGCTGACGCACGGCTTCAAAATGGGTAACGCCGAGATTGAACCGCCAAAATCCATCGCCACCGCCACCGCGGTGACGGCGCAGATCATCGCGCAGGTCGCCAGCCATATTTACGGCGGCACCACCATTAACCGCATTGACGAAGTGCTGGCGCCATTTGTCACCCTCAGCCTCGAAAAACATCGCCAGATTGCCCGCGAATGGCAAATTGCTGACGTGGAAGCTTACGCGCACGCACGCACGGAAAAAGAGTGCTACGACGCGTTTCAGTCGCTGGAGTACGAGGTTAATACGCTGCACACCGCCAACGGCCAGACGCCGTTCGTCACTTTTGGCTTTGGCCTCGGCACCGACTGGGCGGCGCGCCTGATTCAGCAATCGATTCTGCGCAACCGCATTGCCGGGCTGGGCAAAAACCATAAAACCGCGGTGTTTCCTAAGCTGGTGTTCGCCATTCGCGAAGGCGTCAACCGCCGCGCCGGCGACATCAATTACGACATCAAACAGCTGGCGCTGGAGTGTGCCAGCAAGCGCATGTATCCGGATATTCTCAACTACGACAAAGTGTTGGAAGTCACCGGCTCGTTCAAAACGCCGATGGGCTGCCGCAGCTTCCTCGGCGTTTACGAGGAAAACGGCGAGCAGATTCATGAGGGCCGCAACAACATCGGCGTGATCAGCCTCAACCTGCCGCGCATTGCGTTAGAAGCTCAGGGAGACGAAGCCCGCTTCTGGACGCTGCTGGATGCACGCCTGGCGCTGGCGAAGCGGGCGCTGATGACCCGCATTGCCCGGCTGGAAAAAACCAAAGCGCGCGTCGCACCGATTCTTTACATGGAAGGTGCCTGCGGCGTGCGGCTCAACGCGGACGACGAGGTGGGCAAGATCTTTCGCAACGGCCGCGCCTCGATCTCGCTGGGCTATATCGGTCTGCATGAAACACTCAACGCGCTAAGCGGCAACGCCGTGCATCCGTATGATGCCGCGCACCTGCGCGCAACCGGCGTGGCGATTGTGACGCATCTGCGCAAAGCGGTGGATGCGTGGAAAGCGGAAACCGGCTACGGCTTTAGCCTGTACAGTACGCCCAGTGAAAACCTGTGCGATCGCTTCTGTCGCCTTGATGCCGCCGAATTTGGCGTGGTGCCGGGCGTGACCGACAAGGGCTATTACACTAACAGCTTCCATCTCGACGTAGAGAAAAAGGTCAATCCCTACGACAAAATCGATTTTGAAGCGCCCTACCCGGCCATCGCTAACGGCGGCTTCATCTGTTACGGCGAATACCCCAACATTCAGCACAACCTGCGGGCGCTGGAGGATGTGTGGGATTACAGCTATGACCGCGTGCCCTATTACGGCACTAATACGCCGATCGATGAGTGCTACGAGTGCGGCTTCAGCGGCGAGTTCAGCTGTACCAGCAAAGGATTTACCTGTCCGAGCTGCGGCAATCACGATCCGGCGCGCGTTTCGGTCACGCGCCGCGTCTGCGGCTATCTTGGCAGCCCGGATGCGCGGCCGTTCAACGCCGGCAAGCAGGAAGAGGTGCAGCGCCGTGTTAAACACCTTGATACCGGACAGCTGGGATGATGCACATTCATCGCTACTATGATGTGGATATCGTGAATGGTCCCGGCACGCGCTGCACGCTATTTGTCGCGGGCTGCGAACATCAGTGCCGCGGCTGCTACAACCAGAGCACCTGGCGGCCTGACTCCGGCGTGCCGTTTACGCTGGCCATGGAGGAGCAGCTGATCGCCGATCTGCAGGATCAACGCATTCCACGTCAGGGGCTGTCGCTGAGCGGCGGCGATCCGCTGCATCCGCACAATGTGCCGCATATTCGCCGGCTGGTGAAGCGCGTGCGGCGCGACTGTCCGGATAAAGATATCTGGCTGTGGACCGGCTACACCCTGGCGGAGCTGACGGCGGCGCAGCGCGAAGTGATTGCGGAAATCGACGTGCTGATTGATGGACGTTTCATCGAAGCGGAAAAAGATGCGCGGCTGCTGTGGCGCGGCAGCCGCAATCAGACTATCTGGTATCTACGCCAGCCACAGTGCGAGGATGCCGAGCAGCATGCCGCTGACGGCCACGCCGCAGAAGGCGATCCACAGCGCGCGCGGCGGGAACGCGCGATGCAGCATCAGTAGCGACGGCACGCTGACCGCGGGCAGCGTCACCAGCAGCGCCAGCGCCGGTGCGATGCCCATGCCCGCCAGCATCATGGTTTGCACAATAGGGATTTCGGCGGCGGTCGGAATCACAAACAGGCAGCCGGCGATGGCCATCAGCATCACCCAGAACAGCGTATTGCCCACCGCGCCGTCCGCGTGCGGAAACAGCCAGACGCGCGCGGCGCCGAGCAGCAGCACCGCCACGATGTAGAGCGGAATGGTGTTACAGAACAGCCGCCACATCACGCGCAGCCAGCGCGTCACAAACCGTTCATGGCTTTCTTGCGGCAACAGCGGCGCGGCAACGGCGGTTTCCGGCACGCTGCGCTGCACCAGCATGGCAATGCCCAGCACCATCACCCCACCCGCCACCAGCCGAATGGCGGCAAACTGCCAGCCGAGCACAAAGCCCATAAACACCAGCGTTGCCGGATTGAGCAGCGGATTCGCCAGCCAGAACGCCATCGCCGCGCCGCTTGAAACCTGCGCCTGGCGCAGGCCGACGGTCACCGGCGCGGCACAGCAGCTGCACATCATGCCCGGCAGGCCAAAACCGGTGCCGACCAGCGTGGCCACCAGCCGGTTGCTGCCCATCAGGCGCAGCAGCCAGCGGCGCGGAATCAGCACCTGCACCAGCGAGCCCAGCACCACGCCGAGCACCGCGGCTTTCCACACCGCGAGAAAATAGACCATGGCGTAATCCAGCGCGGCGCGCCACGGCGAATCTGCGGCATTGGCAAGAATAGAGCGGCCGATGGAATGGGTTTCTGCGGCCGTGAAGGCTTTGCCATAGTAAGGCTGCCATTTTACGTACCACAGGCCGATAAGCACCACAGCGAGGAACAGCAGCGGTTTCCACCAGGCGAAGCGGGCCGCTGGTGCAGGTGAGGCGAATTGGGTCATAACCGGTTCCGTATTCAACTGAATAACGTATGCCGCGCGGAGGGCGCGACGCAGATCCCACAGTGTTATTCAGGTTATGCCTGTGTGCCAGCGTCGTCACGCTTAAACTTGATCTGTCTCCGGAATTTAACCAATCCCGCCTGTGCCGGCTGGCTTGCGTTTCCGCGCTCAGGGTCCAGACTTGTTGGTTGAAACGTGTCACGCACAGCAGGTGCGTGACCAGCAAGGAGGAGAAAGATGAGCAAGAAAATAGCGGTTCTGATTACCGATGAATTTGAAGACTCAGAGTTTACCTCACCGGCCGAGGCCTTCACCAAAGCGGGCCATGAAGTGGTCACCATTGAGATGCAGGCGGGCAAAACCGTGAAGGGAAAACAGGGCAAAGCCGAAGTCAAAATCGACAAGGATATTGACCATGTCAGCCCGGCCGAGTTCGACGCGCTGCTGCTGCCCGGTGGTCATTCGCCTGACGCGCTGCGCGGTGACGATCGCTTTGTCACCTTTACCAAAGAGTTTGTCGCCAGCGGCAAACCGATTTTCGCCATCTGTCACGGTCCGCAGCTGCTGATCAGCGCGAACGGCGTGCGCGGTCGCAAAATGACCTGCGTGAAAGCTATCGCCATCGATTTGCGTAATGCCGGCGCGGACTTTTACGATAAAGAGGTGGTGGTTGATGATGACAAGCTGGTTACCAGCCGCACGCCTGAAGACCTGCCCGCGTTTAACCGCGAATCCCTGCGCATTCTGAACGCAGCGTAAGACGGTCGCCCGGTGCGCCTCTGCGCGTGCCGGGCTAACGCTGCCAGACAATCTTTTTGCCAAACCCCAGCGCGTTATCGGTCATTTTCAGCTCATCCAGCGTAATTTCCCACAGCGGCGCGGTGACTTTTTTTGCCACCGGAAAGCGCGACTGATAGGCCTTCAGCGCCTGCGCCTCATCGGTCAGTTGTATACGCCCGCGATACTGCACGCCTTTAATCAGCAGCACCGTTTTCGGCTGGCCGTTCACCGTGCCGGCGACGCGTGGATGACGCGCCATCAGCGCGCCGTGACGCGTATCGGTTTCGGTCATCAGCCAGAACGCCATACGCGCTTCATCGAACACGTAGAAACAGTTGGCGCACCATAGCGCATCACCGTCGCTGGCACATAGCGACAGCACGTGCTGCTTTTTCAGATAGCGAATCAGATGAGAATGGTCAGACAAGAGCAACTCCGTGCGTTGATAGCGATGCGGCCGCAGGCGCGTTACACTGCCCGCCAGCACATGAACGAGGTTTGTAAATGGAACAGGGCTGGCAGCTGTATATGCTGCAAACCGCCGCCGGAATGCTTTATACCGGCATCACCACTGACGTCAACCGTCGCCTGCAGCAGCACCAGCAGGGGCGCGGTGCCCGTGCGCTGCGCGGCAAAGGTCCGCTGACGCTGGTGTTTCACTGCGCGGCCGGCGATCGCGCGGCGGCTTCCCGGCTGGAGTATCAGGTAAAACAGCTGAGCCGGGCGCAGAAACTGCTGCTGGTTGCCCAGCAGCCGGCCTGCTTAACGGCGTGGTTTAGTCGATACGATTGAAAGGTGCCGAGAAGGCGATCAGCCCTTCTGCCCCATCGAACGCATCGTCCGCCAGTTTATACACCTGAAACGCCGCTTCGCTGCCGGGCCAGCGGCAGTGCAGGCCGTGACGCGCCGCCGGTTCAAAGCCGAGCGGATTGTAGAACTGCGGATCGCCCAGCACCACCACGGCGCTGTAGCTGAACTCATTGAGCGAATCGAGCCCTTCATACACCAGCTGTTTAGCAATGCCCTGACTGCGCACCGAGGCATCAACCGCCAGCGGCGCCAGCGCCACCCAGTTACGATCCTCGCCCTGCAACGTCACCGGACTGAAGGCGGCATAACCCAGCACCTGGCCTTCGTCATCGGTGGCCACCACGCCCAGCGTGAGTAAACCGTCTTCACGCAGCTGCTGTACCAGTTCCGCTTCGGCTGCGGTGGCAAAACTGCGCTTTAACAGGCTGTCGATGCCTGCCGCGTCCACACCAATTTCAGTACGAATCAACATGAGATCCCCGCGCGCGCCTCAGCGGCCTTCGCGTCCTGTGTCATTCCTGCCTCAACAAAAGCAGCCAGCTGCAGCAACCCCGTGCGCAATGGCGTGGGCATGGCGTCCAGTTCTATGGCATCCATCAGATTCTTCACCTCCAGTCCCAGCTCCGTGTCGCCCTCAATCACCAGACGGCGCTGAAAGAACAACATATCGGGGTCGGCTTTGCGTGCTGCTACCAGCAGCAGATCGTTGGCTTCGCCACGAAACCAGACATCTGCTTCGGCGTCGCGCGAAACGGTCAGGCGCCCGTCCTGCAGCGTGGTGATCCAGCGCAGATTGACGTCCGCGATCTCAATGCCGAGATAGCGCCCTTGCAGAAAGTCTAACTCACCTTCAGCCAAAGCATGACGAAATTGCCAGTTTAGGAGTTGTTGCAAAACCGTTTTTTTCACGGCGAATGGTGTTAGCGACACCGGTAAAGCGAGGAATTCCGGCCCTTTTTCAATTAACAGGCCGCGTAAGCGTGCGAACATGCGCTGCACTCCCTTGAGAAAATTTTATCTATATTGCCACATCCGACGGCTTTCGCCTCAACCGGGATCAAGGAAATCGCCCCGCGTCTGTGCGAAAATTCTCCATTCCGCCCTGGCAATCCCGCTTTCACTGCCTTAAATCAACATTGCAGCACCTGCGCTTCCTTACACTCAACGGCGTTCAGAATCCGGGGGAGGAAATTGTATGGAACTGCTGTGTCCGGCGGGGAATTTACCTGCGCTGAAATCGGCGGTGGAGCACGGCGCTGACGCGGTGTACGTCGGCCTGAAAGATGACACCAACGCCCGCCACTTTGCTGGCCTCAATTTTACCGATAAGAAACTGGCAGAAGCCGCGCGCTTCCTGCATCAGCACCGGCGTAAACTGCACGTGGCGATCAACACCTTCGCCCATCCCGACGGCCTTAACCGCTGGCAAAGCGCCATTGACGTCGCCGCACAGAACGGTGCCGATGCGCTGATTCTCGCCGATATCGCCACGCTGGAGTATGCCGCCAGCCGCTATCCGCAGGTTGAACGTCACCTGTCAGTGCAGGCGTCCGCTACCAATCTGCAGGCCATTCAGTTTTATCACCGCCACTTTGCACTGAGCCGCGTGGTGCTGCCGCGCGTGCTGTCGATGCACCAGGTGAAGCAGCTGGCGCGCGAAACGCCGGTGCCGCTTGAGGTGTTCGCCTTTGGCAGCCTGTGCATCATGGCCGAAGGCCGCTGCTATCTTTCGTCGTGGCTGACCGGCGAGTCGCCGAACAGCGCGGGCGCCTGTTCACCGGCCAAATTTGTGCGCTGGCAGCAGACGGCACAGGGCATGGAGTCGCGCCTGAACGAAGTACTGATTGACCGTTACGCCGCCGATGAGAGCGCGGGCTATCCGACGCTGTGTAAAGGACGCTACGAGGTGGATAACCAGCGCTATCACGTGCTGGAGGAGCCCACCAGCCTCAATACCCTGGCGCTGCTGCCAGAGCTGCTGCGCGCCAATATCGCCTCGGTGAAAATTGAGGGACGCCAGCGCAGCCCGGCCTATGTGGCACAGGTGGCGAAAGTGTGGCGTCAGGCGATCGATCGCTGCATGGCCGATCCGCAACAGTTCACGGTGCAGGATCCGTGGATGCGCGCACTCGGTGAACTTTCTGAAGGCAGCCAGACCACGCTCGGCGCCTATCACCGCGACTGGCAATAAGGAGACCGTATGAAATACGCCATCGGCCCGGTGCTGTGGTACTGGCCTGCCGCCACGCTGGAGCAGTTTTATCAGCGCGCCGCAGAGAGCAGCGCAGAGATTGTCTACCTCGGCGAAGCGGTGTGCAGCAAACGCCGCGCCACTGCGTTCAGTCAGTGGATGGAGATGGGCCGCACGCTGGCGGCCAGCGGCAAACAGGTGGTGCTGAGCACGCTGGCGCTGCTGCAGTCCCCTTCGGAAGTCAAAGAGCTGCGCCGCTATGTTGAAAACGGTGAGTTCTTACTGGAAGCCAACGATATCGGCACCGTGAACATGGCGGCAGAGCGCAAACTGCCGTTTGTCGCCGGTCCTACCCTGAATGTGTATAACGCGCAGACGCTCCAGCTGCTGCTGCAGGAGGGCATGACGCGCTGGTGCATGCCGGTGGAGATGTCACGCGACTGGCTGATTCAGCTGTTGCAGCAGTGCCATGACGCTGGCCTGCGCGACCGGTTTGAGGTTGAAGTGCTCGGCTACGGCCATCTGCCGCTGGCGCTATCGGCGCGCTGTTTTACCGCGCGTTCCGAAAATCGTGCCAAAGATGATTGCCAGACCTGCTGTATTGATTATCCCACCGGGCGCCGCGTGCTGTCGCAGGAGGGCCAGCAGGTATTTGTCCTGAACGGCATTCAGACCATGAGCGGCTACTGTTACAACCTTGGCAACGATCTTGCCGGTATGCATGGCTGGATCGATATTGTGCGCCTGTCGCCGCAGGATGAGAGCACGCTGGCACAGGTTGATCGCTTCCGCGCTAACGAAGCGGGTGAAGCGCCGCTGATGATGGCGCGCGGCAGCGACAGCAACGGTTACTGGCGCCGCCTGGCCGGAATGGCGCTGGATAGCGGCGGTTAAAGGCACATTCCGGCTATATTCCTGCCGTTATTAGCAGTTTTAATATGGGTAATGATGCGTAATACTGACTGGTGCAGGTTTACTTATCACCTGCGCCATCCTTTGCTGGAGTACCCATGTCTGAGAAGAAAACTGTTCGCCTGTCCGTGCTGGATCTGGCCCCCATTCCGCAAGGCTCGTCTGCGCGCGATGCCTTCCATAATTCGCTGGCGCTGGCGCGTCAGGCTGAAGCCCTTGGCTTTCATCGCTACTGGCTGGCCGAACACCACAACATGACCGGCATCGCCAGCGCTGCAACGTCGGTGCTGATTGGCTATCTCGCCGCTAACACCGAAACGCTGCGCCTCGGCTCCGGCGGGATCATGCTGCCCAACCACGCACCGCTGGTGATTGCCGAACAGTTTGGCACCCTGGAATCCCTCTACCCTGGCCGTATCGATCTCGGACTGGGCCGCGCGCCCGGCTCCGATCAGCGCACCATGCTGGCGCTGCGCCGTCATCTTTCGAGCGCCCAGGCCGACAGCTTCCCGGAAGATGTGGCCGATCTGATCCGCTGGTTCGATGCCGAAGAGGGCGAACATCCGCCGGTGCAGCCGGTGCCTGGCCTCGGACTGAAAATTCCGGTGTGGCTGCTGGGTTCCAGCCTGTATAGCGCGCAGCTGGCGGCGCAGCTTGGTCTGCCGTTTGCCTTTGCTTCGCACTTCGCGCCAGACCTGCTGTTGCAGGCGCTACACCTGTATCGCGAAAAATTCCAGCCCTCTGCGCGTCTGGCAAAACCTTACGCTATGGTGTGTGTCAACGTGGTGGCGGCAGACAGCGATCGTGATGCGCGCTTCCTGTTCACCTCGATGCAGCAGCAGTTCATTAATCTGCGTCGCGGCAAGCCCGGCCCGCTGCCGGCGCCGGTGGAGAACATGGATAACCTGTGGTCGCCGTCCGAACAGTATGGCGTGCAGCAGGCGCTGAGCATGTCGGTGGTGGGCGATAAAGATAAAGTGCGCCACGGCCTTGCCGCGCTGCTGCGCGAAACCCAGGCGGATGAGATCATGGTCAACGGCCAGATTTACGATCCACAGGCGCGCCTGCGTTCGTTCGCGCTGGCGATGGAAGCCGCACGCACGCTGTAAGCCTTACTGCGGTGGGGAGAGGAGTCCTTCTGGCCCCACCGCCATCTTGCGCACATCGCGCGCCGGAGACTGGCCATAAAAACGGCTATACTCCCGGCTGAACTGCGACGCACTCTGATAGCCCACCCGATAGCCCGCCGTCCCGGCATCCAGCTTCTCAATCATCATCAACCGGCGCGCTTCGTTGAGCCGCAGCTGCTTCTGATACTGCATCGGCGTCATCGCCGTAACCGCTTTAAAGTGATGGTGCAGCGATGAAATGCTCATGCCAACGCTGCTGGCCAGCTGATCCACCTTCAGCGGTTGATGAAAGTTTTCGCGCAGCCAGCGCGCCGCGCGCGCCACTTTGTTGCCCGGGCGCTCGGTCAGCGCCATGTTCAGAATGCGCGGCCCTTCCGGCCCGGTCAGCAGGCGATAGAAAATCTCCTGCTCAATCAGCGGTGCCAGCGCGGCGATATCCTGGGGCTGATCCAGCAGCGCCACCAGCCGCATCACCGCATCCACCAGCGGTGGCGCGACTTTATGGACGGTAATGCTGCGTTCAGGGGCAGCGCTGCCAATCTGCTGCGGCGGGAAATGCTCCAGATAGCGCAGCAGACGCGCTTCGTTGATGGTGATGCCGACGCCAAGACAGGGTTTCTCTGGCGTCGCCAGCACCACGCAGGACTGCACCGGCATGTCCATGGTGACCAGCAGCAGATCGCCCGGCCCGTAATGCATCACATCATCGCCCATGCGCAGTGCTTTCTGGCCCTGGGCCATCAGCGCAAACCCCGCCCAGCTGGCAATATGCGCCAGGCTGGAGGGGTGCGAGCTGCGGCCAAAAGAGAGAAAATCAATCGCGCTGGCGGTACGCCCATCCTGCTGCGCGTGACGGGCAATCATCGCCACCAGCTGCTGCCACTGTTCCTGATGAATCATGCGTTATGCACTCCGCGATGAAAAATCACTGAATCCCCATTCTTACCTGCCGATGCGGTTGCGCCTAGTCCCTGCGCCACAGATTTGCAGGATCGTGCAAAAAGCTTGCAGGATTGCGCTACCGCACAAAGCGGCAACAGCGCATGCTTTACTCACCCGAAATCTCAGGTGGAGAGACACAATGCAAGCACTTGAAGGCAAAATTGCGCTGGTGACGGGCGCGTCGAAAGGCATTGGCGCCGCCATCGCCATGACTTTCGCCGCGGCCGGCGCCCGGGTGGTGGTGAATTATCGTCAGGATGAAGCGGGCGCGGCGGATGTGGTGACCGATATCTGCGCGCTGGGAAGCGACGCCATCGCCGTACAGGCCGATATATCCCGTGAAGCTGACGTGCAACGCCTGTTCGCCAGCAGTATTGCGCAGTTTGGCGCGCCAGACATCGTGGTCAACAACGCCGGCATGTTTCACCATGGCGACTTCGCCAGCCTCAGCGTCAGCGACATGCAGCAGCAGCTCAACGTCAATCTGCTCGGTACGCTGCTGGTGTGCCAGCAGGCGGCGCAGCATTTTCCGGCGCGCGGCGGCTGCATCATTAACCTCAGCGCGCTGAACAGCCAGCGCAGCCTGCCCGGCTCGGTACTGTGGTCAGCGACCAAGGGCGCGATCGATACCTTAACGCAGGGGCTGGCACGTGAGCTGGGCCCGCGCAACATTCGCGTCAACGCGCTGGCACCGGGGATCATTCTGACCGAAGGGCTGCTGGCAGCGAAAAAAATGAATGCGGAATTTAAAGCGCAGCTGATCGCGGCCACGCCGCTGGGACGCTTTGGCCTGCCGGAGGATGTGGCACAGGTGGCGCTGTTTCTGGCGTCGGAAGAGTCGGCTTATGTTACCGGTGAGCGGGTGCTGATTGCCGGCGGCGTGTAAAACCCGCGTTACAGACATAAAAAAAGGACGCTTGCGCGTCCTTTTTATTTTTAAGCGATTAACGCTTATGCATCACGGCGACGTGGTGCAGCTGCACCTTCGTCGCGACGTGGGCCACGGCCACCTTCACGACTGAAACGTCCGCCTTCGCGACGCTCAGAGAAACGACGCGGTGCGCCACCTTCACGGTTGCCACCCTCGCGGTTACCACGACGCTCACCACCGAAGTCACGACCGCCGCTACGACGCTCGGTGCGCTCGTGTGGCTGTGCATCGCCCAGCAGCTGCATATTCATCGGCTTGTTGAGAATACGCGTACGCGTGAAGTGCTGCAGGACTTCACCCGGCATGCCTTTTGGCAGCTCGATAGTGGAGTGGGTACCAAACAGCTTGATGTTACCGATGTAACGGCTGCTGATGTCGCCTTCGTTAGCAATCGCGCCCACGATATGACGCACTTCAACACCGTCATCACGGCCCACTTCAATGCGGTACAGCTGCATTTCGCCAACGTCACGACGTTCGCGACGTGGACGATCGCCACCTTCGCGGCTGTCACGGCTGTCACGACGTGGACGGTCACCGCCACGCTCATCGCGATCGCGGAATTCACGACGCTGTGGACGTGGTGCATCCGGTGGCAGAATCAGTGGACGTTCGCCCTGCGCCATTTTCAGCAGTGCAGCGGCCAGCGTTTCCATATCCAACTCTTCTTCTGGCTGCATTTTAGCCAGCAGCGCACGGTACTGATCCAGATCACTGCTTTCCAGCTGCTGCTGAACTTTCGCAGAGAACTGCGCCAGACGACGCTGACTCAGCAGCTCGGCGTTAGGCAGCTCAACTTCCGGAATAGTCAGCTTCATGGTGCGTTCGATGTTGCGCAGCAGACGACGCTCGCGGTTCTCAACGAACAGCAGCGCACGGCCAGCACGACCCGCACGACCGGTACGGCCGATACGGTGTACATACGATTCGGCATCCATCGGGATGTCGTAGTTAACCACCAGGCTAATACGCTCAACGTCCAGACCACGGGCCGCAACGTCAGTCGCGATCAGGATATCCAGACGACCGTCTTTCAGACGCTCCAGCGTCTGCTCACGCAGCGCCTGGTTCATGTCACCGTTCAGCGCGGCGCTGTTGTAGCCGTTACGCTCCAGCGTTTCTGCGACTTCCAGCGTGGCATTTTTGGTGCGCACGAAGATGATGGCAGCATCGAAGTCTTCCGCTTCGAGGAAGCGCACCAGCGCGTCAGACTTACGGCCGTAAGCGGTCCAGTAAGACTGAGAAATGTCCGGGCGTGTAGTGATGCTGGACTGGATGCGCACTTCCTGCGGATCCTTCATGAAACGCTTAGTGATACGGCGAATCGCTTCCGGCATGGTTGCAGAGAACAGTGCGGTCTGATGACCTTCCGGGATCTGCGCCATGATGGTTTCAACGTCTTCGATGAAGCCCATACGCAGCATTTCATCGGCTTCGTCCAGTACCAGACCACGCAGGCTGGACAGGTCCAGGGTACCGCGTTTCAGGTGATCCAGCAGACGGCCCGGGGTACCAACCACGATCTGTGGACCCTGGCGTAGTGCGCGCAGCTGCACGTCATAACGCTGGCCACCGTACAGGGCCACGACGTTAATACCGCGCATGTGTTTAGAGAATTCTGTCATCGCTTCAGCCACCTGAACCGCCAGTTCGCGGGTCGGCGCCAGCACCAGGATTTGCGGTGCGCGGACAGAAGGATCAACGTTGTTCAGCAGCGGCAGCGAGAACGCTGCTGTTTTACCACTACCGGTCTGCGCCATACCCAGCACATCACGGCCCGCCAGCAGGTGAGGAATACACTCAGCCTGGATTGGCGATGGCTTAACGTAGCCCATACCGTTCAGTGATTCGAGGATGTCGGCGTTCAGGCCCAGATCAGCAAAAGTGGTTTGAATATCAGTCATGTAGTACACGTGCCTCTTAGATTGCGGCGGCCAGTCTACATAACTCGTCGTGAAAACTTTCAGTCATTTTCATCAAAAAGTGTGAACCGGCTCAAATTAGAAGTTTTGACGAACAGAAAAGCCCTCACCTGTTCAGGCGATGACTTTACGGGTAAATCAGGCAATAAAAGTTCGTCAGCTATTGCTGGTCAGATTCTGATAAATCGTCTTGTGTCTGGCCGAGTTGCGCCAGTTCCAACAATGCGTATCGGTGTTCAACAAAGTTATTAACGTTGTTGGCCACCGCCAGTTTGAACAACGCTTTCGCGTCGTCCTTCTCCCCCAGACTTAGGTAGTACTTACCTAAATAGAAGTTGGTTTCACTGAGATGTTCAGCGAGCGAGGTGTTATCCGTTGCGTCCGCCTTGAGACGTTCCATCAATGTTTTTTCACTGATGTCGCCCAGGTAGAACTCGACAATATTCCATCCCCATTGGTCCTTAGCCGCCTTATCGTAACGCTGTTGTAGCGTCACTTTTGCCTTGTCGGCATCCATCTCGCGTTCAACGAGGTAGAGCCACAGGCTGCGGAACGGATCGTTAGGATCGTCTTGATAAAACGCCAGCAGATCATCTTGCGCTAACTTGTATCGACCGCCGTAATAGAGGGCGATACCACGGTTTAAATGCGCATAGTTGTAAGTTGGATCAAGCTCAAGTACAGAATCAAACGCTTCATAGGCAGCATCAAAATTGCCTGCCTGCGTTAAGTAAATGCCGAGATAGTTAAACACTTCCGGCATATCCGGTCTGATAGACAGCGCTTGCGAGAAATCGTTCCGCGCTAATGCCCTCAGACCCAAACTATCATACAACACTCCGCGCTCATATAACAGCTGTGCGCGTTCATCATCGGTCAGGGCCCGACTGGCAAGAATTTGTTCCATTCGCGCCAGAATAACCTCTTGCTGCAGTGTGGGCTGCAAAGGTACTGCCAGAACTTCGTTCTTACGCCAATTGGAGTTGCTGCATCCTGCCAGCGTGATAGCTGTCGCAACAAAACACCAGCGCAAAAAAGGCTTCATTTCCCACTCCCGAATACAAACATTGGGATAACCATCCTGTCATCCGCCTGCTATGCACAAGGGTTCCCGCCCTCGCGATGATACCCGTCCTGCTTCAGCTGCACTGACACGCTGACCAGCGCGCCACGCATTCCGGGTATACAAACACCGCTCCCCGCCAGCAGGCAGGGAGCGGCTGATCAGGAAAACGCTTACTCGGCGTCAGGCGTCGTCACCGCAGCGGCTTCTTCTGCTGGCTTCTGCTCTGTCGCTTCTTTGATGCTGAGACGAACGCGGCCCTGACGATCCACTTCCATCACTTTAACTGGCACTTCCTGACCCATCTGCAGGTAATCGGTCACTTTCTCTACGCGCTTGTCGGCGATCTGAGAAATGTGTACCAGACCTTCTTTACCGCCGCCGATTGCCACGAAGGCACCGAAATCAACGATACGGGTCACTTTACCGGCGTAGATACGGCCCACTTCGATCTCAGCGGTGATCTCTTCGATGCGACGAATCGCTTCTTTGGCTTTCAGGCCGTCGGTCGCTGCGATCTTCACGGTGCCATCATCTTCGATTTCGATGGTGGTGCCGGTCTCTTCGGTCAGCGCACGGATAACCGAACCGCCTTTACCGATGACGTCTTTGATCTTGTCTGAGTTGATCTTGATGGTGTAGATGCGCGGCGCGAACTCGGAGATCTCCTGACGCGGCGTGCTGATCGCCTGTTCCATCACGCTCAGAATGTGCAGACGCGCACCCTTGGCCTGATTCAGTGCCACCTGCATGATTTCACGGGTGATACCTTCAATTTTGATGTCCATCTGCAGCGCGGTGATACCTTCACGGCTACCGGCTACTTTGAAGTCCATATCGCCGAGGTGATCTTCGTCGCCGAGGATGTCAGACAGCACCACGAACTTCTCGTCTTCTTTCACCAGACCCATCGCGATACCGGCAACGGCCGCTTTGATCGGTACGCCAGCGTCCATCAGTGCCAGCGATGCACCGCACACGGAAGCCATAGAAGAAGAACCGTTCGATTCGGTGATTTCAGACACGACGCGCACGGTGTACGGGAACGCATCCTGTTTAGGCATCACTGCCAGCACGCCACGCTTCGCCAGACGGCCGTGACCAATTTCACGACGCTTCGGTGAGCCAACCATACCGGTTTCGCCCACAGAGTACGGAGGGAAGTTGTAGTGGAACAGGAAGCTGTCAGTACGCTCGCCCATCAGCTCATCGAGATTCTGTGCGTCACGTGCGGTACCGAGGGTGGCAGCGACCAGCGCCTGCGTTTCACCACGGGTAAACAGCGCAGAACCGTGGGTACGCGGCAGTACGCCAGTGCGCACGTCCAGACCACGGATCATATCTTTTTCACGGCCATCGATACGCGGTTCGCCGTTCAGGATACGGGTACGCACCACGTTCTTTTCCAGGCTGTGTACGATGTCACCGATTTCGGCATCATCCAGCGTTTCGTCTTCAGCCAGCAGTGCGGCGATGGTTTCGTCTTTGATGACGCCAACCTGCGCATAGCGCTCCTGCTTGTCAGTGATGCGGTACGCATCGCTGATGCGCGCTTCGGCCAGGGCGGCAACGCGTGCGATCAGCGCATCGTTCGCCGGCTCTGGCTGCCAGTCCCAGCGTGGTTTGCCGGCTTCGGCCACCAGCGCATTGATGTTTTCAATCACAACCTGCTGCTGGTCGTGGCCGAACACCACAGCACCCAGCATCTGGTCTTCGGTCAGGATGTCCGCTTCAGATTCCACCATCAGCACTGCATTCTGCGTACCGGCAACCACCAGATCCAAACGAGACTGTTTGATCTCATCCGCGGTTGGGTTCAGCACGTACTGATCGTTGATGTAACCAACGCGTGCCGCACCGATTGGGCCGTTGAACGGAATGCCAGACAGTGACAGCGCAGCAGAAGCACCGATCATCGCAACGATGTCCGGGTTAACCTGCGGGTTCACGGATACCACAGTCGCGATAACCTGTACTTCGTTAACAAAACCTTCCGGGAACAGCGGACGCACCGGGCGGTCAATCAGACGTGCAATCAGGGTTTCGCCTTCGCTTGGACGGCCTTCACGACGGAAGAAGCTGCCCGGAATACGGCCAGCAGCGTAAGTACGCTCCTGATAGTTCACTGTCAGAGGGAAGAAGTCCTGACCGGCTTTGGCTTTTTTCTGGCCCACGACGGTAACGAATACCGCGGTGTCGTCCATGCTTACCATTACTGCTGCGGTGGCCTGGCGCGCCATCATGCCGGTTTCCAGCGTGACGGTATGCTGACCATATTGGAATTTGCGTACGATCGGGTTCAGCAAAATTTAAGTCCTTAAATTCGTGGCAAAGCCTGCTCGGCCCGCCGGGGATTACCGATCTTTAGTTGCATCCTCGCGACTAATGACAACCCTTAACCGCCCCTGCGGTAAAGCCTCTCATTAGCCGCGCGAACCTCTGCAAGCAAAGATCACTCTCAGCAACAATACATGAGTTTGGTCCGGATTGCTGCGGATTGCTCGAAAAAAGGGGCCATAAAGGCCCCCTTTTCGCGAAACTCGCACAAATCTGATCGCCAGATGCGGTTTTTTGCATACTGCATGCGCTACATCGTTGATCAGATTCTTCAGACTTAGCGACGCAGACCCAGGCTTTCGATCAGGCTGGTGTAACGTGCAACGTCTTTACGCTTCAGGTAGTCCAGCAGCTTACGACGCTGGGATACCATGCGCAGCAGACCGCGACGGCTGTGGTGGTCTTTCTTGTGCTCAGAGAAGTGACCCTGCAGGTGGTTAATCTGAGCAGTCAGCAGAGCAACCTGAACTTCAGTTGAACCGCTGTCGTCAGCACCACGACCGTATTTAGCAACGATCTCTGCTTTAGCTTCTACGCTTAGAGACATAATAAACTCCAGTAAAAAATGAATGTATGGGTGCCGATCTCTAATTCAGCAGCCCGCTTTTAAAGCCGCGCTATTCTACTCTTCGCCCGGTAGCAACGCAAATGCGCTGTAACGCCCAGCGGTAATATGCGGTCAGTCGGCAAACTCCACTACCAGACGACGCGGAGCCACGCGGCCATCGTCGGCGATTTCCGCCATGCCGATAAATTTCTGCTCATCGCCTTCGGTCACCCGCACCAGCCCGCTGACCGGCGCGTTTTCCGCCTGGACCGGCATGCCCTGTTTGAACCAGGCCGCGACCGGCGTGGGCAGATTGACCGCTGGAAAATCTTCCGCCGGGCTGTCCATCGGCAACAGCAACGCGTCCAGCGGTGCGTAATCCGGCGTTTCCTCCGCATTAACCTGCGCCGCCAGCGCCTGCAGCTGTTCCAGCGTCATCATGCGCGCAATCGGGTAACGCGCCACCTGCAGACGGCGCAGCATGATTACATGTGCACCGCAGCCGAGCTTCTCACCTAAATCGTCAATGATGGTGCGAATGTAGGTGCCTTTGGAAACATGGATTTCCAGTTCCAGCTCGTCGCCCTGCCAGCGAATAAACTGCAGTTCAAACACGGTAATCGGTCGCGCTTCACGCGGCACGGTGATGCCTTCGCGTGCATATTCGTACAGCTTGCGGCCCTGATACTTGAGCGCCGAGAACATGGTGGGCACCTGCAGCGTCTCGCCGCGAAAGCTTTCCAGCGCGGCATCCAGCTCAGCCTGGCTGAAGGTCACCGGCCGCGTTTCAACGATATTGCCGTCCGCATCGGAGGTATCGGTGCGCTGGCCCAGACGGGCAATCACGCGGTAACGCTTGTCCGAATCCAGCAGATAGCGGGAAAACTTGGTGGCTTCGCCGAGACAAATCGGCAGCATACCGGTGGCCAGCGGATCGAGCGCGCCGGTATGGCCCGCCTTGTTAGCATTAAACAGGCGTTTTACTTTTTGCAGCACATCGTTGGAGGATGCGCCCTGGTGTTTATCCAGCAGGAAAACACCGTGGACATCACGACCACGGCGACGAGGACGACTCATCAGTCCTCCTTGTCGTCTTCCGCCGGGCTTTCACCCCGTCGCTCAGCATCGTTTCTGATCACGTTAGACACCAGATTCGACATGCGCATCCCTTCAATCAGCGAGTTATCGTAGAAGAAGGTCAGCTCCGGCACGATGCGCAGACGCATCGCTTTACCGAGCAGAATACGGATATAGCCAGACGCTTCTTTCAGCGCTTTGAGGCCGTTTTTCACCGCTTCTTCATCCTGGTCGTTCAGGAAGGTCACGAACACTTTGGCATACGCCAGATCGCGTGACACCTCAACGCCAGACACGGTGACCATCATACCCAGACGCGGGTCTTTGATTTCGCGCTGCAGGATGATCGCAATCTCTTTCTGCAACTCCTGCGCTACGCGCTGTGGGCGACCAAACTCTTTCGCCATACTATTTCTCCCAAATAATTCGGGAGGCCAGAGGCCTCCCAAATTGCATCACATCGACCAGCAATTACTCGATGGTGCGTTTAACTTCAATCACTTCGAACACTTCGATCATATCGCCAACGCGAACATCGTTGTAGTTCTTCACGCCGATACCACACTCCATGCCGTTACGCACTTCGTTGACGTCATCCTTGAAGCGACGCAGAGATTCCAGCTCGCCTTCATAGATAACCACGTTGTCGCGCAGTACGCGGATCGGGTTGTGACGTTTGATGTTGCCTTCGGTGACCATACAGCCGGCAATCGCGCCAAATTTCGGTGACTTGAACACGTCACGGACTTCGGCCAGACCGATAATCTGCTGTTTGAACTCCGGTGCCAGCATGCCGCTCATGGCAGCTTTCACTTCGTCAATCAGGTTATAGATGACGGAGTAGTAGCGCAGGTCAACGTTTTCAGCGTCAATCACGCGACGCGCAGAGGCATCAGCACGCACGTTGAAGCCGAGGATGATCGCGTTGGACGCAGCGGCCAGGGTGGCGTCGGTTTCGGTGATACCGCCCACGCCAGAACCGATAATCTTCACCTTCACTTCGTCGGTGGAGAGTTTCAGCAGCGAGTCGGAGATCGCTTCCACAGAACCCTGTACGTCGGACTTCAGGACGATATTCAGCTCGGACACTTCGCCTTCGGTCATGTTGGCAAACATGTTTTCCAGCTTGGACTTCTGCTGACGCGCCAGTTTGACTTCGCGGAATTTGCCCTGACGATACAGTGCCACTTCACGCGCTTTCTTCTCGTCACGCACCACGGTCGCTTCGTCACCCGCTGCCGGCACACCGGACAGGCCGAGAATTTCCACCGGAATCGATGGACCCGCTTCCAGCACTTCGCGACCCAGTTCGTCACGCATCGCACGCACACGGCCGTATTCGAAGCCGCACAGTACGATATCGCCCTTGTTCAGCGTACCTTCACGCACCAGCACGGTTGCTACCGGACCACGACCTTTGTCGAGGAACGATTCGATCACCACGCCGCTCGCCATACCCTGACGAATCGCAGTCAGTTCCAGTACTTCCGCCTGCAGCAGAATCGCGTTCAGCAGGTCGTCGATGCCGGTACCGGCTTTCGCCGAGACGTTAACGAACATGTTCTCGCCGCCCCACTCTTCCGGAATGATACCGTACTGAGTCAGCTCGTTCTTCACGCGATCCGGATCGGCTTCTGGCTTATCGATCTTGTTCACGGCCACGACCACCGGCACACCGGCCGCTTTCGCGTGCTGGATAGCTTCGACGGTCTGCGGCATCACGCCATCGTCAGCCGCCACCACCAGGATAACGATATCCGTGGCCTGCGCACCACGAGCACGCATTGCGGTAAACGCGGCGTGGCCCGGGGTGTCGAGGAAGGTGATCATGCCGTTATCGGTTTCAACGTGATACGCACCGATGTGCTGGGTAATCCCGCCCGCTTCGCCGGAGGCGACTTTGGTGGAGCGGATGTAGTCCAGCAGCGAGGTTTTACCGTGGTCAACGTGACCCATGATGGTCACGACCGGCGCACGGCTTTCCTGCGCAGCATCGGTATCACGATCGTCCATTACCGCTTCTTCCAGCTCGTTCTCGCGGCGCAGGATCACTTTGTGACCCATCTCTTCGGCCACCAGCTGGGCGGTTTCCTGGTCGATAACCTGGTTGATGGTCGCCATGGCACCCATCTTCATCATCGCTTTAATAACCAGCGAGCCTTTCACCGCCATTTTGTTGGCCAGTTCGGCAACGGTGATGGTTTCGCCAATGATGACGTCACGGTTCACCGCCTGAGCAGGTTTGTTGAAGCCCTGCTGCAGCGTGCTTGGTTTACGATGTTTGCCACCTTTACCGCCGCGTACCTGAGCACGCGCTTCTTCACGGTCAGTTTTGGCTTCAGAGTGCTTGTTGCCTTTTTTGGCCGGGCGCGCTGCCTTGGTGGTGCGGGTGCGACCACGACCGCCTTCGACTTCGCGATCGTTTTCGTCTTCTGCCTGACGGGCATGAGTTGAAGTGGTGACGTGGTAGTCGCCCTTATCTTCTTCCTCTGGTTTTTCCCATTCAGCGGCTTTCTCTTCGGCCAGACGACGGGCTTCTTCCGCCGCGCGGCGCGCATTCTCTTCCAGCTTACGGCGCGCTTCTTCTTCCGCTTTACGCTTCAGTTCGGCGGCTTCAGCTTCACGACGGGCTTTGTCAGATTGCGCAGCCTTGGTCATTTCGTCGGTAGGTTGATTAGTCACTTTCTCATTTTCCGCTGCTTCACGCTTAGCCTTGTCAGCGGCTTCGCGCTTGGCTTTCTCTTCGGCTTCACGTTGCGCTTTTTGTTCAGCTTCGCGACGGGCTTGTTCTTCAGCCTCGCGACGCGCCTGCTCTTCCGCTTCACGCTGCGCCTCGGCTTCTGCTTCCGCCTGAGCTTGCTCAGCGTCGGCATCACCTTTCACGTATGTGCGCTTTTTGCGGACTTCGATTTGCACCGACTTACTTTTACCCCCGGTGCCTGGAATATTCAAGGTGCTGCGCGTTTTGCGCTGCAACGTCAGTTTGCCTGAACCGGTCTGACCGTGCTCACGATTCAGGTGGGACAGTAAGGTCTCTTTCTCTTGCTGGGATACGGCGTCGTTTTCAGACTTACGGATCCCTGCATCAGCAAATTGCTGTACCAGGCGATCGACCGGAGTCTGAATTTCGGCGGCCAGCGATTTTACGGTTACATCTGTCATGCTGTTCCTTCCTGTTATTACGCGTCATCGCCGAACCAGCAGATATTACGTGCAGCCATAATCAGCGCACCGGCTTTCTCGTCATCCAGCCCTTCAATATCTGTCAGATCGTCAACACCTTGCTCAGCGAGATCTTCCAGCGTGCAAACGCCTTTTGACGCCAGGCGATACGCCAGCGCACGATCCAGGCCTTCAAGATTCAGCAGGTCCTCAGCAGGTTCCTGATTACCAAGGCTCTCTTCTTTCGCTAATGCCAGGGTGGTTAACGCATTTTTTGCTCGTTCACGCAGGGCTTCAATGGTCTCTTCGTCGAGGCCGTCGATTTCCAGCAGCTCGTTGATTGGCACGTAAGCCAATTCTTCCAGCGAAGAGAAGCCCTCTTCCACCAGAACGGTGGCGAACTCTTCGTCGATGTCGAGATGTTTAGTGAACATATCGATCGCTGCATGGGCTTCGGCCTGATGCTTCGCCTGCAGATCATCGACGGTCATCACGTTCAGCTCCCAGCCGCTCAGCTGGGATGCCAGACGCACGTTTTGGCCATTACGGCCAATCGCCTGAGCCAGATTGCCGGCTTCAACAGCGATATCCATGGTGTGATTGTCTTCATCCACCACAATTGACGCCACATCGGCAGGTGCCATGGCGTTAATCACGAACTGTGCCGGGTTGTCGTCCCACAGCACGATATCAATACGCTCGCCGCCCAGCTCGCTGGACACCGCCTGCACGCGCGCACCGCGCATACCGACGCAGGCACCGACCGGATCGATACGTTTGTCGTTAGTTTTTACCGCAATTTTGGCGCGTGAACCCGGATCGCGCGCTGCCGCTTTGATCTCGATAACTTCTTCGCCAATCTCCGGCACTTCAATGCGGAACAGTTCGATCAGCATCTCCGGTTTGGAGCGGGTAACAAACAGTTGCGCACCACGCGCTTCCGGACGCACGGCATACAGCACGCCGCGAATACGGTCACCCGGGCGGAAGTTTTCACGCGGCAGCATGTCTTCACGCACAATCACCGCTTCGGCGTTGTTGCCGAGATCCAGTGAAATGTTGTCGCGATTCACTTTCTTCACCACGCCGGTGATGATTTCGCCTTCCTGCTCGCGGAACTGATCGACCACCATCGCGCGCTCGGCTTCACGCACTTTCTGGACGATAACCTGTTTCGCGGTCTGCGTGGTGATACGGTCGAAGGTGACAGATTCGATCTGATCTTCAACATAATCGCCCAGATTGAAGGCTTCATCTTCAAAGCGTGCTGCTTCCAGCGTGATCTCGCGCGTTGGCTGCGTGACTTCTTCTACAACCACCCAGCGACGGAAGGTGTCGAAATCGCCGCTGCGACGGTCAATGCTGACGCGCACGTCGATTTCCTGCTCATACTTCTTCTTGGTCGCAGTGGCCAAAGCGCTCTCCAGCGCTTCGAAGATTTTCTCACGCGGCAGGGCTTTTTCGTTAGAAACGGCTTCTACTACAGCTAAGATCTCTTTGTTCATCCTGGTTAGCCTCAATCCGGACTTTTAAAAGTGGGGGACCAGGTTCGCTTTCTGAATGTTGCTCAGCGCGAACACTTCATCGTTACCCTCAACGGTTACCGTGATCATCTCGCCTTCGACAGACTTGATGATGCCCTGCCATTTACGGCGGTTCTGCACGGCCATACGCAGTACCAGGCTCACCTCTTCGCCAGCGAAACGCGCATAGTGCTCCGCGGTGAACAGAGGGCGATCGAGACCCGGTGAGGAAACTTCAAGGTTGTAAGCCACCGTAATAGGATCTTCCACATCCATTACAGCGCTGACCTGGTGGCTAACATCGGCGCAATCATCAACATTGATACCCTCTTCACTATCAATATAGATGCGCAAGGTTGATGTGCGACCACGAATGAACTCGATACCGACCAATTCGTAGCCAAGCGCTTCTACCGGAGCAGAGATCAACTCTGTCAACTTTTGCTCTAATGTGGACAAGCCCACCCCCAAGACATAAAAAAAGGGCCTAAAGCCCAGTGTTACGATTTCCTGATAACAAAAAACCCCGAAAATTCGGGGCTTTTTGTGACTGGACCCTGTATGCCGCGATGCGGCTTCGGCACACCATCCAGCAGAATTTTTTTCAAAACTGACTGCGGATGCGTCCGTCGATGCATACAGTATATTTGAAAAAGAACTCTAAGGGAAAGTGGTTGCGGGGGCCGGATTTGAACCGACGACCTTCGGGTTATGAGCCCGACGAGCTACCAGGCTGCTCCACCCCGCGTCCGAAAACGTGGCGAATATTACGCCGATCTTGCGAAAAATGCAAGTTATACTGAGATTTGGTACCGAGGACGGGACTTGAACCCGTAAGCCCAATCGGGCACTACCACCTCAAGGTAGCGTGTCTACCAATTCCACCACCTCGGCACTTCACTGACTGCAACGATACGATGTCGCTTTAGCGCTGACGATCTTACTGCGGGATATCATTGCCCGGCGTGGCCGGTTTAGCTGGCTGAGTCTGCTGTTGAGACTGAGCCGGCGCGCTGAGGTTTTCCCACTCGCTTCCTTTGGAAGTCTTGTTACTGTTCAGGTTGCCCAGAATCAGACTGATAATGAAGAACAGCGTAGCCAGTACCGCGGTCATGCGAGTCATGAAGTTACCAGACCCGGTTGAACCGAACAGCGTACCAGAAGCGCCTGCACCGAATGAGGCTCCCATATCAGCGCCTTTGCCTTGCTGCAGCATGATCAGACCAACGAGGCCAATCGCTACAATAAGGAAAACAACCAACAGAGCTTCGTACATAATCAACCTGTTTCCTTGCGCGTTATCCGCACAGTTAAAGCTTCAACCAATATTGACGGGGAGTCTCGTCATCACCCATCAGAAGCGGGTGTGAATACTAACCAAAGGCGCATACCTCTGCAAGCGCAATTTACACGAAGTTTCGCGATTGCGGAAAAAAGCGCCATCCCGGTGATTTTACAGGCGGAAAGCAGCAAACTGACCGCCCGTAACACGGTTAAACCGCTTTTACCGCATCGGCAATTTTGTGCGCCAGCTCGGTCACCTGCGCCTCATCCTCGCCTTCCACCATCACGCGAATCAGCGGCTCGGTGCCGGATTTACGCAACAGCACGCGCCCGCGCCCGGCCAGCGTTTTTTCCACCTCTGCGGCAGCCGCTTTGACGCTGTCGCTCTCCAGCGGATCGTGGCTGCCGCTGAAACGCACATTCACCAGCACCTGTGGCAGCATCTTCATGCCGCTGCACAGATCGTGCAGACTCATGTGGTTGCGCACAATCGCAGTAAGTACTTGCAAACTTGCTACGATGCCGTCACCGGTGCTGATTTTATCCAGCAGGATCACGTGGCCGGAGTTCTCCGCGCCCATGCGCCAGCCCTTCTCCTGCATTTTTTCCAGCACATAGCGGTCGCCCACTTTGGCGCGGGTAAACGGAATCCCCAGCTGTTTCAGCGCCAGCTCCAGCCCCATGTTGCTCATCAGCGTGCCGACCACGCCGCCACGCAGCTGGCCCTGACGCAGCGCTTCACGCGCGATGATGTAGAGAATCTGGTCGCCATCCACCTTCTGTCCAAGGTGATCCACCATCATGATGCGATCGCCGTCGCCGTCATAGGCCAGGCCGAGATCGGCTTTTTCATCCAGCACGCGCTGCTGCAGCTGACGCAAATCGGTAGCGCCGCACTCTTTGTTGATGTTCATGCCGTCCGGCTGCACGCCAATCGCAATCACCTTCGCACCCAGTTCACGCAGCACATTCGGCGCGATGTGATAGGTCGCGCCGTTGGCACAGTCCACCACGATCTTCAGCCCGTTCAGGCTCAGCTCGCTGGGAAAAGTGCCTTTGCAGAACTCAATGTAACGCCCGGCGGCATCGACGATACGGCTGGCGCGGCCCAGCTCAGCGGACTCGACGCAGGTCAGCGGCTTCTCCAGCTCCAGCTCAATGGCGGCTTCGACGTCGTCCGGCAGTTTGGTGCCTTCGGCAGAGAAGAATTTGATGCCGTTGTCGTCAAACGGGTTGTGCGACGCGGAGATCACGATGCCCGCCTCGGCGCGGAAAGTGCGCGTCAGGTAGGCAATGGCCGGCGTGGGCATCGGGCCGGTGAACGCGGCAGACAGCCCGGCAGCCGCCAGACCGGCTTCCAGCGCCGATTCCAGCATGTAGCCGGAAATCCGTGTATCTTTACCAATCAATACTTTGCGCGAGCCGGAACGGGCCAGCACTTTGCCGGCAGCAAAACCCAGCTTCAACACAAAGTCCGGGGTAATGGGCGCTTCACCCACTTTGCCGCGAATCCCATCCGTACCGAAATATTTACGATCGCTCATGCCTTTATCCTTTTGCTCTCCGTGTCGCCTCGACGATGCGCATCGCTTCGACAGTTTCTTTAACGTCATGCACGCGAATAATCTGCGCGCCCTGCATGGCGGCGATCACCGCACAGCTCAGGCTGCCGGTCAGGCGCTGTGCCGGGCCGACGTTTAACAGCTGGCCAATCATCGACTTACGCGACATACCCACCAGCAGCGGCAGGCCGTGATGGTGAAAATCACTGAGATGCGCCAGCAGCTCATAATTGTGGCTGAGATTCTTACCGAAACCGAAGCCCGGGTCGAGCAGCAGACGCTCTTTTTTAATGCCGGCCGCTTCACAGCGGGCGATCTGCGCGGCGAAGTAAGCGTCCACTTCGCTTACGATGTGCTGATATTCCGGTGCCTGCTGCATGGTGCGCGGTTCGCCCTGCATGTGCATCAGGCATACCGGCAGACCGGTCTCTGCGGCGGCCTGTAACGCACCCGGCTCGGACAGCGAGCGGATATCGTTAATGATGTGAGCGCCCACTCGCGCGGCTTCGCGGATCACTTCTGCTTTTGAGGTATCAACTGAAATCCACACTTCGAAGCGCTGCGCAATGGCTTCCACTACCGGGATCACCCGCGCCAGTTCCTCTTCCACCGAGACTTCATCAGCACCGGGACGCGTTGATTCGCCGCCCACATCGATAATCGTGGCACCGGCATTCACCATCTCGTTGGTGTGCGTGAGCGCGTCGACCAGCGTGTTGTGCGTTCCGCCATCAGAAAAGGAGTCCGGCGTGACATTTAAAATTCCCATCACATGGGGAAACGACAGATCGAGATGGGTATCACGGGCGTACAACTTCATGGCGAAAATCTCCCTGAGGAATCACTGGATTGTGGAATGTAAAAAACCCCGGACCAGCCGGGGTTTTTGCTTAGGAACAGGCCTGTTACTTGTCGAACTGTTCTGACATGGTGTTGCCTGGGTTTGGCGTACGCGGTTCATCAACCGGACGTGGCGCCTTTGGCGTACCGTTGCTGTCAGAGTTGTTGCTGCCTGGATCTTCCCAGCCTGCTGGCGGACGCACTTCGCGGCGTGCCATCAGGTCGTCGATCTGCGGTGCGTCGATGGTTTCATACTTCATCAGCGCGTCTTTCATCGCGTGAAGGATGTCCATGTTCTCACCCAGAATACGGCGTGCACGCTGGTAGTTGCTGTCGATCAGGTGCTTAACTTCCTGGTCGATGATGCGTGCCGTTTCGTCCGACATGTGTTTGGCTTTCGCCACTGAACGGCCGAGGAACACTTCACCGTCCTCTTCCGCATACAGCAGCGGACCGAGTTTTTCCGAGAAGCCCCACTGCGTCACCATGTTGCGCGCCAGGTTGGTCGCCACTTTGATGTCGTTTGAAGCACCGGTAGAAACGTGTTCCGCCCCGTAGATGATCTCTTCTGCCAGACGACCGCCGTACAGCGTTGAAATCTGGCTCTCCAGCTTCTGACGGCTGGCGCTGATCGCGTCGCCTTCAGGCAGGAAGAAGGTCACACCCAGCGCACGGCCGCGCGGGATAATCGTCACTTTATGCACCGGATCGTGTTCCGGCACCAGGCGACCAATAATCGCATGGCCCGCTTCGTGATACGCGGTGGATTCTTTCTGCGCTTCCGTCATCACCATGGAGCGACGTTCCGCACCCATCATGATTTTGTCTTTCGCTTTCTCGAACTCGACCATCGACACCACGCGCTTGTTGCCACGCGCAGCGAACAGCGCCGCTTCGTTGACCAGGTTCGCCAGGTCCGCACCGGAGAAGCCCGGCGTACCACGTGCGATAATCGCGGCATCAATGTCGGTTGCCAGCGGCACGCGACGCATATGCACTTTCAGAATCTGTTCACGGCCGCGCACGTCTGGCAGACCTACCACCACCTGGCGGTCAAAACGGCCTGGACGCAGCAGCGCCGGGTCCAGTACGTCCGGACGGTTAGTCGCGGCGATAACGATGATGCCTTCATTGCCTTCGAAGCCATCCATCTCAACCAGCATCTGGTTCAGCGTCTGCTCACGTTCGTCGTGACCACCGCCTAAACCGGCGCCACGCTGACGACCCACCGCATCGATCTCATCAATAAAGATGATGCACGGTGCCGCTTTCTTCGCCTGCTCGAACATGTCGCGCACACGTGATGCACCGACACCAACAAACATTTCTACGAAGTCAGAACCGGAAATCGTGAAGAACGGTACTTTCGCTTCGCCGGCAATCGCTTTCGCCAGCAGCGTTTTACCGGTACCCGGAGGGCCCACCATCAGCACGCCTTTCGGGATTTTACCGCCCAGCTTCTGGAAGCGGCTCGGCTCACGCAGGTATTCCACCAGCTCACCCACCTCTTCTTTTGCTTCGTCGCAACCCGCAACGTCAGCAAAGGTGGTTTTGATCTGGTCTTCGGTCAGCATACGGGCTTTGCTCTTGCCGAAGGACATCGCGCCCTTGCCGCCGCCGCCCTGCATCTGCCGCATAAAGAAGATCCACACGCCAATCAGTAGCAGCATCGGGAACCAGGAGATGAAGATAGAAGCCAGCAGGCTCGGCTCTTCCGGTGGTTCACCCACAACTTTGACGTTTTTGGTCAACAGGTTATCGAGTAACTTGGGATCGTTGACAGGAATGTAGGTCGTGTATTTATTACTGTCTTTTTTGGTTACGTTGATCTCACGCCCGTTAATACGTGCCTCGCGGACCTGATCCTGGTTCACTTCCGACAGGAAGGTTGAATAATCAACCCTACGGCCATTCGACTCGCTGGGCCCAAAGCTCTGGAATACTGACATCAGCACGACCGCGATGACTAACCAGAGAATCAGGTTTTTCGCCATGTCACTCAAGGGATTAACCTCATATTACAACGGTGTTAACAGACAGCGTAGGGTACTATATATCCTTCATACCTGGAATCGCGGCGCTGATGATTTTGCCTGTTTAGCCTGAAACTCAGAATTACGCATCAGAATAAACGCCGTTTCGCCTTGCTTTGATTCCGGTATGGAGGGCTACAGTTTGCGCCCTGTCGCCACAATGTACACTTCGCGCGAACGTGATCGCGAAGCGTCCGGCTTACGAATTTTCACTTTCGTAAACAGGGAGCGAATTTCCCGCAGGTATTCATCGAAGCCATCTCCCTGAAACACTTTCACTACAAAACTGCCGCCAGGTGCCAGTACATCCCGACACATTTCTAACGCCAGTTCAACTAAATACATGGAACGCGGGATATCGACCGCAGGCGTACCGCTCATGTTCGGCGCCATGTCCGACATCACCACCTGCACTTTCTGGTCGCCCACGCGCTCCAGTAACGCTTTCAACACCGCTTCGTCGCGAAAATCGCCCTGCAGGAAGTCAACGCCGACGATGGGATCCATCGGCAGCAGATCGCAGGCAATAATACGGCCACCCGAACCAATCTGTTGTACCACATATTGCGACCAGCCGCCGGGCGCAGCGCCAAGGTCAACTACGGTCATACCGGGTTTGAACAGCTTGTCACCCTGCTGAATTTCATCCAGTTTAAACCAGGCGCGCGAGCGCAACCCTTTTTTCTGTGCCTGTTGCACATATTTATCGCTAAAGTGTTCCTGAAGCCAGCGACTGGAACTGGCTGAACGCTTTTTACCCGTCATAATATTTCCAGTTAAATCGTCATCGTAGCGATAAATCAGCACGCAATGGGTCGCGTTGATTTGGCGATATACCCGAGATGGCGGTAGAATGAACCGTTTTCAATCCCTGAGTAAGCAAAAAATACGATGAATCTGAGTACCAAACAAAAACAGCACCTGAAAGGCCTTGCCCATCCACTGAAGCCAGTGGTCATGCTGGGCGGCAATGGCCTGACTGAAGGCGTGCTCGCCGAGATCGAACAGGCGCTCGAACATCACGAATTGATCAAGGTAAAAATTGCCTCGGAAGATCGTGAAACCAAGCAGCTGATCGTGGACGCTATCGTGCGTGAAACTAAGGCAAACAACGTTCAGGTCATCGGCAACGTGCTGGTGCTGTATCGCCCTGCCAAAGAGCGCAAAATTACTCTGCCACGTTAAGCGTACCGTTACGGCTCGTCCGACGGGCAGAGAAAGTGCCATGCTCCTGCATGGGATAAAAGGCCGCAGCGCGGCCTTTTTCCTTTCTTTACAATATGCAGCTGCGCATTTCAAAGCGTAGCAATATCTTAGATGTATTCCACTTTCAGCACTTCATATTCCACATCGCCGCCTGGGGTTTTGACAATAGCCACGTCATCGGCCTCTTTGCCCACCAGACCGCGCGCCATCGGCGAATTCACGGAAATCAGGTTCTGTTTAAAGTCCGCTTCGTCGTCACCGACAATCCGGTAAGTAAACTCTTCATCGGTATCGACATTCAACACGGTGACGGTGGCGCCAAAAATCACGCGGCCGGTTTTCGGCATGGCGGTCACGTCAATCACCTGTGCATTGGAGAGCTTGGCTTCGATCTCCTGAATACGCCCTTCGCAGAACCCCTGTTCTTCGCGCGCAGCGTGGTATTCGGCATTCTCTTTCAGATCGCCGTGCTCACGGGCTTCGGCGATAGAGGCGATGATGCGCGGACGCTTAACGGTTTTCAGTTCGTTCAGCTCTTCACGCAGCTTCTCAGCGCCTTTCAACGTCATCGGAATCTGATTCATTTTGGCTCCTCGTCATCTATCCTGGTTAACGGCGTCATCCTGACCGGTGACAGCAGAAGATCGGCTTCTGCGGCGCGTAACCTCTTTTCACAAGCAAAAGAATCCTGACCCGGAAAGCTTTCCGGGTCAGGTATCGGTTTTGCATTTTGATACGTATTTTACCCCAGAGTTCCCTGTGGGTCATTGTTTACTTTGCACCGTCCGGGGACATAGTATTGACGCCTTCACCCGTCAGTTACCGCGAGATTATGCGATTTTCACGACTTGTTACCGGATTAACCTGTGCGTTTATGCTGCAGGCACAAGCAGCACCCGTTGAAGAATACATGCAGTATTTGCCAGACGGCGCAAACCTGGCGCTGATGGTACAAAAAGTGGGCGCATCCACCCCGATAATCGACTATCACGGCAAACAGATGGCGTTGCCGGCCAGTACCATGAAAGTGATCACCGCGCTGGCGGCACTGCTGGAGCTGGGCCCGGACTTCCGTTTTCAGACCACGCTGGAGACCAAAGGCGCGGTCAGCGATGGCACCTTAAATGGCGACCTTGTGGCGCGCTTTGCCGGCGATCCGACGCTCAGCCGCCAGGATCTGCGCAATATGGTGGCGGCGCTGAAAAAGCAGGGCATCAACCATATCAAGGGCAATCTGGTGATCGACACCTCGGTGTTCGCCAGTCACGATATGGCGCCAGGCTGGCCGTGGAACGATCTGACACAGTGCTTTAGCGCCCCGCCAGGTGCGGCGATTGTTGATAAAAACTGCTTCTCGGTTTCGCTCTACAGTGCCAATACGCCCGGCGAAAACGCCTTTGTGCGCATCGCCTCTTACTATCCGGCGCACATGTTCAGCCAGGTGCGCACGATCGGACGCAACAGCGGTGACGGGCAGTATTGCGAGCTCGACGTGGTGCCCGGCGAGCTTAATCGCTATACGCTGACCGGCTGTATGCGCCAGCGTGCGGAACCGCTGCCCCTGGCGTTTGCCGTGCAGGATGGCGCCGCGTGGGCCGGCGAGATCCTTAAAGCGCAGCTGCGCGACGCCGATATTGATTACAGCGGCCATTTAGTGCGCCAGACGCAGGTGACGTCACCGGGCACGGTGCTGGCCTCGACGCAGTCCGCACCGCTGCACAACCTGCTGCACACCATGCTGAAGAAGTCAGACAACATGATCGCTGATACCGTGTTCCGCACCATCGGCCATCACTACTTTAACGTGCCGGGCACCTTCCGCGCCGGTTCGGATGCGGTCAGGCGTGTGCTGCGCGAAAAAGCCGGCGTCGACCTCGGCAACAGTATTCAGGTGGATGGTTCCGGCCTGTCGCGTCACGACCTGATCGCGCCGGATACCATGATGCAGGTGCTGCAGTTCATCGCCAAAAATGACGCCACGCTGAATTATATTTCGATGCTGCCGCTGGCGGGTTATGACGGCACGCTGCAGTATCGCGGCGGTCTGCACGAAGCGGGGCTGGATGGCAAAGTGTCGGCAAAAACCGGTTCGCTGCAGGGCGTCTATAATCTGGCTGGGTTCATCACCACGTCGAGCGGTGCGCGCGTGGCCTTTGTCCAGTTCCTCTCTGGCTATGCGGTACCGCCGGAAGACCAGAAAACGCGGCGGATTCCGCTGGTGCGCTTTGAGAGCCGGCTCTATACCGACATTAACAAGAACAACTAATGAAACTGTTGATCGTTGAAGATGATGCGTTATTACAATCGGGCCTGGCGCAGGCGCTGAGCAGCGAGGGCTACGCCGTGGATTGCGCTGGCAGCGCGGCGGAAAGCAACGCCCTGCTGCGCAGCAGCCAGTACAGCCTGATCGTGCTGGATCTCGGCCTGCCGGATCGCGATGGCGCCACGCTGCTACGCCAGTGGCGGCGCGACGGCATCGCGGTGCCGGTGCTGATCCTGACCGCGCGCGATGCGCTGGAGGATCGCGTCGACGGGCTGGACGCCGGTGCCGATGATTACCTGGTCAAGCCGTTTGCGCTGGCAGAACTGCAGGCGCGGGCGCGCGCGCTGATTCGCCGCTATCAGGGGCACAGCGACAACCTGCTGCAGCAGGGCGATCTGACGCTCAATCTCAGCTCGCAGCAGGTGCTGCTGGAGAATCTGCCGCTGGAGATCACCCCCAAAGAATTCGCCCTGCTCACCCGCCTGCTGATGCGCGTGGGTCAGAATGTGCATCGCGAAACGCTGCAGCAGGATCTCTACAGCTGGAACGACGATCCCGGCTCCAACACTTTAGAAGTTCACATTCATAATCTGCGCCGCAAGCTGGGGAAAGATCGCATCAAAACCGTGCGCGGCGTTGGCTACCGGCTGGAACTACGCGAATGAACAGCATGCGTCAGCGGTTACTGATCATGCTGGCGCTGATTCTCCTCACCTGCCAGGTGATGAGCGCCATCTGGCTGTGGCACGAAAGCCGCGAACAGATCAGTTTCCTCGTCAATGAAACCCTGTCGGCCCAGGCGCGTAACGATCGTGTGGAGAATGAGATCCGTGAGGCCATCGCTTCGCTGTTGCTGCCTTCGCTGGTGATGGTAAGCCTGACGCTGCTGCTGTCGTTCTGGGCCATCAACTGGATTATCCGTCCGCTCAAATCGCTACAGGACAGCCTTGCCCACCGCTCTGCCGACAACCTGACGCCGCTGCCGATTTACTCCGAGATGGATGAAATCGTTGCGGTCACTTCCTCCATCAACCAGCTGTTTTCCCGTCTCGACCACACGCTGCAGCAGGAGCGATTATTCACCGCCGACGCCGCGCACGAGTTGCGTACGCCGCTGGCCGGGCTGCGCCTGCATCTTGAGCTTCTGCATCAGCAGCAGGTGCCACAAAGCGCCATGCTGATTGAGCGTATCGACCAGTTGATGCACACCGTCGAACAGCTGCTGATGCTGTCGCGCGCCGGTCAGGCGCTGGCGGGCGGCCACTATCAGCAGCTGCAGTGGCAGCGTGACATCATGCAGCCGCTGATGCCGGAGATGGCTGAACTGTATGCCCAGCGTCAGCAGACGCTGCACTGGCCAGACGGCGACGATGTGCCGCAGCAGGGTGAAGCGGTGCTGCTGCGCCTGATGCTGCGCAATTTGCTGGAGAACGCATCGCGCTACAGTCCGGAAGGCAGCAGCGTGCAGGTTAAGCTGCGTCAGGTGCAACAGCAGGTCTGGGTTGAAGTGTGGGATCAGGGGCCGGGTATTGATGCCGATGCGGCAGAAGAGCTGACGCAGGCGTTCCGGCGGCGCGATCAACGCTATGGCGGCAGCGGCCTGGGCCTGAACATTGTGCTGCGTATTGTGCAGATGCATCGCGGCAGGCTGGAACTGGTCAACCGCGAAGACAGCAGCGGACTGATTGCCCGCTGCTGTTTGCCAACGCAACTGATTGGCTGAACGCCATCAGAAGTGGGTGTTGAGGCTCATATAGTAAGTACGGCCTGATTCGTTATAGGTATTGGCACCGGCACCGTAAAGATAAGCGCCGGTGGTGGCGTTACCGGTGGTTTGCGCATTGCCCTCACGGAAGTGGCGCTTATCGAACAGGTTATCGATGCCCAGCGTCACGCTGGCGTACTTATTAATATCGTAAGTACCGCTCAGGCCGACAATCGAGTACGGGCTCACTTTGTCGGTGGCGCTGCCGGTCACCGGCTGTCCTTTGTAGTCGTACTTCTTCGGCGTCTGGGTGCCGTACCACGTCAGGGTGGTTTGCAGCGACAGATCCTGCGTTGCCTGCCAGCTCAGCGTCGAGTTCAGCGTATACTCCGGAATGATCGACAGACGATCGCCGGTCTCCTTGTTCTTGCTCTGCAGCATGTAGGTGAAGTTGTTATTCCACATCACGCTGTCAGAGAAAGGAACATTGACCGTACCTTCCAGCCCTTCCACCACCGCTTTCGGCACGTTCTCCCAGCGATAGATATCCGTGGTGCCGTTAGAGGCTTTACCTGAAGGCGCATAGCCAGCTTCAATCTTGTTACGGTAGTCGTTACGGAACCAGGTCAGACCGGCCTGATAACCTTCATGCTTCCACTCCAGCCCAACTTCTTTATTGATGCTGTTTTCCGCTTTCAGATTCGGATTACCCTGCAGATAGCAGGCGCCGGTGCTGGCGGCGCAGCCCTGGCCGTTGCTGTACAGCAGGTAGTTCGGGTTCGTCTGGTACAGACTCGGCGCTTTGTAGGCCCGGCCAATCCCCATCTTCAGCGTGAAGTCATCGCCCAGCCCCTGTGACAGGTTAAGCGACGGGCTCCAGTTGTTGCCAACGATGGAGTGATGATCGAAGCGCAGCGCCGGCGTCAGCATGGTGCTGTCGGTCAGCTCCATGTTGTCTTCGGCAAACAGGGAGAAAATCTCCGCCTGGGCATAAGGACTGCGGCCGGTGCTGGCGATGCCTGGCACGGCACCGTTGCTGGCGGCCTGGGTGGTCGACGAAGGATCTTTCATGCGCTGCCGGTTCCACTCGGTGCCCAGCGTTGCGGTCTGATTGACGCCCAGCTCAAATGGCAGGCTGATTTCACTGTGCAGCAGCACATCGTCCAGCTGGATGGTATTGAACCCGCTGTTGGAGAAAATCCCTTCCGTGCCGCCCGCCAGACCTTCATTAATGCGCGTATTGCGGGTTTTTTCGTAGCGCGCCCAGCTGCTGGTGCTGATGCCGTTATCCCACGCGCCGGTCCATTTCAGTGAAATATTCTGGCGATACAGACGGTTGGTTTCATCGCCGTACAGGCTCTTCACCAGCGCGTTAGTGTTGGTGTTCTGCGTATCGCCCGCGTACAGGTTGCCCTGACGACTGTAACCGGCCTGCAGCTCCAGCGTCTGCATGGGCGCAAACGCCCAGCTCAGCAACGCATTGATGTCTTTGTTTACCGAGCCTTCGCGGCCTGCCGGGTAGCTGCCAGCATAGCTGCCGGTGCGCGCTGCCGCATGTCCTTCATTGATGTCGTACGCGTCGGCCTGGGTTTTGGCTAAACCGCCATACAGCCGGAAGTTGAAGTCGTCGCCCAGCGGCCCTTCAAGGCTGAAGTTGGTGCGTTTGGTCGCCCCTTCCGATTTGTGTTCCGGCGCGTTGAAGTAGGTATTCCACGAACCGTGCCACTGCTGATCGCTGTACTTTTTGGTGATGATGTTCACCACACCGCCCGCCGCGCCGTTGCCGTAGCGCACCGCGGCCGGCCCGCGAATCACGTCGATGTGATCAATCATCTCCGGCGGCACCCAGTTGGTATCGCCGCGCGTATCACGCTCACCGCGCCAGCCAAGACGCACCGAGTTACGGCTGGTGATCGGCATGCCGTCCACCATGATCAGGGTATTTTCCGGTCCCATGCCGCGAATATCGATCTGACGGTTGTTGCCGCGCTGGCCGCTGGTCGAGTTACCGGTCAGGTTAACCCCCGGCATGGTACGGATAATTTCTGAGACATCGCGCGCCGGCGGATGCTTTTTGATCTCATCGGCGGTGATGGTGGAAACCCCCGGTGCCTGCAGCGTCTGCTGCTGGGCCGTCACCATTAAGGTGCCACCGTCCATTGCGCTGGCGTCGGGAGAAGAGGCGTTGCTGGAAGTCGTCTTGCTGGAAGTCTCTGCTGCCCAGGCGCTGCCGGAGAGCAGTGAGGCGCTGAGCCCCAGTTCGATCAAAATAGCGAAGGTTAACAGCGAGTAATGCTTCATTTTTTTCATTCCTGGAAGGCCAGTTCTGCGCCACAGCGGAGTGACTGGCGAGCCGGTGAGAAGATCCCTGTCTTTATCGCGCAGCCGTTCACACCTGGCAGGGCCATCCTTTGCTGAATCCCATGACTTACCGGGTGCCAGACGGAACGTGCGTGCTCATTTTGAGCGCAGTCACCCTATTGCAAATGCAAATAATTATCAATAGTATTATTTATCAATCCTATGTAAACCTCCCCGTACAGACGGCGACTGGCAGCCCCTATGACCTGGCGAAATGATGGAATTGGTAGCGAAGCCTGGTGGCAGGAGCAACAGACTCAGGGCATTCCGCGCATTGAGCCGCAGCAGGATGGCACCTGTCTGGTGACCTTCTTCTGGCGCGATCCGCAAGGCAGTGAAACCACCTCCCACACCCAGCGCGTGTGGATCAACATCACCGGCGTGACCGATCACCACCAGCGGCGCCCGCCGCAATCGCTGATGCGCGTCGCCAGTAGCGATGTCTGGTACTGGCAAACCGTGCTGCCGTCACACTGGCGCGGCAGCTACTGCCTGATGCCGGATCGGCAGGCCAGCGATTTCCGCGGCGAGCCTGACATGCATGCGCTGCGCCACTGGTGGCGCGAAAAATTCCCTGCCGCGCAGGCCGATGCGCTCAATCCGCTGCGCAGCTGGTCCGGCGGACGCGGCATGGGCGTGTCACCGCTGCACCTGCCTGACGCGCCCGACCAGCAGGTGTGGCGTGCGGTGGATGAGGGCTGCGCCCCGGCGCTGACGCTGCAGGAGCAGCAGTGGGACAGCGCGCTGCTCGGCAATCGTCGCCGGGTGTGGCTGTACGCCACAGGCGAGGCGCAGCACGGCCCGCGTCCGCTGGCGATACTGCTCGATGGTCAGTTCTGGGCGCAGCAGATGCCGATCGCCGGCCCGCTGCAGCAGCTGACCGCCGCGGGCAAGCTGCCGCCGGCGGTCTACCTGTTTATCGACATCATCGATCGCGAACACCGCAGCCGCGAGCTGCCATGCAATCCGCAATTCTGGCAGGCGGTGCAGCAGGAGCTGTTGCCGCAGGTGGCACGCTGGATGCCGTACGATGCGCAGCCGGCGCGCACGCTGGTTGCCGGACAAAGCTTCGGCGGTCTGGCCGCGGTGTTTGCCGCGCTGCACTTTCCCCACACCTTTGGTAATGCGCTCAGCCTGTCCGGCTCCTTCTGGTGGCCGGAGCGTGGTAACCCGCATGGCTGGCTGCTGCAGGCGCTGGACCATGGCCTGGCACCTCGCCAGCCGCTGCGTTTCTGGCTGGAAGCAGGCCAGCGTGAAGGCCTGATTCTGCAAGCCAATCAACAATTACAACAACAACTTACCGCTGCCGGCTATCAGGTGCATTACCAGCCGGTAGAGGGCGGCCATGACGCGCTGTGCTGGCGCGGTGGCCTGCTCGACGGTCTGCAAGCTTTGTGGCGCAATCCAAATTCATTCATCACGCCAGACGTGAACCGGAGCGACAGTAAATTCTCTGATGAACGACACTATGATTGACCAACAAACTCTGCCGCTGGTGGCGGCGCAGCCTGGCATCTGGATCGCCGACCAGCTCAGCCGCCATCACAACGCCTACGCGGTCGCGCACTTTGTCGAACTGCGCGGCGACATCAACAGCGCGCTGCTGGCGCAGGCCATCGTCGACGGCATGCAGGAAGCCGATACCCTAAATATGGCGTTCGGCGAAATCGACGGCGAGCCGCTGCAGTGGCCGCAGCCGCAGACCTTCAGCCTGCCAGACATCGTTGATCTGCGCGGCGAAGCGGATGCCGCTGCCGCCGCGCGCGCCCTGATGCGTGCCGATATGCAGGGGGACCTGCGTGTGCTGAGTGGCGCACCGCTGTGGCACCATCGTCTGTTCCGCATCGGCGAGCAGCACTGGTTCTGGTATCAGCGCTATCACCATCTGGTGGTGGATGGCTTCAGCTTTACCGCGCTGACGCGCCGCATCACCAATCTGTACAGCGCCGCCGTACAGCAGCAGCCGCCTGAGCCGACACCGTTTATTCCGTTCAGCGCCGTGGTTGACGAGTATCAGCGCTATCAGCAATCGGCGTCTTACACCCGTGACGGCGAATTCTGGCGCGAAAAAGGCCGCGCCCTGCCCGCGCCCGCCTCGCTGTCGCCACTGCCGCTGGCCGGTCAGAGCGCCAGCACCGATCTGCTGCGCCACAGCGTTACGCTGGATCGTCACCGCTTCCAGACGCTGACCAGCCAGCATCCACAGCACAGCGCCGCCGATCTGGCCTTTGCGCTGGTAGCGCTGTGGCTGGCTCGCCTCAGCGGGCAAAATGATTTTGCTGCCGGCTTCATCTTCATGCGCCGCATCGGCTCTGCCGCGCTGTGCGCCACCGGTCCGGTGATTAACGTGCTGCCGATGGCGGTGCACTATCAGCCGGGACAAACGCTCGGCGATCTCGCCGCTCAGCTGGCCGCGGAAGTGAAAAAAATGCGCCGCCATCAGCGTTACGATGCTGAACAGGTGCAGCGCGATCTCGGCCGCCTCGGCGATAGCGATCCGCTGTATGGCCCGGTGATCAACCTGAAGATGTTTGACTACCAGCTCGATTTCGCCGGCATTGAAGGCATCACGCATCAGCTGGCCTCCGGCCCGGTGCGCGATCTGGAAATCGCGATTTATCTCAGCGAGCACGGCGATCTGACGCTGGAGCTGCTGGCGAACGCGCAGCGCTATGCTGCCGAGACGCTGCAGCGCCATGCCAGCCGCTTTGCCCTGCTGCTCAGCCAGCTAGCCGCGCAGCCGCAGCGCGCGCTGGGCGAGCTCGATCTGCTGACGCCAGCGGAGCAGCAGCAGATTGCGGCCATCAATCAGACCGCCCATCCGCTGCCGGCGGAAACCCTGGCGTCGCTGCTGGCGCAGCAGGCGCAGCGCACCCCGGACGCACCGGCGCTGGCCGATGCGCAGCACCAGCTGAACTATCGCCAGATGCAGCAGCAGGTATTTGCGCTGGCGGCCAATCTCAGTGCGGCCGGCGTGCAGCGGGGCGATATCGTCGCCGTGGCGCTGCCGCGTTCGGTGCAGCTGTCGCTGGCGCTGCAGGCTATTGTGACGCTCGGGGCCGCTTATCTGCCGCTGGATACCGGCTATCCGGACGAGCGGCTCCAGCTGATGCTGGAAGACGCCGCGCCTAAAACGCTGATTACCGCTGCCGCGCTCAGTGCCCGCTTCCGCGCCATCGCGCCGGTCAGTCAGCTGCACTTTGACACCCTGTACAATGCTGAACATGCACCGGCCCCGGCCAGCGCGCCGACGCCGCAGGATGGCGCGTACATCATCTATACCTCCGGCTCTACCGGCCGGCCGAAAGGCGTACTGGTCGGCCATCAGGCGATCGTTAATCGCCTGCTGTGGATGCAGGATCGTTATCCGCTGCAGGCGGATGACGTGGTGCTGCAGAAAACGCCGAGCAGCTTTGATGTCTCGGTGTGGGAGTTCTTCTGGCCGCTGCTGGTCGGCGCGCAGCTGGTGATGGCACCGCCGGATGCACACCGCGATCCGGAAGCCTTACAGCAACTGTTTGCCCGCTACAAAGTCACCACCACGCATTTCGTACCCTCGATGCTGGCGGCCTTTGTCGCGGCGCTCGACCACCCGGCCGCGATAGCGTGCTGCGCCAGCCTGCGCAACGTGTTCTGCAGCGGTGAAGCATTGCCCACCGATCTGTCGCGCAGCTGGGAAACATTGACCCGCGTGCCGCTGCACAATCTGTATGGGCCGACCGAAGCGGCCGTTGATGTCAGCTGGTATCCGGCGTATGGCGCGGCGCTCGCCGCCGTCGATGGCCCGAGCGTACCGATCGGCTTCCCGGTGTGGAACACCGGCCTGCGCATTCTTGATGCGCAAATGCAGCCGGTGCCGCCGGGCGTGGCCGGCGATCTTTATCTCACCGGCATTCAGCTGGCGCACGGCTATCTCAACCGGCCGGAGCTGACCGCCAGCCGCTTTATCGCCGACCCGTACGCCGCTGGCGAGCGCATGTACCTGACCGGCGACGTAGCGCGCTGGCTGGACAACGGTGCGGTGGAGTATCTCGGACGCAGCGATGACCAGCTGAAGATCCGCGGTCAGCGCATTGAGCTGAACGAAATCGATCATGCGCTGTGCGCCCAGCCCGGCATTGAGCAGGCGGTGACGCATGCGGTGGTGCTGGGCAGTGCGACGGCACAGGGCGATGCGCGTCAGCTGGTGGGCTACGTGGTGGCGCCTCAGCCGGTGGATGGCGATGCGCTGCGTCACGCGCTGGCACAGCAGCTACCGGCACACATGGTGCCGGTGGCCATCGTCCAGCTGGAGGCGCTGCCGCTCAGCAGCAACGGCAAACTGGATCGCAAAGCGCTGCCGCTGCCGCAGAGCACCACGCAGCGCCAGGGGCGCGCGCCACTGCCCGGTTTAGAGAGCACGCTGGCCGCAGCGTTCTGCCGCCTGCTGGCCTGCGACACGATCGGTGCGCAGGATGATTTCTTTGCGCTCGGTGGCCATTCGCTGCTGGCGATGCGCCTGGCCGCGCAGCTGCGCCGCGAGCTCCAGCTGCCGGTCTCGGTCGGGCAGATCATGATCGCCCCGACGGTGGAAAAACTGGCGGCGCTGCTGAGCGATGGACAATCCCATCAGCAGGCGGGCTTTGAAGCGGTGCTGCCGCTGCGTAAAGGCAGCGGACCGACGCTGTTCTGCTTCCACCCGGCGTCCGGCTTCGCCTGGCAGTTCAGCGTGCTGCAGCGTTACCTTGACCCACGCTGGTCACTGGTCGGCATTCAGTCGCCTGACACGCAGGGACCGCTGAATCAGAGCGCGCACCTCGATGAGGTCTGTGAAGCGCATTTGCGTACGCTGCGCGAGGTACAACCGCACGGGCCCTACTATTTCCTCGGCTACTCGCTGGGCGGTACGCTGGCGCAGGGCATTGCTGCCCGGCTGGAAGCGGCGGGTGAAGAGGTCGCCTTCCTTGGCCTGCTCGACACCTGGCCGCCGGAAACGCAGAACTGGGATGAGAAGCGCGGCGAGAATGTGCTGGATCCGGCGGTGCTGGAGGAGGTGAATCGCGAGCGCGAACAGTTTATCGCCGCGCAGCGCCATCAGGCCGGTGAAGAGATGCAGGCCATGTTCGATACCATCGAAGCCAACTACGCCAGCTCGGTGCGTCTGCTGGCCACGGCGCGCAGCGCACGCTTCGGCGGCCGCGCTACGCTGTTCCTCGCCGAACAGACGCAGCAGCCAGGCCAGGATGCGCGCCGCGCCTGGGCGCCCTATGTCGGTGAGCTGACGGTGTGGCCGATGGATTGCGCCCACGTCGAGATTATCTCGCCTCGCATGTTTGAGCAGATCGGGCCGCTGTTGCAGCAGTTGCTGGCGTAGCGGTTTTGCCCTTCCCTCTCCCGGCGGGAGAGGGAACCGTATGGCAGAAAACGTTTAAACAACAGCCCTTTCTTCCGCCTTAGCGCCCGCGCCCCAGCGGCACAATCATTGGCGTATGCGCCACCGGATCCTCAACAATCACACAGCGTAACCCGTATACCTGCTCAATCAGCGCCGGCGTCACAATCTCGCCAGGCTTGCCCTCGGCAATGATCTTCCCGTGACGCATGGCGATCAGATGGGTGGCGTAGCGGCAGGCGTGATTAAGGTCGTGCAGCACCACCACCAGCGTACGGCCATGCTGCTGATTGAGCGTCTGCATCAGCTCAAGCAACTCAATCTGGTGGGTTATATCCAGCCAGGTGGTGGGCTCATCCAGCAGCAGCAGCGGCGTCTGCTGCGCCAGTACCATGGCAATCCATACGCGCTGACGCTGCCCGCCGGACAGGGTATCGACCGCCTGTTGCGCCAGATCCGCCACGCCGGTGGCCAGCATCGCCTGCTGCACCGCCGCTTCATCCTCTGCGCGCCAGCGGCCAAACAGCGACTGATGCGGATAACGCCCGCGTGCCACCAGTTCGCTCACGCTGATGCCCGCCGGTGCGTTCGAACTCTGCGGCAGCAGGCCAAGACGGCGTGCCACCTCTTTGGTGGGATAACGTGCAATCGCCTCGCCGTCCAGCAGCACGTCGCCTTTCAGCGGTGCCTGCAGGCGGCTGAGAGTGCGCAGCAGGGTCGATTTACCGCAGGCGTTGGGGCCGATAATTACCGTCAGCTCCCCTTGCGGAATCGCCACCGAGAGATTTTCCGCCACCACTTTTTTGTCATAACCCAGCGTCAGGCCTTCGCCGTACAGCCGTGAAGGAATATCGATCATTGGCGTCGCGCCTCCCGCATCAGTAACGCAATCAGATAGAGTCCGCCCAGGCTGACGGTAATCACGCCAACCGGCAGTTGATAAGGCAGGAACAGATGCTGCGCGGCATAATCGGCGGCGCACAATAGCAGCGCGCCGCACAGCGCCGCCAGCCACAATGCGCCTTTTTCCCCGCCGCACAGCCGGCGCGCAATCTGCGGCGCCAGCAGCGCCACGAACGAGATCGGGCCCGCCAGCGCGGTGGACGCCGCGGTCAATAGCACGCCCAGCAGCATCAGCCACAGGCGGCTGCGCTCCACCGGCACGCCGAGCGCGCAGGCGGTGTCGTCGCCCATCTCCAGCAGACGCATGCGGCGCGTTAACAGCGCCACCAGCAGCAGCGACAGCAGCAGCACCGTCACCACCGGCGGCGTTTTCGCCCAGGTGATGCCGTTGAGCGAGCCGGCGCTCCACAGCCCGGCGCTAAGCGCCGACTCCAGCGAAGCGCTGATAATCAGCCAGGCATTGAGCGCCATCAGCAGCGCGCGCACGCTAATGCCCACGATGATTAACCGAAACGTTTCCACCCCGTTGCGCCAGGCAAACAGATACACCAGCGCAGCCGTCGCGATACCGCCGATCAGCGCGGCCCCGGTCATCGCGGTAATACTTTGATTGAACAGTACCAGCGCCACCAGCACGCCGCTGTAAGCGCCGGTATTGAAGCCGAGAATATCCGGGCTGCCGAGCGGGTTACGCAGCAGCGACTGAAAAATTGCCCCGCTGACACCCAGCGCCGCACCGATCAGCAGCGCCATCAGCACGCGCGGCAGCCGCCACTCCACCACAATCAGCTGCACATTAGCCGCTCCCTGCCCGCGCAGCGCCTGCCACACCTGCTCCGCCGTAATCGGCAGCGCACCGCGCGTCAGCGCCAGCCACGTCAGCAGCGCACACGCTACTAGCAGCCAGCCGCCATGCAACCAGGCGCGCCGCGTCATAATCCACCTCGCCCGCGCTGGCGCCGCACCAGCAAAATCAGCATCGGCGCGCCAAGGATGGCGGTCACTATTGAGACGCGCAGTTCGCCTGCCACCATCATCCGCCCCAGAATATCCGCCGCCAGCAGCAGCGCCGGGGTGATCAGCGCCGTTGCCGGCAGCAGCCAGCGGTGATCGTTGCCCACCAGCCAGCGGGCAAAATGCGGCGTCATCAGGCCGATAAAAGCGATCGGTCCGACGGCGGCGGTCGCCGCGCCGCTCAGTAAGGCAATCGCCAGCAGGCCCAGCAGTTGGGTGCGCACCACGCGCGTGCCCAGCGCCGCCGCCATATCGCCGCCCATGCTCAGGCTGTTCAGCGATTGCGCCAGCCCCAGCGCCAGCGCCGCACCGGCCAGCACCGCCGGGCTCAGGGTGCGCAACACGCTGAAATCGCGGATATCCAGCGAGCCGCTCTGCCAGAAGCGCAGGTGATCGTAAATGTCCGGATTGAGCAGCGACAGGCCGGAGGTTAAGCCCTCCAGTACCGCTGCCAGCGCCACGCCTGCCAGCGTCAGACGCACCGGATTGACGCGCCCGCCGCCCATCGCGCCAATCACCGTCATCAGCAGCGCCGCCAGCAGTGCACCGCTGAAGGCCAGCGTCAGCCACTGCAGCGGGGAGTCCGCTCCCAGCAGCGCGATGCCGAGCACGATGGCAAAACCGGCACCGGCGTTCACGCCCAGAATGCCCGGCTCGGCCAGCGGATTACGCGTCAGGCTCTGCATCAGCGCACCGGCCAGCCCCAGCGCCACACCCGCCAGCAGACCGGCCAGCGTGCGCGGCAGGCGCGCATCGCGCACGATGATGCACTCCGCGCTGGAGCAGGAGGCGGTGAGAGCGTGATACACATCGGAAAGCGGTATTGATTTGGCACCCAGCATCAGACTGAGCGCCATGAGGAGCAAAAGCAGAATCCCTGAGCCTGCTGATGCACGGATCTGGCGCATAGCGTTCTAAACCTTCACTGTTCGACGTCGTTGCGGTGCAACGTAATGTGATAATGATATTTGTTATCGTTATTACTCGCGTTTGCCTATGTTACCATGAGTCGCCTCGCGGATGATGAGGAAAATTGGTGCAAAAAGGCGAAACAATGAACAAACCCTCTCACTTTATCGATCTCTCACTGCTGAAAACCCACGCGGCGTTTCGCGCGGTGTTTATTGCGCGTTTTATCTCGATTGTGGCGCTCGGCATGCTGGCCGTTGCCGTGCCGGTGCAGATTCAGCAGATGACCCATTCACCGCTGCTGGTGGGCCTCGCCGTCACACTGTCCGCTGCCGGCATGTTTACTGGCCTGCTGACCGGCGGCGTGCTCGCCGATCGCTATGAGCGTAAGACGTTGATCCTGTTTGCCCGCACCACCTGCGGGCTGGGCTTTGTCGCGCTGGCGATAAATGCCGCGCTGCCCGCGCCTTCGCTGCTGGCGGTCTATCTGCTGGGCTTGTGGGACGGCTTTTTCGGTGCGATTGGCGTCACGGCGCTGCTGGCCGCTACGCCAGCGCTGGTGGGACGCGAAAACATTATGCAGGCCGGCGCGATCACCATGCTGACGGTGCGCTTCGGCTCGATTTTATCGCCGGCAATTGCTGGTGTGGTGATCGCGCACGGCGGCGTGCTGTGGAATTACGGACTGACCGCCTTCGGCACGCTGCTGACGGTGCTGACGCTGCTGAAGCTGCCTGCGCTGCCCCCGCCTCCGCAGCCGCGCGAGCATCCGCTGCGGGCGCTGGCAACCGGCGTGCAGTTCCTGTTCGCCAGCCCGCTGGTCGGCATGGTGGCGCTGACCGGTGCGCTGGTGACGCTGGCCAGCGCCATCCGCGTGCTGTACCCGGCGCTGGCACCGCACTGGTCAGTCAGCGCCGACCAGCTCGGCATGCTGTACGCCGCCGTGCCGCTCGGTGCCGCCGTGGGCGCATTTACCAGCGGCAGGCTGAAACAGGCGGCGCGCCCGGGGCGGCTGGTGCTGGGCAGTGCCGTGGCCGGTTTCGTCGCCCTGGGCCTGTTCAGCCTGATGCCGACGCTGTGGCTGGCGCTGCTGTGTCTGGCGGGCTTCGGCTATTTCAGTGCCATCAACAGCCTGGTGCAGTACGCGATGATTCAGCTGCTGACGCCGGATCATCTGCTGGGCCGCATCAACAGCCTGTGGACGGCGCAGAACGTGTGCGGCGATGCCCTCGGCGCCGCGCTGATTGGTGCCCTCGGTTCGTGGCTGTTACCGGCGCAGGCTGCCGCGGCGTTTGGCTGTGCCGCGACACTGCTTGGCGTCATGATGTGGCTGATGATGAAAGGATTGCGGCGCTATCAGGCGCCCGCGCCCGTGCTGGCGCAGCAAACATCATGATTTGACGAACAGCTGATGCAGACGCGTCAGCAGATTGCTGGCGCTGTAGTAATCCAGGCGGAAGGTGTCGATACCCAGCGCATAGACCTGCTTATCGCGCACCGCCGCGTTTTTCGCCAGGAACGGGTTGCTCAGCACTGACTGCGTGGTTTTGTCATCGCCGGCAAACAGCAGGAAGCTGTGGCCGGTCAGGCTGGCGGCGAGATTCTCGCCCGAGAGCTGAATAATGTCTTTGCGCTGGCCCATGCTGTGCCCCTGTTGCGTGCCGGCCGGCGGCTGCGCCAGGGTAAAACCGAGCTGCTGCAGCAGTTTGCCCTGCGCCGATGCGGCGGTCCACAGATTCACCGCCCGGCCATCACCGTTCCATACCATCGCGGAGACCGGCTGCGGCGGCAGCGTAATGGCCTGCTTCAGCGCCGCTTCGCGATCGTCGAACTCTTTTACGCGCTGCGCTGCCTGTGCTTCATGGCCGGTGGCCTGCCCCAGCAGCGTAACCACATCCTGCCAGCTCTTATCGTCGTAGTTGACCACCAGCGTGGGGGCAATGGCGGACAGCTGACTGACCAGCTTCAGGGCGGAGTCATTACCGGTGGCGCTGACGATGATCAGATCCGGGGCTTGCGCCGCAATCGCCTCGGCGCTCGGCTCACCAATGTACAGCCGCTTAACGTGGCGCTGCTTTGCCACCTCGCCCCACTGACGGAAGAAGCCCTGATCGTCGGCCAGGCGGCTTTTCGGTGCGGTCGCGCCTGAGGCGATGACCGGCGCGCCAATCGCCAGCAGCGAGCCGGTCAGCGTAACGCTGGTGGAGACAATGCGCTGTGGTGCCTGGTGAAGCGTTACCGTTCCGGTCGCGCCCTGTACGCTGCGCGGCCAGCCCTGGTCGGCCCGCGCCGTCCCTGACAGCGACTGGAAAATGAACAACAGGACAGCCATGCCCCATAAACCGCATTTATTCATAAGTTTTGATCCACCTTTTAGCTTAATGCCTGGCCCGGCGTCAGCCGCCGCTTACGTCTGACAGCACGGTAAATCCCGCGAATGGATTGACTCTTTGCCCCTTTCGACGTAGGTTACAGAGCCATAATAAAAATGATAATCATTCTTAATAATCTTATCATTTATAGGTGAAAATTATGGTGGAAAGCTCCACGTTTGAAAATGCCTGGCTGAAGGATTTTTCCGCGCTGTGCCGCGGTTTCCTTTTCACCTCGCCATGGCGCAGCCTGGCCACCCAGGGTTGCTATACCACGATCAACACGCCGGTAGGCGATGCCGCGCTGCTGCAGGGCGACTTTCAACAGCAGCTGCGCCAGCACTTTGCCGCGGCGAAAAAGCAGGGGATCGCCAATCCGCTGCTGGTGGGCGCGATTCCGTTTGACGTCAGCCAGCCAGCGTCGCTGTTCATACCCGAATCCTGGCAGAGCTTTAATCGCGCCGACCTGCAACAGGCGCTGCCGGCGCAGCAGAGCGATCTGCCGGCAGTGCGGCGGCGGACGGCAGTGCCAGACCACGCGGTGTTTACCCGCATGGTGGCCGACGCCGTTGCCACCATTCAGCGCGGCGATCCGGACAAAGTGGTGCTGTCGCGCCTGATGGATATCGTCACCGAGCAGCCGGTGGATACCGCCGCGCTGATGCAGCGCGTGATCGCGCAAAATCCCAATAGCTACCATTTCCATCTGCCACTGGCGGAAGGAGGCGCGCTGGTGGGTGCCAGCCCGGAACTAATGCTGCGCAAACAGGGGCGCGATTTCTCCTCCTGCCCGCTGGCCGGCTCGGCGCGCCGCCATCATGACGACGCCAGCGCCGATCGCGTGGCAGGTAACACCCTGATGGCGTCAGCCAAAGACCGCCACGAACATCAGCTGGTGACCGACGCGATGCGCAGCACGCTGCAGCCGCGTAGCCGACTACTGTCAGTGCCTACCGTGCCGTCGCTGATCACCACCGCCACGCTGTGGCATCTGGCGACGCAAATCGATGGCGAAGTGCAGGATGAGCGCGAAAACGCGCTGTCGCTGGCTGCGCTGCTGCACCCAACCCCTGCGCTGAGCGGCTTCCCGCACGCCCGCGCACAGCAGCTGATTCAGCAGCTCGAACCCTTTGATCGCCAGCTGTTTGGCGGCATCGTCGGCTGGTGCGACAGCGAAGGCAACGGCGAATGGGTGGTGACCATTCGCTGCGGGACGGTAAACGGCACGCGCGTGCGGCTGTTTGCCGGCGCTGGCATCGTCGCCGACTCACAACCGGAATCAGAATGGCGTGAAACGGGTGTGAAGCTGGACACCATGTTGCGCGCTTTTGGACTGCAATAAAGGAACAAGCATGAGCATTCCCTTCAGCCGCTGGCCGGCACATCTGGCCGCGCGCTACCGCGAGAAAGGCTACTGGATCGACGTGCCGCTGACCGACATCATCGACCGCCATCGCGAAAACGACGCTATCGCCGTGATCGACGGCCCTGTGCAGCTCAGCTACCGCCAGCTGGCGCAGCGCAGTGATAATCTGGCGGCGGCGCTGCAGCGGCGCGGTTTACAGCGCGGTGACACGGCGCTGGTGCAGCTCGGCAACGTGGCGGACTTTTACGTTACGCTGTTTGCCCTGTTTAAGCTGGGCGTGGTCCCGGTGTACGCGCTGTTCAGCCATCAGCGCACTGAACTGCTGGCCTATGCGCAGCAGATTGCACCGAAACTGCTGATTGCCGATCGCCAGCACGCGCTGTTTGCCAGCGACGACTTCATCGCCACGCTGTGCGAGGCGCAGCCCACGCTGCAGCAGGTGATCCTGCGTAACGACGCGCAGACGGAAAATACGCTGGCGTCGCTGCAGGATGAAGCGGCTGGCGATTTTGTCGCGACACCGACGGCCGCTGATGAAGTGGCGTTTTTCCAGCTCTCCGGCGGCAGCACCGGCACGCCGAAGCTGATTCCGCGCACCCACAACGACTACTACTACAGCATCCGCGCCAGCGACGAGATTTGCCACATCAATGCCGACACGCGCTATCTGATCGCCCTGCCCGCGCCGCATAACTTCGCCATGAGTTCCCCGGGTTCGCTCGGGGTGTTCTATGCCGGTGGCCAGGTGATTCTCGCCGCGGATCCCAGCGCCACGCTCTGCTTCCCGCTGATTGAGCAGCACCAGGTGACCGATACCGGGCTGGTGCCGCCGGCGGTCAGCCTGTGGTTGCAGGCAATTCAGGAGTGGGGCAGCAATACAGCGCTGGCCTCGCTGCAGCGCATTCAGGTGGGCGGAGCCAAACTGGGCGAAACGCTGGCCGCACGCATTCAGCGTGAAATCGGCTGCCAGCTGCAGCAGGTGTTTGGCATGGCGGAAGGGCTGGTTAACTACACGCGCTTCGGCGATGACGAGCAAACCATTCTGACTACCCAGGGGCGCCCGATTTCGGACGATGACGAAGTGTGGGTGGCCGACGAGAACGGCAATCCGCTGCCGCCAGGCCAGGTGGGTCGCCTGATGACGCGCGGCCCTTACACCTTCCGGGGCTACTACAACAGCCTGGAGCACAATGCCGCCAGCTTCGACGCTGACGGTTTTTACTGCTCAGGCGATCTGATTGAGATCAACGCTCAGGGTTACATCACCGTACAGGGACGCGAAAAGGATCAGATCAACCGCGGCGGCGAGAAGATCGCCGCAGAAGAGATCGAAAACCTGCTGCTGCGCCATCCGGATGTGATCCACGCCGCGCTGGTGTCCATGCATGACGAGCTGATGGGTGAAAAGAGCTGTGCCTTCATTGTGGCGCGCCAGCCGGTGAAACCGGTCGCGCTGCGCCGCCATCTGCGCGAGCTGGGCATTGCCGAATTCAAACTTCCCGACCGCATTACCTGCGTCGACGCCCTGCCGCTGACCCCGGTGGGCAAAGTGGATAAAAAACGTTTACGCCAACAGCTTGCTGAGCAGACGCAAGCCTGATTTTTTCCGGAGATTGTAATGGCTATTCCAAAACTGACGTCTTATGCGCTGCCCGCCGCCACTGAGCTGCCAGCTAACAAAGTACAATGGGCGCTGGAGCCGCAGCGCGCGGCGCTGCTGATTCACGATATGCAGGCCTATTTCCTCAACTTCTGGGGCGAAGACAGCCCGCTGGTGAATCAGGTGGTGGAGAACATTGCCCGCCTGCGCGCTTACTGCAAAGCGCAGGGCATTCCGGTGTTCTATACCGCCCAGCCCAACCAGCAAAGCGATGAGGATCGCGCGCTGCTGAATGATATGTGGGGACCGGGGCTGAACAAACATCCGGATCAACAGAAGATCGTCGACGCGCTGGCGCCGGATCAGGATGATCAGGTGCTGACTAAATGGCGCTACAGCGCGTTCGTGCGCTCGCCGCTGGAGTCTATCCTGCAGGAGATGGGCCGCGATCAGCTGATCATTACTGGCGTGTATGCTCACATCGGCTGCCTGACCACCGCCACCGACGCCTTCATGCGTAACATCCAGCCGTTCATGGTGGCCGATGCGCTGGCCGACTTCTCGCGCGACGAGCATATGATGGCGCTGACCTACACCGCAGGCCGCAGTGGCAAAGTGGTGATGACCGCCGACCTGATGCCGCTGCCACAGAGCAAGGACGTGCTGCGCGCGCTGATTCTGCCGCTGCTGGAAGATGATGACGTGCCGGAAGATGATGAAAACCTGATCGATTATGGGCTGGATTCGGTGCGCGTGATGGCGCTGGCGGCGCGCTGGCGTCAGGTGCACAGCGATATCGACTTCATCAGCCTGGCGAAAAACCCCAGCATTGATGGCTGGTGGGCGCTGCTGTCACGGGTGCCAGCCCAATGAGCGCCTGTTTTGATTTCAGCGGAAAAATTGTCTGGGTAACCGGTGCCGGCAAAGGCATCGGCTACCACACCGCGCTGGCGTTCCATCAGGCCGGTGCGCAGGTGACCGGTTTTGATTTGCACTTTGGCCAGGATGACTATCCGTTTACCACCTGCCAGCTGGACGTCGCCGATAGTGCTGCGGTGCGCGATTGCTGTCAGTCACTGCTGGCCAGCCAGCCGCGGCTGGATATCCTGGTGAACGGCGCGGGCATTCTGCGCATCGGCAGCACCGATGCGCTGTCGTTTGCTGACTGGCAGGCGTGTCTCGCCGTCAACGCCGGCGGCGCGTTTAACCTGTTCCAGCAGACGCTGCCGGTCTTCCGCCAGCAGCGCGCTGGCGCGATTGTCACCATCGCCTCTAACGCCGCGCACGCCCCGCGCCTCGGCATGTCAGCCTATGGCGCGTCCAAAGCAGCACTGCGCAGCCTGTGCCAGACGGTTGGCCTGGAGATGGCACCGTATGGCGTGCGCTGCAATATTGTCTCACCGGGATCAACCGATACCGATATGCAGCGCAGCCTGTGGCATACGCCGGAAGCCGAGCAGGAGATGATCAACGGTTTCCCGGATCAGTACAAACTGGGGATCCCGCTGCGTAAGATCGCCCAGCCGCAGGAGATCGTGAACAACATCCTGTTCCTCGCCTCGGATCTTGCCAGCCACGTGGTGCTGCAGGATATTGTGGTGGACGGTGGCGCAACGCTGGGAGCCTGAGGCATGGCAATCTGGAAACGTACGGTGGATCTCGCCACGCTGAATCAGCTGGGCGATAACTCGCTGGTGGCGCATCTGGGCATCGTGTTTACCGCCATCGGTGACGATTATCTGGAGGCCACCATGCCGGTAGACAACCGCACGCAGCAGCCGTTTGGCCTGCTGCACGGCGGCGCGTCGGTGGTGCTGGCGGAGTCGATGGGCTCCATTGCCGGTTACCTGAGCGTGGAAGAAGGTAAAAGCGTGGTGGGCATTGAGGTGAGCGCCAGCCATCATCGGGCGGTGAGCAGCGGCGAGGTGCGCGGTGTTTGTCGTCCGCTGCATCTCGGGGCGCGCAATCAGAGCTGGCAGATTGAGATACGCAATGGTCGCGATCAGCTGTGTTGCAGTTCGCGGCTGACGGTGGCGGTGCTGGGGTAGGTTTGGCTCCGCTGCGGCCTGATGCCCTCACCCTGCCCTCTCCCACAGGGAGAGGGAATGTTTGTGCGGCCTGATGCCCTCACCCTGCCCTCTCCCACAGGGAGAGGGAATGTTTGTGCGGGCTGATGCTCTCTCCCACGGGGAGAAGGAATGATTGTACGGGCTGGTGCTCTGCGCTAAACAGCAATTAAAAAAGCGGCCATCTGGCCGCTTTTTTCGCTGACATCAACGCTGATAAATGATCTCGACGCCTTCGTCGTCGTCTTCATCCCAGTCGTCATCCCAGTCTTCGTCTTCTTCCACTTCCTGAGCATTTTCCAGCGCTTCACGGTGGTAATCATCCCACATGAAGGCCACTTTCTCTGGCTGCTTCGCTTCTTCTTCCGCTTCTTTTGGATTCGCGATGATAAAGCTCATCACATCCCAGCACAGCTCATTGACACCGTCACGGCTGGCGGCGGAGATCAGATAGTATTTCTCATCCCAGCCCAGCGCTTCGGCAATGGCTTTGGCGCGGCTTTCCGCCTCTTCGCGGCTCAGCAGGTCAGTTTTATTGAATACCAGCCAGCGCGGCTTCTGGTACAGCTTGTCGCTGTATTTCTCCAGTTCGCCGAGAATGATGCGGGCGTTCTCTACAGGATCGGATTCGTCGATTGGCGCGATGTCGATAAGGTGCAGCAGCACACGGCAGCGCTCCAGATGCTTGAGGAAGCGAATTCCGAGGCCCGCACCCTCCGCTGCGCCTTCAATCAGGCCGGGAATGTCGGCGACCACGAAGCTCTTTTCGCTGTCCATACGCACCACGCCGAGGCTTGGCACCAGGGTGGTGAACGGATAATCCGCCACTTTTGGCTTCGCCGCTGATACCGCGCGGATAAAGGTCGATTTACCGGCGTTAGGCAGCCCCAGCATCCCCACGTCTGCCAGCAGCATCAGTTCCAGCTGCAGGTCGCGCTTCTCGCCCGGCGTGCCCATGGTTTTCTGACGCGGCGTACGGTTCACGGACGATTTGAAGCGGGTGTTGCCCAGACCGTGCCAGCCACCTTTCGCCACCATCAGCTTCTGCTCATGGCGCGTCATGTCGCCCAGCGTTTCGCCCGTGCCCTGATCGATCACGCGCGTACCCACCGGCACTTTAACAATGATGTCTTTACCGCGTTTACCGGTACAGTCACGGCTCTGGCCATTCTGGCCGCGTTCGGCGCGGAAAGATTTTTCGAAACGATAATCGATCAGGGTGTTGAGGTTTTCATCCGCCAGCAGGTAAACATCACCGCCGTCACCGCCGTCACCGCCGTCCGGTCCCCCTTTGGGAATGTACTTCTCGCGGCGGAAGCTGACGCAACCGTTGCCACCATCACCCGCGACCACCAGGATCGTCGCTTCATCAACAAACTTCATTTTTTATCTCCGTCACACTGTCGTTTGCGCCACGCTGCGGGCGACAAACGGGTCCGCCAGGGTCTTCTGCGCTGACCGGCGGCGGATAATACAGGATTGGCAAAGCCATGTGTACATAAAGTGTACAGCAAACTGAGGCGCAAGGTCAGCGTGATTGCCGTAACCTGCGGCAGAATGTAAAAAGCCCCGCAAAGCTGCGGGGCCTTCCATTCGTGTATTCAGACGTTAATCGTCTGCGGCACAACAACCTTACTCAGCAACGATGCTGATGTATTTACGGTTGTTAGGACCTTTAACTTCGAATTTAACTTTGCCGTCTGCGGTAGCAAACAGAGTGTGGTCACGACCACAACCTACGTTGTTACCGGCGTGGAATTTGGTACCACGCTGACGAACGATGATGCTACCTGCCAGAACAGATTCACCACCGAAACGCTTAACACCCAGACGTTTTGCATTGGAGTCGCGACCGTTACGAGTCGAGCCACCAGCCTTTTTATGTGCCATTTGTCAGATCTCCTCTTACGCGCTGATCACAGTGATTTTCACATCAGTGAACCACTGACGGTGACCAGCTTGCTTACGGTAGTGTTTACGACGACGAAACTTAACGATTTTAATTTTCTCGCCACGACCGTGAGCAACAACTTCTGCCTTGATCACACCGCCTGAAACCAGTGGCGCGCCGATTTTCACGTCTTCGCCATTTGCAATCATCAGAACCTGGTCGAACTCGATGGTTTCACCGGTTGCGATGTCCAGCTTTTCCAGGCGAACGGTCTGACCTTCGCTTACTCGGTGTTGTTTACCACCACTTTGGAAAACCGCGTACATATAAAACTCCGCTTCTGCGCATGCCTTTCTGTTCATCAGGCGGCGCGATAAATATTCACAATAGGGCGCGAATTCTACGCAAAACTCCAGCAGAAGACAAGTGCACTTTGCACTCTCTTGCAGAAAAAAAGCGCAGGACGAATGCAAACGTTTCTCAACCCGATTTTTCAAGTACAATCAGTAACAGATTACCTGAACTCACGCTGGGTAAAAGCGCTTACCATGCAGAAAACGAGTCAAAGCTGAACAGACGAATGAACTTAGAACAGATTAACGAATTAACCGCGCAGGACATGGCGGCCGTCAACCAGACCATCCTCGACCAGCTGAATTCAGATGTCTCACTGATTAACCAGTTGGGCTATTACATCATCAGCGGGGGAGGCAAACGCATCCGTCCGATGATCGCGGTGCTGTCAGCACGCGCGCTGAATTATCAGGGATCGCTGCATGTGACCAATGCGGCGCTGATCGAATTTATCCACACGGCGACGCTGCTGCACGATGATGTGGTGGATGAATCCGATATGCGCCGTGGCAAAGCCACCGCTAACGCCGCGTTCGGCAATGCGGCGAGCGTGCTGGTCGGGGATTTTATCTATACCCGCGCCTTCCAGATGATGACCAGCATGGGATCGCTGAAGATCCTTGCACTGATGTCCGAAGCGGTGAACGTGATCGCCGAAGGGGAAGTGCTGCAGCTGATGAACTGCAACGATCCGGATATCACCGAAGAGAGCTACATGCGGGTGATCTACAGCAAAACCGCCCGCCTGTTTGAAGCCGCTTCGCAGGCTTCGGCGATCCTCGCGGAGGCCACGCCAGCGCAGGAGAAAGCGCTGCAGGATTATGGCCGCTATCTCGGTACGGCGTTTCAGTTGATCGACGATCTGCTGGATTACAGCGCTGACGGCGAGACGCTGGGCAAAAATACCGGTGACGATCTGAGCGAAGGTAAGCCGACGCTGCCGCTGCTGCACGCCATGCACAACGGCACGCCAGAGCAGGCGCAGATGATCCGCAAGGCGATCGAAGAAGGTAATGGTCGTCATCTGCTGGAGCCGGTGCTGGCGGCAATGCAGCAAACCGGTTCGCTGGAATGGACGCGCAAACGCGCCGAAGAAGAGGCCGATAAAGCCATCGCCGCGCTGCAGGCACTGCCAGAAACGCCGTGGCGCAGCGCGCTGGAAGCGCTGGCGCATATGTCGGTGCAGCGCGATTTCTGACCTGCTACGGGGCCGTCCGGCCCCGTTTTTATTTCTCCCCCCTGCTCTGCCCGTCTGATTACATTCCCTTGCAGCATTTTTGCGAAAAACTGCGCAGTTTCGTGCACAGGCAAAACAATTACTGGAAACATATGGAAATTATTTGCTATAAAAATCCGGATTTTTCCAGTTATCTCTGCGCAGGAGAGCCACAGCGCTGCAGAGATGGAGCACTAACACGGACACGGAGAAGAGAGTTATGCATGCAAGGAGAGAAGACTGGCATCCGGCAGATATCATTGCGGCCCTGCGCAAGCGCGGTACGTCACTGGCCGCCCTGTCACGTCAATCTGGCCTCAGTTCATCGACGCTGGCCAACGCGCTGTCACGCCCCTGGCCTAAAGGTGAATGGCTGATCGCCACGGCGCTGAAGGTCCATCCTTCCGAGATCTGGCCCAGCCGCTATTTTGATCCGGTCACGCAGCGTCTGCTGGATCGTAAAAAACGCATTCGATCGCCCCAGGATCTGAAAAAGATCCTCTCACGCGGATAAAGCAAAAAAAAACCAGCCACGCTGTCGTGACTGGTTTTCATGCCTGGCAATCAGGACAAAGGATTACTCGCCGCTGACGCGCTCGATGTTGGCGCCTAACGCTTTCAGCTTGTCTTCAATGTGCTCGTAGCCACGATCGATGTGGTAGATACGATCCACCAGCGTCGCACCTTCTGCAATGCAGCCTGCCAGTACCAGACTGGCTGACGCACGCAGATCGGTCGCCATCACCTGCGCGCCGGACAAGGTTTCAACACCGTGACAGATAGCGGTGTTGCTTTCGATTTCGGCGTGCGCACCCATACGAATCAGCTCCGGGATGTGCATGAAGCGGTTTTCGAAGATGGTCTCGGTAATCACGCCGGTGCCTTCAGCCACCAGGTTGAGCAGCGTAAACTGCGCCTGCATGTCGGTCGGGAAACCCGGGTGCGGTGCGGTGCGGATGTTAACCGCTTTCGGACGCTTGCCGTGCATATCCAGGCTCACCCAGTCTTCACCGACTTCAATCTCCGCACCCGCGTCACGCAGTTTCGCCAGCACGGCGTCCAGCGTGTCTGGCTGCGCATTGCGGCACACCACTTTGCCGCGCGAGATAGCGCCGGCCACGAGGAAGGTGCCGGTTTCGATTCGGTCCGGCAGCACGCGATAGACGCCGCCGCCGAGGCGCTCAACGCCCTCGATGGTGATTTTGTCGGTGCCGGCGCCGCTGATTTTCGCGCCCAGCGTGTTAAGGAAGTTTGCCGTGTCGACAATCTCCGGTTCACGCGCCGCGTTTTCAATGATGGTGGTGCCCGTCGCCAGCGTTGCGGCGCTCATAATGGTCACGGTCGCGCCCACGCTGACCTTATCCATCACAATGTGCGCGCCCTTCAGGCGGCCGTCCACAGAGGCTTTGACATAGCCCTCTTCCAGTTTGATCTCGGCACCCAGCTGCTCCAGGCCGGTAATGTGCAGATCGACCGGACGCGCACCAATCGCACAGCCGCCCGGCAGTGAAACCTGGCCCTGGCCAAAACGCGCCACCAGCGGCCCCAGCGCCCAGATGGAGGCACGCATGGTTTTCACCAGATCGTACGGCGCACTGAAGACATTAACTTCGCGCGCATCAACGTGGACCGAACCATTGCGTTCCACGCGCGCACCGAGCAGGCTCAGCAGCTTCATGGTGGTATCGATGTCACGCAGCTTCGGCACGTTCTGAATCTCTACCGGCTCTTCAGCCAGCAGCGCAGCAAACAGAATCGGCAGCGCAGCATTCTTCGCCCCGGAAATGGTCACTTCACCGCTTAAACGGGTGGGGCCTTGCACACGAAATTTGTCCATTAACACGGCTCTCAATTATCTATCAACAAAACAGCCAGAGTGGCGCTTAGAAACCGTTGAGTTTACGGTCGCGCGCCCACTCGGCTGGGGTATAAGTCTTGATGGACACCGCATGAATACGGTTATCCGCAATGTATTCCATCAGCGGCGCGTACACAGCCTGCTGTTTCTTTACGCGGCTCAGCTCGCCAAACATTTCGCCCACGGCAATGACCTGGAAATGGCTGCCATCGTTGCTGAGAACATGTACTTCTTCTAACGGCAGCGCCTGCATTAGCACGGCCTGAACTTCACTATTTTCCATCGCTCATTGCTTCACTTGATAATAATAAGGCGGATATCTTAGAGGAAAGCGCCTGACTCTTAAATACGCAAAAGCCCCTGAAAAAATCAGGGGCTTTGTCAGCAGCGCCGTTAATCAGGCGATTTGTTCCGCAGAAACAATAATCTGCTGCAGGTTATACAGCTTGATTAACGAGTCGAGCTTATCGGTGATACCACTGAAAAGCGGCGTCGTGCCCTGCGCCCGCGCGATTTCGCGCAGATGCACCAGCAGCGCCAGCCCGGCAGAATCAACCCGATCCAGCGCCGCCACGTCAATCGTGGTGATACCGGCCATGGCGCTGTCACGCGCCTGCCACAGCGCCAGCAGCGTATCGCGGTCCAGTTTGCCGCTCAGGGCCAGCGTGCTGGCAGTGCGCTGCCAGCGTAACGGTTCGCTCATTATTGCTGCTTGTCCAGGGTGATAGGCTGCGCGGCATAGGTTTTCAGCTGCGCAGTCAGGCCGTCGATGCCTTTGGTGCGCAGCAGATCGCTCCACTCATTCTGTTTGGTGGTGATCATGCTGATGCCTTCGGCAATCATGTCATAAGCCTGCCAGTTGCCGGTCTGGCTGTTCTTGCGCCACTGGAAATCAAGGCGCACCGGCGGACGACCGTTGGGATCGATGATGGTGACGCGAATCGCCACGATATTGGCATCGCCAATCGGCTGCTCAGGCTGAATCTGGTAAGTCTGGCCGTGGTACAACGCCAGCGCCTGACCATAAGCCTGCGCCAGGTAATCCCCGAACGCGGCAAAGTAGGCGTCGCGCTGCGCCGGCGTGGCTTCGCGGTAGTAACGGCCCAGTACCAGCGCCCCCGCGTATTTAATCTGCACGTACGGCAGCAGCTCCTGGCGCACGATTTCGCGCAGGTAATTCGGATCCTGCTTAATCTTCGGCTGTTCGTTCTTCAGGCGGGTAAAGGTCTTCTCCGCCGCTTCGTTCATCATCTTGTACGGATTGCTCTGGTTGGCGTCCGCTGCGTTTGCCGCCAGCGGCGCGATGGCCAGCAGGGCCACCATCAGAAAACGTTTTAACATCGTGTTGTACCTCTCTGGGTTATTCCGTTGTAGCAGGTGCTGCCGGGGCGCTCGCGCTGGCGGCGCCCGACGATTTCTCATTGTCCTTGTTGTCGCCGCTCTTGTAGAGGAACTGGCCGATCAGGTCTTCCAGCACCAGCGCCGATTTGGTATCCCGCAGCGTGCCGCCATCTTTCAGCATCGCCGAGCCAAGCTCCGGATCGTCAAAACCTAAGTTGAGCGCGAGGAACTGCTCACCCAGCAGACCCTGGGTGCGAATCGCCAGCGAGCTGGTGTCAGGAATTTTATTGGCATACTGTTCGCTGATATCCATGGTGACGCGCGGCGACAGCGTTTTGTCATCCAGTGAAATGTCGGTGACGCGGCCAATCACCACGCCGCCAATTTTCACCGGCGAGCTGACTTTCAGGCCGCCGATATTATCGAAGGTGGCGTACAGCTTCCACGTTGGCTCAGTACCCAGCGATTTAAGATCGGCGACGCGCAGGCTGAGGAACAGCAGCGCAGCCAGCATAAACACGCCAACCCAGATTTCGTTTTTTTTGCTTTGCATTGCATTAATTCCCAAACATCAGTGCCGTCAGCACAAAATCCAGTCCAAGCACCGCCAGCGAAGCATGGACTACGGTACGCGTCGTCGCGCGACTGATCCCTTCCGAAGTCGGGATGGCGTCATACCCATTGAACAGCGCGATCCAGGTCACCGTGATGGCAAACACCGCGCTCTTGATCAGGCAGTTGATCACATCTGTACGAAAATCCACCGCGTTCTGCATCGCCGACCAGAAAAAGCCCGGGTCGATGCCTTTCCAGGCCACCCCGACCAGCGCGCCACCGGCAATGCCCACCGCGGTAAAGATCAGCGCCAGCAGCGGCATACTGATAAAGCCGGCCCAGAAGCGCGGCGACACTACGCGGCGCAGCGGATCGACCGCCATCATCTCCATGCTGGAGAGCTGCTCAGTGGCTTTCATCAGGCCAATTTCCGCAGTGAGCGCCGAACCGGCGCGCCCGGCAAACAGCAGCGCGGTGACTACCGGCCCCAGTTCGCGCAGCAGCGACAGCGCCACCAGCATACCCAGGCTGGTTTCCGCGCTGTAAGTGGTGAGTACCAGATAGCCCTGCAGCCCCAGCACCATGCCAATGAACAGGCCGGAGACCACAATGATCAGCAATGACAGCACGCCCACGCTATACAGCTGCTTCACCAGCAGCGGCGCATGCTTACGAAACGCCGGTTTACCCACCAGCGCATGGAAGAGCATTAAGCCCGCCCGGCCAAAGGCCGCACAGGTGTTAATTCCCTGACGCCCAAATGACGCCAGTGCCTGTAACCACATCAGTTTAGCTTCTCCCTGTGCGGGTCAGATCGCTGAGGTAATCCCCGGCAGCGAAGCGGAACGGCACCGGACCATCCGCATGACCCTCAATAAACTGGCGCACGCGCGGATCGGGATTCTCCCTCAGCTGCGGCGCACTACCCTGAGCAATAATCTTTTGCCCGGCAACAATATAGGCATGATCGGCAATGCTCAAGACCTCTGGCACGTCGTGTGAAACCACAATGCAGGTGACGCCCAGCGAATGGTTGAGCTCATCGATTAGCTTGACCAGCACGCCCATGGTAATGGGATCCTGGCCGACAAAGGGTTCGTCGAACATAATCAGCTCCGGCTCCAGCGCAATTGCACGCGCCAGCGCCGCCCGGCGCGCCATGCCGCCGGAGAGTTCGGCCGGCATCAGCTGGGCTGCGCCGCGCAGTCCCACAGCTTCCAGCTTCATCATCACCGTGCTGTGCAGTAATTCCGCTGGCAGCCGGGTGTGTTCGCGCAGCGGCCAGGCAACGTTTTCATAGACGTTAAGGTCGGTGAACAGCGCACCGGACTGGAACAGCATGCTCATTTTTTTACGCACGTCATACAGCTTACGGCGCGACAGCGTCGGAATGTTCTGGTCACGAAACCAGATCTCACCTTTGTCCGGCTGCAACTGCCCGCCAATCAGGCGCAGCAGGGTGGTTTTACCGATGCCGGAAGGGCCCATAATCGCCGTGACTTTGCCCGCCGGAACGGTCAGCGAAATGTCGTCGAAGATGGTGCGATTGCCGCGCGTAAAACTGACGCCACGAACCTCAACCAGATTCGTTTGCTGCTGGATCATCATTACCTCTTTAAACGGATCGGGCGTAATTAACGTGGTGGATGGTAGCCTGGTAAACCACAATGCACGATAGTTTTACAGAAACTTACCCGTCCGGTGTGGCGAAAACGGCCTTAAAATTTACTTTTGCCTCTCAGACAGTCAAAATCAGCGCCTGATTCCGCACGCGCACTGCTTTTACCTGTCGGACAAGGTTTGCCGGCACCGTTATCCATCAAGGATTTTTCATGTTCGTAGCCACTGCCCTGCTGTTTATCGGATTGATTTTACTGGCTTACGGAGCTGACCGCCTGGTGTTCAGCGCCGCGATCCTGTGTCGATCCCTTGGCATTCCCCCGTTGATCATTGGCATGACGGTGGTGAGCATTGGCACTTCACTGCCGGAACTGATCGTCTCGTTCTCTGCCGCGCAGCATGGTCAGATGGATTTAGCCGTGGGTACCGCGCTGGGCTCGAACATCACCAATATTCTGCTGATTCTGGGTGGCGCTGCGCTGCTGCACCCTTTAACCGTACACTCCAATCTGATTCGCCGCGAACTCCCTCTGCTGCTGCTGGTCTCACTGCTCAGCGGCATCATGCTGTTTGATAACCAGCTCAGCCGGCTGGATGGCGTGGCACTGCTGCTGCTGGCGCTGGGTTATCTGCTGGTGGCGATCCGCATCGCCCGGCGGGCCGAGCGCGATAATAATGACACCCTGACGCGTGAACAACTGGCGGAGCTGCCGCGCGACGAAAGCGGCAACACGGTGGCGTTTCTCTGGCTGGCGGTGGCGCTGATTATTCTGCCGATGTCGACGCGCATGGTGATCGACAACGCCACAGTGTTTGCGGATTACTTCGGCGTTAGCGAACTGGTGATGGGACTGACGCTGATTGCTGTCGGTACCAGTCTGCCGGAACTGGCCACGGTGCTGGCCGGCGCGCTGAAAGGCGAAGACGATATCGCCATCGGCAACCTGATTGGCGCCAATATCTTCAATCTGGCGATTGTGCTGGGCCTGCCGGCGCTGGTGCATCCCGGCGCGATCGATGCGCACGCCTTTGCGCGGGATTACTGGATTATGCTGGGCGTCAGCGTGCTGTTCGCCCTGCTGTGCCTGCTGCGCAAGCGCCGCATCGGCCGCATCGCGGGCACGCTGCTGTTAGGTGGATTTATCGTGTGGGTGCTGTGGCTGTGGCTCAGCCCCACGCTTATCGCAAGCTATTAAGGATGACTGACCATGTCACATCAGCAACCGGATTTCGACTTCCAGCAGGCAGGTAAAGCGGTACTGCGCATTGAACGCGAAGGGCTGGAACAGCTCGACCAGTATATTAACGCCGACTTCAGCCGCGCCTGCGAAATGATCTTTGCCTGCCGTGGCAAAGTGGTGGTGATGGGCATGGGCAAATCCGGCCATATCGGCAAGAAGATGGCCGCCACTTTCGCCAGTACCGGCACGCCGGCGTTCTTCGTCCACCCGGGTGAAGCCAGCCACGGCGATCTCGGCATGGTCAGCACCAACGATGTGGTGATCGCCATCTCGAACAGCGGCGAGTCAGGCGAAATCCTCGCGCTGATCCCGGTGCTCAAACGGCAGAAAGTGCAGCTGATTTGCCTGACCAGCCGTCCGGAGAGCGCCATGGGCCGGGCTGCCGATGTGCATTTATGCGTGAAAGTGCCGCAGGAAGCCTGTCCGCTCGGGCTGGCACCGACCTCCAGCACCACCGCCACGCTGGTAATGGGCGATGCGCTTGCGGTGGCGCTGCTGGAAGCGCGCGGTTTCACGCAGGAAGATTTCGCGCTGTCGCACCCGGGCGGCGCGCTGGGGCGCAAACTGCTGCTGCACGTCAGCGACATTATGCACAGCGGCGATGAAATTCCCCACGTCACCCGTGACGCCTCGCTGCGCGACGCGCTGCTGGAGATCACGCGCAAAAACCTCGGCCTGACGGTGATTGTCGACGACCTGATGAAAATCGAAGGGATTTTCACGGACGGTGACCTGCGCCGCATCTTCGATATGGGCATCGATTTCCAGTCGGCCCGCATCCAGGATGTGATGACGCGCGGCGGGATTCGCGTGCGTCCTAACCTGCTGGCGGTGGACGCGCTTAATCTGATGCAAAACAAAAACATCACTGCGCTGCTGGTGGCCGATGACGATCGCCTGCTCGGTGTGGTACATATGCATGACATGCTGCGCGCTGGCGTGGTCTGAACGGGAAACAACAATGAGTGCTGAAACCACGATGGTCGACACCTGCTACGGCCCGGTGAGCGCCGACGTGATGGCGCGGGCGGCCAACATCCGCCTGCTGATTTGCGATGTCGATGGCGTGATGTCCGACGGCCTGATTTACATGGGCAACAGCGGTGAAGAGCTAAAGGCCTTTAACGTGCGCGACGGTTACGGCGTGCGCTGCCTGCTGACCTCGGACATCGAAGTGGCTATTATTACCGGCCGTCGCGCTAAACTGCTGGAAGATCGCTGTAAAACGCTCGGCATTACGCATCTTTACCAGGGACAGTCGGATAAGCTTTTGGCCTGGCGCGAACTCCTGGATAAACTGTCACTATCGGCAGACCAGGTCGCGTATATTGGTGACGACCTGATCGACTGGCCGGTAATGGCACAGGCGGGTCTGAGCGTGGCCGTCGCCGATGCGCATCCGGTATTACTGCCGCGCGCGCATTACGTGACGCGCATTGCTGGCGGTCGCGGTGCAGTACGTGAGCTATGCGACCTGATTTTGCTGGCGCAGAACAAATTTGAGGATGCCAAAGGGCAATCAGTATGAGTAAAAGCAGGCGTTGGATAACGCTGATTCTGGCGCTGATCGCCCTGGTGCTGATCGGCTGGAATCTTACCAACCAGGACGACAGCGCCACGCCGGTGGCGACCAACGATCAGGCGCCGACCTACACCAGCGCCAACTCCAGCACCGTGGTGTATAACCCGACGGGTGCGCTGGCCTATAAGCTGGTCTCGGATAAAGTGACCTACTTTTCGGCCGAAGAAGTGAGCTGGTTCGATAATCCGGTGATGACCACTTACGACGAAAACAAAGTGCCCACGTGGTCGGTTCGTGCTGACAAGGCAAAGCTGACGAAAGATCGTATGCTGTATCTTTATGGCCACGTTGAAGTACACACATTGACGCAGGATTCCCAGCTTGAGCGCATCATCACGGATAATGCTCAGGTTAATCTGGTCAGCCAGGATGTGACGTCTGACGATCAGGTCACCCTATTTGGCCGCAGTTTTAACTCCACTGGCATGAAGATGCGCGGCAACCTACGGACAAAGAATGCCGAGCTGCTTGAAAAGGTCAAAACCTCCTATGAAATTCAAAATGAACAAAAATAGCCTTAAGTTGCTGCTGGTGAGTGCGCTGCTGGCAACCAGCCTGCCGGCGCTGGCGTTAACGGGCGATTCGGACAAGCCGGTTAACATCGACTCGGTGAACCAGGCGCTCGATTTGCAGGGTAACGTCGCCACCTTTACCGGCAACGTGATCGTGACCCAGGGCACCATCAAAATTACCGCCGATAAAGTGGTAGTAACGCGTCCCGGCGGCGACAGCAACAAAACCATCGTTGATGCCTACGGCAATCCAGCCACCTTTTATCAGATGCAGGACAACGGCAAACCGGTGCAGGGGCACGCCGCCAAACTGCACTATGAGCTGGCCAACGATTTCGTCGAGCTGACCGGCAACGCCTTTATTGAGCAGCAGGACAGCAACATCAAAGGCGATCGCATCACCTATCTGGTGAAAGAGCAGAAAATGCAGGCCTACAGTCAGGGCCAGAGCAAGCGTGTCACCACCGTGCTGGTGCCGTCGCAGCTGCAGGATAAAAACGGTTCGTCTGCGAGCCCCAAAAAGAGTAACTGATCGCTATGGCCACATTAGTCGCTGAAAACCTGGCGAAAGCCTACAAAGGCCGTCGCGTAGTAGAAGATGTCAGCCTGCAGGTGAAATCCGGCGAGATTGTCGGCCTGCTGGGCCCCAACGGGGCCGGTAAAACCACCACCTTCTACATGGTGGTCGGCATCGTGCCGCGTGATGCCGGCCGCATCATCATTGATGAAGAAGATATCAGTATTCTGCCGCTGCATGCGCGCGCGCGCCGCGGCATCGGTTATCTGCCGCAGGAAGCGTCGATCTTTCGCCGTCTGAGTGTCTACGACAACCTGATGGCGGTACTGCAGGTGCGTGACGACCTGACGGAAGAGCAGCGTCAGGATCGCGCCAATGAGCTGATGGAAGAGTTCCACATTGGCCATCTGCGCGACAGCATGGGCCAGGCGCTGTCGGGCGGTGAACGTCGCCGCGTCGAGATTGCCCGTGCGCTGGCCGCCAATCCAAAGTTTATCCTGCTGGATGAACCTTTTGCCGGCGTTGACCCTATCTCCGTTATCGATATCAAAAAGATCATCGAACACCTGCGTGACAGCGGCCTCGGCGTGCTGATCACCGACCACAACGTGCGTGAAACGCTCGCGGTGTGTGAGCGCGCATATATCGTCAGCCAGGGCCATCTGATTGCCCACGGCACGCCAGATGAAATTCTTGCAGATGAGCAGGTTAAGCGGGTTTATTTGGGCGAAGAGTTCAGACTCTGATAAGGTGTCGGCATACCCGACATTTGCTTAGGAAATTCTAGCCGGATTATGAAGCAAGGTTTGCAACTCAGGCTCAGCCAACAGCTGGCGATGACCCCCCAGTTGCAGCAGGCAATCCGCTTGCTGCAACTCTCTACGCTTGAACTCCAGCAGGAACTGCAACTGGCGCTGGAAAGCAATCCGCTGCTTGAACAAACCGATCTGCACGATGAAGTCGACGCCCGCGAATTTCAGGAGAACGAGGCGTTAGATACCCGTGAGGCACTCGAACAGAAAGAGATGCCGGAAGAGCTGCCGCTCGATGCCACCTGGGACGAGATCTACACGGCCGGTACGCCCTCCGGCACCGGCACCGATTACCAGGACGACGAGCTGCCGGTGTATCAGGGTGAAACCACGCAATCGCTGCAGGACTATCTGATGTGGCAGGTGGAACTGACGCCGTTCACCGACACCGACCGCGCCATCGCTACCTCCATCGTCGATGCCATCGACGATACCGGTTATCTCACCGTCAGCTTACAGGACATTTGTGACAGTATTGGTGACGAAGAGCTGACGCTGGAAGAGGTGGAAGCGGTGCTGAAGCGCGTACAGCGTTTCGATCCGGTGGGCGTCGGCGCACGCGATCTGCGTGACTGCCTGCTGGTGCAGCTGTCGCAGTATGCGGCCGATATGCCGATGCTGAACGAAGCACGGCTGATCGTCAGCGAGCATCTCGACCTGCTGGCTAACCACGATTTCCGCAGCCTGATGCGCGTGACGCGGCTGAAAGAAGAGGTGCTGAAGGAAGCGATGCTGCTGATTCAGTCGCTCGATCCGCGCCCCGGGCAGTCGATCAATACCAGCGAGCCCGAGTATGTGATTCCCGATGTGCTGGTGCGCAAGACTGGCACGCGCTGGACGGTGGAGCTGAACGCTGACAGCCTGCCGCGCCTGAAGATTAATCAGCATTACGCCGCGATGGGCGGTTCTGCGCGTAATGACAGTGACAGTCAGTTTATTCGCAGCAACTTACAGGAAGCCCGCTGGCTGATTAAGAGCCTGGAGAGCCGCAACGACACGCTGCTTAAAGTGACGCGCTGTATTGTCGAACAGCAGCAGGCGTTTTTTGAACAGGGTGAAGAGTATATGCGTCCGATGGTGCTGGCGGATATCGCCCAGGCCGTGGATATGCATGAATCCACCATTTCCCGCGTCACCACGCAAAAGTATTTGCACAGCCCGCGTGGCATTTTTGAACTGAAGTATTTTTTCTCCAGTCACGTCAGCACCGAAGGCGGTGGCGAAGCCTCGTCGACGGCGATCCGTGCACTGGTGAAAAAATTAATCTCCGCGGAAAATCCCGCAAAACCCTTGAGCGACAGCAAACTGACCTCCATGTTATCTGAACAGGGCATCATGGTGGCGCGACGTACGGTTGCTAAGTATCGCGAGTCTTTATCTATACCGCCATCAAACCAGCGCAAGCAGCTGGTTTGACCGAAACAAGAAGGAAGACCTATGCAGCTAAACCTTACCGGACTGAATGTTGAGATAACCGACCCACTGCGCGAATTTGTAAATAACAAATTTGCCAAACTGGAACACTATTTTGATCGTATCAATCAGGTTTATATTGTTCTGAAAGTGGAGAAGGTGACGCAGATTGCGGAAGCAACCCTGCACGTCAACGGCGGGGAGCTGCACGCCACATCGGAAGCGGAAGACATGTACGCGGCCATCGACGGGCTGATTGACAAGCTGGCCCGTCAGCTGACCAAACACAAAGACAAACTGAAAAAACACTAACCTTCACGCTTGCAGAGTGCTGACGGGTTCAGCACTCAGAGGAGAAATGGGGCGGGTCACCGCCCCGTTTTGTCATCTGCGCAAGCGCCTGCAGTCACCTGCCCTGCCCGTTCGCGGTGTCCCGGTACGTGCCTTACGGCTATGTGAACACGCAAGTGAAACGATGATGAACAACGATCTGACACTGGAATTGAGCGCGGTCCTTTCGCTGGACTGCACCCGCAGCGGCGTACACTGCCAGAGTAAAAAGCGCGCGCTGGAAATTATCAGCGAGCTGGCCGCTAAGCAGCTCAATCTGCCGCACCAGACGCTTTTTGAAGCCATCCTGACCCGTGAACGCATGGGCAGTACCGGCATTGGCAACGGCATCGCCATCCCGCACGGCAAGCTGGAGGAGGATACGCTGCGCGCCGTTGGCGTGTTTATCAGCCTCGACCAGCCTATCGCCTTTGACGCCGTCGACAACCAGCCGGTTGACCTGCTGTTTGCCCTGCTGGTGCCCGCAGACCAGTGCAAAACCCATCTGCACACCCTGTCGCTGGTGGCGAAACGCCTGGCGGATAAAACCGTCTGCCGCCGTTTGCGCGCGGCACAGAGCGATGAAGAGCTCTACGCCATCATTACAGAAGCTCAGGAAGATCACGCTTAAGCGACAGACACTTTTACCGGCCTGCGTGCCGGTTTAACACGGGAGAAATGTGATGGTGCTGATGATCGTTAGCGGTCGGTCAGGCTCAGGAAAATCAGTCGCGCTGCGCGCCCTTGAGGATATGGGCTTCTACTGTGTCGATAACCTGCCGGTGGTGCTGCTGCCGGAGCTGGCGAACACCTTAACCGAGCGCAATATCTCAGCGGCGGTCAGCATTGACGTGCGCAACATGCCGGAATCACCGGAGGTGTTTGAGCAGGCACTGAACAATCTGCCGGAAGCGTTCTCGCCACAGCTGCTGTTTCTGGACGCCGATCGCAATACGCTGATCCGCCGCTACAGCGACACGCGCCGCCTGCATCCGCTCTCCAGCAAAAATCTGTCGCTGGAAAGCGCCATTGATGAGGAGAACGATCTGCTGGAGCCGCTGCGCTCGCGTGCCGATCTGATCATCGATACCTCAGAGATGTCGGTGCATGAGCTGGCAGAAATGCTGCGCACGCGCCTGCTGGGCAAGCGTGAGCGTGAACTCACCATGGTGTTTGAATCCTTCGGCTTCAAGCACGGCATCCCGATCGACGCCGATTACGTGTTTGACGTGCGGTTCCTGCCTAACCCGCACTGGGATCCGAAGCTGCGTCCGATGACCGGGCTCGATCGTCCGGTGGCGGCCTTCCTCGATCGCCACACCGAAGTGCATAACTTTATCTACCAGACGCGCAGCTATCTCGAGCTGTGGCTGCCGATGCTGGAAACCAATAACCGCAGCTATCTGACTGTGGCGATTGGCTGTACCGGCGGTAAGCACCGTTCGGTCTACATTGCCGAACAGCTGGCAGACTATTTCCGTTCGCGCGGTAAAAATGTGCAGTCCCGTCATCGCACCCTGGAAAAACGCAAATCATGACCGTGAAGCAAACCGTTGAGATTCGAAATAAGCTGGGTATGCATGCGCGCCCGGCGATGAAGCTGTTTGAGCTGGTGCAGAGTTTTGATGCGGAAGTGCTGCTGCGTAACGAGGCCGGTACCGAAGCCGAAGCCAGCAGCGTGATTGCGCTACTGATGCTCGACTCCGCTAAAGGCGGTCATATCGAAATCGAGGCCAGTGGCCCGCAGGAAACCCAGGCGCTGGCCGCGGTCATTGAGCTGTTTGAAGCCGGTTTTGACGAAGATTAACCGCGTCAGTGCAGCTGGTAACGGTTGAGAAAGCCCTCGCCGCCCAGCTGGCGCATCTGGCGCATAATCCACTGCTGGCGCTGACGAATGTAGCCGGACGGTGCATCCGCGCGGAAGCGAATCGGATTCGGCAGCACCGCCGCCAGCAAAGCGGCTTCCGCCATGCTCAGCCGACTGGCAGGCTTGTGGAAATAGCGCTGCGATGCCTCTTCCACGCCAAACACCCCGTTCCCGAATTCCGCAATATTCAGGTACACCGTCAGAATGCGGCGTTTGGTCCATACTGTTTCCAGCCCCACCGTCAGCCCGGCCTCCAGCCCTTTGCGCACCCAACTGCGGCCATCCCACAAGAACAGATTCTTCGCCGTCTGCTGAGACAGCGTTGATGCGCCGCGCATCCGTTCGCTGCCGTCATTGTCCAGCACCTGCTGAATGGCATGCACGTCAAAGCCCCAGTGCTCGGGGAATTTCTGATCTTCCGAGGCGATCACCGCCAGCGCCATCCACGGTGAAATCTCATCCATTCCCACCCAGTCTGAATGGGCGACATAATCGAAGCGTCCGCTGAACCACGCGCCAAGCTGCCGCTCCACCATTACCGCCGAAAACGGCACCGGCAAAAATGCGAACAGCACAATGCCGGCCAGCCACAGACCCAGCCATGCCAGAAGCACCCTGCCAGCCAGCCGCTTCAGGCGCTGGACCATCTTCCCTTTACTCTTACTCATGCAATCGTCTCTTACCGGTTCCCTGGATTAATCAATTACTCAGGTCATGATTTCAAATAGCGGTGATGCAAGCCGGAATTTTATCTCTGCAGCATCGCGACCACCAGCCAAACTCATTGCGCGGGCAACCATCGTTCCTCTATTAGAGCCAGTCGCATCAAGCACTTCCGGCAAAAAGGAATCGGTTCCATGCAGAAAAATCGCGCAGCGCGCACAGGCATAAATACTTAACCGATTGTGATACCGCTCACGTTAAACCTTTCACGATGTTTAACTATCATCTTTAGTAGTCAGTGAAGATGTTCATTGACAACCGAGACCATTCTGAAAAACACGGCGCAAATAGCGACAATTACGCTTCAGGCCAGGGCGCAACATGTAAAACGTTTTATCGCCCATCCGGTTTACGCTAACCGTTCAATGCCCGAACTGGAACTTTCAGCCGGGGGTTTCCAAAACGTTTTGGATAACCGCCAAAAAATCTGGTTATTCATTATTAGAATCAATAACATGAGCATAAAAAAGACCGTTGCGCTGCGCTTTTTGCCGTTTCCCTTCGCCGCACAGCGCTTTCCGCACCGCGACTGTGGGAAAACCAGGCAAAAAACCGAACATTTGCTCAAAAATAGTGCAATACGCCAAAGAAATTGATTCCTTGCTTGACTGTGTCAGCAAATTAATGTTTTCTGTATTTAAACGCTGCTCAACATCACACAATTTAATGAATCTTGTCACAAGCTGTGGCGAATTTGCTAAGGTGATTTTGAAGCGTTAACCAATACCACGCTGTTGCTTTTGTATTCGATTTCTAATAATAGCAGCAGCGCCCATTTCCCTGGTGTTGGCGCAGTATTCGCGCACCCCGGTTTCGACTGGGGTCATTTTTTTCTGGCCCGCGCTATTTTTCCCGCTCCGCAACCCAGTTCCGTAATACTTCAACGTCGTGCCGCCACTCGTGCTTCAGCTCGTCAACCCACTCCTGCACGTTATCCCACCAGGCCGGCAATTCCGGTGACTGAATCTGTTTCGCCAGCTTCTGCAGATGCAGCAGGCCGACGGAGCCCGCCGCGCCTTTGATCTTGTGCCCCTCTTCGGCGATGCCCTTCTGGTCACGCGCCATCATGTTGGAGTCCAGCACCTCAAGATAACCCGGCATCATCTGCTCGAACATCGTCAGGCTTTGGGTGATCAGCCCCGGACCAACCAGCTCGATATACTGCTCCAGCATGTCGACATCCAGCAGCGTGCGTGACTGTTCCGCGTCGGCGTCACTCACCACCGCTTCGGCTTCGGCCTGGTAATCCCAGAATTTCTTGATCATCGCGGTCAGCGCCGGCACCGCCAGCGGTTTGCTCAGCACATCGTCCATGCCGGCATCGAGATACTCTTTTTTATCCTTCAGCACGTTGGCAGTCAGCGCGACCAGCGGCGGCAGCGTCACGCCGGCATGCTGCTGATGAATGGCGCGCGACACATCGAGGCCGGTCATGTCCGGCAGCTGGATATCCAGCAGCACCAGGTCGAACTCCTGCGGATCGAACATCGCCAGCGCCTCACCGCCGGTCATCGCCACCTCCACGCTGCAACCCAGCTTCTCCAGTACTGAGCGCGCCACAATCACGTTGAGCTCGATATCTTCTACCAGCAGCACATGCAGCGCCGGCAACGGCATGTTGTCGTCCTGATCCTCATCTTCCACTTCATCCGCCACGCGCGGCGCGTGAATTTCCACGGTAAAGCACGAGCCCTGACCCGGTGCGCTGCTGACGGTAATATCGCCGCCCATCGCCTGCGCCAGCCGGCGTGACACCGCCAGGCCAATCCCGGTGCCGGTGGCCGGTTTACCGCCGTGCTGATCTTTCACCTGGTAATACATGGCGAAGATTTTGTCCTGCTCTTCCTGCGGAATGCCCATCCCGGAGTCCTGCACCTCAAAGTGCAGCGTTTCGTCCTGGCGATAGGCGACGCGCACCACGATTTCGCCCTGCCGGGTAAACTTCACCGCATTGCCAATCAGGTTCCACAGAATCTGGCGCAGGCGCGTGCCGTCGGCGGAGATCTTGTGCGGCAGCGGCAATTCCGGTGCCATGACGAACTTCAGCCCTTTCGGCTGCGCCAGCAGGCCGGAGAGGTTTTCCAGGTCGGCGAGGAAGCCGGTGAAATCCAGCGGCTGGTTATCCAGCTGCACTTTGCGCCGCTCAATCTTGTCGACTTCAATCACATCATTAAAGATGTTACCGAGGGTGATGGCCGAGACGTGAATGGTTTTCAGGTACTTCAGCTGCTCCTGATTGAGATCGGTATCCAGCAGGATGCGGCTCAACCCGACGATGCCGTTAAGCGGCGTACGCAGCTCGTGGCTGATGGTGGAGATAAAGGTGGTCTTTTCACGGCTGGCGTTCTCCAGCGCGTCCTGATAGCGCTTACGCTCGGTAATATCGCGTCCGAAGCCCATCAGGCCGCTGCGTTTACCGACGCGGTCGTAATACGGCACTTTGCGGATTTCAAAGCAGGCTTTGCGCCCGTCCGGATACTGCAGCCACTGTTCATAGGTGAGCGACACATTGTGGCGAAACACCTTCTCATCGGTCTCCAGCACTTTGGTGGCGGCATCTTCGTCATAAATGTCGCGCGGCGTCAGGCCAATTAGCTGCTTCTCACTCAGCCCGGTGAGCAGTTCCATGGCGCGGTTACAGCCGGAGAACTGTTTGTCGATGTTGCGATAGAACACCAGGTCGGGCGAGGCATCGAGGAACGAACGCAGGAAGGAAGATTGCTGCTCCAGTTCAATCTGCGCCTGTTCACGCCGCGTCATCTCTTCGCGCAGCTTATCCATCACCTGTTCGCGCGCCTGCTCTGCTTTAATACGGTCGCTGATTTCCTGGTTCAGCTGGCTGATGGTCTCTTTCATCTGCTGATTCAGTTCAAGGTCGCGCGTGCGCATCTCCTCCAGCTTGTCCACCAGCTTCGACAGCCGCTGGCGCGACTCCTCCAGCTGATCGACCACCACGGATAGAAAGTAGACCGCCCACGGGGTAATCAGCAGGCCAAAAAACACCGAACGCACCACGTCGATACTTTCAACGTGGCCACGCAGCACCATGGTGACCGCCATCTGCACCACCATTGCCAGCACCACCAGCGCCGAAGCCAGCAGCAGCGAAAACCGCACCAGCCCGAGCTTGACCATTAAATCCACGTAGTACTGTGCTAAAAGACGAATCTGTTTCATTACGCGCTCCCTGAACGAATCTGGCTCATCATAGCGTAATTATCCGCGCGCTGCGCCGCCGCACGCGCCGTGCGGACTGACTTTACGCCCTGTTATGGTGCAGCAGCGCGGCGTTTCGCCGACGTTCGCGGCTTTATGCCTAAAGCGCTTGACTAATTCTGCTAACTGAATAATCTGGAGGGCCGCGCTTTTGCGGGTCCCGGTGCCGCGTGCCCGGCGCATCCGCTTTCTGCAGCCATCCCTCCTGATGGTTGCCTTCCGTTATTGCATATCCATTCAGCTTAAGTGCTGTTTTAATCACACCCTGGTTAATTAATTTTACTAATGGCAACCGCGTTTTGATTCAAATGTTCCGCCATAAGAAAAACAGATACATGCTGTGCACGAAACGGTCCAAACAGAATTTTGTGCTGGCATCCCCACATTCAACAGCATGGTCTGGAAATATGAGGCCGATCACACAGTGAGACGGCTCACACTTCATAAGGGAATCAGAAAGGTCAGATTGACATATATTTACGTAAAAAAAACATAATAATCATAAAGTTAAATCGCAAAAAGGCTGATTAACCGTAATAAAGCTGGCTATTTGACCTGAGTTCGCTTTCCCGATAAGTTGGAATTCCGCTGGATGCTTTCCAGTCGGGACTGTGTCTCGGCATATCTATGCAGCAAGAAGACTCCCTCTGGATGCAAGTTATCTCCCTTAGAGACCGGATTTTATGGACAGCCAATCAAGGACGTGAATCAGTGCCTTGATTGTCGTTGTCCGGTGTTGCGACGTCCGCGTAAAAGCGCGCGAAAACAAATTGATACAGCACGCAGCAGCGCTCTGTGCCTGAAATAATGCAGGTAATGTCTAAAGCAGTTTAAGGAGACCCTCAATGTCCACTCAACAACCTAACCCCTGGGGTTTGTATGATCCATCAGCAGGAAGCGACAGCTGTGGTGTAGGTTTCATTACCCGCAAGGACGGCGAGCAGACCCATGAAATCCTGCAGATGGCGCACAGCGCCCTGTGCACGGTACCGCACCGTGGCGGGATGTCTGCAGAGGGTGTGGGCGATGGCGCGGGCGTTAACGTTGACCTCTCCCTGAACTTCTTCCGTAAGCTGACCGGTCAGGCGCTGGAAGCGGGCCGCTTTGGCGTGGGCAACTTCTTTGTGCCAAAAGATGCGGCGCTGCGCGCGAACGCAGAGCGTCTGGTTGAAGAGACGCTGGCCGCTTACAACTTCCCGGTGCTGCTGAAGCGTGATATGCCGCTGGACAACAGCGTCACGCGCCCGGCCGCACAGCAGTTCCAGCTGCCGATCGTGCAGTGGGTGTTTGCCGCACCGCAGGACGTTACCGAGCAGAGCGACTTCGAGCGCCACATTTACCGTGCGCTGCTGGACATCGAAGCACGCGCTTTTACCGAAAGCGAATTCGGCGGCCTTTATCCGCTGTCGCTGTCGTCGCGCACTCAGGTGTTCAAAGCCCGCCTGAACTCCAACGAAGTGATTCCCTACTTCAAAGATCTGACCGATCCCGATCATCAGGTGCGCGGACTGTTTTTCCATACCCGCTTCTCCACCAATACCGATCCGCATACCACGATGGCGCAGCCGTTCCGCCTGATGGCGCACAACGGTGAGCTGAACACGGACCGTAAAAACCGCATCGCGGAAGCGGCACTGATGCTGGCGCGCGGCAAAAAGATCGTGCGGCCAAAAGGCCAGTCTGACAGTTCGCGTCTCGATCAGAGCATCCACAGCCGTCTGATGGAAGATAACCTCGATCTGATCAACGCCGTGGTTTCAATGATGCCGCCGGCGTGGGAAAACGACACCTCGCTGTCAGCTGAAGTGCGCGCCATGCTGGAATACTTCTCGCTGTATGAAGAGAAGAACGACGGCCCCGCCGCGCTGATCTTCGGTAACGGCGAAGTGATTGGCGCACGGCTGGACCGTCTTGGTCTGCGTCCGCTGCGCTCCGTCGAAACCGCTGAGTACATCGGTGCGATGTCAGAAGCCGGCCAGATCGCCTTCCCACCGGAGAGCGTGCTGCGCCGTGGCCGTATCGAAGCTGGCGGCATGCTCTATTACGATCACAAAGAGAAACGCTCTTACACCACCGTGCAGGCGCTGGAAAAGCTGGCGGCAGAAAAAGATTATCTCTCCCTGGTGCAGGCGGCACGCGTTGAACTGCAGCAGCTGCCGGAAGTGCCGGCAGAGAAACTCGGCTCACCGCTGCGCTATCGCGGCGACCTGAAAACCTATCAGCGCTTTGTGGCTTACTACTACAACCAGGAAAGCTTCAAATTCATGATGGACCCGATGCTGCAAACCGGCGCTGAGAAGATCTCCGCGATGGGTTACGGCAACGCCATCAATGGCCTGTCCGATCATGAAGGCGGCATGGCGCACTACTTCTCGCAGCGCTTTGCACAGGTCACCAACCCGCCGCTCGACTCCATCCGTGAAGCGGACGGCATGACGCTGCGCGTGGCGCTCGGCGCCAAACCGCACCTCGGCCGCAGTAAAGGCCAGCAGATCATCGTGCCAAGCCCAATCCTGACGCACCTGGACATGCTGCGTCTGCGCGAGCAGAAAGTGGCGCCGTATGCGCGCTTCGAGATGCTGTATGAGCCAGTCATCGGTAAAGACATCGTCAGCCGCGCCGCCAACGCCAAAGCGCTGGAAAACGCTATCGATAACCTGGCGCAGCAGGTGGTGGATTTTGCCCGTCAGCAGGGCGGCATCGCGGTGATTACCGATCGCCATATCTCTTCAACTCATGCTGCCATTCCGATGCTGCTGATGGTGTCGGCCATCAACCAGCGTCTGGTGCAGGAAGGCCTGCGTCTGGATGTGTCACTGGTGGTCGAGAGCGGCCAGAGCATCTCCTCACACCATATCGCCGCCACGCTCGGCTTCGGCGCCTCTGCCGTGTATCCGCTGGGCGTACAGATGCGTGCAGAAGAGAAGTTTGGCGAAGGTGAAGAAGGCAACAAAGCGTTCAAACGCTATGCCAAAGCGGCAGAAAAAGCGCTGATGAAAACCATGGGCAAAGTGGGCCTGTGTACCGTTGAGAGCTACAGCTGCGGTGAGTTCTTCGAGCCGAACTTCCTCGATACCGAAGATCCGGTGCTGAAGAAATATTTCCCGAATATCAAAACCCCGGTGGGCGGCGCGGGCTTCCCGGCCATCGCGCAGATGGCGGTGGACTGGCACCAGAGCGCACTGAAAATTCAGGGCGAAGCCGAAGTGCCACTGCTGGGTCTGTTCAAAGAACGTTCTGAGGGTGCGGGCCACTCGTATGGCACCATCGCGGTACGTACCTTTATTGATATGACAGAGCAGCCGATTCGTTTCGCCGACAAAGCGCGCGAAGAGGACAACTTTATCCGTCTGATGACGCTGGCCAGGCTGGACAACGCGTTCAGCATCAAAGCCGAGTCGTTTAAAGACAGCAGCTTCGAGCGCATCCCGAATGCGGTGATCGACAGCTTTGCTATCACGCCGGATTACCGTCAGTTCTCCAGCCTGATGCACGCTGAGCGTAAGCGTCGTCCGGCGGCACTGCGTGACATCCTCGCGCTGCCGTGCGATCTGACCCACGTGGACAGCGAAGCCGAATTTGGCCGCAAGCTGGGCCGCTACTCGCTGGTCAACAACGGCTTCGCCATTCGCGGCCTGCGCTGCGAAGCGGTGAACGGCAGCCTCAACCAGTTTGAGCTGCGTCTGATTGATGCTATTGCCGGCCTGAAGCCGGAGAGCGAGCGTCTGGCCGCGCTGTCACGCGCGCTGAAAACCCGCTTTAACGATGAGATCGAAAGCAGCAGCATCACTGAAGGCGTGTTGTACATTACCGCTTACGGTCAGGCAGCAGACTATCTGGCAAAAATCTTTACCGCGCTGCCCTCGCTGCCGCTGGAAGAGATCCAGCCGGCGCACGAAATCACCCGTACCTTCGCCTCAGGCGCCATGAGCCACGGCGCGCTGGTCGCGCCGGCGCACGAAGCGGTAGCGCACGGCACCAATATGGTGGGCGGAATGAGTAACTGTGGTGAAGGTGGCGAACACTATTCACGCCACGGCACCATTCGCGCATCGCGCATCAAACAGCTGGCGTCCGGTCGTTTCGGCGTGTGGGCGGCTTATCTGGCCGACCCGATGCTGGAAGAGCTGGAGATCAAAATTGGCCAGGGCGCTAAACCGGGCGAAGGCGGTCAGCTGCCGGCACCGAAAGTGACGGTGGAGATTGCGGCCGCGCGTGGCGGTACGCCGGGCGTTGAGCTGGTATCACCGCCGCCGCATCACGATACTTATTCTATCGAGGATTTGGCGCAGCTGATCCACGACTGTAAAGCGGCGCGCGTACGCGTTATCGTCAAACTGGTGTCGTCTGAAGGCATCGGTACTATCGCAGTCGGCGTGGCAAAAGCCGGCGCAGACGTCATCAACGTCGCCGGTAACACCGGCGGCACCGGCGCGGCGTCGGTCACCAGCCTGAAATACACCGGGCGCGTGGCGGAAATCGGTATCGCCGAAGTACACCAGGCGCTGTGCGCTAACGGGCTGCGTGACAAAGTGCAGCTGCGCTGTTCCGGCGCACAGCAGACCGGCAGCGACGTGATTAAATCGGCCCTGCTCGGCGGCGACAGCTTCGAGTTTGGCACCACCGCGCTGATGATGCTGAAATGCGTGATGGCGAAAAACTGTAACGTCAAATGCCCGGCTGGCCTCACCACTAACGCTGAAGCCTTCGATGGCGATCCGCGTCAGCTGGCGCAGTACTTCATCAACGTGGCGCAGGAAGTGCGTGAGTTCCTCGCACGCCTCGGTCTGCGTTCGCTGCGTGAAGCACGCGGCCGCTCTGACCTGCTGCACCTGATGGATCATCCGCTGGAAGTGGGCAAACTCGATCTGCGCGCCATGCTGACCGTGGTGCCGGAGCAGAAGATTGCTCAACCGGTGTATCTGGAAAAAGATTTCGAGCTGGACGATGGCTGGGTAGAAGAGCTGAAAGCGCAGCTGGTTGATGCCGCCCGCCGCGAGATTACGCTGGGTAACGGCGTGACGCTGAACAACCGTAACAAGAGCGTTGGCGGTCAGCTGGCGATCGATATTGAGCGCATGCTGAACCACGAGCTGTCGGCGCAGCAGCTGGCCGCACTGCCAGCGGTACTGCAGGATGACCGTGGCCGGAAATATCTGGCACCGCGCACAGTGCAGATTGATACCCGCGGATCAGCCGGTCAGTCATTTGGCGCGTTCTGCAACGACGGCATGCAGATGAAGCATTACGGCACCTGTAACGATGGCGTCGGTAAAGGTCAGTGTGGCGGCGAACTGGTGGTGATGTCACCGGGCGGCGGCGCACAGGACAGCGACGGCAACGTGCTGATTGGTAACTTTGCGCTGTTCGGCGCGACCGGCGGTCGTCTGTTTGTTCAGGGCCAGGCCGGTGACCGTTTCGCCGTGCGTAACTCAGGCGCCACCGCGGTGGTGGAAGGCGTCGGCGACTTCTGCTGTGAATACATGACCAACGGCGCGATTCTTAACCTCGGCACCTTTGGTAAAGGTTTCGGTAACGGCATGAGCGGCGGCTTCGCCTATCAGTACGATCCGTACCGTTCCCTGGCCGCGCACGCCGCCGGTGATTCGGTGCTGTTCGGCTCCATCGCTGACGAAGACGAAATGGCGCAGGTGCACAAGCAGGCAGTGCTGACCATGCTGCACTGGCACCTCGAAGCCACCCAGTCGCCGCGCGCGGCGTGGCTGCTGGAGAACTGGGAAACCGAGTGTCAGCACTTCGTTTACGTCATGCCGCGCTCGCTGCTGCTGTATCAGGACGGCGGCGAAATCCTGAAAGCGAAAACGCGTAAGGATTTGCTGGAAGAGCTGTCCACGTCGCTGGCCGCGCATCAGGTTGCCAAGTTCAAATCAGCCTGGCGTGCGGGCAAAACCATCGCCGACGGTGCGGTACCGGCCTACGGCGCGACCGATACGCAGGAGATGTTTGTTCTGCTGAATAATTACACCGTTCTGAGCTTCGCGCAGCAGCTGGCGCTGGGCAAACTGCCGAAAGGCACAGCGGTGGAAGATGCGGCAGTCGAGAAAGCGGTTCGCAACCTGCTGATGACCGAAGATTTCGCGCTGGTCAGCAAGCTGCAGCGTCATGCCCGTGCGGCCATTGAGAACTACAGCGATGATGAGCTGGCAAGCCTGATCGCCGCCAAGCGTATGTCGGATTACAAAGCCGCGCTGACGCAGCGCAACATTCGCTCCATGGACAGCCTGGCAACCTATGGCTGGATCATTTATCAGGACGCCTGCAACCGTGAGGTGCTGGGCCATCTGCCTGATTTTGAAGGGCTGTTTGCACGCGCCGCACTGCCAGAGATTGCCGCCGCGGTCGGGAAACTCTCCTGATTGCGCTGCGAAAGAAGATTGATGACGATAAAACGGTTTGAGTACTGATATCCATGAAGATTCCTTACATTCCTGAAGACGCGCCGTTTAACGGCGAACAGAAATACTGGCTGGCGGGGTTTCTCGCCGGTCTCCACTCGCGCCTGCTGGTATTAGAAGACAAGCAGACCGCACCGGCAGCGGGCGCCAGTGCCACCACCCAGCTGCATATTCTGTTTGGCTCCCAGACCGGTAACGCCGAAGCGCTGGCGCAGACCGCAGCCAAAGCGGCGCGCGCTAAAGGCCTGGTGCCGGTAGTGCAGGCGCTGGGTGAAGTGGATCTGGATGTGTTCGCCACCATGCGTCATGTACTGATCGTCACCTCCACCTACGGCGAAGGCGAAATGCCAGACAACGCACAGCTGTTCTGGCAGGCCATCTCAGCCAGCACCGCGCCGCGTCTGGAGCAGATGCACTTTGCCGTGCTGGCAATCGGCGATACCGGCTACGACGGTTTCTGCCAGGCCGGTAAGTTCATTGATATGCGCCTGGAGCAGTTGGGGGCGAAACGCGTAGTGGATCGCATCGACTGCGACATCGATTACGAAGAGCCTTCCAGCGAGTGGATTGGCAGTGCCATGCCACAGTTTGCCGCCAGCGCGGGCAGCAGCGGCACGGTGCTGGAGAGCGCGCCGGAAGCGCCGGTGATCCCGGGCAGCAACAAGCAAAACCCATACGCGGCGGCGCTGGTGACCAATAAGCGTCTGTCCGGCGAGCAGTCCGCCAAAGATATCCGTCACTTCGAATTTGACCTGAGCGACAGCGGCCTGAAATACGAAGCCGGTGATGCGCTGGGCGTGATCCCGGTGAACGATGCCGGGCTGGTGAGCCTGCTGCTGAGCGAGCTGAAAGCCGACTACGAAACCCCAGTGCCGGGCTTTGACCGTAACCTCGGCGATCTGCTGACCTATCAGTTCGAGATTTCTGAGCCGTCGCGCAAGCTGATTGAGTGGGTCGGACAGCACACCACCAACCAGGAGCTGCTGCACGTCCTGCAGCACGACGATAAAGATACGCTGGCCAACTGGCTGTGGGGCAAAGATACGCTGGATCTGCTGCAGCTCGAGCTGAAGCGTAATCTGTCGGTGCCGGAGCTGGTGGCGATGCTGCGTCCGCTGCAGCACCGTGCTTACTCCATTTCGTCCAGCTCGAAGGCGCACCCTAACCAGGTGCATCTGACCATCGCTTCCGTGCGCTATCACAGCGGTGGCCGCGAGCGTAAAGGCGTGTGCTCAACCTATCTGGCTGAACGCGTGCGTCGCGGAGAGAAGCCGGCGATCTTTATTTCGCCGAACAAAGCGTTCCGCGTGCCGGCGAATAATAACGCCCCGCTGATCATGGTCGGTCCGGGTACCGGCATCGCGCCGTTCCGCGCCTTCCTGCAGGAGCGCCAGGCGACCGGTGCTGAAGGTAAAAACTGGCTGTTCTTCGGCGACCAGCATCAGGAACATGATTACATTTACGCGGATGAGCTGGCGGGCTGGCAGCAGAGCGGTCTGCTGACGCATCTCGACCTGGCCTTCTCCCGCGATCAGGAAGAGAAGATTTACGTGCAGAACCGCATGCTGGAGAAAGGCGCTGAGCTGTACGCCTGGCTGCAGGAAGGCGCCTACTTCTACGTCTGTGGCGATGCCTCACGCATGGCGAAGGATGTCGATGCCGCGCTGTATGAAGTGGTGCGTCAGTTCGGTGGTCTTTCCAGCGAGCGTGCCGCAGCCTATATCGATCAGCTGAAGAAAGATAAGCGTTATCTGCGCGACGTTTATTAAGATCGGTACAAAGGGAGCGCTGCGCTCCCTTTGGTCTGCCGCGCGCTAAGCCGCGCTGCGACACAGGCATAAAAAAACGGGCTAATCAGCCCGTTTTTTATTTTCCGCGATTTACTTCACTACGCGCAGTGAAGGACGTCCACCGCGCGGCGGCGGTTCGTCATCCGGTGAAGAGTCGTCATCCGTCGCATCGTCCGGACGGTCACCATCAATCACCGACATCAGCGTCTCTTCCTGGCCACCTTCCTGCTCGTCGCCGGACAGCTCATAAGCAGGCTCCGGTTCGAACATGGTGCCGGCGCCGTTTTCGCGCGCGTAAATCGCCAGCACCGCAGCCATCGGCACAGATACCTGGCGCGGCACGCCGCCGAAACGCGCATTGAAGCGCACCTGATCGTTGGCAAGCTCAAGGTTACCCACCGCGCGCGGCGCGATGTTCAGGACAATCTGTCCGTCACGAGCGTACTCCAGCGGCACCTGTACGCCAGGCAGATTGATGTCCACCACCAGATGCGGCGTCAGCTGGTTGTCGAGCAGCCATTCATAAAAGGCCCGCAGCAGATAGGGACGGCGGGCAGTAAGTTGCGACATTTCCATAGATTAGCCCCGGGCTTGCAGGCGCATTTCACGTTCGGCTTCCGTCAAAGAAGCGAGGAAGGAGTCACGTTCAAATACGCGCGTCATGTAGCCTTTCAGCTCTTTCGAACCAGCGCCAGCCAGATCCACACCCAGCTGCGGCAGACGCCACAACAGCGGCGCCAGATAGCAGTCAACCAGGCTGAACTCTTCGCTCATAAAGAACGGCGTACGTGAGAACAGCGGCGCAATGGCCAGCAGCTCTTCGCGCAGTTGCTTGCGCGCGGCATCGGCTTCGGCACCGCTGCTGGTTTCAATGGTACGCATCAGGCTGTACCAGTCCTGCTCAATGCGGTGCATCATCAGACGGCTTTCACCGCGCGCGACCGGATAAACCGGCATCAGTGGCGGATGCGGGAAACGCTCATCGAGGTATTCCATGATGATGCGGGATTCATACAGCGTCAGTTCACGGTCGACCAGCGTTGGCACAGTGCGATACGGGTTGAGGTCAATCAGATCCTGCGGCAGATTATCCGTTTCAACCTGCTCGATCTCCACGCTGACGCCCTTCTCAGCCAGCACGATACGTACCTGATGGCTGAAAATGTCAGTCGGACCAGAAAACAGCGTCATTACCGAACGTTTGTTGGCAGCGACAGCCATGAAAACCTCCAAGTTTGTTCACAAAAAAATACTGCGAATGGCCAGCCACGCGGCGACTCACCTGCTCATCAGATTCGCACACAGCCGGGCGTTACGCGCATCGTCCGGTCGTCCCGACAGGCGCAGCATGCACAACGCCGCGACTCGCGGGCGCAAAGTGTCAGTCAGTTTACCAGATTTTAAGCAGCTTGTGGGGCGGGGATAATCATTTGCGGGCAAAATGCGGGGAAAGCTCGCGTTTTTACGCTGAAAAAGCGGCAGTTCAGGCAATAAAAAACCCGCCGAAGCGGGTTTTTTGAGCCAATTGTAACTGCCGAAGCAGCCAGCAATTAACGCTTGGAGAACTGTGGACGACGGCGTGCTTTACGCAGACCGACTTTCTTACGTTCAACCTGACGCGCGTCACGGGTAACGAAGCCCGCTTTACGCAGTTCAGAACGCAGAGACTCGTCGTATTCCATCAGAGCGCGGGTGATACCGTGACGGATCGCACCAGCCTGACCAGAAATACCACCACCTTTAACGGTGATGTACAGGTCCAGTTTACCAACCATATCAACCAGCTCCAGCGGCTGACGCACGACCATGCGTGCAGTCTCACGACCGAAGTACTGCTCCAGAGAGCGCTGGTTAATTACGATGTTACCGCTACCCGGCTTGATAAAGACGCGAGCGGCAGAGCTTTTGCGGCGACCAGTGCCGTAGTTTTGAGTTTCAGCCATTGCCTATAATCCCGATTAAATGTCAAGAACTTGCGGTTGCTGCGCCGCGTGGTTGTGCTCGTTACCTGCGTAAACTTTCAGTTTACGGTACATAGCACGACCCAGTGGGCCTTTTGGCAGCATGCCTTTAACCGCGATTTCAATCACACGCTCAGGACGGCGTTCGATCATCTCTGCAAAGGTCGCTTGCTTGATACCACCGATGTGGCCAGTGTGGTGATAGTAAATCTTGTCGTTACGCTTGTTGCCGGTTACAGCAACTTTGTCAGCGTTCAGAACGATGATGTAATCACCGGTATCAACGTGCGGAGTGTATTCCGCTTTGTGCTTACCACGCAGACGGCGCGCCAGTTCAGTCGCCAGGCGACCCAGGGTTTTGCCAGTTGCGTCAACAACATACCAGTCACGCTGTACGGTTTCTGGTTTAGCTGTAAAAGTTTTCATTGAAAAGCTTACCCAAATAAAAGTTACACGTTGGTGAAATCCCAAACGCTAAGTTAACGATTGAGGCTCACACGACCAATTCGCCCAGCAAGCCCACCCCCTCAGGTAGAGTTACCGGATCACACAGTTTTCCGGGAAAAGAAAGCCTGTGCTGTAACGTGGGGTCGCAAGATTATAGAGAAGTCGAATCTAAAGATCGACTCTTTTTGCGCCCGAAGCGGTGATTTCTGTTTGCCCCTCAGGGCAGGTGCGGCAGGCGAAGATACTCCTCGCTCTGCATCTCCTGCAGGCGCGACAGACAGCGCTGATATTCGAATTTCAGCCGCGTGCCCTGATAGATTTCAAACAGCGAGGTTTCTGCCGCCACCACCAGCTTGACGTGGCGCTCGTAGAACTCATCCACCAGCGCGAGGAACCGCCGCGCCTGGTCTTCCGTTTTGTAAATCATCACCGGCACATCGTACAGCAGCACGCTGTGGAAGCGGCGCGACAGCTCAATGTAATCGTGCTGGCTGCGCCCCTCACCGCATAACGCGAGGAAGTTGATGGCCAGTACGCCTTCGTGAACGCCGAGCGTCGGCAGCTGGCGATGGTTAATCTCCAGCACCGGCGCGTCGCCGCGCGGTTTACCGGACAGCGCGCTGAACATGCGCTCCATCTCCGCGTGCGTTGCGTCGTTAAGCGGGAAATTCCACAGATGGGCCGATGTCAGGGTGCGCAGGCGATAATCAATGCCGGCATCGACATTCATCACATCGCAGTGGCGCTTGATCTGCTCGATAGCCGGCAGAAAACGCGCCCGCTGCAGGCCGTTGCGGTACAGCTCATCCGGCGGAATGTTGGAGGTCGCCACCAGCGTAATGCCGCGGGCAAACAGCGCTTCCATCAGGGTACCAAGCAGCATTGCGTCGGTAATGTCGGAGACAAAAAACTCGTCGAAACAGAGAATATCGGTTTCCGCTTTGAAACGGTCAGCGACAATCAGCAGCGGGTCGCTGTGGCCCTGCAGCTGCGTTAACTCTTCGTGCACGCGCAGCATGAAGCGATGGAAATGCAGACGCAGTTTGCGATCGCCAGGAATAGACTGAAAAAACAGATCCATTACCCAGGTTTTACCGCGTCCGACGCCGCCCCACATATACAGGCCACGCACCGGCGCTTCATGGCTCTCCGGCGCTTTATTCATCAGCTTTGATAAGCGGCCAAACAGCCCTTTAGCTGCCGGCTGCGGCTGCTGCTGGCGGGCAATCAGGCCTTGCTGAATGCGATCTAAACGGGTGATGGCGTCACGTTGTACATCGTCCGGACGAAACTCGCCCTGCGACAGCGCCTGCTCATAGCGCGCAAGCGGAGATGAGGTTTGCATGGTTCTCTCAGAATCCCTGAAAAAGTCCGAATCACGTGTCGGTTGTCGAAAATTAGGCCGCTCTACACTAAGCGATACAGCCCGAGGATTCCACTTCCGATGGATTAACGGGTATAGTGGCTACTATTGAAGTTGAAACAGAAGCAATGCCCTACGAAGCAACGGAAATTACACGGGAGTCATTATGACCTGGGAATACGGGCTGATTGGTTTAGTGATTGGCATTATTGTCGGCGCGGTAGCGATGCGTTTTGGCAACAAAAAGCTGCGTGAGCAGCGCAGCATGCAGTACGAACTGGAAAAATCCAAAGCGGAGCTGGCGGATTACCGCGAAGAGCTCACCAACCACTTTGCGCGCAGCGCAGAGTTGCTGGACAACATGGCGCGCGACTATCGCCAGCTGTATCAGCACATGGCGAAAGGGTCGAATGACCTGCTGCCAAATCTGCCCGGCGAGAAAAACCCGTTTGCTTACCAGCTGACGGAAGCCGAGGCCGATAACGACCAGGCGCCGGTGCAGATCCCGCGCGACTACTCTGAAGGCGCATCGGGCCTGCTGCGCAGCGGCGAACGCACCACCCGCAGTTAATCCTTTTGGGGCACAGCATGGCTGTGCCCTTTTTGTTTTCCGAACGCTTATTACCAATAACTGTCACACTTCTTTTATCCCCCTTTTCGCAGCGAGAGCGTCATAGCAATGAAAAAACCAGCACGACTGTTAAGCGCATTAGCCTTGAGCATTGGGATGAGTCTGGCGGCGACGCCGGGTGCCATGGCCACGTTGCCGGCACAGATTCAGGGACAAGCACTGCCAAGCCTGGCACCGATGCTGGAAAAAGTGCTGCCGGCGGTGGTCAGCGTGCATGTCGAGGGCACCGACAGCGGTCAGCAGGGCCAGGATATTCCCGAGCCGCTGAAGCGCTTCTTTGGCCAGGCGCCCGGGCAGTCTCAGCCACAGCCGTTTGAAGGACTGGGTTCCGGCGTCATCATTGACGCAGCTAAAGGCTACATTCTGACCAACAATCACGTGGTAAACGGTGCGGATAAAATCAGCGTGCAGCTGAGTGATGGCAACGAATATGACGCAAAGCTGATTGGTCATGACGAGCAAACCGACATCGCGCTGATTCAGGTAGAAGGCGCAAAAAACCTCACGCAGGTGAAAATTGCTGATTCTGACGCGCTGAAAGTGGGTGATTTCGCCGTGGCGATCGGCAACCCATTCGGCCTCGGCCAGACGGCGACGTCCGGCATTATCTCGGCGCTGGGCCGCAGCGGGCTGAATCTGGAAGGGCTGGAGAACTTTATTCAGACCGATGCCGCCATCAACCGTGGTAACTCTGGCGGCGCGCTGGTGAACCTCAACGGCGAGCTGATCGGCATTAACACTGCCATTCTGGCGTCGAGCGGCGGCAACATTGGTATTGGCTTTGCTATCCCCAGCAACATGGCGATGAACCTGGCGCAGCAGCTGATTCAGTTCGGCGAAGTGAAGCGCGGTCAGCTCGGGATCAAAGGGACAGAAATGACCGCCGATATCGCGAAAGCGTTTAACGTCGATGCGCAGCGCGGAGCATTTGTCTCTGAAGTGCTGCCGAAGTCGGCGGCGGAACAGGCGGGCATCAAAGCGGGCGACATCATTACCGCCATTAACGATAAGCCAATTACCAGCTTTGCCGAGCTGCGGGTGAAAGTCGGCACCACGCCGCCAGGCCAGCAGGTGAAAATCGGTCTGCTGCGCGATGGCAAACCGCTGACGGTGACCGTAACGCTGGAACAGAGCGCGCAGAGCACCGCCAGCGCCCAGCTGATGTCGCCAGCGCTGCAGGGCGCCACGCTCAGTGACGGCAATACCAAAGCCGGCGATAAAGGGGTCAAAGTCGATACCATCGAAAAAGGCACGCCGGCAGAACAGGTTGGCCTGCAGAAAGACGATGTGATTGTCGGCGTCAACCGTACGCGGGTGCAGAGCCTCGCCGAGATGCGCAAAGTGCTGGAGGGCAAACCGCCGGTACTGGCGCTGAACGTGGTGCGCGGCGACGAAAGTATTTACCTGCTTCTGCGATAATCCTCGCAACGGGCGGACAAGCAGGTGTTTGTCCGCCCTTCTCGTGCTATTCTGCCCTGCGATCAACTCTTGCCTGAAATAACACCATGTTTCTTAAACTTTTACGTTCTGTGGTGATGGGCCTGATCGTGGCAGGTTTACTGCTTGTCGCGATCCCGGCGCTGCGAATGGGCAGCAACGTCACCTTTGATCACGACAGCAGCGCCGATGAAGCGCCCTTTAGTTTCAATCAGGGCGTGCGCCGTGCTGTGCCGGCGGTGGTCAACGTCTATAACCGCAGCGCGCACGGTAACAATAATCGCGGCATTACCACGCTCGGTTCCGGCGTCATCATGAACGCGAAAGGCTACATCCTCACCAACAAACATGTCATCAATAATGCTGACCAGATTATCGTCGCGCTGCAGGACGGACGCTTTTTTGAAGCGACGCTGGTGGGCTCCGACGCCATGACCGATCTGGCGGTGTTAAAAATCAGCGCCTCCAATCTGCCGGTAATCCCGATCAACGCCAAACGTGTCGCGCATATTGGTGATGTGGTAATGGCGATTGGCAACCCGTACAACCTCGGCCAGACGGTCACCCAGGGCATCATCAGCGCCACCGGCCGCATCGGTCTGAGCTCCTCCGGTCGGCAGAACTTCCTGCAAACCGATGCCTCGATCAACCAGGGGAACTCCGGCGGCGCGCTGATTAACTCGCTGGGCGAGCTGATGGGCATCAACACGCTGACCTTCGACAAAAGCAACGACGGCGAAACTCCGGAAGGCATTGGTTTTGCCATTCCGACCGCGCTGGCGACCAAAATTATGGATAAGCTGATTCGCGATGGCCGGGTGATCCGCGGTTATATCGGTATTACCGGGCGCGAGCTGCCGCCGCTGCACGGTCAGGGCAGCAACCTTGATCGGGTGCAGGGCATTATTGTCAGCGATGTGACGCCGGGCGGTCCGGCGGATCGCGCCGGCATTCAGGCCAATGATGTCCTGCTGCAGGTGAACGGTAAGCCGGCGCTGTCCGCGCAGGAGACCATGGACCAGGTGGCGGAAATCCGCCCGGGATCGGTGATTGATGTGCAGGTGCTGCGCAATGAGCAGAAGATGACGCTGCCGGTTACCATCCAGGAGTTTCCGGAAGCGGCCAATAATACCTCGCCGTAAACGCACCCGGCCGCGGACAGCGCCATCGCTGAGCCGCGGCCGGGTGTGCAGAACCGCGGCGTAACTAGCTGCGATCGACCGGGAAAGCGATCACCTCACTGAGCGCATCGGCCTTCAGCGCCAGCATAATCAGGCGATCGACGCCCAGCGCCACGCCGGAACAGGCTGGCATGCCGTGCGCCAGCGCATCCAGCAGGTAAGTATCAATCGGATGCTGTGGCAAACCGCGCGCAGCGCGACGGCGATTATCCTGCTCAAAGCGCTGACGCTGTTCGCGGCTGTCGGTCAGTTCGCGGAAACCGTTGGCCAGCTCCACGCCTTTGTAATAGACTTCAAAACGCTCTGCCACGCGGTGATCTTCGGTACTGATCTCCGCCAGCGCCGCCTGACTGGCCGGGAAGTGATAGACGAAGCACGGCTTATCGAGACCAATTTTCGGTTCCACGCCCAGCATAAACAGCAGCTGCAGCAGCGTGTCGCGATCGTCTTCGCGATTCGCCAGCTCGCCCTCACCCAGCTTTTCCGCCGCTTCGCGCAGCTGCGCCTTGTCCGCCGACAGCGGATCGATCTCCAGATGACGGATAAACGCCTGCTGATACGATAGCGATTCGGCGCTGTCGCACTCCAGCACCTGCTGCAACAGGTCGTCGACTTCGTTCATCAGCCGATACATGTCGTAGTGCGGCCGATACCACTCCAGCATGGTGAATTCCGGATTATGGTGGCGCCCGGCCTCTTCATTACGGAAGCAGCGCCCCATCTGATAAATCGGGCCGCTGCCCGCTGCCAGCAGGCGCTTCATGTGATATTCCGGACTGGTCATCAGCCACAGATCGCGCCCGTCTGCCGCGCCAGGTCCGACAAAGCGCGTCTGAAATGGCACCAGGTGGATGTCGGTGATCGTCGCCTGGCTCATGGCAGGCGTATCCACTTCCAGTACGCCGCGATCGGCAAAGAAACGCCGGATTTCCGCCAGGATGGCGGCGCGTTTCAACAAATTGGCAATGGGTGCGCTCGGCTGCCAGCTTGCCGTTTCGCTCATGGTGATGACTCCTTATACAGACAAGGGGAGGAAGTCTACCCGTATTGCTGACGGCAAACAACGGCACCGCCGTCGCGGCAGGCAGTTTCAGAAATCACAGGTGCTGGCAGGACAACAGGAGGAAGAGAAAGCCGGTACGAAAGCAGGTTTCGCACCGGTTTTAGTTACTGCGCGCTGCGCTGAATTGCCTGACCGCCCGCTTCAACATCTTCGCCTACGCCACGCGTGGTGTTACAGGCTGAAAGCAGCGAGGAAAGCACCAGTACCGAGAAAATCGCGACAATACTTTTCTTTAACATAGCCATATCCTTGTTGGTTGCAGTAAAAGTACAGCTTTTAAAGCATAGACCGGATACGCCATGATGGCGGTTAAGCTGCTGAAAAAAGACGCGGTGCGGGGATGAGCGCGGAAATAAAAAAAGGCGCATCGATGATGCGCCTGATTTGACGATTATTTTACGCGGGAAACGTATTCGCCAGAGCGGGTGTCTACTTTTACCACTTCGCCAATCTGTACGAACAGTGGCACTTTGATCACGGCGCCGGTAGACAGCGTCGCTGGCTTGCCGCCGGTACCGGCAGTATCACCTTTCAGACCTGGGTCAGTTTCGGTGATTTCTGCTTCGATGAAGTTCGGTGGCTGAACGGCGATCGGTTTATCGTTCCACAGGGTTACGATACACTCGGCGTTGTCCTGCAGCCATTTGGTCACGTCGTCCAGTACCTTGGCTTCAACCTGATACTGTTCGAAGGTTTCCGGGTGCATGAAGTAGAAGAAATCACCGTCGTTGTAAGAGTACTGCAGCGTCATGTCACGCACGTCTGCGCCTTCGGCGGAGTCGGTAGACTTGAAGGTTTTCTCAACGCGTGAACCGGTCAGCAGACGACGCATTTTAACACGTGCAAACGCCTGGCCTTTACCCGGCTTAACGAATTCACTGGATTCGATGGCATACGGTTCGCCTTCGAACATGATTTTAAGACCGGCACGAAAATCGTTGCTAAGATAAGTCGCCATAAAGGCCCTCTGTAGATATTAACTGGTAATAGCCAAAAAAATGGCACACATTGTAACCCTAAATCCCCCCGTCAGAGAAGATTGGTTGCAGCAACTTGCTGATGTTGTCACCGATCCTGCTGAATTACTGCAACTTTTAGCCCTCGAAAACCACGCGGATCTGGCAGCCGGGAGCGAGGCACGCCGTCTGTTCGCCCTGCGCGTACCGCGCGCCTTTATTCAGCGCATGCAGCGCGGCAATGCGCAGGACCCGCTGCTGCTGCAGGTGCTGACCAGCCGTCAGGAGTTTACCGATGCGCCGGGCTACAGCACCGATCCGCTCGATGAGCAGAGCAGCGTGGTGCCGGGCTTACTGCATAAGTATAGAAACCGCGCGCTGCTGCTGGTCAAGGGCGGCTGCGCGGTGAACTGCCGCTACTGCTTCCGCCGGCATTTCCCCTATCAGGATAATCAGGGCAACAAGCGCAACTGGCAGGCGGCGATTGATTACATTGCCGCCCATCCCGAGCTGGACGAGATCATCTTCTCCGGCGGCGATCCGCTGATGGCGAAAGATCAGGAGCTGGCGTGGCTGATTGGCGCGCTGGAAAACATTCCGCACCTGAAACGCCTGCGCATTCACAGCCGGCTGCCGGTAGTGATCCCGGCGCGCATTACCGAAGGGCTATGCCAGCTGCTGGCGGATACGCGTCTGCAGGTGCTGCTGGTCAGCCACATCAACCACGCGCAGGAGATTGACGAGGCGCTGCGCGAACGCATGCAGAGGCTGAAGCGCGCCGGCGTCACCCTGCTGAACCAGAGCGTGCTGCTGCGCGGCGTTAATGACGATGCGCAGACCCTGGCACAGCTCAGCAATGCGCTGTTTGATGCCGGCATCCTGCCCTACTATTTACATGTGCTGGATAAGGTGCAGGGGGCGGCGCACTTCTTTGTGCCTGATGAGCAGGCGCGCGCGCTGGTGCGGCAGCTGCTGACTATGGTATCGGGCTATTTGGTGCCGAAGCTGGCGCGGGAAATTGGTGGTGAGCCGAGCAAAACGCCGCTGGATCTGCAGCTACGTCAGGAGTGACGTTCCCTGCCAGCTGCCAGCTGCCCGGTGCGCATGAATGCGCACCCTACAGTATTCCTGTGGCGGCGCCATCACCGTAGTGTCGCCATTTATGGCGACCGTGCTGGAACTGTACTCAAAAACAAAAAAGCCGCTCTCGCGGCTTTTCTATTGCTGCTCTGCCATTACGGGCACTTATACACCTGACCCGACATTTTGCTGTCGAGCGGGGCGAAGGCAGACAGCAGGTTCTGCGTCGGGCTGGTGGCACCATAAATCACGTTGCCGCCCATCTCCGCTGCGCGGTTACGCAGGTCGTTGGCCGCACCGCGCAGTGAACTGCCTTCACCGCCTGAGCCGGTCAGCCAGTTGCTCTGCGAGCCGGTAACATTGCCCAGCAGCTGACATTGGCTGCCTGGCTGTTGATCAACAAAGGTGACACGTTCGCCGGCGGCACTCAGTTGGTTGGAGGTGCTACAGCCCGCCAGCAGTAAGGTACCGACTGCCAGTCCGAGCGAGAGGTTAATCCGCATTATAATCCCCATTTATTATCATCAGTGTCGGGCGGCAGCGTAGCAGAAAAGCGCACATTTTTTCTGAACATTCATTGCCCTAAACCCGCAAAGCCGAAGTATTGCGCCCTTACTTATACCTTGTTCGCCGGCAAAAGAAAAACCCCCGACCGTTTCCGATCGGGGGTTTCTCAACAGCTCAGACGTTCAGGGCAATTACATCATGCCGCCCATACCGCCCATGCCACCCATGCTGCCAGCGCCAGCACCTAAGTCAGGTGCGTCGCCTTTCGGCAGGTCGGTGACCATCGCTTCGGTGGTGATCATCAGACCGGCCACAGAAGATGCGTACTGCAGCGCAGAACGGGTCACTTTGGTTGGATCCAGGATACCGAAGTCGATCATGTTGCCGTACTCTTCGGTCTGCGCGTTGTAACCGTAGTTACCGTCGCCCGCTTTCACGTTGTTAGCAACCACAGATGGCTCTTCACCGGCGTTAGAAACGATCTGACGCAGTGGCGCTTCCATCGCACGCAGAGCAACCTTGATACCGACGTTCTGGTCTTCGTTCTGACCTTTCAGGCCAGATGCTGCGATTTTCGCCGCAACACGCACCAGCGCAACACCACCACCGGCAACCACGCCTTCTTCAACCGCAGCACGGGTAGCGTGCAGGGCATCTTCAACGCGTGCTTTCTTCTCTTTCATTTCAACTTCAGTCGCTGCGCCTACTTTCAGTACGGCTACACCGCCTGCCAGTTTTGCAACGCGCTCCTGCAGTTTCTCTTTGTCGTAGTCAGACGTCGCTTCTTCGATCTGCTGACGGATCTGCGTCACGCGGCCAGAGATTGCGCCCTGATCGCCCACACCATCGATGATGGTGGTGGTGTCTTTGTTGATCACCACACGTTTTGCCTGACCCAGGTCTTCCAGCGTCGCTTTTTCCAGCTCCATACCGATCTCTTCAGAGATCACGGTACCGCCGGTCAGGATAGCAATATCCTGCAGCATCGCTTTACGACGGTCGCCGAAGCCCGGTGCTTTCACCGCAGCCACTTTCACGATACCGCGCATGGTGTTGACCACCAGCGTAGCCAGCGCTTCGCCTTCCACGTCTTCTGCGATGATCAGCAGTGGTTTGCCGGCTTTCGCCACAGCTTCCAGCACTGGCAGCATTTCGCGGATGTTAGAGATTTTCTTGTCAGCCAGCAGGATGAATGGGCTTTCCAGCTCCACTGCACCGGTTTCTGGCTTGTTGATGAAGTACGGAGACAGGTAGCCACGGTCGAACTGCATACCTTCAACCACGTCCAGCTCGTCCTGCAGACCGGTGCCTTCTTCAACGGTGATCACGCCTTCTTTACCCACTTTGTCCATCGCCTGAGCGATCAGGGTACCGACGCTTTCATCGGAGTTGGCAGAAATGGTACCTACCTGCGCGATAGCGCGGGAATCCTGGCATGGTACAGACAGGGTTTTCAGCTCTTCAACGGCTGCGGCAACGGCTTTATCGATACCGCGCTTCAGATCCATTGGGTTCATGCCCGCCGCGACGGCTTTCAGGCCTTCGTTGACGATAGCCTGTGCCAGAACGGTAGCGGTGGTGGTGCCGTCGCCTGCTGCGTCGTTGGCTTTAGAAGCGACTTCTTTCACCATCTGCGCACCCATGTTCTCGAACTTGTCTTCCAGCTCGATTTCACGTGCCACAGAAACACCATCTTTAGTGATGGTCGGTGCACCAAAAGATTTATCCAGAACCACGTTACGGCCTTTCGGGCCCAGGGTAACTTTTACTGCATCTGCCAGTACGTTCACGCCACGCAGCATTTTTACGCGTGCGTCATTACCGAATTTTACGTCTTTAGCTGCCATTTCAAATATCCCTTAAATTCGTTTCGTTCAGTGAATTACGCGTAAATTACGCTTCAACAATCGCCAGAATGTCGCTTTCAGAGATGATCAGAACTTCTTCGTTGTCGATTTTCTCAGTCTTGGCACCGTAGCCTTCGCTGAAAATCACCAGATCACCCACTTTCACGTCCAGCGGCTTCACGTCGCCGTTTTCCAGGATGCGGCCATTGCCAACAGCCAGTACTTCACCGCGGGTTGATTTGCCTGCTGCAGAGCCGGTCAGAACGATACCGCCAGCAGATTTGGCTTCAACTTCTTTACGCTTGACGATAACGCGATCGTGCAACGGACGAATTTTCATTTGATAGCTCTCCTTTGAGAAGTCCAATCATTCATTTTTGGGTTGAACGCCGGGCTTGAGGGTTCCGGCCTCGTGGAGAGAGAGATAGGGGCAGAAAAGGGGCTTTCAAGGGCAAAAAAATAAAAAATTTTCGTTTGCGTAACAGATGACGAAAAAGACAGCAAAAAGGGCGGCTTACGCCGCCCCGCTTACATTCAGCGATCTTTATCGTGGCCGATACGATCCTGATCTTTGCGCTCAAACTCGCCGTCCATGGTGACGCCGCTATCCGGGCCCTGCCCCGGGCCGCGCCATACGCGCAGGTGCGGCATCAGTTTCAGCGTCAGGTGCTTCTGCACCGGCGGCAGCAACAGCAGCAGGCCGAGGAAATCGGTAAAGAAGCCCGGCAGCAGCAGCAGAAAACCGGCGATGATCAGCGACACGCTTTTGATCATCTCCGCCGCCGGGCTCTCATTACGCGCCAGCTTCTCCTGCATCAGCATAAAGTTCTTCATGCCCTGATTTTTCACCAGCGACACACCAATGCACGAGGTAAAAATCACCAGCAGCATGGTCAGCAGCACGCCGAGCGCTTGCGCCACCTGGATGAAAATTGAGATCTCAATCCAGGCCAGAACAAAAAAAATCACTAACGGTAACCAGCGCACCGATATCTCCTGTGAGTCGCGCCGCCACGCAGCGTGCGGGGCAGCAAAATTGAAGGGTCAGCATGACCATAACGTATGAGATGGGCACGCGGCCGGGGAAATTCAACCGCCGCTGTTAAATTTATGCCACTGACTTAAAATTGCGAAGTACATCACATATCGTTATTACCGCTGGGCCAGCAAATGTCCGTAAAGTGATCTGTGCACAAGCATTTCTGCAGTGACAGAATATGATCGTGCTCGCCAGCCCGAAGATGGATAAAATGTCGGCACTGGTATTCCACGACAATATAATTGCTTCACCTGCACGTTATTCGCCGCCCATCCATTCCGGATGCCCGGCAGTAACACAGCAGCAATAATAAGAAGGTAATCATGGCGAACAACATTCGTATCGAAGAAGACCTGTTAGGCATGCGTGAAGTTCCGGCAGATGCCTATTACGGTGTTCATACTCTGCGTGCGATTGAGAACTTCTATATCAGTAACAGTAAAATCAGCGACATCCCTGAGTTTGTTCGCGGCATGGTGATGGTGAAAAAAGCCGCCGCGCTCGCCAACAAAGAGCTGCAAACCATCCCCCGCCACATCGCCAACACTATCATTCAGGCCTGTGATGAAGTGCTGAACAACGGTAAGTGCATGGACCAGTTCCCGGTTGATGTCTATCAGGGCGGCGCGGGCACCTCGGTCAACATGAACACCAACGAGGTGCTGGCTAACATCGGTCTGGAGCTGATGGGTCACCAGAAAGGTGAATATCAGTATCTCAACCCAAACGATCACGTGAATAAGTGTCAGTCCACTAACGACGCTTATCCTACCGGTTTCCGCATTGCGGTTTACGCCTCGATCCTCAAACTGCTCGACGCGATTGGCCAGCTGAGCGAAGGTTTTCAGCGCAAAGCGGTGGAGTTTGAAAACATCCTGAAGATGGGCCGCACCCAGCTGCAGGACGCGGTGCCGATGTCACTCGGTCAGGAGTTCCACGCGTTCAACGTACTGCTGAACGAAGAGACGCGCAGCATTCTGCGTACCGCCGAACTGCTGCTGGAGGTTAACCTCGGCGCCACGGCGATCGGCACCCGCCTCAACACACCGGACGGCTACCAGCAGCTGGCGGTACAGCGCCTGGCGGAAGTCAGCAACCTGCCGGTGGTGCCCGCCGAAGATCTGATTGAAGCCACCTCAGACTGCGGCGCTTACGTCATGGTGCACTCAGCGCTGAAGCGCCTGGCGGTGAAACTGTCGAAAATCTGTAACGACCTGCGCCTGCTGTCATCCGGTCCGCGCGCCGGCCTGAACGAAATCAACCTGCCGGAACTGCAGGCCGGTTCTTCGATCATGCCTGCCAAAGTTAACCCGGTGGTTCCGGAAGTAGTCAATCAGGTGTGCTTCAAAGTGATTGGCAACGACACCACGGTGACCATGGCTTCTGAAGCCGGTCAGCTGCAGCTCAACGTGATGGAACCGGTGATTGGCCAGGCGCTGTTTGAGTCGATCAGCATCCTGACCAACGCCTGCTACAACCTGCTGGAAAAATGCGTTAATGGCATCACCGCCAACAAAGCGGTCTGTGAAGCCTACGTGTTCAACTCCATCGGTATCGTCACTTACCTCAACCCGTACATCGGCCATCACAACGGCGATATCGTCGGGAAAATCTGTGCTGAAACCGGTAAGAGCGTACGCGAAGTGGTGCTGGAACGCGGTCTGCTGACCGAAGCCGAGCTGGACGATATTTTCTCCATCCAGAACCTGATGCACCCGGAATACAAAGCCAAACGCTACACCGACGAAAACGAACAGTAATCCGTTCCGGATCAAGTCGTCTGAAGCACGCCTGTATACAATACGGCGTGCTTTTTTATTTTGACGTCTATAACTAAAGTGGCTGCGTGTGGCGGCACTTCAGGGAGTGAAACTATGGTAGTGGTGGAATTGCTCATCGTCCTGCTGGCGATCTGGCTGGGTGCGCGCCTCGGCGGCATCGGCATTGGCTTTGCCGGCGGTTTAGGCGTGCTGGTGCTGACGCTGGTTTGCGGCATGAAACCCGGCGCGATCCCGTTTGATGTCATCGAGATCATTATGGCGGTGATTGCGGCCATCGCCGCGATGCAGGTGGCTGGCGGCATGGATTATCTGGTCGGGCTGGCGGAACGCCTGCTGCGCCGCCATCCGCGCTATGTCACGTTTCTTGCGCCGCTGGTGACCTATGTGATGACACTGCTGGCGGGCACCGGTCATACCGCTTTTTCTACCCTGCCGGTGATTGCGGAAGTGGCCAAAGAGCAAGGCGTACGCCCTTCGCGCCCGCTGTCGATAGCCGTAGTGGCGTCGCAAATCGCCATCACCGCCTCGCCGCTTTCGGCCGCGGTGGTATTTTTTGCCTCGATTCTTGAACCGCGCGGCGTCAGTTATCTGGCGCTGCTCGGCGTCGCGCTGCCTGCCACCATGCTGGCCATTTTCTGTGCCGCCGTGATCACCAACTTCCTCGGCAAAGAGCTCAAAGAGGATGACGTCTATCAGGCGCGCCTGGCGAAAGGTGAAGTGACGCTGCGCGGTGAGCAGGTTTATCACATCAAGCCGGGTGCCAGACGCGCGGTGCTGCTGTTCCTGATCGGTATTGCGGCGGTGGTGCTGTACGCGACGGCAATCAGCGACAGCGTGGGCCTGATCAGCAATCCGGTACTGCCGCGTAACGAAGCCATTGTGGTGTTTATGCTGACGGTTGCTACGCTGATTTGCCTGACCTGCAAAGTGGAAACCGGTGAAATCCTCAGTGCCAGCACGTTTAAATCCGGCATGAGCGCCTGTATCTGCGTGATGGGCGTCGCCTGGCTGGGCGATACCTTTGTCAAAGCGCACCTGAGCGACATCCAGACGCTGGCCGGCGACATGCTGCAGAGCTATCCGTGGATGCTGGCGCTGGTGCTGTTCTTTGCTGCCACGCTGCTCTACTCGCAGGCGGCCACCACCAAAGCGCTGATGCCAGCGGCTCTGATGCTCGGCGTGTCGCCGCTGGCGGCGGTCGCCTCCTTCGCCGCGGTGTCCGCGCTGTTCGTGCTGCCCACCTACCCGACGCTGCTGGCCGCGGTGGAGATGGATGACACCGGCTCGACCCGCATTGGGAAGTACGTGTTCAACCACTCGTTTATCATTCCCGGCGTGCTGGCGATTACCTTCTCGGTGGCGTTTGGCTTCCTGTTCGGCAGCCTGATTCTGTAGCGTCGTGGTTACATCCTGAAAACCTCGTGGCGAATGAGCCGTGTTATTATCGCGGCTCATTCGCCACCGGAGCTGATTAATTCGTCATGGCTGCTCGATTTTCCCGCCTGTTAAGCTTGTGCCTGGCACTGCTGTTTTGCCTGTCGGCGCAGGCCAGCCTGTTCTCGCCCACTACCAATAACCGCTTTGTGCCGGTCGATCAGGCCTTTGGCTTTGATTTCAGCCAGCAGGGCCATCAGCTGACGCTGAGCTGGAAAGTGAAGGACGGCTATTACCTCTATCGCCAGCAATTCCACATCAGCGCGCAACACGCGCAGCTGGCGCCGGTCACGCTACCGCCGGGCCAGCCGCACGAAGATGAGTTTTACGGCAAGAGCGAAATCTATCCGCAGGACGTACAGCTGCCGATCACCCTGCGCCAGGCTGATGCCGGAGCAACGCTCAGCGTGACCTATCAGGGCTGCGCCGCGGCCGGTTTCTGCTATCCGCCGGAGACCCGCTCGGTGCCGCTGACGGCGATTGCTGCCGATAGCGCCGCGCCGGCAATCGCGGCATCACCGGCCGCTCACCGCACGCCGCTGCCGTTTTCGCCGCTGTGGGCGCTGCTGATTGGCATCGGCGTGGCCTTTACGCCGTGCGTGCTGCCGATGTATCCGCTGATCTCCGGCATCATTCTTGGTGGCCAGCGCCGCTACTCGCTGGGCCGGCTGTTCGCCCTCGCACTGGTTTACGTGCAGGGCATGGCGCTGACTTACACCCTGCTCGGTATGGTGGTGGCAGCGGCGGGGCTGCGTTTCCAGGCTGCGCTGCAGCATCCTTACGTGTTAATCGGCCTCTCCGTGCTGTTTGTGCTGCTGGCGCTGTCGATGTTTGGCCTGTTCACGCTGCAGCTGCCTGCCAGCCTCCAGACGCGTCTGACGCTGTGGAGCAACCGTCAGCAAGGCGGGTCGCTGGCGGGCGTGTTTATGATGGGCGCACTGGCTGGGCTAATCTGCTCACCCTGCACCACCGCGCCGCTCAGCGCCATCCTGCTGTATATCGCGCAGAGCGGTAATCTGTGGGCCGGAGCCGGCACGCTGTGGCTGTACGCCTTCGGCATGGGACTGCCGCTGATTGCTGTAACGATGTTCGGCAACCGGCTGCTGCCGAAAAGCGGTCCGTGGATGCAGAGCGTAAAAGAGGGTTTTGGCTTTGTGATTCTGGCGCTGCCGGTGTTTCTGCTGGAGCGCGTGCTGGGCGATATCTGGGGACTGCGGCTGTGGAGTCTGCTCGGCGTGGCGTTTTTTGCCTGGGCGTTCAGCCTGAGTCTCAGCGCACGCGGCACAGCGCGCGTGCTGCCGATCATCATGCTGGCGGCCGCGCTGGTGGTGGCGCGCCCGCTGCAGGACTGGGCATTTGGCAGCAGCAGTACGCAAAGCGTCGCGCACCTGCCGTTCCAGCGCATCAGCAACAGCCAGCAGCTGGATAGCGCATTACAGCAGGCGCAGGGCCGTATCACCATGGTCGATCTCTATGCCGACTGGTGCGTGGCCTGCAAAGAGTTTGAAAAATACACCTTCAGCGATGACGGCGTGCGCAGCGCCCTGAGCAACGTGCAGCTGCTGCAGGCTAACGTGACAGCCAATAACGCGCAGGATAATGCGCTGCTGCAGCATCTGCAGGTGCTTGGCCTGCCGACCATCCTGTTCTTCGATGCGCAGGGCAAAGAGATTGCCGATTCACGCGTCACCGGCTTCCTTAACGCCGCGGATTTCCGCGCCCATTTGCACAATCTGCCGCGTTAAACGAAACTGGTTGCACGACACTGCCCGGGCGCACGCGTTCGGGCCCGCATTCCGGAGGAGAGTCTTTTGCAACGCGAACAGATCCTTGAGCATGCGCTGAATGTGCTCGAACAGAGCGGCCTGGCCGCGACTACCTCGCTGCAGCAGCTGGCTGGCGAAAGCGGCCTCGCCAGCGATCAGCTGGAGCGCTACTGGCCCGATCGCGATGCCCTGCTGTATGACGCGCTGCGCTTTCACGGCCAGCAGATCGACAGCTGGCGCCGCCAGGTGCAACTGGATGAGCGCCTCAGTGCGGCACAAAAGCTGCTGGCGCGTTACGACGTGCTGGCAGAGCACGTCAGTAAAGGCCGCTTTCCTGGCTGCCTGTTTATTGCCGCCTGCAGTTTCTATCCCCAGCCGGATCAGCCGGTGCACCAGCTCGCCGAACAGCAGAAGCGCAGTTCCTGGCAGTTCACCCATGAAATCCTCGTCGACCTGGCGCTGGACAACCCCAGCATGGTGGCCGATCAGATGGAGCTGATCCTCGAAGGGTGTCTGAGTAAGCTGCTGGTGAAGCGCAACGTGCAGGATGTCGCTACCGCGCGGCGTCTGGCTGAAGATGTGCTGAGCATCGCGCTGTGCCGGCAAAACGGCGCGCTGGCGTAGGCTTTTTGTTCACCCTGCCTGAAAAGCAGGCAATCAGTCACGATTGCTACGCTTTTTTTACGAAACCCGTTGACGGCTGTGAGCCATTAGGGTTTAATGCGCCCCGTTGCCCGGATAGCTCAGTCGGTAGAGCAGGGGATTGAAAATCCCCGTGTCCGTGGTTCGATTCCGCGTCCGGGCACCACTATTCAGAAAACCCAGCCTTATGGCTGGGTTTTTGCTTTTCTGCGCCGGCAGAATCGCTCACCCTGCAGCCTGGCAGAAACTCTTAAAGCTGGAAAATCCGCCCGTCACCGGCTGGCAGTTCAACGGTTACGCTCAATTTTCCGCCTAACGCCTCAACGTACTTTTTCAGGCTGGAGAGTTTCAGTTCATCACCACGCGCCTCGATGGCTGCAATAGCAGGTTGCGAAACACCCATCTTTTCAGCCAACTGTACCTGTGAAAGCGCCAGTTCTTCCCGCAGCTGGCGCAAACGAATCTCGAGGATTTTTTCCGCCGCCTTATTTCTGATGCGCGCCTGTGATTCAGGCGAACGCTGAGCAATCAGGTCTTCAAGTTTTGGCATGATTCATCTCCTCCAGATGCTGTTGATACTCGCGGTCAGCCAGTTTAATCATCGCCTGATAAAAGCGCCGCTGATGCGTTCCGGTTTTGTTTCCCGCGCAGAGCACAATGGCCCGTCTGACCGGATCGAAGGCAAAAAACGCACGAATCGCCCGGCCATTACTCTGAACACGGAGTTCTTTCATATTGGAAAAACGCGACCCGACGAGGGTATCAACATCAGGCCGCCCTAACGTGGGCCCGAACTCCCTGAGAACCGCCAGGCTGGCCAACACATCCTCAATCATCGCGTCATCCTGCGCCTGCAGCCATGTGGCAAAGCGCACGGTGGTTTCTACCTTCCAGCTGTTCAAAATCACCTCATATAACCTGTAGTTTATAGCGCCCTGATATAAACCGGAAGTTATATTGAAAAGATGACCTGTATCATGCCGGATGCCAGCATCGCTGGGGACGTGTTCAGCTTGTGCGGAGTAGCTGAAAAAACTGCAATCCCATGCAATATCGATTAGCTCCATTACAACCCTGACTGCTTTGGCCCCATTTGCGCGACGCGTCGCACACTTTTGCGATTGCGCCCAAACCTTTCCAGCGAATTGCGCCACCGGTCACGCCGCGTGGCGCGTGTCGATGTTAAAAAACTGTTAATCGTAGTGCCTGCCTGCCGTCGTGGCGTTTGACCTTAACTCAGCGTCTGCTGCATCTCACCGTGCCGGACGCTTTTGATACACCGAATCGTGTCGCCAGAGGGAGTAATCGTGAACCTTCGTCGCCTTAAATATTTCATCAAAATCGTCGACGCGGGCAGCCTGACGCAGGCCGCTGAAAGTTTGCATATTGCGCAACCGGCGCTAAGCCAGCAGCTTGCCACGCTGGAGGGAGAAGTGAATCAGCAGTTACTGATCCGCACCAAACGCGGCGTAACGCCTACCGAAGCGGGGAAAATGCTTTACCATCATGCCTTCACTATTTTGCACCAGTGCGAACAGGCACAGCGCGCCATCGATCAGATCGCCGCAGCAACTGCAGAAGGCATGCGCAGCGGCTCCCAATAAAGCACGGATGCCGCCCCGCTGCCTCGCACTCCGGTTAAATTTCGTCAGCTAATTAGCACTCAACCCACACCGCACCGGCATCCGCCGATTTGACACACTGTTCCACCCAGCGTACCCCCATCAGCCCGGCGTGCACGTCCGGATACCAGAAATCCTGCAGGAAGGCGTGATCGCCGCGGTCGGTGGCATCCATCGCCAGCGCAAAACGGCGATAGAGATTCGACCAGGCTTCAAATAATCCTTCGGGATGGCCGCCACCAATACGGTCATCGGCCAGCGCGCTGGCGTGCAGATAACCCATGCCGCGCTCAAGAATCTGCACCGGCTCGCCCTGCACTTCATAGCGCAGCTGGTTTGGCTGTTCGTCCCACCACTCCAGACTGGCTCGGGCCCCCACCACGCGAATTTTCTGGCCGTGCATCGATCCGCAGTTCACCGCTGACGCCCACAGCGTACCGACCGCACCGTTGTCATATTCCATCATCACAAAGGCGTTATCTTCCAGCGGCGCACGCGAGGCCACAAAGCTCTGGCGGCTGCACAGCAGGCGTTTTATTTGTAACTGCGGCAACAGGGTTTCAGCGATAAACAGCGGATGGGTGGCCAGATCGCCCAGCACATAGCTCGGGCCAACAAAACGCGGATCGACGCGCCATTTGGTGCTGGCATTCTGCAGCTCCACCGCTTCGTGATGAAAGCCGTGAGCAAACTGCATGTTCACAATGCGGATCTCACCCAACAGCCCGTCAGCAATCATGGTGCGCGCCTGCTGAATCAGCTGATGCCCGGCATAACCGTAGGTCACGCCGATGATTTTCTGCTGCGCTTTACACAGTTGCTGCAGTTCCTCAGCTTCAGCGGAGGTGAAACACAGCGGTTTTTCACACACCACGTGCAGCCCGGCGCTGAGCGCAGCGCGGCAGATAGCAAAGTGCGTATTGTTCGGCGTGGCGATGGAGACGGCTTCAATGCCATCAGCACGCGCGGCTTCCGCTTTAAACAGGGTTTCGTAATCGCTATAGCAGCGCTCCGCCGCCACGCCCAGCGCGCGACCAAACGCTTGTCCGCGCTCCGCATCAATATCAAACGCACCCGCCACTAAGGTGAAGTTGCCGTCGCGTAAAGCAGCGGAACGGTGGATGTAACCGATCTGGCTGGTGCCGCCGCCGCCCACCATGCCCCAGCGCAGCGCGCGATCCAGTACTTTGCTCCCGTTAATCATGCTGTTCTCCTCAGAATCCGATGGAATGCAGGTAGTGCAGGCTGGCCGTGACGTCCTGCAGACTGGTGGCGGCATTGCGCGGATCGCGCTCCTGCTCGATGGTGATCCAGCCCTGATAGTGACGTTCAGCGAGAAACGCCCGCAGCGCCGGGTAATCAATCGCGCCCTGGCCAAGCGGGCACATCACGCCCTCGGCACAGGCAGTGAAAAAGTCGACGCCGCGCGCAATCACATCGCGCCAGACGGCCGCATTAATGTCTTTGAAATGCAGATAGTCGATGCGCGACCAGTAGCGTTGCAGCCAGGTCTGCGGATCCATGCCGGAATAAAAAAGATGGCCGGTATCGAGACACAGTCCGGCGACCTCGTGCGGGATGTCCTGCACCAGCTGCTCCAGTTCATCGGCAAACTCAATGCAGCCACCGGCATGAGGATGAATCACCGGTCGCACGCCGTAGTCGTGCCAGGCGATGTGACTGAGCTGAGTGATGTGCTGCATCATGCGCTGCCAGTCTGCGGGTGCCAGGCGCGGCGCTTTCTCTGTCTGACCAGCAAATTGCGCCCGCTGCGGGTTACCGAAATCGATAATCACCAGATAGGGAGCGGGCCGGTTATCACCGTGCGTGCGTGCCGCGCACGGCACCTGCGACAGGTTGCGGCAGATGTTGTGCGTCAGCTCAACCATCGCCGGGAAATTCGCCTCGCTGACCAAATCATCAAAAATGGTGCCGGCCACCAGCGACAGCTGATGCACTTCCAGCTGCTGGCGCAGTTCGGCGGCATCGGTCGGCAGATAGCGCCACGGCCCGAGTTCAATGCTGCGGTAACCGGCCTGGGCCGCCTCGCGCAGCACCGTTTGCCATGGCGGCAGAAAAGGATTGTCAGGATCGTCTACGCCCCAGCTGCAGGGCGCATTGGCAATGTGTAGGGTCATGATGGTTCCTTATGATGAGGGCTGGCGTCAGTATCAAATAGATATTTCACCAACCTCAATCATGGAACTTTCATTCTTTGATAGCGATCATAAATTTAATTATCAAATTTTTGATATATTTTTATCAAATGCTGTCGTCATGCGCGCTGGCGTGGCTGTCGCCCGGTGAGCGATAACAAAGGGTGACTGCGCAACGCCTCAGACATTTTCCCGCATGACGATCTCAAACGGCAGGGTGACCTGAGAAAAATGGTCGCTGCGCTCAGCGTGACGTTGCAGCACGGTTTGTGCCAGCTGTCGTGCCATGTCAGCGATCTGATGGCGCAGCATCACCGTGATGGTGCCATCTATCAGCGCCAGGTCGCCGTCATTGACCGGGCCGTGACAAATCAGCGCCACCTTACGCTGCGGCTGCTCACGCAGCGCCTGAACGACCCCTTCTATACCGCCACACGGCGCGTAGATCAGCGCCAGATCGGCATGTTGCTCCAGCAGCTGGCGGGTCGCCTGATAACCACCGGCAATCGATTCGTGGGTTTTGAGCGGTTCCAGCACGCGCCGCGCACTGTCCTGCTCGCGCAGATACGAGCGAAAACCACTCTCGCAGTTCTCCTGACAGATAAAGCGGTGATCCCCCAGCAGCACGCCCGCCGGACCCGGCTGATGCAGCAGATGGCTGGCGATCCAGCCCGCGCTACGCCCGGCTTTCTGATTATCCAGGCCGAAATAGCCAGCATGCCCACAGGGCGAGAAGTCAGAAAACAGCGCGTAGACGCGCACGCCCTGACGCGAAACGTGCGCTATCGCGTGGCGGATCAGCGGATGATCCAGCGCCACCACGCCGATAGCATCCACCTGCTCAGCCAGCCGGTAGAGCGAATCCACCACCGCTGCCACCTCATCAATCTCGTGCCAGACAAACAGCGGCTCGCTGCCGGCCGGATGAAATGGCTGCGTCTGCTGGCGCAGCGCATCGGTTAGCGTTTGATAAAAAGAGTACGAAGCCGACAGCAGGATAAACCCCATGCGCAGCGTCACGCCGTCGCTCTGCGCACTGAGCGGGGCGTGGCTACTGCGGTAACCCAGCCGATGCGCCGCTGCCAGTACTTTCTGTTCGGTCTGCGCCCGCACCGGCGCGCGGCGATTGAGCACCCGATCCACGGTGGCGATCCCCACCCCGGCAGCGGCGGCAATCGCGCTCATGGTAATTTTGCTCATCGTTAAGCCCTTTAATGATAATAAACTATCAAAAATAATGCCTGACGTTATGCTTTCACGCCATATAAGCCGGTCGTTATCTCTCAATTAATGAGAAAATCCTCTCATTCTTTTGATCGCTGTCGCACAAACACCATCATCCGTTTCATTTCTCACGCAAATAGAATAATTATTTGGCAAATATCGCCGCAGCGTGTCGCCGGCACTGATGGAAATGCATCAGCAAAGCATTAGAGCCGGTGCCGGGCTGTTTTTATAGTTGACGCGACACCAGCCGCCGATTGCGGTGGTGGGTAACGTAACGCGCAGGAGAACAACAATGAAAATCGCTTTTGATGTGGATGTTATCCGCGATCTCGGCATCACGCGTATGGTGCATCAGGTCGCGGAGTGGGGTTATAAATACATTGAACAGTCGCCGCATCCGCAAATCAATCCGTTCTATAAACACCCGAAAGCCAGCCGGGAGATCATGCGCGAGTACAAAAATGCGCTCAACGCTACCGGACTGGAAATCTCCTCGTTTATTACCGTCTATCGCTGGTCGGGACCGGATGAGCTGCGGCGCCAGGCGGCGGTGAAAAACTGGAAGCGAATGATTGAGATTGCCGTGGAGATGGGCGTGCAGGTGATCAATACCGAGCTCTCCGGTAACCCGAACGAACCCGAAATCTGCGAAGAGATGTTCTATCGCTCAATGGACGAGCTGCTGCCGATTTTCGAGCGTGAAGGGATTCGCGTGGAAATTCAGGCGCATCCGTGGGATTTCTGCGAAGAGAGCAATGAAACGGCCGATATCGTCAAGTCGTTCCGCAGCGACAACGTCAAATACATCTACAGCGCACCGCATACGTTCTACTATGACAAGGGCAAAGGCGACGTGAAGAGTATGCTGCATTACGCTGGCGACGATCTTTCGCACATGCTGATTGCCGATACCATGAACCACACCAAACACTGTCGCTATATCGTTAACCCGCCGGGTGTCGATGCCACTATCCACCAGCACGTGGCTGTTGGCGAAGGTGAGGTGAATTTCGACGCGCTGTTCGAAGCGCTGCGCGAGATGGATTTCGCTAACCGCCACTATAAAGTGGGCGGCGAGTCGATTATCTCCGCCGCGCTATTTGGCTATCCGGAGAAGATGAAGTATCAGGCTGTGGAAACCCGCGAGCTGATTGAGCGCGAGCTGCTGAATCTGTAAGTTGCATGCACTATCAGCCCCCTCTCCCGCCTGCGGGAGAGGGTTGGGGTGAGGGCAAACGCCATCGCCCACTCCCCATCAAACCGTCACCCACTCCACCTCAACAAACTCGCCGCGCGTCAGCGACAGCTGCGCCGCTTCCGCGATGGCCTGCGCGCGCAGCCCGTCAATCAGCCCCGGCAGAGCAGCCACTTTCTCGCCGCCAAGATGGCGCACAAACGCATCGAGATGGCTGTAATAGGTCTCCTGTACCCGGCTGAACCAGTCCGCATACAGCCCCGGCTGGCGGATGTGCTGCCCCTGATACAGCGTTGCACCGCGCACCGCCTGGCTTTCCGACGCCAGCATGCCCAGGCTGCCCATCACGCTGATGCGCTCGTCATAACCGTAAGCGGTACGACGGGCATTATCGAGCTGCGCCAGCGCGCCCTGCTGCAGGCGCATAATCAGCACTGAGGTATCGACGTCAATGTCGCGGATCGCCGGCATCGCCAGCGCGGCACCGAGCGCGCCCACGGTGACCACTTCATCCTCAGTTAGCCAGCGCAGCAGATCGAAAAAGTGGATGGCCTGGTCGCGCATCTGTCCGCCGGACGCCTGCAGATAGCTCAGCGGCGGCAGTTCAGAGGCGCGGCACACCATCTGGATGAGCTCGCTGCGTCCAATCACGCCCTGCTGCAGCTGGGCTTTCAGTTGTGCATGGCTGCGATCAAAACGCCGATTGAATCCTACCGTCACCGGCACCTGCAGCGGGGAAATGCTGGCTACCACTTCCCGGGCGCGTGACAGCGACAAATCGATCGGTTTTTCACAGTACACCGCTTTGCCCGCCAGTACCGCCTGCTCCAGTAGCGGAGCGTGGGTCGGCGTCGCACTGGCAATCAGCACCGCATCAATGGCCTCACTGCTCAGCGCCTGCGGCACGCTGGCGGCCCGCGCCCCAAACTGCTCTGCCAGCGCAGCGGCGCGCGCGGTGTCTATATCGCACACCAGCGCCAGCTCAACGCCGGGATGGCGCGCCAGGTTTGCGGCATGCACCTGGCCAATAAATCCACAGCCAATCAAGGCAAAACGTTGCGCACTGCGCATGATAACGCTCCTGTTGCTCACACTTCGGCATCGTCGGTCTTGTCAAAATATCGCTTTCTGGCAGGCTGTCTGAACGCGGTTTTTGATGGAATTCACTCAGATGAAAACAATGACGCTGGCCGAACTGGCTAAGCGGGTGGGCGTGGGCGTCGCCACGGTGGATCGGGTGCTGAACGACCGGGGCGGCGTGTCGCCCGCGATGACGAAAAAGATTTTACTGGCGGCGCGCGAAGCGGGTTTGAAACGCATCCTGCCGGAGGAGCACCGCCACGCGTGGCAGATAGAGGTGCTGCTGAGCGGTAACGGCTCCTTCTTCTTTCAACAGCTGGCGCAGGATTTTGCCCGGCTGGCGGATGAGCTCGGCTATCGTCGCCTGCGGCTGCACCGCACGCTGATTCCGGAGCATGCGCCCGAAAAGCTGGCGGCGCATATCGAAGCCAGCAGCAAAAAGATGGACGGGCTGATTGTTTTCGCCCATGAAAATCCGCTGATTTACGCGGCGCTTGAGGCCTGTAAAGCGCGTGGCGTACCGGTCATCACGCTGGTGGCCGATCTGCCTGATGCGCCGCGCCTGTGCCATGTCGGTATTGACCAGCTGAAGGCGGGACGCACCGCCGCGCTGATGCTCGGCAGCATGCTGCCCGTGGCGGGAGATGTGGTGCTGGTTAGCGGTCGCGCTGATTACGCCGCGCACCGTCTGCGCATCGAAGGGTTTCAGGCAGTGCTGGCGGAGCGCTTCCCGCATCTGCGGCTGCGGGAGATCATCGCAGGCCAGGACGAGCGCGAGCGCATCAGCCGGCTGCTGGAGAAAACGCTGGCCGCATCGCAGCACATTGTCGGCTTGTACAATACCGGCATGGGCAACACGCAGATTCACGAAGCGCTGGCGCGCCACCGGCTGTGCGGCAAGGTGATATATGTTACGCACGAACTTTACCAAACCACGCGTGAGCTGCTGGCCAAACGCGTGCTGACGCTGACGCTCGATCAAAACACCCTGCGTCACGCACAGCTGGCGCTGACGCTGCTGCTGCGACATCTGGAAGAGGGTGAGCAACCAGAGACCTATCAGCCCGGTAAAGTCGACTTTATGCTGTTTACGCAAGAGAATTTTGCCTGATTCGACTTTGTCTTTTATCGCCAGCGCGGTTAAATCGGCGTGATAGCGTGCTGCTACACTCAGTAGCAGCAAAAATCTTCTCACAACAAGGCGAACGCATTATGTCGGAAAATCAGTATCAGCCCGCGAAAGTCTGGACCTGGGACCCGGAAGCCAAAGGTAACGGGGCGAAGACTAACCGTCCAACCGCCGGGCCGACGCATGAGCAAACGCTGCCGGTCGGTAAGCATCCGCTGCAGCTCTATTCGCTGGGGACGCCAAACGGCCAGAAAGTGACCATTCTGCTGGAAGAGCTGCTGGCGCTCGGCGTGCAGGAAGCGGAGTATGACGCCTGGCTGATCCGCATCGGCGATGGCGATCAGTTCTCCAGCGGCTTCGTTGAGGTTAACCCCAACTCAAAAATTCCGGCGCTGCGCGACCACTCGATCACGCCGCCACTGCGCGTGTTTGAATCCGGCAATATCCTGCTCTATCTGGCAGATAAATTCGGCCACTTTATTCCCTCTGACGTGGCGGGCCGCACTGAAACCCTGAACTGGCTGTTCTGGCTGCAGGGATCCGCGCCGTACCTTGGCGGCGGTTTCGGCCACTTCTATCACTACGCACCAGAGAAAATTGAATACGCCATTAACCGCTTCACGCTGGAAGCCAAACGTCAGCTTGATGTGCTGGATCGCCAGCTGGCGGACCACCGTTTCCTCGCCGGCGACGAATATACCATTGCCGATATCGCAACCTGGCCGTGGTACGGCAATCTGGTGCTGAACAACCAGTACGGTGGCGGCGAATTCCTCGATGTGCAGTCGTACAAAAATGTGGTGCGCTGGGCAAAAGAGATTGCCGACCGTCCGGCGGTGATCCGCGGGCGTAAAGTGAACCGGGCATTTGGCGCCGAGCCGCAGGATCAGCTGCTGGAACGGCACGATGCGAGCGATTTTGATACCAATACTGAAGACAAGCGTCAGGCGCGAGGCGAACAATAATGGCCGCATATGTCGTTATGATTAAAGACGAAACGCTGGATAAAGATGAGCTGGCCACCTATTCGCAGAAAGCCGGCGCGGCGCGTGGCGATCACCACATCACGCCACTGGCTTTTTACGGCGATCTGGAGGTACTGGAAGGGCGCGATGCTGAAGGCGTGGTGGTGCTGCAGTTTGAAGATGCCGAGGCCGCCAAAGCCTGGTACTTCAGCCCGGCCTACCAGGAAGCCAAAGCGCATCGCCTGAAAGGCGCCAACTACCGCGTACTTCTGGTGAACGGCGTGGCGTAATGGATGACGTAACCCGTGGCTAAGCACGGGTTATCTGCGGCGCGATCCCTCGCGCCGCGATTAAACCCAGCGCGGTTAATCCAGCGTAATCCGCACCACGCTATCCGGCCCTTGCGGCGAGCGATCTTTATTGAGTCCCTGCTTCACCGTCACGTACAGCGTCTGACCATCTGGCGACACCAGCAGGCTGTTAGGGTGGGTCGGCAGCGCCCAGCTATTTTTCACTGCGTAGGTCGTCGCGTCCAGCTGCAGCACTTTGCCGCCGAGTCGCTGGCTGATGTAAATCTCGTTGCGCTTCGCATTGAATTTGATGCCAAGCGAATCGCCGACATCCAGGCGTTTGATCACCTTACCGCTGCGCTCATCGAACACCAGCGTGGTTTTGCCCTTTGAATTGTCAGTGACGTACAGGCGGCCATTGGCGGCATCTTCGGCCAGATTTAACAGCAGATACTCCTTGCCATCGCCTGGCGTCCAGCGCTGCTCAATTTTGTGACTGCGCGGATTAATCACCAGCACTTCGCCACTGCCGTTCGCCGCGTAAATACGGTCGGTTGACGCCGAATAGAGCAACCCTGTCACCCACTTACCGGCGTTTTTGATGGTGGTTTTCAGCCGCAGCGTATTTGCATCGACCACCCAAATCATCGCCGGATTCTCAATCGCACCGATGTATAGCAGGCCGTCATGCAGCAGGATTTCACGCGCGCCAACCGGATTGCCTTTGTCGTTTTTCAGGCCAAACAGCAGACGCTGCAGCACTTTACCGCTTCTGGCGTCCACTTTCGTCACGCCACCGTCCAGCGTGTTGGTAATGTACAGCACGCTGCCGTCCGGTGAAGCCGTCATGCCAAAGTTTTTCAGATCGGTGTGGGTTTCGCCCAGCGTTGCCAGCGTGCGGGCATCCAGACGATACAGCACGCCACCGTTGACGGTTTTAAATGCCTGCGCGCTGGCCACATACAGCGCAGCCGGATCGCCCGGCACATAGGCCATTTCATACAGGCCGTCGCCCAGTTCACGCTGCTGTACCTTCTCCGCTGCCGCTGGCTTAGCCGCGGCGGCAGGCGCTACTGATTTTTTAGCCGGCGCCTGACAGGCGCTCAGGCTCATGGCTGCCAGCAGCGCCAGAGCCAGCGCGGTGGCGCGCGGGCGTAATGATGAAGTCATTGCTGTCTCCGGTAAGGACCGATGGGTTACCTGCGCGAGCAGGAAGCATAAAAAGGAATGAGAATCATACGCATTATTGTATCAGTCGTAAATGTGCCTGATCGGCGACAGCAGGCGCAGGGCTGCGCTGCGTCAATGCCCTCCCCTCAAATTGCCACTTGTAGTATGCTTGACGGCATTCCTGCTTCAGATGTTGACTTAAAAAATGATGGTTCCTGACTATTTAATCAGTGTGTTGCTAACGGCCCATAACAGTGAAAAATTTCTGCCTGACACGCTGGCGAGTTTAGAAAAGGCCTGTCATGGTGTTGAGCAGTATATTGAATTTATTCTTATCAATGACGCATCCGTCGACAACACAGCAGCGTTACTCGATGATTTTTCCCGGCGGCATCCGCAGGCGAAAGTATTTAATATTGATTACCGCAACATTGGCCGGGTGCGTAATTTTGGCGTTCAGCAGTGCAGCGGTGAATATATTACGATGCTGGATGGCGACGATCAGTTGCTGGCCGACGCCCTCGCCGATATTGTCCGCTACCTGAAAAGCCATCGTCCCGACGCACTGTTCACGGCGCTTAATGAGGTATATGAATCCCGGCCTCAGCACATCACGTGGCAGGGCCTGCAGGCGGAAACACTGTCACGGCATCAGGCCATTGAAAAATTCCTGATCCATCGCGATTTGCAGGCGCACTTTATCGGTCAGTTTATTAAGCGCACCATGCTGCTGGCTCATCCCTTCCCGGATTATACCTGCTATGAGGACGCCTGGCTTTTCCCGGAAATCCTGGTCAGCAGTGATGCAATCGCTTATAGCCGCCAGAGCCCTTATCTCTATTTTAAACGCGGCAACAGCTTATCCAGCCAGCTGGATAAACACAAAATTTCACTTTTAGTGAGCGCAACGCAGCATATGGATGAGGTGTTGCAGGAGCGCTATCGCAATCTGCTATCCTGCCACTGGATTAATATTGCACATAAACATCGGGAAGCCCTGGATAATCCTGACGACAGAAAGCAGGTTATTGAGGCGATCACTAAAATCAGGCCGCTGTCTTTTCTTTTCGATAGTAAAATCAGAACCAGTTTTAAAAAGAAATATCTGGCTCTGAAGTTAAACAAACCGCTGTAACAACCGGGCGCTATGCCAGCGCCGGTTTATCAGGACGATACTTTCTCAGGGGGATGAATCATGGCATAGCTGATGATAATCGCCATCACCAGGATTAGCACCGAACCACTCTGAATTAACACCGTGTCGGTCAGCCCAAAGATGATAATTGACAGCGGCAGCAGTGTTAATCCGGCGACGCCGCGGCGTGCAGCTACTATCAGCAGCACCAGGTAAAAAATCAGCAGGGAAAGTGCGCCAGCGATCCCCTGCAGCGAAAGCGTTTCAAGGAAATCATCGTGCAGGTGATACATGACGTTTTTATACGCTTCGGGATTGTGGCGCTCATGCTGCGTGATGTATTCCCGTGCTTTTGCCGTGCGCTGATCCGGACTTTGCCCCAGTAGCGACCACGAAACACTGTGCCAGCCGCCTTTCCAGATAGAGAAACGGGCACCAATCGAGGTGTTGTTGTTGGTTTGATAAGTGTCGACTTCATTGTGGATGCTGTCTAAGCGCTGCCAGACGCTGCCCGGCATAAATAAAGCGCCCACGATAATAAACAGCGCTAACACCACCAGCGAAATTTTACCCGCCCAGCGGTGGGTAAAATAAAACCAGGCCAGATAAATCAGTGGCAGGGTTAATACGCCGGCGCGTGACTCGGTCAGAATCATCAGCATCATATTCACGACAAAAACCGCGCTGAATAAGATCATTTGTCCGCCGCGATGGGTGATGACCCGGTGGCCGGTGTACAAAGTACAGAGCGCCAGCGCGGTAATCAGATAAGAGACGGTACCGGCGGAATCGGTCAGCAATCTGATGCGGGTCAGCGTTTTTGCGTGTTCACTGATAGCGAAACCTAACGTCACCAGCAGCCCGACAAATAAGATGGCGCTGCAGGTTATCAGGAGTGGACGACTAAGATAGTGGCGCCACGCGACGATAAAATAGCTGAGAAAAGCCGCGATAATAAACAGCTTACCGCCCTGGAAGTAGTTATTCACCACATCACTGAATTCAGCGTGGGAAAACATCTTTGCCCAGATGAGCCTGACCAGCCCAATGAACAGCAGCGGAAGCGCTACCGTTATGGCCGTTTTATCTGTTAGCCACTGTTTTTTCACCGCCAGAATTACTAAATACAGAGCCACCAGATAACTGGAAAAATAGAATATTTTGCGCGGTAAGGCTTCAACCACCAGTGACGACGCCAGCGCGATACTCAGCAGCACAAAACAGAGCTGGTAAATATTTTTTCCCGTCATCAGCTGGCGAAAAGCGTGAGCTTGCACTTAACAATACCTCATCTTGATATGTTTCAGGCGCCACAGCATGGCCTGCCACCATCTTTTTTGACGAAAAAGCGACTTATACATTCTTTTTGCCTGCTGCGCATTGGCTGGCTGGTCAAACGCCATGGTGGACAGCGGTGAATCCTGATAAATATCGCGATAATGGTGAACCACAAACTGTTGATTCCATACCTGCCAGGGCTTATCCGCACCGGCATAATGAATCAGGCAGGTTTCCGCCGGCACGTCGAGCGTATAGCCACGATCGTCATGGGCCAGCATGGTCAGGGTATTGAAGCGAGGAGAAACAAAGGTCACTTTATCTTCCAGTAAAATATTCAACGCATCCTGGTCGAGATACTGGAAGTTTCGCCCGTGTTCGGACAGTAAAGTAAACGCGCGTTCGCTGATATGGTCAGCGCGCCATTGCGCCACATCAATCAGCATCATGCCGGCGTTAAAATAGCGCTCGCCGCGCAAGCCGGCATTCTTGGCCAGCACCGGCTGCAGCGAGGCAATTTCACCGACCACCAGCGCAACCGCCTCAGGGCCGGTCGGGATCTGCCACAGTTCATTGAGCGGATTAATGCACACCATATCGGCATCAAGATAAAGCAGTTTTTCCGCCTGCGGCAAAATCAGCGGTGCAAGAAAGCGATAGTAGGTCGCACGGGTAAAAAGTTCGGTGACCGGCAGCGTGGCAAACAGCTGGTCCGGCAGATGATGCAGCGTCACGCCGTGGCGCGATCCCTGAAACAGCCTGGCGAGCCGGGGGTTATCGGCCGGTGTCAGTTCTGAAGAGATCAGATGGAAATGATACACGCGGTCTCCGGCGTGTTTCATGATGGACAGAATCGTGATTAGCGCATGCGCTTTAAACTTTCCGTCAACGCCAAAAACAATATGTTGATCGCTCTGTACCGGAAAAAGTGGTTCGGCGTTTATTTCCTGAAGAACATCATGATTCATTGCGCGCTTCTCTGCTGCGGAGCGCTACACTCCGTAACCACTTAATATGTAGACAATAAAATTGGGTTTACCAAAACGGTGAAAAGATTACCATTTTGGTAAACCCAAAGAAAGCGTAGCACGATAAGCCAGGAGTTTTCGCAGACGAGACATAATCAGCCTCTTCCATCCTGTTTTTTACGATGGGAGAGGCACGCTGGAGAATAAAGCTACAGCGACGCGCCGCCGCAAATTACCAGCTCCTGTCCGGTGATGGCAGCGGCAGCCGGCGACAGCACAAAACCAGCCAGCGCGGCCACCTCTTCGGGATGGATATAGCGTCCGATAGGCGGCAGTTTCGGCGGCGAGTTGGCGCGGTCCGGCTGCAGCAGCATCGGCGTGGCGGTGGCACCGGGAGCGATCACATTGACCGTAATGCCCTGCGGAGCCAGTTCGGCGGCCCAGCTGCGCGCCATGCCCACCATCGCCGCCTTGGTGCTGACATACTGGCTGCGATTCGCCGCGCCGCGTGACGTGCGGCTGCCGAGCAGCAGAATACGATCGCCGTGGCCCATCTGCGGCAGCAAGGTGTTGGCCATGATTTGCGCCACCTGCACGTGCAGATACCACAGCCGCGCCCCCTGCTCTTCCTCCAGCTCACCCAGCGGCGCGGCCAGCATCATGCCTGCCGCGTGCACCAGCGCATCCACCTTCGCCAGCCCGGCCAAAGCCCGTTTCAGCTGACCGGCGTCAAACAGGTCGACGCTGACAGAGGTAAACGCCGGATGATCTTTCTCCACCGGCGTACGGCTAAAACCGGTAACCTGCCAGCCCTGCGTCAGCAGCTCATCGGCAATCGCCGCACCAATGCCGGAACTGACACCGGTCACCAGCGCGTGGCGGCTCATGCTTTGTCCCTCACCCAGCGTTCGTCGACGCGCACGTATTTGATGGCCTGGCGGAAATAGGTGTAGGCAATGTGCAGTGCGCCGTCCGCGCTCTGCTTAATGCTGGGATAGGAGAACTCACGGTTCAGTTTCTGCTGTGAATTGTTGGTCATGCAGTAGCCATCCCCCTCATCCAGATTACGCTGCCAAGGCCAGCTCACTCCGCCATCGGCAGAAATAGCCAGCGTCATCGGAGCGCGCGGAGCCCCCCAGAAGGCGGTGCGTGCGCCCTGAACCACCGGCTGCGCCGCCACGGCCACCGCCGCGTCATCTTCATCTTCGTCTTCGATTTCGTCGTACAGTGACAGGCGACGCTCGCTGGCATCACGTGCGCTCATGGCGTTAAACACCAGCGCCAGATGGCCGTTGTGCAGCGTAGTCACCTGAATCGATGAGTTATTATTTGGCAGATCGGTTGCCTGCGGCGTGCTCCAGCTTTCACCGCCGTCGTCCGAACGGCTCTGGTAGATATAATCAGCCCAGCGGCTGCGATACAGCGCCAGCAGGCTGCCATCCTGCAGCAGCGTAATGTTCATGTGCACGCAGCCGAGGCTGTCCGGCACCGCCACATCGCGCCAGCTCTGGCCTTTGTCACTGGAGATTTTTACCGCACTGATGTCATCGTTGCCCACCCATTTCACTCCCGGCTGGGTGCGACAATAGAACACCGGCAGCAGCCAGTTACCGTTCGGCAGCACCACCAGCGGCTGGCGGATAAACGTGCCCGGCTGATCGAGCAGCGTATCGATGGCACTCCAGCTGTGACCCAAATCGTGTGACTGGCGATAGCGCACAATCGCCGTGTCCTGATTACCGGACTTCTGCGCGGTCCACAGCAGCCACAGCACGCCCTCGGGATCGAGGAACAGCACCGGATTCTGTTCCGATCGCGCCGGATCGTCGGATAACTGCCGGGGATCGCTCCACTGTGCGCTGCCCTGCGCCAGCCGCGAGCACCACACCGAAATATCCGCGATGCCTTCCTGCGTGCCGCCAAACCACACGCACAGCAGGTCGCCGTTCGGTAACGGCAGCAGGTTAGCGGCGTGATTCTGCGGACAGACCGAAGGCAGCATCGCCGTGAGCTGCTGCGCGTCCTGCGCGTGCGGATGAAGCTTACCGTTACGTTCGACGGTAATGGTTGAGTCGGTCATGTCAGGCTCCACTGTTTTGCATTGATGAATCAGGTGCATTTTTGCGCTGCGGCTGGCGTGACGGGATCAGTCGGTCAATCAGCATGATCACCGCCGGTGTGACCAGCGCGACGTACATATTGTTGATGCCGAACGGATCGCCCAGCAGATACCACAGCGAGGTCATGACGCAGGCACCAATCAGACCGGCGTTCGCGCCGCGCGTACTTTTATAAAATGGCAGGTAGAAAGCAATGATCGCCACCACCGAAATCGACAGACGGATGGCGCGGGTAAAGAACGACAGCTTCAGCACTTCCGGTACGAACAGCACGAAGATCAGCGGCAGGAAACCGATCAGCAGTGACAGCCAGCGCGTCATGCGAAATTCGCGTTCCGGCGTCGGATTACGGTACGGCACATAAAAGTCCTTCACCACCAGTGAGGCGATGGCCAGCGCCACGGTGCTGACGCTGACAAAAATCGATGCCACCAGCGAGGTGGTGACAATCCCTGCCAGCCACGGGCTCATGTCCTGCAGGAACACCGGCAGCGCGTACAGGCTGTTAATCTCCGGATGCAGATACTTTGCCGCCACGCCAATCAGCGCAATGGCGATGGCAATCGGCATACAGAAGAAGAAGGCGACCCAGGTGGCGCGCTTCGCAGACGCCGCACTTTTGGTCGAGGCGATAGCCTGAATCACAAACTGGGTGCAGAAGATCGACCCGATGGTGCCAATCATCCAGGCAAAAATGGTGCTGGCGCCCACGTTACCGTCCCAGGTCCAGTAAAAGTGCGGCATCTCTTTGATCATCGGGCTGACGCCGCCGGTCATGTGCAGCGCCACGCCGAGAATGACCAGAATACCGATATATTTCAGGCCGCTGTGCAGCAGCGTCACCCAGGCGATGCCTTTCATGCCGCCGAACATAAAATAGAAAGTGCTGACCAGCGCAGTGATCACTGCCGCCGTGGTGAGGTCAAGGTTCAGTACCGTAGAGATCGCCGCCGCACCGCTGACATAGTTACCGACGTTCACCAGCAGCAGCGCGTAGATCATGATGATAGAAATAATATTTTTGGTGGAGTTGCCATAGCGCTCGGCAATCGCGCCGGAAATGGTAATTTTGCCGGTATTGTAGATGCGTTTGACCAGCAAAAAACCAAACAGCGGAAAGCCGATGGCGGCACCGATCACCGACCAGGACGCGGCAAAGCCATCCTCAAAAGCCGCCTGCGCCGTACCGATGGTTGACTTGGCGCCAATGTATTCAGACATCAGCATCACGCCGACCACAAACGCTGGCATCACGTTTGAACCCGCCATAAAGTCGCCGCTGTTTTTACTGCGCAACCGCCAGGTCAGCCAGGTAGTGAACAGGATGTAGGCAATGACAATCCCGACAATAATCACCATCCCTTCTGCAGAGAACTGTTTCATGTTCGCCTCATTGATAACGTAGGGTCGTAGTGCGTGCCGGGCTTCACACGCACCGTTAATGAGGCGGCCATGATTATTGTTGTTGCGTCGCTGCGCTGGCTACCCCGCACCGTGCAAAATGATTTACTTCACTCAAAAATGAATAAATTTACGCACAGGCAGGGCAATTTATAGATTAACTGGCGTTTAATTAGTTTGATCATGCTCACAAACAGTCAAATGTGATTAATAATAATCAAATTTAACTGTGCGAGATAACGAGGCAGACTGCGTACCTGGCCACGGCCACCGCGCCGGGCAGCCGCGAACGTCAGGCGAGACTGTCGTTTTCCAGTTTCTGCCGTTTGCGCAGATGAGGGAACAGCGCCATCCACAGCGCCACGACCACCAGGGTGCCGACACCGCCAATCGCGGCTGCAGGCACCGCACCGAACCATGCGGCCAACAGGCCGGATTCGAACTCCCCCAGCTGGTTAGAGGTATTAATGAAGATGGCGTTGACCGCATTGACGCGCCCGCGCATCTCATCCGGCGTGTCCAGCTGCACCAGCGCGCCGCGAATCACCATGCTCACCATATCGAAGCCGCCGAGTGCCGCCAGCGCCAGCAGCGAGAGCCACAGCTGCGTCGATAGCGCAAATACCAGCGTAGCCAGACCAAAACCGGCTACCGAGCCAAACATGATCATGCCCACGTGCTTTTCCAGCTTGTGACGGCTGAGCCACACCCCGACCAGCAGCGCCCCGACCGACGGGGCACCGCGCAGCATGCCCAGCCCCCACGGACCGGTATGCAGAATATCCTGGGCGAAGATCGGCAGCAGCGCCGTGGCGCCGCCCAGCAGCACGGCAAACAGATCGAGCGAGATCACCCCAAGCACATCTTTGCGCTCGCGGATGAAGCGGACACCGGCAAACATGGTGCTGAGGCTGGCCGGAATACGTGCCTGCGGCGGTCGTTCGTAGCGCAAACGGCTGACCAGCACAATCGACAACAGATAGAACAGCGCCGAAACACCGTACACCACCTCCGGCCCGGCCACGTACAGTAAGCCGCCCAGCGTCGGACCGACAATCACCGCCGCCTGACCGCCCACCGAGCTGGCCGCCATGGCGCGCGCGAGGATGGGCGGCGGTACCAACGCTGGCAGCATTGAGGTGATTGCCGGCCACTCCAGCGCTTTGGCCAGCGAAATCAGGAATACCAGTCCCCAGATTTCAATCCGGCCCGCCCAGTGCAGCAGCGTCAGCGCCACCAGCCCGAGCAGCGCCAGCCACTCAATCAGCTGCCCAAGCAGCACGATGCGGCGACGGTCATACTGATCCGCAAGGTGACCCGCCGGCAGCGCCAGCAATACCGAAGGTAAAAATTGCATCAGACCGATCATGCCCAGCGCCATAGCACTGTGGGTAAGCGCATAGATTTGCCAGCTGACGGCCACGGAGAACATCTGAAAACCAAACGATGAACAGGTACGCGCCAGCCAGAAGGCGACGAACGACCTGTGTCGCAGCAGCGAATCTTCCGCTGCGGTGACCGGTGAACCCATAGTTTTATCCCATCCTGAAGCAGAACCGGCCGGCGTCATGGCACCGGCCTGGTGAAAAGCCACCATCGGCTTTCCTTATGTTTTTCACGCCATAGAGTGCGATAACTGACCGGGGCAGGCAATGGCTGGATGTGCGCTGTAAAAACAGGTGTTTATCCGGATTGACAGTTAAACATGGCGTTCTGAATATTAGCAGACTGATTGTTTTACTTTGAAAATAGCCGAATCATTCCAGATAATTCAGTAAAGCGTTAATTAATGCCTGGCCAATTCTTTTTATCTCTTTATCAGAAACAGCTAAAAAAGGTGATCTTTGCCGGCGAATCGATCTATATTGCCCCCTGTGATAATCACAGCAGTCTTCCCGTCCTTATAATAATTAAGACGCTATCGTTCATTAATTTATTCATAGAGATAAATGGAAAACAATTCATACCATCCTTATGTCACTGAGCGTGTCTGTCGCTTCGACGGCACACCTATCGGCGCATGCTATTCAGCGTCCTTAATGCATTGCGTGCCGGAACGTGATGCATTACTTCATGAAGGTGAGATAATTACACAACATTATCAGTCAGCGAATGCTGCGGGATTAATAATTATTCCACTGGCGGGAAATAGCGTGATGTCCTTTTTGCATGACATGGATAATTATTCCAGCCTGCAACATGAGAATGTAAGGCTGGCGATCAACTATGCCACTTTACGTCAGGCAGGATCCGCCTTACGCGCTGTGGCGTCTCGTTTTTCCTTCTGGCTTTACGATCTCGCGCCGCCGGGAACCGAGTGGAAAAATATTACCGATTTTCCCTTCAGCGGTATTGTTCTGAGCGATGACTTCTTCCGTGAAAATTATCTCAAGTTCAGCTTTCCTTTTCTGCTCGCTTCGCTGCGGGAAACACAAGCAGAGGTAATATTACGTACGCCTCAGCTCCAATTACCGGCCGAAGATTACCTGCATTTACAGCTAAGCGGCTGGCAAACGCAGCGGAGCTGTCATCCGCTCTTCACTGGGTAAACGTTTACACAAAATTCTGCGCGTCGGCGTTATCACCCGATTACGCCGGACAGGATGGCGCAATATCCTCATAAAATGTCGTGTCACTGCCTGATAAAAAGAGCAAAGCGCTAAAAAAATCAAACCTGTTAACGTTTTTAAGATAAAATTTAACGCAAAGGGATCATCCTGCTTAACGGAAAAGCACTGACAGAACACCTTAAGTCACTTCGTACTCTATGTCGGGATACAGCCTAATCGGTTGTTTCCTTTGATTTTATGGCAAAGAAAGAGGTCAATATTATGGGGAAAGCTTCCTCATCTTTTGGCGTAATTCGCTTCCTGACGGTGCTGTTTGCACTGCTGACGGGCGCATTTATGCTGATTGGCGGCGTTTGGTTAGCCACCATTGGAGGTTCCTGGTACTACGTTATTGGCGGTGTGATTATGCTGATCATCGCTGTTCTGCTGTGGCGCCGTAGCGGTTCCGCACTGCTGCTGTATGCCCTGTTGCTGCTGGCAACGCTGGTGTGGGGCGTATGGGAAGTCGGCTTCGACTTCTGGGCGCTGGCTCCACGTACCGACGTGCTGGTAATCTTCGGTATCTGGCTGATTCTGCCGTTTGTGTATCGCGGTCTGAATCATGCGGGTAAAGGTGCGCTGGGTGCGATGGCCGTTGCGCTGGTAGCCAGCGTACTGGTGCTGGCGTGGGCAGTATTCCACGATCCGCAGGAGCTGAATGGCAACCTGCCGGAAGCCGCTAACGTCCCGCAGGCCCAGCCGCTGAGTAACATCAACGATGCTGACTGGCCAGCCTATGCGCGTGACCAGCAGGGCACTCGCTTCTCGCCGCTGAAGCAGATCAACACCAGCAACGTGAAAGAGTTGCAGGTTGCCTGGCAGTTCCAGACCGGCGATCTCAAAACCGCCAACGATCCGGGTGAAATCACTGACGAAGTGACGCCGATTAAAATCCGCGACACGCTGTACCTTTGCTCGCCGCACCAGATTCTGTTTGCGCTGGATGCGACGACCGGTAAGCAGAAGTGGAAATTCGATCCGGGCCTGAAGCCAAATCCTACCTTCCAGCACGTGACCTGCCGCGGTGTTTCATACCATGAAGTGCCTGCTGCTGCCGATGCCGCCAACAGCCAGCCTGCGCTGTGCTCACGCCGCATCTACCTGCCAGTGAACGACGGTCGTCTGTTCGCGCTGGATGCCGATACCGGTGCCCGTTGCCCATCCTTTGGCAACAACGGTGAGCTGGATCTGCAGCACAAGCAGCCGGTACAGACGCCAGGCCAGTATGAGCCGACGTCACCGCCGGTTATCACTGACACCACCATCGTCATTGCTGGTGCGGTCACCGATAACTACTCTACCCGTGAGCCGTCTGGTGCCATCCGTGGCTTCGACGTCAACACCGGTAAACTGCTGTGGGTGTTCGACCCGGGCGCGAAAGATCCTAACGCGATTCCGGCCGATGAACACACCTTCACCATGAACTCGCCGAACTCGTGGGCGCCGGCGGTATACGATCCAAAACTGGATACCGTTTACCTGCCAATGGGCGTTTCCACTCCGGATATCTGGGGCGGTAACCGCACACCAGAGCAGGAGCGCTACGCGAGCAGCGTTCTGGCGCTGAACGCCACCACCGGTAAGCTGGTGTGGTCGTATCAGACCGTGCACCACGATCTGTGGGATATGGACCTGCCGTCACAGCCGACGCTGGCCGATATCACGGACAAAGATGGCAACACCGTACCGGTGATTTATGCCCCGGCGAAAACCGGTAACATCTTTGTGCTGGATCGTCGTACCGGTAAGCCGGTCGTGCCTGCACCGGAGACGCCGGTACCGCAGGGCGCGGCGAAAGGTGACCACGTGGCACCGACCCAGCCGTACTCCGAACTGACCTTCCGTCCGAAACAGAATCTGACGGACAAGGACATGTGGGGCGCGACGATGTATGACCAGCTGGTGTGCCGCGTGATCTTCAAGCGTCTGCGCTACGAAGGTCCGTTCACGCCGCCGTCTGAGCAGGGTACGCTGGTGTTCCCGGGCAACCTTGGTATGTTCGAGTGGGGCGGCATCGCGGTTGATCCACATCGTCAGATCGCCATCGCTAACCCAATGGCGCTGCCGTTTGTTTCTAAGCTGATTCCGCGCGGTCCGGGCAACCCGATTGAACCACCGCAGGGCGCAGAAGGCGGTTCCGGTACTGAAACCGGCATTCAGCCGCAGTACGGTGTGCCGTTTGGCGTCGAGCTGAACCCGTTCCTGTCGCCGTTTGGTCTGCCGTGTAAACAGCCGGCCTGGGGTTACGTTTCAGCGATCGACCTGAAGACCAACGAAACCGTGTGGAAGAAACGTATCGGTACCGTTCGCGATAGCGCACCGGTTCCGCTGCCGTTCAAAATGGGTATGCCAATGCTGGGTGGCCCAATCACCACCGCCGGTAACGTGTTCTTCATCGGCGCGACCGCAGATAACTACCTGCGCGCGTTCGATACCAACACCGGTGAGATGCTGTGGCAGGCTCGTCTGCCAGCGGGTGGCCAGGCTACGCCGATGACCTATGAAGTGAATGGCAAGCAGTACGTTGTCATCGCGGCCGGTGGTCACGGTTCGTTTGGTACCAAGCTGGGCGATTACGTGATTGCCTATGCGCTGCCAGATGCGAAGTAATTTTTCGCACTGAAGTAAAAAAGCGGGCAATGCCCGCTTTTTTTATATGCCGGTCGGCATTACGGTCGATCTGAAGGTCAGGGTTTACGCAGCACCCGCGCATTCAATAGCGCGCACAGCGCCATAATCACGCAGGTGGCGAGAAACACCGGACGCATACCAAACGCGCCGCCGATAAAGCCACCGAACAGCGGGCCGCTCACCTGGCCGACATACTGGGCTGAGGTCGCATAGCCCAGCATTTTCCCGACCTGCCGCTGCGGCACATTATGACGAATCAACGCCGTCACGCAGGGCATCAGGCCGCCCAGCGCCATCCCCATCAGGAAACGCAGCACCACCAGTTGCCATGCCGCGCTAATAAATGCCTGCGGAATCAGCAGCAGCGCGCAGAACAGCAGGCCATAAATCAGCACGTGCGCATGTCCGATGCGGTCGGCCAGCCGGCCAAGGCGCGGCGCGGAGAGAATGCTGCCCAGCGCGGCGGCCGCCATCACCAGTCCGGCCGTCACCGTCACCGCGTGATCGCCGTGAACAAACTGCGCGATATACAGCGTGATAATCGGCTCAATCGACATATTGGCAAAAATCAGCAGCATGCCCGACAGCCACATCAGCCGTACCACTGGCCGGTTGATCGACGCCTCCGGCTCATCCCTCTCCCCGGCTGCGGCTTTCTTCGCCGCACGTGGCGCTTCTTTCAGCAGAAAAGTGGTGGCGAGAAACGCGAGAAAAATCACCGCGCCGGTGAGCCAGAAAGTGTGGCGGATACCGATCAGCGGTGGCAGCACGCCGCCCAGCAGCGGGCCGACCACATTACCGGCCATGATGCCGGAGGACAGTACGCCCAGCGCCCAGCCGGTCTGCGCTTTCGGCGTTTGCGCCGCCACCAGAATGGTGGAGCCCGACGCATAGCCGCCGAGCAGGCCGGCCAGCAGGCGCAGCGCCACCAGCTGCCACGGCGCGGTGGCCATACCAATCAGCGACATGGCGACGGCCATTCCGAGGCTGGCGCGGATCAGCATCAGCTTGCGGCCATAGCGATCCGCCAGTTTGCCCCACAGCGGTGCCGTCAGCGCCGCGCTAAGAAAGGTGGCACCGTAGGCGGCGCCTGACCAGCGCGCAATCGCGGCCGGTTCCTGCACGCCCAGCTGCTGCACATAGAGGGGCAGAAAGGGCAGCAGCAGGGTCATGGCGACGATAGTGCTGAACGAACCCAGCACGCAAACCCACAAATTTCGCCGCCAGTGTTGCTGCTCAGGCGCTAACGCGATAGAAGAGTGCGACATAGTAATATCCCTGTTTTTGGCTTTTTTAGCAGGCTATCAGCGGTAGCACACAGAAAACAGGGAGAAGCGGATATTTGCCAGCCAGCGCGCTATTGTTGCCAGAAAACAACAATCATGACGCACCCAGCGCGGTGATCAGCGCGTCGCAGAGTAAGGTGATCGGTGACGAGGGCTGCGGCTGCTCTTTCAGCAGCAGGTAACTGTGCAGGCGATCCATCTGCCAATCCGGCAGCACCTGCTGAATCTCGCCGCGCGCCAGCGCCTCCTGCGTCATATAGGCGGGCAGATACGCCACGCCGGTTCCGGCCAGGGCCGCATTGAGCAGCGCCATGCTGTTATTCGCGCGAAAGCGGCTGTGCACATCCAGCGCCAGGCGCTGTTTATCACGGCGAAACGGCAACGCCGCCGTGTGTGCCGGGCCGTGAAACAGCAGCAGATCGTGGCGCATCAGACGTTCGGGATGATCGATGGCCGGATGCGCGGCCAGATACGCTGGCGACGCATACAGTCCCCAGTCAATACTGCTCAGTTCGCGGTAGTTTGCGACTTCCGGCGCACGCGCGCGGATCACAATCGCCACGTCCGCACTGGGCTGCGGATCGTCGCTGGTGGTCAGTTCGAGATCGACGTTGATGTGAATATGACGGCGGATAAAGGTGTTCAGCGTCGGCACCACGCACTGGCAGCCGAAGGTGATCGGCGCCTGCAGCCGCACGTTGCCGGCAGGCTGCTGATGCACCTGCTGCACAAACGCGTCGGCGCGATGCATCTCTTCCAGCATGCGGGTGCAGAACGGATAGTAAGCCTGGCCCAGCTCGGTCAGCGCCACTTTGCGCGTGGTGCGCTGCAGCAGCTTGATACCCAGCCGCACCTCCAGCCGGGCGATTTCGCGGCTGACGTGCGATTTTGATACCCCCAGCGTACGGGCCGCTTCGCTGAAGCTTTGCCGCTCAACGACGCGCGCAAACAGCATCATGGCGGTGAGATTATCGCTGTTGTCCATGTTCTCTGGCTGATTCGAAAGAGTGAGAACCGCAGCTTAAAAGCAAAAACGCGAATGCGCACCCGATTTCCCGTTACGCAGCGGCCACGGGAAATCGGGCGAGGGATGTCACACCGCCACCGCTAACGGAAACAGCAGGCGGTCCGGCTCGACGCGACGCTGACGCCGCAGCTGGCCTGGCGTGACGCGGAAATAATTTTTAAAGGTGCGGGTGTAAGCCTGCTGGGTATCAAAGCCGTAGCTCATCGCTACCTGCAGAATCGCCTCATCACTGTTGATCAGCGTGAGCGCTGACTCAGTCAGCCGGCGCTGGCGAATGTATTCTGCCAGTGAAAAACCGGTGTGCTGACGGAACAGACGTTGCAGATGCCAGCGGGAATATCCCGAGCGGCGTGCTACTTCATCCAGATGCAGATCGTGCCCTAAATTTTTTTCAATCCACTCCAGCAAACTACGGATAAATTCGCGCTGATTCATGACTTCCTCCGGCGTCGGTAAAATGTCCAGTGACGTCACTGTAGCGCGTTAAATTTATCCCTTAATTAGCAGAAAATTAGCGCAGAATTAGCAAGCAAAAAAACGGCTTTCCCGACGAAACAGCGCGCCAGGTTAATTCTGCGCTAATTATCGGGCGCTACACTGCGACAAGTTATTCAGGAGGGCATCATGCGTGTGCTGCTGGTAGAAGATGATGAAATGATCGGCGCCAACCTGCAGCAGGCGCTGGAGGCCGCCGGCTGGTCGGTGGACTGGGTGCGTGACGGCGTATTTGCCAGCAACGCCTGGCAGGAAGGCGGTTACACCTGCGTCCTGCTCGATCTCGGTTTACCGCGTGAAGATGGCATCAATGTGCTGCGCCGTGCGCGCACGCGCGGTGACATGACGCCGGTGCTGGTGCTGACCGCACGTGATACCGTGCAGCAGCGCATTCAGGGTCTGGACAGCGGCGCCGATGACTACTTACTCAAACCCTTTGATCTGCAAGAGGTTCTGGCGCGTATGCGAGCCATCACCCGACGCCGCCACGGTGCGGCGGACTCCCTGCTGGGCAACGGCGACGTGCAGCTCGATATGATGACGCGTGAAGTGCTGTACAAAGGCCAGCGCGAGCAGCTAACCGCACGTGAATACGCCCTGCTCTATGCGCTGCTGGAACGCCCGGGCGCGATCCTGTCGCGTGAGCAGTTAGAAAACCGCATCTACGGCTGGGGCGAAGAGGTCACCAGCAACGCCGTGGACGTGCTGATTCACGGCATGCGGCGCAAACTCGATAACGAAGTGATTCGCAACGTACGCGGTCTGGGCTGGCGGGTACCGGCAATATGAGATCCTTTACGTTTATGCGGTCGCTGCGCAACAAACTGCTGGCCACGCTGGTGCTGCTGCATCTGGCGATGATCGGCGGTGTCACCTGGTATTTCTACCACTGCTATGGCGACATGATGGGCACCATGAAGGACGACCAGCTCGCCAAAATTGCCGATGCCTGGTCAAGCAGCCAGCGCATGCCGGCACTGATGCCGATGGTGATGCAGCAGGAGAAGCTGAAAAGTACCTATATCGTTCAGCTTTGGGATACCAATAATCACCTGCGCGCCAGTTCCTGGCCGGCGTTGCATGCGCCCCTGCAGAGCAAAAAAGGCTGGTCAGATTTAAAAGTTGGCGACTGCGGCGATGACTGCCAGTGGCGCGTTTACACCCGACCCGGCGAGCTGGGCAGCGAGATCGGCAATATTCAGGTGCTGCACAACGTCGGCTACATGAAGAGCCTGATGGTGAAACGCGTACTCTCCGCCATCATTCCGCTGATCCTGATGATGCCGCTGTCGCTGCTGGTGATCTGGCTGGTGGTCCGGGCCATTACGCGCGATCTGCGCGTAGCCTCGCGCCAGATTGCGGCGCAGGAAACCCTGCATCCGCACAGCGTGTCGCCGGACGGTCTGCCGGACGAAGTGCTGCCGCTGGTCGATGCTTATAACTCGCTACTGGATAAACTACGCGCGGCCTGGTCGTCACAGCGCCAGTTCCTTGAGGATGCCGCGCATGAACTGCGCACGCCGGTCACCGCCGTCACGTTACAGCTGGAGAACCTGCGTCAGCACATCCTGCCGGGCGAAGCCAGCCGCCAGTTTGATCAGCTGGAAGCGGGCGTCACGCGCACGCGCCATCTGGTGACGCAGTTGCTGAATATCTCACGCCAGGAGGATCAGTCCGTGGTCGCCAGCGTCGAGACCATTGAGCTTGATGACCTGCTGAAGGAGAGCATTGAGCAGCTGATGGTGGTGGCGGACAAGCGCGGCATTGATATCGGCTTCAACGGCACGGCGCACTATCGTCTGCACGCCAGCCGCTCCGATCTGCGCAGCCTGTTCGATAACCTGATCGGTAACGCCATGCTGCACACACCGGAAGGCAGCCTGGTGGATGTGCTGCTGCATCGCGTCGGTCATCATACGGTAGTGGATATTGTCGATAACGGCCCCGGCATGCCGGAGTCGTTTATCGAGCGCGCCTTTGATCGCTTTACCCGCTCGCCGGATGTCCAGGCGCAGGGCAGCGGCCTGGGATTATCGATCGTGCGCAGCGTGGCGCAAAAGCATCAGATGCAGGTGGCTCTGTCGAATTGCCTGAACCCGCAGGGTGAAGTGTGTGGCCTGCAGGTGCGCGTTACCCTACCCTGACGTCTTCCCTCCTCCGGCGCGATAATCCGCGCCGGCTATTTTCTTCTCCCGCCAGTTCTCTGCGTATCCCGACAACGTAAACGGTTGCGGGGTTCCGTTCGTTACACGGCCTTTATGTGATCAACTTCACATATTTACTGAATCGAAATGCAACACTTTTTGACAAACGTGATCAAAATCTATTTTCTATCGCTCTGTTACAGGCACATTACGCGGGCCTGAAAATCCGGCGCGTCAGACCGGCGACAACAGCACACTGCCCATCCCCTGGGATCGATTTCACCCGATCGCAGCATTTGCGCGGCGATCACGAGCAAGTGGTTAAAAAATAATGAAATTTAAAACACTGATAGCAGGGGCCTTACTGGCCAGTAGCTGGACCGGCGCCGCACAGGCGGCGGAAAGCGATCCGCAGTACCTTTCTGACTGGTGGCATCAGAGCGTGAACGTGGTAGGCAGTTATCACACCCGCTTCGGACCCCAGTTCAACAATGATGTGTATCTCGAATACGAAGCCTTTACTAAAAAGGACTGGTTTGATTTCTACGGCTACCTTGACCTGACCAACTTCTTTGGCGTGGGTAACAGCAATGCCAACGGTATTTTTGACCACGGTTCGCCGATGTTCATGGAAATTGAGCCACGCTTCTCCATCGATAAGCTGACCGGCACCAGCCTGGCATTCGGACCGTTCAAAGAGTGGTACTTCGCAAACAACTACATCTACGACATGGGTCGCAACAGCGATAGCCGTCAGAACACCTGGTACATGGGTCTGGGTACTGACATCGATACCCATAGCGATATCGGCCTGTCACTGAACGTGTACGCGAAATACCAGTGGGAAAACTACGGCGCGGCGAATGAAAATAGCTGGGATGGTTATCGCTTCAAGGTGAAATACTTTGTACCGATTACCGACCTGTGGGGCGGCAAGCTGAGCTATATCGGCTTCACCAACTTTGACTGGGGTTCCGATCTGCGTGACAAGTCTGACCGCTCGCGCACCAGCAACTCAATTGCCTCCAGCCACATTCTGTCGCTGAACTACGATCACTGGCATGTCTCTACCGTGGCGCGTTACTTCCACAACGGCGGCCAGTGGGCTGATGGCCAGGAGCTGAACTTCGGCAACGGTCCGTTTGAAGTGAAATCAACCGGCTGGGGTTACTACCTGGTGGTGGGTTACAACTTCTAAACCGCTTCCGGCGTGGCCGCTCACCATCGCGGCCACGCCAGTCTGTTACGCCTGTGGCTTCACCACGTTGATGCGCCATGGGATGCCAAACTTATCGATAAACATCCCGAAGCCGTTCGACCAGAAGGTTTTCTGCCATTCAGTGGTCACTTTGCCGCCCGCCGAGAGCTTATCAAACCAGGCTTTACCCTCCGCTTCATCTGGCGTGGCCAGGCTCACCGCATAACCGGCATGTTCAGACGCCGGTGGCTGGGCAGTATTGCCGTCACTCAGCATCAATTCGCCCTGACCGATACGCAGATGCGCATGCATGATCTTTTCTGGCGGCTGTGGTGACGCCGACCGATCGCCCACCTGTTCGCCCTGCTCCGGCATATCGCCAAACGTCATTTTTTGCAGAATTTCGCCGCCGGTGGCCTCCAGATAGAAGGCAATCGCTTCTTCACAGCGGCCGTAGAGAAATAAATAAGGACTCACCTGCATCGTAACCTCCGTTGAGAGTGCGTTAACGCGTGTCGTACACCTAAAGTGTAGACGATGCCGTTTTTCGCCCGTCACGGCTGGCAGTAGCGGCGGAACAGCTGCGCCATGTAAGCGCTCATCGGCGTCAGCGCGGTGTCTTTACGCTGAATCAGATAAAAGGTGGCTTTCGGCAGCGGATCGTCGAGATCCAGCGCGATTAGCTGCCCGCCGTGCGTAGGGTCTTCAATCACGTCGCGCGCAATGATGCTGACAAAATCACTCTTCGCCACCAGGCTGGTGCAGGCCATAAAGGTCTCGCAGGTCACCGCGATTTTAGGTGCCATGCCGCGCTCACCGAACAGGTCATGCAGCAGTCGGTAATAACTGCCCTGCGGCGTCGGCATGGTCCAGTCGCAGTGCTGCAACTCGGCCAGCGAGCGCGCATGCGCCATCGGATGCCCTTTACGCATCACCACCTGATACTCGCGCTGCATCAGCCGCTCGAAAATCAGCTCCTGATCGAAGTGATGCCGGTCGTAGGTGTTGATGGTGAAATCCAGCGCGCCCTGACGCAGTTCATGCACCATCGACACCAGCTGCCCCTCAACGATACGCACCTTCACCAGTGGATACTCACGATGAAACTGGGTTATCACCTGCGGCATCACGGTACGCGCAATGCTGCCGCCCACCCCAATATTCACTTTGCCACCGGCCAGACCGAGCCGCTGCTGGATATCCTCCTGCGCCACGCGCAGTTCCTCCAGCACCAGACAGGCATGACGAAAAAAGGTTTCACCGACATCGGTCAGCATCACGCCCTGCTGACGACGCTCGAACAGGCGCGCGCCCAGCGCCAGCTCCAGTTCCTGAATCGCTTTGGTTAACGCCGGCTGCGACAGGCCCGACAGCCGGCTGGCGGCGCGAATACTGCCCTGGCGCGCCACGTCAACAAAGGCGCGCAGCTGATGAAGTTTGAGATTAGCCGCCATGATCAGGTGATAACCGTTGTCTATCGGTCACAAGATATTCGCATCTTATGCGCCCTAATACCATTGTGTAGATTCGGTTGAATGCATAAAAAACCAACACTAAGGAACAGCCGATGAACACCCTTTCCGACCTCGTCAACGCGCGGATACCGCAGATGCAGACATGGCGCCGCGACCTGCACCAGTATGCTGAATCCGGCTGGCTGGAGTTCCGCACCGCCACGCTGGTGGCGGAAGAGCTGCATCGTCTTGGTTATCAGCTGCAGCTGGGCCGTGAGGTGATTGATGCCGATGCGCGCATGGGTCTGCCGTCTGCTGAAGTGCTGGCGCAGCAGGAAGCGCGGGCGCTGCAGCAGGGCGCGTTGCCACAGTGGCTGCCCCACTTCTCCGGCGGTTTCTGCGGCGTGGTGGCAACGCTGGACACCGGACGTCCCGGTCCGGTGATGGGCTTTCGTGTTGATATGGACGCGCTCGACCAGACGGAGAGCGCCGCCGCCGATCACCTGCCGACGCGCGAAGGCTTCGCCTCGTGCAATCCCGGCATGATGCACGCCTGCGGCCACGACGGTCACACCACCATAGGTCTGGCGCTGGCAGGCGTGCTGATGGCGATGAAGCACCAGCTGAGCGGTCGCATAAAACTCATTTTTCAGCCGGCGGAAGAAGGCGTACGCGGTGCCAAAGCCATGGTGGCCGCGGGCGTACTTGATGATGTCGATCTGTTCACCGCCATTCACCTTGGAACCGGCGTGCCGCCGGGCGAGATCGTCTGCGGCAGCGACAGCTTTCTCGCCACGACCAAACTGGACGTGCGTTTTACCGGGGTCGGCGCGCATGCCGGTGGCAAACCGGAAGAGGGACGCAACGCGCTGCTGGCGGCGGCGCAGGCCACGCTGGCGCTGCACACTCTGCCGCAGCACAGCGGCGGCGTGGCGCGCGTTAACGTTGGTGTCTTACAGGCCGGCAGCGGACGCAACGTAGTGCCGGATGTTGCGCTGATGAAGGTGGAAACGCGCGGCGCGAGTAATCAGGTCAACGACGATATCTATCAACAGGCGCTGCGCGTGATTGCCGGTGCCGCGGCGATGTACGGCGTTGAGCACGAGGTCACGCTGATGGGTGGCGCACGCAGCTGCACGCCGAGCCCGGCGTGGGTCAGTTTTATCCATCAGCAGGCCGAAGCGCTGGGTCTGTTCAGCTCGGTGATAGACAGCAAACAGCAGGCGGCCGGTTCCGAAGATGCCACCTATATGATGGAGCGCGTGCAGCAGCGCGGCGGCCAGGCGTCTTACGTCATCTTCGGCTGCGAGCTGGCGGCGGGCCATCACAATGCGCGGTTCGACTTTGATGAAGCGGTGATGGCTACTGCCGTGCAGATGCTGGCTACGCTGGCGCTTAATCAGACGCAATTCGGCGGTGCCCGATGAGCGCACACGACTTCATCGATCGCTACATCGACCAGCACCAGGCGCGTTTCAGTGCCCTCAGCGATGCCATCTGGGACGTGCCGGAAACCCGTTTCGAAGAGACGCAATCGTCTGCGCTGCTGGCCGATGCGCTGGCGCAGGAGGGGTTTGAGGTCGAGCGCGGCGTTGGCGGTATCGACACCGCGTTTATCGCCTCAATCGGCCACGGCCAGCCGGTGATCGCCATCCTCGGCGAGTTTGATGCGTTGGCCGGTCTGAGCCAGCAGGCGGGCTGCGCCACGCCCAGCCCGCTGGTGGAAAACGGCAACGGTCACGGCTGCGGCCACAACCTGCTCGGTACCGCCGGCCTGGCCGCCGCTTTCGCCATCAAAGCCTGGTGGGCAGAACAGGGCGGACGCGGCACGCTGCGCTTTTACGGCTGCCCTGGTGAGGAGGGCGGCTCGGGTAAAACCTTTATGGTGCGCGAGGGACTGTTTGATGATGTCGATGCTGCCGTGACCTGGCACCCGGAAGGCTTCAGCGGCATGTTCAACCTCAGCACCCTCGCCAATATTCAGGCGGCATTTCACTTCAAAGGCGTGGCGGCACACGCCGCCAACTCGCCGCATCTCGGGCGCAGCGCGCTGGACGCGGTGACGCTGATGAACACCGGCGCTAACTTCCTGCGCGAGCACATCGTGCAGGAGGCGCGCCTGCACTATGCGGTCACCCAGACCGGCGGCGTATCGCCCAACGTGGTGCAGGCCGATGCCGAAGTGCTGTACCTGATTCGCGCGCCGCAGCTCGACCAGGCGCAGGATATCTATCAGCGCGTGATTAACATCGCCAAAGGCGCGGCGCTGATGACTGACACGCAAATGACGGTGCGTTTTGATAAGGCCTGCTCCAACTATGTGCCGAACCGCGCGCTTGAGGCGGTAATGGAACGCAATTTGCAGCATTTTGGTCTGCCGGACTACAGCACGCAGGAACAGGCGTTTGCGGCAGAGATCCGCGCCACGCTGAGTAAAGACGATCTGCGTAACGCGCGACTGAATGCGGCGCGCACCGGCGGCGAAGCGGGTATCGCCTGGGCTGAAGCGCTGGGCGATAAAGTGCTGATGGACGAGGTAGCGCCCTATGCGGTCACGCGCGAGTTTCTGTACGGCTCAACCGACGTCGGCGATGTCAGCTGGGTGACGCCGACAGCGCAGTGTTTTGCGCCCTGCTTTGCCTTCGGCACGCCGCTGCACACCTGGCAGCTGGTGGCGCAGGGACGCACATCGATTGCCCACAAAGGGATGTGCCTCGCCGCCAAAGTGCTGGCCGCCACCGCGCTGACGCTGCTGCAGGATGATGCCGCGCTGGCGCGCTGTCGTGAAGAGTTCGACCGCGTGCGCCGCGAGCAGCCGTACGTGTGCCCGATTCCGGCCGGCGTGCAGCCATCGACATTAGCATCCTGAGTTCAGCAACGCATTACGCCAGGTGCGCATAAATGCGCACCCTACGAGGGCGTGACCGGTGGTCACCGCTCCTTACCGTGTAGGGTCGCCATTTATGGCGACCTGGTACCAACGCATCACCATTAAAAAAATATAAGCATTACGCAAACATAACTGACAAGACGACTCATGAGGATCTACCGATGGAAGTGATGACCGAAAATCGCAGTCCCGGCAAGCTGTTCAGCTGGATTGAGCGGGTCGGCAACAAAGTGCCGAACCCGTTCTTACTGTTTGTCTACCTGATCGTGGTGCTGATGATCGCCACCGCGCTTCTCAGCAGCCTCGATGTGACTGTTAAAAATCCCGCCAATGGCGAACTGGTGCGGGTCAATAACCTGCTCAGCGTGGCGGGCATTCAGTGGATCCTGCCCAACATCATCAAAAACTTCAGCGGTTTCACCCCACTGGGCTCCATTCTGGCGCTGGTGATCGGGGCCGGCCTGGCGGAAAAAGTCGGGCTGCTGCAGTCGCTGATGGTGAAAATGGCGTCGCGCGTCAGCCGTCGCTACGCCAGCTATATGGTGCTGTTTATCGCGTTCTTCAGCCATATCTCTTCCGATGCCGCACTGGTGGTGATGCCGCCGCTCGGCGCGCTGATCTTCCTTGCCGTCGGGCGTCATCCGGTGGCGGGCCTGCTGGCGGCGATTGCCGGCGTCGCGTCGGGTTTTACCGCGAATCTGCTGATCGTCACCACCGACGTACTGCTCTCCGGCATCAGTACAGAGGCCGCCAAAGCGGTCAGCGACACGGTCCATGTCAGCGTGATCGATAACTGGTTCTTTATGGCCAGCTCGGTCATCGTGCTGACCGTGGCCGGCGCGCTGCTGACCGATAAATTTGTCGAGCCGCGCCTGCCCGTCTGGAACAGCGGCCACCACGATCGCCTGCCACCGCTGACGGCGCAGGAGAATCGCGGCCTGAAGGCGGCCGGTCTCGCCGCACTGGTGTTCATCGGCGTGATGGCGCTGCTGGTGGTGCCGGAGCATGCGCCGCTGCGCAACCCGAAAACCGGCGGCATCATCCCTTCGCCGTTTATTCAGGGCATCGTGCCGATCATCATCCTGTTCTTCTTTGTGGTGGCGATTGCCTATGGCGCGGTGACGCAGCAGATTCGCCGCGCTGACGACATCCCCCGACTGCTGGTGGATCCGATGAAGAGCATGGCCGGTTTTATCGTCATGGTGTTTCCGCTGTCGCAGTTCGTGGCGTTCTTCAACTGGAGCAACATGGGCAAGTTTATGGCCATCGGCCTGACCGATGTGCTGGAGAGCGCCGGCATCAGCGGTGCGCCGGCCTTTCTCGGCCTGATGTTCCTCTCGGCGTTTCTGTGCATGTTTATCGCCAGCGGCTCGGCGATCTGGTCGATCCTTGCGCCGGTATTTGTGCCGATGTTTATGCTGCTCGGCTTTCACCCGGCGTTTGCCCAGATGATTTTCCGCATCGCCGATTCCGCCGTGCTGCCGCTGGCGCCGATGTCGCCGTTTCTGCCGCTGTTCCTCGGTTTCCTGCAGCGCTATCAAAAAGACGCGCAGCTCGGCACCTACTACGTGCTGATCTTCCCGTATCCGCTGGTGTTCTTTGTGACGTGGATCGCGCTGCTGCTGGTGTGGTATTTGCTGGGCCTGCCCATCGGTCCGGGCGTTTATCCGCATCTGCCCTGACCTGGCGCCATGGACGGCGTACTGCTTTCTGTGAACTGCAACGCACGTTGCCAAAATGTCACCGCTGCGCCTCTCGGCAACCCCGGACGAATTGATTATTCTGCTATTTCTTCGCTTGCTAACGGTTAATGATTTCTGACAAACCACCACCGGGCGGATCCTGCAAACACCGAGGTAACAATCATAATGACAACCACCTATTCGACAGGGGTGGCGACCGATCGCATCGCGACCGAACGCCAGACGCTGGCCGGGCGCATCGACGCCCTGCCCTCTTCCGCCGGGCTGTGGCGCTTTATTACGCTGCTGGCGCTCGGCGGCTTCTTCGAGCTGTACGATCTGTTTGAAACCGGCTACATCAGCGCCGGGCTGGTCGCCGCAGGCGTGTTCCACACCGGCGCCGCGGGCGTGTTTGGTATCGCCGATCAGGCGGCGTTCGCCTCGGCGACCTTTCTCGGCCTGTTTGTCGGTGCCAGCCTGCTGACGCCCTATGCCGACCGCTTCGGCCGTCGCCTGACCTTTATGTGCGCGCTGGCGTGGTACGGTGCGTTCTCACTGCTGATGGCGTTCCAGCACAGCGCGGAGATGATTATTCTGTGCCGCTTCCTGGTCGGAATCGGTCTGGGCGTCGAGCTGGTGACCATTGATACCTATCTGTCGGAGTGGGTGCCGGCCCATCTGCGCAGCCGCGCGTTTGCCTTCTCTTTTTTCATTCAGTTCCTGTCGGTGCCGACGGTAGCGCTGATGTCATGGTGGCTGGTACCGCAAACCCTGCTCGGCCTCGAAGGCTGGCGCTGGGTCGTGATCGCCGGTGCGCTGTGCTCGCTGGTGATCTGGTTTATCCGGAAAAATCTGCCGGAGTCGGCGCGCTGGCTGGCGCAGCAGGGGCGGCATCAGGACGCGCACCGGGTGCTGAGCGAGATGGAAAAACGCTGCGGCATCGCGCCGGGAGACGATTTCTCTCAGCGTGATGCGGCGACACAGCTGCCGAAAAAAGGGCGCTTTAGCGAAATCTGGGCACCGGCTTATCGCCAGCGTACGCTGATGCTGGTGGTGATGAACTTCTTCCAGGCGATTGGCTTCTTCGGCTTCGGTAACTGGCTGCCGGCGCTGCTGTCCGGCAAGGGGGCCACCGTCACCCACAGCCTGCTGTACGCCTTTTTCATCACGCTGGCCTATCCGCTCGGCTCGCTGATCTGCAGCCGCTACGCCGACCGGCTGGAAAACAAATGGCAGATCGTTTTTTCATCGCTGATGACGGTGGTGTTCGGCACGCTGTTCGCGCTGACCAGCAACCCGCTGCTGATGGTGGTGTGCGGTTTCCTGATCACCTACAGCAACGCCTGGCTCACCTTCAGCTATCACGCTTATCAGACTGAGATCTTCCCGACGCACATTCGTGCGCGCGCCGTTGGCTTCTGCTATTCATTCAGTCGGCTGTCGACCGCTTTCAGCAGTATTCTGATTGGCCTGATTCTGCAGTATGCCGGCAGTCAGGGGGTGATCGTGTTTATCGTGCTGAGCATGCTGATGGTGATGCTGTCGGTCGGGATTTACGGGCCGAAGACGCGGGGACTGGATCTGGAGAACATTTAAACCGGATGGGCGCAGGGTGGGCGGCGGCCGGTTCAGCCCGGCAATGCGCACCCTTTGGAGCGGCACGATTCATCGCGCGATAAATTGCGCCGCTACGTCCTGGTGCAAACTTTTGGGGGCGTTTCCGCCCCCGCCAGATTTACACCAGTTCGGTTTTCACCCCTTCCTGGATCAGCACGTCGGCATCGACGCCGCTGTGGCTGTAAACCTGATACTTCACGCCAGCCACCGTGGTGCTGCCCTGCTGTTTCACCCAATCGCCCACGTCACCGCCGTCGCCGAGGATGTCATCCAGTTTTACCACGTCCTGCGCATCGCCTTTGAACAGCAGCTGGGTTTTGCCGTCTTTCACGAACAGATCCTGACTTCCAACCTGCAGGATATCGTCAACCGCTACGCTCAGGACGTTTTTGCCGTGACCCGTCATATCGATGGTGCTGCCCTGCTTGCCCTGCGCCAGCACATCGCTCAGGGAAACGGCGAATTCATCGCCCAGGGTGATGACGGCAGGAACATCAAAGGTAGTGATACCGACATGATCGTCATGCATGCCCCATTCAACGTCACTGATGCGCACGCCGCCCGGATTGTTCACCGAATCCACTTCTGCCGGATTGACGCGCACCACGGCTGAACCGATCAGCTTACCGGCCGGGGCGTGGTACTCGACAATGTCGCTTCGCAGGGTGCCAGGGTGCGCCTTCAGCTCATAGCTGTGCAGCAATTTACCTTGCGTGTCATAGAAATCGATGTAATTGCCTTTGCTGTGCACATAATCCGATTTCAGCACCACTTTCTCCGCCACGCCGTCGAAATCCAGCTTCATCTGGCCGCCACGGCCAACAATGATTTCGCCATGCTTCAGCGTTTTTTGCTCGCCGCCGATATTCGGTCCTTTAATCAGCGTCATCTTCAGACTGTCGTCGATGGTATAACTGACCCCGGTTTTGAAGTCGATATAGCGCGGATGGCCGTTAGCGTCTTTCACCAGATCAGGTTGTCCACGAACCCGGCTGATTTCTTTAACCCCGATGTTATCGATAGCGAAATCGTTGCCGTTACCGTTATTAACCTCATTGGTTACCGCCACGCGAACCACCTCTGTTTTGCTGGCGGTATACAGTCCGCTGAAATGATTCCAGGCAGCATCCAGCCCCATATTAGGAATTACTTTCTGTCCATTAACGTCCAGACCGATTTTTGGTTTCAGGCTACCGCCAGGAATACGGTAGCCATCAAAATCGAACTGGTAGGTTTTACCCGCTTCGACCTGAATATAGCGATAAACCACTTCTCCTTTGAACCCGTTGGTGTTTGAACCGTTGGTCATGGAACCCAACTCATAAGAGGAATTGCCTCCGCTCCAGCGCTTAACCCCGATGTTGTCATTTTTGTGATACAGACCGCTGGCGATCCAGCCCTGCTGGGTACCGTCGTTGAAATTCCACAATAACCCCTTGTGATCGACCTTCGGCGGATCGACATTGATCTCCAGCAGAAAGGTTGGCGCATTCACATCACGAATGGCGCTATCACTGACCTGAAATTGCGTCAGTCCTTTCCACGGTGAGCGATCGTAAGACTGATAGCTCCAGTTACCCGTAGCATCCGCTGTGACCGAGTCCATTAATACCCAGTGGCCCTCAATATGGCAGCCGAAGATATACACCACCTTATTGGGTGCAGACGTGCCTTTCAGGGTTGGCGTCATATCATCGGTGATATCACCGCTTTTCAGCTGGCCCTGCTTTGGTCCGTTATCATCCCACGCAGAAATAATCTCCGTCTTGCCGGAGATAATCGTCAGGTCGAAAACGTCGGCGGCGGCGTCACGCACCGGGCTGTCTGAGACCTGGAACTCATATTTGCCAAAGCCGCCGCGTAACGCGCGCACTTCGCTTTGCCAGTGACCATGAGCATCCGCAACGGTGCTGCCGAGCGTCACCCATACCCCGTTCACGTGACGGGCATAGATATAAACCACGCTGTTCGCTGCAGCATGGCCTTTCAGCGTTGGCGTCAGGTCATCAGTGACATCGCCCTGATGCAGCACGCCGGTCTGCGCGCCAAAATTATCCCAGGCAGAAACGATACCGGGTTTTTCCGGCACCATGTTGAGACTGAACACCTCGGCGCTGGTGTCGCGATCAAAAGTTTTGGCAGCCTGAAACTCATAAGTGCCGTATCCCCCGCGCAGCGCACGCACTTCCGTTATCCAGTTGCCCCAGGCATCGGCCTTAACGCTGCCTAACACTACCCAGTGGCCATCAATATGCCGCGCATGGATATACACCATGCTGTTGGCTTCGGCTTTGCCCTGCAGCGTCGGCGCCATGTCATCGGTGGTGGCACCGTTGATTAATTTGCCCTGCTCGGGCCCGACATTATCGTGCGCCGTGTTGATGGTGGGCTTCAGGCGGGTGCCGTTGTCTGACACATACAGGTCGAACAGCGGCGCAGCGGGATCGCGCGTCGGGCTGTTACTGGCCTGGAAGTGATACGGGCCGGCCCCGCCATCCAGTCGGGCGATTTCCACCTGCCAGTGGCCAAAGGCATCCGCCTGGGTGCTGCCTTTCAGCCACCAGCTGCCGTTTTCGCGTGTGGCATACACGTAGACGATACTGTTGGCTTCCGCCGTGCCTTTGAGCGTGGGGGTGAAGTCATCGGTCAGCGCGCCGTTTTCCAGTTTGCCCTGTGCCGTGCCAAAATTATCCAGCGCATACTCAATCTTCACCGGCGCGGTGGGCACCACCGTATAGGTAAACGGCTCGCTCGCATCGCTCAACTCACCACGGTTATTTTGCGCGCGGGTAGTAATGGTGTTTTCACCGTAGCCCAGCAGATCAACGTTGCTCTCCCAGCGCCACTGCCCGTCAATCACCGGTGCCACGCCGACGCGTACCCCGTTGACGAAGATGATGACGTTTTCTGCGTCCAGCGGCGCGTTGCCGCTCAGGCGCGGGCTGCGATCGTCGCTTTCGCTACCGGCTTTGATCACACCGGTGTTCACCCCTTCATTATCATAGACTTCCAGCAGCTGCGGCTTATCGATGCGCGGCGAATTGACGTAAAGCGTATAGACCGGGGAATCAAAACTGACCTGGCCGAATTTATCGGTGGCGGTGACGTACAGGCGCTGTTCACCGTCACTCAGTTCCGGCGTAATGGTCCACTGGCCGTTTTTCGCCGCCTGCACGCTGCCAACCAGCACGCCGTTGCTGTACAGGCGGACAATGCTGTCCGGCTCGGCATAACCGGAAATGGCTGGCGTTTTATCATCGGTGAAGCCTTTGTTGCCAACCGGGCCCTGCACCGGTCCGAAATCATCCAGTACGCGCATAATTGCCGGCATATCGGGCGGGCTGAGATCGACTTCCAGCCGCGTCTGGAACGGAATCCCGGCGTTGCCGGCCCGGTCGAAAAAGCGGATGGTGAGATTGTGGCTCCCCTCTTCCAACCGCAGCGGCAACTGATACTCCCAGCTGCCGTCCGCGTTTACCTGCGTAGTAAACAGCTGGCCGTTAATGGCAAATTCGATATAGCTGACGCTCTTATCTTCAACCACCCCTTTCCAGTATTGATAAGGTGAATTGACGTAGTTCTCCTGCCCCGGTTTGGTCGGGTCGTAATAGCCTACAGACATATGGTCATCCTTTTCGCCAGAGTTAATATCGTTAAAGTAACGCTTAATAAGCGGCAGGGATTTTTAAACGTGGGGGAGAAATCTCTTACAAGAAACGTCTGAAAGGAAAATCTAAGATAATGAATTTTAGTGGGATTTTTCGCACCCTTCAGGCCATGAACCGCGCCATGACCTGAAGGAAATGCTTAAGACAGGCTTACTGCTTTTCCAGCACCCGGATATCCGCGCTGCCCTGTTTTAGCTGCACGCTGTCATCCTGGCGCAGTTTCGCCACCTGTTTCGCCGTGACTTTGGTCTGCACGCCGTTGCCCCAGCTGCTGCGGATAAAGTTCACCACATCAGCCACCTGGCTGTCGTTCAGACGCCAGCCAAACGCCGGCATAGTGATCGCGGTCGGTGCGCCTTTCACGCCCGGCAGCGTGCCGCCTACCAGTACGATGTGAATCAGCGACGTCGGATCCTCTGCCATCACCACCGGATTACCGCGCAGTGCCGGATAGAAGCGTTGATAGCCGCTGCCGTCGGTTTTATGACACGCCGCACAGCTGTCGACATACACGCCGGCACCCGGCTGGCTGTCGTCACCTTTCCACAGCGCCCGGGCCACTGCGTCATCCTCACGGAACACCGCCTGAGACGGATCTTTCGCGCCGAGCGATTTCAGGTAACGGGCAATCGCGCTGATATCCGCATCGCTGAGATACTGCAGGCTGTGCTGCACTACCTCGGTCATGCCACCAAACGCCGCCGTGTGATCGTTACGGCCATAGCGCAGGAACTGCTGCAGATCCGCTTCGCTCCAGCGCCCCAGGCCATCGCGGTTGTCACCGCGCAGGTTGCTGGCGGTCCAGCCGTCAATCGGCGCGCTGCTACCGGCAAGATAATCATTGCCCTGACCGTTATTCAGCGCTTTCTCCTGCATGGTGAAGCTGCGCGGCGTGTGGCAGGCACCGCAGTGGCCCAGCCCTTCCACCAGATAGCGACCGCGTGCCAGCGCCGGATCTTCCTGCGCGGCCGGCTGGAACGCCTTCACATCTGGCGCAAACAGGCCGCGCCAGATCGCCAGCGGCCAGCGCATCGACAGCGGCCACGGAATGTCGCTCTCTTTGTTAGCCTGCGCCACCGGTGCCACGCCGTGCATGAAGTAGGCATACAGCGCCTTCATGTCGTCATCGCTGACCACCGCATAAGACGGATAGGGCATCGCCGGATAGAGCGTGTCGCCATTCTTCGCCACGCCATGACGCACCGCTTTCTGGAAGTCGTCATAGCTGTAGTCACCAATGCCGGTTGCCTTATCCGGCGTGATATTGGTGGAGTAGATGGTGCCAATCGGCGTCGCCATCGCCAGGCCGCCGGCAAACGGTTTACCGCCTGCGGTGCTGTGGCAGGCGACGCAGTCACCGGCGCGCGCCAGATACTCACCGCGCTGCACCAGCGCATCGGCAGCGGTATCCTCCGCCAGCGCAGCGAACGACAGGGTGCCCAGCAACAGGGCTGTTAAACTTTTGATCATCGCCATGTTCCTTATGCCTGTACCAGCGGGCCGGGGTTCTTCAGATACTGTTCACGAATCGCTTTGGCGGACCAGTAGCTCAGGGCCGCCACCATGCCGGTCGGGTTGTAGCCCAGTCCCTGCGGGAAGGCAGAAGCGCCGGCGACAAATACGTTCGGCACATCCCAGCTTTGCAGATAGCGGTTCACCGCGCTGGTTTTAGGATCTTCGCCCATGATGGCGCCGCCGCTCATGTGTGTGGTCTGGTACACGGTGGTATCGAAATGGGCACCCGGCCCTTTCGCGCCGCCAATGATCATCTTCGGATTCATCGCTTCGGTGATTTTGCGCATCTTGCCGATCATGAACTGCGCCATTTTGATGTCGTTGTCCTGCCAGTCAAAGGTCATACGCAGCAGCGGCTGGCCGTAAGCATCTTTGTAGTTGGGATCGAGATCGAGGTAGTTAGCGCGATACGACTGGTGCGCGCCGTGCGCATCCATCGACACGTGATGGTTATAGGTATCCGCCACCGCCGCTTTCCACTGGCTGCCCCAGTTCGGCGTGCCTGTTGGCGTCGGCAGGCCGGAGATCGGCTTGGTGCCCGCCTGGTTGACCCAGAACGGTGAACCGCCGACAAAGCCGTACGGACCATGGTCAAAGTTATCGGCGTTGTAATCATCCACCGCCACGCCCGCGCCACCGGCACCGATAAACGGATTGGTGGTGGTGTTTTTATCAAACAGCGCCTTCAGCGTGGAGATGTTCTGGTAGGCAAAGTTACGGCCGACCACACCCTCGTTGCTGATGGGGTTGTACGGCTTGCCGATGCCGGACAGCAGCATCAGGTGCACGTTGTGGAACTGGAAGGCGGAGAGGATCACCAGATCCGCCGGCTGCTCCACTTCACGTCCCTGACCGTCCAGATAGGTGACGCCGGTCGCGCGTTTTTTATCGTCGGTCAGGTTGACGCGCAGCACATACGCGTTGTTACGCAGCTCAAACTTCGGCTCCTGGCGCAGCGCGGGCAGAATGTTAACGTTCGGCGACGCTTTGGAGTACATGTAGCAGGCGTAGCCGCTGCAGAAGCCGCAGAAGTTGCACGGGCCCATCTGCGCGCCGTAGGTATTGGTGTAAGGACCGGAGGTGTTGGCCGACGGCATATCGTAAGGGTGATAACCGACCGATTCCGCCGCCTGGGCAAACAGCTGGGCCGACCAGGTGCGCTTCTGCGCGGGCAGCGGGAAGTCGCTGGAGCGATCCGGCGCATACGGGTTGCCGCCTTTCTCTTGGCCCACCACTTTGCCCTTGATTGACCAGGCGCTGCCGGAGGTACCGAACACTTTTTCCGCCTGATCGAAGAACGGTTCCAGTTCGTCATAGCTGACGCCGAAATCCTGAATGGTCATGCCTTCCGGGATAAAGTTTTTGCCGTAACGCTGCTCGTAGTGACTGCGCAGGTTCAGCTCGACCGGGTCGACGCGGAAGTGCACGCCCGACCAGTGCAGGCCGGCGCCGCCGGTGCCGGTGCCCGGCAGGAATGCCGCCAGCTGACGATACGGTACGGCGGTTTGTGAGGCATCGTGACGGATAGTTACGGTGCTTTTTGACAGATCCTGGAACAGCTTTTTGCGGATGTTATAAGTCAGTTCATCAATCGACTGTGGATAGGATCCATCCGGATAGGTATCGCGATGCGGCCCGCGCTCCAGCGCCACCACATGCAGACCGGCCTCGGTCAGCTCTTTCGCCATGATCGCCCCGGCCCAGCCAAAACCGACGATCGCCACATCCACTTTTTTTAACGCATTTGCCACGGTTACGCCCTCTCGCCGCGAATATCAACTGACGGGAACGGATAACGTTCGCCGCGCTCTACCCAATCCATAAAGTCGGCGCGTGCGCCAGGGAAGCCGATCAGCTTCCAGCCCACCATGCCCTGATTGCCGCCGTGGATCGGATCGCTGAAGTAGCCCTCGCGGGTGTTTTGCAACAGAAAGGCGAAGAAGGTTTTGGCCGGCACCTGCGGGAATTGCGCGCTGCCGTTTTCGAAGGCGCTCAGCAGCGCGTCCTGCTGCGTGAGCGTCAGCTCAGCAAATACCTTGCCGTGCTGCTGTTTGCTCCAGCCATCGGCATCGGCCAGGCCGAGACGGTAGATCTGCTGCGGCACCAGTGGCAGCTGATAGCCGAGTTCTTTTGGCAGATCCGGATTGAACGGTCCCTGCATATACCAGTTGCTGCCGGTGGCATACGGCGTATTCATCTGGCGATCGATAAACTCCGGTACGCCAGCTTCCAGCGCGCCAGGACCACGTTCATCGTTGGGGATCAGGCGCGCCACGGCGGCTTTGATGAAGGCAAACTCTTCGGCGGTAAACCACACCGGCTGATACTCGCGCGCCTGCTGCGGCGCAGCTGCCGACGACGCTGCCGCACCGGCGGCCATTGGCGCGACCAGTGCGCCCATCGCCGTACTGCCTACCGCCATTGCCGGCGCCAGGGTGATGGTTCTCAGCAGGAAATCCCGGCGAGTGTGACCCTTTTTTTCTTCTGACATGACATTGCCTCATTACCGCATATAATGCGGCATGAAAGTTAAGTAGTTGCGTTGTAATGATTTTTATTGGCGTTTTAAGGGATACAGCAAGACTGTTACCGGTAACAGTTGACGTAGTGTAACACCATCGCCGTTAATAATTTAGCTTCCCGAAACAAATGAGCACAAAAAACTTAACAACTAACTCTGCCGCTTTACATAAATGCGGCGATGCTGTCATCGTCGGATACAACCGACAACAGACAAATAAATGCCGGAAGCGGTATAAAGAGTACACACAACAGCGGAGTGCCTATGTTTAAGTCCTATTTTCCGCGGCCGGCGCTGTTTTTCAGCTCGGCCGCGATTTGGAGCCTGATTGCCATTTTTGCCTGGTTTGGCTTTTTCAATGATTTTCCGGCGCGCTTTCCCGCTTTGCAGGCGGCGATGCAGCAGCCGCTGCCGACCAACGCCAGCCGCTTTATCCACGCCAGCCAGCTGTGGTTTTATGCCTACTACTGGATCATGGGCGGCGCCTTTGCGCTGGTGTGGCGCATCATCGACAACCATCCGTGGCAGCGCTGGTCGGTATGGGGATCGTTACTGATTATCTTTGTCACCTGGTTTGGCGTGCAGGTTGGCGTCGGCGTTAACGCCTGGTATGGTCCGTTCTACGACATGATTCAGCAGGCGCTGACCAAAGCCGGCTCGGTGGCCATCCATCAGTTCTATGTGCAGGTGCTGGCATTTCTCGGCATTGCGCTGATCGCGGTGGTGATCGGCGTGATGAACTCGTTTTTCGTCAGCCATTGGGTGTTCCGCTGGCGTACCGCGATGAACAACTATTACATGCATAACTGGCAGCGCCTGCGCCTGGTGGAAGGGGCCGCACAGCGTGTGCAGGAAGACACCATGCGCTTCGCCAGCACGCTGCAGGATTGGGGCATCAGCTTTATTCAGGCCATCATGACGCTGGTGGCGTTTCTGCCGGTGCTGGTGACGCTATCGCATCACGTGAAAGAAGTGCCGATCCTCGGCAATATCCCTTATGCGCTGGTGATCGCCGCGCTGCTGTGGTCGCTGTTTGGTACCGCGCTGCTGGCGCTGGTGGGGATTAAACTGCCGGGGCTGGAGTTCCGCAATCAGCGGGTGGAAGCCGCGTACCGTAAAGAACTGGTGTACGGCGAGGACGATCCGCAGCGCGCCGCGCCGCCTACGGTGCAGGAGCTGTTCAGCCGCGTGCGTCACAACTATTTCCGCCTCTATTTCCACTATCTCTATTTCAACATCACGCGCATTCTCTATCTGCAGGTGGACAATGTGTTCGGGCTGTTCGTGCTGTTCCCTTCGATTGTTGCGGGCACCATCACGCTGGGGCTACTTAACCAGATCACCAACGTGTTCGATCAAGTGCGCTCCTCCTTCCAGTATCTGATCACCTCGTGGTCCACGCTGATTACGCTGATGTCGATCTACAAACGTCTGCGCAGCTTCGAGCAGATTCTGCAGGATATTCCGCACGACGAGATGCTGCGCGAAGCCTCGGAGTAAGCGGAAAAAGCTCGGCGGCAGGAGCGCGCGCTGTACTTCGACATCGCTCCGGACAGTCCCCTCTCCCGCCTGCGGGAGAGGGTTAGGGTGAGGGCCGGGTGCAGAACCGCGCTGTACTCCGACATCGCTCCGGACAGTCCCCTCTCCCGCCCGCGGGAGAGGGTTAGGGTGAGGACCGGGTGCAGAACCGCGCTGTACTCCGGCATCACTCCGGACAGTCCCCTCTCCCGCCTGCGGGAGAGGGTTAGGGTGAGGGCAAACCCCGCACCCATCCGTCCCATCCTCAGCCCGCCAGCACCGCAAACACCCTCTCGATGGCGTACGCGCCGGGATCCTTCACGCCATCCAGACTCTGCTGATTGAGATAAGCCGAACGGCCCGCCTTCGCACTCTGCATCTGCGCCGTCGCGTCGGCACCCTGTTGCGCAGCGGCCGCCGCCGCAGCCAGCGACTCTCCGGCCGCTAACGCCTCCAGTGCCGGCTGTAGCGCATCCACCAGGGTGCGATGTCCCGGCTGCGCGCCGCCGTAGTGCTTCATCCGTTCCAGCCCGTGCATCAGCGCCTGCGGCAGCATGCTGCCCTCCTCCAGCTGCTGTCCGGCCGAAGTAAACAGAATCGACATCAGCACGCCGCTCGATCCGCCCATCACCGTCGCCAGCTGTTCGCCTACCAGCGCCAGCAGCGTAGGCAACTCATCCAGCGGTAGCTGCTGTTCACGCAGGCCGCGCTGGATTTTCTTCGCGCCGGCGGCAAAGGTCGAGCCGGTATCACCGTCGCCGACTTTGGCGTCCAGCGCATTCAGCTCGCTCTCCAGATCGATCAGCGTCTGCGTCACGCGCTCAACCACCTGCGCCACTTCAGCGTTATCAGAAGGATCGAAATCCAGCACGCTGCCGATGCGTTCAGCGCGCTGCAGGCTGATGGGCGCAAAGTCGTACATCGGCGTCCAGCCCAGCACCTGCACCGGCGCATGCAGCGCCTCGAAAAACGCCTCTTCCAGCGCCAGCAGCGTCAGCGAAAACCCTTTCATATCCAGCGCGCTGACCAGCGTTGCCGGGCCAATTAAATGGGTGATGCGTGCCGCCAGCGGCGACTGCAGTACCTCGCGCGTGAGCAGCGCCAGCTCCAGCTGGGAAAAGCCGCCGAGATTGTTGATCATCAACAGCGCCTGTTTGCCGTCGGGCAGCGCCTGCGCCAGCTGATCGGTCATGATGCTGGTAATTTTGCGGCTGTTTTGCGTATCGAGCGTGATCACGCCCGGCTCACCGTGAATGCCCATCCCCAGCTCGCTATGACCAGCTGCCACGCGATCGTCGCGCTTTTCACCCGGAATGTGACAGGTGGCAAACGCCAGGCCGATGGAGGACGTGGCGTCGATGGTGCGCTGCGCCAGGGTTTTGACCTCGTCGAGCGAGTGCCCCTGCTCCGCGGCAAAGCCGGCGATTTTGTGCACCAGCACGGTGCCGGCAATGCCGCGCGGCTGTGGATTTTCCGGCAGCGCGATATCGTCCTGCACCATCACCAGCTCCACCTTGTAACCAAGATTTTTCGCCTTTTCCGCTGCGAGGCCAAAGTTGAGCCGGTCACCGGTGTAATTTTTCACAATCAGCAGACAGCCCGCCTCACCGGTGACGTTAACAATGGCGTTCAGCACCGCATCAACGCTCGGCGAGGCGAAGATATCGCCGCACACCGCAGCGGTCAGCATCCCTTTGCCGACAAAGCCCGCGTGCGCCGGTTCGTGGCCGGAGCCACCGCCGGAAATCAGTGCGACTTTGCTTTTATCCCAGTCCGAACGCACCACCACGCGAATCTCATCGCCCAGATCGAGACGGGTCAGGTTGTGCCACGGTGTGCTGAGTAACACGCCTTCGATCGCTTCGTTCACCAGATCGTTTTTTTCATGCATAAAAAACTGGCTCATTGCACTCTCCCCTTAGGTGTTGTCGTCCTAAAGGTAGCGTAAGCCGGGCGGGAAAGGGGGGATCAAAGCCGGAAATGCAAAGGGCGACACACGTCGCCCCTGAGTTTCGGATAATTACGCCCTACAGCGCGATGCGTAACACGCTGTCCGGGTTTTTTGGCGGTTCCTTGCGTGAGCCCGGCTGCTTGATGCTGACGAACAGCGTGTTGCCATCGGCGGAGAGCGCCAGGCTGTTCGGCAGGCCCGGCGCTTTCACCGTGCGTTTCACTTTATAGCTGCTGGCATCGATGATGCTGATCTCACCGGCTTTACGGTGCGTGACATAAAACTCGTCACGGTCAGCATTGAACAGCACCGCCAGCGATTCCGGTACCTCAATACGCTGAATCACCTGCTGTGTCCGGGTATCCAGCACCAGCACCTGCGGCTGCTTCGCATCGCTGAGGAAAGCGCGGTGGCCTTTGCTATCCAGCGCAATGTTCAGGAAAAAGTGCTCTTTATCACCGTCAATTTTCTGGCGCTTTTCAATCGCGTTCAGGCGGGTATTGATGGTGACCAGCTCGCCATCGGCATTGGTGACATACAGTTTCTGCGCGGCGGCATCCAGTGCCAGCCCGGTGCCCATTTTGCCGGTATTCGGGATAGTGCTGATGAGCTGGAGTGTTTTGCCGTCCACCACCCACACCACGCTTTGCGCGCCGAGACCGGTGATGTACACGCGATTGGTTAGCGCATCCGCGACCAGTTCACGCGGCTGCAGCGGACGAACCGTGTCACCGCGCTTGCGGCCATCCAGCACCAGCGTGTTGATCACCTTACCGCTGCTGGCATCCACTGCCGTCAGCGCACCGTTGACCGTGTTACCGAAGTACAGCACGTTGGTGTGCTGATTGATGGCGGCACCAAAGGTCTTCAGCTCAGTGCTGATGGTTTGTTTCACCGCCAGATTCTGCGGATCGAGACGGTAAACGGTACCGCCCTGCGGGTTGCCGGCGTTTTGCGCCGTGGCGAGGAACAGCGCGTTGTCGCTGTTGCTGAAGGCCAGTTCGTAGGCGCCTTTGGCGATCGGCTGATTGAGCGGCTGCGTTTCCGCCGCCTGCAGCGCGCTGCAGGACAGCAGCGCCGTGGCCACCAGTAGCGGACGCAGCGCCCACTGCATTGTTTTATTCGCTTTCATAACTTCTCCATAGCAAAACCACCGCCGTGCGGCAGTGAAATGAAAGCCCGACATTGCAACCAATAGGAAATTCAGCCCGAGGCGAGCCGATAAGGATGTTAGTTTTTGCGAATAATAATCATTTATGCGGAAAAGGGACAGGATTTTATGGCGTTAGCAACGCCGCCAGGGCACCCGAAGGCACCCTGTCAGCACAGAGGGTAAGGCAAACTTATTGGGTCAGTTCTGCGGTCATGTGAACGCCGTTGTTGAAGTTGGCTTCAGTCACTTTGTAGGAAGCACCAAGTTCCTGGGCTTTAGCAGCGATTTGCGCTTCAGCACCGTCAAGCGTAGAGGCGGTAGCGGTCACGCTTTGCGCGAAGCTGGCAAATGGCAGAACAGAGAGAGCAATAACAGCAGCAAAAGTTTTGATAGTTTTCATGGTCATTTCCTTAATGATGTTTGATTGAATAAGGCGACATCGCCTTGATGTGAGATATAGTAGGCCGGCAACCGATCAAAAAAAAGCGCAGAGATTTGCCTAAGTCATTCGAATATTTTGACTATAAAAAGCACATTTAGCGCAACCTGTGCGCAAAGGGTTAAAAAACCACGGTTTGAATAAAAGGCAGGATTTATTGCTGCGATTGGTGAGACTAGGCATCGGCGGCAAAAGCGGCGCCGCGACCCCCCTGAAGCGAGTCGCGGCGCGCCGGATGGCGGTAAACGGATTTAACCGTGATGCCGCACGCGGGTAAAGATGGTGATGGCGGCCAGCAGCATCAGCACGCCGCTGGCGAGGAATACGCCGCCTGCACCCTGCAGATCGAACATCCAGCCACCGGCTGCCGCACCGGCGGTGATCGCCAGCTGAATAGTTGCCACCAGCAGTCCGCCGCCCGATTCGGCGTCGTCCGGCACCGCGCGCGACAGCCAGGTTGACCAGCCAGTCGGCATTGAACCAAACGCCAGCCCCCACAGCGCGACGCCGCTCGCCACCAGCCAGGAGACGTGGCCAAAGCTCACCAGCAGCACCGCCGTCACGCTCATCACCAGCGCCATGCCGGTCAGCGTCAGCGACACGCTGCGCGTCACCAGCCACGCGGCCAGCGAGGTGCCGAAGAAGTTCGCCACGCCGAACGCCAGCAGCACCAGCGACAGCTGATTCACATTCAGCTGCGCGCTGGTTTCCAGGAACGGGCGCAGATAGGTAAAGAAGGCGAAATGGCCGGTAAACATCATGATCACCGCCAGCATGCCCCAGCGCATCACGCTCTGACGCAGCAGGTCCAGCACGCCGCCGCTGCGCGCTTTGTTCTCAGGCGGCATCGACGGCAGGGTGAAGAACTGCCAGAACAGCGCCAGCACGCCCAAAACACCGGTCAGCAGGAAGATATTACGCCAGCCAATCAACCCGCCAAGATAGCTGCCCAGCGGCGCGGCAATGATGGTGGCCAGCGAAATACCGCTGAACACAATCGACAGCGCGCGCGGCACCTGAGCGGCGGGCACCAGCCGCATGGTAATAGCGGTCGACAGCGTCCAGAAGCCGCCAATCGCCATGCCGAGCAGCACGCGCGCCAGTAAAATCATCGGCAGATTTTCGGCAAACGCCACCAGCAGCGCCGAGGCGATGAGCAGTAACGTGAACGCCAGCATCACCAGGCGGCGGTCGAGGCGGCGCGTGACGTTACCAATTACCAGGCTGGTCAGCAGCGCCACCAGCGCGGTAACCGTGACCGTCTGGCCCGCCTGCCCTTCGCTGACGCGCAGCGAGTCGGCAATTGGTGTCAGCAAGCTCACCGGCAGAAATTCTGCGGTGATCAGGCCGAAGACGCCAAACGCCATGGCGAACACCGCGCCCCATGCAGGTTTCTCTACCGCAATGCTTGTTTCCACTACTTCAGTATCCAGACTCATCTGCGATCCCCATCACAAAATATCAGGCTGTAAGCATAGAGAGACGACGCAAGACGATCTATGATACAGAAACTTTGTTTTTTGATAATTCGTCTGGATTGTATGAGCCGCTATGAAGATTTGACCAGCGAACTGCTGATGGGCATGCGCCTGTACGGCGTCAAATATCAGCGCATCGCGCTGCATGCACCGTTTGGCCTGCAATATGATGACGCGCCGGGCAAGGCACAGCTGCATTTTGTTGGCCGCGGCTCGCTGCTGATTCGCTCCGCTTCCGGCACCGTCTATCCGCTGCAGGCGGGCGATGCGTTGCTGATTCCGCACGGTAAGCCGCACGCGCTGATCTCCGGCGAAGATGCGGTGTGCGTGCCGATCGCTACCTTTAACAGCAAACCCATCTGCGACAGCGTGTGCGCCATCAACGATGCGCCGGACGCGGATGCCTGCCCGGACGACAGCGATGTGATTTTATTCAGCGCCTGCATGGCGTTTGAGCTGGGCGGCATGCAGCCGCTGGTGCACACCATGCCGGACGTGATGCTGGTCAGCACGCTGCTGGCGCAATACCCGGAGATCCAGCCGATTCTGGATGCCATGGAGCGTGAAACGCGTCAGCGCAAAGCGGGCTTTGCCGGCATTTTGTCGCGGCTGGCCGATGTGGTGGCGGCGCAAATTGTGCGGGGCTGGGTGGAGAATGGCTGTGGCCAGGGTAGCGGGCTGGTGCAGGCCCTGCGCGATCCGCGCCTCAGCCTGGCGATGGCGGCCATGCACCGCGCGCCCGGCGAAAACTGGACGGTGGAGCGGCTGGCGCGCGAATCCGGCAGTTCACGTTCGGTGTTTGCCGCGCGCTTTCAAAACGCCACCGGCATGACGCCGCTGCGCTACCTTACCGAACTGCGCATGCGTCTGGCGGTGGAGCGCATAGTTAACGATGGCGAAGCGGTGGAGAGCGTGGCGTTCCACCTCGGTTACGGTTCACTGGCCGCCTTCAGTCGCGCCTTCAAACGCATTGTCGGCACACCGCCCGGCGCACTGCGCGCCGGACGTGAAGCGTCGTGAAACTTAGCGAAACACGCTGATCGCTTCAACCAGCCGGTTGGCCTGATGCGCCATTCGGCCGGAAGCTTCTGCGCCTTCTGCCACGCGCGCCGCGTTCTGATGGGTGATGTCGTCGAGATCCTCCACCGCGCTACTGACTTCGCTCAGCGCGATGGATTGTTCGGCCGTCGCCGCGCTGATTTGCGCGATCAGGGCGGTGACATTCTGCACCTGATCGACAATCGCCTGCATCGTGTGGCCGGCCGCATCGGCGTGATCGCTGCCCGACTGCACGCGGCCGGCGCTGGTTTCCACCAGGTTTTTGATCTCGCTGGCGGCTTTGGCGCTGCGCTGTGCCAGACTGCGCACCTCGCCCGCCACCACCGCAAAGCCTTTGCCCTGCTCACCGGCACGTGCCGCTTCCACCGCCGCGTTCAGCGCCAGAATATTGGTCTGGAAAGCGATGCCGTCAATCACGCTGGTGATGTTGGCGATACGCTTCGAGCTATCGGCAATTTCCGCCATCATGCCGACCATCTCCTGCATCACTTCACCGCCTTTGATGGCCGCTGCGCTGGTGCTGGCCGACAGCGTATTCACTTCGCTGGCGGTTTCCGTATTGCTTTTGACCGTGGCGGTCATTTCGTTCATGGTCGCCGCCGTTTGCTGCACGTTCGCCGCCGCCTGCTCGGTGCGACGGCTCAGTTCATCATTGCTGCGCGCGATGGCGTCGCTGGCGCTCAGGACGTTGATCGCCTGGCCGCTGACGTCATCCACCAGCCAGCGGAACATCAGGCCCAGCTGGCCGATAGCGCGCTGCGTCATGCCGATCTCATCCACCCGATCTATGTGCTCGACTTTGTGGCTGGCGCCGGTGGCCACGCTCAGCGCCTGACGGCACATGCGCTCCATCGGGCGCGAGATCTGCTGCTCCAGCCACAGGCTGGCCAGCAGCAGCAGCCCGGCCATGCCGCCGCTGAAGCAGCCGATCGCCAGGGGTGCCATGCCCAGCAGCCAGACGCCCAGTATCGACAACGGCAGCAGCGCGATCAGCGTGCTGCGGATGCGCCAGCGCAGCGGCAGCGTTTTCAGCACTGAAGTCAGTCGCCGCCAGCCGCTGCCAACAATCAGCCCTTTATGGAAGCGACGCCCTTTGGCACGCCCTTCACGAAAATCACGGTACAGCGTCTCGCACTGACGGACCTCCTCCGCCGACGGTTTGGTGCGTACCGACATATAGCCCTGCAGCTTGCCCTCGCGCACCACCGGAATGGCATTGGCGCGCACCCAGTAGTGATCGCCATTCTTGCGCCGGTTCTTGACCAGCGCGGTCCAGGGTTCGCCCTGCTTCAGCGTGCTCCACATATCGGCGAACGCTTCCGGCGGCATATCCGGATGACGCACCATGTTGTGTGGCTGGCCGTTGACCTCTTCCGGGGTGAATCCGCTGACCTCAATAAAGGCGTCGTTGGCGTAGGTGATGTGGCTGTTGAGATCGGTGGTCGACATCAGCGTGGCGCGATCGTCGAAGACGAATTCACGCTGGGTGATGGGCTGGTTATTACGCATGTGTGAGTCCTTGCAAAACGCAGGCTGAAGAGAAATCGATAATACTTTTTTACCTTTTCGGCAGCACAATGGCCTGGCTTTAGCGCGGCTATTTAATTTTTGTTCTTAATAAAGCCGGAGTGCGCGGCGCTTCACAGTTCTGGCCGCGGGCGGGATCGATAAAAAATCATTTAGGGTAAATGAGATCGAGCTTTGGCTGAACGCAGTGTCGGCAGCGGTGCGCATGAATGCGCACCCTACAGAAAAACGTGCCATCACCGCATCCCTGCGCATCCCACAGCATGCCCCATTTTGTAGGGTCGCCGTTCACGGCGACCGCATCCCTGCACATCCCGCAGCATGCCCTATTTTGTAGGGTCGCCGTTAACGGCGACCGCATCCCTGCGCACCCCGCAGCATGCCCCATTTTGTAGGGTCGCCGTTCACGGCGACCGCATCCCTGCACATCCCGCAACATGCCCATTCTCGTAGGGTCGCCGTTCACGGCGACCGCATCCCTGCACATCCCGCAACATGCCCATTCTCGTAGGGTCGCCGTTCACGGCGACCGCGTCATTTGCACATACTGTCAGAACTGCCAGCGCACGCCGAGGTTGTAACGCCAGCCTCTGGCGCCGTTGCCGTCGATCTCCTTGCGGTAATCCGCTTCGGCGTACAGCGACACATCCTGCTGCAGCGTCACCGTGCCGCCGGCACCCACTTCCCACATCTGGCCAAAATTACCGCTGCTGAAGCTGGCGCCGAGCGCCGGGTTATCGGCAGCCGACACCGATGTCTGCGCCGTGCCGCCCCAGCCTTTGTAATAATTCGCGCGCAGATAAGGCGTGTACTGGCGGTTGCTGTCATCAGTCCAGCTGCGGTCGAGACGCACGCCGAGACGGCCAATCGTCTGGTGATAATCGCCATAGCGCACCTGGTTATTGTCCTCATCCGTGAAATCGTTCATGTTCAGTTTCAGGTACATCAGCTGCGCCTGCGGCTCCAGCTTGTAGCCCTCGCCGAGTTCAAACGGATAACCGCTCTCCAGCGAGGCGGTCCAGCCGTGGCCCTTCAGCTTTGCCTCGCGCTGTTGGCGCGCAATGTCGGTTTCACCACGATGCCAGTCAAACGACAGCACGCCGTCAAGGTAAAAGCCGCTCTGGCGCTGCCAGGTGCCGTACAGCGCCAGGCTGTCGCTATCGAAGCTGGTGCTGCTGTAACCGTCTGCCGCCTGCGGACGGATGCGCGTATTGCCGCGCGTGTAGGCCACGCCGCCGCGCAGGCTGTCCTGCTCACCGTCGAGACGCAGCAGATTGCCGCCAAGCTGCACCGCGCTGTAGTCGAGGTCAAACCCGTAGCCGTAATCGCTAAAGCTGCGGTCGCTTTTGTATTTCAGGTTCGAGCCGATATAGCGCAGGAACATCTCACCGCCTTGACCCGCCGGGCGCGTCTGCTCGTGACGCAGTTCGCCAAGACGCTTGTGCAGGTCATCAATAATCGCGGCGGTGTAATAGGCGAGGCCAACCGGTGCCGAAATGTACGAGGGCACCTGCGGCACCACCGCCGGACGCGCATCGTATCGCTGTGGCGTGCCAAATCCGCTGGTCACCAGCGCTGGCTGGCAGCTGTCGCTGTCCTCGCACACGTAGTAGTTTGCCAGCCGGTAATCCCAGTAATTGTTGCCGCTGCCACTCAGCAGGCGCTGCGCCGGATCGCTGCTGCCCGGCGCGAAGCTGTACAGCCGGTACTGCCACGGTCCGGCACCGAGATAGCCATCCCTGAGCGCAAAGCTGTTCTGGCCGGCGTTGCCGCCCACCTGCGCCAGCGAAATGCCTTCATTGCCCTCAATGCCGCCGTTGCGGTTGCGATCGGTGAGCGCCGCACTGCTTGCCGCATCCAGCCTGACGTTGAGCAGCGTGGTGCCGCTGGCGTTACCGCTGACGTTGATGTGGTCGGTGAACTGGTTGCTCAGCGCGCCGCCGTCATTGAGGCGCGTCACCAGATTCGCCTGACCGCCCATCGACGCCAGCGAGCCGTTGATGTCCAGCGTATTACCTGGCGAACCGCCGCCATTGGTGAGGTCCAGCGTACCGCTGTTATTCACCTGCAGCGAATCCGCTGTGCCGCCCGCCAGTGTGGGATGCACGTTGTCACCGGCGTACAGCGTTGAGCGCCCATCAATGTTGATGGTGCTGTGCGCCAGCTGCAGGTTGTCGGTCAGCGTCCAGCGGCTATCCGCGAAGTTAATGATGCTCCAGCCGCTGCCGAGGTTAACGCCTTTACTCAGGTCATCCGCGCTGAAGCTGCCGCCGCGCGCCGTAATCTGGTCGAAGGTCAGGCTGTTACCGGTGCCGTTGCCGCTGGTGAGATGGTAAGTAGTGCTGAGATCGACGCCGCTGACCTCGGCGATATTGTTGTTGTCTGCGCCCATGGTCAGGCTGCCGTTGAGCGTGCCGCCGGTCCAGCGGAACGTGTCGCTGCCGCCGCCAGGATTGATGTCGCCCAGCACGTCACCCTGGGTCAGCAAAATCACATCGTCGGCGTTACTGCCCGCCACCGCCACGCTTTGCGCCGTGGCGGTTACGATTGTGCCAAGGTTTTCGAATACCGTTTTGCCGCCGCGCAGATCGACCACCGGCGCCGTCAGGCTGCTGGAGCGCAGTGTGCCGCGGTTGACGATGGTGCCGGCGGTGCTGGAGACCAGCGCCGAACCGCCTGCCGCATTAGTGATATTGACGCTGGCGGCGGTGAAGATATTTCCCGTGGTGTTGGCGCGAATCCCGGTGCCGCCGGCGCCGGTGACATTGAAAACGTAACCCGAACCCAGCGTCAGATCGCCGCCGGTGGTCGATCCATCGGCGTTGGCGATAGTCAGGCCGTTACCGCTGCCGGATACATTGGTGGTCACGGTGGAGGCGGGATCGAACGCGACGGCAGTGCGGATGCCGTTGCCATCGCCGACGTTAAGCGTCAGGTTGCTCAGGCTAACGTTGTCCAGCTCCGCGCGGTTTTCGATGCCGTTGCCGCTGCCCAGTACGTTGATGGTGGCGTCGCGCGCGCTGAGCGCCGCCGCGCCGCTGTCGAGCAAAATGCCATGCGCCGTGCCGCGCGTGGTGATCAGCGTATCGCTGCCGGTCAGCGCCAGTTGCGCGCCGTCGCTGATGCGCACGCCGGCCACGCCGTTATCGACATTGATGCTGCCGCCCTGTGCCAGCGTGGTGCCGTTGCCGCCGACATCTAACCCGGTGCCGCTGCTGATGTTAACCACGCCATTGTTGGTCAGCGTGCTGCCGGCGCGCGAGCGCATGCCGATGCTGTTGCTGCCGGTCAGCGTCACTGCGCCATTGTTCTCGAGTTCCGCGCCGTTGGTCAGGTCGAAACCCACGGCACCGTTGCCAGCGCCGCTGATGCGGGCATTGCTGGTGACGCGGGTGGCGGCAGCGCTGCCGTCCAGCACATTGCTGAGATCGCTGCGCAAGGTATTCACCAGCACGCCCACCGCGTTGTTGCCGCTGAGCGTGATGGTGCTGCTGCCGTCGAGCGTTGCCGCTGCGCCGCCCTCGACGCGCACGGCGGTGCTCTCCTCGCCGCTGGCGGTCAGATTGAGGTTGGCGCTGTTGAGGCTACTGCCGCTGCCGGAGACAATCACGCCGGTGCTGCTGGCGGCGCTGGCGCTCAGGCTGTTCGGCGTGCTAAAGCTCAGTGCCGCGCCGTCGTCAAGGCGGTAGCCGGTCGAGCCACGCGTGCTGACATCCAGCGCGCTGGTGGCGGCGCGGATGCGCGAACCGTTGCCTGCAGCGTGATAGGCGATCTGGTCGCTATTGTTAAAGATCGGCGTCGATCCGGCGGCGATATTCACCAGCGCACCATCCAGCGCTTCGGCGCCGATGGCACCACTGCCGTTGAGCGTGAACGTACCGCCGTTGAGGTTCGCCACCGCCTGGCTACCGCTGGCGCTGACGCCGCGCGAACGGCGGGTGGTGCTGCCGCCATTGACGTCGATGTTGCCGCTGTTGCTGGCGATGGTGGTGAAGGTGCTGCCCGCGCTGTTCACCGCGATACCGGTGCCGCCGTCGCTGATGCTGATATTGCCGCTGTTGCTGCCGGTCGCCCCGCTCTCCACGCGCAGGCCGGTGGTATTGGCCCCGCTGAAGTTGATGTTGCCGCTGTTGCTGAGCTGCGCGCGGTTGCGCGCCAGATAGCCGGTGATGCCGTTTTGCGCCGAATTGAGTTCTGCGGCGGAGGTCAGCCGCGTGCTGGCGACCGGCGCACGGCTGTTGGCACCGGTCAGCGTATGTTTCTGCCCGTCGGCAATCGCGCCCGTGGCGTTGCTGCCACTGAGGGTAATGGTGGTCGCCGCGTCAATATTGCCCTGCGCACCGCCCTCGATATTGACGCCGGTGGCGCCGGTGCCGCTGACGTTAATCGTGGCGTTGTTGGTCTTCACCAATGTTCCGCCACCGCCGGTGCCGTTCACCGCCACCGCACCCGCGCCGGAGGCGGTCAGCGTGGTATTAGTCCCGTCAAACGTCGCGCCCTGTTCGATGCGGAAAAGCGTCGAATTAGTGGTGGTGACGTCAAACGCGTTGTTATCGTCTACGTTGATCAGCGCATTCGGGCCATAGGCAAAAAAACCAATTTGATTGCTGCCGGTGCTGAAGCGGGGAATGGCATTCTGCGTGACGTTAACCGTGGCGTTGCCGCGCGCGTGCACGCCAATCGCGCCGTTGCCGGTGAGGTTAATCGGCCCGTCCACGTTCGCTGCGGCAGTGCCGCTGCCCTGGCCTTCCACCCACACGCCAAAGTTGCGCGTGCCGCTGGCCGGATCGGCTCCGCCTGCCACGTTGATGGTCCCGGTGGAGCTGGCGGCGGCGCTGTTACCACTGGTGGCCAGCACTTTCAGGCCGGTGCCGTTAACGCCGTTGAGGTTGATGGTGCCGCGATTCTCCAGCGTACCGTTGCTGTTAGTGACCAGCATGCCGACATTCTCGCGCGGCACGCGCGCAGCGCTGCCGTTGACGTCGATGGTGCCGCTGTTGATCAGCGTGGCATTGCTGGCACCGCTGACCGACATCCCGGCGGCGTTCTGTACGCGCGAGCCAATCACAATCGCCCCGTCGTTGGTGGCGCTACCGTTGGCCAGCAGCGCAATGCCGCTGGTCAGCCCGCTCTGGTTCAGGGCGGTCTCCGCCACGTTGTCGCTCAGGCTGTTCTGCGCGCCTCGCCCGAGATAAATCGTGCCGCCGCTGATGTTGGTAAATCGGCTGCTGTCGGTGGTGAGCAGCACGCCGGAGGTGGTGCCGCGCGCGCTGGAACCGTTGACGCCCACGTTGATATTGCCGCTGTTGCTGGCCTGCGCATTGGCATCAAGACGGATGCCCGCCACGCCGTTGGTCAGATTGCTGCCGGTGGTACCGAGGTTAAGCACGCCATTGTTGGTGAAATCACCGCCGTTTTGCACCGTTACCGCCGTGGCGTTGTTGCTGGCCGCGCCGACGCCGGTGCCATCAATACGGTTGAGGAAACCGCCGTTGATGACGCCGCTGCTGCTGTTGGTAGCCGTCGCGCCATCCAGCGCCAGCGCGGTGCCGCGGCTCGCCAGTTTCCCGTCGATGGTAGCATTGGCCCCATTGGCCACGCGTACCGCGCCATCGCTGGCCCCTACCACTTCCAGCGTTTTACCGGCGGCGATAGTGACCTGCGAACCGGCGCCTTCGGCATTGATCACCACGCGGCTACCTATCGGCTGCGTCACTTCATCCGGCGCAGTGGCGCTGACGTTATAGACAATATCGCCGTTGGTGATAGTGACCGCCTGATTGAACGCGCTGAGGTAGCTGGCCGGCGCGAGATTGCCGGCCTGCAGCTGGCTCACCAGCCAGTTATTGTAGCTTTGCAGCTGGCTGGCATTGGTGACGTTGAAGGCGGTGGTTTTGCCGTCCAGCGTCTGCACGCTAAAGCTGCCGTTATAGGTCGCGAGATTTTGTACCGCCAGGCTATCGGTCACCTGGCCGCCGGAGACGTTGGCTGCAGAACCGTTAAAGGTGATGCGGTTGTTGTTGTTCCAGTTGAGGGTGCCGCCGTTACTGACCTGAAACAGCGTGGTGTTTTTGGCCGCCATGGTCCAGGCGTTGGTGCTGGCGCTGCTGTTGGCGTTAGCCTGACCAATGCTGACATCCAGCGAACTGCCGCTGCCGCTGACGTCGGCGATGCGCGCGTCGATATACTGATTGTCATTCACGTTTTGCAGATCCGGCACCACCGTGCTGGCGGTAACCGGTGCCTGCGCCACCAGGCTGGCGGAATCAAACACCTGAAAGGTGGTGTTGCCGCCGGTAGTGGGATCCGGCACGGTGATGGCCAGGTTTTGCGGACCGGGATCGAGACGTGCCTGATTAAGGTATTGTGCGCCCGCCGCGATGGTCACCTGGCCGAGCGTGGTGTTGACCGCCCCGTCGATGCCCGGCTCAAACGCCTGATTACCGGTTAAGGTTGCGCTACCGCCGTTAACGATCAGCGCGCCGCTCTGCTGGTCGTTATCGCGCGGATTATACGCGCCCAGTGTTGCCGCTTCCCCCACGCCGGGGAAATAAAACACCGCCTGCGCAGCGACGATCCCTAACGCAATGGGATTCCGGGTGAATCTCATACAACCTCCAGTAACAAGCAATCAGCGACGCTGTGAGAGCACAGCGAAAAAAGAACAAAGGGGTAGATGGGCGAACTCTATTTTCACAAAACGAATCAAGTGGTTAATTATGGGCACAGAGGGTGCCGCTGATGCGTGAAAATCAGGAGAAAGCTGTTGCTTATATAGACTTTATGGCTGCACAGATCAAAAGCGAGCCCGGAGATATTTATCGGAATGAAATAAGAATTTCGCAGGAAATGAAAGGCTATAACCCTGAATTAAATAAGGCTTATAGTGATAACGCATTAATATCACCTCATTTATTTTCAGCCACTCCAGTAAAGTCTGGACGGGTGATAATTCTCACGCTCAATAATAAGCAGCGCTAACGAAATGCTGCAATTGTGAGCCAGACCACAATTGCAGCAAAATCATCCATTTAATGATATCAGACCTCTTGACGGTCTGCCGGCGCGGGCTTTTCTAACTTAAATCAACGTTTTTGGTGCCGCCCCACCAGGTAAAGACGAAGCCGCCGATCCACGCCACGATCAGCCCCACCAGATAGACCGCCATACCGGCAAAGATGCCCTGCGAAGAGGTCATCAGCGGCAGCGTCACCAGTCCTGACGGGCCAAACACCGTGTTCATGCCCACCGGCAGTCCGAGCCACGCCACCAGCCCGATAAAGAAGCCGCCCAGCGCACCGCCGAAGCAGGCGGTAATAAACGGTTTAAGACGCGGCAGCGTCACGCCATAGATAAGCGGCTCACCGACGCCCAGCAGACCTGGCACGATGGCACCTTTAATCTGGCTGCGCAGCAGCGAATGCTTGTCGGCTTTGCACCACAGCGCCAGCGAAGCACCGACCTGACCGGCTCCGGCCATGGCGAGTATCGGGAACAGCGAATTGAAACCCTGGGTTTCCATCAGCGCAAAATAGACCGGAATAAAACCCTGGTGAATGCCGAACATCACCGCAATCAGGAATAAACCGGCCAGAATGGCACAGCCGAACGGGTTATTGTTCAGGTGGATAAACAGCCACGACATGCCTTTAAACAGCTCGCCGCCAATCGGCATGATCACCAGGAACGTCACCGCGCCGGTAATTAACAGCGTCAGCAGCGAGGTAAGGATCATATCGAGATTATCCGGGATAATTTTGCGCAGCTGTTTCTCCAGCCAGGCACCAAATATCGCCGCCAGCAGCACGCCAATAATATTGCCGCGCGGATCGATAGTCAGGCCGAAGAAATCCTGCATGCCGCTGTAATAGCCGACGGTCGCGTTCGGGACATAACCCAGCACAAACAGCGAGGCGATAATCGCACCGTTCACGCCGGTGCCGCCAAACGCTTTCTGCGCGTTATAGCCGATTAAGATGCTGAGGAAGGTGAACAACCCTTTGCCGAACACCTTCATATAAGCCACGGTATCCAGCAGCCAGCGGGCGTGTTCCCCGGGCTGATTGAGATGGCACACCTGCTCAATCAGCGTGGCAAATCCCAGCAGCAATCCGGCACCGATAAAGCCCGGGATCAGCGGGGTAAAAATGGTGGCAAAGCAGGAGAGAAAACGGTGCAGCGCGCTGGTTTGCTTCGCTTTCATCTGCTGCTTCTGCGCGCTGGCAATGCTGTGCAGATCGCCCGGCGCCTCTGGCGTGGCGCTGTTCAGCATCACCTGCATTTTTTCCGCTGCGGTTTGCGCTTTGCCAGGACCGAGCACAATCTGCAACTGGGCATCGCTGTCAATCACGCCCAGCACGCCGGGCAGCGTTTTCAGCCGGGCGCTGTCGACCCGCGCGGCATCGGCCAGCGTCAGACGCAGACGCGTCATGCAGTTACCGCAGTGCACCACGTTGCCTGCGCCGCCGACCGCCTGCAGGATATCGCGTAATAAGCTTTCAGTGATCGCCGCCATCATTGCGCTCCTGCGTGGTGTAATGCCTGGCGGATAAAGCCGTGGTTCTGCGCCAGCAGCGCCTGCGCGTCATCGGCGTTCAGGTCCGCCAGTATCATCACAATGGCGGTTTTACAGTGGCCGCCGCACGCTGCCAGCGCCTGCTGTGCGCGGGCATCGTCACATTCGGTGGCCTGCTTAACGATGTTGATTTGCCGCTGCACCAGTTTCTGATTGGTGGCTTCTACATCGACCATCAGGTTGCCGTACACTTTGCCGCTGCGGATCATGGCGCCGGTGGTCAGCATATTGAGCACCAGCTTCTGCGCGGTGCCGGCTTTCATGCGTGACGAGCCGGTGACCACTTCCGGGCCTACCACCGGCGTCAGGGCGACGTCCGCCGCCTGCGACATGGCGCTGTTGGGATTACAGGTCAGCGCGGCGGTGAAGGCGCCCTGCTGCTTCGCCCAGGCCAGCGCACCGAGCACATAAGGTGTGCGGCCGCTGGCAGCAATGCCGACCAGCACATCGCGCGCCGAAAAGTCGATATCTTTTAAATCCTGCGCTCCCTGCTCGCGATTGTCCTCGGCGTTTTCCACCGCCTGTAAAATGGCGGTGTGGCCGCCGGCGATCAGCCCGACCACCTGACTGCGCGGCGTGCCGAACGTGGGCGGGCATTCGCTGGCATCGAGAATACCGAGACGGCCGGAGGTCCCGGCACCGCAGTAAATCAGACGTCCGCCCTGGCTGAATGCCGCCGTGATGGCATCCACCACCTCAGCAATCTGCGGCACGATAGCTTCCACCGCCAGCGCCACTTTTTTGTCTTCATCGTTAATGACGCGCAGCATCGCTTCCGTGTTCAGCTCGTCAATGTTCTGGCTCGCCGGGTTGCGGCCCTCGGTGATCATCTGGCTCAGATCAATGTTCATGTTCGCTCCCTTCAGGAATAATTTATTCTTGAAACTATATATCATATAGAATTGTTAATTCCTCCTGCTCAGGTCAATTTTTTTGCCTTTTGCGGCAGCGGACATAAAAAAACCCGCCAGAAGGCGGGTTCAGTCAGAGAGCGTGTCGCTTAGCTGGCATTTTGCGTGCGCAGCTGCAGCTCGTAGGCGGCGGCCTGTTTGGTATCAAACTGGTTTTCCCAGCGGGCAATAACCAGCACCGCCAGCGCGTTACCGATGACGTTGAGCGCGGTGCGCGCCATGTCCATGATACGGTCGACGCCGGCGATAAACGCCAGACCTTCCAGCGGAATACCAACGCTGCCCAGCGTGGCCAGCAGCACCACAAACGAGACGCCCGGCACACCTGCGATGCCTTTCGACGTCACCATCAGGGTCAGCACCAGAATGATTTCATCGGTCAGCGACAGGTCAATGCCGTACAGCTGGGCGATAAAGATCGCCGCAATGCTCTGATACAGCGTTGAACCATCCAGATTGAACGAATAGCCGGTTGGCACCACGAAACTGGTGATCGCCTTCGGCGCGCCGTAGGCTTCCATCTTCTGCATGATGCGCGGCAGCACGGTCTCTGAGCTGGAGGTGGAATACGCCAGAATCAGCTCATCTTTCAGAATGCGCATCAGGGTCGTAATACGCAACTTGCAGAAGCGCGCCACCGCACCCAGCACCACGAACGCAAAGAACAGAATCGCCACGTACACCAGCAGCACCAGCTTGGCCAGCGGATAGAGCGAGGCAAAACCGAAGTTAGCAATGGTGACGGCAATCAGCGCAAACACCCCGACCGGCGCATAGCGCATGATCATGTGCGTCACTTTAAACATGGTTTCGGAAATGGAACGGAATACGGTCACCAGCGGATCGCGATGCTCCGACGGCAGCGCCGACAGCCCCATGCCAAACAGCACCGAGAAGAAGATGATCGGCAGCATGTCGCCTTTGACCAGCGAGGCAAAAATATTCTGCGGGATCAGCGACAGAATGGTGGTCACCAGGCCATGTGGCGCACCCTGCACCGCTTCCGTTGTGGCTTCGTATTTAGAGATGTCCACCGTTGCCAGCGTTGACATATCAATGCCGCTGCCGGGTTGGAATACGTTGGCCAGCGTGATGCCGACCACAATGGCAATGGTGGTAATCACTTCAAAATAGATGATGGTTTTCACACCAATCCGCCCGAGCTTTTTCGCATCACCCACGCCGGCGATGCCGACAATCAGTGAGGAAATAACAATCGGCACCACAATCATCTTGATCAGATGAATAAAGATGTCGCCGGCAGGAGTAAGAATGTTAGTGATTAACCATTCACGATCGTCTGGCTGATTATGCAGCACGGTTCCGACGATAACGCCGAGAATCAGGGCAATCAGAATCTGCCACGCGAGGGTGAGTTTAAAACCTTTCATAACGCGTTATTTCCTCAGTTAAAACCCCTTTGCTCTGCTGCGAAGGTGCAGAAGACATTACACACAGGGAAGTGAGCAAAAGCCCGATAAAATAGAGGGTTATAATGGACTGCATCAATTACCGCTGCGCCGGCATTATGCGCCCGCGCGATGATGCAGCCTGAGTTGATACCTGCTGAACAGGGCCGAGATAAGTACCATTTTCACTACGGTAAATGCAACCCCTGGGGCGATAGCTTAAATCCTGCACAGCCAGGCAGCATAAAATGCTGCTGACATGCGCCTGTCATAACTCGCTGTTATGAAAAGTGTTAATTCGATAATTTTCCGCATAGCTATTCAGGATTGCTGAAAAAACGTGCCGGTCTGTTTGCTGCTTATTTAACCGACTGGTTCATAATTTTATTGATCCAGCCAGTGGTTTTGCCTCATTTCCTGCGCCGGTAAACAGATTGAATTGGGTGACTTTTCAGCCTTACACAAGGTCGTGATCCAGACTGCAAAACAGAAACAAAGCCCGGCCTCACTCTTCAATTAACCTTTGATTGACATATGATTAACATCTTCAAGGAGGTCAGCCATGAGCCAAATACACAAGCATCCCGTACCCGCTGCCATTGCAGCGAATGCCCTGATAAATGCCGATCAGTACGCGGCGCTGTATCAACAGTCGGTTGACGATCCTGAGGCCTTTTGGGGCGAACAGGGCAAAATCCTCGACTGGATGACGCCCTACAGCAAAGTGAAAAATACCTCGTTTGCCCCCGGCAATATTTCGATTCGCTGGTATGAAGATGGCGCGCTGAACCTTGCCGCCAACTGTCTCGATCGCCACCTGGCTACGCGCGGCGATCACCCGGCGATTATCTGGGAAGGCGATGACGCCAGCGAAAGCAAAACCCTGACCTTCCGTGAACTGCACGCCGACGTCTGCCGCTTTGCCAACGTGCTGACCGGCCTTGGTGTGAAGAAAGGCGATGTGGTGGCGATCTACATGCCGATGGTGCCGGAAGCCGCGGTCGCCATGCTGGCCTGCGCGCGCATCGGCGCCGTGCACTCGGTCATTTTTGGCGGCTTCTCACCTGAAGCGGTGGCCGGACGCGTAGTGGATTCCAGTGCAAAACTGGTGATTACCGCTGACGAAGGCGTGCGTGCCGGACGCAGCATTCCGCTGAAGAAAAACGTGGATGATGCGCTGAACAATCCAAACGTCACCAGCGTGAAAAACGTGGTGGTGTTCCAGCGCACCGGCAAAGAGACCGGCTGGCGCGAAGGCCGCGATCTGTGGTGGCATGAACTGATGGCGAAAGCCAGCGATCAGCATCAGCCGGTAGCGGTCGAGGCCGAACATCCGCTGTTTATCCTTTATACCTCCGGCTCCACCGGCAAGCCGAAAGGCGTGCTGCACACCACCGGTGGTTACCTGGTGTATGCTGCCACCACCTTCAAATATGTTTTTGATTATCATGACGATGATGTGTACTGGTGCACCGCCGACGTGGGCTGGATTACCGGGCACAGCTATCTGATCTACGGTCCGCTGGCCTGCGGGGCCACCACGCTGATGTTCGAAGGCGTACCCAACTGGCCCCAGCCCAGCCGCATGGCGGAAGTGGTGGATAAACATAAGGTCACGCTGCTGTACACCGCACCAACCGCTATCCGCGCGCTGATGGCCGAGGGTGATAAAGCGATTGCCGGCACCCAGCGCAGCAGCCTGCGCATCATGGGATCGGTCGGCGAGCCCATCAACCCGGAAGCCTGGGAGTGGTATTACAAAAAGATTGGCGACAGCCGTTGCCCGATCGTCGATACCTGGTGGCAGACCGAAACCGGCGGCTTCATGATTACGCCGCTGCCCGGTGCCACCGAGCTGAAGGCCGGTTCGGCCACCAAACCCTTCTTTGGCGTCCAGCCGGCGCTGGTGGATAACGAAGGTAATACGCTGGACGGTGCCACCGAGGGTAACCTGGTGATCGTCGACTCATGGCCCGGCCAGGCACGCACGCTGTTTGGCGATCACGATCGCTTTGAGCAAACCTACTTCTCGACGTTTAAAAATCGCTACTTCAGTGGCGACGGCGCGCGCCGTGACGACGATGGCTATTACTGGATCACCGGCCGCGTCGATGACGTGCTGAACGTCTCCGGCCACCGGCTTGGCACGGCGGAGATCGAGTCCGCGCTGGTCTCGCATCCGAAAATTGCCGAAGCCGCGGTGGTGGGGATACCGCACAGCATTAAAGGCCAGGCGATCTATGCTTATATCACGCTGAATCACGGCGAAGAGCCGTCGCCAGAGCTGTACAGTGAGGTGCGCAACTGGGTGCGTAAAGAGATCGGCCCGATTGCCACGCCAGACGTGTTGCACTGGACCGATTCGCTGCCAAAAACCCGATCCGGCAAAATCATGCGCCGTATTCTGCGCAAGATCGCCGCCGGCGATACCAGCAACTTTGGCGATACTTCAACGCTGGCCGATCCGGGCGTGGTGGAGAAATTGCTCGAGGAGAAACAATCGATCACCATGCCATAACCGGCATTGACCCGGCGGAGAGTATCAGCCTGTCCCCGGCAGGCAACTCTCCGCTCTTCCATCCTTACGCCGTATGCTTTTCACCATCGCACAACCTTTATAACTAGAATATTCAGCCAGTTAAATCACATTGCCGTGAGTTTTCTGTCTGCCTTGCCTCTGGAGAAAATGTGATGAACGAAGCCCTGAACCAACAGGAAGCCGTCTGGCAACAAATCGAAAGCAATCCGCGTTTTCAGGAGCTGGTGCACAAACGTCAGTCGTTTGCGCTGCTGCTCAGCCTCATCATGCTGGTACTGTACGTCGGCTTTATTCTGCTGATTGCCTTCGCGCCCGGCTGGCTCGGCACGCCCTTGCACGCCGGCACCAATGTGACGCGCGGCATCCCCATCGGCGTCGGCCTGATTGTGGTGTCGTTTCTGCTGACCGGCGTTTATGTCTGGCGCGCCAACGGCGAGTTTGATCGTCTGACCAAACAGATTGTCAGCGAGGTGAAATCATGAAGCGCCTGCTCTCCGCCTCGCTGGCTATCGTACCAGCCAGCGTATTTGCCGCCGATGCCATTACCGGCGCGGTGCAAAAACAGGCCACCAACTACGAAGCGATCATCATGTTCGTGGTCTTCGTGGCGGCCACGCTCGGCATTACTTACTGGGCGTCCAAACGCACCCGCTCGCGCAGCGATTACTACACTGCCGGCGGCAACATCACCGGTTTCCAGAATGGCCTGGCGATGGCCGGTGACTTTATGTCGGCCGCCTCGTTTCTCGGTATCTCCGCGCTGGTCTACACCTCCGGCTACGACGGGCTGATCTACTCGCTCGGCTTCCTCGTCGGCTGGCCCATGATTCTGTTCCTGATAGCCGAACGCCTGCGTAACCTGGGCCGCTATACCTTTGCCGATGTGGCGTCCTATCGCCTGCAGCAAAAGCCCATCCGCACCCTCTCCGCCTGCGGTTCGCTGGTGGTGGTGGCGCTGTATCTGATTGCGCAGATGGTGGGTGCCGGTAAGCTGATCCAGCTGCTGTTCGGTCTCGACTACCACATCGCGGTGGTGCTGGTCGGCATTCTGATGGTGCTGTACGTGCTGTTTGGCGGCATGCTCGCCACCACCTGGGTGCAGATTATCAAAGCGGTGCTGCTGCTATTTGGCGCCAGCTTTATGGCCATCATGGTGATGAAAGCCACCGGTTTCAGCTTTAATACGCTGTTTACCGAGGCGATGGCGGTGCATCCGAAAGGAAGCGCAATCATGCAGCCAGGCGGTCTGGTGAAAGACCCGATCTCGGCGCTGTCGCTCGGTCTGGGCCTGATGTTTGGCACCGCCGGCCTGCCGCATATTCTGATGCGTTTCTTCACCGTCGCCGATGCAAGAGAAGCACGCAAAAGCGTGTTCTGGGCCACCGGCTTTATGGGCTACTTCTACTTCCTGACCTTTATTATCGGCTTCGGCGCGATTCTGCTGGTCGGCGCTAATCCGGCCTTCAAAGACGCCAGCGGCGCGCTGATTGGCGGCACTAACATGGCGGCAGTGCATCTCTCCAATGCGGTCGGCGGTAGCCTGTTCCTCGGCTTTATCTCGGCGGTAGCCTTCGCCACCATTCTGGCGGTGGTGGCCGGCCTGACGCTGGCCGGTGCTTCGGCGGTGTCGCATGACCTGTATGCCAGCGTGATCCGCAAAGGTCAGGCCACCGAGCGAGAAGAGCTGCGGGTGTCAAAGATTACCGTGCTGGTGCTGGGCGTGGTGGCGATTGCGCTGGGCATTCTGTTCGAGAAACAGAACATTGCCTTCATGGTCGGCCTGGCGTTCTCGATTGCCGCCAGCTGTAACTTCCCGATTATTTTGCTGTCGATGTACTGGTCAAAGCTGACCACGCGCGGCGCCATGGTGGGAGGCTGGCTGGGCCTGCTGACGGCGGTGGTGCTGATGATTCTCGGCCCGACCATTTGGGTGCAGGTACTGGGACACGCAACGCCAGTCTATCCGTATGAGTATCCGGCGCTGTTCTCGATGCTGGTCGCGTTTGTCGGCACCTGGCTGTTTTCCATTACCGATCATTCCCAGCAGGGGGCGCTGGAGCGGGCGAAATTCCGCGGACAGTTCATCCGTTCACAAACGGGCGTCGGGATTTCGCAAGGGAAAGCACATTAAGATTGAGAGGGTGCGGTGATTGACCAGGTCGCCATCAACACGGTGCGGTAATTGACCAGGTCGCCATGAACGTAGTGCGGTGATTGACCAGGTCGCCATAAATGGCGACCCTACGGAATTTCGTAGGGTGCGCATTCATGCGCACCTGGTACAGTCATCAGAAACGCAGCGACGCACCGACGTACGGGCCGTCGACCAGCACGTTATCTTTACGGTCGCCTTTGTTGTTCAGCTCAATGTACTGATAGCCAACGCGCAGGTTCAGCAGTGAAATCGGCGTAAAGCTCAGGCCGCCTGAGGCTTCTTTATAGCTGTCCAGACGATCGGAGAACGCTTCCGGCGCATAGTAATATTCGCCGTACAGGCCCCACATGCTGTTAAAGTTATACTGCGCACCGGCACCCAGCGCCACGGTGAAGCCATCACGGCCATCTTCCGGATGGGTGAACAGCGCTTTTGCCGTCGGTGCCACGCGGAAATCACCCACATCCAGGTTATAACCCATACCAAGGCCGTAAGTGCTGCCGTCGTGATCGCTGCGCAGCCAGTTGCCTTTCAGAAACAGACCCGGTGAAGCGGTGCCGAGGCCAAGGTTCAGGTTGGTGCTGTGCTCACCCACGTCAACACTGCCCTCAATCGCCTGCGCGCCGCCGCTCAGCAGTGCCAGACCTAAAACGCTTCCCGTAACAAGTTGCTTAAACATAACAATCCACTCCATGAAGGACACATAATTCGGCGCAAAGGGTAAACAGCGCGGCGACGTGACACAACTTTATTTGGAAAGCTTTACGTAAAAATGGGTTACAGCGGGCAGAAAACGGCCGCGAACGGCCGTGGAGGGATCAGAAACGCACGGCAGCGCCGATAAACAGGCCATCCATCAGGCTTTGATCGGCATGGCCATAATCACCGTTGACGGAGAGGTAGCGATAGCCGCTGCTGAGTGATAACCACTTCGCCGGCTGGTAATAGACGCCCGCTTCCAGCTGATGCAGCGCATGCAGATTGTGGTTGGCAAAATCAGGCGACAGGCTGTAATCCAGATAGAGCCAGGTGGCCCCTGCCCGCGGCAGAGGTGCCATCAGACGAATCCCGCCATTCATGCCACGACTTGATGTTGAGGTGGTTTTCACATCGGCCCAGAATGCACCGATACGCGGTGCTACCTGCAGCGCGCCGAGGGAAAAGCCGTAGCCGAGGCTGGCGTCGAGCAGATGGGTTTGCTGATGACCATGCACATACTCCAGTGCTGCCTGCACGCCTGGTGCGGTGCGGTCGCTGTTAATCCGGGCTGTCCAGAAATGGCTGCCGCCCTGCCCGCCGATCTCAGCGGCACTGCTCCCGGTGGCGGCCAGCAGCAGGCCTAATGCTAATGTGGTATTTTTCATTCTCGCTTCCTTGTTGTTTGCGCGCGCAAACGGTAAGCAAAGCGAGGAAACTCTTATATGAGCCCAGGCTCAAATTTGTCCACTTAAGCATGCCACAGCAGCTGACCCAGCAGCGGGGCCAGCAGCACCGTGAGCACGCCGGAGAGCATCATTACCAGGCTGGAGACCACGCCCTCCTGCTGGCCGAGCTGATAAGCGCGTGCCGTGCCGGCACCGTGCGAGGCCGCGCCAAAGCCGGCGCCTTTCGCCACGCCCTGCTTAATCGCGATGCGTAAAAACAGCACGTCGCCCACCGCCATGCCAAATACGCCGGTAATCACCACGAACAGCGCGACCAAATCGGGCTGGCCGCCAATCGGCTGGGCCGCTGCCAGCGCAAAAGGCGTGGTGATGGAGCGCACCGCCAGGCTGCGCTGGATGCTCTCCGGTAGCGTCAGCAGCCGCGCCAGCCATACCGAACTGCACACGGCCACCAGCGTGGCGGTGATCACGCCCACGCTCAGTGACAGCCAGTGGCGGCGGATAATGTGCAGGTTTTCGTAAACCGGCACCGCAAAGGCCAGCGTCGCCGGACCCAGCAGCCACAGCAGCCAGTGGCTTTCGGCGATGTAATCCTGCCAGCTGACGTGCGTCAGCAGCAACAGCGCCACCAGCACCAGCGGCGTTAACACCAACGGCATCAGCAGCAGTGTGGGTCTGCGCCGGTACAGGCGTTTATTGAGGTAGTAAACCAGCAGCGTCAGCGCCAGACATAACAGGCTAATGATAAAGTCAGTCACGATCGCCCTGCTTACGCGCGGCGCGCGCCAGTTCGAAACGGTATAAGCGATCGACCACCAGCGAGGTGGCCGCCAGCACCATCAGCGTACTGACGGCGATCACCACACAGATGCGCCAGCCTTCACTGCGCAGCAGGTCGCTGTAATTCACCACCGCCACCACCGCCGGAATAAAAAACAGCAGCATTTCGGCCAGCAGCCAGTTGGCCCCGGCTTTAACCCAGCGCAGCGGCACGATACCGCTAACGATCAACAGTAACAGCAACACCATACCCACGACGTTGGCCGGTAACGGCAGATGCAGCCAGCTCACCAGCTGACCGCTGGCAACGAACAGGGCGATATACAGCACCAGCTGCAGCGGCACCGTGACGCGTTGCAGGATATCCGTGGTGCGCGGACGAAGCGCGGACGCCATTTCTCTCTTCCCGTTAAAAATTCAGGGTTGCAGTATAAATCCTCGCCAGAGTGTGAAAGAAATGAATTAAAATTATTCAAACTATGCCAAAAAGGAATGCTTATGGACGTGCGTGCGCTGCGTTACTTTACCGAAGTGGTGCGTCAGCAGAGCTTTACCCGCGCGGCGGAGAAGCTGTTCGTGACGCAACCCACCATCAGCAAAATGCTGCGCCAGCTGGAAGAAGAGCTGGGCTGTACGCTGCTGCTGCGCGAGGGACGCAAGCTGCATCTCACCGACAGCGGCCAGGCGGTATATCAGCGCGGCCTGGCGATTTTGCAGGAGTTTCATCAGCTGGAGGCGCAAATCAGTGACATCAACCAGCTGAAAACCGGTGAGCTGCGGCTGGGCATTCCGCCGATGGTCGGCATGCAGATTGCCGGATCGATCTCCGCGTTCCGCCGCCGCTATCCCGGCGTACAGCTGAAAATCTCCGAATTTGGTGGCCTGACGGTGCAGCAGGCGGTGTTGAGCGGCGGGCTGGATATTGCGCTGACCGCCTTGCCGATTGATGCGGAGCTGCCGCTGAACACGCTGGAACTGATGCGCCATCCGCTGTGCGTGCTGCTGCCGCGCAGCGCGCGCTGGCTCAACCGCACCAGCCTGACGCTGGCCGAGCTGGCTCAGCATCCCCTGCTGATCCTCAACGAAGAGTTTTCGCTTAACCGCCAGCTGATGAAAGCGTTTCAGCGCCAGGGAGTGATGCCGGATATCGCGCTGCGCAGCGCGCAGTGGGATTTTCTTGCCGCGATGGTGCAGGCGGATATGGGGCTGGCGATCCTGCCGGAGCCGATCTGCCAGCGGCTGGATAAACAGGCCTTGCTGTGGCTGCCGCTGGAGTCGGAGCTGCAGTGGCGTCTGGGGCTAATCTGGCGCGAAGGCAGTTATCTGTCGCGCAGCGCGCAGGCGTGGATTGCCTGCTGCCGTGAACACTGGCCGGATAACGCGCCACGGCTATCGCTGTAACAAAGCGGCCGCCCTGTCTGTCAGGCGGCCGCGGGATCGGAGAGCAGCAAAACGCGGCGGCTATTCCTCTTTTTCTATCAGCAACGCTTCCAGCAGGTCGAGATCGCGCAGCAGGCGCTGCATGGTCTCGTTGGAGATCTGCTGGGTGGCGCGCAGATGATAAACCTCGGCACGCTCGGCGCGCAGCGCGGTCAGGCGGAAACGGCGCTCCAGATTTTCCGCAAACAGCGCCTGTTCCATATCATCTTTGCCATCGACGCGACGACGCAGATTACCAATCACCCGCAGGCTGACCTCTTTCAGCAGCTCAGGATCGATGTTCTCTTCAGCGTCGTTTTCCAGTCGCTGCTCCATTTTGTGCAGGCTTTCGATCGCCACGCCGGCCATCGCGGCACGCGCGCTCTGGATTTCGCGACGGTGCCCCACTTTGTCGTGGCTCTCCATGCCGCGCAGCAGAATCGGCAGCAGAATCACGCCGACAAACAGCGAGAACAGAATCACGCCGGTGGCGATAAACACCAGTTCGTAGCGCGCCGGAAAAGGTTCGCCGTTGCTGAGGAACAGCGGAATCGACAGCACACCGGCCAGCGTGATAGCACCGCGCACGCCAGCAAAAGAGGCGATCAGCAGTTCACGCAGCGAGTAGCTGGAGAACTCCAGCGGCTTCTTCTTCAGCAGGCGCAGGCTGGTGCGCTTCATGATCCACAGCCAGCCGAAGCGCACGATCATCAGCGCCGCATAGACCAGCCCGACGTCGGCGAACAGCATCCACAGCTCGACGTTAGGATCGGCGTTCGCCTGAGCAATCGAGGTGGAGAGAATGTCCGGCAGCTGCAGGCCCAGCATCAGGAACACCATGCCGTTGAACACAAACTCCAGCATCTGCCATACGCTGTTGGCGCGCAGGCGCATCGCCAGCGGTGCCTGACGGATGATGCCGGAACGGGTGATGGTCATACCGGCCGCTACCGCCGCCAGAATGCCGGAGACGCCGAGGTGTTCAGCAATCAGATAAGAGGCGAACGGCAGCAGCAGCAGCAGTACGGTTTGCGTTGCCGGATCGTCACCACTCCAGCGGCTGAGCAGGCGCAGCGAACGGCCATACAGCCAGCAAACGGCGACACCGGCCACCAGGCCGCCAATCGCCACTTTAAGGAATTCGACGCTGGCGCCGCCCCAGGTGAACACCATGGTGCCCATCGCCACCGCGACGGCAAACTTGAGTGACACCAGGCCCGACGCGTCATTCATCAGCGCCTCGCCCTGAACAATCGACATGATCTTTTTCGGGATGCGCCCTTCGCCAACGATGCCGGAGAGCGCCACCGCATCGGTCGGAGACAGCACCGCCGCCAGCGCGAACGCCGGAATCAGCGGAATGCCCGGCACCAGCCAGTAAATCAGGTAGCCGATACCGACCACGGTAATAAGCACCAGCACCAGCGCCAGGCCGATAATTTCACGGCCGTGATGCAGAAACTCGTTGATCGGTGTTTTCCAGCCATCGGCAAACAGCAGCGGCGGAATAAACAGCACGAGGAACAGTTCGGGGTCAAAATCGACGTGCAGACCAAAGGTTGGCCAGGCCAGCAGCGCGCCGGCCGCGATCTGTACCAGCGGGAGCGGGATCTGAAACGGCAGGATACGTGCCGCAACGCCGGACAGCGAAACCACCAGCGTCATGATGAGAATAGTAAAGAAGATTTCCATGCTTTCCTTAGGCGAATCATATTAATCGAAGCGATGTTGCGTCGGAAAGTGTAAAACAAAACGCCGCCCGGCGGGGCTACCCGATGTGCGGCGTGTGCGATAAAGAGAATAATCCGGACTGACGCCCGGATTGCGGTCAGATAGCCCAGCCGCCCGCGTAGAACGCCACCAGCGCCACAGCAATCACCACCGTGCCAGCGTTGAGCTTGCGCCACTCGCCGGCAAACAGGCGGCCAATCACCAGCGCGGCAAAGCCGAGCATGATGCCGGTGACGATGTTGCAGGTCAGTACGATGAATACCGCCGTCAGCAGGCCAGACATCGCATCGACGAAATCATTGAAGTCGATTTTGGCCACGTTGCTCAGCATCAGCAGGCCGACATACATCAGCGCGGGTGCGGTGGCATAGGCTGGAACCAGATAAGCCAGCGGCGACATAAACAGAATCAGCAGGAACAACAGACCCACGACAATCGCTGTCAGGCCGGTTTTACCGCCGGCGGCAGTACCCGCAGCGGACTCGATATACACTGCGGCGGGCGAGGCACCCACCAGTCCGGCAAACAGGCTGCTGATAGAGTCGGTGGTCAGCGCGCGACCGCCATTGATAATCTGGCCCTCTTTATCCAGCAGGTTCGCCTGCCCGGCCACCGCACGAATGGTGCCGGTGGCGTCAAACACCGCGGTCATCACCAGCGCCAGCACGCTCGGTAACACCACCGGCTGCAGCGCGCCCATGATATCCAGGCTAAACATTGCCGACTGGCCGCTGGCATCACGCAGGCTCGGCATGGCAAACAGCCCCTGCCACTTTACCGCCGGGTCGAAAATCAGCCCAAGCAGCGAAATCGCAATGATGGTCAGCAGAATGCCGCCCGGTACCCGCCGTTTTTCCAGACCAAAAATCGCCGCCAGCCCGATCAGCGCCATGATCACCGGGAAAGAGGTGAAGTGACCAAGCGCCACCGGCAGGCCTGCCGCCGGGTTTTTTACCACCAGGCCAATGCCATCGGCGGCAATCAGCAGCAGAAACAGGCCGATACCGACGCCGGTGCCGTGCGCCACGCCCATCGGCAGGTTACGCAGAATCCATGCGCGAATGCCGGTCACGGAAATCAGCGTGAACAGCAGGCCCATCAGGAAGACCGCGCCCAGCGCCACCGGCACGCTAATGTGCTGGCCCAGTACCAGGCTGAACGCGGTGAAGGCGGTCAGGGAGATGGCACAGCCAATCGCCATCGGCAGGTTGGCCCACAGTCCCATGATGAGGGAGCCAAAGCTGGCCACCAGACAGGTAGCGACAAACACCGCCGTCGGTGAGAAGCCCGCTTTACCGAGCATGCCAGGAACCACGATGACTGAATAAACCATCGCTAAAAAGGTGGTGAGGCCAGCCAGCACTTCCTGCCGCACGCTGCTGCCGCGTGCTGAAATGTGGAACCAGGCGTCCAGTTTTCCCCTGGCCGGGCGTGATTCGCCAGACATAGTTATTCCTCTGTGTTTTTTAAGATATAGGTCACCGCGCGGCTCGCGTTTGCGCATCATCCTGGTGAAGATGTCTCAGAGAGAAAAGCAGGCAAACGATTACGTGGCCGCGTATTCCAGGTCAAAAAGGGGTGACGCGGAAAAAAGGCAAACGATTATCTGGCGTTTGGGGTGGCGTTTTCAACTGCTAATCACCTGGCAGGCAGGATAATGCGCAGCTCTGGCGCAATTATGGCTGGCGTTACGCTAGCGGGAGCAGGAAATCATGGAGGAAAAAGGCTGGCATTTCAGGTGGTTTGCTGCGGTGCCGCGACAGCGCGTCGCGGCGTCCTGTTTCGTTGCGTTACCGCTGCGCCTCAGCCGTTATTGAACTGAATCGGGCCGCCCTGCTCCAGCGCGCGCTGCCACGCGGCGCGCTGCTGCATATTCTCCAGCCAGCGCGCCGTGGCGGGCATCTCACCCAGCGCGCCGCGCATCTGCAACGCCAGCAGCGGAAAACTCATCTGCACATCGGCAATACTGAAGCGTGAACCGGCAAAAAAGCGCTGCTGGCTCAGATGCTGCTCAATCACGCGCCCGTGGAGCGCCAGCTGCTTGTTCAGCCACGCTTTCTGAATGCCTTTACTCAGCGCCACGCCGGCCGGGCGCAGCAGCCATGGCACCGGCTTTTTGCCCAGTTGCGCAAACACCAGCTTCATCACCAGTAGCGGCATCAGCGAACCTTCAGCATAGTGCAGCCAGTAACGCGCCTGAATTTGCTCCTCTTCCTCATGCAGCGCCAGCAGATGCTCGCTGTCGTATTTCAGCTGCAGATATTCGAGGATGGCGCCCGATTCGGCGATCACCCGATTGCCATCGGTAATCACCGGCGATTTACCCAGCGGATGCACTTTCTTTAATTCGTCCGGCGCCAGCAGGGTATTTTCCCGCTGATAGCGTTTGATTTGATACGGCACCGCCAGCTCTTCCAGCAGCCACAGCACCCGATGAGAACGGGAGTTTTCCAGATGGTGAACGGTAATCATGCGCGATTCCTTGCTGCTAAGGGTTGGCATCTAGTATAGCGGATTAACGCTGCGGCTCGTCCTGTTGCGGATCGAGCAGGACCGCTCCGGAGCCCTGCTGCCCCAGGCGGTCACCCGGATTGCGCAGTGGACAGTCGCGCATCGACAGGCAGCCGCAACCAATGCAGCCGTCAAGATCGTTGCGCAGACGCGTCAGGGTTTCGATGCGTTTATCCAGCTCTTCGCGCCAGTGCTGCGTCAGCGCGTCCCACTCCTGCGTCGACATGCGCTTATTCGCCGGCACGTGCATCAGGCTGTCGCTGACCGTCGCCAGCGGAATCCCGATGCGCTGGGCAATTTTGATGATTGCCACACGGCGCAGCACATCACGGCTGTAGCGGCGCTGATTACCGCCATTGCGCGTGCTGCTGATCAAGCCTTTGCTTTCATAAAAGTGCAGTGCCGATACCGCCACGCCGCTGCGTTTCGCCACTTCGCCCGGCGTCAGCACCGGTTTCGGGTAATTGCGTTCTTTTTTCATTTAGGGCCTTTACCTCAAGTTAACTTGAGGAATTATACTCGCACCCCAGCAAAACAGCGAATTTCAAACCAGGCGATAACCTTGCAGAAGGAACAGGCTATGATGCAACAGGAAATCATCCATTCACTGACTAACTGGATCGATCAGAATCTGGATAAAACATTGTCGATTGATGAAGTGGCGGCAAAATCGGGTTACTCGAAATGGCACCTTCAGCGTATGTTCCGTACGGTTACGAAACAAACGCTGGGTGGTTATATTCGTGAACGCCGTCTCACGCTGGCCGCCGAAGCCTTGCGTCAGACGCAGCGTCCGGTATTCGACATTGCGATGCAGTACGGCTACGACTCGCAGCAGACCTTTTCGCGCGTGTTCCGCCGTCAGTTCTCGCAAACCCCTACCGCTTATCGTCACAGCATGCGTCGCCAGGCAATGGTGCAGCGTCCGCGTCTGGTCAACTTTGACTGCAGCGAAGGCATGAACAGCTTTGCCCAGCGCACCACCGGCGAGTGCTGCCCGGTACGCTGAAGTCAGTGCGCCCCACGCGGGCGCGCCTTTCCCCTCCTCTTCACCTTCCTCCAGCCCTTTCTTTGCCTGCCATACCAGGTCTAAATTTTGTTCAAATTTTCAAATCCAGTGATATAATGTGACCCAAGTCACAGATTCAAGCTGTATTAAGACGACAGAAGGGCTTCCCTGACCTCCCTTTTCTGCCGCCAGTGATGTCCGATGAATGTCAGGGATATTACTGATCTCAAGAGGTTTTTCGCCAATGGCTACGTTAACTACCAGTCTGATCGTCATGCGTTGGGAACTACTCAGCGCGCTAATGATGTTCTTCGCCAGCACCATGAAAATTAAATTGCGTCAGAACAGCCACCACGTGATGGCGCTGATGTGCGGCGGCGTGGGCGTAGCGATGTCATGCTGGTTCGTTACCGGTCTGCTCGGCATTACGCTGAGCATGGAAAACGTGCATAACTTTATGTCCATCACCAAAGAAGCGTTTATTCAGGTGATGAGCCAGACACCAGCCGACTGGCCAATGCCGTAAACGCGGCGCATAAAAAACCCCGCTAAGCGGGGTTTTTTATTTTGCTGTGTGATTTCAAATTTTCTTCAATACGGCTGGAAGTGGTACTTCCGGCACCGTGACGTCCGATCTCTGCGTATCGCGACGATCCTGAATCCACATATCACCCATCATCTGATTAAGCCCCCGATCCAACCCGGTGACCAGCCCGGCGCCTGGCGTGAACGTCAGCTCACCGAAGTAGATCTGTTCGCCATCGATATACCAGTCCACGCGCACATAATCGAAGTCGCTGGCCAGCGTTTTACTCAGTGCCAGCGCGTGCTGCAGCTGTGGCAGCAACGGTGACACATCCAGCCCGGTATCACGGATTTTGTGATACGCCTCGTTAAGATTGTTGACGTAAAAGTTCATCGACAGCAGCGGATTACAGCGGTTGTAGATCACCTGCAGCACATATTCAAAATTGCCGTCGCGCTTGTTGAACATGTGAAACTTGTAATCGATCGGCGCGGTTTTGCCATCGCCGATGTACTTCTCCACCAGAATGCGCGGCTTGATATAGCGATAGTGAATCTCGCGCGCCTCGTTGGCGAAGTCGGTCTTCAGCCAGCGCTGGCAGTCGCTGATAATCTGCTGTTTTTTCAGCGCATCCGGTTCTTCCAGCAGGATCTCAACCATGTTGGAGCCGTGATTCGGCTTGATAACCGTGTTCTTCCAGCTCGGCAGCGTATGCAGTGAGTGCGGATCGCTGGTCTCATAAACCAGCGGAATCAGATACTCACTGCCCACCTTTTCGGCAATGTACTCACGCACCGAAAATTTGTCCGACAGGCGGCCATAGCACTGGTAGTCGCCGTAGACGAATTTGCGATACAGCACTTTCTCGTTGAACACCTTCGGCTGACGCAGGTTCGGCAGCTTACGGAATTTGTGAAAGTAGTAGATGCGATCCTGGTAAGCCCAGGGCATCTTTTTGATGAAATACTGTACGCTTCTTCTGAGTTCGTCTTTCAACCTGATCATATCTGACCTCATTTGTAGGTTTTGTAGTTGAGTGAGGAAACCTGAATTTTTTGGATGACGCCGTTTTTGAAGAAGTAATTCATTACGGTCAGGGACAGTAACTCCGTGATGAAGACGCTCCAGGCGGCACCCATGATGCCGTAGCCCTGGATCAGCCACCACGACAGCGGCAGGCTGATGACCATCAGACAAATGATCTTCTTCAACAGATAGTTAAACCCGCCCTCTTTCACCATGTAGCGATAAGCGACGGTCCCCATTGCCGAAAAGCAGGTTGCTAACGACAGTAACGTAATGAGACTTCCGGACTGTGTGTACTCGTGACCATATAAAGCGATGATGATTTTTTCGCCGTATAAGGCGATCACCGCTAATAACAGCAATGAAACTCCCATGACATAGCCGTTCAGCCGCGCGGTGAGCTTGATCGCGGCTGCTCCACGCTCGCGGAAAATCTCCGAGAAGCAGGAAGTGATGATGGCAACCGGGATAAAAATCCAGGAAGCCGAAATGGTATTCGCGGCGGCGAACAGGCCAAGGTCGCGCGCTGAGGCGATGCCCGCGAGGAACATCTGTGCGGCTTTCACCTGCACCGAGATAAAGATGCTGGAGATGGCCAGCGGCAGGCCGGCATACATCAGGTAGCGCAGGTAGGTGGTGCGCTTGTCCTGCGGCGGTGCCAGATCCTGATGTTCGCGATAGAAATTGACGCGCTTGATGGCGTACGGCACCAGTGTGACGGCCACAATCGAGGCGGTGAGCCACAGTGGATTGAGATGCAGCCAGGCGATGGTGAAGCTCATGGCAAAGCCCAGCAGCAAGCCGGCCGAGTTAGCAATGGTATTGAGCCGCGACGCCAGTCGCGCATTGTTATAAACGCTGAACGTGTCTTGGGTGACAAACACCGACGAGATAAACGAGGCCAGTGCAAACGCAAGGAAGTTTTCCTGCATGTTGTACCAGACCCAAATCAACACCGGGATTGATGTCAGCAACAGTAGCACCAGGCGCATGGTCCGCGCCACGGTCATCAGCCGCAGGCCTTTCGGCGCACTTTTGCTGATGCGCTTGAACAGGATGGTTTCGGTACCAAAAATCGCCACGGTTTGCACCATGGAGAACAGCGAGGTCGAAAACGCCATTTGACCAAACACCGTTGGGCCAAAGGATTTTGCCACGTAGGAGGTCACAAATATGACGCCGAATACCGAGACGATCTTCTCAGACATCATCCAGGCGGCATTAGACATTACGCTCAATTTCATTGACTGGTCCTTAGTATTACGTACAGCAACTGCTTTTCGGTACAACGTCCTTGAAATGAATTAACAAGCGCTCAGTGGGCCTGACACAATTTAATAACTTCAAACCAGGCTGGTCCGAAAAATGAGACTCGCGTCAGAGTTTAGCGATTAAATTCAGGAAAATTCCGATTAAACCTGGTGCGAAGCCCGATGGATGTAAACGATTTCAACCCGAATTCAGGACAAAAGTTCACAGGCATATCCTGAGTTTTTTGCAAGCAGGCTATGCCGAATTTCCAATGATTGTCGTATTTTTCTGCATTTGGGATGGAATGAATCTATATCAAAAACCCAGCACCAGGAAGGCGTTCAATGGCATTCAGAATAAAATAAGATTTATCCCATGATGATATTTATTCTAAATAACTTAATTTAACCCTCGCAATTCTAATCGCGCACTTTAATACTGCATTAATACCGTTTTTGCAGTACCAGATATTAATACAGTAATTCTCATCCACTAATTGATAAGAAAGGTAAGAGCATTTATGAGAAAGTCACGATATAGCGAAGAGCAAATCACAAATGCCATTAAAGCTTCTGAAACGGGAGTGAAAGTCAGGGAGATTTGTGAGGAGCTGGGCATTTCCGAGGCCACCTTCTATAGCTGGAAGAAGAAGTTCTCCGGGCTTTCTTCAGAGGAGGGTCGAAAAATCAAGGAGTTGGAGGATAAACTGCAGAACCTTACGCGCGAGCTGCAGACCCTGAGCTCCGACAAGGAGATGCTGCAAAGCGTGCTGAAAAACTTCTTCACTACGAATGAAAAGCGTCAGGCGGTCAACTTCCTGCAAACCACTTTCGACATCGGTACCCGTCGCAGCTGTCGTTTACTGGATATTAGCCGTAGCGTTTATCATTACCCTTCCGGTTCCGATAATCGCTAATACCATTGAGGCCGATGTTATATGACTTAATGCTGAGATTTGTTCTTACCAGAAGAGATGAAGATCATTAAATTCGGCATTCGCTACATAACAATTCGAACCACTTTTTCCTGATGAATGCCATCACGGAATCACTTCCTTTTTTGCGGTAAAATTGATTCACACCAGCAAAAGCCTCGCGTTTCAAGCCATTTAGACTTAGCCCAATCTCATTTTGGTGAGATTGGTGCTTAGTCTATTACTTCACGATTACTAATAATCAGACCTGATCACAGACAATTCTGTTAAGCGTTAATGAACAACACGGTGTAACCGCTCACACATTGGCTCAGTTTTAAACTGGATCTGGCCGCTGCGTTTATGATCGCTTTGGCGATCAGCGCTAGTCGGCTAACTCTTAAACCACACCAGGAATACTCCGGTTCAAAAACGTTATGATGTTTAAACTATAAAGCCGAAAAACGGTTATCCACGGTAAATACTGCGCTTAAATCCATCGTCATCTTTAATCTTTTTTTCTGGCAGCTGTTGGGAATCATTCTTAACAATGCCGGTAACGCTTAAGGCTAAGGTGGCTTCTCACGCTGGAATTTCAGTGCCACAGTCGGGTAAAAATCCGACTGGCGAAGAGTTTTTTACGCGCTAAACCGGCGAATTGTTGCCCGATATGCGCTTTTTTTATCCCACCGGAACGCTTTAAGGCAGCGAAAGTCGACCTTTTAGCGTGCTGACGGCAGAGAGTTTTATAGCGGAAGAGAATGAAAACCGGGCGGCCGTAGCGCTGGTCGGTTATATAGCGTGCGCGTGGCGGCCAGTATCAGGTCACTGAGGCGGGATTACCGGCTGGTCAAATTCCTAAAATATCAGGGGAAAGCGCTGCTGAGTGGATGACTCAGCAGCGAGGCAGGGTTAAGGAAGCGCGCTCAGCCGCTGCGGTTTAATGCGCATGGCATAGATCACGCCAACGATCAGACAGCCGATGCCGATGCTGGTGAGCAGCGGTGGCCAGCTCTGGCGGTAAATGAAGGTCCACAGCAGGCCAGAGAGCGTTTCGAATACGATGAGCGGCCCCATCACCACCGTTGGCAAACGCTGACTGGCGGCATTCCAGCACAACGCCGCCAGCCATGAGCAGAACAAACCAATCGCCAGCATCAGCCAAATAAAACGCGCCGGCTGCGGGCCGAACGGCAAAGCGAAATCGGGCTGCTGCCAGTGAATCTGCAGGCTCACCAGCCCATAAAACACCAGCGCCAGCGGCAATGTCACCAGCCCCTGCGCGGTGGCCCAGCTCGACGGTTTGTGCTGAGGATGTTCGCGCAGCCAGCGCGCATTGCGCAGCGGATACCAGGTCCAGCACACCACTGCCAGCACCGCCAGCAGCAGGCCACTCAGGTAGCCCCAGAGATCAAATGCCGACCCCTGCCCGTGCAGTTCCGCCGCGTTGACGCAGCCCAGCCCGACAGCAATGATGACCAGCGCGGGCATCAGGCGGCGCCACGGCAGTCGCCCTTCGAGGTGGCCATAACAGAGGTTAGCGGTAACGGTGATCACCACCGGCAGCGTGCCGATGATCATGGTGGAGACCGGTGCGCCGGTGCGCTGAATCGCGCTGGCGAGGCAGGCGTAATAGAGCAGATTGCCCACCAGCGACAGCTTCACCGCCTCCGTCCAGTCCGGGCGCGTCAGCTGTTTTAGCCGGCGCCGGCTGAGCCACGCCAGCGGCAGCACCACCAGACCAAAGGCAACATAGCGACCCGCCGATTGCAACGTGCCCGGATAATCGGGTATCAGCAGCGGCCCGACAAAAATCATGCCCCACATCAGCCCCGCCGCGAGGGCAAACACTATTCCTGCAAACATACACCTTTCCTTTATCTTTAATCCGCCACAGTGTGGCGCAGGAAAAGGTGAAAGGCTTGTAGCAGATTGCGGTTAACGTCCGCTGAACACCTGCTTTTGATAGCGTCCCGGCGTGATGCCGTAGCGATGGGCAAACGCCCGCGTCAGATGCGCCTGGTCGGTGAGGCCAACCGCCGCCGCCACGCTGGCGGCGCTCTCGCCCTGCGCCAGCCGCTGTTTGGCTTCGAACAGGCGGAAGGCCATCAGCATTTGATGGGGAGTGACGTGAAAGTGTTGTTTGAAACTGCGCAGAAAATGCCACGGCGACAGCGATACCAGCGCCGCCAGCTCCTCCAGCCGCACCGGCTCTGCCAGGTTATCGCGCAGCCAGGCTTTTACCACATCAAAGCGGTGGGCGCCTTCGCGCGGCCGCGCGACGCCCTGCTGCGCCAGCGGACGCAGCCACTCCAGCAGATCCAGCAGCGCGCCCTGCCGCTCCAGCGCACTTTGCGCCTGCCACATCTGTGCCAGCGCGTGAGAGAAAGGTTGCGCCAGGCGCGCATCGGTGCGCAGCGCATCGCTAAACCACCAGTTGCGATCGCCGGTCAGCCGATCCATCTCCGCCGGATCGATATAGATCATGCGATAACGCCAGCCTTCGGCGCAGGCCGATTCACCGGTGTGCAGTTCATCGGGATTCATCATCACCAGCGAATGCACCGGCGCGACATAATTGGTGCCGCGGTAGCGAAAGCGCTGCGCGCCGGATTCAATGGTGCCAATCCCGAAGGCTTCGTGGGTATGGGGCTCAAAAGCGTAGCGGGAGATGTGCGCCTGATAAAGCTCAATGCCCGGCAGCTCAGCAAAGTGCTGAAACTGCGCACGATCCTGCTCACAGGGAAAGACTTCGGGAACCACCGTCACCACACACCTCCATACGCTATCAGGCAGTAAGCATGCGCGGCGCGCACCAAAAAAGCAAAGCCCAATCGCTTTACGCGCCTACCCGTTCAGCGCGACACTGGGGCCTGACCTATAAAGGAGGCGACAATGGCACAACGGGTGGTAATGGTAGTGGATATGCAAAATGGCGTGCTGGCAACGCCGCGTTACGACCGCGCCGGACGCTGCGCGCGCATTAATCAGCTGATGGCCGCCGCCGATCAGGTCATTTTTATTCAGCATAGCGGGCCGGATTTAGCCGCTGACTCCGCAGACTGGCAAATAGTCGCCGAACTGGAACAACCCGCCGACGCGCTTTACATCACCAAAACCGCCTGCGACAGCTTCTGGCAAACCGGGCTCGCGGCGCAGCTTGAACAGCATCAGATTGAAAGCTTTGTCATTTGCGGCTGCGCCACCGATTATTGTGTCGATACCACCATCAAAGTCGGGGCCAGCCTTGGCTATCACATCACCGTGGCGGCCGACGCCCACACCACCGCCGATCGTACTTATGTGTCGGCGCAGCAACTTATTAATCAGCACAACGAAGTGTGGGCGGATTTGATCATGCCGGGCAATCCGGTGCGGGTTAAAACCACGGAAGAATTACTGCGGGAGTGGCGCGCGCATTAACGTCGTTGTATGAACGTGCGGAGAGAAAAGTTTTATTGGACAAGAGCTTTTGAAATGGAGCCCTCGCAGAAGCGAGGGCTGGATAACGCGGTGATCGGTACGCCAATCAGAACGGTTCCTTTAACCTAAATTATTAAAATTATTTTATCTTGTTGATATATATAGAATTATACGTAAATTGTAAAATATTTGGTAAATAATTTAAAAATAAATAATTAGAAAATTATCAATTAATAGTTTAAGCCTATTGATTTATTAAATTTATATGTTACTAGTTATCAATGTCAGGAAGACAATTTTATTTGATTGCAAGGACGCAACTTATGAACAAACTGAAATATATTTCTCAGGAAGAGAAACTTATACTGTTGCTACAAAAATATGTTGAAAGATTGAAAAAGTCTGGTTTTGAACAGGAGAAAATCATTCGATATATTTGGCTTTTCTGCGTGGGATATTACATAAAATATTACTTGCCAATTAATCAAAACAACAAAATAGATAGTTTTACGATTATTGCCATGCTATCAAATGCTTTGATAAACAGCACTGACAGACTTGTAGAACATTTGGGATATGAGCATGAACTCACTTTTCTTTTCAGGTATTTAATTCACTATGTTATCAATAACAATGTTGAAGCTGAAAGTATATACAGTAAGGAAAGAGCAAAATACGAAAAAGCACTTTTATCAGATAAAATACATGCTGTTAAGAAAAAAAGGAAAGGAAGAAGACTGTAGAGACTATTATGCCTCTACATGCCATTTAGTTAAAAGCCGTTATGAACTGAGTCGGAGTTAGAGCTAAAATTCCAGTCGCTTACTTTGTCTCCTTTAAAAGTGACAGTCAATGACTTTGATTGCGTGTCTGATCCAGAAGAAAAAAGATTAATAATAGGCACATAAGTTAATGCGGTCATATCTGATTTATAAGAAAAGTATAACCATTGTTCTTCATTACTACCCGTACTGGTCTCACGGCCTGGCTTGCCGAAGGAAGCAAGAACCTCATTCTTCGTAGTTTTTCCATTTTTGATTTTCGTGCTTACACTTTGCTTCGTCTCATTTGAAATAGAATGATTTCCAGCTGTTGAACTGCAACCAGCAATTCCGAAAATGAGGAACGAAAAAATAATCTTATTCATTTCACTTCTCCATTGATAACATTGTCAAAAATCCTACACCAGAGTTGAAGTTGTTCTTCTGTGTCTTTAATTCCTTTAAGGTGGTGAAACTTCCCTTCACGTGGATAGAATTTAATTTGCCAAGTGGGGAATTCAATATCATTGACTCTGATAAAAAAACCAGAATTTTCAATATTATTGTGTTTGGTAGATTGATTGTGTCCCGTTGCTCCTAAAATACTAACAAGGTCAAAAGCGACAATTTCACCTCCAGATTCAATTTGGCAATACCACTTCTCAACCTGATCAAAAGAGTAAGTTTTTTCACGTTTACCGTTTTTCAAAGTCAACTTTCGGGTATGAGTGTCTAAAAGCATTTTCGAATCTTTGAATTCATGACTCCAGGTGCCGTTGTTATCATACTTATCAATAGTCGAAGCATTAAGTTTTTTATAGAGATAAGACACGTAAGCGCTTAATAAAATAAAGAAAGAGGGAATACACCATAAAATCAGAACGTCTTTTGCTTTGTTATCCGCAGTGATATGCAGATACAGATATAAAGCTACCCCAACAACAATCCAGACTCTGAAAGAGCGGAAAAAGGACGGCTGACGTAAATTTTTGATTTCCATTGCTGTTTCTACCTGATTTGAGTTAAGTGAGCTTGCAGATATCGATAACTATATGATTGGTCACTACTTTTGAAATCGATTTTTGAGCAAGCTCAAAACTTAAGCAAATCATTTGTACCGATCAATGCCTGCTTTATGATAGGCACAGACTATCATGACTAGTTTATTGATCGTATTTATCGATCAATTAGTTTGGCAAAATTCAAAAAACTCGCATAAAACAATGATTTAAATGGATTAATTTACGAAGGGTTTTTGTGACCTATTTCTGGCACTTCAACAGCGGAAAAAGTTTTAGGTAAAGTGATCTCCATAGAAATCCCTTTATGTATCACCGAAATGCTCTTCTTCGGGGATAGCAACGTCAGTCCTCTCATTTTTAGCAATTTGATTAAAATACCTAAATATGGAATCTGCCCCAACCAGCGTAATACGTTGGTTTCTAACACGTCAGAGGGTTTATGACTGAAAGTAGACTTGGGTGTGGGAGGTATGCGAATGCAAGCTTTTTCAGGCTGCATTTCTAATGCAATATCAACTTCATGTGATTCTACAGTATCCGTATCATTTATTAATTTAATCTTTTCACGGTTGTTGAATTTTCTTTTACTAACAAATAAAAAATGATTGTCACGTTCAGGAAGATAATTAAGTCTTTTACTAAGAGACAGCCAACTATAATCTTTTCCTATTTGCGAAGCTTTAAAAGCGATTCCACTGAATTCAAAAGAGAAACCACTCATTTTTCCAGTCTCAGAAATATTTGGAACAGCTACAATACTTCTATCAGAAAGCTTGTTCAAAAAGCTCTCAATGTCAGAGGTGGTAGAGAGTATATCCTCGAGATTTTGTTGCAGGATTCGCTTAGGAACAGGTGTGTTCTCCCGCTTTTCCTTTTGCAGCTCATTTCTTGATAATTTCGTTTTTAATTTTGACTTAATGGAGTCAGCTTTGTTATTACCTGTATAAGTCAGACCATATTTTAATTCAAGCTTTTCGATTATCCTCGTGCTTATAAGATTTTCATTTTGCCCAAGATATAATTTACCTTTATCTAAACTTATTCTGCTTGCAACAATATGAATATGTTGTCCTTCTGCGTCGTCGTGTAATACATAGATTCTCATATGGCTTTCACTAAATCCCATTTGCTTCATGTAATCGTCTGCAAATGCAAACCATTGTGTATTCGTGAGCGTCTCGCCTTTTGGAAGACGTAAAGAATTATGCCAGACAGGTTTAGCTATATCAGTCCTAATCTGTTTAGTTAAATTAAATTCTTTCACTAACTGAGAAACCTGCTCTCCACTCATGTTCCCACCGATAACGAACGGATTCTGTTTATGGTGGGGTGCAGGCTTTAATACGTATTTGACTACACCTTCAAACGATTTTCCCCGCTTAACCCTATGCATTCCTTTCATTAGCAAGAGAACTCCAGTAATTAGAGGTTAGAAGTTGAATACGTAAATCATTTATTTGCTTTTTGATAACAAAAAGTTCTGTTCTGCTTAGGGTGCTATCCTGGTGTTTTGATTGCAATAAACTAACTAATTTTTCAAACGACAAAGAGATATGACCCAGCTTAATCCAAGCATTTCTATTTATCTCTGGGACAACGACCGGAAGGCTGTCTGTAAGACACATTCGAAGCCATTCTCCCTTTGGCGTGATTCCCCTAAGCTCATTGAGCCTTTGTAGCTCAGAAGCTTTTAGTCTTACACTGACGCAATGAATACGAAGATTTTCAATCTTAGGAAGGGATATTGTTTCTGAAGCAGAATTGAGGATAGATTCCTCATTCATGAATGAGTGATTTAAAGTTTCCATATAAACTCCTTTTTATATTTAAGATGAATCGCCACGGCTTTAACAGACACCTCGGAGTCATTTAAGATGGCTTAAAGAGAGGTGCCCATGAGCGGTAAGCGTTATCCCGAAGAGTTTAAAATCGAAGCAGTCAAACAGGTTGTTGATCGCGGTCATTCTGTTTCCAGCGTTGCAACACGTCTCGATATCACCACCCACAGTCTTTACGCCTGGATAAAGAAGTACGGCCCGGACTCATCCACTAATAAAGAACAGTCAGATGCTCAGGCCGAGATCCGCCGACTCCAGAAAGAGCTGAAGCGGGTTACCGACGAGAGAGACATACTAAAAAAAGCCGCGGCGTACTTCGCAAAACTGTCCGACTGAGGTACGCCTTTATCCGCGACAACCGCCGTTGCTGGCCTGTTCGTTTGCTCTGTCGGGTTCTGGACGTCCATCCGAGTGGATTTTATGTCTGGCTTCAGCAGCCACATTCACAGCGTCACCAGGCAGACCAGATGCTGACCGGGCAGATCAAACAGTTCTGGCTTGCGTCTGGCTGCGTCTATGGTTATCGCAAGATCCATCTGGACCTGCGGGATAGCGGGCAGCAGTGCGGAGTGAACCGGGTCTGGCGGCTGATGAAGCGTGCCGGTATAAAAGCTCAGGTTGGGTACCGTAGCCCACGGGCACGTAAAGGCGAAGCCAGCATCGTGGTACCGAACAGGCTCCAGCGGCAGTTCAATCCGGACTCACCAGATGAGCGTTGGGTGACGGACATAACCTACATCCGAACTCACGAAGGCTGGCTGTATCTGGCCGTGGTGGTTGACCTGTTCTCCCGGAAAGTTGTCGGCTGGTCAATGCAACCCCGCATGACAAAAGAGATTGTCCTGAACGCATTATTAATGGCGGTGTGGAGGCGTAATCCTCAAAAACAGGTACTGGTTCATTCTGATCAGGGCAGTCAATACACGAGCCATGAGTGGCAATCGTTCCTGAAATCACACGGTCTGGAAGGCAGCATGAGTCGTCGCGGTAACTGTCACGACAACGCGGTTGCGGAAAGCTTTTTCCAGCTACTGAAACGCGAACGGATTAAGAAAAAGATCTACGGAACACGGGAAGAAGCCCGCAGTGATATTTTTGATTACATCGAAATGTTTTATAACAGTAAGCGTCGGCATGGCTCGAGCGATCAGATGCCACCAACTGAATACGAAAACAAATATTATCAACGGCTCGAAAGTGTCTAGATTATCCGTGGCGATTCAAGAAACACAGCGGGCATATCCATATACCATTTATGCTGATTGTTCTTTTATAAATCAGGAACCAGATTTGTCAACTATTGACTTGAGTATAAATATATATTTAATTATTAATTAAAAGAGGAGAATATATGAATAAATTAATCAGCATAATTAGAAATGATAAAGACTTGATCATTCCAGTTGGAATCTTAATTTACGGATTGGGGTATTTTATAGCTGCAGTTTTTTAAGACTGCAGTTTTTTATTAAAGTGAATTGTAGGTTTCAGTATTACTATCTAATTGTTTAGGCCATTCATTTAATAGATAAAACCCGTTGAAGCCAATCATGACGATTAAAAAAAATGTGACTAAAATTCTAATTGGGTATATTTCACTTTGGATATTTCGGGGAAGTTTTTCATGAAAAAACCACACAACTAATGCTCCAACAATAAATATCACTAAAAGAACAAACATTAAAAAATGATCTATAATAAAATTCCAGAGGAATGGTAAGATATTGTCTGAAAAATTCACTTAGCAACTCCTTTTGTTGCGGCTTGAGGGGATTTACTTCTGCTTCCTTTTACAACCGAAGGGCGGTAAAAGCAAGAACTAAGCAGGAGAAGAAGCGTAGCGCTTCGACGCTTAGATCTTGCTTAATTATTTGTATTAACAGATAAACATATTCTCATTTGGAGAAAATATTACATAGACAAAATTCACGTAATCGTTATTGTCATTCCTGCTGTCGTCTTTAATGTCTTTAATACGACCAGAAAGAACGTTACCAGCATTGTCGACAGCAAAGAATGCCTCTCCCGTCTTAATCGTGTATGACCTCGAAGAAGTATCGTATTCGCTTATATTTAATTGCGATAAAGGAGGCTTATCTTTTATTCTACCAATGTATGCCAATCCGTCACTGTAAATATGAATAGCATTATCACTTGCTTTAGAGAACCTAATTTTGAAACTTAGATTTCTGTGATCGTCCGTTAAAGTAACATATCCATTGTTTGTTGAATAATCGAAGCCAGCAAGATTCTGTTTAATGTTATTATAAAGGTTTAAAAAGCTGGTAAATTGATTGATATGAATATTCTTTTCCGCTTGTACAATTTCTTCAATCAAATTATCGGAGGCTGCATAAAACGATAACATGCTATCAAAACTTTGTAGAGCGATTTTTTTGCCATTTGTTAACTCTGAAAACTCATTACTCAATTCAGGTCGCATAAATAGTGCTTCGTTATTACCACGTACAAACCAATCATTTTTCTGTTCCCCAGTAACAAATATTATGTCCTTATCATATTTTCTGGCAAGACCAATAATAGTTTTCCAAATTATAAAATCACCAATACCAGAATCGTCTTTACCTTGATCTTTATATCCGGGTGGACGCTTCGTCAATAATCTTACTTCCCATTCTTTGATCAAATCTTCTTCACTATCAGGACAAGGCTCAATGTTATCTTGATCAAACAGGTCATTATAAATAGCTTTTATTGGGTCATTCCCTTTCCACGCCTTAATATCTTCTACTAACTTTTTATAATCCTTCTTGTAGTCTTGAATTTTTTCCTTAATTTCTTGTCCTTTGACATTAAGTTCATTAAACAACTCATGATCTTGAAGAATTTTAGGAAATTCAATTACAGGGAAATTAATTAATGATTTGTTGTTATTTAAATGACTGATAAGATTGGATATTTTTTCGCCATGATTGCTTGCAAACTCTCTAATCACCCTCTCAGGAATATATAATTTATTATCATTTTTAAGATCTGTGAGAATAGATTTTATTTCTTCCATTTGCTTAGCACCAATCTTGGCATTTTTATAAGGCAAAAGTAAGACGTTAGTATCTAAAACATAGATCACATTATCTGATTGAGTATCTAACTCTTCATATACTGTAAATATTTTTTTTACGTCAGGAAATCTGCGTTCAAGTGCAAATGTCGTTTCAATCTTTTTTTGTTCATTGTTCATATGATATCCCTTCAAAATTGGTTTAATTTATCTATAACATAAAATTCAAATTCTCAATATGTTTAGTTTAGAAAATTTTGAGGATTGACATATTGGCATTAATACTGCATAATTGTATCGCTTGAGCAAAAAATATTTAGGGGGTATGCAATGTTGCACTTTATCTCGATCAATCCACTATATAAATCAGAAGAAGATACTCTTCTGAAACCTAATGCTTTTAAAGGTCACACCTCTTTTAAGTCTGAGTCTATGCCTAAAAGAAAACAATCTAAGAGAAGAGTTTCCTTTGAAGATATCGAAGCTGCTGGAAAACGTGGAACAGAAAATTTTAATTATTTTCTTGAACATGGTAAATTACCGTTTACAAGGTAATTCAAATTGAGCCAAGAAAGGATAGTATTTGTCACTGACGACTTCAAAAAAGAAAAAAACTTCTATGGCTTTTACGTTGATTTTTATAACTACAAAATTTGTAGTGAAATAATTGACGTTTTCGGTCGTGACGCACCGTTAGATACCCCCCTATTGTCTCATATCCACCTCGCCAGGAATAAAGACTTAGTCGATAAATGGCGTAATATCACTAATATGAATGAAAGAACTACGGCTAAAGGAAAGCCGGAAGACGATTATTGGCTAATTTATGCTTACGACCGCATTAACAAAGCATACCTTATTTTAGCTATAATTGGTCCAAACGCTCATGATCGAGGAGAATGGACGCCTTACTATAATAATCTCTACAATGACCTAGTTCTACCTTGGATAAATGGCATAGTAACATACACCGAGCCTGACGAATCTGAAGACATATAATTACTCACCTTCTCTCCCCGTCAGTCCTTTCTCTATTAATCTTAGGCAATGGGGCATTCAATTCATGCTCCTTAATCCCTAATCTGTAAGCATTGTATTGCCAGAGAACAAACATTTCTTTATAGCTGTTATTCTCCTCTTTCAACTGAGCTATCTTGCTTTCAAGACTACTTAATCTTTGAGCAGCGACAGTTAAGCTCGATACCTTCTTAGGCGCAGGCTCTGCGATTTTAAGCCCTTTTTTCTTAGCTGTGTAAGCGAATACGATATCTTTATACGAGTTCAAGGATTGGCGTGTAGGAAGCTTCCCTATGAGGGGTTCTGCTGACTCACAGATTTTAGTCCAAGAAATCTTTTCAGATCCCCAGCCGTTGATCATGTTAACAATTGCTTCTATGTCATTTTCAGTTAAATGTTTAGCCATTGGTTTTAATCTCCCATAATCAGTTTAAGTTCATTAAGCATATCAGAATCAATGTTATCAGAATTATTTGTCAGTCTTTGCTCTGATTCTTTATTCATTACCCTGGTTAATTGACTGAAATCTTTTCCTCTTAGTTTTATCTGAGCATTATCCTCGATATCTGGATTTTCCATAATCCCAATTAACTCTTCTAATCGTTCGAGAGTCTTTTTATGGTGTTCAATCCAGCGTTCCTCTCCATAAAATTCCCCACTGTCAGATAAAGCATTATTATATGCGCGAGATATCTTTTCATATCTTTCTTTGATCCTTTCTAGTTTTTCACTATCACCTTTAATACATACTTGCTCCGAGCAGTTGATACAATCTCTGTATTTATCACAAGGACTCATTGTGTAATCATGAACACAATATCCGAACTCAGTGACATGAACAGAACCCGTTTCTAAAAGGTTAAATTCCTGTGTAGTAATAGGAATGTTTCCATAGCTTGTTTCAGCAAGGACTGATTTTTTGTTAGCAGAAAAATCGACCAACTCGGCCATTTTAACCAACTCGAATTCTGACATATGGTTATAAGTACGATTTTGTTTTACGTCAGCCCTACCAGACCATTTCGCAATTTCCAGATTAGATAAACCACCACGTTGAGCTAATGTATTTAATAAGTGCCTTGCTTGGTGACTAGTAAGACCATAAGGACTCCCTTTCGCAGTAGAGTATCCGTTTCTTACAAAGATATTATCTCTTCCAATCTGTTTAATAAGATCACTATTAAAATAGGTACTATCTGGTTTAAATAATGAATGCGCTATTGTCATTTTTGTTTTATGTAACTGACTTTCATTCAGACAAAATAATGCATTGCTATACTTTGTTCGAGTCTTTTTATTTAACCAAGGAAAATCTTCAGGCAAATTATCAATAATTACGGTCCACATTTTGTTTAAAGAACTGCTCTTGTCATTGTTTACAAGAAAACCCTTATTTCTTAAAAAATTAAGTGTATTAGTCTTTTTATAAGTGATTCCTAAATACTTACATATTTCTTTAACTGTCAAATTTCTGTCTTTATTGTCGCATACAGATTGATTTAAAAAATAAAATTCATTTGGATTATTTTCTATCCATGCGGCAAATTTTCTTGCAGGCTCGGTCAGTTCTTTTATTCTTTTAATAGCTTCTTTAGTATTTTTTACCATGACTGAGGGTATCCATTTTATATCTCCTTCAGCCCCTTTACCTGCAAAAAACCTCAAGCCGTATCTTTCAACACCTTTGCTATCTTTTTCAATATATTCACAATCTACTGGCAGTGTTAATACTTCTGAAATCCGACAAGGTGCTGACATTAAAATAGTAAATATAGAAGAAGTAAAAATATCACGTGGATATGTAGGATTATTTGAGAATATTTCAGCAATTGCATTTAATGAAGCTTCGTTAGGTAATTTTTTCTCTCTATTTTCTTTTGCTTCTTTACCTGTTTTGTTATTATCGCTGGGTCTTCTTATGGGATTTTTCCAACTATCAAGTTTGTTTGAAATGAGTTTGTTCGTTGTTAAAAATTTTGCTAATTTTTCTAACTCTCGACCACACTGGTACATTCCTCCCTCTGAATAGTTAGGCATTGCCATTTCAATTGCTTTATTGAGAACTGTAATATTTATATTACTAATATCACTTTTACCTGTAACATTTTTTAGGGCTGAATCGATTGCTCTAAGTGCCTTCAACTCATTTCTTGCACCTGTCGGGTTATGGCCCTGCTGATATCTCAAATATGCCTTTGCAAAATCAAGGAACTCTTCTTCCATTAACTCTTCAGGTTTGGGCTTTCTTGTTATTACTCCTAACTTTGCGAATACAGCAATATTAGGCCAAACAACACTATCCCAATTTAAATCACTTCCAAAAACTGTTAATTCATTTTTGCAGCGATAAATGAAATCCGCTAAATTTTTATCTGATTCTATCGTGGATTTTGATTTAAATTGGAATAGGTTACTCATTTAATATTCTCCTGAATTTTTTTATTATTAATTATTTCCTCTTTCCTTTCTTCACATTTCAGTACTACTTCGGCTACTGCAATGATACTTCTATCTAAAATTTGAGTTACAGCTATGTCGCCTGTTATCTGTTCAATTCTTTTTCTCTCTGATAAAAGGCTCTCATACACCTCTTTGTGAGGTCCATTAACCCAAGGCTGGAAGTGTATGCACGTATAGCATGGAATCGGCACATTAGCGCCACAAAAGCCAAAATCACCACAGTTTCCTACAGCATTACCTTCCTCTGTCCTTATTCGGCTATTTCTGTCATTTCCTCTAACTGAATCAGCCTCATTATCAACTAGTTTCCCTGCGAACGCTTGTGCGAACGGAGCAAGTTGATACCCCACCGCTTCGTCTAGTCTTTCGACGTGCTCTGGGATATTTTTTATATAAACACCCGCATTTTGAGTATCCGAATGATCCAGCAGTTCAGCTATAACTAATTCACCAAACCCTTCTTTTGCAGCCCTTGTTCCGATTGTGTATCTAAAACGCCTAGAAGATAAGCTTAATAATTCTCCTGTTCTTTCTGAATGAATTTTTTCCTTCTTAACTACTTTTTTTACTATAAAATCTATTCTTTGGTTTTTAATATGGAACTTGTCGGTGTTAAGTAAATAAATAAAATCATTATGATTTTCTATTTTTAACATTTCATTCCAGTTTGGGAAAAGAGGTAGTTCCGCAATCTCACTCTCCTTCAAACCTACTTTTCCCTCACTTTTGAACTTTGTGATATTTTCTTCGGTCAATGATTTTATTAAGTTCCAAATTTCTTCTTTCAAAGCAAAAAGCTTAAAACTGTCCCTAAAATCACCACCTTGTTTAGCTCTCGGTACATTAATAAAAAAAACCGTTTCATTCTTTCTGTTTAATGTACTGATTACGTCTTTAATTTTTAAATGACTTATCTGAATTGGACGTCTTCCTGAATGACTCAATAACAGACAAATAACTAATTCAGTTTTACTAATCGATTTTTTTTCATAAGAATAGGTAACTCTCTCATTAAAAACTGAAAGCTCATTATCATTTAAAGGACCATAATTCGGGTCTTTTCTTTTAACCATGTCTCCTTTGAGGTTTCCTTTTACCCTCCAACTCTCTAGAAGATTAATAATACTTTTAGGAATACCGGAATATCCGAGAATAAACCATTTTTTGAGGAAAATCCTTACTATACCAAGTAGCCAAACATTATTTTCATTTAAACTTGCACGAAAGTTTATCAAAGCTTCCGAACTAAATTTTACTTTTTCATTAGACTGGAATTGCAAATAACTTTTTACTGTATAAAGTATTATCTTAACATAATTAGCGCTATTTTTTTCTGCAAAATACGAAATAGTATTTATTATGTTTTCGTATAGCTCTCTGTCTACTAACTTCTTAACTATCTCGAAGTTTAATGTTACTTCCTTACTCAGAACCCATATATCTTCATATAATGAGAAACTGTATGGTTTCGCTCTGGCATTTTTTAAATAATTATTTATAGATAATTTATACATGATTAATTTTTCTCTATACTATTTTGCAGCCTCAATGCGGCTTCATGTGCAGCTTCTTCTACATATCTCTTGTTATAAGTACTTGCAGTGCCGGAGCCAGGCTTCCACCCCATTAAATAAGAACGAAGTTGCTCCTGCCTCTCCTCGCTTGGTGTAATATCCATTGAATCCATTCGTTTGGAAAATTCATTATTCCATGTATGTCTAAGCATATGCCCAGTTAAACCTTTTAAACTTGGTGAAGCTTTTTCAATTACTTTTATTACTTTACTATAAGCTGCATAACTCAAAGGTGCTCCTATTTTTGAGCTGCTCTTATGGATTACAAACAAGTAATCATGTTTTTGTCTTTTTGTAATAAGCTTTCTTTCATTCAATATATAATCGTGGATTTCTTTAATAAGAGATTCTTTCACAGGAATCACTCGTTCATTTGTTTTTACTAACGGTTGTCTTATCCTGTTATCTGTTTTTTCGTCAGCTCTTCTAACGACATGTAACATATTTGAAGAAAAATCAATATCACTTATTTTTATGTTAAGTAATTCTCCACACCGCAAGCCAAAATAATATAACATTAGAATAATTATTCGATTTCTTTTTTGAAGGGCTTTATCAAAGGGATTAATTGAAGAATTTATCTTTACAATTTCAAACAAGACCTCAATCTCATTAGAAGATAATGATCTTTCTTTCAAATGACCATTGCGTCCTTTTTTAGCTGGGCGCATAACTTTAATTCTTTCAACAAATTTATTCAGGTTATCAATGAAAATGTCTGATTGCTCGGTTATTAAGTGTAGTGATAGCCATTCAACATATTTATAAATAGTTGTAAGCCTTGTATATTGAGAGGTCTCATTGACATAATCTTGGGGTCTTATTGATTTTATACTTTGATCTTTCTTTCTCTGTGTGTAATTCCTCAAATCTTCAATCTCATAAATATCAAGAAATTTAATTTGAAGAATTCTATCTACTAAATCTATATTTCTTTCTTCAAGAAAGTTTAAGAAGATAGTTAAGTTGGTGGCATTTGAGATTACAGAAGATACTGATTTACTATTATTTCTGATTTGTAACGTAAGAAATAGGTTTGGATAATAAGGAGGTAGGTTTGAAGATTTATCTATTACTATACAGTAGCGTTCAGAACTCTTTAAAATGAAATTGCATATTCCATAACTCATAAACACCTCCTTATATTTTACAATTTTACAGTTAGTTCATAGTATACTTATGTTATTATTTTGGCAATAGATAATTGACAATTTTTGTTCATAGAAATAAAAAAATCCCTGTATATACAGGGATTTGTTTTAAATATTTTACTAAAGTGTCTTAGTTCTACTTCAGAACGGGATATCGTCGTCGAAATCCATTGGTGGTTCGTTGTTCGCCGGTGCGCTCTGCTGCTGTGGACGCTGCTGCGCGCCGCCGCTGAACTGGTTGCCCCCACCCTGTGGCTGCTGCGGCTGGCCCCAGCCGTTATTGTTGCCGCCGCCCTGGCCGCCCATCGGTGCGCCACCGCCGTTGCCGCCCTGCTGACGGCCGCCCAGCATCTGCATGGTGCCGCCCACGTTCACCACCACTTCGGTGGTGTATTTATCCTGACCGCTCTGGTCCTGCCATTTACGGGTGCGCAGCTGGCCTTCAATGTAGACCTGCGAACCTTTACGCAGATATTCGCCGGCGACTTCAGCCAGCTTGCCGAACAGCACGACGCGGTGCCACTCGGTGATCTCTTTGTTTTCACCGGTTTGCTTGTCGCGCCAGCTCTCTGACGTGGCCAGCGTAATGTTGGCTACCGCGCCACCATTCGGCATGTAGCGCACTTCCGGATCCTGACCCAGATTCCCGACAAGAATCACTTTGTTTACGCCACGACTGGCCATGTTGCTGTCTCCCGATGAGTTGATGCTAAAAGTCTAAGCGAAAAATTGTATCACGTCACAATGACGCTTCCCACTTTCGAGCGGGATTCCAGTTTTTCGACCGTGACAGGATAGCAAAAACACTGGATATTTATTCAGTTTATTTTTTGTGCCATAATGATGCGTTTCTGCTGGTCGTGCTGGCAAGGCATGGCGAGCGTTGCCTAATCCGGGAAAGGTGAATGGATAAGATTGAAGTCCGCGGTGCTCGCACCCATAATTTGAAGAATATCAACCTGATCATCCCACGCGACAAGCTCATTGTAGTGACCGGTCTGTCGGGTTCCGGTAAGTCTTCGCTGGCGTTTGATACGCTGTATGCCGAAGGCCAGCGCCGCTATGTTGAATCGCTTTCTGCCTATGCGCGCCAGTTTCTTTCCTTAATGGAGAAACCGGACGTAGACCACATTGAGGGGCTGTCGCCTGCCATTTCCATTGAGCAGAAATCGACGTCGCACAACCCGCGCTCGACCGTCGGCACCATCACTGAAATTCATGACTACCTGCGTCTGCTGTTTGCCCGCGTGGGCGAGCCGCGCTGTCCGGATCATAACGTCACGCTGGCGGCACAAACCGTCAGCCAGATGGTCGATCAGGTCCTGGCGCAGGAAGAGGGTCGGCGCCTGATGCTGCTGGCACCGGTGGTAAAAGATCGCAAAGGCGAGCACACCAAAACGCTGGAAAATCTGGCGGCGCAGGGCTACATCCGCGCACGTATCGATGGCGAAGTGTGCGATCTGTCGGATCCACCCAAGCTGGAGCTGCAGAAGAAACACACCATTGAGGTGGTGATCGATCGTTTCCGCGTGCGTGACGATCTGGCGACGCGTCTGGCCGAATCCTTTGAAACGACGCTGGAACTGAGTGGCGGCACGGCGATCGTCGCGGATATGGACGATCCCGATACCGAAGAGATGCTGTTCTCGGCCAATTTTGCCTGCCCGGTGTGCGGTTACAGCATGCGTGAGCTGGAGCCGCGCCTGTTCTCGTTCAACAACCCGGCCGGTGCCTGCCCGACCTGTGACGGCCTCGGCGTTCAGCAATATTTCGATCCCGATCGCGTGGTACAAAATCCGGAGCTGTCGCTGGCCGGTGGCGCCATTCGCGGCTGGGATCGCCGTAACTTCTACTATTTCCAGATGCTGCGCTCGCTGGCGGAACATCTGGATTTCGATGTTGAAGCGCCGTTCAATAGCCTGAGCGACAAAGCGCGCGAAGTGATTCTGTACGGCTCCGGCAAAGAGAACATTGAGTTCAAATATATCAACGATCGCGGCGATACCTCGGTGCGTCGTCATCCGTTCGAAGGCGTGCTGCATAACATGGAGCGCCGCTACAAAGAGACGGAATCCAACGCGGTGCGCGAAGAGCTGGCGAAGTTTATCAGCAACCGCGCCTGCGCCAGCTGCGAAGGGACGCGCCTGCGTCGTGAAGCGCGCCATGTGTTCGTGGAAGATACCAACCTGCCGACCATCTCGGATATGAGCATCGGCCACGCCATGGACTTCTTCCGCAATCTGAAGCTGAGCGGCCAGCGCGCCAAAATCGCCGAGAAAGTGCTGAAGGAAATTGGCGACCGTCTGAGCTTCCTGGTCAACGTCGGCCTGAATTATCTGTCGATGTCGCGTTCAGCGGAAACGCTGTCCGGCGGTGAAGCACAGCGTATTCGTCTGGCGAGCCAGATTGGTGCCGGTCTGGTTGGCGTCATGTACGTACTGGATGAACCGTCCATCGGTCTGCATCAGCGCGACAACGAGCGCCTGCTGTCGACGCTGATTCACCTGCGCGATCTCGGTAATACCGTGATCGTGGTTGAGCATGATGAAGACGCGATTCGCGCCGCTGACCATATTATTGATATCGGTCCGGGCGCTGGCGTGCACGGCGGCCAGGTGGTAGCCGAGGGCGATGTGCATGCCATCATGGCGCACGAAGATTCTCTCACCGGTCAGTTCCTCAGCGGCAAGCGTGAAATCGCGGTGCCGGCAGAGCGGGTGAAAGGCGATCCGTCCAAAGTACTGAAACTGAGCGGCGCGCGCGGTAATAACCTCAAGGATGTCACGCTGACGGTTCCGGTTGGGCTGTTTACCTGTATCACCGGCGTGTCCGGTTCCGGCAAATCAACGCTGATTAACGATACGCTGTTCCCGATTGCGCAGCGCCAGCTGAATGGTGCCACCAGCGGTGAAGCTGCGCCGTATCGCGAGATCGCCGGGCTGGAGCACTTCGATAAAGTGATCGACATCGATCAGAGCCCGATCGGCCGGACGCCGCGCTCAAACCCGGCCACCTACACCGGGATTTTTACCCCGGTGCGTGAACTGTTTGCCGGCGTGCCGGAAGCGCGTTCGCGCGGCTACAATCCGGGCCGCTTCAGCTTTAACGTGCGCGGCGGGCGCTGTGAAGCCTGTCAGGGCGACGGCGTGATTAAGGTCGAAATGCACTTCCTGCCTGACATTTATGTACCGTGCGATCAGTGCAAAGGCAAACGCTATAACCGCGAAACGCTGGAGATTAAATACAAAGGCAAGAGCATTCACGAAGTGCTGGAGATGACCATCGAAGAGGCGCGTGAGTTCTTTGATGCGGTACCTGCACTGGCGCGTAAGCTGCAGACGCTGATTGATGTCGGTCTGTCGTACATTCGTCTTGGCCAGTCGGCAACCACGCTGTCCGGCGGTGAAGCGCAGCGCGTTAAGCTGGCGCGTGAGCTGTCGAAGCGCGGCACCGGTCAGACGCTGTACATTCTAGATGAACCGACCACCGGCCTGCATTTTGCCGACATCCAGCAGCTGCTGGAAGTGCTGCATCAACTGCGCGATCAGGGCAATACCATCGTGGTCATTGAGCACAACCTCGACGTGATCAAAACCGCTGACTGGATTGTCGATCTCGGTCCGGAAGGCGGCAGCGGCGGTGGTGAAATCCTGGTGGCTGGTACGCCGGAAACCGTTGCACAGTGCGAAAAATCGCATACTGCACGCTTCCTCAAGCCGATGCTGAAAAAGTAGGTTTAACGCGCCGCACCCGCTGTTGCGGCGCGTTTTTTCTGATCTCGCCACGGCTTACCGCTCCGGTTACTCGCCAGCCGGTGCCATTGTCTGAATGCCTTAGCAAATGCAGAAACAGGCAAGAAACAGACAACTTCAGGCATATACGCATCGCGTCCCGCTGACTATTCTTACTGCGTTCCTTTTGGCGCCGCTGACGCGCCTCTGTCCTTCAGTGTCCTCACTGAACGGACCCCTCGCAAATACTCACGACACATCTGACTGGAGACACCATGAATATTACGCATGCCTATGCCGCACAGGACGCGAAAGCCAAACTCGCCCCGTTCGATTATAAGCCGCGCGAACTGCGCGCTCATGATGTGCAGATTGAAGTGTTGTACTGTGGCGTCTGCCACTCGGACCTGCACCAGGCGCGCAACGAATGGCGCAACACCGTATTCCCGGTGGTGCCAGGCCATGAAATCGTGGGTCACGTTACCGCCGTTGGCGCGCACACGCACAAATATAAAGTGGGCGATTTAGTCGGCGTCGGCTGTATGGTCGACTCCTGCCGCAGCTGCCCAAGCTGTCAGGAAGGACTCGAGCAGTACTGTGAAAACGGCTTTGTTGGCACTTACAACGGCCAGGATCGTGAAACCGGTGCCATCACCTACGGCGGCTACTCCACCAGCATGGTGGTTGATGAAAGCTTTGTGCTGCGCGTACCGGAAAACCTCGATCTGGCGGGCGTTGCGCCTCTGCTGTGCGCCGGTATCACCACCTATTCCCCGCTGCGTCACTGGAATGTCGGTCCCGGCAAAAAAGTTGGTATCGTTGGTCTGGGCGGCCTCGGCCATATGGGCGTGAAGATCGCGCATGCGATGGGCGCGCACGTGGTGCTGTTCACCACTTCACCGTCAAAAATTGAAGACGGCAAACGCCTCGGCGCTGACGAAGTGGTGATTTCGAAAGAGGCTGACCAGATGGCGCAGCACGCCAACAGCTTCGACTTCATCTTAAATACCGTCGCCGCGCAGCACGATCTCAACCCGTTTATCGCCCTGCTGAAGCGCGACGGCAACATGACGCTGGTCGGCGCGCCGGAGCACGATCACCCGGCGCCACAGGTATTTAACCTGATCCTCAAGCGTCGCAGCATTGCCGGTTCACTAATTGGCGGTATCGCCGAAACCCAGGAGATGCTGGATTTCTGCGGCAAGCACGGCATCACTTCGGATATCGAGCTGATCGCCATGAACCAAATCAACGACGCCTACGAGCGCATGCTGAAAAGCGACGTGAAGTATCGCTTCGTGATTGATATCAACACCCTGCGTGAAGAGTCTGCGGCTTAATCAGCGCGTCTCATCATCATGGCTGACGCCCGCCGCGCGCGTGGCGTCAGCCTGTTGCCATGACGCATCAACCAGATAGTAAATCTGCGAATCTTTCAGCGATCCATCCAGCCACAGCGTGCTCCAGTGCGACTTATTGAGATGTTCACTGGGAAACACATCGTGGTGTTCATCGCGCAATAACTCCGCCAGTGCGGGCGAGGTCTTCAGCGACAACGCCGGTCGCCCTTCAACGTCATGCACCATGGCAAACAGCACGCCTTCGCTTTTCACCTGGGTTGCGTCCCACTCATCTTTATAACTTTGTGAAGCGCCCGGTTTGCTCATGCAGTAGGTCAGTAAATCCGACGTGTTCATGTTTTATTCCCCTTGTAAGGTGGCGACGATGCGCCGCGCGCCGCCGTGTACCCGATGTTCGCCCAGCCAGATCCCCTGCCAGGTGCCGAGCAGCAGTTTGCCGCGGCTGACCGGGATCAGCAGCGATACGCCAAGCAGTGACGATTTGATGTGCGCCGGCATGTCGTCAGCGCCTTCATAGTCGTGCTGGTAGGGCGCATCCTCTGGAACGTGCCGCAGAAAGTGCTGCTCCATGTCGCTGCGCACCGTAGGATCGCAATTTTCATTGAGCGTCAGCGACGCTGAGGTGTGCTGCAACAGCAGATGCAGCTGGCCGATGCGCAGGTCCGTTAAGCCATTAAGCTGGCCGACAATCTCGTCGGTGATCAGATGAAAGCCGCGCGCCTTCGCGCTCAGCGTGAGAGTTTGTTGCTGCCACATGCCACATTCCTGGGTTAAACCGTTTACTTAAGTGTGCAGCATGTCGGCGAAAGGTAAACCCTTCAGCGGGAAAAAGCGGCAGAGCGCTTGCTCTGCCGCCGGCATATCAGTCGCTCAGCTTGTCAGCCAGCGCTTTTACCGAGGTGACATCGTCCTGCGTTACCGCCGCCAGCCGCGTGCCGTACTCGCTATCGGCCTTATAAAAGAACGAGAGCATCGCCAGCCGGCTTTGCGCGTCGGCGCTTTTCAGCGCGCCACCGAGCGAGGTAATCAGATCGCCCCGCTCTTTCGCGTTAAAGGAACGATACAGCTCCCCTGCCTGGCGGAAATTCTGCGGTTTGGCGATCATCGCCTGCTGCGTACTGCCGCTAAGCGGCGTATGGCTGTAACGCGCGCTTTGCAGCTCTTCACGCGGATAGATGCGGCTTGGCTGGTAATTAACGCCCTTGTCATCGGCGTTACCGCTGTCCATAAGGCCATCCTGATTGCCGTTGCTGACCGGTACGCGCGGCGCGTTGACCGGCAAGCTGAGGCCGTTAGTGCCCACGCGGTACAGCTGGGTGTCAGCATAGGAGAACAGGCGGCCCTGCAGCAGGCGATCTTCAGACGGCTCAATGCCCGGCACCAGATTGGACGGCGCCATCGCCACCTGCTCGGTTTGCTGGAAGAAGTTGTCGACGTTGCGATTCAGCACCATCTGCCCGATTTTCACCTCTGGCACGTTCGGCCAGATTTTGGTGGAGTCGAGCGGATTGAAACCGAACTTATCCAGTTCGCTGGCTTTAATGGTCTGAATGTAGAGATCCCACTTCGGAAACGCTTTGCGGTTAATCGCCGCCACCAGATCTTCTGTCATGTGGCTGTAACTGCGGCCCTGGATCGCTGCCGATTCAGCCGGATCGAGGTTGCGTTCGCCCTGTAACGTTTTCCAGTGAAACTTCACGTAGTGCACTTCGCCTTTGCTGTTCACAAACTTGTAGGCGTGCACGCTGTTACCGTCCATTTCGCGATAGGTCGCCGGCGTGCCCATGTTGGAGAACAGCATGGTGAGCGCGTGTGTGGCTTCCGGTACGTGGGAGAAGAAATCGAAGGTGCGCGCATCGTTATCGAGGTTAGTGCGCGGATCCGGTTTAAACGCGTGCACCATATCAGGGAACTTGATCGCATCGCGGATGAAGAATACCGGCAGGTTGTTGCCAACCAGATCCCAGTTGCCCTGGCTGGTATAGAATTTGGTGGCAAAACCACGCGGGTCGCGCAGCGTTTCCGGCGAATGCTTGCTGTGCACCACGCTGGAGAAGCGCACAAAGACCGGCGTCACCGTTCCCGGTTTAAACACCTCAGCGATAGTCAGATCGCTGATATCTTTGCTGGCGCGAAATTCACCGTGCGCGCCGGTGCCACGCGCGTGCACCACACGTTCCGGAATACGTTCACGATCAAAGCGCTGCAGCTTTTGAATCAGCTGCACGTCCTGTAACAGCACCGGGCCATTGGCGCCGGCAGTTTGTGAATTCTGGTTATCGCCGACCGGCGCGCCGTTATCACGCGTCAGCTCAACGGCCGCAGCAGGCAGTGCGAGCGCCAGCGTCATGGCAATGCAGAGGGGTTTCAGTGCGGAAGGGAAATAGCTCATGGGCGGTTCCTTATTGTGATTGGCGAGCGCTCTGGCAGTGCGCCAAAGCGCGCCGGCAAAAAATAGCGCCCTCACTAACAGGAACACACAAGACCCGTCCCGATTACCCGGGGTTAAGGTGTTATAGCCATGCGGAATGCGGCCGCCAGCCAGCATAGCCGGCAAAGAAGAGCGTGGAAAAGCGGGGGGCGGCAGAAGGTACAGCGGGAACAGAAAATGCGTGGATGGCTGAACGGGTGCCTGCCAGCCGCGCGGCTGACAGGCATCGCGTCAATTACATTACGGCAGCAAACGCCTCAGCCACCTGATTGACGTTGCGGCTGTTGAGACCGGCGACACACATGCGGCCGCTGGCGATCAGGTACACGCCGAACTCTTCGCGCAGGCGGTCCACCTGCTGTGCGCTCAGGCCGGTGTAGCTGAACATGCCGCGCTGCTTCAGCAGATAATCAAAGTTTTTGCCGGGCAGTTTACTGTTCAGCACATTGACCAGCACCTGGCGCATTTCGATGATGCGCAGGCGCATCGCTTCCACTTCCGCCAGCCAGTTGTTCAGCAGCGCTTCGTCGTTCAGCACGCAGGAAACCACCTGAGCACCGAAGTTCGGCGGGCTGGAGTAGTTGCGACGTACGGTCGCTTTCAGCTGACCCAGCACGCGTGCCGACTCTTCTGCGCTGTCGCAGACAATCGACAGGCCGCCCACGCGCTCACCGTACAGCGAGAAGATTTTCGAGAAGGAGTTGCTCACCAGCGCCGGCAGGCCCGCCGCGGCAATCACGCGAATCGCGTAAGCGTCCTCTTCCATACCGGCACCAAAGCCCTGGTAGGCGATATCGAGGAACGGAATCAGCTCCTGCGCTTTCAGGACCTCAACGGTTTGATCCCACTGCGCGTTGGTCAGATCCGCACCGGTCGGGTTGTGGCAGCACGGATGCAGCAACACGATGGATTGCTTCGGCAGCGTTTTCAGTTTGGCGATGAAGGCATCGAACTTCACGCCGTTGGTGGCGTCGTCGTACCACGGGTAGGTGTTAACGTTAAAACCGGCACCGTTAAAGATCGCCACATGGTTTTCCCATGTCGGATCGCTGACCCATACGCTGGCGTCCGGGAAGTAACGCTTCAGGAAATCTGCGCCCACTTTCAGCGCGCCGGAGCCGCCCAGCGTCTGGATGGAAGCAATGCGCCCCGCCTGCAGCATCGGGTGCTCTTTACCAAACAACAGCGGGGCAATGGCGTTACGATACGGACCCAGCCCTTCCATTGGCAGATAGAGCGAAGCCTGATGTGGCTGCGCCTGCAAACGCTCTTCCGCGGCGGCCACCGCCTGCAGCTGAGGAATGATGCCGGCTTCGTTGTAATAGAGGCCGATGCTCAGATTCACCTTGTGGTCACGCGGGTCCTGTTTGAAGGTTTCCATCAGCGACAGAATCGGATCGCCAGCATAGGCATCAACGTTTTGAAACACGGTGCAGATCTCCATGATTATTCATAAATGTGTGGGTCGACGTCATCAAACAAAATAGCGGCCGGGACGGTGATTCATGGCGATGATGAGATTGAGCATCACCGCGCCGGCGATGGAGGCCAGCAGCATCGGCAGCGATACCACAAAAAGCGAGGCCAGTACCACACAGGTATCCAGCGCCATTTGCAGTTTGCCGGCGCGCAGACCAGAGCGATCCTGCAGCCAGAGCGCCAGAATATTGATACCACCGAGGCTGGCTTTGTGACGAAACAACACTATAAACCCAATCCCCATCACCACGTTACCGAACAATGTCGCATAAAACGGATTTAGCGCAGAAAAATGGATAAACAGCGGGTGCAGATGGGTGAACAGCGATACCAGCCCCACCGCACAGAAGGTTTTCAGGGTAAATTCCCAGCCCATGCGGCGAATGGCCAGCCAGTAAAACGGCAGGTTAATCAGAAAGAAGGCGCTGCCGAACGAGAGCGGCGACAGGTAGCTGATGAGAAAAGCCACGCCCGCCGTACCGCCGGTCAGCGCGCCCGCCTGTTTCAGCAAAATGACGCCAAACGACACCATCAGCGTGCCAAGCACGATAGCCAGCGCATCTTCTGTACGGGTGTGGGGAATGCGGGAAGGTTGTACAGCGTTATCCATGGCGCGATCTCTTTGCAAATGATGGCGTTCATTTGCAAAAAACGCACCACATCGGCGGCTTCCTGTCGCCGCCGATGGGTGCCAGCGATTATCCAATTGATAACTAAGGCGCTTTATTGCAGGTTTATGTGCATCAATCTGCTGTAAAATAATCGATTCATGCACAAATTCGGTTTCTGGTGCGCACTTTGCGCGAAAAACGGCACAAATCTGCACCACACTAGCACATCATGCACTCTTTTGGCGCACTTTGTGCTCGGGGATCATCATCAAGCCGTTCTCTTTTAAACGGTTGAGTACCACCGAGGTTTTCACATGCGCCACGCTTTGATGGCCAGCGACGAGCTGACTGATCAGCGCGCTCAGCGCCGCTAAATCGGCCACCGCGACTTTTAACAAATAGTCGGCGTCACCGGTGGTTTTGAACGCGTCGACAATCGCCGCTTCCTGCTCCACCATGCGGTGAAAACTCTCTTCGTAATCGGGCGTGTGATTTTTTAGTCGCACCTCGATCAAGCCGACCATGCCCAGCCCTACCGCGTCCGGCGAGAGCCGCGCGTGATAGCCGAGAATAAGATTTGCCTGTTCGAGATTAATGCGCCGGCGTGAACATTGCGACGCCGAAAGTCCGACTAAATCACTGAGTTCCTGGTTGGTAAGGCGGCCGTTAGATTGTAGTAGTGTCAGTATCTTAAGGTCGTAATCGTCTACCTGAGTCATTCTGTGTCCACAGCGTTATAGGATTCGCTTTGCTACAGATAACCTGATAATTGACGAGGTTGTCCAACACTATTTTCTGATGACGTGAAATGCATGCACAAATCGTGCATGCAACTGTGGAAGCGCGATTATTCGTCGTCGTATTGCGGTCCGGCGTAGTTATCAAAGCGTGACCACTGGCCGTTGAACGTCAGACGTACTGTGCCGATCGGACCGTTACGCTGTTTACCGATGATGATCTCGGCGATGCCTTTCAGATCGCTGTTTTCGTGATATACCTCGTCACGATAGATGAACATGATCAGGTCCGCATCCTGCTCGATCGAGCCCGATTCACGCAGATCCGAGTTAACCGGACGCTTATCGGCGCGCTGCTCCAGCGAGCGGTTAAGCTGCGACAGCGCCACCACCGGTACATTAAGCTCTTTCGCCAGCGCTTTAAGCGAGCGTGAGATCTCGGCGATCTCCAGCGTACGGTTGTCGGAGAGCGCCGGTACGCGCATCAGCTGCAGGTAGTCGATCATGATCATGCTCAGGCCGCCGTTTTCACGGAACACGCGGCGCGCGCGTGAACGCACTTCTGTTGGCGTCAGGCCGGACGAGTCATCGATGAACATGTTCTTCTTTTCTAACAGGATGCCCATGGTGGCCGAGATGCGCGCCCAGTCTTCATCCTCCAGCTGACCGGTACGGATACGCGTCTGATCAACGCGCGACAGCGAGGCCAGCATACGCATCATCAGCTGTTCGCTGGGCATCTCGAGACTGAAAATCAGCACCGGTTTGTCTGTCAGCATGGCGGCGTTTTCGCACAGGTTCATGGCGAAAGTGGTTTTACCCATCGACGGACGCGCCGCGACAATGATCAGATCTGAACCCTGCAGACCGGCGGTTTTCTTGTTGAGATCCTGATAGCCGGTATCGACGCCGGTCACGCCATCGTGTGGCGTTGACACCAGCGCTTCAATGCGCGATACCGTCGCTTCGAGAATCTGCTCGATATTTTGCGGGCCTTCATCCTTATTGGCGCGCTGTTCGGCAATTTTAAAGACGTTGGATTCAGCGAAATCCAGCAGCTCTTCGCTGCTGCGGCCCTGCGGATCGTAACCGGCATCAGCGATCTGATTGGCCACCGAAATCATCTCACGCACCACCGCACGTTCACGCACGATGTCGGCATAAGCACCGAGGTTTGCCGCACTTGGAGTATTTTTTGCCAGCTCGGCCAGATAGGCAAAGCCGCCGGCCATTTCCAGCTCGCCACGCGTTTCCAGCGACTCTGACAGGGTGATCAGATCGATAGGCTGACCGGCTTCCAGCAGGCGCTGCATTTCGGAGAAAATCATGCGGTGCGAACGGTTGAAGAAATCTTCCGCGACCACGCGCTCGGAGACGTTATCCCAGCGTTCGTTATCCAGCATCAACCCACCGAGCACCGACTGCTCCGCTTCGAGAGAGTGCGGCGGCATTTTCACGCCTTCGAGCTGCCGATCGCGGGGTTCGTTCGATTTGTTGGTGGGTTTATTTCCTGCCATAGTGAATGCATTACCGATCGTGAAAGGGACGCGCAAGTATACCGTCCCAGGATGAACAATCACAGGAGTCAGAATGGCAAAGCGAATTCAGTTCAACCAGCACGGCGGCCCGGAAGTATTGCAATGGGTCGATTTCACACCAGCCGATCCCGCCGACCATGAAGTTCAGGTGGAGAACAAGGCGATTGGTATTAACTACATCGATACCTACGTGCGCAGCGGATTGTATCCGGTCTCCTCGCTGCCGTCCGGCCTCGGCACTGAAGCGGCAGGCATCGTGAAAAAAGTGGGCAGCGCGGTTTCGCGTTTCAAGCCGGGCGATCGCGTGGTGTACTGCCAGGCCGCGCTGGGCGCCTACAGCGAGCTGCACAATGTGGCGGAAGATCGGCTGGTGATTCTGCCGGACAGCATCAGCTTTGAGCAGGCTGCGGCCTCTTTCCTCAAGGGCCTTACGGTGCAGTATCTGCTGCGTCAGACGTACAAAGTAAAAGCCGATGAAATTTTCCTGTTTCATGCCGCTGCAGGCGGCGTGGGCCTGATTGCCTGCCAGTGGGCGAAAGCGCTGGGCGCGCATTTGATTGGCACCGTCGGTTCTGCGGAGAAAGCGCAGATCGCCAAAGATGCCGGCGCCTGGGCCACCATCAATTATCGCGAAGAGGATATCGCCCAGCGCGTCAGCGAACTGACCAACGGTGAAAAAGTGGCGGTAGTCTACGACTCAGTGGGCAAAGATACCTGGGAACCCTCCCTCGACAGCCTGCGCCGCCACGGCCTGATGGTGAGCTTTGGTAATGCCTCCGGCCCGGTGACCGGCGTTGACCTTGGCATTCTCAACAAGAAAGGCTCGCTGTTTGTCACCCGCCCTTCCCTGTTTGGCTATATCACCAACCGTGAAGAGCTCGATCGCGCCAGCGGCGAACTGTTTTCGCTTATCGCCAGCCGCGCTATTCAGCTTAACGTGCCGGAGCAGCAGAAATTTGCCCTGAGCGATGCGGTACGTGCGCATCAGGTGCTGGAGAGTCGTGCCACTCAGGGTTCCAGCCTGTTAATTCCCTGATAGCAGAAATGATGAAGGGCTTCCCGAAGGAAGCCCTTTTCTTTCTTTTTTATAGTTCGCGCTGGTGTAGGGACAGCGGCGATGAATTCGTCTGAATTTCTTTACCTATCCTGACAGAAAACATAAGTAAAAAATATGTTTAATTGCGAATTCGTACTAAGCAATCACCAACTCTGTGATCGTAACCGCATTTAGCGCCAGCTTCTCTTCTCTAAGTCGCTGATTTTCCTTTTCAGCCGGTTAAGTTTCACTTCTCCCTGCGGCGTGGTAAATGCGCGATACAGCCACACGGCGACCACCGCCAGCACCAGCCACGGCAACAATTTTATAACAAGCGCAAACAGCCCGCCCAGAAACATCACCACGGTGGCCACCAGCAGCGCGGCGATCACGCCCAGCAGCGATACGCCTGTCAGCAGCAGCATCATAAAAAAGCCGATAACGAATAATATTTCCACGAGCGCTCTCCTGTATCAGTAATGCAGAAGGTATTACAAGATACGTGCCAGGTCGTAACGATCGCTAAGTCATTGATTTATTGCTTTGATGCAGGGCAGAGGGGACGTTGATTTGGTGAAATTGACTAACTGGTGGTGAATTAAAAACCGCACGATGAAACCGTGCGGTTCAAACCGTCCTGCCAGCCTGACCAGGCCGGCTCGCGGGATCAGGCTTCCTGCACAATGCGGTCGGCCACCAGCGCCAGCGCCGCTTCCAGCACGCGGACGTCGGCGCCCGGTTTGTGGGCATTTTCGCTCAGGTGACGGCGCCACTGGCGCGCGCCGGGAATGCCCTGGAACAGGCCCAGCATGTGGCGCGTAATGTGTCCCAGATAGGTGCCCTGTGCCAGTTCGGCTTCGATGTAAGGGTACATGGAACGCACCACGGCGACCGGATCGGCCACCGGTGTCTCGCGGCCAAACAGCTGGCGATCAACCTGCGCCAGAATGCCGGGATTTTGATAGGCCTCGCGCCCCATCATCACGCCGTCCAGGTGCTGCAGATGCGCTTTGGCCTCATCGAGCGTTTTGATGCCGCCGTTGATCGCGATGGTCAGCGCCGGGAAATCCCGCTTCAGCTGATACACGCGCGGATAATCAAGCGGTGGAACTTCACGGTTCTCTTTCGGGCTGAGACCCGACAGCCACGCTTTACGCGCATGAATAATGAACGTATCACAACCGCCCTGCTGCGCCACGGTGCCGACAAAATCGCACAGGAAGGCGTAGCTATCCTGGTCGTCAATACCGATGCGGGTTTTCACCGTGACCGGAATGCTGACCACATCGCGCATCGCTTTGATACAGTCCGCGACCAGTGCCGCCTCACCCATCAGGCACGCGCCAAAACGGCCATTCTGTACCCGATCGGACGGACAACCGACGTTCAGGTTGATCTCATCGTATCCGCGCGCTTCTGCCAGCTTTGCACAGGTTGCCAGCGCGGCCGGATCGCTACCGCCCAGCTGCAGCGCCAGCGGATGCTCCGCCTCGCTATAGGCCAGATAGTCGCCTTTGCCGTGGATGATGGCACCGGTGGTCACCATTTCGGTGTACAGCAGCGTGTCGCCGCTCAGCTGACGGTGAAAATAGCGACAGTGACGGTCGGTCCAGTCCAGCATTGGGGCGATGGAGAAACGTTGCGAAGAGAATGTATCGGTCATGAAACGCAGTAAATCCGCAGTTAAGTGATGAGAAACTGCGCAATGATATCACAGCTGTGACGGGCGACACAGCCGCCCGTCATCGTGTGGTCAGAAGTTAAACCCGAGCTGCACCATGGCGCCCCAGGTATTGTCTTTGCCGACCGAACCGGCCAGGTCCAGATGCACCGCATTGTTGAACGGCGACACGCCGAGACCGGCCGTAAACACATCGGTGTCATTCGACTTCATATCCGCGCGATAGCCGGCACGCAGCGCCAGCCAGTCCAGCACGCGATATTCACCACCCACGCCAGCGTACTGACTGCTCTCCTGCGATTTAAAACGTTTGGTTTCCGTCAGATCAACATCGCCGGTCAGGGTAAAGGGTCCGCGATTCCACGCCAGGCCGGTGGTTACCAGTGGGCGAATCTGATACGTATCGCGATAGCCGTTAACCTCTTTGGTGTCGATATCGCGCGAGACCAGGTTCTGCCCGGTCACGCCGAAGGTCCAGTTCTCCGCGAAGTCGGTAGCGATACCGGCATCGACGTTGAAACCGGTATCGGTGCTGCGATAGCGGCTGTCGTTAATATCATTCTTGTCGTAGTTATAAACGCTGGCGGTGTAGTTATACAGCCAGGTTTTCTGCAGCTTTGGCGTGACGCCAACGGAGACCGGGTGACCGGCGATGGTGAACTCGTGCGCCATTGCGACGCCGTAATCGGTGATCAGGGCAGCCAGGCCGTTGGCACTGGAGCGCAGATTATTTTGGTCGCCCGGCAAGGGAATGCGGCCATTTGCGACCTGATCCAGATAATCGATATCGCTCTGTACCACGTTAGCGCGGATGTGCGCCGTGCCGTAGGCTTTGGTGATGAAGGCGAAAGGAAGGGTCTCGTTGGGAATGCTGACGGCTAACGCCACGCCTGCGGTGCCATTCGCTTTATCACCGCGCAGATCGCGCAGCTGATTGGCCATATCACCTGCCGCGGCTCTGACCTGAGGCGCGCCATTGATGATCTCCGGCAGCGTGATGTTGTTGATCACGTCACGATAGCGGTCCACCGTATCAGTAATTTCGTCTACGCGATCCACTAATTTGTCTTTGTCAGTAATCTGCACACCGGCTGAAGGAAAAATGATGCTGACGTTATCTTCAGGCTGCGCTTTGGTCATCAATGCCGGGTTAGCCAGCACTGCCGAGCTCCAGGTTGAGGAAGCGACACCAGTTCCCCCCATGGCATCGTTACGCGCATCGTACCAGGTGCCAGCAGCAAATGCTGATGAGGTAACAAATACCGCATTAAAACCAACAACATAAGCAATTTTCTTGCGTCTGAATAATGTCTTCACCATGAGTCTGCCATCACCTTTTAATTGTCGTGGACTGTCTCTACGACGGAATAGTTTATTAGCCCTATTCTGAACGCTGGCTAACGCTTTATTGCTGTGAATTGAAAGGAATTAGCATTGCTATTCGCAGAATTGGTCACGCCCGCACCATTCTGCTGTTGTTTTATGCAGAAATATGAACGTCAGCTAAATTGATGCCAGAAATTACTTAAAACCTTTTGAACCATAGCCACTAAGTCAGTGAGTTGCAAAGCAAAAAGATGGGTTAACCTGTGAGAAAAAACTCAGGAAGGAAAAGCATGGCTTAACAGAAGGAGGTACCAGGGCGTAACGCGTCAGATAAGTGGCTGAAAGCCGGACATTTCCTGGGTGATATAAGGTAAAAAAGCAATGGCAGCAGCGTAAAAGTTTGTGTGATAAAATAACATCACCCATCACCTGGAGAATGCTTATGCCAAACCTCACGCCCGAACAACTGCTCACGCAGGCTGAATCTCTGTGCCTTGACCGTGGCGTGCGCCTCACTACGCAGCGCGCAGAAGTGTTGCGCCTGATGGCGGAGCAGAACGGTTCCATTAGCGCTTACGATTTGCTGGACCAGCTGCGCATCAGTGAACCCCAGGCGAAACCACCGACTATTTATCGCGCGCTGGATTTCCTGCTGGAGCAGGGATTTATTCATCGGGTAGAGTCAAATAACAGTTATGTGGTGTGCCACCATTTCGACGAGCCGGCGCACACCTCGGTGATGCTGGTGTGCGACAACTGTGCCGCCGTCAGTGAGAAGCACGCGCACGGCGTGGAAAAGATCATTGCCGGGTTGGCCGATCAGGCGGGTTTTACCTTACGTCATAGCGTTATTGAGGCGCACGGCCTGTGTGAAAACTGTGCTGAAGTTGCTGCCTGCACGCAGCCGGGTAGCTGTCATCACGATCATGAAGTCGAAAGTAAGAAGAAGATGCGTAAAGGGTAACTGGCACGTCCGTGTGCCAGGCCGATCGTAACGATCAGCGGGTAGGAGCATCATCCTTAAAGCGGGAGACTTACCAGCGGTAATCTTTGTTTTGACTTTCCCAGTCTTTCAATTCACGTTCAGCTTCATCTTTGGCGTAACCGTAACGTTCCTGGATTTTACCCACCAGCTGATCGCGTTTCCCTTCGATCACGGTCAAATCGTCATCGGTCAACTTGCCCCATTTCTCTTTAAACTTCCCTTTAAACTGCTTCCAGTTTCCGCTCGCTTCGTCTTTGTTCATAACAATCCTCCACGTCTTCCTGAGTGAGATGGTGTATTTCTCATGTAATGCCGGAAATAACCATATAACGCGCTACTTATCTGCGCCGTTTGAGATAATTATAGTAGCCGCTTCGGATTGTGCACGGAATTACAGATTATTCTGGTGCCTGCGCTGCGCTTATGGCTGACTGAACCAGCTGTCACGCTGCCAGTGGCGGCGCCACATCCATCCCAGCGTCAGGCCACGCAGCGCCAGAAACACCGTGATCGCCAGCCATAAACCGTGATTCCCTAACCACGGCAGCGTCAGCAAAGTGATACCGAAACCGGCTGCTGCCATGATCATGCTGTTACGCATTTCGCGGCCGCGTGTCGCGCCGATGAACATACCGTCCAGCAGATAACACCAGACGCCGACCAGCGGTAAAATTACCTGCCACAGCAGAAAGCGATCGGCCATCTCACGCAGCGGCTGCAGCGAGGTAAGCAGCGCAACAATGTGCGGCCCGCTGAGCGCATAAATAAGCGCAAACAGCAGCGCAACGATACCCGCCTGGCGACAGGCGGCATGCCAGATCAGCAGCAGCCGGCTGCGATCTTTTGCCCCTACCGCTTCACCCGAGCAGGCTTCCACCGCGTAAGCAAAGCCGTCCAGCGCATAGGCAGTAAACGTCAGGAACATCAACAGCACCGCATTGACCGCAACCACATCCGGTCCGATGCGTGCACCCAGCAGGGTCAGCGAGGCAAAGCAGATCTGCAGCATGAGCGAGCGCAGCATGATGTCGCGATTAAGGCGAAATAACCGCGCCGCGTCACCGCGCCAGCTGTTTTTCAGCAGTTTGAAATCGATACCGCGCAGTTTCAGCACGCGCGCCACCATCCATAATCCCACTGCCAGCGTCACGTATTCGGCCAGCGCCGTGGCGGCGGCGGCACCGGCAACGCCCCAGTGCAGTTTCAGCACCAGCAGCAGATCGAGCAGGATGTTGACCAGGTTTCCGACAATCAGCAGAACCATCGGCGCACGCGCATACTGCACGCCCAGCAGCCAGCCGAGAATCACCAGGTTAGCCAGCGTAGCCGGTGCGCTCAGCCAGCGGATTTCAATGAAGATCTGCGCCTGCTGCTGGACTTCCGCGCTGCCGCCCATCAGCGTTGCCGCCAGGCTACTGGCAGGAGAACGCAGCAGCGCCAGCAGCAACCCGGCGGCCAGAGCGATCAGCAGCGGCTGCATCAGTGCGCGCGCCAGTGCCTGTTTATCGCCGGCCCCGAACGCCTGCGCGGTTAAACCGGTGGTGCTCATACGCAGAAACAGCAGCAGCATAAAGATGAAGCTGGTTGCCGTGGTGCCTACGGCCACGCCGCCGAGGTAGATCGGGCTATCAAGATGGCCAATCACGGCGGTATCGACCACGCCGAGCAGCGGCACGGTGATATTGGAGAGGATCATTGGCAACGCCAGTCGCCACAGCGCTTTATCAGAAGAGGAAAATAGCTGCATCAGCCCCATCCCGAGGGTTACGGTAGTCGGCCTGAGCGAGCGCCTTACGGGCCGGGAACAAAAGTATGATTAAAGCAGACTGCGGCCAGCGCGCGAGCGCCACCGCAGCGGGGGAGATCAACCGGGTTTCAGAGCCACTCGCCGTTGCGCACGATGCCTACGACCAGCCCTTCCACGGTCAGCGACTGTTCACGGGTATCCACGACAATCGGCTTGAAATCATTGTTTTCCGGCAGCAGCTGGACAATCGCGCCCTGCTTCTTCCAGCGTTTCACCGTGACTTCATCATCAATACGCGCAACCACCACCTGGCCATTGCGCACTTCCTGTGTTTTATGCACCGCGAGCAGATCGCCGTCCATAATGCCGATATCTTTCATCGACATACCGCTGACGCGCAGCAGGAAATCGGCAGAGGGTTTGAACAGGTTGGCGTCGACCTGATAGTGGGCTTCGATATGTTCCTGCGCCAGCAGCGGTTCACCGGCGGCGACGCGACCGATCAGTGGCAGCCCTTCACTCGCCTCTTCTTCCATCAGCAGGCGGATACCGCGCGATGCACCGGAGACGATTTCAATGACACCTTTACGCGCCAGCGCTTTCAGGTGCTCTTCAGCAGCGTTAGGCGAGCGGAAGCCCAGTTGCGAAGCAATTTCAGCACGCGTTGGCGGCATGCCGGTCTGATTAATATGGTCGCGAATCAGGTCATAGACCTGTTGCTGCCTGCTGGTTAACGCTTTCATCCCGCCCCCTGGTTGTTTATACAGTCGCTGTGAGTATATACAGGTATTGGCGAAATGAAAACCGAAACAGAGGGAAAAATCAGCGGCTTGATGAATGTGGAATGTTTATCGCAAATGCGACCAAAGCAGCGCGATCCAGACAAACAGAGCCAGTAAGATAGCCAGCAGTACCGCCGCCGAGCCCATGTCTTTGGCGCGTCCTGCCAGCGGATGGCGCTCCTGACCGATGCGGTCCACCACGGCTTCGATGGCACTGTTAAGGATCTCAACAATGACCACCAGCACCACCGAGCCAATCAGCAACACACGCGTGATGGCATCGACATCCAGCCAGCAGGCAATGGCAACCGCGACCAGTGCGGTAATCGCCTCCTGGCGAAAAGCGGCTTCATGCTGCCAGGCAGCGCGCAGCCCCTGCCAGGAATAACCGGCGGCTTTAATGATTCTCAGGAAACCGGTGACGTTATTTGCCATGTTGTGGAACCCTTAACTGTTTTTGACGTCAATGTCTGGGCGCGCGAGGTGGCACAGCCACAGATCTTCGCCGCACTTTCTGGTATGCTTGCCGCGCTTTGCTAACAAGAGGCTTCAAGTTGTCTATGTCAGGTTGGCGTAAACTCTATTACAAATTGTTGAATTTACCACTCTCTATTTTGGTAAAAAGTAAGGTCATTCCGACCGATCCGATCTCGGAACACGGTATCGATCCGACCCGTCCGGTGATGTATGTTTTGCCTTATGATTCAAAGGCGGACCTGCTCACGCTACGCGCACAGTGCCTGAAGCACGATCTGCCGGATCCGCTGGCGCCGCTGGAGATTGACGGCACCCTGCTGCCGCGCCACGTATTTATTCACGATGGGCCACGCGTCTTCCCCTATTTCGTGGCGAACCCGGAGTCGGTCAAGCTTTTCCATGACTACCTCGATCTGCACCGCAACAATGCGGCGCTGGACGTACAGATGCTGCCGGTTTCCGTGATGTTTGGCCGTGCGCCAGGCCGTGAAATTCAGGGCGAACCGACGCCACATCTGCGTATTCTTAACGGTATACAGAAGTTCTTTGCCATCCTGTGGCACGGTCGCGACAGCTTTGTCCGCTTCTCGCCCACGGTTTCGCTGCGTCAGATGGCCACCGAACACGGTACCGATCAGTCGATCGCGCAGAAACTGGCACGTGTCGCGCGCATTCATTTTGCCCGCCAGCGGCTGGCAGCCGTCGGCCCGCGTCTGCCGGCACGCCAGGATCTGTTCAACAAACTGCTGCAATCCAAAGCGATTGAGAAAGCGGTTGAAGACGAAGCGCGCAGCAAGAAAATTTCGCATGAAAAAGCGCAGCAGAACGCCATCGAAATGATGGAAGAAGTGGCGGCGGATTTCTCGTACGAAGCGATCCGCGTGACTGACCGTGTGATGGGCTGGCTGTGGAGTCGGCTCTATCAGGGCATTAACGTGCACGGCGGCGAACGCGTGCGCCAGCTGGCGCAGGATGGTCACGAAATTGTTTACGTGCCATGCCACCGCAGCCACATGGATTATCTGCTGCTGTCCTACGTGCTCTATCATCAGGGCCTGGTGCCGCCGCACATTGCTGCCGGTATCAATCTCAACTTCTGGCCAGCCGGACCGATTTTCCGTCGCCTCGGTGCCTTCTTTATTCGTCGTACCTTTAAAGGCAACAAGCTCTACTCCACGGTGTTCCGCGAGTATCTGGGCGAGCTGTTCAGCCGCGGCTATTCGGTTGAGTATTTTGTTGAGGGCGGGCGCTCACGTACTGGCCGTCTGCTCGACCCGAAAACCGGCACGCTGTCGATGACGTTACAGGCGCTGCTGCGCGGCGGCAGCCGTCCTATCACCTTTGTGCCGATCTACATCGGTTATGAGCACGTGATGGAAGTCGGCACTTATGCCAAAGAGCTGCGCGGTGCCGCGAAAGAGAAAGAGGGTTTCATGCAGATGGTGCGCGGCCTGCGCAAGCTGCGTAACCTCGGCCAGGGCTATGTGAACTTCGGTGAGCCGCTGTCGCTGGTTAACTATCTCAACAAGCAGGTACCCGAGTGGCGCGACGCGATTGACCCTATCGATCCTCAGCGTCCGGCGTGGATGACGCCGGTGGTGAACGATATCGCGGCACGTCTGATGGTGCGCATCAACGAAGCCGGCGCGGCCAACGCCATGAACCTGTGCGTGACCGCGCTGCTGGCATCGCGCCAGCGTTCGCTGACGCGTGAACAGCTGACGGAACAGCTGGAGTGCTACACCCAGCTGCTGCGCAATGTGCCGTACTCACCCGAGTCGACCGTGCCGGATCTCAGCGCTGAAGCGCTGCTCGATCACGCCATGGGCATGAACAAGTTCGAGACCGAGCAGGACAGTATTGGCGAGATCATTATTCTGCCGCGCGAGCAGGCGGTGCTGATGACCTACTATCGCAACAACATCCACCATATGCTGGTGATGCCGTCGCTGATTGCCGCTATCGTGCAGCAGCATCGGGAGATCAGCGAGGCGGAACTGCTGCGTCAGGTCAGCCTGGTTTATCCGATGCTGAAGAGCGAACTGTTCCTGCGCTGGGACAGTGCCGAACTGCCGGCCCTGCTGAATGCGCTCTGCGCCGAAATGGCGCGGCAGGGGCTGATCACCGTACAGGAAGGCCAGCTGAAAATGAGTGCGGCGCGTTACCGTACGCTGCAGCTGCTGGCGGCCGGGATTCGTGAAACGCTGCAGCGTTTCGCCATCACCTTCGCCATTCTCAGCGCCAAGCCGACCATTAACCGTGGCACGCTGGAGAAAGAGAGCCGCACGCTGGCTCAGCGTCTGTCAGTGCTGCACGGTATCAATGCGCCGGAGTTCTTTGATAAGGCGGTCTTTACCGCGCTGGTGCTGTCGCTGCGTGATGAAGGCTATATCAGTGATTCCGGTGATGCGGATGCTGAACGTACCAATATGATGTGGCAGATGCTGGCCGAACTGGTCACCAGCGATGTCCGTCTGACCATTGAGAGTGCCGTGGCGCACGACTAATGGACGACTGGAAACCGCGGCGCATCTGTCACACGCCAGATTGCGCCGCGGTTTTCGTTGTCAGAATTCAGACGCGGAAAGAACGCGCTTCCCACTGCGGCGACCGACGCACCGCCGGGGTTAATCACCCCACCATCAAAACAGCGCGACAAACGGCTGGGTATTGAGCAGCACGCCAATAAACAGCACCAGGCCAACGTAGTTGTTGTTGAGGAATGCCTGGAAGCACAGCTCACGTTCACGCCCGGCAATCAGTTTCTGCTGATGCACAAACAGCCCGCCCGCCAGCAGCAGCGACCAGTAAAACGCACCGTTCAGATGCAGTAAAATGCCCACCAGCGCCATCAGGCCCAGCGCGGCCAGCTGTAACAGCCCGATAATCAGCTTGTCGTAACGCCCAAACAGAATCGCCGTCGATTTCACGCCAATCTTCAGATCGTCGTCGCGGTCAACCATGGCGTACTGGGTGTCATAAGCCACCGTCCAGCAAATATTGGCGAGAAACACCAGCCAGCAGACAAAGGGTAAGGACTCACTAACCGCCGCCCAGCCCATCGGAATCGCCCAGCCAAACGCTGCGCCCAGCACCACCTGCGGCAGATGGGTATAGCGCTTCATAAAGGGATAAACCCACGCCAGCGCCAGCCCGCCAAATGACAGCAGAATGGTCATGCGGTTCATAGTCAGCACCAGCAGGAACGCCAGCAGACCGAGGCCGGCGAACAGCAGCTTCGCCTCTTTCTCCGTTACCGCGCCGCTGGCTAACGGTCGCGCGGCGGTGCGTTTCACGTGGCCGTCGACGTTACGGTCGGCATAATCGTTGATCACGCAGCCCGCCGCACGCATCACAAACACGCCGAGGACGAACACCACCAGCACCGACAGCGGCGGAATCGCCATGCCGGATAGCCACAGCGCCCACAGTGTCGGCCACAGCAGCAGCAGCGTGCCAATCGGTTTATCAATACGCATCAGGCGACTATAGGCCTGCCATTTGCTCATGGTTAAAGTCTTTTGCACGGGGCATTATCCTTGCTTCAGCGCGCGGTACAGCGGCGACGCCGGTAAAAACAGTTCAGTTAACAGCAGCGGTTTGCCGGACAGGCGCAGCCGCGAGCGGCGTCCCCACAGGTCATCAATCTGGCCCGGATCGATAAAATCGCGGCTCAGCGTCGAGGAGGAAAACAGGTAGCGTCCCAGTGGCCGCGTGCCGAGATTTTGCAGCATCTGTTCCGGGCCGTTCAGCGTGCTCTCCGGCACCACGGTTCGGCCAATCAGCCAGGGTTCATTGTCACCGCACAGCACGATTTCACGCAGCCAGAAGCGCGTGTCGGCAGGCAGAAACGCCGCTTCCTGCGGCATCTCATCGGCGGTAATGAACGCTTCCCGCAGCAGTTGTACGGTAACCTGCTGGCAGTGCTGCTCAAAGCGGCGCGTCATTGAGTCTTCTTCCAGCAGCCAGTCAAGCAGCGGCGGTGAAAGTAACGGGGAAGAGGCTGGCAGCCAGTGCAGTGCGCGTAACTGGCGCAGCGCGTCATGCGACATCAGGACATCTCCGGTAAAAAAGTTGCCCTAGTGTAGCGCACCGCGCTCAGCGTGACACATCTGCTTGTGCCACGCTGGCGTCGCGGGAGGAATTACTCGCGTTTCAGGCGGTTACTGTTGGCCAGCCACAGCGTCACCACCAGAATCAAAATGGCCGCCGAGTAGCACAACGTATCGAAAGGATTTTTATGGTCGACAATGATCAGACGAATAATCGCCGTGATCCCGATATAGACGAAGTAGCGCAGCGGAAAGTGATAGCCGGACTGAAAGTACTTCACAATCAGCGCGATAAACTCGAAATAGAGAAAGTAGATCACAATGCCTTCGATCAGCAGATACGAGGACGCCTGCTCACCGGTACTGAACAGCACATTCGCCAGGTGAATGGTCTCTTTACCGAGAAACACCACCAGAATAACGGCCAGAATCACCAGGCCAATGTTCAGTACCCACTGTAATACCGAAGCAATAAGCTGCCCCGCCGCTGGTTTTGTTGTCATTATTTTGCGCCTCAGATGACGAGATTCTTCTGGCGCTATCATGCTGTAATGTGATCTAAATCACAATACATCACACCTCAACATCAACGCACAGCGCGTCATAACGCCAGTACTCGCAGTCGCAGTCAATCACCCGCTTATGCTGGTCACGGTTGATACGCGTAATCAGCAGGCCGGGCGTACCGCTCGCCACATTGAGTGCTGGCGCCGCCCGTGCCGGTAGCGGGCCGGGTACAATAGTAAATCGCGCACCGCCGTAATGAATGCCGTAGCGCTGGTCATACAGATCGGTCAGCGAGCGGGTGAGATCTTCACGCAGCAGACCGGGAAAGAAGGCCGGATTGAGGTAATGCTCGACGTACAGCACTGCGCGGCCATCTATGCGGCGCAGGCGGCGAATGCGGTACACCTGATCGCCTTCCAGCAGTTGCAGATGGCGCGCAATTGCCAGCTGCGCCGGCACCTTGCCCGCCTCCATCACCTCAGTGCTGGCAATGCGCCCCTGCTGCAGCGCCATGGCGTGAAAGTGGCTGTGATGTGCCGGGTTATAGATGAGGCGCGGCGGCGCAATAAACCAGCCGCGCCGTAGTTCGCGGTAGATGACGCCCTGCGCTTCCAGCAGGCCAAGCGCTTCACGCAGCGTGATGCGCGTGGTGGAATATTGTTCGCTCAACGCGCGCTCGGCCGGTAATCGTCTGGTGACAAACTCTCCGTTTTCAATCCGTTCGCATAGTGCGGCGGCGATCACATCTGCGGTTTTCGACGACATTTTTTAGCCTCATTTTGGGGCAAATCTGCACTATGACAGTTCGATGACTACAATGTGACAAGGCACATCCCACGCTTTAGCGCGCTGTAACCGCATGTGGAACGACGCGCCACATCCCATTTCAACACCCCGGTCATAAAACCTTCATCTATCCGGGCTACATTGGCTCGGTTCTTGCTGGACTAGACCACGACGACCCACAACTTACACCCGGAGCAACCGAGATGAAAGCGTTTATCTCTTCTGTAGTAGCCAGTGCCGTTCTGCTTGCGCTGCCCGCCGCGCATGCCGCCGATAATGATCTTGCCGCGCTGGAAAAAGCCGCACGCGCCGAAGGCCAGGTGAACAGCGTCGGTATGCCTGACACCTGGGCTAACTGGAAAGATACCTGGAACGATCTCAGCACCAAATACGGTCTCAAGCACAGTGATACCGATATGTCTTCGGCGCAGGAGCTGGCGAAGTTTGCCGCCGAGCAGGATAACGCCAGCGCCGATATCGGCGACGTGGGCGCCGCTTTCGGTCCGATTGCCGTCGCCAAAGGCGTGGCGCAACCCTACAAACCGACGCACTGGGATCAGATTCCGGCATGGGCGAAAGACGCCGATGGCAATTGGATGCTGGCCTACACCGGCACCATCGCTTTCCTGATCGACAAGCAGCAGGTGAAAGACGCCCCGCACAGCTGGGCCGATCTGAAAAAAGGTAAGTATGTGGTCACTATCGGCGACGTCGGCACGGCAGCTCAGGCGGCAAACGGCGTCCTCGCCGCCAGCTATGCGCTGGGCGGTGACGAGAAGAACATCAAGCCGGCGCTGGCGTTCTTTGGCGAGCTGGCGAAACAGGGCCGCCTTGGCGTGACCGATCCGGTGATCGCCAACATCGAAAAAGGTGAGATTCAGGTCGCCGTGGTGTGGGACTTCAACGGCCTGAACTACCGCGATCAGATTGATAAAAATCGCTACGAAGTGGTGATTCCGTCGGACGGGTCCGTGACTTCTGGCTACACCACCATTATCAACAAATACGCCCGCCACCCGAACGCGGCGAAGCTGGCGCGTGAATACATTCTGTCGGATGAGGGCCAGATCAACCTGGCGAAAGGCTATGCGCGCCCGATTCGCGCCGAGCATTTAACGCTGCCAGCAGACGTGCAGGCCAAACTGCTGCCGCAGTCGGAATATAAAAATGCCCGTCCGATCAAAGATCAGGCTGCCTGGGATAAGACCTCAAAACTGCTGCCGCGCCTCTGGCAGGAGAATGTGGTTATTAACATGAAACAGTAATGCAGACGTTCTGCCAGTCGCACATACCGTAGCGGCGCGATGTATCGCGCATCCGTTTTCCGGCAATGCGCAATACATTGCGCCGGTACCTATCACCAATTTTTACAGGGTGCGCATTCATGCGCACCTGAGGGAGCGGGGATGAAAACAATCCTGGTGGTACTCGATGGGCTGAGTAATCAGGTGGCGCAGCACGCCATGGGCTATCTGTTTGCCGAATGCAAACAGGGCAACGGCCACTATTACACGCTGACCTGCGAATTGCCGTCGCTGTCGCGTCCGCTGTACGAATGCATTCTGACCGGCATTCCGCCGGTGCGCAGCGGCATCATTCACAACGGCGTCAATCGCCTGAGCAATCAGCGCAGTATCTTCCACTACGCGCGCGACGCCGGACTCACTACCGCCGCTGCCGCTTATCACTGGGTGAGCGAACTGTATAACCGCTCGCCGTTCAACGCCGCGCGCGATCGCCACACTAACGCGCCCGACCTGCCGATCCAGTACGGCCATTTCTACTGGGACGACGGTTACCCCGACTCGCATCTGTTCGAGGATGCCGAAAGCCTGCGCCTGCAGCACGATCCCGATTTCCTGCTGATTCACCCAATGAACATCGACGATGCCGGGCACAAGCACAGCCTGTCATCACCGCAGTACCGTAACCGGGCACGAATGGCGGATGGCTATCTGTCGCAGTGGATGCCCGGCTGGCTGGCCGCCGGTTATCAGGTGATTGTCACCGCCGATCACGGCATGAACGACGATCGCTCGCACGGCGGTATTCTGCCGGAAGAGACGCAGGTGCCGCTGTTTGTTTTTGGCCGCGGCTTCTCGCTGCAGCCCGACCTGGAGCCGCAGCAAACCGACCTGTGCGGCACCGTCTGCACCCTGCTCGGCGTCCCGCACGACAAACCGCTGTGTCGCGGTCTGCTGGCGGAGCCGCGCTGATGAAGGGCAAAACCCTGGCCTCGCTGCTGCTGCTGCCGTTCGTGCTGTTCTGGATCGCCTTCCAGCTCGCGCCGCTGCTGTGGATTGCCATCAACAGCTTCTGGAGCGATATCAATGAGCGCTGGGGCATCGACAACTACAGCGATATCCTCACTTCACCGTTCTACCTGCAGGCTTTTCGCCTGTCGCTGGATATTTCGCTGTGGTCGAGCGTTTACGGCCTGCTGATCGCGCTGCTTGCCGGTTATTCGCTGCACAAGCTCGGCACCGGGCGTTTTCAGCGCTTTTTGCTGTCGTTCACCAATATGACCAGCAACTTCGCCGGCGTGCCGCTGGCCTTCGCCTTTGTCATCCTGCTCGGACTGAACGGCTGCCTGACGCTGCTGCTGCGCCACTACGGCTGGCTGGACAGCTTTAAGCTGTTTTCGCGCGACGGCATGGTGCTGGTTTACACCTGGTTCCAGATTCCGCTCGGTATTCTGCTGCTCTACCCGGCGTTTGACGGGCTGCGGAAAGACTGGGAAGAGTCGGCGGCACTGCTCGGTGCCAGCCGCTGGCGCTACTGGTGGCACATCGGCCTGCCGATTCTGTTTCCGGCACTGCTCGGCACCTTTGTAATTTTGCTGGCCAACGCGCTGGGCGCCTACGCCACCATTTACGCGCTGACCACCGGCAACTTCAACGTGGTGCCGGTGCGCATCGCCGCGCTGGTATCAGGCGATATCTCGCTCGATCCCAATACCGGCGGCGCGCTGGCGATGCTGCTGGTGCTGATTATGGCGCTGATTACCGTGGTGCAGCAGTATCTGGTGCGTCGCAGCTATCTGCATGCCCGCGTACAGGAGTCCTGACATGTCTCGCGTCGAAAAACTCTACCATCGCCTGATTGTCTGGCTGCTGCTGATCGTGCTCGCCGCACCGCTGCTGGCGACGCTGCTGTACGGCATCTCCAGCGAGTGGAGCGATACCATTCTGCCGCAGGGCTTTACCCTGAAGTGGCTGACGCAGTTGTGGAGCGATCCGCGCTTCCTCACCGCGCTCGGTCATTCGCTGCTGATCTGCGTGGGTGCGCTGCTGTTCTCCCTGCTGCTGGTGCTGCCTGCGATGTTTGTAATCGCTTACTACTATCCAAAACTGGACGCGGTGATGAACGTGCTGATTCTGATGCCGTTTGCCGTGCCGCCGGTAGTCTCGTCGGTCGGGCTGCTGCAGCTCTACTCCTCGGGCCCGCTGATGCTGACCGGCACGCCATGGATTCTCATCGGCTGTTACTTCACCATTGCGTTGCCGTTTATCTACCGCGCCATTGCCAACAACATGCAGGCCATCAACCTGAAAGAGCTGATTGACGCGGCTCATCTGCTGGGCGCCAGCACCTGGCAGGCAGCCCTGTTTGTGGTGCTGCCAAATCTGCGCAAAGGGGTGTTTATTGCCGTGCTGCTCTCCTTCTCCTTTCTGATTGGTGAGTTTGTCTTTGCTAACCTGCTGGTCGGCACCCGCTATGAAACGCTGCAGGTTTATCTCTACAACATGCGCAACGGCAGCGGGCATTTCACCAGCGCGCTGGTGATCTCTTATTTTGCGGTTGTCCTGCTGGTCACCTGGCTGGCCAATGCCCTCAATCCTGAACGAGGCTGACCATGAGTTACCTGAACGTTACCCAACTGAATAAAAGCTACGGCCCGACCACCATTTTTGAAAACATCGATTTCAGCGCCGACGAAGGTGAGTTTGTCACCCTGCTCGGCCCGAGCGGCTGCGGCAAGTCAACACTGCTGCGCTGCATCGCCGGCCTGACCGATGTCGACAGCGGCACCATTCTGCTGCAGGGCCAGGATCTGGTGCCGCTGCCGCCGCAGAAACGTACCATTGGCATGGTGTTCCAGAGCTATGCGCTGTTTCCCAATATGACGGTAGAGAAGAACGTCGCCTTTGGCCTGAAGATGCAGAAACTGGCCGCCGGCGAGATTCAGCAACGCGTGATGGAAGCGCTGGCGCTGGTGGAGCTGACCGACTTCGCGCGCCGCTATCCGCACCAGCTGTCGGGTGGTCAGTGTCAACGCGTGGCGCTGGCGCGTTCGCTGGTGACGCGGCCGCGTCTGCTGCTGCTGGATGAACCGCTGTCGGCGCTGGACGCCCGCATTCGCCGCCATCTGCGCGAGCAGATTCGCCACATTCAGCAGGAGCTGAAGCTAACCACCATTTTTGTCACCCACGATCAGGAAGAGGCGCTGACGCTGTCGGACCGTATTGTGCTGATGAACCGCGGTCGCATTGTGCAAAACGGCAACGCGGAAACGCTCTATACCCAGCCGGTGGATCTGTTCGCCGCGGGCTTTATTGGCAACTACAACCTGCTGAGTGCCGAACAGGCAACGCAGCTGACCGGTCAGCCGTTCAGCAGCCAGGTGGCGATTCGTCCGGAATCCATCCAGCTGTGCGCACCGCAGGCAGGCATCGCGGCCACCATTCTCAGCCATAGCCTGCTCGGGAACGTGATCCGCTATCGCGTGCTGGCGAATCAGGTCGAGTTGTCGGTGGATGTGCTCAACCGCAGCGTGGCAGATTTACACCCCGCCGGCATGCAGATTGGACTACAGTTAGAGATGTCGACGTTGCGCCAGGTCGCTTAAATTAAACGAAAAATTGGCAACGCAGCGCGACGCAGGTATTTATCGGCTGTGCTTATCGCCAGGCAGGCAGCCGCCTGTTTTCTGCCTGGCGCATAGGAGCCTTTATTCGTGCTAACCCTGCTTAACCTTCTCTCCGCCGTCGCCCTGCTGGTATGGGGCACCCACATTGTCCGCACCGGCGTGATGCGCGTGTACGGTGCCGATCTGCGTCGCGTGTTAAGCCGCAGCGTGGAAAAAAAACCGATGGCGTTTCTTGCCGGGATTGGCGTTACCGCGCTGGTGCAGAGCAGTAACGCCACCACGTTATTAGTCACCTCGTTTGTGGCGCAGAATCTGGTCAGCCTGACGCCCGCGCTGGTGGTGGTGCTGGGAGCCGACGTCGGTACCGCCATCATGGCGCGCATCCTGACCTTCGATCTCTCCTGGCTGTCGCCGCTGTTTATCTTTTTTGGCGTGGTATTTTTCCTCAGCCGCAAACAGACGCGCGCCGGCCAGATCGGACGCGCGGCCATCGGCCTCGGGCTGATTCTGCTGGCGCTGCAGCTGATTGTCGCCGCCGCCAAACCCATTACGCAGGCCGCTGGCGTACAGGTGCTGTTCTCGACGCTGACCGGCGATATCATGCTGGATGCGCTGATTGGCGCGGTTTTCGCCATCATCAGCTACTCCAGCCTGGCTGCGGTGCTGATTACCGCCACGCTGACCGCCACCGGCGTTATCTCGTTCAAAGTGGCGCTGTGTCTGGTGATTGGCGCTAACCTCGGCAGCGGCTTGCTGGCAATGATCAACGCCAGCGGATCCAATGCTGCCGGCAAGCGGGTGGCGCTCGGCAGCCTGTTGTTCAAGCTGATTGGCAGCATCGTTATTTTGCCGTTTGTCGATTACATCGCCGATCTGCTGGATAAGCTGCCGGTTAACGATGAAGAGATGGTGATCTTCTTCCACGTGTTCTACAACCTGGTGCGCTGTCTGGTGATGGTGCCGTTTGCCGAACCAATGGCGCGCCTGTGCCGCCGCATGATCGCCGACGATGCGGAAAACCAGACCCATCTCAAACCTAAACACCTCGACAGCAGCGCGCTGGATACCCCGGCGCTGGCGCTGGCCAACGCGGCGCGGGAGACGCTGCGCATTGGCGATGTGGTGGAGCAGATGCTGGAGAGCTTCAACAAGGTGGTGATGGGCGAACTGCGCGAGGAGCGCGCAGTGCGGCGGCTGGATGATGATGTGGATGTGCTGTACACCGCCATTAAGCTCTATCTGGCGCGCATGCCGAAGGAGGATCTGGCGGAAGAGGATTCACGCCGCTGGGCCGAGGTGATTGAGATGGCGCTGAATCTGGAGCAGGCAGGCGACATTATCGAACGCATGAGCGCCGACGTAGCGGACAAGTCGCTGCAGGCGCGCCGGGCGTTTTCGCCGGAAGGGCTGGAAGAGCTGAATTCGCTGCAGGAGCAGGTGTTAAGCAACCTGCGCCTGAGCCTGTCGGTGTTTCTGTCGCACGACGTCACCAGCGCGAAGCGCCTGCGCCGTGCCAAGCACCGTTTCCGCATCCTGATTCGCCGTTATTCCCACGCCCACGTCGAGCGCCTGCACCGGCAGAATGTGCAAAGCATCGAAACCAGTTCGCTGCATTTAGGTTTGCTGGGAGATATGAAGCGCCTGAATTCGCTGTTCTGCGCGGTGGCGTACACCGTGCTGGACCAGCCGGACGATGAGCGCGAGGTGGATTAATTTTAAGGTCGCCATGAATGGCGACCCTGTAAAACCGACCGCCCGTTGTAGGGTGCGCATTCATGCGCACCAGGCAATTTACGACAACAAACTAAACGCGATCATCCCGACGATAGCGCCGGTGGTGCCGAGAATCGTCTCCATCAGCGTCCAGGTCTTCAGCGTCTCGCCTTCGGTGGCACCGGTGAAGCGGCCGAACAGCCAGAAACCGGCATCGTTGACGTGGCTGATAATAATCGAGCCGCCGCCGATGCAGATCGACAGCGCCGCCAGCTGCGCACCGCTGTAATGCAACGGTTCAATCACCGGCATCACCAGCCCGACGGTGGTTAAACAGGCCACCGTGGCCGAGCCCTGAATCACCCGAATCGCGCCGGAGAGAATAAAACAGGCCAGCGCAATCGGCATGCCGGCACCGGTCAGCGCGTGGCCCAGCACCGGGCCAACGCCGGAATCCACCAGCACCTGCTTGAACACGCCGCCCGCGCCAATCACCAGCAGGATAATCCCCGCCGGCTGCAGCGCACTGCCGCATACCTGCATCACCTTCTCTTTATCCATGCCCTGACGGTAAGCCAGGCCGTAAATCGCCACCAGCAGCGCCAGCAGGATGGCGGTAAACGGATGGCCGATAAACTCCAGCCACGCATACAGACGTGTATCCGGTGTGGTAAAGCGCGCGCCGATGGTTTTCAGCCCGACCAGCAGCAGCGGGAACAGAATCAGCGACAGGCTAAAGCCAAACGACGGCAGCTGGCCCTCGCTGACGTCCGGCTGATGATCTTCCGGCGGCGCGCTGAACGTCACATGGCGCGCAATCAGGTTGCCGAACAGCGGACCGGCAATCAGCATGCCGGGAATCGCCGCGCACAGCCCCAGCAGGATCATCCAGCCAAAGTCAGCGTGCATCTGCGCCGCCAGCAGCATCGGTGCCGGTCCGGGCAGCAAAAAGGCCGCCGCGGCGGCGACGCCGGCAAACAGCGGGATCACCAGTTTGACCAGATTATCGTGGGTGCGGCGTGCCACCGCGAAGGCGATGCTGATCAACAACACTACGGCCACTTCAAAGAACAGCGGCAGCGCACAGATCAGCCCGGCAATGCCCATCGCATAGTGCGCGCGCCGCTCGCCAAAGGTTTTCAGCATGCGAATGGCGATCTGATCGACCGCACCGGTTTCATGCAGAATTTTGCCGAACATGGCGCCCAGCGCCACCACAATGGCGAGAAAGCCGAGCGTGCCGCCCATGCCTTTTTGCATGGTCTCGGCAATTTTATCCAGCGGCATACCGGAGAACAGACCGGCACCCATCGATACTAACATCAGGGCGACAAAGGCGTGCATCCGCGCTTTCATCACCAAAAACAGCAGCAGCAGGACAGAGCCTGCTGCGGTTAACACCAGCGTTGCGGTACTCATGACTAGCCCTTGTTGATTGCGCCCTCGATGGTCGCAACCGTGGCCGCAACTACCTCATCCAGTGAGTGATTGATATCGACAACCAGCACATCCGGCTCGTCGGCACCCGGTTCCTGCAGGGTTTCAAACTGTGTCACCAGCATCTGCGGTTTGAAGAAGTGGCCTTTGCGCGCCTTGAGACGAGACTCAATGGTGGCAAAATCGCCCTTCAGATAGATGAATTTCAGGTTGTGATTGCCCTGACGCAGGATGTCGCGATAGGACTTTTTGAGCGCTGAACAGACGATGATCGAGATCGCCTGGGTGCGCTGCATCGCGAACGCCGCATCATTCAGCGCCTGCAGCCACGGCTGGCGATCGTCGTCGTTCAGCGGATGGCCTTCCGCCATTTTGGTGATGTTGCTGCGCGGATGCAGGAAATCACCATCCAGAAATGCGGTGCTGAGCTGATGAGACACCTGATTGGCGACGGCAGACTTTCCGCTGCCGGAAACACCCATCAGGATAAAGACGTGGTGCGATGGAGATGGCGTGGTCATGGTTTTGCGCTCCGGCAGTTGGTGCTGCCAATGTTACCGATAACAATTTTGATTGCCATTGTCCGAGCGCGCTCAGACGCTGGCAACCCTTGTCAGGCGGAAAAGCACGAAAGTGTGAACTGACTCAAAAAATCGCCAAAATCAGATGCTGCCACCTTCGGCAATCTCAAAACCGACATCCAGCGGCGCGGTCACGCTGCGATCGCCGCCAATCCGCGCCAGCAGCATGGCGGCTGATTCACGCCCCATGCGTTCGCGTGGCGTCAGCACCGTAGCCAGCCGCGGATTGACCACCTGCGTGATGTCGTGGCCGTGAAAGCCGGCGATCGCCATCTGCTCCGGCACGCGCAACCCCTGGCGCTGGCACTCAAACATCGCGCCTACCGCCAGGTCATCATTGGTACAGAACAGGCTGTCAGTGTGCGGATAGCGCTTCTGCGCCTCGCGCAGCAGCTGAGCACCGGCGCTGAAGGAGGAGGCATCTTCCATCATGACGCTGTGCGGCGTCAGCCCGGCTTCGCGCATCGCCTGTTCGTAGCCCTGCTGCTTTTGCAGCGTACGCTCATCGAGGCGCGCGCCCAGATAGACGGTGTGACGATGGCCTTTCCTGAGGATAGCATGCGTCATCTGCCGCGCCGCCTCGACGTTGTCGAAGCCCACGGCCATATCAAGACACGGCGTGACGCAATCCATCATTTCGATCACCGGAATGCCTGCCACTTCCAGCATGCGCAGCGTGCCCGGCGTATGGGAACGTTCGGTAAGGATCACGCCATCAATGTTCCAGCCCAGCAGCGAACGCAGCTGCAGCTCCTCTTTGTGCGGGTTATAGCCGAAGTGCGCCACCAGCGTCTGATAGCCCGCCTCATCGGTCACGGTTTCGATGCCGCGCAGCACGTCGGCAAATACCTGGTTGGTGAGCGAGGGCAGCAGCACGCCAATCGCGCGGCTGGTGGCGTTAGAGAGCATGTCGGGCGCACGGTTGGGGATATAGCCGAGTTCATCCAGCGCCACGGCGATTTTGTCGCGCAGCGCCGCAGAGACCTGATCGGGGTTCCGCAGGTAGCGGCTGACGGTCATTTTTGTGATGCCGACGCGATCGGCAACATCCTGTAATACCGGTCTTTTCTTCTTCATCGTGTGCGCCTGAGGTCAGAGATACGCTGAGTTTATCATTTTTTTGTCATGTTATGCCGTTGCGGCCACGGAAGGAGAAGAGGGATAAAGTGCTGAGGACGGCGTTCACCTGACGCGCAGGCAAAAAAAAAGCCAGCACCCGAGCTGGCTAAGAAACACTGGAAGCAATGTGAGCAATGTCGTGCTTACCCGGTTTGTCAGGAGACGCAGCCGGATTGGCGTTGACAATAATAATCATTATCATTCGCGTCTGTAAAGCCCTTTCCCGATTTTTTTACCGTTGACGTTGCGCGCGAATTCCCTGATGTTAAAGGGGATTTCATTCACTGAGTGCAAGGAGCTGCTTTATGAGTCAGGTTACTGTTCGTCACGCAACGCCCGAAGATGCCGCCGTTCTGACGCGTATCTATAGCCAGCCGGAAACTCAGGCGGGCACGCTGCATCTGCCGTATCAGTCACCGTCACTCTGGCAGGAGCGGCTCGCGAATCCCCGTCCCCATGTCACCATGCTGGTGGCCTGTATTGACGGGCAGGTTGTCGGTCAGCTGACGCTGGAAGTTATGGCGGTGGCACGCCGCCGTCACTGCGCCACTATCGGCATGGGCGTTGATCCGGCATTCCATCGGCGCGGCGTGGGTAAAGCGCTGATGGCGGCGATGGTGGATCTGTGCGATAACTGGCTGCAGGTCACGCGGATTGAACTGACGGTGTTTGCGGATAACCACCAGGCCATGGGTTTGTATCAGCAGTTTGGTTTTGAGATTGAAGGTACCGCCAGAGGTTTCGCGGTCCGCGACGGCCAGATGATCGATACGCACTACATGTCGCGTCTGAAAGGGAATGCGCGATGAATCGCGCCGCTACCGGCCGGTGCACGGTGAGGTAGCGGCGCAATTTATTGCGCGACGTTAATACCCGGCACTCAAATCATCCACCGAGCGCGGGTCGGACGCGCCGTAGCGCATGCCGTCCGGGCCAATCATGATGCTCTGCGTGCTGCCCATCGCCGGCAGCACTTTCACATGCTGACCTTTTGCTTCCAGCAGACGCAGCGTATCCGGGCTGAAGCCCTTCTCGACGCGCAGCTGATCCGGCAGCCACTGATGGTGGAAGCGCGGCGCATTGGTAGCTTCCGCCACGTTCATGCCGAAATCGATACTGTTCACCACCATTTGCAGCACGGTAGTGATAATCCGACTGCCGCCCGGGCTGCCGGTCACCAGCCAGGTTTTACCGTCTTTCGCCACAATGGTTGGCGACATCGATGACAGCGGACGTTTGGCCGGCTGAATCGCGTTCGCCTCACCGCCCACCAGACCATAGACGTTTGGCGTGCCCGGCTTGGCGGAGAAATCATCCATTTCATTGTTCATCAGAATGCCGCTGTTACCGGCCACCACGCCGCTGCCAAAGTAGGTATTCAGCGTGTAGGTCACCGCCACCGCGTTGCCGTCTTTATCCACCACCGAGAAGTGGGTGGTTTGATTGCTCTCGTACGGTGCCAGCTTGCCGGGCTTGATGTCGGCTGAGGGGCGCGCCTTGTTAACGTCAATCTGCTGGGCCAGCGTTTTGGCGTAGGCTTTGCTGGTCAGCGCCTGCTGTGGCACCTTAACGAAGTCGGGATCGCCGAGATACTCGGAGCGGTCGGCGTAGGCATATTTTTCCGCTTCGGCCATAACCTGCATCGCGTCCGCGCTGCCGAAGCCCCATTTCGCCAGGTCGAAGTTTTCCAGGATATTGAGGATCTGCACAATATGAATGCCGCCGGACGACGGTGGCGGCATGGAGAACACCTCGTAGCCACGGTAGCTGCCGCTTACCGGCTTGCGTTCCACTGCGCGGTAGGCCGCCAGATCCGCCTTGCCAATCAGTCCGCCGTGCTGCGCCATTTCGGCAGCGATCTCATCGGCAATTTTGCCTTTGTAGAAAGCATCCGGCCCCTGTTGGGCAATCAGCTGCAGGCTGTGCGCGAGGTTTTTCTGCACCAGGCGATCGCCCTTCTGGTAAGGCTGACCGTCGGCTTTGTAGAAAATGGCGCGACTGTTGTCGTGGTTGATCAGGTTCTCTTTACCGTAGGTAGCGAGATCGTCAGCCAGCGCATCGTTAACGATGATGCCGTCGCGCGCCAGCTTGATCGCCGGCGCCAGCAGCGTGCTGAGCGGCAGCGTGCCATACTTTTGCGCCGCCAGGGCAAAACCGGCTACGGTTCCCGGCGTGCCGGAAGCCAGATGAGAAGTGAGTGATAACTTACTATCCGCATTGCCCTGCTTATCCAGGAACATATCGCGCGAGGCACGCGCCGGCGCCATCTCGCGGAAATCGATGGCGGTGGTGCGGCCGGCAGCGGTGCGCAGCAGCATAAAGCCGCCACCGCCCAGGTTGCCCGCCTGCGGGTGGGTGACCGCCAGCGCAAAGCCCACCGCAATCGCTGCATCTACCGCGTTACCCCCCTGTTTGAGGATATCGACGCCCACCCGGGTTGCCATGGCGTCCACTGATGCAACCATCCCGTGCTGCGCTTTCACCGGGTGAAAGGTGTCGCTGTCGACGCCATATGACACCAGCGGTGCGCTGGCTGGCGCCGCCTGCGCCCCCTGCACCACGGTAAAACTCATTAACAGCGCCCAGCCGAACTGGCGCACACCGTTATGTATCCTCATCCCGCCACCATCCTTTCAGTTGTTTACATTTGTTATTGATTGCTGCAAGTGTTTGCAAATACTGTAAAAAAGATAGCAGTTAAGCCAAATTAGGTGCACTCCTGGTTTTGGGGTTTGTGATATCGCATAAACTTATGGTTGCGGCGGTTGCTGCCGGGTGGCGAGCAACCTCACACAGCAGGCCGCACTGATGGAGGAACACCATGAAAAAATGGCTGATTGTTATCGCGGCACTGATGCCGCTGAGCGGCATGGCGAACATGCTGAACAACACTAACCAACCGAATCAACCCGGCTATAACCCAAGCCAGCAGCGGATGCAGACGCGCATGCAGGTCCAGCAGCAGCAACAGCAGCAGCAGTTGCGTCAGGATCAGCAGCAGCAAAATCAGGAGATGCAGCGTAAGCTGCAGGAGCGGCGCGATAGCGCCCGGCAGCGCGTGATTCAGTCGCAGCCGGGCCAACAGAACAGCAATACACAAACGCAGTACGGCAATTAACGGAAGTCCGGGCCGATAGCATCAATGCGATCGGTACAGATGGCATCCACGCCCCAGCTCAGCAGCTCGCGCGCCCGCGCGGGCTGATTCACGGTATACACCAGAATACGCAGACCGGCGGCTTTAAGCGCGGCGGTGCGTCCGGCGTCCAGTAAGCGATGATTTAAATGGATGGAGACGCAGTCGAGCGCGGCGGTAAGCGTCTGCCAGTCGTCGTGCCACTCATCCAGCAGCAGGCCGCGCGGCAGCTCCGGCGCGGCCTGCATCGCCGCTTCCAGCGCCGCGTACGAGAACGAGGACAGCAGCGGTGCCGTTTGTCCCTGCCACAGCGTTCGTGCGGCCAGCGCCACATCACGTCCGGTTTCCACCTCTGTACCGCTGCTGGGTTTGATCTCAATGTTGGCCATCATCTGATGCTGGCGGCAGCGCGCGGCCACCTCGCTCAGCAATGCCAGCGGTTCACCGTCAAATTCACGGCTAAACCAGCTGCCGGCATCCAGCTGCGCCAGCTGCTGCCACGGCAGATCGCCCGCCACGCCCCAGCCGTTGCTGGTGCGGTCCAGCGTGTCATCGTGCAGCAGGAAAATCTGCTTATCCTGTGACAGTTTGGCGTCGAATTCGATCATGGTATGACCGTAGTGCGCGCCGACATCAATCGCCGCCAGGGTGTTTTCCGGGGCCAGCTTGCCGCCGCCGCGATGCGCAACAATGTGCGGATAGGGCCAGTTTTTTACACTCATTCCAGACGCTTTCCATGGGTAGAATCGAAGAAGTGTAACGCATCTGGCGGCAGTTGTAGCCACAGGCTGCTGCCAGCCTGCGGCCGCTCGCTATGCGGCAAACGCACCACCAGCCGCGTGTTGCCAATGTGGCCATGCGCAAGATTGTCCGCGCCGAGGATCTCCAGCGTATCCACCACCAGCGGCACACCGCCGGCCTCACGACTGCTGAGCTGAATATGCTCGGGACGAATGCCGAGCGTCAGCGGACGGTTGGCCCATCGTGCTTTGCCGGCGCCGAGCGGCAGGCTGTTGAGCGCATCGAGCGTAAAGCGCGAGCCATCGCTATTGATCTGACCGGGTAGCAGGTTCATCGCCGGCGCGCCGATGAACGACGCAACAAACTGACTGGCCGGACGCTCATACACCTCCACCGGCGTGCCCACCTGCTCCACCACGCCTTTATTCATCACCATCACGCGCTGCGCCAGCGTCATGGCTTCAACCTGATCGTGCGTGACGTACAGGCTGGTGGTTTTCAGCCGGCGGTGCAGTTGCTGCAGCTCCAGACGCATCTGCACGCGCAGGCGCGCATCCAGGTTCGACAGCGGCTCATCAAACAGAAACACCGCCGGTTCCCGCACGATGGCGCGGCCCATGGCCACGCGCTGACGCTGGCCGCCGGAGAGCTCGCGCGGACGGCGCTGCAACAGGTGATCAAGCTCCAGACTGCGCGCCGCATCCATCACCCGCTGGGTAATCTGTTCCTTGCCCATGCCGCGGATCTTCAGGCCGTAAGCCATGTTTTCTCCCACCGTCATGTGCGGGTAGAGCGCGTAATTCTGGAATACCATGGCGATGCCGCGATCTTTCGGCTCCATGTCGGTGACGCGCCGATCATCGATGTAGATATCGCCCGACGTGACGCGCTCCAGCCCGGCCACCATGCGCAGCAGCGTCGATTTTCCACAGCCGGATGGGCCGACCATCACCATAAATTCACCGTCATTGATGGTGATGTTCAGCGGCTGAATGATTTGGTTTTTGCCGTCATACGATTTCGTCACGGTCTGAAGGGTTACCGCTGCCATCTATTTCTCACTCTCCACCAGGCCACGCACAAAAGCGCGCTGCATCACAAGCACCACCACCACCGGTGGGATCAGGGTTAATAACATCGCCGCCATCACTTCGTTCCACTGCGTCGGACCGCCGCTGGTGTTGATCATACTTTTCACCCCCGCCACGGCAGTGCTCAGGCCGGCATCGTTGATGATCAGCAGCGGCCACAGATACTGGTTCCAGCCGTAAATAAAGGTGATGACAAACAGCGCGGCGAGATTGGTTTTTGACAGCGGCAGCACGATATCCCAGAAAAAACGCATCGGACTGGCGCCGTCAATGCGCGCCGCTTCAATCAGCTCATCCGGCAGCGACATAAAAAACTGGCGGAACAGGAACGTGGCGGTCGCGGAGGCCATCAGCGGCAATGTCAGACCGCTGTAACTGTCCAGCATGTGCAGCGTGGAGATCACCTCCACCGTCGGGAAAATACGCACTTCTACCGGCAGCATCAGGGTGATAAAGATCAGCCAGAAAAACAGCGTGCGCAGCGGAAAGCGAAACCACACCAGCGCAAACGCCGACAGCATCGACACCGTGATTTTGCCCACGGTGATGCCCAGCGCCATGATCAGGCTGTTCAGCATCATCAGGCCAAACGCCGCGCTGCCGTTGACGCCATCGCGCCAGATGTGGGTGATGTTGTCGATGAGATGCGGGCCCGGCACCAGCGTCATCGGCACCTGATACACCGCGTTGTTATCCAGCGTCGCGGCGACAAACGCCACGTACAGCGGGAACAGAATGGTCAGCACCCCCAGCGCCAGCAGCGTGTGGGCGAAGATATCCAGCCCGCGTCGGTTTTCAATCATTGGTATTGCACCTTACGCTCGACAAAGCGGAATTGCAGAATGGTCAGGCCGATAACCAGCAACATCAGCACCACCGACTGCGCGGCGGACGACGAGAGATCGAGTCCGGTGAAGCCTTCGCGGTAGATTTTGTAGATCAGCGTGGTGGTGGCCTGTACCGGCCCGCCGCCGGTGGCGGCATCGATCACCGGGAAGGTGTCGAAAAAGGCGTAAACCAGATTCACCACCAGCAGGAAAAAGCTGACCGGCGTAATCAGCGGCAGCGACAGATTAAAGAAACGGCGCACCGGTCCGGCACCGTCAATCGCCGCGGCTTCCACCAGCGATTTAGGAATGGACTGCAGCGCGGCAAAGAAAAACAGGAAGTTGTAGCTCATTTGCTGCCAGATCGACGCAAGTACAATCAGGAACATCGCCTGACCGCTGTTCTGCGCATAGTTCCAGTTGTAGCCAAGCTGGTTCAGCAGATGGCTGAACAGCCCCAGCCCCGGATTGAACAGGAACATCCACAGCACCGCCGCAACCACCGGCGCTACCGCATAGGGCAGCAGCAGCAGCGTCTGATAGAGCTTTTTCAGCCGGATAACGTAATCCACCAGCGCCGCCAGCAGCAGCGAGAACGTCATGCCGCATACCGTCACCAGCGCGCTAAACACGAGGGTGGTCCAGAACGAATCAAGGTAGTAGTCGTCACTGAACAGGCGGCGAAAGTTATCAAGGCCAACAAAGGTGCTGGAGATGCCAAACGGATCGATGCTTTGCAGCGAGTACCACAGCGCCTCTCCGGCGGGCCAGAGAAAAAAGATCGCGGTGATCGCCAGTTGCGGTGCCACCAGCAGATACGGCAACAAACGGGCGCGGAAAACCGGACGTGATGATGAGGACATAGCAGGCTCGTCAGAAAGAGACAGCGGGACGGACATACCCGTCCATCCCGCCATTACGGAGTTACTTCACTTGCTGTTCAAAGCGACGCAGCAGTTCGTTGCCGCGTTTCACCGCGTTGTCCAGCGCTGCCTGCGGCGACTGTTTGCCGGTCCACACGCCTTCCAGCTCTTCGTCGACGATGGTACGAATCTGCGGCATGTTGCCCAGACGCATCCCTTTGGTGAACGGCAGCGGATCTTTATTCAGCATCTGCCGCGTGGCGATGTCGGCGCCCGGGTTTTTGTCATAGAAGCCCTGCTGTTTGGTCAGCTCATAAGCCGCGGTGGTGATCGGCAGATAACCGGTTTTCTGGTGCCATTCTGCCGCGATATCCGGCTGGGCGAGGAACTTCATGAACTCCGCTGCGCCTTTGTACGTCGCTGCATCTTTGCCTTTCATCACCCACAGGCTGGCGCCACCGATAATGGCGTTCTGCGGTGCGTTCGGCACGGTGTCATCGTACGGCATCATGCCCACGCCAAAGTTGAATTTGGCGTAATGCTTAATGTCGGCCAGCGAACCGGATGAGGCGGTGGTGATACCGCAGTCGCCGTTATAGAACTTGGACGTCGACTCATCTTTACGGCCAAAGTAGGTGAAATCACCTTTCTTATTCATCTCTTCCAGCAGCTGGATGTGGCGCACCTGCACGGGTTTGTTGAACTCCAGCACCGCGTCGGTACCGTCAAAGCCGTTGTTTTTGGTGGCAACCGGCAGGCCATGCCAGGCGCTGAAGTTTTCGATCTGAATCCAGCCCTGCCAGCCGCTGGCATAGCCGCAGCTCATGCCGGCTTTACGCAGCGCGGCGGCATCCTGCGCCAGCGCCTGCCAGGTTTTCGGGGGCTGATCCGGGTTAAGACCGGCTTTTTTGAACGCGTCTTTGTTGTAGTACAGCACCGGCGTGGAGCTGTTAAACGGCTGTGAGATCAGCTGGCCGTTGCTGTCGCTGTAGTAACCGGCAACGGCAGGAACAAACTGTTTCGGGTCCATCGGCACGCCGGCGTCTTTAAACACTTCATGCACCGGCACGATGGCTTTAGAGGCCATCATGGTGGCGGTGCCCACTTCGTAAACCTGCAGAATGGCCGGTGCCTTACCGCTGCGCACCGCAGCGATACCCGCAGCCAGGCTCTGCTCGTAGTTGCCTTTGTAGGTCGGAACGATTTTGTAATCCGGGTGAGCCTGGTTAAAACGCTGTGCCAGAGAATCGACTTCTTTGCCTAACTCGCCTTCCATTGAGTGCCAGAAAGGGATTTCGGTAGCAGCCAGCGCATTACCGCTGATCGCCAGACCGAGCAGCAGACTCATCAGGCGGGGACGAAGCGTAAAAGCGGACATAAGGGTTTCCTGTGCTTGTGGCGCGCGCGATATCACGCATTTTTTGTTCGCGAAGTAACATGACACGAGGAAATGACGGAAAAATAACAGGATTATGACGGGAATATGACGGGGTTAGTGCGCGCTGATGCCCTCACCCCGGCCCTCTCCCACAGGGAGAGGGAGATGAAAGGCCGTGCGCGCTGATGCCTTCTTCTGCAGGGCGAGAGAAGTCCGGGAGGATGCCAGGATAGCAACCTGGCCTGAAAAACGCTGCTGTACGGTTCCCTCTCCCGCGTGCGGGAGAGGGTTAGGGTGAGGGCAAATCACCGCACCAACTTCATGACCACAGCCAGGTCAGGCGCCTAAATACGCGCTTCTCACCGCTTCATTGGATAACAACGCTTCACCGCTATCCTCCAGCACCACGTGACCGTTCTCCAGCACGTAACCGCGATCGGCCAGCTTCAGCGCCTGGTTGGCGTTCTGCTCGACGAGGAAGATGGTCATGCCCTCTTTACGCAGCTGTTCGATGGTGTCGAAAATCTGCTGGATAATGATCGGCGCCAGACCCAGCGACGGCTCGTCCAGCAGCAGCAGGCGCGGCTGGCTCATGAGGGCGCGGCCAATCGCCAGCATCTGCTGCTCACCGCCGGACATGGTGCCGGCGCGCTGCACTTTGCGCTCCGCCAGCCGGGGGAACAGCTGATAAACGCGCTCAATGCGCTCCTGATACTGCTGACGCGTGGCGAAAAAGCCGCCCATCGCCAGGTTCTCTTCCACCGTCATGCGCGAAAATACGCGCCGGCCTTCCGGTACGATGGCAATCGCTTCACGCATGATTTTTGCCGTCTGCCAGTCGGTAATCGTTTTGCCATCAAAGGTGATGGTGCCGCTGGTGGCGCGCGGCTCGCCACACAGCGTACCGAGCAGCGTGGTTTTACCCGCGCCGTTAGCGCCAATCAGCGTCACGATTTCGCCCTGACTGATATGCAGATTAATGTTATGCAGTGCCTGGATCGGGCCATAGTGCGCACTGACACCCTGTAAAGTTAAAATCGGGTTCGCCATGTTACGCCTCACCTAAATAAGCACGGATCACATCCGGGTTGTTACGCACTTCTTCCGGCGTACCGTTGGCCAGCGGCGTTCCCTGATTCACCACATAAATGCGGTCAGAAATGCCCATCACCAGTTTCATATCGTGTTCAATCAGCAACACCGTCACCTTGTGTTCGCCACGCAGTTCAGCGATCAGCTCATCCAGCTCGTGCGTTTCGCGCGGGTTGAGGCCGGCGGCCGGTTCGTCGAGCATCAGGATTTCCGGACGCGTCACCATGCAGCGGGCGATCTCCAGCCGGCGCTGCTGGCCGTAAGCCAGATTGCCGGCCTGGCGGTTAGCCAGCTCCAGCAGGCCAATGCGCTCCAGCCAGCTAGCCGCGCGGTCCAGCGCTTCGCTCTCGCCACGCCGGAACGCCGGGGTTTTAAACAGCCCGGAGAACACGCCGCTTTTCAAATGCTGATGCTGCGCCACCAGCAGGTTTTCAATCACCGTCATCTCACGGAACAGGCGCACGTGCTGGAAAGTTCGCACCACGCCCATGCGCGCGATCTTCTGCCCCGGCAGGCCCTGCAATGGCTGATCGCGCAGTTTGATGGTGCCGCCCGTTGGCTTATAGAAACCGGTCAGGCAGTTGAATACCGTGGTTTTCCCCGCCCCGTTCGGGCCAATCAGCGAGACGATCTCCTGCGGATGCAGTTCCAGCGCCACGTTGTTGACGGCCAGCAGGCCGCCGAAGCGCATCATCAGGCCTTCAACGGCTAATAAAGGCTGACTCATGCCTGCTCTCCTTGTTTTGCCTGTTTCAGCTTCAGGTGCGGACGCTTCATCGGCAGCAGCCCCTGCGGACGCCAGATCATCATCAGCACCATCAACCCACCGAGCACCAGCATGCTGTACTCGTTCAAATCACGCATCAGCTCGCGCGACACCACCAGCAGAATCGCGGCCAGGATCACCGCCAGCTGCGAACCCATGCCGCCCAGCACCACAATCGCCAGCACAAACGCCGACTCGACAAAGGTGAAAGATTCCGGGCTGACAAAGCCCTGACGCGCGGCGAACAGCGTACCGGCGAAACCGGCGAACACCGCGCTGATGGTAAAGGCCGTCAGCTTGATGCGCGTTGGGCTGAGACCGAGCGAACGGCAGGCGATCTCATCTTCACGCAGCGCTTCCCACGCGCGCCCCAGCGGCATGCGCAGCAGACGATTGATGACGAACAGCGTCAGCACCACCAGCAGCAGCGCCACCAGATAAAGGAAAATCACGCGGTGATTGGGATCGTACGCCAGACCCGTCAGCTCGTGGAAGGTGGTCCAGCCGCCTTCACTGACGCGCCGGCCAAATTCAATACCAAACAGGCTCGGCTTGGGGATCTGCGCGATTCCATTGGGACCGCCAGTGATTGATGTGCTGTTCAGCAGCAGAATACGCACGATCTCACCAAAGCCGAGCGTCACAATCGCCAGATAGTCACCGCGCAGCCGCAGCACCGGGAAGCCCAGCAGCAGGCCAAAGGCACCGGCAACAATGCCGGCCAGCGGCAGACTTTCCCAGAAGCCAAAACCGTAATAGTGATTCAGCAGCGCAAAGGTGTAAGCACCGATGGCGTAAAAGCCGCCGTAGCCCAGCACCAGCAGGCCGGACAGGCCCACTACCACATTCAGGCCGAGGCCGAGCATCACGTAGATCAGCGTCAGGGTGGCAATATCCACGCTGCCGCGCGACACGAAGAAGGGCCAGGCGACGGCGGCAACAACCACCAGCAGCATCAGTAACTTTTGTTTTGGTGTCGAACCGTCAAAACCCGGCAGCACCAGCCCTTTGCCACTGCGTTTGAGCTTGCCCTGCAACAGCGGACGCAGCAGCTGGAACACAAACACCACTGCGCAGCCGAGGAAGATCCAGTTCCAGCGCACGGTGCCCGCATTCGCCACCACCAGTTTGGTGCCGTCGAGATCGAGGCGCATACCCATAAAGAAGCTGGCGAGTACCAGCAGCATCACCGTGGAGACCACGGCGTTAACCAGACCGAGGCGTTTCATACTTTCTCCACCTCCGGACGGCCCAGGATACCGGTTGGCATCACCAGCAGCACCACGATCAGCAGCGCGAACGACACCACGTCTTTATATTCGGTCGACAGATAGGCTGACGTCAGCGCTTCCGCAATGCCCAGCACCAGGCCGCCAATCATTGCGCCCGGAATGCTGCCGATGCCGCCCAGTACCGCCGCGGTAAAGGCTTTCATGCCGGCCATAAAGCCGATGAACGGGTTGATGGAGCCGTAAAACTGCCCCAGCAGCACGCCAGCCACGGCCGCCATCGCTGCACCGATCACAAAGGTCAGTGAGATCACGCGGTCAGTGTTAATGCCCAGCAGGCTGGCCATTTTCAGATCTTCAGCGCAGGCGCGGCAGGCGCGGCCCATGCGCGAATAACGAATGAACAGCGTCAGCGCCAGCATCGCGAGGAAGGTGACGACCCAGATAACCAGCTGCATGGTGGTGAGCGTGGCGGCAAAGCCGTTGCTCTCACCCAGCGTCCACTGGCCGGTGATCAGGCTGGGCAGCGCCAGATCGCGCGAGCCCTGCGTCAGGCTGACGTAGTTCTGCAGAAAGATCGACATACCAATCGCCGAGATCAGCGCGATCAGGCGTTTGGAAGAACGCACCGGCTTATATGCCACGCGCTCGATGCTCCAGCCGTAGGCGCTGGAGATAATCACCGCCATCACGAACCCGGCGGCAATCATCAGCCACGAGGTGTCGATACCCATCATCATCAGGGCGGCAATCACGATAAAGGAGACATAGCTGCCGATCATGTACACCTCGCCGTGGGCAAAGTTGATCATGCCGATGATGCCGTAAACCATGGTGTAACCGATGGCGATCAGCGCGTAGGTGCTCCCGAGGGTGACCCCGTTGAACATCTGCTGAATGAAATAGAGAAACTGCTCGGACATAGTGAGGACCTGCATGTAAACGGGAAATCCCCGGTGCGTTCGGCACCGGGTTAGGGTGAGAGCACCGCGTCGCAGCGCCTCATTCAGCGCGTGCGCGCGGTGCCACACCCTGCCCTCGCCCATCGGGAGAGGGACAATTCAGGAGCGTGCTTACTTAACTGCGGTAGAAGAACCGTCTTTGTGCCATTTGAAGACGCCAAATTCGAAGCCCTTCAGATCGCCCTTCTGGTCCCAGCTCAGGTTACCCATCACGGTGGGTACCGGCGCACCCTCTTTCAGGTTTTTAGCAATCGCATCAGGCTCATCGCTTTTGCTGCGCTCAATGCCCGCCACCAGTGACTGAATAGCCGCATAGGTGGTCCAGACGAACGGGCCGGTTGGATCTTTGCGGTTTGATGCGCTGTTGGCTTTGATCGCGTCCACAATCGCTTTGTTGTCTGGCAGCTGGTCGTAGCGCTTCGGCAGCGTCACGTACAGGCCTTCAGAGGCGTCACCCGCGATGTTAGACAGGGAAGCGTTGCCGACCCCTTCTGGTCCCATAAAGCCGGCTTTCAGACCGGCGGTTTTGGCCTGACGCAGAATCTGGCCCAGTTCCGGGTAGTAACCGCCGTAGTAAACGAAGTCGACGTTCTCTTTCTTCAGGCGCGCAATCAGCGTGGAGAAGTCTTTATCGCCAGCGGTGATCCCTTCGAACAGCACCACGTTGCCGCCTTTCGCCTTCAGGGTTTTCTGCACGGATTCCGCCAGGCCCTGACCGTACTGCTGCTTGTCATGCACCACGGCAATACGTTTTGGTTTGATCTGATCGAGGATGTAGTTGGCAGCGGTCGGGCCCTGATCGGAATCCAGACCGGTGGTACGCATCACGTCGGCATAGCCGCGCGCGGTCAGTTCAGGCGCAGTAGCCGCCGGGGTGATCATCAGAATGCCTTCATCGTTATAAATGTCTGATGCTGGCTGAGTGGAGGATGAGCACAGATGGCCGATAACGTATTTGATGCCGTCATTGACCACTTTGTTGGCCACCGCAACCGCCTGTTTCGGGTCGCAGGCGTCGTCATATTCTACGCCGACCAGCTTGTCGCCGTTTACGCCGCCTTTGGCGTTGATGTCCTTGATCGCCTGGGCCGCACCGGTGAACTGCATGTCACCGTACTGCGCCACCGGGCCGGTTGCCGCACCGACAATCGCAATTTTGATGTCTTTCGCCAGTACCGCATGGCTCATCGCCAGCGCTACGCAACCCGCCAGTAATGCGCGTCCTTTACTCATTTTCATGCGAACTTCCCCATCTGTTGTGTCGTGTCTGTTGTGATTGGTTATTTATCTGCCAGTCAAAGAGCAAAACTGATTTGAGAATAATGAGTTAGCGCTCTTTTCTGGCATTTTTTGTTAAGAAGGCTTTATTTTTCAGGTTATTAAACAGGAACTTTCTTCTGTAAATCAACTGACATATTCAGTAAAAGCTGACGGGAACAGCAGATTACTCTGGTTTTTATGGCCGGTTTTTCACCACCAGGCCAGCGCGTTATGCTGGCTTTTTCAGCGATCGATGCTGGCTTACTCCACAATCCTGGCAAAGTGGCTGGCATTTGACCTCTTTTCATCGCAAAAAAGTGACAGCGCTCTGACTGTCTAAATTCGCTACACTAAGGCCTTTCTGCCAGTACAGGTAAGGGTTATGAAGCTCACTATTCAGCGCATCAGCACGCTGACGCCGCAGGATCGACTGGATTTAGCCAAAGTCTGGCCGCAGCAGGATATCGCGCAGCTGGAAGCCAGCCTCAGTGAAGCGCAGCGGCTGTATGCAGCGCGCTTTAACGATCGCCTGCTTGGGGCGCTGCGGCTGGAGATTCGCGGCACGCTAGGCAAGATTACGCAGCTGGAAGTGCGTGAAGTTACGCGGCGGCGCGGCGTAGGGCAGTATCTGCTGGAAGAGACGATAGCGCAGAACAGCGCGCTGGATCACTGGTGGGTTGCCGATGACGGCGAAGACGATCAGCGCGTACGCGCGGCGTTTATGCAGGCGTGTGGCTTTCGCGCGCAGAGCGACGGGTGGGTGCGTTGAGCGGCGAATTACGCTGTGCAGAGCGGTGCGCATGAATACGTATGTGGCGCAGGAGCGTGATTAACGGTGCGCATGAATGCGCGCCCTACGGGGATTGCGAACGAGCGTACAGATTGCGTGGGGCCGTGATTAACGATGCATATGCATGCGTGTCCTGAAGGGTCGCCATTCATGGCGACCGTGCTGTAATCCGCACAGGTCATACGTCGTCGCCGGTTATTGCGCGCATAAAAAAGGGCGACCCGCTGGTCGCCCCATTTATCTGTCAGCCGTTAATCAGGCTTCAATCGCCATGCGCAGTTTCTTCATGGCGTTCTTTTCCAGCTGACGCACGCGCTCGGCAGACACACCGTACTGGTCGGCCAGCTCCTGCAGCGTGGTTTTGTTATCATCATCCAGCCAGCGGGCGCGGATAATATGCTGGCTACGCTCATCGAGGCTCAGCATTGCATCGCTCAGCTTGTCAGCGGCGTGCGCATCCCAGTTATCCTCTTCAATGCCGTCGGCAAAGTCAGAGGTTTTATCCTGCAGATACAGCACCGGTGCCATCGGCTTGCCTTCGCCCGCATCGTCATCAGACGACATGTCGAAGGTCATATCCTGGGCCGCCATGCGCGACTCCATTTCCAGCACGTCTTTGCTGCTGACACCCAGCTCGCGCGCCACCATTTCGACTTCATCCTGATTGAACCAGCCGAGACGCTGCTTGGTTTTACGCAGGTTAAAGAACAGTTTGCGCTGTGCTTTGGTGGTGGCAACTTTCACGATACGCCAGTTACGCAGCACGTACTCGTGAATCTCCGCTTTGATCCAGTGCACGGCAAACGACACCAGACGCACCCCGACTTCCGGGTTGAAGCGACGCACCGCCTTCATCAGGCCGATGTTACCTTCCTGGATCAGGTCCGCCTGCGGCAGGCCGTAACCGGAATAGTTACGAGCGATATGAACAACAAAGCGCAGGTGAGACAGGATCAGCGTCTTAGCTGCATCCAGATCGCCCTGGTAATGCAGCCGCTCAGCCAGTGCTTTTTCCTCTTCTGCCGTTAATACCGGCCAGTTGTTAGCAGCCCGGACGTAAGATTCCAGGTTGCCCAGAGGAGCAATCGCTAAAGTTTGCATTTCTTTGGTCATTCAAACCCTCACAAATTCAATGGACTTGCTGCTCGTTTCCCTGCGCAGCCGTTACATTATGTCAACGACGCGTGAAAACCAAAAGCAATCTGTGCTACTTGGACGTCAAAGTTATCCACAAGTTCAATTATAGCAGTGAATATTTTACACACAGATGACGGCGGGGGAAATCGGAGAAATCCTCTGCTCCCAGGTCGTCGGCAGCAGAGGAAGAGTATATCAAAAAATCGTTGCTATGGGTTACTGCGGCGTAAAACGACGTAAATGTTGCACCGTCGCCAGCCACGCGGCAATCCAGCCGATGATGGCCGCGATTAACAGCAACAGCAGGCCTTCATCCCACGAAAAGCCCTCCAGCGCGAAGCTGGTGCCGAAGACGGAGGCGACCTGCGCCACCACCGACTGCAGGCGCAGCACCAGCACTTCCGACAGAATCAGCGACAGCACCGCACCGCTGAAACCGAGCAGCGCGCCGCCGTAGAGGAAGGGCCGCAGAATAAAGCCATCGGTCGCGCCAATCAGCTTCTGCACATTGATGGTGTCGCGCCGGGCAAAAATGCTCAGACGCACGCTGTTGCCAATCACCAGGAACACCGCCACCACCATCAGCAGGCCGATCATTGACGCCACCTGACCCACCAGCCCGGTGAGCGCAGCTAAACGCGCAAACCAGCTGTCATCCATGCGCACTTCATCCACGCCCTGCACTTTCGCCACGCGATCGCGCAGATTGGCCATGGTATCGGAGTTCTGGAAGTTCAGCTTCGGCGTGATGATTGCCACCGCCGGCAGCGGGTTCTGCTCCAGCATATCCATCGCACCACCAAAGCCGGACCAGTTGCGGAACTCGCTTTGCGCCTCTTCACGCGTCAGGTAGTTCACCTTGTCCACGCCATCAAGCTTTTTCAGTTCGGCGGTCACGTTCTCTGCCGCCGTGTCATCCAGCGCTTTGTCGAGGTAAACCGTCAGCTGCGGCGCCGGGTACCACTGCGCGGCGGCCTGGCTGACGTTTTTCCACACCATGTAGCACACGCTGGGCAGCGTCAGCGAAATCGCGATCACCATTACCGTCAGCAGCGTCGCCAGCGGCTGACGATACATGTCGGACAGCGTACCGCGCCACGCGTAGCGCCACTGCTCCTGCCAGCCGCCCTTCAGCGCTTTGCTCTTTGACGGCTGCTTCGCCGCTTTCGGCGCAGCCGGACGCTTGTTACGTTTATTGACCATCGTGGCCTCCGTGCAGACGTCCCTGATTAAGCGTCATCACGCGATAATTGCGGCGTGCGATCAGCCCGATGTCGTGCGTCGCCATCAGTACCGTAACGCCCACGCGGTTGAACTCTTCAAACAGGCGCAAAATATCTTCCGACAGCGCGTTATCGAGGTTACCGGTCGGTTCATCCGCCAGCAGCACCGCCGGTTTATTCACTACCGCGCGGGCAATGCCAACGCGCTGCTGTTCACCGCCAGAGAGCTGAATCGGATAACTTTTTGCTTTGTCGAGCAGGCCGACTTTGTCCAGCGCCGCCGACACGCGACGGCGAATATCCTCGCCGCTGGCCCCGGAAATAATCAGCGGGATCGCCACGTTGTCGTAGACCGAACGATCCATCAGCAGATGGTGATCCTGGAAAATCATGCCGATCTGGCGGCGCAGAAAAGGCACTTCGCTGTGACGCAGCCGGGAAATATCGTGACCGCTGAACCAGATTTGCCCGGCGCTCGGGCGCTCAATGCCACAAATCAGCTTCAGTAAGGTACTTTTCCCCGCGCCTGAGTGGCCGGTCAGAAACGCCATCTCACCGGGACGCAAATGGAAATCCACGCCCTGCAGCGCCTGGCGTCCTCCCAGATAAGCCTTACTGACCTCTTCAAAGCGAATCATGCCAATTATTCCTCTCGGGCAAACAGTGCCTCAATAAAGTCGGCGGCCTTAAACGGCCGTAAATCTTCGATGCCTTCCCCGACACCGATATAACGAATCGGAATGCCAAACTGATCGGCCACCGAGAAGATCACGCCACCTTTTGCGGTGCCGTCGAGCTTGGTCAGGGTGATACCGGTCAGGCCGACCGCTTCGTGGAACAGCTTCGCCTGGCTGATGGCGTTCTGGCCGGTGCTGGCGTCAATCGTCAGCATCACCTCATGCGGTGCCTCTTCGTCCAGCTTCTTCATCACGCGGGTGATTTTCTTCAGCTCTTCCATCAGGTGCGCTTTGTTCTGCAGGCGGCCGGCGGTATCGGCGATCAGCACGTCAACGTGGCGCGATTTCGCCGCCTGGATGGCGTCAAAAATGACCGACGCAGAATCCGCGCCCGTATGCTGCGCGACCACCGGAATATTGTTGCGCTGGCCCCAGACCTGCAGCTGCTCTACTGCCGCCGCGCGGAAGGTGTCCCCCGCCGCCAGCATGACGGACTTGCCCTGCGCCTGATACTGACGCGCCAGCTTACCGATGGTGGTGGTTTTACCCACGCCGTTAACGCCGACCATCAGGATAACGAACGGTGATTTGCCCGCCACGTCCAGCGGAGCATCGACCTTTTCCAGAATGCCGGCCATTTCAGCCTTCAGCAGGCCATACAGCGCTTCGGCATCGCGCAGCTGCTTACGGCTGGCCTGTTGCGTCAGGCTGGTGATGATGCGGCGCGTGGTTTCCACGCCGACATCGGCAATCAGCAGCTGCTCTTCCAGCTCTTCAAACAGCTCGTCATCGATTTTTTTGCCGCGGAATAGGCTGATAAAGCCGGATCCGAGGTTTTCACGCGTTTTGACCAGGCTGCGTTTCAGGCGGGCAAAGAAGCCCTCTTTGGTGGGGCGCTCCTGCTCCTGAGCCACAATCGGCGCGGCCGCCAGCGGCAGATCGCTCACGGTGTCTGTCGCCACGCGCTCTTCTGCCGCATCTTCGGCATAGGTTTCCGCTAACGCCAGCGCTTCCAGCTCTTCATCGCTCAGCGGTGCGTCTGCGTCCTCTGCGTCCTCTGCGTCCTCTGGCTGAGGCTCCCCAGATAAAACCGGTGCTTCAATAATCAGTTCTTCAGCCTGCGGCTCCTCTTCAACCGGCATCAGCTCCGGCTGCGGATGATCTTCCGGCAGTACCTCTTCTTCAATCGCGCTGACGGCAGCGATTTCTGCGTCATCAGCGTTAGCGTCGGATTCGGCTGCGGTTTCTGCTTCCGCAACGGGATGCGTTTCAGCGTCGGCGTGAACCGGCGATTCGGCCTGCTGTTCTGCCACCTGTTCAGTGACGATCACGGTTTCGGCGGCCTGCGCTTCGGCGCTTGCTAACGCGCTCTCTTCAGCGGCGGGTGCCGGTTGATCGGTCGGCTGCTGCTGCGCCTGCTCTTCCGCTGGCTGCTGCTCTTCTTTGCCAAAGCCCAGCCAGGAAAAAAAGCCGCGTTTTTTCTCTTTTGCCATTGTGTGACCACACTCCTCGATGGCTTATTCCCGGTAGCACGCTGTTCCCAGGGGATAAAAAATTCACTTTTTCGCGCGTGAGCGGCGTAAAAATCAGGCAATTACGTCCGCTTTATCAACTTAGTAGTCTAACACTTTCCTGCCAGCGCACCACAGCACCCTTTTTTAACGTTTCTTCTGCCTGCTACGCCCGTTAAACTACGCAACAAATTATGACGAGTTGTGAGCGAAATGAGTAAATCCCCCCGCAACAGCGGCGCGGCAGGCCAGATTCGCCTGATTGGCGGACAGTGGCGCGGACGCAAATTGCCGGTGCCGGACAGCGCCGGCCTGCGCCCGACCACCGATCGCGTGCGTGAAACGCTATTCAACTGGCTGGCGCCGGATATCCAGCAGGCGCGCTGCCTCGATTGCTATGCCGGCAGCGGCGCGCTGGGCTTAGAAGCGCTGTCGCGCTATGCCGCCTCCGCAACCCTGCTGGAACTGGAACGTCACGTGGCGCAGCAGCTGACGCAAAACCTGCACACGCTGCGCGCCAGTAACGCCAGCGTCGTCCAGACCAATACGCTGCAGTGGCTAAGCCAGCCCGGCGAGCCGTTTGACGTGGTGTTTGTTGATCCGCCGTTCCGCAAAGGCCTGCTGCAGGAGACACTAACGCTGCTGGAGAACAATGGCTGGCTCGCCGCCAACGCGCTGATTTATGTTGAGAGCGAAGTGGAACACGGCACCCCGCTGGCCCCGGCTAACTGGGATTTGTATCGCGAGAAGATTGCCGGTCAGGTGGCCTATCGCCTCTATCAACGCCAACAGGAGACCGATGATGTGGCTTAATCTGGGACGTTTGCTGATGATTTGCGTCTGGGCATTTCTGCTACTTAACCTGGTGCACCCCTTCCCGACGCCGCTGCGCTACTTTGTCCACGTTGCGCTGTTCTTTATGGTGGTGATGCACGGCCTGCAGCTGGTGCTGCTGCGTGCCACGCAACCAAAGGAAGCGCCAAAACTGAGCCGCGCCACGCAGGCGAAAATCTTCTTCTTTGGCGTATTTGAACTGCTGGCGTGGCAGAAAAAGCACTATCCGTCGTAACGTAAGACAGCGCGCGCGGCTTCAGCCCCGTGCGCTTTAGCGCCTATTGCGCCGGGGTAAAGCTGACAAAGCGCGTGCCCTGCATTTTCAGCTCACCCTTCACGCCCTTGTCCATCTGGTGATAATCGCTGGCGCTGACGTTGACCTTAAAATCACCGGCGCCGTTCAGCGGATGGAACCAGGCTTCATACTTCATCTCTTCCGCCACAATCTCTTCGCGCTGACGCGAACGGCGATTGGGGGCCGGGAACTCTCGCTTGGTTTTCACTTCCACACTCATTGAGCGCACCGGTGAAGCGTCGTTGACCGCGGCTTCGCGGCGCTGCTTGATAAACTGACGGGTTGCCAGGATGGCAATTACAGCCAGGACGATAAAAAAGATTAGCGGTGGTTTGCTCATGTTTTCTCTCGCACTTTACGTCGGGGGTTAACAGATAAAAGACGCCAAAGCATACAACCAGAGTTGCCCGATTGTCACATTTGCCGCCAGTAACTTAAACTGAGATCGCGATTTTGGGAAAATTCATCAATGTGGGCGACACGTTCACAAAAGGGAGAAAAAATGCTTTGGTCTTTCCTTGCAGTCCTTTTTTCCGGTTGGCTGTATGTAGATGCCTCCTACCGCGGCCCGCAGTGGCAGCGCTGGCTGTTCAAACCCGTTACGCTGCTGTTGCTGGTTGCCTGGGCGTGGCAGGCTCCCACGCTTAACACCACCGACTACCTGATTCTGGCTGGCCTGGTCGCTACGCTGGTGGGCGATGCGTTAACCCTGCTGCCGCGTCAGCAGATGCTATATGCGCTCGGCGCCTTTTTCCTTTCGCATCTGCTGTACACCATCAGCTTTGCCGCGCACATGACCATGAGCTTCTTCTGGCCGATTCCGCTCACCTTCCTGGTTATTGGTATCATCGTGATCGGCATCATCTGGTCAAAACTGGATACGCTGCGCTGGCCGATCTGTACGCTGATTGGCATGACGCTGGTGATGAACTGGATGGCGGCGGAAAATTACTTCTTCCGTCCGACCGATTACAGTTTCTCGCTGCTGGTGGGTGCCGTGCTGCTGTTGCTGGCTAACATCGTGTGGTTTATCTCGCACTATCGCCGTCGCTTCAGCGCTGACAGCGCCATCGTTGCCGCCTGCTACTTCGCCGGTCACTTCATGATTGTGCGTTCACTGTGGCTGTACTGAAAAAATTGACCTCACCGCTTGACTCTGGAGTCCACTCCAGAGTGTAGCATGCAGACTGCGGGCATCGGCCCGCTTCTGCAACCGGAGGTCACATGCATCAACATGCCCACTCTTGCCGCTGTGGCAAATCACACCGTCAGCCAAAACCGCTGTGCGCGGTACGCAGCGTTCAGCCTGCATCCCTGAAGATTTCCGCCGCGCAGCCGGTGGCCGCGTCCAGTGATTGCGGCTGCTGCACCAGCGATGACGACAGTCCCGGCGGCGGCGACGCCGACAGCGACAGGCGCACGTCCGCGTCATACCAGTTTCGCTGGCAGATTGCCGGCATGGACTGCCCGAGCTGCGCACGCAAAATCGAAACCGCCGTGCAAAAGCTGCCGCAGGTCGCCAGCGCACGGGTGATATTCGCCAGTGAAAATCTGCTGGTGGAGGCGCACAGCGATATTCGTCCGGCTATCGAACAGGCCGTTAACCACGCCGGCTTTAACCTGAAATCCACTGAGAACCCCGCACCGGCGGCGCGCCGCTGGCGCGATAATGCGGCGCTCATACTGCTCACGCTGTTGATGATCGCCAGCTGGCTGCTGAGCCAGCTCACGCCGCTGTGGGGCGATCGCCTGTTTGTGCTTACCACGCTGGTCGGTCTGGTGCCGGTAGCCCGCAGCGCGTGGCAGGCCATACGCAGCGGCTCACCGTTCAGCATTGAAACCCTGATGACCCTCGCCGCCGCGGGCGCGCTGGTGATTGGCGCCCACGCCGAAGCTGCCATGGTGTTGCTGCTGTTTCAGCTGGGAGAACGGCTGGAAGCCTATGCCGCCGCGCGGGCGCGCCGTGGCGTCACCGCGCTGATGGCGCTGCGTCCGGACACCGCCACGCGCGTCAATGGCACACAGCGTGAGCAGGTGGCACTGGCGGCGCTCCAGCCCGGTGATGTGATTGAAGTAGCGGCAGGCGGTCGTCTGCCCGCCGATGCCGAGCTGCTGCACGCCAGCGCCAGCTTTGATGAAAGTGCGCTGACCGGCGAATCGCTACCGGTGGCCCATCAGCCGGGCGATGCCGTGATGGCAGGCGCCACCAGCGTGGATCGGCTGGTGACGCTGCGCGTGACCTCACAGCCGGGCCACAGCGCTATCGACCGCATTCTGCAGCTGATAGAAGAGGCCGAAAGTCACCGCGCGCCGGTGGAGCGTTTTATCGATCGCTTCAGCCGCCTCTACACGCCGGCCATCATGCTGCTGGCGCTGCTGGTGATGGTGCTGCCGCCGCTGCTCGGATTCGGCGCCTGGCTGCCGTGGATCTACAAAGGGCTGACGCTTCTGCTGATTGGCTGTCCGTGCGCGCTGGTGATCTCCACGCCTGCCGCTATCACTTCCGGCCTGGCGGCGGCGGCTCGCCAGGGCGCGCTGATTAAAGGCGGCGCGGCGCTCGAACGCCTCAGCCGGGTGCAGGCGCTGGCGTTTGATAAAACCGGCACCCTGACCGCCGGTAAACCGCAGGTTACCGACGTGCAGCCGTTTGGCGCAGATGCACAGCAACAGCTGCTCAGCCTCGCGGCCGCTATTGAGCAGGGCTCCGGCCATCCGCTGGCGCGGGCGATAGTCGCGGAAGCGCAGCGCCAGCAGCAGGTGATTCCACCGGCGCAGCATCAGCAAACACTGGCCGGCAGCGGCATTCGCGCGCAGATCAACGGCGTGATGCACCAGCTGCTGGCACCGCGCGATGTGGCGGCGCTGAGTGACGCGCAGCAGCAGCAGCAGATTGCGCAGCTGGAGGCACAGGGCAAAACCGTGGTGGTGCTGTTGCGCGAAGCACAGCCGCTCGGGCTGCTGGCGCTGCAGGATTTGCTGCGCGAGGAGGCCCGCAGTGCGCTGGCGGCGCTGCAGGCGCTGGGGATTCGCAGCGTGATGCTGACCGGCGATAATCCGCGCGCCGCCGCCGCGATTGCCGCCGAACTCGGCATCAGCTATCGCGCCGGTCTGTTGCCTGCGGATAAGGTAGCCGCCGTGCGTGAACTGGGCGAACAGCAGCCGCTGGCGATGGTCGGCGATGGCATCAACGATGCGCCAGCCATGAAGGCCGCGACGCTGGGGATTGCCATGGGCAGCGGCACTGATGTGGCGCTGGAAGCGGCCGATGCGGCTCTGACGCAAAATAACCTGGCGATTCTGCCGCGCACCGTGCAGCTGGCACGCCGCACGCGCGCCATTATCCGTCAGAATATTGCGCTGGCGCTGGGGCTGAAGGCGATTTTCCTCGTCACCACGCTGCTCGGCTTTACCGGCCTGTGGCTGGCGGTGCTGGCCGATTCCGGTGCCACCGCGCTGGTCACCGCCAACGCGCTGCGCCTGCTGCGTCAGCGCTGAGGCGGGCGGATGCCGCGATCAGGCATCCGCGCCTTTCTGGATCAGATACTGGTACGGCAGGCTCTCGGTCTGCTGTGCCAGCAGCTGATGCTCCATAAAGCGGCAGAAGCCGGGAATATCACGCGTGGTCGCCGGATCGTCGGCGATGATCAGCAACGTTTCGCCCGCCTGCATGGTACGCACGGTTTTGCGCACCATCATCACCGGCTCCGGGCAGCGCAGCCCAAGCGCATCAAGCGTATGGTCCGCAGCGGAAAAAGGATCGCTCATGATTCTCTGTCTTTATTCAGGGTGGGCGCTCATTCTAACGCGCTACAGCGCGCGCGCAAGGCGAGAACGATTGCGTTAAAATTAACCATTGCATTTGTTGCGCAACACGCTAAGATGCCGTCCGATTTTTTAATGTTACTGCCAATTCCTCAAAATAATTCAGGTTTTAGGAAGGCGGCAAGCCTGCTCACCCCAGGAGCTTACTGAAGTAAGTGACTGGGGTGAGCAGGCGCAGCCAACGCACATAAAACCTGAAGTATGAAGAGGATGGGTTCCCTCACCCCATTTTTAAAAAAGGCCTTTATGATCAACTTCTCTGCTCGTCAGCGCATGCATGCGCTATTCTGGCTGTCGCTGTTTCACCTGCTGGTGATTACCTCCAGTAACTATCTGGTGCAGCTGCCGGTCGCGATTTTCGGTTTCCACACCACCTGGGGTGCGTTTAGCTTCCCGTTTATTTTTCTCGCCACCGATCTCACCGTGCGTATTTTTGGCGCACCGCTGGCACGGCGCATTATCCTTGCGGTGATGATTCCGGCGCTGTTTATCTCCTACATCGTGTCATGCGTGTTTTATCAGGGCGCGTGGCAGGGCTGGGCCTCGCTGCAGGAGGTCAATCTGTTCGTGGCGCGTATCGCCTGCGCCAGCTTTATGGCCTATGCGCTGGGGCAGATCCTTGACGTGCACGTGTTTAACCGCCTGCGTAAACTGCCGCAGTGGTGGATTGCGCCTGCCTGCGCCATGTTCCTCGGCAACATCAGCGATACGCTGGCCTTCTTCTTTATCGCCTTTTATAAGAGTCCGGACCCGTTCATGGCCAGCCACTGGGTGGAGATCGCACTGGTGGATTACAGCTTCAAAGTGCTGATCTGCATGGTTTTCTTCCTGCCTGCTTACGGAGTTCTGCTCAATGCGGCACTTAAGCGCCTGGCGGAACGTTCGGCTCAGCGCCAGATGAATTTCGGCTAATTGAACGTAGACGAAACGCCACGGCACGCTAAGATTTCCTGACAAAGCGCTGATTGCTTTTAAGCACCGATTCCGTTTTGATAACGGCTGATGGAAACCTTACGAAGGGATAAGAATGCGTAACTTAGTGAAATATGCGGGCATCGGCCTGCTGGTGTTAGGCCTGGCGGCGTGTGATCAGAAGAAAGACGACACGGCGGCAAACAGCAACGGCGCCAGCGCCAGTCAGTCAGCACAGACGGTGAACCTGATGGACGGTAAGTTGAGTTTCAGCCTGCCAGCAGGCATGTCGGATAAGAGCGGCAAGCTGGGTTCGGAATCCACCAATATGCACGTGTATGCCGATGAAACCGGCCAGCGCGCAATTATCGTGATTGCGGGCGATCCGACCAGTGAAGCACTGGATGCGCTGGCTCAGCGTCTGGAGCAGCAGCAGCGCAACCGCGATCCGCAGCTGCAGGTGGTGTCGAACAAAGCGGTGACGCTGAAAGACCAGCCGGCACAGCAGCTGGATACGGTGATTTCCGCCAATAACCAGACCTCCTGGTCCTCGGTTATTCTGGCGAAGGTGGACGGTAAACTGCTGACGCTGCAGATCACCCTGCCCGCCGACAATCAGCAGCAGGCGCAGAGCGATGCCGATGCGATTGTGAAGAGTATTACTCTGAAGTAAGCCGTTACCAGGTGCGCATTAATGCGCACCCTACGACAAACAGCAAAGGTTGTGGGATTGAGCCAGTTGCGCATCAATGCGCACCCTGTGACAAACAGCAACGGTTGTGGGATTGTGCCAGTTGCGCATTAATGCGCACCCTGTGACAAACAGCAGCGGTTGTGGGATTGTATCCGATGCGCATCAATGCGCATCGGGCCATATTTTGTAGGGTCGCCATTCATGGCGACCTTTTTTATAACCTCACCGGCGAAATATGCCAGATCTCATCCGCGTACTCCTGAATGGTACGGTCGGCGGAGAAATAACCCATATTGGCGATGTTCAGCGCCGCACGCCGCTGCCACTCTTCCGGCTGACGATAAAGCTTATCCACCTTATCCTGGGTATCCACGTAACTGCGGTAATCAGCCAGCAGCTGATAGTGATCGCCAAAGTTGACCAGCGCGTCGAACAGGTTACGGTAGCGCCCCGGCTCCTGCGGGCTGAAGACGCCGCTGGCGATTTGCGTCAGCGCCTGGTGCAGTTCCGCATCCTCTTCATAGTATTTGCGCGGGTTATAGCCCTCAGTGCGCAGCTTCTCCACCTGCGGCGTGGTGTTGCCGAAGATAAAGATATTCTCTGCGCCGACGTGCTCGCGCATCTCCACGTTGGCCCCGTCCAGCGTACCGATGGTCAGCGCGCCGTTTAGCGCAAATTTCATGTTACTGGTGCCGGAGGCTTCGGTGCCGGCGGTAGAGATCTGCTCGGAGAGATCCGCCGCCGGAATGATGATCTGCGCCAGGCTGACGCCGTAGTTAGGGATAAACACCACCTTCAGCTTGTTCTTCACCTGCGGATCGTTGTTGATCACGTTGGCGACATCGTTGATCAAGTGAATGATGTGCTTGGCGACGTAATAGGCCGACGCCGCTTTCCCGGCGAAGATATTGACGCGCGGCACCCACTCTGCGGTCGGATCGGCTTTGATGCGGTTGTAACGCGTGATGACGTGCAGCACGTTCAGCAGCTGACGTTTGTATTCGTGAATACGCTTGATCTGCACGTCGAACAGCGCCTGCGGATCCAGCACGATATCCATATTCTTCGCCACCCACTCCGCGAGGCGCTTTTTGTTGGCGAACTTGGCATCGGCAATCTGTTCAATAAACGCCGGATAGTCAATGTGCGGCACCAGCTCGCTCAGCTGAGCCAGATCGGTACGCCAGGTGCGGCCAATCGCGTCATCCAGCACCTCTGACAAGGCCGGGTTGGCCAGCGCCAGCCAGCGGCGCGGCGTCACGCCGTTGGTTTTATTGCAGAAGCGCCCCGGGAACAGGCGGGCAAAATCGGCGAACAGCGACTGCACCATCAGATTAGAGTGCAGCTCCGACACGCCGTTGACCTTGTGGCTAACCACCACCGCCAGCCACGCCATGCGGATGCGGCGACCATCGTTTTCGTCGATGATCGAGATGCGCGCCATCAGATCCCAGTCGTCCGGATAGTAGTCCTGAATGGTCTTCAGGAAGTAGTCATTGATTTCGAAAATGATGCTGAGGTGACGCGGCAGGATCTTGCCGATCATGTCCACCGGCCAGGTCTCCAGCGCTTCGCTCATCAGCGTATGGTTGGTGTACGAGAACACCTGGCAGGTGACTTCAAAGGCGTCGTCCCAGGTAAACTTGTGCTCATCAATCAGCAGACGCATCAGCTCGGGAATCGCCAGCACCGGATGGGTATCGTTGAGGTGGATGGCAATTTTGTCGGCCAGGTTGTCCCAGGTTTCATGCATCTGCCAGTGGCGATTGAGGATATCCTGCACCGTGGCGGAGACGAGAAAATACTCCTGGCGCAGACGCAGCTCGCGTCCGGAGTAGGTCGAGTCATCGGGATAGAGCACGCGCGACACGTTCTCCGAGTGGTTTTTATCTTCCACCGCCGCGAAGTAGTCGCCCTGATTAAACTTGCCGAGGTTGATTTCGTTACTGGCCTGCGCGCCCCACAGCCGCAGCGTGTTGGTGGCATCGGTGTCGAAGCCAGGGATGATCTGATCGTAGGCCATCGCCACGATCTCTTCGGTCTCAACCCAGCGCACCCGGCTGCCTTCATGCTGCAACCGCCCGCCAAAACGCACTTTGTAGCGGGTGTTAAAGCGCTGGAACTCCCACGGGTTGCCGTACTCCAGCCAGTAATCCGGCGATTCACGCTGCTGGCCGTCAACAATGTTCTGTTTGAACATGCCGTAATCGTAGCGAATGCCGTAGCCGCGCCCGGGCAGGCCCAGCGTGGCCAGCGAGTCGAGGAAGCAGGCCGCCAGCCGGCCAAGACCGCCGTTGCCGAGCCCGGGGTCGTTCTCTTCTTCCATCAGCTCGCTGAGGTCGAGTCCCATCTCATCCAGCGCCTGGTTGAGATCGTCATAGATGCCCATCGCCAGCAAGGCATTGCCCAGCGTACGCCCCATCAGGAACTCCATCGACAGGTAATAAACCTGGCGCACATCCTGCGACAGCTGCGCACGGCTGGAGCGCAGCCAGCGCTCCACCATGCGATCGCGTACCGCCAGCAGCGCGGCGTTCAGCCACTCATGCTTGTTGGCGATCGACGGATCTTTACCAATGGTAAACATCAGCTTATAGGCGATTGAGTGCTTGAGGGCGTCAACCGTCAGCGTGGGTGAGGCATAGGTGAAAGGTGCGTTCATATGCGGTATCCCAATCTCTCATTACAGCAAGCGTTGATAAAGATCGCGGTAGGCTTGTGCTGCCACCTGCCAACTAAAATCCATCCCCATCGCCTGGCGCTGAACATAACGCCAGAGTGAAGGACGGGACCATAAAACAAAAGCACGACGAATCGCGCGCAGCAGTGACCAGGCATTGCTGTCTTCGAAGCTGAAGCCGCTGGCCACGCCGTCGGCGAGGTTTTCCAGCGAGCTGTCCTGTACGGTATCCGCCAGTCCACCGGTGCGCCTGACCAGCGGCAGCGTGCCATATTTCAGGCCGTACAACTGCGTCAGACCGCACGGTTCGAAACGGCTGGGCACCATAATGACGTCCGCACCACCGACAATGCGGTGCGAAAACGCTTCGTGATAACCAATTTGCACGCCGACGCTGCCCGGATGTTCAGCGGCTGCGGCGAGGAAGCCCTGCTGCAGTTCCGCATCGCCCTGGCCCAGCAGCACCAGTTGCCCGCCCTGCGCCAGCAGTCCCGGCAGTGCTTCGAGCACCAGATCCAGCCCTTTCTGTTTGGTTAAACGGCTGATAACGCAGAACACCGGTACTTTGTCATCGACCTTCAGCCCCATGGCAATCTGCAGCTGACGTTTATTCTCCGCTTTGCTCTCCAGCGTGTCGCGGTCGTAGCGGGCGGTCAGCAGCAGGTCGTGTGCCGGATCCCAGATGCCGGGATCGACGCCGTTGAGAATCCCGCTCAGCCGTCCTTCGCGCAGCCGCTGCTCCAGCAGCGCTTCCATGCCGTAGCCGAACTCCGGCCGGGTGATCTCCAGCGCATAGGTCGGGCTGACGGCAGTTATATGATCGGCATAAAACAGGCCGGCCTTTAGGTAAGAAATCTGGCCGTAGAATTCCAGCCCGTGCATTTCAAAATAGGCGCGCGGGATCTGGATTTCGTCCAGATGCCGCGCGGAAAACAGCCCCTGATACGCCAGGTTATGCACGGTAAACACCGTTTTCGCCGGACGTCCGCGTGCGGCGATATAGGCCGGTGCCAGACCGGCGTGCCAGTCGTGCGCGTGCACAATGTCCGGCTGCCAGTAAGTATCCAGCCCGCTGGCCAGCTCGGCCGCCATCCAGCCGAGCAGCGCAAAGCGCAGGTAGTTATCGACATAGGCAAACTGCGACGTATCGTGGTACGGACTGCCGGGACGATCGTACAGTCCCGGCGCATCAATCAAATATATCCCCACGCCGTTGAAGGGCCCAAACAGCAAGCGGACCGGCCCGGCAAAGGTTTGCAGCTCCGCCACCACTTCGGTATCAGGAATCCCTTTACGCAGATCCGGAAACGCCGGAATCAGCACCCGCGTGTCCATACCTTCGGCAATTTGTGCCTGAGGCAATGCGCCGACGACATCAGCCAGTCCGCCGGTTTTTAGCAGCGGGAAAAGCTCTGAACAGACATGTAAAACCTGCATCCTGAACCCCTATTGTGTTATCGCCCGCGTTCCACGCGGCAATGTTCTTTGCCTTTCGTCACTTACTGACCCGCAGCGGCCAATTTGGCCAGCATGGCGCGCGTCACCAGTACGATGCCCTCTTCTGAACGGTAAAAACGGCGACTATCCTCATCCGGATTTTCGCCAATCACCATGCCTTCCGGAATGACGCAGGCACGGTCTATGACGCAGCGACGCAAACGGCACGATCGCCCGATAACCACATCGGGCAGCAGCACCGCCGAATCAATATTGCAAAACGAGTTAACGCGCACGCGCGGGAACAGCACCGAATTCACCACCACCGAGCCGGAAATAATGCAGCCGCCGGAGACCAGCGAGTTCATGGTCATGCCGTGACTGCCGGATCGATCCTGGACAAATTTGGCCGGCGGCAGCGGCTCCATGTGGGTACGAATCGGCCATTCGTGGTCATACATATCGAGTTCGGGCGTCACCGAGGCCAGATCGAGGTTGGCGCGCCAGTAAGCTTCCAGCGTACCGACGTCGCGCCAGTAAGGTTCCGCGTTTTCGTCGTTCTGTACGCACGACAGCGTGAAGGAGTGCGCGTAGGCTTCGCCGCTGGCGACGATCTTCGGCAGCAGATCTTTACCGAAATCGTGGCTTGAGTCGGCGATCTGCAAATCCTCCTCCAGCAGCTCATAGAGGTAATCGGCGTTGAACACGTAAATGCCCATGCTGGCCAGCGCTTTGCTGTCGTCGCCCGGCATGGACGGCGGCTGCGCCGGTTTCTCAACGAAATCGATTACATTGTTGTCCGCATCGACTGCCATCACGCCAAACGCGGTGGCCTCATGCAGCGGTACGGGCAGACAGGCGATGGTGCACTTGGCGCCACGATCGGCGTGGTCGAGCAGCATGCGCGAGTAATCCATTTTGTAGATGTGATCCCCGGCGAGAATCACGATGTACTGCGCGTTATAGCGGCGAATGATGTCGAGATTCTGCGTGACCGCATCGGCGGTACCGCGATACCAGTGTTCGGTCGAGGCGCGCTGCTGCGCCGGCAGCAGATCGACAAACTCATTCATCTCTTCGTTGAACAATGACCAGCCGCGCTGAATGTGCTGCGTCAGCGTATGTGACTGATATTGGGTGATGACGCCGATGCGCCGAATCCCGGAGTTGATACAGTTGGAGAGCGCAAAGTCGATGATGCGGAACTTGCCGCCGAAGTGCACGGCAGGCTTGGCGCGTTTGGCGGTAAGATCTTTCAGGCGCGTACCGCGCCCGCCAGCAAGGATCAGGGCAACCGTCTGTGTAGGGAGCTGGCGCGCCAGCATCAGGGGGTCGTTTCTATCTAATTTCACCATGTCTGACTCCTTATGATTGCTTTAGGAACACACACACGCCGTGTGCGGGCCCGTGCCAGACAGTTGTCAGGATGGGGTTATCTTCCCCGGCGAAAGGAGGAATGGCTCGCCATTCTCCGTCTGGTAAGGCAAGGTCACTCACCGAATCCGTGGCGTTTATCGTTAGTAACCAGCGGCCGGAGAGCAGGATCTGCAGTCTGTGCATCCCCTGTTCCCACTCATCCCTTTCCAGTGGTTTGCCGCTGGCATTCAACCACTGCACGTTACCATCGCCCTCCTGCCACCAGCTGTCCTGCGTCAGCGCGGGAATATGCTGACGCAGCCGGATTAACGCGGCAGTGAAGTCGACCAGTCCAAAATCATCCTGTTGCCAGTTCAGCCAGGTGAGTGGGTTATCCTGACAGTACGCATTATTGTTGCCGTGCTGGCTGTGACCGCGTTCGTCACCGGCCAGCAGCATCGGCGTGCCCTGCGCCAGCAGCAGCGTGGTCAGCAATGCGTGCACGCTGCGCCGCCGCCGCTCGACCACATCGAAGTTGCCCTGCAGCCCTTCAAAACCATGGTTATGGCTGAAATTACTGCTGCTGCCGTCGCGATTATCTTCGCCGTTGGCCTGATTATGCTTCTGGTTATAACTCACCACGTCACGCAGCGTGAAGCCGTCGTGCGCGGTGATCAGATTAATGCTGGCGTGCGGCAGACGCGCCGCGCGCTGAAATACATCGCTGGAGCCGGCAAAGCGGCGGGCAAAATCACCGTTACTCAACTCACCGTGCAGCCAGTAGCGGCGCGCCGTATCGCGAAAGTGGTCGTTCCATTCGGCGAAGCCGGGCGGAAAGTTGCCCACCTGATAGCCGCCGGGCCCGATATCCCAGGGTTCAGCGATCAGCTTCACCTGCGACAGCACCGGACAGGCCTGCATGGCCACAAACAACGGCGCATCCTGGCGATAATCCGGCGTGCGCCCGAGCACGCTGGCCAGATCGAAACGAAAGCCGTCAACGTGGCAGGTTTGCACCCAGTAACGCAGCGCGCCCAGCGCCCAGTCAAGCACCTGCGGATCGCTGAGGTTCAGCGTATTACCGCAGCCGGTCCAGTTGTGATATTCACCGTTATCGCCCAGCCAGTAATAGCTGGCATTGTCGACGCCGCGCAGCGACAGCGTCGGACCAATCTCCTCCAGCTCGGCGCTGTGGTTGAACACCACGTCCAGAATCACTTCAATGCCCGCCGCGTGCAGCGCTTTTACCGCCTGCTGAAACTCCTGCAGCGGCGTCTGGCCCGCTTCACCCGCCGCGTAATGCGGATGCAGCGCCCACAGCGCAAACGGGTTGTAGCCCCAGTAGTTGCTCAGGCCGAGCCGTTGCAGGCGCGGTTCGCTGGCAAACGCGGCTATCGGCAGCAGCTCCAGCGCGGTGATACCCAGCCGGCGCAGATAGCTCACCATAGCAGGATGCCCCAGCGCCGCATATGTCCCGCGTAGCCTTTCCGGAATTTCCGGATGCTGCTGCGTCAGGCCGCGTACGTGCGCCTCGTAAATCACCGTTTTGCCCCACGGCGTGCGCGGCGCACAATCGTCCTGCCAGTCAAAATCGTCGGCGATCACCAGCGATTTGGGTGCCACCGCGGCGCTGTCGGCATCATCCTGCTGCCACTCTCCACCCAGCAGGCGCGCGTCGTCTGGCACCGCGCCGCATACCGCTTTGGCACAGGGATCGACCAGCAGTTTGGCCGGATTGAAACGATGACCGCGCTCTGGCTGCCACGGCCCATGCACGCGGTAGCCATAGCGCTGGCCCGGCTTTAGCGTCGGAACATAGCCGTGCCAGATGTCACCGCTGCGCGCCGGCAGAGGGAAGCGTTGTTCACTCCCCTGTTCATCAAACAGGCACAACTCCACCCGCTCCGCGTGGCGCGAGAACAGCGTAAAGTTGACGCCGCGCCCGTCACAATGGGCACCCGGCGGTACCGGCTGGCCCGGCTGGAGCATCAATCGCCCTCCCGCACCAGCCACAGTGTGGCGAGCGGCGGCAGCGTCAGGCTTAGCGACTGCGCGCGCCCGTGGCTGGCGATGTCATCGGTATGTACGATACCGTGATTGCGCAGATCGCTGCCGTGATAATCATGCTGATCGGTGTTCAGCACTTCGCGCCAGCCGCCACGCTGATTCACGCCGAAGCGATAGTTGTGGCGCGGCACCGGCGTAAAGTTACTGGCGACAATCAGTTCGTTGCCCTCGCGGTCGCGGCGCACAAACACAAAGACCGAGTTTTCGTGATCGTCGACCACCAGCCACTCGAAGCCGCTGGCATCGAAATCGAGCTGATAGAGCGGCGAAAAGTGGCGATAGCTGTGGTTCAGGTCACGTACCAGACGCTGCACGCCGTGGTGCCAGTTATCCAGCCCCTCCAGCAGATGCCAGTCGAGGCTGGTGTCGTGGTTCCATTCCCGCCCCTGAGCGAATTCGTTGCCCATAAACTGCAGTTTTTTGCCGGGAAAGCCCCACATCCAGCCGTAATAGGCGCGCAGGTTGGCAAACTTCTGCCAGGTATCACCCGGCATGCGGTCAAGGATCGACTTTTTGCCGTGTACCACTTCGTCGTGCGACAGCGGCAGCACAAAGTTTTCCGTGTAGTTGTACAGCATGCCGAAGGTCATCAGCTGATGATGGTAGCGGCGATGCACCGGATCGAGCTTCATGTAGTCGAGGGTGTCGTGCATCCAGCCGAGGTTCCATTTGAACCAGAAGCCCAGGCCGCCATCTTCGGATGGCCGCGTCACGCCCGGATAATCGGTAGACTCTTCCGCCACGCTGATGCTGCCGGGTGCGGCGCGGCCCAGCGTGCGATTGGTATGGCGCAGGAAGGCGATGGCTTCGAGGTTTTCACGGCCGCCAAACTGGTTAGGTACCCACTCACCCTCTTTGCGGCTGTAGTCGCGATAGATCATCGACGCCACCGCATCGACGCGCAAGCCATCAATGCCGAAGCGCTCCATCCAGTACAGCGCATTGCCGGAGAGATAGTTGCTGACCTCACGTCGGCCAAAGTTGTAGATCAGCGTATTCCAGTCCTGATGGTAGCCTTCGCGCGGATCGCTGTGCTCGTACAGCTCGGTACCGTCGAATTTGGCGAGGCCAAAATCGTCGCTGGGGAAATGGCCCGGCACCCAGTCGAGCAGCACGTTGAGACCCGCCTCGTGGGCAGCGGCGATAAAGTGACGAAACTCATCGCGCGTGCCGAAGCGGCGCGTCGGCGCGTACATGCCGAGTGGCTGATAGCCCCAGCTGCCGTCGAACGGATGCTCGTTGATCGGTAACAGTTCGATATGGGTAAACCCCATCTCTTTGACATAGGGCACCAGCTGTTCGGCCAGCTCTTTGTAACTCAGCCAGAAATTGTTGTCGGTGTGGCGACGCCACGAACCGAGATGCACCTCGTAAATGGAGATCGGCTGGTCAAAGCCGTTGGCGATTTTGCGCTGTGGCTGCATCTCCAGCTTCGGCGGCAGGCCGCAGATCATCGAGGCGGTCTGCGGGCGCATTTGCGCCTCGAAGGCGAACGGATCGGCTTTGATGCGCATCTGACCGTGCGCATCAATGATCTCGAATTTATACAGCTGGCCGTTAACCGCGCCGGGGACAAACAGCTCCCAGATGCCGAGTTCGCGGCGGAAACGCATCGGATGGCGGCGACCATCCCAGAAGTTAAACTCGCCCACCACCGAAACGCGCTGCGCGTTCGGGGCCCAGACGGCGAAGCGCGTGCCGGCGACGCCATCAATGGTGGTGCCGTGCGCGCCGAGCGTTTCATACGGCCGCAGGTGCGTGCCTTCGGCCAGCAGCCAGGCATCCATCTCCGCCAGCAGCGGGCCAAAGCGGTAGGCATCGTCGATCAGGTTTTGCTGGCCGTGCCAGTTGACTGCCAGCTGGTAGCGAAACAGGTTTTTACGGCGCGGGATCACGCCGCTGAAGAAGCCGCGCGAATCAAGACATTTAAGCTGGGCGCATTTGCGGCCGGTGTTGGTTTCAATCACCCAGACTTCGGATGCATCCGGTAACAGCGCACGCACTTCAAGACCTTGTGTGGTCTGGTGCATCCCCAGTACTGAGAAGGGGTCGGCATAATTCCCGGCGAAAAGGGCATTGATCGCATGGCGATCGGGAAGCTCTGACATGACTTTCTTCCTATGATTTTTTACGCAGGCGACCGGAGAGACAGGATTGTCGCTATAGGTGCGCTGCTTTTCATGAGCCATACATACAGCAGCAAGGAAGGACACCCTCCGTGGGAAAGATCCTGGCCGTGTACAACAACTATTCCATTCGCAAAGTAAAAACAGTTAACAACCGGCACATCACTGTTAAATCATAGCTTGGGGTTGGCAGAAGCCAGGGTGGAACGCAAAAAATTGTTATCGGGCGAGCAAAAAGGGGAAGCTGATCACTTGTCGGGCGCAATTTGGGTTAAGTTTTGCACTCCCGTGGAAAGAAAAAAGGCCGGGAAACCCCGGCCTGTCTGGCTTCGCGCTGCGCTTAGTCGATCAGCAAACGCAGCATGCGACGCAGCGGTTCGGCAGCGCCCCACAGTAACTGATCGCCGACGGTGAAGGCCGACAGATACTCCGGTCCCATGTTCAGCTTACGCAGACGGCCCACCGGCGTGGTCAGCGTACCGGTCACCGCAGCAGGCGTCAGTTCACGCATGGTGATGTCGCGATCGTTCGGCACCACTTTCACCCACTCGTTGTGCGCGGCCAGCAGCTGTTCGATTTCGTTCAGCGGCACATCTTTCTTCAGCTTCAACGTGAACGCCTGGCTGTGGCAGCGCAACGCGCCGACGCGCACGCACAGGCCATCGACCGGAATGGTGTGACGGGTCGAGAGAATTTTGTTGGTCTCCGCCTGGCCTTTCCACTCTTCGCGGCTCTGGCCGTTGTCCAGCTGCTTGTCGATCCACGGGATCAGGCTGCCGGCCAGCGGTACGCCGAAGTTGTCGGTCGGCAGCGTGCCGGAACGGGTAAAGTCAGTCACGCTGCGCTCAATGTCGAGAATGGCGGAGGCCGGATTTTGCAGCGAAGTCGCAACGTGGTCGTGCAGCATGCCCATCTGGGTCAACAGTTCGCGCATATGGCGCGCGCCGCCGCCGGAGGCCGCCTGATACGTCGCGACGGAGGCCCACTCGACCAGGTCGTTAGCGAACAGTCCGCCCAGCGACATCAGCATCAGGCTGACGGTGCAGTTACCGCCGACAAAGGTTTTGATGCCGCTGTCGAGGCCCTGACGAATCACCTGATGGTTGACCGGATCAAGAATAATGATGGCGTCATCTTTCATGCGCAGCGTGGAGGCCGCATCAATCCAGTAGCCCTGCCAGCCGCTCTCGCGCAGCTTCGGGTAGACTTCACTGGTATAATCGCCGCCCTGGCAGGTAATGATGATATCCAGCGCCTTCAGCGCCTCAATATCAAACGCATCCTGCAGCGCACCGGTCGACTTACCGCCAAACGTCGGCGCAGCCTGACCCAGTTGCGAAGTGGAGAAGAAGACCGGATTGATCACATCGAAATCGCGTTCTTCGCTCATACGTGACATCAGCACAGAGCCGACCATGCCACGCCAACCAACAAAACCTACATTCTTCATTTTCTGTCCGTCTCAGGAACTCGGGCCGGGGCCTGGGTGGTGCGAAAAAAGACCAGCGCCAGCAATGCGCCAGTCTGCGTAATAATCAGGTTTACCTATGACCCACAACTCTACAAAATGCAGCACTTCTGGCAAGTGAATTAATTCGATTGCGCTAACTTTTTCAGCAGTACAACTTATAACGGCTGTGGCCGACCTGAAGGGATGGTTTACCTCTGATGACTGAAATGATATCCGCGACCATATTGTTGCTGTTGATTATGGACCCGCTGGGCAACCTGCCGATTTTCATGTCGGTGCTAAAGCACCTGGAGCCGAAGCGCCGCCGCGTGGTGCTGATGCGCGAGATGCTGATCGCCTTGATTCTGATGCTGCTGTTCCTGTTCGCCGGTGAACGCATCCTGGCGTTTCTTAATCTGCGCACCGAAACGGTATCGATTTCCGGCGGCATCATTCTGTTTCTGATCGCCATTCGCATGATTTTTCCGTCCGGCGAGACCAGCACCAGCGGCCTGCCCGCCGGCGAAGAGCCGTTCCTGGTGCCGCTGGCGATCCCACTGGTCGCCGGGCCCTCGCTGCTCGCCACCCTGATGCTGCTGTCACACCAGTATCCCAATCAGATGACGCACCTGGTCGGCGCCCTGCTGATTGCCTGGGGCGTCACGGTGGTGATTCTGCTGATGTCCGGCCTGTTCCTGCGCCTGCTGGGGGATAAAGGCGTCAACGCGCTGGAGCGATTAATGGGTTTGATCCTGATTATGCTGGCGACGCAGATGTTCCTGGACGGTATTCGGGTTTACCTGAAGTTATAGCGTTTCGCATGCTGGCGGCGCTAATTAATAATACCAGGAATAGCATGAGTCAACGCATGTTATTGCCTGGTATTCTATAGACAACATTCAGGTTCACAACACGCGTTATCCGTTTTATCGTAAAATCGCTATTTTACGTGTTTTTCGACAGTGAACAGCTTGCGGTCTCTCATCTTTTTTGTGGTGGTTAGAATAAAATGGCGCGGACTCTCTTACTAACATCCATAAAGAATGGATTGATTAAGACGTTTGATTATAGTGGCAAAGATAGCCGCTTATGCTATATCATTTTTATGATGTTCCAGATTATCTGGTTTTGTTGTTATCTCAGTGTGTTCGCTTCATCCACGAATGAAATAGCATGGATTCCTTTACTGCTTTTCGTTCTGCCATCGCTGGCTTGTGGCAGCAGAAGAATAAACGATGCGGGATATTCACGGGGAGTGTTTATTCTTTTGATCGTTGCGCCTTATTTACTGTTTCCCTTTCTGGCTTTTCCTGCATCAGTAAAAAAAGAATAAAACGGGCCGGCCCGTGTAGGGGTTCCTGGTGCTTGCATATTTATATGAGGTGAGGATTAGTGCGCCAGTGGAATATTTTTGAATGACTATTTATGACGCCATGATGTCCGTTGAGTGTTTGCGGTCGCCATGAATGGCGACCCTACAAGATTATTGCGCGTTTTGCAGAGGGCGGATTTATTGCGCCCCTGCAAGATCATTGCGCGTTTTGGTAGGGTGCGCATTTATGCGCACCGGTATCAACAGGACGATGGTGCGTAACCGATCGTCATTGATGACCACCGGTACGCATGCCCCGTTATTTCTGCTTCTTCTCAATCGTTTTACCCGACCAGTAACCCGCCAGCAGGGAACCGGACAGGTTGTGCCACACCGAGAACAGTGCGCCGGGCAGTGCGGCCAGCGGTGAGAAGTACAGTTTGCCTAGCGTGGCCGCCAGTCCGGAATTCTGCATACCGACTTCCAGCGCCAGCGTGCGGCAGGTGGATTCGTCAAAGCCAAACAGCTTGCCACCCCAGTAGCCGCCGAGCAGCCCAATGGCGTTGTGCAGGATTACCGCCGCGATCACCATCAGCCCTACCGAGCCGATAAAGCCCTGGCTACCGGCGACCACCGCGCTGATGATCAGCAGAATACACACCATCGAAAACGCCGGCAGATACGGCTCAACGCGGCGCACCACGCTGTTCATGGAGTGGTGAATAATCAGGCCAAGCCCAATCGGGATCACCACGATTTTGACGATGCTGAGCAGCATGCCCACCACATCGACCTGAATGTGGGTATCTACGTAAAAGCGCGTCAGCAGCGGCGTCGCGAACACGCCCACCAGCGCCGAAACCGACGAGATGGTCACCGACAGCGCCACGTCGCCCTTCGCCAGATAAATCATCACGTTCGAGGCTGTCCCGCTGGCCACGCTGCCGACCAGAATCATCCCGGCGGCCAGATCCGGCGGCATCTGGAACAGTTTCGCCAGCGCCCAGGCCGCCAGCGGCATCACCAGATAGTGCAGGAACGTGCCGGCAATCACCGGTGCCGGACGCACCAGCACGCGTTTAAAATCGTCAATGTTGAGCGTCACGCCCATGCCGAACATGATCAGCATCAGCAGGTAGGTTACCCACGGCCCGATGCCGAGGAAGGTGGACGGCGAATAATAGGCTGCAACGGACAGCAGTACGGCCCAGAGCGGAAACAGGCGGGTGAGTTTGGCGAGCATGAAGAAATGTCCTTAGCGTTTTACTTAATTGGTTTTTTGCCACAGATGAATCGGCGTGCGGGGAACGACCGCAGCGACCTGCGCCGGATCATAACATTTCATTATCATAAGCGTGGCCGACGACAGAAAATGCCTATCGGCTGCTAAAGATCGCCGGGCAGACACGGGCATTCCGCTGGCATTTGTCCGAAATAGCGTCAGGCTGAACGGCAGAGATAAAAAAAGCCGGACATTGTCCGGCTTCAGGTAACTTACGCGTCAATTAAGATTCGAACAGATTCTTATGCAGCGCGCGCACCACCTCTTCCGCATCCGGCGTTGGCACCAGGAAGCACAGGTTGTAGCTGCTTGCGCCGTAGCAAATCATGCGCAGGTTAAACGGCTCCAGCGCGCCGAACACCTCTTTGCCGACGCCGCAGGCTTTCGACAGGTTGTTGCCGATGATCGCCACCAGCGCCAGATTCTCTTCCACTTCCACCCGGCACAGGGAAGAGAGCTCGGTCAGCAGCGCCTGGGTCAGCAGGCTGTCGGCGGTGCTGGTTGAACCGGTGGTATCCAGCGTCAGCGCCACGCTCACTTCCGAGGTGGTAACCAGATCAACCGAAATACTGTGGCGCGCCAGGATAGCAAACACTTCCGCCAGGAAACCATGCGCGTGCAGCATGTTCAGGCTGTGCAGTGTCAGCAGCGTCTGTTTGCGCCGCAGCGCCAGTGCGCGGAACAGCGGCGGATTTTTAGTCTCGTTGCAGACGCGCGTGCCGCCCGCCGCCGGATCTTTACTGGAGCCGACAAACACCGGAATATCACTGCGCACCGCCGGCAGCAGCGTCGCCGGATGCAGCACTTTCGCGCCGAAGATCGCCATCTCCGCCGCTTCTTCAAAGGTGATCTCTTCGATGCGTTTCGCCTGCGGCACCACACGCGGGTCGGTGGTGTAGATGCCCGCCACGTCGGTCCAGATATCCACACGCGTCGCCTGCAGCGCTTCGCCGAGCAGCGCAGCGGTGTAATCGCTGCCGCCACGGCCCAGCGTGGTGGTGCGGCCTTTGCCTTCGCTGCCGATGAAGCCCTGCGTGATCACCAGCGCTTCTGCGGTGCGCGGCTGCAGCTGAGCCGCTGCCAGCGTTTTCAGCTCGGCTACATCCGGCTCGGCGCGGCCAAAACGGTCGCTGGTGCGCATCACTTTGCGTACGTCAAACCACTCGGCATTCACCTGGCGCTCGCGCAGGATCTCGACGAACAGCAGGCTCGACATCAGTTCTCCGTGGCTTACCAGCTCATCGGTCAGCGCGGTCGAACGGGCTAATGCCGCCGCTTCCGCCAGCATGATGATGTTCTCCAGCATGCGATCAATCTCCTGACGGATGACGTCCGGCGACTGCAGGCGATCGATGATGGCATATTGAATGGTGCGGATTTGATCCAGCAGATAAGCGCGCTGCTCGAGTTCCTGGCCTTCAGCCAGCGAAACCAGCAGGTTAGTCACGCCCGCCGAGGCAGAGAGCACCACCAGACGGGTATTGGCATCAGACAGCACGACATCCGCGCTGCGGTTCATGGCATCGAAATCGGCAACGCTGGTGCCGCCAAATTTTGCCACGATCAACGATTGAGACATGTAACAAAACCTCGTGTCAGGTTATCTCCTCCCATTCGCGGAAGAGAAGATCGGGTAACAGCCTTGGCACAAGAGAAGAGCAGAATTGGACAGACAAGATCAGGAGATGAGTCACCAAAAGCACTTCACCTTGCGAAACGTCCGACTGCGGACGCTTCTGGTGACAACCCAGAGGATTCAGCCCCTGCAGCCGACAGCACAACACTCCGCGTGTTGCACCACCTCGGCGTCGCACCCCCTGATGTGTTCTCGCTGGATACGGATCCTCAAACACACTGCCTGGGCGACGCGCCTCTTCTGGCTTGCACCCGGAGGTGCAAGTCGCGCGCACAAAATACTGATTAATTGTTCCGCTGTCCAGCCTTGCGGCGCCGGGAAAATTCATTTTTACACTTATGCAGCGCATTGCTAAACAAACCCGGAAGCCGCCAGCCGCCTAAAGTAGTCAGCGGTGCGAAAAAACCGGTGTTTTGCTGATGCCGCGCAGAGTAATGCGCGGCGAACCGGCCGACAATCGCCGCCGGATTTACCTGAAACGCTGCGGCTGGCGTCACAAATTTTTTCCTTTCAGTTGCAACTGTGGTCATACTGAAACGCGTGCAAGCCGTAACAAATGCTCAGCATGCCGGGCCAGACAGGATGCGCCCGGATGGAATGACGGTTCTTATATCAACAAGAGTGTTGCCATGAAAAATATCAATCCGACACAAACCGCAGCCTGGAAAGCGCTGCAGCAGCATTTTGATCAGATGAAATCGGTAGAGATTGCCGACCTGTTTGCGCAGGATGCCGATCGTTTTGCGAAATTCTCTGCCACCTTTGATGATCAGATGCTGGTGGATTTCTCAAAAAACCGCATCACCCAGGAAACCCTCGACAAACTCCAGGCGCTGGCGAAAGAGACCGATCTGGCGGGCGCCATCAAATCCATGTTCTCCGGTGAGAAGATTAACCGCACCGAAGATCGCGCCGTGCTGCACGTGGCCCTGCGCAACCGCAGCAACACACCAATCCTCGTGGATGGCAAAGATGTAATGCCGGAAGTGAACGCGGTGCTGGCGAAGATGAAAGCCTTCTCAGAACGCATCATCAGCGGCGAGTGGAAAGGCTACACCGGCAAGCCGATTACAGATGTGGTGAACATCGGTATCGGCGGTTCAGACCTCGGCCCGTTCATGGTGACCGAAGCGCTGCGTCCGTATAAAAACCACCTCAACATGCATTTTGTTTCCAACGTTGATGGCACGCACATTGCCGAAACGCTGAAACCGCTTAGCCCGGAAACCACGCTGTTCCTCGTGGCGTCGAAAACCTTTACCACGCAGGAAACCATGACCAACGCCCACAGCGCGCGCGACTGGTTCCTGAACACCGCCGGCGATCAGCAGCACGTGGCGAAGCACTTTGCCGCGCTCTCAACCAACGCGAAAGCGGTCGGCGAATTTGGTATTGATACCGCCAACATGTTCGAGTTCTGGGACTGGGTCGGCGGCCGCTACTCACTGTGGTCCGCGATTGGTCTGTCGATCATCCTGTCCATCGGCTTCGAAAACTTCGAACAGCTGCTGAGCGGCGCGCATGCCATGGACCAGCACTTCGCGAACACGCCAGCGGAGCAAAACCTGCCGGTGCTGCTGGCGCTGATCGGTATCTGGTACAACAACTTCTTCGGTGCCGAAACCGAAGCGATTCTGCCGTACGACCAGTACATGCACCGTTTTGCCGCTTACTTCCAGCAGGGCAACATGGAGTCCAACGGTAAGTACGTCGACCGCGACGGCAACCCGGTGGATTACCAGACCGGTCCGATCATCTGGGGTGAACCCGGCACCAACGGGCAGCACGCGTTTTATCAGCTGATCCATCAGGGCACCAAGCTGATTCCATGCGACTTCATTGCGCCGGCGCAGACCCACAACGCGCTGGCCGATCACCACCAGAAGCTGCTGTCCAACTTCTTTGCTCAGACCGAAGCGCTGGCGTTTGGTAAAGCCCGCGAGGTGGTAGAGAAAGAGTTTACCGATGCCGGTAAATCGGCGGAGTCCGTCGCGCATATCGTGCCGTTCAAGGTGTTTGAAGGTAACCGCCCGACCAACTCGATTCTGCTGCGTGAAATTACTCCGTTCAGCCTCGGCGCGCTGATTGCGCTGTACGAGCACAAGATCTTCACTCAGGGCGCGATTCTCAACATCTTTACCTTCGATCAGTGGGGCGTTGAGCTGGGCAAACAGCTGGCTAACCGCATTTTGCCGGAGCTGGAAAACGATGCGCAGATTAACAGCCACGATAGCTCCACCAATGGCTTAATTAATCGCTACAAATCCTGGCGTTAATTTCACCCCCAGGCTCATCAGGCGGCAGCACATGCCGCCTTTTTTGTTCCGATCAACTGCCCCACGGCAAATAAGCGGATTTTGCTGCCACGCTGCGGTTAGATAATTCTTAAAATGCCCTAAGGAAAATCGGAAGATGCCATCATGCGTGGCGGGCTTATCTGATAAAAAATGGATCTGATTTGTCCACCTCACCCACCTAAGCAACTGATTAAATTTGTATTTCTATTTTAACCCTTTCAGGAAAATCTGATTATTCCTATTCCGTGCCATTTTTTAATGCAAAAGTGAAAAATGCTGCTGTGCTATAATGTCCTGCGCAAATATTCCAGCCAGCGAAAAAAGCGCAATTAAAAAAAGCAGCTAACGCCAATTCGCCTTATTTATCACCAGAAACGTCCTGCTTAATCCCCCTCTTTTTCTGGCGCTGAACTCTGGTAATTTGTTGCCCTATACTGAACGCGCCTTCAAGGCTGCCCTGAATACTTCCCCGCTGTCGCCCGGCGGCCCGGGAAACATTATTGCGCGCTGACCACGGTCAGCCAGCTGCATGCGGCCCAGCGGCCATCGGACGGCAGCGTACGGTATGACGGGTAATATCCTTCATTCACGTTTTATCAAGATGCAGGAAACGTTGTTATGAAAAAACTGATGGTTGCCGGTGCAGCCTTACTTTACGTTGCCGTTTCTTCCGCTGCGATTGCCGCACCGGAAGAAGCCGGTGCTGCAGCAGGCGCGCAGGCGGGAGCAATCTCGACCGGTGCGACCACCGCTGTGGGTATCGGCGCACTCGGTGCGTTAGTGGGTCTCGGCGTTGCCGCTGCTGGCGGTGGCGACGGTGCAAATACCGGTACAACAACCACTACCACAACGAGCACCACTCGTTGATGTAGCACCTTTAAACATAACCACACAGTCGTGTGGTTATTTTTTGTTTTTTGCCTCTATTGAGACAGGGATACACAGTGCGCCGACTCTCTTTGCTGCTTCTTTGCCTGTTGCTGCAGGCTTGCACACAAACGCAAAAAGGCCTCGAACAGACCGTAATGCTCGCCATCAGCGGTCCGGACGATGTCACCGTCAGCGATGAACAAATCGCTACTCTGCCCTATGCCAGCCTGTATGCGCGCGTCGACAACGGTCCGCGCATCTTTGTGGTGCTGGGCTACCTGGAAAACGGCCAGCAGAAATGGGTAACCCAGGATAAAGCCATGCTGGTGATGCAGCACGGCCGCCTGGTGAAAACCCTCGGCCTGCGCGACAACCTGCAGGCCGTCAGTAACCTGGCGCAGGATCCGCTGGCCGATGCGCTGCGGCTGCAAAATGGCGCGCAGTGGACGCGCGTCGTGCAGTGGCGCGAGCAGGACAACGTGCGCGCCGCCACCGCCCACTCCACCTTTCAGCGCGGCGACGATGAAGTGCTGAACCTCGCCGGCGAGCGGGTGCCCTGCCGCGTCTGGCACGAAACGGTAGAGATGGAGAGCCCCGGCGTCAGCTGGCAGAACACCTTCTGGATCGATAACCGCGACGGTACGGTGCTGCAGGCGCAGCAGATGCTGGCGGCTGACCAGTACCCGATTGCAACCACCCTTCTGAAGCCGGCGAAATCATGAAAAAAATCAATTCCCTGCTGGCGGCACTCGCCCTCACGGCGGCCAGCCACGCGCTGGCGGATAGCCAGGTGACGGTACACCCTGCGCACGACCAGCGCAGTTTCCAGATCGATCATGCCAGCACCCTGAGCGAACTGGTAACGAACCCGGCGCTGCACAGCTGGTGGCCGGGCACGGTGATTGCCGAACGCGGTGCGACCGCCGTGGCGCAGCAGCAGCACGCTCAGCTGCTCGCGGATCTGCGCGCCTGGCAGGCCGACAGCGGTACTTCACTGGCCACAACCATCGGCAGCGTAATCCAGCAGCTCAGCGCCCTGCAGGTTACCGGGCGCCAGTTTACTTCGCTCGATCCCGACTGGGTGCGGCTGCGTCCGGAAGCCAACCGTAAACTGCAGGGCAGCTACGACCTGTACATCGTGGCAGCGCCGACGCAGGTACGGGTGATGGGTGCACTCAGCCATCCCGGCAGTGAGAGCTGGCGACCAGGACGCACGGTGCGTGACTACCTCGCGCCGCATGCGCGTTTATCGGGTGCCGAGCGCAGCGTGGCCACGGTGATTGCGCCGTCAGGTGAGACGCAGCAGGTGCCGATCGCTTACTGGAATCAGCGGCATGTTGAAGTCGAGCCAGGCAGCATCATCTGGCTGGGCTTTTCCACATGGAGCCTGCCCTGGGGCCAGCCTGATTTGAATGCGCGCATGCTTTCCGTTCTGACTCACCGGATGCCAGACTGATGAAAAAACAATTACTCCTCAGCCTGTTGGCTGCTTCTGTCGCCGCCGCATGCCAGGTGCAGGCGGAAACCTGGCCGGAACCGGTCGGTCCTTCACAATCTGATTTTGGCGGCGTGGGCCTGATGCAAACGCCGACCGCGCGCATGGCAAAAGAGGGCGAATTTAGCCTGAACTTCCGCGATAACGATCAATATCGTTACTATTCTGCGTCATTGCAGCTGTTCCCGTGGCTGGAAACCACGGTGCGCTATACCGACGTACGCACCCGCCGCTACAGTGCGGTGGAAGGCTTCAGCGGCAACCAGAGCTATAAAGACAAAGCCTTCGACCTGAAGCTGCGCCTGTGGCAGGAGAGCTTCTGGCTGCCGGAAGTGGCGGTCGGTTCGCGTGATTTGGGCGGTACCGGCCTGTTCGACAGTGAATATCTGGTGGCGAGTAAAGCCTGGGGACCGTTTGATTTCAGCCTCGGGCTGGGCTGGGGCTATCTCGGCAACAGCGGCACCATCAAAAACCCGTTCTGCTCCTACAGCGATAGCTTCTGCAGCCGCACCGGCGGCGGTTCGGCGGGTTCCATTAACGGCTCGCAGATGTTCCACGGTCCGGCGGCACTGTTTGGTGGCATCGAATACCAGACGCCGTGGCAGCCGCTGCGTCTGAAGCTGGAGTATGAAGGCAACGATTATCAGGACGATTTTGCCGGCCGGCTGGAGCAGCGCAGTAAGGTCAACGTTGGCGCAATCTATCGTCTTACCGACTGGGCGGATATCAACGCCAGCTACGAGCGCGGCAATACTTTTATGTTTGGCGTGACCGTGCGCACCAACTTTAATTCGTTACACCAGTCGCACCTTGATAGCGCAAAACCGGCTTATCAGCCACAGCCGCAGGACGATTTGCTGCAGCCGACGGTGGTCGCTAATCAGCTTACCGATCTGAAATACAATGCCGGACTGGATGGTCCGCGCATCCAGACTAAAGGCCGCACGCTGTACGTTTCCGGTGAGCAGACCAAATATCGCGACACGCGCGAAGGCGTTGACCGCGCTAACCGCATCATCATGAACAATCTGCCGGCGGGCATTGATACGATTGAAGTCACCGAGTCGCGCTTTAACATGCCGCAGGTCACCACGCGCACCGATGTGGCCAGCCTGAATAACGAACTGCGCGGCTATCCGCTCGGCCACGAGCAGCCGCTGCAGCAGACGCGTGAAGAACCGATCGATCCGGGCACCACCGAACAGGGCTATTTCATCCGTAAGGATCGCCTCAACTACAGCCTGTCGCCGGTGCTGAACCAGTCGGTCGGCGGTCCGGAAAGCTTCTACATGTACCAGCTCGGCGTAATGGGCAATGTCGATTACTGGCTGACCGATCACTGGCTGATTGGTGGCAGCCTGTTTGGCAACATCGCCAATAACTATGACAAGTTCAACTACAACGGCGCGCCAGCCGACTCGACGCTGCCGCGCGTGCGCACCCACATTCGCGACTACGTGGAGAACAACGTTTACGTGAATGATCTGCAGGCCAACTACATGCGCTATCTCGGCAATGGCTTCTACGGCCAGGTGTACGGTGGCTATCTGGAAACCATGTATGGCGGCGTGGGCGGCGAGCTGTTGTATCGCCCGGTGGACAGCAACTGGGCTTTCGGTCTCGATGCGAACTACGTGAAGCAGCGTGACTGGGACAACATGATGCAGTTCACCGATTACAAGGCGCCCACCGGGCACCTTACCGCTTACTGGCGTCCGTGGTTCATGCAGGATGTGCTGGTGAAAGCCAGCGTCGGTGAATATCTGGCGAAGGACAAAGGGGTCACGCTGGATGTGTCGAAGCGCTTTGACAGCGGCGTGATGGTCGGCTTCTACGCCACCAAAACCAACGTGTCAGCCGAAGCGTATGGCGAAGGGGATTTCACCAAAGGTTTCTATATTTCGATTCCGATGGATCTGTTTACCGTCACGCCAACCCGTGGCCGTGCGCAGGTGAACTGGGTGCCGCTGACGCGTGACGGTGGTCAGATGCTGGGCCGTAAGTACCAGCTGTACGATCTGACCGCCGATCGCGATGCGCGTTTTAATTAAATCGTAGCGCGGGGTTCAACCCGCGCCATTTAACGGTGCGCATTAATGCGCACCCTACGTGAACCATGTAGGGTCGCCATTGATGGCGACCGCCTGCCAGCATTTCATTGCGCGCGCTCTGCGCCGGCAATTCATCAATCCGCGTCGTAGCCTAAATTCGGTGCCAGCCAGCGTTCCACATCGCTGACGCTCATGCCTTTACGCGCCGCGTAATCTTCCACCTGGTCGCGCTGAATCTGCGCCACGGCGAAATATTTACTCTCCGGATGACTAAAATACCAGCCGGACACTGCGGCACCAGGCCACATGGCAAAAGATTCGGTCAGCTTCATACCGGTGTGATGTTCCACATCCAGCAGCTGCCAGATTTGTGCCTTCTCGGTGTGTTCCGGACAGGCCGGATAGCCCGGCGCCGGACGAATGCCCTGGTAATTTTCGCGAATCAGCTCGTCGTTGCTGAGATTTTCATGGGCGGCATAGCCCCAGATCACCTTACGCACGCGCTCATGCAGGTATTCGGCAAACGCCTCCGCCAGGCGATCCGCCACCGCTTTCACCATGATTTTGTTGTAATCATCGTGCTGCTGGTCGAACGCCGCCGCCAGCGCATCCTCCTCCAGCCCGCCGGTGACGGCAAACGCGCCGAGATAATCCGCTTTACCACTGGATTTCGGCGCCACGAAGTCCGCCAGACAGTAGTTGGCAAAGTCGGTTTTTTCCGTTTGCTGACGCAAATGATGGCTGACGCACAGCACCTCGCGCCGGGTCTCGTCACGGTAGATTTCAATGTCGTCGCCAACCCGGTTAGCCGGGAAAATACCGACCACGCCGCGCGGCCTGAGCGTGCCCTGCGCGCTGAGGTTATCCAGCATCGCATTGGCATCGGCAAACAGCCGCGTGGCTTCTTCGCCCACCACTTCATCTTCCAGGATACGCGGATATTTGCCGGCCAGCGACCAGGTCATAAAAAACGGCGTCCAGTCGATGTAGTTGCGCAGCGTATCGATACTGGCCTCCACTGCGCTGACGCCGGTACGATGCGCCACCGGTGGCGTGTAGCGTTGCCAGTCAATGACGTAATGATTATCGCGCGCGGCCTGCAGCGTGACCGGCGGCGTACGCGGCTTTTTACGCGCGTGCTGAATCCGCACGGTTTCGTACTCTTTGCGCGTGCGCGCCACGAACGCCTCTTTCAGCGTGGGCGACAGCAGCGAAGAGACCACGCCGACGGTACGCGAGGCGTTCTGCACATAAACCGTCGGGCCGCTGTAATTCTGCTCAATCTTCACCGCCGTGTGCGCTTTCGAGGTGGTGGCCCCGCCAATCAGCAGCGGCAGCGTAAAGCCCTGGCGCTCCATCTCTTTCGCCACGTTCACCATCTCGTCGAGCGACGGGGTAATCAGGCCGGAAAGTCCGATGATGTCGGCGTTTTCCTCACGCGCGGTTTTCAGGATTTTGTCGCCCGGCACCATCACGCCCAGGTCGATGATTTCGTAGTTGTTACACTGCAGCACCACGCCAACAATATTTTTGCCGATGTCGTGCACGTCGCCTTTTACCGTCGCCAGCACGATTTTACCGTTGCTGCGGCCGGCCTCTTTGCTCGCCTGGATAAAGGGTTCGAGGTAGGCCACCGCCTGCTTCATCACGCGCGCCGATTTCACCACCTGCGGCAGGAACATTTTGCCCTCGCCAAACAGATCGCCGACCACATTCATGCCTGACATCAGCGGCCCTTCGATGACTTCAATCGGCCGTGCCGCGGCCTGGCGCGCCTCTTCGGTATCCTGCTCGATAAACTCGGTGATGCCTTTCACCAGCGAATATTCCAGCCGCTTCACCACGTCCCAGCTGCGCCATTCGGCCTGCTGCTTGTCCTGCTCACCCTCGCCTTTGTTGCCGCGATACTTCTCCGCCAGCGCCAGCAGTCGCTCGGTGCCATCGTCGCGCCGGTTGAGGATCACGTCCTCAACCGCATCGCGCAGCTCCGCCGGCAGATCGTCATAAATCGCCAGCTGACCGGCGTTGACGATGCCCATGTCCATGCCGTTGCGGATGGCATAGTAGAGGAACACCGCGTGAATCGCCTCGCGCACCGGTTCGTTACCGCGGAACGAGAACGACACGTTGGAGACGCCGCCGGAGATCATCGCGTGCGGCAGTTCGCGTTTGATGTCTTCACAGGCACCGATGAAATCCATCGCGTAGTTGTTGTGCTCTTCGATGCCGGTAGCCACGGCAAAGATATTGGGGTCGAAAATGATGTCTTCCGGCGGGAAACCGACCTCTTCGGTGAGAATGTGGTAGGCGCGGCGGCAGATCTCAATTTTGCGCGCGCGGGTGTCCGCCTGGCCCACTTCGTCGAACGCCATCACCACCACCGCCGCGCCGTAGCGCCGCACTTTGCGCGCATGCGCAATAAACGGCTCGACGCCCTCTTTCATCGAGATGGAGTTGACGATGCCTTTGCCCTGAATGCACTGCAGGCCTTTCTCAATCACCTCCCATTTCGAGGAGTCGATCATGATCGGCACACGCGCAATATCCGGCTCACCGGCAATCAGGTTGAGAAAGCGCACCATGGCCGCTTCCGCATCCAGCATGCCTTCATCCATATTGATATCGATAATCTGCGCGCCGTTTTCCACCTGCTGGCGCGCCACGTCCAGCGCTTCGTTGTACTTCTCTTCTTTAATCAGGCGCTTAAATTTGGCCGAGCCGGTCACGTTAGTGCGCTCACCCACGTTGACGAACAGTGAATCGGCCTGAATATTGAGCGGTTCGAGGCCAGACAAACGGCAGGCGACGGCTATTTCCGGCAGCGGGCGCGGTGGCACGCCCTCGACCGCTGCCGCCATCGCCGCAATGTGCTGCGGCGTGGTGCCACAGCAGCCACCGATAATGTTGAGGAAACCGGCGCGCGCCCACTCGCCAATCTGCGCCGCCATCGTCGCCGCATCAAGGTCATATTCGCCGAAGGCATTCGGCAGACCGGCGTTAGGGTGGGCGCTGACATAGCCTTCGGCAATACGCGACAGCTCCTGCACATACTGGCGCAGTTCGTCCGGACCAAGCGCGCAGTTGAGGCCGAACGACAGCGGCTCCGCGTGGCGCAGTGAGTTGTAGAATCCTTCCGTGGTCTGGCCGGAGAGCGTACGGCCTGACGCATCGGTAATGGTGCCGGAGATCATCAGCGGCAGCGTCACGCCCATCGCTTCCATCTCGCTCTGTACCGCATAGATCGCCGCTTTGGCATTCAGGGTATCGAACACCGTTTCGATCATGATGATGTCAGCACCGCCGCTAATCAGCGCATGGGTCGATTCGCGGTAGGCGTCCACCAGCTGATTGAAGGTGATGTTACGAAACGCGGGATCGTTGACGTCAGGCGAGATCGAGCAGGTGCGGTTGGTCGGGCCGAGCACGCCAGCAACGTAGCGCGGGCGATCGGGCGTTTTTGCCGTCCACGCGTCGGCGCAGGCGCGCGCCAGTTTCGCCGCTTCGAAGTTGATCTCCGCCGACAGCGCGGCCATTTCATAGTCGGCCATGGCAATCGGGGTGGCGTTGAAGGTGTTGGTTTCGAGAATATCCGCGCCAGCCGCCAGGTAAGCATCGTGGATTTCGCGAATGACGTCCGGCTTACTCAGCACCAGCAGGTCATTATTGCCTTTCACATCGCACGGCCAGTCAGCGAAGCGGCTGCCGCGAAAATCCTGCTCATCCAGTTTGTAACTCTGGATCATGGTGCCCATGCCACCGTCCAGAATCATGATGCGTTGTGCCAGCTGCTGCTGTAGCGTTGCGGTTTTATTGCTCACTCTTGCCCCATCCACGTCATTACGCTGGCTAAATGCCAGCCAGTCATACTGGCACAACTTTCAAATGAGCAAAAGTCACCCGTTTGCGGCCACCGGCGGCAAAATGACCAGCAGATCCGACCAGTCAGCCAGCGTTTGCATTCGTACCATTAAAAACGAAAATGGTTTCCATACCTGCAATGACTGTGGAGATGTTATGGCAACCCCTGCGCCCGCGAAACGCGGCAAAAAACCCCGTACGGCTCCGGCGGCCAGTGCCCCTGCCGGCGGCCAGGTACAATCTCTGACGCGCGGGCTGCGTTTGCTGGAGCTGATTGCCGAATCACACGGTAGCGTGGCGCTGACCGAGCTGGCGCAACAGGCCGGGCTTCCCAACTCCACCACTCATCGCCTGCTGACTACCATGCAGCAGCAGGGATTTGTGCATCAGGTGGGCGACCTCGGTTTATGGACCATTGGCGCTCATGCCTTTGTGGTCGGCAGCAGTTTTCTGCAGAGCCGCAATCTGCTGGCGATCGTGCACCCGATCCTGCGCCGGCTGATGGAAGAGGCCGGCGAAACCGTGAATCTGGCGGTGCTGGATCTCAGTGATTATCAGGCGGTGATTATTGACCAGGTACAGTGCACCCAGCTGATGCGCATGTCAGCGCCGATTGGCGGCAAGTTGCCGATGCATGCGTCCGGTGCCGGCAAAGCGTTTCTCGCTCACCTCAGCGATGATCAGGTCACCGCCCTGCTGCATCAGAAGGGATTGCATCATTACACGCCGAAAACCCTGATGTCGCCGCATAGCCTGAAGGAGAATCTGGCGCTGATCCGTAAGATGGGTTTTTCGCACGACGACGAAGAGCACGCGCTCGGCCTGCGCTGTGTGGCGGCACCGATTTATGATGAACACGGCGAACCGTTTGCCGCCATCTCCATCTCCGGCCCGCTGGCGCGCATGACCGACGACCGCATTACCGAGCTCGGGGCGCTGGTGATCCGCGCGGCGAAGCAGGTGACACTCAGCTATGCCGGCCGCTAGGCGGCCACTGACGCGTAGCGCGCGCTGAAACGCTGCCCGGCGCGCCACGCTATCACCTCTTCAATATGCCCGGCACGGATCCGCGCCTGCAGTGCGCGCCACCAGCCGGGATCGAACAACTGCGGATGCAGCGCCTGCAGCAATTTTCCGGTCGCCGGTTCGCTGCACAGCGCGTAGCGGAAAGTTTCCGGAAACACATCATCCGGCCCGACGCTGTACCACGGCTCGGCCTGCAGCTCATCCTCTTCGTAACGCGCCGCCGGGACATCGCGGAACACCAGCTCGGTCATCGGGCGGATTTCATCATAGTCGTAAAACACCACGCGGCCATGGCGCGTCATGCCGAAGTTTTTAAACAGCATATCGCCGGGGAAGATATTGGCCGCCGCCAGCTGACAAATCGCATCGCCGTACTCCTCAATGGCGTGCTGGCGCTGTTCCGGCGTCGCCTGCATCAGCCACAGGTTAAGCGGCTGCATGCGACGCTCCAGCCATAAGTGGCGGATGATCAGTACGTCATCGCGCAGCTCGATTTTTTCCGGAATCTCGCGCTCAAACTCCGCCATCAGCGCCGCCGGAATGCGCGCGCGCGGGATGGCGAAATGCTCAAACTCCTGGGTGTCAGCCATGCGCCCGACGCGGTCATGCTCTTTGACCAGCCGGTAACAGGCGCGCACCTGCGCATCCGTCACCTCTTTTTGCGGCGCGAAGCGATCTTTAATCACCTTAAATACCCGATCAAAACCGGGCAGCGTGAATACCAGCATCACCATACCGCGCACGCCGGGGGCGATGGTAAATGCTTCCTGACTGTGCGCCAGGTAATCTAAATATTCGCGATAGCATTCGGTTTTACCGTGTTTCTGGCAGCCAATCGCCATGTAACGCTCGGCGAGGGTTTTGCCCGGCAAAATCGGCTGCAGCCAGGCCACCAGCGCGGCCGGCACCGGTGCGTACACCATGAAATAGGCGCGGGCAAAGCCAAACACGATGCTGGCGTCATTGCTATCGGTGAGACAGGTATCAATCCACAACCGGCCGGCGTCGTCGCGCTGAATCGGCAGCAGACACGGCACAATCTCGCCCGCGCTCAGCTGCAGCCGCGCCACAATCCAGGCGGTTTTGTTGCGATAAAACAGCTCGCTGGCGACGTCCAGCGTGGCATTAGCCAGCTGTGCCGCGCTGAACTGCTCGTGCAGATGACGCACAATCCAGCCGATGTCGCGTGTCTGATCCTGCCACGTCAGCCGCAACGGAATGTCATTCAATACCTGACGCAGCGTCTCATGCCAGCTGTGCTGCGGCCGGTACAGGCGCGACAGCGGTCGCTGCGCCGGCGGCGCGGGCGCGTACGGCTGCGACGGCAGGATAAACAGCCGTTCAGGCAATAAGTGGCTGTGCCCCAGCAAGCGACAATAGACAGAATTAAAAAAGCTTTCGGCGATTTCATGACGCGGATAGCCCGGCAGCAGCGTGGCATAGTGGCTTTTTACCCGCAGCCAGAAAGCGTCATCCCAGTCGGCCATCTCGTTGAGGATGCGCAACTGATTGGCGACCAGCCCGACGTGATGGTCGTACAAATGGATACGCGCTTTCATCGCCTGCTGCACCGCCTGCCAGTCTGCCTGTTCAAAGCGCTGCTGCGCGCCTGCGGTAATATCGAGAAAGCGGCCGTACTGCGCATCAAAACCCTGCAGAATCGTGTGGGCGATAAGGGATTCTCTCGGTGACATCGGCAATCTCCGGCAAGCGTGAGCCAGTGAAACGGTGCGCCATGCTGCGCACCGCGAGTACGCTGATCAGAACTGTGCGGCTTCGGTGGAGCCGGTCAGCGCGGTGACCGACGAGCTGCCGCCCTGAATCACCGTGGTGATGCGATCGAAATAACCGGTGCCCACTTCCTGCTGATGCGCAGAGAAGGTGTAGCCGCGTTCGCGTGCGGCAAATTCCGGCTGCTGCACCTTTTCCACGTATTGGCGCATACCTTCGCCCTGCGCATAAGCGTGCGCGAGGTCGAACATGTTGAACCACATGCTGTGAATGCCGGCCAGAGTGATGAACTGAAAGCGGTAGCCCATCTCGCTCAGCGCCTGCTGGAAGCGGGCAATGGTGCGATCGTCGAGATTCTTCTTCCAGTTAAACGAAGGCGAGCAGTTGTAAGCCAGCAGCTTGCCGGGATACTGCGCGTGAATCGCCTCGGCGAAGCGCTGCGCCAGCGCCAGATCCGGCGTGGAAGTTTCGCACCACAGCACATCGGCATACGGCGCATACGCCAGGCCACGGGCTATCGCCTGTTCGATACCGGCATGGGTGCGGAAGAAGCCTTCAGCGGTCCGTTCCCCGGAAATAAACGGCGCATCGCGCTCGTCGCAATCGGAGGTAATCAGATCGGCAGCGTCGGCATCGGTGCGCGCAATCAGCACCGTGGGCACATCCATCACATCGGCCGCCAGCCGCGCCGCCACCAGTTTCTGAATCGCTTCCTGCGTCGGCACCAGAACTTTGCCGCCCATGTGCCCGCACTTCTTCACTGCCGCCAGCTGATCTTCAAAGTGCACCGCGCCGGCGCCGGCCTGAATCATCGCTTTCATCAGCTCAAAAGCATTGAGCACCCCACCAAATCCGGCTTCCGCATCGGCGACAATCGGCAGGTAGTAATCGATAAAGCCGTCATCGTCCGGCGACAGTCCGCTCGCCCACTGGATTTGATCGGCGCGCTGAAAACTTTGGTTAATACGTTCCACCACGTTCGGCACCGAATTGACCGGATACAGCGACTGGTCCGGATACATCTGCCCGGCCAGGTTTGCATCGGCCGCCACCTGCCAGCCGGAGAGATAAATCGCCTCAATGCCGGCTTTCGCCTGCTGCACCGCCTGTCCGCCGGTCAGGGCACCGAGGCTGTTGATATAGCCTTTGCGCGCGTCACCGTTCAGGAGTGCCCACAGCTTTCTCGCGCCGCGATCCGCCAGCGTGCAGGCGGGATTAACGGAGCCGCGCAGGTTAATGACCTCTTCGGCGCTGTAAGGACGGGTAATGCCCTGCCAGCGTGATGCCAGCCAGCTATTTTCCAGTTGAGCGATCTGTTGGGTACGATTTGACATAGCAGTATCTCCAGAGTCAGGGCAGCAGGCGGTAGCCCGGCAGGGTGAGGAAAGGAACCAGTTGTTCGTCGGTGGTGATTTGCGCCATCAGCGCAGCCGCATCTTCATAGCGACCGGCGTCAAAGCGCGAGTCACCCAGGCTGTGGCGCAGGGCCGCCAGCTCTTCATCAAGAAACTGTTCGAACAGCGCGGCGGTCACCAGCTGACCATCGCTGAGGATTTGCTTGTGGTGAATCCACTGCCAGATGGAGGTGCGGGCAATCTCCGCGGTAGCGGCATCCTCCATCAGCCCATCAATAGGCACGCAGCCATTGCCGCTGATCCACGCTTCCAGATACTGCAGCGCAACGCGGATGTTGGCGCGCATCCCGGCTTCGGTGCGCTGACCACGGCACGGGCGCAGCAGGCGCTCGGCGGTGATCGGCGTATCCTGTTCACGACTGACGTGCAGCTGATTGGGGCGATCGCCCAGCTGACGGTCAAACTCCGCCATGGCGATATCCGCCAGGCCTGGATGCGCGACCCAGGTACCGTCATGGCCGTTGCCCGCTTCCCGTGCTTTGTCCTCCTGCACTTTCTGCATCACCCAGGCGTTGCGTTCAGCGTCTTTGGCCGGGATGAGCGCCGACATGCCGCCCATCGCCAGCGCACCGCGCCGGTGGCAGGTTTTGATCAGCAGGCGCGAATAAGCCTCGAGGAACGGCTGGTCCATGCTGATCTGCTGACGATCCGGCAGAATGCGGTCACCATGCTGGCCCAGCGTTTTGATGTAGCTGAAGATGTAATCCCAGCGACCACAGTTGAGGCCAACTACGTGATCGCGCAGTTCCCACAGGATCTCATCCATCTGGAATACCGCGGGCAGCGTCTCGATCAGTACCGTGGCTTTGATGGTGCCGCGCGGCAGATCGAAACGATCTTCACTGAAGCGGAAGATTTCCCTCCACCATGCCACTTCCGTCGCATGCTCGGTTTTCGGCAGATAGAACCACGGACCGTGGCCCTTCTCCAGCAGCGCGGTGACGTTGTGAAACAGATAGAGCGCAAAGTCGAATAACCCGCCGGGAATGGCCCGATCGCGCCACTCAACATGCTTCTCATCCAGATGTAAGCCGCGAACCCGGCACATCAGCAGCGCCGGATCGGATCGTAACTGGTAGATCTTGCCGTTTTCGCTGGTGAAACTCAGCGTGCCGTTAACCGCATCGCGCAGCGCCAGCTGGCCATCAAGCAGTTTTTGCCAGGTCGGTGCCAGCGAATCCTCAAAATCGGCCATGAACACTTTGACGTTAGCGTTCAGCGCGTTGATCACCATTTTGCGATCTGGCGGACCGGTGATTTCGACGCGGCGATCGCGCAGTAGCTGAGGAATGGGCCTCACCTGCCAGTCACCTTTCCGAATGGAAGCGGTTTCCGAATCGAAGTCTGGCAACGCCCCCTGATCGTAGCGCTGCTGGCGCTGCTGACGCGCTTTCAGCAGACGCTCGCGCTCGGGTGCAAAGCGCACCACCAGCGAGTGCAGGAAATCAATGGCTTCGGGCGTGAGCAGCTGCTTCTCCGCGTGGGTAAAGGGCTGGCTAAAGGTCAGTGTCGGGCTGATAACCGTGTCTGTCATGCGGGCTGCCTCCTGGTTTGATCCTTTTTCTAACGACAGGATCGGGCTGTAGGGTATTTTTTAACCGGCAAGATCAGAGCATAATCATTTTTATTTTAATTTCAAAAACTATTTCCATTTTAGTGTTTATTTGATTTTATTTATCTGATTTAACTGTAATTTAATCCCACGAAATAAAGGCAATACGTTCCATCATAGAAAAAAGGCAAAAAAAAGCCGCGACAACACGCGGCTGTCACGGCAGGTTTAAACGCGTTGTTAGCAGGCGTTTTACTCGAGCGTTGGATTCATGTGGCGCAGATCGAATGGTGTAATCTGGTAGACGTAGTAGTTGAGCCAGTTGGAGAACAGCAGGTTGCCGTGGCTACGCCAGGTGGCGCGCGGCGGCAATTCCGGGTTGTCCTGCGGGAAGTAGTTGAACGGCACCTCAGGGTGCAGGCCGGCCTCGTAGTCCCGATGGTACTCACCCGACAGCGTGAGAGCGTCATATTCCGGATGGCCGGTGACAAACGCCAGTCGTTTGTCTTTACTCGCCATCAGATAGGCACCGGTGCTCTCTGATTCGGCAAACAGCTCGAGATCGGTGTAGTCACGAATCAGCTGGCTGGGAAAATCAGCATAGCGTGAATGCGGTGCCAGGAAGTTGTCATCAAAACCGCGCGTCAGCAGCGCGTGCGGATGAAGGATCTGATGCTCATAGACGCCAGACAGCTTGTTCTGTCGCGTCTGTTTAGGAATGCCATACAGGATGTTAAGCGCCGCCTGCACCGCCCAGCAAACAAACAGCGTAGAAGTGACGTGCTCTTTCGCCCAGTGCAGCACGCGCTGAATCTGTGGCCAGTAGGCAACATCATTGAAATCAACCAGCCCCAGCGGCGCACCGGTGACAATCAGGCCGTCAAAGTTATCGTTAGCGATATCGTCGAAGTTGCAGTAGAAGTTGTTCAGATGCTCGCTTGGCGTGTTGCGCGACTCGCGGCTGTCGATGCGTAACAGCTGAACATCGATCTGCAGTGGCGAGTTAGAGAGCAGGCGCAGAAACTGGTTTTCGGTCTCGATTTTTTTGGGCATCAGGTTAAGGATTAACACTTTAAGCGGACGAATCTCCTGAACACTGGCGCGCGATGAGGTCATGACAAAGACATTCTCATTACGCAAAAAATTCACTGCCGGTAATTCGTCGGGGATCCTGATTGGCATAACCTGCTGACCTCTTGCTGATAACCATATAAACGTTTAGACATCCAGATGCCCGAGATTAGCCTGGCTGCCGCTGGATGTCGAGTCTTCATGCGGTTTATGAAAATGTTTCAGCATTGAGCGGCAATGGCCGCGAGCGCCGCGCGGTGAGCAGCAGCAATAAGGTCGGGAAAAGAGCGCGTTAGAATTTTTTCAGGATTAAATAAGTCGTTATGGAGGGGGTTTTTGGCGGGAAATTTGCCGGAGTACGGACGTAAAAAAGCCCCGGACTCTCGTCCGGGGCTTCTTCACTTATTTAATGCCTGGCAGTTCCCTACTCTCGCATGGGGAGGCCCCACACTACCATCGGCGCTACGGCGTTTCACTTCTGAGTTCGGCATGGGGTCAGGTGGGACCACCGCGCTGTTGCCGCCAGGCAAATTCTTTGTGCCCTGTCCCGCGTCTTTCGCACTGATGCCGCGTTGGCCGCGCTCGCAAAGTCAGTCACATACTCGTGTATGCTCCTTCCTTTCCTTCGCTTGCCGCCTCGCCTCAGCGCGAAATCCTCCGGACTCGCGTCCGCAGAACAAAGCTGATTCTTTATCCGTCACAGGCTGAAAATTCTTTCGGTCTCTCAGACCAAAACGCCTCTGGCGTTGTAAGGTTAAGCCTCACGGGTCATTAGTACCGGTTAGCTCAACGCATCGCTGCGCTTACACACCCGGCCTATCAACGTCGTCGTCTTCAACGTCCCTTCAGGACCCTTAAAGGGTCAGGGAGAACTCATCTCGGGGCAAGTTTCGTGCTTAGATGCTTTCAGCACTTATCTCTTCCGCACTTAGCTACCGGGCAGTGCCATTGGCATGACAACCCGAACACCAGCGGTGCGTTCACTCCGGTCCTCTCGTACTAGGAGCAACCCCCCTCAATTCTCCAGCGCCCACGGCAGATAGGGACCGAACTGTCTCACGACGTTCTAAACCCAGCTCGCGTACCACTTTAAACGGCGAACAGCCGTACCCTTGGGACCTACTTCAGCCCCAGGATGTGATGAGCCGACATCGAGGTGCCAAACACCGCCGTCGATATGAACTCTTGGGCGGTATCAGCCTGTTATCCCCGGAGTACCTTTTATCCGTTGAGCGATGGCCCTTCCATTCAGAACCACCGGATCACTATGACCTGCTTTCGCACCTGCTCGAGCCGTCACTCTCGCAGTCAAGCTGGCTTATGCCATTGCACTAACCTCCTGATGTCCGACCAGGATTAGCCAACCTTCGTGCTCCTCCGTTACGCTTTGGGAGGAGACCGCCCCAGTCAAACTACCCACCAGACACTGTCCGCAGCCCGGATTACGGGCCTACGTTAGAACATCAAACATTAAAGGGTGGTATTTCAAGGATGGCTCCACGCAGACTGGCGTCCGCGCTTCAAAGCCTCCCACCTATCCTACACATCAAGGCTCAATGTTCAGTGTCAAGCTATAGTAAAGGTTCACGGGGTCTTTCCGTCTTGCCGCGGGTACACTGCATCTTCACAGCGATTTCAATTTCACTGAGTCTCGGGTGGAGACAGCCTGGCCATCATTACGCCATTCGTGCAGGTCGGAACTTACCCGACAAGGAATTTCGCTACCTTAGGACCGTTATAGTTACGGCCGCCGTTTACCGGGGCTTCGATCAAGAGCTTCTCCTTGCGGATAACCCCATCAATTAACCTTCCGGCACCGGGCAGGCGTCACACCGTATACGTCCACTTTCGTGTTTGCACAGTGCTGTGTTTTTAATAAACAGTTGCAGCCAGCTGGTATCTTCGACTGGCTTCGGCTCCGGGAGCAAGTCCCTTCACCTACGCGCCAGCGTGCCTTCTCCCGAAGTTACGGCACCATTTTGCCTAGTTCCTTCACCCGAGTTCTCTCAAGCGCCTTGGTATTCTCTACCTGACCACCTGTGTCGGTTTGGGGTACGATTTCGTGTTACCTGGAGCTTAGAGGCTTTTCCTGGAAGCAGGGCATCAGTTACTTCACCGCCGTAGCGGCTCGTCGTCACGCCTCAGTGTTAAAGAAGACCGGATTTGCCTGGTCTTCACACCTGCACGCTTAAACCGGGACAACCGTCGCCCGGATAACCTAGCCTTCTCCGTCCCCCCTTCGCAGTAACACCAAGTACAGGAATATTAACCTGTTTCCCATCGACTACGCTTTTCAGCCTCGCCTTAGGGGTCGACTCACCCTGCCCCGATTAACGTTGGACAGGAACCCTTGGTCTTCCGGCGAGCGGGCTTTTCACCCGCTTTATCGTTACTTATGTCAGCATTCGCACTTCTGATACCTCCAGCATGCCTCACAGCACACCTTCAGCGGCTTACAGAACGCTCCCCTACCCAACAACACATAGTGTCGCTGCCGCAGCTTCGGTGCATGGTTTAGCCCCGTTACATCTTCCGCGCAGGCCGACTCGACCAGTGAGCTATTACGCTTTCTTTAAATGATGGCTGCTTCTAAGCCAACATCCTGGCTGTCTGTGCCTTCCCACATCGTTTCCCACTTAACCATGACTTTGGGACCTTAGCTGGCGGTCTGGGTTGTTTCCCTCTTCACGACGGACGTTAGCACCCGCCGTGTGTCTCCCGTGATAACATTCTCCGGTATTCGCAGTTTGCATCGGGTTGGTAAGCCGGGATGGCCCCCTAGCCGAAACAGTGCTCTACCCCCGGAGATGAGTTCACGAGGCGCTACCTAAATAGCTTTCGGGGAGAACCAGCTATCTCCCGGTTTGATTGGCCTTTCACCCCCAGCCACAAGTCATCCGCTAATTTTTCAACATTAGTCGGTTCGGTCCTCCAGTTAGTGTTACCCAACCTTCAACCTGCCCATGGCTAGATCACCGGGTTTCGGGTCTATACCCTGCAACTTAACGCCCAATTAAGACTCGGTTTCCCTTCGGCTCCCCTATGCGGTTAACCTTGCTACAGAATATAAGTCGCTGACCCATTATACAAAAGGTACGCAGTCACACCCTAAAGGTGCTCCCACTGCTTGTACGTACACGGTTTCAGGTTCTGTTTCACTCCCCTCGCCGGGGTTCTTTTCGCCTTTCCCTCACGGTACTGGTTCACTATCGGTCAGTCAGGAGTATTTAGCCTTGGAGGATGGTCCCCCCATGTTCAGACAGGATACCACGTGTCCCGCCCTACTCGTCGGACTCACAACCTGTGCATCTTCGTGTACGGGGCTGTCACCCGGTATCGCGCGACTTTCCAGACGCTTCCACTGATGCACAAGCTGATTCAGGTCCTGGGCTGCTCCCCGTTCGCTCGCCGCTACTGGGGGAATCTCGGTTGATTTCTTTTCCTCGGGGTACTTAGATGTTTCAGTTCCCCCGGTTCGCCTCGTTAACCTATGTATTCAGTTAACGATAATGCACAAGTGCATTGGGTTTCCCCATTCGGACATCGACGGCTGTAGCGGTTCATATCACCTTACCGTCGCTTTTCGCAGATTAGCACGTCCTTCATCGCCTCTGACTGCCAGGGCATCCACCGTGTACGCTTAGTCGCTTAACCTCACAACCCACAGGCGTTTTGCAACGCTGCGGACTGCAAGCATTTGAGAGACCCGAACGCATCGCCATTTCATTCTTATTACGGAGAATGAATACGACGCGTCGTTTCAAATTTTCAGCTTGTTCCGGATTGTTAAAGAGCAATATCTCAAACACGACGTTACCGTCAGTTTTGAGATATTCTGTGGAGACACCTTTCACCTGTCACCAAGCAGTGGCGTCCCCTAGGGGATTCGAACCCCTGTTACCGCCGTGAAAGGGCGGTGTCCTAGGCCTCTAGACGAAGGGGACACTGAAGTCTCTTTCGTAAGACGCTTTGCTCATTACTTTTTCATCAGACAATCTGTGTGAGCACTTCGCGGGAAAGTATCTTCAGGTAAGGAGGTGATCCAACCGCAGGTTCCCCTACGGTTACCTTGTTACGACTTCACCCCAGTCATGAATCACAAAGTGGTAAGCGCCCTCCCGAAGGTTAAGCTACCTACTTCTTTTGCAACCCACTCCCATGGTGTGACGGGCGGTGTGTACAAGGCCCGGGAACGTATTCACCGTAGCATTCTGATCTACGATTACTAGCGATTCCGACTTCATGGAGTCGAGTTGCAGACTCCAATCCGGACTACGACGCACTTTATGAGGTCCGCTTGCTCTCGCGAGGTCGCTTCTCTTTGTATGCGCCATTGTAGCACGTGTGTAGCCCTGGCCGTAAGGGCCATGATGACTTGACGTCATCCCCACCTTCCTCCGGTTTATCACCGGCAGTCTCCTTTGAGTTCCCGGCCGAGCCGCTGGCAACAAAGGATAAGGGTTGCGCTCGTTGCGGGACTTAACCCAACATTTCACAACACGAGCTGACGACAGCCATGCAGCACCTGTCTCAGAGTTCCCGAAGGCACCAAAGCATCTCTGCTAAGTTCTCTGGATGTCAAGGCCAGGTAAGGTTCTTCGCGTTGCATCGAATTAAACCACATGCTCCACCGCTTGTGCGGGCCCCCGTCAATTCATTTGAGTTTTAACCTTGCGGCCGTACTCCCCAGGCGGTCGACTTAACGCGTTAGCTCCGGAAGCCACGCCTCAAGGGCACAACCTCCAAGTCGACATCGTTTACGGCGTGGACTACCAGGGTATCTAATCCTGTTTGCTCCCCACGCTTTCGCACCTGAGCGTCAGTCTTCGTCCAGGGGGCCGCCTTCGCCACCGGTATTCCTCCAGATCTCTACGCATTTCACCGCTACACCTGGAATTCTACCCCCCTCTACGAGACTCAAGCCTGCCAGTTTCAAATGCAGTTCCCAGGTTAAGCCCGGGGATTTCACATCTGACTTAACAGACCGCCTGCGTGCGCTTTACGCCCAGTAATTCCGATTAACGCTTGCACCCTCCGTATTACCGCGGCTGCTGGCACGGAGTTAGCCGGTGCTTCTTCTGCGGGTAACGTCAATCGGCGAGGTTATTAACCTCACCGCCTTCCTCCCCGCTGAAAGTACTTTACAACCCGAAGGCCTTCTTCATACACGCGGCATGGCTGCATCAGGCTTGCGCCCATTGTGCAATATTCCCCACTGCTGCCTCCCGTAGGAGTCTGGACCGTGTCTCAGTTCCAGTGTGGCTGGTCATCCTCTCAGACCAGCTAGGGATCGTCGCCTAGGTGAGCCATTACCCCACCTACTAGCTAATCCCATCTGGGCACATCCGATGGTGTGAGGCCCGAAGGTCCCCCACTTTGGTCTTGCGACGTTATGCGGTATTAGCTACCGTTTCCAGTAGTTATCCCCCTCCATCGGGCAGTTTCCCAGACATTACTCACCCGTCCGCCACTCGCCACCCAAAGAGCAAGCTCTTCTGTGCTGCCGTTCGACTTGCATGTGTTAGGCCTGCCGCCAGCGTTCAATCTGAGCCATGATCAAACTCTTCAATTTAAGTTTGATTTGCTGCAACGAGTGCAGCGATGCTCTGTGAATTAAACTTCGTAATGAATTACGTGTTCACTCAGCAAAGACTTGATATTTTTTACGTCCGGAGACGCTGATATCAATCCTGCGAGTGCCCACACAGATTGTCTGATAAATTGTTAAAGAGCGGTGCGACGCGGCGTTCGGCCTGCTGTCGCGAGGTGGCGTATATTACGCTTTCCTCCTTCAGAGTCAAACACTTTTTTCAGCGTTTTTCTCCGGCGGAAGTTCTTAACGAAGCTTCCTGTCTACACCGCATTCCGTAAGTCGTTGTGCCGTGTCGATGGAGGCGCATTATAGGGAGTTGTTCGGCACGCGCAACCGCTAAATTCAATAAAAACAATCGTTCGCTGCATTCCACAGCAAAACCCCGCCTTATACCCGGTTACACACAAAGTTATCCACATCTGCAGCCGGTAATAAATTTAGGCGAGCATCGCGCAAACGTTTTCGCTACAATGCCCCGCGACGTCAAGGATGCCCCTTTTGGGGCGTTACCTGAGGTAAATGTTCTCTTCTATATATAGAGAGAGAAGTTAAGCCTGATGTAACGCTCTTATTTACGCGAAACAAAGCCAAGGGATAAAACCACCATGCAACAACGTCGTCCTGTACGCCGCGCTCTGCTCAGTGTCTCTGACAAAGCCGGTATCCTCGAATTTGCTCAGGCCCTCTCCCATCGTGGTGTTGAGCTGCTCTCCACAGGTGGTACCGCGCGCCTGCTGGCAGATGCCGGCCTGCCCGTCACGGAAGTTTCTGACTACACCGGTTTCCCGGAAATGATGGATGGACGCGTCAAAACGCTGCACCCCAAAGTGCACGGTGGCATTCTGGGCCGTCGCGGCACCGATGATGCCATCATGGCTGAGCACGCCATCAATCCTATCGACATGGTGGTGGTGAACCTCTATCCCTTTGCCCAGACCGTGGCGAAAGCCGACTGCAGCCTGGAAGATGCCGTTGAGAACATTGATATCGGCGGTCCCACCATGGTGCGCTCGGCAGCCAAGAACCACAAAGACGTGGCGATCGTGGTAAAGAGCAGTGACTACGACGCGATCATCGCGGAGCTCGATGCCAACGAAAATTCCCTGACGCTGGAAACCCGTTTCGATCTGGCCATCAAAGCCTTCGAACACACTGCCGCTTACGACAGCATGATTGCCAACTACTTTGGCAGCCTGGTACCGGCCTATCACGGCGAGAGCACCGCGCCGGCCGGCCGCTTCCCGCGCACCCTGAACCTCAACTTTATTAAAAAGCAGGATATGCGTTACGGCGAGAACAGCCATCAGGACGCTGCTTTCTATATTGAAGAGCAAGTCAGCGAAGCGTCGGTCGCCACCGCACAGCAGCTGCAGGGCAAAGCGCTGTCCTACAACAATATTGCCGATACCGATGCGGCACTGGAGTGCGTCAAGGAGTTCAGCGAGCCAGCCTGCGTTATCGTCAAGCACGCTAACCCATGTGGCGTCGCCGCAGGCGATTCAATTCTTGCCGCCTACGAGCGCGCTTATAAAACCGATCCGACCTCGGCGTTCGGCGGCATCATCGCCTTTAACCGTGAGCTGGATGAAGCAACCGCGCAGGCGATCATCAGCCGTCAGTTCGTGGAAGTCATTATTGCGCCATCGGCCAGTGAAGCGGCACTGCGCGTGACCGCAGCCAAACAGAACGTCCGCGTTCTGGTGTGCGGTCAGTGGCAGAGCCGCGTGGCCGGTCTCGACTTCAAACGCGTCAACGGTGGCCTGCTGGTTCAGGATCGCGATCTCGGTATGGTCGATGCCAGCCAGCTGCGCGTTGTCAGCCAGCGTCAGCCGACCGAACAGGAACTGCGTGACGCGCTGTTCTGCTGGAAAGTGGCGAAATTCGTTAAATCCAACGCCATTGTGTATGCACGCGACAACATGACGATCGGTATTGGCGCGGGCCAGATGAGCCGCGTTTACTCTGCCAAAATTGCCGGCATCAAAGCCGCTGACGAAGGACTGGAGGTGAAGGGTTCCGCCATGGCTTCCGACGCCTTCTTCCCGTTCCGCGATGGCATTGATGCTGCGGCGGCAGTGGGCATCACCTGTGTGATCCAGCCGGGCGGTTCTATCCGCGATGATGAAGTGATTGCTGCCGCCGACGAGCACGGCATCGCGATGATCTTCACTGACATGCGTCATTTCCGCCATTAATAGCCTGGAGCTGTAACGATGAAAATTTTAGTGATTGGTAATGGTGGACGTGAACACGCGCTGGCGTGGAAAGCAGCACAGTCGCCGCTGGCAGAAACCGTATTTGTTGCGCCAGGTAACGCCGGTACCGCGCTGGAGCCGGCCCTGCAGAACGTGGCCATCAGCGCCACCGATATTCCGGCACTGCTGGCGTTTGCGCAGCAGGAAAACATCGACCTGACCATCGTCGGGCCGGAAGCGCCGCTGGTGATTGGCGTAGTCGATGCGTTTCGCGCTGCCGGCCTGAAAATCTTTGGCCCGACGCAGGCTGCCGCGCAGCTGGAGGGCTCAAAAGCCTTCACCAAAGATTTCCTTGCCCGCCAGCAGATCCCGACGGCGGAATACCAGAACTTCACCGAGGTGGAACCCGCGCTGGCTTACCTGCGTGAGAAAGGCGCGCCGATCGTCATCAAAGCGGACGGTCTGGCCGCGGGTAAAGGCGTCATTGTCGCCATGACGCTGGCAGAAGCGGAAGCGGCAGTGCAGGACATGCTGGCCGGCAATGCGTTTGGCGACGCGGGTCACCGCATCGTCATCGAAGAGTTTCTTGATGGTGAAGAAGCCAGCTTCATCGTGATGGTGGACGGCGATAATGTCCTGCCAATGGCCACCAGCCAGGATCACAAACGTGTTGGCGACGGCGACACCGGCCCGAACACCGGTGGCATGGGCGCTTACTCACCGGCACCGGTAGTGACCGATGAGATCCACCAGCGCGTGATGGATCAGATCATCTGGCCAACCGTCAACGGCATGAAAGCTGAAGGTAACACCTACACCGGTTTCCTGTATGCCGGTCTGATGATCGACAAAGCCGGTCAGCCGAAGGTGATCGAATTCAACTGCCGCTTCGGCGATCCGGAAACGCAGCCGATCATGCTGCGCCTGCAGTCGGATCTGGTCGCGCTGTGCCTCGCCGCTGTCGACGGCAAGCTCGATCAGCAGCAGTCACAGTGGGATCCGCGCCCGTCACTCGGCGTGGTGCTGGCCGCTGGCGGTTATCCGGGCGACTATAACACGGGCGATCAGATCCACGGTCTGCCGCTGGAAGACGTACCGGACGGGAAGGTATTCCATGCCGGCACCACCCTGAAAGATGATCTGGTGGTGACCAGCGGCGGTCGCGTACTGTGCGTGACTGCGCTGGGTGAAGATGTGGCGGCAGCGCAGAAGAATGCCTACGCGCTGGCGCAGCACATCTCATGGAACGGCAGCTTCTGCCGTAATGATATCGGTTACCGCGCGATTAACCGCAAGTAAGTCCCCGGCGGCGGCCAGCCGGTCGCCGCTAAAAATCAGCCTCTTTCGGCTGCCAGCGGCACTCATCTTCCGGCGTGGCACGCAGCAGCTGAATCCCCTCTGGCGCTTCCAGCCACGACAGGGTAATCGGCTGTTGCTGCCCCTGCTGCTGTCGATACAGCGTCGCCAGCGTGTCTCGATCGAACGCCACATTCACCTGCTGCCCCTCACAGTCACGAACCTGCGTACCGCCCTGCCAGTGCCCCTGCCGCAACAGTACCCGGCCACTCAGCAGTGCATTGCTCTGCGCCAGCATGCGCTGCGCATCAAACCGGTACAGCTCGACGCTGTCGGCGCTGACGGCTTCACGCCGGCCAGCCAGCTGTCGCTGCATAAAATTAAGGTTGCCCTGATGGTCGAAACGCAGGGTTACGTCGTCCGGCTGTTGGCCAGTGACGTGCCGTTCCACGCTCAGCAGTTTATCCGCCTGCCAGATATAGTCGGTGGTTTCCCGGCTATCGCCATTGAAAGGGGTGTAGACAGTACGCAGATGGACGGCTTCGTGGTCGCCGTTTTTACGCCAGATTCGCACCGTGCCACGGTCAGAAAGATAGCCGCTGGCGGTGAAAGCCGGAAGATCGGGAGTGGCACTGCAGCCGGTGAGTAATACCCCGAGGAGGATGGCGCAGAGGCGCTGAGGAGAGATGTTCAGCATAGCAGGCCCCGGTAACAAAAAGGGGCGAAATCGCCCCTCTTTTAAAGCTAAACCGCGATGCGGAAAACTTACTTAACAGCGTCTTTCAGTGCTTTACCAGAGACGAACGCTGGCACGTTAGCTGCAGCGATTTTGATCTCTTTGCCAGTCTGCGGGTTGCGACCGGTACGCTCAGCGCGGTGGTTCACTTTAAAAGTACCAAAACCAACCAGTTGTACAGCATCACCTTCTTTCAGAGACTCAGTGATCGCAGCCAGGGTAGATTCCAGCGCAGTTTTAGCCTGGGTTTTAGACAGGTCCGCTTTCTCTGCGATCACATCAATCAGTTGAGTCTTGTTCATAAGTTATCCTTAAAGTGTATTTATCGCTTGCTAAGCAACGAGTGCGAGGGAAAAGCCATATTCTGGCACTCTTCAGCCTGCACGCACCGATAGCCACAATTTTCAGCCCCCCAAATGTAGACCAGACAGGGGGCTGATGTGAAGCCTCCAGGCGCGGTAATTCGGGCCTGAAGTCACGTTTTCTCGCCTTATTGCTGAAAAATTATACCGATGTTACTGATTCCGGCTTCACGCAGGTCTGCACGTAGCCCTTTGATTAGCTCCAGGTCCCGTTCTTCGCACTCTGCCAGCAGGCGAAAAATCTCCCACTGCAGGTCCCATTCGTCAATTACCGCCTGGTTGTCACGCAGCTCTTCGTCGCTCATTTCGCGACCGGCCTGGGTCATTTCAAGGATGGCCACGGTGGTGATCGACGTGCGGCTGACTTCGATGGCGTGCTCCAGCGTTTCACCGCTCAGCTGCGCGTGCAGGAGTTCACTTAGCGCCACGCAGGCGTCAATCGCCGGGTGCACGCCGTAAACGTCAAAGTCGTCACCGTTTGGGATCGCCGCTTCCAGTTTCTCCAGCTGGCTGTCGAAATTGATTTTGGCATCCTTCACCGTCAGGCTTTCCCACACCAGGTCGAGAATGCGGCGATAGAGTTGCGGATCGGCAAACTCGGTCTGCTGACAGAAGGCCCAGTAATTGGGGAACATCCGCTCGCACAGACAGGCCATAAAGGTCATGTGCTGCCAGCTTTCCAGCTTCGCCAGACGCAAATGGACGGGGTTCTGTAACATCAAACTTACTCTCGGTAGATTAGCTGGCGGCAGTGTACCGCAAAAGCCGCGCACAAACAGCGTTAGCGCGCATTTTGCCACTTCACAAAAGCGGGACGGCCAGATGCCACGGCATCAGCCCAGCGCGTTGGCTCCGGCAAGCGGTAGCCGGCCATGCAGGCTTCAACCCAGTGCAGTGCGCTGTCGAGGCTGACGCGGTGGCCGGTTGAGACAAACAGCGGGTTGCAGCGCGTCTTGCTGCGCCACACCCAGGCAATCTGCTCGCCTTTATCCATCAGCGGCTGACGACTGCCCGGTGCCGCATCCAGCTCAGCGAAACGGCCGCACAGGCGCTTTTTCGCTACGCCGATAGTCGGCACATCCAGCAGCGAGCCGAAATGCGCGGCAACGCCCAGCCGGCGCGGATGAGAGATTCCATGGCCGTCGACGAACAGCAGATCGGGCCGCTGCGACAATTGCTGCCACGCCGCCTGCAGCGCTGGAATTTCGCGAAACGAGAGAAAACCGGGGATGTAAGGCATGGTGGTCGCGACACGCGCGATGCGATGCTCCACCAGCGTTAATGAAGGGTATTCGAGGATCACCAGGGCGGCGCGCGTTACCTCGCCGCCCTGTTCTAAACCGACATCGGCGCCGCCAATGAAGCGCGGCGGCAGTACGTCAAAATCATCCTGCCGCACCACGCTGGCGGCGAGCTGTACCTGTTGCTGTCGTAGTGCGGCTAAATCCATGCTTATCCCTGATGATATGGTCGTGATAACCGATGCACCGCCTCCACAAACGCGCCAGCGTGCTCTGGCGGAACATCCTGATGAATCCCGTGACCGAGGTTGAAGACGTGGCCTTCGCCTGCGCCAAAGCCTTCCAGAATCCCTGCCACTTCCTGCTCAATTCGTCCAGGGGGTGCATACAGCATAGACGGATCCATGTTGCCCTGCAGCGCGACTTTATCGCCCACGCGGCGCCGCGCTTCGCCAATATCGGTGGTCCAGTCAAGGCCCAGCGCATCACAGCCGGTGGCCGCCATCTCTTCCAGCCACTGGCCGCCGCCCTTGGTAAACAGGGTGATGGGCACGCGTCGTCCTTCGTTCTCATGCAGTACGCTGTCGACGATTTTGTGCATGTAATAGAGCGAGAACTCGCGATAGTCGCGCCCGGTCAGCACGCCGCCCCAAGTATCAAACACCATCACCGACTGCGCACCCGCTTTAATCTGCGCGTTGAGGTAAAGGATCACGCTCTCTGCCAGCTTATCCAGCAGCGCGTGTAGCGTCTGCGGCTCGGCGTACATCATCTTCTTGATTTTGGTGAAAGCCTTGCTGCTGCCGCCTTCTACCATGTAGGTTGCCAGCGTCCACGGGCTGCCGGAGAAACCGATCAGCGGTACTTCGCCTTTGAGGTTGTGACGGATGGTGCGCACCGCATTCATCACGTAACCCAGCTCCTGCTCCGGATCCGGCACCGGCAGTTTATCCACATCGGCACGACAGGCGATGGGGTGGGAGAAACGCGGACCTTCGCCGGTCTCAAAGTAGAGCCCCAGGCCCATCGCATCCGGAATGGTCAGGATATCGCTGAAGAGGATCGCGGCATCCAGCGCATAGCGGCGCAGCGGCTGCAGGGTGACTTCGCACGCCAGCTCCGCGTTCTTACACAGCGACATAAAATCACCGGCCTCAGCGCGCGTGGCTTTGTATTCCGGCAGGTAACGCCCGGCTTGTCGCATCATCCATACCGGGGTGATATCCACCGGCTGGCGTAACAGGGCGCGCAGATAACGATCGTTCTTCAGTTCACTCATAATGGGCTCTCTCATGCTAAGGCCGGCAGTGTAGCATTTTCACGCCGTGCTGGCGCGACACAGCGCAACCGTATCTTCAATCAGCCGGCGCGCCACGGTGCCCGGCGGCGGCAACAGGGGCAGATCGTCGTAGCGATACCAGCCGGCATCCAGCAGCTCTTTACCATCGTGCTGCAGCTCGCCGCCATCGTACTCCGCCATGAACGCCATCATCAGCGAGTGCGGGAATGGCCACGGCTGCGAAGTTACGTAACGCACATTTTTTACCCGCACGTTGCTCTCTTCCATCACCTCACGGGCCACCGCCTGCTCCAGCGTTTCGCCGACTTCGACAAAACCGGCCAGCACGGTGTAAATGCTGTTGCGATGGCGCGCATGGTTTGCCAGCAGGATCTCCTCACCGCGACGGATCGCCACAATGATGCAGGGGGCGATTTGCGGATAGTAGCGCTCGCGGCAGTGGCTGCACAGGCAGGCAAATTCGCGCTTGCTGTGCTGCATTTCATGGCCGCAATAGCCGCACCAGCGATGCGAACGGTAGAACTCTGCCAGCTGCACGCCGCGCCCGGCGAGCTGAAACAGACCGACATCTTCGTCAATCAGCTGGCGCACCGAGGCCATATTGTCCGGACGCGCTTCGCATACCAGCCAGACGTTTTCGCTCTGCCACTCGCCAATCACTCTGCCGCTGCTGCCGGTCAGGCCAAACTCGCCGGATAAGCCATGCGGCAACTCGCCTTGCGGCAACCAAAGTTTCTGCGCGGAGCTGACAATCCACCAGCCAGCGTCTACGCTTGAGATCTCACGTTGCATCTTAATCGTTGTCCTTAGCGTCAAATGGCACGCTGAAATCCTGATGTTAAGTGTGTAATAAACAACTATAACTCACCTGGAGCCCCGTATGCTTACCCAGTTAGATAACCTGACCGAGCGTGTAGGTGGCGGTAATGAATTAGTCGACTCATGGTTGCGCGCCCGTCGACAGCTGCTCGTCACCTATTACGAGTTAATTGGCATGAAGCCGAATAAAGAAGCGCTGACCGCGCTGGATGAACAGGCGCTGGATGCGTTTTGCCATCGTCTGGTGGACTATCTCTCTACCGGCCACTTCAGCGTTTACGAGCGCATCATCAGCGAGATGTCCGGCGACAGCCCGATGATTGCGGCGGCGCAGATCTATCCGGCGCTGGAAGGCAATACTGAACGTCTGATGCAACTGTATGACAGCCATCTGCAGCAGGCCATTAATGACGACAACTGCGTGGATTTCCAGCAGGCGCTGTCAGAAGTGGGCGAAGCGCTGGAGTCACGCTTTACGCTGGAAGACAAACTGATTCAGCTCGCCTGGGATAACCAGCTGGCGCGCCCGCCGGTGGCCAATGACAGCACTATTGCTCGTCCAGCCTGAACCGCTGCAGTTGTAAAAGACTTGTTATTCAGGAAAAGCCCTTTTATGCTGAATGGGCTTTTTTATTGTCTTTTTTAACGACAATTCACAATCAAACTTTGCGATATAAGCGCAGCGTGCAACAGTCAGTAAAGTCGCTTATCGCGTAAAACGTAAACTTGTCGGAGTGCCCTTAGGGGCTGAGACCGTTAATTCGGGATCCGCGGAACCTGATCAGGTTAGTACCTGCGAAGGGAACAAGAGTAGATGTGATCAGCACGGTGCAGTCAGGCGCCCGGCACCGTTTCTGTTACTCCTTCCGGACTCCGGACAAGCAGCTTCCCCTTGTTTTCAGGAAACTTGCTATGTCTGATGCTAAAACCTCACGTCGTGAACAACGCGCGCAGGCGCAAAAATTTATCGATTCGCTCCAGGGAACCGCCTTCCCTAACTCCAAACGTATCTGGATCAGCGGCAGCCGTGCGGATATCCGCGTCCCGATGCGCGAAATTCAGCTCAGCCCGACGCACACCGGCGGCAGCAAAGATCATCCGCAATACGCAGAAAATGAACCAGTCCCGGTGTATGACACTGCCGGTGCCTATGGCGATCCCCACGCGACCATCAATGTGCATCAGGGTCTGGCAAAATTGCGCGCCGGCTGGATCGCCGAACGCAACGACAGCGAAACCATCAGCGCACTCAGCTCAAGCTACAGTCAGCAGCGGCTGGCAGATGACGGGCTGGATCATCTGCGTTTTGAACACCTGCCGCAGCCGCGCCGGGCCAAAGCGGGTCGCCGCGTCACGCAGCTGCACTATGCGCGTCAGGGCATTATCACGCCGGAGATGGAGTTCATCGCGCTGCGCGAAAACATGGGCCGTGAGCGTATCCGCAGTGCAACGCTGTTGCAGCAGCACGCCGGCCACGGCTTTGGCGCGCAGCTGCCGGAGAATATCAGCGCCGAATTCGTGCGCGCCGAAGTGGCCAGCGGCCGCGCCATCATTCCTGCCAACATCAATCACCCCGAATCAGAGCCGATGATTATCGGCCGCAATTTTCTGGTAAAGGTTAACGCCAACATCGGCAACTCGGCGGTAAGTTCGTCGATTGAAGAGGAAGTGGAAAAACTGGTGTGGGCCACGCGCTGGGGGGCAGATACCGTGATGGATCTGTCGACTGGCCGCTATATCCATGAAACGCGCGAGTGGATTTTGCGCAACAGTCCGGTGCCGATCGGCACGGTGCCAATCTATCAGGCGCTGGAAAAGGTCAACGGCATCGCAGAAGATCTTAACTGGGACATTTTCCGCGATACCCTGCTGGAACAGGCTGAGCAGGGCGTTGATTACTTCACCATTCACGCGGGCGTGCTGCTGCGCTATGTGCCGATGACCGCACAACGGCTGACCGGCATCGTGTCGCGCGGCGGCTCAATCATGGCGAAGTGGTGCCTGTCACATCATCAGGAAAACTTCCTCTACCAGCATTTCCGCGAAATCTGTGAAATCTGCGCCGCCTATGATGTCGCGCTGTCGCTCGGTGATGGTTTACGTCCCGGCTCGATTCAGGACGCCAACGACGAAGCCCAGTTTGCCGAACTGCGTACCTTAGGCGAGCTGACGCAAATCGCCTGGCAATATGATGTGCAGGTCATGATTGAAGGCCCCGGTCACGTGCCGATGCAGATGATCCGCCGCAATATGACCGAGCAGCTGGAACACTGCCATGAAGCGCCGTTTTATACGCTGGGCCCGCTGACGACCGATATCGCGCCGGGCTACGATCATTTTACCTCCGGGATTGGCGCCGCCATGATCGGCTGGTTTGGCTGTGCGATGCTGTGCTACGTCACGCCGAAAGAGCACCTTGGCCTGCCGAATAAAGAGGATGTTAAGCAGGGGCTGATTACCTACAAGATCGCCGCGCACGCAGCCGATCTGGCTAAAGGCCATCCCGGCGCGCAGATCCGCGACAACGCCATGTCGAAAGCTCGCTTCGAGTTCCGCTGGGAAGATCAGTTTAATCTGGCACTCGATCCGCATACCGCGCGGGCCTATCACGACGAAACCCTGCCGCAGGAATCCGGCAAAGTGGCCCACTTCTGTTCCATGTGCGGCCCCAAATTCTGTTCAATGAAAATCACCCAGGAAGTGCGCGAATTTGCCGCCCGCCAGCAGGCTGAAGCCCAGCCGATAGCGCTGGGCATGGCGCAAATGTCCGATGCCTTCCGTAGCCGTGGCGGCGAGCTGTATCACGCCGCCGATGCCCTGAAAGAGGAAAAATGATGACTGAAGCCTTCCCTGCCACCGCGCCAAAACTGGGGCTCTATCCGGTTGTCGACAGCGTGTTGTGGATTGAACGCCTGCTGGCAGCCGGCGTGCGCACCCTCCAGCTGCGCATCAAAGATGGCGATGATCGCCAGATTGAAGCCGCAGTACGTGATGCCATCGCCCTGGGCAAACAGTACGGCGCGCGGCTGTTTATCAACGATTACTGGCACTTAGCGATCAAGTACAACGCCTATGGTGTGCATCTTGGTCAGGAGGATCTGGATGTGGCAGATCTGGACGCTATCCGCCACGCCGGGTTACGCCTGGGTCTGTCGACACACGATGACGCCGAGTTGGATCGCGCACTGGCGCTGCGTCCGTCCTATATTGCGCTCGGCCACATCTTTCCGACACAAACCAAAGAGATGCCCTCTGCGCCGCAGGGCATTGCCGAGCTGAAGCGCCATCTGGCGCGGCTGCAGCACATTCCCACCGTGGCGATTGGCGGCATTTCGCTGGCGCGCGTGCCGGAGGTGCTGGCGACCGGTGTCGGCAGCATTGCCGTGGTCAGCGCGATTACCCAGGCGGAAGACTGGCAGGCGGCGACCCGCCAGCTGCTGGCGCTGGTAGAATCCCCGGAGCATGTCGCAAAAGCGTTGTAACTGACTGCAACGGCGCTAAAAATCCGCGAATACGGCGCGCAAACGGCAGCAGTCAGGGCTGGCGCGACCGGGGACAATCGCTAAAGTGAGCCTGCCCGCTGTCGCTTGCAGCGGGCCAGGGCTGGCTTCCCCGACTCTCTGTCCGGCCCTGCCTTTCCACCGTTATTCTGTCAGGGAGGTGATATGGCGCGTTTCCGCACTGCAGGCCTGCATGGCACGCTCCACGGCTACGCCGAGGCTGGCAATCGCCTGCTCGGTTTGCTCATTCATTGGCAGACCATAATTGAGGCGCAGACAGTTGCGATATTTACCCGCCGCCGAAAACAGCGAACCGACCGCTACCTGGATTTTCAGCTCCCGCAGCTCCGCATTCAGCCGCACCGCATCGAAAGCTTCCGGCAGCTCAATCCACATCAGGAAACTGCCCTGCGGCCGCGAGACGCAAATGCCGCAGGGAAAATAGTGGCGCACCCAGCAGCTAAACGTCTCATAGTTACGCTGATACACCTGGCGCATGCGGCGCAAATGCGGCAGGTAATGGCCCTGACGAATAAACTCCGCGACCGCATACTGCGGCTGCGTTGCCGTCGAACCGGTGCCAATATATTTCATGTGCAGTACGCGATCGCGATAGCGTCCCGGCGCGACCCAGCCCACGCGCAAGCCGGGCGCCAGGGTTTTGGAAAACGAGCTGCACAGCAGCACGCGGCCATCCATATCCAGCGATTTGATGGTGATCGGACGCGGATACTCCCACGCCAGCTCGCCGTAAACATCATCTTCAATGATCGCCGCGTCAAAGCGCTGCGCCAGCGTCAGCAGCGCGCGCTTACGCGCTTCCGGCATGATAAATCCAAGCGGGTTATTGCAGTTGGGTACCACCACCACCGCTTTGATTGGCCACTGCTCAAACGCCAGCTCCAGCGCCTCAAGACTGATCCCGCTGACCGCATCGGTAGGGATTTCAATGGCGCGGATGCCCAGACCGCGCAGTGTCTGCATGGTGCCGTGAAACGCCGGCGACTCAACGGCAATGATATCGCCTGGCTCGCACACGGCGCGAATCGACACCGACAGCGCTTCATGGCAACCGGTGGTGATGACAATTTCTTCCGCCGTCAGCTGACAGCCGCTGTCAATTGTCAGCCGCGCAATCTGCTCGCGCAGCGCTGCCACGCCGAGCAGGCTGTCGTAGTTGAGCTGCTCCATGTCCTGTTTCTGCGCCATGCGGCCCATGATTTTCCACAGCGGCTTGAGCGTCGGCTGAGTCAGGTCCGGCATGCCGCTGCCCAGCTGCAGCACGTCGCCATTAATGCGGCTGCTCAGCAGCTCCAGCACCGATTCCCACTGGGTGATCTCAACCGGACGCTGTACGGGTCGGGTCATCGCCGGCACCGGCGGCGTGGCTTTACGGGTAGCGACAAAATAGCCGGAACGCGGCTGCGGCACGATAAGCTGCTTCTCTTCCAGCAGATGATAAGCCTGCTGCACGGTACTGATGCTGACGCCGTGCTCAATGCTGAGCGTACGCACCGAGGGCAAGCGTTCGCCGCTGCGATACAGCCCCTGCTCAATACGGTCTGAAAGCAGACAAGCCAGATGTTGATAGCGCGTCATTGTGTGCCTCGCTGCGTTAACGGTGATCAAAAATCAGTACAGATGATGCCTATTTCTACCATTCAGATCGGTACGGGCGCAATCTGTATGTTAAAGATAAGTGATTTTTGAATCTGTATTGAATTCGCCATCAGAGGGAAAATGTTGTTCAGACATCATACTGAGGGCTGGGATTATGGAATTCGATCAGAACCGGGCGGCAAAACCGTTCAGCGTGACCTTACTCGATATCTTTCGTGGCGGCGTGCGCGCGATAAAACGCTGGCATGCCAGACGGGAAACGCGGGAGATTCTTTCGCACCTGAGTGATGCGCAACTGCGTGACATCGGGCTGACGCGTCAGGATATCAATCAGAAATAACGCGGATTTCAGACGAAAAAAAACCCTGCCGAGGCAGGGTTTTTTCATGGTCAGCAGAGCAGACGATTATTCGTCGTCGCTACCGCCCAGACCGGCGTTCAGCAGCTCAGCGAGGCTGGCAGAGGCTTCATCCGCAGTCACCTGCGGTGCAACCGGTGCTTCACCTGCCTGACGGCGACGCATACGATCCTGGTGGTAAGCATAACCGGTACCGGCCGGGATCAGACGACCCACGATAACGTTCTCTTTCAGGCCGCGCAGTTCGTCGCGCTTGCCTGCTACCGCTGCTTCGGTCAGGACACGGGTGGTCTCCTGGAACGATGCCGCAGAGATGAACGATTCGGTTGCCAGCGAGGCTTTGGTGATACCCAGCAGGTCACGCATGTACGTCGCGCCGATTTTGCCGTTCGCTTCCAGATCGCGGTTGGAGATCTTGATACGAGAGACTTCCGCCTGCTCGCCTTCCAGGAACTCCGAGCTACCCGCGTTCATGATGGTTGCTTTACGCAGCATCTGACGCACGATGACTTCGATGTGCTTATCGTTAATCTTAACGCCCTGCAGGCGGTAAACTTCCTGCACTTCGTTGGTGATGTAACGGGTCACAGCATGGACGCCACGCAGACGCAGGATATCGTGCGGAGACTCTGGGCCGTCGGAAACGACGTCACCACGTTCTACACGCTCACCTTCGAATACGTTGAGCTGACGCCATTTCGGAATCATCTCTTCATACGGATCGCTACCGTCAACCGGGGTGATCACCAGACGACGCTTGCCTTTGGTCTCTTTACCGAAGGAGATGATACCGCTGATCTCCGCCAGGATTGCTGGCTCTTTCGGACGACGCGCTTCGAACAGGTCGGCAACGCGTGGCAGACCACCGGTGATGTCCTTGGTACCGCCAGATTCCTGCGGAACACGCGCCAGGGTATCACCAGAGCTGATCTTCACGCCATCTTCCAGCTGCACAATCGCTTTACCTGGCAGGAAGTACTGTGCCGGCATGTCGGTGCCCGGGATCAGTACGTCGTTGCCGTTGGCATCAACGATTTTCAGTGCCGGACGCAGGTCTTTACCACCCGCAGTACGCTCTGCAGAATCCAGTACCACCAGCGATGACAGACCGGTGAGGTCGTCAGTCTGACGGGTAATGGTCTGACCGTCGATCATGTCGGTGAAGCGGATGAAACCGCCCACTTCGGTGATAACCGGCATGGTGTGTGGATCCCAGTTTGCAACGGTTTCGCCCGCGGCAACCTGCTCGCCATCACCTTTCGCCATGACCGCACCGTAAGGCACTTTATAGCTCTCTTTGGTACGACCGAACTCGTCGATCATCTTCAGCTCAACGTTACGCGAGACGATAACCAGTTTCCCGGAGGAGTTGGTTACTGACTTGGCGTTGGTCAGCTTGATAGTACCTTTGTTCTTCACCTGAATGCTGGATTCAGCTGCCGCACGCGATGCCGCACCACCGATGTGGAAGGTACGCATGGTCAGCTGGGTACCCGGCTCACCGATGGACTGTGCTGCGATAACGCCGATGGCCTCACCTTTGTTGATGATGTGACCACGTGCCAGATCGCGACCGTAGCAGTGTGCACACACACCGAAGTCGGTTTCACAGCTCACCACGGAACGCACTTTAATCGCGTCCACGGAGTTCAGTTCAACCACGTCACACCAGTGCTCATCGATCAGGGTGTTACGCGGGATCAGGATGTCGGCAGTGCCCGGCTTCAGCACGTCTTCTGCCGTCACACGACCCAGTACACGCTCACGCAGCGGCTCTTTAACGTCGCCACCTTCGATGACCGGGGTCATCATGATGCCTTCGAATGTGCCACAGTCGTCTTCGGTGACCACCAGGTCCTGCGCCACGTCAACCAGACGACGGGTCAGGTAACCGGAGTTCGCCGTTTTCAGTGCGGTATCGGCCAGACCTTTACGCGCACCGTGGGTCGAGATGAAGTACTGGAGTACGTTCAGACCTTCACGGAAGTTCGCGGTGATCGGCGTCTCGATGATGGAGCCATCTGGCTTCGCCATCAGACCACGCATACCTGCCAGCTGACGAATCTGTGCCGCAGAACCACGCGCACCGGAGTCAGCCATCATGTAGATGCTGTTGAACGAAACCTGCTGCTCTTCTTCGCCGTGACGGTTGATCACGGTTTCGGTCTGCAGGTTATCCATCATCGCTTTGGATACGCGTTCGTTAGCCGCAGCCCAGATATCGATGACTTTGTTGTAACGTTCGCCCGCGGTAACCAGACCAGACTGGAACTGCTCCTGAATCTCGGCCACTTCCGCTTCAGCTTCTGCAATGATTTCTGCTTTCTTGGCAGGAATCACCATGTCGTCGATACCTACTGAGGCACCTGAACGGGCTGCATAGGCAAAGCCGGTGTACATGGTCTGGTCAGCAAAGATAACGGTCGGCTTCAGGCCCAGGATGCGGTAACAGGTGTTCAGCATCTTAGAGATCGCTTTCTTACCCAGCGCCTGGTTGACGATGGAGTAAGGCAGACCTTTCGGTACGATCATCCACAGGATCGCACGACCAATGGTGGTGTCGATCAGGCTGGTTTTCGCAACGAGCTCTTCCTGCTCATTTTTGCTGTATTCAGTGATACGCACTTTAACGCGTGCATGCAGCTCGGCCTGGCCTGCGCGGTAAACACGCTCAGCTTCTTTCGGGCCGGTCAGCACCATGCCTTCGCCTTTGGCGTTCACTTTGTCACGGGTCATGTAGTACAGACCCAGAACAACGTCCTGTGAAGGAACGATGATTGGCTCGCCGTTCGCTGGAGACAGAATGTTGTTGGTAGACATCATCAGCGCACGCGCTTCCAGCTGGGCTTCCAGCGTCAGCGGTACGTGAACAGCCATCTGGTCACCATCGAAGTCGGCGTTATACGCCGCACACACCAGCGGGTGCAGCTGGATCGCTTTACCTTCGATCAGAACCGGTTCAAACGCCTGGATACCCAGACGGTGCAGGGTTGGTGCACGGTTCAGCAGTACCGGGTGTTCGCGAATCACTTCATCCAGGATATCCCAGACGACCGCTTCTTCGCGCTCAACCATTTTCTTGGCCGCTTTAATGGTGGTCGCGAGGCCACGCAGTTCCAGCTTGCCGTAGATGAACGGTTTGAACAGCTCCAGTGCCATTTTCTTCGGCAGACCGCACTGATGCAGACGCAGGTATGGACCGACGGTGATAACCGAACGACCGGAGTAGTCAACACGTTTACCCAGCAGGTTCTGACGGAAACGACCCTGCTTACCTTTGATCATGTCGGCCAAAGATTTCAGAGGACGTTTGTTAGAGCCGGTGATGGCACGACCGCGACGGCCGTTATCCAGCAGGGCATCTACCGCTTCCTGCAGCATACGTTTTTCGTTACGTACGATGATATCTGGCGCAGCCAGATCCAGCAGACGCTTCAGACGGTTGTTACGGTTGATCACGCGACGATACAGATCGTTCAGATCCGACGTAGCGAAACGACCGCCATCCAGCGGTACCAGCGGACGCAGATCTGGCGGCAGCACCGGCAGAACGGTCAGGATCATCCACTCTGGCTTGTTGCCAGACTGCACGAACGCTTCCAGCAGCTTGATACGCTTGGTCAGCTTTTTACGTTTGGTCTCAGAGTTGGTTTCGTTCAGCTCTTCACGCAGCTGCTCGCACTCCTGCTCCAGATCCATATTTTTCAGCAGCGCCTGGATAGCTTCCGCACCCATCTTCGCGTCGAATTCGTCACCGAACTCTTCCAGCGCGTCAAGGTACTGCTCTTCGGTCAGAATCTGACGTTTTTCCAGGTTGGTCATGCCGCCTTCGACCACAACATAAGATTCGAAGTACAGCACGCGCTCGATATCACGCAGCGGCATATCCAGCAGCAAACCGATGCGGGATGGCAGTGATTTCAGGAACCAGATGTGCGCGGTCGGCGAAGCCAGTTCGATGTGGCCCATACGCTCACGACGCACTTTGGTCTGCGTGACTTCTACGCCACACTTCTCACAGATCACGCCACGGTGTTTCAGACGCTTGTACTTACCGCACAGGCATTCGTAATCTTTTACCGGTCCGAAAATACGGGCACAGAAAAGACCGTCACGCTCCGGCTTGAAGGTACGGTAGTTAATGGTTTCCGGCTTTTTAACTTCACCGAAAGACCAGGAACGGATCATGTCTGGCGAGGCCAGCGCAATTTTGATCGCATCAAACTCTTCGGTTTTAGTTTGCGCTTTCAGAAACTTAAGTAAGTCTTTCACGGATTAGCTCCCGTCGGAGTGGAACTCTCAGGGACGCGCCAGGCGCGTCCCATAACCAGTACTTGCGAGTGCTTACTCGTCTTCCAGCTCGATGTTGATACCCAGCGAGCGAATCTCTTTCAACAGTACGTTGAAGGATTCCGGCATGCCCGGTTCCATCTGATGGTTGCCGTCAACGATGTTTTTATACATCTTGGTACGGCCGTTGACGTCATCAGACTTAACGGTAAGCATTTCCTGCAGGGTATACGCGGCACCGTATGCTTCCAGTGCCCACACTTCCATCTCACCGAAGCGCTGACCACCGAACTGCGCCTTACCACCCAGCGGCTGCTGCGTAACCAGGCTGTAAGAGCCGGTAGAACGGGCGTGCATCTTGTCGTCGACCAGGTGGTTCAGTTTCAGCATGTACATGTAACCTACGGTTACCTGACGCTCAAACTGCTCACCGGTACGGCCGTCGAACAGGGTGATCTGACCGGAAGAAGGCAGACCGCCGAGCTGCAGCAGCTCTTTGATTTCGCTCTCTTTCGCACCGTCGAACACTGGCGTCGCGATTGGCATACCTTTTTTCAGGTTCTCTGCCAGACGCAGCACTTCGTCGTCCGAGAAGGTGTTCAGGTCAACTTTCTGACGCACATCAGTGCCCAGATCGTAAGCACGCTGGATAAACTCACGCAGTTTGGCGACTTCTTCCTGCTTCTTCAGCATCGCATTGATCTTCTCACCAATGCCTTTCGCCGCCATACCCAGGTGGGTTTCCAGAATCTGACCGATGTTCATACGCGATGGTACGCCCAGCGGGTTCAGTACGATGTCGACCGGCGTACCGTTCTCATCGTATGGCATGTCTTCGATTGGGTTGATCTTGGAGATAACACCTTTGTTACCGTGACGACCCGCCATTTTGTCACCAGGCTGAATCTGACGCTTAACGGCCAGATACACCTTGACGATTTTCAGCACGCCCGGTGCCAGATCGTCGCCCTGGGTGATCTTGCGACGCTTCGCTTCGAGTTTCTTCTCAAACTCGTGCTTCAGCTCGTCGTACTGCTCAGCCAGCTGCTCCAGCGCGTTCTGCTTCTCTTCGTCGGTCAGACCGAGTTCCAGCCAGCGCTCACGTGGCAGCTTGTCCAGTTTCTCCGCTTCCACGCCACCTGAAATCAGGACGGCCTGGATACGGCTGAACAGGCCCGCTTCGAGGATCTGCAGTTCTTCAGACAGGTCTTTTTTCGCCTGCTTCAGCTGCATCTCTTCGATTTCCAGCGCGCGCTTGTCTTTTTCCACGCCATCGCGGGTGAAGACCTGTACGTCGATAACCGTACCGGAAACGCCGTTCGGCACGCGCAGTGACGAGTCTTTCACGTCAGAGGCTTTTTCACCGAAGATCGCACGCAGCAGTTTCTCTTCTGGCGTCAGCTGGGTTTCACCTTTCGGCGTGACCTTGCCTACCAGAATGTCGCCACCGGTCACTTCCGCACCGATATACACGATGCCGGATTCATCCAGTTTGGAGAGCGCAGCTTCACCCACGTTCGGGATGTCAGCGGTGATCTCTTCCGGCCCCAGTTTGGTGTCACGTGACACGCAAGCCAGTTCCTGAATGTGGATAGTGGTGAAACGGTCTTCCTGTACTACACGCTCAGAAACGAGGATGGAGTCTTCGAAGTTGTAACCGTTCCATGGCATGAACGCCACGCGCATGTTCTGACCCAGCGCCAGCTCACCAAGGTCGGTAGACGGGCCGTCAGCCAGCACGTCGCCACGCTCGATAGGTTCACCCAGAGAAACACACGGCATCTGGTTGATGCAGGTGTTCTGGTTAGAACGGGTGTACTTGGTCAGGTTGTAGATGTCGATACCTGCTTCGCCCGGATACATCTCGTCTTCGTTAACTTTGATAACGATACGTGACGCATCGACGTACTGCACGGTACCACCACGTTTAGCGACAGCAGTTACACCGGAGTCGACCGCAACAGCACGTTCCATACCGGTACCAACCAGCGGCTTGTCAGCACGCAGGGTAGGTACAGCCTGACGTTGCATGTTCGCACCCATCAGGGCGCGGTTAGCATCATCGTGCTCCAGGAACGGGATCAGTGACGCACCGACAGAAACCACCTGCTGGGTGGAAACGTCCATGTAGTCAACCTGATCGCGGCTGAACAGGCTCGATTCACCTTTGCTACGGCAGGTGACGAGATCGTCAACAAAGCTGCCGTCATCGGCGAGGTTGGTGTTCGCCTGAGCGATAACGTAGTTACCCTCTTCGATAGCAGAGAGGTAATGAATTTCATCACTCACTTTACCGTCAACCACGCGGCGGTACGGCGTTTCGAGGAAGCCGTATTCGTTAGTCTGCGCGTAAACAGAGAGTGAGTTGATCAGACCGATGTTAGGACCTTCCGGGGTTTCGATTGGACATACGCGACCGTAGTGAGTCGGGTGTACGTCACGCACTTCGAAGCCGGCGCGTTCACGGGTCAGACCGCCTGGGCCCAGAGCAGAGATACGACGTTTGTGCGTAATCTCAGACAGCGGGTTGTTCTGGTCCATAAACTGGGACAGCTGGCTGGAACCAAAGAACTCTTTCACCGCGGCCGAAATTGGCTTGGCGTTGATCATGTCCTGTGGCATCAGCGTGTCGAGGTCGCCCAGAGACAGACGCTCTTTCACAGCGCGCTCTACACGCACCAGGCCAACGCGGAACTGGTTTTCCGCCATTTCGCCGACCGAACGGATACGACGGTTGCCGAGGTGGTCGATATCATCCACTTCGCCAATACCGTTACGGATACCGATGAGCTTCTTCATCACTTCGATGATGTCGTCTTTGCTCAGGATACCGGAACCTTCGATCTCGTCACGCAGCAGAGAACGGTTGAACTTCATGCGGCCAACGGCCGACAGATCGTAACGATCTTCGGAGAAGAACAGGTTCTCGAACAGGTTTTCTGCGGCTTCACGCGTTGGCGGCTCGCCAGGACGCATCATGCGGTAGATCTCAACCAGCGCGCTCAGGCGGTCGTTGGTTGGGTCAACGCGCAGCGTCTCAGAAATGTACGGGCCGTGATCCAGGTCGTTGGTGAACAGGGTTTCGATGCGCTTGTGACCGGACTGGCTCAGTTTCGCCAGCAGATCCAGTGACAGCTCCATGTTCGCCGGCACGATCAGCTCACCGGTGTTCAGATCGATGTAATCTTTCGCGACCACTTTGCCCGCGATGTACTCGACCGGCACTTCGATGTGCTGAATGTTGTCTTTTTCCAGCTGACGGATGTGGCGCGCAGTAATGCGACGACCTTTCTCAACGTAGACCGTGCCGTTGGCTTCGATATCGAAGGAGGCGGTTTCACCACGCAGGCGCTCAGGCACCAGTTCCATCTGCAGCTTGTTGTCGCGGATTTCAAACACCACTTTTTCGAAGAACAGATCGAGAATCTGCTCAGTGGTGAAATCCAGCGCGCGCAGGATGATACTGGCCGGCAGCTTACGACGACGGTCAATACGGACGAACAGGTTGTCTTTCGGGTCAAACTCGAAGTCGAGCCATGAACCGCGGTAAGGGATAATACGTGCGTTATACAGCACTTTACCGGAAGAGTGCGTTTTACCCTTATCGCTGTCAAAGAATACGCCAGGACTACGATGCAGCTGAGAAACGATAACACGCTCAGTACCGTTGATGACAAAGGTACCGTTGTCGGTCATGAGCGGAATTTCGCCCATGTACACTTCTTGTTCTTTGATGTCTTTTACGGTGCCTTCCGGCGCTTCGCGCTCGTAGATCACCAGACGCAGTTTAACGCGCAGCGGTGCGGAATACGTCACGCCACGGATCTGACATTCTGTCACGTCAAACACCGGCTCACCCAGACGGTAGCTGACATACTGCAACTCAGAGTTGCCGCTGTAGCTCGCGATTGGGAACACGGAACGGAAGGCTGCTTCCAGACCGTACTGGCCTTCTGGATCTTGCTCGATAAACTTCTGGAACGAGTCAAGCTGGATAGAAAGGAGATAAGGCACATCCAGTACTTGTGGACGTTTACCAAAATCCTTACGAATACGTTTTTTCTCGGTATAGGAGTAAACCATAGGGTTCCTCAGCTAGCTGACAAGTCGACCCACGCTGTCCGTCCTGAAGGGACAGTTCATGCAACACTATTTTGTTTTTCATGCGATGCGCAGCACCCCATGCAATACATCTTTCTATCACTCTTAAATCATTTCATCGCCGTTGCGCAGGCAGGGAACCCTCACAGGAAAGCGGTATATTAAGTCGTCGATAGAAAAAGATATTGAAGAGGAACAATGGACAAACAGTGCGAAACGCCATCGTTCCCCTGTAGCGCAAAAAGGCTGGTGACCAAAAAGTCACCAGCCATCAGTCTGTTTACGCAGACTGCAACCCGAGGGTTGTCTTACTTAACTTCAACTTCAGCGCCAGCTTCTTTCAGAGCAGCTTCAAGTGCAGCTGCGTCGTCTTTGCTGATGCCTTCTTTGATTGCAGCTGGAGCAGCTTCAACCAGGTCTTTAGCTTCTTTCAGGCCCAGACCAGTTGCGCCACGAACGGCTTTGATTACAGCAACTTTGTTAGCGCCAGCAGCTTTCAGGATAACGTCGAATTCAGTTTTCTCTTCAACAGCTTCAGCCGGGCCAGCAGCAACAGCTACAGCAGCAGCAGCAGAAACGCCGAATTTTTCTTCCATAGCAGAAACCAGCTCAACTACTTCCATTACGGACATAGCTGCAACGGCTTCCAGGATTTGATCTTTAGTGATAGACATGACAATTGTTCCTAAGAATCAGTAAAAGTTTATACGTTAGCAAGTACGAAGAAAAAGAATCTGGCCTTAAGCCGCTTCTTTCGCGTCGCGAACAGCAGCCAGAGTGCGGACCAGCTTGCCAGCAGCAGCTTCTTTCATGGTCGACATCAGACGTGCCAGTGCTTCTTCGTAAGTCGGCAGCGTTGCCAGACGGTCAATTTGTGCCGCCGGGATCAGCTCACCTTCAAAGGCTGCAGCTTTGACCTCAAAGTTTGCATTCGCTTTCGCGAACTCCTTGAACAGACGAGCAGCAGCGCCCGGGTGTTCCATAGAGTATGCAATCAGGGTCGGACCAACAAACGTGTCTTTCAGGCACTCGAATGGAGTACCTTCAACGACGCGGCGCAGCAGGGTGTTACGAACAACACGCATGTAGACGCCAGCTTCACGACCTGCTTTACGCAGTTCAGTCATTTTATCAACGGTAACGCCACGGGAATCCGCAACAACCGCTGAAAGCGCGCCTTTGGCTACTTCGCTAACTTCAGCAACAATTGCTTGTTTGCCTTGAAGATTTAATGCCATTAGCTTTGCTCCTGGATTTGACCGGGAAAATTTCCCGGAACTCACTTCACTTACACACCCGAAGGCCGTAAGCGCGTTACACGGTGAGCAGAATCCAGTGAAGAAAAAATTCTTTTTGGTTCTGTCACCGTCTACGCAGGATATTAAGCATCACTTCCGAAGAGGTTCTGCTCCTGCGGTCTTGGACGGAGGCCAGGATCAGGCCTGGCTCCAACCTTAGTCGCTGAATGACAAGGTGTTTAGACCTGTGCACTCCGCGACTATGAATTTGGGTTCTGAATTGACGGATCAACCAGAACAACGGGCGTAAGATTCTAGATGAATTTTTCGCCCGTTACAAGCAGCAATTAGTTTGCTGCTGCGTTCAGACCAGCCTGGTCAACGGCAACGCCGGCGCCCATGGTGGTAGAGATGCTGACTTTCTTGATGTACACGCCTTTCGCCTGAGCAGGTTTAGCTTTTTTCAGCGCAACCAGCAGAGATTCCAGGTTTTCTTTCAGTTTGTCAGCATCGAAGTCCACTTTACCAATGGTGGTGTGGATGATGCCGTTTTTGTCGTTACGGTAACGAACCTGACCCGCTTTAGCGTTTTTCACAGCTTCAGCAACGTTAGGAGTTACGGTACCAACTTTCGGGTTTGGCATCAGACCACGTGGGCCCAGAACCTGGCCCAGCTGGCCAACAACGCGCATTGCATCCGGAGAAGCAATAACAACGTCAAAGTTCATTTCGCCTTTCTTGATCTGATCAGCCAGGTCTTCCATACCTACCAGCTCAGCGCCAGCTGCTTTAGCAGCTTCAGCGTTTGCGCCCTGGGTAAAGACGGCAACACGTACTGAACGACCAGTACCGTGTGGCAGAACGGTCGCACCGCGTACGTTCTGGTCAGATTTACGTGCATCGATGCCGAGGTTAACAGCAACGTCCACGCTCTCTACGAATTTAGCGGTAGCCAGTTCTTTCAGCAGAGCAACAGCTTCGTTGATGTCATACTGTTTAGTCGCATCAACTTTGTCACGGATCACGCGCATGCGCTTGGTCAGCTTAGCCATTTCTTAGTCCTCCACTACCAGGCCCATGGAACGAGCAGTACCTTCGATAGAGCGAGTCATCGCTTCTACGTCAGCACCAGTCATGTCCGCAGCTTTGGTTTCTGCGATTTCACGTACCTGAGCACGAGTTACTTTACCGACTTTATCTTTGTTCGGCTTACCAGAACCAGACTTGATGCCTGCTGCTTTTTTCAGCAGAACGGCAGCCGGAGGCGTTTTGGTAACGAAGGTGAAAGAACGGTCGCTGTATACGGTGATAACTACTGGAGTCGGCAGACCCTTTTCCAGTGATTCTGTTTTGGCGTTGAACGCTTTACAGAATTCCATGATGTTAACACCCTGCTGACCCAGAGCCGGACCAACTGGTGGGCTCGGGTTAGCCATACCAGCTGCAACCTGCAGCTTGACGTAGGCTTGTACTTTCTTGGCCATGATATTTCCTCTATTGGGTATAGCGCCTGGCGAACAGGCTCCCCGTGATAACGATTTACACGCTGTTGCCAGCGCATAAAAACAAAAGGCGCGAAATTATAGGTAAATTTCGCGCCTTCCGCAAGAGCTAAAAAGTGAACAAAAGGCTTAGCCTTTCTCCACCTGAGCAAAGTCGAGTTCAACCGGCGTTGCACGGCCGAAGATAGAAACAGAAACCTTCAGGCGGCTCTTCTCGTAATCCACTTCTTCGACCACACCGTTGAAGTCGGCAAACGGGCCGTCGTTGACACGCACCATCTCGCCTGGCTCGAACAGCGTTTTCGGACGCGGCTTATCACCCACCTGCTGCAGGCGGTTCATGATCGCATCCACTTCTTTATCACTGATCGGTGCCGGACGGTCAGAGGTACCACCAATGAAGCCCATTACACGCGGTACACTGCGCACTAAGTGCCAGCTGGCGTCATTCATCACCATCTGGACCAGTACGTAACCAGGGAAGAATTTGCGTTCGCTTTTGCGACGCTGGCCGCCACGGATTTCCACGACTTCTTCAGTCGGCACCATGACTTCGCCAAACAGTTCTTCCATGTTGTGCAGTTTGATATGCTCTTGCAGCGACTTGGCTACGCGGGCTTCAAAACCGGAAAACGCCTGAACGACGTACCAGCGTTTTTTTGGAGCTTCAGACATCTCAGAACCTCAGGCCAGTGATAAACGATACCAGACGGACCAGAATACCATCCAGCCCCCACAAAATCAGTGACATCACGGCAGTGACCGCGGCAACGATTAACGTGGTGTGCAATGTTTCCTGGCGAGTTGGCCAGATGACCTTACGCATTTCGGTTCTTGCTTCACGTGCAAAAGCCACGGTTGCTTTGCCTTTGGTGGTCAGCAACGCAATGCCGCCCGCCGCAGCGATCAACACCACGACAGCCAGCGCGCGTAAAGGCAGTGTCACATCGCGATACAGGTAGTTACCGACGATTGCTACCAGCAGCAATGCGATCACAACTACCCACTTTACCGCTTCCAGGCCGCGCCCGCTCCCTTGAGCTTCGGTATTCGCACTCATAAACCAACCTGCCACAATAATTCAGAAACTATTCTGCCCCGCAGAGCGAGGCATCCAAACCGAATGCGCTTTTGGGCATAACTCGGTATCCAGCGCCGTAATACAGAGCCTGTCTCAGCAATGATTATGATCGAAAATCACTGATGAGCCAGGTTCTGGTTAACAGCGTACAAAAAGGGCATCAAATGATGCCCTTTCCGTGTGCATTGCGTCAAATATTATCGCTATTACGCGATAACTTTAGCAACAACGCCCGCGCCAACGGTACGGCCGCCTTCACGGATTGCGAAGCGCAGACCTTCGTCCATTGCGATTGGATGGATCAGGGTGACAACCATTTTGATGTTGTCGCCTGGCATTACCATCTCAACGCCTTCTGGCAGCTCTACTGAACCGGTTACGTCAGTGGTACGGAAGTAGAACTGTGGACGGTAGCCTTTGAAGAACGGAGTATGACGGCCGCCTTCGTCTTTAGACAGAACGTAAACTTCTGACTCGAACTGGGTGTGTGGCTTGATGGTACCTGGCTTAGCCAGAACCTGACCACGCTGGATCTCTTCACGCTTGATACCGCGCAGCAGAACACCACAGTTCTCGCCTGCCTGACCCTGGTCCAGCAGTTTGCGGAACATTTCAACACCGGTACAGGTAGATTTAGCAGTCGCTTTGATACCCACGATTTCTACTTCGTCGCCCACTTTCACGATGCCGCGCTCAACACGACCGGTAACAACGGTACCACGGCCAGAGATTGAGAATACGTCTTCGATTGGCAGCAGGAACGGCAGGTCGATAGCACGGACTGGATCCGGGATGTAGTTATCCAGGTGCTCAGCCAGCTCAACGATTTTCGCTTCCCACTCAGCGTCGCCTTCCAGCGCTTTCAGCGCAGAACCGCGTACGATTGGGGTATCGTCGCCAGGGAAGTCGTAAGCAGACAGCAGGTCACGCACTTCCATCTCAACCAGTTCCAGCAGCTCTTCGTCATCAACCATGTCGCACTTGTTCAGGAACACGATGATGTAAGGAACGCCAACCTGACGACCCAGCAGGATGTGCTCACGGGTCTGAGGCATTGGGCCATCAGTCGCAGCAACAACCAGGATCGCGCCGTCCATCTGCGCAGCACCGGTGATCATGTTTTTCACATAGTCGGCGTGGCCTGGGCAGTCAACGTGTGCGTAGTGACGGGTCGGGGTTTCATATTCAACGTGAGAGGTGTTGATGGTGATACCACGAGCCTTCTCTTCTGGCGCGTTATCGATCTGATCGAATGCACGCGCCTGGCCGCCGTAGGTTTTAGCCAGAACGGTGGTGATTGCCGCAGTCAGAGTGGTTTTACCGTGGTCGACGTGACCGATGGTGCCCACGTTTACGTGCAGTTTGTTACGTTGAAATTGCTCTTTAGCCATCGCTTGTCCCTCTAAGACACGGATATATCAAAGATATCGTCACATTAACCAGGCAAAACCTGATGTTAGTTTTACAGAGAGAGAATCAGGAGAGAGATAAAGGAAGTGGTGCTGATACCCAGAGTCGAACTGGGGACCTCACCCTTACCAAGGGTGCGCTCTACCAACTGAGCCATATCAGCACATCTGGAGCGGGCAGCGGGAATCGAACCCGCATCATCAGCTTGGAAGGCTGAGGTAATAGCCATTATACGATGCCCGCATCCTGGAACTCGGCTACCTGTTCTTTCTGTAGCTTATGAATAATAAAAGAAGACCTTCTATTATTCGAGCCAGTCAGAGTTTCCGACTGACGGTGATCACGCTACTGCGCAATCTGAATTCGAAGGTGAGAGAGTTGAACTCACCCATCAGATAAGCCTTTATCTGACGCTCAACCGAGAGGTTGAGATGGTGGTGGGAGAAGGATTCGAACCTTCGAAGTCTGTGACGGCAGATTTACAGTCTGCTCCCTTTGGCCGCTCGGGAATCCCACCTACTTGATGGTGCCGGCTACCGGAATCGAACTGGTGACCTACTGATTACAAGTCAGTTGCTCTACCAACTGAGCTAAGCCGGCATCAAGTGACGCGCATTCTAGGAAGACCGGGTTCAGGATGCAACAAAAAAATTGCCAAATTTGCACTACCGCTTACTATTTGTGCAAATCCTCGCAAAATGCCCTTCCAGCGCAGCAAAAAGCAGCAAACATGGTGTGTTTTTCCGCCAGCCCACAGCCTGATTATTCTTTGATACCGCGTTAGCCTCATACTGTGATCATAAAAATGCGGGCCTGCTTACGAAAGCGTGCTCAGGTTTATCATTTTACTTCTTTTTAAAGTCACACTGGTGTTACCCTCCTGCCCATTGTTCTCGTTAAATTACCCCTGTGACGTGCAACTGAGTTCGACACATCGCTGTATGCCTGTTGCTGCAAGGTGTTGATGAGCCAGAATTTGCGGTCAGATGCATGCTTATGAGTAAAAAAACGACGCCACTGACGACGCCCTACCTGCAGTTTGATCGCCAGCAATGGGCTGCGCTGAGAGATTCCGTACCGATGACGCTGGCCGCCAGTGAAATTGAACGGCTGCGCGGTATCAATGAAGATCTTTCGCTGGAAGAAGTTGCCGAGATCTATCTGCCGCTATCACGTCTGCTGAACTTCTATATCAGTTCAAATCTGCGCCGTCAGGCGGTGCTGGAGCAGTTCCTTGGCACCAATGGCCAGAAGATCCCTTACATTATCAGTATTGCCGGCAGTGTCGCCGTCGGTAAAAGCACCACCGCGCGCGTGTTACAGGCGCTGCTTAGCCGCTGGCCCGAGCACCGCAAGGTGGAACTCATCACCACCGATGGCTTTTTGCACCCTAATGCGGTGCTGAAAGAGCGCGGCCTGATGAAAAAGAAAGGCTTCCCGCAGTCGTATGATATGCATCGACTGGTGAAGTTCGTATCCGATTTGAAATCGGGTGCCAGTCAGGTCACCGCACCGGTGTATTCACACCTGATTTACGATGTCATCCCGGATGGCGATAAGGTGGTGCAGCAGCCGGACATCCTGATTCTGGAAGGGCTGAACGTCCTGCAGAGCGGTATGGATTATCCGCACGATCCGCATCATGTATTTGTCTCAGATTTCGTCGACTTTTCAATATATGTCGATGCGCCAGAAAACTTATTAGAGCGCTGGTACGTTAATCGCTTTCTTAAATTCCGCGAAGGTGCCTTCAGCGATCCGGACTCTTATTTCCACCACTATTCTCAGCTGCCTGAAGAGGAAGCAGAGAGTATTGCACGTGGGTTATGGAAAGAAATTAACTGGCTGAATTTAAAAGAAAACATCTTACCTACGCGAGAGCGGGCCAGCCTGATCATGACCAAGTCTGCGGATCATGCCGTGCAAAGCGTGCGGTTACGAAAATAGTATTAAAAACGCCCTGCTTTATCAGGGCGTTTAATGCGTCACTGTTTACTGTGTTAATTAGCGGGACGTAATGAGATCTCGCCACCGACCCAGGATTTAATCTCACCATCCTGTTCCAGCAATAAACCGCCCTGCTTATCAATTCCGCGCGCAATGCCATGCACTTCACGATCGCCAATCAGCAGTTTCACCGGACGATGGATAAAGTTATCCAGCGCTTCCCAGCGGCCGACAAACGGCGCCAGCCCATCCCGTTCAAATAGAGGTAAAGCTTCACGCAGACGGTTTATCAACCTGGCGGCGAGTTCGTTACGATTGATCTCGATGCCCGCTTCCTGCAGATTGATCCAACCCTGATTGATTTCCGCCGTGCCTTCGCCCCGCATCACCAGGTTGATCCCCGCGCCCATCACAATTTGCGCCGCATCGCCGGTTTTACCGGTGAGCTCAACCAGAATACCCGCCAGTTTACGATCCTGCAGATAGAGGTCATTTGGCCACTTAACGCGAACGTCTGCCGCGCCCAGCGACTGGATAACCTCTGCCATCACGATACCAATTACCAGACTCAGGCCCATTGCCGCAGCTGGCCCCTGCTCCAGTCGCCAGTACATGGACATGTAGAGATTGGCGCCAAACGGCGAGAACCATTTCCGTCCGCGCCGGCCGCGCCCGGCCTGTTGATATTCCGCGATGCACGCATAGCCGGAGTTCAGCTGGTCCATGCGTTCGAGTAAATACTGATTCGTGGAGTCAATAACCGGAATCACCGCCAGATCCGGCTGATGCAGATGCGCCAGGATCGCCTCTTCATTCAGCAGCTGAATGGGCGCTGGCAGGCTGTAACCTTTCCCTGTCACGGTGTAGACATCCAGGCCCCAGCTTTTCAGCGTCTGAATATGTTTATTCACGGCAGCGCGGCTCATACCGAGCGCCTCACCCAGTTGCTCGCCAGAGTGGAATTCACCATCAGCCAGCAGGGCGACCAGTTTTAATGGAACGCTATGATCTTTCATGAAATCACCTCGACGGCGTTACGCTCGCCCTGCGCGCCAATAAACCGCACCTCAGGCTCCAGCCACACGGCAAATTTTTTCCCCACCTCCTGACGCACATGATGGGCCAGGGCGACAATATCCTGCGGTGTGGCATTGTCTTCATTGATCAGTACCAGTGCCTGCTGACGATGCACAGCAGCGCCGCCAAGACGATAGCCTTTCAACGCACACTGATCGATCAGCCAGCCCGCGGCCAGCTTGACCTCACCACTGTGCTGTGGATAGTGCGGCATAGCAGGATAGTGCGTGAGCAATGCCTCTGCCTGCTGAGCGGAAATCAGGGGGTTTTTAAAGAAACTGCCTACATTGCCTGTTATGCGCGGATCGGGCAGCTTACTTTGCCGCATATGGCACACCGCATTGAATACGTCCCACGCGCATACGGTGGCGGGATTGAGCTTCGCCAGATCGCCATAGCTCAGTACCGGTTTCCACTGCTTAGCCAGACGCAGCCCGACGGCCACAATCACATAGTCGTGCTTCATCGCGTGTTTGAAGATGCTGTCGCGATAGCCAAACTGGCACTCATCACGGTGCAGACGCGTGACTGTGCTATCCGGCAGGTGTAACACCTCGACGTACTGGCAAATATCTTTAAATTCAACACCGTAAGCGCCAATGTTCTGGATGGGTGCCGATCCCGTCACGCCAGGAATCAGCGCCAGATTTTCCAGCCCGGTGAGGCCTTTCTTTAGAGTGTGCTCAACCAACTGATGCCAGTTTTCGCCAGCACCAACGTGCAGATGCCAGGCTTCGTCGTGCTCTTCCAGGGTGATGCCTTTAATCGCGTTGATCACCACGCAGCCGTCAAAATCTTCGAGGAACAGGACGTTACTGCCCTCGCCAAGCACCATAAACGGCTGATTATTTTGCTGGCTGGCGTGCCAGGCAGAGGAAATGGCTTCTGCGCTATCCGCAACAACAAGCTTTTCAGCCGCGATTGCAAGACCCAGTGTGTTGAACGCTTTCAGGGAAGTCTGAGGGCTGGACATGTTACGGCCTTTACTGATTAATCTGGCCGTAGTTTACCCGATTGCACGGTTTTACAGTGGGGAGTTTTCGCGTTTTTAGCGGGAAATTTGCCGGAGTGCGGATGTAAAAAAGCCCCGGACTCTCGTCCGGGGCTTCTTTACGGGTTTGATGCCTGGCAGTTCCCTACTCTCGCATGGGGAGGCCCCACACTACCATCGGCGCTACGGCGTTTCACTTCTGAGTTCGGCATGGGGTCAGGTGGGACCACCGCGCTGTTGCCGCCAGGCAAATTCTGGTGCACGAAACGAATCTTTTTCACTGATGCCGCGTTGGCCGCCCTCGCAAAGTCAGTCACATACTTCTGTATGCTCCTTCCTTTCCTTCGCTTGCCGCCTCGCCTCAGCGCAAAATCTTTCGTTTCCGCTAATTTTTCCGTCACAAGCTGAAAATTCTCCGGTCTCTCGGACCAAAACGCCTCTGGCGTTGTAAGGTTAAGCCTCACGGGTCATTAGTACCGGTTAGCTCAACGCATCGCTGCGCTTACACACCCGGCCTATCAACGTCGTCGTCTTCAACGTCCCTTCAGGACCCTTAAAGGGTCAGGGAGAACTCATCTCGGGGCAAGTTTCGTGCTTAGATGCTTTCAGCACTTATCTCTTCCGCACTTAGCTACCGGGCAGTGCCATTGGCATGACAACCCGAACACCAGCGGTGCGTTCACTCCGGTCCTCTCGTACTAGGAGCAACCCCCCTCAATTCTCCAGCGCCCACGGCAGATAGGGACCGAACTGTCTCACGACGTTCTAAACCCAGCTCGCGTACCACTTTAAACGGCGAACAGCCGTACCCTTGGGACCTACTTCAGCCCCAGGATGTGATGAGCCGACATCGAGGTGCCAAACACCGCCGTCGATATGAACTCTTGGGCGGTATCAGCCTGTTATCCCCGGAGTACCTTTTATCCGTTGAGCGATGGCCCTTCCATTCAGAACCACCGGATCACTATGACCTGCTTTCGCACCTGCTCGAGCCGTCACTCTCGCAGTCAAGCTGGCTTATGCCATTGCACTAACCTCCTGATGTCCGACCAGGATTAGCCAACCTTCGTGCTCCTCCGTTACGCTTTGGGAGGAGACCGCCCCAGTCAAACTACCCACCAGACACTGTCCGCAGCCCGGATTACGGGCCTACGTTAGAACATCAAACATTAAAGGGTGGTATTTCAAGGATGGCTCCACGCAGACTGGCGTCCGCGCTTCAAAGCCTCCCACCTATCCTACACATCAAGGCTCAATGTTCAGTGTCAAGCTATAGTAAAGGTTCACGGGGTCTTTCCGTCTTGCCGCGGGTACACTGCATCTTCACAGCGATTTCAATTTCACTGAGTCTCGGGTGGAGACAGCCTGGCCATCATTACGCCATTCGTGCAGGTCGGAACTTACCCGACAAGGAATTTCGCTACCTTAGGACCGTTATAGTTACGGCCGCCGTTTACCGGGGCTTCGATCAAGAGCTTCTCCTTGCGGATAACCCCATCAATTAACCTTCCGGCACCGGGCAGGCGTCACACCGTATACGTCCACTTTCGTGTTTGCACAGTGCTGTGTTTTTAATAAACAGTTGCAGCCAGCTGGTATCTTCGACTGGCTTCGGCTCCGGGAGCAAGTCCCTTCACCTACGCGCCAGCGTGCCTTCTCCCGAAGTTACGGCACCATTTTGCCTAGTTCCTTCACCCGAGTTCTCTCAAGCGCCTTGGTATTCTCTACCTGACCACCTGTGTCGGTTTGGGGTACGATTTCGTGTTACCTGGAGCTTAGAGGCTTTTCCTGGAAGCAGGGCATCAGTTACTTCACCGCCGTGGCGGCTCGTCATCACGCCTCAGTGTTAAAGAAGACCGGATTTGCCTGGTCTTCACACCTGCACGCTTAAACCGGGACAACCGTCGCCCGGATAACCTAGCCTTCTCCGTCCCCCCTTCGCAGTAACACCAAGTACAGGAATATTAACCTGTTTCCCATCGACTACGCTTTTCAGCCTCGCCTTAGGGGTCGACTCACCCTGCCCCGATTAACGTTGGACAGGAACCCTTGGTCTTCCGGCGAGCGGGCTTTTCACCCGCTTTATCGTTACTTATGTCAGCATTCGCACTTCTGATACCTCCAGCATGCCTCACAGCACACCTTCAGCGGCTTACAGAACGCTCCCCTACCCAACAACACATAGTGTCGCTGCCGCAGCTTCGGTGCATGGTTTAGCCCCGTTACATCTTCCGCGCAGGCCGACTCGACCAGTGAGCTATTACGCTTTCTTTAAATGATGGCTGCTTCTAAGCCAACATCCTGGCTGTCTGTGCCTTCCCACATCGTTTCCCACTTAACCATGACTTTGGGACCTTAGCTGGCGGTCTGGGTTGTTTCCCTCTTCACGACGGACGTTAGCACCCGCCGTGTGTCTCCCGTGATAACATTCTCCGGTATTCGCAGTTTGCATCGGGTTGGTAAGCCGGGATGGCCCCCTAGCCGAAACAGTGCTCTACCCCCGGAGATGAGTTCACGAGGCGCTACCTAAATAGCTTTCGGGGAGAACCAGCTATCTCCCGGTTTGATTGGCCTTTCACCCCCAGCCACAAGTCATCCGCTAATTTTTCAACATTAGTCGGTTCGGTCCTCCAGTTAGTGTTACCCAACCTTCAACCTGCCCATGGCTAGATCACCGGGTTTCGGGTCTATACCCTGCAACTTAACGCCCAATTAAGACTCGGTTTCCCTTCGGCTCCCCTATGCGGTTAACCTTGCTACAGAATATAAGTCGCTGACCCATTATACAAAAGGTACGCAGTCACACCCTAAAGGTGCTCCCACTGCTTGTACGTACACGGTTTCAGGTTCTGTTTCACTCCCCTCGCCGGGGTTCTTTTCGCCTTTCCCTCACGGTACTGGTTCACTATCGGTCAGTCAGGAGTATTTAGCCTTGGAGGATGGTCCCCCCATATTCAGACAGGATACCACGTGTCCCGCCCTACTCGTCGGACTCACAACCTGTGCATCTTCGTGTACGGGGCTGTCACCCGGTATCGCGCGACTTTCCAGACGCTTCCACTGATGCACAAGCTGATTCAGGTCCTGGGCTGCTCCCCGTTCGCTCGCCGCTACTGGGGGAATCTCGGTTGATTTCTTTTCCTCGGGGTACTTAGATGTTTCAGTTCCCCCGGTTCGCCTCGTTAACCTATGTATTCAGTTAACGATAATGCACAAGTGCATTGGGTTTCCCCATTCGGACATCGACGGCTGTAGCGGTTCATATCACCTTACCGTCGCTTTTCGCAGATTAGCACGTCCTTCATCGCCTCTGACTGCCAGGGCATCCACCGTGTACGCTTAGTCGCTTAACCTCACAACCCACAGGCGTTTTGCAACGCTGCGGACTGCAAGCATTTGAGAGACTCAACGCATCGTAAATTTCATTCTTATTACGGAGAATGAACACGACGCGTCGTTTCAAATTTTCAGCTTGTTCCGGATTGTTAAAGAGCAATATCTCAAACACGACGTTACCGTCAGTTTTGAGATATTCTGTGGAGACACCTTTCACCTGTCACCAAGCAGTGGCGTCCCCTAGGGGATTCGAACCCCTGTTGCCGCCGTGAAAGGGCGGAGTCCTAACCGCTAGACGAAGGGGACACAAAGTGTCACGACTTCGCAGCCGTCCTGCTCGTTACTTTTCTATCAGACAATCTGTGTGAGCACTTCGCGGGAAAGTATCTTCAGGTAAGGAGGTGATCCAACCGCAGGTTCCCCTACGGTTACCTTGTTACGACTTCACCCCAGTCATGAATCACAAAGTGGTAAGCGCCCTCCCGAAGGTTAAGCTACCTACTTCTTTTGCAACCCACTCCCATGGTGTGACGGGCGGTGTGTACAAGGCCCGGGAACGTATTCACCGTAGCATTCTGATCTACGATTACTAGCGATTCCGACTTCATGGAGTCGAGTTGCAGACTCCAATCCGGACTACGACGCACTTTATGAGGTCCGCTTGCTCTCGCGAGGTCGCTTCTCTTTGTATGCGCCATTGTAGCACGTGTGTAGCCCTGGCCGTAAGGGCCATGATGACTTGACGTCATCCCCACCTTCCTCCGGTTTATCACCGGCAGTCTCCTTTGAGTTCCCGGCCGAGCCGCTGGCAACAAAGGATAAGGGTTGCGCTCGTTGCGGGACTTAACCCAACATTTCACAACACGAGCTGACGACAGCCATGCAGCACCTGTCTCAGAGCTCCCGAAGGCACCAAAGCATCTCTGCTAAGTTCTCTGGATGTCAAGGCCAGGTAAGGTTCTTCGCGTTGCATCGAATTAAACCACATGCTCCACCGCTTGTGCGGGCCCCCGTCAATTCATTTGAGTTTTAACCTTGCGGCCGTACTCCCCAGGCGGTCGACTTAACGCGTTAGCTCCGGAAGCCACGCCTCAAGGGCACAACCTCCAAGTCGACATCGTTTACGGCGTGGACTACCAGGGTATCTAATCCTGTTTGCTCCCCACGCTTTCGCACCTGAGCGTCAGTCTTCGTCCAGGGGGCCGCCTTCGCCACCGGTATTCCTCCAGATCTCTACGCATTTCACCGCTACACCTGGAATTCTACCCCCCTCTACGAGACTCAAGCCTGCCAGTTTCAAATGCAGTTCCCAGGTTAAGCCCGGGGATTTCACATCTGACTTAACAGACCGCCTGCGTGCGCTTTACGCCCAGTAATTCCGATTAACGCTTGCACCCTCCGTATTACCGCGGCTGCTGGCACGGAGTTAGCCGGTGCTTCTTCTGCGGGTAACGTCAATCGATGAGGTTATTAACCTCACCGCCTTCCTCCCCGCTGAAAGTACTTTACAACCCGAAGGCCTTCTTCATACACGCGGCATGGCTGCATCAGGCTTGCGCCCATTGTGCAATATTCCCCACTGCTGCCTCCCGTAGGAGTCTGGACCGTGTCTCAGTTCCAGTGTGGCTGGTCATCCTCTCAGACCAGCTAGGGATCGTCGCCTAGGTGAGCCATTACCCCACCTACTAGCTAATCCCATCTGGGCACATCCGATGGTGTGAGGCCCGAAGGTCCCCCACTTTGGTCTTGCGACGTTATGCGGTATTAGCTACCGTTTCCAGTAGTTATCCCCCTCCATCGGGCAGTTTCCCAGACATTACTCACCCGTCCGCCACTCGCCACCCAAAGAGCAAGCTCTTCTGTGCTGCCGTTCGACTTGCATGTGTTAGGCCTGCCGCCAGCGTTCAATCTGAGCCATGATCAAACTCTTCAATTTAAAGTTTGATTTGCTGCAACGAGTGCAGCGATGCTCTGTGAATTAAACTTCGTAATGAATTACGTGTTCACTCAGCAAAGACTTGATTTTTTTTACGTCCGGAGACGTTGATATCAATCCTGCGAGTGCCCACACAGATTGTCTGATAAATTGTTAAAGAGCGGTGCGACGCGGCGTTCGGCCTGCTGTCGCGAGGTGGCGTATATTACGCTTTCCTCCTTCAGAGTCAAACACTTTTTTCAGCGTTTTTCTCCGGCGGGGTGAATCACTTCACGCCCTGCTGAGCCGCCTGCGTTGCCGCTTTGCCGTCTCAGTGGTGGCGCATTATAGGGAGTTAATTCTGGCTGACAAGGGTTTATTGCAAAAAAATGATCGTTCGGCCTAAATTTCACCACTACGCGTTATTTTGCGGCAATTTGCCTGGTAACTGTGCGAAATCCTGGGCAAAACGCGTGACTTTCTCCCAGTCGGTGTATTCGACTTCCTTCGATGTATCCGTTTCGCCGCCGGTCATACGCATAATGAACTGAATCATGATGCGATCGAACCAGCGATAGCGTGGATAGCGTAGCGCACCGGCAAACACCGCACAGCGATCCGGTTGCCACGGTGACTGCGCCAGGAATTTACGCGTATAGGCATTGGTTTCCGGCGTGCACTTATCGGCTTTGCGCGCAGTAAGATTGACGCTGAAAAAGCCGCTGACGCGCTGCTGCAGTTCCGCCTTATATTGCGTGACGAATTTCATCAGCTCGGGCTGGAAGTGACCATAGCGAATCGAGGCGCCAATCAGCACGCGATCATACTGTGCCCACTCCACCTGCGGTGCCTGCGCCAGATCCAGCACATCACACAGCTGCTGCGGTGTCAGCGTGCGGGCAATACGCGCCGCGATTTCACGGGTTTGCCCGTCACGGCTGGAATAAAGAATTAACGCTTTCATCACTCATTCCTGTTTTATTATTCGCGCCAGAAGGTGGGCGTGAACAGCACCAGCAGCGTGAACACTTCAAGGCGCCCAAACAGCATGGTGGAGATTAAAATCCACTTGGCGACATCATTCATCGACGTGAAGTTATCTGCCACCACACCCAGACCCGGGCCAAGGTTATTCAGCGTTGCCGCCACCGCGGCGAAGGCCGAGAAGTCATCCACACCGGTGGCGATAATCGCCAGCATGCTGACCAGAAACACCAGCGCGTAAGCCGAGAAAAAGCCCCACACCGCTTCGAGAATACGTTCCGGCAGCGCACGGTTCCCCAGTTTAATGGTATAGACCGCATTGGGATGCACCAGGCGTTTCAGTTCGCGCGACCCCTGCTTGCACAGCAGCAGAATACGAATCACCTTCAGGCCACCGCCAGTCGAACCCGCCATACCGCCGATAAAGGCTGAACACAGCAGCAGCACCGGCAGGAACAGCGGCCAGCGCGCAATACTGTCGGTGGTAAAGCCCGCCGTCGTCGCCATCGATACCACCTGGAAAAACGCCTGATTGAGGGTTTGCCAGCCGCTGGAATAGACATTATGGAACCACAGCACCAGGGTACAAATCAGCACCAGCGTCAGCTGCACGCCAATGAACATGCGGAATTCCGGATCGCGCCAGTAGACTTTCAGGTTTCGCCCGCTGAGCAACGAGAAGTGCAGGCCGTAGTTACAGCCGGAGATCAGCAGGAAAATCGCCACGATGGTATTAATGGTCGGGCTATTGAAGTAGCCGATGCTGGCATCATGGGTAGAAAAACCGCCGATGGCGATGGTCGAGAAGCTGTGGCCGATAGCATCAAACATCGGCATGCCCGCCAGCCACAGCGCCAGCGCACAGGCCACCGTCAGCAGCACATAAATCAGCCACAGGGTTTTCGCCGTTTCGGCAATGCGCGGGCGCATTTTGTTATCTTTCAGCGGTCCCGGCATCTCGGCGCGATACAGCTGCATACCGCCGACGCCAAGAATCGGCAGAATGGCCACCGCCAGCACAATGATCCCCATACCGCCAAGCCACTGCAGCATCTGACGATAGAACAGAATCGCTTTCGGCAGCGAGTCGAGCCCCACCAACGTGGTGGCTCCGGTGGTGGTTAAGCCCGAGAAGGATTCGAAGAAGGCGTCGGTCACTGACAGATGTGGCTGCTCGGCGAAGATAAACGGCATTGCCCCCACGCTGCCCAGTACGGTCCAGAACAGCACCACAATCAGAAAGCCTTCACGCGGTTTCAGCTCACTTTTTTGTTTGCGGTTGGGCCACCACAGCAGCGAACCGATGACGATCGCCATCATAAACGTCTGACTGAACGCGCGCCCGGCACCGTCGCGATAAATCAGGGCCACTAAGCCTGGCAGGATCATGGTTACCGAGAACAGAATCACCAGCAGGCCCACGATGCGGGTAATGGCGCGAAAATGCATTCAGCCGTTTCCTTTAAACAGATGCGGTTAGTTGTCCAGCGGGATCAGCGCCAAAGCGCCCCGGCTGTAATCAGAAAGGTTTTGCCTGAAGCCATCAATCTGCGGATGGGGCAACGCCAGACGTAGCGTAATGCGATCCTGATAATGGCTCTGTTCAATGCTGCCGTCAAAACGCTGCAGCAGGCGCTCTATATCGCTCAGTTGCGCATAGTCACACTGCAGGGTGAAACATTGCATCGGCACTTTGCGCTGGCGCGCCAGCAGCTTCAGCCCCTGCTGCACGCCGCCACCGTAGGCTTTCACCAGCCCGCCGGTGCCCAGCATGATACCGCCATAATAGCGCACCACCACGGCGGTGATCTCGCCCACGCCGCTGCCCATCAGCTGCGCCAGCATCGGCTTACCGGCCGTGCCGGAGGGTTCGCCATCGTCAGAAAACCCCAGCTGTTGTGAATCATCGGGCGCGCCCGCCACCCAGGCCCAGCAGTGATGCCGCGCGGTCGGGTGTTCGTGCTTTACCTGCTGCACAAAGGCGCGCGCAGCGGCCACCCCATCGGTATGCGCCAGCAGGGTAATAAAGCGGCTCTTTTTGATGGTCTCCTCGCTGAGACTGACGGCCTCAGCGGGAATGTCGTAAGCGTCCATCAGGCCAGATGCAAGTCACGCGTCATGTTTTCGATGCGGCTGGCGTGAATCACCACATTATCCTCGATACGAATGCCCCCGTACGGCTTCAGGGCATCAATCGCCTGCCAGTCAAAGTGCTGACTGAACTTACCGCTGCGCAGCGGCGCCAGCAGTGAATCGATAATATAGAAGCCCGGTTCAATGGTCAGCACCATGCCCGGCTGCAGCACCCGTGTACAGCGCAGATAAGGATATTGCGATGGCGCCGCCAGATGCGTGCCGCTGTCGTCCTGCATAAACCCGGCAACGTCGTGCACCTGCAGGCCCAGCGGATGGCCGAGACCGTGCGGCATAAACGGCCCGGTGAGGTTTTCCGCCACCAGCGTCTCTTCGCTCAGCCCCTGCACCAGTTCAAACTTCAGCAGCAGACGCGCAATACGCTGATGCATTTGCAGATGGTAATCGGTATAGCGCACGCCGGCTTTCAGCGTGGCGATCAGCGCCAGCTCTTCTTTATTCATCGCAGCAACCATTTCCGCGTAGCGCGTTTTGCTCTGCGCCGCGTAACTGCGCGTCAGGTCTGCCGCATAGCCAAGATACTCTGCGCCGGCATCTATCAGGAAGCTGTGACGTTTCGCCGGCGGCTGATGGTCAAGCCGGGTGTAGTGCAACACCGCAGCATGTTCATTCAGCGCGATGATATTGCCATACGGTACATCAATGTCACGGTGGCCGGTGGCGGTCAGATAGGCAAGATTGATATCAAACTCGCTCATGCCGGAGAAGAACGCCTCTTTCGCTGCGCGATGGCCTGCCACCGCCAGCTTCTGCGCTTCGCGCATACAGGCCAGCTCGTAATCGGTTTTGATGCTGCGATGATAATGCAGGAAGTCGATGACGCCCTGAGGATTGATCCCCTCGCTGCGGATGCCCAGTTGGGTGGCGCGGGACGGTACCGGCCCGATATAGGCCACATTGTCGCGCTGTGCCGGCAACAGCTGAGCGATATCGTCAGCGTTTTTCAGGCCGATGACCTCGACATCCTGGGTCCAGAAGCTGTCCGGCAGTGGCTCGACGTTGTGCCAGTAATCGACCGGCGAGTAGAACCACAGTTTGGGTTTATTCACGCCATCGATCCACAGCCAGCAGTTGGGCACCTGCGTCACTGGCACCCAGGCTTTAAACTGGGGATTCACCTTAAACGGATAGTCATGATCGTCAAGAAATACGGTCAGCAACTCGCCTGAATGAATTAGCATGGCGTCCAGCTTAAAGCGCGCCAGCACCTGTTGCGCACGCTGCTGCAGCGTTGAGATATGCGCGTGATACAGGGTTTTCAGTGAATCCATGGACTTGTCTCCGATGTCGCGAAAGTGGCGGCAGTGTAGCACAGCCGCGCGGGGGATGCCGTGCTGCGCGCGCTGTGATCGCCGTATCAAATAAGCAAACTCTCGTTTGCAAAAAATTAACATGACACCCACACTCCTGATCATCTGGTATGACCAGATCACCTTTCGCGTTTCAGGAGACGGACATGCTCTACCAAGGCGATACCCTTTCAGTGCACTGGCTTGACGATGGCATCGCCGAGCTGGTTTTTGATGCGCCCGGTTCGGTGAACAAACTTGATACCAAAACCGTCGCCGCCTTAGGCGAGGCGCTGAGCGTACTGGAGCAGCAAAGCACGCTGCGCGGCCTGCTGCTCTCTTCCGCCAAACCGGCGTTTATTGTCGGGGCGGATATCACAGAATTCCTGTCGCTGTTTGATGCGCCCGCTGAGCAGCTCAGCCAGTGGCTGACATTCGCCAACAGCATCTTTAATCGTCTGGAAGATTTGCCGGTGCCGACGATCGCCGCCATTGACGGCTACGCACTGGGCGGGGGCTGCGAGTGTGTGCTGGCAACCGACTTCCGCGTGGCCACGCCCACCGCGCGCATTGGCCTGCCAGAAACCAAACTCGGCATTATGCCGGGCTTCGGCGGCAGCGTGCGTCTGCCGCGCCTGCTCGGTGCCGACAGCGCGCTGGAGATCATCGCCGCCGGCAAAGATATTGATGGCCTGGGCGCGCTGAAGCTCGGTCTGGTGGATGCGGTGGTCAGCAGCGAGAAGCTGCGCAGCGCGGCGCTGACCATGCTGCAGGACGCCATAGCCCAGGGCAGCTGGCAGGCGCGTCGTGCGCCGAAGCTGGCACCGCTTAAGCTCAGTCCGATTGAAGCCGCGATGAGTTTTACCCTCGCCAAAAGCATGGTGCAGCAAACCGCCGGTAAACACTATCCAGCGCCGATCGCCGCGGTGCGAACCATCGAAGCGGCAGCGGGCTTAGGCCGTGATGATGCGCTGAAGCTGGAAACCGCTGCTTTTGTGCCGCTGGCGCAGAGTGATGTGGCACGCGCGCTGGTCGGCATCTTCCTCAATGACCAGTACGTAAAAGTCCTGGCGAAGAAACACAGCAGCGCGGCCGGCACGCCAGAGCAGGCGGCGGTACTGGGCGCAGGCATCATGGGCGGCGGGATCGCCTGGCAGTCGGCCTGGAAAGGCGTGCCGGTGAAGATGAAAGATATTAATCCGCAGGCGCTGACGCTGGGCATGAATGAAGCCAGCAAGCTGCTTAACAAGCAGCTGGAGCGCGGCAAAATCGACGGCACGAAGCTGGCGAGCGTGCTGGCGAGCATTCAGCCGACGCTGGATTACAGCGGCTTTGATCGCGCCGATGTGGTGGTCGAAGCGGTGGTCGAGAACCCGCAAATCAAAGCTAAAGTGCTGGCTGAAACCGAGCAGCAGCTGCGGGATGATGCCGTGCTGGCCTCGAATACCTCCACCATTCCAATCAGCCAGCTGGCGCAGGCGCTGCAGCGTCCGCAAAATTTCTGCGGCATGCACTTCTTCAATCCGGTGCCGCGTATGCCGCTGGTCGAAGTGATTCGCGGTGCGCAAACCTCTGAAGCCACCATCAGCAAAGTGGTGGCGTGGGCCAGCAAGATGGGCAAAACGCCGATTGTGGTGAATGACTGCCCCGGCTTCTTTGTGAACCGCGTGCTGTTCCCCTACTTTGCCGCCTTCAGCCTGCTACTGCGCGACGGCGCGGACTTCCGCCAGATCGATAAAGTGATGGAGAAGCAGTTTGGCTGGCCGATGGGGCCGGCGTGGCTGCTGGACGTGGTGGGCATTGATACCGCGCATCATGCGCAACAGGTGATGGCGCAGGGCTTCCCGTCGCGGATGCAGAAAGATTACCGCGATGCCATTGATGTGCTGTTCGAAGCCAAACGCTACGGCCAGAAAAACGGCCAGGGCTTTTACCGCTGGGAACAGGATAAAAAAGGCAAAGCGCAGAAGCGCGCCGATGTGGAGGTCGATGCGCTGCTGGAGCCGGTATGTGAACCGAAGCGGGTATTCAGCGATGAAGAGATCGCCAACCGCATGATGCTGCCAATGCTCAACGAAGTGGTGCGCTGCCTCGAAGAAAACATCATTGCTTCGCCCGCCGAGGCGGATATGGCGCTGGTGTATGGCTTAGGCTTCCCGCCGTTCCGCGGTGGCGCGTTCCGCTATATGGACACGCTGGGCATCAGCAATGTCGTCGATCAGGCTAAACGCTACCTCGCGCTCGGCCCACTGTACGCGCTGCCTGAGCTGCTGGTTCAGAAAGCCCACCAGCATCAGAGCTGGTATCCCGTCGCTCAACCGATTGACGCAGCGGCGCTGCAAACTGCCTGAGGTAATGAACATGGAAAACGTAGTGATTGTTGATGCCGTGCGCACGCCGATGGGCCGTTCCAAAGGCGGCGCCTTTCGCCAGGTGCGCGCCGAGGATCTCTCCGCCCATCTGATGCGCGAACTCCTCAGCCGCAATCCGGCCGTCGATGCCGCCGCGCTGGATGACATTATCTGGGGCTGCGTGCAGCAGACGCTGGAACAGGGCTTTAATATCGCCCGCAACGCCGCGCTGCTGGCGGAGATCCCGCATCGCGTGCCGGCCAGCACCGTTAACCGCCTGTGCGGCTCGTCCATGCAGGCGCTGCACGATGCGGCGCGCGCGATTATGGTCGGCGATGCCCACAGCTGTCTGATTGGCGGCGTGGAACATATGGGCCACGTACCGATGAACCACGGCGTGGATTTTCATCCCGGCCTGGGGCGCACCGTGGCGAAAGCGGCGGGCATGATGGGGCTGACCGCCGAGATGCTGGCGCGCATGCACCACATCAGCCGTGAACAGCAGGATGCCTTCGCGCTGCGTTCACACCAGCGCGCTGCGGCCGCCACTCAGCGCGGTGATTTCAAACGCGAAATCGTGCCGACCTACGGCCACGATGCCGATGGCGTGCTGAAACGCTATGACAGCGATGAAGTGATTCGCGAAGACACCAGCCTTGAAGGCTTAGCCGCGCTGCGTCCGGCGTTCGATCCGGTCAACGGCACGGTTACCGCCGGCAGTTCGTCGGCGCTGTCCGACGGCGCGGCCGCCATGCTGATCATGAGCGAAAGCCGCGCGCGCGAACTGGGGCTGTCGCCGCGCGCACGCATCCGCAGCATGGCGGTGGTTGGCTGCGATCCGTCGATCATGGGTTACGGTCCGGTACCGGCCAGTAAGCTGGCGCTGAAGCGCGCCGGGCTGAGCGTGCAGGATATCGATCTGTTCGAACTCAACGAAGCCTTCGCCGCGCAGACGCTGCCGTGCCTGAAAGATTTAGGGCTGCTGGAGCAGCTGGATGAGAAAGTGAACCTTAACGGCGGCGCAATCGCACTCGGGCATCCGCTGGGATGTTCCGGCGCTCGTATCAGCACCACGTTGCTGAATCTGATGGAGCGTCGCGATGCACAGTTTGGTCTGGCAACCATGTGCATTGGCTTAGGCCAGGGCATCGCGACGGTATTCGAACGGGTTTAATACGTTGACCACTACACTTGCACGTGTTCCCGCCCAACCGGGCGGGCTTTTTTGCAGCAGCACGTGCATGCGCACCATGTCACGCATCAGATAAAGGCAAACGCATCGCCATACATCTGCGCTTCTAACGCACCACGTTCGGCACAGAAGCGCTCGCGGGCAATTTTTGCCATCTCAAACCGGCCAGCAATATAGATATCGTGTCCGCTCAGGCTGGCATAGTCCTGCATCACCGCGGTCAGCACCGTGCCGCTGCGCCCCTGCCAGTCCTCCGCTGGCTGCTCCACCACCGGAATCACTTTCAGGTTCGGATGCTTCACCGCCAGCGCATTGAGCTCATCCAGATCGTACAGATGTCTCAGCTCGCGGCCGCCCCAGTAGATAGCGATATCGCGATCCGGCTGCTGCGCCAGCGCGGTCAGCAGAATCGAACGCGCATAGGAGAAGCCGGTGCCGCCGGCAATCAGCACAATCGGCCGCGCGCTGTCTTCACGCAGCCAGGCGTCGCCGTGCGGCATATCCACGGTGATCTGCCGATCGTTTTTGATGCGATCCATCACCGCCATGGCGTACAGGTTCAGCTCTGAGGCACCAATGTGCAGCTCAATGATGTCCTTTTCCATTGGCGTCGATGCCAGCGAAAACGGGCGCTTGTCGCGCTCATCCATCACCACCATCAGATACTGGCCGGCGCGGAAGCTAAAATCCGCCGCCGGAATTAACCGCACGCGGTAAACCGTGTCCGTAATTGCTTCAACCGAAGTCACTTTGCAGCTTAACATCGTCATAGGTGCCCTTTTTTATGGTTCTCAGCCGCCATCAGCGCTGCGGCGGCTCGGCAAAGATCGCTAACTCATCCCAGATTGCATCAATACGCGCCGTAACCGCAGGATCTTTCACAATCGGCGTCCCCCATTCACGCTGGGTTTCACCCGGCCACTTGTTGGTGGCATCCAGTCCCATCTTCGAGCCAAGTCCGGAAACCGGCGAAGCGAAGTCGAGATAGTCAATTGGCGTGTTTTCTACCAGTACCGTATCACGCGCCGGATCCATCCGCGTGGTGATGGCCCAAATCACGTCGTTCCAGTCACGCGCGTTGACGTCATCGTCACACACAATCACAAACTTGGTGTACATAAACTGGCGCAGGAACGACCACACGCCGAACATCACGCGCTTGGCGTGACCGGCATACTGTTTTTTAATCGTCACTACCGCGAGGCGATAAGAGCAGCCTTCCGGCGGCAGATAGAAATCCACAATCTCCGGGAACTGTTTGATCAGAATCGGCACCAGCACTTCGTTCAGCGCCACGCCCAGTACCGCGGGCTCATCCGGCGGACGGCCGGTGTAGGTGGAGTGGTAAATCGGGTTGCGTCGCTGGGTCACGTGCGTCACGGTAAACACCGGGAAGCTGTCTACTTCATTGTAGTAGCCGGTGTGATCGCCGTACGGCCCTTCCGGCGCCATGTCGCCCGGTTCGATGTAACCTTCCAGCACGATTTCGGCGCTGGCCGGCACTTCCAGATCGTTCGAGACGCACTTCACCACCTCGGTTTTGTTGCCGCGCAGCAGACCGGCAAACGCATATTCCGATAGCGTATCCGGCACCGGCGTGACCGCGCCAAGAATGGTGGCCGGATCGGCGCCCAGCGCCACCGCCACCGGGAAGCGTTCACCGGGATGCGCTTTGCACCACTCCTGGAAATCCAGCGCGCCACCGCGATGCGACAACCAGCGCATGATCACCCGATTTTTACCAATCACCTGCTGACGATAAATGCCGAGATTCTGCCGCTCTTTATGCGGTCCGCGCGAGACGGTTAATCCCCAGGTAATCAGCGGCGCCGCATCGCCCGGCCAGCATTTCATGACCGGGATGCGCGCCAGATCGACCTCGTCACCGCTGAAAATCTCTTCCTGACACGGCGCATTGCGCAGCCGTTTGGTCGGCATGTTCAGCACCTGTTTGAACTGCGGCATCTTATCGAACAGATCGCGAAACCCTTTCGGCGGCTCCGGCTCTTTCAGAAACGCCAGCAGCTTACCCACCTCGCGCAGTGCGCTGACCTCTTCCTGGCCCATACCCATTGCCACGCGCTTCGGCGTGCCAAACAGGTTGCACAGCACCGGCATGCTGTAGCCCTTCGGGTTTTCGAACAGCAGCGCCGGGCCACCGGCCCGCAGCGTGCGGTCGGCGATTTCGGTCATCTCGAGGACAGGATCGATCTCCTGAGTGATGCGCTTTAACTCGCCGCGCTGTTCCAGCAGCGCGAGAAAGTCTCGTAAATCCTGATATTTCATGCGGCGTTAGTCTTCCGGCCAGAGTGAAGCGTCATTATAAGTTTGTTCACGCCAGCGTGTTTGAGTTTCTGCGTCAGGCGGGCTGACAGGAAAACGGCACCAGCGACTGCAGGGCCAGCACATCGTGATAAGCGGCAATCGCTTCACCGTGACGGAACACTTTGAAATCTTCACCGCGCGCGCTGTAGTAGCGCAGACGGTTCTCACTGACGTGCAGGAAGCTGGCTTCACGCAGCGCAATCACCGACTCCTGCGGATTCACCGCGCAGAACTCGGCCAGACGCTCATCACGGGTTTCGCCCATATGGCCGCTGACGTGCGCATCAAGATAGTGAGGATTGATTTGCACCGGGAACAGCCCGAGCGCAGGCAGCACCACGCTGCTGCGTACCGGCATATCATTGGTGGTGCGAATCGACGGTGCCGCCACGTTGCAGCCCGCGCTCCAGCCAACGTAAGGGACATCGCGCTCGCGCACTGCGCGCTGAATCGCCACGATCAGCCCCTGCTCGTGCAGCATCTGGTTCAGCAGCCAGGTATTGCCGCCGCTCACCAGAATCAGCTCCGCCTGCTCAATGGCCGCAACCGGTGTCTCGAACTCGTGTACCGTGCGCACCGGAATACCCAGTGACTGAGACAACGCCTGCGCACGCAGGGCATGATCGTCACGAATAATGGCGTAGGGCACCAGCACCGCCGAGGTGATGCCGCGCTGGGCAATCATCGCGTGCAGCTGCGGATGCGCATAGCTCAGCAGCGGCGCATCGTCGGCCACTTTGCCATTGCTCAGTAAAAACAGTTCCATCAGCCCGTCCTTTTTCTTCGTCTAATGGGTTGGCAGTCTGATACAGATGATCGCCAGACGTCAATTTTCTTGCTGAAAAGCGTTAGTTCGCCGCACCAATCGGAAAATTCGTAGAGATTTTTCTTCTGTGACCGGGTTTCCGGCCGCCGATGCGCTATAACTCTGACAACAGGTTTGTTATTCTTAGCGTCCATTATTTGGGAGCAGTTATGGAATCCTGGTACTTACTCTATTGCAAACGTGGTCAGCTGTTGCGCGCGAAGGAGCATCTTGAGCGGCAGGAGGTGAATTGCCTCAGCCCGATGATCGCTCTGGAGAAGATTGTGCGCGGCAAACGCACCACCGTGAGTGAGCCGCTGTTTCCCAACTATCTGTTTATCGAATTCGATCCGGAAGCGATTCACACCACCACCATCAGCAGCACGCGCGGCGTCAGCCACTTTGTGCGCTTTGGCGCCATGCCCGCGACGGTGCCGTATGAAGTGATCGAAGCGCTGCAAACCGATGCGCCGCAGATCCTGCTGGATCCGGAAACGCCGCAGGTCGGTGATGAAGTGCTGATCACCGACGGCACCTTTGAAGGGCTGCGCGCTATTTTTGCCGAGCCCGATGGTGAAACCCGCTCAATCCTGCTGCTTAACCTGCTGAATAAACAGGTGATGCGCAGCGTGGACAACAAGCAGTTCCGTAAGGTTTAAGCCAGTCTGAATAGCTGACGCGCATTGTGGTCGACGCGTGCCGCCAGTGCGTCTGGCTGTTCACCACGCCAGTGCGCCACCTGCTGAACGATATGCGGCAGAAAGCAGGGTTCGTTACGGCGCGAGGTCGGACGCGGACGCATATCGCGCGGCAGCAGATAGGGCGCGTCCGTCTCCAGCAGCAGACGATCTGCCGGAATCAGCGGCAGCATGTCACGCAGCGCCATTCCGCGCCGTTCATCGCACACCCAGCCGGTAATGCCCACCGATAACCCCAGCGCCAGGCAGGCTTCCAGCTCGTCACGCGTGCCGGTAAAACAGTGCACCACCGCGCCCACCAGTTTCGGCAGCCACGGCTGCAGCACCGCCAGAAAACGTTCATGTGCCTCACGACAGTGTAAAAACACCGGCAGCTGCAGTTCCGCCGCCAGCTGGAGCTGCGCATCAAACGCGTACTCCTGCTGCTCGTGCGCGGAAAGATTACGGTTGAAGTCGAGTCCGCATTCACCAATCGCCACCACCTGCTCGCTGTCAGCCAGGCGGCGCAGCGTACTGGCGGTTTCCGCCGACCACTCGCTGGCATGATGCGGGTGCACGCCGGCGGTCGACCAGCAGTAGCCCGCGTGCCGGGTCGCCAGCTGACGCGCCTGCTGGCTCTCCAGGGCATTGGTGCCGGTGATTAACAGGCCGGTGACGCCTGCTTCGCGCGCGCGTTTTACCACCTGATCGCGATCTTTTGCGAATTGCGTGCTGGTCAGGTTTACACCGATATCAAACATGTTTGCTCCCCATTCCGTCTTCAAGCGACGGATAGAAAAACCGCCCGGCAGGCGGGCGGTTAAGATTCATCATCACCCCATCAGCGGGATGCCCTGCATAAAAGACATCAGGCGTCGGGGTTCTGTTCCTCATCGTCTGCCGCCTGACGTCCTTTACCCACATAGTAGCGGGAGAAGAATACGCCGACTTCAAACAGGCAGTACATCGGAATAGCGAGCAAAGTTTGCGAGAAAACGTCCGGCGGTGTGAGCAACATCCCAACCACAAACGCGCCGACCAGAATATAGGGCCGTTTCTTTTTCAGATCGTCCGGGCTGGTAATGCCGGTCCAGCACAGCAGCACGATGGCAATCGGTACCTCAAACGCCACGCCAAACGCCATGAACAGCGTCATGACAAAGTCGAGGTAGTTAGTGATGTCCGTGGCGATGGTGACGCCCTGCGGCGCGGTTTTGGCGAAGAAGCCAAATGCCAGCGGGAACACAATGAAGTAGGCAAAGGCCACGCCGACATAAAACAGCAGCGTACTGGAGAACAGCAGCGGCATCACCAGGCGGCGCTCATGGCGATACAGCGCGGGGGCGACAAACGCCCAGACCTGATAAAGAATCACCGGCACCGCAAGAAATACCGACACAATGATGGTCAGTTTGATCGGCGTAAAGAACGGTGAGGCCACGTCGGTGGCGATCATGCTGGCACCGGCGGGCATCTGGCTAATCAGCGGCGCTGCCACCGCGTGATAGATGTCGTTGGCGAAGTAAACCAGACACAGGAAGATAACAAACACCGCGATGATGCAGTTCAGCAGACGCTTGCGCAGCTCAATCAGGTGGCTGATGAGCGGTTGGGTATCTTCAACGGCCATGTTTATCGTTCATCTTTTACGGGAGGAGTGGTCGCAGGCGCGACGGAATCGGTGTGGCTGGTGGCTGGTGCAGGCTGCGGCGCCTGCGCCGGGGCGCTGGCCTGATGTGCCGCGCTGGCCGGCGTCACGACGCTGTGCGGCTCAGCGGGCTGCGGTGCGGCAGCGGGCTGTGGCGCGGCAGCGGGCTGTGGCGCGGCAGCGGGCGGCTGATGAATGGTGTTGGCTTCATCTTCCGCTTTTTCGATATCGATGCTCTGCTGCACCGAGCGCTTCATGGAGTCCGCGGTTTTACGCAGCTCTTCCATGGATTGCTTCAGCTCCGGCGACAGCGTGCCGCGTCCTGCCTCTTCGACCTTTTTCAGGCTGTCCTGCAGCTCCTGCAGTTTCAGCTCCTGGGCCAGTTCGTTCTGCACATTAGCAGCCAGCGAGCGAATGGCCCGGATCCAGCCAACAACGGTTTTCACCGCAACCGGTAAGCGCTGCGGGCCCAGTACAATCAGCCCGATCACGAACACCAATACCAGTTCACTAAAACCAATATCGAACACAGTTTTACCTTACTTGTCCCGGGCGTCGTCTTTGCTCGCCGGGGTGTGCTGTTTGTCTGCCAGTTTGGCGTTGAAGTCAGCGTCCTGCTCTTTCGGTTGATCCTTTTTCTCGTCTTCATCGCTCATGGCTTTTTTGAAGCCGCGAATGGAAGAGCCTAAATCCGAACCCAGGTTACGAAGCTTATTGGTACCGAACAGAAGTACAACAATGACGGCAATGATTAACAATTGCCAAATACTGATACCGCCCATGAGATATGCCTCTAATATTCTGTGAAAAACGGTTAACTGTAACGCACAGAAAGTCCGTTTTTACCCGGACTTAAGCCTGCGACATTACGCGATTTGCACCAGGCAGACAATCAGTTTGTCTTGCGCCAGCCGATGAGCCAGGTGACGATGCCGGCGGCCATTAACAGCGCCGGGAAGAAGTCCCAGTCAGGCCGGCTCAACAGCACGGCGGTGCCACTTAATAACAGTGTAGCCCCGACGCCAAACAGATAACGTGCCTGATGATGACGAGTGCGCTGCGCGTTCAAATCGGTGACGAGTTTATCGACACTGTGCTGCAATAACTTGTGCTGGCGCATACTGTCGTAAAAAAGCTCCGGCAGCTCCGGCAGTTTCTCCGCCCAGAACGGCGCCTTCTCTTTCACCGCCCGCAGGATGGCCGGAATGCCAATCTGATCCTTAATCCAGTCCTCCAGGAACGGCTTGGCGGTTTTCCACAGATCGAGCTGCGGATAGAGCTGACGACCAATGCCCTCGATGTACAGCAGGGTTTTCTGCAGCAGCACCAGCTGCGGCTGCACTTCCATATTGAAACGGCGCGCGGTGTTGAACAGATTGAGCAGCACGTGACCAAAGGAGATTTCCGCCAGCGGCTTTTCGAAAATCGGCTCGCACACGGTGCGAATCGCGAACTCAAAATCTTCCACGTTGGTATCCGGCGGTACCCAGCCCGAGTCGACGTGCAGCTCGGCCACTTTGCGGTAGTCGCGGTTGAAGAAGGCGATGAAGTTTTCCGCCAGGTAGCGCTTATCTTCTTTGTTCAGCGAGCCAACGATGCCGCAGTCGATGCCGATATACTGCGGGTCTTCCGGATGCTCGTAGCTGACGAAGATGTTGCCGGGATGCATATCGGCATGGAAGAAGCTGTCGCGGAACACCTGGGTGAAGAACACCTGCACGCCGCGTTCGGCCAGCAGCTTCATGTTGACGCCGTGCTGCTCCAGCGTGGCAACGTCGGAGATAGGAATGCCGTAAATGCGCTCCATCACCAGCATGGTTTCGCTGCAGTAGTCGGAAAACACTTCCGGCACGTACAGCATGCGGCTCTGGTCAAAATTGCGACGCAGCTGAATCGCATTGGCGGCTTCACGCAGCAGATTGAGTTCATCAATCAGCGTTTTTTCGTAGTCGCGCACCACTTCCATCGGACGCAGACGGCGACCGTCCGGCAGCAGACGTGGCACCCAGCGCGCCAGGCGGTAAATCAGCTTCATGTCAGCTTTGATCACCGGCAGGATATCCGGGCGAATCACTTTGATCACCACTTCGCGGCCGTTGGATTTCAGCGTCGCGGTATGCACCTGGGCGATCGAAGCCGATGCCAGCGGTTTGATATCGAAGTCGTCGAACCAGGTTTCCACCGGGCCGCCAATCGAACGCTCAATCTGCGCTTTGGCTTTCACGCCGTCGAACGGTGCCACGCGGTCCTGCAGAATCGCCAGCTCATCGGCAATTTTCGGCGGGAACAGGTCGCGGCGCGTCGAGAGCATCTGACCGAACTTGATCCAAACCGGACCGAGCTGCTCCATGGCCAGACGCAGACGGATGCCCATCTCAGCTTCTTTGTGCCGGTTGGGGATCCAGAAAACACAGCGTCGCCACAGCCGCAGCGGCAGCGTAATGCGCATATGCGGAATCAGTTCATCCAGCCCGTAGGTCAGAAAAACTTTGATAATGAAGTATAAGCGCCGAATTTCTCCCAGCGTCATTTCGCCTCCAGCTGTGCCAAACGCGCCTCAAACGCATTAAGCGCACGTTCCATCGCTTCTACCTCCTCACAAAACCACGCCTGCTCCAGCGCCCCCGGTGCCACGCGCCACTCTTCGGTCAGCACCTGCCCCAGATAATCCTGACGGCGGGTGACCTGCTGTCTGAGCTGGGCCAGCGCACGCTGAGCGGCCTGGCTGATGCCCTGTGCCGCGATGTCGCCCACCCACGGCGCGAGATATTCGGCCGGGTCGAGTTCAGCCAGATCCATCAGCGCGGAGAATTGCTGTACCACCTGCAGATCGCCTTCCACGTCCAGCTCACCGCTGCGAATCAGGCTGGTCAGCTGCTGACGATCGCGCAGCTTAGGCAGCGTGCTGAAACGCAGGCTGACGCTGCAGTCGCTGCGGTCCTGCCAGTCACTCAGCACATCCAGCTGGTTTTCACTGAACACCAGCACCAGCGGAAAATCCAGCTCCTGCAGGCGCAGCAGCAGGACTTTGCCGGCCAGACGCTGGCGTGCGGTTTTCAGGCTGCGATCGCGGTACAACACACGGTTCAGGGCGGTCTCAAGACCGCCGGTGATGAGAGGGGTAAAAGTCATGATTAATCAGAACTTAAAGCCACGATGCAGCGCCACAATGCCGCCGGTCATGTTGTAGTAGCTGGTATTTTCAAAGCCAGCGTCGTTCATCATCGCCTTCAGGGTTTCCTGATCCGGATGCATACGAATCGACTCCGCCAGGTAGCGATAACTCTCCGCGTCTTTTGCCACCAGTTGGCCGATGCGCGGCAGAATGTGGAAAGAGTAAGTGTCGTAGGCTTTGCTCAGCGGATCGAAAACCGGTTTAGAGAACTCCAGCACCAGCAGACGACCGCCTGGCTTGAGCACGCGGAACATCGACGCCAGCGCCTTCTCTTTTTCGGTCACGTTACGCAGGCCGAAGGAGATGGTGATGCAGTCGAAATAGTTATCCGGGAACGGCAGCGCTTCTGCGTTAGCCTGCACGTAGCTGACGTTGCCGGTTACGCCGAGATTGCGCAGCTTTTCGCGTCCCATCTTCAGCATTGAGCTGTTGATGTCCGCCAGCACCACCTGACCGGTTTCACCGACCAGGCGCGAGAATTTTGCCGTCAGATCGCCGGTACCGCCGGCCAGATCCAGGACGCGCTGACCGCGGCGCACGCCGCTGCTGTCGATGGTAAAACGCTTCCAGACGCGATGGATGCCGAACGACATCAGATCGTTCATCAGGTCATATTTCGCCGCGACGGAGTGAAACACGTCCGCGACTTTATCGGCCTTTTCACTTTTGGCGACGGTCTGAAAGCCAAAATGGGTAGTTTCCTGCTGTGATTCATCTGCCATCGGTTTTACCTGTTCCACAAACAATACTTCCCGAAGTGTATCAGAGTCGGGCGATCCGAGCACGCCACCGGCGTGTTATTCGTTGATGCGGCGCAGGGAAGCGGCGGAAGAATCTGCCGCATTTTCAGCGGGCTCGCTGTCATCGGCCCATGTATCATCCGCCGCGTCGGGCTGCGCCTGCTCTGCCAGTTGCGGGTTGATGGGCCGTTTGATCTCCACGCCAAGCGCACGAAACGACTCACTCTGGGCGATCAGATTGCCGCGCCCCTGCGCCAGCTTTTTCATCGCCAGCTGATAACTCTGCTGCGCTTTGTCGAGGCTATGTCCGATGCCGCTCATGTCATCGACAAACAGCCGCATCTTGTCGTACAAGCGCGCAGCGCGGTCGGCGATGCGCTGGGCATTACGGCTCTGATGCTCATAGCGCCACAGATTATTAATGGTGCGCAGCGCCACCAGCAGCGTGGTCGGGCTGACCAGCATAATGTTTTGCTGCAGCGCTTCGCTGATCAGCTCCGGCTGGCGGTCGATCGCCAGCAGAAACGCCGGTTCGACCGGAATAAACATCAGCACATAATCCAGCGAGCGTAAACCGGGCAATTGTTGATAATCTTTACGCCCCAGCAGCCGGATATGGCCACGCACCGCGTTGATGTGCTCCTGAATCGCCTGTTCGCGCGTCAGCTCATCGTCGGCGTTGAAGTAGCGCTCGTAGGCAATCAGCGTCATTTTGGCGTCAATCACCACATCTTTACCCTGCGGCAGACGCACAATCACATCCGGTTGCATACGGCCCTGCTGCTCCAGCTGCACGCTGACCTGAGTCTGATACTCGTAGCCTTCGCGCAGGCCTGAGGCCTCCAGCACCCGGCTGAGCACCACTTCGCCCCAGTTGCCCTGAATTTTATTGTCGCCCTTCAGCGCTTTGGTGAGGTTGATCGCTTCCTGCGCCATCTGCGCGTTGAGCTGCTGCAACTGGCGAATTTCGTGCGCCAGCGTGTGGCGTTCACGCGCTTCCTGGCCGAAGCTGTCGTTGACCTGGCGGCGGAAGCCGTCCAGCTGTTCGCGCAACGGGCCGATCAGGCTGTTGAGGCTCTGCCGGTTCTGCTCGTCGACGCGTTTTCCGCTGTTTTCGAAGATTCGGTTGGCGAGATTTTCAAACTGCGCACTCAGGCGCTGTTCGCTGTTGGTCAGCAGACGCTGCTTCTCCTCAGCGGCGAAACGCGTCTCTTCTAATCGAATGGTGACTTCCCGCAGTTCGGCTTCCTGCGCGCTGTTAACTTCCAGCTGATTGCGCAGCTCGCGGCTGAGCTGTTCACTCTCGGCCCGCCAGTAATCCAGCTGCTGCAGGCGCTCCTGCGCGCCGCTTAGCGTGCCGTGAAGCTGGCGCAGCTCCTGTTCGCGCTGCTGCAGTTGCTGTTGCAGCTGTTCCAGCTGCTGCTGCTGACGCTGCTGCGCCTGTTCCAGCAGGCGGCGTTCGGTGGTGAAGCTGGCGTGCTGATGGCCGGCGCGCAGCTGGGCAATAATCCAGCCAATGCCCAAACCGGCCAGCGCCAGCGCGCCGCTGATGATAAGTTGCTGATCCATAATCCCCCCGCGGATCGTCTCGCTGAGGAGAAGGTAGAGCGCCACTGTATGAATGTCCAGAACATTCATGGCAACCCGCGGATTTTATCGCGGGCGCGATGGGCACCGTCCGGGCAACTACAGGGCGCGTACGGTCAGGTCGCCGGCTTTCCAGGCGTCAATCAGGAAAAACGGCATCGGCAGCACCCATTCGCTGTCGCTTTTCACCTTCGCCGGATAGCACCAGCTGTTGCCGCCGTAGGTCAGCTCCACCTGCTGCTGGCCATTTTCGGCGTTGGCCACTTTGCCGGCCATGCTGGCGAAACCGGCGTTGCTGCCGACGTGGAAGCTGTCGGTCTGCCAGCGAATCGGCGCATGCGCCGGCCACGGCTGCGCGTGGTGGAAGTGAAAGATATCGTCGTGATTGAGGATGCTGTCGCGTACCGTGGGCCACAGCGCTACCTTGAGGAAGTACTGGTCGGTAAAGCGCTCGCTGCCGTCATACTGCGCGATAAAGTCGCGCATCTGCTGTTCCACGTTGTGAAACACGCCGTGACAGCCGCCCCACATGCCGGCCAGTAACAGCTCGGTGTGCGAGTAATAATCGCGCATGTGGTGGAACCAGAATGGCGAAGCCAGCCAGGCGTCGACGGCCGCCACTTCGCGCTCTGACAGCAGCGAATCCGCATCCCGCAAGATGTAGCGTTTTACGCTGGCATCGTCCATCACCAGAAAGCGCCACAGCGTAGGGAAAATGGTTTTCTCCTGCGACATATCCACCAGCTGGGTGTTTGGCTGGGTCAGGCGCTGCCACACGTGCTGCGGCACACTATCGTCGAGATAGATGCGGCACATCCAGTCCGGATAGAGCTCGCGCGCCACCTCAACGTTTTTAATCAGGGTTTCGCAGTAGCGCGGCTGACCGCCGTACAGGCTGAAGGAGATGATATTTTCTGCCGGATTGCTGCGGTTAATCGGCGCAGGCGCCGGTGCGGGAAAAGTCGCTTTCGCGCCCTGACTGAAACGCATGTCGGATTGGGTGAGCGATTCCAGTCCATAACGCGCCACTTCATCTGTCTTATCCAGCCAGCCACACACTTCCGTCAGGCCATCCAGCCAGGTTTCCGACGCCTGCGCGCGCTGCGCCGCCGGTGCCTGATAGATTTTCTGGTAAATCTTGTAGGATTTTTTATGTTCGCCGACGCGCATCAGCGTCAGCGCGTAGTCGCTGAGCACCTGCATCTGGTTAGGCATGACGCGCAGCACTTCTTCGCAGCACTGGCGCGCCAGAGGATAATCTGACGCGGCCATTGCCTGACGAAAGCGCGCGGCGGCACTCTCAACGCGGGCCTGCATTGCAGCAGGGCGGCTGGTAAAACCCGGACGTGGGATAGAGATCGTTTTGCGCATAGGAAATTTCTCAGAATCGGCTGAAATTGCGCGCATTCTAATCAGGCAATTGCTGAGCTCCCTATAAGCCTGGTCTCGAAATCATTCCCTGACTGGCGCGCTAAAGTAAACGACGCGCGGCATCCACCACAATTTTCACCGCATCGCTTTCTGTCTGCTTCATGGTGGCCGCATCCGGGATCTCTTTTTGCGTGCGATTCACGATGACGCCAGCCACCATGCCGGCACGCAGTCCCTGACTGGCGCACATGGTTAACAGTGTAGCGGATTCCATTTCATAGTTAAGTACGCCCATTTGCTGCCACTCTTTCATCGAGCCCTGGAAGCGGCTCACTACGCGTCCGGAGAAGGTGTCGTAGCGCTCCTGGCCAGGATAGAAGGTGTCTGACGAGGCAGTGACACCAATATGCGTGGTCGCGCCGCAGGCTTCTGCCGCGGCCACCAGCGCGGTGGTGCAGGCGAAATCAGCCACCGCCGGGAATTCCATCGGCGCAAAGTGCAGGCTGGCACCGTCCAGACGGACCGAGGCGGTGGTCACCAGCACATCACCCACGTTGATGTGTGGCTGAATCGCGCCGGTGGTACCCACACGCAGGAAGGTACGCACGCCCAGCTGCGCCAGCTCTTCAACGGCGATAGAGGTGGACGGACCGCCAATACCGGTGGAACAGACAACCACCGGTTTGCCGTCGATCTCCGCCAGCCAGGTGGTGAATTCACGGTGCGACGCGAGGTGCTGTGGATTCTCCATCAGCGCTGCGATTTTCTTCACGCGCTCCGGATCGCCAGGAACAATCGCCAGCGTGGCTCCTTTCAAATCGGCTTTGGTGATGCCAAGGTGGAAAACGTCAGACTGGGCCATATCAGACTCCTGGAAGATAAGGGGGAATAAGCGCGCCACTTTACGTCAGCGGCCCGGATAAATATGTGACTGAATTCACTATCAATAATGAAAGTTACATTGAACTAAAAATATTGTGTGACTCTAATCACATATTAGCGGTCTGCTGCGCTGAATTGCTACAAGCGGTGCTGTGTAACCGTAAAAGGCAGTGTTAATAGAGAAGCAGATCAGGTTAACCATCCCCCGTACCCTACGCCAGCCTTGCCGTAAGGCCAGGCTATAGTTACGTGATTGCGCACTTGCTAGCACGGAGAGAACCATGAAAACCGAAGACAATATGGCACAAAAATCCGCCACCGACGGCTTTGCGCCAGCGGTGCAGCCCACCGCAGCCAGCACCATCATTACCGCCAGCGATGCCATTCACGCGGGCGAGACGTCCGTGCCGAGCCAGGGTGAGAACCTGCCGGCTTATTATGCTCGTCCGCAACAGTTTAGCGGCACGCTGCCGGTCGTGCTGGTGGTGCAGGAAATTTTCGGCGTGCACGAGCACATCCGCGATCTGTGCCGCCGTCTGGCACTGGAAGGCTATCTCGCCGTGGCGCCGGAGCTCTATTTCCGCGAAGGCGATCCCAACGATTACAACGATATCCCCACCCTGTTCAAAGAGCTGGTGAGCAAAGTGCCGGATTCGCAGGTACTGTCTGATCTCGACCACGTGGCCAACTGGGCGGCGCGCCACGGCGGCGATATCCGTCGTCTGGCGATCACCGGTTTCTGCTGGGGCGGTCGCATCAGCTGGCTGTTTGCCGCCCATAATCCGCAGGTGCGCGCCGCCGCCGCCTGGTACGGTCGCCTGGAGGGCGAGAAAACGCTGAAGCAGCAGAAACATCCTATTGATATTGCAGTGGATTTGAATGCACCGGTGCTGGGTCTGTATGGCGGCCAGGATGAAAGCATTCCACTGGAAAGTATCGATAAGATGCGCCAGGCCCTGCACGCGGCCAATGCCAAAGCCGAGATTGTGGTGTATCCGGAAGCTGGCCACGCCTTTAACGCCGACTATCGTCCGAGCTACCACGCCGATTCCGCACAGGATGGCTGGCAGCGCATGCTGGCGTGGTTTAAGCAGTATGGCGTCGCGCCAAACGCGGAATAAAAAAGGGGCGCCAGCGCGCCCCAACTCAACCACACAACGTATTACCCTGCTATTAAACGGTTTCGGCGCGCAGCTTCTGCGCCGCTTTTACCATGTTGGCCAGCGCCTGACGCGTTTCACTCCAGCCGCGCGTTTTCAGGCCACAGTCCGGATTCACCCACAGGCGCTGCTGCGGAATACTCTGCGCCGCTTTGCGCAGCAGATCTTCCATCCACTCCACGCTCGGTACGTTGGGTGAGTGGATGTCATATACGCCCGGCCCGATTTCGTTGGGATATTCGAACGCTTTAAACGCATCCAGCAGATCCATATCAGAACGTGAGGTTTCGATAGTGATCACGTCGGCGTCCAGCGCGGCGATCGAATCCATGATGTCGTTGAACTCGCAATAACACATGTGGGTGTGAATCTGCGTCTCGTCCTGCGCCACCGCGGCGTTGAGGCGGAACGCGTCCACCGCCCAGCGCAGGTAGGCTGCCCAGTCAGACTGATGCAGCGGCAAGCCTTCACGCAGCGCCGGTTCGTCAATCTGAATGATGCCGATACCGGCTTTTTCCAGGTCCTGCACTTCGTCGCGCAGCGCCAGCGCAATCTGTTTTGCGATGGTTTCGCGCGTCACGTCTTCCCGCGGGAACGACCAGCACAGGATGGTGACCGGTCCGGTCAGCATGCCCTTCACCGGTTTGTCGGTCAGCGACTGCGCATACTTTGCCCACTCGACGGTGATCGGCTGCGGGCGGCTGACGTCCCCGATGATCACCGGCGGCTTAACACAGCGCGAGCCGTAGCTCTGTACCCAGCCGTTCTGCGTGAAAACAAAGCCGTCGAGGTTTTCGCCGAAGTACTCCACCATGTCGTTACGCTCGGCTTCGCCATGCACCAGCACGTCGAGCCCCAGACGCTCCTGCTCCGCAATCGCCTGCCGGATGTGTTCCGCGATACCGGTGCGGTAGTGGCCGCCGTCAATGTTGCCTTTTTTGAAGTCGAGGCGCAGGCCGCGAATCTCGGTGGTCTGCGGGAAAGAACCGATGGTGGTGGTGGGCCACGCTGGCAGGTTAAAGCGCTGACGCTGCGCCTGAGCACGCACGGTGTAGCTGCTGTTGCGCTCAGTGTCTCTGGCCTGGATTTGCGCCAGACGCTGCGCCACGGCGGGGTTGTGCACGCGAGCAGAGTTTGCCCGGGCGCGAATCGGCGCGCTCCAGGCGTGCAGCGCAGCGGCATCGTGCTGGTTCAGCGCCTGACTCAGCAGCGACAGCTCCGTGCACTTCTGTAACGCAAAGGCGAACCAGCTTTTGACCTCGTCGTCGAGGCGGGTTTCCACGCTCAGGTCAATGGGGCTGTGCAGCAGCGAACAGGAAGATCCAATCCACAGTTGCTGACGCTGGCCGATCAACGGCTGCAGGCGCTCAAACCAGCGGGTGAGATCGGCGCGCCAGACATTTCGGCCATTGATCACCCCCAGCGACAGCAGCCAGTCCGCCGGGATCTGCTGGTTGAGCTGCTCAAGGTCGTCTTTGCCGTGCACCAGGTCCACGTGCAGGCCCTGCACCGGCAGCGTTTTGATGACATCAAGATTCTGACCAATGCTGTCAAAGTAGGTGGTCAGCAGCAGTTTCACTTCGCCCTGTAGCGCGTCGTACGCCGGTTTAAACGCCTCGCGCCACGCCTGCGGCAGTTCCAGCGCCAGCGCCGGCTCATCAATCTGCACCCATTCGATGCCGCGCTGACGCAGTTCAGCCAGCACCTGACGGTACACCGGCAGAATGGCCTGCAGCAGCGACAGGCGGTCAAAGGCGTCACCTTTCACCTTACCCAGCCACAAATAGGTCACCGGCCCCAGCAGCACCGGTTTGATGGTGTGGCCGAGTGCCAGCGCTTCATCCACCTCGTCCAGCAGTTGCGTCCAGCTGAGACGGAACTGCTGACCCTGGGTAAATTCCGGCACGATATAGTGATAGTTGGTGTTAAACCATTTGGTCATCTCTGCCGCCGCCGCAGGCTCACCGCTGGGCGCACGACCGCGGCCGATGCGGAACAGGGTGTCGAGGTCAATCGAGCCGTCTTTATTCTGGTGCCGTGCCGGTACGTTACCGAGCAGCAGGCTGGTGGTCAGTACGTGATCGTACCAGGCAAAATCGCCGACCGGCAGCAGATCAACACCGGCGTCTTTCTGCTGCTGCCAGTGACGGGCGCGCAGTTCACGACCCACCGCCAGCAGTTCGTCCTGTGAGCTGTTCCCGGCCCAGTAGCTTTCCTGCGCTTTTTTCAGTTCGCGGCGCAGTCCGACGCGAGGGAAACCGAGAGTATGGTTCAGAATGGTCATGTGAGATTCTCCAGAAATTATTCGCTGTGCGACAGTCGCAGCAACCGATTTACATTCATCCAGCGGGCAATCCTGCCGTGCGCTGAGCGTGTTAGCTGGACAAAGGTAAAGTGGCCGTCGCGTCTGACTGAGATGTTTAGCCGTCCAGATGTTTACACCGCTATAATCTGCGGGTACTGTATGTGTCTCAAGCGCAATTTGTTCAATCTCGATGTGAAGGACTCTCATGATCGAACTCAAACACCTGCGGACGCTGCAGGCGTTACGGCACACCGGCTCGCTGGCTGCCGCCGCCGCCCAGCTTCATCAGACGCAATCGGCGTTGTCTCACCAGTTCAGCGACCTGGAACAGCGGCTGGGCTTTCGGCTGTTCGTGCGTAAGAGCCAGCCGATCCGTTTTACGCCGCAGGGAGAGATTCTGTTGCAGCTGGCGGAGCAGATTCTGCCGCAGATCCAGCAGGCGCTGCAGGCCTGTCATGAGCCGCATCAGACCACGTTGCGCATCGCTATCGAATGCCACAGCTGCATCCAGTGGCTGACGCCGGCCCTGAACAATTTCCGTCAGAGCTGGCCGCAGGTAGTGATGGACTTCAAATCCGGCGTGACCTTTGATCCGCAGCCGGCGCTGCAGCAGGGCGAACTGGACGTGGTGCTGACGTCCGATATTCTGCCGCGCAGCGGTTTGTTCTATGCGCCGATGTTTGATTTTGAGGTGCGGCTGGTGCTGGCGCCGGATCACCGTCTGGCGCAGCTGGCCCACATCACGCCGGAAGATTTGGTCGATGAGGTGCTGATGATCTATCCGGTACAGCGTCAGCGGCTGGACGTGTGGCGTAACTTCTTACAGCCAGCCGGCGTCAGCCCGGCGCTGAAGAGCGTGGATAATACGCTGCTGCTGATCCAGATGGTGTCGGCCGGCATGGGCATTGCCGCGCTGCCGCACTGGGTGGTAGAGAGCTTTGAGCACCAGGGGCTGGTGGTGACGCGCACGCTGGGCGACGGATTGTGGAGCCGTTTATACGCGGCGATGCGCGACGGCGAGCAGCGGCAGCCGGTGCTGGAGGCCTTTGTGCGCTTTGCCCGTCAGCACGCCTGCGAGCACCTGCCTTACGTGCGCGATGCCTCGCGCCCCGGCTCCCTGCAGCCGGTCTCGTCCTGATGCCGCGGGCGGCCAATGTCGCCCGTGCTGTTATCCCCGCCCTGCCTGCTCTATAATGCGCCGCCTTAACCGCTACCGGAGAGTTTCACCATGACCAATAACGATGTGCTGCGCAGCGTGCGCTATATGCTGGATTTGAGCGACAGCAAAGTGGTGGAGATTTTTGCGCTGGCGGGCAGTGAAGTACCGCGTGAAGATGTGCAGGCGTGGCTGAAGAAAGATGACGATGAAGCGTTTCGTAAACTGCCGGATGTGCTGATGGGCTACTTCCTCAACGGTCTGATTTTCTACCGTCGCGGCAAAAGCGAAGACGCGCCGGCCCCGTCGGTTGAGCGCCGCATGAACAATAATATCTTTCTCAAGAAGTTACGCATCGCCTTCGCGCTGAAAACCACCGATATCCCGGATATCTTACTGAAGGCTAACTTCAAGGTGTCACAGGCTGAAATCGGCGCGATTTTCCGCAACCCGGATCATAAAAATTATCGCGAGTGCGGTGACCAGATTCTGCGTAACTTCCTGAAAGGCTTAACGCTGATTCAGCGGCCATCGACACCCGCGAAAAAAAGCTAAGCGCCTGAACTGCTGCTTTTGGCCGTGTGTCCCAGTACCCAGCGTTTATGCACGTACAGGGACGCAAAAATCACTATCGCCCCGGCGATAAAGCTCGGCCAGTGCGGCTTCTCCTGCCAGATCGCCAAATTCACCAGTAATCCTGCCGGCACGTGCATGTTGTTCATAATGCCCAGCGTCCCGGCATCGACCTGAGTCGCGCCGTAGTTCCACATGAAGTAACCCAGCCCGGACGCGACCACGCCCAGCCACACCAGCACGCCCCACTGCAACGTAGTGGTCGGCAGCTTGTGCGGATTGCCCCAGATGCACCAGGCGATCACCGCGATCAGCACTGCGCCGAGATAGAACCACGAGAACGCGGTGTGCTGCGGCATCGGACGGACTTCCTGCAGGCGCTTATAGCCCACCATGCCAATCGCAAAGCAAATGTTAGCCGCCTGCACCAGCAGCAGTCCGAACCAGAAATCATCGCTGACTTTGTCGTAGCGGATAATGGCCGCACCGAGCACCGCCAGCAGCGCGCTAAAGGCATAGCCAATGCGCAGCGGGCGCTTGCTGAGCAGGTCATAAATCAGTGTGACATACAGCGGCGTCATCACCGTAAACAGCAGGAATTCCGGCACGCTGAGATAGAGATAAGCCTCGAAGCTGATCAGATACATGATGCCTAATTGCAGCATGCCCACCAGCATATAGAGCAGCAACGTTGAAGCGCGGTAACCGCGCCAGCGCAGAAACGGCAGAAAGACCAGCGCCGCCAGGCCTAAACGTATCAGCACCGAGAACCAGGTATCCACCTGCCCCGCCAGATACTCCCCGATTAAACTAAAAGAAAAAGCCCACAGAATGGTGGTAACGATCAGCAACAGCACGGTTATGCATCCTAAAGTTCAACACTGGCGCTAGTGTAAACAAACTACAGCGCGCTGGCGGGATAATCTGGTTGACATGTGATGAAATTAAACACGATCGCATCTTCGCTGCCCGGTCAGCAGGCACGCGTCCGCATGGCGGGTTAACCGGCGGGCGGCGATTTTTATGAGGCGGCGCGCCGTTTTCTCTGGCACAAATGCGCGAAATCCAACATTTACTGGTTTATATCGCTCTTTATTGTCATAAAACTGTAACATATGTGTCACACGTCACAGTAACTGCGCGTAACCATCACTATTCTGTGCGCGAAATGGAAAGGTTGCTTTCTGTTCGCTGTCGTACTTTGTTTTTGCCCCAACCTGCTGGGAATCGATAACTATATTGCGCCCTGGAGGGCCATTCTGATGTTGAGTATTTTTAAACCTGCACCACACCAGCCCCAGGTGGCGGACGATCGCGTCGATCCGCTCTATCGTCGTCTGCGCTGGCAGATCTTCTTCGGCATTTTCTTTGGCTACGCCGCCTATTATCTGGTGCGCAAAAACTTTGCGCTGGCGATGCCTTACCTGGTCGAACAGGGCTTTTCCCGCGGCGACCTTGGCTTTGCCCTCTCCGGCATCTCCATCGCCTACGGTTTTTCCAAATTCATCATGGGATCGGTCTCAGATCGCTCCAACCCGCGGGTATTTTTGCCCGCCGGCCTGATTCTCGCCGCCGCCGTGATGCTGGTGATGGGCTTCGTGCCGTGGGCAACCTCGAGCATCATGGTGATGTTCGTGCTGCTGTTTCTGTGTGGCTGGTTCCAGGGCATGGGCTGGCCACCGTGCGGACGCACCATGGTGCACTGGTGGTCGCAGAAAGAGCGCGGCGGCATTGTGTCGGTATGGAACTGCGCGCACAACGTGGGTGGCGGCATTCCTCCGCTGCTGTTCCTGCTCGGCATGGCGTGGTTTAACGACTGGAAAGCCGCGCTCTATATGCCGGCGTTTGGTGCCATCCTCGTCGCCATCATCGCTTTTGCGCTGATGCGCGATACGCCGCAGTCGTGCGGTCTGCCGCCGATTGAGGCATGGAAGAATGACTATCCGCCGGATTATAGCGAGAACCACGAACAGGAGCTGACGGCGAAGCAGATTTTCATGCAGTACGTGCTGCCGAATAAGCTGCTGTGGTACATCGCGCTGGCCAACGTATTCGTTTATCTGCTGCGATACGGCATCCTCGACTGGTCACCGACCTATCTGAAAGAGGTGAAGCACTTCACGCTGGATAAATCCTCGTGGGCCTATTTCCTGTACGAATACGCCGGGATTCCGGGCACGCTGCTGTGCGGCTGGATGTCGGACAAGGTATTCCGCGGCAATCGCGGCGCCACCGGGGTGTTTTTCATGACGCTGGTGACCATCGCCACCATCATTTACTGGCTGAACCCGCCGGGCAATCCGGGCATAGATATGATCTGCATGATCGTCATTGGCTTCCTGATCTACGGTCCGGTGATGCTGATTGGTCTGCACGCGCTGGAGCTGGCACCGAAAAAAGCGGCCGGCACTGCGGCAGGCTTTACCGGTCTGTTCGGCTATCTCGGCGGATCGGTGGCGGCCAGTGCGATTGTCGGTTACACCGTGGATTTCTTCGGCTGGGACGGCGGTTTCTTAGTGATGATTGTCGGATCGGTGCTGGCGGTGGTGTTACTGCTGCTGACCATGGTCAGCGAGCATCGCCACAAGCAGCAGCAGGCATAATCTGAGCGGGCCGGTGAATACCGGCCCGTTTTATTCAGGCGAGGAACAATTTGCGCAGCGTCTGCGGCACCGCGTCATCGGCGTTGCTGCCAATCACTTCCAGCGTCGGCAGGGTATCTTTCAGGCGCTGATGGGCGTTACGCATGATGCAGCCTTTGCCCGCCATACTCAGCATCTCGACATCATTCATGCCGTCGCCAAACGCGATGCACTCTTTCAGCGAATAGCCCAGCTGTTTCGCCACCGCTTCCAGCGCGTGCCCTTTCGAGACGCCGCCAGCCATCACTTCCAGACAGGTGGGCAGCGAGAAACTGACGTTAACCCGGTCACCCCAGCGCGCTTCAATCGCCTGTTCCAGCGGAACCAGATGCTCCGGATCGTCGCAGGTGAAGAACACTTTGCTGATGCCGTCGGTGGCCAGCATGCCTGGCTGATACACCTGATAGGTGAACACCGATTCCTGGAAAAACTCCGCTTCCTGCGGATTATGGCGGCTGATGTGCCACTCATCGTCGCGGTAAACGTGCGTCAGGATTTTCTCATCGTGATACTTCAGGCCATACAGCTCGCTGGCGATATCGCTGTCCAGATTGTGGCTGAACACCAGTTCGCCATCGGCGTTATGCACGCGCGCGCCGTTTGAGGTGATCATATACGCCGGAATGCCGAGCTTATCGCGCATCTGACCGACGTCGATGTAGTGGCGTCCGGTGGCAAAGATAAAATGCACATCGCGCGCCACCAGTTCCTGCAGCGTGGTGCGGGCAAACGGCGTCAGACGATGTTGCGGAGAAAGCAGCGTGCCATCCAGGTCGGATGCAACGATGTGGTACATGTAGGCCTCTGGTATTGATGTCTAAGAATACATTAGTCACGGTGGCGCTGATAAAAGTCGACCACCGCATTGAGCGCTTCGGCGCGCATGGCGTCTGTTTCAAACAGGATCTCGTGACGCGCGCCCTGAATGATGTAAGGCGTGGTGCCTTCCACCGCATGTCCCGCTGCCGCCATGGCTTCACAGAACAGATCCTGCGCGCGGTTATCCACCACGTCGTCTTCACTGGCCTGCAGCAGCAGAATCGGTGTCGTAATCTGCGCCACCTGATTAAGGATATGGCGTCCGGCCTGAATCCCTTCCCGCACCCAGTGATAGGTGGGGCCGCCGACGCGAATCGCCGGATCGTCGGCATAAAAGCGCAGATTGCGACGATAACGTTCGCGACTGTGCGTCAGCCGGTTAATGCCAAACGGGCTGGCGCGCCAGCGTCCGGTGCCCAGCGCGTAGCCGTCGCGCAGCGCGGGCAGCTTTTCCGCCCAGTCGAGAATACGGTGCGCCAGAAACGGCGGCAGCGGCAGCACGATACCAAACATCGGCGCACAAAACACCGCCGCGTGGAAGGCCTGCGGCTGACGCGCCAGGAACAGCGCCACAATTGCGCCGCCCATCGAGTGCGCCAGCACGTAGCGCTGCTGATAGTGATGGCTGACGATCTCTTTCAGATACAGCGTTTCCAGATCGTCGACATAATCGCTGAACTCCACCACGTGACCGCGATGCGAATCGGCCAGCAGCCGGTCTGAACGCCCCTGACCGCGATGGTCGATAATCACCACATCGTAGCCGCAGTGGAACAGGTCATAGGCCAGCTCGGGGTATTTGATGTAGCTTTCAATGCGTCCGGGCACAATCAGGATGACACGGCGGTGTTGCGGTGAGGTGAAGCGCACATAGCGAATGGTCAGATTGCCCACGCCGCTGAATTCACACTCTTCACGCTGACGCCAGAAGTCGAGCAGCGGACCGGTAGCAAAGGCTGAAAAAGCGTGCTCACGTCCGAGCCAACTCTGTTTATGCTGCTGCATCCGTCCCCCTGAAAAAACGTCAAACGCGGCTCTGCACTTAATAGCGCAGCGCGATTTTCTGGCGTATTGTGTCACACTTCACTCTCTTCAGGGAATGTCACCCATGACCATTGAATGGTGGTTAACCTACCTGTTAACCACGACCATCCTCAGCCTCTCGCCCGGTTCCGGCGCGATCAACACCATGAGCACCGGCATCAGCCACGGCTATCGCGGTGCGGCAGCCTCAATTACCGGATTACAGCTGGGTCTCGCCGTGCATATTGTGCTGGTGGGCGCCGGTCTGGGCGCGCTGTTTTCGCAGTCGGTGCTGGCGTTTGAGGTACTGAAATGGGCGGGCGCGGCCTATCTGGTGTGGCTTGGCATTCAGCAGTGGCGCTCAGCGGGCGGAATCGATCTCAATGCGGTGGCCAAAGCGATGCCGCGTCGTCGTCTGTTTCAGCGCGCGCTGCTGGTGAATCTCACCAATCCGAAGAGCATTGTGTTTCTCGCCGCGCTGTTTCCGCAGTTTATCGTGCCGCACCAGCCGCAGCTGATGCAGTATCTGGTACTCGGCGTGACCACCATCGTGGTCGACATCATTGTGATGATTGGTTACGCCACGCTGGCGACGCGCATTGCTGGCTGGATCAAAGGTCCGAAGCAGATGAAGCTGCTGAACCGGGTGTTTGGTGGCTTGTTTATGGCGGTCGGCGCACTGCTGGCCAGCGCACGTAAAATGGCGTAACGATTGGCACTGATCGTAGCGGCACGCTTTATCGCGCCCAGTTGAAACGCGCAATAAATTGCGCCGCTACGGTTCGGGATCTTATCGGGAGATGATGAGGTGAATACCAAACCCGGCAAACAGCACGCCCGCCATACCGTCCACCCACTTCGCCATCCGCTGATACTTATCGCGCATCCACGGCAGGGCAAAAATCGCCGCCACCAGGGTAAACCAGGCAAAGGTTTCACCGACGATCAGCAGGAACAGGCCCCAGCGCTCAATCGCGCCCACATCGTTACCCACGAACAGTGAAAACACACTGCCGAAGTAGATGATGGCTTTCGGGTTAGACAGGTTGGTGAGAAACCCTTTGAGGAAGCTCATGCCACGCTTTGGCAGCTCAACCACCGGCGCTTCCGTATGAGGTTGCTTGTGACGCTGACGCGCCGAGCGCAGCAGCTGCCAGCCCATCCACAGCAGATACAGCCCGCCACCGACCATGATGATTTCATGCAGCCACGCCATTTTCTCCAGGATCAGATGCAGGCCCATCAGCGCGACACCGGCCCAAATCACAATCCCCAGCGTAATGCCGAGCACGCCCATCATCGCCTCTTTGCGCGAGCGGCTGGCGGCGGTCTGTGAGACAAAAAAGAAGTCCGGTCCCGGACTCATCAGCGCAACCAGATGCACCAGCGCGACGGTGGCAAATAACATCAGCATGGTTTATTTCCCTTATTCTTCATCAAGATGTTCTTTGATCATCAGCAGGAACGGCTTACCGAAGCGCTCCAGTTTGCGATGACCGACCCCGTTCACGCTCAGCATCTCTGAAGCGCTGACCGGCATTTGTTCTGCCATTTCAATCAGCGTGGCGTCGTTAAACACCACGTAAGGCGGAATATTCTCTTCGTCGGCGATAGCTTTACGCAGCTTACGCAGCTTGGCGAATAGCTTGCGATCGTAATTGCCGCCGTAGACTTTTGGCGCGCTGCTGCGGCTTTTCACCGTCACGGTGCGCGGTACCGCCAGCATCAGCGGCACTTCAGCACGCAGCACCGGGCGCGCGGCCTCGGTGAGCTGCAGCGCCGAGTGCATGGCGATGTTTTGCGTCACCATGCCCAGATGGATCAGCTGGCGCAGCACGCTGACCCAGTGCTCCTGACTCTGCTCGCGCCCGAGGCCGTACACCGGCAGTTTGTCGTGGCCGTTATCGCGGATGCGCTGGTTGGTTGAGCCGCGCAAAACTTCAACAATATAGCTCATCCCAAAACGCTGTCCGGTACGATAAATGCCCGACAGCGCTTTTTGCGCTTCGACCAGGCCGTCATAGCGCCGCGGCGGATCGAGGCAGATATCGCAGTTGCCGCACGGCTGCTGGCGACCTTCACCAAAGTAGTTAAGCAGCACCAGACGACGGCAGGTTTGCGCCTCGGCAAACGCGCCCATGGCGTTGAGTTTGTGGCGTTCAATATCCTGCAGCGGCCCGGGCGCTTTCTCTTCCAGGCACTTACGCAGCCACGCCATGTCGGCCGGGTCGTACAACATCATCGCTTCCGCCGGCAGGCCATCACGCCCGGCGCGGCCGGTCTCCTGATAGTAGGATTCGATATTACGCGGAATATCGAAGTGCACCACAAAACGCACGTTGGGCTTGTTGATGCCCATGCCGAACGCCACGGTCGCGACCACGATTTGCAAATCGTCACGCTGAAAGGCTTCCTGCACGCGTGCGCGCTGCTCGCTGTCGATGCCGGCATGATAAGCGCCAACGCTGATGCCGCGACTCTGCAGACGCGCAGCGGTGTCTTCCACTTTGGCGCGGCTGTTACAGTAGATGATGCCGCTTTTGCCGCGCTGATCCTGCACATAGCGCAGCAGCTGCTCGGTAGGCTTGAACTTCTCCACCAGCGTGTAGCGAATGTTGGGACGGTCAAAACTGCTGATCTGAATCAGCGGATCGTGCATCTGCAGCAGATGCACGATGTCGTTACGCGTGGCTTCATCGGCGGTGGCGGTCAGCGCCATCACCGGCAGCTGCGGAATGCGCTGGCGCAGCTGACCGAGCGCGCCATATTCCGGACGGAAATCGTGGCCCCACTGCGAAATACAGTGCGCTTCATCGACGGCCAGCATCACCGGATTCCAGTGCTGCAGGGTGTCGAGGAAGTTATCCATCATCAGACGTTCCGGCGCGATGTACAGCAGCCGCAGTTTGCCGCTGCGGCAGTCCGCAAACACCTGCTGCTGCTGCTCACGCGTCTGCGTCGAGTTAAGGCACGCCGCCGCCACGCCGTTTGCCAGCAGCTGATCGACCTGATCTTTCATCAGTGAAATCAGCGGCGAAACCACCAGCGTCAGCCCTTCGCGCACCAGCGCCGGGATTTGATAGCACAGCGATTTGCCGCCGCCGGTCGGCATCACCACCAGGCAGTCGCGCCCTGACAGCGCGGTTTCGATGATGGTTTGCTGACCCGGACGGAACTGCTGATAGCCGAAGGTATCCTGTAATACCTGCTGCGCCAGCGTTTCCTGATTAAGCACTGCCGATGTTGCCACGGTAATCCTGTTTTGACTGGTTAGAACAGATCGTTAAGCGTTACGCCGACGCCAAGACGCGTCTGGCGATGGTTATAGTCAACAAGGGATTCACCATAACCGCTGAACAGCTGCGTGTAAAAGCGCACGTGTTCAGAAATCGGATAGCTCCACGCGAAGGTTGCACCGCCGTAGCCGCTATTCCAGTTGTAGTTGCCTTCCACGCTGAAAATGCTGTCGCCGAGCATATAGCCCAGCTTCGCGCGGTAGTAGCCCATGTACTTGGTGATGTCCGGGTTATCGTCGTTGCTGGCACTTTCCGGCAGACGATACCAGGGTTTGATTTCCGCCAGGAAGTTGCCGTTCTCCGCCATCAGACGGGCGTAAGCGCGGTTCCAGCTGCGTGACGTGGGATCGCTGCGGCCATTTGACTGATGATTCAGACCCAGCTCGACGTCGCGTAATGTCCAGCCGCCCAGCGAATAGTCGGTGGCCCAGCCGAGAAAAATCTGCGGCTCATAGTTGGTTTCACGAAACGGTGATGAAGCCCCCCGGTTCGACAACTGCCACCAGGAGCGCTGAGTATACGACGCGGCCAGCACCGAGTTGTCACCCAAAATGCCGCGCCACAGCGGAAACGCCAGGCTGAGCTGGAATTTTACTTCATCCTTTTTCGCTTTGTCTGCCCAGTTGTAAGAGGAAATCGCCTCTTTATTCATGTCGCTGGTGTAGGTGTAAAGCAGATAGTTATTTTCATAGGGATAAAGCACGAATGGGTTATCGTGTTTTTCCAGCAGGTTAGCGATAATACTGCCCTTCACTGCTGGTGCGTCATGAACCTCTTTCACGGTGGCTTCATCGGCCTGCGCCAGCGCAGGAACCATAAATGCCGCGGCCAGCAAGGCGTACTGCTTACGCATAGAATTCTCCAGAGCGCTGCAAAAGTTATCGTCGGGCGACGGTTCAAAAAGCACGCCATTCTACACGCAAACCCGGTGGTTGATTAGCGCGGATTTCTGAAACTGGAAAGCGGCGCGAACGCGGCATAATATACACAATTCTTTAACATCTTAAGGCAGGAAAAATGTCATCCCCGATGCTGACACAGCAGGAAGCGCGCCGGCTGATTGGCGAAATTTTTGTCTATCACATGCCGTTTAATCAGGCATTGGGCCTTGAGCTGGATCGCCTTGAAGCCGATTACGCCGAACTCGGCTTTGCCAATAAAACCATGCTGGTGGGTAACGCCGCGCAGCAGATTCTGCACGGTGGCGTGATTGCCTCAGTGCTGGATGTTGCCGCCGGGCTGGTGTGCGTCAGCCATGCGCTGTCGCGCCAGCAGAGCATCAGCGAAGAGGAGCTGCGTCAGCGCCTGTCACGCATGGGCACCATCGACATGCGCGTCGATTACCTGCGCCCGGGCCGCGGCGAGCGCTTTGTCGCCACCAGCAGCCTGCTGCGCGCCGGGAATAAAGTCGCGGTAGCGCGCGTCGAATTGCACAATCAGCAGGGCGATTACATCGCCACTGCGACTGCGACCTATCTTATTGGTTAACTTCGCGCGGCCTGCCACACTCGCCGCTTTTCTGGAATAGATGATGGATACGCAACAAACGCGTCAGGGCATTTTTTATGCGCTGGGCGCTTACTTTATCTGGGGCATCGCGCCGGCCTATTTCAAGCTGGTCAAAGAGGTGCCACCGACGGAAATTATGACCCACCGCGTAATTTGGTCGGCCCTGTTTATGCTGGGGCTGATTACCCTGAGCCGCAGCTGGCGTCAGGTACGCAGCGTGCTGGCGCAGCCGAAAAAAGTGCTGCTGCTGGCGCTGACCGCACTGACTATCGGCGGCAACTGGCTGCTGTTTATCTGGGCGGTGAATAATCAGCATATGCTGGAGGCCAGCCTCGGCTACTTTATCAACCCACTGATTAATGTGGTGTTTGGCATGCTATTTCTGCGTGAGCGCTTCCGCCGTCTGCAGTGGCTGGCGGTGCTGCTGGCGGCCACCGGCGTGCTGGTGCAGCTGTGGCAGTTCGGTTCGCTGCCGATCATCGGCCTCGGCCTGGCGCTGAGCTTTGCGCTGTACGGGCTGGTGCGCAAGAAGATTCAGGTTGATGCACAGAGCGGTATGCTGATTGAAACCGCGTGGCTGTTCCCGCTGGCGGCCATCTATCTGTTTGGCTTTGCTGACAGCGCCACCAGCCACCTCAGCGCTAATCCGCTCAGCCTGAACCTCAAGCTGATCGCCGCCGGCATCATTACCACCATTCCGCTGATGCTGTTTGCCGCCGCCTGCGCGCGCCTGCGCCTGTCGACGGTCGGTTTCTTTCAGTATCTGGGGCCGACGCTGATGTTCCTGCTGGCGGTGCTGTTTTACGGTGAGAGCCTGACGCCGGATAAAATGGTGACCTTCGGCTTCATCTGGCTGGCGCTGGCGATCTTCATTCTGGACGCGCTGCTGTTTTCAGCCCGCACGCGCGTGCGCATAGCGTGAGATAAAACGGGCCATCGCCGGGCCGGTGAGCAGAATGGTAAACAGACGCAGCGTCTGCAGCGCCATGACAAACGCGATATCGACCCGGCTGCCAGCAGCAATAATTGCCACCGTATCCAGCCCGCCCGGGCTGGTTGCCAGATAAGCGGTCATCAGATCGACGTGCAGCACGCGCGTCAGCATCCACGCCAGCCCCCCGCACAACAGCATCAGGCCGATAATCGAGGCGATCATTTGCGGCAGCGTGCGCAGCGCCAGCAAAAAGATCGGCCGGGTAAAGCGCAGGCCAACGCTCCAGCCGATCAGCGCATAGGCCAGTGCCAGCAGCCACTCCGGCACCTGCAGCGTCGCGACCCCCGTTCCGTGCAGCGTGGCACCCATCAGCGCCGGCAGCAGCAGCGCGCCGGACGGGATACGCAGTTTCTGCCCCAGCCACGCACCCGCCACCATCACCAGCAGCGTCAGCGCGAAGCCACTGTGCAGCGGCGGCAGCCAGACAATGTGGGCGGCGGCACCGCTGCTGCTAAGGCCGATGCGGGCCACCACGGCCGCCGCGGTGGCGACAAACAGTACGCGCAGATATTGCATAAACGCCACCAGCCGCACGTCGGCGCCGAAATCACCCGCCATCGCCACCATTGCGGACGCGCCGCCCGGCGACGATCCCCACGCGCCGGTCGGTCCCGGCAGCGAGCTAAAGCGCACCAGCAGAAAACCGGACAGCCCGCTGGCCGCCAGCGTCAGCAGCAGCACCGCCAGCACCACCGGCCAGTCATCGAGCAGCGGTGAGAGGATCGCTGGCGACAGGCTCTGGCCGATCATGCAGCCCAGCACCGCCTGCGCCAGCACGAACAGCCGTTTGTCGATGCGCACGGTTGCGCCGCTCAGCCCCATAATGGTACCGACAATCATCGGACCGAGCAGCAGTGCAGCCGGCAGGTGCAACAGCTGGAGCAGGCAGCCCAGCACCAGCGAAGCCGTCAGCAGCAGCGCCCACTGCTGCCGCAAAGAGAAACGCGCCATAAGGTGGAAATCAGAAAGTGAGTTGAGGCAACAGGTTAGCAGATTAGCGCTGGCGCGTCAGGGGTAAGGCGCCAGCAAAAGACCGCACGCTGTTGTAGCGGCGCAATTTATTGCGCTCAGGTTTGCGTATTAATAACGCGAATGCCACGACGCAATATGCTGAGCATCCGTTAGACAAAGCGCGATGAATCGCGCCGCTACGGTTCTGTGCGATGATGCAATGCTGTGCGATTACAGCCAGTTCTTCCGTTTGAAATAGAGATACGGCGCCAGCCCGGCGAGAATCATCAGGCCAATCGCGCCGGGATAACCAAAGCTCCACTTCAGCTCCGGCATAAACTCAAAGTTCATACCGTAGCTGGAGGCCACCAGCGTCGGCGGCAGGAACACCACGGACACCACCGAGAAGATTTTGATGATGCGGTTCTGCTCGATGTTAATAAAGCCCATCGCCGCCTGCATCAGGAAGTTAACCTTCTGGAACAGTGATTCGTTGTGCGGCAGCAGCGATTCGATGTCGCGCAGGATCTCGCGCGCCTGCTCCAGCTGATTGCCCGGCAGCCGCGCTTTACGCACCAGGAAGTTCAGCGCGCGCTGGGTATCCATCAGACACAACCGCACCTTCCAGCCGATATCTTCCAGCTCCGCCAGGCGCGACAGCGCGTCGTCGTACTCTTCGCCCTGCTGCCCTTCCATGATCACGCGGCTGAGTTTTTCCAGCGCGCTATAAATGTTCTCGATCTCATCCGCCAGCTGCTCGATTTTGGTTTCGAACAGATCGAGCAGCAGCTCGTAGGCGTTGCCGTCGGTCAGCTGCTGATTGCGCGCGCGCATGCGGTACAGGCGGAACGCCGGCAGCTCACGCTCGCGCAGTGTGTACAGGCGATCTTCGCGGATGGTAAACGCCACGGTGGAGTTGCCGGCGTGATCTTCAGCATCTTCAAAAAAGAAAAAGGAGTGGATGTGCAGGCCGTCTTCGTCTTCGAAGAAACGCGCCGAGGCCTCAATGTCCTCCAGCTCGGGGCGCGTTGCCAGGCTCTGCCCCAGTTCCGACTGCACGCGCTCACGCTCGCTGTCGTCCGGCTCGATCAAATCGACCCACACCGAGGTGTTGAGTTTGTCGTTGTTGTCTTCCAGCTCGATGCGCGTCAGGCGATCGCGCTCCAGTTTAAATGCGCTCAGCATAGCAATACTCCCCATTGCAGACGACATGGGACAAGGCGGTGAACCGCAGTGCTGCTGGCACCACGGGCACGGCAAAGCCTGAACGCGGAAACTTTCGCTTCAAGGGTAAATCAGTGCTGACTCGTGCGACGGGATCAAAAAGGGAGGTCGCTGATAACCGCTAAGGCTACCCGCGTTAAAGAGGTAGCCTTAGAAATTGTCCCTGTTAACCAGGGTATAGAGCCAGCATCGACTGGGCGCGTCCAAGGCATTGTCCTCTCATGATAATAGTGCGCGCATGTTACGCTGAGACGAAAAAGTCGTCAAGGTAGCGCAACCGCGCTACACGGTTTCCAGCCGGGCGTAAGCCGCCACCAGCCACTTGATGCCCTGGCCCTGGAAGGCCACCTGCAGACGGCTGTGCTCGCCGCTGCCTTCCAGATTGATAATGGTGCCTTCGCCGAACTTAGCGTGGCGCACGCGCTGCCCGAGCGCGAAGCCGCTGTCGCTCTTCACCACCGGTGTGCCCATGCGCTGATGACTCACCGGCCGGCTCACGCTGGCGCGCAGCCGCACCTCTTCCACGCACTCTTCCGGCAGTTCACCAATGAAGCGCGATGGCCGGTGATACACTTCCTTACCATAAAGGCGACGGGTTTCGGCGTAGGTGAGCGTCAGCTTCTCCATCGCGCGCGTCACGCCGACATACGCCAGGCGACGCTCCTCCTCCAGCCGGCCGCCTTCGTCCAGCGACATCTGGCTCGGGAACATGCCCTCTTCCATGCCGACGATAAACACCTGGCTGAACTCCAGCCCTTTCGCCGAGTGCAGCGTCATCAGCTGCACCGCATCCTGCCACTTGTCCGCCTGGCCTTCGCCAGCTTCCAGCGCCGCGTGCGACAGAAACGCCTGCAGCGGCATCAGATCTTCGTCTTCGTCCTGATAGCTGAACTGGCGCGTGGCAGTGACCAGTTCCTCTAAGTTTTCGATACGCGCCTGGCCTTTTTCGCCCTTTTCCTGCTCGTACATCAGCCACAGGCCGGAGTCTTTAATCACCCGATCGGTCTGTACGTGCAGTGGCAGCTCAGCGGTTTCCGTTGCCAGCGCATCCACCAGCTCGCAGAAGCGCTGCAGCGCCGAGGCGGCACGGCCAGCCAGCGCTTTGGATTGCAGCAGTGCGCGCGTGGCCTGCCACAGCGTCAGCTGCTGCTCACGTGCGGTCTGGCGCACCACGTCGAGCGTGCGATCGCCAACGCCACGCACCGGCGTGTTGACCACGCGCTCGAATGCCGCATCGTCATTGCGGTTGGCCAGCAGCCGCAGATAGGCCAGCGCATCTTTGATCTCCTGGCGCTCGAAGAAGCGCATGCCGCCGTAAATGCGGTACGGCATGCTGCCCTGCAGCAGCGCCTCTTCCAGCACGCGCGACTGGGCGTTGCTGCGGTAGAGAATGGCGCAATCCTGCAGCGCGTTGCCGTTTTCATGCCAGGTTTTGATGCGATTGACGACAAAGCGCGCTTCATCCAGCTCGTTGAACGCGCAATACAGTGAAATCTTTTCGCCGTCGCTGCCGTCGGTCCACAGCTCTTTCCCCAGACGGCCATTGTTGTTGGCAATCAGGGCGTTAGCTGCTTTCAGAATGTTATTGGTGGAGCGATAGTTCTGCTCAAGACGGATGGTTTCCGCGCCTGGGAAATCCTGCAGGAAACGCTGGATGTTCTCCACCTGCGCGCCGCGCCAGCCGTAAATGGACTGATCGTCATCGCCAACGATGATGACCCGACCGCTGTCGCCTGCCAGCATGCGAATCCACGCGTACTGAATGTTGTTGGTGTCCTGGAATTCGTCCACCAGAATATTGCTGAAGCGCTCGCGGTAGTGATTGAGAATCTGCGGCTTGTTGAGCCACAGCTCATGCGCCCGCAGCAGCAGTTCGGCGAAGTCGACCAGCCCGGCGCGATCGCAGGCTTCCTGGTACGCCTGATAGATACGCAGCCACGTCTGCTCCACCGGATTGCCGTAGCTTTCGATGTGCTTAGGCCGCAGCCCTTCGTCCTTTTTGCCGTTGATGTACCATATGCCCTGACGCGCCGGCCACTGTTTCTCGTCGAGGTTCATGGCTTTGATCAGGCGCTTGAGCAGACGCAGCTGATCTTCGCTGTCGAGGATCTGGAAATCCTGCGGCAGCCCGGCATCCAGGTGGTGCGCGCGCAGTAAACGGTGCGCCAGGCCGTGGAAAGTACCAATCCACATGCCGCCCTGGCTGGTGCCAATCAGCTGGTCGATACGGTGGCGCATCTCCGCCGCCGCCTTGTTGGTGAAGGTCACCGCCATAATTGAGTACGGCGAACAGTTCTCCACCGACAGCAGCCAGGCGATGCGGTGCACCAGCACGCGGGTTTTACCGCTGCCCGCTCCGGCCAGCACCAGCAGATTGCTGCGCGGCGCGGCGACCGCTTCGCGCTGTTTGTCATTCAAGCCGTTAAGCAGATCGGAAACGTCCATAAGCACCGTTTTAAGCAAGTAGGATGCGTATCCTGCACCGTTCGCGTTGCCGCCAGGCGGCAAGGGCAGACATCTGCGAGGGCGTAATCAGCTAAGCGATCAGGCTGGTGACACACAGCCTGCACGGCCGCGCGTTGCAGAATACAGAATACGACTGGATAAATTTACAGCCATTATAGCAGCGAGGTCAGCGATGCCAACTGATGAATTTCCACGTGTGGCAGCAGGCGCGCGTCATCAATCTTCATCAGATTGCCGTCACGCAGGTTGATCCAGCACGCCTGCAGACTGGCGCGCAGCGCACCGGCGACGTCGGTGGTCAGGTCATCGCCGACGTGCAGAATATGCTGCGGCGCAATGTCCAACCGTTCGGCGGCCAGATGGTACATATCCTGCCACGGCTTGGCGCGGCCGTGCGGACCGGCGCGCAGCGCGAACTGGAAGTAGTGATCAATGCCGAGCTTTTGCGGGTCGGCGTTGCCGTTGGTGATCGCCACCAGCGGCACGCGCTCGCCGAGCCAGGCCAGCGTCTGATGCGTCTCTTCTGGCATCTCCACCGCACTGCGCCACTGGTGAAACACGCTCATCACGTCCCGGGCACCTGCGCTGGCTTGCGCGGCCGGCAGTCCGGCGTTGAGCAGCGCCAGCTCTACCGAGCGGCGACGCCACTCAGAGACATCGTGATAAATTTCCGGCTCACGCAGCAGCAGTTCATCGCGCAGCGCCTGATAATCTTCCGGCGTAAACTCGCGCAGCGCCGGGTGATACGCCTGCAGCGCAGCGTGCGATTCCGCCGTGGTTTTACGGATCACCGGATAGTTGTCATACAGCGTATCGTCAAGATCGAAGGTGATGGCTTTGATCGGGCCCAGCGGGCGATAAAACTTCATTCAGACTTTCCTCGTTTGGCACGCGGGTGTGCCGCATCGTATACCGACGCCAGATGCTGGAAATCCAGGTGGGTATAGATTTGCGTGGTCGAGAGGTTGGCGTGGCCGAGCAGCTCCTGCACCGCGCGCAGATCGCCGCTCGATTCCAGCAGATGGGTAGCAAACGAGTGGCGCAGCTTATGCGGGTGGATATGGCTGGCGACGCCCTGCTTAATGCCCCATTCGGCGAAGCGTTTCTGCACATTGCGCGCCGAAATACGGCTGCCGCGCGTCGACACAAAAACCGCATCATCCTGCGGCGCGAAGCTGTTGCGTAACGGCAGCCAGTGCTGCAGCCAGGTGACGGCGGTGCCGCCAATCGGCACGCGGCGCTCTTTGCTGCCTTTACCGCGCACCCAGACTTCACCGCTCTCCAGGTCCAGATGACGACAGTCGATGCCCACCAGCTCAGCGAGACGTAAACCGCCGCCGTACATGGTTTCCAGCATGGCGCGGTCGCGCACCGCCAGCGGATCGTCGAGATCGATCTCCAGCAGCTGGCTGACTTCGTCGACATCCATATTTTTTGGCAGATGCCGTGCGTTGCGCGGCATGGCGATACCTTTGGCCGGATTGGCCGTCAGCATGCCCTGACTGACCTGCCAGTCGAGAAAACTGCGCAGCGCCGACATGCGCAGCGCCAGGCTGCTGGCCCCGAGGCCGCCGCGCCGGCTGCGCGCCGCCAGACTGCGCACCTGTGCCGGTTCCAGCTGCGACCACGCGGTAATGTGCATGTCATCCGCCATGGCGATAAGCGCCTGCAGCTGGCGCTGGTAATTTTTTTGCGTCAGCGGGCTGAGCTGGCGTTCGACTTTCAGATAGCGCAGAAAGCCCTCAACGGCCGGCAACAGCGGGCTGGCGCTGCTCATGCGCGCTCAACCCAGCGAGACAGCAGGTCGGGCAGCATTTGTGCCAGATGCTGCAGCAGCAGCGTGCCCATGCCCGCCTGATAGTGCTGGTTGTCGCGGCTGCTGAAGATCAGTACGCCGAGATCGCCCTGCTCGCCCATCAGCGACATCGCCACCGATCCGACGGCTTTTGCCTGCGGCAGCAGCAGCAGCAACTCCGGTCCGTTCAGGCTGCCAAGGTAGTGATGCTGCTGACCAAAGCGCTGGATGCGCAGCGGCTCAAACGCCTGGCGTGACAGACCAAGCTGGGTGAAATCGGAGGGTGCGCCGATGCGCCAGCGGTCGCTGAACAGCCGCACATTGGCGCCCGCCAGGCCAAGCTCGCGCGCCCAGCGATGCAGGCGCGTCAGCATCTCCTGCAGGCTATCGGCCGCCGCGAGATGGCTCTGCAACGCCAGCAGGCGATCGAACAGCTGATGATTGGCGGTTGCCTGCTCCATCAGCAGCGTGATCTCCTCTTCCAGCTGCTGGATGTGGTTGCGCTGACGCGCCATATGCCACTCCACCAGCGATACGCTGCCGCGCACCGGATGCGGCACCATCATTTGCTCAACCTGGCGCGCATTGCGAATAAAGAAATCGGGGTTGTGACGCAGCCAGGCGCTCACCGCCTGATCGTCCAGCAAAACCGCGCTGTCGGTCTGCTCTTCGATATTTTTCATAGATGAATAAACCCATCATAGACGTGTGTGGCTGGCCCGGTCATAAACAGCGGCTGACCGGCCCCTTTCCAGGCGATATGCAGCGTGCCGCCGGGCAGATCGACGCGCACTTTCTCCGCCAGAATGCCCTGCTGAATGCCGCAGGCCACTGCGGCGCAGGCGCCGCTGCCGCACGCCTGGGTTTCGCCCGCGCCGCGTTCATACACGCGCAGACGGATGTGTTCCGGATTGACCACTTCCATAAAGCCGACGTTCACGCGCTCGGGAAAGCGCTCATGGCTCTCCAGTGCCGGACCGAGCGTCTCCACCGCGGCGGTTTTCACGCTTTCAACCTGGATCACGCAGTGTGGATTGCCCATTGATACCGCGCCAAACATCACGGTCTGCTCGGCCACGCGCTGCAGATAGAGGTTTTCCGCCTTGTTAGCGCGTAGCGGCACCTGCTGCGGGTCAAAGTTGGGCTCGCCCATGTTAACGCGTACCAGCTCATCGCTGGTGACGCTCAGTATCATGCGGCCGGTCTGAGTGCTGACGCGAATGTCGCTTTTATTGGTCAGCCCTTTGAGGCGAACAAAGCGGGCAAAACAGCGCGCGCCGTTGCCGCACTGCGCCACTTCGCTGCCGTCAGCGTTGAAGATGCGGTAGTGGAAATCGAGATCCGGATCGTAAGGTGGCTCGACGATCAGCAACTGATCGAAGCCGATCCCCAGATGCCGATCCGCCAGGCGGCGAATCAGTTCCGGCGAAAAAAAGACGTTTTGCGTCACGGCATCGACGACCATAAAGTCGTTACCGAGACCGTGCATTTTCGAGAACTGCATTTTCTGCTCCGCCGGATGACTCATCGGGTTTAATTCGCCTGCACGCCAGCCGGTTTGCTGGTGACCAGGCCGCTGGTATCCGCATCCTGTGCCGCTTTCTGCTGCTGCTCAGTCACCGGCTGATTTTTCTGTTGCGGCCGATCGTTGGGCGGGAAATACAGCGGTCCTTTCAGGCCACAGCCTACCAGGCTGACCAGTGCCAGCGCCATACCCAGCTGGCTCATCACTCGTATCATTCTGTCTGCTCTTTTTATCCAAATCCCAGCTGCTTATCATCGCAGTTGACGTTGTAAAAGCAACAGGAAATATCCGGCAGAAGGTTCAGAAACGGGGGCAGGCCACTGCGTTCAGCACAGCGGCTTTAATGCATCTGGTAGCGCGGCTGGAAGTCGCCGTTGTCGTTGTCCGGCTGGGTGGCGCACAGCTGCGTCAGCGTCTGGCTGCGGAACGGAATCACCTGGAAGCGATCGCCGGCGTGCACAATCTGATAGAACTGCGGCAGGTTGAAATTGATAAAACTCGAGCCGTAGGTAAAGCGATCGTGCGACGACGAATAGAAGCGGCTGACGTCACGCACCAGCTCCTCTTTGCTGCCTTCGCAATGGTGATACACCTCCACCCGGTTGCTTTCATCAAGGATATAGATGTTGAAGCCGCGATCGTCACTGGTATCTTCAAAGAAGAACTGAATGATGCCTTCGCTGGCGTAGCCGTTGACCACCGGCGGCAGCGGCGTCTGGTTCGATTCAACTTTGATCGACAAACCGTGCAGCTTGTTGTTGGAAATCGCGCCGTAAAACTCGACCGCGTTTTCCAGCTTCTGCACTGAGACGCTCATGCGCTCGAAAAACAGGCCCCAGGTCTGACCGGCCATGCGCAGCGCTTTAAAGCGGCCCGGCTCCTGACGCGTGCTCGACAGACGCAGCTCAATGCATTCCGACACCAGCTGCTGCACGCGGGTACGAATCAGGCCGCGCAGATGCTGGCTGTAGCAGAATACTTCTACCGTGTCCGGCGGTGCGGCGTCCTGATGCATTTTGCCCAGAATGGTTTTCAGCGCTTCAATCATCGCCTGCTCGCCGCTGAAGTGCAGCGTACGCACTTCGTTCCACGAGTTGCGGTACAGCAGATCGATGCTGCCGATCAGGCACTGCTGCTGCTGACCAAAGCTAAACACATCCAGCTTACGGAAGTCGAAGTGCACTACCTGATTGCGGAACGCCGAGGTCGGATCGTGTTCGAGGTTAACGATGATCGCCAGATGCCGGATTTCGCACGGGCTGTAGAGCGCTTTCGGCGTCGGTGCCGGCAGACGCAGCGGGAAGTGGCTGGAGACATCGTTGACCAGCTCCTGCAGGCGCGGCAGATCGCAGAATTCGTTGCCCTTGATGTGCAGACGGGTTTTGCGCGTCAGCAGTCCGTTAAACCACGCCCATGCCACTAACTTGTTGAGATAGCGGTTATATTCCAGCGGCTGATGGCTGATGATTGAACTCATGTCCGGCGACTGGTTATACAGATACCAGCCGGCACGGTTGGCGCGCCCGGCCGGCACATGAATAAAGGTCAGGTTCTCTTCCGACAGATCGGGCGAGATTTGCGGGTTCACCAGCGTGACTTTGCCCGGCAGCGCTTCAAACGCGGCGTACAATTTACGCGTCAGCACGCCGATGTCCTGCGGGCTGGCGCTGACGCTTAAATTGTTGCGACGGGCAAAACGGATCAGGTTGCGATAGCTCTGCATCATCGCATCCAGCAGCTCGTTGTGCGCCTCGCGCACCCGTTCGATTTTCCACTGCGCGCGATTATCCAGCACCGCCAGCTTCTCATCGTCCCAGCCCCACTCTTTCACCAGCTGCGACAAAATTTCACGCCGCCAGCCCGCGCGCGGATGCTGCTCCTCGCTGGAGAGTTTTTCGCACACTTTGAGGTAGAAACAACGGCGCACAAGGTCGAGGCGCGCGGTGTCATCGACGCTGGTCAGGTAGCGCGTCACGCGCTCCAGCATCATGCAGTAGGGATCGAGACCGAAGCAGACAATTTCGCCGTCGTGCAGTCGCTGTTTGATATCCATCGCCAGCAGCTGCGTGTTCGGGTATTCCCAGCTGTAAGCTTCCAGCAGCAGGGTTTTCAGCACCGCTTTGTACGGCGAATCGATACTTTTATACAGCTGCCACAGGCTGGCACCGAAATACTCTTCCGCCGACAGCGTGCCGAGACCGCCGAGATCCAGCCACTCATTCGGCGTCAGCACGCCCTGTGAATAGAGCGACATCACGTAATCGTCGTAGTGATGTTCTTCTTCGCCGGGCACCATGTTCCACAGAATGCGTTTCCCCGCCATGCGCACGGCGGTACGGTAGAACTCATCCAGCAGTAAAATATGTTGGGTAGAACCGCAGTCCTCACCGCCGAGGCTGCCGCTCTCATTATGGCGGAAACGGTTTTCGTCGATCAGGAAGAAGCTGACTTCCACACCCAGCGACACACACCATTTTTGCAGGAGCGTACACTTGCGCTGCAGATTGAGACGCTCTTCGTTATCCAGCCATGACTGATGGCATACCCAGATGTCGAGATCGGAGACGCTGTTCTGGCCGACGGACGAGGTGCTGCCCATCGAGTAGATGCCGGTGATAGGCAGTTCACCCTTCACCGCGCTGCTGAGGTCGAGCGGATGGTCGCCCGCTAACTGTTGCAGCAGCTGCTGCTGGTTTTCATCAGGCGCAAAGAAGCTGACGCCATGGGGAACGCTACCTTCAAGGTAACCCGGCATCAGCGGATGATGATAATGCAGTAATGTTGGCAGCAGACTGTAGACGTGCTGGAAAGCAGGTCCCATGGCAGCCAGTGCGCGATCTACACGCAGCTGGTTAATCGCATCCAGTCTCTGTTTCAGTGTCTCAATGTAGAGGTACAAGACGTTTCGCCTGATTGTCCCAGTGTTAAGCACCCTGTTTCCAAAATCTGCCACTTAATAATAAAGATGTCGGGCAAATTATTGCTGGAAACGTGATCAATCTAACACCTGGAAGATTGACCGTAAAGAAAGTTGCGCTACCTGACAGTTTAGCACGTTCCAAACGTAGCCCTGCATTTTCGGACTCCAGCCTCAGAATCTGACGCCGTAAAAAGCGGGCTCCGGTCTGAGATTGCAGCCTGGTCAATCCGTTGAAACTGACAGCATTCCCCTATCAATGATAGGATAATCGATGAACGATCAAAATGGTTAACAGCATGTTAAACAAAATTTTCAGAATTGCTACCAGGCAAAGCCCGCTTGCCTTGTGGCAGGCACAATATGTCCAACAGCGCCTGATGGCTGCGCATCCCGGCTTGCAGGTTGAGCTGGTGCCGATGGTCACCAAAGGTGATGTCATCCTTGATACGCCGCTGGCGAAAGTGGGTGGCAAAGGACTGTTTGTCAAAGAGCTTGAGCTGGCGATGCTGGAAAACCGTGCCGATATGGCGGTGCACTCCATGAAAGATGTGCCGGTCGATTTTCCCGACGGTCTGGGACTGGTGACCATCTGCGAGCGCGAAGATCCGCGCGACGCGTTCGTCTCGAATCATTATTCCTCGATCGACGCACTGCCGCAGGGCGCGGTGGTCGGCACGTCCAGCCTGCGTCGCCAGTGCCAAATCAGCGCACGACGCCCGGATCTGGTGATTCGCTCGCTGCGCGGTAACGTCGGTACGCGTCTCAGCAAACTGGACGCCGGCGAGTATGACGCCATCATTCTTGCTGCCGCCGGGCTGAAACGCCTTGGACTGGAAGATCGCATTCGCCAGGCGCTGCCGGCGGAGTTTTCCCTGCCGGCGGTGGGCCAGGGCGCGGTCGGCATTGAATGCCGCCTCGACGATCAGCCGTTAATTACGCTGCTGCAGGCGCTGAACCACAGCGACACAGCCGTCTGCGTGCGCGCCGAGCGCGCTATGAATACCCGTCTCGAAGGCGGCTGTCAGGTGCCGATCGGCAGTTTTGCCGTGCTGGAAGACGATCAGCTGTGGCTGCGCGGCCTGGTCGGTGCGCCGGATGGCAGCCAGATGGTGGTGGGCGAACGTCGCGGCCCGCGTGAACAGGCCGAACAGATGGGGATTTCACTGGCCGAAGAGCTGCTGGACGGCGGCGCGCGCGACATTCTGCGTGAAGTTTATCAGGGACAGCCGCCCGCATGACTATCCTCGTGACCCGTCCGGAACCCGCCGCCAGCGAACTGGTCGCGCGCCTGCGCAGCCAGGGCAAACTGGCGTGGTCGTTTCCGCTGATTGAATTCACGCCGGGTCGCGATCTCCCCCAACTGCCGCTAAAGCTGGCCTCCCTGCAGCCTGGTGACCTGGTATTTCTGCTGTCGCAGCAGGTGGTGCACTTTGCCCAGCCCGCTTTACAGCAGCAGCGCAGCGCGTGGCCGGCATTTCTCGACTATTATGCCATTGGTCGCAGCACCGCGCTGGCGCTGCACACCGTCAGTAATCTGAAAGTTGACTATCCGCATGCGCGGGAAACCAGCGAAGAGCTGGTGCGGCTGAATCGCCTGCAGCAGGTCAGCGGCAAGCGTGCGCTGATTCTGCGCGGCAGTCCGGGCCGTGAACTGCTGGCGGAGACGCTGATCGCCCGCGGCGCGGACGTGCAATACTGTGAGTGCTATCAGCGCTGTGAAAAGCAGTACGACGGCGCGATTGAAGGCCGTCGCTGGCGCGATCGCGGTATTACCACGCTGGTGGTGACCAGCGGTGAAATGTTACAACAACTGTTTGCGCTGTTTCCGCCAATCGATCGGCGGGAATGGCTGCTGCACTGTCGACTACTGGTCGTCAGTGAACGTTTGGCTACCCAGGCCGCCGAATTAGGCTGGCAGGAGATTGAGGTAGCCGATGGTGCGGATAACGACGCGCTGCTGCGTGCGTTACGCTGAACTTAACATTGGGATGAGCCACAATGACGGAACAAAAAGACTCCTCCGCCATGGTTGAAGAAACCACCCCTGCGGACACTTCCCCGACGCCAGCCAGCCAGCCGCCTCGCGCGAAAAAGAGCGACGGCAAGGTGCTGAGCGCGGTGGCAATTGTCATTGCACTGGCGATTGGCGCGGGACTTTACCTGAATGGGAAACACCAGGCCGACTTACAGGCTCAGACTAACCAGAACCTGAGCGAGCAGCTGAGCGCCCTGCAGCAGCAACTGGGCAGCGATAAACAACAGCTCTCGCAGCAGCTGGCGGACGCCAACACCGCGCTGCAGGAAGCGCGCAGCCAGCAGGATAACAGCGCCAAAGAGCTGGAAACGCTGCGTGAAAAAGTGGCCACTATTTCCGGCAACGATACCCGCACCTGGCTGCTGGCGCAGGCCGACTACCTCGTCAAACTGGCGGGTCGCAAACTGTGGAGCGATCAGGACGTCACCACCGCGGCAGCGCTGCTGAAAAGCGCGGACACCAGCCTGGCGGAGATGAACGATCCCAGCATCATGAACGTGCGCCGCGCGCTGACCCAGGACATCAGTTCACTGGCGGCGGTCAGCCAGGTGGACTACGACGGCATCATCCTCAAGCTGAATCAGTTGTCGAACGGCGTGGATAATCTGCGTCTGGCCGATAACGACAGCGATGAATCGCCAATGGATGCCGACAGCGGTGAGCTCTCCAGCTCGCTGCACGAGTGGCGTCAGAATCTGGTGAAGAGCTGGCACAACTTCATGGATGATTTCATCACCATCCGCCGCCGCGATAACACCGCGCAGCCGCTGCTGGCACCGAATCAGGATGTTTATCTGCGCGAAAACATCCGTTCACGTCTGCTGATTGCCGCGCAGGCGGTGCCGCGCCATCAGGATGAGATCTACAAACAGTCCATCGATGCGGTATCCACCTGGGTGCGTGCCTGGTACGACACTAACGATGCGGCAACCAAAGCCTTCCTCGCCCAGCTCGACGAGCTGAGTCAGCAAAGTATTTCGATGGACGTGCCGGACACGCTGGAGAGCCAGGCGCTGCTGGAAAAACTGATGCAAACGCGCGTGCGCAATCTGCTGGCGCAGCCATCGGCTGCGGCTGATCAACAGGGAGGCTAACCATGCTGAAAGTATTGGTGCTTTTCCTGCTGCTGATTGCCGGCATTGTGCTGGGACCGATGGTTGCCGGCCATCAGGGCTACGTGCTGATCCAGACCGATAACTGGAACATTGAGACCAGCGTCACCGGTCTGGCCATCATCCTGATTCTCAGCCTGCTGGTGATTCTGCTGGTCGAGTGGATTCTGCGTCGCCTGTTCCGCACCGGCGCCCGCACCCGCGGCTGGTTCACCGGGCGTAAACGTCGCAGCGCCCAGCGTCACACGCAGAGCGCGCTGATGAAGCTGGCGGAAGGCGATTACCGTCAGGTGGAGAAGCTGCTGTCGAAGAATGCCGATCACGCCGATCAGCCGGTGGCGAACTATCTGCTGGCGGCGGAAGCAGCGCAGCAGCGCGGCGACGAAATCCGTGCTAACCAGCATCTGGAGCGCGCCTCTGAGCTCTCCGAGAACGATACCATTCCGGTTGAGATCACCCGCGTGCGCCTGCAGCTGGCGCGTAACGAAGATCACGCCGCACGTCACGGTATCGATCGCCTGCTGGAAGTGGCGCCGCGCCATCCGGAAGTGCTGCGTCTGGCCGAGCAGGCTTATATCCGCACCGGCGCCTGGGGCGCATTGCTGGATATCCTGCCCTCCATGCAGAAGGCGCAGATTAACGATGAGAACCAGCGTAACGCGCTGCAGCAGCAGGCGTGGCTGGGTCTGATGAATCAGGCCATGGCCGATCAGGGCAGCGAAGGCCTGAAAAAATGGTGGCAGAACCAGAGTCGCAAAACCCGCCAAGAGACCGCGCTGCAGGTGGCGATGGCTGAGCATTTGATTGAGTGCGACGATCCGGACACCGCGCAAAGCATCGTGCTGGAAGGGCTGAAGCGTCAGTATGACGATCGGCTGGTGCTGCTGATGCCGCGCATCAAAAGCGGTGACCCGCAGGCCCTGGAGAAAGCGCTGCGTCAGCAGATTAAGCAGCACGGTGCCACGCCGCTGTTGCACAGCACGCTCGGCCAGCTGCTGATGCGCCACGGTGAATGGCAGCAGGCCGCAGAAGCCTTCCAGCAGGCGCTGGCACAGCGTCCGGATGGCTTTGACTATGCCTGGCTGGCGGACGTTTACGATCGCCTGCATCGCCCGGAAGACGCGGCTAAAATGCGTCGCGAAGGTCTGTTACTGACGCTGAAGAACAATCCTGGTGCCTGATTTTACTGTTGTTATTTTTGTGCACGCCGGGCCAGTCCCGGCTTTTTTTTGCCTGAAAGAAAGTGCAGTGAATACGGCATCAATCCGTGAACGGCAGATAAAAAAACACCTGCCAGAAGCAGGTGTAAGATCAGGTCGGTAAGACAACTGATGGTATCCGACTCAACGTAATGTCCTTCTTACTGCAGTAGCGCGTGCACGTTACTGCCAGCTGGACAACGGATACCGTAAGGGGCTCTGCATCATTCCCAGGTTTATGTTGCATTGGCAAACATAAGAGGTGGAATGAGCATCTACGCAGAGATTATTGCACAAAGCGTGCCAGAATGGCATGAATCTCGGGAAGTTATTTTATATCAGTCATTTAGCCAGCAGTAAGGGACAGAGCGCGGCAGCAACGTCGGGAATTTGCGACACACCTCTTAAAGCTGTCTCCGCTGAGCGACAGGCTGTGCAAGGAAAAGTAAGACTACTAAAAATCAGCAGGTTATATGTCGCGTAAAAGCGACAACTTCCCCGACTGCTCTTCCTTCGCTGCGCCCGGCTCAAACCTCCTTCGGAGGTTCTCATCCTCTTTTGCTACAGACGAAAAAAACCTGCTTTTTTCAAAGCAGGTTTCATGAATGATGGTCGGCGAGAGAGGATTACGCTTCTCTGCGAGAAGCGCCCTGCGGGCCGTTGCTGACGCAACGTTGTCTCGCTTCGCTCGGCTCAAACCTCCTTCGGAGGTTCTCATCCTCTATTTCCTACAGACGAAAAAAAACCTGCTTTTTGCAAAGCAGGTTTCTTAAATGATGGTCGGCGAGAGAGGATTACGCTTCTCTGCGAGAAGCGCCCTGCGGGCCGTTGCTGACGCAACGTTGTCTCGCTGCGCTCGGCTCAAACCTCCTTCGGAGGTTCTCATCCTCTTTTACTACAGACGAAAAAAAACCTGCTTTTTGCAAAGCAGGTTTCTTAAATGATGGTCGGCGAGAGAGGATTACGCTTCTCTGCGAGAAGCGCCCTGCGGGCCGTTGCTGACGCAACGTTGTCTCGCTGCGCTCGGCTCAAACCTCCTTCGGAGGTTCTCATCCTCTTTTGCTACAGACGAAAAAAAACCTGCTTTTTGCAAAGCAGGTTTCTTAAATGATGGTCGGCGAGAGAGGATTCGAACCTCCGACCCACTGGTCCCAAACCAGTTGCGCTACCAAGCTGCGCTACTCGCCGATTTTGTACTGCCTGTTACTGCTTACTTGTTTTGCCTGGTGCGAAGAGAGGGACTTGAACCCTCACGTCCGTAAGAACACTAACACCTGAAGCTAGCGCGTCTACCAATTCCGCCACCTTCGCATGTCCCAGCAAAATCTGGGGTGGCTAATGGGACTCGAACCCACGACAACTGGAATCACAATCCAGGGCTCTACCAACTGAGCTATAGCCACCATAATTCTGGTGCGTAAGCGTAACCGCTTACTTAATGCACTGCATAACGCGGTTAAACCAACCACCGAAGCTCTTGCGCACAAACTAAATGGCGCGCCCGACAGGATTCGAACCTGAGACCTCTGCCTCCGGAGGGCAGCGCTCTATCCAGCTGAGCTACGGGCGCGTAGCGCCGTTGCGGATGGGCATACTACGTATTTGACTCCAGGCTGTCCAGTGCTTTTTCATAAAAAAATCGCGTTTGCTTACGCTTTGTGCATTCCGTCGATAAATAACGCAATTTGCCTGCTTAACCTGCCGGAATTACAGCACTATTCCTGCCGCGTTACAGATCGCCGCGCCAGTGATAGCGTAAATATTTCAGCAGTTTTAACTGACGACGCCAGCGTGATGGCTGACGTATCAGGCGATACAGCCACTCCAGCCCTAATTGCTGCCAGATGCGCGGCGCACGCGTGACGTGGCCGGTAAAGACGTCATAGGTGCCGCCGACGCCCATATACAGCGCGTGCGGCCAGTGTTCGCGGCAGTCGCGCATCAGCAGCTCCTGGCGCGGCGATCCCTGCGCCACGGTCACAATCTGCGCCCCGCTGGCGGCAATGCGCGCAAATAGCGCCTCGCGTTCGGCAGGGGCGAAGTAGCCGTTCTGGCTGCCCACAATGTTGACGTTCCACTGACGGCGTAATTTATCGCAGGTTTCCTGCAGCACCTGCTCACGCCCGCCGATTAAAAATACCGGAATACCGCTGCGGCCCGCCTGTTCCATCAGCGCTTCCCACAGATCGGCGCCGGCGATGCGGTTCACCGTTAGCTGCGGGTACTTTTTACGCAGCGAACGCACAATGCTGATGCCGTCCGGGTACTTGATCTCCGCGGCGGCGATCAGCGCGCGTAGCTGGGCATCCTCTTCCAGCGTCAGCATCTTTTCGGCGTTGATCGCCACCAGCGTGCCGCTGCGCGGCTTGCCGTCCGGCAGCAGAAAGTGAAGAAAGCTCGCCATATCAGCGAAAGCGTGTAAATCGATGCCGCGCAGGGTATAACGCGGATGATCGGTTTCCATGGTCGGTATTTCCCGTCAGGCCCGGAGGTTAAGCAGAGCGCGATAAAACTGGCTCCGCGCGCGGGCGAATCAGCCCGGCACGCGCTAACAGCCAGAAAAGTAACTTCGCCAGCCCAACACAGGCGGCGAAAATCAGGCAAAAGAACACCACGCGCGAGCCGAATGCATCCAGCCCTTCGCGCGCCAGCACGATCATATTGAACACCGCGCCAAAGCAGAAGCTTTGCAAAATGGCACCGCTGTAGCGGTTGCCGGCTTCGCGCCCCTGCTGGTAGAGAGAATCAAACCCTTTCATCAACAGCCCGACCGCTATCGCCCCAAGGGGAATAAAGCCTGCGCCGCCCATGATCAGCAGCGAACCGAGCAACGTGGGCGAAATCGCCAGCCCGGAGTGGTTATTCAGCACTTCCCAGGTGAAATAGTTGGCGCTGTTGAGCACCATCGATGGCCGATCCGGCCACAGCCAGCCCGGGATAAACACGTAGAAATCACGCCAGATCGGGGCCAGCCCCTGAAAATCGATTTTGTCGTAATTCTGCAGCAGCAGCGCAAGGTTTTCCCACGGCGAAAAGGTGTCGCGCGTCAGATAGAGAAACGTATAAAACGCTTCATCGCCTACCACGTCGAGATTGTAACGACGCAGCGCCAGCCAGAACATGCCGCCAATCGCCATCACGCCGGCCCCCACCAGCATCCACAGCGTAATCCAACCGCGCGTAATGCCGATGAACAGGAACAGCGCAAAGGCGATGATGATATTGGCGCGCGTCCCGCCCACCAGCGCATAGGTCAGCAGACCAAACGCCACCGTGATCAGCAAAAACAGCAGCCACTGGCGCTGGGTAGGATTAAGGAAATAGCGGATCAGCATCGCCGGAATGAAGAAGTAGAAAAAACGCTTGAGCGCCACGCCGGACACTTCGCTGGAGAAGATCTGGTTATAGGCCGACAGCCGGAACAGCAGCAGGCCGTTATGAATAAAGAACACCGTGACGGTTCCCACCGCCACCAGCGCCAGCAGCAGGCAGGTCAGATGGGTTTCCACCCGGTTCATCGTCAGCCAGGGTTTGCGCGGCGCCGCCTGCGCAGGCCGCAGCCGCACTTTGTAGCTGACGTAATAGATGGCGTAGAAACTGGTGGCGGCCAGCAGCGCCTGCAGCAGATAGTCTGCCGGCACCACGCTGACGTTAAAGCGGAATACCAGCACGCTGGTCAGCGGGAAGCCAAAGTAAAAGGTCAGCAAAAACAGCAGGGTAAAGAACAGGTGGAAATTAAAACGCACCCGTTTAAATTCGCGCCAGGTCAGCGTCAGAATGAAGCCCAGCGAAAACAGATACACCACCAGCAGACCACTAAACTGCAGCAGGCTCATGTTGACTCCCTTTCACTCTCCGCCAGCGCGTGGCGCCATCCCGCCAGATAGCCCGGGGCAAAAAAGGCGATAGCGGAACGATCGCACTGCGCCAGCTGACGCTGCGCCTCCGCCACGCGCGTGCGATCCAGCGCATCAGCGCTAAATAACACCGGCAGCCCCTGCTCGCTCAGGTCACGCCAGAACGGATTCTTACGGTTGACCACAAACGGAATGCCGGCCTGAATCAGCAGGCACAGCGTACCGATGCCCTGCTGACGTTCGAACATAAAATAACCGAGCTGACAGCGACTCAGCAATTGCAGATAGGCAGTGAAGTCGATTTTGTCGCGCAGCAGCGTCACCTGGCCGCGCGGAAACAGGCGCTGCGCGGCAGCATCAATCTCATCGATGTACTCATAGTTGCTGGCCGGATAACCGAGCGGGATCACCACGTTAACCTGCTCACCAAACTGGCGGCGAATCGCCTGCAATCCTTCAATGTGCCGGTTGCTGCGATCGCCCGAGTTGCCGAGCAGAATGGTAAAGCTGTCGCTGGCGGCAGGTGCGGGTATCGCGGCCTCCGGCATACGCGTTGGAAAATAGAGCAGCGAAGTGGGTACGCGCGGATGGCGCTGCTGGAAAAAGTGCAGATCGCCGCGCGTGGCAAACACCTGCGCCATGCGCCCCTGGGCGATACGCCGCAGCAGATAAAACAGGCGATACTTCAGCCCGGCGCCCTCTTCGTAGAGATCGGCGCCCCAGACGTGCCAGAACGCCTGCTGTCGACGCAGCTTGCCGCTGAGCAGCGCCAGCCACAGGCGCGGATTGAACTGGCCGTGAAAGAAGAAGCGCTGACGGCGATCGGCGGCGCGTGCGATCACCGCCTGCGCCAGCGCGCGCTTGCTGGGATACACGTCGATCTGCAGCTGAGGATAGGCCAGCAGGGTATCCGGCGCGGCCGACACCACCATAAACTGACGCGGCGCGTCGGCTGGCGATTCAACGCTCATGACGTCGTTAAAAAAGCGCAGCAGCGTGTGATTGTGATGCGGGATATCGGAGCCCAGCACGTGAAATAGCGTCATTTTTTCCGGCAATAAATCAAGAAAGCGCCACAGCAAAGGGCAAAGTAGAGCACGTAGGTCGCCATGTAAGCCTGCGCCGCGCCCGCCGTTCCGTGCAGTGGGATCAACCAGTGCGCAAAGGCGGTCAGCAGCACAAACTGGCTGATTTCCGTGAGAATATAAAAGCGCAGTGAGGCTTTGGCGATCACCAGGTATCCGAAAACATAGGCGCCTACTTTAAAGACGTCACCGCACAACTGCCAGACAAAAAGATCGCGCATGGCGCTGAACTGCGGGGAAAACAGCAGCCAGATGGCGACATCGCGCAGCAGCCAGACGCAAAAGCTGGCCGCCGCCACCGCCGGCAGCACAAAGCGCAGCGCGCGACCAATTTCGCGCGCGATGTCGGCTTTATGCTCCAGCCGCGCCAGCGTTGGCAGCAGCCAGACGCTGAACGTGGCGGTGATAAATTGCAGATACGCATCGGAGATGCTGGTGACGCCCTGCCACAGCCCGACCTGCGCCCAGCCCTGCTGCTGCGCCAGCAGATTACGCATCATCACCCAGGCTACCGGCAGGGTCACGGCCGTCATCAGCGCCATCAGGGTAAATTTGGCCAGATTACGCGCCAGCGCCGGCTGCCACTGCGGCATCAGCCAGCGCAGCGGCAGTTCCTCGCGGTGGCGTCGCAGCATCCACAGCGCCGGCCCGATCAGCAGCGCCGGCACCAGCGCCAGCCCGACCAGCGCACCGGCATAGCCACCCAGCCACCAGCACAACACATAACCCACCACACCGATCAGGCTGCCGGCGATCAGCGCCAGCGCGTTACCGCGCGCATCGCGAAAACCTTTCAGCAGCGCCAGCGTCAGGTTGGCCCAGGCAATACCCAGCTGCAAAAAAGCGACGATGCGCACCACGTTTTGCCAGGCGGCGTGGCCAAACAGCGCCCGGCTGATGGGCTCCGCCGCCAGCAGGAACAGCAGCGCCAGCAGTGTGGAAAACCCCAGCACCATTGCCGACGCGGTGCCGGTCACGGCACGCAGCTGCGCCGGCTGCTGGCGGAACTGCGCGACATAGGTGGTTACGCCGTTAAAGATACCCGCGCCGGCCAGCACGCCGAGCACGGTAATCAGCTGGCGAAAGTTACCCGCCTGGCCGACGCCCTCGGGGCCGAAGCTCACCGCCAGCAGTTTCACCACCAGCAGGCCAGCGACAATTTTTACCAGCGTGGACGAGGCGGTCCACACTGAGGCTCTGGCTAACGACATCAGGCAAAGAAGCTCAGCAGCGAACTGATTACCGTACGCTGGTTGTTGTCCGACAGGTTGTAGAACAGCGGCAGCCGCAACAGGCGCTCGCTCTCGCGCGTAGTGAACGCATCCGTACCGTGGAAGCGGCCAAAACGCGTGCCGGCCGGTGAGGAGTGCAGCGGGATATAGTGGAACACGGTGAGGATCTCCGCTTCCTTCATCCAGTTAATCAGCGCCTGGCGATCCTCGCTGTCGCGCAATTTGAGATAGAACATGTGGGCGTTGTGACGGCAACTGGCCGGCACCGCCGGTAACGCAATGCGTCCGCTGGCCGCCAGCGGCTGCAGCGCGTCGTAATAGTTTTGCCACAGGCGCAGACGCTGCTGGTTGATGCGTTCCGCCGCTTCCAGCTGTGCCCACAGATAAGCCGCCTGCAAATCCGCCATCAGGTAGCTGGAACCAATATCGCGCCAGGTATATTTATCCACCTGTCCGCGGAAGAACTGGCTGCGGTTGGTGCCTTTTTCGCGGATGATCTCCGCACGCTCGATCAGTTTCGCCTCGTTGATCAGCGTAGCGCCGCCTTCACCGCCAGCGGTGTAGTTTTTCGTCTCATGAAAGCTAAAGCAGCCGATATGGCCGATAGTGCCCAGCGCGCGCCCTTTGTACTGCGACATCACGCCCTGCGCCGCATCTTCAATCACATATAGCTGGTGCTTCGCCGCCAGCGCCATGATGGTATCCATCTCGCACGCCACGCCCGCGTAATGTACCGGCACGATGGCGCGCGTTTTCGGCGTGATTGCTGCTTCAATCTGCGTTTCGTCGATATTCAGCGTATCCGGGCGCACGTCGACAAACACAATGGTGGCACCGCGCAGCACGAAGGCGTTGGCGGTGGAGACAAAGGTGTAGCTCGGCATGATCACTTCATCGCCGGGCTGGATATCGATCAGCAGCGCGGCCATCTCCAGCGAAGCGGTGCACGAGGGCGTCAGCAGCACTTTTTTGCTGCCAAAATGCTGCTCCATCCACTGCTGACAGCGCCGGGTAAAGCCGCCGTCGCCGCACAGCTTGCCGCTGGCCATCGCCGACTGCATATAGTCAACTTCAGTGCCCACAACCGGGGGCGCGTTAAATGGGATCATCAGGCTTTCCTGTAAAACCAGTAGGCGGTGCTTTCCAGCCGGGCACCGCTGCGTAAATAGAGGCGCATCGCCGTAAGATTGCTGAGCTGGGTCGCGACCCGCAGACGCTCGAGCTGGCGCACCCGGCCCCAGTCGGCAGCTGCCAGCAGCAAACGCTGACCGACGCCGTTGCCCTGCGCCGCCGGCAGCACCGCCAGCAGACCGATACGCGCATCACCGGCGACTTCGCGCATGGAGACGAAACCCTGCAGCGCGCCCTGCTCGTCGCAGGCGATCAGACACTGGTGATCAAAAGTGCCGCGCACCGCGTTCTCAATCCACTGTGCGTAGAAGCGGCCGCTGTCTTCAGCGTCAAACCAGGGGGCACGAAAACGGCTCTGGCTAAACGCCTGGGCCGCTGCCGCGCGCAGCTGCGGGATCTGCGCTTCGCGCGCGATGCGTACGCCGGTCTGCCGTTCGGTACGTTTGATATTGATCGCCAGATCCGCTTCGCCTTCCACCAGCTGAAAACCGTGCTGGCTCAGCGCATCTATCGCCGCGCTGTCCTGCGCCGGCACCTTGACCTGCCACAGCGTGTAAGGCTGCTGCAGCGCCTCGGCCAGCGGCACATCACCATCCAGCGTCAGCCGCGCCGTGGCGCTGCGGAAGAAGTCGCTCTCCCACGCAAGGGGATCAATACTGACGCGGACGGGCATGCAGAATATCCAGCAGATACTGGCCGTAGCCGGTTTTGGTCAACGCCTGTGCCGCTGCCAGCAGCTGTTCATCGCTCAGCCAGCCGTTGCGCCAGGCAATCTCTTCGAGGCAGGCAATTTTAAAGCCCTGGCGTTTCTCCACCGTTTGCACGAACACGCTGGCCTCAATCAGGCTGTCGTGGGTGCCGGTGTCCAGCCAGGCAAAGCCACGCCCCAGCAGTTCCACCGCCAGTTCGCCCTGCTCCAGATACATTTGGTTGATGGCGGTAATTTCCAGCTCGCCGCGCGCCGAAGGCTGCACCTGCTTCGCAAACTCCACCACGCGGTTATCGTAAAAGTAGAGGCCGGTGACTGCCCAGCGCGATTTCGGCTGCTGCGGCTTCTCTTCAATCGACAGCGCGTTGAAGTCGTCATCAAAATCCACCACGCCAAAACGTTCCGGATCCATGACCTGATAGGCAAAGACCGTGGCACCGCGACTGCGCGCGGCCACCTTTTTCAGTTTCGGACTGAAGCCCTGGCCGAAGTAGAGATTGTCGCCCAGCACCAGACAACAGCTGTCGTCGCCAATGAAGGATTCACCGATGATAAAGGCCTGCGCCAGGCCATCCGGGCTCGGCTGCTCGGCATACTGCAGCTGCAGGCCAAATTCACTGCCATCCCCCAGCAGCCGCTCAAAATGGGCGCGATCGTCCGGCGTGGTAATAATAAGAATGTCGCGAATCCCCGCCAGCATCAGCACCGACAGCGGATAGTAGATCATCGGTTTGTCGTACACCGGCAGCAGCTGCTTGGATATCGCCCGGGTTATCGGGTGCAGGCGCGTGCCCGAGCCACCGGCTAAGATGATACCTTTCATCGTTGCTCCTCCTGCATGCGCGCTTAACGCGGGGTGGCTAAGCCCAGACGCTCGCCGCGATAACTGCCGTTGAGAATCGCCTGCCACCACTGCGGATTGGCCAGATACCACTGCACGGTTTTGCGGATGCCACTGTCGAATGTTTCCTGCGGCGTCCAGCCCAGTTCACGGGCGATTTTACTGGCATCAATGGCATAGCGCAGGTCGTGGCCGGGACGATCGTGGACAAAGGTGATCAGCTCCCGGTAGCTGCTCAGCCCGGCAGCGCGCTGTTGCGGTGCCAGCTCGTCCAGCAAATCACACAGCGTCTCCACCACCTCAATATTGCGCCGCTCGTTGTGGCCGCCAATGTTGTAGGTCTCGCCCACTTTGCCGCTGCTGACCACGGTGTACAGCGCGCGGGCGTGATCTTCCACATACAGCCAGTCGCGAATCTGGCTACCGTTGCCGTACACCGGCAGCGGCTTACCGGCCAGCGCATTGATAATGGTGAGGGGAATCAGTTTTTCCGGGAAATGGTAAGGCCCGTAGTTGTTGGAACAGTTGGTGACCACCACAGGCAGTCCGTAGGTGCGCAGCCACGCGCGCACCAGATGGTCGCTGCTGGCTTTGGTCGCCGAATAAGGGCTACTCGGGGCGTACGGCGTGGTTTCGGTAAAGAAATCTTCCGTGCCGTGCAGATCGCCAAACACCTCGTCAGTGGAGATGTGGTGCAGGATGAAGCCTTTCTTGCGCTCATCCGTCATGCCGTTCCAGTAATGGCGCGTCGCCTCCAGCAGTTGATAGGTGCCGACAATGTTGGTTTCGACAAAGGCGATTGGCCCGTCAATCGAGCGGTCCACGTGACTCTCTGCCGCCAGATGCATGATGCAGTCCGGCTGGTACTGCGCCAGCACGCGATCCAGCGCGGCGCGGTCGCAGATATCGACCTGCTCAAAAGCAAAGCGTGCATCCTGCTCAACCGGTGCCAGCGACGCCAGATTGCCGGCATAGCTCAGCTTATCCACCACCACCACCCGGTGGTCGGTATTGGCAATCAGGAAGCGCACCAGCGCGGAGCCAATAAAACCGGCGCCGCCGGTGACTAAAAACTGTTTCATCGCCAGACTCCTTTGGTATCCACAATCCACGGCTGCGCCACCTGTTCAGGGGTGACGGCGCGGAACTGCGCATGATCGACCAGCATCACCAGGATGTCGGCGTGTTGTAGGGCATCAGCCAGCGACACCAGCGTAGCGCGTTCGGCGAGCTGCGGCGGAATATCCGCCACATGCGGCTCGACCACCCAGGTGCGGCCGCTGTGCCAGCCCGCAATACGCTGCGCCACCGACATCGCCGGGCTTTCACGCAGGTCATCGATATTAGGTTTGAATGCCAGACCGAAGCAGGCGATGGTCACGTCCGTGGCACGCTTGCCGCTGGCCGTCAGGCACTCGGCCAGCGCCTGTTTAACCTGATCCAGCACCCAGCCCGGCTTGGCATCGTTAACCTCACGCGCGGTCCGGATCAGCCGTGCCTGCTGCGGGTTTTGCGCCACGATAAACCACGGGTCGACCGCAATGCAGTGCCCGCCAACGCCCGGTCCCGGCTGCAGGATATTGACGCGCGGATGGCGGTTCGCCAGCGCAATCAGTTCCCATACGTTGATCCCCTGTTCGGCGCAGATCAGCGACAGTTCGTTGGCAAAGGCGATGTTCACATCGCGGAAACTGTTTTCCGTCAGCTTGCACATCTCTGCGGTGCGCGCGTTGGTCTCCACGCACTCGCCGCGCAGGAAAATGCGATACAGTTCGCTGGCGCGCGCTGAACAGGCCGGCGTCATGCCGCCAATCACGCGGTCATTTTCCAGCAACTCGACCATCACTTTCCCCGGCAGCACGCGCTCCGGGCAATAAGCGATAAACACGTCAGGTTGCTCGCCGTGCTGCGGGAAGCGCAGATCCGGGCGCGCCGCCGCCAGCCATTGCGCCATCTGTTCAGTAGCGCCCACCGGCGAGGTTGATTCGAGGATCACCAGATCGCCGGCCTTCAGCACCGGCGCAATCGACAGCGCAGCCGCCTGTACGTAGCTGAGATCCGGCTGATGATCGCCGACAAACGGCGTCGGCACGGCAATCAGAAAGGCGTCGGCAGCTGCAGGCTGGGTGGTGGCGCGCAGGTTGCCGTTGTGCACCGCTGCACGTACTACGTCGCCCAGCTCAGGCTCGACGATATGAATTTCGCCGCGATTAATGGTTTCCACCGCGCGCGCATTGATATCCACGCCGATGACCTGTTTCCCGTGCGAAGCAAAAACGGCTGCCGTCGGCAGCCCAATGTAGCCCAGTCCGATAACGGAAATGGTTGAAAAACGCATAGTTAAACTCTGTGTTGTTTAAGTGCCTGCAGGATGCGCGCGCAGGCATGGCCGTCGCCATACGGATTGTGCGCGCGACTCATCGCCTGCCACGCCTCGTCGTCCTGCAATAGCAGGCTGACTTCAGCAACAATTTTATTCACGTCGGTGCCGACCAGCTTCACCGTACCGGCCGCGACCGCTTCCGGCCGCTCGGTGGTTTCGCGCATCACCAGCACCGGTTTGCCCAGCGACGGCGCCTCTTCCTGGATGCCACCGGAATCGGTAAGAATCAGCCAGGCGCGATTCATCAGCCAGACAAACGGCAGGTACTCCTGCGGCTCAATCAGAATGATGTTGTTGATACCACTCAGAATACGGTTCACCGGCTCGCTGACGTTAGGGTTGAGGTGCACCGGATAGACGATTTGCAGCTGCGGATGCTGACGCGCCAGCTGCGCCAGCGCGCTGCAGATGCGTTCAAAGCCTTCGCCAAAGCTTTCGCGCCGATGGCCGGTAACCAGAATCAGCTTTTTGTCGGCCTCAAGGAACGGGTAACGCGCCGCCAGGCGGGCATTGAGATCGGCATCATCCAGCACGCGATCGCGTACCCACAGCAACGCGTCGATCACCGTATTGCCGGTGACGAAAATGCGCGCATCAGGCAGATTTTCGCGCAGCAGGTTTTGCCGCGAATTTTCTGTCGGCGTGAAGTGATAGCTGGCGAGATGACCGGTCAGGGTGCGGTTGGCCTCCTCCGGCCACGGCGACATCAGGTTACCGGTCCGCAGACCCGCCTCAACGTGGCCCACCGGAATCTGATGGTAAAACGCGGCCAGGCTGGCGGCAAAGGTAGTAGTGGTATCGCCGTGTACCAGCACGACGTCTGGCTGGAAGTCCGCCAGCACGGTTTTCATGCCCTGCAAAATGCGGCTGGTGATCTCGGTCAGCCCCTGTTCGGGCCGCATAATATTGAGGTCATAGTCGGGCTGCAGCCGGAACAGGCGCAGTACCTGGTCAAGCATTTCACGATGCTGTGCCGTCACGCACAGGCGCGATTCGAAGGCAGCATCCTGCGCCAGTGCCTGCACCAGCGGAGCCATTTTGATCGCTTCAGGGCGCGTGCCAAATACAGTCAGAACTTTCACGCAGATTCTCTTAGTGACGGTTGGCGAATGTTGCACGCGGACGACGCACCAGCGCTACGCCGGCACCCACCAGCGCACCGATCGCGCCCCACATCACCATCATAAACAGACGACGTGGGCTATCGCGGCTGACCGGCTCTTCCGGCGTGCGCAGGTAACGGTAGGTCTGGAACGGTTTATCCAGACGCGGCCCGGCCTGCAGTGTGTTGAGCATCGCCCTGTTTTGATCATAGCTTAAATCGTAAGCAGGTCCGCTGGCTTGCAGGGTATCCAGTTGCGCCTGCAGCATCTGCTGCCCCAGCAGGAAGCGATCGCTGTCCGGCAGCGCTTCTCCGCTGACCGGCGCGCGGTTCTCTTTAATGCCCTGCTGGCTGGCCACTTTCAGCGCCTGCTCAATGCGCTGGCGGCGGCGATCAAACACCGCCTGCGCCACTTCCTGCTGACGACTGACCTGCGCCTGCAGCTGCACGCTGCGCGCCTGCCACGCACCTTTGAGCTCATCGTTGAGATGGCGCGCGGCGCGTTCGCTGGCATAGGCAATGTACTGCCGCAGCAGATTGTTGGCGTCGCCGGCAGTCTCCGCAATCAGCTTAATGTTATCCAGCGTATTGTGAGTGGCATCGGCCGGGGTGAACTGAATGTTGGTGATCAGATCGTCGAGCAGCGCGGCATCATTGTGCGCATTACCGCTTTTGCGGCTCTTATAGTAATCAGTCTGCAGCCAGAAATCGCGACGCGTATCCCACGACGCCAGCTGCATGGTGAACTCCTGATAGACCTCATCCATCACCGTCGGCGCAGGCGTATTCAGGCTGACGGTCTCGTTGCGCACATCCAGATTATTGAGGAACTGCTGCTGCACAAAGAATGCGCCCAGCATATTCACCGTCGGCCGATCGGTCACCGCCGTGGCGCTCCAGGATTGCTTCATTAACATGGAAGCCAGCCACGCCAGCAGCGCAAACAGCAGCGCCAGGCCAATAATCCAGCCTTTGCCGCGCCACAGCGTGCAGCCGAGGCCGCGTACATCCAGTTCGTTCTCCACAACGACAGAGGTCATAACAAAAGTGTCCTTATCCGGGTACTTATCTGGGTAATTATTTTTTCTCTTCGCCGCTGCTTTGCCAGCGACGTTTGATACGACGGATTTTGCGCGCGACGCGCCATGCATGTTTCAGGCAATAACCGTAAAGGAGGAAAGCAGCGAGGAACAGCGCCAGCATGACCCACTCGGGAATAAATGCCAGATATTCGCCCAGCACGCCAATCCCGGCCAGCAGCGCGGCGGCCACGGTAATCAATAAAAATGCCTGCCGGGAGGTAAAACCGGCCCGCATGATCAGGTGATGGATATGCTGACGATCGGCCGAGAACGGGCTCATGCCCTTGCGCAGGCGACGATACATGATCGCCACCATGTCCATCAGCGGAATAGCAATCAGCCACAGGGCGGTGACTGGCGTGATGGGATGGCTGAGGCCCTGCGTCGTTTCCAGCAGAATCCAGATGATAGTGAAGCCGATCATGGTACTGCCGGCATCACCCATAAACACTTTATAACGGCGGCCTAAAAAGCCGAGATTAAGCAGAATGTAGGGAATGGTGGCGGCGATCATCGCGAAGCACCACATCGCCAGGCTGGTCTGTCCGTCAAAATAGAGGATGATGCCCATCGCGGCGAAGGTGACGCAGGATAAGCCACCCAGCAGACCATCAATACCGTCCACCATATTGAAAGCATTGATCGCTGCCCATACCGCGAACAGCGTCAGCACATAGCCGAAAGGCCCGACGATCAGCTCGACCGGACCTATGATAAACCCCAGGCTCAGTAAATAGAGTTTTGCCCCGACCATCATCACGATGGCGATCGCCGCCTGAACCACGGCACGGATTTTGACGCTGATATCAAAGCGGTCATCGAGCGCGCCGACCAGCACCAGTACCCCGGCGCAGAAAAGGTACAGTACGGCGTGCGGCAGATAATAATTTGAGATGGCAAAGGCGAAGCAAATCCCCGCATACACGGAGATACCGCCGACTAACGGAATGGCGCCATGGTGTCGTTTTCTGGAATTCGGCGTGTCCACAAGCCCAATTTTTTTAGCCGCTTTACGAGCAAAAAACAGGAACGCTAAAGAAAAAAGAAAAACTAAACCAAGCTCAGTACTCATAGTGAGTAAATTCACGTTAACGCTCTCAGCTAAAATCATGGACAACAATAAGCAATTTTCCCGCCATTGCTGTATATCCCTGGTCTGAATTCTGTCGCAGCGCGTGCGTTTGCTGAAAAAACCGCCGCTTTGCTGCCTCAGTCAATATGTCTGCTTCCTGACAGGCATAATCCTAATGCCCACAAATGAAAAACGCCACGTTAAGACGTGGCGTTAGTCATAAATCCTGGCATTTTGTGCCGTTAGCCGGCTGGCTCAGGCCGTTACCGGCGGCAACAGATTACGAGCGTTTCATCATATCGAAGAATTCGTCGTTGGTTTTGGTCATTGCCAGTTTATTGATGAGGAACTCCATTGCATCAATTTCACCCATCGGATGGATGATTTTGCGCAGGATCCACATCTTCTGCAGCTCTTCCTGAGAGGTGAGCAGCTCTTCTTTACGCGTACCGGAACGGTTGTAATCGATAGCCGGGAACACGCGCTTCTCAGCGATTTTACGTGACAGGTGCAGTTCCATGTTACCTGTACCTTTAAACTCTTCGTAAATCACTTCGTCCATCTTCGAACCGGTATCAACCAGCGCGGTGGCGATGATGGTCAGGCTGCCGCCCTCTTCCACGTTACGTGCCGCACCGAAGAAACGCTTCGGACGATGCAGGGCGTTGGCGTCAACACCACCGGTCAGGACTTTACCCGACGCCGGCACTACGGTGTTGTAGGCGCGCGCCAGACGGGTGATGGAGTCCAGCAGGATGATAACGTCTTTTTTGTGCTCGACCAGGCGCTTAGCCTTCTCGATCACCATCTCTGCAACCTGCACGTGACGCGAGGCCGGTTCGTCAAAGGTAGACGCGATAACTTCGCCTTTCACCAGACGCTGCATTTCGGTTACTTCTTCCGGACGCTCGTCAATCAGCAGCACCATCAGCACGCAGTCAGGATAGTTGTACGCGATGCTCTGCGCGATGTTCTGCAGCAGCATGGTTTTACCGGCTTTCGGCGGTGCGACGATCAGACCACGCTGACCACGACCGATTGGCGATGCCAGATCCAGCACGCGCGCCGTCAGGTCTTCGGTCGAACCGTTACCACGCTCCATGCGCAGACGGTTGTTCGCGTGCAGCGGCGTCAGGTTTTCAAACAGAATCTTGCTACGGGCGTTTTCTGGCTTGTCGTAGTTAACTTCGTTAACTTTCAGCAGCGCAAAATAGCGTTCACCTTCTTTCGGTGGGCGGATTTTGCCAGAAATGGTGTCACCAGTGCGGAGGTTGAAGCGGCGGATTTGGCTGGGAGAAACGTAGATATCATCGGGACCGGCGAGGTAGGAGCTGTCTCCGGAGCGGAGGAAACCAAATCCATCCTGCAGTATCTCCAGCACACCATCACCGAAGATGTCTTCGCCGCTCTTCGCGTGTTGTTTCAGGATGGCGAAAATAATGTCCTGTTTGCGCATACGCGCCAGGTTTTCCAGCCCCATATTTTCGCCGAGAGTAATCAGCTCAGAAACCGGCGTATTCTTTAATTCGGTAAGATTCATAGTGATGGGTTCTTAAACTCGGGGTAATTCTCGAAATGTTTGTCGTGAATGGTATGGCAAAAATTCCATGCCTGTTAATGGCTCTTTTTCAACGCTGCTCGACGGTTATCGTCAGATGTGGCGATAGGAAGCGAGGAGACGGTCGAAAGGTGATGCCGAATGTGCTAGCCGTCAGATTGCCAAACCACGAAAACGTTCAATGCGAGCTGGGTCTGACAAGGGAAAACTTTAGATGCAAACTACAAGGTAAGTGCGTAATGCAGTGAGGTCAACTTAACACGCCTGAAGGGAGACGTCCAGCAGTGGCGAAAAAATTCACCACTGCCGAACAAACACCGCGCCGGGCTTAGGCCAGGTTAGCGTTCAGGAACTCTTTCAGCTGACCTTTAGACAGCGCACCCACTTTGGTCGCCGCCACTTCGCCGTTCTTGAACAGCAGCAGGGTCGGGATACCGCGAATACCGTATTTTGGCGCAGTACCTGGGTTTTCATCAATGTTCAGCTTGGCGATGGTAAGCTTACCGTCGTACTCTTCTGCGACTTCGTCGAGAATCGGGGCGATCATTTTGCAAGGACCACACCATTCAGCCCAGAAATCTACCAGCGTCACACCGTCGGCTTTCAGCACGTCAGTGTCGAAACTGTCATCGGTCAGGTGAACGATTTTATCGCTGCTCATGTTTAACTCCAAAGATTATGCCTGGCGAATTGGCGTAAAATATACCAACGTAGGTTGACTTTATTTCATCGGATACGCTTTCGTAAAGCGATAGTAAGCTGATATTCTACCACACTATGAGCAAAACACACTTAACAGAACAGAAGTTTTCCGACTTCGCCCTGCACCCACAGGTAGTGGAAGCCCTTGATAAGAAAGGCTTTCATAACTGCACGCCGATTCAGGCGCTCGCGTTGCCTTTTGCGCTTTCAGGGCGTGATGTCGCGGGTCAGGCGCAAACCGGTACCGGCAAAACGATGGCGTTCCTGACGTCAACGTTTCATTATCTTCTTTCTCATCCTGCTGCTGAAGGCCGCCAGGTTAATCAGCCACGCGCGTTGATCATGGCACCGACGCGTGAGCTTGCGGTGCAGATTCATGCCGATGCCGAGCCGCTGGCGCAGGCCACCGGTCTGAAGCTGGGCCTCGCCTATGGCGGCGATGGCTATGACAAGCAGCTGAAAGTGCTGGCAGACGGCGTCGATATTCTGGTGGGCACCACCGGACGCCTGATTGACTACGCCAAACAAAATCACATCAACCTCGGCGCCATTCAGGTCGTGGTACTGGATGAAGCGGATCGCATGTTCGATCTCGGCTTCATTAAAGACATTCGCTGGCTGTTCCGCCGCATGCCGCCGGCCACCCAGCGCCTGAGTATGCTGTTCTCGGCCACGCTTTCTTATCGCGTACGTGAACTGGCGTTCGAGCACATGAACAACGCCGAATATGTTGAAGTTGAGCCCGAGCAGAAAACCGGCCACCGTATTAAAGAAGAGCTGTTCTACCCTTCGAACGAAGAGAAGATGCGTCTGCTGCAGACCCTGCTGGAAGAAGAGTGGCCGGATCGCGCCATCGTCTTCGCCAACACCAAGCACCGCTGTGAAGATATCTGGGGCCACCTGGCTGCCGATGGTCACCGCGTAGGCCTGCTGACCGGCGACGTGGCGCAGAAAAAACGCCTGCGCATTCTGGACGACTTCACCAAAGGTGATGTGGATATCCTCGTTGCCACCGACGTCGCCGCGCGCGGCCTGCACATCCCGGCAGTTACGCACGTCTTCAACTACGACCTGCCGGACGATCGCGAAGATTACGTGCACCGCATTGGCCGTACCGGTCGTGCTGGCGCCAGCGGTCACTCCATCAGCCTGGCCTGTGAAGAGTACGCGCTCAACCTGCCGGCGATTGAAGAGTACATCGGTCACGGTATTCCGGTGAGCAAGTACAACAGCGACGCCCTGCTGAGCGACCTGCCGCCACCGAAACGCCTGCAGCGTAACCGCTCGGGCAACGGTCCACGTCGCGGTGGCAACAACAGCAACCGTCGCGGCGGTGCCCCGCGCAACAACAACCGTAAACGTTCGGGTTAAGCACACATGCTAAGCGCATCGTCACTTTATGCTGCGATTGATTTAGGTTCTAACAGCTTTCATATGTTGGTGGTGCGCGAAGTGTCCGGCAGTATTCAGACCGTCGCGCGAATTAAACGCAAGGTGCGTCTGGCGGCAGGTCTTGATGCGGCCAACCATCTCTCGGCTGAGGCGATGCAGCGCGGCTGGCAGTGCCTGCGTCTGTTCTCCGAGCAGTTGCAGGACATTCCCCCGGAACAAATCCGCGTGGTGGCAACCGCCACGCTGCGCATTGCCAGTAACGCGCAGGATTTCCTGACTCAGGCGGAACAGATTCTCGGCTGCGCGGTGAACGTCATCAGCGGTGAGGAAGAAGCGCGCCTGATCTATCAGGGTGTTGCGCACACCACCGGCGGCTCTGACCAGCGGCTGGTGGTCGATATCGGCGGCGGCAGCACCGAGCTGGTGACCGGCGAAGGTGCGCACGCCACGACGCTGTTTAGCCTGTCGATGGGCTGTGTGACCTGGCTGGAGCGCTTCTTCAGCGATCGTCATCTCGCCAAAGAGAACTTTGCCCAGGCCGAACAGGCCGCACGTGAAATGATCCGTCCGATTGCGCCGGCACTGCGAGAGAAAGGCTGGCAGATTTGCGTGGGCGCGTCCGGCACCGTCCAGGCACTGCAGGAGATCATGGTGGCGCAGGGCATGGATGAGCGCATCACCCTGAGCAAACTGCAGCAGCTCAAGCAGCGTGCCATTCAGTGCGGCAAGCTGGAGGAGCTGGAGATTGAAGGGCTGACGCTGGAGCGCGCGCTGGTGTTTCCCAGCGGCCTGTCGATTCTGATCGCCATTTTCCACGAGCTGAGCATTGAGAGCATGACGCTGGCCGGCGGCGCACTGCGCGAAGGGCTGGTGTACGGCATGCTGCATCTGCCGATTGACCGCGATATTCGCAGCCGCACGCTGCAGAACGTTCAGCGTCGTTTCGCCATTGATGTTGAGCAGGCGGGCCGCGTGCGCCAGCTGGCAGAGAGCTTTTTCCGTCAGGTGAGCAGCAGCTGGAAGCTGGATCAGCGATGTCGCGATTTACTCCTCAGCGCCTGTTCAATCCACGAAATTGGCCTGAGCGTCGATTTCCGCCAGGCACCGCAGCACGCCGCGTATCTGATTCGCCATCTCGATCTTCCTGGTTTCACCCCCGCACAGAAAAAAATGCTGGCCTGCCTGCTGCAGAACCAGAGCGGCAGCATTGATCTGGCGCTGCTGACGCAGCAAAACGCCGTGCCGCCGCGCATGGCAGAGCGGCTGAGCCGTCTGCTGCGGCTGGCAATCATCTTCTCCAGCCGGCGGCGCGACGACACGCTGCCGGCGGTGCGTCTGCAGGCGGATGATGATGCGCTGCATCTGACGCTGCCGGCAGGCTGGCTGGCTGCGCATCCGCTGCGCGCCGAGCTGCTGGAGCAGGAGAGCCATTACCAGTCGTATGTGCACTGGCTGCTGACGATTTCCTGATCGAACCTGCTGCTGCATTGAAAAACGCCCGGCAACTGCGCTTTTACGCGAGTGAACTTTGCTTTGCCGGGCGCTTTGCCTCTGCGGCGCGCGCAACAGATTTCGCCACAGGCCAGGCTTGCGGCTGTGACGAAACCATTACCCCTTCTTCGCGTTCTCCAGCATCGCACGTAAGCCGGCGACGCGCGTTTGCCCGGTTTTCACTCGCTCTTCTGCGCTGATCACCTTTTTCTCACGCTCCCACGCCACATCATCCTGCGGCAATTCCAGCAGGAAGCGGCTTGGTTCCGGACGCACCAGCTCGCCGTACTGACGGCGCTCGCGGCACAGGGTAAAAGTCAGCTCTTTCTGCGCGCGGGTGATGCCCACGTAGGCCAGGCGACGCTCCTCTTCGATATTGTTCTCATCGATACTGCTCTGATGCGGCAGCAGCCCCTCTTCCATGCCCACCAGATAGACATAGGGGAACTCCAGGCCTTTCGAGGCGTGCAGCGTCATCAGCTGGACCTGATCGAGCTCTTCGTCGCTCTCACCGCGCTCCATCATGTCGCGCAGGGTAAAGCGCGTCACCACCTGCGCCAGCGTCATCGGCTCGTTAAGTTCGTCGCCCTCCAGCATTTCGGTCATCCACTGAAACAGCGTATTGACGTTCTTCATGCGCATTTCCGCCGCTTTCGGGCTGGGGGAGGTTTCGAACAGCCAGCTTTCGTAGTCGATGCCGCGAATCAGGTCGCGCACCGCATTCACCGGTTCACGCTCGGTGAGCTGAACGATTTCATTCAGCCAGTGGGTAAAGCGCTGCAGATGCTCCAGCCCGCGCCCGGAAAGCGTCTGTTCCAGCCCCATATCAAAGCTGGCGTTAAACAGGCTTTTGTTGCGCAGATTGGCCCACTCACCCAGCTTCTGTAGCGTTGCCGGGCCGATCTCGCGGCGTGGCGTGTTCACGATGCGCAGAAACGCGCTGTCATCTTCCGGATTGGTCAGCACGCGCAGATAGGCCAGCAAATCTTTGATTTCCGGCCGCGAGAAGAACGACGTGCCGCCGGAGATGCGATAAGGAATACGGTTTTGCATCAGCAGCTTTTCAAATACGCGCGACTGATGGTTACCGCGATAAAGAATGGCGTAATCTTTGTACTGGGTTTTATTAATAAAGTGATGGGCAATCAGCTCGCCCGCCACGCGCTCGGCTTCGTGATCTTCGTTGTTGGCGCTCAGCACTTTCAGCTCGCTGCCCTCGCCCAGCTCAGAGAACAGCCGCTTTTCAAACACGTGCGGATTGTTGGCGATGAGGATATTGGCGCATTTAAGAATACGCTGCGTCGAGCGGTAGTTCTGCTCCAGCTTCACCACTTCCAGCGCCGGGAAATCCTCTTTCAGCAGCACCAGGTTCTGCGGCCGCGCGCCGCGCCACGAGTAGATAGACTGATCGTCATCGCCGACCACGGTAAAGCGCGCCCGGGCGCCGACCAGCAACTTCACCAGCTCATACTGGCTGGTGTTGGTGTCCTGATACTCATCCACCAGCAGATAGCGGATGCGCTGTTGCCAGCGTTCGCGCACCTCCTGATTCCGCTGCAGCAGCAGGGTCGGCAGCAGAATCAGATCGTCGAAATCCAGCACGTTACAGGCTTTCAGATGCTGATCGTACAGCGCGTAGCAGTGGGCAAAAATCTGGTCGCGCTGTGATTTGGCGAGGCCGGCCGCGCCCTGCGGGTCAACGAGGTCGTTTTTCCAGTTGGAGATGGTGGAAATCAGCTGCTGCAACAGGGTTTTATCTTCTTCCAGCCACTGTTTGGTCAGGTCCTTAAGCAGCGCCAGCTGATCCTGATCGTCGAACAGCGAGAAGGTCGATTTCATGCCGAGCGCCTTGTATTCGCGCTTGATGATCTCCAGGCCCAGCGTGTGGAAGGTTGAGATCATCAGGCCGCGCGCCTCTTTGCGTCCCAGCGTTTGCGCCACGCGCTCTTTCATTTCGCGCGACGCCTTATTGGTGAAGGTCACCGCCGCGATATGACGCGCCTGATAGCCGCATTCACGGATCAGATGGGCGATTTTATTGGTGATCACGCGGGTTTTACCGGAACCCGCACCGGCCAGCACCAGACAGGGACCGGTGACAAATTCGACAGCACGTTGTTGGCCGGGATTAAGACGCATAGAAAAACATCACTCAATTTAATCAGACAGGAAGATTTACATCGCGCCGTAGGGTGCGCATTGATGCGCACCTGAGCGCAAAGGTCGCCATCAATGGCGACCCTACAACTGAAGCGCACTACGCTATAATGCGTCGCACATTATACATAACGGGAACACCATCATGGCGAAAACCGCGGCGGCTTTACATATCCTGGTGAAACAGGAAGCGCAGGCGAAAGCGCTGCTGGCGCAGCTGGAAAAGGGCGCGAACTTTCAGCAACTGGCAAAAAAACACTCGACCTGCCCGTCCGGGCGTAACGGGGGCGATCTGGGGGAGTTTCGCAAAGGGCAGATGGTGCCGGCGTTTGATAAAGCGGTGTTCACTTGCCCGCTGCTGCAACCTTACGGACCGGTGAAAACCGCTTTTGGCTACCACATCATCAAAGTGCTGTGGCGTAACTGATCACTTTTTGCTTTTCATCTGCTGGAGCACGTTGCTGCACTGATTATCATCGGTGTCGCTCGGCGAAATCAGCGCCAGCAGTGCGGCCGCCGGCGCGACCACGGCCCCCAGCGCGACGGCTGCGGCACCGCGCGCCAGCAGCGGACCGGCTTTGACTCCGGCATCCGGGTTTTTGAAGGTGCCGCGCACATACAGCGGCGAACGCAGCGTAATGATACGAATGCCCTTGCTCTCCGGATTGATCGACAGATCCAAGCGCTCATTAGCAAAGTTAGCGTTGCCGGTAACGTTGATCACCGCGTTCTCGGTATCGAACACGAACAGCCGCGGCGTCGCCAGTCCCTGACGGATATTCAGGTCGGTCGCGGCACAGTTGATGCGCACCTCATCGTCGCCAAACAGTTTACCCACCACATAGTTACCAACGTTCAGCCCGGCAATCTCCATCAGGCTGCGGCTGATCAGGCCATCGTTCATCAACAGTTTCAGCTCGCCATTGCTGGTGCCCAGCAGGTCGGCCACCGAATTGCCGGTGCCGGTCAGGCTGGCATCCCCGTTGAGCTGGCCGAGACTACGCTGCATGGCGGTGACATCCGGGAACAGCTGACGCAGCTGCAGCTTGCGCGCATGCAGGTCGGCGCGGCCGCGCATCGGTGAGCGATCGCCCTCCAGATGGATGGTCGAATTAATGCTGCCGCCGGCCATGCCGAAGCGCAGCGGATCCAGCAGCAGGTCGCCATTTTTCAGCTGCAGATGGGTATAGAGATCGCTGAGCGGCAGCTTGCTGCTGTGCTCGATACGCTTGCCGCTGAACTTCACGTCAGCGTCCATCACATCCCAGTTTTTGGTATCGAACTTGTCATGTGGCAACACGCGATCCGCCGGCTGGGTGCTGGCCTCACCGCGCTGCGCTTTGGCCTGCGCCGTTTTTTCACTGCCCTTGCCGGAGTTAACCCCAATCAGCGGCCCAAGGTCCGCCATACGCAGCTGGTTCGACGTCAGCTCGCCGCTCAGCGTCGGACGCGGTTTGCCCTGACGATAGCTGAGCGAGCCGTGAATATCGCTGTCACCAATATGACCGTTGAATTTTTCGTAGCGGAACAGCGGCCCTTTCTCTTCATTGAAACGCGCAATCAGATGGCCGTCAGTTTCATACGGTGGCGTGTCCGGCAGCAGCACGCCGGTTAAGCCGTACAGATTTGCCAGCGTGTCGCCGGAGAAACGCAGCCGCACATCCAGCCCGCCGAGATTGAGCGGATCCTGCAGGGTGCCATCCACGCGCACACGTGTGGTGCCGTTGCGTACGTCGAGCTGTAACGGAAACGGCGTGGTTTTGCTGCGCAGCGACAACATACCGCCAATCTTACCGTCGCCATCGAGTTTCTGGTTGTTGTAGGTCCCGCTTGCCTGCCAGCCAAACACAAAATCGCCGGCCCCTTTTTGCTGGTCGTTACCGCCCGCGACCTGCGCGTACGGCACCGGTTTACCCAGCGGATTGATCTTCACCGTGACATCGGCTTTGTTGATGGCGTCGCGATAGCGCAGCTGTCCCTGATCGAACAGGATATTATCAAGGCGGAATGACCATGCCGAAGGCGGCGCGTTGGGGTCACTGTTTTCGCTGCTGGCGAGGTTGAAGGTCCAGTTATTTTTCTTATCGGCGGTCTGCACCAGTCGCGCATCCGGCTGCTGCATCTTAATCCACGGCAGGTAAATCTCTTTGTGCAGCAGCGCCAGCGGCGCCAGCGTGGCTTCCACCCGCTGCAAATGCACCATCGTCACTTCCGGCACGCTGGGCGGATTACCGAGCATAACATCGTCAGCGTGCACCTGCGGCCACGGTACCCAGCTGCGCCAGCCTGGCTCTTCGCGATTGCGCACCCAGGCCACGCCAAGATCGCCGCGAATAGCGAACGGTCGGTTCAGTTCTGCCGAGACTTTCTGGTTGATGGTTGGCTTCAGGCGGTTCCAGTCAAAGGTGGCGATAATCACCACGACCACCACAACCAGCAACAATAAAATCCCGACCACCCAGCTAATTATTTTTCCTGTACGCGACATTTTGCCTCCTCCTTGCCCTTCCACGTCTCCTTAAAGATAGTCGAGACGTGGCAGAACGGAATTACGGAAGCTCAAGTACCAGGTTTTCCAGCTGGTTAAACGGCAGCGGACGTGAAAAATAATAGCCCTGTGCGGCCATGGCGGGCGAGTTGCGTACCTGCTGCCACTCCTCCTCGTTTTCCACCCCTTCGACGATCACGCCGTTACAGTAACGGTTGATCAGCGCCAGCAGCATGGAGAACAGCGAGCGCCCTTCATCACTGGCGCGCAGCAGCATAAACAGCTCGCGCGAAAGCTTGATGTAGTCGTAGCGCAGTTCGGTCAGCGCGGAGAAGTTGGCCATGCCGGACCCAAAGTCATCCAGCCACAGCGGGCCCAGCTCCGGCATCTGCGCCACCATCTCTTCCTGCGGCAGCGCGTGATGTTCGGTCAGTTCGAAGCGCACCCACGGCAGCTGGACGATCAGCGCGCGCACGGGCGCATGCTGCTGAATGGCCAGTAACGTGGGACCATCAATATTGACGGAGGCCACCAGCTGACGCTGGCTGAAGAAGGAAGCCCACTGTAATAACAGTTCAAGCTGCTCCTGGACGATGTCGAGACGCTGGGCAATGGTCAGCGCCTCGAAATAGTCTTCGGGTGACACGTTTTGCTCCGGTGCGGCGGGATGCACCACGGCGGTAAGCAGTTCAATAGCCAGTAAGCGGCCAGAAACCTGGTAAATCGGCTGGAAAGTGTAGCACCGTTGGCACTGCTGCCAGTAGAGACGGGTTTCCTGTTGTTGCTCAAGTTCGGGAGAAAAAGGCAGCCGATGACTCAAATTCTTCATCACCATGGTGTTTTCCTGGTTGGTATTGAGTGCCTGCAAATAGCATCTCAGTGGCAAGTATCGGCTCTCCCCTGGATAACTTTATTGGTCTGCGCAGCCACACGAGCTGTTGAGTCTAGCAGCGTGTCTGCGGCTTAATCGGCAAAACAACCCCCGGTTTGGCCGCTAAATCGGTGCAGAAGCGCGGTTTTACGCCTTAAGGCAAATTAAAACAGCGTTTTAAAAAGCATTGACGACTGCCATACCAGACGCGAGACTAGAGCGCAGCATTCACTACAGGCCAAACACCATGACGCAGAAAACCATCGCCATTATTGGCGAATGCATGATTGAGCTGTCCGAAAAAGGTGAGAACATCAAACGCGGCTTTGGCGGCGATACGCTGAATACCGCAGTCTATCTGGCACGGCAGAGCGATCCCAGCCAGCTGCGTGTGGAGTATGTCACCGCACTTGGCACCGACAGCTTCAGCGACCAGATGATCGCGGCCTGGCAGCAGGAGCAGGTGCACACGCAGCTGGTGCAGCGCCTGCCGGACAAAATGCCCGGGCTTTACTTCATCGAAACCGATGCCCACGGCGAGCGCACCTTTTGGTACTGGCGCAGCGATGCTGCCGCGCGCTTCTGGCTGGATAGCCCGCAGGCCGGGGCCATCTGTCAGCAGCTGGCGCATTACGACTATCTCTACCTGAGCGGCATCAGCCTGGCGATCCTGCCTGAGGCCAGCCGCGAAAAGCTGATGGCGCTGCTCAATGCCTGCCGGCAAAACGGTGGCACCGTGATTTTTGACAACAACTATCGGCCGCGTCTGTGGGCGGATAGCGCCAGTGCGCAGCAGGCGTATGCGGCGATGCTACGCCACACCGATATCGCCTTTCTGACGCTGGATGATGAACACCTGCTGTGGGGCGAACAGCCGCTGGCGGACGTGATTGCGCGCACGCGCGCCGCCGGCGTGCAGGAGATTGTGATCAAACGTGGTGCCGACTCCTGCCTGGTGGCGCACGGCGACGAGCCGCTGCGGGATGTTGCGGCCATCAAACTGGCTCCGGCGCAGATTGTCGATACCACCGCCGCAGGTGACTCCTTCAGCGCCGGTTATCTGGCCGTGCGCCTCGCGGGTGGCAGCGTGGAGCAGGCCGCAGCGCGCGGCCATCTCACCGCCAGTACGGTGATCCAGCATCGCGGCGCGATTATTCCGCACAGCGCGATGCCAAAAACCGTTTAACACCGCACACGATTGTCGCGCCGCGCTGCCTGCTGCGCGTCGCGACAATTTCCCCTCTGCCCTGACGAGAAATTGATTATTACGCTGAAAAATATCACCGCGAAAATTTGGCTTAATGACGCAGATTCACCGGGCAATTTTTACTAACGACGCACGCCATCCAGCCTCCTCTCTGCCTGACGCTCACCACTTAAATGCCGCTAATCAGACTGATTTAAATTCAATGCATTACGACGATAAACCCGACCGCCAGGCATAGTCCGAAACTGGCGACGCCGGCGGTTTTCGGCTGGACGATCGCGCGAAAAAAGACCATGTTTTAATCAACCACAGCAGGAAGCTGTCAGGTCGACCGCGAACACAATAACGACAACATGACTCGCTCAGGACAGATTTATGCACACAGAAATTATCAATATCTGGCCGCACGGCGACGCGCCAGGCGCGAGTGACTCGCGCGCTCAGCCGCAGATCGTCGATTTGGCCAGAGAGTTCGAACCTTACGACCGCGCCGCCACCGGTGTGCGCTGCCCGGAGATGGCGATCTGGCATCCGGAAACCTCAAACGGTATCACCCTGCTGGTGGCACCGGGCGGCGGGTATCAGCGCGTACTGATCGACCGCGAAGGCAGCGCCCTCGCCACCTTTTTCACCTCGATGGGTTACACGCTGGCGGTAATGACCTATCGCCTGCCGTACGACGGCCATCATGAAGGACCGGATGCGCCGCTGGCCGATGCCCAGCGTGCGGTGCGCGTGCTGCGCGAGCGCTCACAGCGCGGCCTGAACGGTAAGTACATCGTGATGATGGGCTTTTCCGCCGGCGGACACGTGGCCGCCAGCCTCGGCACCCGCTTTGGCGAAAAAATCTATCCGCTGCAGGATCAGGCCGACAGCCTGTCACCGCGGCCTGATGCAATGGTGCTGCTCTATCCGGTCATCAGCATGCGCGACGGTCTGGCGCATGAAAGTTCACGCACCCGCCTGCTGGGCGCGTGGCCGGATCAGAAAAGCATTGATGCTTATTCGCTGGAGACGCGCGTGCACGGCCAGACGCCGCCGACGCTGCTGATCCACGCCGCTGACGATGAGACGGTTTCCGTTAATAACAGCATGGTGTTTTTTAGTGCCCTGCGGGAGCACAAGGTGCCGGCGGAAATTCACTTTTATCAGAAAGGCGGCCACGGCTTTGGGATTCGTGGCGTGGCGGATCTGCCGCTGGCCAGCTGGCCGATGCTGGTGACCGAATGGCTGCGCGCAAAGACCTGATGCCCCTGCTACTTTGAACCGCAGCGGCGCTGGCGGCGCGCGTTCATCCCGGTCGCTTACGTAAGCTTCTGAGGATGACACCCGTGCCGCCTTACTGCAGCGCACCTTATTGCGGGGATTCATGCGCCCTGGGTCATGACGAGGGTTGAGCCTGATCGGTCGCGCTCGCGCTGCCATTATTTTCGGGTTTAGCCTCATCCGGGGTAGCGGCGGCGGCAGGCGCATCCGGAACCTTCATCACCTTGTCCCAGCTGTCCTGCAGCATCCTGACGTTGGTTTCGGGCTCACCCTGCGGCTGAATCAGCACCATGGTGAGCTCCTGCGTTAACTGCTGACGCAACTCCTGGTTGAGCTGGTCGCGCGTTAACTCGCTGAGAAACGCCTGACGCAGTTTCTGGTACTGCTCCGGCGCGATATCCACCACGGAATTCTGCTGCGAGCGCAGACGTTGCCCCATCAGAATATCGGTGTCGGTGCGCGCGTAGGTGGCAAACAGTTTGTTCAGTTCCAGCAGCTTTTGCGCCATCAGCGCATCAAACTCCTCCTGCGGCAGACCTTTGTCACGCACGGTGGCCAGCTCACGCGCCACCTGGTTCAGGTTCTGCGCCAGCGACGCGTTAGGCGAATCCATGTTAATGGCGCACTGCGCACGCTGATACAGCACGCGACAGTCGAAGCCAACCTGCACGCTTTGCGCTTTGCTGTCGGCCAGCGCGCGCTGGACGTGCCAGAACAGCGCTTCGCGCGCCAGATCGCTCTGCCAGTAGCGCTGCAGATTCTGCGAGTCGCGGATCGGCTGCCATGGCGTATCCCACACCAGCGACAGGCGATCCTGCATCATGCCGCCGTTAACCAGGTTGATTGGCTGATGCGGCAGCGGCGACAGCGTGGGCAGCGCCGCGGGCGCCACCCGTTTGCCTTGCAGTGGCGAGAACGCTTTGTTGATCTGCTCCGCCATGCTGCGGCTATCCACGTTGCCCACCACGTACAGCGTCATGCCGTCCGGCGTGTACCACTGCTGGTAAAAGGCATTAAGCTGCGCGATATCCACCGGCGCGCGCGGCTGTTCGCCCGGATCATGCGCTAGCATGGTCGACCCTTTCAGACGATAGCGCCACCACACATCCTGCGTATTGGGCGGCCAGGTCGCGATGGGATCGGTGGCGGTCAGCGCGGTCGACACCACCTGCTCATTGATGGTCATTTTACCGGCGGTGGCCGCCAGCCAGCTGAGCGCCTCTTTCAGCAGCTCCGGCCGGTTGTTCGGCAGGCTGAGATTGTATTGGGTGAAATCATAAGACGAGATGGCCGGCGGCAGCGGTCGCTGTGGATCCATCGCCTGTTGCCACAGTGCGCGCTGCTGATTGGTATCCAGCGCGGTGTTATGTACCATCGCCAGACGCGGTAAAAGATGGCTGAACCCGGTTTGCTGGGCGCTTTCCACCAGCGAACCGGTATTAACTATCAGGCGCAGCTCGATGCGATCGCTCGGACGTTGTGGTGTGGTCAGCAGCTGCCAGCTGAAACCATTGTCCAGTTTGCCTTCCTGCCAGGCGGGATCAGGCTGAAGTGTTTCGGCGTGGACGCCGAAGCCAGATGCCGCAAGCAGCCATCCGCCAACCAAAAGCCGAATTCTGGTGCCCTGCATGTGAACCCCTACTCAAACAGATAAACGCTCGTGCGCGCCATAGGCGGTCGCTTTTCAGCGAACCACGGCGGCAGGCTGCCGCCACGTTTATACAACGACAGACTCTTTGACCACAGGAAGGCCAGGATGTCGCGCGACGAGGAAAAAAATCGGGAAAAAAATCAATGGGGTTATTATGCAAATGCCCGCTGTCAGGGCAAGCGACAGCGGGCATTTCACGACAAATTAACGCAAATAGAGGATTACGCGCTGGTCTGTGAAGCGTTATTGACCTTTTTCGCTGAAGAAAGCGTCGCTTTCATCTGCGCTTCATCGAGCTGGCCGACCCACTTCGCCACCACCACAGTCGCCACACCGTTACCCACCAGGTTGGTGAGCGCACGGGCTTCCGACATGAAGCGGTCAATGCCGAGAATCAGCGCCAGACCGGCCACCGGCAGATGTCCCACCGCCGACAGCGTAGCCGCCAGCACGATAAAGCCACTGCCGGTCACCCCTGCCGCGCCTTTGGAGGAGAGCAGCAGCACCACTAACAGCGTGATCTGGTGGAAGACATCCATGTGGGCGTTGGTCGCCTGAGCGATAAACACCGCCGCCATGGTCAGGTAAATCGACGTGCCATCGAGGTTGAACGAGTAGCCAGTTGGAATCACCAGCCCGACCACCGATTTCTTACAGCCCAGCTTCTCCATCTTGTCCAGCATGCGCGGCAGCGCCGACTCGGACGAAGACGTTCCCAGTACAATCAGCAGCTCTTCTTTGATGTAGGCAACAAACTTGAAGATGTTGAAGCCGGCCCAGCGGGCAATAATGCCCAGCACAATCACCACGAACAGTACGCAGGTGATGTAGAAGCAGATGATCAGCTGACCGAGCTGCACCAGCGATCCGACACCATATTTACCGATGGTGAACGCCATGGCGCCGAACGCACCAATCGGCGCCAGACGCATGATCATGTTGATCACGCCAAAAATCACCTTCGAGAAGCTCTCGATGACGTTGAACATCACGGTGCCGGCGTTACCGAGGCGATGCAGCGCAAAGCCAAACAGGATAGCGAACAGCAGCACCTGCAGGATGTTACCGCTGGCGAAGGCACCGACCACGCTGTTCGGGATCACGTCCAGCAGGAAGGCAATCACGCCCTGCTGCTCAGCCTGCTGCGCGTAGACCGCAACCGCTTTGGCATCCAGCGTCGCCGGATCGACGTTCATTCCCGCGCCCGGCTGGATCACGTTGACCACCACCAGACCGATAATCAGCGCGATGGTGCTGACAATTTCGAAATAGAGCAGCGCTACTGCGCCGGTCCGTCCAACTGCTTTCATGCTCTCCATGCCGGCAATACCGGTCACCACCGTACAGAAAATCACGGGGGCGATGATCATCTTGATCAGCTTAACGAAGCCATCGCCAAGCGGCTTCATTTGCGCGCCTAACTCAGGGTAGTAGTGGCCTAACAGGACGCCGATGCCGATGGCAACCAGCACCTGAAAGTAGAGGCTTTTGAACAGTTTCATAACAGGTGTCCAGGTATAGACGGCATTCACCGCCATTGTTATGGAGAAACGCATGCGGCAAGCCGCCTGGAAGCGTATGACCTTACCGATGGCGAGGAAAATAACACTCTGTTAACAGGATTAGTATACCCTTACATTCCTTACAAAAGTTACAAAACTCTAACTATGAACTGAAACGCTTCAGCACCCCATAACGGTGCAATTCTGCAAGGAAAATCAATAAATAAGGTGATTATTCAGACGGTGACGAGCTGGCCAGCCAGCGCTGGTTAAACACCGATAACGGCAGGGCTTCAGCATATAAGTAGCCCTGCCCGATGGTAATTCCGCGCGCCAGCAGCCAGTCGCGCTGCTCGGCGGTTTCGACGCCTTCGGCTATCACGTCGAGGTGGATGATATCGGCAATCGCCGCCACGATGCGCACCATGGTGTCATCATCCGGCAGCGCGGCGACAAAGCTGCGATCCATTTTTAGCTTATTGACCGGCAGCGCTTTGAACTGATGCAGGTAGTTGAGATTGGAATAGCCCATGCCGAAATCATCCAGCGCGACCGCCACCCCGGTTTGCTGCAGCGAGCGCAGCAGCGCCATCGCCTGTTCAGCATCGCCAATCTGCGCGGTTTCGGTGATCTCCAGCACGAAGTTACCCGGCGCAATGCGGTGGCGCTCCAGTAGCCCCTGCAGGTGGCTCACCACGCTGGCATCGCGCAGCTGTACTGCGGAGATATTCACGCTGAGCGGCAGATTGATGCCGTGGCGCTGCCAGCCAGCGATAATGCGGCACGCCTCTTCAAAAACCCAGCGGCCGAGCGCGGAGATGACGCCAATCTCTTCGGCGCTGGCGATGAACTCTTCGGATAACCCGTAGCTGCCGTCCGGCATACGCATGCGCAGCAGCGCTTCTGCGCCGGCCAGCTCGCCAGTGGCCATATTGATTTGCGGCTGCAGATAGAGCGCAAACTGGCCATCCTGCAGGCCCTGCAGGATGTCGTGCTCCTGGGTTAAGCGCTTCTGCGCCCGCTCGGTCAGCGCCGGGTCAAAGAACAGAATCTGGTTTTTACCCTGATGGCGCGCCGACATCATCGCCGACGTGGCGCGCGCCAGCTGTTCGCCAGCGGACACGGTGTTGTCATCATGCAGCGCCAGACCAATGCTGGCGTTGGGGCGCAGCTGCAGCTGATACAGGTTCACCGGCTGGTTGATGCGTAGCATCAGGTTGCGCGCCAGCCGCATGGCGCGAAACGGGTTGTGCGCACGCTTCATCAGTAGCGCAAAGTCGCTCGGTCCGGTCTGTGCCAGCAGGGTATGGTCATCAATGGTACTGCGGATTTTTTCCACCAGCGTCAGCATCAGCGTATCGCGCTGCTCATCGCTCAGGACGCCATTGGCTTCCTGCAGGGTTTCGATGCGGATCACCATCAGCCCCCACGGCTGCTGGCTGTGGCGATGGCGGATGTGCTGATCAAGCAGCGCCAGAAACAGCGCGCGGTTGGGCAAATCGGTCACCGCGAAATGGGTGGTCAGCCGGCTCATCTCATCGTGAATCGACTCCAGCACCTGCTGATTGCGGTTGTAGCTGCGAATCAGCATGCCGATCTCATCGTCGCGATGATTGTGCGGCAGCGCCAGCTTATGAGTGAGAATGGCGGGCGGCGGCAGCTCCTGCAGCTCACGCGAAATATTACGCAGCGGATGCACGATCAGCCGGTTGATACACCAGCTGATCGCCACGGACAGAATCAGCGCCAGCAGCAGATAGGTGGTGATCATGGTGGACAGCGTGCTGAGCAGGAACTGATAAACGCGCGACGAATCAGCCTGCAGCACCAGATAGGCAATCGGCTTCGGCAGCCCGCTGCGCTCGACCGAATAGAGCGGCAGCGTAATCTGCACCGGCAGTTCGAATAGCCGGGCGACAAAGCGCGGCACCGGCTTCTCCGGCGCGAAGTCGGCGTGCAGCGCCTGGAAGGCGTTCGGCAGCACCACATCGGCGCGCGACAGAATGCCCGCCGGCTTAAGGGTATTCAGAATGCGTTCGGCCTGCGGGATATCGGCTTTGAGCACCGCTTCGGACAGCGGCTGGCGCACGGTATGCGCGACGTTCTCCATCTGCTGGGCGTAATCCACCCTGCGCTGCTGCACAAAATGGAATAACTGGATGACGATAAAAATACAGATGGTGACCAGCGCCACGGCGGACACGGTGGCCATCTGCTTTATCGTTAACGAACGACTGACGCGCAACAAAACCTCTCCTGGCCGCCGGGGGCCGTGACAGTTGCCGGAATGCGCAGCAAGTATATCCCAGGTCAGCATTTTTTTGCGCCGGGATAAAGGCGAAAATCACGCAACTGCCCCGCTTTACGCGCGGTTTCAGCATTTTGTCAGCCATTAGCGGCGCAGAGACAAAACGGTGCGCGCCAGCCCGCACCGTTTGCCGCTCAGGTTTTACTGCGGATAGGCTACCCAGTCGCCGCCGTTAAGGCGAATCCACGGTTTGCCCTGGTACATCATCACGACGGCGTTATCATTTTCCGACACCACCGGCGTCTGCGGCAGGTTATCCGCCAGCACCGACATGTTGACGTTCGGTGCGTTAAACACCTGACCGTCCACCACCCGCGACACCAGCTCGGAAATCGCCAGCAGGCTGACAGGCGTATCGATGGTCAGCGGCTGGCCCTGATGCGGCGCTTTCATGCCAACAAATTTAATGCCAACCGGCACGTGGGTGATGCCCGGGCTCGGAATGTCGCGCAGCCCGGACATCTGCATTTTATCCCCCTGCAGTGCCGCACCGTGCTCCGGCACCACCAGCACCATCACCCGGCGTCCCGACTTCTCCAGATTGGTCAGGAAGGTATCGAGCTGGTCGAACAGCACCCGTGCGCGCGGCTGCCACTCGGCGGTGCGGGTGCTGCCCAGCTCGCGCGTACCGTCGTGCAGCGGAATCAGGTTGTAGAAGGTGGCGCTGCGCGCATCGCTGCTTTTGCTGCGATCATCAAGCCAGCGCTGCATCAGCTGCCCGTCGTTGTACACCGGCGAACCATCAAAAGACGTCAGCTCTGGCGCAATCCCGGCCTGCGACATCAGCGGCGCCTGCATGTTGCCGTCCTCGCGCAGCTCTTTCAGGTAGTTACCGAACACGCCGGTATGGTCCATCATCAGCTGCTGCTTAAAGCCAAGCTTCGCCAGATTATCAAACAGATAGCAGCGCTGGTCGGTGGCTTTATACAGGTTACTGTGTGAGGTCTGGCCGCAGCTGGCACGCAGCAGGCGAATACCGGCCGGACCGCTGTAGCCGGTGGCAGAGTTGTAGTTGTTCAGCACGATATCAAAGTGCTTCCACAGCGGATGGTCGCGCAGCTGCGCCACATCAATGTCCGACCACGCCAGCGAACAGATGTTGATCACCAGAATATCGAACGGCTGGGAATCGGCGGGCAGCGCATCCGGGAAGTGCGTGACGCGCTGGCGTTCGCTGTCGTAAAAGCGATTCAGCCACGCGGTGAGGTTGGCGCTGGTGGGCGGTGCGCTTTGATCGAGTCCCGCCGCGGCCGGGCTGGCGGCCGGTTTGTCGTTCAGCGCCACCGGCGGTGCGGCGGCTTTGCTGGGCAGCAGGCTGACCGCCGGGCCGGCGAGCGTCAGCACGTTCAGCCAGATCAGCGCCAGCGACACCAGCACGGTGACGCGAATCCACTGCGCCACGAACAGGTAAATCACCAGCAGCACAAAGGCCGCGCCGATCATCTCCCAGTTAATAAAGCGCTGCAGCAAATCCAGCAGATAGGCCGGCGAGAATCCCGCCACCTGGCTGCCCTGGCTGAGCAGCGAGTTCAGACCCGGCAGCCAGGTATCGTGCCAGAACAGCGCGAAGCCAATCGGCAGCGAAACCCACTGGCGCAGACGATGCAGCCGCGCTGACGGCAGCGGAAACAGCAGCCACGCCAGAAACACCAGATTACTCAGTGCATGGAAGTTGAGATAGCCGTACCACAACAGACCAAATTTGATCAGAAAGTAAAAGTTCCAGCCGCCGAGGCCGCGCCAGCGCGCCGCGTGCAGCGTCGAAGGTGTGTTATCCATGTTTATCCGTTTTGGTCGATTGGCGTTGCCACTGCCCTTCCGATTTGAGGGCGCGGGCAGGTAACAGGCGCATCAGCAGGCTGGTGCTGCGCTGCGGCAGCCAGCGTCGCCACAGCGATTTCAGGAACAGCAAAATCAGTAACAGCAGGATCGCCACCTGCACACCATCCATCAGCGTCATACGTGCGGTTCCCCGAGATCTATGATGATTGGCTGCGGCGTCTGAGGGCTGCGCGGCGCGGCCGCTGCCGGCGCGGCTGGTTGCGCAGCGGCCGGTACCCTGAGCGGTTCGAACTGCGCCACCGGCGTCAGCTGCCGCACTTTATTCACCTCCGACAAAATCTGATTGTCGGCAAACCACACCATGCGGTTGCTGAACAGCTCGTCGTGCGGCAGGGAAAATATCGATTTCAGGGCAATGTCCAGGTCGTTAAAGCGGCAGGAAGAGAGGAATAAATAGAGCCGATCGTCAACCAGCGTCACCAGGTCGCCAAAACGACGTGGTTTACACAGCGTCAGCACCTGCGGCGGCGACAGCTGCGGCACCGGGCGCAGCGCCACCATCAGCCCTTTGTCGTTTTCCGGCAGCAGCGTATTGTTCATCAACTGCTGTACCGCCGCACAGAAACGCTCCAGCGGCAAATAGCCTTTCTGCTGCAGCGGCTGTAGCGCCTGCACCAGCGCCGGCAGATCGGCCGGCACGTGGCGGGTAAACTGCTGGCCCTGCACGCCTTCCAGCGCGGTCAGCAAGCGCGACAGCGGCGCCGCCGTTGGGACAATGCTGTTAACGCCGCACGCCAGCAGCAAACGTTCATCACTGTAGCGCAGGCTGGTACCGAGTTCCCGCACCACGATTTTCAGCGCGTTGCCGCGCGATCGCCGCAAACCATGGACCATGCTCGCCAGAGTCGGTACATCCTGATTGTGGGCCAGGCTAAAGATGACCGTGGCGGCGTTAGCCTGCTGCCCGCGCGCATACACGCTCTCGTTATCGCTGAACAGTTGCCACTGCGCAGAAAGCGGCGGCGCCCCTTCCAGTACATCCTGCTGGGCCAGAAACTGGTTTTCATCATTGAGGCTCAGCGGCTGCGACGCGGCGGCTTCAGCCTGCGCAATAAACTGATTATCAATACAGTTCAGGCGGATAGCGCGGTCGGCCAGCAATTTATCGGCGGAGTACCACCAGTTAATTCGATATTGCCAGCTATCCTGCTGAAATTCTAAATGAGCGACACCATCAAGCTGACGAAAATAACGCTGCAGATGATTTCGCAGGGGAATAATTGCGGTTCCGCAGGTGATCATTAGCAGCGTCATTTGTTTTTTTAACAGAACCCGGCGCAAGCCTTTTATCCACACGGTCAGTTCATCCGGGGATAATTTGTTCCACAGCGCCGCCTGACTATAAAACATGACCAGACCGCTACGTTTATTCATTACGCGCGCCATATCGCTGGCCAGATGTTGCAGGCTGGCTTTATTGGCAGGCAGCGAAAATAAGGGAATACGTGCCGGACCGCCGGGCGGATCGGGCGTTAACAGCGTCTGCGGGGATGCATCCGCGCTCACCAGCGTGGCCGCCTTTTGCTGGCTAACCACCTGACGTAACAGCGTTCGTGCGTCTTCGGGCCGCTGGCAGGTTATCCAGTAAAATCCCGGCGACTGCAGGGCGATTAATTCCTGTTGTACCTGCTGCAGGCCAAGCGTATAAAGATTTTTCATATTAGCGTCGCGATCTGTACAATCCAGGCTAGTTTAATATAGACGGCAACGATTGGAACTGCTGAAATAAAAAAAGCTGCGCACGCGCCAGACTGTTTGACTTTGCCGGGTCAGAAATCGCTGGCTGCGGTTTTATACGCGACAAGAAAAATATCACCCCTCTTTATCCGTTGTCGTTTCTTTGGTGGCAAAAAAGTAATGAAAACTGAAAATGCTTTTTCACTGATCGCTGTCGGCAGCGAAGATCAGGATGATATTAACGCCCTGAGTGACGCCTTTTCACTGAAGGCGTTTCGCTATATTGATATTGCCCGTGAAGCGCGTCTGCAACAATTGCTGTCGCGCTGGCCGTTGTTGCAGGAATGCACGCAGGGACCGGAGTCACCACGCTAATGCCGGTTCTCGCCTTACAGGGGCTGCGCGGCGGGTGCGGCGCGACGGCACTCAGTGCCGCGCTGGGCTGGGCGCTAAACGCGCTGCAGCAGTCGGTGCTGCTTATCGACCTTTCGCCAGCCAATCAACTGGCGGCCCACTTTAATCTGCCGCTCGACACGCCGCACGGCTGGCTGCGTGCGCAGCTGGATAACCAGCCGTGGCAGCACAGCGCGCTGCGCTATCAGCCGGGGCTGGATTTTCTGCCGTCTGGCACGCTCACGCATCAGCAGACCTTATCCTTAAACGCAGCGACAGCGGAAATTGCACAACCGCTGCTTAAGGCTTTGCCGGCCCTGAAACAGCGCTATCAGTGGATTATTTTCGACCTTCCGGCGGATCTGCTGCCGTGGCAGCTGGCGTTCATCCCGGCCGCCGATCGGCTGCTTCAGCTGTTAACGCTGGATGCCAACTGCCAGCTGCGCCTGCACCGCGCGCACTTTTCGCCGCAGACGCTGTTTCTGATTAACCAGTTCAACGCCAACAGCCAGCTGCAGCAGGATCTGCATCAGCTGTGGCTGCGCTCGCTTAAGAACCTGATTCCACAGGTTATTCATCGCGATGAAGCGCTGGCGGAAGCGCTGATGATGAAACAGCCGGTGGGCGCCTGGCGTCCGCATGCGCTGGCCAGCGAAGAGATCAATACGCTGGCCAACTGGCTGCTGCTGCATGTCGCCGGAGGTGGCGCATGAATGCGCTGCGCTGGCTGCTGGTGCCGCAGGCCTCGCAGGCATTGCAGCAGCGCGCGCACCTGGCGCGTCAGCACGGCGCCGGGCGGTTAACGGTCGCGCTGCATCTGCTGTGGTGCGTGCTCGCCTGGTCGCTGCTGCGGCTGGAAACGCCGGCGTGGCGGCGCGTGCTGCAGCAGCGTCAGCGCTACTTCCCGCATATCTCTCCGCTGCGCCCGCGTCCGCTGGATATTGTGCGCTATGCACTCCAGAGCCTGTGGCTGCTTATCATGCTGCCGCTGGACGGCAGCGCGCGCAGCGAGCGTAAACGTTTTAACGCCTTTGGCTCGCTGTTCCGCTGGCGCCAGCAGCTGTATCAATGGCTGGCGCAGCTGCCGGCGCGGCTGGAGCACAGCGGCGTACCGCAGCGCAGCGAACGCTGGCTGCAGCGCCTGCCACGGCGCGTGCGTCAGTTGCTGTTCATCGTAGTGGCGATCGCCGCCAGCCTGCTGGCGCTGCTGTGCATCTCGCAGCCGTTTGATATCACCACGCAGTTTGTGTTTGTGCTGCTGCTGTGGGCGCTGGCCATGCTGGTGCGCCGTATGCCGGGCCGGCTGGTGACCATCATGCTGATCGTGCTGTCGCTCACCATCTCCTGCCGCTATCTGTGGTGGCGCTATACGGAAACCCTTAACTGGGACGATCCGCTCAGCCTGACGTTTGGCCTGCTGTTGATTGGCGCGGAAACCTACGCGTGGACGGTACTGGTGCTGGGCTATTTCCAGACGCTGTGGCCGCTCAACCGCCAGCCGGTCTCCATGCCGCCGGAGATCGCCAGCTGGCCCAGCGTCGATATTCTGGTGCCGACCTACAACGAGCCGCTCAGCGTGGTCAAACCCACCATCTATGCTGCGCTGGGTATCGACTGGCCGCAGGATAAACTCAACATCTATATTCTTGATGACGGCACGCGCGAGGAGTTTCGCGAGTTTGCCGCCAGCGTGGGCGTCAATTACGTGGTGCGCCCCAGCCACGAACACGCCAAGGCCGGCAACATCAACCATGCGCTGAAAACCACCTGCCGCAGCGAATACGTGGCGATTTTTGACTGCGACCACGTGCCGACGCGCTCATTCCTGCAGCTCACCATGGGCTGGTTCCTGAAAGATCACCGGCTGGGCATGCTGCAGACACCGCACCACTTCTTCTCGCCAGACCCGTTTGAGCGCAACCTCGGCCGTTTCCGCCAGACGCCGAATGAAGGCTCGCTGTTTTACGGTCTGGTGCAGGATGGTAACGACACCTGGGATGCCGCCTTTTTCTGCGGCTCCTGCGCAGTGCTGCGCCGCAGCGCGCTGGATGAGATTGGCGGCATCGCGGTAGAGACCGTTACCGAAGATGCGCACACCTCGCTGCGACTGCACCGCCGCGGATACACCTCGGCCTACATCCGCATTCCTCAGGCTGCCGGGCTGGCGACCGAAAGTCTGTCAGCGCATATTGGCCAGCGCATCCGCTGGGCGCGCGGCATGGTGCAGATCTTCCGTCTCGATAATCCGCTGTTTGGCAAAGGGCTGAAGCTGGTACAGCGGCTGTGTTACGCCAACGCCATGCTGCACTTTCTTGCCGGTATTCCCCGGCTGATCTTTCTGCTGGCGCCGCTGGCGTTTCTGCTGTGCCATGCCTACATCATCTATGCGCCCGCGCTGGCCATCGCCATCTACGTGCTGCCGCACATGGTGCATACCAGTCTGACCAACTCGCGCATCCAGGGGCGCTGGCGCCACTCGTTCTGGAGCGAGGTGTATGAAACCGTGCTCGCCTGGTACATCGCCCGCCCCACCACGGTCGCGCTGTTTAATCCGCACAAAGGCAAATTCAACGTGACCGCCAAAGGGGGCCTGGTAGAAGAGCGCCATCTCGACTGGGTGATCACCAAACCCTATATGCTGCTGGTGCTGCTGAACATTGCCGGTATCGGCATGGGCTTCTGGCGCATGGCGCACGGCCCGGCCAATGAGCTGCTCACCATCTGGGTCAGTCTGGTGTGGGTGGTTTACAACATGATTATTCTCGGCGGCGCGGTGGCGGTATCGGTGGAAGCGCGTCAAATCCGTGAAGCGCACCGCGTGGAGATCGCCATGCCGGCGGCGCTGGCACGCGCCGATGGTCACATGCTGCCGTGCACGCTGCGCGACTACTCTGACGGCGGCGTGGGCGTCGAACTGCGCGAGCCGGATGCACTGCGCGAGAACGAAAGCGTCTCGCTGCTGCTGCGGCGCGGACAGCAGGAGTTCAGCTTCCCGTGCCAGGTACAGCGCGTATTTGGCCGCCGCGCGGGTATCCGCCTGCACCAGCTCTCCACCCGCCAGCACATCGAATTTATTCAGTGCACCTTTGCGCGCGCCGATACCTGGGCGCTGTGGCAGGACGGTTTTCCGGAGGATAAACCGGTGCAGAGCCTGGCGGACATTATGCTGCTCGGCTTCAAAGGCTATTTGCGGCTGGCGGAGTATGGTCCGGCACCGCTGCGCCGCCTGTTCCGTGGCCTGACCGCCGGACTGCACTGGCTGGCAACGCTGTTGCCGCACAACGTCCGTCCGCGACCGGCAACGCTCAACACTGATTTTACCTAAGCTGATGATATGACCATGACGAGAAAACTGAGTTGGTTCACCGCCCTGCTGCTGGGCACGGCGTCTCTGGCGCAGGCGGCACTTCCTGATGCACCGCCTGCGGCAACCTCTGCGCCGCTGCCCGACGTGAACCAACCGCTCGATGCCAGCGCCCCGCTGCGCGATAGCCAGCTGCTGTTTACCCAGGTGGCACCGCCGCCGGGTAGCATGACGCTGCGCGGCACCGTCCCCACCAGCCAGATTGAGTTCGGCGTGCGCAGCGACGAAGTGGTCACGCGCGCGCTGCTGACGCTCAACTACCGGCCTTCGCCGGCGCTGCTGCCGACGCAGTCGCAGCTCAAGGTGTATCTCAACGATGAACTGGTGGGCCTGGTCACCGTCACCGCCGATCAGCTCGGCAAAGAGAACCAGACGCAGCTGGCGATCGACCCGCGCTACATTAGCGATTTCAACCGCATCCGCCTGGAACTGGTCGGCCACTACGCCAACGTGTGTGAAAATCCGGCCAACAGCACCATCTGGCTGGATATCGGTAAAGCGAGCAAACTGGACCTGACGCTGCAGAAGCTGCCGCTGAAAAACGATCTCTCCCATTTCCCGGAGCCATTCTTTGACGCGCGCGACAACCGGCCGCTGCAGCTGCCGATGGTGTTCAGCGGCCAGCCGGATGTGCAGCAACAGCGTGCGGCAGGCCTGCTGGCCTCGTGGTTCGGTAGCCAGGCGCAGTGGCGCGGCCAGTCCTTCCCGGTGCTGTATAACCAGCTGCCGGAAGGGCAGCATGCGGTGGTGTTCGCCACCAACGATCGCCGGCCTGACTTCCTGCAAACGCTGCCGCCGGTGGACAAACCCACCGTGGAAATGGTCAGCCAGCCGGACAATCCCTATCAGAAGATGCTGCTGATTCTCGGCCGCGACGATAACGATCTGATCACCGCAGTAGAGGGCATTGCGCAGGGTGAACTGCTGCTGCGCGGCGAGCGCGCCACCATCGACAGCGTGAAACTGCTGGCCCCGCGCCAGCCGTACGATGCGCCAAACTGGGTTCGCACCGATCGCCGCACCACCTTTGGTGAACTGACGCAGTATCAGAACCAGCTGCAGGCTGATGGCCTGCAACCCAACCCGATTAGCCTGACGCTCAACCTGCCGCCGGATCTGTTCCTGGTGCGCGCACGCGGCATTGATATGGACCTGATCTATCGCTACACCTCACCGGTGCAGCAGGACGGCTCACGGCTGGCGGTGCATCTCAATAACCAGTTCATGCAGGATTATCCGCTGACCAGTAAAGATGGCGCGGGCCAGCAGCTGATGCGCATTCCGCTGATGCAGGGCCTGCAGGACAACAGCCGTCAGCTGACCATTCCGGCACTGCGTCTCGGTGTGGTGAACCAGCTGCGCTTTGATTTTGACTACGCCAATACCTTTATCGGCGGCACTGCAGATGGCCGCTGTGAGACCGTCACCCCCGTCGCGCATCATGTGGTGATCGACGATCGCTCCAGCATCGATTTCTCCGGCTATCGTCACTACATCGAAATGCCCTCGCTCGGCGCGTTTGCCAGCGCTGGCTTCCCGTTCAGCCGCTTCGCCGATCTGGCGCAAACCCTGGTGCTGGTGCCGGCAAAACCGGAGAGCGGCGAAGTCAGTACGCTGCTTGACGCGCTGGGGGCGATCGGCGCCCAGACCGGCTATCCGGCACTGCGCGTGCAGATGAGCGATGACTGGCGCAACGCGAAAGACCACGATGCCGATCTGCTGCTGATCGGCAGCATTCCGCCGGATCTGCAGGCGGACACGGCGATCAATCTGCTGGTGGATCGCACGCGCAGCACCCTCAACATGCCATCGCGCCCGGGCAGCGCGCCCAACGTGCCACTGTCAGCCAGCGAGCGCACTGCCGAAAGCCAGACCGGCATCAGTTCGCGCGGTCCGATCGGCGCCCTGGTTGGCTTCCAGTCGCCGTTCCACGATCAGCGCAGCGTGGTGGCGCTGCTGGCTGACAGCCCGCACGGCTGGGATTTGCTGAATGCAGCGCTGCGCGACAGCGGCAAACGCGCGGCGATGTTCGGTTCTGTCAGCATCGTCCGGGAGTCCGGCGTCAACAGCGTGCGCGTGGGCGATACCTACTTTGTCGGGCATCTGCCGTGGTGGGAGCGGCTGTGGAATCTGCTGGCCACCCATCCGGTATGGCTGGCCGTGTGTGCCGTGCTGGTGGTGATCCTGTTCGCCCTGATGGCCTGGCGCCTGATGCGCATGGTAAGCCGTCGTCGCCTGGCTGAGCTGGATGACGATGAATAAGTTACCGCTTGCGCTGCTGATCGCCAGTGCGCTGGCCGGCAGCGTGGCGGCCGCGCCCGGTCCGCAGGTGGCGCCGGTAGCGTGGCTGCTGATGCAGATTCGTACCGGCGAATCCACCAACAAATACGATTTGGTGCAGCAGTCGCTGTACCGGCTGGAAAAAATCGATCCGGATAACCCGCAGGTGCTGGCGGCACGCATTCGTATGGCGCTGCGTCAGGGCGATCAGGCCAAAGCGCAGCAGCTGTTCGATGCGCTGCAAAAGGCTGCGCCGGATGACGCAGCCACACGCGAATCTGCGGCAGGTTTGCGCCTGATGAGCCCCGAAGGACGTCAGCAGCTGCAGCAGGCGCGGCTGCTGGCCACCGCCGGACGGCTGCCGGAGGCCAAAGCAGCGTGGGATGCGCTATTTCACGGCGTCTTTCCCGATGTAAACACCGAACTGGAGTACTGGCGACTGGTGGCGCGCCTGCCGGGCCAGCAGCCGCTCGCCTGGCGTCAGTTGCAGGCGCTGGAGCAGCGTTATCCGGGCAATATCGGCGTCGAGCTACAGCTGGCGCGCATGGCGTTTGATAATAATCAGCCGGATCAGGCGGTGACCCAGCTGCGTCAGCTGGCCAACCGCGACGGCGGCCGCGATGCCGCGTCTGAATTGTGGCTGCAGCAGATCCAGAACCAGCCGGTGAGCGAGCGCAGCGTTGCCAGCCTGCAGCAGTATCTGCAGGTGTTCACCAGCGGCGATGCGCAACAGCGCGGAGCGGATGAGCTGGCGCGTCAGCAAAAAATGCTGGCCGATCCGGCCTTCCGCCAGCGCATGCGCGGCCTGGCGCTGGTCGAAGCTGGCGGCGGCGCGGCGGCAATCGGCGCATTACAGGCGGCGCTGAAGGCCAATCCGGACGACGCCGAACTGCTCGGTGCTATGGGCCAGGCACAGGCGCGTGCCGGTCACCGCGCCGCCGCCATCAGCTGGCTACAGAAAGCGATTCAGGCGGGCCAGGCCAGCACGCAAATCGGCAAGTGGCAGTCCCTGTTACAGACCAATCGTTACTGGCTGGCTATCGACAGCGGCGACGCGGCGCTGAAGCAGGGGGATTTGTCCGGCGCTGAGCGGCAGTACCGCAGCGCGCAGGCCATCGACAGCAATGACAGCTGGGCGCTCATCGGCCTCGGTGATGTGGCGCAGGCGCGTAAAAACAGCGCGTTAGCCCGACAGTACTGGCAGCAGGCGCTGCGCCTTGACCGCAGTAACGGCACGGCGCAGCAGCGCCTGAGCAATTTACGTATTGAGAGCCTGCTGGCCGACGCAGATACGCTGGCGCAGCAGCAGCAATGGCCGCAGGCGGTAGCGAAATACCGTGAGGCGGCTCAGGCGCGACCGGATGATGTCTGGCTGGCCTGGCGGCTGGCCAATGCGCTACGCAGCAGCGGTGACAACCAGGCAGGCGCGGCGGTAATGGCCGCGATGGTGCGCCAGCAGCCGCAGCAGCCAGCCGCGCTGTATGCCACGGCACTGTGGCAGTCATCCGGCGACGACGATGCCGCCGCGCTGGCCACGCTGCACCGTTTACCCACCGCCCGCTGGGACAGCAACATGCATGAACTGGCGGATCGCCTGGCGCAAAACCAGGCGTTCGGGCGTGCCGGGGAGCTACGCGCCCGCGGTGATGAAGCCGCCGCCATCCGCTTGCTGCAACAGCAGCCGGCCTCGCCGCGCCGCGACATTACGCTGGCCGACTGGGCGCTGGAGCGGGGCGATGCCACAACAGCGCTGGCCGGTTATCAGCAGGTGCTGCAGCAGGACGCCAGCAACAACGATGCCGCGCTCGGCCGCATCGAGGCGCTGCTGGCGCTGCAGCGCACCACCGAAGCGCGCGCAGCGCTGCACAGCCTGCCAGACAGCGTGGCGCAGCAGAGCCTGAACAGCGGCCGGCGCGTGGCGCTCGCCTGGCAAAACAGCGGCGATCTCTTCAAAGCGCAGCAGCTGTTCAGCGCGCTGAAAACCCGCGCCGCCGCTGTCGCGCCGTCACAGGAAAAAGCGCTGGTGCTGCGTGATGCCGCGCGGCTGGAGAGACAGCAGCGCCAGCCCGCGCTGGCACAGCAGGATTACCGCGCGGCGATGGTCGCCAGCGGCATCACCCCTGCGCTGCCAGACGATAACGCCCGCTATACCCGGCTGACGCGCACGCAGGCACAGGACGACTGGCTGAAGCGCAGCATTCGCAGCGACGCCGCTGATCTGTATCGCCAGCAGGACACCACTGTGACGCTGGAACAGGACTACTCGCGCGATAAGGGCAACGGAGGCACCTCTGACTTTACCGCCCATACCACCATGCTGCAGGCGGAAACCCCGCTGGCCGATGGCCGCAGCTTTGTGCGCGTTGATCACGTACAGGTGTCTGCCGGGACGTTTTCCACCACGGATGGCAGCCACAGTGAACTGTTCGGCAGCTGTAACGACGCCAACGCCGGGGGCTGCCGGCGCGATTTCACCCAGCGGGACGAAGGCACCGCGCTGGGCGTCGGCTGGCACAACGATCGCTGGTCAGCCGATATCGGCACCACGCCGCTCGGTTTTACCGTCACTAACTGGGTCGGCGGCGTAAGCTGGAAAACTGACATCGACGATCTCGGGGTGACCTTTACCGCTTCACGTCGCCCGATCTCCAGTTCGCTGCTGGCTTACGCCGGCGCGCGCGATCCGACCACCAACGGCGGCAGAAACTGGGGCGGCGTCGTCGCGACCGGCGGCGGCATCGGCCTGAGTTACGATCGGGGCGGCGCGCACGGGGTGTGGGCCGATCTCAGCGCCCATCAAATCAGCGGTGAAAACGTGGCGGACAACAGCCGCGAACGGCTGATGGCAGGCTATTACTACAAGCTGATCAATAGCGACAACCAGCGCGCCACCATCGGCCTGAACAGTATGCTGTGGCACTATCAGAAAGATTTGAGCGACTACACCTTTGGCCAGGGCGGCTATTACAGCCCGCAGCGCTACTTCTCGTTGGCGGTGCCGCTGACCTGGCGTCAGCGCACCGAAAACTGGTCGTATGAACTCGGTGGCTCGGTGTCGTGGTCACAGTCAACCACTAACGCTCAGGCGCGCTACCCGGTGAATCCCGGCTTTACGCTGGCCAGCAATCCGCCATCGGATAGCAGTTCAGGGCGCGGTTTCGGTTATACACTGCAGGCGCTGGTAGAGCGGCGCATCACGCCGCACTGGTCGCTGGGTTTAGCCATGGACATTCAGCAGGCGAAAGATTACACCCCAAGCCACGGGCTGCTGTATGTGCGCTACTCAATGGCCGGCTGGAACGGCGACATGGATATGCCACCACAGCCACTGGAACCGTATGCGGATTTTAAATAAGCACACGAAAATGAAAAGGTCGCCATAAATGGCGACCCTACAAGATAGTTGCGTGGTTTTTACAGGGTGCGCTTTGATGCGCTCCGGTATAAATCCCGACGGGTGCAGGTAGCGTTCGGCTATCGCTTCTCCTGATAAGCCAGCCAGGTCAGCAGTTGCAGGCTGGCGGAGAAATAGTTTTGCTCCGGCGCCAGGCGGTCGCTGAGGTAGCCGGTTTGGTTGAGCGTCAGGTCGCGCACCGCGGTCAGGCCACCTTCCATATTGTAAGGTGCCGGGGTATTGGCCAGCACATCAAACCACGCTGGCGTGGTGTCGCGCGCGTAGCCCTGCCAGACGCGCTGGAATGGCACCAGCCGCAGGCTTTGCGGATCGTACCACCAGATATTAAGCGGAATACGAATCGCGTCATAGCTGAAGCGGTTGGAATAGCCGACCGCCGGCGCGACGGAGCCATCGGCGTTCAGCGCCACCCAGTCCAGCGGCAGGCCGGTTTTGCCAAACTGCATGTCGCCCAGCAGCGCAAGGCCATCATCAATCAGCGTGTTCCACACGCGCAGATGGCTGTGCTGCGCAAACTCCTGCCATGCGGCGAACAGGAAATAGGAAGGGTTAAGCACCACATAGCTGGTTTTATTGAAGCCCTGCGCGCCCGGCAGCATCACCTTGCGGCCGGCGTAGTCGATCACCGTTAGCTTGATGACCGCGCGCTGAATGCGATCCGACGCCTGCTGATAATCACCGCCCCACTTCTGCGCCGCGCGCTGCAGCGCCCAGGCGATCAGCACATCCCCGTCCGAAGCATCATTTTTATCGGCGATGGGATCGGCTGCGCCTGGCGTATAGCGCCAGTAGAACAGGTCATTCTGCGGATTGCGCAGATGGGTACGCGTCCACTGCCACAGCAAATCAAAGGTGGCGCGATCGTTATACGCCACCGCCAGCAGCATGCCGTAGCCCTGACCTTCGGTGTGGCTGACGTTGTTATTGGCCGTATCGCTGATGCGGCCGTCGCTGCTCATAAAGCGGCTTTTGTAACTGCTCCAGCCATCAGCGGCCGCCTGAGCACTGAAAAATATCACCATGAAACACAGCATCCACTGACGCCAGAACCGCATCACTCTCATCACAGCTTCCTATTGGTATCGATAATGCAGCGTGCCGCCGTCGATTTTTTCCAGCGTCAGCGGTACCGCCGCGCTACCACCCTGCGCACGTAGCCACTGCGCGTACACGCCGGCCAGCACTGCGCTCAGCGCCAGCTGCCAGCGTTCTGCATCAAGCTGGCTGTCACCCTGCGGCAGTGCATGGTGCTCAAGCATAATCGCGTTCTGCTGCGGCTGTAGCTGAACAAAGCCCCAGTTAAAGCGCGCCAGCTGGAGATTAATTTCGCGCTCCAGATCCTGCACGGTGCGCGCCTCCGGCAAAGGATAGCGCGTTGCCAGCAATTCGCCCACGCCGTTGAGGAAGGCTTCCGCCTCCGCGCCAGCGTTGTCCAGCATGCTCTCAATCATCACGCTGACCAGATCAAACCAGCCCGGCTGATACGGATGGCTGATGCGTGCGCCCGGTTGCTCACTCATTAGTTGTCTCCAAACTGATAACGGAAGTACAGATTGGCTGTGCTTTCGTTGTAATCGCCAAAGGTGTCATAGCCGAGCTGGCCGCCGATGGTGACATCTTTATTAATCTTATAATCGGCACCGGCGTGCAGGTTATAGCCGATGCCGTTTTTGCTCTCACCGCTGTAGTAGGCGCTTTTGACAAAGCCCTGATCGGCGAGGCTTTGCAGCTGGGACTGCAGCGACGGATCGTTGGGGAAATACGCGCTCTTGTCCTGGCTGTACGACTGATAGCCGACCGAACCGCCAACGTTGACTTTCAGGTCATCAAACTTGCGGCTGAAGTCGACAGGGAACGACACCGCGGCATAATTCTGCGGACTGAAATAGCCGCCCTGACCGTAGCTGAAGTAACTCAGGTTTTTGGAGAAATCCATCCACGACAGGCTCATGCCGACCTTCAGCTCGCGGTCGTCGTAGTGGTAAGGCCGCACGTAAGCGCCCGCCGTGGCCTGCACGCTGTTGTTGCTCGCCACGTTCTCGCCCAGATAGCTGTAAGCGCCGCCGCCGACGTAGAAACCCGCGTCGCCGTTATCGAAGCTCAGCATGGCGTTGCCGCCGTTTTTGGTGACGCGCCCCCAGCGCTTGCCGCTGGTCTTGTCCTCCACGCCAACGTACGACAGCAGGCTGTCAGTCATGGCGCGGCGTTCACCGGTGAGGATCAGCGTCAGGAAATCGGTCAGCTTCGGCGACCACTGCACGCCGCCCACCAGCGTACTGAGATCCTGGCCGAGCGGCGTGCTGCCGAGGTCGATTTTGTAGCTGTCGCCCTTCAGCGCCATATTCAGTTCCACGCCGGTGGCCTTTTGCGAATCGGTCGACGAAGACGGCGTGTCGTCTATTTTCGCCGCGCCGGATGCCACCACATTGCCCTGCACCAGCGCGTTGCTGCCGAAGCGACGCCACGCATCACCGGCCGCACTGCCAGCGGTGAGCGACACCGGCGTCATCGTAAAGTCGAAGCGCGACTCGCCGAACGGCACGGTCGAGAAGGTCAGCGGCGCTTTGGCTTCGGTCAGCTTGCTGAGCCCCGATTCGCCGTCGCGTCCGCGCACCTGCATCTGCCCCTGTACCCAAGTGCCGGTTTTCTCCTGCAGATTGTCCATCATCTCGTCAATCTGGCGCAGCGTCTGGCTCTGCCGGACCTCCGGCGTGGTGCTCGCCAGCGTGACGTCCTGCGCGCTGCTGCTGGTGGCCGGTGCCGTTTGCCACGGCATTACCGTGCCATAGCTGGAAGGCGAACCGGACACCGGCGAGGTGCTGCGGTTGATAAACGGATTGTCCGCCAGCGCCAGACCGCCAACGGTCGGCACGCTGCCGCTCTGTGCGCCCTGCAGACCAATCAGCTGGCCGCGCGCGCTGCGCAGGTAGCTCATCGCCTGGCTGTGCTCGCCGTTGGCTTCCGCCACGCGCGCCAGCAGTAACAGGCGATCCGGCGTCTGCTCATTGCGCAGGCCGCGGGTTAAGGTGTTCGCTTTGTCGACGTCGTTCTGCGCCAGCGCCACATCAATAGCACCGGTGCGCGCATCCTGAGTGGGCGTATCCTGCGTCAGCAGATAGTCATACACCACGCCCGCTTCTTTGTTCATCTTGCCGGACTGATACAGACGCGCCATGGCAAACATCAGATCGCGGTTCTGCGGATCGTGCTGCAGCGCACCCACCAGCTTGTCATAGGCGGCGGCGTACTGCTTCTGCTCGCGCAGGCGATCGACTTCATTGATGACATAACCGTTGCGGATGCCGGCCAGCTGCGTGGGCGTACTGCGCGCCTGCAGCTCCGGACTGCTGAGGAAGCTCTGCGCTTCGGTCGTCAGTCCCGCCTGATTCAGCACCGCCACCTGCGCGGCGTAATCACCGGCGTTGCCCTGCACGCCACGCTGCATGTTGCCGCGCACCACCGTCACCGCCGTGGTGAGATCGCCGGCTTTGGCCAGTTTCTGCGCCAGATTACCGGCATCGACCGGATTGGCTGGCGGCGTGGCGGCCAGCGCGCGCAGCGTATTGGCCGCTGCCGCGTCAGAACCCTGCGCCAGATAGCGATCGGCGGTGGCCATTTGCAGATTGAAATTCACGCGCTGCGCCAGTTCGCGCATCTCGCTGTTCTTGCTGCCGTTGGGAATGCGCGCCAGCAGCTGGCTGGCCTGCTGCCAGGCACCGCTCTCGCTGGCGTTAAGCGCACCGGCGTACAGCTCGCTGGTGCTGGCACCGCTGCGCAGGGTCGGTTGCATGACGTTGGCGGCCAGTAAACTATCGCCCTGCGCGCGGTAGATGCGCGCCAGATCGAGTCGCAGCCAGCCGTCGCTGGGATAGCGCTGAATGGCGCTGTTCAGCGTGGCGATGGCCGCACTGCGGTTGCCTGCCGCCAGCTCGCGTTTTGCCTGCGCACGCAGCGGATCGCTGCTGTTACCGCGCGGTGCCACGCTCTGGCGCACGCTGTCGGGCAATGATGCCAGCAGGGTATTGGCTTCGGCGCTGCGGTTTTGCTGGCGCAGCACGTAAAACAGCCCCTCTTTGGCGCTGCGGTTATCGGCATCGCTCTGCAGAATGGCCCGGTAGGTTTGCTCCGCCTGCTGCAGCTGATTGCTGCGGCGCAGCACATCAGCGCGGAACAGCTTCGCCGATATACCTTTTTCGCCCTCAGCCTGCGTCAGCGGCTCACTCAGCGCCAGCGCCTGCGCGCTGTCACCGTTTTTCAGCGCCTGCTGGGCATTCGCCAGCTGCGCGTAAAAGCGGGCGTCGGCCGCCTGCTGCTGACGCTGCTGGCTCTGATCGCCGCCCAGCTGTGCGGCGCGCGTCAGATAATCGGCGGCTTCGGCGTAGCGTCCGGCGCGCTGCGCCACGTAGCCCATACCGGCCAGCGCATCGGCGTCCTGCGGGTTGGCCTGCAGCACTTTTTCAAAGTTATTCTGCGCACCGCTGACGTCGCCGCTGTTCAGCGCGCTAAAGCCCGCGCCCTTCTCCGCGCCGCCGACATTTTTGCGGTAGTAATCCACCACGGCGCTGTCCTGCGGATGGCGCTGCTGCCAGGTCTGGTACAGCGCGGCGTCCGACGCCTGCGGCGCCAGCCACAGCAGCGCCTGACGCAGCGAGCGATCGGCCTCTTTATTACCGTCCGCCATGCTGGCCAGCACATCAATGCCCTGGCGGCGCGTCGCTTCCTGATAGGTCAGCGCTTTGCCCAGCGCCAGCTGAGCGCCGGTATCCTGCGGATGATCAGCGGCAAACTGCCGCAGCGCCTCCACCGCCTGGGGCAGCAGCGTGCGGTCGCCGGCCATGGTCAGATAATATTCTGCCGCCACGCTCGGTGGCGGCTCGTTGCCGCTGAAGGTGTTGCGCCAGGTTTGCAGCGCGGCGGCGATGTTACCGCTGCGCGCCTGCTGACGCGCCAGCGACAGCTGCGCCTGCGGTATGCTCTGCAGCTGCCGGGCGTTGTCCAGCTCCGTCAGATGCGGATCGTTGGGCGATACCGCACTCAGGCGGGCGCGCCACTGTGCCGCATCAGCCGCGCTGCCGCTTTGCTGTGAATAGAGCGCCAGCAGATACAGCGCCTGGGTATTGTTCGGCTCCACCATCAGGATTTTTTGCAGCGAGGCTTTCGCCAGATCGTCATGCGCTTTCTGATGCCAGTAGGCCGCCTGGTCGAACAGTGCCTGTAACGCCGGATTGGTGCTCTCCGCCGCCAGCAGCGGCTGTGAGAAGGTCAGCGCGCCGCCCAGCAGCAACGCCTGACGAATACCGGCACTTATCAGCTGTTTTTTCATTATTTTTATCCTTACTTCCGGCCGGAGTGGCTATCGTCTTGCGGGTGGAGACGGCGCCACGCGTGGCGCTTCAGCATCACCCAGGCCGCACTGCCGATCAGCGCCGACAGCAGCAGCGCCGCCAGCGCCATCAGTACCGAGTGCTGGTTGGCATACCACACCACCATCATGTACCACGGCATTTCACCGCTCGGGAACTGCGGCCCGACGCGGAAGCTGCGGATGCCGTTCTCATCGGTGATGATGGCGGTATCACCGCGGATGCCGGCGTTGATGCGCGCCGAATTCAAATCATCGTGCAAACGCAGCAGCTGCTGATCGCTGGTGGCGACCGTCATCACCACCAGACGATCGGCGCTCCACGGTGAGCGATAGCTGACAAAGCCGCGCCACGCTTCATTTGAGGAGAAGTAGCGATCGGCATCCAGCTGCTGGCGAGACCAGTCACCGGTCAGCCAGCCGCGCAGCTTATCGACGGTGGTCGGCTCTTTTACGCCCAGCGTGTTGCCGCTGGTCTGGTAAGCGGTGCCGGCCAGCATCTGCTGCGTGAAGGCGCTGTGCTGCATGGTGCTCACTGCCAGCACATCGCTGTGCTGCAGGCGCGTCAGATTGGTGCCGCCGTTCGGCAGACCAAACAACACCTGGTTCTGCACCAGCGGCACGCCGGTGGCGTTACCGGCGCGCGCGGCCATGTCCAGCAGCGTAGCGATCTCGGCATCACCGGGCGCCTCCGGCAGCAGCAGCGTGGTCTGCGAAAAATCCGCCAGCCGCGAGAACGGGAACGAAGCACCGACGAAGTACGACAGGTTCGGCAGCATGGTGAAGTGGCGCGTGTGGCTCAGATCGATCCACGAATCCTCTTCGATACGGCTCTTGATATTGTTGTTGAGCAGCACGCCGCACGGCGCATCCGCCTTTGGCTTGATGTTGAAGTAGAGCGCCAGCTGGTTGTCGCCGTAAATCAGGTATGGCTCCAGCTTCAGCGTGTACTGCTCCTGGCGTGCATCCCCGCCCAGCCGGTGCCAGGCGCTCTCCAGCAGCCCGACTTTGTTCACCGTCAGGTTGCGCAGGAAAGTGCCGTTCAGCGTGACGTTGAGGAACGAATTGTTTTCATCGATCCAGCTTTCCGACGGGAAACGGTAATGCAGATTGACCGGAATCGCGTCGCCGTCCCACAGGAACAGATCCGGCGCCGCGCGGAAGTTAACCCGCAGCGCATCGTGCCAGATACCGGTGGTGGTCAGGCTCTGATCTTTACGCAGCAGCTCGCTGAGGCGCACCGGGCGGCTGGTGTTGATCCAGCGCGGTGCGTCGTACGGTTTGCGCGTGCCAATCGGCTGCGGCGGTACGTTCAGGCTGCTGGCATCGGTGGCCAGCGGCTGCGTGGTCAGCCGGTTGGCCGCCTGACGCAGCTGGGCATCATCTGCACCGACCACCAGCAGCAGTTTGTACACCGGATTGTTGGGGTTATCGATCACCTGCAGCAGCGGACCACGGGCTGCGGGCAGCGTCACGCTGCCGATTTTGTCACCCGGATGGCCGATCAGGATACCGTTGTGCTCGGGCAGATCGCCGCGCACCACCGGGAAACGGATGCCACGATAATCCGACTGAATGCCGAGCCAGGAAGCCACCAGCGCGGCGGCGCTGACGCTATCCGGCGAAACGTTAGCGGCAAAACCAAAGGTCACGCTGGCGGGCGTCATGCGCTGCACATCAATAAACGGACGCGGGAAGTTGCGCAGGCTGGTGCCGATGTTGAGCTGCTGGCCTTCAAGGCTGAGCGTGGTTTTCGGCAGAATGGTGACCTGATACTGCTGCGCGCTCTCTTTTTCGCACAGCAGCTTGTCGGCATCGTTAATTTTAAAGCTGAGGTTATTACTGGAAACCACCATCGCCGCCGGAATATCCAGCTGATAGTCGCTGACATCGCTGTCGCTGGCACCCAGCGGCAGCGTGCCGAGCGGCTGGCCGTTGAGCATCAGCTGCAGCGACGTGTTGCGCGCCGCCAGCGCGGCAGAGACGCGCAGCGACAGGTTGAGCCGCGCATTAGTGATCACCTCATCGCCCGGCAGGGTAAACAGAATACCGGACTGCAGCTGGCCGCCGGTCAGGGTGATGCCGCGCGGCTGCCCCATCTGCGCCACCGAAATGGTGCTGCTCACCGGCTGGTTTAACAGCGCGCCAGCGGGCTCAGCGGCAGCCGGTGCCTCCGCAGCCACCTGCGGAATGGCGATGTCAGGCGCAGCCGATGCTGCTGGCGGTGCTGCCTCTGCCGGCGGTGCTGACTCTGCCGGCTGTGCGGGTGCTGTATTTTCCTGCAGCGGCGCTGCATCGCCCGGCGTGTACGGCGCGTCGCCCGCCGCCTGCTTCAGCTGCGGATCGGCACTGCCATCCAGCCCCTGCGGCGGCGGTACCTCAGAGAGCGCGGCGCTGTCCTGGGTTACCGCCGGCGTCTCTGCCCAGGCCGGGGCGAGCAGCAGCGTGGTGGTCAGCGCGCTGGCCAGCAGCGTGTACGTCAATGTTTTCATGCTGCGCTGTCCTCTTTGGCCGTTGCCTGGCCATCACGCTTGCGCGCCTCACGGCGATCTTTCCAGCTCAGCCAGAACAGCTCAAAGACGGTACGGATGATGGTGCCGAGCGACACCAGCGGATTGTCCTGCTTATATTCCGGCTGGATCCACGCATCGGCCCGCGCCAGCACCACGCGCACCAGTTCACGGCGGCGCGCCAGCGGCATCGCGCCAAAGCGCAGGCGAATGGTCTCCTCATCACCGGAGATCTTGCTCACCGGAATGGTGATGGCACCCGATTTCAGCAGCAGATCGATCTCTTCGATTTCATCGTGCTCATGCCGGTTGTCCGGCGCATCCAGCTGCGCGCCGCCCATCGATAGATCGCTGGTTTGCGTGCGCGAAGAGATGCCGCTGGCATAGTGAATCACCGCCGGGATCTGCACCTCGATACGAATGGTTTTACGCACCTGTTTGGTTTCACGCGCCACGGCAATCGCCGCCATCAGGATGATCAGGCTGAACACCGCCCAGCCGACGTTGAGCGCAATCACATACGGGTCCACCCCGAAGTAATCATGCGCCACGGCGCGCACCACGCCGGCCACGATGCCAATCGACAGCAGCGCGGCAACGATGACGTGAGGCCGCACGATGTGGAAGTCAAAGAAGCCCTGGTCCAGCAGACCGCCTTTATCCGTCACGTTGAATTTGCCGTGCTTTGGCGACAGCAGGGTCAGCAGCGTCGGAATCACCAGGTGGAAGCACATCACGGTTTCGTAGATTTCACCCCAGAAGGTGTAGCGGAATTTGCCGTTCATGCGCGAGTTGACGTACAGCGACATCACCAGATGCGGTAGCACGTAAGCGAAGATGAGTGACGCCGACGAGTGGATAATATTCAGGTTAAACAGCAGGTAAGCCAGCGGCGCAGTGAGGAACGCCACGCGCGGCAGGCCGAACTGGAAGTGCAGCATGGCGTTGAGGTAGCACAGACGCTGCTGCCACTTAAGCCCACGGCCCAGCAGCGGATTGTCGACGCGGAAAATCTGCGTCATGCCGCGCGCCCAGCGGGTACGCTGAATCACGTGCAGACCCAGACGTTCGGTCGCCAGTCCCGCCGCCAGCGGAATTGCCAGGAACGCCGAGCCCCAGCCGAGACGCTGCATTTTCAGCGCGGTATGCGCATCCTCGGTGACGGTTTCCACCGCGAAGCCGCCAATCTGTTCCAGCGCGCTGCGGCGGATCACCGCACAGGAGCCGCAGAAGAACGTGGCGTTCCAGTTGTCGTTGCCCTGCTGCACCGGGCCGTAAAACAGCGAGCCCTCATTCGGGATGCTGCGCGCAGCGCGCAGGTTACGTTCGAACGGATCCGGCGAGTAAAAGTAGTGCGGCGTCTGCAGCAGCGCCAGCTTCGGATCTTTCAGGAACGGACCGACGGTAGCCTGCAGGAACGTGCGCGTCGCCACGTGGTCGCAGTCAAACACGCAAATCAGCTCGCCTTTGGTGATTTTCATGGCGTGATTGAGGTTGCCGGCTTTGGCGTGGCGGTTATCGTCGCGGGTGATATAGCCGACGCCAACGTCGGCGGCAAATACCGCGAACTCGCTGCGTTTGCCATCATCCAGCAGGTAAACTTTGATCTTATCGCGCGGGTAGTCGATACACTGCGCCGCCAGCACGGTATCCCGCACCACGTCGAGGCTTTCGTTATAGGTCGGCACGTAGACATCGACCGTCGGCCACAAGCGGGTATCATCCGGCAGCGGTTCGATGGTGCGTTTTAATGGCCAGCTGGTTTGCAGGAAGCCGAGAATTAAGATCAGCCACACGTACAGCTCGGCCAGATATAAGCCGATACCGAGAATTGCTTCAATCTCGGAATTAAACTGCAGCGTCTCCGTGGTGCGCCACCAGATATATCGGGTCGACATCAGCGCGGAAAGAAAAACCATCACAATGGTTATTTTACGGCTTTTACTGAAGCCCAGTAAAAACATCATGCCAATACTGATCAAACCAAAAATATACTGTTTCTGGCTATCCATAGGCGTGATGACGATTACCGCAGCGACCGGTGCAAGCACCAGCAGCAGCAGGTAAAACCCGAGTTTACTCATGATTCACCCTGAAGAAGCTGTGTTGTTATTATTTGAACCAGGCCGCTGGCGGCCGGGCTTGTTAATAATGACTGCGGATCGGTGCCTGAACTTCGCCGTTGCCTACGTTGATATTCAGGATATTCGCCACCCTTTTTGCCACCAGTTCAATATCAAACGCCGCTGCCGAAGCCGGGCTGAAATCATAGATTGACTGCTGCGAGGCATTGGCCTCAGCCACGCTTTCATCGCGGTGCACCACGCCGAGTAAATTATCGCCCAGCCGCTGCTGCATAAATGCGGTCACTTCACGGCTGATATTCCGGCGATTATCACTTTGGTTGAGCACGAAATAATGACCGTGCTGATTATTTAATGGCTGGCCAATCATGCGATGGTTTTCAATTTGCGGCAGCAGCGCCACCGAGGCGGTATCCGCCAGCATCACCACTAAATGCATATCGGCCAGCGCCTGCATGGCTTTCAGCGCCGGACCGGGCCCTGGCGGAAAATCCGCAATAATCACCAGACCCGGATAATTCAGGACGGTATCCAGGCCGCGTTTTAAGAAATGGGCATCGTGCGCCAGGTTGTGTTCGAAGCGCTCACGCTGCGCTTCGGTCACTTCACCGTAAGGCATGACAAAGATGTTGCTGCCGGTGGTAAGGATTGACTGACTCCAGTCAGCCTGCTCTTCCGAGCGCGCCACAAAGCCGCGGCTGTCGTGCAGCGGTACGCCAAAATGCAGGCGCAGCGCATTTTGTACGTCAAAATCGATCGCCAGCACTTTGCTGCCGGCACGCGCCAGACTCCAGGCCAGGTTGGCCGCCATGGTGGTTTTTCCTACTCCCCCTTTTGGCGAGCACACACAAACTAATGGCATAGCGCGATCTTCTCCAGTAACGGTTTGAGCAGTGTTTCTTTAGATAAATGAACCGGTTCCGCCGCACGCGAGCGGAACAGTGCGCCAAAGCGCGAGGGCGTAGCAGGCTCCGGCTGCGCCACGGCGGGCGCAGTGGCCGGTGCTGCGGCAGCAGGGGCAACAGCCTGTTCAGCGACCGGCGCGCTGACCGGCGGCGGTGGGAACAGTGAAGTGGCCGCCTGACGCGCTACGTGCGTGGCTGCCGGTGCCAGCGACGACACGGACGCGGCAGTGGGCGCGCTGCTTGCCGGTGGAAACAGCGCGCTGCGCGGTGTTTCTGTGTCGGGTGCCGGCGCGCTGGCGGCAAGGCTCTGCAGCAGCGATGCCTTTTCACTGCGGGCGACGGGCGCCGGATTAAGAGCCTGCGGCGGCGCGACAAACTCATCGCCGCGAATCGGCTGCGGCTGCGGCAGATCGACGCGCTGGCCGCTACCCAGCTCCGGCTCATCATCCGTCGCCAGCTGACGGATGATCGCCCACTGGCTGTGATCGGCTTCCAGCGATTGCCCGGACATATCCTTAAAAGCAATGTCCAGCGTTTGCGTTTTTTCCTGGAAACGCTGCAGATCGTCGTAGTTCTTCATGATCAGAGCCTGTTAAAGCGGAGGGGTAATTTCCGCGAATATAACACACACGTTAAGACACGGTGAGAGAATTCTGATTATTAAAACCGCAGATTCGACAAAAGAGTTTTATCTGAAAGATTGAAAATATACAGATGCAAAAAGCATGCACTGATTAATTGAGCAGGATTAATAAAAATCGATTAACGGAAATAGCAGCCGGGAGATAATTAAAGTAATGCACTGATAATAAACAACTTACCATTGAAATGTGCAGTTATCTCTGGCCGTGACGGCGCTCACACAATGCGGCACGGATTCAGAATTTGCCTTAACCTTTTCGCTGTGGTTCAGGACCAGCGATTTAAAGATTCAGTCGCGTAATACATTTCTGCCATCGCAGGCGATTAAGACACGTCAGGTTAATTTTACTCATGTATCAGGCCACCAATAACAAAGGCTCCCGCAGGAGCCTTTCGCACTGGCTGGCCGTAATTACGGCGTCGCCACCGGCTGATTCTCATCCTGGTCGGCGGCGAAGCAGGCGATTTGCTGCTCACCATACTGCTTCAGTTTCGGCTGCAGCTGCACGCAGGTACCGAAACGACGGCGGCAGCGTGCGTTGAACGCGCAGCCCGGCGGCGGATTCAGCGGGCTCGGCAGCTCACCGGTCAGTTTGATGCGCTCGCGGCGTTCGTCCGGATTGAGGCGTGGCGTGGCTGACAGCAGCGCCTGGGTATACGGATGGCGCGGGTTGCTGAAGATCGCCTCTTTGCTGCCCTTCTCCACACAGCGTCCGAGGTACATCACCATGACTTCGTCGGCGATGTGCTCCACCACCGACAGGTCATGCGAGATGAACACATAGGACAGGCCGAGATCCTGCTGTAAATCCATCATCAGGTTGAGCACCTGAGCGCGCACCGAGACGTCGAGCGCCGAGACCGGCTCATCGGCAATCAGCACGTCCGGATCGAGCATCAGGCCGCGCGCAATAGCGATACGCTGGCGCTGACCGCCGGAGAACATGTGCGGATAGCGATCGTAGTGCTCGGTTTTCAGGCCCACTTTGGCCATCATCTCCAGCGTTTTTTCCCGCCGTTCCGCTTTGCTCAGCGCGGTGTTGATCACCAGCGGCTCTTCCAGAATCTGGCTGATTTTCTTACGCGGATTGAGCGAGCCATACGGGTTCTGGAACACAATCTGGATTTTCTGCCGGCGCAGCTTTTGCGCCTGCGGATCGTGTTTCAGCAGATCCTGCCCGTGCCAGTACAACTCGCCGGCGGTCGGCGTTTCAATCATCGTCAGCAGGCGACCCAGCGTGGATTTACCGCAGCCGGATTCGCCCACAACCGCCAGCGTTTTGCCACGCTCGAGGTTAAAGGAGACGCCGTCCAGCGCCTTCACCAGGCGCTCCTGGCCGAACAGGCCCTTTTTCACCGGATAGTGTTTTTTCAGGTCAATCGCCTGCAGAAGGTAATCCTGCTTCGTGTTATCAAGACTCATAAGTCGGTCTCCCGGCATCATCCAGTGGGAAGTGACATTTGGACTGGCGGCCCGGAATATCGCGCAGCTCAGGTTCTTCAGTACGGCAGCGGTCGGTCACGTACGGGCAGCGCGGATTGAGCAGACAGCCGTTAGGGCGGTCATACTTGCCCGGCACCACGCCCGGCAGCGACGCCAGCCGCGCTTTGTCGGCGGCAAACTCCGGCAGCGCACGCAGCAGCGCCTGCGTATACGGGTGACGCGGCGCTTTAAAGATATCCACCGCTTTGCCGCTCTCCACCACCTGACCGGCGTACATCACGATGATGTGCTGCGCCGCTTCGGCCACCAGCGCCAGATCGTGCGTGATCAGGATCAGCGCCATGTTCTCCTGCTTCTGTAACTCCAGCAGCAGTTCGATGATTTGCGCCTGAATGGTCACGTCGAGCGCCGTGGTTGGCTCATCGGCAATCAGCAGCTTCGGCTTACAGGCAATGGCCATGGCGATCATCACGCGCTGGCTCATACCGCCGGACAGCTGATGCGGATAGACATCGAGCCGCGATGCCGGATCGGGAATGCCCACCTGCTCCAGCAGGTCGATGGCACGCTGACGCCGCGTGCGCTTGCTGCCGCCCTGATGCACTTTCAGCGCTTCCATGATCTGGTAGCCCACGGTGTAACACGGGTTGAGGCTGGTCATCGGGTCCTGGAAGATCATCGCCACTTCTGCGCCCACCAGCTGGCGGCGCTCTTTTTCGGAGATGCGCTGCAGGTCGCGCTGATTGAACTCCAGCTTCTCTGCTTTCACGCGACCGGGATAGTCAATCAGCCCCATGATCGCCAGCGAGCTGACCGATTTACCGGAGCCGGACTCGCCGACAATCCCGACGACCTGGCCCTGTTCTACCTGGTAGCTGATGCGGTCAACCGCACGGAACGGTGCCTTTTCGTCGCCGAAATGCACCGACAGTTTTTCTACATTTAATAACGCCATCTCGGTGCCTCTTTACTGCTTGAGTTTCGGGTCGAGTGCATCACGCAAACCATCGCCCATGAGGTTAAAGGCCAGAACCGTCAGCAGGATGACCACTCCGGGGAAGGTCACGACCCACCAGGCACTCTGCGCATACTGCAACACGTCGGAGAGCATGGTGCCCCACTCCGGCGTCGGCGGCTGCGCCCCCATACCGAGAAAGCCCAACGCGGCCATATCCAGGATGGCGTTGGAGAAACCTAACGACGCCTGCACGATCAGCGGTGCCAGGCAGTTAGGCAGAATATTGATGAACATCTGGCGCAGCGTACCGGCACCGGCCACGCTGGAGGCGGTTACGTAGTCGCGATTGACTTCCACCAGCACCGCTGCGCGCGTCAGGCGAATGTAGTGCGGCAGCGCGACGAAGGTGATCGCCAGCGAGGCGTTGACAATCGACGGGCCAAAGATGGCCACCAGCACCAGCGCCAGCAGCAGGCTTGGCAGCGCCAGCATGATGTCGACGAGGCGCATGATCACTGCATCCACCACGCCGCCGAGATAACCGGCCATCAGGCCGAAAATCACGCCCAGAATCAGCGACAGCACTACCACCATGCAGCCCACCAGCAGCGACAGGCGCGCACCAAACATCAGGCGCGACAGGATGTCACGGCCGACGTCATCGGTGCCCAGAATAAATTTCCAGCTACCGCCCTCCTGCCACACCGGCGGGTGCAACAGCGCATCGCGGAACTGCTCAGCCGGGGCATGCGGTGCCAGCACATCGGCGAAGATGGCGATCAGCAGCATCAGAATGATGTAAACCAGGCCGATAACCGCGCCTTTGTTACGTTTAAAATAGTGCCAGAATTCCTGAATCGGGGTCATCGGCTTCGGTGCAGCGGTGACGCTTGCGGGATCAACAGCAGACATGATTCCCCCTTATTTCTTATGACGGATGCGCGGATTCACCACGCCGTACAACAGATCAACCAGCAGGTTGACCAGAATGATCAGGATTGCCACCAGCAGCACGCCGCCCTGCACCACCGGATAATCACGGCGCTGCAGTGCTTCGATCAGCCAGCGGCCGAGTCCCGGCCAGGAGAAGATGGTTTCGGTGAGGATGGCGCCCGCCAGCAGCGTGCCCACCTGCAGACCGATCACCGTGACCACCGGCAGCATGGCGTTACGCAGCGCATGCACCACGATCACGCGCATGCGCGTCAGGCCTTTGGCGCGCGCGGTGCGGATGTAATCTTCACCCAGCACTTCCAGCATCGAGGAGCGCGTCATACGCACAATCACCGCCAGCGGAATGGTGCCCAGCACGATGGCCGGCAGGATCATGTGCATCACCGCATCTTTGAAATCACCCTCTTCGCCCCACAGCAGCGTATCAATCAGCATAAAGCCGGTGAGCGGATGGCTGTCGTCAAGGAAGATGGTGTCGCTGACGCGGCCGGAGACCGGCGTCAGGTTGAGCTGCACCGACACCAGCATGATCAGCATGATGCCCCACCAGAAGATCGGCATTGAGTAGCCGGTCAGCGAGATGCCCACGGCGGTGTGATCGAAAATTGAGCCGCGTTTCACCGCCGCCAGCACGCCGACCGGAATACCCACGGCAACGGCGAAGATCATGGCGCAAATGCCCAGCTCAAGCGTGGCTTTAAAGCGCGGCACGAACTCATCCCACACCGGGATGCGGCTTTTCAGCGAGATGCCGAGGTCGCCATGCAGCACGCCGTTGATGTAAGTGATGTACTGTTTCCACATCGGCTGATCGAGACCAAACTGGGCCATCAGCTGCGCATGACGTTCGGGGGAGATGCCGCGTTCACCGGCCATGATCAGCACCGGGTCGCCGGGGATCAGGTGAACGAAGGCAAAGGTCAATAATGTAATACCGATGAACGTCGGGATGACAAGGCCCAGACGTCGGAGTATGAATTGCAGCATAAGCCGGATTCTCAGTCATTTTCCGTGGCGCTAACGCCATGGACTACATTGCTCACAATCCGCAGCCGGCATAGCCGGACGCGACGCAAGAAGCGCTTCAAAATCCCCGTCATACTTCACGCTGCATCAGCGCAAGGTATTGAGGGTTTATAAGAAATTAGCCGGAAATAAAGTGCGGAGTACGGGCGGCGAAGGTGCCGCCCGAGGGCCAGCCATGCTGGCCCTGACCGCGATAATCCGAAAGGTTATTCCTGGATGTCGACGTTTTCGAAGTGATGTTTACCTAATGGATCAACCACATAGCCACTCACTTTCTTGCTCACTGGCTCGTACACGGTTGAGTGCGCGATGATCAGTGCTGGCGCCTGGTCGTGCATCACCACCTGCGCCTGCTTATAGAGCTCAATACGTTTGTTGTGATCGGCTTCAGCACGCGCTGGCTGAATCAGATCTTCAAACGGCTTGTAGCACCAGCGTGAGTAGTTGGAACCGTCTTTCGCTGCCGCGCAGCTGAACAGGGTGGCGAAGAAGTTATCCGGATCCCCGTTATCACCGGTCCAGCCCATCATCACGGTCTGGTGTTCACCGGCTTTAGCACGCTTCAGGTACTCGCCCCACTCGAAGGTAACGATTTTGGCTTTCACGCCGATTTTCGCCCAGTCAGCCTGAACCATTTCCGCCATGCGACGGGCGTTCGGGTTGTACGGACGCTGTACCGGCATCGCCCACAGGTCAATGCTGAAGCCATCCGGCATGCCCGCTTCTTTCAGCAGCTCTTTGGCTTTGGCCGGATCGTAAGCGTAGTCTTTGACGTCATTGTTGTAGCCCCACATGGTTGGTGGGATCAGGTTTTTCGCTGCCTGACCGGCGCCCTGATAGACCGCATCAATGATCGCTTGTTTGTTCACCGCCATGGTCAGTGCCTGACGCACTTTGACGTTATCCAGCGGTTTTTTCTCGGTGTTGAAAGACAGGTAACCGACGTTCAGCCCTGGCTGTTCCATCAGGTTGATTTTGGTGTCTTTCTTCATGCTGGCGATATCAGCCGGGTTGGGATACGGCATCACCTGACACTCGCCTTTTTGCAGTTTGGCGTAGCGCACTGAAGCATCTGGCGTGATGGAGAACACCAGGCGATCGATTTTTGGCTTGGTGCCCCAGAAGTCCGGGTTGGCTTTGTACAGAATACGTGAGTCTTTCTGGTACTGCTGCAGCACGAACGGACCGGTACCCACCGGATTGAGGTCCAGTTTTTCTGGCGTGCCGGCTTTCAGCATGTTGTCGGCGTACTCTTTCGACAGGATTGATGCGAAGTCCATGCCAAGGTCGGCGAGGAACGGCGCTTCCGGACGGGTCAGCGTGAAGCGTACGGTGTAGTCATCCACTTTTTCGATTTTGGCGATCAGCTTCGGCATGTCCATGCCTTCGAAGTATTCGTAGCTGCCGCCAGAGACACCATGGTACTTGTTGTTTTTATCGAGCTGGCGCTCGAAGGAGAACACGACGTCATCAGCGTTGAAGGTGCGGGTCGGCTTGAAGTCTTTGGTGGTTTGCCACTTCACGCCATGACGCAGATGGAAGGTATAGGTTTTACCATCTTCGCTGACGTCCCATTTTTCTGCCAGGCCCGGCTGCAGCTCAGTGGTACCGGTTTTGAATTCAACCAGACGGTTGTAGATCGGTACTGAGCTGGCATCGTAAGTGGTGCCGGATGTGAACAGCTGCGGGTTGAAGCCTTCCGGCGAACCTTCTGAACAGTAAACGAGGGTTTTCGCCTGAACGCCCGCGGCCACGGTCATAGCAATCAGGCTAAGACCGACCTTCAGCATCCTGGATTTGGCCAGGGAGTTGATCATGTTTTGCTCCATTGTGATGTGATGTTGTGTGCGTCGCCCGACCTCTGATTTTTTTATGCGGTTCGGGCAGGTCAGTTATGTAATGACCAAAATGCGAGCGGTTATTGTTGTAGCGCTGACGCCGTGGAACCTGCCAGCGCTGGCCGTCTCTGCATCTTATTGACGCATCAATTTGTCAACAGTTGCAATGAACGTCAATACAACGTGGGGTTATTTACACAGAGTGTGAGTAAGTGCAAGCAACGATAAAAAACAGTGTTTGCACGCTAAGCCAAAATTTAAAAAGGTGATAAAGCGCGCAATGCCGTGTGATTCTCTGGCAATAGCGCCTAATGACAGTGATTATCACCGTTAAAAAACGTCTTAAAGTTGTCGGTAAATGTTGAATATCTGAACGATTCCCCGTGCGTTATGACGTTCAGGCAGCGAAATATGCTGGCGTAATGGCATAAGAAATCAGCAAAAAGCAAAAGCCGGTCATAAGCAGAATGTGTCGCGAATTAAGAGAGGTGCTTTGATGCAGCAAGGGATGAAGAGCGGTGTTGAAGGATAATACGGTTTATCCCGGTGATGATTAATGGAACGCGTAAATTGATGACTTTGCTTGATCGCTGCCGGGATGTGAGTCTGGTTCAGGGAAAGCCATCAGATCGCCATGAATGATGGGCGTGGGTTCCGGCTTGGCCGTCCGGTCGCCATGAATGGCGCCCCTACAGGATTATGCACTTTTGTAGGGTGCGTATTTATACGCACCTGGGGGATGTGCACGGCAGTCAGTAAACCTTCAGTCATCACCGAAGCCGGATAAAGGGTGGAATGCGGGGCCGTGGAGTAAAGCGTCACACGCCATGGATGGCGTGTGCCGAGCGATCAGGGACGAGACAGCGTCTTTACGGAGCGGTCGCGTATTTCACCCTGAAACTGCAAAAACGACAGACGAAAAAAAACCTGCTTTTTGCAAAGCAGGTTTCTTGAATGATGGTCGGCGAGAGAGGATTACGCTTCTCTGCGAGAAGCGCCCTGCGGGCCGTTGCTGACGCAACGTTGTCTCGCTTCGCTCGGCTCAAACCTCCTTCGGAGGTTCTCATCCTCTTTTGCTGCGAACGAAAAAAGCCCGCTTTTTGCAAAGCGGGCTTTTCGAATATGGTCGGCGAGAGAGGATTCGAACCTCCGACCCACTGGTCCCAAACCAGTTGCGCTACCAAGCTGCGCTACTCGCCGATGGGGGCGAATATTACTGCCGTGACTTTAGAGCGTCAATCCCTTTTCCCGAAAATCCGCCTGATTGCCTGGAAAGCAAGCAGTGCCTTAAACACCTGCCTGCTCAATAAGATCCAGGCACGAATTACAGCGCTTTCGCACTGCTGGCAGTGGCAGGTGCCTGGCACCAGTTATTCGCTGCTTTAATACCGCCATCCGGCGAGGTATAACCCAGACACCCTAAAATGGTGTCGAACAGCTCAACGTGACGATGGGTTTTGCCGACGCGCTGCTGCGCCTGTAAGCGCTCAAAGTTGCTGCGGTTAGTCGGGTCCTGCAAATACTTATCGGACGCCCAGACAATCATCGGCACGCGGAACTGCTCCGGCGGCGCCATCTCGCGCGGCGTACCGTGCAGGTGCATATTTTCGCTGATCGACTCGCCGTGGTCGGCGGCATAGAACACAATCGCTTTCTTATCACGCAGCTGATCCAGCACGCTGTCCAGCATGGTATCAACATACAGAATCGAGTTGTCATAGGCGTTAATCAGCTGGGCTTTGCTGCACTTATCGTCCACGCCAATACACTCAGGCTGATAGCGGGCAAACTCGCGCGGATAACGCTGCGAATAGAGATAGTGCGAACCTTTCGTGTGCAACACCACCAGATGCTTGCCTTTCGGGAAGCGCTGCAGTGAAGCCTGCAGTTCCGGCACCAGCAGCATATCGTCCACCGCTTTGCCCTGATTGCGCTTCTCAGAACCAATCTGCTCGCGGAACGAGAAGTTATTCACATCGGCGTTGTCGTAGAACCACACTTCGCTCTGCATGGCGAACAGCTCGGAGGTGAAGCCCAGCTCTTTCATCACCGCAAAAATGTTCTGCTCTTTCAGCGTACGGCCAGGGTTATCCATCGTGCCGCCCTCGCGCACAAACATGCAGCGCAGCGACAGCTTGGTGGCGGTATCACAGGATTCACCGCGGAATGCCACCAGATTCTTCTCTTTCGACAGCTTCGGCGTGGTATCGCGGTTATAGCCCAGCATGCCCATGTGATCCCAGCGCGTGGTCTCGCCAATCACAAACACTACATAGGTATCGTCAATGCCAGGCGGCGCCACATAGGTAAACTTCTTCGCCGGATCGAGCAACTCCTGGCTGTCCAGCTTCTCGTCCACCTTAGTCCAGGCGAACAGGCCTAGCGCCGCGATCCAGTTCGAAGGCAGATAAGAGTGCGCCACTACGCCGCCATAGCTTGGCAGATCGATATTGGTGAGCTCTTCATTGGCTTTTTGCAGCTTGTCGAAGTAGCGAATCGGCAGCCATACCAGCGCCACGCTCAGCAACAGGATCACTGTAGGTTTCAGGCGCTGACCGGGGGTTTTCAGCTGTTCAATCAGCGTCAGGCTCAGGTTATTGCGCCAGATCAGCAGCAGCGGCAGTGCGCTCACCAGCACCATCCACAGCACAAAGTGCAGCCCGATAACCTCTTTAGAGAGATCGACATCGGTGGTCATGACCGACGCCACGATGCCGTAACCGATCACCACGTTAAAGAACGCCATGTAATAGGCGGCGGCCACCGAAATCACCACCAGCAGGCTGGCGATCACGCGATAAAACCATTTGCCACCCAGCGACAGCAGTCGCATCAGGAAGAAGGTCAGCAGTACGGCCGCGGTCACTTCCGCCGCGGCGGATAACCAGTTGGTGACGGTGGATTTCGTTAAGAAGCCGTCAAAACGGCGATAAAAGATTGGCAAATTCAATAAGATGCCAAGATAGAGCGCCAGCAAAAGCGACAACTTTTGCTGCGTTAAACTTTTAATGTAATTCATATAAATTTCTGTTCCCGACCTGGTGTCGATGCTTCAACCGTAAATGTGACTGTGCAAAGAGCGTAAGGTTCGCTTGCGTAGCAGAAAAGCGTGACCTGGCGAGTAGGATCGGGACGAATCTGAACCCAAATAATTACGATGATGCACGGAGCGCAGCAGTAGAACATTTAACCAATGGTAAGACCAGAAAATTCTTTAGTTCGGTGGGATGCGGGATGGTGTTCGTGATAAAAAAGGCTCCCGCAGGAGCCTTTTATGCAGGCATCAACTTAGTTGATGATATTCAGCGTCACGTCGATGTTGCCGCGCGTCGCGTTTGAGTACGGACAAACAATGTGTGCCGCATCAACCAGCTTCTGCGCTTCCGCCGCGTCCATCTCTGGCAGATGGATATTCAGTTTTGCTTCAATGCCAAAACCGGTTGGGATAGGACCAATCCCCACTTCGCCCTCAATCCACGCGTCTTTTGGCATGGCGATTTTGTCGCGGCCGGCGACAAATTTCATCGCGCCTAGGAAGCAGGCAGAGTAGCCGGCAGCAAACAGCTGCTCCGGGTTCGTCACCTCGCCGCCCGCGCCGCCCATCTCTTTTGGCACGCCCAGCTTCACGTCCAGCACGTTATCAGACGAGGTGGCGCGGCCATCGCGGCCACCGGTTGCTTTGGCTTTGGCGGTGTAAATCACTTTTTCTAAAGACATCATAACCTCACTATTCGCTATACAATCGCGTGCTATTTATAAGGCACAAGGGAAAACTTCACTCTCAGGATGCCGCCGCAGCGACATCCCTGATGCTCAGGTGGCGCGATTCAGGTGGCCGCGCAGATCGTCCAGCTGCTGTTTCAGCGCCGCCATAGTGTCGGTATCGCAGGCGGTCGCACACTGTACCGCTTCCGGAATGCTGGCGGCTTTTTCCTGCAGCGCGCGCCCCTGGTCGGTCAGCGTGACCACGACCTGGCGCTCATCCTGACGCGAACGCTGGCGGCGCAGCAGACCAGCGCTCTCCAGTCGTTTCAGCAGTGGCGTCAGGGTGGCCGAATCGAGAAACAGCTTTTCACCAATCTCCGATACCGTCAGATCATCCTGATGCCACAGCACCAGCATCACCAGATATTGCGGATAGGTGATCTCCAGCGCCGCCAGCAGTTGACGATAGACTTTATGCATCGCCAGGTTCGCCGAATAGAGCGCGAAACACAGATGCTGATCAAGCTGGAGTGGCGCAGGCTTCACTTTTTTGTCATCTTGATTACTGTTCATGCGACTCAATATAGATAGCGCGCTAGATAATTGCAAGCAACTTTTTCCTGGAGTGTGAAGATGCGTGATTCACTGGAAGAGCAGGCGCGCCGTTATGCCACTCAGGCACATGCCGATGCGGGCCAGCGTCGCAAATACACCGACGAACCCTATATTGTGCATCCGGCTGCCGTCGCGGAGCTGGTGCGCAGCGTAAGCGATGACGAAGCGATGATCGCTGCCGCCTGGCTGCACGACACGGTGGAGGACACCGCCAGTACCTTACAGGATATTGAAGAACACTTTGGTGCGCGCGTTGCACACCTGGTGGACATGCTTACCGACAGCGCCCAGCCGCAGGCGAAAAACCGTACCGCCCGTAAGCTGGCACACTTTCGCCACACTGCCGAAGCCTCGCCCGAGGCGCAAACCATCAAGCTGGCCGATATCATCGATAACACCCGTGCCATCGTGCAGTTCGATCCCAACTTTGCCCGGGTTTACCTGGTCGAGAAACAGATTCAGATTCAGCTGTTACAGCAGGGCGATCGGCGTTTGTGGCAGCAGGCGAATCACATCATTGAACAGGGCATCGCGCAGCTGGCAAAACCGCCGTACAGCGTGCCGGAGAGCTGGTTTGTCAAACAGGCGGCGAAATACGGTGGCTTAAGCTGAAAAAAACCCGCCATGCAGGCGGGTCACAGAGAACCGATAGTCGGCGTTATTCCAGCAGCTGTCGGCCCAGATACGGATTGGCCTGCAGCAGTTTCATCAGTTTGCGAGCCGTGGCGGATGGGCGCGTACGTTGCGCTTCCCAGCTTTTTACTGACGAGACGCTCACCCCCATCACGCGGGCGAATTCATCCACCTGCATGCCGGTCATCTCGCGTAAACGCTGCGGTTCGGGAACGGAAACGGTATTGAGTGCAATTTCTGATACGGGAGTCTGTGCATCACGTGTCAAAACAATTTGCTCAAGACTGCTGAGTAATTCGACCATTGGATCTTTTATTTCCATAGAGAACTCCTTAAAACTCACTATGAAGCACGTGAAAGTAGAGAGGTAAGCGCCACCAGGCGCTGAAACCGGCCTTATCAGGCTGTATCCCGAAACAGTTTTTCCTTATCAGGGCGAAAATAGTGTTTTAATGAAACCGTTACGGGACACAGCCTGTTGCACACTGCGAAAAGATGTCAGGGCAATGCAACATTGAACCGGGTCTCTAAGTATGGGTCAGATCCCCGGCTTTGCTGCCTGTTTCCTGATTATTTTTTCTTCTTTCTTATACTGCAAACGGATCGATCACCATAAGTAACTGACCCGCCTGCACTTGCTGCCCGGCCTGACGTTGCAGGCTGTGGATTTTGCCACTGACCGGCGCCACGATCGGGATTTCCATCTTCATGGATTCGAGAATGCCTACCGTGGCACCCGCGGTCACATCACTGCCTTCCGCCACCAGCCATTGCCACACGCTGCCCGCCACCTGGCTCTCGACGCTGTGGCAGCCCGCCGGCACCACCACTTCCTCGCTGCTCTGCGCCTGCAGCTGGCTGTCGAAGGTGAACTGGCCATCGGCGCGCCAGCGTGCCAGCTCGGCGTCAAACGCCTGCTGACGCTGCTGCTGGAACGCGTCGATCTCCGTCGCCTGGGCAGTCAGCAGCGCCTGATACTCGGCGAGCCGGAACTCACCGGCTTCCACGCGCAGCGGATAATCGCCCCACGGGAAACGTTCGCGGATTTGCAGCAGTTCGTCGGCACTGACCGGATAAAAACGGATTTGGTCGAAGAAACGCAGCAGCCACGGCTGGGTAAAGGCGCTGGTGCGGCGATCGCGATTCCACATCTGCAGCGTACGTCCGACGAACTGATAGCCGCCCGGCCCTTCCATGCCATAAACACACAGATACGCGCCGCCGATGCCCACCGAGTTTTCCGCTGTCCAGGTGCGCGCCGGATTGTATTTGGTGGTCACCAGGCGGTGTCGCGGATCGAGTGGCGTCGCCACCGGTGCGCCGAGATAGACATCGCCCAGCCCCATCACCAGATACGAGGCGCTGAACACAATCTGTTTCACCGCCTCCACGCTTTCGAGCCCGTTGATGCGCCGGATAAACTCAATGTTGCTCGGGCACCAGGGCGCATTCGGACGCACCGACTGGCTATAGCGTGTCACGGCTTCACGGCAGGCGGCATCATCCCAGCTGAGCGGCAGCCACACAGTGCGCGATGGCACAGCCGCGTCGGCGAGGTCGCCCAGCAGATTATCAGCGTGCAAAATTTGCGCCAACAGCTCACTTCTTGCGCACTGCTGCGCATCATAATGCACCTGTAACGAGCGGATGCCGGGCGTCAGCTCCAGCTGACCCGCCAGCGGATGCGCCTCCAGCCACTGCATGAGAGCGTGAACGCGGAAACGCAGCGCAATGTCCAGCGTCAGCGCGCCATACTCCACCAGCAGAAAACGGTCTCCCGCGGCGCGCACGCACAGTGCAGGCCGCCCGGCGGTTGCTGCATGCTGGTGCAAAATCGGATCGATCAGCGGCAGTGCTGGCGCCACGCACACCGCTTCCGGTTGCAGATGCGCGATCTCGTGACGCTGCGCCTGCGCCAGACGATCGGCATCAGCAAGGGCGATCGGCACAAAGCGCAGTCGATCGCCCGCTTTCAGCTGACCCAGCTTCCACAGATCGGCGTCGATCACCGTCGCCGGACAGACAAAGCCGCCCAGCGAAGGGCCGTCCGGACCAAGGATCACCGGCATATCACCGGTAAAATCCACCGTGCCAAAGGCATAGGCGTTGTCGTGAATATTGGACGGATGCATGCCCGCCTCGCCGCCGTCGCTGCGCGCCCAGTCAGGTTTCGGGCCGATCAGCCGAATCCCGGTGCGGCTGGAGTTGTAGTGCACCTGCCACTCGGCAGCGAAAAATTCGCTTATATCGTCATCGGTAAAAAAGGCGGGCGCGCCGTGCGGACCATAAATAACGCGCAGCTGCCATTCACCGTTAAGCGGCGGCAGCAGTGTCTCAGGCAGGCGCGCCGCCGCAGCCTGACGCGGCGCGGCCAGCTGCAGCACGTCGCCGGCGCGCAGCGCCCGCCCGGCGTGACCGCCAAACTTACCCAGCGTAAAGGTACTGCGGCTGCCCAGATAGCGCGGCGTATCCAGCCCGCCCGCCAGCAGCAGATAGCTGCGGCAGCCGTCGCGCACGTCGCCCAGCGTCAGGGTTTGCCCGGCCTGCGCATGCAGCACCTGATGCATCGCCAGCGGCTGGCTGTCGAGGGTGGCCGCCAGCGGCGCGCCGCTCAGTACAAAGCTGCATGCCTGATTAAAGCGCAGCGTCGGGCCGCGCAACGTGATTTCCAGCCCGGCCGCCTGGGCCTCATTACCCAGCAGGCGATTGCCGAGCTGGAAGGCGCGGCTGTCGAACGGCCCGGAAGGCGGTACGCCGACGTGCCAGTAGCCGACGCGGCCCGGCGCATCCTGCACCGTGGTGAGGGTACCGCCGCTGAGGATATCCAGCGTCGGCGGCTGCCACGCCACGCTGCCGAGCGTGGCGGTAATGATGCGCCCCTGCTGCACGTCCGGCAGCGTACAGAGCTGACGCAGCCAGCGCAGGTTGGTCTCGATGCCATACAGCTCACTCTGCGCCAGCGCCGCGATCATGCCGTCGAGCGCGCGCTGGCGATCGGCCGCGTGCACGAGGATCTTCGCCAGCATCGGATCGTAAAACGGTGAAACCTCCATGCCGCTCTCTACGCTGCTGTCGATGCGCAGCGTGGCGTGATCGAGCGCCGTCGGGAACTGCACGTGGCTGAGCAGTCCGGCGCTCGGCTGAAACTGCTTCGCCGGATCCTCAGCGTACAGCCGTACCTGAATAGCATGGCCCTGCGCCACCGGTTGCAGCGTCGCCAGCGGCGGCAGGCGCTGCTGCGCCAGTTCGACCATCCAGCGCACCAGATCCACGCCGTATACCAGTTCAGTGACGCCATGCTCGACCTGCAGGCGGGTATTCACTTCGAGGAACCAGAATTGCTGGCTGACCTCATCGTAGACATACTCCACCGTGCCGGCGCTGCGATAGTTAACCGCGCGCGCCAGCCGTACGGCGGTGGCCTGCAACTGCGCGCGCACCACATCGCTGAGCCGCGGCGCGGGTGTTTCCTCCAGCACCTTCTGATTACGGCGCTGCGCCGAGCAGTCGCGTTCGCCCAGCGCAATCACGTCGCCCTGGCCATCGCCAAAAATCTGTACTTCGATATGCCGCGCCCGGGCGATAAATTTCTCTAAGAAGACGCCATCGTCGGCGAAGTTGTTACCTGCCAGCCGCTTCACGCGGGTAAAGGCTTCCTCCAGCTCGTCCGCGCTGTTGCAGCGCTGCATCCCAATGCCGCCCCCGCCGGCGGTGCTTTTCAGCATCACCGGATAGCCAATCTGTTGCGCGGCGGCCTGTGCCTGCTGCAGGGAGGTCAGCAGGCCGCTGCCCGGCAGCAGTGGCACCGCGTTCTGCTCAGCCAGTTCGCGCGCGCGATGTTTCAGGCCAAACGCCCGCATCTGCGCCGCATCCGGCCCGAGAAAATGCAGGCCCGCCGCTTCGCAGCGCGTGACGAACTCCGGTTTTTCACTGAGAAAGCCATAGCCCGGATGCAGCGCCTGTGCGCCGCTCTGCGCGGCAATCGCCAGCAGTTTGTCCTGGTTGAGATAGGTGTCGCGCACCTGGCCCTCGCCCAGCGACCAGGCTTCATCGGCCAGCCGCACGTGGCGCGCATGGCGGTCGGCTTCGGCATAGACGGCAATCGCCCGGATATTCATGGCCTGCAGGGTACGGATGATACGCACGGCAATCGCGCCACGGTTGGCAATCAATACGCGATCAATCATGACTGAATACTCTTATTGCGGCAGGTCGTCCTGCACCAGCTGTGACGGCGTAAAACGGGTCGTCCCGTTGCGTCAGAGAATCACCACACGCTGACGGCAATCGGCGTCGGGTTGTAACCGTTACAGGGATTGTTGAGCTGCGGACAGTTGGAGATCAGCACCAGAATGTTCATCTGCGCCACCATCTCAACATACTTACCCGGCGCGGAGATGCCATCGGCAAACGTCAGGCCGCCGTCGTGGGTCACCGGCACATTCATAAAGAAGTTAATGTTGTGCGTGATATCGCGGCGCGTCAGGCCAGACTCCGGATGCGCGGCGACCGCCAGCATCCAGCTGTCGCGGCAGGAGTGCATGTGACGCTTTTCGAGGTCATAACGCACCGTATTACTCTCGCACGAGCAGGCGCCGCCGAGCGTATCGTGACGGCCACAGGTATCGGCGGTGATGGTCAGCATCGGCCGATCAAGATTAGAACGCAGCACGCTGCCGGCCGTGAGAAACACGTTGTGCTGGCCGCGCAGCGTCTCGCTCATGCTGTAGCGCTCGGCGGTATCGTCGGCGTTGAAAAACAGCGTATCCGCCGCCTGATTGCCTTCCAGATCGGTAATGCGCAGCGTTTCTCCGGCGGCAATGCGCTGCAGCCAGTAATCACCGGCGTCGATCTGCTGCTGCAGACGCGCCTGCGCCGGGTTTCGTTCACTCTCTTTGATCATCACACTTCTCCCTGCAGTTGATAGAGGGCGTTATTGCGCAGGCCGCGCTGGTTTTCCGCGCGCTGCAGACAGATTTCCGGCAGCGGCGCGCGCTGCGCATCCAGCGTCAGCTGCAGCGGCTGACGCGGATAATCGCTTGCCGGGCTGAGCGGGTGCGGACAGGTGTGCAGCAGCACCAGCGTGTCCATGGCGAAACGCAGCCGAACCTGCGCGCCGGCTTCGCCCTGCCGCTCCAGCGTTAAGCGGCCGCTGTCATCGGCGCGTACCTGCGCAAACAGATTGAGGCAGGCCGCCATGTCGCGCTGGCCAAGTCCATATTTCGCCAGCTCGACCAGGAAGCTGTCGTAGCCGTTTTGATGGCGCAGGTTGCGCGCCTGCTGATAGTCGCTGACCCCATAGCGCGCGGTCGTTTGTGCCGCGTTCAGCGTGCCGCACACGCTCTCGTGCCAGCCGAAACTGTCGTGTTCAATGCCGCAGAAAATGCGCCCCATGTCCGAGTAGAGACAGTGGCCGGCAGTGAGCCGGAAAGTGTGCTGGCACTTGAGCGTATCCGGCGCGTTATAGCGCTCGAGCAGGTTTTCCGGGTTATAAAACAGCAGGCTGGCGCTGGCGCCGCCCTGCACATCGGTCAGCGTCAGCGCGCTGCCGCTGCGCATGACAAAAGACCAGTGCGCCCCGGCGGGCAGCAGGGTTTGGTATGGCTGCATCGTGCTCTCCTTTAAGCCACCTGCGTTGCGGACAGCACTTCAGCGGCGGGCTGAGTGCGATCCAGCGGCAGGTCGTAAGTGATAGTGGCGCCCCAGGCTTGCGGCGCGTGCGGATCGTGGCGCAGTTTGTCGAACACCAGCAGGCGTGACGCGAGGCTGAAGCCCTCTTTCAGATCGTGGGTGATCATGAAAATGGTCAGCTGATGCTGCTGCCACAGCTGTGTGATCAGCTGATGCATCTCGCTGCGAATACCGGGATCGAGCGCGCCAAAAGGTTCATCCAGCAGCAGAATGCGCGGCTGTTTCATCAGCGCCTGCGCCAGGGCCAGACGCTGCTGCATGCCGCCCGACAGCTGATGCGGATATTTGCTCTGCGCCTGTTCCAGTCCGACCTGCGCCAGCATTGCCTGCGCGCGCTGGCGAATCGCCTGACGTTTGCGTCCCCAGACGCGTCCCAGCCAGCGTGCGCTGCTGAACTCGTCAGCCAGCATTACGTTGCCCAGCACCGTCAGATGCGGAAACACCGAGTAGCGCTGAAACACCACGCCGCGATGGGCATCCGGCTCGTCGGGAATCGGTGCGCCATCCAGCAGCAGCTCGCCTTTGGTCGGCACTTCGGTGCCGAGCAGCATATTCAGAAACGTGGTTTTGCCGCAGCCTGAGGCGCCGACAATCGCCACGAACTCGCCGCGCTCGACCTGCATATTCAGCCGCTCCAGCACCACCTGATCGCCGTAGTGTTTTTCCAGATTTTTCAGTTGCAGTAAGGGCATCGCACGCTCCTTATTTGGCGTGATACCACGGCCAGCAGCGTCGGCTGACGAGCCGCAGCAGCAGGTCGAGGGCAAAGGCCAGCAGGGTAATCCACGCCACGTACGGCAGAATCACATCCATGGCCAGATAGCGGCGCATCAGGAAGATGCGGTAACCGAGGCCTTCCGTGGCCGCAATCGCTTCGGCAGCAATCAGGAACAGCCACGCCGAACAGAGCGACAGCCGCACCGCATCGCACAGGCGCGGCATCAGCTGCGGCAGAATCACCCGCCACAGAATCTGTGCGCTATGCGCACCCAGCGTCTGCGCTTTGACCAGCTGCTCCTGCGGGATTTTCTGCACCTGCAGTTGCAGATCGCGGGCGATCAGCGGCGTGATGCCGATAACGATCAGCACCACTTTGGAGACTTCGCCAAGGCCAAAGCAGATAAAGAGAATGGGCAGAATCGCCAGCGGCGGCACCAGCGCAAACAGCGTCACCAGCGGCGCCAGCACCGCGCGCACCACCGGTAGCGCGCCGGTGAACAGGCCAATTGCCAGCGCCAGCAGCGCGCTGATAGCGACACCACTCAGCAAACGCAGCAGGCTGGCGGCGGTATCGCTCCACAGCAGATATTCGCCGGTGCGCGGGCTGGGCTGAAACGCCATCCGGCTGATGGCCTCGCCCATGGCGTTGAATCCCGGCAGCAGCTTGTCTGCCGCGTTCAGGCTGAGGCGCGCATCCGACGCGAACAGATAGACCAGCAGCACCGCCAGCAGCGGCAGAATGCCAAGCAGCAGGCGGCCGAGCGGCAGCGGTTGGTAGTTGATCAATTTACGCATCGGCAGCGCCTCGCTTACAGCTGACCGGCAGCGGCCAGTTTGGTGAAGGTGTCGGTAAAGCGCAGTTTGATGTTGCCGGCATCGCCCCAGTTACCGGCCGGGGTAGCGACCCCTACCGCATCGGCCCCCGGCGCGCCTTCGCCCAGCAGGCCGTGTTTAAAGGAGAATTCGGCCACCAGCTGCATCGTGGCTTTCAGCTGCGGGCTGTCGACAAAATCCAGCGTGGTTTTGGCATCGCTGAACAGGTGTGTCGCGGCAAGCTGCTGATCAAAACCGGCCAGATCGGTACCGGATGCCTGCGCCATCTGCGTGCGCGCCGCTTTGGCACTGTCGCTCTGTCCGGCCATGCTGTGCAGCGTCTCGTACCAGGCGCCGGTCAGCGCTTTGCCGAGCTGAGGATATTTGTTGAGCGTGGCGGTGTTGACCACCAGCAGGTCGAGGATTTCGCCCGGGATCTGCGCTGAGGAGAACACCAGATGGCTGTCCGGCTGCTTCTCTGCTTCCGCCAGCAGCGGATTCCACGTGACGATGGCGTTAACGTCAGCAGTGCCAAACGCCGCCACCAGATCGGCATCGGCGGTGTTAACCACCCTGACGTCTTTCTCGCTCATGCCGGATTTCTCCAGCGCGCGCGCCAGCAGATAGTGTGAGACCGAGAGTTCGACGAGGTTGATGGGTTTGCCTTTCAGCGCGCTGACGCTGTCCGCGCCTTTAAGCAGAATGCCGTCGTTGCCGTTGGAGTAGTCGCCGACAATCAGCGCGGTGCTGTCGACGCCGCCAGTGGCCGGAATGGTCAGCGCATCCATGTTGGTCATGGTGCAGCCGTCAAAGCCACCTGCGGTGTACTGATTGACCGACTCGATATAGTCATTAACCTGCACAAACTGAATATCGATGCCGTACTTATCGGCCCACTTTTTCACAATGCCGCTTTGCTGGGCGTAATCCCACGGCATCCAGCCAGCGTAGATGGACCAGCAAAGCTTAAAGGAAGGTTTAGCGGCGGCCAGCGACGGAACGCTGAACAGGGCGACGCTGCAAATCAGCAGCAGGCGCAGACAGGCTTTAATCATGATGATTCCTCTGGCGTTAACGGACGAAAATCAGGCAGGAGGCGGCGAGCAACGTTCTCGCTTTCCTCCCGGGCTTTTTTCCCGCCGTGTAACCGTCAGAGGACGGTCGGTCACTCTCGGACCAGCATCTCGCGATCGGAACCCTAGTGACCCATTGCAAATTGTGTGGCGACGTCGGTTGCCCGCGATCGCTCCTGCATCTGCCAGAAAGCAGGCAATATCAATGCCAGGTTGCTATCAGCCTGAATTACATGCGTTATTGCACAGCGCTGCGCTTGCAGGCAGGCTGCGCTGCACAATTGTGCAGCAGGCACGCACCAGCGTGAAGCACTGCAGACCAGCCGTTGTACAGCCGGTGCCATTGCACTATTCTTTAGGACCTTTCCCAGCGAATCGAATTTAGCCATCGTCACAACAGGAGTTGAATTATGGCGTCAGGAATTTCCCGCATCTGGATGCGTAGCGGCATGCTGCTGACCGGCGTGCTACTTGTGCTGCAGCTTACCGCCTGCGGCGATAAAGAGGGCGATCAGCGCAAAGCCTTTACTGATTTTCTGCAAAACACCGTGATGCGCAGCGGTGAACATCTGCCCAGCCTGAGCGAAAACCAGAAGCAAACCTTCGGTAACTACGCCAGTGATTACGCCATCCTGTATGGCTTCTCGCAGCAGGTGAATCAGGCGGTGGATCAGGGCATGCGCCCGGTGGTTGATGAGCTGGCGGCCATTCGCGTGCCGCAGGATTATCTGACGCGCCGCGACAGCCTGCGCCAGGCGAGCGGCAATCTGAGCGTGCTGACGCAGCAGATTCAGAGCGCCAAAATGCAGGCCGACAGCAGCAAAGCCACGCTGAAGCAGCCGGACGATTTGAAGAAAGTGTACGACAGCGTGTACGCCAAAGTGGTGACGCAGCCAGCCAGCACGCTGATCCCGCTGCTGCCGCAGCTGCAGGCGCTGAGCCAGTCGGCAGTTCAGGCCGGCGATTATCTGCAGTCGCAGGGCGCACGCGTCAGCTTCAATGACGGCGGCGTTCAGTTCCCGACCCAGGAGCAGGCCACGCAATACAACACGCTGATGAGCAATCTCGCCAGCAACACGCAGGCGCTGACCCAGGCACAAAATGCCGTACAGGGTGGTTTGCAGTAAGCCGCTCAGCGGGCAGTTCTCCCCTGCCCGCTTTTTCAGATTTTCGTCACTTCCTTACATCGACTTTTTCTGTCAGCACAGAGTGTGATCTGGCGCATTTTCAACCAAAAATAGTTTGTGATCTCAATCACATTTGTGAAACAAATCGGCCCAGGTGAAAGGTGATTTTTGTCACATTTCTACCGCTGTTGCGCGCATTTTTTCGCCGGCGTTGCTTTCTTACAGGGTATTTTTGTGATCAAAGTCACCTTTAATCCCCCTGCCCACCCCAACTTAGCGTGATATGTATCACACTTTTTCCTGACGCTACGCAGTGTAATCAACTAGTGCTAGAGTCCGCGTGCATACAGTAATGCCACGGCCCCCGCCGTAACGTCTTAACAAAAACAAACGCGCTCTCTTATTGCAGCGCGTCTCAATAAGGGGTGGGTTTATGTCCTCATCAGTCAAGGTCAAGGTTCAGAGCTTTGGTCGCTTTCTAAGTAATATGGTGATGCCAAACATCGGTGCGTTTATCGCCTGGGGTATCATCACAGCACTGTTCATTCCAACCGGATGGATTCCTAACGAAACGCTGGCCAAACTGGTCGGCCCGATGATTACCTACCTGCTGCCGTTGCTCATCGGCTTCACCGGTGGTCGTCTGGTGGGTGGCGATCGCGGCGGCGTGGTCGGTGCCATCACCACCATGGGCGTGATCGTCGGTGCCGATATGCCGATGTTCCTTGGCTCGATGATTGCCGGTCCGCTGGGCGGCTGGGCGATCAAGTCGTTTGACCGCGCGGTTGACGGCAAAATCAAAAGCGGCTTCGAGATGCTGGTTAACAACTTCTCGGCCGGTATTATCGGTATGCTGCTGGCGCTGCTGGCCTTCCTCGCTATCGGTCCGCTGGTAGAAGGTCTGTCGCACATTCTCGCCGCCGGCGTAAACCTGATGGTGCAGAACAACCTGCTGCCGCTGACCTCAATCTTTGTTGAACCGGCGAAAATCCTGTTCCTCAATAACGCCATCAACCACGGTATCTTCTCGCCGCTGGGTATCCAGCAGGCCAGCGAAGCGGGCAAATCGATCTTCTTCCTGATTGAAGCGAACCCGGGTCCGGGTATGGGCGTGCTGGTTGCTTATATGATCTTCGGCCGCGGCAGCGCCAAGCAGTCTGCGGGCGGCGCAGCGATCATCCACTTCCTTGGCGGTATCCACGAAATCTACTTCCCGTACGTGCTGATGGCGCCGCGCCTGCTGCTGGCAGTAATCCTCGGCGGTATGACCGGCGTGTTCACCCTGACGCTGCTGAACGGCGGTCTGGTATCACCGGCCTCACCAGGTTCGATTCTGGCCGTACTGGCGATGACGCCAAAAGGCGCTTACTTCGCTAATATCGCGGCTATCGTTGCGGCTTTCGCCGTCTCCTTCGTGGTCTCCTCGATTCTGCTGAAAACCAGCAAAGTAAAAGAAGAAGACGACATCGAAGCGGCGACCCAGCGCATGAAAGACATGAAAGCGCAGTCAAAAGGCCAGGCCGTTGCCGGTTCACCGGTGGTAGCCGATGCCAGCAGCGTTGACGTCAGCCACGTGCGCAAAATCATCGTCGCCTGTGATGCCGGTATGGGCTCCAGCGCGATGGGCGCAGGCGTGCTGCGCAAGAAGGTGCAGGATGCGGGCCTGAGCAATATCTCTGTGACCAACAGCGCGATTAACTCGCTGCCGGGCGATGTTGATCTGGTGATTACTCACCGCGATCTGACCGAACGTGCGATGCGTCAGGCGCCACAGGCGCAGCACATCTCGCTGAACAACTTCCTCGACAGCGCGCTGTACACCAACCTTACCGAGCGTCTGGTGGCGGCGAACCGCAGCGAAGCCCACCGTGAAACGGTGCAGACCGCGCTGGCAGACAGCTATGACGACGGCAGCGCGCACTTGTTTAAACTGGGCGCTGATAACGTATTCCTCGGCCTGAGCGCCAGCAATAAAGAGCAGGCGATTCGCTTCGCCGGCGAGCAGTTGGTGAAAGGCGGCTACGTGCAGCCGGAATACGTTGAAGCGATGCTGGCGCGCGAGCAGCTGACGCCAACCTACCTCGGTGAATCCATCGCTGTGCCGCACGGCACCGTCGAAGCCAAAGACCGCGTGCTGAAAACCGGCGTGGTATTCTGCCAGTATCCGGCCGGCGTGCAGTTTGGCGATGAGCCGGACGAAGTTGCGCGACTGGTGATTGGTATTGCCGCACGCAATAACGAACACATTCAGGTGATCACCAGCCTGACCAATGCGCTCGACGACGACAGCGTAATTGAGAAGCTGGCGAACACCACCAGCGTGCAGGATGTGCTGGATCTGCTGTCTGGCAGCACTGCCAACGCGTAATTCGCGGTTTTAACTTCCCTGGGGCGGGCAAGCCCGTCCCCACTTTCCGGGGCGGACATGCCCGCCCCTTCGTCATTTGATATGGGTCAAATTTATGAAAGCGTTACATTTTGGAGCAGGTAACATCGGCCGTGGATTTATCGGTAAGCTGCTGGCGGATGCCGGTATCGAACTGGTGTTTGCTGATGTGAATCAGGTGGTGCTTGATGCCCTTAACGCCCGTCATGAGTATCCGGTTCACGTGGTGGGCGAGCAGGCGCAGGTTGAAATCGTTACCGGCGTCAGCGCGGTGAACAGCACCAGCGACGACATCGTCACGCTGATCGCTGAGGTTGATATCGTTACCACGGCGGTTGGTCCGCAGATCCTTGAGCGCATCGCGGGCAGCGTGGCGCAGGGTCTGGCCAAACGCAGTGACAACGGTAATGTCCGTCCGCTGAATATCATCGCCTGTGAAAACATGGTGCGCGGCACCAGCCAGCTGAAGCAGCACGTACTGAAGGCGCTGCCGCAGCAGTATCATGCGTGGGTTGAAGAACATGTTGGCTTTGTTGATTCGGCAGTTGACCGCATCGTGCCGCCATCTGAAGCCGGCAGCACCGATCCGCTGGAAGTTACCGTAGAAACCTTCAGCGAGTGGATCGTCGACAAAACCCAGTTTAAAGGCGCGCTGCCGGACATTCCTGGCATGGAGCTGACCGATAACCTGATGGCGTTCGTCGAGCGCAAGCTGTTTACCCTCAACACCGGCCACGCCATTACCGCTTATCTCGGCCAGCTCGCCGGTCACGCCACCATTCGCGAAGCCATTCTCGACCAGAAAGTGCGTGCCGTGGTGCAGGGCGCGATGCAGGAGAGCGGCGCGGTGCTGATCAAGCGTTATGGTTTCGATGCAGAGAAACATGCCGCGTATATCCAGAAAATCCTCACGCGTTTCGAAAACCCGTACCTGAAAGATGACGTCGAGCGCGTGGGTCGTCAGCCGCTGCGCAAGCTGAGCGCCGGCGATCGCCTGATCAAGCCGACGCTGGGCACGCTGGAGTATCAGCTGCCGCACGCCAGCCTGGTGCAGGGCATTGCCGCCGCGATGCACTATCGCAGCGAAGCCGATCCGCAGGCGCAGGAGCTGGCGTCACTGATCGCGCAGAAAGGCCCACAGGCGGCGCTGGCGGAGATTTCTGGCCTTGATGCCAATAGCGAAGTGGTGAGCTCAGTGGTGAGCGCTTACCACGCTATGGCATAATGCGCGCCCTTTAGTGGTCAATTCGGGCACGGCAGCCGCGTGCCCGTCGACGGTAGCTGAATGATGCAGGCAATAATGGAAGAGAAGCAGGCTTTTGAAAACCGGGTGCTTGAGCGGCTGAACGCCGGTCGTTCGGTGAGAAGCTTCCTGATCGCCGCTGTCGAACTGCTGGCGGAAGCAGTCAATCTGCTGGTGCTGCAGGTCTTTCGCAAAGACGACTACGCGGTGAAATATGCGGTGGAACCGCTGCTGCTGGGCGACGGCCCGCTGGGCGAGCTCTCGGTACGCCTGAAGCTCATCTACGGCCTGGGGGTGATCAATCGCCACGAATACGAAGACTGCGAGCTGCTGCTGGCGCTGCGTGAGGAGCTGAATCACGACACCAGCGACTACCGCTTTACCGACGATGAAATACTCGGCCCGTTCGGCGAACTGCACTGCGTGCTGGCCTGGCCGCCGCAACCCGATTTCACCCGCGACGACGCCGCGCTGCGCGCCATGCAGCAGCAGCGCTACCTGCAGATGGTGCGCTCCACCATGGTGCTGTCGCTGACCGAGCTGATTTCCCGTATCTCGCACAAACAGGCCTTCAAGAAGCCCGCCGTGTAACGCTTCCCCTGCGGCGCTGTCGCCACGCGCCGCTGTTCTCTCCGCCGCAGACAAAATATTACGCAGGATATTGATGCAGCGCTTTTTTTGGCGGTTGATGATTTTGCCAACAATCGTCAGATAGCGATATACTTACCCCTCCTGTGGCAAACAGACGACATCCCTATGAAATACGATACATCTGAACTCTGCGACATCTACCATGAAGAAGTGAACGTTGTTGAACCGCTTTTTTCGAACTTTGGTGGGCGCACCTCATTCGGTGGTCAAATTACCACAGTGAAATGTTTCGAAGACAACGGCCTGCTGTATGACCTGCTCGAAGAGAACGGTCGCGGTCGCGTGCTGCTGGTCGATGGTGGCGGCTCAGTGCGGCGCGCGCTGGTTGACGCACAGTTAGCAAGACTGGCGGCGCAAAACGAGTGGGAAGGCATCGTGGTGTACGGCTCGGTTCGCCAGGTCGATGAGCTGGAAGAGCTGGAGATCGGCATTCAGGCGATTGCAGCCATTCCGGCTGGCGCCGCAGGCGAAGGCATCGGCGAGAGCGACGTGCGGGTTAACTTCGGCGGCGTCACCTTCTTCTCCGGCGATCATCTCTACGCCGACAACACCGGTATGATCCTGTCTGAAGACGCGCTCGACATCGAGTAAGCGACAAACAAAAACGGGTGCCGCGGCACCCGTTGGTTTAAGCGCTGAGGCTTAAACTTCTTCCATTTTTCCCAGCAGTGCACGCAGGCGCTCCTGCCATACATGCTGCTCTTCTTTCAGGTGCTGATTTTCACGCGCCAGCGCTTCGTGATTGCCGGATGCCTGGCTCATTTCATTTTTCAGGTTATTGTTCTGCTCTTTCAGCTCTTCAATTTCCATCTGCAGCAGGGTGATGGTATCAATCGCCTGCTGTACTTTCGCTTCCAGTTTCTCGAATACTTCAAATGACATCTTTCTGACCTCTCCTAAATCGTGCAAGGCGTTGATAGACCGGGCGTGCCTTAAAATAGTGCGTCCAGCCACGATGTCCCGATTGTATGTAGCCACACCCGGCAAGTCCAGCAGCACAAGGCCTGCGAGGGAAGTCTGTAACACTTTTCAGTTTATACCTGGAAAACGCGCAACTTCGCGCATTTTGCGCGCGGTCACACGCGCGGGGTGCAGCGCAGCGGGGGTTTTTGGCCCTAAACACAGGCAAAAGACGCGAAAACGCGCATTTTTATGACACGGCACACAAAATTCGATTTCGCTATTTCTCGTTTATGCTCGTTAACGATAAATTCACATCAACCCTACATTAGAGCTGGGCGACTCAAGGATTGAGAACAAAAACTGATAAAATTTAACCTCGCTTCAGGAATTCCATTATGAGTCAGACAACGAACACACTCAAAGGTCAGTGCATCGCCGAGTTTCTCGGTACCGGTTTGATCATCTTTTTTGGTGCCGGCTGTGTGGCGGCGCTGAAGCTGGCCGGTGCCGCATTCGGCCAGTGGGAAATTTGTATCATCTGGGGTCTTGCTGTCTCCATGGCGGTTTATCTGAGCGCAGGCGTATCCGGCGCTCACCTCAATCCGGCAGTCACGGTTGCCCTGTGCCTGTTCGCCAACTTCGAAGGCCGCAAAGTTTTACCTTATATTGTGTCGCAAATCGCTGGCGCGTTCTGTGCGGCGGCGCTGGTCTACGGTCTTTACTACAATCTGTTCTTTGATTACGAAGCCAGCCACCAGATGGTACGCGGCAGCGTGCAAAGCCTCGATCTGGCCGGTATCTTCTCCACCTATCCGAACCCGCACATCACCGTGGCGCAGGCGTTCCTGGTAGAAATGGTGATTACTGCCGTGCTGATGGCGGTGATCATGGCGCTGACCGACGATGGCAACGGCGTACCGCGTGGCCCGCTGGCGCCGCTGCTGATTGGTCTGCTGGTGGCGGTGATTGGCGGTTCCATGGGTCCGCTGACCGGCTTCGCCCTGAACCCGGCGCGTGACTTCGGTCCGAAGCTGTTCGCCTTCTTCGCGGGCTGGGGTAACGTGGCGTTCACCGGTGGTAAAGATATTCCTTACTTCCTGGTGCCAATTTTTGGCCCGCTGGTCGGTGCCTGCCTCGGAGCCTTCGGTTACCGTGCGCTGATTGGCCGTCACCTGCCGGGCAACCTTGCAGAAACCAGTAAAACAGAAAAACCGGTCGCGCGCGCTGAGCAGCGTAAAGCGTAAGTTTCATCGTTAATCATCAGGAAACCATAATGACTACGACTGATAAAAAATATATTGTCGCGCTCGATCAGGGCACAACCAGCTCACGTGCCGTGGTGCTCGATCATGACGCCAACATCGTCGCCGTCTCACAGCGCGAATTCACCCAGATCTACCCGAAAGCCGGCTGGGTTGAACACGATCCGATGGACATCTGGGCCTCACAGAGCTCCACGCTGGTGGAAGTGCTGGCGCACGCTGATATCCGTTCTGACCAGATCGCCGCCATCGGTATCACCAACCAGCGTGAAACCGCGATTGTCTGGGACAAAGAGACCGGCAAACCGATTTACAACGCCATCGTCTGGCAGGATCCGCGTACCGCCGACTACTGTAACAAGCTGAAGAAAGAGGGTCTGGAAGAGTACATCCAGCACACCACCGGTCTGGTGATTAACCCGTACTTCTCCGGCACCAAGGTGAAATGGATTCTCGACCACGTGGAAGGCGCACGCGAGCGGGCGAAACGCGGCGAACTGCTGTTCGGTACCGTCGACACCTGGCTGGTGTGGAAAATGACCCAGGGCCGCGTGCATATCACCGATCACACCAACGCATCGCGTACCATGATGTACAACATCCACAAGCTGGAGTGGGATGCGCGCATGCTGGAGATTCTGGATATTCCGCGTGAAATGCTGCCGGAAGTGAAAGGATCGTCCGAAATCTACGGCCAGACCAACATTGGTGGTAAGGGCGGCACGCGTATTCCTATCGCCGGTATCGCCGGTGACCAGCAGGCTGCGCTGTATGGTCAGCTGTGTGTGCAGCCTGGTATGGCGAAAAACACCTACGGCACCGGCTGCTTTATGCTGATGAACACCGGTACCGAAGCGGTTACTTCTACTCACGGTCTGCTGACCACCATCGCCTGCGGTCCACGCGGCGAGGTGAACTACGCGCTGGAAGGTGCCGTGTTCATCGGTGGTGCGTCCATTCAGTGGCTGCGCGATGAGATGAAGCTGATCAGCGATGCGGGCGACTCCGAATACTTCGCGATGAAAGTCAAAGACACCAATGGCGTGTACATGGTGCCGGCCTTTACCGGTCTCGGCGCACCGTACTGGGACCCGTATGCGCGCGGCGCAATCTTCGGCCTGACCCGTGGTGCCAATGCCAACCACATCATTCGCGCCACGCTGGAGTCCATCGCTTACCAGACGCGTGATGTGCTGGAAGCGATGCAGAACGATGCCGATACCCGCCTGCAGTCGCTGCGCGTGGATGGCGGTGCGGTGGCCAACAACTTCCTGATGCAGTTCCAGTCCGATATTCTCGGCACGCGCGTGGAGCGTCCGGAAGTGCGCGAAGTGACTGCGCTGGGTGCGGCTTACCTCGCCGGTCTGGCGGTCGGCTTCTGGAACGATCTGGAAGAAGTTCGTGCTAAAGCTGTGGTGGAACGCGAGTTCCGTCCAAGCATTGAAACCACCGAACGCAACGTGCGCTATGCCGGCTGGAAAAAAGCCGTGGCGCGCGCCCAGGCGTGGGAAGAAGAAGAGTAACACTGTGCTGACCCGCGGCGCCCTGCCGCGGGTTTTTCCCGTCCCCCTGCCCCGCTGTGCTACACTGCCCGCCTGTTTTTTGTCAGGTGCAGACCATGAAACGAGAACTCGCGATTGAATTTTCCCGTGTGACCGAAGCCGCTGCGTTAGCGGGCTATCACTGGTTAGGACGCGGCGACAAGAATGCCGCCGACGGCGCCGCTGTCAACGCCATGCGCATTATGCTCAACACCATCAATATCGACGGCCAGATCGTGATTGGCGAAGGCGAAATAGACGAAGCACCGATGCTCTACATTGGTGAAAAAGTCGGTACCGGCCACGGCGATGCGGTGGACATTGCAGTTGATCCTATCGAAGGCACGCGTATGACTGCGATGGGCCAGGCCAACGCGCTGGCGGTGCTGGCGGTGGGCGATAAAGGCAGCTTCCTGCACGCACCTGATATGTATATGGAAAAGCTGATTGTCGGTCCGGGCGCGCGCGGCGCTATCGATCTCAACCTGCCGCTCGCCACCAATCTGCAGGCGATTGCGCAGGCGCTCAATAAACCGCTCAGCCAGCTGACGGTGTCGATTCTCGCCAAACCGCGTCACGATGCGGTCATCGCGCAGCTGCAGCAGCTGGGCGTGCGCGTGTTTGCTTTCCCGGACGGCGACGTGGCGGCCTCGATTCTTACCTGTATGCCGGACAGCGAAGTGGACGTGCTGTATGGCATCGGCGGTGCGCCAGAAGGCGTGGTGTCGGCGGCGGTGATCCGCGCCATGGATGGCGACATGCAGGCGCGCCTGCTGGCTCGTCATCAGGTCAAAGGAGATTCGGCCGAAAACCGCCGTCTGGGTGAGCAGGAGCTGGCGCGCTGTGCCGAAATGGGTATCAACGCCGGGGAAGTGCTGACGCTGCAACAGATGGCGCGTAACGATAACGTGATTTTCGCGGCGACCGGCATCACCACGGGCGATCTGCTAAAGGGCATCACGCGCCAGGGCAATATCGCCACCAGCGAAACGCTGCTGGTGCGCGGTAAATCGCGCACCATTCGCCGCATTCAGTCGATCCACTATCTGGACCGCAAAGACGCGGCGCTGCACCCTTTTATCCTGTAACCGTCTGTTTGCCGCTCTCCGGATGACGCGAGAGCGGCCACCAGCACAGCAGCATCACCAGCGACGTCACAAACATCAGCATGCCGAGGCTCGACTGATCGTGCTGCGGCAGCAGCGCTGAGAGCCACGCCACCACGCCGGAACCCAGATTCTGCAGCCCCCCAATCAGCGCACCGGCACTGCCGGCCAGCCACGCGTAGGGCTCCATCGCGCCAGAAGTTGCCAGCGGAAACAGCATGCCCGCGCCGAAGAAGAACAGCGCGGCCGGTACCAGCAGCGTCCAGATATTCATCACGCCAAACCACGCCGGCAGCCACATCAGCAGTCCCGCCAGCAGGCAGCTGTTCACGCCATACCACATCAGCGTATGCCAGGATTTCTGCTCGCGGCCGGCAAACCAGGCACCAAAAAACGCCGCCGGAATCGGCAGGATAAACAAAATACTCACCGTCAGCCCGTCCAGGCCCAGCACGCCCGCCATCAGTACGCCACAGCTGGCCTCAAATACCGCAATGCCCGCCAGCGCGCCGATCAGCAGTAGCAGATAACGCACAAAGTTGCCGTCGCTGAGCAGCGTGATGTAGCGGCGCAGAAACGGTGTCGCGGGCGCATCCACCGGACGGGTCTCCGGGAGCCAGCGGGCCATCGCCGCCGTTACGCCAACACACAGCAGCAGCAGGAAAGCAAAGCAGGCGTGCCAGCCAAACAGATGGGTCAGCAGCGCGCCGATTACCGGCGCCAGCAGCGGGCTGACCAGAATGCCCATGTTAAGCAGGCTGTTGGCCTGGCGCAGCGCAATGCCGGAGTAAAGATCGCGCGGCATGGTGCGCGCCATCACGCCAGCCACGCCGGTACCCAGTCCCTGCACCGCACTGCCCAGTACCAGCACACTCAGCGACGGCGCAAACAGGGCGATCAGCGCGCCCGCCGCAAAGATCGTCATGCCCGCGAGGATCACCGGACGCCGGCCAATGCTGTCCGACAGCGGCCCGTAGATCAGCTGCGATCCGCCGTAGGTCATCAGATAGGCCGCCATCACCTGCTGCATAGCGCCGCTGCGTACGTTAAGCGCCTCTGCCATATTCGCCATCGCGGGCACATAGATGGTCTGCGCCATCTGCCCGACCGCCACCAGCACGATCAGCATGAACAGCAGGAAGCGGTTTTGCGTATTACTCATCATCATGGAACAAAATGTCTGCCTGAGAAACAAAGTAATGACAGCACTAAACAGGGCTGCCGGAGAGTTATGGCGGCAAAAATATCAGGAATTGCGCACAAAGCGAGAGGCGTGCGTAAAGCGATAGCTCAGGCACCGTCAAGCTTCTGTACCAGGCTGTAACGTGGCCGCTACAGTTGCTGATGTGTGCGGACGATTTGTCGCAGAGAGCCCTTTACCGGCTGCGGGGCTGGAAATCTGGTGCCGGGCTGACGAAGATAGAAAGAGACCAATTATCAATCATCAGGAGCGGACATGGCAGAGTGGGTCAATGCAGAAGTAAAAGAAGTGAAAAACTGGACCGATGCACTGTTCAGCCTGCGCGTCACGGCGCCCATCGACCCTTTTACCGCCGGCCAGTTTGCCAAGCTGGCGCTGGAAGTCGACGGCGAGCGCGTGCAGCGCGCCTACTCCTACGTTAACGCGCCGCAGGATCCGCTGCTGGAGTTCTATCTGGTAACAGTGCCGGAAGGGAAGCTCAGCCCGCGTTTGCAGGCGCTGCAGCCCGGCGATCAGGTGATGGTGACCAAAGAGGCGGCCGGTTTCTTTGTGCTGGATGAGATCCCCGACTGCCAGACGCTGTGGATGCTGGCGACCGGCACGGCGATCGGCCCGTATCTGTCGATTTTGCAACAGGGCGAAGGGCTGGAACGCTTCGACAACATTGTGCTGGTACACGCTGCGCGCTATGCCGCCGACCTGAGTTTTCTGCCGCTGATGCAGCAGCTACAGCAGCGTTATCAGGGCAAGCTGCACATTCAGACGGTGGTCAGCCGCGAGCAGATGCCCGGTTCACTGCATGGCCGCGTACCGCAGCTGATCGAGAGCGGAGAACTGGAAAACGCCGTGGGCCTGCCGATGCTCGCCGATACCAGCCACGTGATGCTGTGCGGTAACCCGCAGATGGTGCGCGATACCCAGCAATTGCTGAAAGAGACCCGCGATATGCGTAAGCATTTCAAACGTAAACCCGGTCACATGACCAGCGAGCATTACTGGTAATCGTGCCGGCAGCAAAATGTCAGATTTTTCCCGGCGCGGGTTTTGACTTTCAGCGGTAAAAACCGTTCTAATCGTGGGCTAAGTGAATGATTTAGGGCCGAAGCAATGAAGAATCTGCCAGTCGCGCTGCTGCTCAGCGTCGCACTGACATTTCCCGCCTGGGCGGAGGACGCGCCCGCGCAGGATCGCAACGATCACCTGCCTGCGGCGCCGTATCTGCTGGCGGGTGCGCCCACCTTTGATATGACCATCGCGCAGTTCCGCGAAAAGTACAACGCCGCCAATCCTGACCTGCCGCTGCAGGAGTATCGCGCCATCGATAACCGCGATGACAAGAGTCACCTGACACGTGCCGCCAGCAAAATCAGCGAAACGCTGTATGCCTCTACCGCGCTGGAACAGGGCACCGGCAAGATTAAAACGCTGCAGATTACCTGGCTGCCGGTGCCGGGCCCGGATATGAAAGCGGCACAGACACGCGCCATGGATTACATGACTGCGCTACTGCGCTTTTTTGTGCCCGGTTTGTCAGCGGAAGAGGGACACAAGAAGCTCGATGGCCTGCTCAGCGCCGGCAAGGGCGCACGCTATTTTTCCCGCACCGAAGGTGCACTGCGCTTTGTGGTCGCAGACAACGGCGACAAGGGACTGACCTTCGCCGTTGAGCCCATTAAACTGGCGCTCGCTAGCCCCTGATCTCCCCGGCAAAAATGACGAAAAGCAAAGCCAGCGCCCCATTTGATCTCTATACTGTCTGGCAGACATCGCTGCCCCGATGGCAGCGCTATTTCATGAATCGCGTTATGCGGAGGAAAGAATGCGACATCCACTGGTTATGGGTAACTGGAAACTGAATGGCAGCAAGCACATGGCGGGCGAGCTGATTGAAGGCCTGCGCAAAGAGCTGTCAGGTGTGGAAGGCTGCGGTGTGGCGATTGCTCCGCCGGCGATCTATCTGGATCAGGCCAAACACGCCATTTCCGGCAGCCAGATTGCGCTGGGTGCGCAGAACGTTGACGTGAACCTGTCTGGCGCTTTCACCGGTGAAACCTCTGCCGAGATGCTGAAAGACATCGGCGCGAAATACATCATCATCGGCCACTCTGAGCGCCGCACCTACCATAAAGAGAGCGACGAGTTCATCGCGAAGAAATTCGCCGTGCTGAAGGCCGCAGGCCTGGTACCGGTGCTGTGCATCGGTGAGACCGAAGCCGAGAATGAAGCCGGCAAAACTGAAGAAGTGTGCGCACGTCAGATCGACGCCGTGCTGGAAACCCAGGGTGCAGCGGCCTTCGAAGACGCGGTTATCGCCTATGAGCCAGTCTGGGCCATCGGTACCGGCAAATCAGCGACCCCAGCGCAGGCGCAGGCAGTACACAAATTCATTCGCGACCACATCGCGAAGAAAGATGCCGCTATCGCTGAGCAGGTAATCATTCAGTACGGCGGTTCGGTTAACGACAAAAACGCCGCAGAACTGTTCACCCAGCCGGACATCGACGGCGCGCTGGTGGGCGGTGCATCTCTGAAAGCCGACGCTTTCGCGGTGATCGTCAAAGCCGCTGCAGCAGCGAAAAACGCGTAAGTTTCTCACGCAGAGAAAGGCGGCTGATGAGCCGCCTTTTTTATTGCCTTAATCGGTCGCGGTGCCACTCACTCCAGCAAACGGCACTGGTGATCCTGCAGTTCTTCCGCCGAACCGCGATTCAGCTTCAGCCAGTTGCGCTCCAGCGCCAGCAGCGCCAGGCGTCCATCCGGCAACCGGGCCAGCGCCAGCCCGTATTTGCCCATCTCACCGCGCGCATGCGGCACCTCCTCAGCCAGCCGGATAAATACGCTCTGCTGCGCCAGTTCGGCAGTGCTCAGCGTGCGAATCAGCCAGGTATGCCGCAGCAGCGTTGCCGTCTGCCACTGCGCATTCAGCTTCGGCGCCAGCGTATCCAGCTGCTGACGCACATCCGGTCGCAGGCAGGAGATATGAATGTGCAGCTGATTCTGCGTACGACCATACTGCGCGTTGATAGCCAGCGACAGCACGCGGTCGTCGACAGGCGCACCGCGCTTCTGCGCCAGCAGGCGGCGCTGCTGCCAGGCGGCAGCAAACAGGTTCGGCGTGGTGGGTTCGAGGAGGATTGGGCTCTCCATGCCGGTGATTTTTGCTATCGGCATCAGCAGATATTGCAGCGGGCCATTCAGATCTTTGAGCGTAACGTAACCCTGCGCCAGATTGACCTGCTGACAGGGGGCAGGATTACCGCGTTGCGTCATGTCCGGTACGCACTTTTCGCTGACAATCTGCCATAGCGCGTCGGCGTTTTTATGCAAATGCACCGCACCGGCGATCAGTCCGGCAATCAGAAGGATGAACGCGATAATCAGCAACGTAACACTACGGCGGCGCGCCTGCATGGCCAGATCCTCAGTGATGAGCTGTCAGCATCCTCACCTGTCGCCAGCGGAAAGTCACGGCTTTTTCCGCGCCGTAAAGCAAAACGGCCAGCGCAGGGCTGACCGTTTCGTCATGATGAAAACGCGGTTACGGTTTCATGACCTGATCGTAGCTGCCACCGTCGGCAAAGTGTGCTTTCTGCGCTTTGCTCCAGCCGCCAAACTTGTCATCAATGGTGAACAGCTTAACCGGCGCGAAGCTGCTGGCAAACTTCTTCGCCACCTCAGGATCGCGCGGGCGATAGAAGTTTTGCGCCGCGATGGTCTGGCCTTCCGGTGAGTAGAGATATTTCAGATACTCTTCCGCCACCTTACGCGTGCCCTGTTCATCCACCACTTTATCGACCACGGAGACCGTCGGTTCGGCGAGGATCGATTCGCTCGGCGTAACGATTTCAAACTTGTCTTTGCCCAGCTTATCAACGGCCAGATAGGCTTCGTTTTCCCATGCAATCAGCACATCACCGATACCGCGCTCAACGAAGGTGTTGGTCGCGCCACGTGCACCGGAATCCTGCACTTCAACGTTTTTGAACAGCGCCCGGACGTAAGCCAGCGCTTTGGCCTGGTCACCGTGGTTCTGGTCCAGCGCCCAGCCCCAGGCCGCCAGATAGTTCCAGCGTGCGCCGCCGGAGGTTTTCGGGTTTGGCGTGATAACGGAAACGCCTGGCTTAATCAGATCCGGCCAGTCATGAATGCCTTTAGGATTGCCTTTGCGTACCAGGAACACGATGGTGGAAGTATAAGGTGCCGAGTTGTCCGGCAGACGCTTGATCCAGTTTTTATCGATACGACCACGGTCAGCAATAGCATCCACGTCGGACTGCAGCGCCAGCGTCACCACATCTGCGCGGATGCCATTGATCACGGACGTCGCCTGCTTACCCGAACCGCCGTGCGACTGGCGGATCACCACGTTGTCACCGGTTTCCTGCTTGTAGTGCGCGCTAAACGCTTTGTTGTACTGCTCGTACAGCTCACGGGTTGGATCGTAAGAGACGTTTAACAGCTGAATATCCTTTGCCAGAACACTGGTTGAAGCCAGTAACAGGGTGACACCAATACTCCACTTGTTCATTGCTTGCTCTCCCGAGGTCGTTATAGAACAAGACTGACACAAAGCAATCCATGGATTAAAGAATTAAAAATAAGCTGTTATAACTATGGAGAATATAGCAAGGCATAAAAAAGGGCGCGAAAGCGATCGCGCCCGATTTATCGTTGATTAGTAGAGTTTTTTCGCGGTATCCAGCCAGTCGCGCTTGAACGGACGCTTCATGTTTTCGATAGCGTCGATGATGTCATGATGTACCATCTTCTCGTTCTGAATACCTACGCAGCGACCGCCGTAGCCCTGCAGCAGCAGCTCAATTGAATAAGCGCCCATGCGTGATGCCAGAATGCGGTCGTAAGCGCATGGCGCACCGCCGCGCTGGATGTGGCCGAGCACGGTGGCACGGGTTTCACGCTTGGTTTCCGCTTCAATAAAGTGCGCCAGATCGTCGATGTCACAGATGTGTTCGGTGATCGCCACGATGGCGTGTTTTTTACCTTTCGCGATGCCAGCCTGGATTTCTGCCACCAGCTCTTCGCGCGTGTAAGGGATTTCAGGCAGCACGATGAACTCACAGCCACCGGCGATGGCCGCCGCTAAGGTCAGGTCACCGCAGTAGCGGCCCATCACTTCTACGATGGAGATACGCTGATGCGAAGAAGAGGTGTCGCGCAGACGGTCAATCGCTTCAACTACGGTTTCCAGCGCGGTGAAATAACCGATGGTGTAATCGGTACCGGCGACGTCATTGTCGATGGTGCCCGGCAGGCCAATGCACGGGAAACCCATTTCGGTCAGGCGTTTGGCACCCATGTAAGAACCGTCACCGCCGATTACCACCAGCGCATCAATGCCGCGCTTTTTCATGTTTTCGATCGCGACCTGACGCACTTCTTCGTTGCGGAACTCCGGGAAACGCGCCGAACCGAGGAAGGTGCCGCCGCGGTTAATCATGTCCGACACGCTGTAGCGGTCGAGGTTGATCATGCGGTCTTCGTACAAACCCAGATAGCCGTCATAAATACCAAAAACTTCAAGGCCTTCACTCAGCGCGGAACGGACAACTCCGCGAATGGCTGCGTTCATGCCTGGGGCGTCGCCGCCGCTGGTCAGTACTCCGATTTTTTTGATCATGACAACCTCTGGATTGTTCAAAACTAAGGATTATTCCTGCCTGTCGATCGGTGTGGACCAGCTCGCGATCGCACGGCTTAATAGTTGCAGATAGTATATCAAAGGCTTGATGCTGAATTGATTCAGGTCAGACAAGTTTTCGCTAATTTTTTACAGAGTTGTTAGCGTTACGTCATTTTTTTCACGCAATGCTATGTTTTATAACGGCTAAAACTGAAAAAACCCCTGCTGATTTTGCGGCACGACAGAACAGGGGTCCTGATGAATGATCACATCTGAGCCGGGAAATTTTTGCCGTAATGCCTGCTCAATTTGATCCGCCACCTGATGCGCCTGCACCAGCGGGAGATGATCGTCCATCTCCAGATGAAGCTGAATAAACCGCGTCGGGCCGGACTGCCGCGTACGTAACGCATGGGCACCGCGTACGCCGGGCCAGTGGCTTACCAGCGCGATAATCGCCTGTTTTTCCTGCTCCGGCAACGCACGATCCAGCAGCGACTGCACCGCTTCATAGCCCATGCGCAGCGCGTTATAGAGGATATATACGCCGATGCCGAGCGCAAACAGCGCATCCGCACGCTTAAAACCATAACTGCTTAAGCCCAGCGCCACCAGAATCGCACCGTTCATCACCACATCCGACTGATAATGCAGCATGTCCGCGCGAATCGCCTGGCTGCGGGTACGCCGCACCACCCAGCGCTGAAAAGCGACCAGCACCAGCGTGGAGCTGAGGGCGATCAGCGTCACGACTACGCCCACCAGCGGCGCGCGCAGCGTTTCCGGCGTGGCCAGATGCTGCAGCCCGGTAAGAAACAGAAACAGCGCCGATCCGGAGATAAACATGCTTTGCGCCAGTGCCGCCAGCGATTCCGCTTTACCGTGACCAAAGGTGTGATCGTCATCGGCAGGCTGCAGTGAATAGCGCACCACCAGCAGATTGGTCAGTGACGCGGCGATATCGACCAGCGAATCCACCAGCGCCGCCAGCACGCTGACCGAACCGGTGTACCACCAGGCGAAAATTTTCACGATCAGCAACAGCGTTGCCAGCGTGGTCGCCGCCAGCGCCGCGCGGTTTACCAGTTTTGCGTAGGAAGGTTCCATGCCTTGCCTCGTCAGGCGCTGCAGCACGCCATGCAGTGGAAAATGGCTCAAGTTTATCACCGTCCCGTGCAGACTGCGTGACAGGATAGCGAAACGGATGCAGTTTGCCCGCGAATTCAGGGCAAAAAAAACCCCGCCATCATGGCGGGGAAGACAGGGATGGTGTCTATGGCAAGGAAAACAGGGATACTATGTTACTGGTTACTGCTGGTACTACTCACTGCTTGCAGCGGTGATGATGGCTGCAATCCGGAGAGCCGACGCGCTTCACTCAGGCGCCGCTCAAAATTCTTCTGCAATGTCGCTTGCTGTGCAGGCGTTAGCAGGTGATACATCTGATTACGAACCCGGGCCATCTCGATTTGCAGTTCTACCTGCTCGCGGGCCTGTTTCTCTGCCTGCTGGCGGATAGCCGATTCGTTAAATTTGTCTGCAATGACAAGGTCATGCATAGTTTCTATGTCCTGAACGCTTAACACCGGGCGTTCATGGCGCGCTTGCTGCATCAGGTCGCGCATCTGTTGCCGCTGTTGTTCAGTCAGCTCAATGCCATCGAACATGTGGCTTTGCGGATTTTGCGTCATACTGCCTGTCGTCAATCCGCCGTTATGATGCATCTCGTCAATCGTCGTCGTGTCTGCTGCTTCTGCGCTGGCGTGACTGAGAACCATCGCTGAGGCAAAGACGACGGCGGTTAAGTAGCGCATCGTTTACTCCCGGTTCGTTCCGTTTTGCGATTCAACGAGAGCTAGTGTACGGCGACAGCTGCAAACATCCGTCAGGGGGTGTAAAACTACGTAAAGCGTTGGATTGCCACTATAGGAACACGGTATTTTGCCTGCGGAGGGCAACAAAAAATGAATAAAATCCTGTTGGTTGATGACGACCGCGAATTGACTTCGCTGCTTAAAGAACTGCTTGAAATGGAAGGTTTTGAGGTGATTGTCGCCAGCGATGGCGAGCAGGCGCTCAATCTGCTGGACAACACCGTCGACCTGCTTTTGCTCGATGTCATGATGCCGAAGAAGAACGGTATCGACACGTTAAAAGAGCTACGCCAGCAACATCAAACCCCTGTCATCATGCTAACCGCCCGCGGTAGCGAGCTGGACCGCGTTCTGGGCCTGGAACTGGGCGCGGATGACTATCTGCCAAAGCCGTTCAACGATCGCGAACTGGTGGCGCGTATCCGTGCGATTCTGCGCCGTTCAAACTGGAGCGAACAGCAGCAACAGCACGATAACAGCTCACCGACGCTGGAAGTGGATTGCCTGCGCCTGAATCCGGGCCGTCAGGAAGCCAGCTTCGACAGCGAAACGCTGGATCTCACCGGCACCGAGTTCACCCTGCTCTACTTACTGGCGCAGCATCTTGGCCAGGTGGTGTCACGCGAGCATCTCAGCCAGGAAGTGCTGGGCAAGCGCCTGACGCCGTTTGACCGCGCTATTGATATGCACATCTCTAACCTGCGTCGTAAGCTGCCGGAACGTCGTGATGGTCATCCGTGGTTCAAAACTCTGCGCGGACGCGGCTATCTGATGGTTTCGGCATCATGATTGGAAGTTTGACTACCCGCATCTTCGCCATCTTCTGGCTCACCCTGGCGCTGGTGTTGATGCTGGTACTGATGGTGCCCAAACTCGATTCGCGCCAGATGACCTCACTGATGGAGAGCGAACAGCGCCAGGGTACCATGATTGAGCAACACGTTGAGGCGGAGCTGTCACAGGATCCGCCCAACGACCTGATGTGGTGGCGCCGGCTGTTTCGCGCCATCGACAAATGGGCACCGCCCGGTCAGCGCCTGCTGCTGGTGACCAGCGAAGGACGGGTGATCGGTGCGCAGCACAATGAAATGCAGGTGATCCGCAACTTTATCGGCCAGTCTGATAATGCCGATCATCCGCAGAAGAAAAAGTATGGCCGCGTCGAGATGGTCGGTCCCTTCGCGGTGCGCGACGGCGAAGACAATTACCAGCTGTATCTGATCCGTCCCGCCACCAGTTCCCAGCTCGATTTCGTCAACCTGCTGTTTGACCGTCCTCTGCTGCTGCTCATCGTCACGATGTTAATCAGCTCACCGCTGCTGCTGTGGCTGGCGTGGAGCCTGGCGCGTCCGGCACGCAAACTAAAACATGCCGCGGATGAAGTGGCTAGCGGAAATTTGCGTCAGCATCCGGAACTGGAATCGGGCCCGCAGGAATTTCTCGCTGCCGGCTCCAGTTTCAACCAGATGGTGAGCGCGCTCGAACGCATGATGACGGCACAGCAGCGTCTGCTGTCGGATATCAGCCATGAATTACGCACGCCGCTGACGCGTCTGCAGCTGGCGACGGCGCTACTGCGCCGGCGTCATGGCGAAGGCAAAGAGCTGGAGCGCATTGAGACCGAAGCGCAGCGTCTGGACGGCATGATCAACGACTTGCTGGTACTGTCGCGCACCCAGCACAAGAACGCGCTGGTGAGCGAAGCGATGAAGGCCAACCAGCTGTGGAATGGCGTGCTGGAAGATGCCAAATTCGAAGCGGAGCAGATGGGTAAAACCATGGACGTGCCCTATCCGCCCGGTCCATGGCCGCTGTACGGCAACCCGCATGCGCTGGAAAGCGCGCTGGAGAACATTGTGCGTAACGCGCTGCGCTATTCACACACGCACATCAGCGTTAGCTTTGCGGTGGATATTCAGGGCATTACCGTGCACGTGGACGACGACGGTCCCGGCGTCAGCCCGGAAGATCGCGAGCAGATTTTCCGTCCGTTCTACCGCACCGATGAAGCGCGTGACCGTGAATCCGGCGGCACCGGGCTCGGGCTGGCGATTGTCGAAACCGCCGTGCAACAGCACCGCGGCTGGGTGAAAGCCGATGACAGCCCGTTAGGCGGTCTGCGCCTGACGCTGTGGCTGCCGCTGTACTCCGCCCGGCAATAATTTGCTATGCTGCGGCCCTCGTTTCCGGGGGCCTTATGCTAAACATCGTCTTATTTGAACCTGAAATCCCGCCAAATACCGGCAACATCATCCGCCTGTGCGCCAATACCGGCTTTCAGCTGCACCTGATTGAGCCGTTAGGCTTCGCCTGGGATGATAAACGCCTGCGCCGCGCCGGACTGGATTACCATGAATATACCGCGCTGAAAAAGCACGCCAGCTATGCCGCTTTTCTGGCGGCAGAAGCGCCACAGCGCTTATTCGCGCTGACCACCAAAGGCACACCGGCGCACAGCGCCGTCAGCTATCAGCCGGGCGACTATCTGCTGTTTGGCCCGGAGAGCCGTGGCTTACCGCCAGAAATTCTTAATGCGTTACCGGCAGAACAGAAGATCCGCATTCCGATGCGCGCGGAGAGCCGCAGCATGAACCTGTCGAATGCGGTTTCAGTGGTGGTGTATGAGGCGTGGCGCCAGCTGGATTATGCGGGCGCGCTGATCAAAGGCTAGATGCCGTCGCCGTACTCAAACCCGGCGCCGGTGAAGTGCTGATCCATATCCATCGACGGTTTGTCGCTGGCTGGTTTGCCGACAATGCGCGCCGGCACGCCGGCCGCCGTGGTATGGGGCGGCACCGGCTGCAACACCACCGAACCGGCACCGATTTTGGCACCGCGCCCGACTTCAATATTGCCAAGGATTTTGGCCCCTGCGCCAATCATCACCCCTTCACGGATCTTCGGATGGCGATCGCCGCTGGTTTTACCCGTACCACCCAGCGTGACCGACTGCAGAATGGAGACGTCATTTTCCACCACAGCCGTTTCACCAATCACGATACCGGTGGCGTGATCCAGCATGATGCCACGCCCGATGCGCGCCGCCGGATGAATATCCACGGCGAATGAGATCGAGATTTCGTTTTGCAGATACACCGCCAGCGCGCGCCGTCCCTCTTTCCACAGCCAGTGACCAATACGGTACGCCTGCAGCGCGTGGAAGCCTTTCAGATAGAGTAACGGCGTGGAATATTTGTCGACCGCCGGATCGCGCTGACGCACCGCCTGAATATCGTACGCGGCCGAGACAATCATCTCAGGATCCTGACGATAGGCTTCTTCAACAATTTCGCGGATGGCAATAGCGGGCATGATCGGGTTAGCGAGCTTGTTAGCCAGCATGTAGCTGAGCGCGCTGCCGAGATTTTCGTGCTTGAGCAAGGTCGCATGGTAAAAACTGGCCAGCATCGGTTCACAATCGGCCAGCGCTCTGGCTTCGGCTTTGATATGGTTCCAGACCAGTTCTAACTCTTCAGACGACATTGCTGTTTGCTCCCGATAAAAAAGCGCCCGATGAGGCGCTACAGGTGATAATGCTTAAGCGTCCTGCTTTAGCTTTGGCTGTTCTCGTCCTTCCTTGTACGACCAAGCAGGCTCAATGCTGCCTCTCGCGCCGATTTTTCGCAATATAATACCTGATAAATTTGCTCGGTTATTGGCATTTCCACGCCCACACGCGCAGCTAACGCTTTGACTTCTTTGGTGTTTCTGTAGCCTTCTACAACTTGTCCGATAATGCGTTGCGCCTCATCCACGCTTTCGCCCTGCCCCAGCATCATGCCGAAACGGCGGTTGCGCGACTGATTATCGGTACAGGTCAGCACCAGATCGCCAAGACCCGCCATGCCCATAAAGGTCGTCGGATCGGCACCCAGCGCAGCACCGAGACGGCTCATCTCCGCCAGACCGCGGGTGATGAGTGCCGTACGCGCGTTGGCACCAAAGCCAATGCCGTCGGAGATCCCGGCACCAATCGCAATGACGTTTTTCACTGCGCCGCCCAGCTGCACGCCGATAAAGTCCGGATTGTTGTAAACGCGGAAGCTTTTGCCGCAGTGCAGCTTTTGCTGCAGATCGTCGGCAAACTGCGCGTCAGTGGCCGCCAGCGCAATCGCCGTCGGCAAACCGGCCGCCAGCTCTTTGGCAAAGGTCGGGCCGGAAATCACCGCCAGCGGAATACTGTCGCCGAGGATTTCGCGCGCCACATCCTGCAGCAACCGTCCGGTCTCTTTTTCCAGTCCTTTGGTCGCCCAGACAATGCGTGAGTCGGCACGCAGCAGCGGTTTGAGCTGCATCAGCACGTCGCCGAACACATGGCTTGGCACTACCACCAGCAGATCGCGGCTGGCGCTGACGACGCGGGCCAGATCGGCTTCAGGAACGAGATTATCGGGGAAAGGAACATCGGGCAGGAAAGCGCTATTGCATCGGTCAGCCTGCAGCTGCGCCACGTTTTGCGGATTATGACCCCACAGCAGCACCGGGTGGCCATTACGGGCCAGCGTAATGGCCAGTGCGGTGCCGTACGAGCCGGCACCGATGACGCTAATCGAAGCGTTGAGTGTAGTCATCAGGCATCCTGACGTGGCGCTTCGCCTTCACCCTGCTGCTGCAGATAATTCATGAACAGCGCATCAAAGTTGACCGGCGCCAGATTGAGCTGAGGGAAGGTACCGCGTGACACCAGGCTGGTGACACATTCACGCGCATACGGGAACAGAATGTTCGGGCAGTAAGCGCCGAGGCAATGTGCCATCTGCGTGCCTTCGATACCGCTGATGGTGAAGATACCGGCCTGCTGTACTTCGCACAGGAACGCGGTGTCTTCGCCCACGGTGGCGGTGACAGTAACGCGCAGCACGACTTCATACACTTCATCCGCCAGCTGAGAAGAGGCGGTGTCCAGATCCAGCTTCACTTCCGGTTCCCACTCTTTCTGGAAAACCTGAGGTGCGTTTGGCGCTTCATATGAGACGTCTTTGGTGTAAACGCGTTGAATCTGGAACTGCATTTCGTTGCTGCTATGCTCTGACATGTTACTGAATCCTTTAAATGAAAATTGTCGGTCGAAAATGTTATGCGCGGAGCAAGGGATCGAGTCCCTGACGCCCGTCCAGCGCGTAGAGATCGTCACAGCCGCCAATGTGCTGCGCGTCAATAAAGATCTGTGGCACCGTGGTGCGGCCGCTGCGTTTGATCATCTCTTCGCGCTTTACCGCGTCCCCATCAATGGGAATCTCCTGGTATGACACGCCTTTTTGATCCAGCAACGCCTTCGCCCGGTGGCAGTAAGGACAGGTCACTTTGGTGTAAATCTCAACATTAGCCATGCGGTGATACCTCAGGAAGTTATTTACCGCGAACCAGCGGCAGGTTTTCGCCACTCCAGCCGCTCACACCATCTTTCAGCACGGTCACTTTGTCAAAACCCGCTGCGCTAAGGGTGGCTGCCGGTTCTGCGGCGCTCTGGCCGGTGGCACATACCACAATTATGGGCTGCGACTTGTGCTTTTCCAGCTCGCCGAAGCTGCCTTTTTTGATATCGGCTGCGGCGATGTTAATAGCCCCTGAAATGTGTCCTTTGCGATAGTCGTCGCGTGAACGAACGTCTACCACCACCGCGTCCTCTTTGTTGATCAGGTGGGTTGCTTCGCCACGGCTGATGGTTTTTACCTTAGAGAACATACCTTTAACGGTGGTTACAATCACCAGAATAAGTAAAGCGACCCATGCCAGACTAAGGATGGGGTGATTGCTTGCAAACTGCATAATTTCTTGCATGAGGGGTAACGACTCCAGACCGGGGCTAATAAGCTAAAACAAGGGTTCTGAGTATACCTGCGCCACTTCGCATGTACAGTCGCGAAGCGGGCAGAGTTACGATTTGTGCGTCATTTTCCAAAAAAAGTGTTCTAATCGCAAAATTGAGACAATCTTTATCCCGGTAAGCTGTGGCCGACATCTTTCGTAAAGCAAAACCCGGCCGGGATAACTGGTAAGCGGCTGTTCATCGTGGAATAATTATCGACTATGAAGGGAAAAGCGACCGTTACACACACAAGGACCCGTTACAACGACCCGGCATCTCCGTTGTCATTTCGCTGGTCCGATATCTCCCTCAGCCTGCTTTGTGCGGGTGCGTTGCTGTTGCCCGTCGCCGCGCATAGCGCCGATGACAGCAAAACGCAGCTTAAGTCCATTCAGCAGGACATCGCCGAAAAAGAGAAAAGCGTTAAAGCGCAGAAGTTGCAGCGCAGTAAGCTGCTCGATCAGCTGCAGAGTCAGGAAAAGGTGATTGCCCAGGCCAGTCGCCAGCTGCGTGAAACCCGCAATAGCCTGAGCGCGCTGAACGGCGAAATCGCCCAAACCACCGCCGCCATTGCCCGGCTGGAAAAGCAGCAGGCGCAGCAGGAAAAACTGCTGGCGCAGCAGCTGGATGCCGCGTTTCGTCAGGGCCAGCACAACGGCGTACAGCTGCTGCTCGGCGGTGAAGAAGCACAGCGCAGCGAACGCATTCTGGCCTATTTTGGCTACCTCAATGCCGCCCGGCAGAAAAACATCGACGAGCTTAAGCAGACTCAGCAGGAGCTGGCGCAGCAGCGTCAGGCGCTGCAGGGCAAGCAGGAGCAGCAAAAGTCGCTGTTAGCGCAGCAGCAGACGCAACAGAACAAGCTGGAAACCGCCAGCGCCGCACGCAAGAAAACGCTGTCCGCACTGGAGAGCGCGCTGGAGAAGGATCAGGCCGATTTGGTCGAAATGCGCCAGAACGAAAGCCGCCTGCAGGACAAAATCGCTAAAGCCGAACGTGAGGCGCGCGAACGGGCGCAACGCGAAGCGCGCGAGGCGGAAAAAGTGCGCCAGCGTCAGGCCCAGGCAAAAGCCAAAGGCTCCAGCTATTCCCCTACGCAAAGCGAGCGCGAGCTGATGGCGCGCACCGGCGGCCTTGGCCGGCCGGGCGGACAGGCCATCTGGCCAGTGCGCGGTCGCATTGAACATCGCTTTGGTGAAGCAATGCAGGGCGAACTGCGCTGGAAAGGTCTGGTGATTGATGCGCCGGAAGGCACTGAAGTCAAAGCCATTGCTGATGGTCGCGTGCTGATGGCCGACTGGCTGCAAGGCTACGGCCTGGTTGTGGTCGTCGAACACGGTAAAGGCGATATGAGCCTTTATGGCTACAATCAGAGCGCGTTGGTGAGCGTCGGTGCGCAGGTGAAGGCAGGACAGCCTATCGCCCTCGTGGGCACCAGCGGCGGCCGCGGCACGCCCTCGCTCTACTTTGAAATTCGTCGTCAGGGACAGGCCGTCAACCCACTGCCGTGGTTAGGAAGATAAGTGTTGTTTCAGTCCCAAAAGCTTAGCGCCGCCCTGTGCGGGCTGTTTTTCACCTTTGCCGCCCATGCGGGAAAACTGGCTATCGTCATTGACGACTTCGGCTACCGCCCGGCTGAAGAGAATAAAGTGCTGCAGATGCCTGCCGCGATTTCTGTAGCGGTGCTACCCAACGCGCCTCATGCGCGTGATATGGCAACCAAAGCGCATCAGGGCGGTCATGAAGTGCTGATTCACCTGCCGATGGCGCCGCTGAGCAAACAGCCGCTGGAGAAGGACACGCTGACGCCGGAGATGAGCAGCGAAGAGATCGCGCGCATCGTGCGTGAAGCCAGCAACAAAGTGCCGTATGCGGTTGGCCTGAACAACCATATGGGCAGCAAAATGACCTCCAGCCTGCCCGGCATGCAGAAAGTGATGCAGGTGCTCAATCACTACAACTACTACTTCCTCGATAGCATGACCATTGGCAACAGCCAGTCGGTTCCGGCCGCGCAGGGCACGCAGGTTAAGGTGCTGAAGCGGCGCGTATTCCTCGACGACAGCCAGAATGAAGCGGCGATTCGCACCCAGTTCACCCGCGCAGTGAAGCTGGCACAGCGTGATGGCTACGCTATCGCCATTGGCCATCCGCATCCCACCACGGTACGGGTGTTGCAGCAGATGTTGCCGACGCTACCGGGCGATATCACCCTCGTCCGCCCCAGCCAGTTGCTCAACGAACCGCTGCGCCAGGGCGCTACGCCGCCGGCCAGCACGCCGGTGCAACCGCGTACCCCGGTATTCCGCGCGCCTGGCGTGTGTAAGCCGGGCCAGCCGCTGCCTGCCGTACCGCAGAGTCGTGCGGTGGAGGTGGTGACAGAGAGCATTACCGGCAGTTCACTCGTGCAGTCGCTTAAACAGCTATTCTGATTATCAGGCGCAGCGGGCTGCGCCTTATTTAACGCCACACCTTTTCCGCGCAAGGATATCGGAACAGATGACGTCAACCAGAAAGAAAATTCTGCTGCTGGATACCGGGCGCGAATGGGGCGGCGGCACCAACAGCATGCTGGAATTACTCAAGCGCATCGATCGCCAGCGTTTCGCTATCACCTGCTGTTTTTATCAGAATTATGCGCGTGGCAATCAGGAGACCATTGCCTCGGTATTAGACGCGATCGGCATTCCGGTGCTATTTATTGCGCAGCGCCGCCAGCCGCTCTGGGCAAAAATCACCAAAGAGTTGCTGCGCACCCTGCTGTTTTTTAACCGCGCGGTGAAAAAAAGCGCCATCGACCACATCGATCGCCAGTGGCGCATGCAGCCTAACGCCCGCCAAATCGCGACGATTTTACGCGACGGTGGCTATGATGCGCTGTACATGAATAATCAGCCCAGCACCAACGTTGAAGGCTATCTCGCCGCTGAACAGACTCACGTGGCGTTAATTCAGCACTGCCGCATTGACCCGTTACTCAATAATGCGCTGGTCAACATGATTAATCGGCATTGTGATGCGGTGATTGCCGTGTCACAGGGCGTACACCGCACCTTAAGCGAAAGCGGTGTTGATGCGCAGCGCTGCTTTACCGTATCCAACGCTATCGATATTCATCAGCCGCTGCCGGTGCGTGAGGCGGTGCGTCAGCGCTTTGATTATCCCGCGGATACCTTTATTTTCGGCTCCATCGGTTCCCTGATTGCGCGTAAATCCAACCATCATATTTTGCAGGCGCTAGGTGCATTCAGCCGCGCGCATCCTGCCGCTAAATGGAAAATGGTGATCGTCGGTGCCGGCCCGGAGCAGCAGCACTTACAGCAGCTGGCACAAAAAGAAGGGATTGCCGCGCAGGTTATTTTTACCGGCTTTCAAAATAACGCGCTGGATTATCTGGCGGCATTCGATACGTTTATTCTCGCCTCAGCCAGTGAAGGGCTGCCGCGCGTGGTGCTGGAAGCGATGCTGGTGAATACGGCGGTGATAGGTTCGAATGTCGTCGGTACGTCGGAATTAATTCAACACCGCGAGACCGGTTTACTGTTTGACTATGGCAATACGCAACAGCTTAGTCAGCATCTTAGCGCGCTGTGGCAGGATACTGTACTGCGTCAGCGTTTAATCGCCGCCGCCGCCGCCCGGGTGCGCGAGCGCTACAGCATTGAACATTACGTGTCGGGCGTGGAAAACATTCTGGAAAACGTCATGGAGAGAAAAAAGCATGTTTGATTTTTTAAATAAACACCGTCGCTATATTCTCTCGCGCCACAACATTCCCGCCACGCAGGCGGATGCGCAGGGCACAATTGCCGTCAGTTCTGTGGTCATTCCCTGTACCGGCGCTGATTACATTGAAGAAGCGGTGCTCAGCGCTTATTTTGCCAGCCGCTGCGCCGACACCATCAGCGAAATTGTCATCGTCAGCGATCAGCCTTCCAGCGCTTTTCCGCCGCTGCCGGCACGCGTGCGCGTGGTGACGCTGGAAGTGCCGTTTCGAGAAGAAAACTACCGTTATAAACAGATCTACCGCAGCCGCCTGATAAAACTTCAGGCCCCCTTGCAGGCGACCGGTGAAGGTATATTGATGATCGATTCCGATCTCAATTTATTGAAAACGCCGGATATTGCGATGCGTGAGCATCATCTGTATAGCAGCTTCCGTCAGGGCAAGATGATCGCCAAACTGGCCGGCGCACCAGAAGAACATATTCCGGCCTATTACCACCACACCGTTCGCCCTTATTTGCAGGATCACGTGAATGGCGCCTACCTGGCGGCCTCCCGTCGCACATGGCAGCGTATTTGTCCGCTGTGGCTGACGTTATTTAATGATACCTGGGAATTGATGAACGACGACCAGCCGCCAACCGATCAGCTACCGCTCGCTGCCCTGCTCGACCTGCTGGATGTCCGCACGGTCAATCTGGGCGAATGGGCTAACTGGCCGGTGTCGAAACGCATTGGTGGTCAGTCGGCCGTGATTCCACCGCAGGTGATTGGCGCGCATGGCGGCTTTCCCTTAAGTGAATGGCAAAAATATTTGCAGGATCCGCACCAGCCGCTGAGCTTCAAAGGCCAGGACTACACGCGAAAGGTGCGTTACCTGACCGATGCGGAAAAACAGCAATCCTGAGCGTCACCGGCCCGCAGGCCGGTGTGTCGTTTAATCCCAGCTCAGCACCACTTTGCCTGAACGCCCGGAACGCATCTCGTCGAAGCCCTGCTGGAAGTCGTCGATGTGATAGCGATGCGTGATGATTGGGGTCAGATCGAGGCCGGACTGAATCAGCGCGGCCATTTTGTACCAGGTTTCAAACATCTCACGGCCGTAAATCCCCTTGATAAACAGCCCCTTGAAGATAACCTGATTCCAGTCAATCGACATCTCACCCGGCGGAATGCCCAGCAGCGCAATGCGTCCGCCGTGATTCATGGTCTCCAGCAGGGTACGAAACGCCGGCGGCGCGCCGGACATCTCCAGTCCGACATCAAAGCCTTCGGTCATCCCCAGTTCCGTCATCACCTCGCGCAGATTCTGCTGCGCCACGTTGACCGCGCGCGTCACGCCCATTTCACGCGCCAGCCCGAGGCGATACTCATTGATGTCAGTGATCACCACGTTTCGCGCGCCGACGTGCTTACACACCGATGCCGCCATAATGCCAATCGGTCCGGCACCGGAGATCAGCACATCTTCTCCCACCAAATCAAACGAGAGCGCGGTATGCACCGCGTTACCGAATGGATCGAAAATCGCCGCCAGCTCGTCGGAAATATTGTCGGGAATTTTGAACGCGTTAAACGCCGGGATCACCAGATATTCAGCGAAGCAGCCCTGACGATTAACCCCGACACCCACGGTATTACGGCATAAATGGGTACGGCCGGCGCGACAGTTGCGGCAGTGGCCGCAGGTGATGTGACCTTCACCCGATACGCGATCGCCGATGGCGAACCCCTTCACTTCCTGACCGATACCGACCACTTCGCCCACGTATTCGTGGCCGGTGATCATCGGCACCGGAATGGTTTTGCGCGACCAGTCGTCCCAGTTATAGATGTGCACATCGGTGCCACAAATGGCGGTTTTGCGGATTTTAATCAGCAGATCGTTATGACCGGGCTCCGGCACCGGCGCGTCGTGCACCATCCAGATCCCCTCTTCCGCTTTCAGTTTAGCCAATGCTTTCATCCGTTGGCTCCTGCAGTGATAACCTCTAACTGTTGTCCGATGCGCGTGAAGGCCGCCACCGCGTGCTCCAGTTGCGCCTGAGTGTGGCCGGCAGAAATCTGCGTGCGAATGCGCGCCTGGCCCTGCGGCACCACCGGATAGAAGAAGCCGGTAACGTAGATGCCTTCCTGCTGGAGCAGGCTGGCAAACTGCTGCGCCACTTTGGCATCGCCCAGCATCACCGGAATGATGGCGTGATCGGCACCGGCCAGCGTAAAGCCCGCGGCGGTCATTTTTTCCCGGAAGAAGCGGGCGTTTTCCCACAGCCGCTGCCGCAGCCCATCGCCTTCGTTCAGCAGATCCAGCACGCGCAGCGATGCGGCCACAATCGCCGGTGCCAGCGAGTTAGAGAACAGATAAGGGCGCGAGCGCTGACGCAGCCATTCAACCACCTCGCGTTTTGCCGCCACGTAACCGCCGGACGCACCGCCCAGCGCTTTACCCAGCGTGCCGGTCAGAATATCCACGCGATCCATCACGCCGCAGTATTCATGCGTGCCGCGTCCGCTTGCGCCGACAAAGCCCACCGCGTGCGAGTCATCCACCATCACCAGCGCATTAAACTCATCGGCCAGGTCGCAAATGCCCTGCAGGTTAGCGATCACGCCATCCATGGAGAACACGCCGTCGGTGGCAATCAGCAGGTGGCGCGCCCCCTTGTCACGGGCCTCCTGCAGGCGCGCGCGCAGCTCAGCCATATCATTGTTGGCGTAACGATAGCGCTGGGCTTTGCACAGGCGGATGCCGTCGATGATTGACGCATGGTTGAGCGCATCCGAGATAATCGCGTCTTCCGCGCCCAGCAGGGTCTCAAACAGCCCGCCGTTGGCGTCGAAGCATGAGGAGAACAGGATGGCCTCTTCCATGCCGAGGAACTCCGCCAGCCGGCGTTCCAGCAGCTGATGGCTGTCCTGCGTGCCGCAGATAAAACGCACCGACGCCATGCCGAAACCATGCGTGTCCATGCCGTCTTTGGCGGCCTGAATCAGCGCCGGATGGTTCGCAAGGCCGAGATAATTATTGGCGCAGAAGTTGATCACCGGCGGGCTATTGGCGACGTTGATTTCCGCCTGCTGCGCCGAGGTCAGGGTGCGCTCCTGTTTGAACAATCCGTCCTGCCGCGTTGTCTCAAGCTGTTGCCGGATTTGTGAATAGAACTGATCGGACATGATTCTGCTCCTCAGATAGCAAAATTTTGGCACATATTACTGATCGAAAAGCGAATGGACGACAATTCAGCCAGGGAAATCTCCGTTTTGCAGCATAGTTCACGCGGCGCGCAGGATTTGTGCAGCGCGATCGGCGTCATCTGGCTGTCCGCATCGGGCTGAAATGTTATGATGTTAGGTATTCGTGCGTGAAACCTCCTGTTTCACCCCAACTGTTTAAAGGCAAAGCATATGATTATCGTAACCGGCGGCGCGGGCATGATTGGCAGCAACATTGTGAAAGCGCTCAACGATCGCGGTCATACCGATATCCTGGTGGTGGATAATCTGAAAGATGGCACCAAATTCGTGAACCTCGCGGATCTGGACATCGCGGATTACATGGATAAAGAGGAGTTCCTCACCTACATCATGTCGGGTGAAGATCTGGGTCCGATTGAAGCGGTGTTCCATGAAGGTGCCTGTTCAGCCACCACCGAGTGGGACGGTAAGTACATGATGGATAACAACTATCAGTACTCAAAAGATCTGCTGCACTTCTGCCTCGAACGTGAAATTCCGTTCCTGTATGCCTCATCGGCCGCCACCTACGGCGGGCGTAACGAGAACTTCATTGAAGAGCGCCAGTACGAGCAGCCGCTCAACGTGTACGGCTACTCAAAAATGCTGTTCGACCACTATGTCCGCCAGATTCTGCCGGAAGCAGATTCGCCAGTGTGCGGCTTCCGCTATTTCAACGTGTACGGGCCGCGTGAAGGCCATAAAGGCAGCATGGCGAGCGTCGCGTTCCACCTCAATACGCAAATCAGCAACGGTGAAAATCCTAAGCTGTTCGAGGGCAGCGACAGCTTCCGTCGTGACTTCATCCACGTTGATGATGTAGTGGCAGTCAATCTGTGGTGCTGGGAAAACGGCGTTTCCGGCATCTATAACTGTGGTACCGGCCGCGCCGAATCTTTTCAGGAAGTGGCGGATGCGGTGCTGAAGTTCCACCAGCAAGGCCAGATCGAATACATCCCGTTCCCGGACAAACTGAAAGGGCGCTACCAGGCCTTTACGCAGGCGGATCTCAGCAAACTGCGCGCCGCGGGCTATGACAAACCGTTTAAAACCGTTGCGCAGGGCGTGGGCGAATACATGGCCTGGCTGAACCGTCACGCATAAGGAAACCGGCACCGGCGATGAAAATTCTGGTTATTGGCCCCTCCTGGGTCGGCGATATGATGATGTCGCAAAGTCTCTATCGCACGCTGAAACAGGCGCACCCTGAGGCGGTAATTGATGTGATGGCGCCGGCCTGGTGCCGGCCGCTGCTGTCACGCATGCCGGAAGTGAATCAGGCGCTGGCGATGCCGCTTGGCCACGGTGCGCTGGCGCTGGGTGAGCGCCGTCGCCTGGGCAAAGCGCTGCGGGCCAGCGGTTACGATCGCGCCTATGTGCTGCCAAACTCGTTTAAATCGGCGCTGGTGCCGTTTTTTGCCGGCATCAAACGCCGCATCGGCTGGCGCGGTGAAATGCGCTATGGCGTGCTGAATGACGTGCGTGTGCTGGACAAAGCCGCGTTTCCCTTAATGGTGGAGCGCTATGTGGCGCTGGGCTATGACCAGCCGGTTGCGGCGGCAGCACAGTTGCCGCAGCCGCTGTTGTGGCCGCAGCTGCGCGTCGACGACGATGAAAAACGCATGACCGCAGCGCAGTTTGCGCTGTCGGCCGATCGCCCGGCCATCGGCTTCTGCCCCGGTGCCGAATTTGGTCCCGCGAAGCGCTGGCCACACTATCACTACGCCGCGCTGGCAGAACAGCTGATTGCTGAAGGCTATCAGGTGCTGCTGTTTGGCTCGGCTAAAGATCGGGAAACCGGCGAGGCGATCCTGCAGGCGCTGCCGGACACGGCACGCGCGCACTGCCGCAATCTGGCGGGCGAAACGCAGCTGGAGCAGGCGGTGATTCTGATCGCCCACTGTGCTGCGGTCGTCAGCAATGATTCCGGACTGATGCACATTGCCGCCGCGCTCAACCGGCCGCTGGTGGCGCTGTATGGCCCGAGCAGCCCGGATTTCACGCCGCCGCTGTCCCATCAGGCGCGCATCATTCGCCTGATTACCGGCTACCACAAAGTGCGCAAAGGCGATGCCGCAGAGGGCTATCATCAGAGCCTGATTGATATTCAACCGGCACGCGTGCATCAGGAACTCAACGAGTTGCTGCATCCGGTGCAGGAGTAACCATGCACGTTTTGATTGTTAAAACCTCGTCGATGGGTGATGTGCTGCACACGTTGCCGGCGCTGACCGACGCGATGCAGGCGATTCCCGGCATTCGCTTCGACTGGGTGGTGGAAGAGAATTTTGCGCAGATCCCCGGCTGGCATCCGGCCGTCGATAAAGTCCTGCCGGTGGCGATTCGTCGCTGGCGCAAACACTGGTTTGGCAGCCAGCAGCGCGAAGAGCGCGTGCAATTCAAACGCGAGCTGCAATCACGTCAGTACGACGTGGTGATTGATGCCCAGGGGCTGATTAAAAGCGCCGCGCTGGTGACGCGCCTCGCCAAAGGCATCAAACATGGTCAGGACAGCCGCAGCGCACGTGAACCGTTCGCCAGCTGGTGGTATGACAAGCGTCATGAGATTGGTAAGCAGCAGCACGCCGTGGAACGCACGCGCGAACTGTTCGCCAAAAGTCTGGGCTATGATAAACCGGCCACGCAGGGCGACTATGCCATTGCCGGTCATTTTCTCGCGGCGCAACCGCAGGATAGCCAACCGTACCTGGTGTTTCTGCACGCCACAACGCGCGACAACAAACACTGGCCGGAAGATCACTGGCGCCAGCTCATCGCGCGGGTTCAGCCCACTGGCCTGCACGTCAGGCTGCCGTGGGGCGCCGAACACGAGCACCAGCGCGCGCAGCGGCTGGCAGCAGGGTTTGATCATGCAGAGGTGTTGCCGAAGCTGACGCTGGAGCAGGTGGCGCAGCAGCTGGCGGGCGCCCGTGCGGTGGTCTCAGTGGATACCGGTTTGAGCCATCTGACCGCCGCGCTGGATCGCCCCAACATCACCCTGTTCGGCCCGACTGACCCGGGTCTGATTGGTGGCTATGGCAGGAATCAGCATGCGTTACGGCCCGCTCAGGGCAGCAGCATGGCAGGCATTCAGCCTGACGACGTGATGGCCATGCTGGCTGAGATCGCGCTGTAACGCGATTGGGCGGCTTAGCGCTGCTGTTGCTTCAGCCGGGCAAACTCCGTGAGCGTCATGCCCTGCGTCCGGGTCGCCAGCCAGCTGAACAGGCCTTCCAGATCGTCATACAGGCGTTCAATATCAGCCTCCGTTTTAAACGTGGGGCTGCCATCTGGCATAAACTCGGATGAATGCAGCATGAACTCCACATAGTCGTTGCCCTGTGCGAGCGTCTGTTCTGCCACCTGTTTCATCTGGGCCAGATTCCCCCCCACCGGACGCAGCCAGTTCACTGACGGTCCGCGCTGCCTGCCGCGGATGCCATTCCACATTTTTTTAAGCTGATTGGTCAGTGTGCCGTAGCGATACTGAATGCTCATCGGCAGTTCCAGCAGCGGACCGTTGCCCGGTTTGGAAATATCGTGTTCATCGAGGAAATAAGCGCGATCGGGGAAATGGCTGTAATCCGTTCCGCCCTGTCCCTGCGGTGCACCCTGCGCATTACGCCAGTTCACGCGCGGCGTAACCGAGCAGTCAACCAGATAGCCCTGATCGATCAAGGCGCGGGCGTACACTTCATTGAATGCCCAGCGGCCGGCGCGGTGGCTGGTCATTTTACGCTGAAAAGCGTTCTCCAGCAGATCGGTCATATAGGCGACTTTATCGCGCAGGACGTTTTCAGGATATTCGATCAGATAAGGTTGGTAACGCCACTCATCGTCGGTCAGCGCATATTCAGGTGGACTGTACCAGGCATGTAAATGCATACCGATTTCGCCCTGACCGCGCGCCAGCAGATCGCGCCCGAACTCGACATAAGCCGGGTCACTGGCCATCTCATAGTTGGTCAGCCAGGTCGGTTTAAAAGCGTATTTCTAACACAGCGCCTGGAAGCGCGGTAAAAACCGGACGTTATGGGTAGTGACCTTGCCGCTGCGATTGCGCCACAGGTTATCCCCTTCGGTATCAAGGGTAATTAAAAAGGCAGGTTTTTCCATAACTTATCCGGTGAATTACAGTGTTATAATCGCTATGGTACGCAACGCTCCTGACGGGCGCAAACTTTTCCCATACGGGTTCAGGGGGAAGTCGATAGCGGTATAAGATTAGTTAAACTAGAATAATTTAAACTCTTCACTGGCCTGAATTTTAGCAATTAACCGAGCGCACGTTCGTGTAAAATTACCTGGCCATAAAAATAATTAATTGAATTTTCTTATATTAAGTCCTGATAGCACCGGGAATGATAGCAGCTAAGTCTTTACAGCAGACTGGCATGTAGGGGTAAAAAATTTTGTCGAAACGCATTTTAATGGTGATTGATGGCCTGCCGGGCGGCGGCGCCGAAAAAGTCGTACTGACTCTGGCGGGGGGCTTCCTCAGTCAGGGACACCAGGTTTCGATCTTCTCATTGCGGAAGGTATGTGATTACCCTATTCCGGCTGGCGTGGATTACCAGGTGATTCTTGATCGCTGTAACCACCCGTGGCGCAAGCTGACAGAAACATGGCGCCGCGCGCGTCTGCTGGATCGTGCGGTGCGCGACAGTGAAGCGCGTCACGGCAAATTTGATCTGATCCTCTCTCATCTGCATAAAACTGACCGCATTGTCAGGCAAACGCCTGCGCTCGATGGAGACAGGACCTGGTTCTGTCTGCACGGCGTGTTTTCTGCTTCGTATCTGGCACGTAAAACCGGCTTCTCGCTGTGGCTGAAGCGGCTGAAAATCCGTCACGTTTATCAGGATCGCCAAATCGTCGGGGTTTCGCAGTACGTCATCGACGATATGGTGCAAAACATTGGCGTACAGCCCCGCCAGGCCAAAGTGATCGCCAATCCTTTCGATTTTGACAGCCTCGCCCGGCTGGCCGCTGAACCCTGCCCGTTAGCCGGCACCGATTTCCTGGTGCACGTGGGACGCTTCCATGAAACCAAACGCCATGACCGCCTGCTCGAAGCCTATGCCCTGAGTGGCATCACCGCGCCGCTGGTTTTGCTGGGACAGGGAAGCGAAAAAATAACGCAAAAATTGCGTGAGCAGGCGCAGAATTCAGGCATTGCGGAGCGCGTGCGCTTCGAGGGTTTTCAGCGCAACCCGTATCCCTGGATACGGCACGCGCGCCTGCTGGTGGTCAGTTCCGACAGTGAAGGTTTTGGTAATGTGCTGGTCGAAGCCCTGAGCTGCGGCACCCCGGTGGTCAGTACGCGCTGTCCGGGCGGTCCTGTTTCGATCCTCACCGGCGAACTGTCACGCGGTCTGGCAGAGATGAATGCAACATCGCTGGCAGAAAAAATGCGAGAAATTTATACAACTCCCCCCAGGTTGCAACATCTGGACTTAAGCATTTATAGTTTGAGCGTTGTTTGCCAGCAATACCTGCAGCTTATTCAGGTGGCGGAGACGTCATTTTCAACCACGCAGCACGTTTCAGGTTAACAGGTCCCCCATGACGGTGTGACCGAATCATGGGGATGACTACTTGACGTACGTACTACTGTTTATTCTTTTTTCGCCGGTCAAATGGGTGATGAAGTTTGTCCATGGCCGCACCGGTAAAAACCTGGTGATACAAACCGCTAAAATCGGCGACTATATTAATATCACGCCGTTATTATCCCACCTGGGAAAAAGCGATGCCCTGCTGAGCTATAGTGTCGCCCCGCTGGCTGAACGTGACGCCACGCTGGAGCACATCTGGTATATCGAAGATCATCGCTCCGGTTTGATGAAAAAAATAAAACTGGTATGGCAGCTGCTCAATCGCTACGACAATATTTATTTGCTGCATCCCACCAATCTCAATTTATTTATTGCCGCCTGCTGCAATGCCAGCAACAAACAATTTCTTTCCAGCTATCGGCGCAAAGGCTATCAGGGCCTGTTTTATTTAACGGCCAGCGGCGTGGTTTATCACGAGAAAAATACCTTAACGCTGGAAAATTACCTGAAACTGGCCGATCGCTCTTTTACCAAAGAGAGTTATCCCAAACATGCCACCCTGCCACTGTGGCAACCGGAAACGCTGCCCGCGGAAATTACGCAGGCGCCGGGCATCCGTATTGGTATTAGCGTAACGGCAGGAAATCAGGCCAAAACCATTCCGCCGTTAATCTGGTGTCGGCTTTTCGACCACCTGAGCGATCTCCCCTGCACTTTTTTTGCTTTCGGCGCACCGAATGAACAATCACGCGTTCAGGAGTTGTTTAAAGTTGCCGGTCAGCGAAACAATCTGGTGAGTCTGGTAGGTAAAATTCCGCTCGAGGCGCTGCCTGCCGCCATTAACGAGATGGATTTCTATATCGCCTCGGATTCCGGCAATGTGTATATTGCCGACGCGCAACAGGTACCGGTGATTTTAATTTATGGTCCCTGCTGCGTAGAGGAGCAAAGGCCGCTGGGTGACGTGCTCTTAATTGGCCCGAACCACATCGCGCCCTCTTCGTTTGTGTTCGCTGCGCAATACAAATTTGCCCATCCGGTTGAACAGCTGTTCGAGCTGGATGAACGCAAGCTAAATGATATCCATGATTTTATCCGCACCCGGCAGCAGCAGCGCCTGGCGCGACGGAACAACGAAGAACATGACAGCGCAGCCCGATAACTCATCCCCGCTACTCAGTCTCATTATCCCGATGTTTAACGCTGGTGCTGATTTTACTGGCTGTATCAATGCATTGCTGGCGCAAACCCTGACGTCGCTGGAGATCATCATTGTTGACGATGGCTCCACCGACGGTTCCGGCGAGCGCGCCGACGCGCTGGCGCAGCAGTACCAGCATATTCAGGTGATTCATCAGCCGAACGGTGGCGTGTCGCGTGCGCGTAATGCCGGGCTGGCCGTGGCGCGGGGTAAATACGTCAGCTTTCCCGACGCCGACGACACCATGGACCCGGCGATGTACCAGACGCTGGTCGACATGGCGGAGCGCGATCGTCTGGACGCTGCGCAGTGCAACGCCGAGTGGTTTTTCAAGGCCAGCCAGACAATTAAGCCGATGATTCCGCGGGATCGCCTCACCAGCACCGGCGTGTTAAGCGGGCCGGAGTGGCTCGACAAGGCGCTGAAAACCCGGCGTTACCTGCACGTCGTGTGGCTCGGTATCTACCGCCGTGAGCTGATCGAACAGCTTAATCTGCAGTTTGAACCCGGTCTGCATCATCAGGACATCCCGTGGACCACTGAGTTCATGCTCAACGTACAGCGCGTGCGCTACACCGATCGGGTGCTGTATCGCTACTACATGCACGATGCGTCGATCAGCAACCGCAAGCGCACCGGCCAGCACAACGTCGACTATCAGCGTCACTACCTGAAAATCGCGCGCATGCTGGAAGAGATTAATACGCGCTATCGTCACAAGGTGAAGATTTACCCGAGCTTCCACGCGCAGATTACCCGCGAAGCGCTTAGCGTGTGCCACGCTATCCGGCGCGAACCGGACGCCGCAGCGCGCCAGGCAATGATCGCCGATCTGTTTAGCAGCCAGACGCACAAACGCATGCTGCGCAATGCGCGCGGCGCGCGTCAGTGGTATCAGCTGCTGCTGTGGCTGAGCCGCATTTATCGCTGGCGCAATAAATAAGCGCCCGCCGCGGCTTTAACCCCTCCAGGGTTTGCCCTACAATCAGCTCACTGAATTTTGAGATGATTTGAGTATGGCAAGCCCGATTCCAGCCCACTTTGCACCGCAAAATATTTTGCTGATAAAGCTGCGTCATCATGGCGATATGCTGCTGACCACGCCTGCCATCAATGCGCTGCGCCAGCGCTATCCGCAGGCTAACATTGATGTGCTGCTGTATAAAGAGACGCGCCCGATGCTGGAAGCGCATCCGGCGATCCGTCAGCTGCATATCATCGATCGCAACTGGAAAAAGGAAGGCGGCTGGCAGAAGTTTCGCCATGAGGTCGCGCTGGTGCGGGCGGTGCGCGCCTGCCATTACGATGTGGTGATTAATCTGGCCGATCAGTGGCGCAGCGCCATTATTACCGGCCTGTCTGGTGCGCCGGTGCGTATTGGCTTTGCGTACCGCAAGCGCGACAACGTGTTCTGGCGCTGGTGTCATAACCAGCTGGTTTCCACCGACCGTCACCATCAGCTGCATACCGTGGAACAAAACATGACGGCGCTGCAGCCGCTCGGCATTCCCACCGCCGGGGCGACAGCCTCCATGCATTTCAGCACCGCCGACCAGCAAAAAGTGCAGGATGTCCTCGCTCAGCAGTCGATTACCGGCCCGTTTGTGGTGCTGCAGCCCACCTCGCGCTGGGTTTTTAAGTGCTGGGAAGATGAAAAGGTGGCGCAGCTGATAGATGCACTGGCCGCTGATGGTCGCAGCGTGGTGCTGACCGCCGCGCCCGATCAGAAAGAGCTGGCGATGATCGCCCATATCCAGTCGCTGTGCCGCACGCCGAACGTGGTGTCGCTGGCGGGCCAGCTCTCGCTGCCGCAGCTGGCGGCGCTGATCGACGCGGCACAGCTGTTTATTGGCGTCGATTCCGCACCAATGCACATGGCCGCGGCGCTGCAGACGCCGTGCCTGGCGCTGTTCGGCCCGACCAAGCTGCAGCACTGGCGCCCGTGGGGCGACAATAACCGCGTTATCTGGGCGGGCGACTATGCGCCGCTGCCGTCACCGGATTCGATCAATACCAATACCGAGCAGCGCTATCTGTCTGCCATCCCGGTTGAGGACGTGCTTGCCGCCGCCAGGAGCCTTTTGCATGACTAAGTTACGGCTGGCGATTGTCCGGCAGAAATACCGGCCGGACGGCGGTGCCGAGCGTTTTATCTCACGCGCGCTGGAAGCGCTGGACGGCGAGCAGCTCGATCTCAACATCATTACCCGCAGCTGGCAGGGCACGCCGAACCCGGCCTGGCACCTGCACATCTGCAATCCGGCAAAATTCGGCCGCATTTCGCGTGAACGCGGCTTTGCCCGCGCGGCGCGCGCCTGCTGGGAGCGGGAAAAGTTCGATATCGTACAGAGCCACGAGCGCATCGCCGGCTGCGATATTTTCCGCGCCGGCGACGGCGTGCATCGCGTATGGCTGGAGCAGCGCGCGCGCATTGTTTCGCCGTGGCAGCGGCTGAGCGCCAGCCTGAGCCCGTACCATCGCTATGTGCTGCAGGCGGAAGCGGAGATGTTCAACGCGCCCTCGCTGAAAGCGGTGATTTGTAATTCACACATGGTGAAGCAGGATATTTTGCGTCACTTCGCGCTGGATGCCAGCAAAATCCACGTGATTCACAATGCCATCGATAGCCAGCGTTTTCAGCCTGCCAGCGTCACGCTGCGTCACGCCGCGCGTCAGCGACTCAACCTGCCGCAGGACGCCACGGTGATGATCTACGTCGGCTCCGGCTTCGAACGCAAAGGGCTAAAGGCCGCTATCGAAGCGGTCGCTAATAGCGATCGCTACCTGGTGGTGGTCGGCCAGGACAAACAGCTGGCGCGCTATCAGCAGCTGGCGAACCAGCTTAACTGTCTTGACCGCCTGCGCTTTGCGGGCGTGCAGCAGGACGTTCAGCCGTTTTATCACGCTGCCGATGCGCTGCTGTTGCCAACGCTGTACGATCCGTTCCCCAATGTGGTTCTCGAGGCGATGGCCTGCGGGCTGGCAATCATTACCAGCACCGGCTGCGGCGGCGCAGAATTTATCACCAACGGTGAAGAGGGTTTTGTCTGCGATGCGTTGGATATCAAAGCGTTAAACGAAGCGGTAATCGCAACGCCCGCACTTTCGCACAATCCGGCGCTGGGCGAAGCCGCACGTCGCAAAATTGAACCTTATGGTCCGCAAAGACTGGCGCAGGCGCTGACTTCGCTTTATCAGCACGTCCTGCAAACCCGTTGACGAAGTGGTATGAGCAGGCGGTCAGTTTCTGTTAACATGCCGCCTTTCCTGTGTTTTTTGACGCGAACTGGTCGTAACCTTAACTATGACGACTCTCTATACAGCCCTGCTTTATCTGATTCAGCCACTGATCTGGCTGCGCCTGTGGCTGCGCGGTCGAAAAGCACCGGCCTATCGTAAACGCTGGGCGGAACGCTACGGCTACTGCAGCGGTAAAGTGGCACCGCACGGCATCGTGCTGCACTCGGTTTCGGTCGGTGAAACGCTCGCCGCCGTGCCGCTGGTGCGCGCGTTGCGTCATCGCTATCCGACGCTGCCCATTACCGTGACCACCATGACGCCCACCGGCTCCGAGCGTGCTCAGTCGGCGTTTGGCAAAGACGTGCACCACGTCTATCTGCCGTACGATTTGCCCGGCTCAATTAACCGTTTCCTCGATACCGTCGACCCGCGGCTGGTGATTATCATGGAAACCGAGCTGTGGCCGAACATCATTCGCATTCTGCATCAGCGCCAGATTCCGCTGGTGATTGCCAATGCGCGCCTGTCTGAACGCTCCGCCAGAGGTTATAAAAAGCTCGGCGGTTTCATGCGTGACCTGCTGCAGCGCATTACGCTGATCGCCGCGCAGAACGTTGAGGACGGCGATCGTTTCCTCAGCCTTGGCCTGAAGCGCTCGCACCTGGCCGTGACCGGCAGTCTTAAGTTTGATATCTCCGTTACGCCGGAGCTGGCGGCACGCGCGGTGACACTGCGCCGCCAGTGGGCATCGCGCCGGCCGGTGTGGATCGCCACCAGCACGCACGAAGGCGAAGAGGCCATCGTGCTCGACGCCCATCGCCGCCTGCTGCAACAGTTCCCGGATCTGCTGCTGATTCTGGTGCCGCGCCATCCGGAACGCTTTAAAGATGCCTGCAACCTGACGCAAAAACGCGGCTTCAGCTTTACCCTGCGCAGCAGCGGCGAGATCCCCTCCAGCGCTACGCAGGTAGTGATTGGCGATACCATGGGCGAACTGATGCTGCTGTACGGCATCGCCGATCTGGCCTTTGTTGGCGGCAGCCTGGTGGAGCGCGGCGGCCACAATCCGCTCGAGCCCGCTGCGCATGCCATTCCGGTGCTGATGGGCCCGCACATCTGGAACTTCAAAGATATCTGCGCCCGTCTGCAACAGGCGGAAGGGCTGATTACCGTTACTGATGTGGTGTCGCTGGAAAAAGAAGTGGCGAACCTGCTGCAGGATGACGATTATCGCCGCTACTACGGCCGCCACGCGGTAGACGTGCTGCACCAGAATCAGGGCGCACTGCAGCGTCTGCTACAGTTACTCGAACCGCATCTGCCTCCACGAGCTCATTAACGCATGTCGCAACGCCAACGTCTCTCCGTGGTGATGATCGCCAAAAACGAAGCTGAACTCCTTCCGGAGGCGCTGGCTTCCGTCAGCTGGGCAGATGAAATCATTCTACTGGATTCGGGCAGCAGCGATGCGACCATAGAGGTGGCACGCGCGCACGGTGCGCAGGTCTATCAGGCAGACGGCTGGGCCGGCTTTGGTAAGCAGCGTCAGCGTGCCCAGGCCTTTGCCAGCGGCGATATGATTCTGATGCTGGATGCCGATGAACGGGTTACGCCAGAACTGCGCCGTGCCATTGAGCAGGTGCTAACACAGCCACCCAGCGATAAGGTTTATAGCCTCGGGCGCAGTAATCTGTTTCTCGGCCGCTTTATGCGCCATAGCGGCTGGTATCCCGATCGCGTACTGCGCCTTTATCCGCGCCATCTGGGCTATAACGACAATCTGGTGCACGAATCGCTGGAAACACAGGGCTCGCCGGTGGTGGCGCTGCCGGGTGATTTGCAGCACCTGACCTGTCGTGACCTGATCGCGTTTCAGCGCAAGCAAATGAACTATGCCGAAGCCTGGGCGCAGGAGCGCTTTCAGCGCGGCAAGCGCTGCGGTGTCTTGTCTGTTTTCGGCCACACCGCGGGCGCGTTTCTCAAAACGCTGCTGCTGCGCGCCGGTTTTCTCGATGGTAAACAGGGCTGGATTCTGGCGGTGGTCAACGCACAATACACCTTTAACAAATACTCGGCGCTCTGGGCGCTGCATCACACCTCAACACAGGGCCGCGTATGAGCACTAAAGCGATTTATCCCGGCACGTTTGACCCGATGACGCTGGGCCATCTGGATATCGTCACGCGCGCCGCGCAGATGTTTGATCGCATCGTGCTGGCGATTGCCGCCAGCCCGGGTAAGAAGCCGCTGTTTAGCCTTGATGAACGTGTCGATCTGGCGCGCCAGGTTACGGCCCATCTGCCAAATGTTGAGGTGGTTGGCTTTAGCGATTTGATGGCGAATTTTGCCCTGGCGCAGAACGCGAACGTGCTGGTGCGCGGTCTGCGTGCGGTATCGGACTTTGAGTATGAGCTGCAGCTGGCGCACATGAACCGTCATCTGCTGCCCACGCTGGAGAGCGTGTTTCTGATGCCGTCCGAAGGTTTCTCATTTGTTTCGTCGTCGCTGGTCAAGGAAGTGGCGCGCCATCAGGGCGATGTGCAGGCATTTCTGCCTGCCGTGGTGCATCAGGCGCTGCTGGCGAAGCTGGCGCAGCCGTAATCAGCGCTGGCAGCGTGGACACCAGAAGGTGCTGCGCTGACCGTGTTTACCGCTGAGGATCGGCGTACAGCAGGCGCGACAGGGCTCGCCGGTACGGCCATACACCTGCAGCTGCTGCGCAAAATAGCCTGGCTTACCGTCGGTCTGCAGGAAATCACGCAGCGTGGTGCCGCCCTGCTCAATCGAACGCAGCAGCACGGCTTTGATGGTGTTCGCCAGCAGTTCGGCTTCCGCTTCACTCAGGCTCATCGCCGGACGATCGGGTAAGATCCCGGCGGTAAACAGCGATTCGCTGGCATAGATGTTACCCACGCCCACCACCACTTTGTTATCCATCAGCCACTGCTTGATCACCGTGCGTTTGCCGCGCGACTTTTCATACAGATACCCGCCGCTGAAGGCATCGCTCAACGGTTCCGGACCAAGGTGCGCAAGCACGCTGCTGCCTTCCGGATCGGTAGTCCACAGCCAGGCGCCAAAACGCCGCGGATCGGTATAGCGCAGCACTTTGCCATTGCTCATCACCAAATCGACGTGGTCGTGCTTCGCAGCCGGCAGTTCGCCAGGCAGGACGCGCAGGCTGCCGGACATGCCAAGATGAATGATGATCCAGCCGTGCGGCAGCTCCAGCAGCAGATACTTGGCGCGGCGCTGTACGCTGAGCACCGGCTGGTCGCTCAGCGCGTGGATTTCATGGGAAACCGGCCAGCGCAGACGCGGATTGCGCACAATGGCATGCAGAATGGTTTCTCCCACCAGGTGAGGTTCTATACCGCGTCGGCTGGTTTCTACCTCAGGTAATTCAGGCATCTCATCTCCTCAACGTAGCGCAGAAACAAAAAACCCGGCCGGAGCCGGGTTTTTCGCAAGAACACCAAAATTACTTAATTTTGGCTTCTTTGTAGATCACGTGCTGACGTACAACCGGATCGAACTTTTTCAGTTCCAGTTTCTCAGGTTTAGTACGTTTGTTCTTCGTGGTGGTATAGAAGTGACCTGTACCAGCAGAGGAAACCAGCTTGATCTTCTCACGAATACCTTTAGCCATGATTCAGTTCCTTAGTACTTCTCACCACGGGCGCGGATTTCGGCCAGAACCGTATCGATGCCCTTTTTATCAATAACACGCATACCTTTAGCAGATACACGCAGAGTAACGAAGCGCTTCTCGCTCTCAACCCAGAAACGGTGAGAGTGCAGGTTCGGCAGGAAACGGCGTTTCGTCGCGTTCATTGCGTGGGAACGGTTGTTACCGGTCACCGGACGCTTTCCAGTTACCTGGCAGACTCGTGACATTTCTATTCTCCAAAAATCAAATCAGCTCGAGCTTTAAAAACTAGGTTTTGGCCGCCTCGTCAGGCCTTAGCCCGCCCAGGCGAGTTCCATGTGAACCCGCTAAGCTGGCCCAAACGCCAAACCCGAGATTCTCAAAGGTGGCGTAGTATACGCCGCTAAGCCGAAGTGCTCAAGTCCCGAACAGATAAAGATCCCTCCGGATCGCGCAAAAACGCCGGATTTCTGCCCAGTTGACGCCGCGAATTATAGCCAGCCGCGCTCAGCGAAAGAGGTAAACTCGCCGTGACCAATCACCAGATGATCTAATAAGCGGATATTCAGCAGCGCGCAGGCCTGCGCCACCTTGCTGGTAATCTCGCGATCGGCACGGCTCGGTTCCGCCATGCCGGACGGATGATTGTGCGCCAGTATCACCGCCGCCGCGTTGAGCTTTAGCGCCTCACGCACGATTTCACGCGGATGCACTTCCACGCTGGCAATAGAGCCGGAAAACATCTTCTGCGCCTGCAAAACGCGGTGCTGGTTATCCAGAAACAGCGCCATAAAGATTTCACGCTCCTGATGTGCCAGCACGCTTTGCAGGTAGTGGCGCGTGACCTGCGGATTCTCCATCACATTTTCGCGCGCCAGCTGGCTGGCAAAAAAGCGCCGCCCCAGTTCCGCAATGGCGTGCAGTTGCGTCATTTTGGCGCTGCCGACGCCCTTTATCTGCCCCAGCTCCTCTTTACTGGCGGTCATGATGCGATACAGCGAACCGAATTCATTCAGCATCAGCCGCGCCAGCCCCATCACGCTGTTGCCGCGCGTGCCGGTGCGTAAAAAGATCGCCAGCAGTTCGGCATCGCTTAGCGCCTCGGCGCCCAGCAGCGTCAGTTTTTCCCGTGGTGCCAGTTCCGTCATCGTTCCGCCCTCCCTGCAATGCCGCCATTCTGCGCCGGTGCATTGCTGGCCACCAGCGGCGCGTGACAAATTCCAGAGCCGGCTCGCAAAGGGCGCAGGCAGTGAAAAGGCGGGTCGCCGATTTTGTGATAAAGTTGCCTGCATCTGTCGCGCCAGGCGCGGCACTCTGCGTTGAAGTGAGGCAAACAACATGATGGGATTAGCCGGAAAGAAAATTCTGCTGGGCGTCAGCGGCGGCATCGCGGCCTATAAAGCACCGGAACTGGTGCGCCGTCTGCGTGACCGTGGTGCGGATGTCCGCGTGATGATGACCGATGCAGCCAAAGCCTTTATTACGCCGCTCAGCCTGCAGGCGGTTTCCGGCTATCCGGTGTTTGATGACCTGCTCGACCCGGCGGCCGAAGCGGCGATGGGCCATATCGAACTGGCAAAATGGGCCGACCTGATCGTACTCGCGCCCGCAACCGCCGATCTGATTGCACGCATTACCGCCGGCATGGCAAACGATCTGGTCACCACCGCCTGCCTGGCCAGCGCGGCACCGGTCGCCATCGTGCCGGCCATGAACCAGCAGATGTACCGCGCGGCAGTAACGCAGGAGAATCTGCAGCGTCTGGCACAGCGCGGCGTGCTGATCTGGGGACCGGACAGCGGCAGCCAGGCGTGCGGTGATATCGGACCGGGCCGCATGCTGGACCCGCTGGCCATCGTTGCGCATGCGCTGGAGTGGGCCGCGCCCGTCAACGATCTGCAACATCTCAACATTATGATCACCGCCGGTCCGACGCGTGAAGCGCTGGATCCGGTGCGCTATATCAGTAACCACAGCTCCGGCAAGATGGGCTATGCGGTTGCCGCGGCAGCGGCGAAGCGCGGCGCAAACGTGACGCTGATTTCCGGTCCGGTGAACTTAGCCACGCCCGCCGGCGTGACGCGCATTGATGTCAACAGCGCCCTGGAGATGGAAGCGGCGGTGATGGCGCAAATCAGCCAACAAGATATTTTCATTGCCAGCGCAGCCGTGGCAGACTACCGGGCGGCAAACATTGCCGCAGAGAAAATTAAAAAACAGGGTGGCGATGATAACGTCACGCTGCAGCTGGTGAAGAACCCGGATATTGTCGCAGGTGTCGCGGCGCTCAAAGTGCAGCGCCCTTTCGTGGTGGGATTTGCTGCCGAAACCCAGAATGTGGAAGAATACGCGCGGCAAAAACGGGTGCGGAAAAACCTGGACCTGATTTGCGCCAATGATGTGGCGCAGGCCGGGCAGGGCTTCAATAGCGACACCAATGCTCTTCACCTTTTTTGGCAGGAGGGAGAGAAAGTCTTACCGCTCAGTGATAAGACGCTCCTTGGCCAACAATTAATAGACGAGATTGTCAGCCGTTATGATGAAAAAAATCGACGTAAAAATACTTGATGCGCGTGTAGGCAAGGAATTCCCACTACCCACCTATGCGACCTCTGGCTCCGCGGGTCTCGATCTGCGCGCCTGCCTTGATGACGCACTGGAAATCGCACCAGGCATGACCACGCTGGTGCCAACCGGCCTGGCGATTCACATTGCCGATCCGTCGCTGGCTGCCGTCATCCTGCCGCGCTCCGGTCTCGGTCACAAACACGGCATCGTACTGGGTAACCTGGTGGGCCTGATTGACTCCGACTATCAGGGCCAGCTGATGGTTTCAGTGTGGAACCGTGGCCAGGATAGCTTCACGCTGCAGCCTGGCGATCGCCTGGCTCAGCTGGTGTTTGTACCGGTGGTGCAGGCCGAATTTAACCTGGTGGAAGATTTTGACGCCAGCGATCGCGGCGCAGGCGGTTTCGGTCACTCTGGCCGTCAGTAATACGCTCACTTTTCGCATAGCCATCTTTTTATTTCTTGTCGCCACAGGCCGCTTTATCTGTGGCAGATAAGGCAGTATTGCCTGTTTTTGGTGAATTTCAGGGGTGTTGAAGGTCATGGCAGAAAAAAAAGTCGCGAAACGGAATCGTCGCGAAGAGATTTTGCAGGCGCTGGCGCAAATGCTGGAGTCGGGCGATGGCAGTCAGCGTATCACCACCGCCAAGCTGGCCGCCAATGTCGGCGTTTCGGAAGCGGCGTTATATCGCCACTTTCCCAGCAAAACGCGCATGTTTGATAGCCTGATTGAGTTTATTGAAGACAGTCTGATTACCCGCATCAATCTGATCCTGAAAGATGAAAAAGAGACGATGGCGCGTCTGCGCCTGATCGTGCAATTGCTGCTGGGATTTGGTGAGCGTAATCCAGGGCTGACGCGCATCCTGACCGGCCACGCGCTGATGTTTGAACAGGATCGCCTGCAGGGGCGCATTAATCAGCTGTTTGAGCGTATTGAAGTTCAGCTGCGCCAGGTGATGAAAGAGAAGAAGATGCGCGACGGCGAAGGTTTCCAGACCGATGAGACGCTGCTCGCCAGCCAGCTGCTGGCATTCTGCGAAGGTTTGCTGTCACGCTATGTGCGCTCGGAGTTCCGTTATCGTCCGACCGCCGATTTCGACAGCCGCTGGCCGCTGATTGCCGCACAGCTGGTTTAATACGCACAGCGGATTTGTAGCGGCGCGCTCCAGCACGCAATAAATTGCGCCGCTACGCTATCGTGCGGCGCTGGCGACCGCCGCAAACCTTAAATACCGTACTCTTTGCGATCGCCCCGACCTCCGCCACCAGGTGCGCATCAATGCGCACCCTACCCCCTGGCATCCTGCGACTTTAGGGGCGCCATTCATGGCGACCGCGGCAAACCTTAAATACCATACACTTTGCGATACGCCCCGACCTTCGCCACCAGGTGCTCATCAATGCGCACCCTGTGACCTGGCATCCTGCGACTGTAGGGGCGCCATTCATGGCGACCGCAGCAAACCTTAAATACCGTACTCTTTGCGATACGCCCCGACCTTCGCCACCAGGTGCGCATCAATGCGCACCCTACGCTCAAACATCCTGCTACTGTAGGGTCGCCATTCATGGCGACCGCGGCAAACCTTAGATGCCGTACTCTTTGCGATACGCCTTCACCTTCGCCAGATGGTCGGCCATCTCTGGCTTCTCCGCCAGGTAATCAATCAGCTCGCTCAGCGTAATGATCGCGGTGACCTTGCACTGATAATCGCGCTCCACTTCCTGAATCGCGGAAATCTCGCCACGGCCACGCTCCTGGCGGTCGAGTGAAATCAGCACGCCGGCCAGCGTGGCGTTGTGGGCGTTGATGATGTCCATCGATTCACGAATTGCCGTGCCGGCGGTGATCACATCATCGACCAGCATCACTTTGCCCTGCAGCGGGCTGCCCACCAGTAAACCGCCTTCGCCGTGATCTTTGGCCTCTTTACGGTTAAAACAGTACGGCACATCGCGGTCATGATGATCGGCCAGCGCCACGGCGGTAGTGGTCGCAATCGGAATGCCTTTGTAGGCCGGGCCAAACAGCAGGTCGAAATCGACGCCGCCATCCACCAGCGCCTGCGCATAGAAACGGCCCAGCAGCGCTAAATCGCGCCCGGTGTTGAACAGACCGGCATTAAAGAAATAGGGACTTTTGCGGCCAGACTTCAGGGTGAACTCACCAAACTTCAATACCCCTTTGTTCAGGGCGAACTCAATAAACTGACGCTGCCAGGCTTTCATTTCTCACTCCTCAAATAAAGAAAAGGCGACTCTGTGGTCGCCTGTTACATCAATCAATTAACGCCGCTTTCTGCGCCTGAATCAGCTGCTCAATGCCGCCGCGCGCCAGCGCCAGCAGCTGCAACAATTCGTCATGGCTGAACGGCTCGCCTTCTGCGGTGCCCTGCACCTCAATCATGCGGCCATCTTCGGTCATCACCACATTCATATCCGTTTCTGCGGCAGAGTCTTCGACATACTCTAAATCACACACCGCTTCACCGGCTACGATGCCGACCGAGATCGCCGCTACCATACCTTTCAGCGGGCTGGCTTTCAGTTTACCGGCTGCCACCAGCGCGTTCAGCGCATCCGCCAGCGCCACGCAGGCACCGGTGATTGCCGCGGTGCGCGTGCCGCCGTCGGCCTGAATCACGTCGCAGTCCAGCGTGATGGTGAATTCACCCAGCGCCTGCAGATCAACCGCCGCACGCAGCGAGCGGGCGATAAGGCGCTGGATTTCCAGCGTACGTCCGCCCTGCTTGCCTTTGGCGGCTTCACGCGCCATACGGCTGTGCGTCGAACGCGGCAGCATACCGTATTCTGCGGTTACCCAGCCCTGACCTTTGCCTTTGAGAAAACGCGGCACGCCCTCTTCAACGGTCGCGGTGCACAGGACTTTGGTTTCGCCGAACTCGACAAGAACCGAGCCTTCCGCATGTTTGGTAAAGTGACGAGTGAGGGTTACGGGACGCACTTCAGAAGTGCTACGGCCTGCTGGACGCATGGTTTCTCTCCGGCTTGCTTGGGTTTGGCTGCGCATTATACGGACTTCACAGGCGGCTGTCCTGCCCGCGTGCAGCCAGCGCGTATTACAGCGCCGCGCACACCAGCGAGTCGATACGCGTCACCGGTTGTGTCGCAAAACGATGTTTAAACTTGTCGCGCAGCGCGTTAATGCTTTCGGAGCTGGCCCGATCCGCCGGATGAAGCAGTACCAGTACCTTGCGATTGCCCTGCGGGCCGCGGGCATCGTAAATCGTCAGCGGCGAGGGAAAGTGCGGCGTGATGTCGCGTTCAGCAAACTGCGACCAGGCCGCTGCGCCAGCGGAGGACGGCAGGTCAAACCACAGCGTGGTTTGCATCATCATCTCGCCAGCCCCGCACACGGCCACGGGCGCGGTGTGCGGCGGAATAACCTGCGGGGTGGGCGGAGAAGTCTGACATCCGCTTAACATCATGGCGAAGCCCAGCGGCCTCATCCACTTATTCAACATCTTAGCCTCAGAAGTTGCCTGTCTCATCTGTCACAGCATAGGCCGCCGATGACCATTCCGTCATCATTTTTGCTTTCAGCTGCAGCAGGCTTTCATCTGTCGGATAGAGAGTCAGCGCCTGACGCAGCAGCCTGCGCGAGCGCTGATAGTGACGCAGATGCCACTCAATCATCACCGCATTCCGGAACACGTTGAGATCGTTATGGCGCTCCAGCCACAGCGATGACTGCTGCACAAAGCGCGCCAGCAGGCGCTCATCCCGCGTCTGGTTGTAGCGCATCAGGCAATGCACCATTTCGCCAAACTCATAGCGCTCGCCCTGAATCCACGGATTCCACAGCTGATCGCGTGAAGGATACGAGAGAAACTGACCGCGCTCCGCCTGGGTGAGCAGCGCGTTGGTCTGCAGGCCGCTGAAGAAAAACAGCATCAGCGCAATCGCGCCGCCGGCCATGTTCAGGCGCAGCATGCGCGACGGCAGCCCCGGCGTCGCAGGTTCAATCATTGATCGATCTTCGGGCTGACGTAACGCCAGATGGGTAAGCAGCATCAGCAGCCACAGATGCGGCAGCGATTGATAGAGCGGAAACTCGACCATGGTGTGCAGCATGACGGGCAGCGTCAGACTCCACAGCATCAGGCGCTGCGGCTGACTGCGCCAGCGCCACAGCGGCGTCAGCCATGCCAGCAACACGGCGGTGAAGCCTACCATCGGCAAAACACCGCCTTCCACCCAGCTATACAGCCACTCGTTATGGGGATGGGTGGCGTTGAAATCTTTCAGGTGGATCGCGTCCACCATGCGTATCCGCGAAAAATGATACTCAAACTGACCAAAGCCCCAGCCGCTGAACGGTTTTTCCATGATCATCCGCAGCGTGTATTCCAGCAGCTGCTGGCGCGCCAGGTCGGACGCCGCAAATTCACGCATGCCAGGCGCTAATTCATTGCGCAGCAGCAGGGCGCACAGCACGGCCAGCGCCATCACCATGACGATCCTGATGATTACCGCGCGCTGGCGACGATCGCACACCAGCAGCATCACCAGCAGCGCCAGCGCAAAACCAAACGCACCGGTACGCGACTGCGTCAGAAGCAGTGCCAGGCTGTTGATCAGCACTGCCGGCAACAGCAAGAGGCGGTGCCTGATGTCAGATTGCAGACAGAGCCAGACCGTAGCCGCCAGACCGGTCGCCAGAAAGCTGGCCAGCAAATTGAACTGCTGAAAAATACCGTAAGGGCGAATCTGGCCGGCGTGATAACGAAACTCCATCAGCGTTTGCAGCTGGGCCGGAAAACAGGTTTGCGCAATCGCCAGCAGCGCCTGCAAGGTGCTGAGCAATACGATGCCGGCAATGATTTGCTGACGCTGCTGCCAGAGCTGCGGCATCAGGCCCAGCAGCAGCCACAGAATGAGTATGGCACTGAGCCCCAGTAGTCGGATAACGCCGGTCAGCAGTCCGTTATCGTTCTCCTGCAGGATCACCGCCAGCGCAAAGCAAAACAGCATCAGCAACAGCGCATGCGTCATGACGTTGTCATCAATTAAATCGCGCGGCTGGCGCCAGTTCTTCAACAGCAGCGTGGCTGCCAGCAGCGCGAGGCAGCCTGCAGTGAGCAAATTCAGCGGCAGATCAAAGCCATTGCCACCACTGTTGGGCAGATAAATCAGCGTGGGGAGAAAACAGATAAGGCAGGCCAGCGAAGCGAAAGGGAAAGAAGCGACTTTCTCACCGCACTGTCCCCGACGCCGCCGCTGCAGAAATTGCTGCATCAGCAAAGGCGGCGTGACGCGCGGGTCTCGTCCGGACAGATACCACGACATAAAACAGAGAAAGAGCATAGCAAACCCAATTGCCGAAACAGGCCAAAAACTGTCTCGTTGAATAATGGTTGATAGACTTTGGCTACAGAAAATGTACGGCCAAAAAGCTGTGAATGGTGTGAAAACCCCCGTGAATCATGGTGATTCACACAGCTGTGATGATGAAAAATATTTTCAAACACCGTTAACCGGTGCCGCTTCAGGTTAAGCCGATCTCCCTCTGATAAGTGTTTAACTTTAACCATCATAAAAAGATTAATTAACATTAATATCAATAACGCGGTTTAAAGCATCATCATGGCAGGCTGATCAGCAATGTTGCTGAAGCATTGAATTCACCACCGCTCAGCGGTTGTCCTTTCTTTTTCACCGGGAACACGGTGATAACTTCTGACGCCATGCCGTTGATTAACCGGACAGCAGAAGTGCCCATCGGTTTAAGCAGTTGCCCTTTGTGCTTAACCGCAATACCCAGATCAGGATAGTTGGTGGCGATGAGTTCATCCGAGAAAGAGGTGGTTCCGGCAACTAAGCGTAAATTAACTTCCTGATTTAATGCAGAACTGCATTTGACTTCTAATGGCACATCTTTGTAGTTGGCGGGATTGGACACTGATTCAGAAACGGAGCTTACCGCGATGCGGTCAAATTCAACGTTAATATCCGTGCCGTTATTAATATCGCAGACAATGGGTACCGGAATGATAATGCCGTGAGGTCCGATAACGATTTTTAGCAAGGGTTTTTCGGGTCTCGGAGGATAAGGCGGGCTCATATAACCAATCGTATAAATGGTCACCATCTCTACATCAGGCGGGACAAAAATCGCTCCACCGATAATATCTTTTGTTATAATAAAATCAGTTAAAAGAAATGAAGAAGCCGAAAAAACATCATGAATCATTCCCAGCCCAGGCTTTATTGTCCCACGACCAGGATTTTTATATCTACGGTCCTCGAAAGTCATTGGATAAGGATACCAGCTTGGAGCATAGCCTTGCACCTTCACATCAACATCATCAGTGAGTTTATAATAACCGATATTTGTAGATGAAGGGATAAAATGTGCACCCAGATCAGCCTCAATAAGTAAGTTATACCATTCATATTTACCGGGATTATTACATATGCCAGAAAACCCCCCTAATGATTCATCAAAGAATAACCTGCCGTGTACTCCTTTTACAGGAGATATGCTGTGGCTAGCCAAACGGCCAGATGTCAACACCATTACCGCTAAGGGGTCGGTCCAGCAGGCATAATCAAGACCAGCATGAGCCTGACCGGAGAAGGTGCTCATAAAAATAAATTTTATAATAAATAACACGCATTTTCTTCGCGACAATTTGGTTTTCATAACATAAATACGCATATCCAGTTAAAATAATAAAGACACTTAGCAATTAACAATTGGCTTTGAATTTACTCAGGACACATCCAGCCGTACTAGTCTTCATAAATTCGGCCCATCTTCTTTTTAATTTATTACATTACTGTGACAATTACCGTGGCTGAAGCAGTAAACTCACCACCGGAAAGTTTCGCACCTTTCCTTTTAACCGGCGAGAGTGTAATAGTTTCCAGGGCTTCGCCATTAACCAGCTTTACAGGTGAAGGTTGGTAAGGTTTCATTAGCTGCCCACGGTGAAACACTGCCACACCTAAATCCTTATTACTGGTAGCAATCAGGTCGCTGGAGAAATCGGTTACCCCAGTCGCTAACTGGATTGCTGCGTCCTGATTAAGGAGAGAGTTGCACTTTATGTGCAGGGGTACGTCCTGGCTATATTTGTCATTTACTGGTGCATCAGGAATTTCACTAACCACCATACGACCAAACTCAACATTTAAAGCATTACCTTCATTAATATTACAAACTATCGGCACAGGAATAACAACCCCAAGAGGATCGGTAATAATATGAGCCAAAGGCTTGTCTGGCCGCGGAGGAAGCGGCACAAAAAATCTGTCAACGGAATATAAAGTTGCTACAACTATATTACCTGGTATCACTACTGCCCCACCGATAACATCACGTCGCAATTTAAAATATATAGTTTCGCTCGAAAAGTCTGGACTTTGTGATGAGACATTTCTGCCAACAGGAACGAATGCATCTATAACTCGCATTATATCGTCATTAAAAGTTACGGGAAGATATTTACGACGAGTGCCCGCATTTGTTAAAATCAAGACAGCCACATCAATATCATCAGTTAATTTATAATACCTATTGTTCTGATCAGAAGGAGTTAGCAATGGACCCATGTCACCTTCCAACCAAAGAACATCTGAAAGATTACCCGGAGGTCGCGTGATTTTGCTCTTATTACAAATAACAGGGAATATGCGGGGTAATAAAGTCCTATTGCCCAGGGAGCTTTCTGCACCTTTCTTATAACTATTGAATTTTAACGCCTTAGTATCAAGAACCATTAATTGAGTCGGTTCAGTCCAGCAAGATTCTTCTAACCCTGCTATAGCACTATTCATTCTTATCAAAATAAAACATAAGAAACCGAAAAATATAATTTTACTCATTTGTATAACCATAAGTTATTTTTTACAAATCACCGACGGATTCGCATTATTGCCAATCACATAACGCACATTCTGCAGACGATAAATCCAGCCGTAATTGACATGGCCGGGCGCCAGTCCGGCGGAGATATAGCGCTCAATATTCTGTGGTGAGGCGCGATTGGCGAGATTGTAGGAGATAGCAGTGGTTTCGCTGCGCAGCGCGGCGCCGGAGAAGCTGTGGCGCAGTTCAAAAGAGACATCAACCGGTTCGCGGCGCTGCAGTTGCTGTTGTGGCGAGTAATAACTGATCATGCCGCTGTAATTGCCAGTGGCCTGAAACAGGCTGTTTTGCACTTTCCACTGCCCGTGCGACACCACCAGCTGTCCCGCCTCTCTGGAAATCAGAATCGAATCCGCTTCACAATGGGGAATGCGACGTGACAGCTGATAAATCAGGATGGCCGCCAGTACCAGCGCCAGCATCAGTAATCCCCCCTGCAACACCCAGGTTACTCGGCGACGAAATATATGGCTGACCGACATAACGCATCCTTCTGCTCGATAGGGTTTTGACAGATAAACCAGCTGTAACGGTCAGCCAGCTTGGTGCGGTTGATATAGATATGGCGTTCCTCTTCGGCCAGCTGGATAAAGCGCGCCATGCTGTCACTCACCAGCTGCAGATTTTGATCGATCTCTTCACGCTCGGTGGCGCTGAAGTCGTCCTGGATATACCACTGCCGGCCCTGCACGTGGCGATAGGGTGCATAGGTCACGGTGACCACGTCGCGAATCTCCAGCACCTTAATACCGAGTAAGGCCAGCACCAGTAACAACACCGCGCTGATCAACATGCCGATTAACACCAGCCCGGAACGGCTGCGTGGCGCCGCAGCGGGTATTTCCTCCGCCACAGTGGCGGTGATCGGCGGCGCTATCACCGGCAGCGGCGCCGTGTGCACATGGGTGGTCACCAGAGGCTGAATACGTGCTTCCGACGCAATGCGCGCTTCTTCTACGGCTTCAGCCAGCGGTAAACAGGCTTCCACCCGCACCGACTCATGCAGCCGGTAGCCCTGACGATGAACGGTGACAAAGGTTTCTCCTTCAACCCGCAGTTGCAGAAACTGTTTGCGCAGCATCGATAGCATCTGGCGCAGCGAGTTTTCCGTCACGTGCACCCCCTGGCTACGCCAGCCCTCATCCAGCAGCGTTTCGTGGCTAATGACCTCACCCGGCTTTTGCAGAAACAGCGCCAGGCAGCGTGCGCTGCTCTGGTTGAGCAGCAGCTCGTTATCATGCCGATCGCGCAACAGGCGCCGATCCGGGTCAAACGTGATATGTTGATTTATCAACCACATAACAGGCACTCAGGGATAGTTCAGATAAAAAGTAGCAATCGCCGATACGTTGCCAGGCTCAATGGTGCGCTCGGCAATCGCGCTCGCCGAAGCCTGCAGCCAGGCACTGAACTGCAGCTGGTTGTCGCCCTGCTGCAGCGGAAAATGCATCACGCCGCGGTTAATGGGCACCAGCTTTCCGTCCGCATCACTCAGGCCAATGGCCACGCCTTTGGCACCGGCATCACCGGCCAGCGCCAGCAGATCGGGCTGCTCGGCATCGGCAATGCCGTTGAACACCAGCTCGACGTCTTTACCCAGTTCGGTATCACAACCGCTCAGACGCATCACCAGCGGACGCGCCGGCGTGCGCGGATTCTGATACAGCGATTTCGCGACGATATCGCCAAAGTTGAGTTCCAGCTGCTGCTGATCCGGCTCCAGCGAACAGGGTTCCGCCACCAGCGTGCCGTGCAGCTGCATCTCTATCGCCTGTGCCTGTGACACCAGCAGCCATCCCAGTACCAGCATTACGCCCGCTCTCATCGCCTCTCCTTACTGATATTCCAGCAGCAGCGCCGCGCTGGCGGTGAACTCCCCACCCTCCAGCGTCACGCCCGGCTGCTGTACCGGCACCGCGCCGAGATCGAGTGTGCCGGGGAAAACAATCGGCAACGTGCTGTTGACCGCCAGCGGCTTGCTGGCCAGATAAAAGCGAATACCCAGCGCACTCACACTGCTGAGCAGCGCGCTGCTGTCGAAACCGGAAGCGGTACCGGTCAGACGCACCTGCAATGCCGCCCCCGGATCCTCGGTGCACTTGACCGGTATCGCCTTACGCTGCAGATAGTTGACGCCATCGATCTTTTTCACGCTCAGCGCATCGCCAAACTCAATCATCAGGCTTTGGTTGTCATTCAGCGTGCAGGGCGGATTCTCAATCAGCGTACCGTGCAGGCGCAGCTCCACCGCATGCAGCGGCCAGCAGATGCACAGCAGCAGGCTACCGATCAGCAGCCTGCTGTAATACTTCATCAACGGAACAAGTCGATGCTTAGTCATAGTTCACCTGTAACTGACCGCTGGCTGACCAGGCACCCGGCTGCAGCGGCAGCGCGGTGCGTTCCTCAACCGTCAGCCAGCTCAGCACATTGCTGCCAGCGCTGAGCGGCACGCGCAGATTGCGGAAGGTGGGCGGCAGCGGCTGATGGTTCTCATCAAACAATTGCAGGCCCACGCCGTCAGAGCCCTGTACGCGAATCAGCTGCGGGTCGGCCAGACTTTGCGGGGCAAAAAAGTCGATGCTGATGGACGGCACATGTTGCAGCCATAGCGGATCGGCGACATTGCGGATACTGTACGGACAGTCCTGCAAATGCAGCGTTAACGCCTGCTTCATCACCTGCTCGCCGACCTGTTGCAGCGCGGCGGTCGGCGTGGTATCGAGGCCAGCCGCCTGATCATTGTTACCGACGTCAAGCCAGCATGGACTCTCCTGCAGCGCGCCATACACATGCACCACGCCGTTGGTTGCTGCCTGCAAAGTCAGGCTCAACAGCGTCAGCACCAGCAACAGCACACGCATCGCTTACTGCTCCACCTTGTTACTGACGACGCTGCAGCTGTCGCCGGCACACTTCAGCGCCAGCGTTGGACGGCCGCCGTAGTCGTTGATGTAGGTTAATAGCGGCGCGCTGCCCAGTTCTGCTGCGTTCACGCCCAGATCGATACTGGTTTTTGGCGCGACCATGACCGGTTCAAAGCTCTTCTTCAGCGACTGGCCTTTCGCTGGCTGTGCATCCACCAGCGTAATGAAGTAAGGCGTGGGATTATTCAGCTGGTAGCGTGCACCCTTGCGCGTCAGCGTCAGTTTTTCCTGCCATGGCGTCACCACTGACGGATTGCTCACCACGATCGCTTCCGGGCGATAGAACAGCTTGATACGCGTCTGCAACGCGATTTGCAGCACGTTGCTCTTCTCGCTGCGCGGCGGGATTTCACGCATGCTGAAATAGAACACCGATTCACGATCCTGTGGCAGCGCCTTGATGGCTGGCAGCGCCTGCACTTTCACCACGCTGCGTTCGCCCGGTTCGACGCGCTGCACCGGCGGCAGCAGCACCAGCGGTGACGTAATTTTTTTACCACTGCTGTCTTCTATCCAGCCCTGCGCCAGATAAGGCAGCTGCTTGTTTTCATTGCTGATATTCAGTGAGACGTTTTTTTCGTTACCGTTAAAAATGACCCGGGTGCGATCAAGCGCAATCGCCGCGTGAGCCTGCAGCGATAGCGTCAGCGTGGAGAGCAGCAAGGCGCCGCTCAGCGTTTTTACCAGCATGATTAACTCTTTCCTTACGTTGAAGAAGCAGGCGCTGCGCGGCGCGTGCAAAGTAATAACAAGTTCTGTCCTTCGTCGAGCAACTGCTGCGGCAGAGGATCGGGTAATGCCAGCTGACACTGGGTTTCGCCGTTCCAGCGCACATCCATGCTGGCACCGGCCTCAATGCCACTCAGCCATACCAGGCCGTCATCATCCAGAATGCCCACTTCGCGTCCGTTACTCTGGACGCTGGCACCAAAGGGCGGCCAGCTACCATCTTCCAGCCGGATGGCGGCCATGGCTTTGATACCTTTAATCACACCAAAACGCCGGTAACCGATGGCACCTTCGGTCAGGGTGATCTGGGTTACCGGGCGCGACGCTTCCACGTTGTCGGCCAGTCCGGTGACATCGATACTGGCGGTGTTGCGGTAGTAGCTGTTCACATCCGAAATCACCGCTTTGCCAAAGAAATTGGTATACGTGTTACTGCCACCACCGTTGACCGGTACGCCGGACACGCCATCGGTATCGACCATCAGACGCGTGCTGCCGGGCATGCCCAGCCGGTGCAGCGCCGCGCCCTGCGGCGTGAGCGTTAAACCGCCCTGCAGTGACAGGCTGGCGCTGCGGTACTGTCCCTGCTGCGCGCTGGCGCTGGCCGTCATGCTGGTCAGACTGCCCTGATGACTGTAAAACCCGCTGAACGACTGACGGCGATCGCTATTAAGGCCGGCGCTCAGGCTGTAGCTGTTGTTACTGTCCAGCCGGTCATAAAAACTGGCCGAGTGGGTGGTTTGCTTACCGCTGGTTTGCTGGCTGTAGCTCAGGCTACTGTCACCGCCAATCGGCATACTGAAGTTGAGGTAAACGCTGTCATCGTTTTTGCCGTTATATTGCGTCCGGTTGAGCGACAGACTTAAACTCAGATTCTTAAACCGGCCGACATCAAAGTAGCGCGAAGTGGAAAAGCTCCAGCGATCCAGCGGGGCACGATCCCAATAGGTCTGATGGCTGTAGCTGAGGTAACTACTCAGGTTCAGGCTGCGAAAGTGCTTGTTGAGCGTAATGGTGTAGAGCTCTTTGCTGTTAGAAACCTGCTGGTTGCGATAACGCGCGTCGAGATACTGCGGCAGACTCATAAAGTTGCGCTGCGAAAAGCGGTAGCCGGCAAACGTCACCTGACCATCAAGTTCCTCGAAGCGTTTGGAATAGCTCAGGCGATAAGAGCCGCCGCTTTTGTTGCCCTGCTGCGGCAAGCCAGCCTTAGACTGGGTGGCATCAAACGAAATGGCGCCCAGCAACAGCAGATCGCGTCCCAGACCCATCGATAACGCTTTGTAATTGCCTGCGGCCAGCCCGCCGCCGTACATCGACCAGCCGTTACTGATCCCCCAGGAGAATTCGCCGGTGGCAAATGTGGGGCCCTGCGTTTTATGCTCTTCGCTGCCTGGTTTGCCGCTGGCGAATTTGTAACGCACGCGGCCCGGACGGGTCAGATACGGGATGGTGGCGGTATCGACGCTAAAGGTCTGCACGCTGCCGTCCTGCTCCTCGACGCGCACGTCAAGCTGGCCGGAGACGGCATCATTGAGATCCTGAATACGAAATGGACCGGCAGCCACCTGCGATTCATAAATCACCCGTTCCTGCTGGCTAATGGTGACTTTGGCGTTGGTTTTGGCGATACCGGTTACTTCCGGCGCATAGCCACGCAGGTTAGGCGGCAGCATGTTGTCATCGCTGGTGATCGCCGCACCAAGATAGCGAAAGCTGTCAAACATGCCGGAATCGAGATAGTTCTCGCCCAGCGTGGCTTTCGCCTGGAGAGAAGGCAGCGGCCGATAGGCGTAAAAGCGTGTCCAGGTGAATTCCTGGCGATGGCTGCCCGTGCCACGATTTTGCTGCATCTGCCAGTCCGCACGCAGGCGCCAGGCACCGGCGTTAACGCCACCGGTGCCGTTGCCGCTCACACTCTGGCTTTTAGCGCCGTATTGCGCACGCGTAGTGGAGGCAAACAGGTTGTAATCCATTAACAGGCCAGGGACGCCGTTATCCCAGCGCGACGGCGGTTCCCAGTTGGCGGCGCTGTACTCCAGCCATGCCTGTGGAATGGTGATGTTGAGGCGAGATTCACCCAGATTGCCGCGCACCTGCATGCCGGAGATGGAATCCACCGCCAGACACTGGCCATCCTGCAGCCACGACGCGTTTTTCAGCACTTCCGGTTTCAGCGCCAGTTTATCCACCATTTCGGGTGTCAGGCAGGGCAGACTTTCATTTGGCGCGTTTTCGGGCGCGTAGTAGCGCACCAGCATTTCCGGAATCTGTGTCTGGTTGACGCGCAGCTCCATCATGTATTCGCCCGGCATGATGTAGCCAGCCTGAGCAAACTGCGACAGATCGATGTTTTGCCGATCGTTGAGATCAAGAATATCGGTGTTGAATGAGACCGCACCGGCAGCGAAGAGCGGAGCACTGTAGCCGAGGGCTAACATTAACGCCACGCTGAGCGGCGTCAGCCTGATACGCTGCCTGCGCACGCATGAGGCTGGCGCAGTTAATGAAGCCTTTTTCATGGCAAGCGGTGTCCGTAAACCGTGAAAGATCAGTTGTAATTAATGTGAAAACGAATCGCGGCGGCGTAACTCCCGCTGTGCAGTTGCTGCTGGTTGCTGACCAGCGTGAGCCGATAACGCAGGTCGTGCTGCTGCGTCAGATGCTGATCGATCGGCTGCGCCTCACCGGGAGCAATGGTGTTGCCCTGCGTATCCGTAATCATCAGCTCTACCCCTTTGGCATCGCCATACACAGCAAAACGCTGCTGACCCGGCGGGCCATCGTGGTCAAAGGTGATAGAAAAGGTGCGTGCCACGCCTCCCGACGCGCTGTACTCCACCGGACAATTGACCAGCTGGATAGAGAAGGGAAAACCCGGCCCTTTACCGTCACGCTGCAGGCGCGCCAGCGGCAGCACCCCCATCGCGATGGTTTGTTCAGCATCATCGACCTTAATGGCGCAGGCACCCTGATGAATGGCGCCGCGTAACGCAACGCGGCCGCGGTCGATCAACTGTTCGGCGCGGCAGTCATTGATGAAAAGCACCGATGCCGAAACTATCGCCGCAGGCATAAAACGACTCATCGCCGCAGTTCCTTAAGCGAAAAGATAGAGTGGCGGGCAAGGAAGCCCGCCAGTCTCTGACCATTACTGATAGTTCAGTGCGAAGTCAGCCACGCTCTGGAATTCGCCCGGGACGATAGTCTCAGAAGCGCCGCCACCCTGCAGGAAGGCTGCGAAGGAGAGCTGGTTGTTGCCGTCCATCAGTTTTTGCGCTGGTGTTGCGGTACCCAGTTCAATTTCGGTATCGCCGAAGTTGATGCCGATCGCCGCGCCTGATGCAGTACCGGTGATAGCCAGTTTGCCCGGGATAACCTGAGAGCCAGTACCGGCAAAGGTCACGGTCACTTCTTTTTTGGTTGCGGTGTCGCAGTTTTCCAGTTTGATCTGGAATGGACGCGGTGTAGAACGGCCACCGTCTTTCAGCGCCAGGTTGGAAATCTGACCCAGCTCAACCGTCTGATCGACTGAACCTGGTTCGATGGAGCATGGCGCATCAACAATCGCACCTTTAAACGTCACAGTACCGTTACCTTCACCTGCTGCCATCGCAGAACCCGCCACCAGAGACATAGACAGACCTAAAGCCACAACGATTTTGTTCATGTTCATTTGCTGATTTCCATTTAGGTGAATAAAACAAGGAGCGCGTTCTGCGTCGGTCTTATTCAATTTGCTGTGTATAGAAAAATTTAATTACTTATATTTTTCCTGATGGCCGTCCACATCATTTTTGTGGTTGTCGTCCTCAAGTGGTGCCAACGATAGAGATCAATTTTGCCCTGCGCAACGGTATTTTCGTTATATATGATCAAAAACAACACTCACAAATCCATTATGTTTTAACGGTTATTAAAGCCATTAAAATCAATGGATTGACACAATTCACAGCTTTACATCAGTGTTTTAATGATTTTAATCAAGGTAAAAACCCTGCCCGTTCACAAGCTGGCGATAATTACCGCAGGTCAATTCACGCAGTAGCTATTTTTTCGCCAGATTAAAATGTTATTTATCTCTGCATTCACAACCTTGATATTTTTATCGCCTGAAAACATCGGTAAATAACAATAAACGCGGTTGTCAAAGGCCTGGCACCCTGCTGTGCGTTTACGCCTATCATGCCGGGAGCACCCTCGCTATAATTCGAAGAACATTTCCTGAATGAGTAGAAGCTTATGATCCGCAGTATGACCGCATACGCCCGCCGTGAAGCCAAAGGCAGCTGGGGCAGCGCCGCCTGGGAACTGCGTTCCGTCAACCAGCGTTACCTCGAAACCTACATCCGCCTGCCGGAGCAGTTTCGCAGCCTGGAGCCGGTGATTCGCGAACGCATCCGCAACCGCCTGACGCGCGGCAAAATCGAGTGCAACCTGCGCTTCGACGCCGATGCCAGCGCCCAGGGTGAGCTGCAGCTGAATGAGTCGCTGGCGAAACAGCTGGTGCAGGCGGCGAACTGGGTGAAGATGCAGAGTGATGAAGGCGCAATTAACCCGCTGGATATTCTGCGCTGGCCGGGCGTGATGACCGCGCAGGAGCAGGATCTGGACGCCATCAACGCGGAACTGCTGGCGGCGCTGGATGGCGCGCTGGACGATTTCATCATTGCGCGTGAAAGTGAAGGCAACGCGCTGAAAGCGCTCATCGAACAGCGGCTGCAGGGCGTGACCGAGCAGGTCAGCAAAGTGCGTGCACAGATGCCGGAAGTGCTGAAATGGCAGCGCGAGCGTCTGGTGAGCAAGCTGGAAGAAGCTGAGGTACAGCTGGAGAACAATCGCCTTGAGCAGGAACTGGTGATGATGGCCCAGCGTATTGATGTAGCCGAAGAGCTGGATCGCCTCGATGCGCACGTGAAAGAGACTTACAACATTCTGAAGAAGAAAGAAGCCGTCGGCCGTCGCCTCGACTTTATGATGCAGGAGTTCAACCGCGAGTCGAACACGCTGGCGTCGAAATCGATCAATGCGGACATCACCGCCTCGGCAATTGAGCTCAAGGTGCTGATCGAACAGATGCGCGAGCAGATTCAGAACATCGAATAACGCTTGTCTCTATAAAGCCCTGCTCAGGGCTTTATCTTTCCTTGCTAATAGCAGCCATTACGCCGGTTTGTATAGCGCCTGGTGGCTGGATCGCATGGTTTTACAGCCTGCCGCAGGTATGCGGTGAGATTTTGCTGCACACCGTAGCCATAGGGTAAGCCTGGTTGAGCTATAGCGCTTCCACATAGACACAATAGTGTCTGATCATGGCTTTTTTAGGGCAAAAAGGACATTACTGTGTCTGAAACTGGCTTGCAGAAGCTGCCAGCCGATGCAGTAGACCAATATTTAATTTACGCAATGTAAGGATTATTGCCTGAATGATGAACAACTGTGTCTGTTACTGACCGAAAATGACATATAAATTTAGTCAGCCAATCCAACAACCTATTGTTTTTAAGCAGTTTAAACCCAATCCGATTTCACTCTCACGCCAGTTAGTGCACGATCCATCAATCATCTGAATCCTGAAGATTGCAGAGTTTACATATCTTATACGGCACTATTTGCTAAAGTGCCGGTCGTAATAACTACAGTTGTACCGCACCGGGAACCATGGACCGACTTCTTCGCGCGTTACATTCACTCCTGACATGAAGGCGCTATGAAGAAAACCGGGCAGTTCTGTTCCAAACTTTTGCATCCCCGCTACTGGTTTACCTGGTTCGGGCTGGCAGTGCTCTGGCTGCTGGTGCAGCTCCCCTATCCAATGTTGATCCGGCTGGGTGCGACAGCGGGCCGGCTATCACGCCACTTCCTGAAGCGGCGCGAACGCATCACGCGGCGTAACATCGAACTCTGCTTCCCGCACATTAATGAAGACGAGAAAGAGATGATGATTGCCGGCAATTTTGAGTCGCTGGGCATGGCACTGGCGGAAACCGGCATCGCCTGGTTCTGGTCCGATGCGCGCGTGCGGCAGCTGTTTCAGGTGCACGGCATCGCCAATCTTCAGCATGCGCAGAGCCAGCAGCGCGGCGTGATGGTGATTGGCGTGCACTTTATGTCGCTGGAGCTGGGCGGTCGTATCACCGGACTGTGCCAGCCGATGATGGCGATGTATCGCCCGCACAATAATCAGGCGATGGAGTGGGCGCAAACCAAAGGGCGCATGCGATCCAATAAAGCAATGATTGATCGACGCGATCTGCGCGGCATGGTTCAGGCGCTGAAACAGGGCGAAGCCGTCTGGTTCGCGCCGGATCAGGACTACGGCCCGAAAGGCAGCGTGTTTGCTCCGCTGTTCGCGGTCGAGAAAGCGGCCACCACCAATGGCACCTTTGTGCTGTCGCGGCTGGCGAAACCGGCGATGCTGACCATCGTGCTGATTCGCAATGCGCGCAAAGACGGCTATCAGCTGATCATTCAGCCGCAGCTGGAAAACTACCCGCATGATGATGAAGCGGCCGCCGCAGCGTACATGAATCGGGTGATTGAGAAAGAAATTCTGCGCGCGCCTGAGCAATATCTGTGGCTGCATCGCCGCTTTAAAACCCGTCCGCCAGGCGAAGCTTCACTTTACGTCTAACCGGCGCTCGTGAATGATAGTCCGCACCAAGACATAACCTGCGGACTATTATAATGGAACATTCTGAGACAGCAGGCTGGCTGCGACCGCTGCACGCCGACCGGCTTACGCCCTACCTGGAAGTTGATGCTGCGCGCCTGCAGCGTAACCTGCAACGGATGCAACAGAAAGCCGATGCCGCCGGCGTCGCGCTGCGTCCCCATATTAAAACCCATAAAAGCGTCTGGATCGCTGAACAGCAGCGCCAGCTGGGTGCGCGCGGCATTACCGTGTCGAAACCGAGCGAAGGCGTGGCTTTTGTGCACGGCGGGGCACGCGATGTACTGCTGGCTTATCCCGTGGTGCACGCCGCCGCGCTGACCGAACTGCTGCAGCTGGCGGCACAGCATCAGGCGCGCATTACCTGCATCGCAGATTGCGCGTCGGGCGTGAGCGCCATTGTCGCCGCCCATCAACAGCAGCCGGACTGCGCGCTGGCGATCGCCATTAAAGTGGATGTGGGTCTGCATCGCGTTGGCGTCGATCCGCATAGCGATAGCGCGCTGACGCTGGCGCAGCAGATTGTCGCCAGCGGATTGCCCTTCGCCGGGCTGATCTCGCATGCGGGTCATGCGTACGCTGCGGGTCATGCCACGGCGATAGCTGAGGTGGCGCAGCAGGAGATCGCGCTGATGCGTGACCTGCAACGGCGGCTGCTGGATGCCGGTTTTGCCCCTTGTCCCGTCTCGGTTGGCTCCACGCCCACGGCGCTGGCGGCACCGGTAGCCGCCGGCAGCGATGAAATTCGCCCCGGTAATTATGCCCTGCTGGATCTCACCGCCTGGCGTCTGGGCTTGTGTGAGGCGGATGCGCTGGCGTTAACAGTCGTGACGCGCGTGGTGGCCGTTAATCCTTATTACGCCATCATTGATGCCGGATCCAAAATGCTGAGCTCGGACAAAGGCCCGCACGGCACCAATGCCAGCGGTTTCGGCATCGCGGTGGACGAGCATGGCCATCAGTATGAAGTGCAGAAGTTGTCGGAAGAGCACGGCTTTTTAACCTACGGCGAACATGCGCCTGCAGTTGGCGCCCTGTTGCGCATCTTTCCTAATCACAGCTGCGCGGTGCTGGCGCAATCCGATCGCTTCGTGCTGCGTCAGGCCGACGGCAGCGCCGGACTGCATGACATTCAGGGGCGCGGCCGTTTTATCTGACAAAAAACGCTGTTGCAGCACACTTCCGTCACCGGGCCGTTTGCAGTCCGGTGCCCTTCAGTTAAGGTGACAGGCGATGCTTCAGGTTTAATTTGTCGTTTACCTGCCCCGCGGAGGCTCCATCCTGCCATCTCAGACAGTGACGCTCACCATTCCCCGTAACTGGTTAGATCTGTACGAAACCATCTGGAAACCCGAATGTTTTGCGAAGTGGGCCAGCGGCCTGAGCAGCAGCACGCTGACGCAGGAAGGCCAGTACTGGAAAGCGAAAGGCCCGGAAGGCACAGTGAAGATTCGTTTCACTCCCTATAACCCGTTTGGCGTGATGGATCACTGGATCGACACCGGCAGCGGTAAAGAGATTTATATGCCGATGCGGGTCATTGCCAACGAGCAGGGTGCCGAAGTCGTCATGGTGGTTTATCGCCAGCCGCTGATGTCTGACGAGAAGTTCGCCGGGGATGTTGCCTGGGTAAAACGCGATCTTGAGCGCCTCCTTCATCTGTTAACCCATTAGAATCAATGCATTATCCCACCAGCCACCCTTTATCCTCCGCTGGACGTAATCGTTAAAAAGCAGCATTTTTTTCGCGCAGCGGTGTTTAACTGTTTCACCGCGCGCAAAGCGCATTTTCGCACCATTCACCAGTCTGGCTAAAGCGTCGTAACCGGGAAAATTCCTGGTCGTGCCGGACTGGCGAGAGCTGAGTGCTTTTGATTTATCTCTGTTTTTTCCTGTGCGCTGACTTGTTCAACTTTGCAGCACCATAAAAGGTGGAAAAGGACTAATAAATTGTAAAGACCAGAACTTATATATTCACATCCATATTCTGAAACCATTTATTCCTGCAGTCGATTTATAGGAGTTTTCTTATGGTGTTAATTTAAATAAAACACGGTATAACTCCTTCACACACAGCAGTACTTAATAATAAAAACAGCAGGGACATAACATGGATCGCTCAACCTATCCTTTGTTATCTGAAAAAGAATTCGTTGAGGTTGCCAGACGGATACTGGCCGGGAAATATAATAATGCAAAAGGATTTTATAACGATCTCGCGGATTTCCTCCTGACCGGAGGAGATACCGCGCAGACGCCACAACAATTACGCGCCAGGGGCATCATTTTATTATCAGAGCATCACTTAATTAACAGCATCGCGACGTGGCCGGCACTGAAAGGTATCTCAGGACTGCGACAGGAAGCGCTGCATTGATGTGATCTGTACTCTGGGCCCCCGCCCGGGTGAACCCTTAATTGCACTGGTACATGTACCATAATGAGCAGAGTATGGCGATACGCGAAAGAAATCTGGCCAGCGCCAAATGGTCAGTGTTGTCATCCATAAAAATCGTTGGCATTGGGGTATTACAGCTTTCACTACTGGCGCAAATCCTGCAGGCAAATGAGCTCAATTTGCTCGCGATTGCCGTAGTGATATTATTAGTGATTGATACACTAGCCGATCGCGGCTTTGGTAACGCACTTATTCGCTATCAAAGTTTAAATAACAGCGAACTCTCGACGCTTTACTGGGGTAATGTATTAAGCGGTTTATTTATTTTTGCCGCGCTATTTATCGGTAGTGACATTTACAGCCGAGTAATGGGACAGCCGGAACTGGCAATTATGCTGGAGATGATTTCCGTCATCTTTATTATTATTCCGCAGGGGCAGCACTATCGCGCCATCCTGCAACGGGAAAAACAATTTACGCGCATTGCCTTTACGGAAACGTCTTCCGTGCTGGCAGGGCTGGCGGTCACGCTGTTTACCGTGTGGCTGACGCCGTCAGTGCTGTGCGCCATCTGGGGTTACCTGGCGATGGTTTCCATCAGAATGCTGATCTACTGCTACTACGGACGTCCCTGGTTCCAGCCGGAGTACCGTTTTAGCCTGAAAGCTTTCGCCGCAGTGCGAGCAAGAAACGGATAATAACAACAAGTCTGTATGGTGGGCTCTGGGCATCTGCAAGATGCGTTCGCGTGCTGGTTACCAGCACGCTTTTTTCTTTTTATGCTTCCAGTAACTCTTCCAGCGAATGATAAGCCAGCTCGCTCAGCTTGCCATTGCGGTGCAGGCGCAGCCATCCCACCAGCATGCGCAGCTCGTCAATCACCATAAACAGATCGGCCATGTCGTTTTTGCTTTTCACCTGCAGGCGGGTAAGCGCATTTAGCTTGTGTGCATTCACCGTTTTATGGCTGATACCGAGCCGGTTACCAATCTGCTCCGTGTTGTAGCCCCACGCCATCATCAGCAGCACCCGTAGCTGCCGGTCCGGTAGCAGAATGTCAGCCCCCTTCTGCAACTGCGGTATCCCGCCGGCGATACAGGCCAGCAGGCAACGACGCAGCGCGGTGTGTGAGGACTTTAAATCGAGGACGCTGAGTCCGGGCAGATAACGACTGAGGGCGTGCATCATCGGCAACAGACGTCGGGTCAGCACCAGCATCTGCATGGCCGGAAACTGCTGCTGCAGCGCATACAGCACTTTGAAGGTGCCAGCCAGCGGCATATTCTCGTGAAAAATAAACACCAGTAACCGCGGCCGCACTCTTTCACACTGCGAGATGACGGTACTGAGCGACCAGAGTTCATGCACCCGGCAGCCCACCGGTAACGCTGATAGCAGGCTTTCCAGCCCGAGTGCCGCCAGCTTATCGGAGGAGTAGTAGAGGATGTCTTCGCTGTGTTTTTTCATGCCTGTCCAGAGTTGCTGCACGTCGCGCCCGTAAATGATGAGCCTGAATGAGCAGGCATTAATCAGGTACGACACATCATCGGCGAAACTTAAATCAGGGTCGTTCCGCCGTCTCGCATCATTTTTATTGATGCGAAAACACCGGCTGATAACCGCAGTTCCTCTGTAACAAGCCCATCAGCAGGCTCACCATCAGGATGGCTAATCCGAAAACATTTTTTTAGAAAATCTCAGTGGTCTACACTCTGGGAAATCTTTAGCCTTGCCGCCAGTTTACTGGAGTGCTCTATGTTATTAACCGTCCTGTACATCATTGGTATTACCGCCGAAGCAATGACCGGTGCGCTGGCGGCAGGCCGACGCAAAATGGACCTGTTCGGCGTCATTATTATTGCGTCAGTCACGGCGATTGGCGGCGGCTCGGTGCGCGATATTCTGCTGGGCCACTATCCGCTCGGCTGGGTGAAACACCCGGAATACATCATGATCGTCGCGGCGGCGGCCGTGGTCACCACCTTTGTCGCGCCGCTGATGAATCATCTGCGTAAAGTGTTTCTGGTGCTGGATGCGCTGGGTCTGGTGGTGTTCTCGATTATCGGCGCACAGGTTGCGCTGGATTCCGGCCATGCAGCGATCATCGCCGCCATCGCCGCAGTCATCACCGGCGTTTTTGGCGGCGTGCTGCGCGATATGTTCTGCAACCGCATTCCGCTGGTATTCCAGAAAGAGTTGTATGCCGGTATCGCTTTTGCCTCCGGCTGGATGTATATCCTGCTGCTGAAAACACCGCTGGCGCATGAAGTGGTGGTGATCATCACGCTACTGTTCGGCTTCTTCGCCCGCCTGCTGGCGCTGCGCTTCCGCCTCGGTCTGCCGATTTTCAACTACCCCCACCCCGAGCACTGACGGCTGCGCCGGGATATTCTGCTGCTGCAGAAAGTGAATCAGCGACTGCAGGCGCGCATCCTGCAGCATCGTCACCAGCCGCTGTGCCAGGACGTTGCCGATACCCGGCAGCTGCTGCCAGCTGTCGGCTGAACGCGCCAGCAGCTGCGACCACTGCGTATCGGGCAACGCCTGGAGTGCCGTGCGCGGCAGCGGTAAGCCCAGCGCGCTGATCCAGCGGCGCAGCGGCTGCTGGCGCGTCAGGTTAAAGCGATGCCAGATCTGCCGGGCGCGTACGGTGGAGATGCCCTGCGCCTGCGCAATCTGCTCTGGCGTGAGCGTCAGCCAGGAGAACAGGTGGCTGATGCTGCCGCCGTCCAGCAGACGCTGCCAGCTACTGCGCTGCATGCCAGCAATATCCAGCACTGACTTGTGACTCAGCCAGCTGAGGCGCGCCAGAAACTGCGCGCGACACCCTGCGCTGAAGTGCAGGCAGCTCAGCGGATTGAATGCGTCGTCCTGTGGCGGCAGCGGATAGTCGCGCTGCGCCACGCGCCAGATCACCCGTTCCAGCCGCGGAATACCCAGCCCGGCCAGCGACAGCGTGACCTGATCGCCGGCGATCACATCCCACTGCTTCCAGCGACGCAGCGAGCCCAGATTGACCCGCCGGACTGTTTTATCCTCCAGCTGCACCGGCTGCAGGTTCAGCACCACGGCAATTTTGCCGGTGCGTCCGACGTTGAAATCCACCGACAGCACTTCGCTGCTGACTTCGGCAGGCTGATATTTCCACGCGGCCGACCAGCTGCCCTGCCCGGGCTGCCAGTCGCGCCCGACGCGCTGCGGTGACTGGTGAATCACCACACCATCAGTGACAAAAGGCAGCGGCTGGCGATACCAGCGCTCACGCAAGGCCGCGACCTCCTCCTCATTGCTGACCTGGCGGCTCCACTGCTGCGTCAGGGCAAAGCCCCACTGCGTAAGCTGCGCCAGCCGCGCCTGCATCATCGGCGGCCCATCCGGCCATGCCCAGATAAACACACCAATGCGCGACAGCAGCGGACTGGCTTCGCGCCGCATCATGGCGCCCGCCACCTGGGCGCGCGCATTCTGACCGCCGTCGCGCGCCTGCTGGTGATCGGTCATCGTCAGAAACAGTTCGCCCTGTAACACCACTTCCGCACGGTCGGTCGCGATATGCCGCGGGATCGCCGCAATGTGCGGTGCTTTCGCCAGCCACTGTTCACCGCGCAGTCCGTCGCCCCGGCTGATCAGGCCAGCCAGTTCGCCGTGGCGATACACCAGCGTCACCGCCACGCCATCGACTTTCGGCTGCACCCACAGTGCCGGTTTATCCTGCATCCAGTAGGCCACCGCCAGCTTGTCACGCAGCTTGCGCACGCCGGTATGCGCCACCGGGTGCAGCGTGCTGCCGTCGGTGCTGAGCTGTGCCGCATAGCCGGGCAACGCCGGCGTGAAGCAGCGCTGCCACTGCTGTAAGCGCTGCTGCAGGCTGTCGTAGTCGGCATCGCTTACCGGGCTTTGCCCCTGACGGTAGTAGGCATCATCCCAGTGGCGCAGCTGGTTGTGCAGCACGCCCATCTCCTGTTCAGCGCGCACCGGTGACCAGTTGGGACAGACCGCCATCCCATTCGCACATCCCGCCAGCAACATCGCACCCAGCCATCTCCATCCTTTCATCGTCGCCTCCTTTTTTGCTGATTGCAGCGTGCCGCGGTGAGTGACACCAGCGTTAAAAAGCCGATTGTGGAGCGAGGCTGACGGGTTTTTGTGCGAATTGCAGAAAGTTGCGCTACCGCTGGAGGGCGCGCACAGAAAAAGAATTGCCGCCTGCGGGCGGCAAACGCTGCGTGCTGCGCTTAAGCCGTGTATACTGTGCAGGAAATCGACTCCGCTCTTTACTCAATTCAAGATAACCATGGCTCAAGGCACGCTCTATATTGTTTCCGCCCCCAGCGGCGCAGGTAAATCCAGCCTGATTCAGGCGCTGTTAAAGACACAACCGCTGTACGATACGCAGGTGTCTGTTTCTCATACTACCCGCGGCGTGCGCCCCGGCGAAGCGCATGGTGAACACTACTTTTTCGTCTCAAAGCCTGAATTCGAGCGCATGATCGCCGAAGATGCTTTCCTTGAGCACGCAGAAGTGTTTGGCAACTATTACGGCACTTCCCGCGCCGCGATTGAGCAGGTGCTGGCGACCGGCGTTGACGTGTTTCTCGACATTGACTGGCAGGGCGCGCAGCAGATTCGCCAGAGAATGCCGGCCGCCCGCAGTATCTTTGTTCTGCCGCCGTCCACCGAAGAGCTGGATCGCCGCCTGCGCGGCCGCGGTCAGGACAGCGAAGAGGTGATCGCCCGCCGCATGGCGCAGGCAGTGGCAGAAATGAGCCACTATGCCGAATACGATTATTTGATTGTTAATGATGATTTCGATCTGGCGCTGTCGGATCTGAAAACCATTATTCGCGCAGAACGTCTGCGTATGGGTCGCCAGAAAGCGCGACATGATGCTTTAATCAGCAAACTATTGGCAGTCTGAAGTCACTTTCAGTATTATGCCCAGTCATTTCTTCATCATCTGTGGAGTAGCACACCTATGGCACGCGTAACCGTTCAGGACGCAGTAGAGAAAGTTGGTAACCGTTTTGACCTGGTGTTGGTCGCTGCACGTCGTGCACGTCAGATGCAGGTAGGCGGCAAAGATCCGCTGGTTCCGGAAGAGAACGATAAAGCCACCGTTATCGCCCTGCGCGAAATCGAAGAAGGCCTGATCACCAACCAGATTCTGGATGTCCGTGATCGTCAGGAACAGCAAGAGCAGGAAGCCGCTGAGTTACAAGCCGTTACCGCTATCGCTGAAGGTCGTCGTTAACAGCACTCTGCAGGTCAACCTTGTATCTGTTTGAAAGCCTCAATCAGCTGATTGAAAAATACTTGCCTGAGGAGCAAATCAAGCGCCTCAAGCAAGCTTACCTTGTCGCACGTGATGCCCACGAGGGCCAGACACGCTCCAGCGGCGAACCCTATATCACCCATCCCGTTGCGGTTGCCTGCATTCTGGCCGAGATGAAGCTCGACCACGAAACGCTGATGGCGGCGCTGCTGCATGATGTGATTGAGGATACGCCCGCCACCTATCAGGACATGGAACAGCTGTTCGGAAAAAGCGTGGCCGAGCTGGTGGAAGGCGTTTCCAAGCTCGATAAGCTGAAATTCCGCGACAAGAAAGAAGCGCAGGCTGAAAACTTCCGCAAAATGATCATGGCGATGGTGCAGGACATTCGCGTCATCCTGATCAAACTGGCTGACCGCACGCACAACATGCGCACGCTGGGCGCGCTGCGTCCGGATAAAAAACGGCGCATCGCGCTGGAAACGCTGGAGATTTACAGTCCTCTGGCGCACCGCCTCGGTATTCATCACCTGAAAACGGAACTGGAAGAGCTCGGCTTTGAAGCGCTCTATCCAAACCGTTTCCGCGTGATTAAAGAGGTAGTGAAAGCGGCGCGCGGTAACCGTAAAGAGATGATTCAGAAGATCCTGTCGGAAATCGACGGGCGTCTGCAGGAAGCCGGCATTCCGTGCCGCGTCAGCGGACGTGAAAAGCATCTCTATTCGATCTACCGCAAAATGCACCTGAAAGAGCAGCGATTTCACTCGATCATGGATATTTATGCCTTTCGCGTCATCGTGAAAGACCTCGATACCTGCTATCGCGTGCTCGGTCAGATGCACAGCCTGTACAAACCGCGTCCCGGACGCGTGAAAGATTACATCGCCATTCCCAAAGCCAACGGCTATCAGTCATTGCACACCTCGATGATCGGCCCGCACGGCGTACCGGTTGAGGTGCAAATCCGTACCGAAGATATGGATCAGATGGCGGAAATGGGGGTGGCGGCCCACTGGGCTTATAAAGAAGCTGGCGAAAGCGGTACCACCGCGCAAATTCGCGCCCAGCGCTGGCTGCAAAGCCTGCTGGAGCTGCAGCAGAGCGCCGGCAGCTCGTTTGAATTCATCGAGAGCGTAAAATCCGATCTGTTCCCGGATGAGATCTACGTGTTTACGCCGGAAGGCCGTATCGTCGAACTGCCCGCGGGCGCCACGCCGGTGGATTTCGCCTATGCGGTGCACACCGATATCGGTCACGCCTGCGTCGGTGCGCGCGTCGATCGCCAGCCGTATCCGCTGTCGCAAGCGCTGACCAGCGGCCAGACGATTGAAATCATTACCGCACCTGGCGCCCGGCCAAATGCCGCGTGGCTCAACTTTGTGGTGAGCTCAAAAGCGCGTGCCAAAATTCGCCAGCTGCTGAAAAACCTCAAGCGCGAAGATTCCGTTAACCTCGGTCGTCGTCTGTTGAGCCACGCGCTCGGCGGCAGCAAAAAACTGGCCGAGATTCCGGCGGAGAATATTCAGCAGGAGCTGGAGCGTATGAAGCTCTCCAGCATCGACGATCTGCTGGCGGAGATTGGCCTCGGCAATGCCATGAGCGTGGTGGTGGCGAAGAACCTGCTGCAATCCGGTAGCGAACCGTCATCTGGCAGCAGCAAGCGCAGTAAAAAGCTGCCAATCAAGGGCGCTGATGGCGTACTGATTACCTTCGCCAAGTGCTGCCGTCCAATCCCTGGCGACCCGATTGTCGCGCACGTCAGCCCCGGTAAAGGTCTGGTGGTGCATCACGAATCCTGTCGCAATATTCGCGGCTACCAGAAAGAACCGGAAAAATTCATGCCGGTTGAATGGGATAAAGTGACCGATCAGGAGTTTGTCGCCGAGATTAAGGTGGATATGTTTAACCACCAGGGCGCGCTGGCCAACCTGACCGCGGCAATCAATACCGCAGGTTCGAATATTCAAAGCCTTAATACCGAAGAGCGTGACGGCCGCGTTTACAGCGCCTTCATCCGCCTCACCGCGAACGATCGCGTCCATCTGGCCAATATCATGCGTAAAATCCGCGTGATGCCGGACGTGATTAAAGTTCACCGTAACCGTAATTAGTGCATGAACGCTCAACGTTTTGCTCGTATCCAGGAGATGCTGGCCATGCGCCAGCACGATCTCACCGTCTGCATGGAGCAGGTGCATAAGCCGCACAATGTCTCTGCGGTGATCCGCACCGCCGACGCCGTCGGCATCCACGAAGTGCACGCGGTATGGCCCAGCGTGCGTATGCGCACCATGGTGTCCGCGTCGGCGGGCAGTAACAGTTGGGTGAAGGTGAAAACCCATCGCCACATTGCTGATGCGGTGCGCCATCTGAAAGATCGCGGCATGCAGGTGCTGGCGACCCATCTGTCTGACAAAGCGGTCGATTTCCGCGAGATCGATTACACCAAACCGACCTGTATTTTGATGGGCCAGGAGAAAACCGGCATCACTGCTGAAGCGCTGGCGCTGGCCGACCGCGATATCATCATTCCGATGGTCGGTATGGTGCAGTCGCTGAATGTCTCCGTGGCCTCCGCGCTGATTCTGTATGAAGCCCAGCGCCAGCGGCAAAACGCCGGCATGTATCGCCGCCAGCACAGCCTGCTGGACGAGGATGAGCAGCAGCGCCTGCTGTTTGAGGGCGGGTATCCGGTGCTGGCGCGCGTAGCGAAGCAGAAATGCCTGCCCTATCCGCACATCAACGCGCAGGGCGAAGTCGAAGCCGATGCCGCCTGGTGGTCCACCATGCAAGCGACGGGTAAAAAATGAAAGGCCGTCTGCTGGATGCCATTCCGCTCAGTACCCTGACCGGCGTCGGCGCCAGCCAGGCGGGTAAACTGGCGAAACTCGGCCTGTTTACTATTCAGGATCTGCTGCTGCACCTGCCGCTGCGCTACGAAGACCGCACCCAGCTGTACAAAATTAACGATCTGCTGCCCGGCATCTGGGCGACGGTGGAAGGTGAAGTGCTGCACAGCGAAATCACCTTTGGCCGCCGTCGCATGCTGGTATGCCAGATCACCGACGGCAGCGGCGTGCTGACGATGCGCTTCTTCAACTTCAACGCCGGCATGAAAAACAGCCTGGCACCGGGCCGTCGCGTTACCGCTTATGGCGAGATCAAACGCGGCCAGCGCGGCGCTGAAATCATTCATCCGGAGTATCGCGTCCAGGGCGAGCTGGGTGGCGTTGAGCTGCAGGAAACCCTGACGCCGGTCTATCCCACCACCGAAGGGATTCGCCAGGCCACGCTGCGCAATCTCACCGATCAGGCGCTGACGCTGCTGGAGAGCTGCCCGATTGCCGAGCTGCTGCCGCCGGAATTGAGCGGCGGTTTGATCAGCCTGCCGGAGGCGCTGCGCACCCTGCACCGGCCGCCGCCGGACCTGCGCCTGAGCGAGCTGGAAACCGGCCGTCATCCGGCGCAGAAGCGTCTGATTCTCGAAGAGCTGCTGGCGCACAATCTCAGCATGCTGGCGGTACGCGCCGGCGCGCAGCGCCATCACGCCCTGCCCATGCCGGCACGCCACCAACTGGTGGATAAACTGCTGGCCGCGCTGCCATTCTCGCCCACCGCGGCGCAGCGGCGCGTGGTCGCAGAGATTGAGCGCGATCTGGCGCACGACTTCCCGATGATGCGCCTGGTGCAGGGGGATGTCGGCTCCGGTAAAACGCTGGTGGCTGCGCTGGCGGCGCTGAATGTGATCGCCCACGGCAAACAGGTGGCGCTGATGGCGCCGACCGAACTGCTGGCTGAACAGCACGCCAGTAATTTCCGCCAGTGGTTTGCGCCGCTTGGCGTAGAGGTTGGCTGGCTGGCCGGAAAGCAGAAAGGCAAAGCGCGCGAAGCGCAGCAGGAGGCGATTGCCAGCGGTCAGGTGGCGATGGTGGTGGGCACGCATGCGCTGTTCCAGGAACAGGTGAAGTTCAACGGCATGGCGCTGGTGATCATTGATGAGCAGCACCGTTTCGGCGTGCATCAGCGGCTGGCGCTGTGGGAAAAAGGCGAAGAGCAGGGTTTCCATCCGCATCAGCTGATCATGACCGCCACCCCGATTCCGCGCACCCTGGCGATGACGGCCTACGCCGATCTCGATACCTCAACCATTGACGAGCTGCCGCCGGGCCGTACGCCGGTGACCACGGTGGCAATTCCCGATACCCGCCGCAGCGACATCATCAGCCGGGTGCAAAGCGCCTGCCACGAGGGCCGTCAGGCCTATTGGGTGTGTACGCTGATCGATGAATCCGACGTGCTGGAAGCGCAGGCGGCGGAAGCCACCTGGCAGGAGCTGAAAGTGGCGCTGCCGGACCTGCAGGTTGGTCTGGTACACGGGCGCATGAAGCCCGCGGAGAAGCAGGCGGTGATGGCGGCGTTCAAGGCCAACGAAATCCAGCTGCTGGTGGCCACCACGGTGATTGAGGTTGGCGTGGATGTGCCCAACGCCAGCCTGATGATCATCGAAAACCCGGAACGGCTTGGTCTGGCGCAGCTGCATCAGCTGCGCGGACGCGTTGGCCGCGGTGCCGTCGCCTCACACTGCGTGCTGCTGTATAAAGCGCCGCTGAGTAAAACCGCGCAGAAACGCCTGCAGGTGCTGCGCGACAGCAACGACGGGTTTGTCATCGCCCAGCACGATCTGGAGATTCGCGGTCCGGGTGAATTGCTCGGCACGCGCCAGACCGGCAACGCCGAGTTTAAAGTTGCCGATTTACTGCGCGATCAAAGCATGATTCCGGAAGTTCAGCGCGTGGCGCGCCATATCCACCAGCATTATCCCGAACAGGCTCAGGCGCTGATCGAGCGCTGGCTGCCGGAAACCGAGCGCTACAGCCACGCTTAATCCAGCTGCGACTGTCGATCCACTGCCATAAAATCCCCGACAAAGCGCTGTAACAGGCGCGTTAACTCAGCACGCTCTTCAGCTGGCCAGCCAGCGAAAAGTTGCTGATAGATCTGGGTGCGCGCCGCGTCGATTTTATCCGTCATCGCTTTTCCCGCCGCCGTGATCACCGCCTCATTGATCCGCTTGTCTCTGGCATTTTTCTGCCGCTGCGCCAGCCCCAGCTCTTCCAGCTTCGCCACCTGACGGCTGACGGTGGTGTAATCGCGCCCGGCGCGATCGGCCAGCTCGACCACGCCGAGGGGACCAAAGCGGCCAATCTGGATCAGCAGCGGAAACAGGGCGCGATCCAGCTGGATACCGGACTCTTTTATCAGTAATTCATCACGTTGCGGACGATTAAAGGTGCCGACGATCATCAGCAGCGCGTTGTGCAAATCATCGAAGCCGGTATTATTATGTGTATTTTGCACGCTTTTCATTGACGTCATCCCAGAGCAGGCCTAATGTGTGCATATTACACATATTATCCGATGAACTGAAGGTGAAACATGAAAGCAGCTATTGTCAGTGCCGCAGGTGAGAAACCGGTATGGGGCGATTTCCCGCCACCGCAGGCCGATGAACAGCATGTGGTGGTGACGGTGAAGGCCGCCGCCATCAGCCAGCTGGCGAAAGCGCGGGCCGCCGGCGCCCATTACAGCGCCGGTAGCCACTATCCGTTTATCGCCGGTATTGATGGCACCGGCACGCTGAGCAACGGCGATCCGGTCTATTTTCTCGCCTTTAGCGCACCGTGGGGCAGTATGGCGCAGCAGACCCGGGTGCCGGCTGCAGCGGTGGTTGCGCTGCCGCCGACGCTTGATCCGCTGCTGGCTGCGGCAATCGCCAATCCCGGCATGTCCTCGTGGGCCGCACTGACGCGTCGCGCGCAGTTTCAGGCAGGTGAAACCGTGCTGATCAACGGCGCAACCGGCACCTCCGGCGGGCTGGCGGTGCGCATTGCGCGTCACCTCGGTGCCGGGAAAATCATCGCCACCGGCCGTAACCGCGCGGTGCTGGAGCAGCTGCGCACGCAGGGCGCGGATATCATCCTGACGCTGGATGAACTGCCCGGCGCGCTGCCAGCGCTGATGCAGCAGGGCATTGATGTGGTGCTGGATTATCTGTGGGGCCAGAGTGCGCTCGACATCATGCATGCGGCCGTGGCCGGCGGTGAGAAAACGGTGCGCTTCGTGCAGATTGGGTCGCTCAGCGGGCAGGAGATCGCACTGCACAGTAAACTGCTGCGCTCATCCGGGCTGACGCTGATGGGCAGCGGACTGGGCAGCGTCTCTGACAGCGAACTGATCGCCTGTATTGGTGAGATGCTGAACGCCGCCGCTGAAAGTGACTTCTCCATTGCTTTTCAGCAGCGTCCGCTGAGTGAGGTAGAGCAGGCGTGGCAGCAGGATGACAGCCGCTGCCGCACGGTGTTTACGCTCTAGATCAATCGCAACTAAAAGGGGCATTGCAAACGATTGCTTTCACAACGCAACCGTTTAAAATCGCCCCTTTGTTGTTATTGAGAAGCCACCATGTCCGTCAATACTGCTGAATCCCGCCAGCCTGCCACTGCGCCAGGCGAGAGCAAAAGTGAACTGATTTACCGTCTTGAAGATCGTCCGCCGCTGCCGCAAACGCTGTTTGCTGCCTGCCAGCATCTGCTGGCGATGTTTGTGGCGGTGATTACCCCGGCACTGCTGATCTGCCAGGCGCTCGGCTTACCGGCGCAGGACACGCAGCACATCATTAGCATGTCGCTGTTTGCTTCGGGCGTGGCGTCCATTCTGCAAATTAAAACCTGGGGACCGGTGGGTTCTGGCCTGCTGTCGATTCAGGGCACCAGCTTTAACTTTGTCACGCCGCTGATCATGGGCGGTATGGCGCTGAAAAACGGCGGCGCCGATGTGCCGACCATGATGGCAGCGCTGTTTGGTACCCTGATGGTGGCCTCCTGTACCGAGATGTTGCTGTCACGCGTGCTGCACCTCGCACGGCGCATCATCACGCCGCTGGTGTCCGGCATTGTGGTGATGATTATCGGTCTGTCGCTGATTCAGGTCGGCCTGACCTCGATTGGCGGTGGCTTCGCCGCCATGAACGATCACAGCTTTGGGGCGCCGAAAAATCTGCTGCTGGCCGGTGCCGTGCTGCTGGTCATCATCCTGCTCAACCGCCAGCGCAACCCTTATCTGCGCGTCGCGTCGCTGGTGATCGCCATGGCAGTGGGTTATGCGCTGGCCTGGGCGCTGGATATGCTGCCCGCTACCTCAGCACCAACCAACCAGGGGCTGCTGGCCGTGCCGTCGCCGCTCTATTACGGCCTGGGTTTTGACTGGAATCTGCTGATCCCGCTGATGCTGGTGTTTATGGTGACCTCGCTGGAAACCATCGGCGATATTACCGCCACCTCCGATGTCTCCGAACAGCCGGTCAGCGGTCCGCTGTATATGAAGCGCCTGAAAGGCGGCGTGCTGGCCAATGGTCTCAACTCGTTTGTGTCGGCGCTGTTCAACACCTTCCCTAACTCCTGCTTTGGTCAGAACAACGGGGTGATTCAGCTGACCGGCGTGGCCAGCCGCTACGTGGGCTTTGTGGTGGCGCTGATGCTGATCGTACTCGGCCTGTTCCCGGCGGTGAGCGGCTTTGTGCAGCATATTCCGGAACCGGTACTGGGCGGTGCCACCATCGTGATGTTTGGTACCATTGCCGCTTCTGGCGTGCGCATCGTGTCGCGCGAACCACTCAATCGCCGCGCCATTATGATCATCGCGCTGTCGCTGGCGGTGGGCCTTGGCGTATCGCAACAGCCGCTGATTCTGCAATTTGCCCCGGACTGGCTGAAAACCCTGCTGTCATCCGGCATCGCCGCCGGGGGTATCACCGCTATCGTGCTTAACCTCGTCTTTCCGCAGGAAAAGTAATGCTGCTGGCAGGCTACGGCCTGCCTGTTATTTATCCGCTTTTTCATCCAGGCTGTTGAGCTGTAACGGTAATTCAGGCATAACAACCACTCACCGGATAAATATCGGGATGGATGGATGCGATGAAATTTTTAGGCAAGTTTTTCCTTACCTTGTTACTGCTGATTCTGCTGGCGCTGGTGGTTCTCTATGTGCTGCTGCAAACCCAGTGGGGCGCAGGCTGGTTTAGCCGTTGGGTAAGCGATAAAACCGCCTGGCATTTGTCGCTGAGTAAGATTGAGCACAACTTCTCCTCGCCTTCCCACATCATCCTGGATGACTTCAGCTTCGGCCACGACGGCCAGCCGGCGGTACTGGTGGCGAAGCGCGTCGATCTCGGACTGGCACTGGTGCAGTTCAGCGATCCGCTGCATTTCGACAGCATTGAAGTGCGCGACGGCGACATCAACCTCGCTAACCAGTCACCACAAACCACGCTGCCGATTCAGGCCAACCGGCTGCAGCTCAATAACGTGCAGATCGAAAGCCCGCACAGCGCCCTGCCGCTGGCGGCGCAGCGGGTCAACGGCGGCATTGTGCCGTGGAAGCCCACGCCTGACGATATGCTGGGCAGCGATGCGCAGTTCCAGATGAGCGCAGGTGCCATGACGCTGGACGGCGTCGCCGGTAACAACGTGCTGCTGCAGGGCAATATCGCCAAACGCCGGCTGGTGCTGAGCAATATCGGCGCCGATCTGGCGCGCGGCTCAATGACCGGACGGGCCGAGCGCGACGCGCAGGGTAACTGGCAAATCAACCAGCTGCGTCTTAACGATATTCGTCTGCAAACCCAACAGAGCCTGAGCGAGTTCCTCAGTCCGCTGCGTGACGTGCCTTCGGTGAGCATCAACCGGCTGGATATGACCGATGCGCGCCTGCAGGGCCCGGACTGGGCGGTGACCGATCTCGATCTGACCCTGAAGAACATTACGCTGCGCGGCGATGACTGGCAGAGCGACGACGGTTCGCTGGCCATGAACGCCGGCAACTTTATTAACGGCAGCTTTGAACTCAACGATCCGATCGTCAACGCCGAATTCTCACCGCAGGGCATTCAGCTGACGCAGTTCAGCTCCCGCTGGGTCAACGGCGTGATTCGCGCCAGCGGCAGCTGGACGCGCAGCGATAAGCGCCTGACGCTTGACGATTTAGCCATTGCCGGCCTGGAATACACGCTGCCGCAAAACTGGCGCGATCGCTGGCAGCAGACGCTGCCGGGCTGGCTGGATAGCGTGCTGGTGAAGCGTGCGACCGCTAACCGTAACCTGGTGATTGATATCAATCCGGCCTTCCCGTTCCAGATGACCGCGCTCGACGGTAATGCAGAGAATCTGCTGCTGGCGCGCCAGCATCAATGGGGCATCTGGGCGGGCAAAGCCAGCTTTAACGCGGCGGAAGCCACCTTTAACCGCACCGATTTGCGCCATCCGTCGATTAGCCTGAACGCCAGCGATCGGCAGATTGAGGTCAGCGAGATGAGCGCCTTCAACGGTAGCGGATTACTGGAAGGCACGGCAACCGCAGGACAGGAAGCACAGCGTCCGTTTACACTGAACCTGAAAGGCCAGGCGGTACCGGCAAACGTGCTGCAAAACTGGGGCTGGCCTGCGCTGCCGCTGAGCGGCAGCAGTAATTTGCAGCTGCAGCTGAAGGGCTCGCTTAGCGCGGGCGCCCCGTTGCGTACCAGCGCAGAAGGCAGTTTGTCGGTGACGACGGATACGCAGTCGCTGCAGCAGACGATGCGTGGCGGACAGGTGCAGTGATGATTGCATGACCGATCGCGCTGAAAAGCGCGATGCGGGTCAGTTGCGCTTTTTTGGTCGCCATTAATGGCGACCCTACAAAATCAATGCACCGTTTTTCCAGGGTGCGCATTCATGCGCACCGGGGTGATCGGATTAATTTTGTGGCTGCGCGCTGCGTGGTTAATTAATACGCGCGCCTGAACCGCCCTCTTCCAGCGGTCCGTCGGGATCGGCGGGTAACACGATGTAAACACCTTCAAACACCGCGCCCAGCTCATCATCCCCAAACAGCTCCACCTCCATCTGTACGCGTGCTTTTCGTCCGCGCGCCAGCCGGTCGAGATCGCCGCTCAGCGAGCCGAGATCGGCGATGGCGCCGGGCCGTCCGCTGATGGGTTTGCTATAGCGAATATGTGCATCGGCCAGAATGATGGTGCCGCCGAGATGGCGTTCGCGCAGCAGCAGCCAGATCAATCCCCAGCCGGTAAGCGTGGCGAGTGAAAACAGGCTGCCGGCAAACAGCGTGTGGTGCGGGTTCTGGTTGCCGGCTTCCGGCATGGTGGTAACAAACTTCTGCCCGGTATACTGCAGAATGCGCACGCCCATCTTTTCGCTCAGCGGGATGTGTTCGTACCACGCCTGCTGCAGCTGTCCACACCAGTCGGCGCGATGCAGAATATCATCCAGCGTCACCACCGGTTTAATCATCAGGAAGTGACGCACCGGCGTGGTTTGCGGTGCGGTAATTTCGCCCTGATTAACAAAGCCCAGCTTGGCAAAGAACTCCACCGCATCCTCGCGCGCGCTACAGGTGACGCGTTTGGCCCCTTCCTGGCGCGCCACCGACTCCAGCGTCATCGCCACCAGCGTACCCAGCCCTTTGCCCTGCACCGACGGGTGCACCGCCAGAAAGCGGATCGCCGCTTCATTTTCCGCATTGATATACAGCCGGCCTACCGCTACCGGTTTGCCGTGCTCATCCACCACCATCTGGTGATGCGCCAGCGCATCCCAGGCATCACGTTCTGAGCCCTGCGGCTGGCGCAGCGGCTTCCGTAACATTTCCCAGCGGAACTGGTAATACATATCCAGCTCTTCCGCCGTTTGCGGTACGCGAAGATGATACATAAAGTGATTCTCTCGTTCGGAGCTTGCGTGGCTGATCCCTTGCCGCTCGGCTAAAAATCTCACACCTGTAACCAGAAGGTCACCGGACCATCGTTAATCAGCGAAACCTGCATATTGGCGGCGAAGCGCCCGTTGGCGGTGGTGACGCCCAGCGCCCGGCAGCGATCGCTGAAGTCGTGATAGAGACGCTCGGCTTCCGCCGGATGCGCGCCGCCAGAGAAAGAGGGACGCATGCCTTTTTGCGTGTCGGCCGCCAGGGTGAATTGCGAAACCACCAGCACGCTACCGCCTGTCTGCTGTACGCTGAGATTCATTTTGTCGTTCTCATCGCCAAAAATGCGGTAGCCCAGCACTTTCTCCGCCAGGCGCTGTGATTTCTGCTCGTCATCGCCCTTTTCTACCCCCAGCAGCACCAGCAGACCGGCACCAATTTCGCCCACCGTGGCGTTATCCACGCTGACGCTGGCGCGCGTCACACGCTGAATCAAAGCAATCATGTTTCCTCTCGTTCTTTATCGCGTTCCTGCTGTTTTAACTGGCGATAGTCATCCAGCGTGACGGTCACTTCCGCGCCTAACAACACAATACACCAGGTCCAGTAAACCCACAGAAACAGGATGGGGATCACCGCCAGCACGCCGTAAATTAACTGATACGAAGGAAACATCGTAACATAGAGCGCGAAGCCTTTTTTGCCCAGCTCGAACAGCAGACCCGCGACCACCGCACCTATCAACGCATCGCGTCCCGGCACGCGCCGCGTCGGCACAATGCTGTACAGCAGCCAGAAGGCGAGAATCGACAAAACCAGCGGGAAGATGCGCAGCGCCTGATCGATCAGGCTGGTGACGCCGGTCACGTTCACCCAGCGCAGCGACAGCAGATAAGAGCTGATAGCCAGACTGGCACCGGCCAGCAGCGGTCCCAGCGTCAGGATCATCCAGTAGACCGCAAAGGAGTAGACCATCGGGCGCGGCTTGTCGCTGCGCCAGATGGCGTTGAGCGCGCTGTCGACCGAGTGCATCAGCAGCAGCGCAGTGACTATCAGCCCGACCGCCCCCACTGCCGTCATTTTGTTAACGTTGGCGACAAACTGATCGAGATAGCGCTGAATCACATCCCCGGCGGCCGGCATGAAGTTAGTGAAGATGAAGTTCTTCAGCTGCACGCTGATGTCCGAGAACACCGGGAAGGCGGCAAACAGCGCGAATACCACGGCAATCAGCGGCACCAGCGCCAGCAGTGACACGTAGGCGAGGTTACCGGCCTGCGTAGTCATGTTGTCTTCATCGATGCGGCGCCACAGCAGTTTAATCCACAGGAAAAACGCATGCGCCGAGTGGCGCAGATGAGTTCGCATGGTCACTCAGCGACGGCTCGCAAACCAGTCAGGCACGGTTTTCGCATCTTCGACCAGCACGCTCTCAATGCCCAGCGCGCGCGCCGCATCAACATTGGCCTGGTTGTCATCAAAGAATACCGCCTGATCGGCGGTGAAGCCTTCATGCTCCAGTACGTAGTGCCAGATGCGCGCTTCCGGTTTGCGCATGCCGATATCCTGCGACATATAGATGTGGTCGGCAGCCTGCTGCACTTCCGGATACTGCGTTGGCCAGAACTCGAAATGCAGCTGGTTGGTGTTAGACAGAATCACCACGCGCTCGCCGCTGGCGCGCAGCTGGTTCATGATCGCCAGCGTTTCCGGACGCACGCCGACAAACACCGCCTGCCAGCCAGCGGTGAACTGCGGATAGCTCAGGGCAATATCGAGCTGGTCACACAGCCGCGCGGCAAACTCGGGGTCGCTGATTTCGCCCCGCTCGTGCTGCTCGAAGGTCTCGTCCATGCGAAAACGGCTCTGCAGCGTGGCAAGCGGCACGCGTCCCAGATCGCTCCAGACGCCGAGTACCCGATTGAAATCGATATCAACAATCACATTGCCTAAATCAAAGATGTACAGCATGACACCTCTCCTCTACGTTCCCTGGATCATTCACTCTAGCGGTAAAAGGCAAGCCTGAACAGGTACGCTTAGGGGAAATCCGCATTCCGCAAGCGGGGTCTGATTTCGTGCGGGTCGCGCTGCCTCAGACGGCAGGCAAAAAAAAGCCCCGCGGGTGCGAGGCTTATTATCAGACGATTTCGCTTACTCTTTGCTGCCGCGAGACGCGCGTTTGCGATCGTTCTCGGTCAGGTGGCGTTTACGAATACGTACTGACTGCGGCGTCACTTCTACCAGTTCGTCATCATCGATGAACTCGATAGCCTGCTCCAGCGTCATTTTCTGCGGTGGTACCAGGGTGGTCGCTTCGTCAGTACCTGACGCACGCATGTTGGTCAGTTTCTTACCGGTCAGGCAGTTTACGGTCAGGTCGTTAGAACGGCTGTGAATACCGATGATCTGGCCTTCATACACTTCCGCACCGTGACCGAGGAACAGCTTACCGCGATCCTGCAGGCCGAACAGGGCGAAGGCAACCGCTTTACCCTGACCGTTGGAGATCAGCACGCCGTTCTGACGCTGGCCCACTTCGCCCGGACGCACGTCGTCGTAGTGGCTGAAGGTGGAGTACAGCAGACCGGTACCGGAAGTCATAGTCATGAATTCGTTACGGAAGCCGATCAGACCACGGCTTGGGATCACGTAGTCGAGACGTACGCGGCCTTTACCATCCGGATCCATGTTTTTCAGGTCGCCTTTACGCTCACCCATCGCCTGCATCACTGAACCCTGGTGGGTCTCTTCGATGTCGAGGGTAACGTTTTCGAATGGCTCCTGCTTGCGGCCTTCGAATTCACGGTAGATAACTTTCGGACGGGATACCGCCAGCTCGTAGCCTTCACGACGCATGTTCTCGATCAGAACTGACAGGTGCAGCTCACCACGACCGGATACGCGGAATGCATCAGCATCTTCGGTTTCTTCTACGCGCAGCGCTACGTTGTGCACCAGCTCTTTGTTCAGACGCTCAAGGATCTGACGCGACGTCACAAACTTACCTTCTTTACCACAGAACGGTGAGGTGTTGACGTTGAAGAACATGGTTACGGTTGGCTCATCCACGCTCAGCGCTGGCAGCGCTTCCACATTCTGCGTGTCGCAGATGGTGTCGGAGATGTTCAGCTCGCCCAGACCAGTAATAGCGATGATGTCGCCCGCTTCAGCCAGATCGGATTCAATACGCTCCAGACCCAGATGGCCCAGCACTTTACCGACTTTCGCGTTACGGGTTTTCCCTTCGCTGTCGATTACAGTAACCTGCTGGTTTGGCTTCACTTTACCGCGCTTGATGCGGCCGATACCGATTACGCCGAGGTAGTTGTTGTAGTCCAGCTGCGAGATCTGCATCTGCAGTGGGGCTTCAACTTCAACCTGCGGTGGAGAAACGTGGTCGACGATGGCCTGATACAGCGGGGTCATGTCGTCAGCCATGTCGGTGTGATCCAGACCGGCGATACCATTCAGCGCAGACGCATAAATGATCGGGAAATCGAGCTGCTCGTCAGTCGCGTCGAGGTTAACGAACAGGTCAAATACCTGGTCCACAACCCAGTCCGGACGCGCACCAGGACGGTCAACTTTGTTGATGACTACAATCGGCTTCAAACCGTGGGCAAAGGCTTTCTTGGTTACGAAGCGGGTTTGCGGCATAGGGCCATCCATCGCGTCTACAACCAGCAGCACCGAATCCACCATGGACATGACGCGCTCAACTTCACCACCGAAGTCGGCGTGTCCCGGGGTATCAACGATGTTGATACGGTAGTCGTTCCATTTGATGGCGGTGTTTTTCGCGAGGATGGTAATCCCACGCTCTTTCTCCAAATCGTTGGAGTCCATCACGCGCTCAGTCGCTTCGGTACGGGCATCAAAAGTACCGGACTGTTGCAGCAGTTTGTCAACCAGGGTGGTCTTACCATGGTCAACGTGCGCGATGATGGCGATGTTACGCAAATTTTCGATCACAGCTTTGCCTCAGGCATTATAGAAATAACGCGGTATTGTACACGGATTAAGCGAAAGACTGAACATGATCACAGTTTTCGCCGAAAGATTCTCGCAGTGCGCGTTTTTAGCACCAATTACGGTGCATTAAGCTGCACTTTGATGGCGCTTTGCACCATTTAAGTGCTTACCCCTAAACTGACGGCACTATTTTGGTGCATTCCATCCACGCTGGTGCAGCCGTCGTCTCACCGCAGGGCGCATTACAGCGCCATTTTCACCATTGTAATAAAGTTGGCACAGAATTCGCTTTATATCTTTTAAGCGAAAACGACAGTTGCACAACGGTTGAAGAGCTTGCCGAGATCTTGGTCAGGGGTGGTCAGTAGTCGTGACACATTCCCGGCAACAGAAGTTCTCTCACCACGACGACAAAATGACCATTTCCAGGAGAGTTGAGTATGTCCGCTGAACACGTTCTCTCGATGATGAACGAGCACGAAGTTAAGTTTGTTGACCTGCGTTTTACCGATACCAAAGGTAAAGAACAGCACGTTACTATCCCTGCTCACCAGGTTAACGCTGACTTCTTCGAAGAAGGCAAAATGTTCGATGGCTCTTCCATCGGCGGCTGGAAAGGCATTAACGAATCAGACATGGTGCTGATGCCGGATGCAACAACTGCCGTAATGGATCCGTTCTTCGAAGATCCGACGCTCATCATCCGCTGTGACATTCTCGAGCCAGGCACGCTGCAGGGCTACGATCGCGACCCGCGCTCCATTGCCAAGCGCGCAGAAGAGTTCCTGCGTTCTTCCGGCATCGCCGACACCGTACTGTTCGGACCTGAGCCAGAGTTCTTCCTGTTTGACGACATCCGTTTCGGCTCTTCAACTTCCGGCTCACACGTGGCTATCGACGACATCGAAGCAGCCTGGAACACCGGTAAAGAGTACGAAGGCGGTAACAAAGGTCACCGTCCAGGTCTGAAAGGCGGCTACTTCCCGGTGCCACCGGTTGACTCATCACAGGACATCCGTTCTGCCATGTGTCTGACCATGGAGCAGATGGGTCTGGTGGTAGAAGCGCATCACCACGAAGTGGCTACTGCTGGTCAGAACGAAGTGGCTACCCGCTTCAACACCATGACCAAGAAAGCTGACGAAATTCAGATCTACAAATATGTCGTGCACAACGTCGCGCACGCCTACGGCAAAACGGCTACCTTTATGCCGAAGCCAATGTTTGGCGACAACGGTTCCGGTATGCACTGCCACATGTCACTGTCTAAAGGCGGCGTAAACCTGTTCTCTGGCGACAAATACGGCGGCCTGTCTGAAACTGCCCTGTTCTACATCGGCGGTATCATCAAGCACGCAAAAGCCATCAACGCCCTGGCTAACCCGACCACCAACTCATACAAGCGTCTGGTCCCAGGCTACGAAGCACCGGTAATGCTGGCTTACTCAGCGCGTAACCGTTCTGCGTCTATCCGTATTCCGGTAGTGGCCAGCCCGAAAGCACGTCGTATCGAAGCGCGCTTCCCGGATCCAGCGGCTAACCCATACCTGGCGTTCACCGCACTGCTGATGGCCGGCCTCGACGGCGTGATCAACAAGATCCACCCTGGCGATGCGATGGACAAAAACCTGTACGACCTGCCGCCGGAAGAAGAAGCTGAGATTCCAAAAGTGGCCGGTTCGCTGGAAGAAGCGCTGAATGCACTGAATGAAGACCGCGAGTTCCTGACCCGTGGCGGCGTGTTCACCGACGACGCTATCGATGCTTACATCGAACTGCGTAAAGCCGACAACGACCGCGTTCGCATGACGCCGCACCCGGTTGAGTTCGAACTGTACTACAGCGTTTAATCCTTAAAAGATTCGCGCAGATGCACCGTAGCCGCCAACGCCGCGACGGTGCTAATCCTGGCGCTGAAGATTTTTTGTTGCCGTGGAAACTTTAGCCCATCTCCGGATGGGCTTTTTTCACCGCGAATTCATCGTTCGACGAATAGATTTGCGTCCCCAAAGGCTATAATGCACTAATTTAGTGCAGAGGAACGCTGTATGGCAACTGGCACGCTGCCCGACGCGGGGCAGATTCTCAACTCCCTGATCAACAGTATTTTGCTGGTCGATAACGATCTGGTTATCCACTACGCCAACCCGGCGGCCCAGCAATTACTGGCGCAAAGCTCACGAAAATTGTTCGGCACGCCCTTACCGGAACTTACCGGCTATTTTTCGCTGAACATTGAGGTAATGAGCGAGAGTTTAGGGGCAGGCCAGGGCTTTACCGATAGCGAAGTCACGTTAGTGGTGGATGGCCGCGCGCACATTATGTCGCTCACGGCACAGCGTCTACCCGACGGATTTATTCTGCTGGAAATGGCGCCGATGGATAATCAGCGTCGTCTCAGCCAGGAGCAAATTCAGCACGCCCAGCAGGTTGCCGCGCGCGATCTGGTACGCGGCCTGGCGCACGAAATTAAAAACCCGCTCGGCGGATTGCGCGGCGCGGCACAGCTGTTATCGCGCGCCCTGCCCGATCCGGCGCTGAATGAATATACCAAAGTGATTATTGAGCAGGCCGACCGGCTGCGTAACCTGGTCGACCGCCTGCTGGGTCCGCAGCAGCCCGGACTGCACGTGACCCAGAGCATCCATCAGGTGGCTGAACGTGTGGTTAACCTGGTGTCGATGGAGCTGCCGGAAAACGTCTCGCTGGTGCGTGATTATGACCCCAGCCTGCCGGAGCTGCCGCACGACCCGGACCAGATTGAGCAGGTGCTGCTCAACGTGGTGCGTAACGCGCTGCAGGCGCTGGGCGAAGCGGGCGGCACCATTGTCATCCGTACCCGTACCGCGTTTCAGCTGACGTTACACGGCACGCGTTACCGGCTGGTGGCGCGTATCGACATTGAAGATGATGGCCCGGGCATTCCGGCCCAGCTGCAGGATACGCTGTTCTATCCGATGGTCAGCGGACGCGAAGGCGGCACCGGTTTAGGTCTCTCTATCGCCCGCAGCCTGATCGATCAGCATTCGGGAAAAATTGAATTTAACAGTTGGCCAGGCCACACCGAATTCTCGGTTTACCTGCCTATTCGCCAGTGAGGTTTCTATGCAACGAGGGATAGTCTGGATCGTCGATGACGATAGCTCCATCCGCTGGGTGCTTGAACGTGCGCTCACTGGAGCCGGTTTAAGCTGCGCCACCTTTGACAGCGGCAACGAGGTGCTGGATGCGCTCTCGACCAAAACCCCGGACGTATTATTGTCGGATATTCGTATGCCAGGCATGGATGGTCTGGCGCTGCTGAAGCAGATCAAACAGCGTCATCCGATGCTGCCGGTCATCATTATGACCGCGCATTCGGACCTCGACGCGGCGGTCAGCGCTTATCAGCAGGGCGCGTTTGATTACCTGCCTAAGCCGTTTGATATTGATGAAGCGGTCGCGCTGGTAGAGCGTGCCATCAGTCACTATCAGGAGCAGCAGCAGCCGCGCAATCAGCCGGTAAGCGGCCCGACCACCGACATCATCGGCGAAGCGCCGGCGATGCAGGATGTCTTCCGCATCATCGGGCGCCTGTCGCGTTCGTCGATCAGCGTGCTGATCAACGGCGAGTCCGGTACCGGTAAAGAGCTGGTCGCGCATGCGCTGCATCGCCACAGCCCGCGCGCCAAATCCCCGTTTATCGCGCTGAATATGGCGGCGATCCCGAAGGATTTGATCGAATCGGAGCTGTTTGGCCACGAGAAAGGCGCGTTTACCGGCGCGAACCAGATTCGTCAGGGCCGCTTTGAGCAGGCCGACGGCGGCACGCTGTTTCTCGACGAAATCGGCGATATGCCGCTTGATGTACAGACGCGCCTGCTGCGCGTGCTGGCTGATGGCCAGTTCTATCGTGTTGGTGGCTATGCGCCGGTCAAAGTGGATGTGCGCATCATCGCCGCTACCCACCAGAATCTGGAGCTGCGCGTGCAGGAGGGCAAGTTCCGTGAGGACCTGTTCCATCGCCTCAACGTGATTCGCGTGCATCTGCCGCCGCTGCGTGAACGTCGCGAGGATATTCCGCGTCTGGCGCGGTACTTCCTGCAGGTCGCAGCGCGTGAGCTGGGCGTAGAAGCGAAAATTCTGCATCCGGAGACTGAAGCCGCGCTGACGCGACTGCACTGGTCGGGTAACGTGCGCCAGCTGGAGAACACCTGCCGCTGGCTGACGGTGATGGCCGCGGGCCAGGAAGTGCTGATTCAGGATCTGCCGCCGGAGCTGTTTGAGTCGAGTACGCCGGAAAATCCGGTGCAGTCGCTGCCGGACAGCTGGGCAACGCTGCTGGCGCAGTGGGCAGACCGCGCGCTGCGTTCCGGTCATCAAAACCTGCTGTCAGAAGCACAGCCGGAGATGGAGCGTACGCTGCTGACCACTGCGCTGCGTCATACGCAGGGCCACAAGCAGGAAGCGGCACGTTTACTGGGCTGGGGCCGCAATACGCTCACGCGTAAACTGAAAGAACTGGGCATGGAATAACGCGGAAAAGTGTAAAAGGGTTATTTATTGCACACTTTCTGCGCGTAACATCTGTACAGACCGGTGCCGTTCAGTATCATACGGGCGGCAATCGGGAGAGGCTAACATGTTGCAATCTGTCATCCAGCTGATCGCGCATAACGTGGCGGCAATCGGTAATGCTGTGACTCACTCACCGCAAACCGCGCTGGCCGCCGTGGTCTGCGCCATCAGCGTCAGTCTGTTCAGTTAACATAAAGGGAGCGCTGGCTCCCTTTATGCTTAAATTACCCGCGAAAATTGCTGCATGCGCGCTTTCTGCCGCAGATAGCGGTCAAAGCACATGCAGATGTTGCGAATCAGCAGACGGCCAATGCCGGTGACCTGCAGCCGGCGCTCACCGATCTCAAGCAAGCCGTCGGCCACCAGCGGCGCCAGCAGCGCTAAATCCTCAGCAAAATAGCGTTCAAACACCACTGGCCACCGGGCTTCGATGTCGGCAAAATCCAGCGCAAAGTTACAGATCAGCGCTTTAATCACATCCCGCCGCAGACAATCATCCTCGCTCAGGGTTAAACCGCGCCACAGCGCATGGCCCTGCGGCTCAACGCTGGCATACCAGGCTTTTAACTCTTTCTGATTCTGCGCATAGCTGTCGCCCAGCATGCTGATGGCCGAAACCCCCAGTCCGAGCAGTTCGGTTTCGCCCTGCGTGGTATAACCCTGGAAATTGCGATGCAGTACGCCGGCGCGCTGCGCCACCGCCAGTTCATCATCCGGTTTGGCAAAATGGTCCATGCCAATAAACTGGTATCCCGCATCGGTCAGCGTCGCGATGGTTTGCTGCAGGATTTGCAGCTTCTGCGCCGCCGTCGGCAGCTCCTCATCTTTGATTTTGCGCTGAGCGGCAAACAGCGCAGGCATGTGCGCATAGTTGAAGACGCTGAGGCGATCCGGATTGAGCGCAATCACCCGCTGCAGCGTAAAGGCAAAGCTCTCTGGCGTCTGCAGCGGCAGGCCGTAGATTAAATCCAGACTGACTGAGCGGAACCCCTGCGCGCGGGCACGCTGCACCAGGGCGAAAATGGTCTCTTCATCCTGAACGCGGTTGACCCGCTCCTGCACCGCCTTGTTGAAATCCTGCACGCCCATACTCAGGCGATTGAAGCCCTCTGCGCGCAGATGATCGATCATCTCCAGCTCAATTTCACGCGGATCGACTTCGATCGACATCTCCACATCGTCAGCGATGTCGAAATGGCTGCGCAGCAGCGCCACCAGCCGGCTGACCTGCTGCTGATTAAGGAAGGTGGGCGTGCCGCCGCCCCAGTGCAGCTGCGTAACGCGACGGCCGGCAAACAGCGGAGCGCGTTGACGAATTTCCTGCGCCAGTACCTCCAGATAGCGATCGGCCTTGTGCAGCTGGCGCGTCACGATTTTATTGCAGCCGCAGAAGTAACACAGACGATGGCAGAACGGGATATGCACATACAGCGACAGCGCGCGCTCGGGATAGCGCTCAACCGCGCGCTGAAAATCGCTCGCGCCAAAGCTTTCACTGAATTCCAGCGCGGTGGGATAGGAAGTGTAACGCGGACCGGCGTAATTGTATTTTTCGATGAGCCGCTGATCCCACTCAATCTGCTGCGATGACATGCTCACTCCTTACGGTGACGTCGTCTGAAGGCGGGTCGCGTGGCAGAAGAGGAGACGAAGCGCTGGGCGGAACGCCGCCGTAAGCGCGATTTCAGCCGCGACAGGCGGCGTAGTTTAAACAATAACCACAGCAGATAACATGTCAGCAGCAGCGCTAAAATTGATCCAGGCCAAAACATAGGTGAATACCTGTTTAGCGCGGCATGCGCAAAGCCGCATGCCGATCAAAAATGGCGGTTAGTGGCCCTTAAGCAGGCGCATCATATCCTCTTCTGCCTGCTCGTCTTCTGCGTCGTCGTCCAGCGCAATGCCCAGCGTTTCCATCAGCTCGTCAATGCGATCCAGCGTCTCATCCAGCCACGCCTGATCTTCTGCGCTCAGGGTTTCGCCGCTCTCAAGGCGATCGAGCAGCGTGTCGAGACGCTCATCGTTCTCCAGCTTGGCCAGCTCTTCCTGCGGCGTCAGGCGCACTTTTTCGGCTTTGGGTTTTGGCTTCGCCACTTTCTTTTCGGGCAGGGTTTTGCCGTCCGCCACCAGCGCGACTGGCTTTTTGCTGCCCACGCGCGGATCGGCGCTCTTTTTGCTGTGCCCTTTACCGGCGCTTTGCGTTTCCGGGTTGGCGCGGCTGCCGGATTTGTGGCCGCTGTGCTTTTTATCGCGCTTGCGATCGCGGGCTTCCTGGTTCAGTTCTTCACGCGATTTGCGTTTCGCTTTAGCAGCAGGTTTGCCACGCTGGGCTGGTGCAGGTTGCTTCATGTATTCGGTCTCGGCGATGCCTGGTGAGTTCAGTATAGAATTGCGGCGAAATCTAGCAGAAAGATGACAAAGAAAAAAGGCGATAGCCTGTGCTATCGCCTTATTTCGCACCTTCATACGAAGGAAACACGCGTCAAATCCTTTACGGCTCACAACGTCCCGGTTGCTCCATCGCCACATCGCTCCTGCGAGTAATCCCTGTCCCTGTCCGATTCCTGCCTGAATCGCTCTCCTGCCATGCTCGCGGTCATCCCCGACGCTCCTGAGCTCATCATCCTGATGGGTGCTGCCGTGCACTGACAACAAATGTAGACCAAACAGTAAATTGAACAAGTGAGACTTGTCTCTAATTTAGAGCGGTCTTTTTCATGCTTAACATAATACATTGAAAATAAACAATATTATAAAGAATGAATGTTGCATGAATCCGTCATCACTGGTAGCAGTTAGCGGCGATCTCTTACAAAATGGCGCGTTAAGACGCCTGTCGGGCACTTTTGCGCCATAACAGGTATAATCAGCGCCATTGCCCGATCATTCTGCTGGAGTTTTACATTGTCTGCTTTGAACTATCACGTCACCCATTTCATGCTCAGCGCGCCGGATATTCGTCATCTACCGGCGGATACGGGCATTGAAGTTGCCTTTGCCGGGCGCTCAAATGCAGGCAAATCCAGCGCGCTGAATACCCTGACCAACCAGAAAAGCCTGGCGCGTACCAGTAAAACACCAGGCCGCACGCAGCTGATTAACCTGTTTGAAGTGGTGGAAGGCAAACGCCTGGTGGATTTACCGGGTTACGGTTATGCGGAAGTCCCGGAAGAGATGAAGCGTAAATGGCAGCGCGCGCTGGGTGAATATTTGCAGAAACGTCAGGCCCTGAAAGGACTGGTGGTACTGATGGATATCCGCCATCCGCTTAAAGATCTCGATCAGCAAATGGTTGAGTGGGCGGTGCAGAGCGGTATCCCGGTTATGATTCTGCTGACTAAAGCCGACAAGCTGGCTTCCGGTGCCCGTAAAGCGCAGCTGAACATGGTGCGTGAGGCATCGCTGGCATTTATGGGCGATGTCCAGGTCGAGATGTTCTCATCGCTGAAAAAACTGGGCGTCGATAAGCTGCGTCAGAAACTTGATACCTGGTTTAGCGAGCTGACTCCGGCGCAGGAAGGCGACGGTGAAGCGCTGTCAGAGTAGCGCCTGAGCGGACCTTTGCGTCCGCTTTTTTTCAGAAAAAGCCCAATAAAAAACGCCCCAGTCATAAATGACTGGGGCGGCTAATATTCAGCCAAATCCGATTACGTGAAGTAAAAGGTCTGAAAGATAGAACATCTTACCTCTGTACCCTACGCGATGAACTTTACCCGATTTTTTCTGACCAACAAAGGGTTTTTTGTTGTTAAGTTTCAGAATTCGACATCTTTTTTACCAGCTTCGTCACATTTTCGCGCAGGGCATGTAGTTTAATTACCAAAAAAATGCTTAGCCGATAAGCAGTTACTTAACCTGTATTTTACCGGCAGTTTTGATGACCGGCTGAACCGATTAAGTAAACTTTTTTCTTATGACGTTACCCGCCGCCTGCATCTGCGGCGGGCAGCGGGCCCTTAGTGCGCCTGATCCCAGTTATCACCCGTTCCCACTTCAACCTGCAGCGGTACATCCAGCTTCATGCTGTTCTCCATCAGTTCGCGGATCGTCTGGCTGGCACCTGCGACGGCATCTTTGTGGATCTCAAATACCAGTTCATCGTGTACCTGCATGATCATTTTCACCTCGTCACTGTTCTGCTGCAGCAGCCAGCCGTCAACGGCGATCATGGCACGTTTGATGATGTCCGCCGCGGTGCCCTGCATCGGTGCGTTGATCGCTGCTCGTTCGGCGGCTTTACGGCGAATAGCATTGCTGGAGTTGATGTCCGGCAGCCACAGACGACGACCATCCAGCGTCTCGACGTATCCCTTATCCGCGGCTTGCGCGCGCGTCGCTTCCATATAACGCAGCACGCCCGGATAGCGCTCAAAGTAGAGATCCATGTACTTCTTCGCTTCGCCGGCACCAATGTTCAGCTGACGCGACAAACCAAATGCGCTCATGCCATAAATCAGTCCGAAGTTAATCGCTTTCGCACTGCGGCGCTGCTCACCGGAAACCTTGCTCAGCGCCACACCAAACACTTCGGACGCCGTGGCGCGGTGGATATCCTCACCCTGCGCAAACGCATCCAGCAGGCCTTTGTCCTGCGACAGGTGCGCCATAATTCGCAGCTCAATCTGCGAATAGTCGGCAGCCACGATGCGCTTATCCGCGCCCGCAATAAACGCCTGACGGATGCGCCGTCCTTCTTCGTTGCGCACCGGAATGTTTTGCAGGTTCGGGTCGGTCGAGGAGAGTCGTCCGGTGGCCGTCACCGCCTGGTGATAAGAGGTGTGTACCCGGCCGGTGATCGGATTGATCATCTGCGGCAGCTTATCGGTGTAAGTGGATTTCAGCTTCGACAGGCCGCGATGCTCAAGAATCACTTTCGGCAGCGGATAGTCGAGCGCCAGCTCAGCCAGCACTTCTTCACTGGTCGATGGCGCGCCGCCCGGCGTTTTCTTCGTCGGCTTAATCCCCTGCTTCTCAAACAGAATGGTTTGCAGCTGTTTGGTGGAAGAGAGGTTGAAAGGCTCGCCGGCCAGCTCATGCGCCTTCTGCTCCAGCTCGGCCAGACGCGTGGTCAGCTCCTGCGAATGTTTCGCGAGGATGTTCTGATCGATCAGCACACCGTTGCGCTCTACGCGGGAAATGACCGTCACCAGCGGCATCTCAATCGCCTCGAATACCTGCTTTGGACCAGCTTCCTGCTCCAGCTTCGGCCACATTTGCAGGTGCAGCTGCAGCGTGACGTCAGCGTCTTCTGCCGCATAGTGCGCCGCCTGCTCAAGCGCGATCTGATTGAAGGTGAGCTGATTTTTACCTTTACCGGCGATTTCTTCGAAAGTGACGGTTTTGTGGTTAAGCCAGCGGGCCGCCAGGCTGTCCATGTCATGCTTGCCGCCGACGCTGTTCAGGCAGTAAGACTCCAGCATGGTGTCGAATTTGATGCCGTTCAGCTCAATATCGTAATTTTTCAGTACGCCACGATCGTACTTCAGGTTCTGCCCGACCTTCGCTGCTTTACTGTCCTCCAGCAGCGGTTTCAGCTGCTTCAGCACCGCGGCGCGATCCAGCTGCGGTGGCGCGTCAAGATAGTCATGCGCCACCGGCAGGTAAGCGGCCTCGCCCGGTGCCACGGCGAAGGCAATGCCGACAATATTGGCGCTCAGGGTATCCAGCGAATCGGTTTCCAGGTCAAAAGCAAACACGTCGGCGCTTTGCAGTTTTTTCAGCCAGTCGGCAAAGGTCGCCTCGTCGAGGATGGTGACATAGCCGTCGGATGACAGCACGCTGACCGTTTCCGCTGCGGCCACGACGGGTTCATCCGGCAGCGATTTCTGCGCCTGGCTATTACTCTTTTTACCCTGCAGCCATTTTCCTTCCTGCAGATCGGCTAGCCAGCGTTTGAACTCATAGCGGCTGAACAGCGTCTGCAATGCTTCAACATCAGGCTCGTTAACCGTCAGTTGCTCGCAGGCCAGCTCCAGTTCCACATCGGTTTTGATGGTCGCCAGCTGGTAGGAGAGAAACGCCACATCGCGATTCTGCTCCAGCTTCGCCGCCATGGTTTTTGCTCCACGGAAGGAGAGCCCGGCCACTTTATCAAGGTTGTCGTAGATGGATTGCATGCCGCCCAGCCCCTGCAGCAGCGCCTGTGCGGTTTTCTCGCCCACGCCCGGAACGCCCGGGATGTTGTCCGAGCTGTCGCCCATCATGGCGAGGAAATCGATAATCAGCGAAGGCGGCACACCGTATTTCTGCTCGACTTCTTCCGGACCGAGCACGGTGTTAGTCATGGTGTTAATCAGGGTAATGCCCGGCGTCACCAGCTGCGCCATATCTTTATCGCCGGTGCTGATCAGCACCGCACGCCCCTGCTTTTCCGCTTCCAGCGCCAGCGTGCCAATCACGTCATCGGCTTCCACGCCGGACACCGCCAGCAGCGGCAGCCCCATGGCTTTTACCATCTCATGCAGCGGCGCGATTTGCGCGCGTAAATCGTCCGGCATCGGTGGACGATGCGATTTGTAATTTTCAAACAGCTCATCGCGGAACGTTTTGCCTTTGGCATCGAAGACCACAGCCACATGGCTGGGTTGATACTGCATCAGCAGGCTTTTCAGCATGTTGAGCACACCATACATGGCGCCGGTTGGCTCACCCGCACTGTTGGTCAGCGGCGGAAAGGCATGATATGCACGGTAGAGGTAGGAAGAGCCATCTACCAGAATCAGGGGATTTTCTGCAATTTGCGCCATAGGTTTGTATTTTCTTCGTTGCGATAATCAGGGTTATAAGGATGCCACAACCAGCGAACAATGTTGAAGTAACAGCAGAAAGTGAGGATCTTTTTCGCGGTTACGCGGCGCGGATCGCAAGGATCATCTTGTGGATAACTTTGTGCGTAAAATTCATAACGTATTGTTATTTACGTTAATTGCAATCATTTTACGATTAAAATGTTTTTACAATCAGTCAGTTATAATCTTGCCGTGATACGAAACACCTTTTTAAAAAGGCGATCGTCTATGTGGATATTAAGCGAAAGGGTAATCAAAAAACGCTGGCGGTAAGGGATGTATGGCTTCGTGAATTAAGGATGTGGTGTGGGTTGGTTTCACTGTAGCGGCGGGTGATAACCGCGCCGCTACAGCATAAGCCATCGCGTTTTCAGCGCTTAATTACTTTTTCTCAACCAGGAATTTCACGACGTTGGCATAATCCGCCACGAAGTTATCCATTGAGCTGGTGTCCAGGCCGCCGTTGTTAACCATGTATTTGCCGTCAACGAAAATCGCCGGTACGCCCTGCAGATTAACATCCGAAGCCGCTTTCTGCTGCTGTGCAACCAGCGCCTTCACGGCGAAGCTGTTCCACGCTGCATCGTAATCTTCAGAGGTAATACCCGCTGCTTTAATAAAGGTTTCTTTCAGGCTGGCTGCGTCGGTAATGGTCTGGGTCTTCTGGATGCCATCGAAAATCGGTGCGGTCACTTTATCTTCCACACCCAGCGCCATTGCCACTGCCCACGCATGCGTGACCACCGGACCGAAGTCGCCGCCGAGGAAATCAACGTGATATTTGGTCACTTTGGTATCCGCTGGCAGATTCTTTCTCACCGCATCGCTGACGTGGTAAATGCGTTCAAACTGGTAGCAGTGCGGGCAGAAGAAGGAGAAGAATTCCATAACCTGCGGCTCACCGGCGACCGGTTTTGGCAGCGTAACGTACTGTTTGCCGTCGTTGAACTGTGCCGCTGAGGCGCTAAATGCCAGCATCAAACCTACCAGCGCAAACCAAATCTTTTTCATCGTGAGAACATCTCCTGAGTACTTCATTAAAATTGCGGGCTAAGCTGTAACGGCGGTTCGTGTAACAGCCTTTCCTGCTCGATAAATAGTGCAATCTGCCGGCGCCAGAAGTCCTCATCGGTCATCCAGGGGAAGGCGCGCGGAAAAGCGGGATCCTGCCAGCGGCGTACCACCCAGGCCAGATAATAAACCATGCGCATGGCGCGTAAAGACTCAATCAGTGTCAATTCGTGTAAATCGAAATCACCGAATTCGTTATACGCTTCCAGCAAAATATCCCACTGGATCAATTGCTCCTGACGGCTGCCGTTCACCAGCATCCACAAATCCTGCACAGCCGGACCGGTGCGCGCGTCATCGAGATCGACAAACATCGGCCCATCGCACCACAGAATATTGCCGGGATGGCAGTCACCGTGCAGCCGGAGCGGTTGCCACTGGCTGTGCCAGCTCTGCTGCAGCGTGGCGCTGAGTTTATCTAACGCATTCAGTAGCGCATCCTTCAGCGAGGCGGGCACCAGCGCGCTCTGTTCCAGCTGCAGACGTGGCTCAACCACATACTCCTGCAGGCCCAGAGTGGGCCGCTGGCGGAACGGGCTGTGGCGTCCGGTTTGATGGATACGGCCAAGGAAACGTCCCACCCATTCCATCTGCTCTTCATTGTCAGTTTCATACTGCCGGCCACCGAGGCTGGGAAACACCGCGAACATAAAGCCAGCGTGCTGATTGAGCGTATTGCCCTGCAGCGCCAGCGGCGCGGCAACCGGCACTTCATCGTCCAGCAGATCCTGAGCAAAGCGATGCTCTTCAGCGATCTGCGCGGCGCTCCAGCGTTGCGGACGATAGAACTTAGCGACATAGCGTCGCTTATCCTCATCGCTGAACTGATAGACGCGGTTTTCGTAGCTGTTCAGGGCGGTTAAGCCGGACTCGACCCGCAGACCGGCATCCCAGAGCGCATCGAGGATGACGTCGGGATTCAGCGTCTGAAAATTAAAAGCGGCTTCGCTCATCATTGTGCCTGTGTGTTACCTGTGCGTTGAACGCGCAAGGATAACACTACTCATCATCCTTGATCACACCGCGCGCACGTAATAGCGCGCTTTTGAAGTCCACTTCATAATCTTTCTTCAGACCCGGAATCACAGCCTGACTACCGGCATCACGCATTTTGAGATGGTAAATCAATACGTCATCGCTTAATTCACTTAATGGGCCACTGAAACCTGATTCCTGCGCCAGTTTTTGTAAAAATGCCAGCAGGTTGAGATCGGGTTCTTGCTGCCAGGCAGGCTGCAGCAGTTCGAGCAGTTCATTGAGTCGGTGATATTTCATCATTGATTCCTTTGCGCAGGTGGTTCGCTACCGCGAGTTAAGTATCGTCCAGAATAAACAGGGAGACGAAGATGACCGCATTTACCGGTGTGATCCTCGCAGGCGGGCAAGGCAGCCGTATGGGAGGTCAGGATAAGGGCTTGCTGCCATTACAGGGCAAACCGCTTTATCAGCACGTTCTGCAGCGTTTACAGCCGCAGGTCAATATTGTGTTGATTAGCGCCAACCGTAACATTGATCGTTATCAGGCAAGTGGCTGTCAGGTGATTCGTGATTCGCTGCCTGATTATCCCGGTCCGCTGGCAGGCATGCTCAGCGGCCTGCGGCACAGCCAGACCGAATGGGTGGCGTTTTGCGCCTGCGATACGCCGTGGCTACCGCAGGATTTTGTTGCACGGCTGTGGCAGCAGCGTGGTGCAGCCGCCGCCGTGTGGGTGACATCGGGTCAGCGTGATCATCCGGCGCTGGCCCTGGTGCATCGTGCGCTGGCCGATGATCTGGAAGCGTGGCTGCTGCGCGGAGAACGTCGTCTGATGCAGTTCATGCGAGAACATGGCGGACACGGCGTACTGTTTGATGATGATGAAGCCGCCTTCCGCAATATCAATACGCCTGACGATTTGGTTAATGAGGAAAGTGCGTGATGAGTGTGCCGTTACTGGCGGTGGTGGGCTGGAGTGGCACCGGCAAAACCACCCTGTTACAACAGGTGATTCCGCTACTGAGAGCGCAGGGCATTCGCCCCGGGCTGATCAAGCATACCCATCATCAGATGGACATCGATACGCCGGGAAAAGACAGTTATCTGCTGCGCAAAGCGGGAGCCGATCAGGTGATCGTCGCCAGCGAACAACGCTGGGCGTTAATGTGCGAAACGCCGCAGCAGCCGCTTAGTTTAGCGGAGCTGGCAGGCCGTATGGACGCTACATCGCTGGATCTGGTGCTGGTCGAGGGGTTTAAACAGGAACCCGTACCCAGGATGGTGCTATGGCGGCGCGGCGTTAAGGGGGAAATTGATGAATTGCTGGACGACTGGGTGATTGCCGTAGCGACGGATGAAGCGTTAGCGCTTCAGGTACCGGTGCTGGATATCAATCAGCCTGAGCAGGTTGCAGAGTATATTGTTCAATGGCTAAAAAACCGTTAATCACACGGTGTTCGGCGGGAAATTTGCCGAAGTACGGACGTAAAAAAGCCCCGGACTCTCGTCCGGGGCTTTTTTACTTATTTGATGCCTGGCAGTTCCCTACTCTCGCATGGGGAGGCCCCACACTACCATCGGCGCTACGGCGTTTCACTTCTGAGTTCGGCATGGGGTCAGGTGGGACCACCGCGCTGTTGCCGCCAGGCAAATTCTGGTGCACGAAACGAATCTTTTTCACTGATGCCGCGTTGGCCGCCCTCGCAAAGTCAGTCACATACTTCTGTATGCTCCTTCCTTTCCTTCGCTTGCCGCCTCGCCTCAGCGCAAAATCTTTCGTTTCCGCTAATTTTTCCGTCACAAGCTGAAAATTCTTTCGGTCTCTCAGACCAAAACGCCTCTGGCGTTGTAAGGTTAAGCCTCACGGGTCATTAGTACCGGTTAGCTCAACGCATCGCTGCGCTTACACACCCGGCCTATCAACGTCGTCGTCTTCAACGTCCCTTCAGGACCCTTAAAGGGTCAGGGAGAACTCATCTCGGGGCAAGTTTCGTGCTTAGATGCTTTCAGCACTTATCTCTTCCGCACTTAGCTACCGGGCAGTGCCATTGGCATGACAACCCGAACACCAGCGGTGCGTTCACTCCGGTCCTCTCGTACTAGGAGCAACCCCCCTCAATTCTCCAGCGCCCACGGCAGATAGGGACCGAACTGTCTCACGACGTTCTAAACCCAGCTCGCGTACCACTTTAAACGGCGAACAGCCGTACCCTTGGGACCTACTTCAGCCCCAGGATGTGATGAGCCGACATCGAGGTGCCAAACACCGCCGTCGATATGAACTCTTGGGCGGTATCAGCCTGTTATCCCCGGAGTACCTTTTATCCGTTGAGCGATGGCCCTTCCATTCAGAACCACCGGATCACTATGACCTGCTTTCGCACCTGCTCGAGCCGTCACTCTCGCAGTCAAGCTGGCTTATGCCATTGCACTAACCTCCTGATGTCCGACCAGGATTAGCCAACCTTCGTGCTCCTCCGTTACGCTTTGGGAGGAGACCGCCCCAGTCAAACTACCCACCAGACACTGTCCGCAGCCCGGATCACGGGCCTACGTTAGAACATCAAACATTAAAGGGTGGTATTTCAAGGATGGCTCCACGCAGACTGGCGTCCGCGCTTCAAAGCCTCCCACCTATCCTACACATCAAGGCTCAATGTTCAGTGTCAAGCTATAGTAAAGGTTCACGGGGTCTTTCCGTCTTGCCGCGGGTACACTGCATCTTCACAGCGATTTCAATTTCACTGAGTCTCGGGTGGAGACAGCCTGGCCATCATTACGCCATTCGTGCAGGTCGGAACTTACCCGACAAGGAATTTCGCTACCTTAGGACCGTTATAGTTACGGCCGCCGTTTACCGGGGCTTCGATCAAGAGCTTCTCCTTGCGGATAACCCCATCAATTAACCTTCCGGCACCGGGCAGGCGTCACACCGTATACGTCCACTTTCGTGTTTGCACAGTGCTGTGTTTTTAATAAACAGTTGCAGCCAGCTGGTATCTTCGACTGGCCTCGGCTCCGGGAGCAAGTCCCCTCACCTACGCGCCAGCGTGCCTTCTCCCGAAGTTACGGCACCATTTTGCCTAGTTCCTTCACCCGAGTTCTCTCAAGCGCCTTGGTATTCTCTACCTGACCACCTGTGTCGGTTTGGGGTACGATTTCGTGTTACCTGGAGCTTAGAGGCTTTTCCTGGAAGCAGGGCATCAGTTACTTCACCGCCGTGGCGGCTCGTCATCACGCCTCAGTGTTAAAGAAGACCGGATTTGCCTGGTCTTCACACCTGCACGCTTAAACCGGGACAACCGTCGCCCGGATAACCTAGCCTTCTCCGTCCCCCCTTCGCAGTAACACCAAGTACAGGAATATTAACCTGTTTCCCATCGACTACGCTTTTCAGCCTCGCCTTAGGGGTCGACTCACCCTGCCCCGATTAACGTTGGACAGGAACCCTTGGTCTTCCGGCGAGCGGGCTTTTCACCCGCTTTATCGTTACTTATGTCAGCATTCGCACTTCTGATACCTCCAGCATGCCTCACAGCACACCTTCAGCGGCTTACAGAACGCTCCCCTACCCAACAACACATAGTGTCGCTGCCGCAGCTTCGGTGCATGGTTTAGCCCCGTTACATCTTCCGCGCAGGCCGACTCGACCAGTGAGCTATTACGCTTTCTTTAAATGATGGCTGCTTCTAAGCCAACATCCTGGCTGTCTGTGCCTTCCCACATCGTTTCCCACTTAACCATGACTTTGGGACCTTAGCTGGCGGTCTGGGTTGTTTCCCTCTTCACGACGGACGTTAGCACCCGCCGTGTGTCTCCCGTGATAACATTCTCCGGTATTCGCAGTTTGCATCGGGTTGGTAAGCCGGGATGGCCCCCTAGCCGAAACAGTGCTCTACCCCCGGAGATGAGTTCACGAGGCGCTACCTAAATAGCTTTCGGGGAGAACCAGCTATCTCCCGGTTTGATTGGCCTTTCACCCCCAGCCACAAGTCATCCGCTAATTTTTCAACATTAGTCGGTTCGGTCCTCCAGTTAGTGTTACCCAACCTTCAACCTGCCCATGGCTAGATCACCGGGTTTCGGGTCTATACCCTGCAACTTAACGCCCCGTTAAGACTCGGTTTCCCTTCGGCTCCCCTATGCGGTTAACCTTGCTACAGAATATAAGTCGCTGACCCATTATACAAAAGGTACGCAGTCACCTAACAGGTAGGCTCCCACTGCTTGTACGTACACGGTTTCAGGTTCTGTTTCACTCCCCTCGCCGGGGTTCTTTTCGCCTTTCCCTCACGGTACTGGTTCACTATCGGTCAGTCAGGAGTATTTAGCCTTGGAGGATGGTCCCCCCATATTCAGACAGGATACCACGTGTCCCGCCCTACTCGTCGGACTCACAACCTGTGCATCTTCGTGTACGGGGCTGTCACCCGGTATCGCGCGACTTTCCAGACGCTTCCACTGATGCACAAGCTGATTCAGGTCCTGGGCTACTCCCCGTTCGCTCGCCGCTACTGGGGGAATCTCGGTTGATTTCTTTTCCTCGGGGTACTTAGATGTTTCAGTTCCCCCGGTTCGCCTCGTTAACCTATGTATTCAGTTAACGATAATGCACAAGTGCATTGGGTTTCCCCATTCGGACATCGACGGCTGTAGCGGTTCATATCACCTTACCGTCGCTTTTCGCAGATTAGCACGTCCTTCATCGCCTCTGACTGCCAGGGCATCCACCGTGTACGCTTAGTCGCTTAACCTCACAACCCACAGGCGTTTTGCAACGCTGCGGACTGCAAGCATTTGAGAGACCCGAACGCATCGTAAATTTCATTCTTATTACGGAGAATGAACGCGACGCGTCGTTTCAAATTTTCAGCTTGTTCCGGATTGTTAAAGAGCAATATCTCAAACACGACGTTACCGTCAGTTTTGAGATATTCTGTGGAGACACCTTTCACCTGTCACCAAGCAGTGGCGTCCCCTAGGGGATTCGAACCCCTGTTGCCGCCGTGAAAGGGCGGAGTCCTAACCGCTAGACGAAGGGGACACAAAGTGTCACGACTTCGCAGCCGTCCTGCTCGTTACTTTTCTATCAGACAATCTGTGTGAGCACTTCGCGGGAAAGTATCTTCAGGTAAGGAGGTGATCCAACCGCAGGTTCCCCTACGGTTACCTTGTTACGACTTCACCCCAGTCATGAATCACAAAGTGGTAAGCGCCCTCCCGAAGGTTAAGCTACCTACTTCTTTTGCAACCCACTCCCATGGTGTGACGGGCGGTGTGTACAAGGCCCGGGAACGTATTCACCGTAGCATTCTGATCTACGATTACTAGCGATTCCGACTTCATGGAGTCGAGTTGCAGACTCCAATCCGGACTACGACGCACTTTATGAGGTCCGCTTGCTCTCGCGAGGTCGCTTCTCTTTGTATGCGCCATTGTAGCACGTGTGTAGCCCTGGCCGTAAGGGCCATGATGACTTGACGTCATCCCCACCTTCCTCCGGTTTATCACCGGCAGTCTCCTTTGAGTTCCCGGCCGAGCCGCTGGCAACAAAGGATAAGGGTTGCGCTCGTTGCGGGACTTAACCCAACATTTCACAACACGAGCTGACGACAGCCATGCAGCACCTGTCTCAGAGTTCCCGAAGGCACCAAAGCATCTCTGCTAAGTTCTCTGGATGTCAAGGCCAGGTAAGGTTCTTCGCGTTGCATCGAATTAAACCACATGCTCCACCGCTTGTGCGGGCCCCCGTCAATTCATTTGAGTTTTAACCTTGCGGCCGTACTCCCCAGGCGGTCGACTTAACGCGTTAGCTCCGGAAGCCACGCCTCAAGGGCACAACCTCCAAGTCGACATCGTTTACGGCGTGGACTACCAGGGTATCTAATCCTGTTTGCTCCCCACGCTTTCGCACCTGAGCGTCAGTCTTCGTCCAGGGGGCCGCCTTCGCCACCGGTATTCCTCCAGATCTCTACGCATTTCACCGCTACACCTGGAATTCTACCCCCCTCTACGAGACTCAAGCCTGCCAGTTTCAAATGCAGTTCCCAGGTTAAGCCCGGGGATTTCACATCTGACTTAACAGACCGCCTGCGTGCGCTTTACGCCCAGTAATTCCGATTAACGCTTGCACCCTCCGTATTACCGCGGCTGCTGGCACGGAGTTAGCCGGTGCTTCTTCTGCGGGTAACGTCAATCGGCGAGGTTATTAACCTCACCGCCTTCCTCCCCGCTGAAAGTACTTTACAACCCGAAGGCCTTCTTCATACACGCGGCATGGCTGCATCAGGCTTGCGCCCATTGTGCAATATTCCCCACTGCTGCCTCCCGTAGGAGTCTGGACCGTGTCTCAGTTCCAGTGTGGCTGGTCATCCTCTCAGACCAGCTAGGGATCGTCGCCTAGGTGAGCCATTACCCCACCTACTAGCTAATCCCATCTGGGCACATCCGATGGTGTGAGGCCCGAAGGTCCCCCACTTTGGTCTTGCGACGTTATGCGGTATTAGCTACCGTTTCCAGTAGTTATCCCCCTCCATCGGGCAGTTTCCCAGACATTACTCACCCGTCCGCCACTCGCCACCCAAAGAGCAAGCTCTTCTGTGCTGCCGTTCGACTTGCATGTGTTAGGCCTGCCGCCAGCGTTCAATCTGAGCCATGATCAAACTCTTCAATTTAAGTTTGATTTGCTGCAACCAGTGCAGCGATGCTCTGTGAATTAAACTTCGTAATGAATTACGTGTTCACTCAGCAAAGACTTGATATTTTTTAAAGCCCGTAGGCTTGTGATATCAATCCTGCGAGTGCCCACACAGATTGTCTGATAAATTGTTAAAGAGCGGTGCGACACGGCGTTCGGCCTGCTGTCGCGAGGTGGCGTATATTACGCTTTCCTCCTTCAGAGTCAAACACTTTTTTCAGCGTTTTTCTCCGGCGGGGTGAATCACTTCACGCCCTGCTGAGCCGCCTGCGTTGCCGCTTTGCCGTCTCAGTGGTGGCGCATTATAGTTAATCTGAAGTGACAAGCATTTCCTGAAAAAAATTGACTGAAAGCTACTTTTTTATACGAACGCGGTAAAAACAGACATTTCCCGTCTAATAATCAGGCAAATCAGCTCTCACAGCGGCACAAATCAGCGCCATCATCGCAGCGACCGATGCTATCCTGTTTAACTTACGCTCTTTGCTGACCGATTTTCTTCAAGAAGGATTTTCAATGATTCGCTCCGCGCGCAGTATGGCCGGCCTGCCCTGGATCGCCGCCATGGCGTTTTTTATGCAGGCTCTCGACGCCACCATCCTGAATACCGCGCTTCCCGCCATTGCCACCAGCCTTGAACGTTCCCCACTCGCCATGCAGTCCGCCGTCATCAGTTATACGCTCACGGTCGCGATGTTGATTCCGGTCAGCGGCTGGCTGGCCGATCGCTTTGGCACGCGTAAGGTGTTTATTGTGGCGGTTTCCCTGTTCACGCTTGGCTCACTGGCCTGTGCGCTGTCCGGATCGCTGAGCATGCTGGTGGTTTCGCGCGTGGTGCAAGGCGTTGGCGGAGCAATGATGATGCCGGTAGCGCGTCTGGCGCTGCTGCGCGCCTATCCGCGCAGCGAACTGCTGCCGGTGCTCAACTTTGTCACCATGCCCGGCCTGGTCGGACCGATTCTTGGCCCTATGCTCGGTGGTCTGCTGGTCACCTACGCCAGCTGGCACTGGATCTTCCTGATTAATATTCCTATCGGCATCGCCGGCATCTTCTATGCGCGCAAATATATGCCAGACTTCACCACGCCAAAACGCCGCTTCGATTTCGGCGGTTTTATGCTGTTTGGTTTTGGTCTGGTGCTGATCTCCATCGGTATTGAGCTGTTTGGCGAGCGTATCGTATCGCCGTGGCAGGCAGTGCTGGTGCTGGTCAGCGGCGTGGTATTGCTGCTGCTCTATATTATGCATGCGCGCCGCCATCCGGCTCCGCTGATTAGTCTGCCGATGTTTAAGACACGCACGTTCTCCGTCGGGATTATCGGTAATATTGCCGCGCGTCTCGGTACCGGCTGTATTCCGTTCCTGATGCCGCTGATGTTACAGGTAGGATTTGGCTATCCGGCGATCATCGCCGGCTGCATGATGGGGCCCACGGCGATTGGCTCGCTGCTGGCTAAATCCACCGTGACTCAGGTGCTGCGCCGCTTTGGCTATCGTAAAACGCTGGTGGGCATTACGGTTATCATCGGCGTGCTGGTCGCCAGCTTCGCGCTGCAGTCGCCGGACGGAAGCATCATCATGCTGCTGGTGGCGCTGTTTGTACTGGGCATGGCGATGTCGACCCAGTTTACCGCCATGAATACCATCACACTGGCGGATTTGAATGATGAGAACGCCAGCGGCGGCAATAGCGTGCTGGCGGTAACGCAGCAGGTGTCGATCAGTTTTGGCGTGGCGGTCAGCGCCGCCGTGCTGCGCTTTTACCAGGATTTTGAGAGCACCACGGTGCAGCAGTTCCACGCCACCTTCTTTACCATGGGCGTGATTACCGTGCTGTCGGCGCTGGCGTTTCTGATGTTACGGCCGGGGGATGGCCGTAACCTGATCGCCAACCGCGAGAAAACGCGTAAAAGCAGTTAAACCGAACCGCGCTCCACCAGCTCCGGCGTCAGCACCAGCGTTTGCTGGCTGGCGTCGGGATCGCTCATACGATGAATCAGCGTATCAATGGCCAGCTCGCCCAGCTCATCTTTCGGCTGATGAATGGTACTGAGCGGCGGCGTCAGATAGCGCGCCAGCTCAATGTTGTCATAGCCCATCACCGCCATATCCTGCGGCACGCGCAGTCCCGCCTGATACAGGGCGTGATAGACGCCTACCGCCATCGCATCGTTGCTGGTAAACACCGCCTGCGGTGGCGGATCGAGCGCCAGCAGCTGATTCATGGCGTTGAAACCGCCCTGAAATTCGAAATCGCCGTCCACCACATAGCCCGGCGGCACCGCCAGCCCACTGGCTGCCATCGCCTGATGAAAACCGTCCAGACGCAGGCGCGCCGGGGTTTTATCCAGCGGCCCGGCAATACAGGCGATGCGGGTGTAACCGCGATCAATCAGATACTGCGTAGCCAGTTCGCCGCCCAGCAGCGCGTTATCCTGAATAATATCGCCGCGCCCTTCAAACGGCGCCCAGTCCATCATCACCATCGGCACCGAAGGATAGCGATTAAGGATTTCGGCGGAGGGCAGATGGGTTTCCGTGCACATCATCAGCAGGCCATCCACGCGCTTCTGCATCAGCGTTTCAAGGCTGCGATTCATGCGCTCTTCATCGCCTTCGGTATTGCACAGAATCAGGCTGTAGCCGCGTTCATAGCAGCTGTTCTCTACACCGCGCACCACTTCCGAGTAGAACGGGTTGCTGCTGGCGGTCAGTAACATACCAATGGTGCGCGTTTGCTTGATCTTCAGGCTGCGCGCCAGCGCCGACGGCGCGTAGTTTAATTCGCGAATCGCCTGTTCCACTCTATCGCGCACCTGTTCGCTAACAAAACGGTTGTTGTTGATAACGTGCGAAACGGTGGAGGTGGAGACGCCCGCCAGACGGGCGACATCTTTCATGGTAGCCAAGCGCTTAACCCTGTTGCTGCAGGAATGCGTCAATCTCAGTGCGCCATGGCACTGAGGGCTGTGCGCCCGGGCGCGTCACGGCAATGGCTGCCGCCGCATGGGCAAAACGGACCGCATCCTGCATCGCCACGCCTTCCAGCCGCGCGGTAATGAAGGCCCCGTTGAAGGTATCACCGGCAGCGATGGTATCCACCGCCTGCACGCTGAAGCCGGGAATACGTTGTCCCTGGCCCTGCTCGCTGAGCCATACGCCGCGCCGGCCCAGCGTAATCAATACGGTATCGATGCCTTTGGCGTGCAGCGCCTGGGCTGCCCGCGCCGCGTCGTCGTCGTCGTTGACGGCGATGCCGGTGAGGATTTCCGCTTCGGTTTCATTCGGCGTAATAATGTCGATCAGCGCCAGCAGCTCATCAGAGAGCTGGGTCGCCGGCGCCGGATTAAGGATCACCTGGGTGTGGCTGGCGCGCGCGATGCGGGCCGCGGCCAGCACGCTGTCCAGCGGCGACTCCAGCTGCATCAGCAGCGCATCGGCCGAACGAATTACCTGCTGGTGGCGCTCCACACAGGCTGGCGTCAGCGCCGCGTTCGCGCCTGAGTAGATGCCAATGTTATTTTCGCCTTCGCCATTCACGAAGATCATCGCCACGCCGGTGGCTTCCTGCGCCACGGTTTCCACCGGAGCGGTATCAATCTGGTCCTGCTGCAGCTGCTGGCGAATACGTTCGCCGATGTCATCTGCACCCACGCAGGCAATAAAAGCAATGTCAGCGCCGGCACGGCCAGCCGCGACGGCCTGGTTGGCCCCTTTACCGCCAAAGGCAACCTGATACTGTTTCCCGATCACCGTTTCACCCGGACGGGGAAAATGGGCGAGGTTGAGGATGTGGTCGGCGTTGATGCTGCCGAGTACCGCCAGTTTTGCGCTTTTGCTCATAGGGAGTTATCCAGGAAGTTGCGCCACCGCGAGGGTGGCGCGTTGCCATGCTTTTCTTTGGGTTTTATTTAGTAACCAGTTTCAGGTCAACCGGGTTGATCGCCTGCACTTTTTCGCCCTTCAGAACTTTATCTGCGGTATCGACGCCAATCATACCAATCTTGTCTGGCATCTGTGCAACGGTCGCGCTGAGTTTACCGGATTCTACCGCCTTCACGCCGTCCGCGGTGCCGTCAAAGCCCACCACCAGCACGTCGGTTTTGCCTGCGGTCTGCAGCGCACGCAGCGCGCCCAGCGCCATTTCGTCGTTCTGGGCAAAAACTGCCTGCACGTCCGGATGCGCCTGCAGCAGGTTCTGCATCACGTTCAGACCTTTAGTACGGTCGAAGTCGGCCGGCTGGCTGGCCAGCACGTTGAATTTGTGTGCATCAGCGGCCTGCTTAAAGCCTTCGCCACGCTCGCGGGCAGCGGAGGTGCCGGCAATGCCCTGCAGCTCGATGATTTTCGCACCGTCGCCCAGTTTCTTCGCGATGAAATCGCCGGCCATTTTGCCGCCGAAGCGGTTATCAGACGCCACGTGGCTGACAACTTTCCCCTGCGCCGCCATACGGTCCAGCGTAATCACCGGGATGTTCGCCTGGTTAGCCATTTTCACGGCGTTACCGACCGCGTCAGAATCCGTTGGGTTGATCAGCAGCAGTTTGGTGCCGCGCACAGTGAGATCCTGCACGTTTGCCAGCTCTTTTGCCGGGTTGTTCTGTGAGTCGAGCACCACCAGGTTATAGCCCAGCTTATCGGCTTCTTTCTGTGCGCCATCTTTCAGCGACACAAAGAACGGGTTATTCAGGGTTGAGACCACCAGCGCAATCGTATCCTTAGCCATCGCGCCAGCACTGAGGGTGGCGCCAAGGATGACGGCCAATGCAGTTAACTTTTTCATTTCTTTAATCCTGTGTGAAGGTCAGAGTTACTTACTGCTTTTGTTATCCACCAGCACCGCCAGCAGAATGACGACGGCTTTGACAATCATCTGGTAGTAAGACGATACGCCCATCAGGTTGAGGCCGTTATTGAGGAAGCCGAGAATCAGCGCACCGATCAGCGTGCCCATAATGCGCCCTTTACCGCCCGCGAGGCTGGTCCCGCCCAGCACTACTGCGGCAATCGCATCCAGTTCATAACCGGTGCCCGCCGTCGGCTGCGCGGAAGAGAGACGCGCCACTTCGATGGTGCCCGCCAGTGCCGCCAGCAGGCCGCACAGCGAATAGACGATGACTTTAACGCGGTTAACGTTGATGCCGGACAGGCGCGTGGCCGCTTCGTTACCGCCCAGCGCATAGATATAGCGGCCGAGGCGGGTGTGATGCAGCATGTACCACGCCAGCGCGAACACCACCGCCATCAGCCATACCGGCGTCGGAATGCCCAGCGGACGGCCAATGCCGAACCAGCCAAACAGATCGGCGTTATCGCTGAAGCCGGTGTTGATCGGACTGCCGTTGGTGTAAACCATGGTGACGCCGCGCAGTAGCAGCATCATCACCAGCGTAGCGATAAACGCCTGCACCTTGCCGCGCGCCACAATCACACCGGTAATGGCACCAATAAAGGCGCCGAGCGCAAGCGATGCCGCTACGGCCACCAATGCATTAACTTCCAGCCCGACAATCGATGCCGCTACCGCGCCGGTCAGCGCCAGCAGCGAGCCGACCGAAAGGTCGATACCTGAGGTCAGAATCACCAGCGTCATGCCCACCGCCATGATGGCGTTGACCGACGTCTGCTGCAGGATGTTGAACATGTTGGGCAGCGTGAAGAAGTTCGGGCTCTGGCTGGCAACCACGGCGATCAGCACAATCAGCGCGATCAGCGATTTCTGCTCCAGCAGCCAGGCTTTGCTGAACCAGCGACGGCTGGCAGGTAAGGTTTGGGTACTCATACAACTAACTCCTCGCTGTGTTGCTTACCGACCGCCGCTGCCATCAGGGATTCCTGGGTAGCCTGCTCACGGGAAAATTCGCCACTCAGATGGCCTTCATGCATCACCAGAATACGGTCGCTCATGCCCAGCACTTCCGGCATTTCCGACGACACCAGGATGATGCTCAGCCCTTCGGCTTTAAACTGGTTAATTAACTGATAGATCTCTTTTTTCGCCCCGACATCGACGCCGCGCGTCGGCTCGTCGAGGATCAGCACATCCGGGCGCGTCATCAGGCCACGCGCAATCGCCACTTTTTGCTGATTACCGCCGGACAGCAGACCGATCGGCTGCATCATTGACGGCGTTTTCACATTGAACAGGCGAATAAAATCGCCCACCGCCAGCTGCTCTTCGGCGTGCTTCAGGCCGCCATCGGCGCGGCTGAAGTAGCGCAGCGCGGTCAGCGACATGTTCTCTTTGACCGACATCCCGAGCACCAGCCCGTCACGCTTACGGTCTTCCGAGATATAGACGATGCCGTTGGCCAGGCCGTCCTGCGGCGAGCGGGTGACAATCTCGCGGCCGTTAAGCGTCACTTTGCCGTGCGTACGCGGCAGCGCGCCGTACAGCACCTTCATTAATTCGGTGCGGCCCGCCCCCATCAGACCGGAGATGCCCAGAATCTCGCCCTTACGCAGGGTAAAGCTGACATCTTCTACGCCCGGTCCGCTAACGTGCTCGACCCGCAGCCGCACCTCGCCCGGTGTCTGATCGAGATGCGGATACTGATCCTCAAGCTTGCGGCCGACCATCATTTCGATCAGGCCCTCTTCGCTGAGATCGCCCACCGCGCGCTCGGCAATAAACTGGCCGTCGCGGAACACGGTGACGTCATCGCAAATCTCAAAGATCTCTTTCATGCGGTGTGAGATATAAACAATGCCGCAGCCCTGCGCTTTCAGCTCATTGATGACGCGGAACAGCGACAGGGTTTCGGTATCGGTCAGCGCATCGGTCGGTTCATCCATAATGATGACCTGCGACTCGAAGCTGAGCACTTTGGCGATCTCCACCATTTGCTGGTCGCCAATCGACAGATCGCCCACCAGCTTGTGGCTGCTGAAGCGCAGATTGAGGCGCTTTAACAGCGCATCCGCCGCGGCATACATCTGTTTCCAGTCGATGCGGCCAAAGCGGTTAACGAATTCACGGCCGAGGAAAATATTCTCCGCGACGGTCAGCTGCGGGATCAGGTTCAGCTCCTGATGGATGATGCCGATGCCGGCTTCCTGAGACGCTTTCGGCCCGGAGAACGTCACTTCTTTTCCCAGCCAGTGCAGCGAACCGGCGTCCATACTGTAGATGCCGGTCAGCACCTTCATCATGGTGGATTTGCCCGCGCCGTTCTCTCCCACTAACGCCATCACGCGCCCGGGATAGACCGCCAGCGACGCGCCGTTGAGCGCCTTCACGCCGGGAAATGATTTTTCAATTCCCCTGAGTTGCAATAACGGTTGCATAGCGGCCTCAGAAAGTGACGCCCGCGCTCAGGATGACATTCGCATACGGAGAGCACTCTCCGCTGCGAATGACCGCCTGACTGCGCTGAGTGTGTTGTTTGAACTGTTCATGGCTGGTGTAACGAACGCTAATCACATTCCCCTGGTGCTGTTGCAAGGCTTCGAGCACGGCGATCAGCTGGCTGTGGAGTTGCGGATTGTGTTGTTGGATCTCCTCCGCTATCAGGGCGCTCTCAACCTGCATCTCCTGCGTGATGACCTCCACCACCTGTAAAAAATCGGGGGTACCGGGCGTCAGCGCCAGATCGATGCGCTGTGGACCGGCCGGGATCGGCAAGCCCGCATCGGCAATCGTCAGCGTATCGGTGTGCCCGAGGCGGGCAATCACATGAGAGACTTCAGCGTTTAACAGGCGACCTTTTTTCATTTATTCCACTCCACAGCGAAACGTTTCGCTGTCTGGCAGTGTATTAAATGTACATGGCAACTCAATGACGGCATCACGGAAATGTGATCGCCATCGAAACGTTTCGCCTGGGCCGGGAAAAATTTGAGTTTGGCGGGATGGCGGAGCCCACGACGTGGCTCCGCAAGGGAGGTTACGGCAGTTTACGCACCTGTTTAACGTCCAGTTCAATCGAATTGAAATCCTTATCCAGTTCGCCGGTCAGCTCGACCTGATCCTTCGGCGTAATGGTCTGGCCGTTCCAGCGTTTGTGGTCGATCTCCACTTTCATGCTGCCGCTGCTGTCGCGGAACAGATAATCTTCATCGCCGATCTGCTTATCAAGCTGGCCGCGCACGGTGATCCAGCTGTCATCCTTCATCTCTTCGGCCTGTTTTACCGTCACCACACTGCTGTTATCGGCCTTAAAACCGCCGGCTTTAGCCTGGGCGGCAGGCGCGTTGGGGTCGACAAAGCCACCCTGCTGGGCGGCTAACACCGGGGTTGCCGCCAGGGCGATAATGGCGAATAGCGCTGCACTCTTTTTCATTTTTCACCTCATTTCCATGTCTGTGCGGATTACGGGAGCTATTTCACCACAGGGTTCTTAACAGGATCTTAAGGGAAAAAAAGAGGGGAAAAATAAGCCAAAACGGGCGAATGACGCTGTACAAGCGTGCATCTGCTTCGTATAAACCCCCAGGTAACCGGGAGAAACGCATGCGCATTTTATTAATTGAAGACGATACGCTGATTGGCGATGGCCTGAAGGTCGGCCTGACCAAACTGGGTTTCAGCGTCGACTGGCTTGTCAGCGGCGAAGCCGGATTTCAGGCGCTCAACGCGGCGCCATGGGATGCCGTGGTGCTGGATCTGTCGCTGCCGCAACGCGATGGGCTGGACATCCTGCGCCAGTGGCGTGAGCAGGGCGCGGATGTCCCGGTGCTGATCCTCACCGCACGCGATGCGCTGGACGAGCGCGTGCAGGGCCTGCAACTCGGTGCCGACGACTATCTGTGTAAGCCGTTTGCGCTGACGGAGGTGGCCGCGCGTCTGCAGGCGCTGATTCGTCGCCGTCACGGTCAGCTGCAGCCGGAGCTGCGTCATGGCCGGCTGGTGATGGCACCCGGCAACCACAGCGTGATGCTCGATGGCGAACCGCTCAGCCTGAAAAGCCGCGAGCTGGCGCTGCTGGAGCTGTTCCTGCGCAATCCCGGCCGCGTGCTGACGCGCGCCCAGCTGGAGGAGAAGCTGTACAGCTGGGATGACGACGTCTCCAGTAACGCGGTCGAGGTGCATATTCATCATCTGCGTAAAAAACTCGGCAGCCAGTTCATCCGCACCGTGCACGGCATTGGCTACACGCTGGGAGCGGCAGAATGAGTCTGTTCCTGCGACTGGCGATCGGCTTTCTGCTGTTAATTATCCTGTGCGGTGCCAGCGCCACCTTCAGCGCGTGGCAGCAGACGCGCGACACCGTTAACGAGCTGTTTGATACCCAGCAGATGCTGTTCGCTAAGCGTCTGCTGGCGCTGGATGCCAGCCGCCTGCAGGCTGCCTCGCTGCCAAAAACCAAAGCGATTTTGCGCCACCATCGCGGCGATCAGGATGACGACGCGCTGGCCTTTGCGGTATTCAGCGCCGACGGCAAACCGCTGCTGAACGACGGCGAAAACGGTCGCGATTTGCCGTTTACCGCGGATCGTGACGGCTTCCATGATGGTCGCCTGCGCGGCGATGACGATCGCTGGCGGCTGTTGTGGCTGACCTCAGCCGATAAGCAGTGGCGCGTGGTGGTCGGACAGGAGTGGGAATATCGTGATGATATGACGCGCGATCTGGCACTGAGCAGTCTGCTGCCGTGGCTGGTGGCCATGCCGCTGATGCTGCTGTTGCTGCTGGCGCTGGTGTGGTTTGAGCTGCGTCCGCTGAAACGCCTGACTGCATCGCTACAGCAGCGCGCGCCGGATGATGCCACCCCGCTGACGCCGCAACGCCTGCCGCTGGAGGTGAAGCCGCTGGTGGCGGCGCTGAATGGCCTGTTTGCCCGCATGGCACAGCTGGTCCAGCGCGAGCGACGGTTTACCTCCGATGCGGCGCACGAGCTGCGCAGCCCGCTGGCAGCGCTGCGCGTGCAGAGTGAGGTGATTCAGCTGGCCGGCGATGACGAGGCGATGCGTAACCATGCGCTGCAGCAGCTCGACAGCGGCATCCTGCGCGCCACGCGGCTGGTCGATCAGCTGCTGACGCTGTCGCGGGTCGAAGCAGACGATCTGCGCAGCGAATTTCAGCCGGTCCCCCTCGCGCCGTTGCTGCACCAGCTGGTGACCGAACATCAGGCACAGGCGGCAGCGCAGCACACCAGGCTGACGCTGACGGCTGACGCGGAACCGGTGATGAACGGTCATCCACTGCTGCTGGGTTTACTGCTGCGCAATCTGCTGGATAACGCGCTGCGCTACACGCCGTCCGGCAGTGAGATTCAGCTGCGGCTCAGCGCGCGCAGGCTGGAGATCGCGGATAACGGACCGGGCGTCAGCGCAGAGCAGCTGGCGCGGCTGGGCGAACGCTTCTGGCGACCGCCGGGGCAGGCGCAAACCGGCAGCGGGCTTGGCTTGTCGATTGTGAAAAATGTGGCTCAGCTGCACGGCATCCGGCTGACCTTCAGCGCGGTGCAGCCGCAGGGGCTGCGCGTCACCCTCAGCTGGTGACGCGCGATGCGTCAGATTTCGACCTGAGTACCGAGCTCGATTACCCGGTTAGGCGGAATTTCAAACTGATCCGGCGCGCGCAGGGCGTTGCGCTGCAGCGCAAGGAACAGCTTGCCGCGCAGACGCAGATACCACGGGCGTTTGCCGATGATCAGCGACTCGTGTGACATAAAGAACGAGGTTTCCATCATGCGGCAGTTGAGCCCTTCGAGGCCGCAGCGGTGGAAAATCTCCTCGACGTTCGGCGTTTCACGCCAGCCGTAGCTTGCCACCACGCGCCAGAAGGTGGGCGACAGCTGCTCAATTGTCACGCGACGCACGTTGTGCACATAAGGCGCATCTTCGGTACGCAGCGTCAGCAGCACCACGCGCTCGTGCAGCACCTTGTTGTGCTTCAGGTTATGCAGCATGGCAAAGGGGATGACATTGAGCGCCCGTGACATGTAGACCGCCGTGCCCGGCACGCGCACCGGCGGCGACTTCTCCAGCGAGGCGATCATCGCCTCCAGCGAATTGCCATGCTCATGCATACGACGCAGCAGGCGGAAGCGCTCGCTCTTCCACGTGGTCATCACGATAAACATCATCAGCGCCAGTGTCAGCGGCAGCCAGCCGCCGGAGAACACTTTGACCAGGTTAGCGGAGAACAGCGAAACGTCGATGCACAGCATCGCGATGAGAATCAGCACCACCAGATAGCGATTCCAGTGCCAGTTCTGAATCGCCACCGTTGAACACAGAATGGCGGTCAGCACCATGGTACCGGTCACCGCAATCCCGTAGGCGGCCGCCAGATTACTGGAGTGCTCAAAGCCGACGATAACAATCACCACAGAGAAATAGAGCAGCCAGTTGATCACCGGAATATAAATCTGGCCAGATTCCTCTTCGGACGTGTGCACGATGCGCATCGGCGGCAGATAACCAAGACGCACCGCCTGGCGCGTCAGCGAGAATACGCCGGAGATCACCGCCTGCGAGGCGATCACCGTGGCCAGCGTCGCGAGGATCAGCATCGGAATCAGCGCCCAGTCCGGCGCCAGCAGGAAGAACGGGTTTTTGATGGCCTCCGGATGCTCCAGCAGCAGCGCACCCTGGCCGAAATAGTTGAGCACCAGCGACGGCAGCACCACCACAAACCATGCCAGGCGAATCGGAAACTTACCAAAGTGGCCCATATCGGCATACAGCGCTTCAACGCCGGTGATCGCCAGCACCACCGCGCCCAGCGCGAAGAACGATACCGTTTTGTACTGAATAAAGAAGTGCAGCGCCCAGTACGGGTTCATGGCGTGCAGCACCTCGGGATTATTGATGATACTGCGCGCACCCAGCACCGCCAGGATGATGAACCACAGCAGCATCACCGGCGCAAACAGCTTACCGACAATGCCGGTGCCGTGTTTCTGAATCACAAACAGCAGCGTCAGTACCGCAATCGCCAGCGGCACAATGTAGCTATCGAGGCTCGGCGCGGCGATCTCCAGCCCTTCGATGGCCGAAAGCACGGATACCGCCGGCGTGATCACCACTTCCCCGTAGAAGAAGCTGCCGCCAATCAGCCCCATGATCACCAGAATCGCCGTGGCGCGTGCGCCGGTATTGCGGCCCGCCAGTGACATCAGCGTCAGGATCCCGCCTTCCCCGGCGTTGTCGGCGCGCATCACATAACTGATGTATTTAAGCGAAACCACCAGAATCAGCAGCCAGAAGATCAGCGACAGAAAGCCAAACACCGCCTCGCGTTCCACGCCAAAGCCGAACTGACCAGAGAGACACTCGCGCAGGGTATAGAGCGGGCTGGTACCGATATCGCCATACACCACGCCGATCGCCGCCAGAGTGACTGCGCCAAGGGACTGTTTCTTATCCGAGCTCATAAGTTGTCTTTTGTTGGAGCCGCGCAGGCCTCAGCCCGGCGCTCAGATCATCAAAAAGCGCACAGTATGCACATATTCCCGAAAAAACCTACTTTTACCGTCTGGCATTACGCCGTCTGCGCAGCGTTTTTTCGCCGAAAATCGGCGCGAAATTCGCTGAAAACCCGCGATTTGCCTCACCTCAACCTTCTGAAACAAAAAAGCTGACGGCTATCAACGCTTTCACGCATGATAAACAGTAGAGTATTGCGCTCGCCAGAATATGACGGCACCAGGATCAGAAGGACAATGATGTGATTATGGCTCAACCCCATCTTTTGGCAGAAAGAATTTCTCGCCTCAGCAATGCCCTGGAGAAAGGGCTGTATGAACGGCATCATGCCATTCGTCTCTGCCTGCTGGCAGCGCTGAGCGGCGAAAGCGTATTTCTGCTTGGGCCACCGGGCATCGCCAAGAGCCTGATTGCCCGCCGCCTGAAATACGCCTTCCAGCACGCCCGTGCCTTTGAATACCTGATGACCCGATTTTCCACACCTGAAGAGGTGTTTGGCCCGCTGTCGATTCAGGCGCTGAAAGATGAAGGACGCTATCAGCGTCTGACCAAAGGCTATCTGCCGGATGCCGAAATTGTCTTTCTGGATGAGATCTGGAAAGCCGGTCCGGCGATTCTCAATACGCTGCTCACCGCCATCAACGAACGTCGCTTCCGCAACGGCGACAGCGAAGAGCCGATCCCGATGCGCCTGCTGGTCACCGCCTCCAACGAACTGCCGGAAGCTGACAGCGGTCTGGAAGCGCTGTACGACCGTATGCTGATCCGGCTGTGGCTCGACAACGTGCATGAAAAGCAGAACTTCCGCAGCATGCTGACCCACCAGCAGGATGAAAACGCCAACCCGGTGGCGGAATCGCTGTGCATCAGCGATGAAGAGTATCAGCAGTGGCAGAAAGGCATCAGCCAGGTCAGCCTGCCCGATCATGTGTTTGAACTGATCTATCAGCTGCGCCAGCAGCTGGAGAACCTGCCAGAGGCGCCGTATATCTCCGATCGCCGCTGGAAAAAAGCCATCCATCTGCTGCAGGCCAGCGCGTTTTACAGCGGCCGCGTGGCGATTGCCCCGCTTGATCTGATCCTGCTGAAAGATTGCCTGTGGCACGACGTGGCGTCGATGCAGCTGCTGGATCGTGAAATCGATGCGCTGATGACGCAGCACGCGTGGCAGCAGCAGGCGATGCTGCACACGCTGCAGCAGATCAAAGCGCGCCGGCTGGCGCTGCAACAGCAGCAGAGCGTGACGCAGGCGCTGACGCTGGAGAAGCACAGCGGCATGTTCAGCCGCAAACCGCACTATGAATTACCGGCCTCGATCACGGACGAACAGCTGACCCTGATGCTGCAGCAGCCGCTGACGCTGCACGACATGCAGGTCACGCACGTGGTGGTGGCACGCGATGCGCTCAATCAGTGGCTGCTGAAAGCGGGCGAGATCCGCGGCAAGCTCAACGGCATCGGCTTTGGCCAGACGCTCGACTTGCTGGTGGATGCGCACCACTGTCTGACGCTGCGCGACGTCAGCCTGCAGTCCACGCGCCTGACGCTGCCGGGTGCCGCCAGCAGCAGCGACGTGCCGCAGGAAATCATTGAAGAATATGACGCGCTGGAGGCCCAGCTGCGCGCGCAGCGCACGCTGTTTAGCCAGCACCAGCGCTGCCTGTTTATCAGCGACGACTGGCTGGCACGCGTCGAAACCAGCCTGCAGGATGTGGCGGAACAGCTGAAACAGGCGAGAAAATGATCTCGCTGGAGACGCTCAGCACGCTGTTGTCGATTGGCGAAACCGAGCTGATCGAAGAGCTGATTGTGGCACTGCTGGCCTCGCCGCAGCTGGCGCTGTTCTTTGAAAAATTTCCGCGCCTGAAACAGGCGATGATGGGCGAGCTGCCGCGCTGGCGCGCCGAGATTGCCGCCCAGATGAAAACCACGCCGGTGCCGGACGCGCTGGCGCGCGAATTTCAGCTCTTCCAGCAGATGCAACTGCTCAGCAGCCACGCCTTCAGTGAGCAACTGCCGGCCATCATGACGCAGCTGAAAGCGCTGCCGTCCCCGTTTATCGAAGAAGCCAGCAAACTGCTGCTGCATACCGACAGCGCCCAGTTGAGCAATGCGCAGCACACGCTGTTCCTGCAGCGCTGGCGCCTGAGCCTGACGCTGCAAACCCTGACGCTGAACGAAACCCTGCTGGAAGAGCAGCGGGAACGCCTGATGGCCGAGCTGCAGCAGCGCATGGCCATCAGCGGCCAGCTGGCGCCGATTCTGACCGATGACGACGAAGCCGCCGCCGGACGCCTGTGGGATCTGAGCAAGGCACCGCTGCAGCATGGCGACTATGAGTTGATTGTGCAGTACGGCGATTTCCTCGCCCAGCAGCCGGAACTGATGAAACTGGCGCAGCAGCTGGGACGCAGCCGCGAAGCGAAATCGGTGCCGTCCCAGGATGCGCCGCTGGAAGCGTTTCATCAGCTGGTGCGCGAGCCGGACAACGTGCCGGAAGAGGTCAGCGGCATCCATCAGAGTGACGATGTGCTGCGTCTGTTGCCGCCGGAGCTGGCGGCGCTGAGCATCAGCGAACTGGAGCTGGAGTTTTATCGCCGGCTGGTGGAGAAACGCCTGCTGACCTACCGGTTACAGGGCGATGCCTGGCACGAGAAAGTGACGCTGCGCCCGGCCAGCCATCAGCAGCACGAAGCGCAGCCGCGCGGCCCGTTCATCGTCTGCGTGGATACCTCTGGTTCGATGGGCGGTTTCAATGAACGCTGCGCCAAAGCGTTTTGTCTGGCGCTGCTGAAGGTGGCGCTGGCCGACAGGCGGCGCTGCTACATCATGCTGTTTGCTCATGAAGTGATTGGCTACGAGCTGACCGCCGATAATGGCATCGAGCAGGCAATCCGTTTTCTCAGCCAGCGTTTTCGCGGCGGCACCGATCTGGCCGCCTGCCTGTCTGCGGTGGTCACGCGTATGGAGGGCAGTCAGTGGCAGGAAGCCGATGCGGTGATCGTTTCCGATTTTATCGCCCAGCGTCTGCCGGACGACATCGTCAGCACCATTAAACAGCGCCAGCGTCACCACCAGCAACGCTTCCACGCCGTGGCGATGTCGGCGCACGGCAAACCCGGCATTCTGCGCATTTTCGATCACATCTGGCGCTTTGATACCGGCCTGAAAAGCCGCCTGCTGCGCCGCTGGAAACGCTAATTCATCAGGCAGAAATGCTAATTTGCTATAGTGAATTACCCGCTGTGTTTAATCAGCTTACGGAGTTCACTGTGACAACCGCTCATCTTCACGATCAATTGCCTGCGCCCACCCGCACCGTCCGGCTTTCCGGCAGCAGCAGCGACGCCAAACGCGCCGAACTGCTGGCCTATTTCACCCAGACCTGGGAGCTGTATGAAAGCCTGTTCGACTGCCTCGCCGATGAGCGCGCGTACTTTAATAAAGCCATCACCCTGCGCCATCCGCTGATCTTCTACTTTGGCCATACCGCTACTTTCTACATTAATAAGCTGATGGCGGGCGGTTATCTGCAGCAGCGCATTGACGATCGCATCGAGGCGATGATGGCGATCGGCGTGGATGAGATGAGCTGGGACGATCTCGACGACAGCCATTACAGCTGGCCGGACGTGGCCGAGGTGCGCGACTACCGCGGCAAAGTGAAAACCGTGGTAAGTGAATTCATCCGCACCATGCCGCTGGATCTGCCGATTGACTGGGACAGCCCGGCGTGGGTGATTCTGATGGGCATTGAGCATGAGCGTATTCACCTTGAAACCTCCAGCGTGCTGATCCGCCAGCTGCCGCTTGAGTGGGTAAAACCGCAGCCGCACTGGCCGGCGTGTCCGCAGGCGCGCCACGATCGTGCCTCGGTACCGGCCAATACATTGGTGGCGATGCCAGGCGGACGCGTCACGCAGGGTAAAACCGATGACACCTACGGCTGGGATAACGAATACGGCAGCCTTACAACTGAGCTGAAACCGTTCAAAGCCAGCAAAATGCTGGTGAGCAACGCCGAGTTCTTTCATTTTATTGCCGCTAACGGCTACAACGAACGCCGCTGGTGGGATGACGAAGGCTGGGGCTGGCGCGAGTTTGCCCAGGCGCAGATGCCGACTTTCTGGGTCGGTGACATCGCGCAACCTGACGATCTCCGGCTGCGCCTGATGACCGAAGAAGTGGCGATGCCGTGGGACTGGCCCGCCGAAGTGAATCAGCTGGAAGCGGCGGCGTTCTGCCGCTGGCTGGCAGAAGAGAGCGGCAAAGCGATCCAGCTGCCGTGCGAAGCCGAGTGGATGCAGCTGCGCGAGCAGGTTGCCGGCGATCAGCCAGACTGGATCGACGCGCCGGGCAACATCAATCTTGCCCGCTGGGCCTCTTCCTGTCCGGTAGACCACTTTGCCCAGGGTGACTTCTTCGACATCGTCGGCAACGTCTGGCAGTGGACCACCACGCCGACCAACGGCTTTGAAGGCTTCAGGGTACATCCGCTGTATGACGATTTCTCCACGCCCACCTTTGACGGCAAACATGCGCTGATCAAAGGCGGCAGCTGGATCTCCACCGGCAACGAAGCGCTGAAATCCTCACGCTACGCCTTCCGGCGCCACTTCTTCCAGCATGCCGGTTTCCGCTACGTGGTTTCCTCGCATCAGGAGAGCATGGCGCTGAATCCGTATGAAACCGACAGCATGGTGTCGCAGTACCTCGACTTCCAGTACGGCCCCGGCTATTACGGTGTGCCGAACTACGCGGCGGCGCTGGTCGATATCGTGCTGCCGCACTGCGCGCAGCGCGGCCACGCGCTGGATATCGGTTGCGCCACCGGCCGTGCCAGCTTTGAACTGGCACGCCATTTTGCTGCGGTCACCGGCATGGATTACTCGGCGCGCTTTATCGACGTGGCGCTGCAGCTGACCTCGGGCGAGGATTTCCGTTACGTGGTGCCGGAAGAGGGAGAGCTGGTGGAGTATCGCCAGGTGCGGCTGAAAGAGTTTGGTTTCGATGAGTCCCTGGCGCAGCGCATTCAGTTTGTGCAGGGCGATGCCTGTAACCTGAAACCGCAGCCCGATGGCTACGATCTGGTACTGGCCTCCAACCTGATCGATCGCCTGCGCCAGCCGAAGCGCTTCCTGCAGGACATCACGCCGATGATCCGCTCCGGCGGTTTGCTGGCTATCTCCTCACCTTACACCTGGCTGGAAGAGTTCACGCCGAAGGAGAACTGGCTGGGCGGTTTCCGTGAAAACGGTGAAGCGCTCACCACCTGGCAGGCGCTGCAACGACTGCTGCGCGATGCCTTTGAGGAGGTTGCGCCGCCGCAGGACGTGCCGTTTGTGATTCGCGAAACCGCGCGTAAGTTCCAGCACACACAGGCCCAGCTGACGCTGTGGCGTAAGCGCTAAAAAGCGTGCAGACAGCGGCAGCTCCGCTGTCTGCGCCTTGCCTGTCCCGCTAATTTGCTGCACATTCTCCCTGTTCAGAGAAGACGAACCTAATGAGGATGGATGATGGCGGAACACCTGCAACTGGATAATCTCGACCGCGGCATTTTAAATGCGCTGCTGCAAAACGCGCGCACCGCGTACGCCGAACTCGCCAAGCAGTTCAACGTCAGCCCCGGCACGATTCACGTGCGCGTCGAGAAGATGCGTCAGGCGGGGATTATTCTGGGTACGCGCGTGGAGATCGATCCACGGCAGCTCGGATTTGATGTCTGCTGTTTTATCGGCATCATTTTGAAAAGCGCGCGCGACTATCCGGCCGCGCTCAGCAAACTGGAAGCGCTGGATGAAGTGGTGGAAGCCTGGTACACCACCGGCCACTACAGCATCTTTATTAAAGTGATGTGCCGCTCCATTGACGCGCTGCAGCAGGTGCTGATCAACAAGATCCAGACCATTGATGAAATCCAGTCCACCGAAACGCTGATCTCCCTGCAAAACCCGATCATGCGCACCATCAAGCCGTGATCGGCTTCCCCGCTGTGCATAACCTTATCCCGGGCGGATCGCTTTTGTGATGCGCCTTGTCGCCTGATGCTATCGACGATTAACCCTGTTTTCCACAGGTGGATCACCGCTTGATCACAGCGTACAATGCTCGCCTTTAGTGCGGGAGAGCATCATGGCCGATATTACCTTAATCAGTGGCAGTACCCTTGGCAGCGCCGAATATGTCGCTGAACATCTGGAAGAGAAACTGCAGGAAGCGGGCTTTTCAACCGAACTGCTGCACGGACCCGAGCTGGATGAGGTGCCGCAGGAGGGCGTCTGGCTAATTGTCAGCTCAACGCACGGTGCCGGCGAACTGCCGGACAACCTGCTGCCGTTTTATGAAGCGCTGCAGGAGAGCCAGCCGGATCTGTCAGGCGTACGCTTTGGCGCAGTGGGTATCGGTAATCATGAATACGATCTGTTCTGCGGTGCGATCAAACTGCTGGAGACGACGTTAACGCAGCTGGGTGCCAAACGTATTGGCGATCGGCTGGAGATCGACGTGCTGGAACATGAGATTCCGGAAGATCCGGCGGAAGTGTGGGTTGCCAGCTGGCACCCGCAGATTTAAGACGATCTTTGCTGGTCGGGGATCGGGTATTTATGTCGATCCCCAGTTGATTCCGCTGTTTTATCGCCTTTTACCTGCGTCGCTCTGTGGATAAGATCCGTTATTTCATGCGTATAA